>NZ_CP013403.1:0-2967116 GCF_001718555.1 Burkholderia metallica
TCAGGCGGCCCGCGACTGGTTCAGCGTGAACGACAGCAGGTCGCCGTCCGTCGGCTCGCCCCAGGTCTTCTGGGCCAGCCAGTCGAAAAAGGCCGTCTCGGCCAGCTTGGAATCGAGGCCGCGCTTGCGCCAGTCGTCGCGCAGGTGCGAGCCCATCGTCGGCAGCGCCTCCGATTCGAACGACTCGCGCGCCACTTCGCGCTCGGCGTCGCCCTGCTCTTCGTACAGCACCTTCGCTTCCTTGCGGCGGAACGCCGCGAACTCGCTCAGCAGGCGCGCCTTCAGATCGTCCGGCTGGGCCGCCGCCATCTTCGCGGCCGGCGTGCCGGCCGGCAGTGCGTCGACCGACTCGACCGGCGGCGCATAACCCTTCTTCAGCGCATCCTTGAACAACGCGGGCGCGCTGCGCACCGGCGGCAGCGTCGTGCTGCGCATCCGCTGCTCGGTCATCTGCAGCGCGGCGCGAATGCGATTCTCCTCGCTGTCCGCATAGAGCGTCTGCGCTTCCTTCAGCGGGATCCCGAGCTTCACCATCCGGTCGACCAGCGTGCTGTCGAACACGTTCGGGTGTTCGTCGAGCGCGAGCATCGGCTGCTTGCGCTCGGTCACGCGGAACTGGATTTCGGCGACCCGCCGCCCTTCGCGGTGCTCGATCAGCTCGACGAAGATGTTGGTGACCGCGTTGACTTCCGCGATCGCGGGACGCAGGTAGTCGCGCTTGAAATACTTGTACTCGCGCTTCGCCTCGTCGCCGGCTTCCGTATCGGGCGTGCCCGACAAGATCGGCCGCCACCATTCCCACGGCTCGCGCATCGTCAGGTGGCTCGGATTCGTCAGGTAGCGCACGCAGATTTCGTACAGCGCGAGACCGGCGCTGCTGCGCAGCTGGCTCTGGAACTGCAGGCTCAGACGTGCATACTGCACCGGGTCGAGCAGTTTCTTCTTGATCTTCGGCGCGAACGAGAATTCGACCCACACACGGCGGGTCGTCGGATCCTCGAGAATTTCGGCGTCGGCGATCAGCGTCGAGATCCCCCACTTGCGGCCCGGCTTCTGGCTCGATGTGCCCGTACTCCATTCGACCTGCACCGACACCATGCGGCGCAGGTGTTCCTTCACCAGCGCGGTGTCGTTCGAATCGAAAGCGGAGTTGGCGACGATGTCCGACAGCAGCGCACGATACGTATCGCCCGAGTCGTCGGCCTGCTGCGCCACGGCCAGCAGGACATTGAACAGCTTGCGAGTGAGGAGCGTGATCTTGCCGCTCTTCGGCTGAATGGCGATCGCCTCGACGGCCTTACGCAATTCGGCAGAACTGGCACTCACCACATCCACATCGGTTTTCTTGGCGCGCTTCGTCGTGGCCATACGTCGGGTCGGAGGAGAAGTTTCCCGGAAGGATAGCGCCTGCGGTGATGTGCGTCCAGAACGACATGCTCACCATAGCGGGTGAAGCGCTCGCGCAAAACGGCACTCACCCCAAGCACTCCCGAAAACCCTCACCGGTCCGGATTTGCAGCGTTCCGGACTCGTCCAGACGTGCTGCGGGAGACGCCGATTCACAGAATTTCACCTGTGCGCGACACGTGCGAAATGTGCTCCCGTATCGGCTCACCTTTCGATTTGTCGCAATTTTACGACTGCGCACGCTGTGTGTTCGACACAGAGTTGCGATCCCGGTTGAACGCGCCTCGCGATCGGCTTGTGTCGGCCTGTATGCATGTACAGGCGTGACTTCCGGCGAGATTCGCAATGGGTCCGACATCCCGGAAGAAGCCTGTGAACCTTGCTGGCGCGAGCCGATCGGACCTCCTTTGCCGGCCCGGGCGCGCATTGTACAGCGCACGAACCGGGTCTGGTCCCGAAAATGCTCACCTTCAGCACAGCATGTCGATTCGTCGGGAGGTCGCGGAATGCCCGACACACGCGGGGTCCGCTGCCGGAGTCTCCCGAAAACGCTCACCTTACCCAAAAATCGCTGTGCTCCCACAGGCACGGAAATCGCTCCCGAAAAATCTCACCGTAACTGCCGCGGTATCAAAAATCCCAATGTCTTCCGATACTTATGCGCACAAGGCATTTGGCGGCCCGCGGCGGACATCCCCCGAAAAGCCTCACCGTTCGACGGAAATCCTTCATACGACAACCCTGTGTCGGCCCCCGAAAAATCTCACCTGTGCCAAAAAGTGGCACAGCAAAAACGAGATTTCTCCCAGTCCTGGCGGGCTTTTCGGCGAATCCGGCGGCTCACAGCTCCCGAAAAGCCTCACCTATGACCAATTATTGGGCACAGTCCATTCCCGAAAAGGCTCACCTTTACTCCGAATCACAGCCTGTGATCCGGGCCCCGAAAAAGCTCACCTCAACGGGATCCGGGCAGGAAAACCCCGATTTCCCTCCCGTAAAGCCTCACCTTTAGGGCATCACGGCCCCCCGAGCGCACTTTTGCTGTGCACAATGGCGTTCGTTTCCCGGAAAACCTCACACCAAATGACCGCGGAGTCCCGTGAAATCTCACCTTTCACAGAATCTGCCTAAAAGATGGGCAGAAACGGGGCACGAAGAGGGTCCTGCAAATTCTCACCTATGTCTGCACAGGCAGAAAACTGTGCAGTCAGGCACCGCGCGGGTTCTGTGGCTGTGAGGCCCCGAAAAACCTCACCTTTGGGAAAACTTGCATTTCACTGTGATCCCGAATCCGCTCACGACCTTTCCCGCAACGGCTCACGCAGTTCCCTGAACCCCATCACGTCAGCTCCCGCAGAAGATCACCTTGGCTCCCGTAAAACTTCACCTTGTCGGCCGGAAAGCCTTGCTGCATAAGGCTGTGCCGTGGCGTTAACGTTTTTAACTAAGGGTTCAAGGGTGTTTACTTCTAATACTCTCAAGCCATCCGCTGCAGAGTTTTCCACAGACACCCGAACCCCTGAACACCCGCAGCCGACCGGAGGCCCCGTCATGTGAAACAAATGCCCAAATTCGGGGTCTGCTGGAAAATGCTTGCGCGACAAGGACTTGGCTCACTTTCTTCGCTTTGTTTCACGGAATCCTGCACCACAGTCGTCTGGATTCGCTCACAGCCCTGATTTCTGTGCAGAGCGACGTAAATTCACAACGTCGACCGGGAATCAGTATCGATAGCTACGTATTTCGTTATGATTGCCACATTTCAATGTCTGTGAGCACAGCGATGACCCTGGACGAAATCCGCCACGCCATTCGGGACGAACTGGAATCGCTGCGTGCAAGCGGCGCGCGACGGCAGGAATTGTCGCTGCACGCGTGCAAGCGGTTGTTCTTCGATCTGGGCATTCGGCCGTCGGCTGCCAACGTCCGCGATCTCACCCAGACCGGCAGCGCGAGCGACATCCCAAAAGACATCGACCATTTCTGGGAACGCATCCGTTCGGCTTCCCGAGTCAGGCTCGACGGCGCCGCCATCCCGAAAGCCGTCGAGGAAAAAGCCGGCGCGTTGCTCGGCGCACTCTATGAAGAAGCGTTGAAAGCCGCGCGGGACAGCCTCGACGGCGATCGCGAGCAGGTTCGCGCCAGCATCGCCGACGCCGAACAGCGGTTGCGTGATGCAACCGTGCGCCAGGAAACCCTCGAAGCCGCACTCGTGCGCGGCGAAGCGAAAAACGAGCAATTGCAGGCGCGCGTGACGGAACTCGAGGTCCAGCTCGCGTCGCAAACGACACACGGTTCGGCAAGCGAAGCGACGTTGCTCACCACAATCGCTCGACTGGAGAAAGAGCTGGCCGCGGCCGGCGTGCGCGTCGAAGCCGAACAGGCTCATAACGCCACGTTGCGCGACCGCATCGATGCCCTGCAAGCGGAACTGCAACAGCGCACCGAGCACTACGCGCAGCAGATCAAGGACGCGGTGGCCGAAGCCGAACGCCGCGTCAAGCCGATGCTGGTCGAGCTGGATTCGTTGCGCAGCATGGCAGCGACCTATCAGAGCGGCTTGCGCGACGTTCAGCGCAAGGAGTTCGATTTCCTGCAGCAATTGAGTTCGGCGAAGGCGCGCGCCGACCGGCTCGAAGATCAATTGCGCACCCAGGGCGACGAACTGGAACGTGCGACGCGCGAGGCGAACGCATTGCGCGCGAGCCGCGGCATGAATCCGGAAATCGCCGCGCTGATCCGTCGCCTGGCCGATGCCGGGCAACTGGATGCCGAAGCGTTTGCCGCGATCGGCACGTCGCTGGATCACGACATTCCGGTGCCGGCTCAATGTCCGCATTGCGACGGCGAGCCGGAGTTGTCACATGGAGAAGATGGTTTTGAAGTGACGTGCCCCGAGTGTGAGCACGCGTCGGGCGCATGGCCGTCGCGATTCGAAGCGGCCGCCCGTTTTGCGCACTCGTGACGCAAGGTTCGGCCGCACCGCACAGGTGAGACGATCCGGGACGCTTGAGGTGAGGTTTTTCGGGAGCTGTGAAACGGTGAGGCTGTGCCACACGAGGCTGCTCACGGATCGCTTCGCGTGAGCAGCCGTTCGGCGATCAGTGAGTTTCGTCGCTGTCGGACGCGTCACCGTTGCTGTCGGCCAGCCCGTCGCGCCAGTTTTTCCACGCACGATGCAGGCGATTCGACGAGACCGGCCGCACGAAGCCGAGCCATTTGCCGACGCGTTCGGGCGGCACGTCGTGTTCGAACAGTTCGGCCGCGTAGGTATTGCGCAGCGTTTGCGGGCTCGCGCGGGCGGTGCGCGACGACGTGAGCCCGGCGGATTCGACGATCGCGTCGATCGCGCGCAGCATCGTCGCCTTGTGCATCGGACGCCCCGTGTGGGAGGCCGGGAACACGAGTTCACCGGGAATGTCCTGACGCTTGCGTTCGGTGAGCCAGGCTTCGAGCAGCGCGATCGCGAATGACGCGAGGTGGGTTTCGCGCGCGAAATCCGGATGCGTCGACGCGATCCGCAGCGACGTGCCGCTCGTATTGATGCAACTAATCGTGAGTGCACGGGCTTCGCCGGTTTTGATGCCCGCGCCGAGAAACGCAGCGACGAGCGCGCGGTCGCGCCGCTCTTTCCAGTACGCGGAACCCGATACGCCGATCGGTGAAAACAGGTATGCGAGCAACGTCGCGCGCTCGGCCGGCGTGAGGAAACCGGTCGGTTCGTTGTCGCGCGCCTTGCGCCAGTTCGCTTCGCCATCCTGAGCAATGAACCGGGCCGGGTTGGTCGACGCGTATTCGGTGCGCCGGATGTGGTCGAGCACGCGCTCGATCAGCCGTAAATAGCGCATTCGTTGGGTTTTCCGGATCGGCAGTTCGCCGACGAAATTCGCGATGGTGGCGGTATCGACCGTTTCGAGGGTTTTCTGGTGCGCCCGCATCCACGTGAGAAACGCGCCCCACTGCGCGCGATAGACGTCGGCCGACGAGCGGCGATAGTCCTGCATCGCGAGCCACGCATCGAATGCGGCTTCGGGCGAGACGATCCAGTCGGATGCGCCGCGGTCGAACAGGTCCGTTTCTTCCGGGCGTGCCGGGGTGTCGGGAGAGGCGGGAAGGGACATGTGATTTATTCCGTTAGTTGCGTATATGGTAGCCCTTTCCGCAACGTCTCGGGCAGCAAGAAAATGAGCAAGGCCGCCACGCATGGCAGCCCGTGGCCGGCGATCAGTCGCCCCACGCCTTGGACGGACGGTGAACACGCTCGCGATGCGCGGCGTCGTGCGACGCCGACGCCGCTTCGTACGCGAGGACCGCGAACGAAAATACGGCGGGCAGCGCATTCGAGCGCCCGAAGTCGATCGGATCGTCCGTTTCGGGAAACGTCATGTCCGACGGCCGTTCGAACAGTTGACGCATGCCGGCCTCGTGCCGGCTGGCAAAGCCGAGATCGGCGAGCGCCTCGGCTTCGATTGCGTGCAGCAGGCGCCACGTCAGCGGGACGCGCTGGCGGATGTAGCGCCCGGCGATATGCCGAACGATCAGCTCGAGGTCGTGCGCGGCAGCCTTGAAGCTGAGCGCGGCCAAATCTTGTTCTTCTGTCATTGCAGGCTCCTGTCGACCGGGCGGCGCCTCGGTGCGCCGGCTCCGGCCCGTGCATGGCGGAATGTCCGTATACTGTACAAATATACAGTGATTTCCGCAACTGGCCTGCGACAGATCCCCCTGGCCGTTCGGCCAGCTATTCGTGCCGTCAGCGGTGTATCACGATAAGCAGTGCGCGCGCCTCGGCCTTGCCGGGATTGCGGATCGCGTGCGGCTCGTCGGCCGGGTAGCGCGCGGTGTCGCCCACCTTCAGGCGCCGGCTGGCCGCCGCGGCTTCGATCTCCATCGCGCCCTGCAGCACGGTGAGGTGCTCGCGCGTGCCGGGCTCGTGTGCGTTCGATATCAACGCGCCGCCGCCCGGCAACGTCAGCTCGTACCACTCGAACTTGCCGGCGAGGTCGATCGGGCCCCATACGCGCAACTGGTAGCGGCCGTCGTGGCCGGCGAGCGTCGGAATGTCGTGCGGGCCGTCCACGCGGATGGTTTCGGGCGCCTTCGGCTGCGAGAACAGCTCGTCGAGCGTGATGCCGAGCGCGTTCGTCAGGCGCCACGCCACGGCGATCGTCGGGTTGGCCTTGTCGCGTTCGATTTCGGAGAGCATCGATTTCGATACGCCGGCCGCGCGCGACAGGTCGTCGAGCGTCAGCTTGCGCTCGTTGCGCAGCCGCTGGATCTGCTCGCCGACGCGCGGCGGCGTGGCGGCCGGCGGTTGCGGGGCGGTGCTGGCGGGCGTGCGCCGCGAACCGGGGGAACTTGCCATTTGGATTCCGTTCGCTTAGAGTTGTTCGGTATTTCGAATTTTAGTTCGGAATATCGGATAAATGCGGTCAACCGAACGACCGACTATAACAGTAGCAGGCCGTTGCGCCGCCGCCACGA
Source organism: Burkholderia metallica (assembly GCF_001718555.1). Classification (NCBI taxonomy): domain Bacteria; kingdom Pseudomonadati; phylum Pseudomonadota; class Betaproteobacteria; order Burkholderiales; family Burkholderiaceae; genus Burkholderia; species Burkholderia metallica. Next base: position 6,889 of record NZ_CP013403.1, read on the forward strand.
GTGGCGCGTTGCGGAATGCGAAACCCTGTCAGGAGCTTTGCGATGCGTGATGCCTTTCTCGCCCAGGTGCGCGGGACGCTGGACCAGATCCGCGCGGACGGTTTTTACAAGACCGAGCGCGAGATCGCGAGTCCCCAGGCGGCGGACGTGAGGCTCGCCGGCGGTGCCGGCGTGCTCAATTTCTGCGCGAACAACTATCTGGGTCTGGCGAACGACGCGCGCCTGATCGACGCGGCGAAGGCCGGGCTCGACCAGGACGGCTTCGGCATGGCATCGGTCCGCTTCATCTGCGGCACGCAAACCGTGCACAAGCAACTGGAAAGCGCACTGGCCGCGTTCCTCGGCACCGAGGACAGCATCCTCTACTCGAGCTGCTTCGACGCGAACGGCGGGCTGTTCGAAACGCTGCTCGACGAGAACGACGCGGTGATCAGCGACGAGCTGAACCACGCAAGCATCATCGACGGCGTTCGTCTCTGCAAGGCGAAGCGCTTCCGCTACAAGAACAACGACCTGTCCGATCTCGAGGCGAAGCTCAAGGAAGCCGATGCGGCGGGCGCGCGCCACAAGCTGATCGCGACCGACGGCGTGTTCTCGATGGACGGCATCATCGCCGACCTCAAAGGCATCTGCGACCTCGCCGACCGCTACGGCGCGATCGTGATGGTCGACGATTCGCACGCGGTCGGCTTCATCGGCACGCACGGCCGCGGCACGCCCGAGCACTGCGGCGTCGAAGGGCGCGTCGATATCATCACGGGCACGCTCGGCAAGGCGCTGGGCGGCGCATCGGGCGGCTACGTCGCCGCGCGTCGCGAGGTGATCGAGCTGCTGCGCCAGCGCTCGCGCCCGTACCTGTTCTCGAACACGCTCACGCCGAGCATCGCCGCGGCATCGCTGAAGGTGCTCGAACTGCTCGGCAGCGACGAAGGCGCGAAACTGCGCGAGCGCGTGCGCGAAAACGGCGCGCGGTTCCGCAAGCAGATGACCGAAGCGGGCTTCACGCTCGTGCCGGGCGCGCATCCGATCATCCCGGTGATGCTCGGCGACGCGCAGCTCGCGACGAACATGGCCGACAAGCTGCTCGACGAAGGCGTCTACGTGATCGGATTCTCGTTCCCCGTCGTGCCGCGCGGGCGCGCGCGCATCCGTACGCAGATGAGCGCCGCGCATACGCCCGAGCAGATCGACCGGACGGTCGCCGCGTTCGTGCGCGTCGGCAAGTCGCTCGGCATCATCTGACGGAGGCGCGACCATGAAAGCACTGGCAAAGCTCGAACGCGGCCCCGGCCTCACGCTCACGCGCGTGAAGCGTCCCGAAGTCGGCCACAACGACGTGCTGATCAAGATCCGCCGCACCGCGATCTGCGGCACCGACATCCATATCTGGAAGTGGGACGACTGGGCGCAGAAGACGATTCCCGTGCCGATGCACGTCGGTCACGAGTATGTCGGCGAGATCGTCGAGATGGGACAGGAGGTGCGCGGCTTCGCGATCGGCGATCGCGTGTCCGGCGAAGGCCACATCACGTGCGGCTTCTGCCGCAACTGTCGCGCGGGGCGCCGGCATCTGTGCCGCAACACGGTCGGCGTCGGCGTGAACCGAGAAGGCGCGTTCGCCGAGTATCTGGCGATTCCGGCATTCAACGCGTTCAAGATTCCGCCGGAGATCTCCGACGATCTGGCGTCGATCTTCGATCCGTTCGGCAACGCGACGCACACGGCGCTGTCGTTCAACCTCGTCGGCGAAGACGTGCTGATCACCGGCGCGGGCCCGATCGGCATCATGGCCGTCGCGATCGCGAAGCACGTCGGCGCGCGCAACGTCGTGATCACCGACATCAACGACTACCGGCTGGAACTTGCGCGCAAGATGGGCGCGACGCGCGCGGTCAACGTCGCGCGCGAGTCGCTGCGCGACGTGATGGCCGACCTGCACATGACCGAAGGCTTCGATGTCGGCCTCGAAATGTCGGGCGTGCCGAGCGCGTTCACGAGCATGCTCGAGGCGATGAACCACGGCGGCAAGGTCGCGCTGCTCGGCATTCCGCCCGCGCAGACGGCGATCGACTGGAACCAGGTGATCTTCAAGGGGCTCGAGATCAAGGGGATCTACGGCCGCGAGATGTTCGAGACCTGGTACAAGATGGTCGCGATGCTGCAGAGCGGCCTCGACCTGTCGCCGATCATCACGCACCGCTTTGCGGCCGACGATTACGAGAAAGGCTTCGCCGCGATGCTGTCCGGTGAAAGCGGCAAGGTGATTCTCGACTGGACGGCCTGAGTGCCGCAGGGGCAGCGTGGTGTGTTCACCGCCTGCCCCGCTTTCGTTTACGTCCGCGTATTCGAAGCCGAAACGCGCGAAGTCACGCTCAAGGTGAGATTATTCGGGAGCTGCGTTTGCGCGCCGAATCGCGATGCGATTGCACTTCGGTGACCCGCCAACGCACGCTCACTTCACCTGTCGCCAGCCGCCACGTTTCTTGCCATCACGCCGTTTCGCGCCTGTTCCCTCTCTTTCACACGCTTTCCTGCCGCGCTGGTCGCGCTTGCCGCGCGGTCGTTCACGATACACGCTACCCGATGTCGTGCCGACCCGCTCCATCAACCGTGAGCTCCCACGGGACATTGCTACTCACTCGTGCGCGAAGCGATCGACCTCGATCGACTTCGATCGGTGCGCAGGCCATTACCTGATCCGCTCACCGTTCAACCCGCGCGGGTCGAGCTGAAGGCTCAACACGACGAGCCAGCGCTTCGGGCACTGCGGTGCGACTTCGACCGGTTCGCCGTGCGCGCCGGGACCGGTGACGAACCCGTGCTGCGTCGCGTACCGATACGCACGCAACGCATCCCCCTGAAGCCAGAAGCTGACGAGCGCGCACGTCACGAAGCGGAACAGCAGCACCGTCGCGGCCTCCGGCGCGAAACCGGCCGCGACCAGCAGGCTGTCGAACGCGAACGCCAGCGCTTGCGCGACCGCGATCGCCACGATCGTCAGCTTGATCACGCCGCGCAGCCGCAGCGCCGCGCGCACGCGTGCCTGCCGGACGGCGAGCCGGGCGCGATCGTCGCTGCTGTCGTGCTTCGGCATATCGTGCTTCATGAAGCCGCACCCGCGTGCCGCGTGACGTCGATCTGCATCGTATCGCCGGCAACGAAGCGACCGTTCGCAATGCTGACGGATTTGCACAGGATCGTGCTGTCGTAGTTGTGTCCCGGAAAGCGCATCACGTCGACCGGTTGAAAGCCTTCGCGGCGATAGAAATCGATGAGCCGCACCGCCGCGTACGGCGCGTCGAGTGCGAGGTGCGTCGCGCCGCGCGCGGCCGCTCGCCGTTGCGCGAAGGCGAGCAGCGCGCGGCCGATGCCGCGATCTTGCCAGACGGGATCGACGGCCAGTTGGCCGAGCGTCGCAACGTGCCGGCTGCGGTACGGATCGCAACGGGAATCGGGATCGTGCGAATACATCGTCATCGTCGCGACCAGATGTGCGTTGCCGAGCGCGACGAAGCACTCGCCGGTGAGCACGCGTTCGCGCGTCGCCGCAGCCGGCTGATCGACGCACGGGCAGTTCAAGCCCAGCGCGCCGAGCGGTGCGAACGCGCGATGCAGCAGCGCGGTCAACGTGTCGTACGAATCGTTGCGCGGGTCGAAGCGCCGCACGACGATGCGGCCGTCGAGCCGCTTGGCATAAGCCGCATAGGCACGCGCGGGGCGCGCGGATTCCGGTCGCTGCATGATGTCCTTTCGCCCAGACAGGGTGACCGCAGTGTAGTGAGCGTCGCGGGCCCGCTTCAAGAAAAAATGTCGTAAACGCGGCGGCCCGCCTCATCCGGCCGGGCCGCGATTCAGCCCTCCCGTCGACAGGGCTTTTTCGCGCGGGTGTTGACGGCGGAGAACGATCGTTCTACCGTAAACCCATGAACACACCACACGACCCCTCCGGCGAACCGGGCGTTCGCGACCGGCTGCTCGATGCGGCTGAAGCGCTGATCTATTCGGGCGGCATCCATGCGACCGGCGTCGACGCGATCGTCAAGCGATCCGGCGCGGCACGAAAGAGCTTTTATACGCATTTCGAATCGAAAGAGGCGCTGGTCGTGGCCGCGCTCGAGCGTCGCGACGCACGCTGGATGCGCTGGTTCGTCGATGCAACGCTTGCGCGCGGCAACGCGCCGCGCGCGCAGCTGCTCGCGATGTTCGACGTGCTGCGCGACTGGTTCGGGCAGCCCGATTTTCACGGTTGCGCGTTCCTGAATGCTGCGGGCGAGATTCCCGACGCGGACGATCCCGTGCGCGTCGTCGCACGTGTGCACAAGGCGCGCCTGCTGGCATTCGTGCGCGAGCGATTCGATGCGTATGCCGACGCAACGGGAATCGAGCGCCGCGGGCTTGCGCGCGTGGCGCGCCAGTGGCTCGTGCTGATCGACGGCGCGATCGGCGTGGCGCTCGTGACCGGCGATGCGAACGCCGCGCGCGATGCGCGCGCGACGGCCGAACTGCTGCTCGACGCGGTATCGCGCTAGTCGAAGCAGCGAATCCGAACCGGCCGCGGGCGTCCGTGGCCATTACCTGAACAGGAGCAACCCATGTCCGCTTCCCCCGAAGTCCGCCCGCCCGTTCCCCCCTTCACGCTCGAGACGGCCCGCCAGAAGGTGCGCGCCGCCGAGGATGCATGGAACACGCGCGATCCGCAGCGCGTGTCGCTCGCCTATACGCCGCAAAGCCGGTGGCGCAATCGTGCGGAATTCGTGACCGGTCGTGACGAGATCGTCGGGCTGCTGCAGCGCAAGTGGGCGCGCGAGCTCGACTATCGGCTGATCAAGGAGCTGTGGGCATTCGGCGGCAATCGCATCGCGGTGCGCTTCGCATACGAATGGCACGACGACGCCGGCAACTGGTTCCGTTCGTACGGCAACGAGAACTGGGAGTTCGACGAGAACGGCCTGATGGCACATCGTCACGCGAGCATCAACGATCTGCCGATTCGCGAGCAGGATCGTCTTTATCGCTGGCCGCTCGGCCGTCGTCCGGACGATCATCCGGGGCTGTCCGACCTCGGGCTGTGAGGTGCGCATCGACTCGACGTATACCTCACCGGCGTTTAACGGTGAGGAAATTCGGGAGTCGGTGCACGCAAGGTGAGATTTTTCGGGACGCGGTGAAACGTCGCGTCGGACTGTGTGCTTCGAGCCGTTCGACGCGATTTCGCAGCGGGCAAAGCGACATGTCACGCACGTCGGGATCGCGCGACGCGACGCATGTGTCGGCATGAAGCGGTGTGCTTTACCGCGTGATGCGTCTCACCGGTCGAACCGCGCGGGCAGTACCAGCGACGATCGGTGTGTACGAACGCGGTGTGCAACTCACCGATCGGATCGATTCAATCGGCAAACAGCGCAAGCCGTGCGCATTGCGGCGTGACATCGCTCACCGCTCGACTTCACCCGACACGAATCGGAAGCCGCACGCGTGCGCACATCCTTTGCGTGTTGTTCACTTCTAGCTGCTCACCGCTTGCCGCTTCCCTCCGTCACCGCCCGGCGCGCAGATGCGCATCGGGCAACCCTCATCGGCCCGCGATCCGCGCGGCGACCGCCTCACCCACTTCCTGCGTCCCCGCGTTGCCCCCGAGATCGCGCGTACGCGGCCCGTCGCGCAGCACGTCTTCGATCGCGGCGACGATCGCATCGTGCGCGTCGCGCTCGCGGCCCGTCCCGTTGCCGAGGAAGTCGAGCATCAGCGCGGCCGACCAGATCATCGCGACCGGATTCGCGATGAACTGCCCGGCGATATCGGGCGCGGAGCCGTGCACGGGTTCGAACAGCGACGGAAACGTGCGGTCGGGGTTCAGGTTCGCCGAAGGCGCGATGCCGATCGTGCCCGTACAGGCCGGCCCGAGGTCCGACAGGATGTCGCCGAACAGGTTTGACGCGACGACGACGTCGAAGCGGTCCGGCTGCAGCACGAAGCGCGCGCACAGGATGTCGATGTGCTGCTTGTCGACGGCGATGTCGGGATAGCGTTCGGCCATCTCGGCCGTGCGTGCGTCCCACCACGGCATGCTGATCGCGATGCCGTTGCTTTTCGTCGCGACGGTGAGGCGCTTCGCGCGCCGCTGCGCGAGGTCGAATGCGAATTTCAGCACGCGCTCGGTGCCGTGGCGCGTGAAGATCGACTGCTGCATCACGATTTCGCGGTCGGTGCCTTCGAACATCGTGCCGCCGACCGACGAATATTCGCCTTCGGTGTTCTCGCGCACGATCATGAAGTCGATGTCGCCCGCGCGGCGGCCGGCGAGCGGCGACGGCACGCCGTCGAACAGGCGCGCGGGCCGCAGGTTGATGTACTGGTCGAACTCGCGGCGGAATTTCAGCAGCGAGCCCCACAGCGAAACGTGATCGGGCACCGTCGCGGGCCAGCCGACCGCGCCGAACAGGATCGCGTCCATCCCCGACAACTGGGCCTTCCAGTCGTCCGGCATCATCTTGCCGTGCTGCGCGTAGTAGTCGCAGCTCGCCCAGTCGATCTGGACGAAGTCGAAGCGCACGCCGAAGCGCGCGGTCACGGCGTCGAGCGCGCGCAGGCCCTCGGGCATCACTTCACGGCCGATCCCGTCGCCGGGGATGACGGCGATCCGGTAAGTCCTGTCGTTCATGCGGGTGCTCCTCCTTTTTCGTGGGTCGGGCCGCTGCCGGCGTGGCGCGCAGCGGATCATGACGCCATTCTATTTATTTCCATTCGGATTAAAATCGTGCGAAAGGTTAATCGACTTTCCACGAATCGTGAACAAATCGCCAAATCTCGACGACCTGCGCGTGTTCAGCCTGGTCGTCCGCCTGACCAGCTTCAGCGCGGCCGCCGAGCAGCTCGCGGTGTCGCCCGCCTATGTCAGCAAGCGCATCGCGCTGCTCGAGGCGCAGCTCGGCACGCGCCTGCTGCATCGCTCGACGCGCCGCGTGACGGTCACGGAAGCCGGCGAACGCGTGTTCGCGCGCGCCGAGAAGATTCTCGACGACGTCGATCATCTCGTCGAAGACGTGTCGACCACGCGCACGGTGCCGCGCGGCACGCTGCGCATGTCGAGCAGCTTCGGCTTCGGCCGGCACATCATCGCGCCGGCGCTGCTCGACTTCACCGCGCGCTATCCGCAACTGAACGTGCGGCTCGATTTGTTCGACCGGCTCGTCGACGTCGCGGGCGAAGGCTACGACCTCGACGTGCGTATCGGCGACGAGATCGCCGATCACCTGATCGCGCGCCGCCTCGCCGCGAACTATCGCGTGCTCTGTGCATCGCCCGACTATCTCGCGCGGCGCGGCACGCCGCGCTCGCTCGCGGATCTCGCGTCGCACGACTGTCTTGCGATCAAGGAGCGCGATCATCCGTTCGGCGTATGGCGGCTGAACGTGCGCGGCGAAACGGCGACGGTGAAGGTCGGCGGCGCGCTGTCGACGAATCACGGCGAGGTGGCCGTGCAATGGGCGCTGGCCGGGCGCGGCATCGTGTTGCGCTCGATCTGGGAGGCCGGCCCGCTGATCGAACGCGGGGTACTGTGCCGCGTGCTGCCCGACGCGATCCAGCCCGCGAACATCTGGGCCGTGTATCCGGAACGCGTCGCCGCGTCGGCGAAAGTGCGCGTGTGCGTCGATTTTCTGATGGAGAAGCTGGCCGGCCTGACGGCCGCGGCGCGCGACGACATGGGCTGAAACCGGCTAAAGGTGAGCTTTTACGGGAGGATGGGCAGGCACGGCAGCGTCGCCTGCCGCGACGCGGATCGGCCTGCCCCGCCGGCTTTCGACCGTGCCTGCATGCGCACCCTGCTCACGCCGCGTGCGACGCGCCGAGCATCAGGTCGAGATTCTGCACGGCCGCACCGGATGCCCCTTTGCCGAGATTGTCGAACACGGCGGACAGCAGCACCTGGCCATGCTCGGCGTTGACGAACACGCCGAGCCGCAGGTCGTTGGTGCCGTTCAGCGCTTGCGGATCGAGATGCGTGATCGCACGGGTTTCCGCGAGCGGCGTCACGTCGACGTGGCGCGCATCGGCGTAATGATGCGCGAGACAGGCATGCAGCTGCTCGCCGGTCACGCCGGCGCCGAGCAGGCGCAACTCGATCGGGATGGTGAGTACGATGCCTTGCCGATAGGCACCGTAGGCGGGCACGAACAACGGGCGGTTCGCGAGGCCCGCATGCAGCTGGATTTCGGGCGCGTGCTTGTGCGCGAGGGCGAGGCCGTAGATCTGCAGCGGTTTCGCGTGCGATGCGTCGCCCGCTTCGAAGGCGTCGACGGCGGCCCGCCCGCCGCCCGAGTATCCGGACACCGCATGGATGCTCACCGGGTAGTCGCGCGGCAGCAGGCCGGCTCGTTGCAGGGGCCGCAACAGCGCGATCGCGCCGGTCGGGTAGCAGCCCGGATTGGTGACGCGCCGCGCGTGCGCGATCGTCTGCGCGTGCCCGTCCGCCATCTCGGGGAAGCCATAGACCCATTCCGGCTGCGTGCGGTGCGCCGAACTCGCGTCGATCACGCGTACCGCCGGATTCCGGATGAAGCCGACCGCTTCGCGCGCGGCCGCGTCGGGCAGGCACAGAATCGCGACGTCGGCTGCGTTGATCGCTTCGGCGCGCCGCACGGGGTTCTTGCGCTCGGCATCCGGCAGCGAGACGAGCCGCAGGTCGGTGCGCCCGTGCAGGCGCGCGTGGATCTGCAATCCGGTCGTGCCTTGATCGCCGTCGATGTAGACCGTGGGCTGGCTCATGATGGTCGCGTTCCTTGCGTTCGTGGTCGGGAAAGCCGTATCGTCACCCGAGCGCCTAGAATAGAAAAAGTTGAATTTACTGACCGTCAGATTCAGTTTTCTTGAACGAGAGGTGGAAATGCGCGAGATCAGCCTGGACCGCCTGCGCACGCTGGTCGCCATCGCCGACCAAGGGTCCTTCGTCGCGGCCGCGCAAGCGCTTCATCTCGCGCCGCCGACCGTCAGTCTTCACATTGCCGAACTGGAAAGCCGCATCGGCGCACCATTGCTGTCCCGTACGCGTGGAAACGTGCGGCCGTCGCCCATCGGCGAAGTGCTGGTGGAGCGGGCGCGCCGCCTGCTGGCCGAGGTCGAATCCACGCTGGACGATGTGCAGCGCCAAGTGCAGGGGTTGACCGGGCGCGTCCGCCTCGGCGCGTCGACCGGCGCGATCGCGCACCTGTTGCCGCAGGCGGTGGCCCGCTTGCGCGAGCAGCATCCGGACATCGATGTGCAGATCGCGGTGCTCACGTCGCACGACGCGCTGGCGCGCATTGCGCAGGGCACGCTCGATATCGGCCTGGTGGCGCTGCCGCAGGCGGCGGTCGCTGGGCTGTCGATTCGTGCGTGGCGGCGCGATCCGGTGATGGCGTTCCTGCCGGCGGACTGGCCGCTTCCGGCGCGCGTGACGCCCGGCTATCTGGCCGCGCGCCCGCTGATTCTCAACGATGCGACCACGCGTCTGTCGCGGCTCACGACGGAATGGTTCGCGCTCGGCGGCCATCTGCCCGAACCGCGGATCGAACTCAACTACAACGATGCGATCAAGAGCCTGGTCGCCGCAGGTTACGGCGCGACACTGCTGCCGCACGAGGCGGGCGCCCCGCTGCCCGATGCGCGCATCGTGATGCGGCCGCTGCGTCCGGCGTTGTGGCGTGAACTGGGTATCGCCCATCGGGCGGGGCCGGTCGAGCGGGCGACCGAGCACGTGCTCGAGGCGTTGTGGGCGTTGAAGGCACGCTGACGCGTGTCATTGGGGGATTGCCGGCGCGGCGGCGCGTGCGGCGCGCGCATGCGCATCCGCATCCGCCGAGTGCCGCTTCAGAGCCGGTTGTCCTTCGCGAGCGTCAGCACGCGTGCCCAGCGCTGAGCATCGCGCTTGTCAGTCATCGGCAGCTTCCATTCGCTGCGCACCGCGTCGCGCACGCGCACGACGAGATGCCAGCGGCCGCCGATCGGGGCAACCTGGCAACCGTCGAGCTGCGGCAGCGTGTAGCGGCCGTCCGCGCCGTCGTGCGACAGCCACAGCAGCCCCTGCGTCGCGGATACGCGCAGCTCGCCCCATGCGCGATGCACGACATGGGTCCAGCCGTCTTCCTTCGTATTCGGTGCGATGTCGCGGCGGCGCTTGAGCCACCACGCGACCAGCGCGATCAGGCTCGCGGCGGCGAGCACGGCGGCCGCGATCGCCACCGGCTGGCCGAACTGCGCGGCGATGACGTGAAACAGGTGAACCGCGCCCCATCCGAGGGCGATGAGCGCGAACAGGGCGATGAAAATCGGCATGTCGAATCTGAAATAAAGACGGGCCGGCGCGTGGCGCGCGCCGGCCCGTTGCACACGGCATTACCGGCGGCGGTGAATGTCGTGCGTGACGAAGCCCGCATCGTTGACGGGCAGCGCGAGGCCGTCCTTCACCGAGAGCGTCTTGCGGATGTCGTCGAGACCCGCGGACCAGTGGTCGCGCATCGTCGACAGACCGAACTGATAGTCCTTGTAGTGATGCTCGTACGCCTTCTGCTGATAGATCAGGTGCTGGATGTTGTACTTCTTCCCGCTCGACATCGCTTCGGCTTCGACGCACCACGGGTCGTTCTTGCGCTGCGCTTCCGGCACCTGTTCGAGCACGTGGCGCAGCACGTTGCGGTAGCGCTGTTCGCGCTGCAGCGTGTCGGTGACGAAACGCGTGCGGCTCGAATACTGCACGTCCTTCGTGCGTTCGGCGACGTCGGCCATCGTGCGTGGCAGCGGCCCGCGCGCGCTCCACAGGTCGACCTGGAACGCGAGCGTGTCGCGGCGCGGATGGGCGCGCAGCACTTCCATCAGCGGCGTGTTCGACACGACGCCGCCGTCCCAGTAATACTCGCCGTCGATTTCGACGGGCGGGAACGCGGGCGGCAGCGCGCCGGACGCCATGAAATGCTCGGGCGCGAGACGGATGCGCGAGTTGTCGAAGTACACGAAGTTGCCGGTGCCGACGTTGACCGCGCCGACCGACACGCGTGTTTCGCCCGAATTGATCCGGTCGAAATCGCACAGTTTCAGCAGCGTGGCGCGCAGTTGCGACGTGTCGTACCAGCTGATCTTCTCCGGATGATCCGACACGCCCGGCAGCGGCGGCGGGAAGCGCGGCACGAAGAAGCCCTGCTGGCCCTGCATCATCGCGCTCGCGGCCTGCGATGCGGTGAAGAACGTGCGGACCTGGTCGATGCTGTTGAACAGCGCGGATTCGAACGCGGCCGGAACCGTCGGGAAGAACGCCGGCTTGCAGATCGTTTCCCAGAACTCGCGCAACCGCTCGACGCGATGCTCGGGCGCATTGCCGGCGATCAGCGCGGTGTTGAGCGCGCCGATCGAGATGCCCGCGATCCAGTCGAGCGGAATGCCTGCTTCGTGCAGCCCTTCGAACACGCCGGCCTGGTATGCGCCCAGCGCGCCGCCGCCTTGCAGCACGAGCGCGATCGTCTCGTAAGGCGGCGTGCGCGCGGCGGCGGGTGCGCCGGCCTCGTGATGCAGGTCCGCCGCGTCGACGGCCTGCTTTTCTGTTCGGGCGTGCGGTTTCATCAGTTGCTCCGAGAAAACCCGCCATGGATGGCGGGAAGAAGGAGTGGCGCCGAGCGGCGGCACTCCGTCGTGAGAATGGGCGGTGATGCGGAAATCGCCTCCCTGACGGGAGGCGGGGGCGTTACTGCATGAACCAGCCGTGGCTGACGATGAACGACTGGCCCGTGAGCGCCGCGCTCGGGAACGCCGACAGGAACAGCACCGTCTGCGCGACGTCCTGCACCGTCGTGAACACGCCGTCCACCGTATTGCCGAGCATCACCTTCTTCACCACTTCCTCTTCGCTGATCCCGAGCTCCTTCGCCTGCTCCGGAATCTGCTTGTCGACCAGCGGCGTGCGCACGAAGCCCGGACACACCACGTGCGAGCGCACGTTGTGCTTCGCGCCTTCCTTCGCCAGCACGCGGGCGAGACCCAGCAGGCCGTGCTTGGCCGTCACGTATGCCGACTTCAGCGGCGACGCTTCGTGCGAGTGCACCGAACCCATGTAGATCACGACGCCGCCGCGATCGTCCTTGTACATGTGCTTGAGCGCGGCCTTGGTCGTCAGGAACGCGCCGTCGACGTGGATCGCCTGCATCTTCTTCCAGTCGGAGAACGAGTAGTTCTCGATCGGGTTGACGATCTGGATGCCCGCGTTCGACACGAGGATGTCGACCGAGCCGAACGTGGCGGCCACCTTGTCGATGCCGCTGTTCACGGCATCCTCGTTGGTCACGTCCATCGCGACGCCGATCGCCTTGCCGCCGGCCTTGACGATCTCGTCGGCGACCGCATTGGCGCCGTCCTGGTTCAGGTCGGCGATCGCGACGGCCGCGCCCGCTTTTGCAAGCTCGAGTGCGATTTCCTTGCCGATGCCGCTCGCGGCGCCCGTGACGACTGCGGTCTTGCCATTCAAGTTGCTCATGTTCGAATTCCCGTGGTGAAAGGATTGACAGGGAGAAAGGACTGCGGACGTGTGTTACTGAGCCAGGTAATCGTAGACGACTTCGCCGAGGCCCAGCGTCAAATCCGCGACCAGGTGGCGGGCTTCGACGATTTCGAGCACGGGCAGATCGGCCACGGGCGCGAGCGCGTGCGGCGCCAGCTCGAGCGATGCGGGGCCCGTCCACGCGCCCTTCATCTTGATGTCCTGCATGTAGTAGCGCACCAGTTCGCAGACACGCGCGGTGCCGTCGACGTGCGGAATGATCTTCAGCAGGAAATTGGGGCCGGCGAGACGCTTCGTCTGCTCGTCGATGTCGAGTTCCTTGTGCTTGTAGCCCATCGTGCCGGTGGCGACGCGCACCTTGCCGTAGTCGAGCGTGCCGAGGAGGTGGTCGGTGTTCACGTGCAGCGTGGGCGACGCGAGTTTCTTCGGGAAGCCCCACAGCTCGCGGCCGCCGGCGATCGGCGGGTGATCGTCGAGATACATCGCGAGCGTGTAGCCGCCCGGCTGGCCGTTGTATTCGACGGGAATGACCTGGCCGCTTTCGGTGTAGTCGCCGAAACCGGTCGAATCGGCCATGCGGATGAATTCGTAATGCACGAGCGGCTCGGTGACCTGCAGCGGCTCGGGGACGATTTCGCGGAGACGGTCCGGATCGGTGCGATACGTGATGATCAGGAACTCACGGTCGACGAAACGGTAAGGGCCCATCGGGAAGGCAGGGCTGGTCAACGGCATCGCAAACGCTTTCGATCGGACATCGCTGGTTTTCATGCGGACTCCTTGTTGTTGATCGCTTCGTGGATGAGTGCTCGTAAGCTCGTAATCCTATGCCTGTGCGCTGCCGTTGTGCGATGCCGCATTTGGAATTAATTGTTGCCGATTTCGAGGGGTTCGCAGGGTAAATATTGAGATGAATGGTGCAAACGGCGTGGGTAGCATCCGGCGTCCCGATGCTGGCATAGCTCGATGACGCCACGATGTGAAAAAGGTGAGGTTTTACGGGAGGCTAGGTGAGCCTTTACGGGAGACGGTCGCGCCGGAATATGACAATTGTGTGAACTAGTGTTGCAATGCGAACTCTAAGTGCGTTCGCCGCGGCGGCTTCGCGGCTTCCTTCGTTTCGCGCCGCTGCCGCATTAAGCATCGCTTAAGCGGGCGCGCCCTAGCATCGTTCGTATCGGGCCGGGCAACCGGCCGTTTTTCTACGCCCCACGCAACCGATTCATGCAGACCGTCAACCTCACCCTCTTTTCCGCCCTGAACGCCGGGGTGGCGCCGCAGCCGGGCGTTGCCCGCCTTGCGATCTTTGCCGCCGACTGGCTCGTCTACGTGTTGCCCGCCATGCTGCTGCTGACCTGGATCTTCGGTGCGCGCCCAGCGCGGCGCCAGGCGATCGAAGCCGGCGTCGGCGTCTGCGTCGCGCTGGTGCTCGCGCAGGTCATCGGACATTTCTGGTTCTCGCCGCGCCCGTTCATGGCCGGCGTCGGCACGCAACTGATTCCGCACGCGCCGGACAGCTCGTTTCCGAGCGATCACATGACGTTTGCGTGGAGCATGGCGGTCGGCCTGATGCTCGGCGGTACGACCCGGCTCACCGGGTTCGTGATGGCCGCGCTGGCCGTGGCGATTGCGTGGGGGCGTGTCTATGCGGGCGTGCACTGGCCGTTCGACATGGCCGGCGGCGTGCTGGTCGGCACGGCGGGCGCGCTGGCCGCGCACCTGTACGCGCAACGCGCGACCGCGCTGCTCGAACGGCTCGGCGATTCGGTGCATGCCGTCGTGATGGGGCGCCGGCACGCGCCGTAAAGGGAAGGAAACAGCCGGGCGGGACGCCGTCAGCCGGGGGTCTTGGCCGACGATTCGACCGAGGCGGACGGGCCGCCGCCCGCGTCGTGCAGTTCAGGCGTATCGGCCGGGTGCCGCGCGGCATCGCGGTCGAGGGCGCTTTCTTTCAGGATCGCGCACATCGCGACGAACAGCGCGAGTACCACCGCGGCAAGGCCGCAATAGCCGGCGATCTTCAGGTTGCGAAGGAACGGCGAAGCGTGGCTTTCTTTTGTCATGACCGGGCGCTCCTGGGCGGGCTGCGGCGGCTGTCGCCCGACAGCGGCGTCGCTCCCACAGATATATACCAGCCGCGATGGCGGTGCCAGGCCCGCTGGTGCGCCGACGCCACGATTGTGTCACCCGCCGGTCAACCGGGTACCGCTTTGCCGGGTACCCGCATCCGTCAGTCTTCCAGCGTTTCGTGCACGGCCGCCGCGCCGCGCTTCCAGTAGGCCGCCGCGCGGATGCGCGACTTGTCGACACCGCGCTCGCCGGTCAGGTGCTGGCGTACCGCGCGCATCGACAGCGCTTCGCCCGCCGCCCACACGTAGCCTTCGCCGGACGGCGGCAGCGGCAGGTCACGCACGGCGTTCAACAGCACGTCGCCGTCCGCTGCGTCGGCTTCGGCGCGAAAGCGCCAGATTTCATGCACGTCGGCGCGCGTGTTGAACGCGATCTGCGCGGTGCGATCGGCGACTTCGAGCACGACGGCCGCGCGCGAGCCGGCCGGCAATTCCTCGAGACGCCGCGCGACCGCCGGCAGCGCCGTATCGTCGCCGATCAGCAGGTACCAGTCGAAACCGGTCGGGACGACGAACGAACCGCGCGGACCGCCGATGCCGAGCCATTGCCCGACGCGTGCCTGTGCGGCCCATTGCGACGCGGGGCCCGGATGGTTCAGCACGAATTCCAGATCGAGTTCGCAGGCCGCGCGATCGAAGCGGCGCGGCGTGAAGTCTCGCGCGACCGGCTTCGGTTCGCCTTCCGGAAACTCGGGACCGTTCGCGCCGAGCGTCGGCATCGCGGGCCGTTCGGCGCCGGGCGGCGGGAAAAACACCTTGACGTGATCGTCGAACGACGCGGATTCGAAATCCGCGAGATCGGGGCCGCCGAGCGTGACGCGCAGCAGGTGCGGCGTCACGGCGTGCACGCGCAGGACCTGCAGCAAGCGGAACTTGAGGGTGTGGCGCACGCGGGTCACGGTGCGCTCGGATGTGTTCTGCATCAATCCGTACTCCTTGAGTGGTGACGGGGCGGCGCGGATTACGCGCCGGTGCCGCCTTCGATTTCGGCCGTCGCGCGGCGCATGATAGCCGCGATGCGGCGCTGTTCTTCGGCGTCGGCGCCGCTCTTGTGGAGCAGCGCGCGCTTGAGCGCGACGCGTGCCTCGACGAACTCCGGCAGCCAGCCCGCCTGCGTATCGTCCTGCGCTTCGTTGCCCGCCGATTCCCCGGCGAACGCGCGGCGCATGAACTCCATTCTGCGGGCGAGGTACGTGAGGCGCGCGAACAGCGTGTCGACGCGTTCGCGCTGCGCGTCGAGATGCGCGCGGCCCGCGTCGGTCAGGGCATAGCGTTTGCGGTTGCCCTCTGCCTGCGACGCGACGAAGCCGACTTCTTCGAGGTACGTGAGCGCCGGATACACCATGCCGGGGCTCGGGCTGTAGAAACCGTTCGAACGCGTGTCGAGCCCCTTGATCAGTTCGTAGCCGTGGCTCGGCTGCTCGGCGACGAGCGCGAGCAACATCAGTTGCAGATCGTCGGAGCTGAACTGGCGGCCGCGCGGCATGCCGTCGTCACCGAAATCACCGAAGCCGCCGCGCCCGCCACGGCCCCCGAACGAGCCGCCGCCGAATGGATCGTGGCCGCGACGGTGGCGGCCGATCGCGTACCAGAGACCGGCGAATCCTTCGGGGTGGGCATGCGTACCATGACCGTCGCATCGGGCATGGCCGCGGAAGTGGTTGTGTCGCATGATCGAGTCCTATATGTCGTAAAACATATCTAAAGATATATATCGAAAGATAGGGCGTCAAGGGAAATTATTGGGGGTGGATGGGGGCAGGTCAGACATGCCCAAGTCAGATGTCGGTTTGCAGAAAAGGTGGCTTTTTTGCAGTATTTGAACAAAACTATTGATTTTATGTTTTGATAGTTTTCATTGTGCATCCCAGTATTTTTGTCTGGTCGGGATGACCAGTCAGGCTTATGGGCCAAACGGGAGCGGGAAGACCAGTCTTTGCGAGGCATTGGAACGGGACCTATTGGGTTCGGTTGAGGAGGCGGAACTCAAGCGCATCGACGAGCGGCGATATCTCGCGAATATCCATACGCGCAACTTTGTCGAGCCGCGCCTCGTCGCGACGGCCGCGAATGGCAATGACATTCAGGTGATTGCCGACGCCGACGGTTATCGATTTAGTTTTATCGAAAAAAACCGGATTGATGCCTTCTCCCGGATGGCCGCCCGGCCCCCAGCGCAACGCACTGAACTCATCGCGGCGTTGTTTGGCATGGACAAGTTCAACGACTTTGTCGGCCATTTCAACGAGCAGATGGATACTGAACCCGTTCTTCGAAGTGACAAACAGACGGCGTTGCGACTCAAACGTGAAGGCATCGCCCGTGACCAGACGACCGCACGTGATGAAGCCCAGACGTTAGCCCGACATGACGAGGACGAAGCAAGCTACGCGCAGCGGTATTTGGCGGGGACGACCTATACGCGGTTAAAGGAAATCATCGGTACGCCGGAAGCACCTGGGCGCCTGGGCGATTCGCAAGTGGCGCTAGAGCGAGTGCTATCTCCGGCAGCGGTCGGAGAGATAACTGGATAAGGACCTGTCCGCCATTTTGTGGGCGCGACATAGAACAAAGGGATATCGCTATGAGCGAAACCAACTTTACGTTTCGGGCCGATAATGCCCTGATAACTGCGTTTACGACTGCGGCCAAGGCTCATGACCAAACAGGTGCGCAGCTCTTGCGGGACTTCATGCGGGACTACGTAAAGCAGCAACAAGAAGCGGTGGGATACGACGCATGGCTGCGCGTCAAGGTCGAGCGGTCGCGAGTCTCAGCCGACATTGGCAATTTGGTGCCGGCTGCCGAAGTCGACACCGAATTCGCAATGCGTCGGGCTGCAACACGTCGCCGGCTAGACGCGGCGAAGTACTAGATCTGTTCTGGACCGCCTGCTGGATCTTTGGAAGCTTCGCTAGCACCTTAGGTGGCATGCCTCCGGTGTACTCGCGCCCGAGAGCAACGTCGAACTTGCGACTGATGCCAACCACACGGTCGAGGGTTGCAAACTGAATAGCCTGTTATTGCTCGGGGCAAAAAGGACAGGTCCAGCGGGCGTGCCTCCGCCAATTGGTCCAGCAACACGGCCCCTACTCTTTCCGTTTTGCTCCCACCCTGGTATGCCGGTTCTCGGCGGGCCAGGTGGCGAAACAGTTCACGTAACAGCGGTGTGATGGCCAGTGTGCAGCAGTAATCCCGCATCCGGACGGCTCCTGGCTCGATGAATAGGAAGTAGAGCTGAGCATCGGGCGATGCGCGACTGCTATCTGGGAACTCAATCATCAGGTCAAGCGGCGCGCATCGTCGGTCGTGTTGCTGCTGGGGGAAATACATACCATAAGCCGTCATCGTGTCGGAAGAAAAATATCGATAACGATCGGCCAGGGTTGGCGGACTCAACACAGACACAGCGTCCTTCGCGATATACCTTGTCGCTGAACTGGAAGCGCTTGATGCGAATCGGTGACGTGTCGGAGGGGGCAAGCCACTTGTCGATCAACCTGCGCAAACAATACCCGTCGTAGTTCATCGCACTCTCCATGACCCGTCACCGCGACTCGACCACCTTGTGAGCCCGCACCTTGGCACATGCGGTACCGTCAAGGCGCGGGTGCTCCGATTTGCCCTCGAGTAACTTGACTTCCAGGCTGGTGTCGGGCGGTAATTATCAGTCGCATGACTGATTTATATAGTCATGCGACTGATATATCAATGTCGCGACCCCTAGGAAAATCACTATCTACCTGATAAATATAAGAAATATTTATGGGGTCTGATCTCTGTGCGCTCGATTGACTGGTAATTATCAGTCGCGTGACATATTCTTTGTGACAAGGTGGTGCTCGTCATGGTGGCTTGGGCGAGGACCGATGAAGTGACTGCGATCGCTCGGTCGAGGGAAGGTCGATATTTGAGCGGTTGGACTGTCCGAAGCGCGCACCGGCGGCTGCCGGCAAGAGGTCAAAGATGAGGGAACTGGCGATTGAACTGACAGGGGCTAAAGAGTTGGCCGACGAGCCAAAGCGCCGCGGCAACAGAACGACACGAATCCCCGAAATCGTGGAGGCCGCGATCAATGTGCTCGCGCAGTACGGTAACGTCGGGTTCGCTTTGCGCCGCGTGGCGAGCGATGTTGGGATCCACCTGGCGACCTTGCAGTACTACTTTCCGACCAGAGAAGACCTTTTGCGAGCGGCGTCGGAGGCCGTGGCAACACGATATCTGACGCTCTATGAAAGTGTGGTCGACGACGATGATCTATCGCCGGAGGCTCGGCTAGATGCCATCGCAGATATCGCCTTTGACGAGTTGGTCAAGCGTGGCACACACATTGCACCATTTTGCCTGGAAGTCTGGAGCATGGCCGAGCGCGAAGAATTTGCCCGAGACTTGGTTGCAGGTTTCAACCGTCGATTTCAGGAGACGTTCGCTCGATTGCTGGCCAAGATCAATCGATCGCTTACACCGCGGGAGTGCGCGTTACGCGGTCGTCTGCTGTACTCCCATTTGGCCGGTTTGATCGTTTTAGTCCGGCCGGCACATGGCGCATCTTCAGACGATGAAGCACTTCGCGCTGCGACGAAGGCTGTCTGGAGGGCGCTCAGCTACGCTCCACAGTAGCGCGGCACGAGAAGGGAATACAACGTAAATGACCCACTAATGATGGGGGAGACACATGTACGCACCTGTTCAACAGTTGTCGTCCGATCCACAAGACTTCGAGCGTCTGACATCGCAGCGGTTGTGCGAGGCGTTTGACGGCGAGCGGTTGGAACTCGAGGCTTCCCGGAATCGGCTTGAGCCGGTCGGAAAGATTACGAGGCGCCGATTAAGCAGCATTGAAATGCTGCGCTCCGAGGCGGCGACCTCCAGTCGTCCGTTTGGAATCCGTCGAGATTCGAAAAGCGGCAGAGGTGGGCAGGACGAGTTGATTCTGGTTGTCGTCCTGGCAAATCAACTGTCATGCGAGATCGGGAACAGCTACTACACGCTGGCCGAGGGCGACATTGCGCTCATCGGCCCGGAGCATCCTAGCCGGATGGAGTTCTCGGCAGGCTTCGATGGGCTATGGGTACGTCTTCCGAAAATCGAATCACACATTCGACGCGTGATCTTTCAGGATGCGGTAGACAGAAAATTCGATAGCCGGCACGGGATCATGCATGTGCTGTTGAGAACGCTGCTGACCACATACGAGTCGGCGAACTCGATTGCAGGCGATAGCGTCCCGTGGTTGGAGAGCAGCTTGCTGGATCTCATCGTGGCGGCGGTAAGCGCCAGTTCGGTTGTGGCGAGAGAGGGGCGTGCAACGATGTATAGTCGCGCGACTCTGCAGCGCATCAAATCTCACATCGTCACTAGGTTGCACGACGACACCCTTACCCCATCCTCCATCGCAAGCGCCATGGGCATAAGCGTGCGTCGCCTGAATGAACTCTTCGCTCAATGTCAGACGACGGTAACGGAGTGGATCATCGCGGAGCGACTCGAGCGATGCAGAAGACGATTGCTTCTCAGAAGCCAGGTTAAGGAAACAATTTGCCAGGTTGCGTACGAAGAAGGATTCAAGAACATTAGCCACTTCAATCGAGCCTTCAAGAATCGATTTGGCGAAAGCCCGGGCCAACTGAGAGATCGTATCCGCCGCGAGGGCCTTTCATCAGTCGACGCTGAAAGGGGCGTCCAGCTGGAAGTCATGTGAGCATCCGTGTGCCCGTGCCCGCGCTGACGCACCACGTTCCACCGCGCGAACGCGCGATCAACTAAAGTCCATCGCCCTCTGCGGCATGACGCTCGTCATGCCGTCACACCGGGCATCCCTCCCAACGTTTCCACTCTGCAGCCGGCAGCATCGTCCATCGATGCTGTCGCGCGAAGCATCGCCATGTGATCCGCGGATGTCGCTGCCCGACAAGCAAAGCTTTTCCGCGCTGTGAGCAAAGGCGGACAGTTCGAGAACGCCTATTGTTCCTGTAACGGAAATGCGCGCGACGCTTACACCAACGGCCGCATACCGCAATAAGAGCCGATGCTTCGCCATGGGCAACTATCTAGGAGACGCAAGTGCCTGATACCACCATTCAAGGCCATCCTGCTTCTGCGCTGTTCGACGAAGAGGCGGGGACGATCAGTCCGCTGGTCTACTCCGACCAGGGTATCTACGAGCAGGAACTGGATCGCATTTTCGGGCGGTCGTGGCTGTTCATCGCTCACGAGAAACATATTCCCAAGACCGGGGATTTCTTTTCCACGTACATGGCGGAAGATCCCGTCGTTGCAGTTCGGCAAAAGGACGGGTCGGTCGCCGTCTTGCTCAATCAGTGCCGTCATCGCGGCATGAAGATTTGCCGTGCGGATCAGGGCAACGCAAAGGCATTCACATGCAGTTACCACGGTTGGGCCTATGGGATTGACGGCGCTCTCGTGAACGTCCCGTCAGAGGAGCACTACGGGCCGTGTTTCAACAAGGAAGAGTGGCCTGCAAGGCGCGTCCCTCGAGTTGAAAGCTACAAGGGCCTGATCTTCGCCAACTGGGACGAGCATGCGCAATCGCTGAAAGAATCGCTCGGCGAAGCTGTGCTGTATCTGGACGCACTGCTCGATCGGTCGCCTGCCGGTACGGAGCCGATCGGCGGGATCTACAAGTGGGTCATCCCCTGCAACTGGAAACTTGCCGCTGAGCAATTCGCCAGCGATATGCACCACGGGGTCATGTCGCATGTGTCTGTGCAAGTCGCGACAACACCGGAGTATGCGGGCAAGGAACTGCCGCTGCCGGGCCGTCAACTGTTATCGGACCAAGGACATGGCACGGGCTTTTTCCTTGCCCCGGGCCTTCACGAAGACTGGATTGTGTCGCAGGCTGGCCAGCGCGAGCCGGGATACGATTCGGTGGCCCTTGCTCAGCGGCATGCCGCTCACAATGCGGGCGTGAGCGCGGTGACCGCGCAACACATGACCGTGTTTCCCACGTTCTCATTTTTCGGAGGCGTGCACAGCTGCCGCGTCTGGCATCCGCGCGGCCCTGGCGAAATCGAGGTCTGGGCGTTCTGTCTGGTCGACTCCGACGCTTCACCTGCCGAGAAGGAGCAACTCCGGCAAGCCACGTTGCGTACCTTCTCTCCGGCTGGAACCTGGGAACAGGACGACGGCGAGAACTGGGTCGAGATCCAGCGTGTGCTGCGCGGGCATCAGGCGCGCCGTACCACCATGAGCATTCAGATGGGTAAGGATATCAATCCCGCTGCGGATCCCGCGTTCCCCGGCACTGTCGAGGGCTGCTACAGCGAGGAGGCCGCACGGCGACTCTATAGCCACTGGCTCAAGTTGATGTGTATTCCGACGCAACGCGATACGTGCGCCAAGGAGGCCGGCCATGGTTGCTAACGAAATCGCCTCGACGCGCGCGAACGCCGTTTCGGCAGCAGAGCACTTTGCGATCGAACAGTTCCTCTTTCTCGAAGCCGAGCTTCTCGACGGCAGGAACATCGCGGCGTGGATCGAGCTGATGGCCGACGACCTCCGTTACGTGATGCCGATCCGCCGCAACGTGGGGCCGCGCGAGCGAAAAGTGGAATGGACCAGTCCTGATGAACTCGCGTATTTCGACGAAAGCAAGGAAAACCTCAAGCTTCGTCTACGCAAACTCCAATCGGGCGCCGCATGGGCCGAGGAGCCGCCGTCTCACACGCGGCATCTGATCACGAACGTCCGCGCAAGCGCTGCCGGGCAGGGCGAATACCTCGTCAGCTCGAACTTCCTCGCATATCGCAACAGGTCGGAACGACAAACCGACTACTTGATTGGGGAACGCCACGATCGCCTGCGCTGCGTCGATACGGACGCGGGATTTCAGATCGTCAGTCGGCGCATCTTGCTCGATCAGACGACGTTTCTCGCGAACAACCTCAGTTTCTTCCTTTGAGGGTGAGCGCAATGTCGTTTACCGATGTTTGCTCAGTGTCGGACGTCCCGAGCGACGCCGGGTTGAGGATTGATGCCGGACCCGAGGCGGTCGCCGTGTTCAAGATCGACGGAGATTTCTACGCGATCGAGGACAAGTGTCCCCACGGCGACTGGTCCTTGTCAGACGGCTATCTGGATGACGGCCTGATCGAATGCAGCTTGCATATGGCGAAGTTCTGCGTGAAGACCGGGAAGGTCTGTGCTCCGCCGGCTATACGCGACGTCAAGGTGTTTCCGATCAAGGTAGTGGGTGACCGGGTACTGATCGATCTTGAACCTGAGGCCGGCATATGAAACAGCCGCTTGCGATTGTCGGTTCGGGCCTCGCCGGTGTACGCGCGGCGCAGACGCTTCGTGCCAATGGGTATAGCGACAGAATCATCCTGGTCGGCGAGGAGGCTCAGCACCCGTACGAGCGACCTGCGTTATCGAAGGAAGCACTGTGCGGGGGCGCTCCGCCGGCGCTGTGCTCGACGGAAGACCTGAATACATTGGAGCTCGACTGGCGTCGAGGGTCGCGCGCGGTGTCGATTGACGGAGGCGTACTCGCGCTTGACGACGGCACGTCGGTGGCGACCGACGGCATTTTGCTGGCGACCGGCGCTCGGGCTCGCAAGGTCGACTTGCCCGGCGTGTCGTTGCCAGGCGTCCATACGCTACGTGCGCTGGATGATGCGTTCGCGCTTCGAGACGCGCTGGCGGCGCAGAGCGAGATCGTCGTCATCGGTGGCGGCCTGATTGGGTGCGAGGTCGCCAGCACCGCGCGGAAGGCAGGGCATGCGGTCACTGTCGTCGAGTCTGGCGAGGAACTGATGGAGCGTGCGCTCGGGCGAATGATGGGGCTTTGGGCGCGGGTCCAACTCCAGCAACTCGGTGTGGTCGTTCATCGATCCGCGACGGTCGCCTCGATCGAAGGCCATGCACGGGCGCGCGGCGTGAGATTGTCGAACGGCGCGTACTTGCCGGCTGACGTCGTTGTCCTGAGTGTGGGAGCCCAGCCATGCGACGAACTCGCACAAGCCGCAGGTGCGGCGTGTATGCGCGGCGTGGTCGTCGATGCCGCTGGCCGCAGCACCATTCCTGGAATTTTCGCTGCCGGTGACGTTGCCTCGTGGCCGCTCGTAGAAGGCGGGCGCCGCTCTCTCGAGAGTTTTCTCAACAGCCAGGCGCAGGCGGCCGTCGCAGCATGCGCAATGATCGGGCGCGTGAACGAGCAGCCTCAGACCGCGCTTTCGTGGACCGAAATCGCCGGGCGAAAGATTCAACTTGCAGGCGATCTCACCGGCTCGGGAGAGATGGTTATTCGGGGCGATGAGACAGGCGCGTCCTTTTCCGTATTCCGCGTATCGAACGGACGGGTGGCAGGCGTTGCGACAGTCGACGCCCCGCGTGAATACGCAACGGCCAAGCGGCTCGTCGAGTCGCGAATCGCGGTGCAGACCAATCTGCTGGCCGATTCCTCTACCGAGCTTCGCAGCTTGCTTAGCTACAAGGTGAACTAAATGAAAAAACTGGAAAACCAGGTCGTGCTGGTGACAGGCGGCGCATCTGGCCTGGGCCGCGCCATCGTCGAGCGGTTCGTTTCGGAGGGCGCGCGGGTAGGCGTGCTTGACCGCTCGGCTGATCGGATCGCCGAAATCCGCGATGCACTCGGCAATGCTGTGATGGGCTTCCAGGGCGATGTTACGTCGTATGAGGACAACCTTCGCGCAGTGAATGGATTGATCGCTCAGTTCGGCCGCCTGGATTGCGCGATCGGGAACGCCGGGATTTGGGATTTCAAGACCGCACTGGTCGACCTCTCGGAAGACAAACTCTCTTCGGCGTTCGACGAATTGTTCGCCGTGAACGTGAAGGGCTATCTTCTGCTCGCCAAGGCCGCTTTGAAAGCGCTGGCCGAAAGTCGCGGGAGTCTGATCTTTACGGCATCGAACGCTTCGTTTCAGTCGGACGGTGGCGGCGTCCTCTACACGGCCAGCAAGCACGCAATTCGCGGCATCGTTACGCAACTCGCTTTCGAATTGGCGCCGTTCGTCCGCGTCAACGCCGTTGCTCCGGGGGGAATGATCACGAACCTCAGCGGCGTGAAGTCGCTCGGACTCTCGGATGCCACGATTCCGGCGGAGCCGTTCGTCGAAATGGCGCGCCATGTGGTGCCTATCGGTCATCTGCCGACTCCGGCCGACTACACCGGCGCCTATGTTTTCTTTGCGTCGCGCGAAGACAACGTGCCGGCGACGGGAACGGTCCTGCGACACGACGGTGGGTTGGCCGTTCAAGGGTTTATCGATTGCCGCGGTGGAGCCGGCTTGCTCGAAAAACTTGCAATTAATCAGGAGACAGTCGCATGAAGGTGCAATCGTTGGGTTATATCGGAATCGACGCTTCCGACTTGTCCGCCTGGAAACGGTACGCGACCGAGTTCCTGGGTTTGATGCCCGGAGAAAATGGCGCGTCCGGCGATCGCTACCGTATCGATAACCGTCTCTGGCGGATTTCGGTGGAACCAGGTGAGTGCGATGACATCGCCTATGTCGGATTCGAACTGGAAGGGCCGGAAGCACTCGCGCATATGGCCGGACACCTGCGGGACCTGGGTTACAGCGTCGAAAGCGATTCCGGCGAACTCGCACGTCGCCGGCAGGTGCGCGGGCTGGCACGTTGCGCCGATCCGTCCGGCTTGCCAGTGGAACTGTACTGGGGTGCGACCGAACGCGGCGAAGCACCGTTTCGATCGGCGGTGGTCGACGGTTTCGAAACCGGCGACCAAGGGCTCGGGCATATCGTGCTGCTCGTTCCCGACCTCAAAGCAGCACTCAAATTCTACTGCCAGGGATTGGGCTTCAAGCTATCCGACATCATCACGATGCCGATCGGTCCCGACCGCACGCTCGAACTGCATTTCCTTCACTGCAACCCGAGGCATCACACGTTGGCTTTCGCCGAAATGCCGGCGCCGAAGCGCCTCCAGCACTTCATGTTGCAGGTGCCGTCGATCGACGACGTCGGCTTCGCGCTCGATCGCGCAGAGCAGCAGAGCGTGCCGGTCACGATGACGTTGGGTCGCCACACCAATGACCAGATGGTGTCCTTTTACGCGAGAACACCGTCAGGATTCGAAGTCGAATACGGTGCGGGAGCGGTGAGCGTCGACGAGTCGTGGACGGTGGTGAATCACGATCGGATCAGCGTGTGGGGCCATCACCGTACCGGCCAGTGAGATTGGGAGAACAACATGAGTGAAGTGAATTTCCGCAGCGCGTTTGTCGAGTTCGAAGGCACCCGAATCCACTACCAGGAGGCCGGTGAAGGTCCGGCTCTGATCATGCTTCAGGGATCGGGGCCGGGCGCGTCCGGGTGGTCGAACTATAGCCGCAATGCGCCGTTCTTCGCGCGCAGCCATCGTGTCATCGTGCCTGACCTTGCCGGATGGGGCAAATCCGACATGAGGCCGATTGGCGTATCGATTCCGGGCTGGTGGACGAACTCGATTCTCGGTCTCATGGATTCCCTGTCCATTACTCAGGCCGACATCATCGGTAATTCGCTCGGAGGAATGATTGCCCTGAAGATGGCCTTGACTGCTCCGGACCGTGTCGACCGGCTCGTGCTGATGGGACCGGCCGGCGGCTTCCCGACGCTGGGCCAATGGCCCACGCCCGCGATCCGCACGTTGGCGACCGCCTATGAGGGCGATGGCATTACGGCGGAAAAGGTGAAGAGTTTCATCAGCGAGAGCCTGTTCGATCAATCCGCGATCACGGACGAACTCGTGAAGGGCAGATTGGAGGCGGCGATGGACCCGCGCATCATTGCTCAGCCACCGATGCGCCTCGAGTCAGGACAACCGTTTGAAGAGCTTTGGCGAGATCCGGGCCTTGCCACGATGCCGCATGAGACGCTGATCATCTGGGGGAGGGAGGACCGCGTGGTTCCGCTCGATACCGGGATGATCTATTTGAAGCGCATCCCCAATGCGCAACTCAACACCTTCCCGAAGTGCGGCCACTGGGCGCAGTGGGAATGGGCGGATCGATTCAATCGAGTCGTCTCGTCCTTCCTCTCGGAAGCGCGTTGACGAGCGCGCGACAGGCACTGGACGGCCGACGGGAACACGATGCCGACGGCTGTTGAATCACGACCTAACTGGGATTTTCCATGGCAATGACAGGCCGGATGATGAGTACGCCCCTGCTCATCTCTTCGATCATCAGGCGCGCGGCGCGATACAGCGGCGGCGTCGAGATTGTTTCGCGCGACAGTGACGGCGGCATTCATCGCTATACCTATCGGGAGTGCGAACTTCGCGCGCGTAAGCTGGCCCAGGCGTTGGAGGCGCTCGGCGTGCGACAAGGCGATCGCATCGGCACACTGGCATGGAATAGCTATCGCCATTTGGAGCTTTACTACGCCGTGCCAGGGGCGGGTGCGGTCTGCCATACCATCAATCCACGATTGTTTCCCGAGCAGATCGTCCATATCGTCAACGATGCCGAAGACACGTACGTGTGTTTCGACGTTCAATTCCTGCCCCTCGTCGAGGAAATCGCAGGACGGTGCCCAGGCGTCAAGGCGTGGATCATGATGGCCGGTCGCGAGGACATGCCCGCCGCTAGCACGGCTTCCTTGCTCTGCTACGAAGAATCGATCGGTGCGCAGGATGGAAATTACGAATGGCCGGTGTTGGACGAAAACCTCGCATCGGGCCTCTGCTATACGTCCGGTACGACCGGAAACCCGAAGGGTGTGCTGTACTCGCATCGTTCAACCGTTCTGCATTCCTATTCTTCCGCATTGCCCGATTCGCTGAATTGTTCGGCGTCGGAGGTCATCATGCCGGTGGTTCCCATGTTTCACGTGAATGCATGGGAGCTGCCGTATTCCGCGCCTTTGGTCGGCGCGAAGCTGGTGCTTCCGGGGCAAAGGCTCGACGGCGCTTCCCTCTACGAGTTGATCGAGGGCGAGCAGGTTACCTACTCCGCGGGCGTGCCGACCGTGTGGCTCGGCCTGCTCGAACATGTGCGATCGAACGATCTGAAGTTTTCGACATTCCGTCGAACAGGTATCGGCGGGTCGGCCGTCTCCCGATCGATGATTCGCGCCTTCAAGGAATTGGGTGTCGACGTGGCTCATGGTTGGGGCATGACGGAGACATCGGCGATGGGCGCCAGCTGCACGCTGCGACGTCAGCATGCCGGGCTTTCCGAATCCGAGCAGGAAAAGGTCCTCGAGAAGCAAGGTACCGTGATTCCGGGCATAGACATGAAGATCGTGGACGGCCAGGGTCACGAGTTGCCCTGGGACGGCAAGACGGCGGGCGATCTGCTTGTTCGCGGCCCGTGGATCATAGATTCGTACTACGGCAAAGACACGTCTCCGCTGGAGGACGGCTGGTTTCCCACTGGCGACGTGGCGACGATCGATGCGGATGGCTACATGCAGATCACCGACCGCAGCAAGGACGTCGTCAAATCAGGAGGCGAATGGATCTCGTCGATAGACATCGAGAACATCGCAGCGGCTCACCCAGCGGTACATATGGCCGCGTGCATTGCCGTGCGTCATCCGAAATGGGGCGAGCGCCCATTACTGGTCGCGGTGAAAAAAGCCGACGCGAATGTCAGTCGAGATGAATTGCTGCAGTTTTTTGAAGGCAAGGTTGCGAAGTGGTGGGTTCCGGACGATGTGGTTTTCGTCGACGCCATGCCCATGACCGCGACCGGGAAATTTCAAAAAGCCGCACTGCGGGAGAAGTTCAAGGAGCATCGATTGCCGACGGCCTGAATTTCGAAGCTTATTGATGAAACACACCACCTATTCCAAGGCTGCGGAACGAACGCCGGTCCGCGCCGGAGATCTTGGTAGATGAGGTTTGGACGTATGGCTAATTCTTCTATTCAGCAAGCCGCGGATGCCTTGTACGAAGCCCGCAGTACGCGTATCCCGGTTTCCAGGATTTCGGAAAGGTTCGGGATCGAGAGTCTGCACGACGCGTATCGGGTAGCGGCGATCAACACGAACCGTGCTGTCGAAGCGGGGAAACGAATTTGCGGGAAGAAAGTCGGCCTGACATCGGTTGCGGTCCAGCGACAACTCGGGGTCGACCAGCCGGATTTCGGCGTCCTGTTCACGGATATGGAGTTTGTCAGCGGCGCAGACATTCCGGTTAGTCGCCTGATTCAGCCCAAGGCCGAGGGCGAGGTGGCTTTCGTCATCGGGCGCGACCTGACCGAGGAACTGAGCTGGGGCCGATTCCTGCATGGCATCGAGTACGCATTGCCCGCGATCGAGGTTGTCGACAGCGCGATCGAGAACTGGAGCATCACGCTCGTCGATACGGTGGCGGACAACGCCTCGTGCGGCCTTTATGTCCTGGGCACGGATCCGAAACGCATTTCCGATCTCGATCTCGCTACTTGCAAGATGCGCTTCCTGAAAACGGACGAGCTTGTCTCGGAGGGGCATGGGGCCGCGTGTCTGGGCCATCCGCTTCTTGCCGCCTGGTGGCTCGCCCGGACGATGCAACAACTCGGCGATCCGCTTCGCGCTGGCGATGTCGTGCTGTCGGGTGCGTTGGGGCCGATGTTCCCTGTACGCGAAGGCGACGCATTGCAGCTGGAAGTCGGCGGGCTAGGCAAAGTTTCCTGTATCGCTGCGTAGGCGATCGATTTTAACGAGCGGGAGAATCCATGGCTGGCAAGTTGAAAGTCGCGATCATCGGGTCGGGCAACATCGGCACCGATCTGATGATCAAAATCATGCGACACGGTGATCATCTCGAGATGGGGGCGATGGTCGGCATCGATGCCGCTTCCGACGGTCTCGCGCGCGCGGCACGCATGGGCGTCGCGACGACGCACGAAGGCGTCGAGGGGCTTACGCGCCTGCCGGTGTTTGGGGATATCGATATCGTCTTTGACGCGACGAGCGCGGCAGCGCATGTGAAGAACGACGCATTCTTGCGGGGGCTCAAGCCAAACGTTCGCATGATCGACCTGACGCCGGCCGCGATCGGCCCGTACTGCGTGCCGGTTGTGAATCTCGACGCGCACGTCAATACGCTGAACGTCAATATGGTGACGTGCGGCGGCCAGGCGACCATTCCGATGGTGGCAGCGGTGTCGCGCGTCGCAAAAGTGCATTACGGCGAGATCATTGCGTCCATTTCGAGCAAATCCGCTGGGCCCGGCACGCGCGCGAACATCGACGAGTTCACGGAGACGACGTCCAAAGCGATCGAGCAGGTTGGCGGCGCGGCAAAGGGGAAAGCCATCATCATCCTCAATCCGGCCGATCCGCCCCTCATCATGCGTGACACGGTTTATTGTCTGTCCGATTCGGCCGACGAAGAGGCGGTGGAGCGGTCGATCGAGGACATGGTCGCCGCCGTCAATCGCTATGTGCCCGGCTATCGCCTCAAGCAACGGGTGCAATTCGATCGGATAGAAGCCCATGCACCCTTGAATATCCCGGGTGTGGGCGCGCGTATGACAGGGCTCAAAACCTCGGTGTTCCTCGAGGTGGAGGGCGCCGCGCATTATCTGCCGTCCTACGCCGGCAATCTCGACATCATGACCTCCGCGGCGAAGGCTTGTGCTGAGCGCATGGCCGCCGAGATGGTCGCCCATGCTACGACCTAGGGGAAACACGGCATGACACTCGGCAAAAAACTGTACATCTCCGACGTGACGCTGCGAGACGGTTCGCATGCGATTCGTCATCAATACAGCGTGCAACAGGCGGCGGCGATTGCGAAAGCGCTCGACGAAGCCAAGGTCGATTCGATCGAGGTGGCGCATGGAGACGGGCTGCAAGGTTCGAGTTTCAACTATGGATTCGGCGCTCATACCGATCTCGAATGGATTGCCGCGGTGGCGGAAACGGTCAAGCACGCGAAGGTCGCGACGTTGCTGCTGCCCGGGATCGGCACGATTCACGATTTGCGTGCCGCCTATGACGCTGGCGCTCGTATTGTCCGCGTAGCCACGCATTGCACCGAGGCCGACATCTCCAAACAACACATCGAGTACGCGCGCGAGCTCGGGATGGAGGCGGTGGGCTTCCTCATGATGAGCCACATGACCACCCCGCACGACCTTGCACAGCAGGCGAAGCTCATGGAGAGCTACGGGGCGACGTGTTGCTACGTCGTCGATTCCGGTGGTGCACTGGGAATGAACGACGTACGCGAGCGCTTTCGCGCCTTCAAGGACGTGTTGAAGCCGGAGACCGAGACAGGCATTCATGCCCATCACAATTTGAGCCTTGGCGTCGCCAACAGCATTGTCGCCGTCGAGGAAGGCTGCGACCGCGTCGATGCAAGCCTTGCTGGCATGGGCGCCGGTGCCGGAAACGCGCCGCTCGAAGTGTTTATCGCCGCGGCCGAACGGCTCGGTTGGAATCACGGATGTGATCTTTATAGCCTGATGGATGCTGCCGATGACCTCGTTCGTCCGCTACAGGACCGGCCCGTTCGTGTCGATCGCGAAACGCTGGCGCTGGGTTATGCAGGCGTCTATTCGAGCTTCCTTCGCCACTCCGAAGGCGCCGCTCGGAAATACGGATTGAAGACCGTCGACATCCTTGTCGAATTGGGGCGACGCCGCATGGTTGGCGGGCAGGAGGACATGATCGTCGACGTGGCGCTCGACCTTCTTCGCGCTCGACAGTCGTAGGGAGCTTGGTGGTCCGCGGAGAGCTGCGGATCGCTCAAGCGAGATATTTTCGATCGACAGAAATACTCGGAGAAGTACGTTATGTAATTCGTGATACTAATTAAATGCCGACGAATGATGGCCGTTGAGAGCCCGGTCGGCACCTTTCGGGACTGAGGTCACCGTAAAACGGAGGAGACGAAGTATGAGGAAGCAACTGAATTCGATCGCACTGGCGGTTTCGATGTGCGGTCTCGCGGGTACGGCATACGCACAGGAGGTGGGTAGCGTTGTGGTAACCGGTGGCGCCGCGTGGATCGACATGAGGCAATCGAGCTCTCAAGAACTGAAAAGCAGTTCCCAGTTCGGCACTTTCACTTCTCCTGGAACAGGCGCCGAAATTCATAACACCTTCACGGGAGAGCTCCTCGTTACCTACTTCGCAACGGAGCATATTGCGATCGAAAGTGCCGTGGGATTTCCTCCGAAGCTGAATTTTTTCTCCCACGGGGTCGCCACCCCCCTTGGGCCCCAGGGGCCGGCAATGCCCGTGGGTGATCTGAAGCCGTTGGTGACGGCACGGGTGTGGGCGCCCACAGTGTTCGTGAAGTATTACTTTGGAAAGAAGGACAGTGTGTGGCGCCCATTTCTGGGTGTCGGCATGAATTACACGTGGTTCAGCTCCGTCCAGGTTCATCCCGCATTCAGCGGAGCACTCGGTCAATTTGCCGGACCGGGTGGAAGGGTTGATGCATCGGCCAGCTCGTCGTGGAACCCAGCCTTCACGGCCGGCGTGACGTATCGCCTCAACGGTAGATGGTCCGTGCTGGGATCGATCACCTACATCCCGCTAAAGACGACCGGAAAATTCGATGCAGTCAGCGCCAACGGAACGACCGTTTTGAGCAACACGGCGCGCATCACGGCCAATCCAATCATCGGATTCGTTGGGGTTTCCTATCGATTCTGAGCGGCGGATCGAGTCTGAACGGGTATAGCGAAACAGGAGATTTCACCGTGGGCGACATAAAAGTCCAAGTTGACGGGCGGGTGCTGATCGTCACGATATCGAGGCCAGAAAAGAAGAATGCGTTGACCGGTGCGATGTACGGCGCGCTTGCGGATGCGCTTGAATCAACTGCGCACGAGCGCGTGAACGCCGTCCTCATCCAATCTGATGGCGACACGTTCTCGGCCGGAAGCGACCTGAGCGAATTCTCCGCCGAAGCAATTCGTGACGGCATCGGCAAGAGCCGCGGTGCGCGGTTTATCCGATATCTGGCGACGATGGAGATTCCCGTCGTGGCCGCCGTACAGGGGAAAGCCATTGGCGTCGGCGCCACCATGCTGTTGCATTGCGACTACGTCATCGTTGCGAACGACGCGCAACTCAGCGCGCCGTTTGTCGACCTGGCGCTCGTTCCTGAAGCGGCGTCGGGCTACCTGCTTCCGTTGCAGATCGGAAGCATTCGTGCGTTCGAGATGATCGCGCTCGGCCGCTCTGTCGATGCGCAGACCGCCGTGGAATGGGGAATCGCTAATCGATCGGTGCCGGCTGACCAGCTTCGAGCCGAAGCGAAGGCGATCGCGACGGTTATCGCTGCGAAGGCGCCGGGCGCGGTCAGAGCGACGAAACGGTTGATGAGTGAGCGCAGGAGAGTCATCGATCAAATGAACGCGGAATTCGATGCGATCGACAAGCAATTGGCAGGGAGCGAGTGCAGCGAAGCCCTGGCCGCGTTCAAGGAAAAGCGTCGTCCCGATTTCTCGAAGCTTCAATAACGTGATGGATAAAAGTAACACTGACACTCGTCCACATGAGGCCGCCATGGGGCGAGCCCCTGATTTCGACGTGCGGCGATTGGAATCGTGGCTAGGTGGAAATTTGCGTGGTTTTAGCGGGTCACTCGACGCATCGCAATTTTCGGGAGGCCAGTCGAATTCAACCTATTTGCTGACGACGGGGTACCCCGTCCCGTGCGTCGCACATACAAAGGAAGGGAACATGACAGCGCACTACAGGGTGCACGACGACGTGGCGGTTATCACGCTCGACAACCCGCCGGTCAATGGGCTCGGGCACGCGACACGTCTCGCCATCGTCGAGGCAATGGCCGCGGCAGCAGCGGACGCGAGCGTACGGGCCATTGTCATTACTGGGGCAGACAGCGGCTTCTCGGCCGGAGCGGACATCCGGGAATTCGGCACGCCGAAAGCAACGCAGGAACCGAGCATTCATACGGTCATACGAGCGATCGAATCCAGCGCCAAGCCGGTTGTCGCCGCCATCCATTCGGTGGCCATGGGCGGTGGACTGGAGTTGGCAATGGGTTGCCATTTTCGTGTTGTCACACCGGGTGCGCAGATTGCACTACCTGAAGTGAAGCTCGGCGTTCTTCCGGGAGCGGGGGGGACGCAGCGCCTCCCGCGGGCCGTCGGTCTCGAGGCAGCGCTCGACATGATCGTATCCGGCCGAATCGTACGCTCGGAAAAACTGGCAGACACTGGCCTGTTCGACCTGATCGTCGAGGGCGACCTGCTGACAGGCGCGGTGCGGTTTGCACAACAGGCTGCGGACCTGAACGAACTGCCGCGGCTGCGAGATCGCCGCATCGAGCATGTCAATCCGAACGGATTCCTGCAATTCGCGCGCAACACGATTGCAACTGCGAGCCGCACCTTTCCGGCGCCGCTCAAATGTGTCGACGCCGTGCAGGCTTCTGTCCAGCAAGCCTTCGACGATGGGATCAAGTTCGAACGCAAGCTGTTCATGGAACTGATGGACACATCGGAATCCCGAGCGCTTCGTCACGCCTTCTTCGGAAAACGTGCTGGTGCGAAGATTCCTGACCTGCCAACCGACACACCGGTGCGGACGGTAACGCAAGTGGCTGTCGTCGGCGCGGGCACGATGGGAGCGGGCATTGCAATGAACTTTCTCAGTGCGGGCCTCCAGGTCACGATTCTCGAGGCGCGGCAAGACGCGCTCGAGCGCGGTGTCGCGGCGATCCGCAAGAACTACGAGGACAACGCCAGAAAGGGCAAGCTCACGCAGGAACAGGTCGAGCAGCGTATGTCCCTTCTGACACCGACACTCTCCTATGACGACCTCCGGCACGCCGACCTCATTATTGAAGCGGTGTTCGAGGAAATGAGCGTGAAGGAAAGTGTGTTCCGGGCGCTGGATGCCGTCGCAAAGCATGGAGCCATCCTGGCATCGAACACCTCGACCCTGGACGTGGACAAGATCGCCGCGTTCACGAAGCGGCCTTACGACGTGGTCGGTATGCATTTCTTCAGTCCGGCCAACGTGATGGAACTTCTCGAGGTCGTACGAGGTGAGAAGACCGCCCACGACGTGCTGGCGACAGCCATGAGTCTCGCCAGGAAGATCGGCAAGACGGCGGTGGTGTCCGGTGTTTGCGACGGCTTCATTGGTAATCGGATGATCAATCAGTACCTGCGCCAAGCAGGCTATCTGCTGGACGAGGGCGCGCTACCGGAACAGATCGATCGTGCAATCGAGAAGTTTGGCTTTGCGATGGGCCCGTTCCGCATGCTCGACCTGTCCGGCAACGACATCGTCTGGGCGATCCAAAAGCGCCATGCGGTGGAACACCCGGATATCGTGTATTCGAAGACCACCCATCTGCTCTGTGAGATGGGGCGGTTCGGCCAAAAATCCGGTGCAGGCTGGTACGACTACAAGGCGGGCGATCGCAAGGCGTATCCGTCACCGGTTGTCAATGACATGATCGTCCAGCAATCCAGAGATATTGGTCTGGAGCGGCGTGTTATTTCGGACGAGGAAATCGTCGAGCGTCTTGTCTATGCGCTTGTGAACGAAGGTGCTCGGATACTGGAAGAGGGCATCGCATCGAAAGCATCCGATATCGATGTCGTTTATCTCACGGGCTACGGCTTCCCAATCTTCCGCGGCGGTCCAATGTTCTATGCCGACACCGTAGGCCTTTACAACGTGGCGCAAGCGACGCGCCGCTACGGCAACGGGTATCGCGGCGAAGCGTGGCAAACGGCCCCGTTGCTCGAGCGGCTGGCCGAAGTGGGCAAAGGTTTCAACGATTGATGTGGAGCACGAATATGACTGAAGCAGTGATTGTTTCCACCGCTCGGACGGCACTCGCGAAGAGCTGGAAGGGCGCGTTCAACATGACGCACGGAGCTACGCTCGGCGGGCACGTGGTCAGACACGCGATCGAGCGTGCGCACATCGAGCCGGGTGAAGTCGAGGACGTTCTGATGGGCTGCGCCGTTCCGGAAGGCGCGACTGGCTGGAACATCGGGCGGCAGATCGCATTGCGTGCAGACTGCCCGGCGAGCGTGCCAGGTGCAACCATCAATCGCTTTTGCTCCTCTGGACTGCAGGCGATTGCGACGGCCGCGCAGCGTGTGATTGCCGGTGAAGGCGATATCTTCGTTGCGGGTGGTGTCGAATCCATTTCCTGTGTCCAGCAGGAAATGAACCGACACATGCTGAACGACGGCTGGCTTGAGAAGCACAAGCCCACCATCTACTGGAGCATGCTGCAAACCGCTGAAACCGTCGCCCGGCGTTACAACATTGGGAGAGATCGTCAGGACGAGTATGGCGTTCGAAGCCAGCAGCGGGCGGCGGATGCCGTTGCCGCCGGAAGGTTTGCGGACGAAATCGTGCCGATCACCACAGTGATGGGTGTCGCCGACGCGAAGACCGGAGCACTCGGCACACGCGAAGTCACGGTGTCTGTCGATGAAGGCATCCGTGCCGATACGACGCTGGAAGGCCTTTCGAAAATTCGTCCTTCTTTGCCGGGTGGCGTGATTACGGCCGGTAATGCGAGCCAGTTCTCCGATGGTGCATCAGCTGCTGTCGTCATGGACGGCAAGCTGGCCTCCGCCCGCGGCCTGCAGCCACTCGGCGCATTCCGGGGTTTTGCCGTTGCCGGATGTGAGCCGGACGAAATGGGTATCGGGCCGGTGTTCGCCGTACCTAAGCTGCTTGCGAAGGCCGGTTTAACGGTCGATGACATCGGCCTTTGGGAGCTTAACGAGGCATTCGCTGTCCAGGTGCTTTACTGCGCCGACAAGCTCGGCATTCCGATGGAGCGCCTCAACGTCAATGGCGGCGCCATTGCATTGGGACATCCGTACGGTGTTTCCGGTGCGCGCCTCGTCGGGCATGCGCTGTTGGAGGGTAAGCGCCGTGGTGCTCGATATGTCGTCGTTACGATGTGCATCGGGGGCGGCCAAGGCGCAGCGGGGTTGTTCGAGGTTTTTTGATGTCTGCGCAAGAAGCGTCGCAGAAACAGGAATAGTGCGGATTAGACACCATGGGTACGCTCAAACAACTATTCGATCTTTCAGGAAAAACCGCGCTCATAACTGGCGGCTCACGCGGCCTCGGTCTTCAACTCGCCGAGTCACTCGGCGAACTTGGAGCGCGCATCGTTCTTTCTGCGCGCAAAACCGACGAGTTGCAAGAGGCGCAGGCGCATCTGGCGTCGCTCGGCATTGAGGCGGACTTCATCGCAGCGGACGGTTCCATCGACGCAGATATTCGTCGTCTGGCTGACGAGGTGCTCGCCAGGTTGGGTCGCGTCGACATACTCGTGAACAACGCGGGCGCGGTCTGGAGCGCGCCCGCCGAGGACCACCCGATCGAGGCATGGGATAAGGTCATGAACCTCAACATCCGGGGCCTCTTCCTGCTCACCCAGCAAATTGGCAAGCGGTCGATGATCCCGCGTGGATACGGCCGAATCGTCAACATGGCGTCGATCGGCGGCCTCAGGGGAAATCCGCCTGATGCGATGAGCACCATTGCCTATAACGCGAGCAAGGGAGCGGTTGTCGATTTCACACAAACGCTAGCAGGTGAGTGGGGGCAATACGGCATTACGGTCAACGCGATTGCACCGGGCTTTTTTCCGTCCAACATGACACGGGGCTTGCTCACCCAATTGGGCGCGGACAAGGTTGCGGAAGGAATCCCATTACGGCGCATTGGCGATAGCGAGGATCTGAAGGGCGCCGTCGCATTGTTCGCATCGGATGCAGGCAAGCACATCACCGGACAGATCCTTGCAGTAGACGATGGCGCGACCGCCGTACTGTAACCGTGATGCAGAGAGATCTTACGCAAAAAATCGTCGGAGAAAGTAATGGGGCTTTACACCGCGCCGCAGCGCGACATGCAATTTGTGCTTCATGAGTTGCTCGGCGTCGAAGCCGAGTTGAAGGGCATGCCGAAACATGCCGAACTCGATAGGGAGACCATTGATCAGGTACTCGACGAAGCCGGGAAGTTCTGCTCCGACGTACTGTTTCCGCTCAATCAAAGCGGCGATCGCGAGGGCTGTCACTACGACGGCAACGGCGCCGTCCGAACGCCGACTGGGTTTAAAGACGCATATCGCCAATATGTTGAAGCCGGATGGCCGATGCTTTCCTGTGATCCAGATTATGGCGGCCAGGGGCTACCCGGGTGCGTCAATAATGCGCTCTACGAGATGCTGAACTCGGCAAATCAGGCGTGGACCATGTATCCGGGGATCACGCACGACGCTTACGAA
The DNA here is from genome assembly GCF_001718555.1 of Burkholderia metallica. Lineage (NCBI taxonomy): Bacteria > Pseudomonadati > Pseudomonadota > Betaproteobacteria > Burkholderiales > Burkholderiaceae > Burkholderia > Burkholderia metallica. The sequence goes on from NZ_CP013403.1 coordinate 44,729, forward strand.
TGCCTGCATGCGCATGGCACGCCGGAGCAGAAACAGGTCTATCTGCCGAAGATCGTTTCAGGTATCTGGACCGGCACGATGTGCCTGACCGAGCCGCATTGCGGTACCGATCTCGGCATCCTGCGTACCAAGGCCGAGCCGCGAGGCGACGGCTCGTACTCGGTCACGGGCACCAAGATTTTTATCTCGGGCGGCGAGCATGATCTCGCCGAGAACATTGTTCATCTCGTGCTTGCGCGCGTGCCCGATGCACCGGTGGGCACGAAGGGAATTTCGCTCTTTGTCGTGCCGAAGTTTATCCCGACGAAAAGCGGTGAACCCGGCGAGCGAAACGGTATCCAGTGTGGTTCGATTGAGCACAAGATGGGGATTCATGGCAATGCCACTTGCGTAATGAATCTTGACGATGCAAGCGGGTGGCTCGTCGGCGAGGTCAATCGGGGCCTTCAGGCGATGTTCGTCATGATGAACGCAGCCCGACTAAACGTGGGCATGCAGAGTCTCGGCCTGACCGAGGTCGCCTACCAGAACGCGCGCGCCTACGCGAGGGAGCGCTTGCAGATGCGTTCGCTCTCGGGCCCGAAGGCGCCCGGAAAACCCGCCGACCCCATCATCGTGCACCCCGATGTGCGCCGCATGCTTTTGACGCAAAAGGCCTATGCGGAAGGTGGCCGTGCGTTTACCTATTGGCTTGCGCTACAGATCGACAAGGAACATGGGCATCCGGACGAAACCGTGAGGAGCGGTGCGTCGGACCTGATCGCACTGTTGACCCCGATTGCCAAGGCGTTCCTCTCCGACAACGCGTTCGAGTGTACAAATCACGCGCTACAGGTGTTCGGCGGTCATGGCTTCATTACTGAGTGGGGGATGGAGCAATACGTTCGCGACACGCGAATCCATGCGATCTACGAGGGGACGAACGCGGTCCAGGCTCTCGATTTGCTCGGGCGTAAGGTGCTCCCGAACATGAGCGCGAAGTTGAAATGCCTTGAAAAGCTCGTGGCCGATTTCATCGAGGAACACGACGGGCGACCCGACATGGAAGAGTTCGTTCATCCTCTTTCTAGTCTCCTCGAGAAGATTCAACAGCTCACGAACGAAGTGAGCATGAGGGCCGCCAGCGATCCAGACGAAATCGGTGCCGCGGCAGTGCCTTATCTGCGTACGGTGGGACATCTCGTTTTCTCGTATTTCTGGGCTCGCATGGCGCGCATCGCCCTCGACAAGATTGCGACGGGTGATGCGTTCTATCAATCCAAGCTTGCTACTGCACGTTTCTATTTCGCGAAACTGTTGCCCGAGACCGAAACCACGATCCATGCAGCACGTTCCGGTGCGACGACCATCATGGGGATTGACGAGGCACTATTTTGAACGAAGCCCAGTGCGTGCGGAGCTGTGCTTTCGTCAAGTTGTGAGAGTGTGATCATGTCCGCCAACCACGGAAGCAGCTGAACGGCGCGGTGAACCGTACCAGTGTGTTCGAGGAGACTCATATGAGCCGTTTCGCCAATTTACCGTCGTCGGGTGCTTCACTGTATTCCAACCTCGATGTTGCTGCGACTCGCCATCCAGAAAAAAACGCGATTTCATACTACGGTTACGGCGCGACATATACCGAACTGAAGCGAAAAGTCGACGCTCCCGGCCTATACAGTTGATGATTACCGTGATCTCTCGCAGGCTCGAACGTCGAGGCAATCTCTATCTGGCACTGCAGGTCAAACATGCGTGATCAGAGTGACCGAATCTATTCGAACTCGCCGCCGTCCGTACCGTTGCTCGATGTTTAAGCGCACATTCTCCAACGATTTGACGGTCAACGAGTTCGTGTGCGGCCTAAGGGCCGCCGCCTCGATCCACGAGAGCCACTTGTTCACGGGGGCCTGATCTGTGCGTAAGGGATTGATTTTTCGGGCGTTATAAAGTTTGCTTCGGTCGGAGGCCACCTTTTCTGCGAACCTACAGTCAGAACCGCGTACTGAACCCGATCCGCGCGATCGACTGCTGCGCGCCGCTCGATGCGCCCTCGGCATCCATCACGCCGTTGATCTGCGCGCTGCTGCCATGACCGGCTCGCTGATGAACGCCCGCGACGTACACCATCGTGCGTTTCGACAGCCAGTACTGGACGGCAGCCAGGAACTGGTGTGCGTGCGCATCGTCGAGCGTGTCGTTGCCTTTCATGTACGTGTAACTCGCGCCGACCACCCACGCGGGCGACGGGCGCCACGCGGCACCGGTTTCCGCCGACCATGCGCCCGCGCCGTTCTGCGCGTTGCGCACGGTCGTGAAGAGCGCCTTTGCGGTGACCGTGCCGACCGTGTAGTGCATGCCCGCGCCCCAGTTGCGCACGCTGGTGGGCGGCAGCCCGCCGGCCGCGCCGTATTTCTGGTTCGTATAGGCGGCGCCCGCGCCGAACGGGCCGTTGTCGTAGCTTGCGCCGACGCTGACCGTGTTGTTCGCGCCGACCGACCCCGCGACGTTGCCGAAGCCGTACAGCGCGCCGAACGTGAGGCCCGCCAGCGACGGGCTCGTGTACTTGACCGAATTCGCGACGCGATTGCTGCCCGCGACGCGGTCCCAGTCGAAGGCGCCGGTCGGGTTGTTCGGCAGCGCGAGCTTGTCGAACGGCCCGTTGCGAAAGCCGTACAGGCCGACGAGATCCTGCGCGATCTCGTTGCCGCTCGCGGCCAGCGAATCGACCATGAACTCGTACTGATTGCCTAGTGTCAGCGTGCCGTAGCGATCGTTCTGCAACCCGACATAGGCGGTGCGGGCAAACAGCCCGCCGCCGATGATCGACCCGTTGCCGAGCGAATACTGGTTGACGAGCCGGAAGATCGCACGCGTGCCCGCGCCGAGATCCTCCTTGCCTTCGAAACCGAGCAGGTTCGGAAAGAAGATGTTGTCGTCGAATTTCGCGGCGCCGTGGCCGCCTTGATTGCTGACATAGCTGATGCCGGCATCCATCAGCCCGAACATCGTCACGCTGCTTTGTGCGAACGACGCGGCGGGAATGGCGCATGCCGCAAACGCCAGAAGGGTCTTTTTCGTCATCTCCAATGTGCTCCTCACATGTTTCCGATCGGGTCGGATATTTTTTGATTGGACTACTGATTAGTATGAACAAACCTGAATCGGCCGAGGTGCCGATTCGACCGCGGCCGAAGAAAGCCGCGGCCCGCGCACACTGCACTAGACCGTCGAATACCCGCCGTCGACCGGCACGACCGCACCGGTCACGAACGACGCACCGGGCGAGCACAGGAACAGGATCACGTCCGCGACTTCGTCGGCCGTGCCCCAGCGCCCGAGCGGCGTGCGTTCGAGGATGCGCCGCGACGCGTGCGTGTCGGCCATCAGGCCGCGGCTGAGCGGCGTATCGATCCAGCCGGGCGCGACCGCGTTCACGCGGATGCCGCGATCGGCCCACGCCTGCGCGAGCGAGCGCGTGAGCTGCGCGATGCCGCCCTTGCTCGCGCTGTACGCGGGGCGGTCCTTGCTGCCGAAGTACGTGTACATCGACGCGACGTTGACGATGCTGCCGCCGTGCGCGGACAGCGCCGGCCAGGCGGCGTCCGATGCACGCATCACCGACGTCAGGTTCACGTTCAGCACGAGCTCGAACTGGTCCATCCGGTATTCGTCCGCGTGCCGGCTGATGCCGACGCCGTTGACGAGCACGTCGAGCCGCGGCAGCGCCGCGATCGTGCGCGTCAGCGCATCGCTGTCGGTCACGTCGAGTTCCACACACCGGATGCCCGCATGCACGGGCGCATGCGGGCCGGCCGCATCGAGCCCGAGCGCGACGACCGACGCGCCCGCTTGCGCGAACCGCAGCGCCGTGCGGGCACCGATGCCCGACGTGCCGCCCGTCACGACGACGGACCGGCCCTCAAACGTCCACTGACGACTCATGCTCGACGCTCCCGGTGACGTGTGCGCGACGGGCCGGCCGCTGCGCGGGTGAAACGAGGATCTTGATCTGCGTGCGATCGGCGAGCAGTGCGTCGAAGCCGTCGGTGATGGCGTCTTCGAGCGACACGGTGCGCGTGACGATCGACGTGAGGTCGAGCGCGCCCGATGCGACGATGCGCAGCAGGTCTTCGTACGCATGCCGGTAGCCGACGCTTGCCGTGAAGGTCAGCTCGTCGTTGACCGCGCGGAACGCGTCGAAGCCCGCATGCGGCATCAGGCCGACCATCACGACGCGGCCGCCCTTGCGCAACGCCCGCATCGCCGATTCGAACGTGGCCTGCAACCCGGCCGCTTCGAAACTCGCGTCGACGCCGAGCCCGCCGGTGGCCGCGCGGATGGCGTCCTGCAGCGCCGGTGCGTCGTACGCCCGCGCATCGAACGCATGCGTCGCGCCAAAGCGCGTGGCTGCCGCGAGCCGTTCGGGCGATACGTCGACGGCCACGATCGTGGTTGCGCCCTGCAGCTTCGCGAGCATGATCAGCAGCAGGCCGATCGGCCCGAGGCCGAATACCGCACAGGTTTCGCCGAGCCGCAGTTGGCCGCGGCGCAGCGCGTGCAGCGCGACGGCGGCCGGCTCCATCACCGCGGCCTGTTCGAGACTCACGTCGTCCGGCAGACGATGCAGCATGTAGGCCGGCACGACCGCGAAGTCGGCCATCCCGCCGTCGCCCATCAGTCCGGCGAAGCCCATCGACACGCACAGGTTGTACGACCCCGAGCGGCAGTACGCGCACTGGCTGCAGCGGTATTCGGGTTCGACGGCGACACGGTCGCCCGCGCGCAGTGACGTCACGTCTTCGCCGACTTCGACGACGGTGCCGCAGAACTCGTGGCCGAGCGTCAGCGGCGCGGTGCGGTGCGACAGCGGATGCGGTGCATCGACCGGGATCGCATGCGGGCCGTCCGCATATTCGTGCAGGTCGCTGCCGCAGATCCCGCAATATGCGACCGCGATGCGCACGTCGCCGGCGCCGACGCGCGGCGTGTCGATTTCCACGAGACGGACGTCGCGCGGGCCATGCCATTGAAGTGCGCGCATGTCAGCGTCCTCCGAGGTTTTGCGTGTCGAGACGGCCGGCGGCGCCGGCGGGCGCGCGCTTGCGCAACACGGCGGGCGCGGTTTCGACGAGGCCGAACGACAGCACGCACGCGAGGATCGCGCCGGTGGTCGACGTCCACATCGCGAATTGCAGGCCGTACCTGTCCGCCGCGAAGCCCGCGACGGTCGGCGCGACGAAGCCGCCGATCAGCTCGCCCGCGCCCATGATCAGCCCGAGCGCGCTCGCGATTGCGCGCGGCGGCACCGTCTCGGCCGGGATCGTCGCCATGAACAGCGTGAAGCAGCCGAGGCCCGTGTAGGTGACGAACACGAGCGCGCCGAGCGCCCAGACCGAGCCGACGTGGATCATCACCATCGGGCATGCGGCCGCGATCAGCGCGAACACGATCATCGTCGGCTTGCGGCCGATCCGGTCGGAGATCGCCGGCACCGCGAAGCCCCAGAACACCCACGCGGCGCCGAGGCAGGTCATCACGACGCCCATGTCGGACGGCGACAGGTGGCGGCTCTCCACGAGGAATACCGGCGCGAACGAGATGATCACGACGAACCACGTGAGAAAAAAGCAGCTGATCAGCACGCAGAGCAGGATGTTGCGTTCCTTCAGCAGTGCCCAGCGGCTGACCGCGGCGCCGCTCGCGGCCGCCGCGCCGGCGGTATCGGCCTGTGCGTGCCGCACGCCGCCGGGCGGCACTTCGCGCACCCAGCGCCAGATGCAGAACGCGATCAGGAAGCCCGGAATGCACGACACGTAGAACGCTTCGCGCCAGCCGTACACGGTCGCGATGCCGATGACCACCGGCGGCCCGATCATCGCGCCGAGCAGGCCGGCGGCGGAGCCTTGCAGCAGGCCCATGTTCAGCCCGCGGCGGCTGGGGGTCGAACTCTCGACCATCAGCGACTGCGACAGCGGCAGCACGGGGCCTTCGGCGATGCCCATCAGCGCGCGAAACGCGATCAGGCTCGCGAAGCCGCCGACGAGCCCGGACAACGCCGAGCACACGGAAAAACCGAGCACGGCCGCGACCAGCAGCGGCTTGCGCGTGCCGCGCGCGTCGGACCACGCGCCGGTGGCGGCGCCCGACAGCGCCCACGTGAGCGCGAGCGCGGACGACACCATGCCGAGCTGCGCATTCGTCAGGTGCAGCTCGGCCGACATGAACGGGAACAGGAACGACAGCGCGAGGCGGTCGAAGAACACAAAGCCGAACGTCATGAACAGGATCAGCAGCAGCCTGTTCTCGTACGTGCAGGCGGATCGGGACGAAGAAGCGGATGTCATGGCGGGCCTCGTCGCGCGTCAGCGGAACAGCTTCTCGATCGCGTGCGCGCCGAGGCCGACCTTCTCGTAATGCGCCTTGCACATCGCGATGTACGAATGCACGTCGAAGTAGCCGTCGGGATTGCCTGCTTCGTCGAGCCAGATCAGCGGCCCCTTGACGATGAAGAACGCGCGCATCGGTTCGGGGTGGTCGAACGCGACGAGCGTGTGGCCCTCGCCCGGTGTCTCGTACACGAAATCGCCGCGCGTCGCAGTCCATTCGTGCTCCAGATAGCCCCATTTCCCTGACAGCGTGTAAGCGAACACCTCGTGCGGGTGATAGTGCCGGTTCACGAGCCCGGCTTCCTTGGCCGTCAGGATGTCGCACCATTTGTTCTGCGACGGCGAGATCCACAGCGGCCGCGACGAAACCGTTTCGGTGAACGGAACGTAATAGCGTTCGTCGTCGGTGGCCGCGTTCGCGATGTACGCTTCGGGCAGCGCATCGGGCTTGAACGGATTGGCAATCGGCGGAATGTTTTGCCAGAATTCGGATACGGCTTTGTCGACCACGGCGTGTCTCCTGGTGCGTTGGTTGTCGTGGGCTCGACTTTAGCCAGCCGGAGCGCGCCGCTCTTGACTGGGCGGGACGAATTGCTTGACCGCGCCGGACATTGCATCGCACCAGAATCCAGACGAACCATCCCCCAATCCGCGCCGCTCCGCACGACAGGCGCCCGCAGGAGGCGACGTGACGAATTCGACCGTTCTTTCACGCACGCGAGGCTCGACGGCCGACGTGCCGGCGCGCGACAGGATGGCGTACTGGGACGCGTTCAACGCGGCGACGCTGGTCGGGTTGCGTTGCTCGTCGCTTTCGCCGGCCGGGCTCGAGGTCGAGAAAACCGACATCGCGCTGCCGGGCCTCGGCGTCGCCGACATCAGCGGGCAGGATCACGTGATCGAGCGCAGCCCCGCGCTGGTGCGCCAGTTGCCGAAGGAATCGCTGTTCGCGTGCCAGATCCTGAGCGGGCGCGCGTATTTCATCCAGCGCGAGCGCTGCCTGCTCGCGGAAGCGGGCGATGTGGTCGTCTACGACACGCGCGTGCCCTATCTGTTCGGATTCCTGACACCGATGCGGCAGTTGCTGATCGATATTCCGGTCACGACCTTCGACGACCGGCTCGATGCGGAACTGGCCGCGCTGCCGCTGCGGATCGCGCCGAAGCCCGGCGCGGGCGCGATGCTCGGCACGACGTTGCGCGCGAGCGTCGAGCGGTTCATGAAGGAGCCGCTCGAGCGCGACGCCGCGCGCTTCGCCGAACACACGCGCACGCTGATCGCCGAGCTGATCGATGCGGAGGTGAACGGCGCGGGCGCATCGCGTGCGTCGCTGTCGTACCTGCTGACCGCGAAGCAATACATCGCGACGCATCTCGGCGATCCGGAACTCGGGCCGCAGGCGGTCGCCGACGCGGTCGGGCTGTCGCTGCGGCATCTGGGCCGGCTCTTCGCGGCCGAAGGCGAATCGATCACGCAGCACATCTGGTCGGAACGGCTGTCGCATGCGCATCGCGAACTGACCGATGCGCGGCTGCGCAAGACGAGCGTCGGCGAAATCGCATTTCGCTGGGGCTTTTCGAGCCAGGCGCACTTCAGCCGTGCGATCCGCGAGCGCTACGGCGCGTCGCCGATGGCGCTGCGCGACGCGGCGCGCGCGAGCGGTTGAACCGAACGCGGGTCGGATGCAGCTGCGGCGGCGCGTGCTTCACGCGCCGCTTTCGCTTTCGGCGCGGGGCCGCGTCACGCCGCCAGCATGAACTCGGCGCAGCGCTCGGCGATCATGATCGTCGGCGCGTTCGTGTTGCCGGACACGATGCGCGGCATCACCGACGCATCGCAGATCCGCAACCCGTTGACCCCGCGCACCGCGAGGCGCGGCGTCACGACCGCGTGCGCGTCGTTGCCCATCCGGCAGGTGCCGGCCGGGTGATAGACGGTTTTCGCGCGGTGCCGCACGTAGTCGGCGAGTGCGGTGTCGGTCAGCGTCTCGGCTTCGCGAACGATGCGCGCGAGCGACGGCGCGCGGAGGATCTGCCGTGCAAGCGCGACGCCGCGCACGAGCCCGTCGACGTCGGCCGGATCGGACAGCGCGCCGCTGTCGAACAGGATCGGCGCGGCCGGATCGTTGCCGCGCAGTCGCACGGCACCGCGCGAGCGCGGCCTGAGCAGGCACGGGTTGATCGACAGGCCGTGGCCGGGCAGCGGTGCGCGATCGACGTCGCCGACGAGCGTCGGCAGCACGTGGAACTGGATGTCCGGGCGGCCGCTGCCGGTCGTATCGACGAATGCGCCGGATTCGACGACGTTCGACGTCAGCAGGCCCGTGCGGCACAGCATCCACTGCAGCCCGTGGCGCAGCGCCTTCAGCCCGCGATCCTCGCCCAGCAGGCTGACCGGCGCGTGACTGCGGCCGTAGATCGACACTTCGAGGTGGTCCTGATAGTTCGCACCGACGTCGCGGCTGTCGTGCAGCACGTCGATGCCGTGCGCGTGCAGGTGCGCGCCGGGCCCGATACCCGACAGCATCAGCAGCTTCGGCGTGCTCAGCGCACCGGCCGCGAGCACGACGTCGGCGCGCGCGGCGGCCGAACCCGTCGCGCCGCTTTCCGTGCGCCATTCGACACCGGTCGCGCGGCGGCCGTCGAACCGGATGCGCGTGACGCGGCAGCCGGTCAGCACGCGCAGGTTCGGGTGGCCGATCGCGTCGGCGAGATAGGTGGCCGCGGTACTGCCGCGTTGTCCGTCGAAGATCGTCGTGTGATAGAAGCCGGCGCCGTGCTGCGCGGCGCCGTTGAAATCGTCGTTGTACGCGATGCCGGCTTCCTGCGCGGCCTTCACGAACGCGAGGCTCAGCGGATGCCGGAAGCGCGTGTCGCCCACCTTCAGCGGCCCGTCGGTGCCGTGAAACGGCTCGGCGAGCCGCAGATGCGATTCGGCGCGCTTGAACACGGGCAGCACGTCGTCCCAGCCCCAGCCGGTGCAGCCGAGCGCGGCCCAGTCGTCATAGTCGTCGCGCGTGCCGCGCACGTACAGCATCGCGTTGACCGAACTGCCGCCGCCGAGCGTGCGGCCCTGCGGCACGTAGGTCTTGCGTCCCGCCGCCCCGGGCTGCGGCTCGCTCTCGAACGTGACCGTGCGCCGCGTGCCGAGCACGCGGATGAACGTCGCCGGAATCCGGATGAACAGGCTGTCGTCCTTCGGGCCGTCTTCGAGCAGCAGCACACGCCTGCCGGCCTTCACCAGCCGGTGCGCGACCGTGCAGCCGGCCGAACCGCCGCCGACGACGATATGGTCGTACGTCTCCATCCCGCTTCTTCTCCTTGCAGTCGGGCGGCGAAACGAATGCCGCCGCGCAGGAAGCCAGCTTAGCGAGCGGGTTGCGGGACGATTTGACCGGGACGGACGCCGTGCTTGCCTCGCACGGACACGTTCAAGCGTGACGACGGGCGGACTATCGCGCGTCGGCCGGTGCCGGCGCGGGCGCGCGCGTCTCGCTCGGCGTCTCGCCGAAGCGCGCGCGATAGCTGCGGCTGAAATGCGCGCTGTTGTTGAAGCCCCAGCGGAACGCGATCTCGCTGACCGTCAGGTGCCTGAGCGACCGGTCGCGCAGGTCGGCACGGCAGCGTTCGAGCCTACGCGCGAGGATGTAGCGCGTGAGCGGCATCCCTTCGATTTCGAATACGCGCGCGAGCTGGCGCGGCGACAGGTTGATCGCGCGGCTCACCGATTGGCTGTCGAGGTCGTCGTCGGCGAGATGGCTGTCGATGAACGCCTTCGCGCGCGACAGCGTATGCACGGTCGACTTGGTCGGCGAGGCGTCGCCGTCGCGTAGCCGCAGCGTCGAGCGCACGAGATCGAGGATCGCGGCGGCGCGCCCCTCGCGCGCATCGGGCGTCGGTTCCGTCGGCGCGGCGAGCAGCGCATAGACCTGCCGCACGGCCGACGACGCGATACCGTCGTTGCGGTCGATCTTGACGAGGCTGCGGTAGCGCCACGGGCCGACGCGCGCTTCGAATACGTCGCGCGGCACGTCGAGCACGGTCATCGCCATGTCGGCGGGAAAGCCGTGGCCGTACGGCATCGACGTGTCGTACATGACGAGGTCGCCGGGGCCGTGCTGCATGCAGTCGACGTCCTGGAACGTATAGCCGTGCCCCGCATGCATCAGGCAGATGAACACGGCGTCGCGCGGGTCCGCATGGATGGTGTGCGGCGTGCGCACGACCGCGTGCCGGTTCGCGACGATGTCGCACGCGCCGAACAGCCCGAGATCGCGCCTGCGCATCGACGCGTCGATGCCTTCGGACGACTTCCCGCTGCATTCGATCCGCACGAGCGTGCGCGCGACGTGGTCGACCCAGAAGTCGACGCGCTCGGCGCCGCGTACGGCGCGCGTCGACACCGTGACGCTCTCCGTGCTGGTGTCCGGCATGACGTTCTCCCAATGACCGCCTGAGCGGCGCAGTCTCGGGCACGCCGAACGGCGCGGTCAATCCGTGAAAGACCCGGGACGGGCGTGTGACGCGCGTGCAGCGGGGCGCTGCGGGCGGACGCGCGATCGATGTCCGGCCGGGTCAACGGAAGCGGCCGTTTCAGTCAAAACATCGATGCGATTTTGGGTTAGGTCGTGCCGGTTTACTTCGATGACGACGATTGGAGCCCGAGCGACACGTCCTGCTCGTCGCCCATCTTGCCCCGCGGAACGCGACGCTGACGTGGCCGGGCCGCCGCGCATCCGCGCGGACTGTGCAAATCGCGCGATCGTGTCGGCGGCCCGCTACCGTCGGCTTCAGCCCGCGCTGGCCGCGTCGATCCGTCGAATGTCGTCCTCGTCGAGCTGCACGCGGATCGCATCGCCGAGCGATTTCAGCTGCGCAAGCGACGTCGCGCTCGCGATCGGCGCGGTGATCGTCGGCCGTGCGATCTGCCACGCGAGCGCGATCGCGGCCGGTTGCGTGCCGTGCTTCTCCGCGGCCGCGTCGAGCGCCGCGAGAATGCGCAGCCCGCGTTCATTGAGATAGCCGGCGACGCGATCGCCGCGCACGCTCTTCTTCAGGTCGGCCTCGCTGCGGTACTTGCCCGACAGGAACCCGCTCGCGAGAGCGTAATAGTTGACGACGCCGAGCTTCAGGTCGCGCACGACCGGCTCGAGATCGCGTTCGTAGTCGGCGCGGTCGATCAGGTTGTATTCGGGCTGGATGACCTGGTACGCGGGCAGCCCGTCGCGCTCGCTGATGGCGGCGGCTTCGCGCAGGCGCGCGCCGCTGTAGTTCGATGCGCCGATGATGCGCACCTTGCCCGCGTCGATCAGCGTTTGATACGCGCCGAGCGTTTCTTCGAGCGGGGCCGTATCGGCGAGGTCGCGGTGCGAGAAATACAGGTCGATGTAGTCGGTCTGCAGGCGGCGCAGCGAATCGTCGACGGCCTTCAGGATGTTGTCTTTCGACAGCCCCGCGCGCGCGGCCAGCAGGCCGACCTTGGTCGCGATCACGACCTGCTCGCGCTTGCCGGAGCGCTTGAGCCACTTGCCGATGATCGTTTCCGATTCGCCGCCGTGGTTGCCGGGAACCCAGGCCGAATAGACGTCGGCCGTGTCGATGAAGTTGATGCCGGTGTCGGCGAGCGCGTCGAGCAGCGCGAACGACGCGTTTTCGTCGACGGTCCAGCCGAAGACGTTGCCGCCGAACGCGAGCGGCGAAACCTGGATGCTGGATGTACCGAGGGTGCGATGTGCCATGTTCTGCTCCGTAAGCTGCGGGTGACGGGAGGGGACTGCGGGACGTGAAGCCGGTCGCGTTGAGACGGCGAAGCGCGTGGCAGGTTCCGTCGCCGGCGCACCCACCGGCGAGTTTCGTGCGCGCGCGCCGGCATGCCGGACGAGGCGACGTCATCGCGGCGGCGATCTCCGTTCGAGCGCCGCCGCCGCCGCGCGCAAGGTACTGTATTTATTACCGATTTTCCGTGCCGAGGTAGGGAAATGACGTACGGCGTCAACGTTGTCGCGACGCGATGTCTACGATATCCTTTCATCCCAAAATCAAGGGAGGCAGCGGCCGCTGCCACACGAACGAATAATCATTCTGAGGCGGTCATGGCTGACCTGGCGGCATTCACTCGAACCCCGTTTTTCCTGCAGGACAAACGCCTGCTCGCGCTGTCTTTTCCTCACGACGACGCGCCGTCGGTGACCGACTCGTACGGCCGGCAACGTCCGGCGCGGCTGGTTGCCGAGCGTCTCGTCGCGCACGAAGGGCTGGGGATCGATTTCACGTTCGAGGTGACGCTGCTGTCGGGCGAGGCGGGCGTCACGCTGGCCGACATGCTGGGCAAGCTGCTCGCGGTGTCGATGGTGCGACCGGACGGCGGTCTGCGTTATTTCACCGGTTACTGCACCGAGTTTTCGCTGGTCCGCAACGACGATTCGATCGCGGAGTATCGCGCGGTGCTGCGCCCGTGGAGTCATTTCCTGCTGACGCGCGTGAACAACCGCCTGTTCCTCGGCCAGTCGCTTCAGCAGCAGATCGGCACGCTGCTTGCCGACTACCAGGGGCTCGCGCCGTCGTGGGAGTGGCGCGTGCGCGGCGACGATCCGGCGCGCACGATGAACGTGCAGGGCGGCGGGCTCGGCGAAAGCGACTGGAACTACATCGTTCGCCATCTGGAAGCCGCCGGGTTCCTGTACTGGTGGGAGCACGACGAGAAAGGCCTGAAGCTGATCGTCGGCGACGACAGCACGGTGCAGTGCCCGGCCATCGACGGCCGCTCGCCGCAGATCCGCTTTCAGACGCACGACGGCCCGATGGCCGCCGACGCCATTTCGCAATGGTCCGCGGTACGGTCGTTGTCCGCCGGCAGTTATAGCGCGACGGCGTTCGACTTCAAGGCGCCGCATGCGGCCAACGCGCAGATTCCGACGCTGCATCCGTCGGGTGTCGCGCCGCAGGTCGAGCATCACGAATACGTGGGGCACTACGGCTTCGCGAAGCAAACGCGCGCCGGCGACGCGCTCGCGCGCGTGCGGATGGAAGAGATCGAGGCGACCGCGACGCGTTTCGACGCGGCCGGCAATCATCACGGCATCCTGCCCGGGCGCTGGTTCCAGCTGTCCGATCACTCCAGCGTGGCGTCGGGCAGCCCGCAGGATCACGAGTACCTGATTCTCGAAGCCCGCCACGAAGCGGCGAACAACTACCTGCAGGCCGACGGCAAGCCCGAGTATCGCAACCGCTTCGTCGCGGGCCGTCGACGGACGCCGTGGCGCCCGGGGCGCGGGTTCAACAGCGAACCGGTGCGCGTGCTGGCGCCGCAAACCGCGACCGTCGCCGGCGCGAAGGGAGCCGGCAGCGTCGACGTCGACGAATACGGCCGTGTCTGCATCGTCTACCACTGGGATCGTGCAGCGCAGATCAGCGCGCGGATTCGCGTGGCCGCCGGCTGGGCGGGCGGCGAGAAGGGCATGATCGCGCATCCGCGCGTGGGCAGCGAGGTGCTCGTGATGTGCCTCGACGGCAACCCCGACCGGCCCATCGTGTCGGGCACCACGTACAACGCGGAACGGATGCCGCCGTGGGCGCTGCCCGACCAGCACGTGCTGACCGGCCTGCGCAGTCGCGAGCTGTCCGGCGACAGCGGCAACGCGGCCGGCGGACGCTCGAACCACGTGCTGCTCGACGACACGCCGCAGCAGCTCCAGCTGAAGCTGCGCAGCGATACCGACGCGAGCGAACTGACGCTCGGGCACAACGTCCGCATCGACGCGACCCAGGGGCGCACCGATCAGCGCGCCCGCGGCTTCGAATTGCGGACCGACGCGCATGGCGCGGTCCGGGCGGCCAAGGGCCTGCTCGTGACGAGCGAAGCGCGCTACGACGCGCGTGCCCATGCGACCGACATCGGCGAGACCGTCGCGCGCCTCGACAAGGCGCACGACCTGCACGAATCGTTGTCGGGGTCCGCGCACGACGTGAAGGCGCAGGAGTCCGGCGATCAGGACGCCGTCCATCAGGCGCTCAGAACGCAGAACGACGGGCTGAGGGGCAGCGGCGGCAATCCGCAGCAGGGCGAGTTTCCGGAGTTCGCGCAGCCGTTCCTGGCCCTCGCCAGCCCGGCGGGGATCCTGGCCACGACGACGGGGTCGACCCACATCGCGAGCGATCAGCACGTCGCGTTGACGAGCGGCGCCCACACGAGCATCGGCGCGGGCAAGAGCATGCTGGTCAGTGCGCAGGAGGCGGTGCGCGTCGCCGCGTTCGAGAAGGGTATCCGGCTCGTGGCCGCCGCCGCCGACATCGACATCCAGGCGCTGAAGGACAGCATCAACGTGCTGGCCAAGCTGGACGTGAAGGTCGATGCGAACCGCATCACCATCACCGCAAAAGAAGAAGTCCTGATCAACGGCGGGACAAGCTATACGCGCTGGAACGGCAGCGGCATCGTCCACGGGACGAAGGGCGGATTCACCGCGCATGCGGCGTCGCATACGTTCATCGGGCCGGACAGCCTGCCGGTGCCCGCGCGCGCGTTCCCGGGCACGGCGTGCGCGCCGTGCATGGTCAACGCGGCATCGATGGCGTCGCCGTTCGCCGCCAAGGCGTGAAGCGGGGCAGCGCATGACGAACGACCCGATCGCCGCGCAGGCGGCCGATGCGCTGCAGGCGGCGCTGGCGTCGCAGGACGGGCTGCGCGCTTACGTCCTGATCGATGGCGCATTGCTGGATACGTTGCCGGACGATGACAAGACGTCGTGGCCCGCGTTCGTCGCGGCTTCGCTGCTCGACGCCGCCGACGACGATGCGAGAATCGTCGGACCGCTGCTGTACGAATGGCAGCCCGGCGCCGACGGTGCCGATGCCGCGGATGCCGTCGAGCCGCGCAGCATTCCGTGGCCGGCGGCGAGCGTGCTCGTGTCGCCGCTGTCGCTCGAGCGACTGGCCGCGCATCTGGCGCCGATGGTGGACGTCCAGCTCGAGCAGATGGAGAGCGTGATGCTGATGCGCTTCTTCGATCCGCGCGTGCTGCCGTTCTGGCTCGACATGCTCCCCGCCGCGCATCGCGCGTATCTGGCGCAGGGCGTGCGGCACTGGATTCACCGGGATTCCGCACTGCAGATCCGGACGGTGGAAATCGCCGCGCCCGCCAACGTCGGGCAGGCCGCCAAGTTTCCGCTGCAGTTGACCCAGGCGCAGGAGGACGATCTGCTCGCCGCCTGCTATCCGTACACGATGCTCGAGCGGCTGCGTGTCGAAAAGCCCGCGCTGCTCGCGTCGTTGCCGGCCGAGGCGCACTACGGCTTCGTGCGCGATCAACTGGTACGCTGCCGGGCGCACGGCGCCGAAAGCGCGGCGTCGCTGCTGATCTATTGCGAACTGGCGTTGCGCTACGGCGCGCGCTTCGACGAGGATCCGGCGATGGCCGTCGTGTTCGACGCGGTCGCGCAAGGGGAGGCGTTTCCGGAGGCGCTGGCGCGGGTGCCGGCGGAAGACTGGCGGCGGATGCAGGAAGCGGCCGGGTGATGGCGCGTACGCGACGCGACTCGAATGAAATCGACTGGAAGAGAAGGAAGTTCAATATGAACCGCTGCTGGATCACCCTGCTGTCCGTGATGGTTTTTTCCACGGCTGCGTGCAGCAAGAGCGTGAACGATGCCGAAAAGGACAGCCTTGCGCCCGGCGAAGTGAATAAATGGAACGACCCGAACTACGACATCATCACGGCCGGTTCCTTCAACTATACGGATTACGACATCTACGGCGTCTATCTGCTGCCGCCCGACAAGAACAGCCTCGACGATGCGGCAAGCGCCGATGGCGCGAGTGCGACGCCGCGGAGCGCGAAATACTGGACCGGCGGCGGCGGGCAAAGACCGAGCCTCGCATGGGATTTCCGCTGGAAGACCCCGAAGACGTTCAAGGTGTGGTGGGAACGCGTGGTCGACAAGCGCGCGATGGAAGCGTCGTCCTCGAACTACGACCCGTACACCCACCGGGAAACCCAGCCGGGGATGGCATGGTGCGAAGGCGAGATCACGGTCACGCGCCCGCCCGTCAAGGGCAAGAGCGGCGGTATCGTGCTGCACTTCTTCCCCGATGGCCGGGTGGAAGGCGACATGGATTTCGAAGCCGACGGCCCGGACCCGAAGGTGGCCCTGTCGAAGCGCGACGCGCAGCGCAAGCTGACCGACCGCGCGTGCCTCAAGGAAATTCCCAATCCGTTCTATGGGCGCAAGAAACCGGCCCAGTGGAACTGACGCTGGACGCGTGACCGGAACAGGAGCGTAACCGCCATGAGCAATCCCCCCCTCATTCGACGCATCACCGATATCACGCCGGTCGAGGAGTCGATCCGCAACGGGCACCGCGAGGCGCTCGATCCGCTGCGGGTCGAGCAATGCAAGGAGTGTCCGAAACCCGTGTGGTTTACGGCCTTCTTCGATGGCACGGGCAACAACTACGGCGAGGACGGCAACGGTTCGACGGACGTCGCGAGGACCAAGTACAGCAATATCGCCAAGCTCGCGATGTTTGCCCATGTCCCGTTCAACAAGGCCAATCCGCGCACGATGGGCCGGTACGTCGAGGGCGTCGGCACACCCTGCAGCAAGGTCGGCGATTCGGGCAAGGGTATCGACGGCGCGCTTGGCATGGCGGCCGCGAGCAAGGGCGAGGCGCGCATCCGCTGGATGCTCGGCGAGCTCGAAAAACACGTGGCGAGCCACATGCCGGCCGTGAGCCAGATCAACGTGGCCGCGTTCGGCTTCTCGCGCGGCGCCACGGAGGCGCGGGCGTTCGTCCGCATGCTGACCGAGCAACTGGCCGAGAACATCGGCGGCCGGCTCTGGTGGAACAAGAAGAACATGAAGGGGATGCGTCCCGAAGTGGTCGTCTACTTCATGGGCATCCTCGATACGGTGGCGTCGACAGGCTTCGGCGGCAGCCGCATGGAGAAGGCGGCGCCCTACATCGTCGGCGGGATCCTGGGGCCGGTCTACGGCGGCCTGCTTCACAGCATCGACAAGGGCGGCCACGCGGAATGGGCGAACGACATTCGCATTCCGGACTACGTACGGCAATGCGTTCACTATGTCGCGTCGCATGAAGTCCGCGAGAAATTCCCCGGCGATTCGGTGCGCGAGGACCAGACGCTTCCAGCGAACTGCCGCGAGGTGTATTACCCCGGCATGCACTCGGATGTGGGCGGCGGCTACGAGCGCAACTACCAGGAAGGGCGCACCAACGAACTGGCCAACGTCGCGTTGAACAATCTCTACATCGAGGCGTGGAAGGCCGGCGTGCCGTTTCGCGAGCCGAAGGAGATCGTGGAATCGGCCGGCGGGCTGTTCGCGATTTCCGCTGAGCTGGAGGCGGCCTGGAACGTGTACATGGGGCAAGGCAACGAGCGTCGCGCGGGCGTGGCGTCGAACAGCGACAGGCTCGAGTCGCAGATCATCTGGCACATGAACCGCTACTACCAGTGGCGCGCGAGCCGCAGCCGGCGCCTGCACGACGGCCGGATGAAGCCGCCTGGCGGCGTGGACGCCCACATGGCGATTACCGACCGCGAATGGAACGAAGATGCGGATCTCATCCGTCGCGCCAACGGGGGCGTCCTGACGCGGACCATCTCGGAGCAGTACAAGGCGATCGACGCGGCCACGCGGGTCACCGGCAACTGGCTGGGGGGCATCGATCCGGCGGCGCGCGCGACGTTCGACCGGTTCTTCGATCACTACGTGCACGACTCGATCGCGGGCTTCAAGAAACAGATGGAAGACGGTCACGTCGGTTTCGCCGAATCGAGCCGCTGGTCGGTCAACCGTCAGTACTTCATGGGCAAGCGCGGCAAGAAGTTCCTGTTCTGGCGCTACGAGGGCGACAAGGCCGAGCAGGCCGCCACGCAACTCGCGAAGGCCGATCCGGCGAAGCAGTCGGACCCGACGGCGGCCAACGAACCGCAACTGGCCAGCAACCCGCCCGCGGCGATCGGCGGCACGCTGCCCGACGCGACCTCGACGGCCTGACGCCGAACGCGATACCGGTCGCGACCGCGACCGTCTGACCTGACGTCGCGGCAGACAGGATCTGCCGCGACACGCCCCGCCCTACCGCAACTGCACCGCTGCGAGAAACAGCACCATGCTGCCGATCGCGCCATCCAGCACGCGCCATGCCACGGCCTTGCGGAACCACGGCGCCAGCAAGCGTGCGCCATAGCCGAGCCCGAGGAACCACACGACGCTGACCGTCATCGCGCCGATCGCGAACGCGAGCCGCGCGCCTTCCGGCTCGCGTGCGCCGGCCGTGCCGATCAGCAGGAACGTGTCGAGATACACGTGCGGGTTGAGCCACGTGAATGCGAGCGTCATCAGCACGATCGCGAGCGCGCCTTGCGGCGGCGGCGCGACTGCGTCGCCGCGCACGTCGAGCGTGTCGTGGCCCGGCTTGAACGCACGGCGCAGCGCGTTGATGCCGAACCACGCGAGATACGCGAGGCCGACGTACAGCACCGCATGGACGAAGGTCGGATAGCGTTCGACGAGCACCGATGCGCCGCCGACGCCCGCGCCGATCAGGATCATGTCGGACACCGCGCACAGCAGCACGATCTTGCCGACGTGCGAGCGCATGATGCCCTGCCGCAGCACGAACGCGTTCTGCGCGCCGATGGTGACGATGAGCGACGCGCACAGTGCGGCGCCGTGGGAAAAAGCGAGCCAGTTCAGCCAGTTCATGATGGGGGACAGCCGTGGAAGCAGTAGACGAATGAATCGGGTAGCGCTAGTCTGCGGTCGGCAGGAAAATAAGAGAAGCTAAATCACCTAATGCAGATTAAGGAAATCTAATGCTCGACTACGCGTTGCTCGATGCCCTCGCGGCCGTGATCCGGCACGGCTCGTTCGAGCGGGCGGCCAAGGAGCTGAATGTCACGCCGTCGGCGGTGTCGCAGCGCGTGAAGCTGCTGGAGGAGCGCGTCGGCAGCGTGCTCGTCAAGCGCGGGCAGCCGTGCGTCGCGACCACGTCGGGCGCGCTGCTGTGCCGGCATACCGAACGCGTGCAGCTGCTGGAAGCCGAACTGGGCGGCCGGATGCCCGCGTTGCCGGGCCAGATCGCGAGCGCGTGGCCGACGTTGCGCGTGGCCGTCAACGACGACAGCGTCGCGACGTGGTTCATCGATGCGGTCGGGCCGTTCTGCACGGAGCGCGAGACGCTGCTCGACCTCGTGATCGACGACCAGGATTACACGGCCTCGCGCATTCGCGACGGCAGTGTGCAGGGCGCGGTGACCGCGCAGGCCGAGCCGATCCAGGGATGCCGGTCGGAGCGGCTCGGGCGGATTCGCTATCGCGCGGTGTGCTCGCCGGCGTTTTACGCGCGTTATTTCGACGCGGGGATCACGCGCGATGCGCTGCGCCGCGCGCCGTGCGTGATGTTCAATCCGAAGGACGGGCTGCAGGCGCGTTTCATCCGGCGCGTGACGCGCGCGGATCTCGATCCGCCGCAGCACTGGATACCGCATGTCGCGGGCTACCTGCGCGCATGCGAAACGGGATTGGGATGGGGGATGTGCCCGGACCGGATGGTCGACCGCCAGCTGGCGGCGGGTGAGCTGATCGACATGTCGCGCGGCCGAACCATCGACATCGATCTTTATTGGCAGAGCTGGCGTCTGTCGATCGGCTGGCTCGACGATTTCAGCGCGGCACTGAAAGCGCGTGCCGCGCTGTTTCTCGATTGATTCGCAGTGCGATGCTGACGGCGCGCGAGGCGCGCGCCGTGCGGTGTGATCAGAGGTGCTGGAGGCCGTCGAAATCGACGATCTGCACGTGGCGGCCCTGCATTTCGATCAGGCCGCGCTTCTGGAATTTCGACAGCGTGCGACTGACCGTTTCGAGCGTCATGCCGAGATAGCTGCCGATGTCTTCACGGGTCATCCGCAGGTTGAATTCCGACGGCGAGTAGCCGCGTTTCAGGTAGCGCGACGACACGTCGAGCAGGAACGCGGCGACGCGTTCTTCGGCATTCAGCGAACCGAGCAGCATCGTTTGCGACGTTTCACGCACGATCTGTTCGCTCATCAGCTTGTGCATGCGCAACTGCATCGAGCCGGCTTCCGAGCACAGCGCCTTCAGTGCGCTGTACGGAATCACGCAGACCGAGCTGTCTTCCAGCGCGACGGCGGTGCGCGGATGGGTATCGTCGCAGATGCCGTCGAGGCCGAGCGCTTCGCCCGCGAGATGCAGGCCGGTGACCTGTTCGCGGCCGTCGTGGCGCGTGGCGACGGTTTTCAGCGAACCCGAGCGTACTGCGTACAGGTTGTCGAATGCATCGCCTTCGCGAAACAGCGCCTCGCCGCGCTTGACGGGGCGCGCCGCGCAGATGACCGATTCGAGGCGACTGAGCGCTTCGGGCGCCAGGCCCTGCGGCATGCACAGGTGCCGCATCGCGCACGTCGAGCAATGTGCAGCCTGGCGAGGCGCCCAGCTACCGGCATGAGGTCTGGCAGCGGGACGTGTGGCGACGGGCGTCAGCATGATCGTTTACTCCGGCGTTGAATCGACGGAATCATTGTCCCACCGCAACTTGCCGCTGTCGGGTGACAAAACGTCGCGACCGCCCGCGCATGCCGAATGCCGTTCACGCGGCCGGTTCGTCGGCGTTGGCGGCCGCGGGAATCAACAGCACGGGCAGCGTGGCGTGGCGCACGCATTGTTCGGCGATGCTGCCCAGCACGAGACGACGGAAGCCGCGGCGGCCGTGCGTGCCGAGCACGAGCAGATCGGCATCGAATGCTTTCGCGCCGTCGAGGATCAGCGACGACACGTCGTTGAGCGACGTCGCTTCGCTCAGCCGCGTCTCGCCCTTCACGCCCGCAGCCTGCATCAGCGCGGTGAAATCCTTCGCGAGCGCGTTGCCCTGCGTGACGAGTTGATCGCGCAGCACGGACGGATCGTAGCCGGGTACGTTGTAGTAGATCGCGGCGTTCTCGACGACGTAGAACGGCTGCAGCTCGGCGCCGTGCGATTTCGCGAGCGCCAGCGCGGCATCGAACGCGTGGCGGGACGTGTCGCTGCCGTCGACGGCAACCAGAATGCGCTTGTACATAGTGTCTCCGAGTGGCGGGTTGAAACGAAGTCGGCCGAATGGCCGATCAGGCTGGGCAATGCGCGATGCTGCGAGGCAGAGTAAACCAACGGCCGGGACTTTGCAGTGAGGCGCCGGTCGTGATGGGTGGCGCCGCCGCTTGTGCTGTCGCAGCGCGCAGACATGCACGTGGCGCATGCTGCATCGCGTGACGCGTCGCGGGTCGGCGCCGCGGCTATCGTCCGTAGCGTGGGCGCAAACGCATGCGCGCACGCATCGTCGCGCACGCCGGTCGAATCGACGCGATACGACGCGATACGACGGCTGCAAGGAGGCATCGCCCGCATCGCCATTCAATCGCAACCGCGCCGTGTCGACATGACCTCGATCAACACCCGTGCATCGGCGCGTTTCGCGGCATGCGCGACGCTGCCGCTGCCGCTGCGCGGAAGCGTTCGCTCCTGCATCGCGCAGTTGCCGGTGCAAGATCGGCGCACCGGAGCAGCGCACCCGATCGTCGCCATCGGCTCGCGCCGCATGCCGGTCCGCAAACGAACGATCGATTCAAACGCCGCGCCGGCTATTTCGGGACGGCCGTCAGCTCGAAGATGCGCTCCGGCCGCCGCTGGTGGCCGGGCCAGTACGCGCTGCCGTACATCCGGTGAACCGGGCCGAACAGCGCATCGCCGATCGGCGGCGGCGCGTCGAAGCCTTTCTCGATCACCATGTAGCCGGCGCGCAGTGCGAACGCCGGATGATTGCCGCCGGCGCGGCTGTCGAAACCGGCGAAGCCGTCGGCGGCTTCGGGCATCGCGCCGACGAGCGACGCGTTGCTGCGCGTGATCTCGTCGGGCGAGATCGGCCCGCCGCCGGCGAGGCGCGCCGCCTCGCGGTTCTTGCCGTCGGTATCGACCGTGCTGTCGTGCGTGTCGTCGTTGTCGAGCTCGATGCTGCGCGGGCGCGAACGACCGGTTTGACCGGATGATTCCATCGCGGCTCTCCTCGCGGCGAAGCGTGCCGGATCGAAGCAAATCCCGTTCCGGGCGTGACGGGAAAAGGCGCGCGGGCGATCGCCGCGGTCGCGCGGCGCGCACTGATTTGTCGTGATTTATTTCAGCTAGAAGACGCGTTTTCTACAGAGTATGATTCTTTTCCTGCGAAGCGGCGAGAGGGGATTCGGTCGCGCCGCCTCTGCCCGCGCCGGGGGCCGCAGCACCCCTTAAAGACGGGTAGTGAACAACAAAGCAAGGGACTAGAGGTGGCGGATTCATGCAAGCGACTACTGCCTTCACGCACCGCGGTTATCTGTTGAATTGCGCGCCCGCGCGCGCCAGCGACGGTTCGTTCAAACCCTACGTCGTGATCTCCCGATCGAGCGACGGGGAACTCGTTGCGAACCGTTTTTTTCCGATCGAGCTCCAGTTCCACGACGAAGACGCCGCGATCGCGCACGCGCGCGACTGGGCCGTGCGATGGATCGACGCGAGCAGCATCGCGATGTAACGCCGCCGCACTTGCGCGGCATCGGCCATCCGGCCGATCCCCGGCGTGCCGCTCGCGGACAAAAAACGCGGTAATCTTGCGGAACCCGTCACTTTATTGGCGGCCGTGCGACCGAGCGCGGCCGCTTGCATTGGCATATGTCGACATCACCCGCCCGTCAGTGGGGCCTTGAAGAAATCGTTGCCGGCTTGCGCGAGTCGCGCGAGGAACTCCATCGCACGCGCCATCCGCGCGGCATCCGCGAACTGCCGTCGCGCGATGCGATCTGCAAGATTGTGACCGGCCTGCGCGCGTCGATGTTTCCGACGCACTACGGTGCGCCCGATCTGACCGACGAAAGCGTCGATTTCTATGTCGGCCACACGCTCGAAAGCACGCTGCGCATCCTGTCCGAACAGATCCGCCGCGCGCTGCCGTTCCTGCCCGAGCATGCCGATACGCCGTTCGCCGAACTCGACGAACGCGCGTTCGAAATCGCCCGCGAATTCGGCCGGCAGTTGCCGGCGGTCCGCGCGCTGCTCGTCAGCGACATTCAGGCTGCGTATGCGGGCGATCCGGCCGCGCAGCACATCACCGAGATCCTGCTGTGCTACCCCGGCGTGCTGGCCATGATGCATCACCGGCTCGCGCATGCGCTGCACCAGCTCGGCGTGCCGCTGCTCGCGCGGTTCATCAATGAAATCGCGCACTCGGCCACCGGCATCGACATCCACCCGGGCGCGCAGATCGGCCCGAGCTTCTTCATCGACCACGGCACCGGAGTGGTGATCGGCGAGACGGCGATCATCGGCGAGCGCGTGCGCGTGTACCAGGCCGTCACGCTCGGCGCGAAGAGTTTCCCGGCCGATGGCGAAGGCGCGCTGGTGAAGGGCAATGCACGCCACCCGATCGTCGAGGACGACGTGGTGATCTACGCGGGCGCGACGATTCTCGGCCGCGTGACGATCGGGCGCGGCTCGGTGATCGGCGGCAACGTGTGGCTCACGCACAGCGTGCCGGCCGGCACGAGCGTCGCGCAGGGCAAGGTACGGGAAGGCGGCAGCGCGGAGAAGCCGTAACGCGGCGGCGCGCCCGGTTCGCGCGGGCGCGTGCGTCAGTGCTTGCTGTCGGGCGCGCGGTGCTTGTACAGCACGTCCTGGTCGACGCGGATCAGGTTCTGCCCCGCATCGACGACGAAATCCACGCCGTTGTATGCGTTGCCCGTCAGCATCAGGATCGCGCTCGCGACGTCGTCGGGGCCGGCGATGCGCGCGAGCGGCGTCGATGCGCGGCTCGCGTGCTCGAAGTCGGCCTGCGTCTGGTCGTCGCTCGGCAGCATCAGCCCGGGGAACACCGCGTTCACGCGCAGCACCGGCGCGGACGACAGCGCGAGCATCTGCGTGAGGTTGCCGAGCGCGGCCTTCGCGACCGTATAGCTGAAATGGTCGCGGTGGAAGTTTTCCTTGATCTTCTGGTCGACCACGTTCACGACGACCCCCTGCGTGCCGGCCGCGCGAGCACGTTCGTAGAACGCGCGCGTGAGCAGGATCGGCGCGCGGCAATTGACGGCCCACGCCTGGTCGAATGCCGCGAGGTCGAAGCTCGGGAAGTGGTCCTGCCAGAACACCGACGCGTTGTTGACCAGCACGTCGAGGCGCCCGAAGCGCGCATACACCTGGTCGATCAGCGCGGCGATCTGCGCCGCATCCGACAGGTCGGCCTGCAATGCAGCCGATTCGTGCCCACGCTCGGCGATCGCGCGGGCGGCCGCCTGCGCGGCATCGGCCGAACGGTCGTAATGCACGGCGGTGCGATAGCCGTGCGCGGCGAAATACTCGGCGAACGCGCGCCCGGCCCGGCGCGCGGCGCCGGTCACGAGCACGACGGGCGCGTGCGCCGTTTGCTTCGTCTGCTCCATCAGGTATTCGTCAGGTTGACCGAGGAAGGATTCGCGACGATCGACAGGAATTCGCGTCGCGTCGACGGATCGGTGCGGAACGTGCCGAGCATGCGCGACGTGACCATTTCGACGCCCGGCTTGTGCACGCCACGCGTCGAGATGCACTGGTGCGCGGCTTCGAGGATCACGCCGACGCCCTTTGGCTGAAGCACGTCGAACAGCGTGTCGGCGATCTGCACGGTCATCTTTTCCTGGATCTGCAGGCGCTTCGCGAACGCGTCGACGAGGCGGGCGAGCTTCGAGATGCCGACCACGCGATGATTCGGCAGATACGCGACGTGCGCGCGGCCGATGATCGGCACCATGTGATGCTCGCAGTAGCTCTCGAAGCGGATGTCCTTCAGCACGATCATCTCGTCGTAGCCGTCGACCTCGCTGAACGTGCGCGCGAGGATGTCGCGCGGCTCCAGCGCATAGCCGGCGAAGAACTGCTCGTACGCGCGCACGACGCGGGCGGGCGTGTCGAGCAGGCCTTCGCGCGCGGGATCGTCGCCGGCCCAGCGCAACAGCACGCGCACGGCGTCTTCGGCTTCTTCACGGCTCGGCCGGGATGCGGCGGGCTCGGGCCGCGCGGACTTCTTCTTACCCATGTTGTAGTGGCTCCATCGAAGGCCGCGAGCGGCGGCCGATATCCGGGCATTGTTTCATGGTTTCGCGGGGCGTGTGTACGGGCCGCCGCTCATCGTTCGTCACTTCGGCCATTCGTCCTGCTCGTCGTTGAACAGCGACGCGACGACGCCGCGCAGCCACGCGAGGCGCGGGTCGTTGTGGTACTTGCGATGCCAGTGCTGCTTCAGGTCGAAACGCGGCAGCGCGAGCGGCGGCTCGACGGGCACGATGAACGCGTGCTCGGCCGCATACGCATAGCCGATCGCGTGCGGCACCGTCGCGATCAGGTCGGTGCGGCTCAGGATGAACGGCAGGCTCATGAAGTGCGGCGTCTCGAGCACCGCGCGGCGCTGCATGCGCTGCTTCGCCAGGTATTTCTCGAGCACTTCCTGGCTGCGGCCTTCCGCACGCACCACCGCGTGCCCGCACCCGAGGAACTGCTCGACCGTGAACGGCGGCGCCTGCTCGAACGGATGGCCGCGCCGCATCAGGCACACGAACCGGTGCGTGAACAAGCGCTGCTGGAAGAAGTTGTTGCCGTCGAGATCGGGGAAGTAGCCGACCGCGAGATCGATCGACCCGGCTTCGAGGCCGCGGCCGACTTCGTCGTGCGCGAGCGAGACCGAACGCAGGTTCGCGTGCGGCGCGCGCGTCGCGAATGCCTGCAGCAGTTTCGGCAGGAACACGATCTCGCCGACGTCCGACAGCGCGATCGAGAACGTATGCGTGCTCGCGGCCGGGTCGAAGTCGTGCGGCGCGACGAGGCCGCGCTTGATCTGCGCGAGCGCGTCGCGCGCAGCCGGCAGCAGCGCGAGCGCGCGCGGCGTCGGCTCCATCCCGCGCGACGTGCGCACGAACAGCGGATCGCCGAAATAGTCGCGCAGCCGGCCGAGCGCCGTGCTCACGCGCGGCTGGCTCACGCCGAGCAGGTCGCCCGCGCGGCTGACGTTGCGCGTGTCGTCGAGCGCGACGAGGTAGGGAATGAGGTTCAGATCGAGCGCTTCCATCGCCGGGCCAGTATCTTCAAAACGTATACAACATATCTCCTGAATCGCGTTGCCGCATAGTCGGGAAAGCGCTCAAATGTGTTCCATTACTCGAACCAATGTTCAGGAGACGAACAATGCGCACCCAAGTCGCGATCATCGGCGCCGGTCCGTCCGGCCTTCTGCTTTCCCATCTGCTGCGCCTGCAAGGCGTCGATTCGATCCTCGTCGAAGCGCGTTCCCGCGAATACTGCGAGAACCGCATCCGCGCCGGCGTGCTGGAGCAGGGCACCGTCGACACGCTGAACGAAGCCGGCCTCGGCGACCGGATGCGCCGCGAAGGGCTCGAACACCACGGCATCGAGCTGCTGTTCTCGGGCCAGCGCCATCGCATCGATCTGTCCGCGCTGACCGGCGGGCGCGCGATCACCGTCTACAGCCAGCACGAAGTGGTGCGCGACCTGATCGCGGCCGGCGTCGAGCATGGCCACGCGATGCATTTCGAAGTGAGCGACGTGGCGCTGCACGATGTCGAAAGCGAGCACCCGTTCGTCACGTTCAAGCACGCCGACGGCCGCGAAGACCGCATCGACTGCGACTACATCGCCGGCTGCGACGGTTTCCACGGCATCGCGCGCCAGACGATTCCCGCCGAGCGGCTGAACACGTTCGAGCGCGTCTATCCGTTCGCATGGCTCGGCATCCTCGCCGACGCCGCGCCGTCGCTCGACGAACTCGTGTACGCGCATCACGACAACGGCTTCGCGCTGTTCTCGATGCGCTCGCCGACGGTCACGCGCCTGTATCTGCAGTGCAAGCCCGACGAGGATCTCGCCGAATGGTCCGACGCACGGATCTGGGACGAACTGCACACGCGCTTTTCGAACGACACCGGCTGGACGCCGACAGAGGGCCGGATCACGCAGAAGAGCGTGACGCCGATGCGCAGCTTCGTGTCCGAGACGATGCAGCATGGCCGCCTGTTCCTCGCCGGCGACGCCGCGCACATCGTGCCGCCGACCGGCGCGAAGGGGATGAACCTCGCGGTGGCCGACGTCCGCGCGCTGTCCCGTGCGCTCGGCGCGCGCTATCGCACCGGCGATACGGCGCCGCTCGACGCGTATTCGGCAACCTGCCTCGAACGCGTGTGGCGCGCCGAGCACTTCTCGTACTTCATGACGAACATGCTCCATGCGTCGCCGGACGACTCGCCGTTCGTCAATCGCCTGAAGTTTGCCGAGCTGAAATACGTGACGCGCTCGCGGGCCGCCGCGCAGTCGCTCGCCGAAAACTACGTCGGGCTGCCGTTCGACGACGCGACGCCCCCCGAGGCAACCCGCCTTGACAACGCGCTGTGCGCGACTCTATGATCGGCCATCGTTCGCTAATCGAATCTAGGTTCGAATGGCGAACAAAACCGGAGTCGACATCGGCCCCGGCGCGGCACGCGGCACGCGCGTGTCCCCTCGACAGGCCGCGCATCGAGCCGCGGGTTCGTATCAGGAAGAGACATGGTCAACAAGATTTTCGAATCGCTTCAGTCGGCGGTGGCCGACATCCACGACGGCGCGACAATCATGATCGGCGGCTTCGGCACGGCGGGCATGCCGTCCGAGCTGATCGACGCGCTGATCGAACAGGGCGCGCGCGACCTGACGATCGTCAACAACAACGCGGGCAACGGCGAAACCGGCCTCGCGGCGCTGCTGAAGGCGAAGCAGGTGCGCAAGATCATCTGCTCGTTCCCGCGCCAGAGCGATTCGCAGGTGTTCGACGGGCTGTACCGGGCGGGCGAGATCGAGCTGGAACTGGTGCCGCAGGGCAACCTCGCGGAGCGCATCCGCGCGGCGGGTGCCGGCATCGGCGGCTTCTTCACGCCGACCGGCTACGGCACCAAGCTCGCGGAAGGCAAGGAAACGCGCGTGATCGACGGCAAGCCCTACGTGTTCGAGACGCCGATCCACGCCGATTTCGCGCTCGTGAAGGCATACAAGGGCGATCGCTGGGGCAACCTCGTGTATCGCAAGACCGCGCGCAACTTCGGGCCGATCATGGCCAGCGCCGCGAAGGTCGCGATCGTGCAGGTGTCGGAAGTCGTGCCGCTCGGCGCGCTGAACCCGGAACACATCGTGACGCCGGGCATTTTCGTGCAGCGCATCGTCGAGGTGCCGCAGGCCGCGCACGCGGCCGAGCTGGCTGCCGAACACGCTACGTCCCACGCCGCCTGACCGCCCGAGGAGCATCCAAATGAAACGACTGACCCGCGATGAAATGGCCAAGCGCGTCGCCCAGGACATCCCCGAAGGCGCGTACGTGAACCTCGGCATCGGCGTGCCGACGCTGGTGGCGAACCACCTCGATCAAACCAAGGAAATCTTCCTGCACAGCGAGAACGGCCTGCTCGGCATGGGCCCCGCGCCCGCGCCCGGCGAGGAAGACGACGAACTGATCAACGCCGGCAAGCAGCACGTGACGCTGCTCACCGGCGGCGCGTATTTCCACCATGCGGATTCGTTCGCGATGATGCGCGGCGGCCACCTCGATTACTGCGTGCTCGGCGCGTTCCAGGTGTCGACGAGCGGCGACCTCGCGAACTGGCATACGGGCGCGCCCGACGCGATTCCGGCGGTGGGCGGCGCGATGGATCTCGCGATCGGCGCGAAGCAGGTGTTCGTGATGATGGAGCACCTGACGAAGCAGGGCGAGAGCAAGATCGTCGCGCAGTGCTCGTATCCGGTCACCGGCGTGCAATGCGTGAGCCGTATCTATACCGATCTCGCGGTGCTCGACGTGACGGCCGACGGCCTCGCGGTGAGCGAGATCTTCACCGACCTGTCGTTCGACGAACTTCAGAAGCTGACCGGCGTGCCGCTGATCGACGCGACGCGCAAGGCCGCCGCCTGAACCGCCGGCGTGCCGGCGCATGCGCTCGCGCGCATCCCGGCACGCTTGGGTGGACAATAGGCGCACGCCGTTTCCCCAATCAGATGCCATGCTCGAAGACAGCGCCCGCCTGACCTCCCTCATCTGCGGCACCGAGCCGCTCAACCGGATCTGGTCGCCCCGCGCGACGATCCAGCGGATGCTCGACGTCGAGGCCGCGCTCGCGCGCGCGCTCGCCGCGCATCAGGTGATTCCCGCCGCCGCGGTCGCGCCGATCGAGCGCGCGTGCGACGCCGGCCGGCTCGACGCCGATGCGCTCGCGCACGGTGCGGCGCTCGGCGGCAATCTCGCGATTCCGCTCGTCAAGCAGCTGACCGCG
Organism: Burkholderia metallica; assembly: GCF_001718555.1. Taxonomy (NCBI): domain Bacteria; kingdom Pseudomonadati; phylum Pseudomonadota; class Betaproteobacteria; order Burkholderiales; family Burkholderiaceae; genus Burkholderia; species Burkholderia metallica. The sequence goes on from NZ_CP013403.1 coordinate 74,473, forward strand.
CAGGTGAAGGCCGACGACCCGGAGGCCGCGAAGTTCGTCCACTGGGGCGCGACGAGCCAGGACATCATCGATACGGCCACCGTGCTGCAGCTGCGTGACACGCTCGACGTGCTCGAACCGATGCTCGACGAAGCCTGCGCGTCGCTCGCGGCGCTTGCGCGCACGCATCGCGCGACGCCGATGATCGGCCGCACGTGGCTGCAGCAGGCGCTGCCGATCACGCTCGGCCTCAAATTCGCGCAATGGCTCGATGCGCTGCTGCGCCATCGCGCGCGCTTCGCCGAATTGCGCGCGCGTGCGCTCGTGCTGCAGTTCGGCGGCGCGGCCGGCACGCTCGCGAGCCTGCGCGAGCAGGCGGCCGGCGTCACCGCCGCGCTCGCGGCGGACCTGCAACTCGCGGCGCCGGCCGTGCCGTGGCACACGCAGCGCGACCGCATCGCGGAAGCCGCGTCGTGCTTCGGGATGCTGACGGGTACGCTCGGCAAGATCGCGCGCGACGTGTCGCTGCAGATGCAGACCGAAGTCGGCGAGCTCGGCGAGCCGGCTGCCGCCGGCAAGGGCGGCTCGTCGACGATGCCGCACAAGCGCAACCCGGTCGGCTGCGCGGCGGTGCTCACTGCCGCGGTTCGTGCGCCGAGCCTCGTTGCGACCGTATTCGCCGGCATGGTCCAGGAACATGAGCGCGCACTCGGCGGCTGGCAGGCCGAATGGGATGCGCTGCCCGACCTCGCGCGCCTGACCGGCGGCGCGCTCGCGCAGATCGCGCAGATCGTCGCGGGCCTCGACGTCAACACCGAACGCCTCGCCGCGAACCTCGGCCTGACGCGCGGGCTGATTCTCGGCGAAGCGGTGATGCTCGCGCTCGGCGACAAGATCGGCCGGCTCGATGCCCATCACGTCGTCGAACATGCGTCGAAGGAAGCCGTGCGCACGGGCGCGACGCTGTTCGACGTGCTCGCGGCCGATCCGACCGTGACCGCACACCTGTCGCGCGACGCGCTCGCGCGGCTGCTCGATCCCGCTCATTACGTCGGCGAGGCGCAGGCCTACGTCGACGCCGTGCTCGCGCTGCATGCGGGCGCGCAATAACCAGGAGAACATCGATGCCTTTCGCCACTGTCAACGGCGTGAAACTGCATTACCGGATCGACCGGGCCGCGCGCGACGATGCGCCGTGGCTCGTCTTCTCGAACTCGCTCGGCGCCGACCTGCAGATGTGGGCGCCGCAGATTCGTCCGCTCACGCAGCACTTCAACATCCTGCGCTACGACACGCGCGGCCACGGCCATTCCGACGCGCCGGCCGGTTCGTACACGATCGACCAGCTTGCCGGCGACGTGATCGGCCTGCTCGACCACGTCGGCATCGAGCGCGCGCATTTCTGCGGGATCTCGATGGGTGGGCTGACGGGCGCCGCGCTCGCCGCACGCTTCCCGTCGCGCATCGTGCGCGCCGTGCTGTCGAATACCGCCGCGAAGATCGGCTCGCCCGAAGTGTGGGCGCCGCGCGCGCAAAAGGCGCGCGCCGAAGGGATGGCCGCGCTCGCCGACGCCGTGCTGCCGCGCTGGTTCACCGACGCGTTCGTCGAGCGCGAGCCGCGCCTGTTCGACGCGATCCGCGACACCTTCGTGCACACCGACAAGGACGGCTATGCGGCGAACTGCGACGCGTTGAATGCCGCCGACCTGCGCGAAGAAGTGAAAGGCATCGCGCTGCCGGTGCTCGTCGTGACCGGCGCGACGGACATGTCGACGCCGCCCGACCAGGGCCGCGCGCTCGCCGCCGCGATTCCGGGTGCGCAGCACGTCGAATTCGACGCCGCGCATATTTCGAACATCGAGTGCACCGACGGCTTCAACCGCGCGCTGCTCGATTTCCTGAACGCGTGAGGTAACGGCAATGGACGACCAGGAACGTTACGAAGCAGGGATGAAGGTGCGCCGCGCGGTGCTCGGCGACGCGCATGTCGACCGTTCGATCGAGAATCGCACCGAGGTGACCGACGAATTCCAGAACCTGATCACGCGCTATGCATGGGGCGAGATCTGGACGCGCGACGGCCTGCCGCGCCATACGCGCAGCCTGCTGACCATCGCGATGATGGTGGCGCTGAACCGTGGCGAGGAACTGGCGCTGCATCTGCGCGCCGCACGCAACAACGGCGTGACGCGCGACGAGATCAAGGAAGTGCTGCTGCAGACCGCGATCTATTGCGGCGTGCCGGCCGCGAACTCCGCGTTCCATCTCGCGGACAAAATCTTCAAGGAGCAGGATGCGGCCGGTTGAGTGCCGGGCGTATACCGATCCTGATTCGAGGCCCGCTGACGGTTGGCGGGCCGTCGATATCGAATGATCGTGCCGGCAGCGCATCGGCGCGTGAACAGAAGAAAGGCGCGGCTGGGAGGCCGCGCTTCTTGCATCTATATTGGTGTTGCATGGGACTGGCGTTACAACGCCGGCCGACAAGGAGACTAGCGATGAATCGCACACCCGTGGTCGATGTCCAGACCTTCATCAACGAGCAGCCGTTCGGCGGTTTTCAATGGCTCGTGTTCCTCATGTGTTTCGTGATCGTGCTGCTCGACGGCTTCGATACGGCCGCGATCGGCTTCATCGCGCCGTCGCTGCTCGGTGAATGGAACCTCACCAAGCCCGATCTCGCACCGGTGCTGAGCGCCGCGCTGTTCGGCCTCGCGTGCGGCGCGCTCGTGTCGGGCCCGCTGTCCGACAAGCTCGGGCGCCGCTCGCTGCTGCTCGGCTCCGTATTCCTGTTCGGCATCGCGTGCCTGATGTCCGCGTTTTCGACGACCATCGGACACCTGACGATCCTGCGCTTCGTCACCGGCGTCGGGCTGGGCGCGGCGATGCCGAACGCGGTCACGATGATGGGCGAGTTCTGCCCGGACAAGCGCCGCGCGACCGTGATCAACCTGATGTTCTGCGGCTTCCCGCTCGGCGCCGCGTTCGGCGGTTTCCTCGCCGCATGGATGATTCCGCATTTCGGCTGGCGCAGCGTGCTGATCCTCGGCGGCGTGACGCCGCTGCTGCTCGGCGTGCTGTTGCTGCTGAAGATGCCGGAATCGGTGCGCTTCATGGTCGCCAACGGTCACGCCGTCGACAAGGTCCGCGCGACACTCGCGCGCATCTCGCGCGATGCGCTGAACGCAGGCTCGTTCGCGATGACCGAAGCCGCGCCGCAGACCGGTAGCAAGGGCCTCGGCGTCGTGCTGTCGCGCCCGTACATCGTCGGCTCGGTGATGCTGTGGATCGCTTACTTCATGGGGCTCGTGATCTTCTACGCATCGATCAACTGGATGCCGATCCTGCTGAAAGATGCCGGCCTGGCGCCGAAGAGCGCGACGCTGATCTCCGCGCTGTTCCCGCTCGGCGGCGTGGGCGCGGTGCTGTGCGGCGTGCTGATGGACCGCTTCAACGCGAACCGCGTGATCGCCGTGTGCTACGCGCTGACGGCAGTGAGCGTCTATGCGATCGGGCAGGCGGCCGGCAACGTCGGGCTGCTCGTGCTGGTCGTGTTCGTGGCCGGCGTGTTGATGAACACCGCGCAATCGTCGATGCCGGCGCTCGCCGCTGCGTTCTATCCGACCGAAGGGCGCGGCACCGGTGTCGCATGGATGCTCGGCGTCGGCCGATTCGGCGGGATTGCGGGATCGTTCCTCGTCGCCGAGCTGACGCGCCGGCATTTCACGTTCGCCGGTGTGTTCGCGACGATTGCCGTCGCGGGCCTGCTCGCGTGTGTCGCGCTGCTGATCAAGCAGATGGCGCGCCCGCATGGCGTGGCGCAGCCGGCAGGCAAGATCGAATCGCTCGGGCATTGAGCGAACGCGGGCCGGTGCGACGCGCCGGCCCGCCGATGCGGCGGCCGTTGGCTGCCGCTATTCCTCCGCGTCGTGTTCCTTCACGAAGTTGCGCAGATACGCGCGCAGCGCGGCCTCCCGGCTGCGATGATCGGCGAGGTTCGCGGCGCCCATGTCCTCCTCGTCGCCGAACATCGTCGGCGGCGCGCAGTAGACGCCGATCTCGATGTCCTCGCGCAGCACGCGAATCTCGTGCGTGAGCGGGTGATACTCGGCAATCCAGTGCATGCCCTCGATGTGTTCGCCGGCCCTCAGCTGTGGCTTCATCGGTACTCTCCCGGCAGCGGCGGCGCAACCGGGGAAGCGGTTGCGTGCGCCCATGCCGAAAGGGTACGCCTGCGTCGGATGAATCTCAACGGGCGCGCGGTGAGCGCTCACTGCGGCAGCAGGTGCGCGACGAGCGGGTACAGCGACAGGATCAGCAGCACGGCCATCGTCACGTTGAAGATGCGCAGCGCGCGCGGATTCGACAGGAAGCGGCGCAGGCCGAGCCCGAACGCGGCCCACAGGCAAATGCACGGGAAACCGATCAGGATGAACACGACCGCCATCCATGCGGCGTTCATCCCGTAGTCGGCGGACAGGCGGATCGTCGTCGCGGCCGTCAGCACCATCATCCAGGCTTTCGGGTTGACCCACTGGAACGCGGCGGCTTCGGTGAACGTCATCGGCCGCGGCTTGGCGCCGTGCGCCTTTACCTCGCCGGACGTGCCGATGCGCCACGCGAGATACAGCAGGTACACCACGCTCGCGGCTTCGAGGATCGTATACAGCAGGGGCAGGCGCTTGAACGCTTCGCCGAGGCCGAACCCGACGCAGAGCATCAGGATCGCGACGCCGATGCTGATGCCGAACAGATGCGGCATCGTGCGGCGGAAACCGAAATTGACGCCGGAGGCGAGCAGCATCGTGTTGTTCGGGCCGGGCGTGATCGACGTGACGAGCGCGAAAAGCATGCCGGCGGGCAGCGCGCTGAGTGTGAGGAATTCCATCGCGAAGGCTCCATTCGTGTTCGAGGCTGGGATGGAATCAGTGTAGCGACGGTTTTCTGTACAGTACCGGTACGGTTTGATGGATGGATGCCGGTACGGGGAAGGAGGGCGGCGGGGAGATTTCTTTCGTAGATGTTGGTGTTGTCTCTCAGAAAAGATGTCCGCAGTCTCAATAAGTTGTCTTTGAATAATTGGCTACCGCCCACGTGTAAGGGATGCGATCCATATCCACAGCCTGAAAATGATCGGAGAATATTTGACGATGGTGGCATATGACGCAATGTTTGAACGACGGTGTCAGATCGACGTTGGCGCATCGGAGGCACTCATTCGTCATTCCTGGAGTTGCCCCTGTAATACCGGACACAGCGTCACACTAAGGTTGCTGAATCCATCGAGCGCCGGAACTCGCGAGGCGAGCGGTATTTCAGCGAGCTATGGGGATGCTTCTCGTTGTAATGGTCGAACGCGATGGCCAAGTTGCGTGCAGCAGTCGCTCGCGGTCATCGCGACCCTCATCGGCGCGTTCGCCGCGCACGAGATCGATCTTCGCGAACTCATTGAGCAAACGGCAATCGAGGCAAAGAGACCGAGAGGCTGCCATATGAATTTTCGGAAAAATAAATCGTGGGCCACCGAGGTTGCCTCCTGGGGTCAGTGATCGCCTTTGCTGACAGCTCACAACTTCCAGTCCATGATTAAAGCCATAATTTGTTTAATTTAACGAAAATTTCATTATGATTTCCGCGCATTTCATTTATTTTTCCGTTTGAGGATTATTAACGAATCATGGAATTTTGACGCCGCATCTGGATTCGAATGTTTTGTTGACAGACGTTGGCAGGTTGACTAGATTAGCCACATGAACGCACTTTTCGTTACGACTACCACGACCACCACCACGACCGCCAACGGCGGGCCGGGGGGAGGTTGCATGCCGTAAGTTAGTGCCTCAAACCATCCCCAAGCCCCGCCGGAAACGGACGGGGCTTTTTTGTGCTCCGTCGACCGGTATCAATGTCAATGGAGAACATGATGGACGATTTCGATCACCGAGTGCTCAGCAACAAACTCGATCTGTTTCATCAGCAGGATGAAAGTCCGGGCGCCGTCTTCTGGCATCCGCGCGGTATGGTTCTTTACCGGGTCGTCGAGGAATACATCCGAGTCCGGATGCGTCAGGCGGGCTTTTCTGAAGTGCGGACCCCTCAGATCGTCTCGCGCGATCTCTGGGAACAGAGTGGTCATTGGGAGAAATTCGGGCGAAACATGTTTTCTCTCGAGAGTGACAACAATCCGTACTGTCTCAAACCGATGAGTTGTCCGTGCCATGTGCAGGTTTTCAAAAAAGGCAGTCGGTCGTACCGCGATCTCCCAATCCGATATTCTGAGTTTGGGGCGGTCCACCGGGCCGAACCGTCCGGGGCGTTGCATGGCCTCATGCGTGCCCGTGCGTTCACGCAGGACGACGCTCACGTGCTTTGCATGCAGGATCAGGTCGAGGTTGAAGTCGCACGATTCTGTGTGTTGCTGAAGACGATCTATGCAGACTTCGGATTTGGCAAATTCGATGTGGCTTTGTCGACGAGGCCGGCGGTCCGCGCGGGTGACGATGCGGTCTGGGATCGCTCGGAAGCGATGCTGGCGTCCGCTGCGCGCGCGGCAGGTCTCGATTTCGCGATCCAGGCAGGAGAAGGGGCATTCTATGGTCCCAAGCTCGAATTTCATCTGCTCGACCGCCAAGGGCGAAAGTGGCAGTGCGGGACGATCCAGCTCGATTTCGTATTGCCGGAACGGCTCGGTGCGTCATATGTCGCAGAGGACGGTGCGAAGGCAACGCCCGTCATGTTGCACCACGCGATCCTAGGAAGCCTCGAACGGTTCATCGGTATTCTTCTCGAACACTACGAGGGATGGTTGCCGACCTGGCTGGCACCGGACCAGATTGTCGTTGCGAACATCGGGAAAGATGACCGCGCATTTGCCGACAACGCGGCGTTCGCCTTCGAAGACATCGGCTGTCGGGTGTTGAGGGATTTCCGCGTCGAGCGCCTGCCGCGCAAGATCTTCGATGCAAGGGAACTGGCCGCTCCGATCGTCGCTATAGCAGGACGCAAGGAGGCGCTGGCTGGGGAGGTGTCGTTGCGAATGAGGGATGGGGAGCAGCACGTTCTGACGATCAACGATGCGCTCGCGTACCTCAAGCAGCATGCACGTGTCCCGTCTGCGACGCGGGTGTTCTGATCCGGCGACAGGGCCGTTTCCTGCTATCGCAGGCGGATAGAGGGCACCTTGGGAATTCATCGAATCGACTCACGAAAATAACTTGATCAGTAATTCTAAAAATTATGAGAGAAGCCAGCGAACGCGTCATTCTATGGGCCGAAGGATGTCGTGAGTCCGCATCGTGTCGGTGCCGTGAGCGGATGCTTGAGAGGGTGTTCGAGATCGGCAGTTGCACTTGCATGGACGAACTGGGCGGGATGCTGGTCGACATTGGACGGCTGGCGGGATTCGACCATGTCTGTTACCAGGACTATCGAATGACGGGCGGGACACTGAAGAGCGGCCGCACACTGTCGAACTACCCGGAGGCGTGGTTGTCCCGTTATCGGGAGCGGGCTTATCTGATGATCGATCCGATCGCGCAGCATGCGATGTCGTCGTTGGCACCGCTGATCTGGTGCGACCGGATCTTCGAGACAACTGAACAGCGCGAACTTCGAGACGGAAGTCGCCTGTACGGGGCGTTCGAGGAGCGCTATCGGGACGCTCATGCGGTCGAGCTGGTGAGCGGAGGCTGGCTTGACGAAGTGATTCGGACAATGTCGCCGGATTGTCGGCGCGCTCATGTGAACTCGTTGCATGGGCAGGGCATTGCCGCCCTGGCGAACGGATTGAGTGTCGATGCATATGCCGACGACGGCACCATTGAGGCGGTATCGCATATCAGGGCGCCGATCTTCGGTGTGCAGTGGCATCCTGAGTGGTATGTGCGGGATAGCGTGCTGAACCGTGCGGTCTGGGCACGGTTCGGTCGCGAATGTGCAGCTTATTTTCGCCGTCGATTCGACGCCCGGTCCTGTCGGGACACGCCGACGCGGGCGGGCAACATTCCCAAAGACGACTTTTCTGGGAATATCGGAGGCCACGGACATCTTTTCTGAGACGAAGGGCAGGCAGGCTTCTCAAAAAAGATGTCCGAGCCCTTGATCTCTCTAGGGGGCCAACGACACCTTTTCTGAGAGCCCACAAGTGTGTGGTCTCTCAGGAAGATGGGTTCTGCCGCACTACCCGCGCTTCCGAACCCGCGCCTTCGCGCACTTGAACCACAGCCGTACCGCACCGACACCGCCCGCGACCGGAATCCGCGGCAACAGGAATCGGTCGTCGTATGCATCGGCGCAACCGCGCCAGGTCGTCGTCGCGTTGCCGTAACCGGCGGCGGCGACCTGGTCGCGCACGCGCGGGTCCAGATCGCCATACGGGTAGCAAAACGATTCGACGTGCTCGCCGCTCAACGCCTCGAGCCGTTGCTTCGATTCGACGATCTGCACCTCCGACACATGCGCCGGCACGTGCGACAGCGCGACGTGATCGAGCGTATGCGAGCCGATTTCGTGGCCGTGATCGCGCCACGCGAGCATGTCCGCGTGCGTCATGAGCGGCGCGCGCGCGGTATCGGCTCCCGCATCCCAGTCGTTCTCGCCGCCGAACCGGCCGGCGACGAAGTAGCAGGTCGCGGTGAAGCCGAGCTCGTCCAGCACGGGCATCGCGTGCGTCAGCACGTTCAGAAAGCCGTCGTCGAACGAAATGCCGAAGACTTTCCCGCTGCGCTCGCCGCGCAGGTACGGCTGCAGTTCGCGCACGCTCAGGCCGCGGTAGCCGAGCCGGCTGAACAGCGTCATCTGGCGGCGGAATGCGTCGGGCGCGACGCTCAGGCCGCGCAACCGGTCGGACGGCGGCGGCAGCGTGCGGATCTGGTGATACATCAGGATCGGGTAGCGCGTGGCGTGCAGCATGAGCGGATCGCGGGAGGAGAACTACGCGGCCTTGCGGAAAATCCGCAGGGTCTTGAAGTCGCCGACTTCGGCGAAGTCGGCATTCGCCGCCCATTGCGCGATGATCGGCTCGGCCTTCCGGTACGCCGACGAGCCCTTGTAGAACAGCAGGTGTCCGTCGCGCGCGGTATGGCGTGCGAACAGGTCGAGCACGTCCGCGTCGGTCTTCGCGCCGTAGCGGCTGTTGGTCTCGTCGCGGAATTCGCACAGATGGAACAGCGTGACGACGTCGAACGCCGGCAGCAGATCCGAATTGCTCGTATAGATGTCGCCGAAATACGCGAGATAGGTCTTGCTCACTTCCGGCTGCCGCGTGACGAGCTCGACGTACGACTTGTATTCCTTCGGCGACGCGGTCACGCCGAACACCGTGTTGTTCAGGTGCGGCCGCGCGCATTCCACGCCCACGTGGTGATGGCCCCCGGTGCCGAAGTGGTAGATGCGGATGCCGCTGAGGCGCGCGGCTTCCAGCCATTCGACGAAATGCACGTCGCACGGGCACTCCTGCGTGCGCAAGTCCCAGTATTTCTTCCAGATGTTCATTGCCATCAAACGGACCTCAAGGATGTCACCCGACGATACGGGTTGTGTCGAATCGATTTCTGATAAACGGACAGCGTCGCGTCGACGAATCTTTCGAACGAGAACTCGCGCTTGCCCTTCAGCCGCGCGCTGCGTCCCATCGCGCGCACGCGCGCGGGATCGCGCACGATGTCCCGCAGGATCGCCTCGATCGCTTCGGGTTCGCGCGGCGGGACGACCCAGCCGTCCACGCCCGGCTCGACGTTCTCGGGCAGCCCGCCCACGCGCGTCACGATCGCGGGGCAGCCGAGCGACATCGCTTCGCGGCACGCATACGACAGGCTCTCGTGGTACGACAGCACGAACGACACGTCGATGATCGAGAACGGCGCGCGTACGTCGTCGAGCCGGCCGGTGAACGCGGTGCGCGACGCCATGTGGTGCCGCGCGAGCTGCTCGCGTTGCTCGCCGGACGGCTCCGCGCCGACCAGCAGCACGCGAAACCGCTCGCGCTCGTGCTCGGGCAAGCGGCCGAGTGCCGCGATCAGGTCCATCCAGCCTTTTTCCGGCGCCGTGCCGGCGCTGCTGCCCAGCACGATCGCGTCCGCGCCGGCCGGCCCGAACAGCGCGGCCTTGCGGCGGCGGATTTCGTCGTCGGCCAGGCGTTGCGCGGCCTGACGGCGCACGCCGTGCTTGACGACCGTGACGTTGCCGTACGGCGAGCGCAGCGCGAGCATGCCCGCCACGTAATCGCTGACCGCGATGGTGTGGTCGGTTGCCAGCCGCGCGCGCAGCACGTTGCCGAAGCTGTCGGCGCGATAGGTGTTGTGCTTGGTGAGCACGACGGCCGGCCGATACCGGCAGCCGAGCAGCGCGAGCATCACCTGCCGGTGATCGGCGGACCCGTTGACGTGGACGACGTCGAAGCGCTCGTCGACGATCAGGCGGCGCAGCCGGACGATTTCGTGGCACAGCCGGTTCCAGCGCGGCTTGAATTCCATGTCGAAAATGGCCACGTCGGGGCTGTCCTGCAACAGTCGCGACAGGCGGCTGCCTTCCGGCGACGCGACGGTCACGCGATGATGCCGGCTCATCGCGGCAGCGAGATCGCGGACGTAGGTGTCCTGGCCGCCGCCGTAGTCGCCGTGGAAGTTGGTATACAGAATGTTCATCGCGATGCCGCCGTTACTCGCGGATTCATTTGCAGGACTCCTGAGAAAATGAATGCGTCAATCTGTTGAAAGTCGTGACTCGGGCCCGCTTCCGCGTGGCCGACGCATGATCGCGCAGCGACGCCGGGGCATCGTGGTAACGCGAATCGTTTCCAAATATTACAGAGTGATTACGCGTCGTAGTGTCGAGGTCTGCGCATCTTTGTGAGAATGTGTCGCGATCGCTCGCGGTGTCGTTACGCGCAGCACATCAACGGCGGAGGGTGCGGGAACCCGGCGATACGGCGCCTGCACCGGTGCGTGAGCCGTGGCAGGCCCGACACGCGCTGCGGGGCGGCCCGATTGCGCCGCCGACGTCACAGGAAGTGGACGGAATCGCGACAAAACGCGCCATTTCGACGACATCCGGACGCAAATCAACCCGCCGGACTTTCAGATTTGAAAGCCGGGGTGTCATTTGCGTTAGAATGCCCCCCCTTGTCCGCCATGGCGATCGCCAACGGCGGACTTGTCGCACCCAGAGAGACGTGGGTTTCGATTCGTAGCCGGGCGCGAAAGCTGTGCCAGCCGTTAGCAACATACGCTTTGTGATTTGGATTACTAATGAAGAAAAAGCACAACATCACCAAGTACATCGTTGTCGCGATGATGCTTGGTATCGCCGTGGGTTACGCCTGTCATAGCGCGTTTCCCGATCCGAACATGGCGAAGGAGGTCGCCGGCTACGTGTCGCTGCTGTCCGACGTGTTCCTGCGCCTGATCAAGATGATCATCGCGCCGCTGGTATTCGCGACGCTGACCGTCGGGATTGCGCAGATGGGCGACGGCAGCGCTGTGGGCCGGGTCGGCGTGAAGGCGTTCGGCTGGTTCTTCATCGCGTCGTTCACGTCGTTGCTGCTCGGGCTGCTGACCGCCACGATCCTGCAACCGGGCAGCCATCTGAGCCTGCCGCTGCCGGCATCCGATGCGGCGCTCGGCCTGAAGACGGGCGCGTTCACGCTGAAGGATTTCGTGGTCCACCTGGTGCCGAAGTCGATCGCGGAAGCGATGGCGAACAACGAAATCCTGCAGATCGTCGTGTTCTCGATCTTCTTCGGCACCGCGCTGTCGGCGCTCGGCGAATCGGGCAAGCGCCTGACCGGCGTGATCGACGATCTCGCGCAGGTGATGCTGAAGGTGACGGGCGCGGTGATGTGGTTCGCGCCGGTCGCAGTGTTCGCGGCGCTGGCGTCGACGATCACGACCCAGGGGCTCGGCATCCTGCTCACGTTCGCGAAGTTCATGGCGAGCTTCTACCTGGCGCTGGCGCTGCTGTGGGGCGTGCTGACGCTCGCCGGCGTGACGTTCCTCGGCAAGCGCGCGTTCACGCTGATCCGGTTGATCCGCGAGCCGTTCCTGCTGTCGTTCGCGACGGCGAGCTCCGAAGCCGCGTATCCGAAGCTGCTGGACGCGCTCGACCGCTTCGGCGTGAACCGCAAGATCTCGAGCTTCGTGCTGCCGATCGGCTATTCGTTCAACCTCGACGGCTCGATGATGTACTGCACGTTCGCGGTGCTGTTCATCGCGCAGGTGTACGGCATCCATCTGCCGCTGGGCACGCAGATCACGATGCTGCTGATGCTGATGGTGACGTCGAAGGGGATGGCGGGCGTGCCGCGCGCGTCGCTGGTCGTGATTGCGGCGACGCTGAACCAGTTCAACCTGCCCGAAGCCGGGCTGCTGCTGATCATGGGCGTCGACATGTTCCTCGACATGGGGCGCTCGGCCACCAACGCGGTCGGCAACTCGATCGCGGCGGCCGTGGTTGCGAAGTGGGAAGGGCAGCTCGACGATCCGCGCGACGACGATCCGGACAACGGACGCGCGATGCAGGTGAAGGTGCCGGAAACGTCAGCATCGGCATGATGCACGGCGGTGCTGCAGCGCAGCGGTAGCGGTGTGCTGCCCGCCCCGCAGTCGCGGACGATCGCCGGTCTGGATTCGATACGGATTCAGGCCGGCGATTTTTCTTTGGCGAAATGATTCCGCGTTGAATGGGGTGGTTTTCCCCGATTCTCCGAAACCGACGCTCGCCGTTTCGATCGGCCGTCGTTAAACACGCGCCGATATTCCGACAGGCATCGGCCTGATTTTTCCTCTCCCCGCTTCCGCATGTAAGTGACCATTCACTATCGCGCCCTCCCGCGCGCCGTCGACGCGCGCGGGTGCCACGGGCGTCGAACGCAACGTCATCGACGCCAGACCCGGGAAAAGCGCAGCGCCGCGAGCGATCCGCAATTTTTTTCGATTTATATGACGCTATTCTCGCGCTGCGCATTCTCGAATGCATGCTGCACGTCATACCGACTGCGCCGGATGATTCAGGGGAAGAATTTATGCATCGCGGTTTTCAAGTCATCCGGCCGGCCCTTCATTTGAATGTTCGCACCATTCAGGAGAGCATCCGTCATGGGCGCCAGACACCGGTTTCACGCTGCACTGCTCGCCGCGGCGATCGTCGCGATTCCCCCCGCCGTTCACGCAGGCAATACTACCGACTGGCTCGCGAACACGTACGGCACGCTCGCGGCGCACGTCGGCAACGTCGCGCGCGCGATGTGGGTCGCGCCCGAAGGCGTGATCTACACGGCGTCGATGTGGGACGAGGATGAAGGCGGTGTCGCGATCTACCAGAACGGCAAGAGCGTCGGCTCGATCGGCGCGCACTCGGAGTTCCAGGGCAGCGCGATCACGGGCAACGCGACGTCGCTGTTCGTCGCGCTGCAGCCCGGCAAGACCTATGGAAGCGGCGCGGTGGGGCGCTACAACCGCGCGACGAAGTATCGCGATCGCGTGATCCAGGTCAGCGCGGCCACCAACCAGCCGCGCATCGACGTCGTCACCGGGCTTGCGACAGCCGGCACGCTGCTCTATGCGAGCGACTTCTACGGCAATCGCGTGCGCGTGTTCACCACCGACGGCGTGTGGCAGCGCGACATCGGCGTATCCGGGCCGGGTGCCCTCGCGGTGGACGGCGCGGGCAACGTATGGGTCGCGCAGAAAAGCGCGGGCGCGATCGTCGGCTACAGCGCGGCCGGCGCGCTGCTGAACACGATCCGGATGCCGGCCGGGTCGCAGCCGGCGGCGCTGTATGTCGATGCGGCGGCCGGCCAGCTGCTGGTGGGCGACGAAGGCCCCGACCAGAACATCAAGCGCTATTCGATCGCGGGCCGGCCCGCACTCGTCGGCACGTTCGGTGTGCGCGGCGGCTATCTCGACACGACGACGGGCATCAAGGGGCAGGTCGGCGCGCAGCGTTTCACGCGCATCGTCGGGATCGGCAAGGACGCCGGCGGCAATCTCTACGTGCTCAACAATCCGTGGGGCGGCAGCTGGGATCTCGGCCGCAACGGCGCCACCGACATTCATGCGTACAGCAGCACCGGCAGCCTGCGCTGGACGCTGCAGTCGCTGAACTTCGAAGGCATCGCCGCGCCGGACCCGGTGACGGACGGCGCGCTGTTCTACGGCGCCACGCACGTATACCGCGGCGGCGCGGGCGGCACGTTCGTCGCGAACACGGTCGATCCGTTCACGTATCCCGCCGATCCGCGCATCGACATGAACGATACGCAGCGCGACGAGCATTTCGGGCTGCTCACGTCGGTGGGCGCGAACCGGATTCTCGTCGCGGCCGGCCAGAACCCGCCGGTCTTCTACTTCTTCCACTTCAACGCGGCGAACGGCTACATCGCGATCCCGGACGGCTCGATTCCGGGCTCCGCGTTCAACACGACGCGGCGCGTGACGAGCGGCTTCAGCCTCGACAGCCAGGGCGGCGTGTGGGCCGGCCTCGACAAGACCGGCGCGATTACCTACTACCCGCTGACGGGCTTCGATGTGAGCGGCAAGCCGTCGTGGGGGCCGGGCGTCGCGACCCGCGTGCCCGACAGCATCCAGCCGCTCACGCGCATCGTGTATCTCGCGGACAGCGACACGATGGTGCTCGCGCAGGGCGCGCTCGGCAGCAACGACTGGACGTCGATCGGCACGCGCATCGAGGTGTATCACGGCTGGCGCGCGGGCAACACGACGAAGCCCGACCCGGTGATCACGCTGCCGCACAGCGGCGCGAAATCGATCGACGCGGTGGGCAACCATCTGTTCGTCGGCTACTGGTTCAGCAGCAGCGGGCCGCTGTGGCCGAACGTCGACGCGTTCAACCTCACCACCGGCCATCTCGACACCACGCTGGTCAACGCGAGCCCGGCGACCGTCGATACCAGCAGCGCGATCGATGCGATGTACAGCATCCGCGCCTACCGCCGGTCGAACGGCGAGTACGTGGTGATGAAGAACAACGTGAAGGGCAACAGCATCACCGTGTACCGGTGGACGCCCTGACTTCGACGATGGATGCGCGGCCGCCTCGACCTCGGTCGGCGGCCGGGGATGCGTAGCGGTGACGGTGTTCATCGCGATTTCCTCGGTGTTTCCACGGAATTTCCACAGAATTTCCACATCGCGCGTTCGTAATGAGCGGCGTGCGCAATGCGCGCCTCACCGTCCGCCGGGCGGCTGCTCCAACCACACGACGCGGAAAACCGGTTACGGGCACAATGGCAGCGGCATCGGCAGGCACTGCGTGTGCCCAGGACGATGAACCGAATCGACTGAATGGTTGCGCCGGCGCGTTGCCGTGCCGGCGAAGTTGCGCGGCCGCCCATCCCGCGTTTTTTGAGCCGAAGTGACGAAAAAATGAAGACGAAAACGACACCGAACCGCCTGTTGCTGATCGCTGCGCTGGTCGGCGCGCTGAGCGGACCCGCCCACGCAGAGACCGCGGCGACCGTTGCGACGGTCAACGGCACGCCGATCACGCAGGCCGACGTCGATGCGCTGCTGCGCGCGTCCGGGCAACCCGATTCGCCGCAGATCCGCCAGGCGATCAAGAACCAGCTGATCACGCGCGTGCTGGTTCAGCAGGCCGCCGAGAAGGCGAACTATGCGGACCGGCCCGAGGTCAAGGCGGCGGTGCAGCAGGCGAAGGCGAATGCCGAAGTGCAGCTGTACCTGCGCGATAACGTGAAGCCCGAGCCGGTGACCGACGAGCAGGTCAAGGCACGCTACGACGAACTCGTGGCCGCGCTCGGCAAGGACGAGTACAAGCCGCGCGTGATCGTCGTCCAGGACCCGCTGACGGCCGCGACGGTGCTGAGCGAGCTGAAGGCGGGCAAGTCGTTCGATGGGCTGGCGCGCCAGTACAGCATGGCGCCGAGCCGCGATGCCGGCGGCGAGCTGCCGTGGGTGAGCTTCCACACGCCGGCGACGGAAGGCAGGACGTCCGGCTTGCCGCTGCCGATCGCGCAGGCGCTCGAGAAACTGAAGGTCGGCGCGGCGACGAGCGATTCGATCCCGGTCGACGGCGTGCGGGCGATCGTGAAGCTCGATGCGAAGCGGCCGACGCAGGTGCCGGGCTTCGCGACCGCGAAGCCGGCGCTTCAGCAGCAGTTGCAGGCGGCCGCGGTGGAGAAGGCGAGTGCGCAGATGATCGGCAACCTGGTGAAGGACGCAAAGATCACGCAGTAATGCCGCGGCGTCGACGCGCCGGCGTCACGCGCGCCAGATCATCGTCGCGCTCGTTTCGGTTTCCGACGTGACGCGAAAGCCTAAGCGTTCGTAGAGCCGCCGCGCCGGGTTGCCGTGCAGCACGCTGAGCGACACCGGCACGTGCGCGCGTGCCGCGTCGGTCAGCAGCGCGTGCAGCACGGCTGCGCCGATGCCGCGCCCCTGGCATTCGGGAAGGACCTGAATCTGGTGCACATGCCAGTCGTCGGCGGCGCGGGTCACCTTCAGCAAGCCGATTGCTTCATCGCGTTCGCAGACGATCATCGCATCGTCGAAGTGCGCGCGAATGCGCCGATCGTGCGCGTCGTCGTCGGTCGGCGCGCCGATGCGCTGCAGGTGCTCGGTCATCGTGAGCCGGCGCAGCGTCAGCAGAAACGGCAGGTCGGCGGCAGACGCCGCGCGCAGGCGGATTGCAGGTGTCATCGTGCGGGCTCGTTCGTTCGGGATGACCGGCGGGAAGGCCGAACCCCGACGCGCATGATTGCCGATTGCCGGCAGCCGGTCAAAGCCCCGGCAACGGAATCTGCAGCCCGGCCGGGCGATGTTCGAGCACATCCGTGACCTCGTATTCGGTTTTTGCACCGTCCGAGGTTTGCCACTGCTGCATGCGGACATTGCACAGGAGCACGTCGCCCTTGCTGAAGCTGATCTGACTATTGTTCACGCGCGACAGGAAGCCGGCATCCGTGATCGCCGCGTGAATCGTCGACGTGCCGTCGTACAGCCGCCACTTGTTGTCGTCCTTGCATGCAAGCGACACGATCGAGAACGCCATCTTCCGATGCTCGTCGAGGATCGTGACCGCATTCGCGAGCGCCGTGCCTTCGTGGCCGCTCAGCATGTCGCGCATGCGGCCGGGCAGCGAGGTCGCGAGCGTGAAGTCGATACCGAAGCTGCCGGTCTTGAAGCTGCCGCGCACGTTCACCTGCGGCCGGACCTGATTGCCGCACAGCGCGCGGGTGGACGCGTCGAGCAGATCCCCGATGGCAAGCAGCGCGGGCGCGAGTTCGCGCACGTCCATTTCCGACGATTCGAGCGCGGGCCCGTCGTAGGTGGCGCGAAATCGGCTCATGGCGCCGAGGGGACCGATGTCGGCCGGGCCGGGACGGTTTTCATGGTGGGTGGTCATGTGGAAAGTGGGCCGATGACGTCGACGATACCTGAAGCGGATACTTTCGGATGTCTTTCATGCTAGATGCGATTCACCGGCCGCGGATGATTTTGGCCATCCGACCAGCACGACGTTCCGACGTGTCCCGGCCGTACCGGGCGCGCACCGAACTTTTCCGATATTTCCCCGGTCACAACCAGCCAGCTGGCGGGCGTGCCGCACGCGCTTGCAGCCCCCGGTATTCCCCGGCCCGCCCCGTCCGCCTATCATTCGCACATCGCGCACCTGCCCACCGCAGGCGCAGCACACAGGGATTCTCGATGGACACCAAACGATCGCGGCCCGGCCTCGTCGCCGCGCTGCTCTGGGCGGCGCTGTATCTCGCGACCGGCTACATCTCGCACGAGTTCAACGGCCCCGTCCGGCTGACGGGCTACATCTGGCTGCCGGCCGGCGTGACGGTCGGCGCGTTCATGCTGCGGCCGATGCGCGAATGGCCGATGCTGGCCGCCGCGTTCCTGGCCGGGCAGCTCGCGCTGACCGGCATTGAACACGGCAGCCTCGTCAACGCGGTGCTGTTCACGCTCGACGAAGTCGGCGCGGCCGCTCTTGCGGTGTGGCTCGTCCAGCGCGTGCGCTTTTCGCTCGAAGGGCTGTACTTCCTGCGCTCGGTGATCCTCGCCGGCCTGATCGCGGGCGTGGTCGGCGCGATCGGCGGCGCGGCGTGGTACACGGTGGTCAAGGGCGCGCCGTTCTTCGACGTGTGGTCGGTGTGGGCCGCGTCCGATTTCGTCGGCGTGCTGCTGGTCACGCCGGTGCTCGCGTCATGGTCGCGCTTTCGCGCGCACCGTTCGGGCGACCACGAGCGCTTCGACCTCGTGCTCGGCCTGGTGTCGTTCGTGCTGCTCGCCGTCGTCGCGCTGGTGATCTTCGACGGCGACACGTCGCGGAAATTCGGCACCGGCGCCGGCTTCGCGCTCACCTATATCCCGCTGTTCCTCACCGTCGCGGTGACGCTGCTGCTCGGCGGCCGCGCGGGCTCGTCGTCGGTGCTGGTGCTCGCGCTGATCGTGATCGAGCAGACCGCGCAGGGCGACGGCCCGTTCTCGTCGTTCCACGAGCACTACGGCAGCGCGCTGCTCGAAGCGCAACTCTATCTGGCGGTCGCGTCGCTGCTGGTGCTGACGGTGAGCACGCTGAAGACCACGCGCGAACGCGTGCACGAGCATGCGGCGGTGCTCCGGAACAACATGGAACTCGCGCTCGCGAGCGCCGGCCAGATCGCGTACGTGCTCGATCCGGCGTCGGGCTGGATCGAGTGGAGCGGCGACGTCGAGCGCGTGTTCGGCGTCGGCGTCGACGCGTCGCAGATCGCGAGCGTGCCGCTCGTGCTCGAACGCGTGCAGCCGGGCGACCGCGATGCGCTGCGCGACTACTGGAATGCGGAGATCGCGGGCGAGGATCGCGCGTCGCTGTCGCTGCGTGTCGTGCAGCGCGACGGCGGCACGCAGACGATCACCGATCACGGTGCGCCGCTGCTCGATTCGAACGTCGACGTGACGGTGGTGGCGGGCGTCTGGCAGCTCGAACGCGTGTGGCCGGCGGACGAATGAGCGCAGACGCATCATGACGGCCCGCACGGGCGTGCTGCTGATCCATGGGCTCGGCGGCACGCAATACGATCTCGGTTCGCTGCACAAGGCGATGCGGCGCGCGGGCGCCGATACCCACATGATCACGCTGCCGGGGCACGGCACGCAGCCGGAGGATCTGGTCGGCGTGCGCGCCGAGGCGTGGCTCGACGCGGTGACCGAGCAGTATCGCGCGCTGGAGAACGAATACGACACGCTGCATGTCGCGGGCATGTGCATGGGGGCGCTGGTCGCGCTGCTGCTGTGCCATCGCGTGCAGCATGCACGCGGCCGGCTCGCGCTGCTGGCCGCGCCGGTGTTCATCGACGGCTGGTCGACGCCGTGGTATCGGGCGTTGCGCCACGTGCTGTACCGCGTGCCGGGTGTCGCGGAGCGGATGCGCGTCGAGGAAGGCGATCCGTTCGGCATCAAGAACGCGACGATCCGCGCGATCGTGAAGAAGAAGTTCGAGCGCGAGGACGGTTTCCACTATGCGTGGGTGCCGCTCGCGTGCGTGCGGCAGGTCGACCGGATGCGCGGCTGGGCGCGCGACGCCGCGGCCGGCACGCCGTGCCCGACGCTCGTGCTGCATGCGCGCGAGGACGAACTGACGAGCCTGCGCTCGGCCGATTTCCTGCTCGCGAAGATGCCCGACGCACGCGGGATCGTGCTGGAGAACAGCTACCACATGATCTGTGCGGACAACGATCGCGACGACGTCGCGCGCCACGTGCTCGCATTCTTCGGGTTCGATCCGGTGCATGCGGTGAGCCCGGCGATGGCGCGCAGGATGGGGCGGGAGGCGTCGTGACGGTGACGCGCCCTGCTCGGGATGCCCGATCGGCCTCCGTCGGCCTCCGTCGGTAACGCATGCGAACGCCGGAGTCCGGCGAATTCAGGCCGGTTCCGTCGCGCGTCGAGCCAACAGGGTCGACGCGGCCAACTGGTCACGTGCCGCCTCGATCGCTGCTTCGTGCGGCGCAATGCCTTCGAGGTAGATGAAATCGACGGTCGAGAGGCCGATGACGGCCAGCACCTGCTTCAGATACGGCGTCAGGAAATCGGGCTGCCGTGCCGCTGGCCCCGTGCAGATGCCGCCGGAGCGTACCAGCACGAGCACGGGGCGATCGGCTAGCAGTCCGAACTTGCCTTCGGGCGTGGCCGTGAACGTGCGGCCGATACGCAGCACGAAATCGATCCACAGCTTCAGCGCGGCCGGTACCGTGAAGTTGTGCATCGGCGTGCTGATCAACACGCCGTCGCTCTGTTCCACTTCCGCGATCAGTTGTTCGGAGTACGCCAGCGCGGGATCGGAATCCGGCTGCCGCGCGACCACCGCATGCGCATAGTCGGCCGATAGCGACGGCAACCCGGGTTGACCGAGGCGGCGCGACACGACACGTGCGTGGGGGTGGGTCGCCTGCCAGTGCGCGATCGCTTCGTGCGCAAGGCGTGCGCCCTGCGAATGGCTGCCATGCGGACTGGCGTCGACAAAAAGAAGGTTGTTCATCAAAGCGCCTGTAGAGACTGGCTGAAATGCATGCCGCGGGACAACAGCCCCTGGCGGAAATAGAAACGTTGCGCGAGCGCGTTGGACAGGCCGGTATCCAGTACCAGGTGCCGGCAGCCGTGTTGCCGCGCGTCGTCGCGCACCGCATCGAGCAGCCGCTCGCCCAGCCGTTGACTGCGCGCGTGCTCGGTGGCGACCAGATCGTCGACATAGACGAAGCGGCCGTACAGCGTGTTTTCGACGTGACGGTATCCGGCCAGCGCGAGGACTGCACCGTCCGGGCTGCCGTGCCGCGCGGTCAGCAGGACATAACCCTGTTCGGACTGGCGGTGCATCTGCCGCACGAACGCATCGGAATCGGTCAGGTGCGGGCGCAGCTCGCGCATCACGTCGAACGCCGACCGGTAATCGTTGTCCGTCACGGCGCGTTTCAAATGGATCTCCGGCATCTCGATTGCTCCACGGTAACGTCGTTACTGTACAAAGCGGATGGCGTATCCTGAAGGTCCAAAAAGTGACTATTTGACTGGGACATGAACTTCGACGATCTGATGCCGGACCGTCATCTCGACATGCCGGTCTATCGGCAGCTGGTCCGGCGCTTTCGCGATGCGATCGAGACCGGCAGGCTGGCGCCGGGCAAGCGCGTGCCGTCGGTACGGAGCCTGGCCAGCGAACTCAACCTGGCACGGGGCACCGTCGAGGCGGCTTATCAGATCCTGATCGGCGAAGGGTATCTGGTCGCACGCGGGCCGGCCGGCACCGTCGTGTCGCCGCAGTTGCCGCGTGGCCGCGCGCCGCGCGCCACCGCGCCCGGGCCGGACGAGCCGCCGCGCGGCGATCCGGCGGCGAGCGGGCCGAAACCGTTTCAGATGGGCATTCCCGCGCTCGATGCGTTTCCGCGCATGCCGTGGATACGGCTGACCGGGCGTCATGTGCGGGAGATGGCGGTGCCGTCGCTGGACTCTTCGCCGCCCCAGGGGCATGCCGCGCTGAGGCGTGCGCTGTCCGCCTATCTCGGCGTGTCGCGCGGCATCGACTGCGCGCCGGCGCAGATCTTCATCACCGCGGGGTATCGCGGTGCGCTGGATCTGATCTGCCGGACCCTGCTGCGCCCGGGCGACACCGGCTGGTTCGAGGACCCGGGCTATATCCATGCACGCCGCGTGCTCGAGCACGCGGGGATGCGGCTCCTGTCGGTGCCGGTCGACGACGACGGCCTGTGCGTGGAAGCGGGGCGACGCCGTGCGGACGACGCGCGTTTTGCCGTGGTGACCCCGACCCATCAAAGCCCGCTCGGTGTCGCGCTGTCGCTGCCGAGACGCCTCGCGTTGCTCGACTGGGCCCGTCGGCAGCGGGCCTGGATCGTCGAGGACGATTACGACAGCGAGTTCCGTTACCACGGCCGCCCGCTGCCCGCGCTCAAAAGCCTGGATCGCCACCACCGCGTGCTCTACACCGGATCGTTCAGCAAGGTGCTGTATTCGGGCTTGCGGCTGGGCTATCTCGTCGTTCCCGACGGGCAGGTCGACGCTTTCCGCGAGACTGCCGGCTGGCTCGGCGGAAGCGGCCAGATGCTGATGCAATCCGTCGTCGCCGACTTCATGGAGCAAGGGCACTTCGCACGCCACCTGAAGAAAATGCGCACGCTCTACGCCACGCGCCGCGCGTGGCTGATCGATGCGCTGGTCAAGGTCTTCGGCGATACGCTGCACATTCCGCCCCGCGCGGGCGGCCTGCATGTCACCGCCTACTGGCGCACGACGGTCGACGATCGTGCCGTCGCACGCATGGCCGACCTGCAGGGGTTTGCGATCCAGCCGCTGAACGACTGGAGCCCGGGCGGACGGATGCCGCCCGCGATGCTGCTCGGCTTCACGAACCTGACGTCGGCGCAGCAGGCATTGACCCAGGTTCGGCGCCTGCACCGGCTCATTCGCGCGTGAGCCAAGGGTGGCGGATCACGCACCCGTCGGGCGCGGGAGTCCGTGCGACGGGTGCCACGGCTTTGTGACCGTGCGACCAAACGACCGCGACTGCGCTGTATAGGCTCCCGAACAGTTGTCGGGGCATGAAACGTCAAGCCCGCCGTCAAGCGGGCTCAACGATCCTCGGTCGAAACAGCCCGCCTATGCGGCAAATCGGCGCTCGGTCGTTGCAGCGGCCGTCTTTCTCTCGACAACGGCTGGCGCAGTTTCCTTCATCGCCAGTGCGCAGCAGGCGGACACGATGCCCAGCGACGAGAACATGAGCGCAGGCCCGATCCATCCGAACGCGCCGTACATGAAGGTCGCGACGATCGGCAGCAATCCCGCGACGACCGACGCGCCGTTGTAGCCCAGCGAAATGCCCGACGAGCGCACGTTGGCCGGAAACTGCTCGGAGAACCAGCTTGCCTCGACGGCGAAGATCGGATCGTGGCTGAACAACAGCGACAACGCGATTGCGACGATCACCATCATCACCGCGCCGGTGTTGATGAGCATGAACATCGGCACACCGAAGACGATCGTGAACAGCGCACCCATCATGAACACGGGGCGCCGGCCGATCTTGTCGCTCAATGCGCCATAAATCAGATGGCTCGCGAGCCCGAGTGCAGAACCGATCAGCGTGCCCCACAGGATGTGCCGTGTCGTCGACACATGCGCGAGCGCCACATACGACAGCATGAAGCTCGTCGTGATGTAGTAGCCGCCGGTTTCCGCCATGCGCAGGCCGATGATTTTCAGAATGCTGCGCCAGTCGCTCTTGATCACTTCCAGCGCGGGTTGCTTCATCACCTTGTTCTCGGCCTTCACCGCTTCGAATTCAGGGGATTCCGACACGCTCATCCGGATGAAGATGCCGATCGCGACCATCACGAACGACAACAGAAACGGCGTGCGCCAGACCCAGTCGCCTTCGAGCAATGCGCCGGACAGCAGAAACGCGCCATTGGCCAGCAGCAGGCCGAGCGGGATGCCGAGTTGCGGCACCGCGCCGAAGAAGCCGCGGCGCTTCTCGGGTGCGTGCTCGCACGCCATCAGCACGGCGCCGCCCCATTCCGCACCAAAGCCGATGCCTTGCACCATGCGCAGGAGGATGAGCAGGATGGGGGCGACGACGCCCGCTTGCGCGTAGGTCGGCAACGCACCAATCAGCACGGTTGCGCCGCCCATTGCAATCAGCGACCAGAACAACACCGACTTGCGGCCGATGCGGTCGCCATAGTGTCCGGCAAGATAGCCGCCGAGTGGACGCATGAGGAAACCGACGGCGAGCGTCGCGAACGCCGCCATGATCCCGACGATGGGCTCGTTCGTGTGGAAGAAGATCTTGCCGAACCACGCTGCGGCAGCCGTCCCGTAGATGAAGAAGTCGTAGCTCTCGACCGCCGACCCGATCATCGACGCCACCGCGACTTTGACCGCACGGCCTTGCTTGTGTGTACTCATGGATTTCGTCTCCTGTATCTTTGCGGCCGTCTTTCCTTTGCAGGGCGGCCGGGTCGCGTTACGCTTCTACGTGCGCTTCACACGAAGTGGAAGCTGAACGGTGCAGCGTTCAGTGCCAGGTTTCGATCACGCGGCTGTCGTCGCGCAGGCCGAGCCCGTCGTTTGCCGCTTTTTTGTATCGTGCGTTCGCGATCGAGAGCAGCGGAACATCCGCGTTGCAGGATCGAGCGGCAGCCGCCACGAGATCGCTGTCTTTCACGAAAATGTTGATCGAACTCGTCACGGTCACGTCGGTGCCTTGCAGCATGCGGGGGCCGCGGTCCGACAGCATCCACGAGCCGGCCGCGCCTTTTTCGACCAGTTCGAGCACCGCAGCCGGGTCCAGCCCGAGCGCGCGCGCGAGGCTGAGCGCTTCGGCGGCGGCGACGATATGAACGGAGCAGAGATGCTGATTGACCACCTTGATTGCCTGACCGTCGCCGAGCTTCGAGCCGGTGATGCGCACGCTGCCCATCGCTTCGAGCACCGGGCGCACCGCGTCGATGTCCGCCCGCTCGCCCGACGCGAAGATGACCAGTTCACCGGTCCGCGCGCGGGCCGTGCCGCCGGTAACGGGCGCATCCACGACACGGGCGCCTGCCGCGATCAGGCGCTGGCCGTGTTCTCGCACGGCATCCGGGCCCACCGTCGACATCACGACCCACGTCTGACCTTCCACCGCCTTGCCGACGCTGTCGACGAGGGCGGCCAATTGCTCGGGCGTCGCGACCATTGCGACGACGACCTGAGCCGTCGGGGCCGCGGTGAAGCTTTCCACCGCCGCAAGGCCGCTGTCCTGGGCAAGTTCACGGGCGCGGCTGGAAAGATCGACGCCGGTGACGGTGTGTCCCGCCCGCTGCACCTGGAGGGCCATCGGCAAGCCGATCGCGCCTATCCCGATAAATGTCACGTTCATTGTCCTGGCTCCCTGGATTACTTCAGCCACGTCTTGATGCTCTCGACGATCGACGTGGTCGAGATGCCGTAGCGGTCGTGCAGCGTCGGCAGTGCGCCCGCGTCGAGAAACGCGTCGGGAAGGCCGATGTGACGAAACTCGGGCAATACCCGGTGGCGCACGAGCGCACTCGTCACCGCATCGCCCAGCCCGCCGATCACGCTGTGATTCTCCGCGACGATGACGAGACGCCCGTCTTTCCTGCATTGCTCGATGAGGGTCGCTTCGTCCAGCGGCTTGATCGTCGGCACGTGCAATACGCCCACGCTTGCCGAGCCGTCGTCGAGCGCCTGCGCCGCTTCCAGCGCGCGCATGGTCATGATCCCGGACGAGATGATGAGCACGTCTTTCCCGTCGCGCAGCATCTTGGCCTTGCCGAGCTCGAAGGTGTAGTCGTAGTCGTCCAGCACGGCAGGGACCTTGCCGCGCAACAGACGCATGTAGACCGGGCCGTGGTGCGCGGCGATCGCGGCGACCGCCTGCTCGGTGTCGAGCGCGTCACAGGGATCGATGACCGTCATGCCGGGGATCGCCCGCATCAGCGCCAGGTCTTCCGTCGCCTGGTGGCTCGGGCCATAACCGGTCGTGAGGCCGGGCAGCGCCGCGCAGATCTTCACGTTGAGGTTTTCCTCGGCGATGATCTGATGGATGAAGTCGTACGCGCGCCGTGTCGCGAACACCGCGTAGGTCGTCGCGAACGGAATGAAGCCTTCCTTGGCCATTCCACCGGCCGCGCCCATCAGAAGCTGCTCGGCCATTCCCATCTGAAAGTGCCGCTCGGGGAACGCCTGATTGAAGATGTGCAGGTCCGTGTACTTCGACAAGTCGGCGGTCATGCCGACGATATTTTGCCGTTTCTCCGCTTCGGCGACCAACGCATGTCCGAACGGGGCGGAGCGTGTCTTCTGGCCTTCCGATGCAATCGACGCGATCATCGCCGACGTGGTCAGGCGGGGTTTCTTCTCAGCGACGGCGCTCATGCGTTGTCTCCTTGCTTGCTGTGCAGGTGGTTCTGGTCGAGCACGGCGATCGCTTGTTGCCACTCTTCTGCGTCGACACGGATGAAGTGATTCTTTTCGCGGGTTTCGAGAAAGGGCACGCCTTTGCCCATCAGGGTGTCGAGCAGAATGACACGCGGCTTCGCTTCCTTGAGCGCACGGGCGCGGTCGAACGCTTCGACGAGCGCGGGCAGATCGTTGCCGTTTGCGCGCTCGACGTGCCAGCCGAACGCAGCCCACTTGTCGGCGAGCGGCTCGAAGCCGAGCACGTCGTGCGACGGGCCGTCGGCTTGCTGGCGGTTGATGTCGACCATCACGACGAGATTGCCGAGGCCGTGATGAGCGGCCGACAGCGCGGCTTCCCAGGTGGCGCCTTCATCGAGCTCGCCGTCCGACATCGAGTTGTAGACGAAGGCCGGATTGCCTTTGAGACGCAGGCCCAGCGCCATGCCGACCGCGATGGTCAGGCCCTGGCCGAGTGAGCCGCCCGAAATCTCCATGCCGGGGGTGTAGGTCGCCATCCCCGACATCGGCAGACGGCTGTCGTCGGACCCGTACGTCTCCAGCTCTTCGGGCGGGATCACGCCGGCTTCGATGAGCGCGGCGTAGAGCGCGATCGCATAGTGGCCGTGCGAGAGCAGGAACCGGTCACGGCCTTCCCATTCGGGATCGTCGGGCCGGGTGTTCATCGCGTGGCACCAGGTCACGGCAAGGGCGTCGGCCAGCCCGAGGGCCTGACCGATATAGCCCTGGCCTTGCACCTCGCCCATGCGCAGCGCGTAGCGTCGGATGCGATACGCGTGATCGGCGAGGTTCGCCAGCAGTGTGGAGTCGGCCTGCGGCTCGAGCTCAGTCGTCGTTGTCATGGCTTTTCCTGCGGAAGAGGGGATCGTCGACCTCGACAACCGTCGACGGCTGAAGGTGTCTCCTGTTCAGCAATCGGGCGGTGTGGCAACGAGGTGAACGTACTGTATGCTTGAGCCGGAGCGCCTGACAAAAGAAAAGATTGCAACAGGCGATGAATACCATTCATGAATCACCGCCCATGAACGTTTTCCGCAAGGTGCCGCTGTCCTACATCCGGGTTTACGAGGCTGCCGGCCGTCTGCTTTCGTTTGCCGCCGCTGCGCGCGAATTGAGCCTTTCGCCCAGCGCCGTGAGCCATTCCGTACGCAAGCTCGAAGACTTGCTCGGCCATCGACTCTTTCAGCGAAGTACGAGAGAGGTCCGACTGACGCGCGAAGGTGCGATGTTGATGGAGCACATTCAGCGCGGGATGGACGAGATGCAGCGCGGCTTTGCGCTGTTGACGAAGGAGGAGCGCGCGCCGCTGCGCCTGCATACGGCGCCCAGCTTTGCGACGCAATGGCTGTTGCCGCGGCTGGCGGGCTTCGTGCGGGACCATCCGAATATCGACCTGCGCTTCTCGGCAAGTACGGAGTACGCGCGGTTCGACGATGACTTCGATCTGGACATCGTCTATGGGGAACCGCGGCCGTCGCCGCACCAGAAGATTCCGCTGGCGGTGGAAGGCCTCGCGCCGTTGTGCACGCCGGCGCTGGCCGAACAGATACGCAAACCGGAGGATCTTTATCACTTGCCTTTGATTCAGTGCGAAGTGCAGATGTATCAGTGGGCAGGGTGGTTCGAAGCCAACGGGCTACCGCCGCCGACGCACTACGGGTTGCGCTTCGACCGCAGCGCGATGGCAATCGCCGCCGCGGTCGACAACCTGGGCGTCGTGCTGGAATCGACGCTTCTGTCGGAGCGGGAGTTGCAACGGGGGCAACTGGTGAGGCCGCTTGCCGGGTCCACGCGGGAGGTGGAGTACGTCGGGCATTACCTCGTGTACCCGAAAAGGCCGGAGCGGCACGACGCGTTCGAGACGTTCAAGGCGTGGTTGTTGGGTGAGCTGGGAATTACTGATGCGGAGTAGGCAGAAGTTGTTGTGGAGGGTGGGGGCCTGACGAAGTGTCGTGCTGGCCGGATGGCGGAGGATTCGCTTGTCAAGATCGACGATAAGCGGGAGAAGCGCGCAATGACTTCATTCGGTCGAATCGAAATCCTCTTCTCTTGCATTCAGGATCCCGCTCAGTGTCAGCAGACCGGCGTCGAGCTGGTCCATTGTCGGCGCCGCAAGCGCGAGCCTGACGGCATTCGGCGCATGGCCGGGCGAGGCTGCGAAGGTGGTCGAGGGCGTCAACGCGATGTCTCGCCGGGCTGCGGCAGCGACTAGCGCCTGCGAGCGCCAATGGGCCGGAAGCGTCAACCACAGATGAAAGCATTTTCCGTTCGTCTGGATATCGAACTCCGACAGACGGTCGGCGGCCAGCTTCTGACGGGCTACGGCGTCGACGCGTTTCAGTCGTGCGAGTTCGGCAACCGTACCGTCGCTCATCAAGCGCTGTGCGGCCGCAAACGCAAATCCCGATGCCGTCCATCCGCCCGAGCGCACCGACGCCATCACGGTTTCACGCAGCCGACGCGGCGTCACGACGAATCCCAGCGTCAACCCCGGCGCGACCTTCTTCGAAAGGCTGTCGATGACGACGCAATTGTCCGGTGAGAGCGCCGCCAGCGGCGGCTCGTCGTCGAGGAAGCCGTACACGTTGTCCTCGATGACGGGAATGCCGAGCGTTTCCACGACGCGCAAGAGATCTTCCCGTCGCGCCGCATTCATCGTCATGCCCAACGGATTCTGGATGGCGGGCTGAATGTAGATCGCCGAAAGATTCGCCTCCCGGTGCGCTTTGAGCACGGCGTCGGGGCGCACGCCGCCTTCGTCCATCGCGAGCGGAACCAGCGTGATACCCAGCCGCGCAGCGATGCCCTTGATAAACGGGTAGGTCAGCGTTTCGACGCCGCAGCGGCCGCCCGTCGGCACAATGGCGCCGACCGCGGCGGCGATGCTTTGCCGCCCATTCCCCGTGAAGACCAGTTGCTCGGGAGAAGGCGCCCAACCATTGCGCGCCAGACAGGCGGCAGAGACGTTCCTGATGGCGGGCGTTCCACTGCTTGTTGCCTGACCCAAGGCGCTCGCGAGTTCCGCAGCTCGTTCGAGCCCGCTCAGGCTTCTCGCGATGAGTGTCGTTTGGTCGGGAAGGATCGGGTAATTGAACTCCAGATCGATCCGTACGTCCCGCGGTTCGCCTGGCGCTGCTGCTCCGCGCCTTGCGTCGCCCGAAACGAACGTTCCCCTCCCTACCTCGCCGACGACGAGTCCTCGGCGCAACAACTCTGCATAAACCCTGCTGGCCGTCGACACGGCGATCTTTCTCTGGTCCGCGAAATTCCGCTGCGGAGGAAGCCGGTCGCCCGGCCTGAGCGTTCCGTCGGCAATTTCTGCGGCGATCGTGTCGGCCAACTTCAGGTATTCCGACTTTGACATTCAATGTACCGAGTTCAATGTAAATTGCACCGAGTTCAATGTTTTTATTGCACCGAGTATTGGGCCGGTGCATTCTGTCTTCACCGCCCGATTGTACCGGGATTGCAAAGCTTCTACGGCCAATGTGCATGCGCGTCGTTTCGGCGAAATCCGCTCAGGCGCCGCATTGACCTCGGAGCATTCGTGGAGACGCAATATGCCTTTCACCGCCTCGATTACTGCCCGTCCCGCCTATGCGGGAAGGACGACGGGATCTTCACGCCTGTCGGGCGGGTGTGACGCCGACCGCGCGAGGTCATCGTGATGATTTCGTCGACCGGGATGGATCTGCAACTGACATTCATCACGCTACTGATCGCCTTTGCTGGTGTGTTCCTGATCTCGTTCATGAAAGGGGCCTTCGGCGGCGGCTTTTCTATCGTCGGTATTCCGCTGCTGTCGTTGGTGATGGATCCGGTTACCGCGGGCGGAATGCTCGCACCGCTGTTCATCGCAATGGATCTGTTCGCATTGCGGTACTGGAAGCCTTCGACATGGTCGAAGCCGGACCTGATCCTGCTTTTGCCGGGGCTCGTGACCGGCATCGGCGTCGGTTATCTGACCTTCCGGCTCCTCGACCACCGCGCGATCGCGATCGTGATGGCGGCGATTACGCTGATCTTCGTCGGATTATGGTTGGGCGCGGGCGCAGCGTTGACGGTTCGTCCGCGTTCCAGGCCGAAGGCGATCACGGCCGGTCTCGCTTCGGGCGTGACCACGATGGTCGCGCATTCGGGCGGGCCGCCGCTCGCCATGTATCTGCTGCCTCTTGGTCTCAGCAAGGAAGTGTATGCGGGGACCACGAGCATGTTCTTTACCGTAGGGAACGCGACCAAGGCAGTGCCATGGCTGCTTCTGGCCAGGCCGACGGGCAATGTCTGGATCGTGATGGCGGTCTGCCTCTGTGCGATTCCTGCCGGTGTCGTGACCGGTTGGCGACTTCACGCGAAACTCGATCAGCGCCAGGTTTATCGAGCCTGCTACGGACTGTTGGTGGTGGCCGCGGTAAAACTGCTTTGGGATGGCGTAACGGGGTATCTCGCGTAAGCGTGGCAAACGAGGCTGTATTTTTCATGCACATCAATAAGTAGTCCTGATATGAAACGCAATCGATAGACGCGCGCGCCGTATTGATTGATTCACCGACTTTCCATGCTGAAAACCGGAGTTCGTATGTCAACTGATGTTTCTCCGACGGCCACATCGCGCCGTCATTTCATGGGCGTCGTAGTGGCAGCCGCCGTGGCGGGTTCGTTCAATGCGGTCACCTTCGCCGGGGCCGATAGACCTGTCGGCGACATCGCCACGTCGGCCGGCGGCGACGAAACCGCGATCCGGCCGTTGCACGTGCATGCGCCGGAGTCTCAACTCGTCGAATTGCGGCGACGCATCAAGGCAACCCGGTGGCCCGAGCGCGAGACAGTGCACGATACGTCGCAGGGTGTGCAACTTGCGACGATGCAAAAGCTCGCCGACTACTGGGCGACGCGATACGACTGGCGCAAGGTCGAGGCAACGCTCAACGCGTTGCCGCAATTCGTTACCGAGATCGACGGGCTCGACATTCACTTCATTCATGTGCGGTCGAAGCATCCAAACGCATTGCCGATCATTGTCACGCACGGCTGGCCGGGTTCGATCGTCGAACAGCTGAAAATTGTCGATCCCCTTACCAATCCGACAGCGCATGGCGGGTCGCCGTCGGACGCTTTCGACGTCGTGATTCCGTCGTTGCCGGGGTACGGTTTCTCGGGCAAACCCACGACGACCGGCTGGGATCCCCAGCGCATCGCGCGCGCGTGGGTCGTGCTGATGCAACGTCTCGGGTACGAGCGATACGTCGCGCAAGGCGGTGACTGGGGAAATGCGGTCACGGAGCAAATGGCCCTGTTGAAGCCGCCGGGGCTGCTCGGCATTCACACCAACATGCCGGCGACCGTGCCGGACGACATCGCGACGGCACTGAAATTCGGCGATCCGGCACCGTCCGGACTCTCGTCCGATGAAAAACACGCGTTCGACCAACTCGATTTCTTCTACAAGCACGGGCTCGGTTACGCGCAGGAAATGGCAAACCGGCCGCAGACGTTGTATGCGATCGAAGATTCGCCCATCGGCCTCGCCGCGTGGATGCTGGACCACGACGCGTCGGGTCTCGCACTCATCACACGCGTCTTCAATGGCGAGTCTGAAGGGCTCACACGAGACGACGTTCTCGACAACGTCACGTTGTACTGGCTGACGAACACGGCCGTTTCATCGGCGCGACTGTACTGGGAGAGCAAGCTGAGCTTCTTTGCCCCGAAACATGTTGTGATTCCGGTGGCCGTCAGCGTCTTTCCGGACGAGATCTACGCTGCGCCGAAGCGTTGGGCGGAAGCCGCTTATCCCAGGCTGGTTCACTTCAATCGGTTGTCGAAAGGTGGGCACTTTGCAGCGTGGGAGCAGCCTCAAGCGCTATCGGAAGAGCTTCGCGCGAGTTTCAGGACGCTGCGCTGAACGCAGTGAATGACGCAGCCTGCCGCGAGGTTTACGCGCCAACCTGTCGCGATGGCGTGCCGGACTGCCGATGTGCGTCATCGTTGCAAGCGCCGCAGTAGAGCGGTTTCACAAACTCCGCCACCCGCCCCGTACCAGTGACGCGCCCTGACGCAACTCGCTGATTTTCTGCGCACACCATTGCCGATACTCTGGCGCCCTACGGCACCGGCGGCCCGGACCCGATACGCCGGTCATCGCCGACAGTAACTGCGAACCCGGGCGACACCATCACCCGCCCTCCGGCCGCCGCGCGATCCTTGCGCGGACGGCGGGCGACGCCAGACAAGTGGCCACCGCTTCATACCCGGGTGCGCCGGGGTACGGTGCGACGCGGGCCGGCGGGCTATGGTTGGCGGGACACAGAATGATCGCCTCGTCGGGGCCGACGGCCGACAGGTCCACTATCGATGACGAGCGCGTCAGCATGAACAGCGGCCGCCGGCCGTCGGCCCTGGCGCGGCGGCGAAGGTACGCAATCAACGCCTCCTGTGTCGGCCGGTCGAGATCCTGTTCGATCATGTCCACGACCCGGGCGCCGATGCCGTCCGCTTCGAGGCCGACGAGCAGCGCGGTCAGCGCCGCGGACGGTGTGGCGCCTTCGTCCGCGAGCCATGCCGACGTGCGCTCGACGCGCGCCTTCAATGCCGGATCGGCCTGCAACGCGGCGAAGGCAGCCGCGCCGTCGTGCTCGAGCCGCTCCAGCCCGATGAACGCAGCGCCGGGCAATGCGTCGGCCAGCCGCAATGCGAGCCGTGTCTTGCCGCTGCCCAGCGAACCGATGATGTAGTTCAGCGGACGGATATCGCGCCACTCGAACCATTCGCCGCCCCACGGCCACGGCAGGCTGAACGCGACGCCGGCAGCCGCCGGATCGAGCAGGCGCGTCAGTTCGCCGTCGTCGGGCATGCGGCCGCGCGCGAGATCGGCGCGGATCGCGCGAACCTTGTCGACCTTGCCGACCAGATCCTGAATGCCGCGTTCGAGCGTCGCTTCATGCGTCGCCAGTGCATCGCTCAGGCTGCGGGCGTCGCCGTTCAGCACGTTCGCGACTTGGGCAAGGCTCAAGCCGAGCGCGCGAAGCGCCGCGATGTCGGCGGCACGCGCCAGATCCTCCGGGCCATAGGCCCGGTATCCGGCCACCGTTCGCGCGGGCGTGACCAGTCCTTGCCGCTCGTACAGCCGCAGCGCCTTGACCGATACGCCGAGCCGGGCAGCGGCTTCCGATGCGCTTAGGCCACGCGTGACGTCGTTCATGGGTCACCTTCGGGTCGTCGATTCGTGACGATCAGCATAAAGGCGGCCCCAGGGGCCGGGTCAAGCGGGCGTGATGTCCGCGGCGACGCAGCCCGAGAAGAGATACACGCCCACGCGGCGAGCGCTCAGTCAGCCGCCGCGAACTCGTCCTTCAACGCGCGATACAACCGCCGATACCGCGCGAGCCGCCCGGCCAGCAGATCGACCGACGCGGCATCGGGCGCGACCGTCTCCGTGACGGGCGGCGCGACGCAGACTTCCGCGAGCGAGTCGTCGGTCGCGGCGACGCGCGCGAGCCGCGCGGCCCCCAGCGCCGCGCCGACCGCGCCGTCCGCGTGACGATGCATCGCGAGCCCCGTCGCATTCGCGCACAGCCGCGCCCAGAACGCGCTCTTCGAGCCGCCGCCGATGAACGACACCGCGTCGAGCGTCGTGCCGGCCGCGCGCAGCGCGTCGTAGCCGTCGGCCATCGCGAACGCGACGCCTTCCATCACCGCATACGCGAGATCGTCCGCGGCGTGCTCGTTGGCGAGCCCGAAGAACACGCCGCGCGCATGCGCGTCGTTGTGCGGCGTGCGTTCGCCGCCGAGATACGGCAGGAACAGCGGCGCACGCGCCGGGTCCGCGCGCTCGGCGCGTGCGGCCAGCTCGCCGGCGGTCGTGCCGTGCGCGCGGGCGAGCCAGTCGAGGCTCGCGGCGGCCGACAGGATCACGCTCATCTGGTGCCAGCGCCCTTCGATGCAATGGCAGAACGCATGCACGGCCGCGTCCGGGTTCGGCGCGAAGCGGTCGTTGCCGGCGAACAGCACGCCCGACGTGCCGAGCGACAGGAAGCCGCTGCCGGCGCCCGTCACGCCCATGCCGATTGCGGACGCCGCGTTGTCGCCGGCGCCGCCGGCGATCGTCACGGGCCCGGCGATGCCCCATTCGCGGCGCAGCGAGTCGCGCAATTGCGCGGCGGGCGCGTTGCCTTCGACGAGGCGCGGCATCTGCGCGCGCGTCAGCTCGGTCGCGGCGAGCATCCGGTCGGACCAGTCGCGGCGCGCGCAGTCGAGCCACAGCGTGCCCGACGCATCGGACATCTCGGACACGAATTCGCCGGACAGGCGCCAGATCAGGTAGTCCTTCGGCAGCAGCACCTTGTGCACCGCGCGGAATACGGCCGGTTCGTACTTCGCGAGCCACAGCAGCTTCGGCGCGGTGAAACCCGGCATCGCCATGTTGCCGGTGATCGTGCGCGATTCCGGCACCAGCGCTTCGAGTTCGACGCATTCGGTGCCGGCGCGCGTGTCGTTCCACAGGATCGCGGGGCGCAGCACCTGGTCCGCGCGGTCGATCAGCGTCGCGCCGTGCATCTGCCCGGACAGCGCGATGCCACGCAGCGCGGCGAAGCCGGCCGGATGCGCGGCGCGCACCGACGCGATCGCGTCGAGCATCGCATGCCACCACGCCTGCGGGCTCTGTTCGGACCAGTGCGGATGCGGCCGGCTGATCGACAGCGCGGCCGAGCCGGTCGCGAGGGGCACCGAACGGGAATCGGTGAGAAGAACCTTGACCTCGGACGTGCCGAGATCGATGCCGAGAAATGTCACGGGTGAAGCGTCCTGTCTGGGGCGCGCGGCGGCGTACGCCGAAGCGGCGGTGCGTCGTCGCGGCCGTGCGGTTCGTTGAGCCGGTGCAGCGCGCGGAACTTCGACGGCGGCACCTGCTTCATCGCGAGAAACTGACGGTTGAAGTTCGACAGGTTGTTGAAGCCAACCCGGTAGCAGATGTCGGTCACCGTCAGGTCGGAAAACATCAGCAGCTCGCACGCCTCGTTGATGCGCAGCCGGTTCAGGTAGCGCACGAACGACGAGCCGGTATGGCGGCGAAAAAACCGCGTGAAGGTGCTGACGCTCATCCCGGCGAACGCGGCGACGTCGGTCTCGCGCAGCATGCCGGGCAGGTTCTGCTTCAGGTACGACAGCACCTGGTTGATGGTCGACGACATGTAGTGCTGCGCGTCGCTGCGGTAGCCGGGGCCCGCGAGCACGCGCCGCTCGCGGCACGACGACAGCCGGTCGAACAGCGACATCAGGATCTCCACGCGCCGGCAGCCGTGCGCGTTCGCGAGTTCGAGCATCAGCGGCGCGACGTCGAGCCCGACGCGATCGGGAAACTGCACGCCGCGCGCCGCATCGTCGATCAGGTCGATCACCGGCTGCAGCTCGCTGAACGCGCCGACCATCTTCTCGATCGCATCGCGCGAGAACTGCAGCACGACGTCGCGCGACGGCACGCGTTCGCCGTCGGCGAGTTCGCTGACCCAGTTGTGCGGCAGGTTCGGCCCGGTGACGATCAGGTTGCCGGGGCCGAAATCGCCGATGTGATCGCCGACGAACATCTTGCCGTGCGACGACTGGATCAGATGAATCTCGTACTCGGGATGGAAGTGCCACTTCGCGACCGAATGCGGATAGTCGTGAATCCACGCGCGGAACGACTCGTCGCGGTGGGTGGGAACGATCTCGAGATCCGGGTTCATCGTGAGCTCCGTCTGCGGGGCGTGCCGGCGTGCTACGAACGGGACATCGACCAGCCCGTCGCGGCGGGCGGCGCGGCGCGCGAAGCGGCCGCCGGCGGCGCCGCGTGCGCGATCGGGTTCGCGTCCGGCAGCGCGACGTTGCGCTCGGTGCCGGCGTCGAACAGATGCAGGGCTTCTTCGTCGAAGCGCAACGCTACCACGGCGCCCGGCGCCGGAGCCATCGGGGCCGGCACGAGGGCCGCGCACGGCTGGCCGCACCAGTCCAGCGTGACGAGCGCCTCGGCGCCGAGCAGTTCGACGAGTTCGACGGTGCCGGTCAGCGCGAGCGGGCCCGGGGTCGGATCGGTTTCGGCGACGAGCCGCAGGTGGTTGGGGCGGATCGCGGCCTTCACCTGCTGGCCGTCGTGCAGCCCGGCGAAATGCGGCGATGCGAGCGGCCAGCGCGTGCCGTTGCATTCGAGCAGCACGTTCGCACCGAGCCGCTCGATCGTGCCGTCCGCGAAGTTCATCGCCGGGGTGCCGACGAAGCCGGCGGCGAAGACCGTGTGCGGCTGCCCGTACAGTTCGGCCGGCGTGCCGATCTGCTCGATGTGGCCGCCGCGCATCAGCACGACACGGTCGGCGAGCGTCATCGCCTCCAACTGGTCGTGCGTGACGTACAGCGTGGTCGTCTTCAGCCGCTGGTGCAGCCGCTTGATGTCGCCGCGCAACTGCGTGCGCAGCTTCGCGTCGAGGTTCGACAGCGGCTCGTCGAATAGGAACACCGCGGGCGTCTTTATCATCGCGCGCGCGATCGCCGCACGCTGCTGCTGGCCGCCCGACATCGCTCGCGGGCGGCGGTCGAGCAGCGCGTCGAGGCTCAGGATGCGCGCGACGTCGCGCACGCGGCGGTCGATCTCGTCGGCCGGCACCTTCAGGCGCCGCAGGCCGAACGCGATGTTGTCGTACACCGTCATGTGCGGGTACAGCGCGTAGTTCTGGAACACCATCGCGACGTTGCGCTCGCGCGACGGCAGGTCGTTGACGACCGCATCGCCGATCACGAGCTCGCCGCCGGTGATCGCCTCGAGGCCCGCGATCATCCGCAGCATCGTCGACTTGCCGCAGCCGGACGGGCCGAGCAGCACGATGAATTCGCCGTCGGCGATCTCGAGGTCGAGGGGGTGCAGCACGGCGGGGCCGCCGTCGTAGTGCTTCGACAAAGCCTTGCAGGTGATCCGGGCCATGGCTCAATCCATTTCGATCTGAATCTTGACGTCGCGCGGGTGGCCGCTCGCCGCTTCCTCGAACGCGCGCACGCCTTCGGAGAACGGGAACGTGCGCGAGATGAACGGCTTCACGTCGATCGCGCCGGACGCGATCAGCGCGAGCGCGCGCGGGAAGATGTTCGCGTAGCGGAACACCGATTCGATGCGGCCTTCCTTCGCCTGCAGCGCGACCACGTCGAGCGGCACCGGGGCGACCGGCATCCCGATCAGCACCGCGCAGCCGCCCGGGCACATCAGGTCGACAAGACCCGCATACGCGTTCGCGCTGCCGCTCGCCTCGAACACGACGTCCGCGCCCCAGCCGCCGGATGCTTCCGCCACCGCATCGGCGAGCGGCCGCGTGCGCACGTCGACGGTCGTGACGGCCGGGTTGTCGGCGAACAGCGCGAGCTTGTCGGGCACGACGTCGGCGAGAATCACGCGCGCGGCGCCGCCCGCGAGCGCGGCGAGCGCCGTCATCGCGCCGATCGTGCCGGCGCCGATCACCACCGCGAGGTCGCCCGGTTTCATCGCCGCCTTTTTCGCGGCCTGCAGGCCGATCGATAGCGGCTCGACGATCGCGCCTTCGGCGAACGACACGTTGTCGGGCAGCCGGTACGTGAACGCGGCCGGATGCACGACGTAAGGCGTCAGGCAGCCGTGTATGGGAGGCGTCGCCCAGAAACGCACGTCGGGATCGAGGTTGTAGAGCCCGCGCAGCGTCGCGGGAGAATCGAGGCGCGGCACGCCGGGCTCCATGCACACGCGGTCGCCGACGCGCAGGTGCGTGACGCCGGCCCCCGTCTCGACGACGGTGCCGGACGCCTCGTGGCCGAGCACCATCGGCGCGTCGACGCGGAACGGGCCGATCCCGCCGTGAACGTAGTAATGCACGTCGCTGCCGCACACACCGACCGTATGCACCTTGATCCGGACGTCGCCGGGGCCGACCGCCTGCGGCAGGTCGATGTCGCGCAGCGCGAGCTCGCGCGTGCGTTCGAGTACGAGCGCTTTCAACACATCCTCCTTATTTTCCGTTGACCATCGAATTGAGCAGCCGGCTCAGGATGCCGACGAACACGAGCGGCGGCAGCGCGAGCAGCACCGTCGACGCGTTGATCACGCCCCACGGCACTTCCTGGCCGAGCGACGTGAACGCGGAGGCGACCACCGGCAGCGTCGCGCTGCGCGACGACGTGAGCGCGAGCGCGATCATCAGTTCGTTCCACACCAGCACGAAGCTGAACACGATGCCGCCGAGCAGCGTGCTCGCGCACACCGGCAGCGCGATGTGCCAGAACACCGCATACGGGCCGTAGCCGTCGAGCGCGGCGGCTTCCTCGATCTCGCGCGGCAGCCGGCGGAACACCGGAATCGACAGCCACGTGATGGTCGACAGCGTGACGAGCAGGTACGTGACGATCATCGACAGCTTCGTGTCGTACAACCCGAGATCGACCCAGATCGCGATCAGCGGCAGCGCGACCGCCACGGGCGGCAGGAAGCGCAGCGACAGCAGGAAGAACTGGATGTCGCGCTTGCCGCGCACCGGATAGCGCGCGATCGCATACGCGGCCGGCACGCCGAGCACCGCGCCGATCAGCACGGCCGCGCCGACGATCGCGATGCTGTTGCCGAGCCCGATCAGCACCTCGGGGCTCGACAGCACCTGCTCGTAGTTCGCGAGCGTCGGCGTGAAGAAGAAGCGCGGCGTGGGCGTGACGATGTCGAGCAGGTGCTTGAGCGAATTGAGCACTGCCCAGAACAGCGGGAACGCGGCGACGAGCAGGATCGCGCCGGCGATCGCGACGGTCGATGCGGTCGAAATGCTTGCGCCGCCGCCGCCGCGGCGGGCCATCAGTCGTCCCATTTGTTGACCCTCTTCCAGATGAGCGTGAAGACGAGCGTGGTCGCGACCATCATCAGCACGGCCATGCTCGACGCATACGACACCTTGCCGGCGAGGCCGATGCCCTGCTGGTACGCGTAGAGATCGAGTGTCTCGGTCGCGATGCCGGGGCCGCCCTTGGTCATCACGTAGATCAGGTCGAACGAGCGCAGCGATTCGACCATCTTGATGAACACGAGGCTCACGAGCGGCGCCTTCAGCATCGGCAGCGCGATGTACGCATGCACCTGCCACGTCGTCGCGTAGTCGAGCCGCGCGGCTTCGAGCGGTTCGGGCGGCAGCGTCTCCAGCAGCTTCAGGATCACGACCGCGAAGAACAGCCCCCATTGCCATACGTCGACGAGCGCGACCGCGTACAGCGCGAGATGAGGATCGGCGAGGAACGCGGTGTTTTCGATGCCGATCGTGCCGAGCAGCCAGCTCAGGATGCCGGTGAGCGGCGCATACATGAACTTCCAGATGAACGCGGCCGACACGCGCGGCAGCAGCACCGGCATGATCAGCACCAGGGACGCGACGCGGCGCCAGCGGCCGTGTACGCGCTCGAACAGGAACACGGCGAGCGCGATCCCGACGATCACCGCGCCGGCCACCGTGACGACTTCCCACAGCACCGACACCTCGATCGCGTTCAGGAAGCGCCGGTCGGCGGCGAGCCGCACGAAGTTGCGCAGGCCGACGTATTCGCTGTCCGGATAGCGCAGCACGCGGTTGCGCAGCGCGAGGTTGATCGCGGCGACGGTCGGGACGAGGCTCAGGACCGCGAGCAGCGCGAGCGTCGGCGCGAGGAACACCCACGGCAGGCTCGTGCGGTCGCGGCGCGCGCGGCCGCGCCGGGCGGACGGTGCGGCAGGCGGGGAAGGGGCCGGGCGGACGTCGAGCGCGCGTCCGCCGGCGCCGTCATTTGCGAGCGCCATGTTCGAGCGCGTCCTTCGCGTACTGGGCCGCATCGTCGAGCGTGCCGCGCACGTCCGTCTGCGTGCCGGTGAACACCTGTTCGAGCGCGATGCCGAGGTTGTCGCCGATGTCCGGCCACTGCGGCGTGCGCCAGATCGTCACCTGCGTGACCGGGTTGGTGTCGTTCAGCCCGGCCTGGATCTGCGGTGCGACGTGCTGCCTGAAGTACGGGCTCGCGATCGTGCTCGACCGGTTGTAGTCGCTGAACACGCCGTTGCGCAGCCGCGCCTGCTCCTGGTCCTTGCTGGTCGCCCACGCGATGAAGCGGCCGGCGGCCATCCGCGTGCAGTCGTCCTTCGCGCCGACCGCCGAGATCGCGAAGCCGTGTCCGTAAGCGGCCGACGGCAGCGGCGCGGGCGGGCGCGTGTAGCCGACCTTGCCGGCCACGCTCGACTTGCTCGCATCCTCCATCCAGTCGGCGAACGGCGTCGATTCGATCATGAATGCGACCTTGCCCGAGCGGAACGCTTCGAGCGCGTTGCTCCAGTCGTAGGTCGCGGCGCCCGGCGGCGCGTACTTGAACAGTTCGCTGTAGAGTTGCGTGGCCTTCACCGCGGCCGGCGAGTTGAATGCGGGCTGGCCGGCCTTGTCGGTCCACGCGCCGCCCATCCCGAGCATGAATGGCGACCAGCGCCATACGTTCATCCCCGAGCCGCGCTGGCCGCGCGCGACCCAGCCGTACAGCTTCGGCGGCGCGTTGAGCTTCCTGATCGCGGCGACGAGCTGGTCGAGCGTCTTCGGCACCGGGATGTGCGCGGCGTCGAGCAGGTCGCGGCGGTAGAACAGGAAGTCGCCGCCGCCGATCAGCGGCGCGAAGTACGCGACGCCGTTGTAGCTTGCGACCGCGCGGCGGCCGGGCAGGAAGTCGTCGTAGTCGTATTCCTTCGGGTAGTACTTGAGGAGCGGCACGATCCAGTTCGCCGACGCGAATTCGGCGACGTTCGCCTCGTCGACGTAGTAGATCTGGTACGAACCCGCGCCGGTCGACGCGTCGAGCCGCGATTTCGCGCGGCGGTCGTTTTCGCCGAAGTAGCTGATCTCGACCTTCGTGCCGTTTTTCTTCTCGTAGTCGGCCAGCGATTTTTCCATCACCGACAGGCCGAGGCTCTTCTGCGCGAGCACCCGAAGGGTCGGCACCTTGCAGGTTTGCGCGGCCGCGACGCCCGGCAGACAGGCGCCGAGCAGCAGGCCGGCTGCGACGATTCGCATCTTGTTCACCCGTGTCTCCTTGATTCTGCTTGTTCGAATGCCGCCGATGACGGCAGGAACAATGGTGTGACGGGGGCGATGCGATCACCACATCAAAAGAATTCGCGGACCGATACTTTTTGCTCAGCGTGCGTCGTGCGATGCACAAAATGTGGTCGTGGGGTGCGGGGGCGAGGCAGGCAGCGTGCGTTATCCGGTGATCGGGCGAGCCGACGCATCGAGTGCGATCCGGTACACCCGCAGCGCGTTGTCATGCCAGATCGCACGGCGCGCGGCGTCGTCGAGGTGCGTCATCGAACGCGCGAACGTACGCAGCAGCGCGGGATACGACACGCGCAGGCCGGCCACCGGGAAGTTGCTCGCGAACAGGCAGCGCTGCGCGCCGAAGATCGCGATCGTGTCGCGGATGATCCGTGCATTGTCCGCGTCGTTCCACGCCGCATCGCGCAAGCCGAGTTCGGAAATCTTCACGGCCACGCGCGGCCACGCGGCCAGCGCCGCCATCCCGCGCCGCCAGCGCGCGAGCCCCGCGTCCGAGCGATCCCACGGCAGCCCCGCATGTTCGAGCACCACGTCGACATCCGGTGCATCGGCCAGCAGCGCGGCCGCGTCGTCGAGATGCCAGAACGGCACGCGCAGATCCCAGCACAGCCCGTGCGCGGCGACGCGTTCGAGCGCGGCCGGCCAGCGCGGATCGCGCAGCGTGCCCGGCCCGTCGACGAGCGCATCGGGCGCGGCCGCGGTGCGCGGCTTGAAGCGCACGCCGCGCACGCGCGGCCATGCGGCCTGCTCGGCGAGCCGTTCATCCGCATCGCCGGCGAGCAGGTCGACCCACGCGACGACCGCCGACGGCAACCCGTGCGACGCCGCGACCTCGTGCAGCCAGCGCGTTTCCGCCAGCGCCTCGCCGCGCGCCCGTTCGGCCTCGACGTGCACGCTGGCGACGATCGGTGTGCGTTGCGCCGCGCGCCGCAGATCGTCCACGCCGAAATCGCGGCACAGCGCCGCGTAGTCGCCGAACATGAAGCGCGCCGGATCGTAGTCCTCCTGCAGCCACGGATAGTGCGCGCCCGCGTCGAGCCGCCACAGGTGGTGGTGCGCATCGACGAGCGCATCCGGCAGGCCGTCGGGCGGCGGCGGGGCGTGCATGTCAGCGGGCTCCGGCGAGCACGTACGACGCATCGGGCTCGCGCAGCGTCGCCAGCGCGCCGACGAAACGCCACGTATCGAGGTCGAGCTCGCGCACGTAGTCGTCCTGGAACGACACGTACGCGACGCGCCGCGACGGATGGAACGACAGCGCGGTCGGGTTGGCCGGCAGTGCGATGCGCTCGATCTCCTCCAGCTGCCGCGCATCGAACACGGAGATCGACCGTTCGCCCGAATTGGTCAGCAGCAACAGGTCGCGGCCGTCCGGCGCGCTCGTGCGGTAGATGCGGTTCGGATCGCTGCGCGTCTTCACGCGGCGGCCGCAGGTCATCGTTTCGGTGTCGATCGCGACGAGCGTGTCGTCGCCGCGATTCGCGACGAACAGCGTGCGCTCGTCGCTCGACAGCGCGTTGCCTTCGGGGCGCGGGCCGGGCATCACCGCGCGCGGCGCGACCGTCGCGTCGCGCGGATGGAATTGCGTGACCGTATTCGACAACAGGTGCACGCCGTACGCACGGCTCGCGTCGCGCG
Source organism: Burkholderia metallica (assembly GCF_001718555.1). NCBI lineage: Bacteria > Pseudomonadati > Pseudomonadota > Betaproteobacteria > Burkholderiales > Burkholderiaceae > Burkholderia > Burkholderia metallica. The sequence goes on from NZ_CP013403.1 coordinate 117,131, forward strand.
TGAGCGTGACGAGGTGCGTCTTCACGCCGCCGGACGGCACCGCCATGTTCGGCACGGGCTGCTTGGTCGGCTCGTCGAATACGAGCAGCATGTCGTGCGCCTCGCTCATCGCGTACAGCCGGCCGTCGCGGTCGCTCGCCATCCCGTGCGGCCGGTAGTACGGCCACAGGTCGAGCATGCGCGTATGCGTGCGTTCGACGAGGTCGATCTCGGCGATCCGGTGATCGCCTTCATGGCCGCGCGACCATGCGGTCTCGATCCCGAAGATGCCGACGTACGCGTAGCGCTCGTTCACGTCGACGGTGAACTCGTGCGGGAAGTTCGGCAGCACGACGTGCCTGAGCGCGGTTTTCGTGTCGAGGTCGTAGAAGCTGAAGGTATGGGCGCATTTCTGCACCAGCAACAGGATGTCGTTCATGGTGTGTCTCCGTCGATTCGTTCGTTGTCCAGTGTATCGGCCATCAGTCCTCGCAGCGCTTGGGCAGCGTCAGCGCGAGCAGGCCGGCCACCGCGAGCGTGATCGCGAGGCTGTACACGCCGGCCGCCGCGCTCACGTGCTGGGTCAGCACGCCGACCGCATACGGGCCGCAGAACCCGCCGAGATTGCCGAGCGCGTTGATCAGGCCGCGCGCGCTGCCGGCCGTCTCGACGCTGCAGAGCTTCGGCGGAATCGCCCAGAACACGCCGGCGGCCGCCTGCAGGAAGAAGCCGCAGCCGATCAGGAACGCGAACGACACGGCCATCGACGCGTGCGTGAGCACCGACAGCGCGAGGCACGCGGCGAAGCCGACGAGCGGCAGCAGCACGAACAGGCGGCGCTTGCCGGTTCGGTCAGACAAATACGACGTGACGAACATCCCGATCACCATCGCGACGTACGGCAGCATCGCGAGCAGGCCGATCTTGCCCATCCCGGTGTGCGTGAGGTTTTTCAGCAGGGTCGGCAACCACATCGTATAGCCGTAGATGCCGACCTGATAGCAGAAGTTGATCGCGATCAGCAGCCAGATCGTCGGGTTGCGCAGCATCTCGCCGAACGACGCGGCAGCCGGCGTGCGGGCTGCGCGCTTGCGTTCCTGTTCGTCGCGCAGCGCGTCGAGGATGTAGGCTTTCTCGCGCGGCGACACCCAGCGCGCGGTCTCGGGGCCGTCGTCGGCGAACATCAGCCATACGACCAGGCACAGCAGCGACAGCGCGCCCGCGCTAAAGAACAGGTGATGCCAGTCGTACGCGGCGAGGATGAAGCCGGACAGCGGCGCGGTGATCATGCCGGCGAGCGGCACGAACATGATGACCATCGCATTCGCGCGCCCGCGCTCGCGGTCGGGAAACCAGTGGCTGACCATCGTCAGCACGACGGGCAGCATCCCGCCCTCGGCCACGCCGAGCAGGAAGCGCAGCGTCAGCAGTTGCCAGGTGTGCGTGACGAGCCCGGTCAGCACCGACAGCACGGCCCAGCTCACGAGCGACCACGCGATGAAGGTCTTGCCGCTGCCGAGCGCCGCGCGCCGGCCGCCGGGAATCTGCAGGAACAGGTAGCCGAAGAAGAAGATGCCGCCGGCAAGGCCGGCCATCGTCGCGTCCATGCCGAGATCGGCGTTCATCCCGCCGGGCATCGCGAACGCGATGTTCACGCGGTCCATGTAGGAAATGATGCAGGCGAGCAGCAGCGGCGGAATCACGCGCAGCCAGCGGCGGCGCGGAATGGCTTCGTCGGCTTCGTATGCCGGGGTGGCCGGGTTCAACAGGGTCATGGTGTCTCCAGTCCGGATAATGGGCGGCGGCGGTCTTCTGATGGACCGCCGTCACGCCGTGACGCGCCGGTATCGCACCGGCCGCCGATGCGCAACGCCCTGCGGCGTTGCGCGGATGAACCGATGCCGGGCGCCTAGCGTCCCCAGCGCAGCACGAGCGGATCGAGCCGACGCGCCGTGTCGAGCAACCCGGCGCGCACCTGGGGATGCAGTTCGGGCCACGGCGCGCGCGGTGCGTCGCACGCGATCACGCCGCCTTCGCGCATCAGTGCCTTCGCGGTCAGGAAGCCGGACTGGCGGTTCTCGTAGTTGATCAGCGGCAGCCAGCGCGCGTACTGCTCGACTGCTTCGTCGCGGCGGCCGGCGAAATACGCGTCGGTGATCCGGCGAATCCCGTCCGGATAGCCGCCGCCCGTCATCGCGCCGGTCGCGCCGGCATCGAGATCGGCGAGCAGCGTGATGCCTTCCTCGCCGTCCCACGGCCCCTCGATCGCGTCGCCGGCGAGCGCGATCAGCTCGCGCAGCTTCGACGCTGCGCCGGCCGTCTCGATCTTGAAGTACGACACGGCGTCGATCTCGCGGGCGAGCGACGCGAGCAGCGGCGCCGGCAGCGCGACGCCGCTCGCGGGCGCGTCCTGGATCATCAGCGGAATGTCGAGGCCGTCGGTCACCTCGCGGAAGAACGCGCGCACCTGCGCCTCCGGCACGCGGAATGTCGCGCCGTGATACGGCGGCATCACCATCACCATCGCGGCGCCGAGCGCCTGCGCGCGCCGGTTGCGCTCCGCGCAGATCCGCGCGCTGAAGTGCGACGTCGTGACGATCACCGGGACGCGGCCCGCGACGTGCTCGAGCGTGACGCGCGTGATCAGGTCGCGTTCGTCGTCGCCGAGCGAGAATTGCTCGGAGTAGTTCGCGTGGATGCAGATGCCTTGCGAACCGGCATCGATCATGAACTCGAGGCAGCGGCGCTGGCCGTCGAGATCGAGCGCGCCGGTCGCGTCGAAGATCGTCGGCGCGACCGGAAAGACGCCCTGGTAGCGTGCGTGCATGGCGGGCCTCACTCGACGATGTCGAACTGGTCGAGGAACTCGGTCTTCAGCGTGAGGCCGAGGCCGGGCACGTCGTCGCGCAACTGCAGGAAGCCGTTCTCGGCCACCGGCTCGCCGTCGAAGATGTAATAGAACAGCTCGTTGCCGACCTCGACGTCGAACATCGGGAAGTACTCGCTCATCGGCGACGCGAGCGTGCTCATCGTCAGGTGATAGTTGTGCATCTGGCCCGCATGCGGAATTACCGGCACGCTGTACGCCTCGCACAGCGCGTTGATCTTGTGCGCCATCGTGATCCCGCCGACGCGGTTCGTGTCGTACTGGACGACCGACACGGCCTTGCGGTCGAGCAGTTGCTTGAAGCCGTACAGCGAGAACTCGTGCTCGCCGCCGGAGATCGGGATGCGCGTCAGCTGGTTCAGCTCCGCATAGCCGTCGATGTCGTCGGCGATCACCGGTTCTTCCAGCCAGCGCGGCTGGTATTTCTCAAGCTTCGGCAGGATGCGCTTCGCGTACTCGAGGTTCCAGCCCATGTAGCACTCGAGCATCAGGTCGTTGTCGTAGCCGATCACCTCGCGGATCGCCGCAACCGACTTCAGGTTCTCGGTCACGCCCTGCTGCCCGTGTGCGGGCCCGTAGCCGAAGCGCATCTTGAACGCGCGGAAGCCTTCCTTCAGGTAGCGCTGCGCCTCGTCCTGCATCTCTCTCAGGTCGGTGCGGTAGAGCTTCGAGTAGTAGCAGGGGATCTTTTCCTTGGTGCGGCCGCCGAGCAGCTTGAACACCGGCTTGCCGACGCTCTTGCCGAGGATGTCCCAGATCGCGATGTCGACCGCCGAGATCGCGGCCATGCCGATGCCCTTGCGGCCCCACGCGTGGGTCGCGCGATACATCCGCTGGTTCAGGTATTCGTAGTCCCACGGGTCGTGGCCGATCACGAGCGGCGCGAGGTACTGGTCGATGATCACCTTCGCGACATGCGGCGCGAGCGCGACGTTGCCGAGGCCGACGATACCGTCGTCGGTCTCGACCTCGACGACCGTCCACGAATGGAAGCGGAACGTGCTCATCGTTTCCTGCGGCGCGTACAGCAGATCCATCGCGTTCGAGCAGAAGTTGCCCTGGGGCGGAACGGTCTTGCCTTTCCACTGGAATACGCGTGCGCGCACGGAACGGATTTTCATGATGGTGTCTCCGGTAATTGGTGTTGTCGGGTGCGGGAGGCGCGCGAACGTCACGCCGAAACGGTGGCAGTGCGGCGCGCGGCGCCCATCCGGCACGCGATCTGCAGCGCCTGCCAGGTTGCGCCGACGTCGGCCGTGCCGCGGCCCGCGATGTCGTACGCGGTGCCGTGCGCGGGCGTCGTGATCGGCACGGGCAGCCCGCCCTGCACGGTGACGCCGCGCGAGAAGCCGAGCAGCTTGATCGCGATCTGCCCCTGGTCGTGGTACATCGTGACGATCGCCTGGTAGTCGCCGGCCTGCGCCTTCAGGAAGATCGTGTCGGCGGGGAACGGGCCGTGGAACGGCGCGTCGGTCGGCCAGTCGCGCGACTGCAGCTTGCGCACCGCCGGCTCGATGATGTCGACTTCCTCGCGGCCGCAGCTGCCGCCGTCGCCGCCGTGCGGGTTGAACGCGGCGATCGCCACTTTCGGCGCCGCGACACCGTTCGCGAGCAGCGACCGGTAGATCAGTTCGGAGGCCTGCTCGATCCGCTCGATGCTCAGGTAGCGCGGCGCATCCTTCAGCGGAATGTGCGACGAGATGCGCGCGGTCCACAGCTCGCCGAGCGTGTTGAATTCGCAAAAGTAGCCGGTCACGCCGAGCGCTTCGGCGAAGTGGTGCAGCTCGTCCTCGTGTTTCAGCCCGCCGAGCTTCATCGCGTACTTGTTCAGCGGCGCGAAGCAGATCGCGTCGATGTCGCCGGCGAGCGCCGCGTCGAGGCACAGGTCGAGCACGGTCAGCGTCGAGCGGCCGCCGGCTGCGCCGGGCTGCCCGACCGTGACGTCGGCCGGGGCGATCGTGTCGACGGCGACGAACGCGGCGCGCGCGGTCGAGCGCCGGCCGCGCGCGGCGGCGAGCGACGCGACGGGCTCGACGTCGACCGCGACGCCGGCCACGCGCTGGCCGGCTTCCCACAGCCAGCGATCGCCGATCAGCACGAGATTCGCGCGGGAAGTTGCGTCGGGGCGCGCGAGCAGTTTCGCGATCAGTTCGGCGCCGATGCCGGCGGGGTCGCCGAGCGTCAGCGCGACGACGGGCAGGGGGGCGGCGGGCGAGGGGGCGGTCATACGGTGTCTCCGGTGGCGGCGCGTGGCCGTTTGTCTATGGGGTTGATGCTAGGTAGACGGAATGAGTCGGTAAATTGAAAACTCTTGATGAATCGATAACCTGGAGTAATCAGAGATGGGCTCGATCGACCGACGAGACTCGACCCCGCAGTTGCTGAACCGGCTGCGGATGCGGCAGATCGCGCTGCTGCTGGCCGTGGACGAATGCTCGACGCTGCGCGCGGCGGCCGATCAGATGGGCCTCACGCAGCCGGCCGCGACGAAGATGCTGGCCGAACTGGAGAGTGCACTCGGCCAGCGGCTGTTCGATCGCGTCGGGCGCGGGCTCGTGCTGAATCCGGCCGGCGCGCGCGTGCTCGGCTATTTCCGCGGGATCCGCGGCAGCGTGGAGGCGCTGAACCGCGAGCTCGGCGAACTGCAGCTCGGCAGCGCGGGGCGGCTCGCGATCGGCAGCATCATGGCGGCGTCGCCGGGGCGGCTCACCGAGGCGCTCGTGCAATTGAAGGCGCGTTACCCGCTGCTCGCGATCGACATCGCGGTGGATACGAGCGACCGGCTGATGCCGCAACTGCGCGAAGGCGTGCTCGAAGTGGTGATCGGGCGCCACGTCGGGACCGATTGCGACTTCCGCGTGGTGGACGACGAGGCGCTCGCGATCATCGCGGGCCGCGACCATCCGCTCGCGGGTGCGGGGGCGGTGGAATTCGACGCGCTGCTCGATTACACGTGGATCCTGCAGCCGGCCGGCAGCCCGGCGCGCGAGGTCGTCGAGCGGGAGTTCAACGCCCGGCATCAGCCGATGCCGCGCGGGCTGGTCGAAACGGGGTCGATCCTGACGACGATGAATCTCGTCGACCGCTCGTCGATGCTCGGCGTGATTCCGCTGACGGTGGCGCGGCGCAATGCGGCGCACGGGCTCGTCGCGATCATCGATTACACGCTCGAACAGAAGCTGCCGTCGTACGGCAGCCTCGTGCGGCGCGACCGGCCGCTGAGCATCCCCGCGCAGCAGTTTCTCGCGCTGTTTCACCAGGACGGGGCGGGCGATGACGGCCGCGTGTAACGGGGTGGTTTGCCAGCCGAGGCGGCCGAGCCCGCCGCGCCGGCCGCGTTGGCCGAACCAGCCGCGGCAGCCGGAGCGGCCGAACCAGCCGAGTGAGCCACGCCGGAAGAACCCGCCAAGTCAGCCGCGCCGGCCGAACCAGCCGAACCAGCCAGGCAAACCGGGCCGGTCGCACGCCGCCATCGCGGCACACGGTGACGCGTGACGGCGCCGCCGCCCGGACGGCTGACGCAGGCGAACCCTGAGCGAGCGGTGTCAGTGCGTCTACGGCGCGGCGGGCGCATCGACGAGCGCCGGCATCGATTCCGCGAGTGTGCGCTCCGGCCGGATCCGCAGCGCGGCGACGATACCGATCAGCAGCATCGCGACCGAGCCGATGAACGGCACGGTCCAGCTTCCCGTGCGATCGACGAGATAGCCGAACAGGATCGGCGACAGGATGCCCGAGATCGCGGAGCCCGCGTTCATCATCCCGCTCGCGATGCCGGCGTGGGTCGGCGCGATGTCGCTCGGTACGGCCCAGATCGGCCCGATCGTCAGTTCGAGACACAGGAACGACCCCGACAGGCACAGCGCGACGCCGGCCGTCGAATGCACGAGCGCGAGCGGCAGCAGGCACACGAGCGCGCCGACGAAGCTCGCGACGATCACGCTCTGGCGCGACAGCGCGAGATTGCCGGTCTTCCGGTAGATGCGGTCGCACAGCCAGCCGCCGAGCGTGTCGCCCGCCACGCCCGCGAAGAACACGCCGGACGCGAACAGCGCGGTCGATTTCAGGTTCAGCCCCTGGCCGTTCAGGAAGAACGTCGGCAGCCACGTGAAGAACAGCCACGCGGTCCAGCCGTAGCAGAAGTACACGAAGATGGTCGGCGCCATCCGGCGCAACAGCGGCCCCCACGGCGTCGGGCCGGCCGGCGGCGCGGGGCGTGCGGGATGCGGGCGGCCGCCGGCGGCTGCGTCGCCCAGCGGATGTTCGCGGAAGCCGACGATCCACCACGCGAGCCACACCAGCGTGACCGCGCCGATCACGAAGAACGCGGCGCGCCACGACAGCCAGGTCATCAGCGCGGCGACGATCGGCGGCGTGACCGCGTTGCCGAGCCGCGAGAACGAATGCGTGAAGCCCTGCACGACGCCGCGCCGCTCGCGCGGGAACCAGTGGGTGATCGCGCGGGCCTGGGCCGGCAGCGTCGCGCCTTCGCCGATGCCGAGCAGCAGGCGCGCGGCGAACAGCAGCCCGAGGCTGTGCACGAACCCGGTGGTGAAGGTCGACACGACCCAGATCAGCCCGCAGCCGATCAGCGTGATGCGGGCGCCGAACCGGTCGGCGATCCAGCCGCCGCCGATCTGGCAGATTGCATAGGAATACGCGAACGCGGAGAATGCGACGCCAAGTTCGGTATTCGACAGGCCGAGTTCGGCCTTGATCGCGCCGGCCGCGGTCGCGAGGTTGACGCGGTCGACGTAGAGGATGAACGAAAGCGCGCAAAGCAGCCACAGCGTGTGGCGCCGTTGACGGTGGTCGTTGGGCATGTCTCACTCCATTCTCGTGCGCGGCATGGCGATGACGCCGCGTTCACTGGTCGGGCCAGCATCGCGCGGCGGTGGAGACACTGTCCAATGAATCTTTGGGATCAATCGATAACCCCAGGTGTTCATTGCCGTTTCACGCGCGTCGGCGGCGTCGGCCGCATCCGGCGCAACGGAGCATCACAGGTGAAGAATTGACCGACGACGAAGAACTTTCACTCCGCCGCGAGAGCCGCTTCTGGGAGTGGCCGCCGGTGAAATGGTGGATCCGCGGGCATGGCCGCGGCGGCTATTCGTTCCGTCTGCTGCTGTGGCCGCCGGTGATCGTGTTCGTCCTCGAATTCCTCTGCATGCTGTTCGACGCGCTGTACACCAGCATCGGCATCAGCGCCGTCGCGACGCTGTTCCTCGGCTTCGCCGGATATCACGGCGCGCAGCGCGAATGGCTGGTGCCGTCCGCGGCCACGCGCGCGCTCGTGAAGGCCCGCATGAAAAAGGCGGCCGAGCGGTTCTCGTCGCTCGGCGTAGGCGCGACCGTGCTCGCGATCTTCGTCGCGGCGACGTCGCTGTCGCTCGTGATGTCGGGTCAGCCGGTGCTCGACAGCGCATCGAAGGACACGGTGTCGATCTTCATCGCGCTGGTGTTCCTGCCGGTGTACGTATCCGGCGCGGTGCGCAAGCTGGCGATCGCGCGGATCGAGGAGCTGGAGGCGCTGCGCAACGCGACCGTCGGCACCCGCCTGAAATTCGACCGGGCCGGCGCCGTGCGCGCGGTGGTCGTGCAGGGCGCGGCCGGGAAAGGGACGGTGTCCGTGCGGGAGTACACGGTGCTCGGGTTCCACCCGCCGCTCGAAGAGATCGGGCGCGAACCGCGAGCGTGAAAGCGTAAGGAGGTGAAAGCGCGAAAGCGTTGAGGCCCGCTTCTCAAGCCGGAAAGCGCGCGTTGTCCGGCGTCGGCGCGAGGTTGTCGGGCCATTGCACTTCGAACCGCGTGCCGCCCGCGCCGGTCGGCATGCAGACGGCCTCGCCGTGATGCGCATGCGCGATCGCCGCGACGACCGCGAGCCCGAGGCCGCTGCCGCCCCGTTGCGTGCCGTCTGCGCGCCGGAATGCCTTGAACACGTGCGGCGCGAAGTCGGCCGGGATGCCGGGGCCGTCGTCCTCGACGCGCAGCCGGCACATCCGCTGTTCGATACGCGTCTGGATGCGGATCGCGCCGGGCACCGCATGGCGGCGCGCGTTTTCCAGCAGCGCCAGCAGCGCCTGACGGATGCGCACCGGGTCGCAGCGCATGCGCCGCGTGTCGAGATCGAGCACCGGGTGCTGGCCGGCGGCCTGCATCGCGTGCGCGTACACGTCGACCACGGCGCGCACCTCGGCGGCAAGATCGGTGTCGCGGATCTCGATGCTCAGGTGGCCGCTGTCCGCGAGGCTGACCACGCGCAGATCCTCGATCAGCCGCGTCAGCCCTTCGACCTGCGCGAGCAGGCTGCGGAACTGCGCTTCGTCGGGCTTGAACACGCCTTCGGCGAGCCCCTGCAGGCGCCCGCGCAGCACCGTGACGGGCGTGCGCAACTCGTGCGCGATCGCGGCGTTCCAGATCGCCTGCTCGTTGGTCACGCGCTGCAGTTCGTCGGCGAGCGCGTTGAAGTTGTCCGCGAGCAGCGCGGCTTCGTGCAGCGAGCGGTCGCCCGCGACGGCGCGCGCGTCGAGATCGCCGCGCGCGACGCGGCGAATGCTGTCGGTGACCGAGTTCAACGGCACGAGGATGCGGCGTGCGAGATTGACGGCCACCGCGACCGACAGCACGAGGCCGACCGACGTGGTCGCGATCAGCCACAGCCATTCCGGCGTGGTCGGCAGCCAGCTCTTCGTGTTGAAGTGCGCGGGCCAGTAGTTGAACGCGACGTAGTAGAAAGCAATGGCGGTGAGCACCATCAGCAGCGTCACGCCGAACACCATCCCGGCCATGGTCAGCGCGATCTGCCGGCTCAGGCCGTCGAGCTTCACGGGTTCAGCTCCAGAGCTTGTAGCCGACGCCGCGCACGCTGACGGGCACGCCCTGCACGCCGAGGTCGTCGAGCTTCTTGCGCAGCTTGCTGACGTGGCTGTCCACCGTGCGCTCCAGCGCGTCGCCTTCCGGCAGGCAGGTCGCCATCAGCTCGGCGCGGCTGAACACACGCCGCGGCGCGCGCGCGAGCTGCGCGAGCAGCTTGAATTCGGTGAGCGTCAGCGCGAGCGTGTGCCGTTCGCTGCCCACTTCGAGCGTGGCTTCGTGGCGTTCGAGGTCGATCTCGAACGGCGCGACGCGCAGCACGCGCTGTTCTTCCTGGCGCGCGCCGGCCATCGAGCGGCGCAGCACTGCCTGCGCGCGCGCGACGACTTCGGCGGGATTGAACGGCTTCACCACGTAGTCGTCGGCGCCGATGCGCAGGCCGGTGAGCTTGTCGATGTCCTGGTCGAGCGCGGTCAGCATGATGACCGGCGTGTCGCCGCGATGGCGGATTTCGGCGAGCACCTTCCAGCCGTCGACGTGCGGCATCTGCACGTCGAGCAGCACGAGGTCGGGCTTGAGCTGCAGGTGCAGTTCGAGTGCGCGGCGGCCGTCGGCCGCATGCACGGTGCGCAGGCCGCCGCGCGCGAGATAGGCGGTCAGGATCTCGGCAATCTCGGGTTCGTCCTCGGCGATGAGGACGAGCGCCTGCGCGTCCGGGCCGGCGCTGGAAAGGGGCGGGAGATCAGGCAGGGACATTCGTGTGAATCCGTCGGGGTTTCCATCGAGTCGCCATACTACCGCATGGGAAACGCCGTCGAACGGAGGCCGGGCGGCGGTGCGCGCGGGGGGTGCCGGCGTGTTTTACCGATGCGTGTCGAACGCGGACACGATCTCGTCGATCGTCGCGCGGATGCGCGCGGTGTGGCGCAGGTCGCGATGCGTGACGAGCCAGACCTCATAGGGCGCTTCGCGCATCTGCATGGGCAGGACGCGGGCGAGGCCGTCGCGTTCGCCCATGTACACCGGGATTTCGCCGATGCCGAGGCCCGCGCGCAGCGCGGCGCGCATCATCAGGCTCGAATTCATCCGCGCGACGATGCGCCCGGCGTCGATCGGTACGCCGGCGATCGCCGGCTTCCGGCTCGCGTCGACGTACGGCTGGTAGACGACCAGGTCGTGCCCCGCGAACGCGCTGCCTGGCGCGGGCTCGCCGTGCCGTTGCAGATAGTCGTGCGAAGCGAACAGGCCCATGTCCCAGCACGCGAGGCGGCGCGCGACGAGGTCGGGATTGTCGGGCCGCACGGTGCGCACCGCGATGTCGGCCTCGCGCTTCGCCAGGTTCAGGACGTGAGTCGACGTGTTCAGCGACACGCATACGTCGGGATGCTTCGCATGCAGCCGCGCGATCGACGGCATCACGAATTCGAGCGCGAGCGCATCGGTCGTCGTGATCTTGACCTCGCCGGCGAGCCGCCGGTCGACGCCCTGCGTCAGCCGGACGAGTTCGTGCGCGTGCAGCTCCATCGCCTCGGCGGCGCGCAGCGCCAGCTCGCCGACCGGCGTGGTCAGGTAGCCCTTCGACGAGCGCAGGAACAGCGTGGCGCCGAGCATGTGCTCGAGCTGCGCGAGCCGGCGCCCGACCGTCGCCTGGTCGACCCCCAGCGTCTGCGCCGCGCGGCGCAACGTGCGTTCGCGATGGATCGCGAGGAACACGCGCGCGTCGTCCCAGTTCATCGCTTGTGCTGACTGATGCATTTTTGCATTCCTCGTTCGGCAATTCACTGCGTGCCTGCGAGCGGCACCGTCCCTAGACTGTCTTCACACCCATTGCGATGCCGCGATTCGAGGATGATCCGCGAATCGACCGCGCATCGACGAACGTTGAGGATCATATCGTGACTGATGAAATGAAACCCCTGCCCGCCCGCATGACGGCGATCGAAATCGTGCATCCCGGCGGCCCCGACGTGCTCGTGCCGACCGCGCGCGACGTGCCGTCGCCGGCTCCGGACGAAGTGCTGATCCGCATTCACGCCGCGGGCGTGAACGGCCCCGACGTCTTCCAGCGCAAGGGGCTGTACGATCCGCCGCCCGGCGCGTCCGACATTCCCGGTCTCGAGGTTGCCGGCGAAGTTGTCGCGATCGGTCGCAACGTCACGCGCTTTGCGATCGGCGACGAAGTCTGCGCGCTGATCCCGGGCGGCGGCTACGCGGAATACGCGGTGGCGAACGAGAGCAATACGCTCGCGATTCCCGAGGGCCTCGACATGACGGAAGCGGCGGCGATGCCCGAAACCTTCATGACGGTCTGGCTGAACCTGTTCCAGCGGGGCGGCTTCAGGGCCGGCGAAAGCGTGCTGATTCACGGCGGCGCGTCGGGCATCGGCACGACGGCGACGATGCTGGCGAAGGCGTTCGGCGCGTCGACCATCATCACGACGGTGGGCTCGGACGCGCAGCGCGACGCGAGCCTGCGGCTCGGCGCGGATCTCGCGATCAACTACCGCGACGAGGATTTCGTCGACGCGGTCAAGCGCTTCACTGACGGCAAGGGCGTCGACGTGATCGTCGACATCATCGCGGGCGACTACGTCGCACGCAATTTCGCGGCAGCGGCGATGAACGGCCGCATTGTCCAGATCGGCGTGATCAACGGGCCCGCGAAGGAGCTCGACCTGTTTCCGATGCTCACCAAGCGGCTCACGCACATCGGCTCGACGCTGCGCTCGCGCACCTACGCGGAGAAGGCGCAGATCATCCGCGAACTGGAAGAGGCCGTGTGGCCGCTGATCAGGCAGCGCACGGTGACGCCGCAGGTGTATCAGGCCTTCGACCTGCGCGATGCGAGCGCGGCCCACGTGCTGATGGATTCCGGCCGCCACATCGGCAAGATCGTGCTGCGCACGCCGGCTTTCGCCGCAGCGGGCAAGCATGCCGCGTGAGCGGGCCGTGATTCAGCCCGGCAGACGTGGGCGGCTGAGTTGCAGCGCTTCGCAACTGCCGGACCCTCGGGGCGATCTGGCTGCGAACGACCGCAAGCGTGACGCCACGACGCCGCACGCGCGGATGCCCCGCTATGAACAGTCGAAATACTTCGCGACCGCCTGCCGGTCGCCATCGAAATCGATGGTGGGACACGAGCCGATCTCGGGGCGGCCGCCCCAGGTGAGATGCAGCACGGAATAGCGTCCGGGTTCGTCGACGTGCGTACACAGCACATCGTCGCAACCCAGGGCGTGCGCGACGACTTCGAGACGGCGCCGGTAAAACGGATGCGCCGGGTGTATTTCGGTCTCCAGCTCCGCCTGGATGCGCGCATGATCCGCATCGCACTCGGATGAGTGCGCATCGAAATTGCACCATCCTTCCAGATTCGCCACGGGGGCGACGCGTGCTTGTCCGTCTGCATTCATGGCTTGCGTCTCTTACGGATGACGGTGATCGACGCCGCGTGACGCGCGTCGTTCCGATGAATCGAACGCCGGCCATCCCGGTGTCGCGATGAACACGTTCCGGTATGCCCGGCCGGGCCGTTCGCCATTGTTTCATAAGGGGCGCGGCCTGCCCGGCCGGCGTGCTGCGGCGTCAGATGCGACCCAGCAGCACGAGTATGACGACGATGATGACGATCAGCCCGACGGTGCTCGAAGGCCAGTAGCCCCAGCTTCGGCTGTGAGGCCATGCAGGAAATGCACCGATGAGTAGCAGAATCAGTATGACGATAAGGATCGTACCGAGCATCGCACCCCTCCTGGAATGGATTGGACATCGCGGTTCTCCCGCCGAAGCCGAGTGGAGCAATTCGTGTGCCGCGGCGACGGCGCGCGGGGCGTCGGCAAGATTCGGCAGACACCGAATTCACAAAATGAATACCGGGCGATTCAGAAAATAAAGTTTAAAAATGCGTGCCGGCCCCCTATGCTGAATCCTTCTGATCTGGCGGACAGGCGATGGCTGAACTTTTTCTGGTACGGCACGGGCAGGCGTCCTTCGGCGCGGACGACTACGACCGTTTGTCCGCGGCGGGCGAGCAGCAGGGCGTCTGGCTCGGCGAATACTTCGCGCAGCAGGGCCTGGCGTTCGACCGCGTGGTCTGCGGCACGCAGCACCGCCACGCGCAGACGGTCGACGCGATCCTGCGCGGCATGGGCCGCGAAGGCGCGCCGGTCGAGCGCCATCCGGGCCTGAACGAATACGACTTCCATGGGCTGTTCGCCGCTGCCGCGCACGACTACCCGGACATCGCCCGCCTCGCGGCCGGCTCGATGAAGGAGCATTTCCGCGCGCTCCGGCAGGTGCTGCAGCTCTGGTCGGAAGACAAGCTCGACGATTCGGCGCCCGAGACCTGGGCGCACTTCCAGCAGCGCGTGGCCGATGCGCGCGCGGCCATCCGCCACGGCGGCGGCCAGCGCGTGCTGGCGGTGAGCTCCGGCGGCCCGATCGCGGTCACCGTGCAGCAGGTGCTGGCCGCCCCGCCGGCGAGCGCGATCGCGCTGAACCTGCAGATCCGCAACAGCAGCCTTTCGCAGTTTTTCTTCAACGCCGATGCGTTCCACCTCGCGTCGTTCAATGGGATCCCGCATCTGGAGGATCCCGAACGACACGCGCTGCGAACCTACGGCTGACCCACGAACGATCGCGACGATGACGAATCCTACCCAGCAACTCGACGTAGCCCGCCTCACCCGCTATCTGGAAGCGCACGTGCCGGGCTTCGAAGGCCCGGTCGACACGGAGAAGTTTGCCGGCGGCCAGTCGAATCCGACTTTCCTGCTGAACGCGAAGAGCGGCCGCTATGTGCTGCGCCGTCAGCCGCCGGGCGAACTGCTGAAGTCCGCGCACGCGGTCGACCGCGAATTCCGCGTGCTGAGCGCGCTGTCGGGCACCGCGGTGCCGGTCGCGCGTCCGTATCACCTCTGTGAAGACCGCGACGTGATCGGCAGCATGTTCTACGTGATGAGCTTCGAGGACGGCCGGATCTTCTGGGACCCGGCGCTGCCCGAGCTGCCGAAGGCCGATCGCGCGGCCTGCTACGACGCGCTGCTGCAGACGATGGCCGCGTTGCACGACGTCGACGTCGACGCGGTGGGCCTCGCCGACTACGGCCGCCCGGGCAACTACTTCGAGCGCCAGATCGGCGTGTGGACGAAGCAGTACCGCGCGGCGGAAACGGAGCGCCTCGACGCGATGGAGACGCTGATCGACTGGCTGCCGAAGGCGTGCCCCGCCGACACGGGCCGGCCGACGCTGGTGCACGGCGATTTCCGGATCGACAACCTGATGTTCGCGCGCGACAGCTATCGCGTGCAAGCCGTGCTCGACTGGGAGCTGTCGACGCTCGGCAACCCGCTCGCCGATCTCGCGTATCTCTGCATGTGCCTGCGGCTGCCGTCCGGCGGGCAGGTGCGCGGGCTCGCGGGCCAGGATCGCGCCGCACTCGGCGTGCCGGACGAAGCGGCGATCGTCGCGCGCTATTGCGAACTGCGCGGCATCGAGCCGATCCGCGACTGGCACTTCTACCTCGCGTTCAGTTTCTTCCGGCTCGCATCGATCACGCAGGGCGTGAAGGCGCGCGCGCTGCAGGGCAACGCATCGAGCGAACAGGCGCTGCGCGTCGGCGCGATGGCCGGGCGGCTCGCCGAACTGGCCGTCGGCGTGATCGACGCGCATCGCTGAAGCGGCCGCCACGACGCGCGGCACGACACCATATCAATGGAGGAGCACAGCAACATGGCAACGAATCTGTTCGACCTGACGGGCAAGATCGCACTGGTGACGGGCGCGAGCCGCGGCATCGGCGAGGAAATCGCGAAACTGCTCGCCGAGCAGGGCGCGCACGTGATCGTGTCGAGCCGCAAGCTCGACGACTGCCGGGCCGTGGCCGACGAGATCGTCGCGGCCGGCGGCCGCGCCGAGGCGCTCGCCTGCCACGTCGGGCGGCTCGAGGACATCGCCGCGACGTTCGAGCACATCCGCGGCAAGCACGGCCGCCTCGACATCCTGGTGAACAACGCGGCCGCGAATCCGTATTTCGGGCACATCCTCGATACCGACCTCGCCGCCTACGAGAAGACCGTCGACGTGAACATCCGCGGCTACTTCTTCATGTCGGTCGAAGCCGGCAAGCTGATGAAGACGCACGGCGGCGGCGCGATCGTCAACACGGCGTCGGTGAACGCGCTGCAGCCGGGCGACCGGCAGGGCATCTATTCGATCACGAAGGCCGCGGTCGTCAACATGACGAAGGCGTTCGCGAAGGAATGCGGGCCGCTCGGCATCCGCGTGAACGCGCTGCTGCCGGGTCTCACGAAGACGAAATTCGCCGGCGCGCTCTTCGCCGACAAGGACATCTACGAAACCTGGATGGGCAAGATTCCGCTGCGCCGTCATGCGGAGCCGCGCGAAATGGCCGGCACCGTGCTGTATCTCGTGTCGGACGCGGCGAGCTACACGAACGGCGAGTGCATCGTCGTCGACGGCGGCCTGACGATCTGAGCGCGCGATGAGAATCGACAGCTACGCCGGCCAGGCCGTGATGATCACCGGCGCCGCGAGCGGCTTCGGCGCGTTGCTCGCGAGCGAGCTGGCCGCGATGGGCGCGCGCTTGGCGCTCGGCGACCTGAACGGCGACGCGCTCGAACGCGTGGCCGCGCCGCTGCGCGCGGCCGGCGCCGACGTGATCGCGCAGCGCTGCGACGTGCGCGTCGAGGCCGAGGTGGCGTCGCTCGTGCATGCGGCCGCCGAGCGTTTCGGCCGGCTCGACGTCGGCATCAACAACGCGGGCATCGCGCCGCCGATGAAGGCGCTGATCGACACCGACGAAGCCGATCTCGACCTGAGCTTCGCGGTGAACGCGAAGGGCGTGTTCTTCGGGATGAAGCACCAGATCCGCCAGATGCTCGCGCAGCGCGAAGGCGTGATCCTGAACGTCGCGTCGATGGCCGGGCTCGGCGGCGCGCCGAAGCTGGCCGCGTACGCGGCGTCGAAGCATGCGGTGGTCGGGCTCACGAAGACGGCGGCCATCGAATACGCGCGCCACGGCATCCGCGTGAACGCGGTGTGCCCGTTCTACAGCACGACGCCGATGGTCACCGACAGCGATATCGGCGATCGGCAGGACTTTCTCGCACAGGGCTCGCCGATGAAGCGGCTCGGCCGGCCCGAGGAAATCGTCGCGACGATGCTGTCGCTGTGCGCGAAGGACAACACCTATCTGACCGGGCAGGCCGTCGCCGTCGACGGCGGTGTCTCGGCCTTCTGACCGAACCGAACGAACGGAATCGAGGAGTCGATCATGGACTTTGGCTATACCCCGAAAGTGGAAGAACTGCGCAGCCGCGTGCGCGCATTCATGGACGCGCACATCGTGCCGCGCATCCGCCAGTGGAACGAGGAAGTGCACGCGGGCCAGTACCCCGTGTCGTTCATGGAGGAGCTGAAGGAGCGCGCGAAGGCGGAAGGGCTGTGGAACCTGTTCCTGCCGCACCTGAAGGACGACGAGCCGGGCACGGGCCTGACGAACCTCGAATACGCGCCGCTCGCCGAGATCATGGGCCGCGTGGGCTGGGCGTCGGAAGTGTTCAACTGCAACGCGCCGGACACCGGCAACATGGAGCTGCTGCACATGTTCGCGTCGCCGGAGCAACGCGAGCAGTGGCTGAAGCCGCTGCTGCGCGGCGAGATCCGCTCGGCGTTCGCGATGACCGAGCCGGACGTGGCGTCATCGGACGCGACGAACGTCACGACGCGCATCGAACGCGTGGGTGACGAGTACGTGATCAACGGCCGCAAGTGGTTCATCACCAACGCCGCGCATCCGAACTGCAAGATCTTCATCGTGATGGGCAAGACCGATCCCGAGGCCGAGTCGCACCGGCAGCAGAGCATGATCCTCGTGCCGCGCGACACGCCGGGCGTGACGATCGTGCGCAACATCACGGTGGTCAATCACGTCGCGCCGGAAGGGCACTGCGAAATCACATTCGACAACGTGCGCGTGCCGGCGAGCAACCTGCTCGGCGAGGAAGGCAGCGGCTTCGCGCTCGCGCAGGCCCGCCTCGGGCCGGGTCGTATCCACCACTGCATGCGCTCGATCGGCGCGGCCGAGCTGGCGCTGGAGCTGATGGTCGACCGCGCGCAGTCGCGCGTCGCGTTCGGCAAGCCGCTGAACCGGCACGGCACGGTCGGCGACTGGATCGCGCGTTCGCGCATCGAGATCGAACAGGCGCGGCTGCTCGTGCTGAAGGCCGCGTGGATGATCGACAAGGTCGGCGCGAAGGCCGCGCGCAAGGAAATCTCGATGATCAAGGCGCTGGTGCCGACCGTGTACACGAACGTGTGCGACCGCGCGATGCAGGTGTTCGGTGCCGCGGGCCTGAGCCCCGATACGCCGCTCGCCGACCTGTGGACCTGGGGCCGCGCGCTGCGCTTCGCGGACGGCCCGGACGAGGTGCACCTGCAGGCGATCGCGCGGATGGAAATCAAGGAGGGCGAGCCGGGCTCGACGGCCGCGTACCTGACGCCGCCGCCGCGCGCCTGAGCGTCGCGCCGCGATGCGCCGGGCCGTGGACGAACGAGAGGCGCACGCCGTAAGATGCCGGCAAGGAGATCCGGCGATGCGCCTTTCGAAGATTGACCTGAACCTGTTCGTCGTATTCGATGCGATCTACACCAAGCGCAACCTGACGCGGGCGGCCGAGGTGCTGAACCTCACGCAACCGGCCGTCAGCAACGCGCTGGCGCGGCTGCGCAAGACCTTGAACGATCCGCTGTTCGTCAGCACGCCGGCCGGGATGATGCCCACGCCGCTGGCCGAGAACATCGTCGGCCGCGTGCGCGAGGCGATGCAACTGCTCGATTCGAGCGCGCACGAAGGCGACGTGTTCGATCCGGCGTCGTCGACGCGCGTGTTCCGGATGAGCATGAGCGACCTGACCGAAGCGCTGCTGCTGCCCGCGCTCGGCGAACTGCTGCAGACGCATGCGCCCGGCATGCACGTGCGCAGCTACACGATGGACCGCCGCGAAGTGGCGACCGCGCTCGCGAACGGCTCCGTCGACCTCGCGATCGACGCGCCGCTGATCGGCGATCCGCATCTGCATCAGGCGCTGCTCGTGCGCGACCGCTATGCATGCATGATCCGCGACGATCATCCGTTCAGCGGCGACACGCTCACCATGGACGACTATCTTGCGATGGGGCACATCCACGTATCGAGCCGCCGCAAGGGAAGCGGGCACGTCGACGCGGAACTGACGCGGCTCGGGCTGCGCCGCACCATCCAGATGCGCGTACAGCACTACATGGTCGCGCCGCTGATCGCGATGCGCAGCGATCTCGCGCTGACGGCGCCGCTGCGGCTGCTGCAGCGCTATCCGGCGCGGATTCTCGAACTGCCGTTCGAGATGCCGGGCCTCGAATACTTCTGCTACTGGCATCGCAGCGCCGATCAGGACCAGGGCAGCCGGTGGTTGCGCGAGCAGCTGATGACGCTGATGGGCGGGATCGGCGACGCGGCGTGACGCGCACGCGGCGGCCTGCGATTATTGCTTACGCGGGGCGCTGCCCTTCGCGCGGCCCGTGCCCGGTCCACCGCTTGAACGCGCGCCGGAAGTTGTGCGCGTCGCTGAAGCCGACTTCGTGCGCGACGTCCTCGATCGACAGTCGCGGGTTGCTCAGCAGCGTGAAGGCACGCTTGCGGCGGATCGTGTCGATCACCGTCTGATACGACACGCCCTGATCGGCGAGCCGCCGCCGCAACGTGCGCTCGCTCATGCACAGCTGCGCGGCGATCGCCGCGAGCGACGGCGCATGCCGCAGGTCGCGCCGCATGATCCGTTCGATCGATTCGAGAAATTCGGTGCCTTCGGGCTCGGGCGGCAGCGCATCCTGCAGGAATTCGAGCGCCTGGCGATGCGCGAGCGGATCGTGGGTCGTGATTGGGCGGTTGCCGAGCGCGGCGTCGCAGGAAAACAGGTTCTGCTCCTGTTCGAAGCGCACCGGGCACGGGAACACGCGCGTGTAGTGGTCCGCATAGGCGGGCGGCGGGTAGCTGAGATCGACGACCTTCGGCTGGAACGCGGGGCCGACGAGCGAGCGCCCGATCTTCATGAAGCTGCCGAACGCCTCTTCGACGAGGAACGCTTCGATGTCGGGTTCGAGGAACACGTTGGTCGCGCGGATCGACAGCGTACGCGCATCCGACACCACTTCGAAGCGCATCAGCGGCCCCGTATGGCGCTGCAGTTCGATGCCGACCACGATCGCATCCTTCAGCGTCGGGCTCGTCAGCATCGCATAGCCGACCAGGCCGATCGACGCGATCGTCTCGCTCGTGCCGAGTTCGAGGCCGAGCGCCCGCCCGGGCGCCATATCGAGCGCGCGGCGGATCATCGTGCTCGCCTGGCGCAGGGAAATCCGGCACGACGGGTTCGACAGGTCGGCAACGTCGAAGCCGAGCCCGAGGCACAGCCGCGTGGGGTCGATGCCCAGCTCCTTGCTTGTCTCCGCGAGGCACCGCAACAGATGGACCGGCAGATTCGCCGTCGTGTAACGGTCGGGTTCGTCCATGGATGCTCCGTATTTTTTTCCATGGATTGTACTCGTCCCGCCGGGCCGGAAACCCGGTGCTTCTCCTGCCGCGATCGCCCACATCCCGTGCGGCCCGGCGTCAGAAATAGTGCCGCAGGCCGACCGTCGCGCCGAGCTGCGTGGTGCTCGTGCTCGGCGACTGCCCGTTGATGCCGACCAGCTGCGCGCCGATCAGCCCGCCGCGGTAGATCGCATAGTCGACTTCCGCATAGAGCATGCTGCGCTTCGACAGGCTGTAGCCGGCGATCACCTGGAACTGGCGCGCGCGGCCGTCGAAGTCCGGCGTGTAGCCGGACTGCGTGGTCCACCACGCGTTGACGGCGGCCGTGAACGCCGACGTGACCCGGTAGGTCAGCCCCGCGAGCGCCATCTTGCGGCGGCGGAACCCGCCGGGCACCGACGGATCGACCACCTGCGCGGGCGAGATGATGCCGAGCGCCGCGAGATCGGTCGGGCTGAACGGGCCGTTCTCGAACGACGTGAAGTCGTTGTCGCGCGCGTTCTCGATGTAGCCGGCGTTCACCGTCGCGTTGCCGAGCGTTACCGACCCGCCGCCGCCGTAGATGTCGAACTTCGCGTGCGTGGCGTCGTCCCAGCTGCGCATGAACGACGCGCCGAGCGTGAACGGCCCCTTGTCCGGCGCGTAAGCGGCCGCCGCACCGGCCTGGCCTCCGCGCACGCCGCCGCCCGCGTGGCCGCCCGGCGCGTACTGCGCGAGCAGGTACAGGCCGCCGAGCTGCGCGCCGTACTGGATCATGTTGCTGGTGCGCGACCCCGCGAGCATCGTCTGCTCGGGCTTGAACAGGTTGAAGTACGGGTCCTGCGGGCCGGCCCACAGGTTCGAGCCGTAGGTCAGCGACACCATCTCGAACGGCACGTTGTACTGGCGGCCGAGCGCGAGCTGGCCGAGCGACGTCGACGTGAGCCCCACGTATGCGACCTGGAAGAAGTTCGGCGAGCCGGCCGGCACGATCGCGCCGCTGTTCGGGCCGAAGTGGCTTTCCACGTTGAACTGCGCGGACAGCCCGCCGCCCAGATCCTCCTGCCCCTTGAGGCCCCAGTAGCTTTCGGTCAGGCCGCCGCCGTCGGCCATCGAGATCTTGCGGCCCGTCGACGCCGGCGCACCGTCGGCGCCGTAGGACACGCCGTGCGTTTCGTAGCGGATGCCCGCGTCGATCACGCCGTACAGCGTCACGTTGCTTTGCGCGTGCGCGCCGGCACTGGCCAGGACCATCATCGCGCAGCACGCTGCGCGAATGCTATCGGGACGATTCATTCTTCTGGACTCCGCATCGAGCTGGGGGTGGACGGCGTGGCACCGTCGTGAACGACTGTAGAAAGCCAAATTTGCGCGGGCCACGGCCGTGGCGGCCATTCTCGTGGTGCGTCGCGGCCACGGCATGACGCACTGCGATCAGGACGACGCACGGGCCACGGCACCGGGCGCCGCGCGGCGCAGTGCAAGCCGCACGAACGGGGCGGCGGCCACCACCGCCACGCACAGCAGATGGGCGACGCGCGTGCCGCCGAAGCGGCCGAGCATCGCGCCGGACAGCGCGGTGCCGATGCCGGCCGCGAAGAACGTGACGACGAGCGTGCGCGCGACGAGCGAGCCGTCCGGGTCGACGTCGGACAACATCCCGGTGAGGAACGGCACGATCACGAAGAACGCGCTGTTCAGCACGAACTGGCTCAGGAAGTACGCGCTGCCGCCGCGCGCGCCGAAGAACCATTCGATCGACCCGATCATCGCGAGCTGCGCGGCCCAGATCAGCGCGAGGCGGTGCTTGTGGCTGGCCGGATGCGACGGAATCGCCGCGCCGACGAAGCCGAGCAGCGACGACACCGACAGCAGCATGCCGATCGTCGTCGGCGACAGCCCGGCACGCTCACCGACGAAGCCGGCGATCGCCCATTGCGATGCCTGCACGCCGTAGACGAGCGCCGTCACGACCCAGATCGCGATCACCGGCCGCCACGGCAGCGTGCCGGCGCGCACGCGGGTTTGCGCGGCGGGGCTCGCGAACGCGTCGATGCCGCGGATCGCGGGCGCGAGCACTGCGACGACGGCCGCCAGCAGTGCGAACACCCAGCGGCCGAGCCACGCGGCCGGCAACGCGGAGATCAGCACGAGGATGGCGCCGTTGATGCCGCCCGCGAGCAGGTTGATTTGCCCCCACAGGCGGTCGGTCGATGCGCGTTGCGATACGCCCGACGCGACGACGACGAACAGCATCCCTTCGAACAGGCCCGTCATTCCGCGCGCGGCGGCCGCCGATACGACGCCGGGCGCGGCCGCGCCGAGCGCCTGGCCCGCGATCGTGCCGACGATGCCGGCGAGCGTGAACGGCCGCGCGGCGCGCGCGATCCGGTGCGACAGCAGCGCGCAACTGATCGCGATGCCGAGAATCTCGGCACTGACGAGCGCGGTCGCGGTGCCCTCGTCGAGCCCGAAGCGCGTCATCACGGCCGCGACGAGGAACGGCGACAGGATCAGCCCGTTGGTGGCCGCCGCGAACGCGAGCGCGAGGCGGACGACGGCGCCCGTCGACGGATCGGGGCGCGACTGGGCGGCGGTGTGCAGCGTGGCGGTGGTCATGAAGCCTCCGGGTTCGATCGTGACCGATCCTGCGCGACGCCGGCCGTTTCGTGCATCGGGTGCGCCCCTCGGGCGAGCGCGGCGGCGCGCACGGCGGTGTTCGCGCCTGCGCGTGGCGGCAGCCCGAACAGCATGCGCAGGTAAGGCGTCAGGAAGCGGCCGTGCGGGTCCATCCGTTCGCGCAGCGCGAGGAAATCGTCCCAATGCGGGTAGCACGCCGCGAGTTCGGCGGCTTTCATCGCATGCACCTTGCCCCAGTGCGGCCGCCCGCCGTGATTGCGGCAGATCGCCTGCACACCGGAGAAGTACGCGTCGAACGGCATCCCGCGATACTGGTGCACCGAGATGCGCACACTGTCGCGGCCGTAGTCGGGGCTCAGCCAGATGTCGTCGCCGCGTACCCAGCGGTATTCGATCGGGAACATCAGCGGGAAGCTGCGGCGCGCGATGAACGCGCGGATTTCGCGCAGCGCGTCGGCGCCGCGTTCGGCCGGCACCGACCATTCCATTTCGTTGAAGCGCACGCGGCGCACCGTCGACAGCATCGCGTAGCTCGCATCGACGTGCCGGCCGGCCGACACGGTCGACGCGCACAGCCGGCTCAGCGCCGGACACAGCGACGGCACGCGTCGCCCGAGCCCGCACAGCGCGCCGAATACCGTGTTCTCGAGGAACGACTCGGACGCGCGGCTCGCCCAGTGCACCGCGCTGGCCGGCTCGTCGGTCAGGTCCCACGCCTTGGTCAGCACGGTGTCGGTATGCGGGAACCAGTAGAACTCGAACGAGCGGTGCGTCGCGATCAGCGCGTCCGCTTGCGCGAGGCAGTCGTCGAGCCGCATGCCGCCGCGTTCGAGGCGCAGCTTGAACGCGGGCACGAGGCGCAGGCCGATCTCGGTCAGCACGCCGAGCGCGCCGAGCCCGATCCGGCCGCCGGCGAACAGGTCGGGATGCGAATCGGCGCTCGCGCGGATCTCGCTGCCATCGGCGCACATGAAGGTCAGGCTGTCGATCTGCGTCGACAGGTTGCCGAGCGTGATGCCGGTGCCGTGCGTGCCGGTGCTGGTCGCGCCGGCGATCGACTGCACGTTGATGTCGCCGAGGTTCTCCATCGCGAGGCCGTGCGCGGCGAGCGCGGGGCCCAGTGCCCACAGCCGCGTGCCGGCATGCACGCGCGCGACGCGCCGGTCGCGGTCGACGTCGATCACGCCCTGCATCGCATCGAGCGACAGGATCACGTCGTCGGTCTGCACGAGCGGCGAGAACGAATGACCGGCGCCGGCCGCGCGCACGGTGGCGCCGGCCGCCGCCGCGTCGCGCAGCACCGCCGCGAGCGCGGCGCGCGACGCCGGCGTCGACACGGTTGCATCAGGACTGCAGACATATCCCGACCAGTTGCGCCACATGGCTTTGTCTCCGTGGTTGTCGGTTGAACAGGTTGAAACGGGGGCGCTGCATGAACGACGGACAGCGACGCTCGCTAGAAAAAGCTCTTGCCTTCGCCGCGATAGGTGGGCGTTTCGCCGACCACCCGCCCGCCGCGGATCAGCAGCAGCGTGTTGAAGCGTTCGCACAGTTCGCCGGCTTTCGCGTGGCGGAACAGGATCGGCTCGCCGATCGCCGGGGCGACGCCGTGCGGCACGCGCACCGGCGTCTGCACTTCGCCCGCGCCTTCGTTGTCGATCAGCGCGCAGCCGGCCGGCAACCACGGCCGCGGCAGGCGGCTCTTGCCGGCCGGGCCCGATGCGACATAGCCGCCGCCCGAGCAGGTCACGATGCCCGGCCGCGGAATCCGTACGACCGGCAGCGCGAAGCCGGCCGCCGGCTGCGCATGAAACGCCGCGTAGTGATCGAACAGCGCCGGCGCGTAGAGGCCCGAACCGGCCGCAAGCTCGGTGACCGACGCGTCGCCGAGCGTGCTTTCGAAGCTGCCGGTACCGCCGCCGTTCACGAAGCGCAACGCGTGGCCCGCCGCCGCGAGCGCCTGCACGGCCGCATGGCGGCGCGCGTTGACCTCGCGCGCCGAGCGGCGCTTCAGGTAGCGCACCAGCGCATTGCGCACGCCGCTGCCCGGCTGCGTGTCGGCCACGCCGGCGATCTGTCCTTCGTAGCCCATCAGCCCGTCGAGCCGCACGTGCGGCCGCTCGGCGATGCGGTTCGCGAGCGCGAGTGCGCCGGCCGCGTCGCGCACCGGCGAGCGGTACATGCCGAAGTACAGGCCCGGATACGCGGACGACATGTCGAGATCGATCGCGAGCGGGATCGTCACGCGTTCGTCGTGCGCGATGCGGTCGATCGCGTCGACCTGCGCCGCGTCGTCGACCATCAGCGTGATCGAGCGGCCGCGCCGAAGCTGCGCGGCTACCGCGCGCAGGTCGTCGGGCTCGACGCTCGGATAGGCGACGACGATGTCGTCGAACCCGCCGTCCGCGAGCCACGCGGCTTCCGCGGCCGAATAGCACAGCAGCCCCTGCATGAACGGGCCGGCGGCGAGCACAGCGCCGATCAGTTCGCGCGAGCGTACCGATTTCGTCGCGAGCCGGATCGGCAGGCCGCGCGCGCGGCGTTTCAGGTCGGCGAGGTTCGCGTCGAGGCAGTCGAGGTCGACGAACGCGGCGGGCAGGCGGCGGCCCGCGAGCGCGTCGCGATAGGCCGGATAGTCGTGGGCGGCGGCGGGTGCGCGATGCGGAAGGTCTGCACGGCTCATGGAACGGGCTCGGCTGGGTGAGGGGTGCGTCGCGCCGACCGTTCGGCGCGTGTCGGAAATCAGCATAGGGCCGGTCAAAATGACGACCAAGCGCTTAGCGGGTCGTTCGACGGGTCCGATCCGGCCATCCGTATCGGCCGTGCGGATGCGCGACCGCCGCCGCACGGGCGTGCACGCGACGTTGCGCGCCGGCGGCTGCCGCAACGAAACGCGTTTCAAACGTTTCGCCGCGCGTGGCCGATGCGCGCAGGTTTAGTGCCTGCGTTCTAGCGCCGCTTTTGACTGCATGCCGGATTCGACCTAGAACCTACTCGCGGATGCACCGGCGAAGAACGGCATGACGTGACGAGGAGGCGACGTGAAGAAGAACAGGGCACTCTGGCGGCGCACGGGCGCGATCGCGGCGATCGGCGTGGCCGCGGTTGCAGTCTGGCGATACGAGGCGGCGACACCGGCGCAGGCCGCGTCGTCCGGCACGCCGGCCGCGACGGCGAGCGCGCAGTCCGGCGCGGCCGATGCGTTCGGCACCGGCGCCGCGACGCCCGGCCCCGAGGAGCGGCGGCTCGACGTCGACGCGCTGCGCCGCAGCCTCGCGGGTCGCCCCGACGCGGATGCCGAGGTAAAGCGCATCGTCGCGTTCGCGCGCTTTCGCGACGAGGTCGCCGCGTACGGCGATCGCCGCAACGTTGTGCCGCAAGCGGAGCGCGCCACGCTCGCGCGCCGGATTCTCGACGAACTGCCCGACCATGTCGCGCGCAACGAGATCGTGCCGGTGCAGGCCGAAGCGCTGAGCGCCGCGCTGCTGACCGATACCGAAGCCGACCCCGCGGCGCGCAGCGCGGCGCTCCGGTCGATGCGCGCGCAATGGGACGCCTATGCGCAGCAGACGGTCGGCCCGTCGCCGGCGCAGGACCCGCGCTATCTGTCGTACGAACAGCAGAGCCGCGACGTCGTCCGGCAGGTTCAGGCGAGCATTCCCGATCCCGACCGTCAACAAGCCGTCATCGCGCAGCGCCTGCAGGCGCTGCGCGTCCGGCTGTTCGACGGCGCTTCGCCGTCCGGCGCGCACTGAGCGCCGAATCCGCGACGCCGGGGCGGCTCGGCGGCCGCGTCATGTCCATCGACAAGGAGGGGAGATGTCCACAGCACGATGCCTGCTGCGCGCGGCCTTTGCCACGCTGCTCGGTTGCGCGGCACTGAACGGCCACGCGGCCGATACGACGATGCCGGACCCGTCGATTCCGTATTATTCGTGGTACGAAGTGACGTTGCCGGAGAGCACCGGCGCGTCGTGCGGCAACGGCACGCCGATGCGCTTCTACGTCAACCGTGCGCAGTCGGACAACCTGCTGTACATGATGGAACCGGGCGGCGCGTGCTGGGATTACGGCACCTGCACGCAGACGTCGACCGGCGCCGAGGCCGGCCTCGGCGGCTTCAACCCGGACGGCATTCCGCACAACTACATGAACGGCACCGCGAACGAGGCGCTGCTGTCGTCGTTCCTGTCGCCGCTGCTCACGCGAATGGATCTCGCGCACATTCTCGTCGGCGAACCGAAGGTCGAGACGCAGCAGTGGACACAGGTTTTCGTGCCCTATTGCACCGGAGATATCCACATGGGCAGCGCGGTGCGCAACTACACGTCGCCGAACGGCGACTGGCGGCTGCAGCACTACAGCGGGCTGAAGAACATCCAGGCCGTCGCGCAATGGCTGGTGTCGCACGGCTTCGGCAAGCCGAACCGGCTGCTCGTGTACGGGATGAGCGCGGGCGGCTACGGCACGCTCGCGAACTACGCGTCGCTGCGCAACACGCTGCAGCCGCAGGCGCATAGTTCGCTGCTCGACGACGCCGGCACGGTGTTCGACACGCCGTTCGGCGCGGACGCGGCCGCGCATCCGTCGGCCGGGCTGTACGACCGCGTGCGCACCGAGTGGGGGATGACGGCCCCCGACGGGATGATCACCGTGAACAGCCGGCTGACCAGCCATTTCGATCCGGGCAACATGGGAAGCGCGTATGCGGCGCTGTCGGCGACCTTTCCGCACGACCGCTTCGGTTTTTCCAGCTACCAGCGCGACAAAATCATCGCCGCGTATCACTATCGCGCGTTCGTGCCGGCGGTGATCGCGGCGCCCGACGACGCGACGAAGGATGCGCTGTCGCTCGCGATGTTCGGGCAGGAGCTGGACGGGCTGAAGCAGACGCTGAACCCGCTGCCGAACTTCGGCTACTTCATGCCGTGGGCGCGCGACGACTTCATCGCCAACCATCAGGTGACGGCGGTCAGCTTCACCGGGTCCGCGATCCACGAGAACGGCATCGACGCGGATATCGGCACGTTCGTCGACAACCTGCTGAACCAGCAGGACCCGGCCGATACGCCGGTGATGAAGGCGTTCCGCACGCAGCAGTGGTCGGATTTCACGTTCTCGACGTTTCTTGCGTGGATCGACAGCGTGTTCAACCTGACCGGCGAAGCGGGGCCGATTTCGGGGCATCGCGCGTGATGTGCAGCGGCGGTTCGCCCGAGCGGGCGACCGCACCGCAGTACGATCGTCGGCGGGCAGATGCAGGCCCGCCTGACGGAAGCTAGTCGTCGTCGCGCGGGAATGCCTGCTGGCGCTTCAGGTCCTTCAGCCAGTCCTTGACGTTCGCAGGATCGTCGAATTCGCGCAGCGTCAGATTCAGGTCGTGGATGCCGCGCTGCGTGCTCGCGATGTCGCGTGCGAGCATGCGGATGACGGTGTCGGGCGCGACCTTGACGGACGGTGCGATCCCGTAAGTTCGCCGGAATCCGGTTTCGACGTCCTGAATTTCCTGATCCAGCTCGCGCAGTTGATCTTCCAGGATGCCGTTGTAACGCGCGAGCCGATCTTCGCCGAGGCCGTTGATCGCGTGCCGGTCGATCTGTTCGATCTCCAGTTGCAGCTCCAGCAGTTGAAGGAGCTTGCCGTTCGCATAAGCATGGTTGACCCGCTGCATCAGCACGGTCTTGCGTTCCTGTTCGCGGGGATCGGTTTCGCGATCGGGGTGCAGCGCGCTCGCCAGCTTCCGGTAGACCTCGCGCAGCGACCGGCTCGCTTCGGCCTGCTCGGCTTCGCGCTTCGCCAGCGCGGCGGACTGCCGGGGCGCTTTCCTGCGCTTGGCGCGCTGCGCCTCGCGGGCCGCATGCTCGGCCATGTCGCGCTCGAACTGTTCGTCCAGTTCGGACTGCACGCGCGCGATGAGTTCGTCGGGCGACAGCGCGTCGAGATCGTCGTCGGCGGCGACGTCGGGCGTCGATTGCGGTTCGGGCGCCTCCGGTCTGGCCCGCCTGCGTCCGGCCGCCGCGTTGCTGCCGGGGTCGGCTGCGCGGTGCCGGTCGTGGATAGCCTTCAACTGCGCGTCGTCGCTGACGTCGAGCAAGTCGCGCGCCATGTTGACGATCATCGCGGAAAGCGTGTGCTGCTCGGCCTTGCTCAGTCCTTTTTGCAGGAATGCGTCGTCGAGCTGGTTGAGCAGCCGGATCCGCAGCGCGGTCGACGCCTGTTCGAGCGGCAACAGCTCGTCGACGAATTTCTTCTGGAAGGCCGGCATCACGGCTTCCCACGCGCCGAGACGCTCGCGCCGCTTCTCGATCTGCTTGACGAGCGTATTGAACGTTTTCTGGGCGTTCGACAGGCTGGCTGTCTCATGGCCGGGTGCGATGACGACCGCGGCACCGCGATGTGCGGTCATGTTGAATGTCCTCCGGCCGCGGCGGGAGGCGCAGCAGCCCGGTATTTTAGCCGGACGGGCTGCGGGAGGCACGCCGGGGCGCGCATCCCCGATGCGACCGGCGGCGCGTTACTGCTTCACCGCCGCAACGGCCGGCGCGCCCGACTCCGTAACGGGTATGCCGTTCGACCCATAGGCCGGTTCGGCATGCCTGCGTTCGGCGACGCGCTTGGCGGCCAGGCGCTCCTGCGCGGCGACGATGTCGCCCGGATAGTTCTCGTCGTCGGCGGCGATCGGGTCGTAGCCGACCGATTCGAGGTCGAACAGCTCCTGGCGCACCTGGGCGCGCGTGAGCGTCGAGTGTGACGACTCCGACGACTGCGCGTACGACGCGGCCGGTGCGGCGAGGAGAACGGTGGCGGTAGCGGCGACGCCGGCGACGGTGACGATGATGGATTTCACGATTTCCTCAGACGGTTTCGTTACGGTCCTGCACGCATTCGCTTGGCTGAACCGACGACACGAGTTTAGGAACCCGGACCGTCCGGATAAATGGAGAATCCGCGACTGCAGTGTTTCCGAACGAGCAAGAGTGGGCAGCGCGGCGGCGTTGCATCAGTCGCCAAACAACTGCCCCTGCCCAGAGATCACGCGTTCGAAATCGTCGCGCAGGAACGGCAGGATCGCGTCGGCCACGGGCTGCAACTGGCGGCTCAGGTAGAACGCATAGTCGATCGGCGAGCGCATCGTCTCGAGCGGCTCGGGGCCGGCCGTCGTCATCACGTAGCTGATCCAGCCGCCTCGCTGATACTGCAGCGGCCGGCCATGCGCGAGGTTGAACTCGTCGGCGATCCGTGCCGCGCGCACGTGCGGCGGCACGTTGCGCTCGTATTCGCGCAGCGGCCGGCGCACGCGCTTGCGGTAGACGAGCTGGTCGTCGAATTCGCCGGCGAGCGTGCGCCGCACGGTGTCGCGGATGAAATCCTGGTACGGCTCACGGCTGAACACGCGCCGGTACAACTCGCGCTGGAACTGCTGCGCGAGCGGCGTCCAGTCGGTGCGCACCGTTTCGAGCCCCTTGAACACGAGATCCTCGCCGCCGTCGGCCGCCGCCGCGAGGCCCGCGTAACGCTTCTTGCTGCCTTCTTCAGCGCCGCGCACGGTCGGCATCAGGAAGCGGCGGTAGTGCCGCTCGTACTGCAGTTCCAGCGCGCTCTCCAGCCCGAACTGGTCGCGCAGGTGCGCGTGCCACCAGCGGTTCACGTGCTCGACGAGCGCATGGCCCTTCGCGCCGGCTTCGTCGTCGTCGTGCGCGCGGCCGAGCCACACGAACGTCGAATCGGTATCGCCGTAGATCACTTCGTACCCCTGCGCTTCGATCAGTGCGCGCGTGCGGTGCATGATCTCGTGCCCGCGCATCGTGATCGACGATGCGAGGCGAGGGTCGAAGAAGCGGCAGCCCGTCGAGCCGAGCACGCCGTAGAACGAGTTCATGATGATCTTCAGCGCCTGCGACAGCGGCGCGTTGCGCTGCCGCTTCGCATCGTCGCGGCCTTCCCACACGCGGCGCACGATGTCGGGCAGGCAGTGCGCGGTGCGCGAGAAGCGCGCGCCGAGGAAGCCGGGCACCGACGCGTCGTCGCCGGGATTCGCGAGCCCTTCGATCAGCCCGACCGGATCGATCAGGAACGTGCGGATGATCGACGGATAGAGGCTCTTGTAGTCGAACACGAGCACCGAGTCGTACAGCCCGGGGCGCGAATCCATCACGAAGCCGCCGGGGCTGTTCTGCCCCGTCACGTCGCCGAGGTTCGGCGCGACATAGCCGAGCCGGTGCATGCGCGGCAGGTACAGGTGCGTGAACGCCGCGACCGACCCGCCGGTGCGATCGGCCGCGAGGCCCGTCACGCTCGCGCGTTCGAGCGCGAAGGACAGCAGGTCGGCCTTGTCGAAGATGCGCGTGACGAGTTCGCAGTCCTTCAGGTTGTAACGCGCGAGCGCCGGCTTGTCGTGATCGAAGCGGCGCTGGATCTCGTCCATCCGCTGGTACGGGTTGTCGATCGACTTGCCTTCGCCGAGCAGCGTCTGCGACACGTATTCGAGGCTGAACGACGGGAACGTCCACGTCGCGGATTTCAGCATGTCGATGCCGTCGAGGATCAGCCGGCCGGCCGCACCCGCGAAGAAGTGGTCGGGCTGCTGGCCGTGCGCGCGCCAGTCGAGCACGCTGCCGCCGCGCCCGAGCTTCAGCGGTATGCCGTACTGCTCCGAATGCGCATGCAGGATGCGCAGGTCGAACTGCACGAGGTTCCAGCCGATCACCGCGTCGGGATCGTGTTCGTCGAACCATTCGTTGAGCCGCGCGAGCAGCGCGGGCCGGCTGTCGCAGTAGTCGAGGCGGAAGTCGATGGCGTCGGCGTGCGCGTCGCCGTTCGGCGGGCCGAGCATGTAGACCTGACGCTGCCCGCAGCCTTCGAGCGCGATCGAATACAGCTCGCCGTGGACGCTGGTTTCGATGTCGAGCGACACGCAGCGCAGCGCCGGCCGATAGCCGGTCGCGGCTTTCAGTTCGGCGGCGGTCAGCGTGCCGTCGGGGCCGGGCTGTCCGCGAAACTCCACGCACGCGGTGATGAAGCGCTCCATCGCGTAGCGGTCGGGCGGCTGCACGTCGGCTTCGTAGACGTCGACGCCGGCCGCCGCGAGGCGCTTCTGCAGGCCGGTCAGATGGCGGTAGCGCTTGCAATAGAGGCCGACGACGGGGCGCCGCCGGAAGTCGCGCAGCGCGAGCGGGCGCAACTCGGCATCGCGCTCGCCGGCCAGCGCGCGCTCGGCGAGCGCCTGCTGTTCGGCCGGAATGAACGCGACGGCTTCCTGCGGGCGCAACCGCACGCGGCGCGGACCGTTTCCGGTTGCCAGCCAGAACTCGATCTCGATGCCGGATGCGGTGTCCCGCCAGTGGCGGGTGAGGATGAAACCCTGCTCGAACGCCGTCAAAACGCTTGCTCGTCGTGGATGCCCAGGCGGCGGATTTTAGCGCTTGGGCGACGGCTGTGCCGGGATCGCGCGCAATGGCACCAGGCGGCAGGAACGCGCGGTGCGATGCGCGATTCGGTGCGTGCCGCGTTGGCGGGTCGAAGCAGGGGTTCGGGTTGCCGCGAAGGTGTGCGCGGCGGCGGCAGCGCGTATAGTGGGGCTAGCCTTGTCGCCGGTTCCGTGAACGGTCGTCGCATTCAGCGGCGACATCGTCAGTGCGTCGGGTCGCGCAGCGGCGTGGATGCTCCAGTCGACCTTGAAGCAGGCCGCATTCTGGCCTGCACGAACCGGATCCGGACAAAACGGCGGCCCCATGAAAATCGATCACAGCTCCATTCCCTGCTATCTCGTCCTGCGTGCCGGCTCGCCCCCCTATGTATTGAATGCGGACCGCCTGGTGCTGCGCCGCCAGGCGAGCCCGTTGCTGCACGCGTTTGCGCGAGCGCGCGGCGGGTTCGCCCATGTCGACGACGTCGCGTGGAACGTCTTCTCCGCTGCCGAGGGCCTGTCGGTGGTCGAGCGTCGGGAAACCGGGTTCTTTGCGCTGATCAATGGAACCGAGACCGAGCATCAACTGCGTTTGCTGGCCACCCTCTGACGGGGTCGCAGGAATGTCTGCGGTCGGCGCACGCGTCTCCAGTCCGGGCATCGAACGGCGAGTGCCGGCCCGCTGCCGCGTGATCTGCCCCTCGTCGAAAGCGCTTGACACACTCTGTGATGGCACGTACTGTCGCTTGCTGAAGTCTTCAAGAAGCGCGATTGCTGCTCATCATCGACCGCAGCCTGCGGTATTCGTTGTCCTCTCCCTCCTTGATCCATTTCCCGCGTCCGCTTGGGGCGCATTTGCTCGTCCATTTTCAGGAGATCCAACATGGATACCGGTACCGTCAAGTGGTTCAACGATAGCAAGGGCTTCGGCTTCATCACGCCCGACAAGGGCGGCGACGATCTGTTCGCGCACTTCTCCGAGATTCGCGGCGACGGCTTCAAGACGCTCGCCGAAGGCCAGAAAGTCAGCTACGAAGTGAAGAACGGCCCCAAGGGCCTGCAGGCGTCGAACATTACCCCGCTGTAATCGCCTGAGCGTTTCGCCTCGTTCACGAAGCGGCACGGCACCGCCGCTTCTTGCGCCCCGCGCCGTTGTCGCGGGCGCCACGTATCCCGATGCAGGCCCGCCAGGGCCGGCCGTTTCGCATCGGGATGCCGAATCCGCGTGAAGGCCGATGCGTCAACCGCCTTCGCAGCACGTGCATGACCGGACGAGCCGCGCTCGTCCGATCGTGCACGCGGCGCACCAGGAGAGTCCGCATGACCCGAATTCAATCCCGCAGCAACAAGGCGCCGCCGCGCATCAAGCAGGCCATGCAGCTGCCCAGGCTCGGCACGGCACTGAACTGGGTGCCGCCCAAGCCGGCCTCGGCCACGCAATCGCGTCCGACCAAACGCACGCCGGCTGCGCAATAGCGATCGGACCCCTCCCGTACGACGAAAGGCGGCGACCGCCCGCTTCGCCACGAACGCGATGCGCGACGGCGGCCGGATCGCGGCCGTCTTCGTCCGGACCAGACGGCGCCCTTCGCTCGATACGTCGCAGCCCGACGTCGTGCGTGTGCCGGGATCGCCGTGCGCTGTCCTGCGCGGTCGTGCGTAATCCGGAATAAGTCGGGCGCTCGGCAGGCGATGCGCGTATGATGGGTCCATCCGATCGAACCGCGTCGTCCGGTCGTTCGCTCCTCCCGCTATCCGCTGCTGCATCGCCCCGCCTCCGCGCTGCAACGTTGTCCCTTTCATCCCCCTGGCCCGCCCCGCAACCGGGATGCCGGCCGGCTGTGTTCGCCCGTGCGATGTGTCGCGGCCGAACGTCAGGAGCCTGTCATGAGCATGCATATCTACCGTGGATTCGAGATCTATCCACTGATTTATCCCCACGTGTCGGCGCCGGATGGCTGCTCGCACAACTACGATGCGGGCTTCGATGCGGCGGTCAAGATTTGCCTGCGCGGCGATACGTCGACGTCCAGCCAGACGTTCAGGTTGCGCGACAACGGGCCGTTCGGTAGCGCCGGCGATGCGCGTCGTGCTTCGGTGCGCTACGCGGAAAACTTCATCGACGACAATCGCGACAAACAAGGGTTCCTTTCCGGTACGCCTTGACGTGAACCGTCGACGCACCACGGTGTGTCTTCAATTTGGAGGTCTAAATGATCATCGACGAACTGCTCGGTTTGATCAGGCGGAATGAGGTCATTCGGACCGACGCCGTCCTGCCCGCCGGAATAGGCGATTCAGCGCGGTGCCATCAGCAGGAGCTACAGATGTTCGTGGCGGTACGCGCATTGACGATCGGGGCCGGATATTCGGAGTTCGAGTCCGACGAGATAGCGAGCGCCGTCATGACACGACTCGGCTAGGCCTCCGTTCAACCATTCGAAAAACAGGATAACCATGACGACCGTTACGCTGAAGATCAATGAGCCGATCGATGTCGCGCTGCGACGATTCCGTCGCACCATCGAGAAAACCGGGCTGATTCGGGAGTTGCGCAGTCGCACCGGCTATGAAAAGCCCACGACGGAACGCAAGCGGAAAAAGGCGAGCGCCGTCGCCAGGCAGCGTCTGCGGGCGAAGCGCATGTTGCCGCCGCGCAAGATGTACTAGGAGCGCATCGTGTACAACCTGCCGGCCGAGGTACCCCCGTTTTTCCCGCTGACGAAATGCGAAGTCGATCTCGATCGGACGAAGGACATGGTGACGCTGCTGCCGAGCTTCTACGCGTTCGGATGCGAGTACACCAGCCGGGGTTTTCTGATCGGACGCGACGATGCGTTCAAGTTGATTGCCGCGATCGAGAAAGCGCTCAGCATCCAGGGATGAGCTGGCGACGGCACACACACCCGCGAGCATCGTCAACCAAAAGACCAACCATGCGCGTCGCGACGAAGTACGTGGATCTGCTGTATTTCCTGGTGGTGCTGCAACTCGTCACGCAAAGGCAGAATCGCGAGTGGCTGTCGCCGTTTCAACTCGTCGAATCGCTGCAAGGGTGGCTGGTCATCCATCGTGCGAAATGTGACTGGCGCGATCGTGTCTGGATAGGCCATGCTTCTCTTCAGATCGCGAAGTCGGTCCGCCCGGTCGGCAATGCCGAACTGGCGGAGGCGGATGCTCCACCCGATGCGCTGGCAGATCGCTCGAGTGTGCGGATGAAGTGCATCCGCTATCTTCGGGAACATGTCTGAGCGGGTTGCGCTCTCACGGCCGGCACTCGCGTTCCCTGTTCATCGGCATCGCGATCGCGCAGCGACAGGCTGGCGAACGGGCCCGCGGCAACGCCGCTACGCCGACATCCGCACGAAATCCTGCTTCAAATGCTCCATGCGCTGGGGCCGCTGATACAGATATCCCTGCGCATACTGAATCCCGACCGCATGCAGCGCGCGATGCTGCACTTCGGTCTCCACGCCCTCCGCGATGATCTTCAGATCGTAGTGGTGCGCAACGGACGCGATCCCCTCGATCAACCCTGCGCTGCCGCCGTTCAGTTGCGACACGAACTGGCGATCGATCTTCACGTAGTCGAACGGAAAGCGCGACAGCATGTCGAGATTGCTGTGATGCGTGCCGAAATCGTCGATCGCGAACTGCGCGCCTTTTGCCCGCAGCGCATGGAAGATCGCGGTGGTCCGCGGGTTCTTCTCGAGCAGGATGCGCTCGGTCACTTCGAGCACCAGCGTAAAGCCCGGCGGCAGCGCGCGGATCGCGTCCTCGACGACGGACACGAACCGCGTGCGCTCGAGATCCTTCGGCGCGATGTTGACGGCGATGCGCAGCGGTGCGGACGGCGTCAGCGCGGACAGCTCCGACACCGCTGTCCGCAGCACGAACTCGGTGACTTTCGGCAGCACCGTGCTCGATTCGACCTGCGGAATGAACGCGGCCGGGCTGATCGCCCCCCACTTGGGATGCTGCCAGCGCAGCAGCGCCTCGACACCGACGGTCCTGCGCGTGTCGACATCGACGATCGGCTGGTACACGACATGGAGTTCGTCGCGCCTGAGTGCGTTGCGCACGGCTTTCAGCAGCAGGCGGCGCGGCGCCATCGCCAGCAGGTAGGCCGCGATCATGAGGCCGTCCGCCAGCAGCGCGATCGTGATGCCGATCAGCCGATAGCGCTGCCGGACCTGCGACGCATGCTGTGCGGATGCGGCAACCTGCACCGTGAACGGCCAGTGAGGCGACACGATCCTGCTTCCGCCTGCGGGTTCCACGGCTGATTCCGGCGAAAACTTTCCGCGCTGATCGAGATGGCCCGATCCCGCGATCGACAGCGTCGCGGTTTCCGTCCCGTAGCGCGCGCCGTGCGCGAGCGCGTCGGCCACGTAGTCGCCTTCTATCAGGTAGAGCACACCCGCACCGGGCGCGGTGGCGTAGAACACGGGCAGCACCGGGATGCCCTGCTGGAACGGCGTCTGGCGCAGCAGCCTGACGAGCGTCGATCCGGGTTCGGGCTCGTGCGTGTATGCGCCGAGCGGCAAGTCGATCGACCCCAGTGCCGACGAGCACATGACGCGGCCATCGTGCACCAGCGCGACGGCGCGCAGGTAGCGCAGGCGTGTGGCGATCTCGGCGAGCGTCCGGAAGACTGCCGGGCATGGCTGCCCGACGAGCGCGGTCAGCTCGTCCACATGTCGCAGGCGTGCGCCGTCGAGGATGCGGTCCACCGAGGCGACGATGTCGTCCGCGACGACTCGTTCATGCCGGGTGACGGTATCGCGCGCGTAGCGGTCGGCCAGCACGATCGCGCAGGCGGGCACGAGCACGCAAACGATTACTATGACGAAAAAGACGACTCGCGGCCACGCACCGCTGCGCTGGAAAACTGCCTTCGAGCCTGGCGTGAACGCCGACATTCCCGCGGTTGCCTTTGGTGTTGTGTATAGAAAGAGGCAAGTCGAACCGGTCGACATACGAACGGCGCGCACGCGTGATGCCCGGGTCGGGCGTTGGGCGCGCCGGTATCGCGATACGAGCGATTCTACGGTCGCGATGGGAGGTGCGGCAGCCCCGTTGCGATCGGCCATTCATTTCGGCGGCTTGCCTCCATGAACGTGCGCACACGGCGCAGGCAGGCGTAGCGGACCGAAAAAAACCCCGGCCGCAGGGTCGTGCGGCCGGGATGAAAGAACACCGTCTCTTGGCACGAGGATGGTGCGCCGCAAGTATAAGATGTGACGAGCTATTGCGAAATATTGTTATTCAACGATGCGTGTACTTTTGTGATTGTGTCTCAAAAAGAAACACTCTTGCGCGTCCGGAGCGTCGGGATGGAAAAAAATACCGTGCCCACGGTCACCGTGACCGATGGTGCAGCCGCAGCCGATGGCGGGTCGCTGTGGATCCGGATCGACGTGAACCGGCAGGCCCGTCACTACGTGCTCGACCGCGCGCTCGCTTCGCGCGGTACGCCGCGCTACAACACCGTCAACGGTGAACACGGGCCGCTTTCGAAAGCAGAACGAAAGGAATTGCTCGCGCTGCTGCGCAGGATTGCCGACCCTGCGATGTGGGCCGGCATGGTCGGCACGTTCATTCAGGTGCTGCAGGCGTCCGACGGCGAGTGAACGGTACGGCGCCGGCGCGTCGTGGGAGCCGCGATTCAGAAATCGTCGCGCATCTTGCGGAGCAGGTCGCCGCCCGACTGATGGGTGTCCACGGCGGTGAGGACATCGGTCAGGAACCACGGCAGGTTCAGTTGCGTATCGGAATCGCCTACGCATACGCGGATCGGCGGCGCCTTCGACGGCGAGCGGGTGTCGCGCATCGCGTCGCGGGACGGGACGCAGTTTTTCCCGTGCGCCTGAACGGGAGCCGGCCCGGCGCTGCCCGATGGCGTACCGGCGACGGCCGGCAAGCTGACGGCGGCCAGCAGGGTCAGGATGGCGGCAGCGGCAATGCGTTTCATGGGATTCTCCGGCGATGCTCGTTCGACCGCGCGGGCGGACGCGAGTTCGTCGGCGGCACGCCTGCGCGTCGCACTCAACCGCGCGCGACGTTCGCTGCCCGCGCCGGTTGCCGGCTGCGCCACTGCTGCGGCGATTCGCCGGTCCAGCGCCGAAAGGCGCGCGTGAATGCGCTGTGTTCCGAATAGCCGAGCAGCCATGCGACTTCCGCGAGCGTCAGCCGCGGATCGTTCAGGTGGTCGATCGCGAGCCGCCGCCGCGTGTCTTCGCGCAGGGTCCGGAAGTTGAGCCCGAGTTCGGCAAGCCGGCGATGCAGCGTGCGCGACGACACGTGCAGATCCGACGCGATCTGTTCGATGCTCGCGTCGCCTTGCGTCAGCAGGCGCGCGACGGCTTCGCGCACCGACTGTTCGAGATCGTTCGTCTGCCGCAGCTCGGCAAGCAGCGCGCCCGCCTGGCGCTCCATCATCTGCAGCAGCGCGTCGTCCGGCTGGCGCAGCGGTTGGGTGAGCAGGTGCAGCGGAAACGCGAGGCGGTTCACCGGTTCGCCGAACCGTACCGGGCAGCCGAAATAGTCGAGGTACGGTTGCGTGTCGCCGGGCGGCGGATACACGAAGCAGACTTCGTCGGGCCCGTGACGCGTGCCGGTGATGTTGCGCGCGAACTGGACGATGGCCGTGAGCGCGACTTCGTCGACGAGCGGGCCGAGCGGCTCGGGTGCGTCGTGCCATTCGATCGCGACCGACGTCGGCCCGACCCGCACTTCCATGCGCGCGACGTTCGCGATCAGGTGCTCGTATTGCTGCCAGCGCGCGAGTGCGGCGCCGGCATCGCGGCACGCATGCAGCGCGTAGCCGAGCGCGCCGAGGTGGGCGGGCGTGATCCGCTGGCCGACATGCAGGCCGAGCAGCGGATCGTCGAGTGCGCGCACGGCGCTTTCGAGCAGGCGCCGCCAGTGCGCGCTCGCGTACAGCGTGAGCCCGCGGTCGTCCTCGGGCGGCCGCGCCTCGCCGAGCACGCGTGCCGCGTCCTGGCCCTGCTCGGACAGATAGTCGAACAGCAGCCGCACGTAGGTGCTCGAGTAGTAGATGCGCTGCGTCGATAGCGGGGAGGCGGCGGGCATGGCGGAAAGTGTCAAGTAATCGTCGGCAAGTGTCAACGCGGGACGACCCGCGCGCGGCCATACTGCCGGTCGGTTCTTGAGCGAGGCCGCGAACATGCCGACCGAATTGATGACGTGGCTCCATGCGTTCCTGGGTAACGACGTGGACTGGAAGCAGGTGCTGCTGATCGGCATGACGCCGGTCTTCCTGATCGCGTTCGCGATCGAGTATGCGGTGATGACGGGGCGCGGCCGCCGCGAGCCGTTTCGCTGGAAGGAGATCGTCGCGAACCTGTCGCTCGGTGCCGGTTATCAGGTGGCCGAAACGGTGATGGGGCTCCTGTTCACGGGAGCGATCTTCGCGTGGGTCTATCGGCACCGGCTGTTCGACGTGCCGGTGAACGGCGCGACGATCGTGCCGATCTTCGTCGTCGTGGAGTTCTGCTACTACTGGTTTCATCGCACGTCGCACCGCGTGCGCTGGTTCTGGGCCGCGCACGTGCCGCATCACAGCGGCGAAGTGATGAACTTCACGACCGCGATGCGGCAGTCGCTGCTGAACGCGTTCGTCGGCGTGTTCGTGTTCTACCTGCCGCCGGTGTGGCTCGGCATTCCGCCTGCCGTCGTGCTGTTCCTGCTCGCGGTCGATCTCGCGTACCAGTATTTCGTGCATACCGAGGCGATCGGACGGTTGCCGCGCTGGTTCGAGTACGTGTTCGACACGCCGTCGAACCATCGCGCGCACCACGGCCGCAATCCGCGTTACATCGACAGGAACTACGGCGGCGTGCTGATCATCTTCGATCGCCTCTTCGGCACGTATGTCGAGGAAACGGAGCCGGTCGACTACGGGATCACGCAGCAGATTCGTTCGTACAACTTCCTGGTATTGAACCTGCACGAATTCGTCGACATGTGGCGAGACGTGCTCGCGCCCGGGCCGGTCGTGCAGCGGCTGAAACACCTGTGGATGCCGCCCGAGTGGGAGCGGCCGGGGCATCGGCCGATCCACACGTGGAGCGTCGAGCGCAAGGGCGAGGAGTCGGGATGCCCGGTCGAAACGGCCGAGCGCGGGGCGTCAATGCGCATTACCCGTTCTTAACCGATCCGTGGCGAGCGATTGCGGAAGTAAAGATACGCGAGGCCAAGCGGCGCAATAAAAATAGCCAGGTACCAGCACAGGAACATGGTCATGAACTTGACGACGAGCATCAGTAATGCGTTCACGATGAACATGTTGCGTCCGACGATGTAGTTCACGACGCTTTCGTAGACGAACCGGGCGTACGGATAGAGAAGGCAACTGACTGCCATGTAACTCGACACGAGCGCGACCAGCCCTCCCGGCATGGTTGATTTCCCGAAGCTGGACGCGAAGACGAACAGCACGGGAAAGATCAGGCTGAAAAGAAAGTGACGGATATAGTAGGCGCGCGTGAGTCCGCCGAACGAGCGTGTGAGGATTGAGTGCATGTCATTCCCGATCGAAATTCAGGGTAACGACCACGCGCGCCAAAACTTGATAGAGCGCGAACACCTATTTTTTTT
Organism: Burkholderia metallica; assembly: GCF_001718555.1. Classification (NCBI taxonomy): domain Bacteria; kingdom Pseudomonadati; phylum Pseudomonadota; class Betaproteobacteria; order Burkholderiales; family Burkholderiaceae; genus Burkholderia; species Burkholderia metallica. The sequence goes on from NZ_CP013403.1 coordinate 158,051, forward strand.
GACCGCGCGGTGTTCGCGATTGCCGGTTATCGGTATTGAAGCGTTCGTGTCTCGACGGAGTCGTAGTCACGCGTTTTGCATGCGGGCTTGAAGAGCAAGGCCGACGCAACGACGTGGCAACATGGCGCCGGATGGCTTCGGTGCAGTCTCCGGTAATCGGGCGTCACTGATACCCGTAACACTGCTTCAACCCCGTGTAGTCGTAGAAGTGACTGCCCGGTGCGATCTTCGCGCCGTCGCACGCGGCCTGGAAATCCGTCTCGCGCTCGTTGTACAGCATCTTCACGATGAGACGCGAGCCGTTGCGATACACGTCCCACTGCATGTTCGCGGCCATCGGCGACACCTGGTCGCCGCGCCACGGGTTGTTCGCATACGTGTACGTCTGCGCCTGCGGCGTCGGCACGAACACGTTCTTCAGGTTCATGATCGACGCGAACGGAATCACGATCTCCGCATGCGTGAAGCGCAGCTTCGCGGCGCGGGTCAGGTCGCCGCGCGCGATCGCATCGACTTCGCCGAAGAAATCGTCCTGCAGCACCTTCGCCATCCGGTACGTGACGGGGTTCGCTTCCTGGATCCCCGGCCCCTTCTGGTAGTAATCCTCGGCATCCTGCAGATACGCGAGATACTGCGCCTGCTCCGCACCGATGTATTTCTCCATCGTGACGCCGCCGGTTTCCGCCGTCATCGCGGGCGCGACCTGCAGCAGGTTGTACAGCACGTTCACCGCGTCGACAGCCGTCGCGATCTTCGTCTTGCCGTCTCCCTTCAGCGTGTTGGTGAACTTGCCGTCCGCCGACGTGAACGCATAGGTCCCCGTGTTCGCGAACGTATAGCCGTCGGTGCCGAGCTTCGCGATGAACGCGGGCGACACGAGCGCGGACAGCACCGTTTGCGCGACGTCGGTCGCCTGCGGCGCGGCCTTGATCGCGCTAAGCTTCGCGGCGACCGCCGCGTCGTTCGCATAGGCCTGGTACGACTGGCTTGCCCGGTAGGTCGCGTAGTACGGATCGCCCGTATCGGTCACGAGATCCGTGGCCGGCTTCAGCGAATGGAAGTACAGCAGGAAGCGGTTGGTGCCGGCCGGCTGCGCGGCCGGCGCGTTCGCGGGGTAGCCGGACGGCGCGGGCGGCAGCGTGATGGCGGAGGCCAGAGCCGGCTGCGCGGAGACGAGCGACGCGGAGAAAAACGTCGAGCTGTCGACCGCGCGGTCCTGCCCCGAGTTGACGACGACGACCTGCCGGTTGCCGGCCGCGAACAGCGCGGGCAGCCGCTGCGCGAGGCGCACGGCGAGTTGCTGGTGCTCGCGGATGCCGGTTTGCGTGAGGTTGCCGTACCCCGGTGTCGAGATGCCCTGCACGCCATAACCGAGCAGCGCATTGGCCTTCATCATCGCGTACGTATCGGCCTTGAGCTGCGCGCCGAGCGCGGTCAGCGCGCCGTCGGCCTCGGCCTTGACCAGCATCGCGTAGATCGCGCCGTCGTACTTGAAGCCGGACAGCCCGCGCGAGCCGTGGCGCGCGACGAGCTCGGTATAGACGGGCGCGTAGCCGGCGGGCGGCGCTTCGTACGTCGCGGTGTCCTGCTGCGGACGGTACGGCGTCTTCGTCTGGTAGTAAGTCGCGGGTGCCGGCGTGGGCTGCGGTTGCGGCTGCGGCTGCGGTGCGGGCGTCGAGCCGTTGTCGTCGGCCGAGGCCGTGGGCGGTGTCGAATCGTCTCCGCCGCAGGCGGCGAGCAGCAGGCAGGTAATCGCGACGGCGGCGGCGGTGCGGATCGGGCGTGTCATCGTGGTGTGCAACGGGCGGGACGATGCGGGTGCGCGTCGTCCCGTCTCCGGGAGGGATCGGTCAAGCCCGGAAGTGTTGCAAGCTACTTTGACAGCAGAATGTCAGAATTCGGTCGGGCGATCGTCGGTTTGCCGCCGGATCGCGCGAGGCCGGCCGCCGCCGGCCCGTGTGCGGCCGTGCTTCAGTGCAGGCCGGCCGATGCGATCGAGCGCACGGTGTCGGTGATGTTCACGCAGCGCGACAGCCCGAAGTGCTCGGCTTCGCGGCGCTCCGGTTCGCTGCTCGCAATCGCCACCGCGCGTTCGGGCGGGACGCCGAGTGCTTGCAGCGCGATGTCGATAGGATGCTGATTCGATCCGGAGTCCTGCTGATTGGCGTCCGTGACGACGACCGAGAAACGATCGAGGTTCGCGCGGCCGAACTGGCCTTCGAACATGTCGCTGAGCCGGGCGGCCGGCAGCGTCGTGACGAGACCGAGTCGATATCCTTCTTCCGATGCCCGGTCGAGCCACTGGATGATCGCGTCGCGTTGATGGCGCGATTCGTGTGAATCCGGTGTTGCTTCGATTTGCGCGAATGCAGCGTCGAGACGGGTGACGATGGCTTCGATAACCACGGTGATTCCTCTTCAGAAACGTGATGATCCGTTCGCCGACGGGAATGCCACACACCTTAGCGTCGATCCGGAAAACGCGACCAATTAATATTTATATGCGACTCATACGATTCGACTAATGAATCATGGGGTGAGCCAACGTGGGCGCGGGATGCGTGTCATGCAGTACGTTCCTCTTGAATTGCATCGCATCGACGGCCTTCGATGCGATGCACCGACGTGGCGCACGAACTGAATGCATCGGGCATATGCATATGAAAAGACGGCATATCGAGCGATGCACGCCCGATATGCCGTCGTGGGATGCCGCGTGCGAAGCGGCGCGATCAGTGCAGCTTGATCGACGGCTGGTTGCGGCTTTGCAGCCAGTGGCTCAGCGACTGGAACAGCGCGCGCTTCACGCCGACCACGCTGAACAGGTGCTTGCGATACAGGAACTTGTACAGTCCGATCGCGGCGAACCCGTCGACGATCAGCGAGCGCGGACGCACGCCGATGTCGGCCTGGTACACCGCGCCGGCATGCCCGAGCGACACGACGGTGCCCGCATCGCGGAACGTGAAGCCGGCCACCGGCTTGCCGGCGGCGCGGCGCGCGAACGCGTCGACCAGGTACACGGCCTGCTGGTACGCGACCTGCGCGCGCGGCGGCAGGAACCCGCTCGCGCCGGCCGTCGGGCACGCGGCGCAGTCGCCGAACGCATACACGTGCGGATCGTCCGGCGTCTGCAACGTATCGGTCACGATCACCTGATTCGAGCGATTGAGCGCGATGTCGCCGATCTCCCGCAGCATCGCGGGGCCCGCGACGCCGGCCGCCCAGATCGTGATGTCGCTCGCGAGCCGTTCGCCGGTCGCGGTCGTCACGGCGTTTGCGCCGACTTCCGCCACGCGGGTATCGGTCAGCACGTCGACGTTCAGCGCGCGAAGCTGCGCGTGCATCTTGCCGGACAGCCGCGCGTCGAGCGCCGGCAGGATGCGCGGGCCGCCTTCGATCAGCCGGATGTGCACGTCGCGCGCGGACACCAGTGCCTTGAAGCGGTACGTCGTCAGTTGCTGGATCGCATGCCGCAAGGCCGCGGCCAGCTCGACGCCCGTCGCGCCCGCCCCGATCACGTTGATGCAGATCGGCACCGCGCGCCGCGCGGGTTGCTGCTCGGCCGCGTGATTCGCCTTCGTGCAGGCCGCGAGGAACTTCCGGCGGAAATCCTCGGCCTGGTCGAGATTTTCGAGCGGCAGCGCGTGGCGCGCCGCACCCGGCACGTTGAAGAAGTTCGTCACGCTGCCCACGGCGAGCACGAGGTCGTCATAGCCGAGCTCGCGCTGCGGCAGGATTTCCGTGCCGTCCGTGTCGTGCACGGCCGCGATCGTCGCCGTGCGTGCCGCGCGGTCGACCCGTTGCAGCGCGCCCTGCACGAAACGGAAGCCGTGGCCCTTCGCCTGCGCCGCGTATTCGATCGTGTGGGAGGCCGGGTCGCGATGGCCCGATGCGGCTTCGTGCAGCAGCGGCTTCCAGAAGTGCGTCGGATAGCGGTCGACGAGCACGACTTCCGCTTGCCCGCGGCGTCCGACCGTATCGCCGAGACGCGTGGCGAGGTGCAGGCCGCCGGCGCCGCCGCCGACGATCACGATGCGCGGCAGGCGCGGTGCGCGGTCCGTTGCCGGATGGGGCGTGGTGTTGTCCATGTTGGGCTCCCGCTGAATGACGATTCGGATGACATTGCTCAAGAACCGACGATATAGTTTCGAACCCACTCGAACAATTTAATGTTTATAAGCGACTCATATGTATTCACTTATAGGAAAGACCGCGACGTTCCGGCAGTTGAAGGCGCTGGACATGATTGCGCGGCTCGGCAGTGTGTCGCGTGCGGCCGAGGAGCTGAACCTGACGCAGCCGGCCGTGTCGCTGCAGGTTCGCCTGCTCGAAGAGGCGGTAGGCGCCGCGTTGCTGCAGCGGGTGGGGCGCGGCGTGCAGCTGACCGCGGCCGGCGAGATCGTGTCGCGCTACGCGCGCGAGATCCTGCATCTGTGGAGCGAGGCCGGCGATGAAGTGGCCGCGCTGACCGGCGATCTCGGCGGCACGCTGCGGATCGGCGCGATCACGACGGCCGAGTACCTGATTCCGCCGCTGCTCGTGAAATTCACCGCGACGCGTCCGCATGTGAAGACCTATTTCAAGGTCGGCAATCGCGACGACATCATCCGCATGCTCGCGACGCATGAAATCGATCTCGCGGTGATGGGCAGCGCGCCGAAGGAGCTGCGCACGCATGCGGTCGAGTTCGCGAAGCATCCGATGGTGTTCGTCGCGGCGCCCGGCCATCCGCTGATGCAGCGCAAGCGCGTCGCGCTGAAGGATCTCGAATCCGCCCACCTGCTCGTGCGCGAACGCGGCGCGGGGACGCGCTCGACCGTCGAGAGCCTGTTCAAGAACGCCGGTCACCGGTTCCATGTGGGCTCCGAACTGTCGAGCAACGAAGCGATCAAGCAGATGGCCGAAGCGGGGCTCGGGGTTGCGTTCCTGTCGTTGCACGCGTGTGCGCTCGAACTGCGCACCGGGCTGCTCGGGCAACTGCCGTTCCCCGGCAATCCGATCGAGCGCGAATGGTATGTGGTCACGCTCGCCGACCGCCGCATCTCGCAGGTCACGGGGCTGTTCCGCGATTTCCTGATCAAGCAGGGTGCGCCGGTGATCGACGGCGCGACGGCCGCGCCGCACGAGCGGCGCCGCAAGTAGGCAGGCGACGGTGGTCGGGCGGCCGTGCGGCCGGTCAGACGAGCCCGAAGTCGTCGTTGCTGTCGGGGATCGACGCGAGCAGCCGTTCGAGCCGGTACCAGCCGACGATGCGCAGGCACCAGGCGGCGATCGTCGTGCGGGCGGTGCGGGAGCGGGAGCCGGATGACGGGCGGGGGGCGGCGGAAGGCGAGCGCGCGATGAACGCCGCGGATCGAACCACGCATGGATGATGGGGCATGACGGTCTCCGTAGGTGTCGGATGAGGCCATCGTAAGCGCCGCCGCGGCGGCCGGCGCGCACGCAAGGATGGCCCCGAGCAGAAACGGATGATCTTTTTCTGCTCGACCCGGCCGCGCCGCCTGCCGGCCCGGCAAGCGGCCCGAAAACGCGTCACAATGTGCGATCGACACCCCATCCACGGGAGGAAGGCCATGAGCGATGCGATTCTCGCGGCGCCGACGGACAACGGCGTTCCGGTCAGCCTGCGCTCCAGCCGCGGGTTCGGCTGGCAGGGCTTCGGCGCGTCGCTGCTGGACATCCGCGCGGGCACGTACCGGATTCCGGCGGCCGAGCATCACCGGATCGGCGTGCATATCGGGTCGCCCGTTCGCGCGGATTGCGTGTGCGACGGCGAGCGCGTGTCGCGCATCCAGGCGCATGGCGACGTCGACGTGATTCCGGCCGGCCTGCCCGGCCAATGGACCGACAGCGCCGACTGCCGGATCCTCCATATCGCGCTCAGCGACGCGTTCGTGCGGCGCACGGTCGAGCAGCTCGAGCTGAAGCCGTCGCAGGGGCAGATCCGCCGCCGGCTGCAGGTGCGCGACCCGCGCCTGCAGCACATCGCATGGGCGATGGCCGCCGAACTCGAAGCGGAAGACGCGTCCGATCCGCTCTATGCGGAAAGCCTGTGCACGGCGCTCGTCGCGCGGCTGGTCGACGGCCGGCCGGCGTTCCGCGAGCGCCGCCGTACGCTCGCGCCGAAGGCGGCCGCGCGTGTGATCGACTATGTCGAAGCGAACCTCGAGCGGCGCATGACACTGGCCGAACTCGCGGCGCTCGTGTCGATCAGCGTGCCGCATTTCAAGGTGCTGTTCCGCGAAACGCTCGGGATGCCCGTGCACCAGTACGTCGTGCGGCGCCGGGTCGAGCGCGCGAAGGCGTTGCTGCTCGAAGGCCGGCTCAGCATCAGCCAGATCGCGCTCGAAGCCGGATTTGCACACCAGAGCCACATGGCGAACTGGATGAATCGCGTGCTGGGCGCGACGCCGATGGAGATCGCGCGGTCGGGGGCGCGTGGGGGGCTGCGGCTGGCGTACGACGGTGACGGCGGCGAGAGCGTGGCGTAACGGCGCGACGGCGCCGCGCGGGAGACGACGTGTCGAGTTGGGTTCCGAGGCGATGCTCCAACAGGCTGTCGGGCAATTGCCGCGCGCGCGTTCGGCCGGCGGCAGACCGCACGATGCGAAGCGACAGGCAACGCGCACGGCAACGGCCATCGATCCCCGTCATCTTTTCCTGCTGTATTCATCCTTCCGTGTGCGCCGTGTCGTCCGCGCCACCCGACAATCACCCCACCTTCATTCCCCCAGGAGCGAATCGTGTTCGTGATCTTCGGTGCATCCGGCCATGTCGGCCAGTCGGCCGTAACAACCTTGCGCAACGCCGGTCATCCCGTGCGCGCGGTGTTGCACGACGCCCGCCATCGTGAACGTTTCGCGCGGCTCGGCTGCGACGTCGCGATCGCCGAACTGACGGACGCGAACGCGATCGCGTCGGCAATCGACGGCGCACAGGCCGTGCAGCTACTGTGCCCGGTGCCCGTCGCGGACCCCGATCCGGCCGCGACGATGACGCGCACGATCGACGTCGCGACCGCCGCGCTCGCGGCCAACCCGCCGCCGGTACTGCTCGCGCTGTCGGACTACGGCGCGGAGCGCGACGGCAATACGGGCATCACGCGCCTGTTTCATGACTTCGAGGCACGGCTGAGGACGATCTCGACGCAGCTGACGCTGCTGCGTTCGGCCGAGCATCTGCAGAACTGGACGCGCGTGCTGCCGGTCGCGCTCGGCACCGGCGTGCTGCCGAGCTTTCATCACCCGGTCGGCAAGGTGTTCCCGACCGTCTGGGCGCCCGATGTGGGCGTCGTGGCGGCGCGGCTGCTGCTCGATGCGCCCGAAGGCGGCAGCGGGCCGCGCATCGTCAGCGTCGAAGGGCCGACGCGGGTGAGCGTGACGGCGATCGCCGAGACGCTCGCGGCGGCGGCCGGCCGGCCCATCGTCGCGCATGAGCTGCCGCGCGACACGTGGACCGCGACGCTGTTGCGCGCGGGGCTGAGCGAACGCCATGCGCAGTTGATCGTCGATCTCTACGACGTGCACAACGCCGGGCAGATCGACGTCGAGGCGGGCGTGTCGGAGCGGCTTTACGGGACGACGACGCTGGCCGACGCGCTCGCGCAACTGGTGCGCGGGCACGCGCGGTAAAAGAAGCGGCGGCGACGCGCGCGGCGCATCACGCCGGCCGCCGCACCTTGTTCAGTACCGCATAAGAAAGCGACCCGATCACGATGCCCCAGAACGCGGAGCCGAGCCCGAGCCACGTCATGCCTGACGCGGTCGCGAGGAACGTGATCAGCGACGCTTCCCGGTGGTTCTCGTCCTCGAAGATCCCGTGCACGTTCGCGCCGATCGCACCGATCAACGCGAGCCCCGCGAGGATCGCGACGAATGCCTTCGGCAGCGCGAAGAACACCGTGACGATCGTGCCCGCGAACAGCCCGCCGATCAGGTAGAACGCGCCGTTCGCGAGTCCGGCGACATAGCGGCGGCGCGGGTCTTCATGCGCGTCCTTGCCGGTGCAGAGCGCGGCCGTGATCGCCGCGACGACGATCGTGATCCCGCCGAAGCACGCGACCACGAGCGACATCACGCTGGTTGCCGTGATGATCGGTCGCGCCGGCGTGTGATAGCCGGACACGCGCAGGATCGTCATGCCCGGCAGGAACTGGCCGGTGAGGCTCACGACGACGAGCGGCAGCGCGAGGCTGAGCGTCGTGCCGAGCGTCCACTCGGGCGCGATGAAGATCGGGTGCGCGAGGCTCGCCGACACGCTGCCGAGATGCGTCATCCCGAGCAGCGTCGCGAGCGCGGCGCCCGTGAGCAGGACGAGCACGATGCTGTAGCGCGGCAGCAGGCGCTTGAAGATCACGTAGGCCGCGATCATGCCGAACGCGAGCGCGGGCTGTTGCGACGCTGCCGCGAACGCATGCGTGCCGAACGGCAGCAGGATGCCGGCCATCATCCCGCACGCGATGCCGCGCGGAATGTGGCGCACGAGCCGGTCGAAATAGCCGGTCACGCCGATCAGCAGGATGATCAGCGCGGCCGTGATGTACGCGCCGACGGCCTGGTTGAGCGTCAGTTGCGGAAACAGGCCGACGAGCAGCGCGGTGCCTGGCGCCGACCATGCGGTGACGACCGGCACCTTCAGCTTCCAGCTGGCGAACAGGCCCGACACGCCCGCGCCGATCGAGATCGCCCATACCCACGACGACACCATCGCGTCGGATACATGTGCCGCCTGCGCGGCCTGGAAGAAAATCGCGAGCGGGCCCGCGTAGGAAATCAATACCGCGAGAAAGCCCGCGGTCGTCGCGGAAACGGACCAGTCGTTGCCGATCGCGCGGATCGCGCCGGGCGGAGTGTTCGGTTGCATCGTCGTGGGAAAGTGCGGCGCGCGGCCGGGAACGGAGCCGGGGCGAATGATTGTTGGAAGCCCCGGACGAGCCGCCATTCTGCGCATGGCCGCCGTAATTGGCAATGCGCGGGCGCGAGAGACGTTGTCAGATTTTCGTAAGGAAGGTATGGCGGGCGGACGAATCGTCGCCTTCGCCGCACGTCACGTACTGATCTGCAACACCTCGTCGACCACCGCCACCTTCACGCCGCTTCCCGTCGACAACGATGCGGTGCCCTGGTCGAACGGATGCACGGGCGTATCGGTCGGCGTCCACGCGTGGCGCGCCAGCAGCTCGCGATACCCGCCGCGAATCACGAAGCCGCCGCATTTGTGCGCATACGCGTCGCGGCGCATCCGGTAGGCACGCGGCAGGTCGTACCACGGCAGCTTCGGCAGGTCGTGATGAACGAGGTGATAGTTGTTGTTCAGGTACAGCAGCCGCATCGCGAAGCCGGCTTCGTTGATCGCGATACGCGCCTTCGGATGCGGCGCGGCGCGATGCTCGTACAGCGAGCGGATCATCGCGATCGACAACGCGGGCCACGTGACCGCGAGCAGGTAGTACCACCATGGCACGCCGATCACCCATTGCAGCCACGCGAGCAGTGCGGCCACGCAGGCGACGTGCGTTGCCCACATCGGCAGATAGCGGAAATCGCCGCGACGAAACGATGCGCATGCGTCGACGCCCATCGCGGCGATGCTCAGCGGCGGCCCGGCGACGAAGCGTCCGACGAAGGTCTTGCGGGCGAGCGTCAGCGCGCGGCGCCAGCGCGGCAACTGCGCCCAGCGCTCGCGCGTGACGTAGTTCGTTTCGGGATCGACGCCCGGCACGGTCAGGTCTTCGTCGCGATGATGGTCGAGATGCGTGTCGCGATACAGCGTGTACGGATACCAGACCGTCAGCGGCGGATAGCCGAGCAGCTGGTTCACGCGCGCGGAGCGCGTCGGATGGCCGTGCAGCAGCTCGTGCTGCAGCGACAGATGCCACGCGCCGAGCAGGATCAGCGGCGGCGTCGCGGCCGCGAGCGACAGGGTGCCGTCGCGCACGAGCAGCAGCACGGCGAGCCAGCCGCCGTAGATCGCGACGACCAGCAGCCAGGTCGGCCACTCGGTGCGCGCGGTGAAGCGGGTGTCGAGCGCGGCGATCGCACGCGCGTGGTCGACGTCGAAGTATTCGGCCATGGCGTTGAGGCGGGATTGAACGGGGCAATGCGGGGAACGCGCGGCTGAACCGGTGCGCTCGGCCCGGGTGCGCGGGTGTCTCGCGGATCACGGTCGGCCTGTCCCGGATCGCACGCGGTCGCGATGCGCGGGCAGGCATCCGGACGGTACCGGGATCGCCCCGCGCGGCCAACCAATCGATTCGCATTTGCTTATCGTCGCGTGGCCGATAAGCTTCGGGCGCGTCGTGCGGCGTTCGGCCCCCGTTTTGCGGGGATCGAGCCGGGTTTCGCGTCGCGAGCGCCGATGCGTAGAATGCCCGCATGAGCTCATGGATCGCTGCCCTGCCGATGTACAACGTGACGCCGCGCCACGACGCGCTGTGGCGCGCGCTGCTGCGCGACGCGCTCGACGCGTTCGCGAACGCGGGCGGCCCCGCCGATGTCGCGCTGCCCGACGAACCGTTCGACGATCTGCATGCGCTGTGGCGGCGCGACGATCTGCTGCTGTCGCAGACCTGCGGCTATCCGTACCGGATGCTGGGGTTGCGCGATGCCGTGAGACTGATCGCGACGCCCGTGTTCGACGTGGACGGTTGCCGCGGCGCGCACTACAGCAGCGTGCTCGCCGTGTCGGCGCGTGCGCACGCGGACGGCGCGACGACGCTCGCCGCATGCCGGGGGCTGCGGGCCGCATTCAACGGAGAAGATTCACACAGCGGGATGAATGCGCTCCGGCATGCGGTTGCGCCGCATGTGCGCGACGGGCGGTTCTTCGGGTCGGTGACGGCGTTCGGCTCGCACCTGAACGTGCTGCGCGCGCTGGCTTCGGAGGAAGCCGATTGCGCGGCGATCGACTGCGTGACGTTCGCGTACGTGCGCGACGCGCTGCCCGAATTGCTGGCGGACATCCGGATCGTCGGGATGACGGCATCCGCGCCGGGGTTGCCGTTCATCGCATCGCGCGCGCTGGAGCCCACGCAGGTCGCCGCTTTGCGGGATGCGCTCGACTTCGCGGTGGCGGCCGATGCGCAACGGGCGCGCGTGCTGAGGCTGAAGGGATTCGAACGGCTCTCGCCGGGCGATTACGACGCGATTGCGCGGTTCGCTGACGACGCGGCCGCGCACGGCTATCCGGAACTGGCGTGATGCGGGGGTAATGCGACGGAATGCAGCGCGGCGCGCAACGGTGCGACCGTCCGCGCCGCTTTCCGTCACTCTTCGTCCATCAACCGGACCTTGACCCGCTTGCCCTTGATCTTCCCCGCGTTGAGCTTGCGCAGCGCGTCGCGCGCGACGCCGCGCTCGATCGCGACGTAGGTCGAGAACTCGGTCACGTTGATCTTGCCGATCTGCTTGCCGTCGAACCCGGCGTCGCCGGTCAGCGCGCCGAGCACGTCGCCCGGGCGGATCTTGTCCTTGCGCCCGCCGAGGATCTGCAGCGTTTCCATCGGCGGCGTCAGCACGCCGTCGTCCGCCGGCTTCAGTTCCGCGAGCGGATGCCATTCGACGTCGCGCTTCTGCGCCTGCTCGATCGCGCCGACGCGGCCCATCTCGTCCATGCTCGCGAGGCTCAGTGCCCAGCCGTCCTGGTCCGCGCGGCCCGTGCGGCCGATGCGGTGCACGTGCACTTCGGGGTCGGGCGTCACGTCGACGTTGATCACCGCTTCGAGCTGCGCGATGTCGAGCCCGCGCGCGGCGACGTCGGTTGCCACCAGCACCGAGCAGCTGCGGTTCGCGAACTGGATCAGCACCTGGTCGCGCTCGCGCTGGTCGAGCTCGCCGTGCAGCGCGAGCGCATGGAAGCCCTGCGCATGCAGCACGTCGAGCAGGTCGCGGCACTGCTGCTTCGTGTTGCAGAACGCGATCGTGCTCACCGGCCGGTAGTGGTTCAGCAGCTGGCCCACCGCATGCAGCCGCTCGTCCTCCGTCACTTCATAGAAGCGCTGGCGGATCTTGCTGTTGTCGTGGCGCTCTTCGAGCTTCACTTCCTTCGGGTTGCGCAGGAACTGCTGGCTCAGCTTCGCGATGCCGTCCGGATAGGTCGCGGAGAACAGCAGCGTCTGGCGCGTGGTCGGGCACATCCGTGCAACTTTCGCGATGTCGTCGAAGAAGCCCATGTCGAGCATCCGGTCGGCTTCGTCGAGCACCAGCGTGTTCAGCGCGTCGAGCTTCAGGTTGCCGCGATCGAGATGATCCATGATGCGGCCCGGCGTGCCGACGACGATGTGCGCGCCGTGTTCGAGGCTCTGCGCCTGCGGGCGCATCGGCGTGCCGCCGCACAGCGTCAGCACCTTCACGTTTTCCTCGGCGCGCGCGAGGCGGCGCACTTCCTGCGCGACCTGGTCGGCGAGTTCGCGCGTCGGGCACAGGATCATCGCCTGCACGTCGAAGCGGCGCGCGTCGAGGCGCGCGAGCAGCGCGAGCGAGAACGCGGCGGTCTTGCCGCTGCCCGTCTTCGCCTGCGCGATCAGGTCCTGTCCGGCCAGCGCGACCGGCAGGCTCGCGGCCTGGATCGGCGTCATGTCGACGTAGCCGAGCTGCGCGAGGTTCGCGAGCGTGGCGGGCGTCAGCGGCAGCGCGCTGAACGGCGTGGCGGTCGGCTGGGTCATTCCACGTCTCCGAGGTAGGGGCGGCCTTCCATCTGCTCGTAGACGACGTTGCCTTCGTCATCTTCGAAGCGTTCGAGGTAGTTGCGCGCGCCGCACAGCGGGCAGCGGAACAGCAGCCCCTGGCCTTCGTCCTTGATGACGACGTCGGACTGTTCCCACTGCGTGCCGCAGCTCTGGTTTCGGCAGGTAAACAAGGTCTTTCTCCAGCTGAATTCGGTTGAGGTGGCGCCCGGGCGGGCGCGGCAACGGCGGGCGGCGCTCGCGCGGTTCGGGCGCGGGCCGCATCGGGCGTCGCTTGGATTGCGTCGATGCGGATGATGGATCGGGCGGCGACGGGGTCGCGCGTGCCGCAATTCTAGCGGAAGCGAGCAGGCGAATGCGGACGATCGGCTGCGGGGGGGCGGTTGCGGCCGGACGGCTGCGGGCGACCGCCTGCGAGCGCTGCGTGCAAGGACGGCGCGCACTCACCGCCCGTTGTTTCCGGAAAACAGCCCCCGATCGCCGCCCCGATGAAAAACGGCCGCCCCGGACGGCGGCCGTGTCGTGCGGCGCAACAGCGCGCCGCGGTGCTCCGCGGCACCCGGACGCGTTACAGCGCCATGTCGGCCGCAGCCTTCGCCGGGCGGGCCGGCGCGTTGCCGGTGGCCTGCGACGGCGTGCTGAGATCGATCTTCGGCGGCGGCGCGAGCTGCAGCACGTCGCTCGTGTACGTCCATTCCTCGACGACCTTCGCCGGGCTGTCGTTCAGCTTCGTGCCGTAGCTCGGCACGATCTGGCGGATCTTCTGCTGCCACTCGGGCGTCGCGACCTTGTCCTTGAACACCTTCTTCATCAGGTTCAGCATGATCGGCGCTGCCGTCGACGCGCCCGGCGACGCGCCGAGCAGGCCCGCGATGCTGCCGTCCTGCGACGCGACGATTTCGGTGCCGAGCTTCAGCACGCCGCCCTTCACCGGGTCGCGCTTGATGATCTGCACGCGCTGGCCGGCTTGCCACAGGCGCCAGTCTTCCTTCTTCGCGTTCGGGAAGTATTCCTTCAGCGCGTTGAAGCGGTCGTCGTCGGACAGCATCAGCTGGCCGGCGAGGTACTGAACGAGCGGGAATTCGTCGACGCCCACGCGCATCATCGGTGCGACGTTGTGCAGGTTCGTGCTCTTCGCGAGGTCGAAGTACGAGCCGTTCTTCAGGAACTTGGTCGAGAACGTCGCGAACGGCCCGAACAGGATGATCTTCTTGCCGTCGATGATCCGCGTGTCGAGGTGCGGCACCGACATCGGCGGCGAGCCGACCGACGCCTTGCCGTACGCCTTCGCGAGATGCTGCTTCACCACGTCGGGGTTGTCCGTCACGAGGAACGAGCCGCCGACCGGAAATGCGCCGTAGTCCTTCGCCTCGGGGATGCCCGACGCCTGCAGCAGATGCAGCGCACCGCCGCCCGCGCCGATGAACACGAACTTCGCGTCGACCGACTGCGCCGGTTCATCCGAGTGCAGCTTGACCCATGTCACGTGCCACGTGCCGTCGGCGTTGCGCGTGATCTCGCGCACTTCGCTCGACAGCGACAGCGTGAAGTTGGGCTGCGTCTTCAGGTAGCCGACGAACTGGCGCGTGATCTCGCCGAAGTTCACGTCGGTGCCGATCGGCGTCCACGTCGCCGCGACCTTCTGGCCGCGGTCGCGGCCTTCCATCATCAGCGGCACCCACTGCTTGATCTGGTCGTAGTCTTCCGAATACTGCATCCCGCGGAACAGCGGGCTCGCCTGCAGCGCTTCGTAGCGCTTCTTCAGGAAGCGGACGTTGTCGTCGCCCCACACGAAGCTCATGTGCGGCGTCGAGTTGATGAACGAATGCGGGTTCTTCAGCACGCCCTGCCTGACCTGCCACGCCCAGAACTGGCGCGAGATCTGGAACGACTCGTTGATCTCGATCGCCTTCGAGATGTCGATCTTGCCGTCCGCCTTCTCCGGCGTGTAGTTCAGTTCGGCGAGCGCCGAGTGGCCGGTGCCGGCATTGTTCCAGCCGTTCGAGCTTTCCAGCGCGACGCCGTCGAGGCGCTCGACCATCGTCATCGACCAGTCGGGCTGAAGCTCGTGCAGCCACACGCCGAGCGTCGAGCTCATGATGCCGCCGCCCACCAGCAGGACGTCGACTTTCTTCGTATCGGCGGCATGCGCGGACGATGTCGCGACGCACAGCGCGAGCGCCGACAGTATTACCCGTAACGTTTTGATCACAGCAGATCCCTTTTTCAACTTGAATGCATCGGTTTGCCAGGCCGCCCGGCGCGCGCATCGACCGCGAAAAACGCGGGTCCGGAGATCCGGATCGCGAATCCGGAATTCCGGATCGACGCGGCACGCCGTTGCATTTGCGCACACGAAGCCGTCGCGAAGGACACCTTCGGATCGGCTTCCCGCAGGCGGGCAAGCGCCTGCGTCACAGTGGCGCATGACACGCCCGGGCCCTTGCGGCAAGCCTGGGCGGAAGACGCTTCAGGCTGCGTGGAAAGGGGCCGCGCGCGACGCGTTTTTGCGGGGGCGGGACGGCAAGGGGCGCGTAATGTAACCGAACTCGTTTGCTGTGTCACAAACGAAAAAAGCCGTTGTTTTCGTGGGGTTTTCTGCGTGTCCGGGTTTCCGGAACGACGGTCGCCGGAACCGGGAAAGGTGTGGATAACCGCGCGGGATCGGGGAGGTCGGGACGCGGCGTGGCACCGCGTCCCGCTCAGGTCACGTCAGGGGGCGTCACTTCGCGAAATTGTTCCGGCAGAACTGCTCGTAACCCAGTGCCGAATTCGCGAAACCTTTCTGCTTCGCGAGTTCCCACGGGCGCTCGCATTGCTGCGTCTGTTCGCACCACGCATAGCCGGCCGACGGGATGCAGCCGTGCTCGTCGCGATCGCCGCCGACCATCGGTGCGGCGGCGGATGCCGACGACGGGGCCGGCGGCGTGGACGGGGCGGCACAGGCGCTCAGCGCGAGCGCGCAGGCCAGCGTGGCGGCCAATGACACGGAAGGGATGAAACGCTTCATCGGGTAGTGCTCCATGGGATCGGTTTCGGAGAATCGGGGGGGCGCCCCGCACGTTCGTCGCATCGTTCAGTCGCCGGGCACCGGCACCCGCGACGAGAACTTCACTTCGCGCAACGCGAGGCTCGACTGGATCGACGACACCCCGGCCTGCTTGCGCAACACACGCTCGACGAAGTCCGCATACGCGTCGAGATCGGCCGCGACGACCTGCAGCATGTAGTCGGCCGCGCCGGTGATCTTGTGGCAGGACGTCACTTCGTCGTGACGCCGCATCACGTCCTCGAAGCGATCGGAATCGTAGCCGGAATGCATGTTGAACGTCACCTGCACGAATGCGAACACGTTCATGCCGAGCGCGCGCCGGTCGAGATTCGCCTGGTAGCCGGTGATCACGCGTTCGTCCTCGAGCCGCTTGCGGCGGCGCCAGCAGGGCGTGACGCTCAGCGACAGCTTCTCGCCGAGCGTCGCGTTCGACAGCGCGCCGTCGTCCTGCAGCAAGCGCAGCATGGCGCGGTCGACGCCGTCCAGTTCGACCGAAGCGCGATTTTTGCTCATTTCCGGCATTCCGTAGGCGGTTTTCTCAAAATTGTACGAAACGCGTGCGTGGAAAGCAAAGTTATTGCCGGATGCGGTCAATAAACTGTTGGCACCTTCACGGCAACGGTCAACCATGCTCACGGTCTACAGCAGCGATCACCAACTGCATCGCGGCGTCGAACTGAAGGACGGCGCGATCACCGATTCGTTCGAAAACCCCCTTCGCGCCGAAACGGTGCTCGCGCAGGTGCGTGCCGCCGGCCTCGGCGACGTGATCGCGCCGAGGCCGTTCGACCGTGCGCATTACGCGGCCGCGCACAGCGCGCGCTACGTCGATTTCGTCGCCGGCGCGTGGGACGAGTGGGCCGCGACGGGCCGCACCTGTCAGGCGCTGCCGCTCGTGTGGCCGGTGCGCGCGATGCCGGCTGCCGCGACGCCGCCCGCGTTCATCGACGGCAAGCTCGGCTTCTACGCGATGGACGCCGGCGCGCCGATCAACGCCGGCACGTGGGATGCCGTGAGCGCGAGCGCGAACTCGGCGCTCACCGGCGCCGACCTGCTGTCGAGCGGCGCGGTGCGCGCGGCGTTCGCGCTGTGCCGGCCGCCCGGCCATCACGCGGGCCGCGAGTACATGGGCGGCTATTGCTACCTGAACAACGCGGCGATCGCCGCGCAGCACTGCATCGCGCAGGGCGCCGCGCGCGTCGCGGTGCTCGACGTCGACTTCCATCACGGCAACGGCACGCAGGACATCTTCTACGACCGCGCGGACGTGCTGTTCGCGTCGATCCACGGCGAGCCGCCGGTGTCGTACCCGTACTTCTCCGGCTATGCGCAGGAGCGCGGCATCGGCGCGGGCGAAGGCTTCACCCTGAACCTGCCGCTGCCGAAGGGCACGCTGTGGGACACCTACTCGGCGGCGCTCGACCACACGGCCGCCGCGATCGCCGCGCATGCGCCCGACGCGCTCGTCGTGTCGCTCGGCGTCGATACGTTCGAGCACGACCCGATCAGCCACTTCCGGCTGCGCTCGCCCGATTACCTGCGCATCGGCGCCGCGCTCGCGCGGCTGCACCTGCCGACGCTGTTCGTGATGGAGGGCGGCTACATGGTCGACGAGATCGGCATCAACGCGGTGAACGTATTGCTGGGATTCGAAGGGCGTGCGTGAGCGCGCGGCACGACTTTCGACGCATGATGATTCGGAACACGAACGAAGCGCGACACGGACGGAGACAACCATGAATCGACATCACAAGACGGCACTCGCGGCCGCGGCCTCATTGACGTGCTCGTTGCTCGCGGCGCCCGCGCACGCGGACGAGATCGTGCGCATCGGCCACGTCGCGCCGCTGACCGGCGCGATCGCGCATCTCGGCAAGGACAGCGAGAACGGCGCGCGCCTCGCGATCGAAGAAATCAACGCGAAGGGGCTGACGATCGGCGGCAAGCCGGTCACGCTGCGGCTCGATGCGCAGGACGATGCGGGCGATCCGCGCACCGCGACGCAGGTCGCGCAGCGGCTCGTCGACGACAAGGTCGTCGGCGTCGTCGGCCATCACAATTCGGGCACGTCGATTCCGGCGTCGCGCGTCTATCGCGACGGCGGCGTCGTGCAGATCTCGCAGGCCGCGACCAACCCGACGTACACGCAGCAGGGCTTCAAGACGACCTATCGCGTCGTCGCGACCGACGCGCAGCAGGGGCCGGCGCTCGCGACGTATGCGGCGAAGAACCTGGGCGTGAAGACGGTGGCCGTGGTCGACGATTCGACTGCGTACGGCCAGGGGCTCGCGACCGAGTTCGAGAAGGCCGCGAAGGCGGCGGGGATGACGGTCGTGTCGCGCGACGCGACCAACGACAAGGCGATCGACTTCCGCGCGATCCTGACGAAGATCAAGGGCGTGAACCCCGACGCGATCATGTACGGCGGAATGGACGCGACGGGCGGCCCGCTCGCGAAGCAGGCGCGCCAGCTCGGCATGCGCGCGAAGATCCTCGCCGGCGACGGCGTGTGCTCGACCGACCTGCCGAAGCTCGCGGGCCCGGCGTCGGACAACGTCGTGTGCTCCGAAGCCGGCATCGCGCTCGAGAAGATGCCGGGCGGCGCGGCGTTCGCGAAGCGCTACGAAGCGCGATACCACCAGCCGATGCAGGTGTATGCGCCGTTCTCGTACGACGCCGTCTACATCATCGTCGACGCGATGAAACGCGCGAACTCGACGGACCCGGCGAAGGTGCTGGCCGCGATGCCGGCCACCGACTATCGCGGCGTGATCGGCGAGACGCAATTCACGCCGCAGGGCGACCTGAAGCACGGCGCGATCTCGGTGTTCACCTACCGGAGCGGCAAGAAGGCGCTGCTCGATATCGTGAAGATGTAGCGACGAAGCCGGGGCGCGGCGCACCGCATGCGCGGTGCCGCGCCTCGTCGCATTCAGGACGCCGCGGCGCGCGGGGCCGCGCGGGTCGATTCGGCATCGTGCACGATGTGCAGCTCGCGCGTGCGGATCGGCAGCGCGCAGTTCGCGTCGGCGAGCGTCTTGCGCACCTGGCGCGCGAGGCGCCAGCGCATCGCCCAGAATTGGTCGGTGTGCGTCCAGACGCGCATGTTCGCGACGACCGTGCTGTCGTCGAAGCGCATCACCATCACGTCCGGCGCGGGATCCTGCAGCACGTCGGGATCGGCCGCGGCCAGCGCGCGCAGCGCGTCGAGTGCGCGATCGATGTCGTCGTGCACCGATACTTCCACTTCGAGGTCGAGGCGGCGCGTCGGGTTGCGCGTGTAGTTGCGGATCGCGCTGCCCCACAGTGCGCTGTTCGGCACGTATTCGCAGATGCCGTCGGGCTTCGTCAGCCGCGTCATGAAGAGCCCCACTTCGTCGACG
Organism: Burkholderia metallica; assembly: GCF_001718555.1. Lineage (NCBI taxonomy): Bacteria > Pseudomonadati > Pseudomonadota > Betaproteobacteria > Burkholderiales > Burkholderiaceae > Burkholderia > Burkholderia metallica. The sequence goes on from NZ_CP013403.1 coordinate 177,171, forward strand.
GTGCCCGCGACGCCCGTGCCGCCGTCGATATAGTCGCCGACCTTGAACGGCCGCAGCAGCAGAAGCATGATGCCGGCCGCAATGTTCTGCATCGTGCCCTGCAACGCGAGCCCGATCGCGAGGCCGGCCGCGCCGAGCACCGCGACGATGCTCGCGGTCTCGATGCCGAGCTGCGACAGCGCGCCGACGATCGCGACGATGCGCACGCCCCACACGGCGACGTCGCAGAGGATCGGCCGCAGCGTGCCGTCGACGCGCTCCTTGTTCGAAAGCACGCGGTTCAGCCAGTTGCCGATGCGTCTGGACAGCCACCAGCCGGCGACGAGCAGCGCCAGGGCGGTGCACAGCTTCAGAGAAAGGGTGGACAGTGCGTTCCACAGGAACGTCCAGCGTTCCGGGTGCAGTTGATCGAGCGACATGAAGAAATTCCGGGTTGAAGAAACAGTGCGCGACGCGCGGCGTGCCGGCTGTGGCCCGACAGGCTTGTACTCACGCGGGCAGCGTTCGACCGTACACGGGGCGCGATGGTTCGCGCGAATGGGTGGGGTCGAATGCCGCATGGCCGCAAAACCGAGATTTCGGTTTAGTACGAAGCGGCTTTTTCGGCAAATGAGACTAGTCCTATTCAGACGCGTCGATCATGCCGATACACTCGCTTTCACGTTCCCGGGTCGCGACGATCGGTCCTCCGCGATACCCGGTTCCTTCCCGATTTTTCATCGACAGACAGCGAGTGACGACGTCATGCGGTTAGACCTGCGTTTCCGTCTCGCACGCGAACAAGGTCAACCCGCGCGGCGCGGCGTTTGGGGTTTCCCGATGCGTCGCACGCTGCTGCGCGGTGTCGTCGCGGCGGCCTGTGTGGCCGGCGCAGCGGGGGCGGTGGCACACGCGGCTCACGATGCCGCGCCGCTTTCGCCCGCGACGGCCGACCTTGTCGACGTGCCTTTTTTCAATGCCGCGCGCACGACGTGGGGCGGCCTGCACGCATCGACGGCCGCGCCGCTCGACGTGGCCTACGCGTCGTATCTGCCGAGCGTGTCGTCGTCCGGCGACCGCGACGACCCCGTGGCGCGCTTCGGCGCATGCGTGGCCTACCGCGTGCTGTGCGACGCGGCGCGCGCTGCGGTCGAACGCGCATATGCGTCGAGATTCCATTACGGTCTGGCGTCGGCGTTGCCCGCGACGGGCGAGCCGGCCGCGTTCGAGCGGCGCTCCGTCGATCTCGCCGCCGCCGAACCGTTCGCGTTCGCGCCAGCCGAATACGGCGCGCGTAGCGGTGCGATCGTCGGCAGCCTGACGGCGTCGCTGGCGCGCGCCGAGCTGCCGGCCGGCGTGGCCGCGCAGGTCGCGCGCATCGTCGCCGCGCGTATCGACCTGACGCAGCGCGGCGCACCCGGCGACACGTTCCGCATCGCATACGAACCCGACGCCGGCGCCCGGCTGCCGGGCGGCGTGCGCGTGACGGCGCTCGAGGTTCGCCTGCGCGGCCAGCGCGTCGCTGGCGTGTGGTTTGCGCCGGATGCCGGTTCGCCGGGCGCCTACTACGACCTCGACGGCGCGCCGCTCGTCGGGGCGCGGTTTGCGATGCCGGTCAGCGCCACGCGGATCAGTTCGCACTACGGTGCGCGCGTGCATCCGGTCACCGGCACGCGCCATGTGCATTCCGGCGTCGATCTCGCGGCGCCGTCCGGGCGTGCGGTTCACGCGTCGGAGCGCGGCGTCGTGACGTTCGTCGGCACCGAGCCGCGCGGCTACGGCAAGTACGTGGTGATCCGCCATGACGGCGGCTATGCGTCGTACTACGCGCACCTGTCCGCATTCGAGCCGACGCTGCGAACCGGCATGCGGGTCGTGCGCGGGCAGCGCATCGGCGCGGTCGGTCAAACGGGCACGGCCACGGGGCCGCATCTGCACTTCGAGGTTCGGCGGCACGACCGTCTCGTCGATCCGGTCGCGCTGCTCCGCGCGGGCGACGCGGCGAAGCTGCAAGGCGAGCGGCGCGTGGCATTCAATCGCGTGGCGCGCGACGCGCGCACGCGCCTGGCGTCGGCTGCATGGTCGGAGCCGGTCGCGATGTCGACGCCGGCCGGATCGCAGGCCGGCTGAAGGTGCGCGACGGGCCGCCCGCCGTCGCGGGCGGCCTTCCGGATAACCGCTCGTCATGCGTAGCAACATCGCGTAAAGCGTACGCGGCCATTGCACGACCTATTGTGCAATCGAATGGCGTCAAATTTGCCGATTATTTTGAATTCCTTCCTGCGCCGGATTCGCGGTCTGCCCGAAAGCCGGTAAATTCAACCGTTTTACTTTCCTGCTTGCTTTGGACTGCTGTCGTTGGCGTTTGCCGCGACGCAGCAGCGCCGCGCAGTCCGTTGTTTCTTATTGCTGAATAAATCCGAAGCTGATTTCCGATATCACCTGTTCGCATCTTGCGATTATTTCAAGACAGGTGATATAACCCGTTTCGAACACCGATTTGCAGCGATAACGTCACCAATAAATGCGAGCGGAAAAATGAAAAGAACGAGGCGCAACCTGGGTTTGGGCGGCGTGGCGATCCTGACCGGTGCGATGCCGGCAGGGGCTTATGCGGCATGTTCGGCCACCGCGCCGGGCAGCGGTGCGACGGTCACCTGTTCCGGTGCGAACATCCCGTCGGTCGTGGCCGCGACCGGCAGCACCGGCGTGACGATCAACATCGATGCGGGCGCGACGGGCAATTACGTGCTGACGTCCGCGCCGACACCGTTTTCCGTCGACACGTCGAGCGCGATCACCAACAACGGCAACCTGTCGATGTCCGGCAACGGCACGGGCGTCGCGAACCGCGGCGCGGTGCTGCTCGGCGTGAACAACGGCAACACGCTCACCAACGGCGCGACCGGCACGATCTCGACGACCGGCACCTACAACGACGGGATGGCCGCGAACGGCAACAACAATACGCTCGTCAACAACGGCACGATCACGACCACCGGCAACAATTCGTACGGGATGACGGCCGCGTGGGGGCAGAGCAACCCCGGCGCGTCGGGCAACCAGATCGTCAACACGGGCACCGTGACGACCTCGGGCAACAACGCGCGCGCGGCGTCGCTGCTCGGCGGCAACGGCACGATCACCAATAGCGGCATGCTGACGTCGAACGGTCGCGATGCGCCGGCCGTGTACATGCAGGGGAACAACGACACGCTGGTCAACAGCGGCACGATCCAGACCACCGGCACCGCGACGAGCGGCGGCAGCGTCGATGCGGTCGTGTCGAACACGCTCGGCAGTTCGTTCACCGCGACGATCACGAACCAGGCGGGCGGCAGGATCATCAGCAACAACGGGATCGGCGTGCGCTCGACCAACGGCGCGACGACGATCACCAACGCGGGGCTGATCCAGGGCGGTGGCGGCACCGCGATCCAGGGCGGCAACGGCAACGTGACGCTGATCCTGCAGACCGGCTCGCAGATCGTCGGCACCGCGAACGGCGGCGCCGGCACCAATACCGTGACGCTGCAGGGCACCGGTACGGCGTCGAATGCGTTCACGAACTTCCAGAGCCTGACGATGGCCGGCACCGACTGGACGTGGGCCGGCACCGGCACGTTCTCGACCGCGCTCGTGCAGAGCGGCACGCTGAACCTCACGGGCACGCTCGGCACGACGACGGCGTCGATCGTCGCCACGGTCAATGCGGGCGCGACGCTGCAGGCGAACGCGGCGAACCTGCCTTTGTCGGTGACGGACAACGGGCTCGTGCGGTTCCAGCAGGATGGGGCCGGCACCTATACCGGTACGATCGGCGGGAGCGGCGCGGTGGAAAAAACCGGCGCGGGCACGCTGACGGTCGCGCCTTCCGCCGCGGGCGGCAACACGTATTCCGGCGGCACGACGATCACGCAGGGCACGTTGTCGGTTGCGGCCGACAATGCGCTCGGTGCCTCGTCAGGAAGCCTGACTTTGAACGGCGGCACGCTGCAGCTCGGCAGTGCGTTCGACCTGGCGTCGAGCCGCGCGGTGTCGATCACGTCGAACAACGGCACGATCGATACGCAAGGCTTCAACTCGACGATCGCGCAGAACATCACGGGCGCGGGTTCGCTGACGAAGCTCGGCAGCGGCACGCTGACGTTGAACGGTGCGAGCACTTATGCGGGCGGCACGAACGTGAACGCCGGCACCATGATCGTCGGCGACGGCACGAGCGCGTCGGCGGCGCTGGGCGGCGGCGGGCCGGTGACGGTCGCATCGGGCGCGACGCTCGGCGGCTATGGCAGCGTGACGGGCAACGTGACGAACCACGGCACGATCTCGGTCGCGAACGCGCTCGCGAGCCTCGCAAGCGGCGCGACCGGCAATTTCGGGATCAACGGTAACCTGACCAATGCCGGCCTCGTGCAGCTCGGCGGCAGCGGCGTGGGCAACACGCTGGCGGTGGCCGGCAACTACGTGGGGCAAAACGCGACGATTGCGCTGAATACGACGCTTGCCGGCGACGGTGCGCCGTCGGACAAGCTGATCGTCAGCGGCGGTACGGCGAGCGGCACGAGCACGCTGAAGGTGACGAACGCCGGCGGCGCCGGCGCGCAGACGGTCGCCGACGGTATCCAGGTCGTGCAGGCCACCAACGGCGCGACGACGAACGCGGGCGCGTTTTCGTTGTCCGGCGGGTCCGTGAGCGCCGGCGCGTACACGTACTTCCTCGCGAAAGGCGGCGAGGCGAGCGGCACCGGCAGCAACTGGTACTTGCGCAACACGGTGCCGCCGAAGCCGCAGCCGCCGGTCGTCGAGCCCGGCCAGCCGACGCCGCCGGCCGAGCCGCCGATCACGCCGGCCGAAGGCACGCCGGAATCGATCGTCGACGCGGTCGACCATGCGGGCACCGGCGGCAATCCGGAGCCGGTCTACCGCCCCGAGGTGCCGCTGTACGCGGAAGCGCCGGCCGTGGCGCGCCAGCTCGGGCTGCTGCAGATCGACACGTTTCATGATCGGCAGGGCGAACAGGGCCTGCTGGCCGCGAACGGTTCGGTACCGGCATCGTGGGCGCGCATCTGGGGCGGCCACAGCGACATCAAGCAGAAAGGCGACGTGACGCCGTCATACGACGGCACGGTGTGGGGGATGCAGGTCGGTCAGGACCTGTACGCGGACACCACCGCGAGCGGCCATCGCAACCACTACGGCTTCTTCGTCGGCTTCTCGCGGGCGGTGGGCGACGTGAAGGGCTTCGCGCTCGCGCAGCCGGACATGGGCGTCGGCTCGCTGCAGGTCAATGCGTACAACCTCGGCGGTTACTGGACGCATATCGGCCCGGGCGGCTGGTACACCGATGCGGTGCTGATGGGCAGCGCGCTCACGGTGCGCACGCACTCGAGCGACAACGTGAACGGCTCGACGAACGGCAACGCGTTCACGGGCTCGGTCGAGGCCGGGCTGCCGATTGCGCTCGGCAACGGGCTGACGCTGGAGCCGCAGGCGCAGCTCGTATGGCAATGGCTGTCGCTCGACCGGTTCAACGACGGGGTGTCGAGCGTGGGCTGGAACAACGGCAACACGTTCCTCGGCCGGATCGGCGCGCGGCTTCAATACGCGTTCGATGCGAACGGCGTGAGCTGGAAGCCGTACCTGCGCGTGAACGTACTGCGCGCGTTCGGTGCCGACGACAAGACCACTTTCGGCGGCTCGACGACGATCGGCACGCAGATCGGGCAGACGGCCGGACAGATCGGCGCGGGGCTCGTTGCACAGCTGACGAAGCGCGGGAGTGTGTATGCGACGGTCAGCTATGTGACGAACCTCGGCGGCGAGCACCAGCGCACCATCACGGGGAATGCGGGCGTGCGGTGGGCGTGGTAGCGCATCACCGGCCGGCCGGTGTTCATCGAGAACAGCCGCGAGAAGCCGCAGCGCGTGAAGTCGCCATCGGCGGAAATCCTGTGGAGCGTCAGTTCTCGGTCTAGTTCGGTTTCGATAAACCTGGGTGCTCGGCCCGCCGGATTCATGTCGGGCCCATGAGCGTGTCGGGCGAACGATCGCGTATCGGTGGCGGGGCATTGGATCGTTCTTGCCGGTCCGGCGTGCGTGAGCGAATCGCCACGCCGGGCAGCGTGGCGACAGAGCAGCGTTGCGCGGCTTAGCCGAGCGGCCAGTTCAGGATCGCGATACCGTCGTTGTAGTCACCGTCCGTCCCGTCTTCCGACCCGACCAGACCGAAGTAGGTCTTCTTGAAGATGTCGACCTGGCGCGAGCCGATTTTCGACGGCTTGCCGTTCGCCGTCACGACCACGCGCACCTTCCCCTTGCCGGAATTCACGATCTGCGTGTTCAGGTTCGCGTCCTGCGTGCCGGCGCCCTGGAACGTCGCGGCCGGTTTCGGGTTGTCGTCGACGAAGACCTCGATCGTCTGCTGTGCAGACGAATTGACCAGCGCGGTCACGCCGAACGCGATGTTCGGCGGCAGGTTGAAGAGGCCGTCGCGTTCGCCGCCGCCGGTCGTGGTGCCCGGCTGTCCGGGCTGCGGCTGAGGCGTCGCTTTCGAGAAGTAGTTGACCACCGCGCCGACACCGAACTTCGCGGCGGCGCCGGGCAGCACGCCGGGCGCACCGGCCCACGTCACCGTGCAGGCGACCACCTGCCCGGCCGCATCGGTCTTCACCTTGTTCTGCCAGCTGCCGACGTCGAAGCTGTACGGGATCGTCGCGATGTCGACGAACACGTCGTATTGCGGCAGCTTTTCGACGAGCTGCGCGGTCATGAACTGGCGCATCCGGTCGAGCACCGCCTGATCGCCGTTGGCCTGTACGGCGGTTGCGTCGTTGCCGGCGAGTTGCAGCAGCGCGTACAGATCGTCATGGGTAAACGGTTGTGACATGTCGTCCTCGTCTCGATAAAAGGTCTCGCGTCGCGCGGCCGGCGAACGGATTTCGCCGCTGCCGCGCGCGGAGTACAGCAAGGGAACTGCAACTGACTGCTCGAATGAATGGATTCGCAATGTGTGGCCGGCCCCGTCGCCTTCGCAGGTTCGACAACGACGCGCGAACTCTGCCGTGCCGCTTGGTGGTCAGCCGAGCGGCCAGTTCAGGAACACGATGCCGTCGTTGTAGTCGTCGTCGGTGCCGTCTTCCGAGCCGACGATCCCGAAGTACGACTTCTTGAACAGATCGACTTGCCGCGACCCGAGCCGCGACGGCTTGCCGTTCACCGTCACGATCACGCGCACGCGTCCGTTGCCGGAGTCGAGTACCTTGGTGCCGAGGTTCTGGTCCTGCTCGCCCGCGCCCTTGAACGTGGCGGCCGGTTTCGGGTTGTCGCCGATGTAGATGTCGATGGTCTGGTCGTTCGCCGCGTTGGTGAGCGCGGTGACGCCGAACTTGATGTTCGGCGGCAGGTTGAAGACACCGTCGCGCTCGCCGCCGCCGCTGCCGATGTTGCCCGGGGCCGGACCCGAACCGGTGCCGCCGCCTTCGCTGCCCGGGGTGCCCGGGTTGCCCGAAGTGCCGCCGCCCTGCGACGACGACTGCCCGGCCGTGCAGCAACCCATCGCGGAAATGCTCGCATACGACGTGATATGCATCGCGCTGCCGCGCACGCTTCTCCACTGGCCCTTCACGAACGTGACGCCGGGCCCGACTTCGATCGTCGCCACCAGCGTGAACGGCATGCGGCCGGTATTTTCCGGCACCTTCGACGAATAGGTGAAGGTGCCGTCCGCGACGACGCCGTTGTCGGTCGTGATCGCGAAATTGATGCCGGGAAAGTTGTTGCCGGTCGCATACGGCGTCGGCACGTTGAGGATGACCAGAAGTTTGCCGTCGCGAATGTCGGCATTCGCGATGTCGATGTGCAGGCCGGGAATGTCGACGTAGGTTTCGGACGTCACCACAGGCGCGCTGAGGATCGACGCTGAAAGAAGAGGCATGGATGTCTCCGGTGATCGGTGATGATGGGGTGACGCGGATGCGCCGCCCGTCGCCGAGCGACGCACCGGCTCGCCGGCCGGCCGGGCGAGAGCCGCCCGGCGCGGCGAGCCGGCTGCCGATCGCGCGTCAGGTCAGCCGATCGGCCACTGGAGCACGACGATGCCGTCGTTGTAGTCGCTGTCGTGGCCGTCTTCCGACACGACGATCCCGAAGTTGACCGTGTACGGCGAGCCGTCCGCTTTCTTCCCGTTGATCGGCGCGAGGCGCGCGTCGGTGGCCGACGTCTTGCCGTTCACCGTCACCTCGAAGCGGAGCTTGCCGTTGCCGGAATTCAGCTTGGCTTCACGCGGGCCGTCGCGCGTGGTCAGCTTGTGATACGCGGCGGGCTCGTTGCTGTCGCCGATAAACAGCTTGATGTGCTGCTGCTCGGCGGCATTCGCGAAGAAAATCGCGCGGAAATCGGTATTCGGCGGAATCGAAAACTCGCCGGCGCGATTGGAAGACGTTTGAGAGTCGGCCATGCTTTCCTCCTGATGATTGGTGCATAAGGAATCGTGTCCCGTCGCGCAAACGTTTGCCGTTTGAAACGCGACGTGTCGAGCATGCCGAAAAATAAATAAAAAAATATTCGCCCGTGAATGGCAATTGTTCAGTAAATAGAAAATCAGGGTTAATCGGTTTAATGAAGTGTGTGTAATTGACGATATTTCGATATATTCTCGAAACTATATCGGCGTGCGTATCGATTCTCTGAATGATGCGCGATTGCGCAGGGGCTGCGGGGAGAGGGCAATCGGGCTTCGGAGCAGGCGCTCGACGTTCGCATATGGCAGCGTGTCGTTTCAACATCAGCATCTCTGTCGTGGCCGCGCCCACCGGCCACCGTCGAACGCCCACACCGAAGCCCGATCGCAAGGGGGGCAGGGGTGCGGCACCGGTGAAGAGGATGGACCGACTCACTCCGAACATGAATAGGGCCTCACCGGCACCGCACCCGTGAAGCATATCGATCGGGAAAACCGCCGCCTATCGGACTAGACTGATTTTGCAGACGGCGCGATCGGATGATCGTGCGCGTTGCCATTGACACCGCCCATCCGTCTGTGATTTGATTTCGGCCATGCAAGCCGCCCAGTCCCTCTTCTCGCTACGACTACTAGCCCGTTTCTCCGGGCTGGGTCTGCGGCTGCGCGCTTTCCATCTGCTTCTTTCCTGAAGCGCCAGATTTCCCCCGCATCACCGACCTGGCCCCGGTTGTCGACCGGCGTCTGAGTTCGTCCTGCTTCCGAATCGCTCCGTCCCGGTCGTCAACCGTCAAGGCTGTCGTTCGCCGTACCGCTTTGCCGTTTTGCTGCGTTCTACCGTTTTCACCGCTGCGCGCGCAGCCAGTCACCACGACTGATGGCTGCCGCGCGGCGGTTTCCCGACAAACCGACCGAGGACCGAACATCATGATGCTGAAGAACCCCGCGACGAAGTACCGACCGTTCACGCCCGTCAACCTGCCGAACCGCGTATGGCCGACCCGCACGATCACGCAGGCGCCGATCTGGATGAGCACCGACCTGCGCGACGGCAACCAGTCGCTGTTCGAGCCGATGGACGCGACGCGCAAGATGCGGATGTTCAAGATGCTGGTCGCGATCGGCTTCAAGGAGATCGAGGTCGCGTTCCCGTCGGCGTCCGAGACAGATTTCAACTTCGTGCGCGAGCTGATCGAGGGCGGCCACATTCCCGACGACGTGACGATCGAGGTGCTCACGCAGGCGCGCGACGACCTGATCGAGCGCACCTTCGAATCGCTGCGCGGCGCGAAGCGCGCGATCGTGCACCTGTACAACGCGACCGCGCCGGAATTCCGCAAGATCGTGTTCGGCCTCGAGCGCGACGGCGTGAAGGAACTCGCGGTGAACGCCGCGCGCACGATCAAGCGCTTCGCCGATGCCGCGACCGACACGCATTTCACGCTGCAGTACAGCCCGGAAACGTTCACGGCGACCGAGCTCGATTTCGCGAAGGAAGTCTGCGACGCCGTGTTCGACGTGTGGCAGCCGACGCCCGAGCACAAGGCGATCGTGAACCTGCCGGCCACCGTCGAAGTCGGCACGCCGAACTTCTATGCGGACCAGATCGAATGGATGCACCGCAACCTCGCGCGCCGCGATGCGCTGATCGTGTCCGTGCACCCGCACAACGACCGCGGCACCGCGGTCGCGGCGGCCGAACTCGCGGTGATGGCCGGCGCGGACCGGATCGAGGGCTGCCTGTTCGGCAATGGCGAGCGCACCGGTAACGTCGATCTCGTCACGCTCGCGCTGAACCTCTACTCGCAAGGCGTCGATCCGGGCCTCGATTTCTCGCAGATCAACGAGGTCGCGCGCACGGCCGAGGAATGCACGCAGTTGCCGATCCATCCGCGCCATCCGTACGTCGGCGACCTGGTGTTCACCGCGTTCTCTGGCTCGCACCAGGATGCGATCAAGAAGGGCTTCGCGGTGCAGCGTCCCGATGCCGTGTGGGAAATGCCGTACCTGCCGATCGATCCGAGCGACGTCGGCCGCACGTACGACTCGATCATTCGCGTGAACAGCCAGTCGGGCAAGGGCGGTATCGCGTACCTGCTCGAGCAGAGCTATGGCGTCGTGCTGCCGCGCCGGCTGCAGGTCGACTTCAGCGCGGCCGTGCAGCGCCTGACCGACGACAGCGGGCTCGAGGTGACGAGCGCGCAGATCTGGTCGCTGTTCCAGCAGGAATACGTCGAAGGCGATGCGCCGCTGCGTTATGTCGGCCACGAGCTGACCGAGCGCGACGGCCGCGAGACGATCGTGCTGACCGCCGAGGTGCACGGCGAGCGCCGCGTACTGCGCGGCGAAGGCAACGGTCCGCTCGACGCGCTGATGCATGCGTTGCGTACGCCGCTGCGCATTCAGCACTACGAGGAGCGCGCGTTGTCGCAGGGCGCCGATGCGAAGGCGATCGCGATCGCCGAACTGTCCGGCACGGGCGTACGAGGCAGCGCGTTCGGCGTGGGCATCGACGCGAACCTGACGACCGCGTCGATCCGCGCGGTGATCGGCGGCATCAACCGCGCGTATGCGCGCGCGGACGAAGCGGCGCAGGCGACGTTTTTTGCCGCGCAGCCGGCGGTGAAGGCCGTCGCGTAAGCGGGGGCCTGGCGGCCGCGCCGGTGGGGTCCGGCGCGGCCGTGTCGTCGTGCGTGCGGATGCCGCCGCTCGGGCCGCCCAGTAGACGAAAAAGAAGGCCTGACATACCTGACAGGCGATGACTTCCCGCAATGGGCGTATCGTGCATGCGGCGCGCGCGAGGTCGTTCTCCCGCGCCCATCACCATGAGGAGCGTGGCATGTCGAAGGACGATTCCCTGCGGGGACAGATCAAGGAGCAGGCGCAGGACGCGGATCGCCACAACCTGGCGCGGCCCGCCGCGAATGGCGCGCTGTGGGCGCGCGGCCTCACGACGCAACGGGTTGCCGACCTGTTCAGGACCCTGCAGGGGTTGCAGGGGCACTGGGTGCAGTTGCAGAACGAGGTCAACGCCGGGAATCGCTATTTTTACGGCGTGCAGAACGGCAGCGTGACGACCGAGGAAGGCAAGGCGCTGATTCGCTGGATCGCCAACGCGGTCGTGAGCGCCGCCGGCGATGCGAAGTTCGACTTTCCGCTGCAGCAACTGCGCTTCACCGCCGACATGGGGTGGCTCAAGCTTCAGCGTGTGCAGGGGCGTGTGATGGTGTTTTCGCGGCCGTAGGACGGCCGCCAACCGTCCACTGCCCACCGTCGATCGGGCGGCGCGGGAAGCCGCTTGATCGCGAGCGAGTGGGGATGTCGCCAGAGCGCGCGTCGACCGTCGACACGATCAAGCACGCCAGATGCGGGCGACCGAGCCGCGTGGTCACGGGCCGGATGCTCTTTATCGCGGCTTCGGTGTCCACATGTGCGTGGTCCGGCAATCGGACGATACGACGGTTGCCGCGCCGTCCGGGTGCGCGCGTCGGCCGACGAGATGCCGAAGATCCACGGCCACCTCGTCGAGTACGGGCCGCCAGTCGGCGAATGCCTGCTGCCGATACAGCACCGCGCCCGGATAGAACGGGCTGTCACGCCGATCATGCTGCCAGACCCAATGCGGATTCGCATCGAGCAGCACCCACGTGGACTGGCCGAGCGCGCCGCTCAGGTGCGCGACCGACGTGCAGACGGTGATCACCAGATCGAGTGCGCCGACGAAGGCTGCGGTGTCGTCGAGCGTCTTCCATTCGCGTGTCATGTCGATCACGTCGAACCCGGCCGCTTTGGCGGCTTCGACGTCGTGCTGCGCGCCCGGTTGCAGCGAGTAGAACGCGACGTCCTTCTGCATGCCGGCGAACGCATCGGCATAGCGCTCGAGCCCGACCTGACGGAAGCGATTCCGCTGAGGGTCGAGGCTGCCCGTCCACGCGAGGCCGACCTTCAACCGCTTTTCGCCGGACAGCGCGTGGCGCCACGCGTCGGTGGCCGCGTCATCCGCACGCAGGTAACGCGCGGACGCGGCGAAGGCATCCGCATCGACGCCAAGTCGCCACGGGATGCTCGTCAGCGGCAGTTCGTAGTCGAAGGGGGGCAGATGTTCGAAGCGGGTGCCGGTGTCGAACACGTCGGCGTGATCGCCGAGGCTGCGCTCGATCAGCGCGCCCATTTGCGGAATAGCATGCCACACGAGCCGCCCGCCTTCGCGACGCACGCGCTTCGCGAGCAGCGGCACGAAGCGGCTGAACTGCAGGACGTCACCGATGCGCTGTTCATCCCATACGAGCAGCGTCTTTCCGGCAAGCGATTCGCCGCACCAGCGCGGCCGCGCAAACTCGGGCAGCGTGTCGCGCAGTTCCCCCGCGCCGTGCCGGTGCGCGTCGTAATCGGCCCATCCTGAAGCGAAGTCGCCACGTGCGAGCCGGAGAAGCGACAGGTTGTAGCGATGTGTCGAGTCGTGCGGATCGAGGACGCACGCGCGTTGCGCGTACTGCTCGGCTTCTTTCCACCGTTGCGCTTCCTTGAGCGCGGCGGCCGCGTTGCCGGCGGCCAGCGGGCAGTCCGGTGCGAGCGTCACCGCGCGGGTGGCCGCACGCAGTGCGCCGTCCAGGTCGAAGCGGTTCAGGCGTGTGATGACCGCGTGGGTCCACGCCCGCGCGTCGTGCGGGGCGTCGTGGAGTGCGCCTTCGATGAATGCGTGTTCCAGATCGGGATCGCCGTCCGACAGCCGGATCGCGAGCGCGAGATTGTTCTTCAGCGACGGCCACGCGGGCGCGAGCTCGAGCGTCCTGCGATACGGCACGATCGCTTCCGTGTGACGCCCGGCCATCTGAAGGGCATACCCGCAATTGAACGCCGCCGCCGGTGATGCGGGATGCTGTTGCCAGTGCATGGCCGCGAGCTCGGCGGCACGTGCGGGATCGCCGCGCTCGATCAGCGTTTGCGTGGCGGCGGCGACGGACTCGTCGAGCCTGCCGGGCGCGGCCTTCGCGTGGTTCGATACGGCGTGCGCGGCATCGCCGACTTCGTTCGGAAGACGAGGAATGTCGGCAAGCGTGGGCATGTCGTGCGGGGTGATCTGCATGTGAGGTCGCTCCGGAAAGCCGTCGCGCGTCGGAGGCGATCGGCGGCATCGTGAATCGAGGGAGGCTGACGAAACTTCGCAATGCGGAGCAGGTTGCCGGATGACATCGCGAGATGTCGCGCCGGTTGCGGCGGAAGACCCGGTGCCTCGATGCACTCCACTTTAGGCGGCGGCATCCGGCAATTGAATAGGACAAGTTCTAAACAAGTTGATATATGAATCGAACTCGTACTGAACGAGTGCGCGTGTCGACGGACGGCCCTGTCGGGAAAGCGCGCGTAGGCCCGGTCTGATTCATGCGTGCTGCGGGATCGATGGCCGACCTCTCTGACGGAGATCCGTGTCGTCTGCGCTCTTGACGAGACAGGCGGCCGGAACGCTCCGCCTGCGATCGATCGGGCGCGCAAATGATGAACGATGCGTAGGCGTGCGGTGCCGAGCGGTGAAGTCGCATGAACGTCGACGCGAGCGTCGCGCACGTGGCCGATGAAAGCTTGCGGAATAGGACCAGGCTGATTGTGCGTGCGCCACCTGTTCTTCGACAATACGCAGGTCGGGTGACCGCATGGTATGTGCCCGACACCTCGTATCCGAAGCATGTCTTCGTTCAATGCGCTGCCCGGTTTCGGGCAGCGTCTTTTTTTTCGCCGGTATGGGCGCGCCGATCGAACCGACATCGCGATGCGTGGCGCGCGGACAGGCGCGGATGCGTTGCGGCGACCGGAGGGCTCGGCCGCTTTTCGTTTGCATCGGAATCGTTCCAGCGTGCGATTGCTGACGTGCGTCGACCCATCGCAGAATCAGTCTGGTCCGATTGGTTGTGACGATCATTCAGGCTAAATTGAACAGGTGTGGTGTCGGTCGGGCTTCGGCGGCGACCGTTGGGCCCGGTCGCAGTCATGCTATTCATTGATAGCGCTACTCCCAACGCTGCCTCATGCGAGCGCCGAGGATTTCCGGTGCCACACGCTTCATTCGCGGGTGCGGTGGCCTGCGTGATGCAACGGCGCGTGCGTTACCGAAGCCGGTCTAGCGGCAGCCGGAGCGGGCCGCCGAACACACCTTTTCCGTCTACGCCGACAACCGTCAGACCAAAACCTGGATACCCGCGAGGCGGGATTGCCCCGCAGATCGCACGACGATCACGTCGTCCGCAAAATCAGACCCGACTGATTTTCCGCGCACCCGGCTTCATCGACAATCGGGGTTCTGCGGGCCGGCACGCTTCCGCGCGTGCCGGATTCTGGAGGTATGTCCGTTTGGCGGCCGGTCTCTTTGACCGGTCGCTTTTTTCTTCCCTGTCCAATATCGAGGAGCACGATCGCGATGCCGGTCGACCGCCTGATTCCTGAAATCCTGTTCGGCTTTACCGGTCTGATGGGCATCATCAATCCTGTCGGCATGGCGTTCGTGTTTCTCGAGCGCACGCAATCGCTGACGGAGACCGAGCGTGCGACGCTGTCGAAAAAGCTCGCCACCAACGTGTTCTTCACGCTGCTCGTGATCTTCTTCATCGGGGCGCCGGTGTTGAATTTCTTCGGGATCTCGATGGAGGCGCTGCGAATCGGCGGCGGCTTCGCGGTGGCCGTGGCCGGCTGGTCGATGCTCAACGCGCCGGACGTACCGGGCGGCGACAGCGCCACGCATGGCGACGATTTTCCGAGGCTGATGGCGCGCGCGTTCTTCCCGCTCACGGTGCCGCTGACGATCGGCCCCGGCTCGATCGCGGCCGGCATTGCACTGCACGCGAACCGTACGCGCACGGTCGCCGACTACGTGGCGTCGGGCGTGGTGTCGGTGGCGGTCGCGGCGCTCGTCGCGTTCGCGATCTGGCAGATCTACAGCCGCGCGACGACGCTCGCGCGTTATCTCGGCAGCGAGGGGACGAAAGTGGCGATGCGGGTGTCGGCGTTCCTGCTGCTGTGCGTGGGCGTGCAGATCATGCTGACGGGGCTGGCGGCTTTCGCGCAGATGCTGGGTGGCCAGGTGAAGTGACGCGGCGATAGCGCGCGTGCGTGCGGTGGGTGGAAAGAAGCCGGGCCGAACCATGGAGGGTTCGGCCCGTTGCGTTACAGCAGTTTCGCCTGAACGCGCGCGATTCCCTGCTGCGCACGGGCTTCATCGAGATGGACGCCCGGCGCGTCGCCCACGCCGACCGCGCCGACCGCGCCGACCGCACCGATCACTTCGTCGCCTGCTCGCCGCCTGCGTCGGCATCCGGCGCATTGCGCACCGGCAGCGCGACGCCGCAATGCGGGCAGCACGGCTCGTCGCCGATGGCCGGCCGCGTGTTGGCGCGCGTGCGCTCCAGTGCCGATGCAACCAGCTCCGCGCCCATGATCCCGGTGGGAAACGCAATGATCCCGTAACCGAGTAGGATCGCGCACGACGTGATGAGCCGGCCGAGCGGCGTATGCGGCGTCAGATCGCCGTAGCCGGTCGTGCTCATCGTCACGGCTGCCCAGTACACGCCCACCGGAATGCTCGTGATGCCGTTCTCCGGCCCTTCGATGAGGAAGATCAGCGTGCCGAGGATCACCACCAGCACGAACATCCCGCCGATGAACACGAAGATCTTGCGCCGCGCGCGGGTCAGCGCGCGCATCAGCATCTGCCCTTCCTCGAGGTAGATCGACAGCCCAAGGATGCGGAACACGCGCAACAGCCGGAGCAGCCGGACGTCGATCAGCGCATGCAGGCCGGGGAAGAAGAATGCGAGGTAGGTCGGCAGGACCGACACGAGATCGACGATGCCGAAGAAACTGCGCGCATAGGCGGCCGGCTTCGGCGCGGAAAGCAGCCGCACCAGATATTCGACGGTGAACAGCAGCGTGAACGCCCATTCGGCCACATAGAGCGCGTGGCCGTACCGTTCGTGCAGGTCGTGCACGCTGTCGGCCATCACGACGAGCACACTCGCGACGATCAGTGCGAGTACCGCGATGTCGAGGTTGCGAAGGAACGTGGGGCGGCGGGCGCAATGCGCGGCGGCGTCGCGCAGCGCGCCGAAGGTGGACTGGATCTGCGTCATCATGCGCCGGAGTTTACGGCGCGCATCCGGCACGGCCAATCGGACCTGTCCGATTTCGGCGTCGCGCTTGCCGCTGCGCCGATCGAGCTTCACGCATGTCGCGCGTTCATCTGCCGGCACGTCGTGCGGCCCGGCTGGCCGCGGCGGTGATGCGCGTTGCCGCTGCCCCTCGACCGGCGCGCGTTACTGACCGAAGCGATCCGCCACGGCGTCTTTCAGCCGCGCGGCGGTGATCTCGCCCATGTGCGATTCGACGAGGTTGCCTTGCGCGTCGAAGAAGAGCGTCGTCGGCAGCCCGCGCGAGCCGTACGCTTTCATCGCGTGCAGCGTGCGATCGAGCAGCACGTGATCGAACCGCAGCCCTTTCTGTTCGAGGAACGCGCGCACCGTTTGCGCGTCTTCGCCCTGATTGACCATCAGCACCGTCATTCCCGGATGATCCTGCTGCGCTTGTGCGAGGATCGGCATTTCGCGCTGGCACGGCGGGCACCACGTCGCCCACAGGTTCACGACGATCGGCTTGCCCGCGAAGCGTTGCGCCGGCACGGGCGTCGCATCGAGCGCTTCGAGCTGCAGCGCGGCGAGCGGCGGGGCGCCGTGCTGCAACGTGGCCAGCGTCCCTTGCGCGATGCCCCATGCGGCGAGGCCCGCGAGCATCCCGGCCATCACCGGGCGACGCAGCGCGGGCAGGCGGCGCAGGCGCCAGCCCGCGAACACGATCGCGGCCGCGACGCCGATGCGCCAGTCGAAGCCGCCGTCGCCGAGCGCGACGATCGAGCGCGGCGCGGCGGCGTACTCGCGCCACCACTGCGCGACGTAGCCGAACCGCGCGGCGAGCAGGCCGAGCAGCAACGTATCGAGGACGAGGCTCGATGCGGTCTTGTGATGTCCGTCGGGCGGCCGGCGCTGGAGGAAACGGGCGACGAGCCACGCGAGCAGCGCGGCGACGGCTACCGCGACGACGCGGATCGAGAAGGGACCAATGCTCAGCATGTGAAAGGGCGGGACGTATTCGAGCGGGGCTGGAGAAGGGATTGTCCGCCATGGCGGCGAAGCCGTCGACGGTCGTGCGGCGATTCGACAGGTCGCCGCGTATGGGGTTCCCGTCGCGAACGTAACGGTGCGTTGCGAATGCGACGGAGGCGGCAGGCTCGGGACGCCGTGATTTTCATGCATCGGGCTGCAAATCAGACCGGTCCGATGGTCAGCGGAATCGCGTTCGTCAACAATACCTGTACCGGTCCGGAGTGGTGTCCGCCGGTATCCCGGACAGGGATCTCTCCTTGACGGCCGCCCCCTCCCCCCGGGCGGCCGATTTTTTTTCTTCATGCGTGCGGGTGTGGCCGCGAACCGACCCCGATCGGCCGATTCAACGGAATGGCACCGCTGCCGGATGCGCGCACCGGGCGTTCACTCGCGCATTGCACGCCGCGCGGCTGGTGACGGACGAACGATTTCGATGGAAGACGCACATCGACGGAGCCGGCGCGAACGCGCCGCCGCGTCATGCGTGTGCGTCGTAAAGCGTTGCGACGAAATCGACGAACGCACGCACCTTGGGCGGCACGTGCCGGGATTTCGGATACAGCGCGTAGTAGCGGCGCTTCGCCAGCGTGTGGCCGGGCAGGATCGGGACGAGCCGCCCGTGCGCGATGTCGTCGCGCACCGTGTGGTGCGTGAATGCGCCGATGCCGAGCCCGGCGATCACGGCCGCATGCAGCGCGGTGATCGCGTCGATGCGCAGCGGGCCGTCGAGCCGGACGGTGACGGGCGCGCCCTTCGGTGGCGTGACGCGCCAGCTCGTTCGGTCGTCGCTGCCGCTGTAGGCGAGCAAGTCGTGTTTCGCGAGCTGCACGGGTGTGCGCGGCAGGCCGCGACGCGCGACATAGTCGGGCGACGCGACGAGAATTTCATCCGATATCGCGAGCGTTCTCGCGACGAGGTCGGAATCCGGCAGGCCGCCGCTAATGCGCAGCGCGACGTCGAACCCTTCGCCGATCAGGTTGACGAAGCGGTCGCTGCACGAGACGTCGAGCTGGATGTCCGGGTACGCGTGCCGGAATGCGGGCAGCCACGCGGGCATTTCCAGCGTGCCGACCGACAGCGGCATGCTGACGCGCAGCACGCCCGACGGCTGGCCGGGTGTGTCGGTCACGTCTTCCGATGCCGCCGCGACGCGCTCCAGGATGTCCACGCACGCGTCGTAGTAGCGCTCCCCGGCCGCCGTCAACGAGAAATTCCGCGTGTTACGGTTGACGAGTTGCACGCCGAGGCTCGCTTCGAGCAGCTTCAACTGGCGCGATACGGTCGAATGGGTCGTATCGAGGCGATCGGCTGCGGCCGAGAATCCCCTGGATTCGACCAGGCATCGATAGACGCGCATCGCGAGCAGTTGATCCATGGCGGGTTCCGATGCGTGGTCAGGACGGTTTCCGGATTCGCCGCGCCGGCCCGGGCAGGCGCGGCATGGCGGGCGATCAGCGCAGCGGCAGCGCGAGGATGTCGGCGGTCGTCTTGACGTCGCCGAACGTGTCTTCGATCTCGGCAAGCGCGGCACGGTGCAGCGTGTCCTTGTCGATCGATTCGCCGTTCGCGCGGACGATGGCGCGCGTGGCGGACGCGTCGGATGCTACCACGACGTTGTAGCCGAGCGGCACGGCGTCGCGGGCGGCACCGGCGACGCACGCGTGCGTCATCAGGCCCGCGACGACCAGCGTCTTGATGCCGTCCGCCTTGAGGCGCTTGTCGATATCGGTGCTCGCGAACACGCTGACCGTTTCCTTCTGCACGACGGTGTCGTGGGCACGCGGCTTCATCTCCGGAATGAACTCGACGGTCTTGCCGCCGAGCGCGAACAGCGGCGAGCCGGCCGGCGCGACGTGCTGCACCTGGTAGACGCGCATGCCGTTGCGGTCGGCGAAATCGATCAGCCGCTTCGTGTTGGCCATCGCCTGTTGAACGTCGGCGATCGGCATCTTGCCGTTCAGGTATTCGTTCTGGAAATCGATGACGACGAGCGCGGTCGTCTTCGGATCGAGATGATCGATCGGCTGCGCACCGGCCATCGCGCGGATCGTCGGCGTGGCGGGCAGGCCGGCGGCGGCTTCGGCGGTCGGCAGCATGGTGGCGGCCGATGCGATCACCGCATAGCGGGCGAAGCTGCGAATCGAGAAGGAAAACATGAATGTACTCCTGAAGAAGTGTCGAGTGGTTCGAACTATAGGGAGATCGGGGCGAGATGGCGTCTGCGCGAGGGGAACATCTTCTGTGCAGATTCCGTGCAGATCGAGAATCGCGCGAGGCCAGAGGCGAACAGGACGGAGCGGGCAGCCGGTGACGCGAACGGCACATCAGGCGCCCGTTCGTCGATGCGTCAGGCGATGGTAAGACGCCGCGTAGTCCGGGTCATTCGGCCCGGGCCGATTCAGGCGGGTATTTGCGTAGGACGAGGCTTGGCGCGTATCGGAAAGCGGGCAGGCGCGAGCCCGGGCGACGCGGCCGCCGCGTAACGGCGCGACTGTATGCTCGTGCTGCTGCCCGTCACGGGCGGTTTCCCGATGCCGCCTCGCCAAGCCGATACGCGGTGAAGAACTCGTACCACGGCGACCCTTGCGCGACCGGTATGTCGAGCGCGGTCGTGCGCCGCTTCAACGCGCCGAATACGTCGTTGATACGCGCCGTCTGCCCCGCATCGTTGAACGGATAAGGCCGCGCGCGGCCGGCCGCGAACGCGCCGTACGCGACCGCGAGCAGGCGCGCGCGCTCGTCGATCGACGCGATCGATCCGTTGATCGCTTCGGCGAAGCGCGGCCGGTCTTCGGTGCGCGATCCGGCGAGGCACAGGTACACGATCGCCGACAGTTCATGCAGATCCTTCACGCGCAGCAGCTCCGGCAGCCGCGCGACGATCCGCTCGACCGGTTCGTCGCGCAGCGCATCGCCGAAGTCGAGCACGGCGCTCATCGGATTCGTGTCCGTTTTCAGGCGATCGAGCGGCGGTGCGGCCGACGTGCCGGCGCCGTCCGGTGCTGCAGCAGCCGCAGACCGCAACGCGTCGGCCACCTGCTGTGTCCATTCGGGAAAGATCATCCGCACGTTGCCGAACTGCTCGCCGCCTTCCGCCGCCGGATTCCATCGATACACGATCGTGCCGCCGCGAATGAACGGCGAATACAGGTGCTCGGGCGTTTGCGGCAGCGGCCGCCGGTTGACCGGCAGCCATGCGAGCGTCAGCCAGTCGTAGCGGCCGGTGGCGGGCACCGAAGGGCTCGAACTCGCGACGACCTGCCACGTGCCGCGATTCGCATAGCGGCGCCGCGCGTCGGGCACCGCGACGGTCCGGCCTTTCGCGGTGTCGAAGTCGGTCGTGCCGGTCACGTTCGTGCCGCTGTCCGCGGCCGGCGCGATGGTGGAGATGACCCACGATGCGCCGTCCGCCGAACGGTAGTCGGACGGCTTCAGCGTCGCGACGTCGTGCACCATGCGCGTTTCCGCCGCGACGGGGCTCGGGGGGAGGTTGGCGGGCGCGGCCAGGATGCTCGGCATCGGATGTCCTCGGAATCGGGTGCGTATCGTCGAGCGGGGACGACACGCGGCGGCTCGGATCGTTCGGGTAGTTGTATGTCACTGTAGAACGTTGCGGCCGTAAACGGAAACCGGTTGCGCGACGCAGCCCGCTTGCGCGTTGCGCCGCTTCGGCTTGCCATGCGCGTCCTGAGCCGGCGACGCATACCGGGCGCAAGCGCACATGACCGACACGACGGGCATCGCCGAACACGGGACACAGGTCGCCGGCAATGGATCGGCGGGCCGGCAAGCCGGGGCACGATCCGCAAAACGCTCGCGATGTCGACCGTCGGCGACGCGCTGGCGGCGATCGTGTCGGCCGCGCGCCCGAACGCCGCCGCGCCTTTCCTTTCACTCTGCTAGACTTTTTCGCTCATCGCTGCCATCCGGGCTGCGCCATGCCCGGTTTATCCTGTCATGAACGAAACCCGTGTGTCGCGTCCGGTCGTCGAAGTCCTGCGGGCTTACTGGAAGGCCGATCGCCTGATGTTGTCGACGGTCGTGGCGGTCGTCATCCTGTCGAGCGCGAGCGCGGTTGCCGCGCCCTATCTTTTCTCTCGCCTGATCGACGCGCTGTCGCACCGTGGCATGCTCCACGCGCTGCTTCCGGGCTTCGTGGTCTACGCGGTGCTGCTGGGCTTGTCCAGCGCGCTGCAACGCGTGGTGCAGTACCTCGCGTTCATGAGCGCGGAGAATCTGCGCTTCATCACCAGCACGCGCTTTTTCGAGCGCATCCTGAAGAAGACCACGGCGTTCTTCGTCGAACATCATCCCGTTGAAATCCAGAACGCGAACGAGCGCGGGAGCCGCGCGCTGTCGGTGCTCGTGCTGCTGGGCCTGATGGACCTGATCCCCGGCTCGCTGCAGATCGTGCTGACGCTCGTGACGCTCGGCGCGCTGATCAATGTCGAGGTGGTAGCGATCACGGCCGCATACGGCGCGCTCGCGCTGACGGTCGCGATCGTTGGCGCGCGGCGCTCGCGCGGGTTCCTCGACCGCGCCGTCGAGGCCGGGCAGGAGAATGCGCGCTTCGTCGGCGGCGCGATCAACGCGATGGAGACACTTCGGCATTTCGGCAGCCATCGCTGGATGAGCGAACGCTTCTCGGAGAAAGCGCGCGTCGTGCGCGACAGCTGGCGCGCGTATGTACTGCAGCACGTCCGCTATCTCGCGCTACTGGGCCTCGGCCTCGCGGTCCAGTTCTCGGTGACATTCTGGTTGCTGCTGCCGCGTCACGCGGCGGGTGCGCTGTCGATCGGCGACATCGTGTTGTTCAACACGTTGCTGCTGCAACTGAATCTGCCCTTCGAAATGATCGCGCGCGCCGTCGACGAGAGTGCCCGCTCCCGCGCGGCGCTCGTGCCGTTCGCGGCGCTGTGGACGGCGCCCGAGGAGCGGCAGGTGTCGCACGCGTCGGCGTTCGCGCCGCGGGACGGGCGCATCGTGTTCGACCACGTTTCCTATGCGTACGACAACGGCCGTGGCGTGACCGATGTCGATTTCGTCGCCGAACGCGGTGCGATCACGTTCCTCGTCGGCGAAACGGGTGCGGGGAAATCCACCGTCTTCAAGCTCGCGCTGAAATCGATCGAGCCGACCGGCGGGCGCATTCTCGTCGACGGCGTCGACCTCGCGGCCATCGATCGCGCCGACTGGTACGGCGCGGTCGCCGTCGTGCCGCAGGACGTCGTGCTGCTGAACGAAAGCCTGGAGGACAACATCCTGCTCGGCCGGCCTTGCGATGCGCAGCGCCTGCGCGGAGCGGCCGCGAAGGCGACGATCCTGACGTTCATCGAAAGCCTGCCTGACGGTTTCCGCACCACGGTGGGCGAGCGCGGGCTGAAGCTGTCCGGCGGCGAGCGCCAGCGCATCGCGATCGCCCGCGCGCTGTACGGAGAACCGACCGTGCTGTTTCTCGACGAAGCGAGTTCCGCGCTCGACGAAGCCACCGAGCGCGACATCATGCAACACGTGCGGCTGCTGGCCCGCGACGTCACGGTCGTCGCGATCACGCACCGGCACTCGGTCATCGGGCCGGCCGACAAGGTCGTGCGGCTCGGCGATGCGCGTGTGCCGGCTTAGGGTTGCGCGGCTGCGTCCCCACGTCCAATAGCCCGCCGCTCCAGGCCCGCAACCCTTATCCGCGCAGCGGCGGATTGAGTTGCGCGAACGCCTGCTGGCGGCGATACGGGAAGTACGGATAAGGCGCTTCCACCGCACTTGCCGCGTCGAGCTCCGCGATTTGCGCATCGGTCAGCGCCCAGCCGACTGCGCCGAGGTTCTGCCGCAGTTGTTCCTCGTTGCGCGCGCCGATGATCACCGACGACACCGTCGGGCGCTGCAGCAGCCAGTTCAGCGCGATCTGCGGCACGGTCTTGCCGGTTTCCTCGGCGATCGCGTCGAGCGCATCGACCACGTCGTACAGGCGCGCGTCGTCGACCGGCGGCCCGTAGCTAGCCGTTTCATGCAGGCGGCTGCGTTCGGGCAGCGGCGCGTTGCGCCGGATCTTGCCGGTGAGCCGGCCCCAGCCGAGCGGGCTCCAGACGAGCGCGCCGAGCCCCTGGTCGGCGCCGAGCGGCATCAGGTCCCACTCGTAGTCGCGGCCGACGAGCGAGTAGTAGACCTGGTTCGCCACGTAACGCGACCAGCCGTGCCGATCCGCCGCCGCCAGCGATTTCATGATCTGCCACCCCGCGAAGTTCGACACGCCGATGTAGCGCAGCTTGCCCGCGCGCACGAGATCGTCGAGCGTCGACATCACTTCCTCGACCGGCGTGCCAGCGTCGAATGCATGGAGTTGCAGCAGGTCGATGTAGTCGGTGCCGAGGCGGCGCAGCGCGTCGTCGACGGCGCGCACCAGCCGCGCGCGCGACGTGCCCGCGTCGTTCGGGCCGCTGCCGGTCGGCAGGCCCGTTTTCGTCGAGATCAGCACCTGGTCGCGACGCCCTTTGATCGCGGCGCCGAGCACGCGCTCGGATTCGCCGTCCGAATACACGTCGGCCGTGTCGAACAGGTTCACGCCGGCTTCGATGCAGATGTCGATCAGGCGGCGCGCTTCGTCGACGCCCGTGTTGCCCCATGCGCTGAACAGCGGGCCGGTGCCGCCAAACGTGCCGGCACCGAAGCTCAGGGCGGGAACCTTGAGGCCGGAGCGGCCGAGCGTGCGGTATTCCATCGCGAATTTCCTTTGCGTGATCGAAGTGTCGAGGAGCGGCTGCGTGGCCGAGCGTTCGCACACTGTATCGCTTGCGGATATTCCGGATAATTGGGCAGACTTCGAAAACTTCGTTCGGAAGGGGCGAATAATGCTGCTCGACAACCTGGCGCTGTTCCTGCGTATCGTGGAAAAGGGTGGACTGGCCGCGGCGGGCCGCGAGTTCGGGCTGTCGCCGGCCACCGTCTCGGAGCGGCTGACCGCGCTCGAGCGCCATTACGGCGCGGCGCTGCTCACGCGCACGACGCGTGCGATCAGCCTGACCGACGAGGGCAGCATGCTCGTCGACGGTGCGCGGCGCCTGCTGGCCGAGGCCGACGAACTCGAAAGCCGCGTGCGGCTCGGCGTGCACACGCTGTCGGGGCCGGTGCGCCTGAGTGCGCCGGCCGATCTCGGCCGCGAGCGCGTGGTGCCCGTCGTCGATGCGTTCCTCGCCGAGCATCCGGGCGTCACGGTCGACCTGCATCTCGGCGACGGTTACGTCGATGTCGTCGGGCAGGGCCTCGATTTCGCGATCCGCCGCGGCACGCTCGCCGACAGCTCGCTACGCAGCCGTTTGCTCGGCCGGGCGCGGCGCGTGGTGTGCGCGTCGCCCGCGTATCTTGCGGCGCACGGCACGCCGCGGCATCCGGACGATCTCGCCGCGCACGACTGCATCGTGATGCGCTTCGGACAGGACCTGTATGCCGAATGGCCGTTCCGCATCGACGGCGAGCCGCGGCGCGTGACGGTGCGCGGGCGGCGCGTGGCCAACGACGGCGCGCTCGTGCGCGCGTGGTGCGTCGCCGGGCACGGCATCGCGCTGAAATCGCTGGTCGACGTCGAGCAGGATCTGGCGTCCGGCGCGCTCGTCGAAGTCCTGCGCGCATTCTCGCCGGGCGACGTCGATTTGCAGATAGTCTATCCGGCGAGCGCCGTGCAGCCGCGGCGCGTGCGTGCGCTGATCGACAGGTTGACGGACGCGTTGAAGGCGGCATGAGCGTGCCGTGACGGAAGCGACTCGATGCAGATTCCGCAGTCGTAACGCCGAATGCAGTGCCGATCATGAGGTTTGAATGAAATTTGTAATTCGGAGTGCGTAGTTTTATATCAAGCGATAAGCCGACCTTAAGACGCCAGCTCATTTGTGGCTATCGACGGGTTTTGCAGAGTTTCAGTCTCTGCCGAGTCGGACCGACCGTCGACGGTTTCATTCGCGGCGCTACCCGCCAAGTCTGCTTCGGAACCTCGGATCGAGATGTCGAGGCACACGTCAATCAGACGAGACTGAAACTCGAAATGTGTGGTGGTCATTCAACAGCTTGGCAATATTTGACAGACATTTTTCGATGCTTCAGTAAGCTTGCTGTCGATAACCAAACGAATGGACGCGGGCCGCGTCGACGAGAATGAACAAGAAACGATGCTCGCCGCGGCCTGCGGGTTCTACTGGCGCAACGAGCTACAGGCACCGATCGGGCAAACCGGGCAGGCCGTCTATGCGGGCATCGACTACGGCCGCGTGTGGGGCCCGCAGCCGGTCACACTCGTCGGCACGCAACTGGCCGGTGCGATGATCGGCATGAAGGGCAGCGTCGCGACCCGATTCGGCGCCTACGGTTACGACCTGTTTGCCGGTACACCGGTCTACAAGCCGTCCGGATTCCCGACGGCACGAGTGACAGTGGGTTTTCAGGTCACCGCACAGTTCTGATGACGGACACACACTCCGATACCCGGCCTGCTATCGACGGAGAGGGTACTGGCCGGGATCGTCGCGATCCCGGTCAGCGTGGTCGCTTGTGAGTAACGGAGCCCCGAAACTGTCGTAGCCGCCGACGCGTATAGAAGTCACTCCCGTTGGGGGCACGCATAGCGACCGTCGTGAAAACTCCTCGCCAAACCGATTGCCTACATTTCGTCATTTAGCTAATATTCGAAACGTTCAACCCATCCCGAACCCATGGACGAAGTCACCCGCATCAGCGCACTGGCCAACGAAAGCCGCCTGGCCGTGATGCGCTGGCTCAAACAGCCGCGCAAGCATTTTCCGCCGCAGCCGCACGGCGACTTCGACGAGCTCGGCGTGTGCTGCACCTACATCACCGACAAGCTCGGCATCGCGCCGGCCACCACCACGCGCCACATGCGCATCCTCGCGGATGCCGGGCTCGTGCAGGCGACCCGCGTCGGCAAGTTCACGTACTACAAGCGGATCGACGGCGCGTTGCAGCAGCTCGGCCGCGATCTCTCGCAACTCTGACTCCTACCGAGGCAACCGACATGGACGAACTTGCATTGCTGGCCGACGCCGACCGGCGTGCGCACGCGTATCTGGCCACGACGAACGAACGGCGCGCGTTTCCCGACGCGGCCGCGCTGGCCGGTCTCGCGGCGTTCGACGAGCCGTTGCCCGATACGGGCCGCGCCGCCGCCGACGTGCTGCGCCTGCTCGACGAACGCGGCACGCCCGCGACGGTCGCGTCGAACGGCCCGAACTACTTCGGCTTCGTGATCGGCGCCGCGCTGCCGGCCGCGGCAGCGGCCGAGCGGCTGATGCTCGCGTGGGACCAGTGCGCGTCGTCGTATGCGAATTCGCCGGTCGCCGCGACGATCGAGCGCCAGGCCGCCCGCTGGGTCGTCGACGTGCTCGGGTTGCCCGAAGGCAGCGCGGTCGGCTTCGGCACGAGCGCGACGGCCTGCACGCTCGTCGCGCTGGTGGCCGCACGGCGCGCGCTGCTCGCGCGCAAGGGTTGGGATGTCGACGCGGACGGCCTGATCGGTGCGCCTGAAGTGAAGGTCGTGATTTCCGAGCTTGCGCACATCACGGTGAAGAAGGCGCTGCGCGTGCTCGGCTTCGGGATGAAACGCGTCGTGGTCGCGCCGGTCGACGCGCACGGCCGTATCGACCCGGCGCAGTTGCCGCCGCTCGACGACATGACGATCCTCTGCGTGCAGGCCGGCGAAGTGAACACCGGCGAGTTCGATCCGTTCGCGGCGCTGATTCCGCCCGCGAAGGCGGCCG
This sequence comes from Burkholderia metallica, assembly GCF_001718555.1. Taxonomy (NCBI): domain Bacteria; kingdom Pseudomonadati; phylum Pseudomonadota; class Betaproteobacteria; order Burkholderiales; family Burkholderiaceae; genus Burkholderia; species Burkholderia metallica. The sequence goes on from NZ_CP013403.1 coordinate 204,512, forward strand.
GCGCATGGGTGCACGTCGACGGCGCGTTCGGCCTGTGGGCCCGCGCATCGTCGAAGCGCGCGCTGACGGACGGCATCGACTGCGCGGACAGCTGGACGACCGACGGCCACAAGTGGCTCAACACGCCGTACGACGGCGCGATGGTGATCTGCCGCGACGCGGCCGCGCTCGCGACCGCGATGAACAGCGACGCCGTCTACCTGAGCGGCGCGCAGGACGCGCAGAAGAACCTGAATCTCGAATTCTCGCGGCGCGCACGCGGCATTCCCGTGTGGGCCGCGTTGCGCTCGCTTGGCCGCGCCGGCGTGGCCACGATGGTCGAGCGGCATTGCGCGCAGGCCGCACGGATCGCGGACGGCCTGCGAGCCGCCGGCTACGACGTGCTGAACCGCGTCGTGCTGAACCAGGTGCTCGTGCGGGCCGGCACCGACGACGAAACGGCGGCGATCCTCGCGGCCGCGCAGGCGTCGGGCGACGTGTGGTTCGGTGCGACGGTGTGGCAAGGGCGGCCGGCGTTCCGGATCAGCGTATCGTCGTGGCGCACCGAGGACGCGCACATCGATCGTCTCGTCGCATTGCTGACGGAGCTGCGCGGCACGCATGTGCGCTGAGCGTCATGCATGGTCGGTTCCCGAGACGGTTGCGGTTGCAACCTTCAGGCACTCGATGAAATGCAGCGCGGCGACCGTCGGCAACGCATGCCGCCGCATCACGATCGCGGCCGTCGGCGCGGGCATCGGCTCGGCGAGATCCAGCGCGACGATGCCGCGTGACTAGCGTTCGACGTCGGCGAGCGTGCAGGTGCAGACGATCGCCGAATACGAGCCGGTGGTGTTCGATGCGAAATGCGTCGAGCGCGTGCGGCGGGCAACAGCTGCCGCCGGCTGTCCGTACATGGAGATGTGCAGCGGCGCGGGGCACGACGCGGTGAACCTGTCGTTCGTCGCGCCTTCCGCGACGGTGCCGGCGAACCTGCTGGCCGATTGCGCGCGCTAGCTGTGCGCGACAACGGGGCACGCGGCGCATCCGCAAGCGTGAAAATATCGGACAATGGCCGCTGCGCGCGCCGCGCCGGCGCAGCATCCGACCGAAACATTCACACTTGCGAGATCCCCATGTCGACCCCCTTCCCCCGGGAACTGCTGAAGGCCGCCGATATCGCGAAGATGGAACCGACGCGCGCGGTGCATTCGCTGAATCCGAATGCCGTGCGTCTGAAGCGACAACTCAGCGACCTGACCGGCCTGACGCAATTCGGTGTGCACCTGCTCACGCTGATGCCCGGTCACGAATCGGCCGAGTATCACCGTCACCTGTACGAAGAAGAGTTCGTGTACGTGCTGTCCGGCACGGGCGCGGTCACGATCGGCGAGCGCACCGATGCAATCGGGCCCGGCGATTTTCTGGGCTTTCCGCGCGGCGGCGAAGCGCATACGGTGCAGAACACCGGCGATGCGCCGCTGGAGCTGCTCGTCGGCGGGCAGCGGCTCGAACACGACGTCTGCGAGTATCCGCGAATCGGCAAGCGGCTTTATGTCGCCGGCGAACTCGAAGCGTATGTCGATTTGCCGAAGCAGCCGTAATGGCCAAGCGCGTATCCAGCATCCATTCCGCATAAAAACTGAATCAATCGCCTTTTGTTTAGATAAACAAAATAAAAATTCGTAAAAACACGGGGTAGAGAAAACACGGTCATTTGGGCACGCTTGTGCCCGTTGTCCGTTCGTGGGTGTCGGTATGTCCGACCTGTCGGCGCGTCTTTTTTCGGGTAGTCGAATGCGGAAATAAGTACACGTGCCCGGCATTTTCGACCGATCGATCGCGAACGCATCCAGTCGCAAAAGATTCCTGATCAAAAGCTCAGTAGTTCGAACCAACAGCTTGATTCAAGAGCGAAACGGAGACAGGCGATGCCGAGGAACTGGGGGTTGGGAACGGCGCTGCTGGCGTTGTGCGTCGCGGTGACGTCGTGCGGCGGCGACGCGGATTCGCCGTCGAGCGCGAGCCTGTTGAACATGGCTCAGGCGCAGGGCAATCAAGACGGCAACGGAAGCGGAAACAGCAGTAACGGCAACAACGGAAACGGCAACGACGGCAGCACCGCACCGGAAAAGAACGCCGACATCCGCGTCGCGCAATACGTCAATCCGTTGATCGGCACCGACTACGCGACCGACCAGCCGGCCGACCCGGTGGGCTCCGGGCTGGGCGGCGGCACGTTCCCGGGGCCGACGCTGCCGTTCGGGATGATGCAATGGAGCCCGATGACGCCAACCGCGCAATACGACGGGAGAAAAGGCGACGGCTCCGGTTTCTCCGGCGGCTATTGGTACGGCGACACGTCGATCACGGCATTCAGCGTCCTGCACCTGAGCGGCACCGGCTGCTGGTCGAACGGCGGCTACCTGAACGTGATGCCGCAGCTTTCACCCGGCGACGCCGGCACGGCGGCCGCCTTCGACCATGCGAACGAAACGGCGCAGGCCGGCTACTACGGCGTCACGCTCGCCAACGGCATCAAGGCCGAACTGACGACGACAGTACGCACCGGGTTGGCGCGCTTCACCTTCCCCGCGCTGAAGCAGGGCCAGGAGGCGACGATCGCACTCGATCCGACCGTGCAGAACAACCGGTCCCAGGGCTCGACGAACGACACGATCACGCAGCAAGGCGATCGCGCGCTGTCCGGCACGATCGCGGGCAGCGGATTCTGCTGGGCAGGGCATGCGGTGCCGCTGTACTACTACGCGGAATTCAGCCGGCCGTTCGCGACGAAGCCGACGCTCGCGAAAAACAGCCCGGTCGCGCTGACGTTCGCGGTCGACCGCCGGCATCCGGCCGTGACGATGAAGCTCGGCATCTCGTTCGTCAGCGAAGCGAACGCGAAGAAGAACCTCGATGCCGAGAACGGCGGCGGCGACGCGCAAGGCAACGCGAACGGGCATTTCGACAAGGTGCGCGCGGCGGCGAGCGATGCATGGAACGCGCGCCTGAACGCGATCCAGGTGACGGGCGGCAGCGATGCCGACAAGACGAAGTTCTACACCGCGCTGTATCACGCGTCGCTGCACCCGAACGTGTTCAACGACGTGAACGGCGAGTATCCGGACTTCTACGCGTCGAACGGTGCACCGGCCGCGCCGACGCGCCGGGTCGACAAGGGGCGCACGATGTACGCGAACTTCTCGGGCTGGGACATCGACCGCGCGTTCATCCAGTTGCAGGCGCTGCTCGATCCGGTGCGCACGAGCGACATCGTGCAGTCGCTGGTGCTCGATGCGAAGGCGTGCGGCGCGTTCCCGCGCTGGGCGTACTTCAATACGGAGACGGCCGTGATGCCGGGCGATGCGGGCTCGATCATCGTCGCGAACGCGCATGCGTTCGGCGCGACGAACTTCGACACGCAGGCGGCGCTGTCGATCATGAAACGCAGCACGGCGCCGGGCGCCGCGTGCGCCGGCACGCCGGTGATGGGCAGCCGCGCGGACTACGACCGGCTCGGCTACGTACCCGCGTCGGGCAGCGGCGACAACCAGACCGCGTCGAACACGCTTGAATACGCGGTGCGCGACTTCGCGGTATCGCGCTTCGCGGCAGCGCTCGGCGATGCGGCGACGGCCGGCACGCTGCTGAAATCGAGCGGCAACTGGCGGAACCTGTTCGACCAGGGCGCGATTCGACCGAAGACGTCGGCCGGCGCGTGGGTCACCGACGGCTCGGGCTTCATGGAAGGCAATGCCGAGCAATACACGTGGTACGTGCCGCACGATCTCGCGGGCGTGGTCGCGCAGGCAGGCGGCGCGGCACCGGTCGTCAAGCGGCTCGACACGTTCTTCACGCACCTGAACATCGGCACCGAGCAGCCGTACTTCTACGTCGGCAACGAAGTGACGATGGCCGTGCCGTGGGTCTATGCGTGGGCCGGCGCGCCGTCGCATACGCAGCGCGTGCTGCACGCATCGCTCGCGAACGAGTTCGGCGCCGGCGCGGCTGGCTTGCCCGGCAATGACGATCTCGGCGCGGTGTCGGGCTGGTACGTGTGGGCCGCGCTCGGCCTCTATCCGGTCGTGCCGGGCGTGAGCGGCGTCGCGGTGTCGAGCCCGCAGTTCGAGAAGATCGACGTGCGCGTCGGGCAGCACGGCGGCGGCTACCGTCTGCTGCACATCGTTGCGCCGGGGGCCGGTTCCGCCGATACCGCGTCGTTCTACGTGAAGTCGCTGGCGCTGAACGGCGTGTCGTGGCCTGGCGCATGGCTGCCGCTTGCGCAGATCGCGAAGGGCGCGACGCTGTCGTATGCGATGACCGCGGATGCGAGCGCGACGACGTGGGGCACCGACGCATCCGCGATGCCGTCGTTCCCGCAGGCGGCCGGCGCGCCGTAACGGGCCTGAAGATCAACGAGCGGTTCTTGCCGGCAGGATCGACGCCAGGAAACGGAGGGACGAACGGATGAAGCTGCGTCATGTGGTGGGTATCGGGTGCGTTGCCGTGTTGTCGGGTTGCGGCGGCGATCAGGGTTCGACGGATGCGAGCGTGCTCGCGCAGTGGCCGAACGCGCAAGGCAGCCAGAACGATCAGGGCAACCAGAACGACCAGGGCGATCAGAACGACCAGGGCGATCAGAACGAGCAGGGCGGGAACGGCGGCGCGGCCAGGCGATCGGTGCTGCGCAGCGTCGATCCGATGATCGGCACCGCGAATCTCGACATCAACGCGGACTGGAGCAGCGGCGTGCGCGGCCACGGCCACGTCTATCCGGGCGCGACCGTGCCGTTCGGGCTCGTGCAGCTCGGGCCGGACACGACCGGCGGCGCGCACACGCTGCCGTGGAACTGGGATCGCACGTCGGGCTACCAGTACGACGATCCGTTCATCACCGGCTTCACGCATACGCACCTGTCCGGTACCGGCATCGGCTCGGGCGGCGAAGTGCGGTTCCTGCCGACGCTCGCACCGGTCGATACGGCGACGCTGGCGAAGGTCGCGGCCGATGCGTCGATCACCTACGACGCGTCGTTCAGCCACGACGACGAAACCGCGAGCCCCGGCTACTACCGCGTGAAGATGGCGCCGGTCGGCCGCGGCAACACGCCGTGGAACGTGCAGGGCGCGAAGATCGTCGCGGAAATGACGGCCACCGCGCATGCGGGCGTGCATCGCTACACGTATTTCCCGAGCGCGGCCGCGCAGAAGCGCAGCATGATCGTCAGCATCGACAACCCGATCGGCGGCTCGACCGCGAGCGGCAAGATCCAGGTCGTCGATGCGCAGACGGTCGCCGGCTGGCAGTTCACGAACAACTGGGCGAACAACAAGCCGACGTATTTCGTCGCGCGTTTCTCGAAACCGTTCGATACGAAGCATGTCGCGTTCAGTGCCGACGGCTTCAAGGCATACCTGACGTTCGCCGACGGTGGCGAGGGCGGCGCGGTCACGGTGAAGGTCGGCATCTCGCCGTCGAGCATCGTGGACGCGCACGCCAATCTCGCCGCGGAAGTCGGCGCGAAGTCGTTCGATCAGGTGCGCGGGGCGGCGGAGCGCGATTGGAGCGCCGCGCTTGACCGGATCCGGATCAAGGGCGGCAGCGCCGACCAGCGGACGATGTTCTACACGTCGCTGTACCGCACGATGCTCGCGCCGACCGTCTACAACAACGCGGACGGCAGCTACGTCGGCACCGATTCGACCAACGACGGCACGACGTCGCCGCCGACCACGAGCAAGCATGCGAATCCGGGCTTCGACTATTCGTCGACGTTCTCGCTGTGGGACACGTTCCGCGCCGAGTCGCCGTTGATGACGCTGGTGCAGCCGGAGCGCGTCGACGGCTGGGTGAAGTCGCTCCTCACGCAGTTCAGGCAGAACGGCAAGGGCGAACTGCCGGTTTGGCCGCTCGCGCAGACGGAGACCTTCACGATGGCCGGCCACCCGTCGATCCCGTTGATCGCCGATGCGTACCTGAAGCACCTGACGAGCGCGAACGTCGACGACATCTGGACCGCGCTGACCGCCACGCAGCGCGCGAGCGCGCACGGTTTCGACCAGTATCGCCAGAGCGGCTACGTGTATGCGGGCGACAACGCATCGGTGTCGACGACGCAGGACTACGCGTTCGACGACTGGGCGACGGCCGCGGTCGGCAAGGCGGCGGGCAAGAGCACGGCCGACTACCGGCCGTACCTGCAGCGCAGCCAGAACTACCGGAACGTGTTCAACCCGACGTTGAACGACGGCTGGACGTTCTCGCAGCCGAAGGATTCGCAAGGCAACTGGACGGCGGGCTTCGACCCGACGGCGGCGGAGAAAACGGACTTCTCCGAATCGAATTCGTGGGTCGATACGTGGAACATCTTCCACGACTTCCCCGGCCTCGTTGCGTTGCTCGGCGGGAAAAACCGGTTCATCGCGCAGCTGGACCGCACGTTCGATTCGGCCAACCCGCTGACCTTCCTGGGGGGACAGGGTTTTCCGGACCTGACCGGGCGCAGCGGCCAGTTTTTCGCGGGCAACGAGCCGGCGAACCACCTGCCGTACCTGTACGACGTCGCGGGCATGCCGTCGAAGACGCAGGACCGCGTGCGCACGGTAATGGACGACATGTACTCGCTGACGCTGACGGCCGGCGATCGCGCGCTGCTGAGCGGCGACAGCCTGAAGGCCGCGCTCGCCGACCCGCGCCGCGTGCGCGATTCGGCGATTCCCGGTAACGACGACTGCGGGCAACTGTCGGCATGGTACGTGCTGTCCGCGCTCGGCATCTACTCGCTGAATCCGGTGGGCGGCGTGTTCTACCTCGGCACGCCGCTGTTCGAGGAAGCGACGATCGACATGCCGGTTGCGACGGCAGGCGGGGACGGAAACGCATTGAAGTTCGGCGCGACGCGGCGCTTCAAGGTGACCGCGCATACGGCCGGAGGCGGCGCGCCGTCGTCGGTGAATCGCTACGTCCAGTCGGTCAGCCTGAACGGCACGCCGCTGCATCGGCCCTACATCACGTACGACGAGATGAAGGCCGGCGGTACGCTCGACTTCGTGATGGGGGCGACGCCGAACGACGCATGGGTAGGGCCGTGGAACGGCCAGGATCCGAACAGCGCGCTCGCGCCGTCGCTGGCGTTGGCGGGCAAGTAGCGGCAACCCACGATAACCAACGACAACCGGCGGCAAGCATGGGCAGGCGTCGTCATGAAGGTCGATCTCGTCGGCGCGAACAAACCGCGGGCTCGCGGTTGGGCTGAACCAACTCGCCGGCTGGGTCGCGATGGAGGCGCCCGCGTTCGCAACCGGTTGTCTCGCGAGCCGCTGCGGGCTGGCGGCGCGTGGCGTGCGTGCCGCACGGCCTCGGGACAGCGATGGTCTATCCGAGCCGGATCGACGCCGTTTCCGCCGTGTCCGAACCCGGCTGGGGCGCGCGTTCGCTGAGGTGCGCTGAGCGTGTGCCGGTGCCGGCGCGATCGCGGCCAGGCGATCGGCACGCTGTCGGCGGGCCTGATGGCCGACCGCTTCGGCTTCGCCGCCGCGATTCTCGCGGTGGCGGCCGTGACGTTCGCGTCAGCGGGCGTCGGCGCGATTATGATGCGGGAACGCCACTGACAGGGTTCCCCGCTATGGACGCACCACTTCCGCCGATCGCCGCCCCGATTCCCGAAACGGAACCGGACCCGGAAACCGAAGCCGTTGCCGAGCCGCGCGCGTCGCGGCTGCATCGGCCGGTCGCGCTCGTCACCGGATCGACGTCGGGGATCGGCGCGGCCGTCGCGCGCCGCCTCGCGGCGGACGGCTACGCGGTGATCCTGCACTCGCGCAGCTCGGCCGACGTGGGGCGCGCGATGGCGCGCGAACTCGGCGCGGCCTACGTGCAGGCCGATCTCGCCGACGATGCCGAACGCGTGCGGCTGATCCGCGAAGCCGTCGCCGTGCACGGGCGCCTCGACGTGCTTGTCAACAACGCGGGCGTGAGCCGCGTGATTCCGCATGACGACCTTGCCGCGGCGACCCCCGAGGTATGGCGCGACATGCACGAGGTCAACGTGATCGCACCGTTCCGGCTCGTCGCCGAGGCGGAGGCCGCGCTACGGGAGGCCGCGTCGCACGGGCGGGCCGGTTGCGTCGTGAACGTCAGCTCGCATGCGGGTGTGCGGCCGAAGGGCGCGTCGATTCCGTATGCGGCGGCGAAAGCCGCGCTCAATCACACGACGCGGCTGCTCGCGCGCACGCTCGCGCCGGCGATTCGCGTCAATGCGGTGGCGCCGGGGCTCGTCGATACGCCGCTCACGGCCGACTGGACGGACGCGCAGCAGCGCTGGCGCGAGCACGCGCCGATGCGCCGCGCGGCGACGCCGGACGACATCGCGCAGACGGTCGCGATGCTCGTCGCATCCGATTACGTGACGGGCGAGATCGTGATGCTCGACGGGGGAATGAACCTGACTTGACGTGGAGAAGCGGAGAAGCAGCCACGCATCCGCGCGCAGTCGTCATGCGCACGATTGCCGCAGCCGCTTGCCCGCCGGCGTCTGCCGATCAGCCGAGGCTCGACCGCAGCCGCGCGAGTGCCTGATCGTGCGTGCGCTCGAATTTCAGCGGCGTGACGGCGACATACCCTTCGCCGAGCGCGACCGTCTCCGAATCCGCATCGTCATCGCGCGGCGCGCGGGCGAGCTTCAGCCAGTGATACTCGATGTCGCGCGGGTCGCGCCCCGACACGATCTCGACGCCTTGCAGCGTGCCGGCGCCCTGGTTCGTCACCTTCAATCCGCGCGCCTCGTCGGCGGGCCGCGGCGGGAAATTCACGTTCAGGCATGCATCGCTGTCCCAGCCGGCGGCGACGAGCCGGCGGATCACGTCCGGCGCAAGCGCGCGTGCCGTATCCCACGGCACCGCGTTGCGATCGGTGAACGCCTGGCTCAGCGCGATGGCCGGCACACCGACCAGCATGCTCGTCATCGCCGCGCCGACCGTGCCGGAAAACACCGTTTCGGTGCCGAGGTTCGCGCCGCGATTCACGCCGGACAGCACGATGTCGGGCCGCGCGCCTTTCATCAGATGGCTGGTCGCGATCGCGACGCAGTCGCCCGGCGTGCCGCGCACCGCGAAGCGGCGCTCGCCCTTGCGATGCACGCGCAGCGGTTCGTGCAGGCTCAGCGAATGCGACGTGCCGCTCTGGTCTTCCGCCGGCGCGACGATCCACACTTCGCGGGCCAGTTGCGTGGCGACCTGTTCGAGCACTTCAAGGCCGGGGGCGTCGATGCCGTCGTCGTTGGTGAGCAGCACTCGGTCGAACAGCGGGCGGGTTTCTTGCATCGGGATGATCCTCGCGGAGATGAGCGATGAGAGAGGTGCAGCGTGGCGCAAGTCACAAGGCTAGCACTCCCGCGTGCGCATCGTCGTGTCGCGCGGCCGGCGCGGACGTGAAAACGGGCGCATCGCGCGCCCGTTCGTCGTGGCCATCCCGCGTGCGCGGCGGGTCGGAACCGCTCAGCCGAGCAGGTAGCGCAACAGGCCGGCCGACACGACGCCGACGATGACGGTCGGCAGGATCGACAGGCGCGTGGCCGCGATCACCGTGATCGCGAGCGCGAGCAGGTCGGCCGGGCGCGTCGACACGAAGGCCGGCGCGATCACCGAGATCAGCACGCAGCCGGGCACGTTCTCCATCACCGACGCCATCCGCGGTCTCAGCGTGCGGTTGCGCAGCAGCACGTAGCCGAGGACGCGCGACAGATACGTCGTCGACGCCATCAGCACGATCGTCGCGACCGTGCTGAAATCCGGGAAATCAGGCATCGCGCGGCTCCCACAGCAGCGCGGCGATCAGCCCCGCGCACGCGCCGGCCGCGACGTACCACGCGCCGGGCACGGCCAGATGCGTGGCGGCGGCGACGACGAGGCTCACGAACCACGGGCGGCTCGCGCGCATCCCTTTCCACATCCCGCGCAGCAGCACCAGAAACACGGCGGTGAACGCCATGTCGAAGCCGTACTGCTCGACGTTGCCGATCGTCGGGCCGACCGCCGCGCCGAGCGTGGTCATCGAGATCCACGTCAGGTAGAGCCCCACGCAGATGCCCGCGTAATAGGGCACGCTGATGTGCGTGGCCGAGCGCACGCGGGCGTCGGCGAGCGACATCGCCCAGCTTTCGTCGCACATGAAGAACAGCGCGAAGAACGCGCGGCGGCGCGGCAGGCGGCGGATATACGGTTCGAATGCGGCGCCCATCAGGATGTGGCGCGAATTCACGAGGAACGACATCGCGACGATCAGCGCGATGTGCGGCGGCGACGACCACAGATGGATCGCCGCGAATTCGGAGCCGCCGCCGAAATTCATGCCGGTCATCATCGGCACTTCGAACAGGCTCAGTCCTTTCTGCGCGGCCTGCGCGCCCAGCACGAGCGCGAACGGCACGAAACCCAGCATGACGGGCAGCGCCGCGCGCAATCCGCGACCCATCTCGGCGACATAGGCGGGCTTGTCGCGAAGCCCTGACGACGTTGAAACGCTACTGCTCATTACTCCTCCTTCGGGGGAGGAATTGTCTGCTTTTTTGACTCGAATCGGGTTGCGTTGTGGCCAGATTTTTCTCAAAATTTGGCATTGAACTCGTGATACGCAAATTTTTTGGAATTGAATGCCAATGAAACTTGACGCCATCGACCGCCGGATCCTGAGCGCGCTCCAGCGCGACGGCCGCATGCAGAACGTGGAGCTCGCGCACGAGGTCGGGCTGTCGCCGTCGCCGTGCCTGCGGCGCGTGCGGCTCCTCGAGGAAGCCGGTGTGATCGAGAAATACGTGGCCGTGCTGAATCCCGCGAAAGTCGGCAAGGGGCTGACGATCTTCACGCGCGTGTGGCTGAAAGGGCAGGACGCGGAATCGGTGAACCGCTTCGCGGAGGCCGTCCAGCAGATGCCGGAAGTCGTCGAATGCCACCTGATGGCGGGCGACTGCGATTTCCTGCTGCGCGTCGTCGCGGCCGATATCGACGACTATCGGCGCTTCCAGATGGAAACCCTCACGCGCATTCCGGGCGTGCTGAGCGTGAAGACCGACATTCCGATGCAGAAGGTCAAGCTCACGTCGGCGCTGCCGACCTAGCGCCGAGCGGGTGCGACGCGATCACTCGACGAACGGTCACGGCTCGGTGACAATCGCTCGGTAATCTGGCGAGTCACGCCGCTTCGAACGTATTGCTCGCGCTACGGTGCGACGTTCGATGCGCAAGCAACTAACGGTCAATGTCGACGCGACCGGGCAGGCGCCGCGCACACCGAATCATGCGCCGGCGCGGATGCGTTCCTTCTTGTCGGGCCATTCATGCAGCCATTCAACAATCCGTGGAATTCGCTGGAAATCGTCAAGCTCGTGCTCGGCGTGCTGACGCCGTTGTCGGTCGCGTGCCTCGGCTGGCTCGTCGCGCGCCGGCTGAAGCGGCTCGAACTCGTGCAGTGGACCAACCAGCGGCTGATCGAGAAGCGGCTCGCGCTGTACGACGCGGTGGCGCCCCAACTCAATGCGCTGCTGTGCTTCTATACGTGGATCGGCTACTGGAAGGACATCTCGCCGGACGACGTGATCCGCGCAAAGCGCGAGCTCGATCGCACGTTTCACATCTATCGCTACCTGTTCGACGACGACGTGTACGACGCGTACCACACGTACATCCACGCGCTGTTCGACATGCACACGGGCCCGGGCCGCGATGCGCGGATCCGTTCGCTGATCCAGGCACCTGACGGCGACCGCAGCGTACACGGCTCGTATGAATGGAAGCCGGCGTGGTCCGATCGTTTCGCGACCGCGAATGTCGTGTCCAAGGAGGACGTGCTGCGGTATTACACGCAACTGATGGAACGGCTGCGCGTGGCGCTTGGCGCGACGCGCTGACCGCTCGGCATCGCGCGTCCTCCATGGCAGCGCCGCACGGTGACGCCGGCGAGCTTGATGGGCAGCCGGGAACTGCGCGTGGTGGCGGATACGCGCGATCGTGCCGACGATGCATGCGCGGGCGGGGATTAGGCGGGATGCGGGGCAGCCGGGCCGTCGGTCGCTCGCGTAACAGACGGCCGATTCAACCTTGTCCGGGCCTTGGTGCGACTCAGGCGAAAGAGATCACGAGTTTCTTGCCGCACGCGGCGGCATACTTGCGCAGCGTGTCGATCGATGGAGAGTGCCGGCCTGTCGCGAGCGCGCGTTCGAGCCGCGTGACGGCAGGCGCCTTCGTGCCCATGCGCTCCGCCACATCGGCTTGCGAAAGACCGGCGGCTCGCCGGGCGGCTAGCATTGCATCGAGCAGCGCGAATTCCTCGCGGTTCAGCCGGTCGTATTCGGCGCGTACCTTCGGATCGGACAACGCGCGCTCGCGCAGTGCCTTATAGGTTGCCACAACGAATCTCCTTCAATCGGCGGCGCGCGGTTTTCAGCTCTTTCTGCGGCGTTTTCTGCGTCTTCTTCGCGAAGCAGTGAAGCATGACGATCCGCCGGTTGACGACCGCACAGTAAAACACACGGGCGATACCTTCCTGGCCCTTCAAGCGCATTTCATACAGCCCGTCGCCGATCGGCCTGGTGTGAGGTTCGCCGAGATTCGGGCCGTACTGCTCCATACGGTCAGCGAGTGCGAAGAACCTGGCGGTCAGCGTCTTCGGCAACGCAAACACGCCTGCCTCGACTTGCTCGCTGAAGAAATGGATTTCATACGCGACGGTTCGCATAGTAACAAATTTGTTATTTCCTTGCAAGAAGGGGCGCCGTCGTGTCTGTCATGAGGGCGGCTCGTCGAATGCACGGAAGCACCGGAGAAACGTCTGGACGTTTCTCCGGTGCTTCGTTGCCGATGTGCGAGCCAGATTGTTTGCCGGTGGGCTGAATTCGACTAGTTGACCGAATGGATATCAGGCCTGCCGGTGTGCTTCGGGAGGTGGAGAGATCAGTTCCGTCCTGCCACCGCGAGTCGCGCCGCGAGTCCCACGAAGACCGTGCCGAGCAGGTATTGCGGCAGCTTCGACGGACGGCGGCGCGCGCCGATCCGCTGGCTCAGCCGGCTCGCGGAGAGAATCACCGCGCCGTTCACGACGAGCCCGATCAGGTTGAGCACCGTCGCGAGCACGAGAATCTGCACGGCGATCGAACCGTGCCCGGGGCGCACGAACTGCGGAAACAGCGCGAGCACGAACAGCGCCATCTTCGGGTTCAGCAGGTTCGTCGTCAGCCCCTGGCGGAAGATCGCCGCGGTCGAGTGGCGACGTTGCGACGCGACGGGCGACAGCGCGGTCGCGTCTGAACGAAACGTCTTCCACGCCAGATAGAGCAGATAGGCGGCGCCGGCGAAACGCACGATGTCGTATGCGATCGGCACCGCGAGAAAGAGCTGCGACAGCCCGAGCGCAGCGGCGAGCGCATGACAGTAGGTGCCTGCCTGAATGCCGGCGAGCGTCGCAAAGCCCGCGCGCCGGCCCTGGCTCACGCTGCGGGATGCGATCAGCAGCATGTCGGGGCCCGGCGTGGCCGTCAGCGCGAGACATGCGCCGGAGAACAACGCGAGCGTGGAGAAGTCGATCATGGGAATCCTTTTTTGCGTGGGCGGCGTAAAAAGATGCGCCACTTTAGGCATGCCGCCGCAGGTGGTCAACCGTGCTCGCGCCGGGATCCGGCCGATGGCCGACTCGCTTCCATCCTTTCGATAAAGCAGAAGCCGTTTCCCCGATTCGGGCATGTCGCGCGGCTGCACCAGCAATTAACAATTCCGTCACGAATTTTCGTACGTGATCTAAATACATGCGAAATGTCCGTCTGTAGCATTCGGCGCTTGAGTTACAGCTGGCAAGTGCCTTGCCGGCAAGGTCCGAATGTGTTCCATGTGGGTAGATCATATGCAAGTCACCGACCGCCGTCGGGCCGACATCGGTCGCGTCGAAGCGGCACGGTCACGCGAGGTCGGTTCGCGTTCGGTGTCGCGCGACCTCGGCGTGGTCCTGCGGGTTCGCCACGTAATGTGTGTGGCGCTGATCTGCGGTGGTGTCGCGAGTCTTTTCGAGTCGGTCCATGCACAAGTGCCGGATGCGGGGCGAGCGATGCGCGATATCGAGGCGCCGCGGCCGGATCTGCCGCCGGAAGCCGCGCCCGAACTGACGGTGGCGCCGTCGGATGAGGCTGCCGAGCGCGCGCCCGAGTCGGGGCCTCGCGTGCTCGTTCGCGCATTCGCGCTCGACGGTAATACCGTGTTCGGCAACGACGAGTTGCAGCCGCTCGTCGCCGATCTTGCGGGCAGCACGCTGGGTTTCGCCGACCTGCAACGCGCCGTCGCGCGCATCACTGCCTACTATCGTCGCCATGGCTACGTGCTGGCGCGTGCCTACCTGCCTCGCCAGGACATCGACGACGGCGTCGTGCGTATCGAAATCGCCGAAGGGCGCTACGGCGCAATCACGATCCAGAATCATTCGCGCGTGTTCGATGCCGCGCTGCGCCAGCCGCTCGCGGTGCTGCATCCGGGCGATGTCGTACGCGGGTCCGCTCTCGAGCGCAGCCTGTTGCTGCTCGACGACCTGGCCGGCGTCGCCGCGCGCGGCACGTTGCGTCCGGGCGATACGCCCGGCACTACCGATCTCGTCGTCGACGCCGACAAAGGGCCGCTCGCGTCCGGGGCGCTCGAATTCGACAACTTCGGTGACGTCGCGCTCGGGCGCTACCGTGTCGGCGGCAGCGTCGACGTCAATTCGCCGCTGCGGCTCGGCGATCGCCTGAGCCTGCGCGGGCTGCTCAGCAACGAACTGCAGCGCTACTACCGTGCCGCGTACCAGCTGCCGGTCGGCCCCGCGTCCACGCGAGTCGGCGTCGCGTATTCGTCGCTGCGCTACCGGCTCGGCGGAGCGTTCTCGGATCTCGATTCCAGCGGCCGGGCGAGCGTGCAGACCGCGTACGTGACGCAACCGCTCGTGCGCGCGCGAAACCTGAGCGTCACCGCGCAGGCCCAGTACGAAAACAAGAACCTGCGCGACGACTACGGGATATTTGATGTCCGGCGCGACAAGAACATCGGCCTGTGGACCTTCGGCGTCAGCGGCAACAGTCAGGACGGCTGGCTGGGCGGCGGCCGCAACGGGTTCTCGGTGATGTTCGGTGTCGGGCGGCTGCGCAGCAACGATCCGTTCGAAGCGGATGCGCTGAAAAAATCGATCGGCAGCTTCACGAAGCTGAACGTGAGCGCGCTGCGGGTGCAGGCGCTGGGGCGTCGGTTCGAGTTGTACACGCAATTCAGCGCGCAGCTCGCGTCGCGCAATCTCGACGAATCGGAGAAATTCAGTCTCGGCGGCCCGTACGGCGTGCGCGCGTACGCGCTCGGCGCTGGCAGCGGCGACCAAGGCTGGCAGGCCAGCGCGGAGTTGCGATATCTCGTCGCGCCGGGCTGGCAGGTCAGCACGTTCGTCGACGCCGGGCGCGTGCAGGCCGACAAGTTCCCGTGGTCGCGTGAGCGAAACATGCAGCACATGCAGGCCGGCGGTGTTGGTGCGAGCTGGTTCGGCGCGAAGCGCCAGGTGGCGCTGACGGCCGCGTGGCCGCTCGGCGCGGCGTTCGGCTCGCCGACCCGCGCGCCGAGCGTATGGGTTCAAGCCGCTCAGTATTTCTGAGCGTGCGTGATCGGTCCGTCCGGCAGGGCGGGTTTTATAAGGCAGATTGAAGAGGATACCAAAATGAACAAGGCCTATTCACTGGTGTGGAACGAAGCACAGGGTGGCTGGTGCGCGGTCGGGGAAACGGCGCGCCGTCGCGGCAAGTCGGGCGGCGGCAAGCGCCTGCTCGCGGCGGGCGTGTCGCTGCTGGGGCTGGCTGCTGCGTCGGGCGCATACGCGCTGCCGACGGGCAGCGAGATCATGTCGGGGCAGGCCGACATCGCGAAGTCGGCGGACAACAAGACGATGTCGATCAACCAGCATACGGACAAGCTGATCACGAACTGGCAGGACTTCAGCGTGGGTAGCGGCGAGCGGGTATCGTTCAAGCAGCCGACGAGCCAGTCGATTGCGCTGAACCGGGTGGTCGGCGCGAACGGCAGCCAGATTCACGGCCAGCTGGACGCGAACGGGCGGGTGTTCCTGGTGAACCCGAACGGCGTGATGTTCGGCGCGGGCGCGCAGGTGAACGTGGGCGGTCTGGTGGCGTCGACGCAGAACCTGTCGGATGCGGATTTCCTGGCGGGTCGCTACCGGTTCGCCGGAGCCTCGGGCCAGTCGGTGGAGAACGCCGGGACGATCGCGGCGGCGGACGGCGGCAGCGTGGCGCTGCTGGGCGCGCGGGTGTCGAACACGGGCGTGATCCGTGCGCAGATGGGGCGCGTGGCGCTGGGCGCGGGCAATGCGTTCAACGTGAACTTCGACGGCAACGGGCTGCTGAACCTGCAGGTCGAAGGCGGGGCGGTGGACGCGCAGGCGCACAACGGCGGGCTGCTGAAGGCGGACGGCGGGGAAGTGCTGATGACGGCGCGCGCGGCAGGCGATCTGCTGGGTTCGGTGGTCAGGAACAGCGGCACGATCGAGGCGAAGGGCCTGAGCAGCCGCGCGGGGAAGATCACGCTGGACGGCGGCGAGGTTCAGGTCGGCGGGAAGCTGGACGCGAGCGCGCAGGACGCCTCGACGGCAGGCGGCACGGTAACGACGCGCGGCGAGCGCGTGACGGTGTCGCGCGACGCGCAGGTGGATACGCGCGCGGCGTCGGGTCGCACGGGCCTGTGGACGATCGAGGCGGCCAACGCCGGAGTCGGCGGTAACGCCGCGATCGACGGCGAGACGCTGTCGCGCAACCTGGGCACGACGAACGTGGCGCTGACCAACACGTCGGGCGACCTGACGGTGGGCGACGCGGTGAACTGGGCGAGCGACAACGCGCTGGCGCTGACGTCGAAAAAGGGCAGCGTCGACCTGAAGCAGTCGCTGACGGCGAGCGGCGCGAACGCGGGCGTGACGATGAACGCGGCGCAACGCGTTCGCATCGGCAACAACGTGGCGCTGACCGGCGAAAACGCGAGCCTGGCGTTGAATTCGGGCAGCGGTCATACGCTGACGGACGATGCGGTAGTCACGCTGTCGGGTCGCAATGCGTCGTTCTCGGCGAACGGCGAAGCGTATCGCGTGATTCACGATCTCGCGGGGCTGCGCGGCGTCGATGCCAACATGAACGGCCGCTACGTGCTGGGTAACGCGATCGACGGCAAGGGGGCGCAATTCCGCAGCCTCGGCGGCGACAGTGCGTCGTTCAGCGGCGTGTTCGACGGTCTGGGCAATACCATCGGCAATCTGTCGGTCTCGAATCCCGGCAGTGCGGTCGTCGGGTTGTTTGCGGTCAACACCGGCCGCATCGCCAACCTCGGGCTCGACAAGATCACGGCGCGCACGCCGGCCGGGTACATGGCGTCGCCGGTCAGCGTCGGCGCATTGGCCGGCTACAACCTGGGCGACATCACCAACGTAAAGGCGAAAGACGTCCTGGTGAGCGGCAACGGCCGCGCGATCCTCGGTGGCCTGGTCGGCAGCAATATCAGCGGACGGATCGATCGCGCATCGGTTTCGGGCCGCGTCGAAGGCGGCAGGGACGCGCTGTACGTCGGCGGTCTGGTCGGAGAAAACCGCACGGCCCTCCTGCCGGATCTGGGCGACGCGACCATCAGCAACAGCCGCGCCGACGTCAAGGTCAGCAGCGAGTCGGCCGGTGATACGGGCGGCCTGGTCGGTGTCAACCGCGGCGTCATCACGGCGTCGACGGTCGCGGGTAGCGTCACCGCCCTGGCACGCGACGCGCGTGTCGGCGGCCTCGTCGGTTACAACGAAGGCGGGGTGATCAAGGCTGCTTCTTCGTCTGCGAGCGTGCGGGCCGGCCACGATGCGACGGCGGGCGGCCTCGTCGGCTACAACGCCGCGTTGATCGACGCATCCGACGCGACGGGCGACGTGACCGTGGGCGACAACGGGAAAGCGGGCGGCCTCGTCGGGGAAAATCGCGGCAAGATCGCCGCGTCGACGGCGGGCGGCAAGGTCGTTGCGGGTGCGTCGGGTTCGGTCGGCGGACTCGTCGGCGTCAATCGTGCGACGATCGTGGCGTCGACGGCGCGCGGCAGCGTTCAGGCCGGCAACGCCGCGATGGCGGGCGGTCTCGTGGGGTTGAACGAAGGCACGGTCCGCGCATCCACTGCGCTCGGCAACGTCTCCGCGGGCGCCGGCAGCCAGTTGGGCGGTCTCGTCGGCCGTAACGCGGACAAGGCCGAGATCCTCGCATCGGACGCACATGGCACGGTGGAAGGGCGCAACAATGTGAAGGCGGGCGGGCTCGTGGGCTCGAACATCGGCAAGGTGGACGGTTCGTCGGCCAGCGGTGCGGTCAAGGTCGGTGCGCAGAGCCAGGCAGGCGGTCTCGTCGGCGACAACAACGGCCTCGTGGCCGCTTCGTCGGCAGGCGGCACCGTATCGGCCGGCGACGACAGCATCGCAGGGGGGCTCGTCGGCTGGAATGGCGCCATCGGCAAGGTGGTGAGCGCCTACGCAAGCGGGGCCGTGAATGTCGCCGGCAGGGGCAGGGCAGGCGGCCTGGTCGGCCTCAACTGGGGCAGCGTGTCGTCGTCGGGCGCGTCGGGCGACGTCGTTGCCGGCGCGGGCAGCTACGTCGGCGGCCTGGTCGGCCACAACCACACGATTGCTTCGATCGATGCGTCCGACGCCGTCGGTTCGGCGAAGGGCGGCGATGGCAGTTCGGTTGGCGGCCTGGTCGGCAAAAACGACGGCAAGATCGCGTCGTCGTCATCGTCGGGCTCGGTGTCCGGCGGGCGCAATGCACGGCTGGGCGGCGTGGCAGGCGAAAACTTCGGCAACGTCGATCGTTCGAGCTCGCGCAGCCGTATTGCCTACACGGCCGGCTACGACCAGTGGTACGGTGGGCTGGTCGGCCTCAACTTCGGCTGGATGAGCGGCAATGGCGTGAGCGGAAACGCGGCGGCGGTGCCGCTCGCGGGCCTCAATTTCGGCGACATCCGGAACTGATCGGTCCCGTTCCGGGAGGCGTGGCGGGGTGCAGTGACGCCCGCCTCCCGGGCGCGTAGCGCTGTCGCGACTTTGGTCCGACGCCCGTTCGGCACAGGTGCCGTGCGGGTCGGCCGGCGGTGGCGGCACGCGCGCCATCGTCTGGTCGGCCTTCGTCGCAACGATGCTTTGCAAGGGTTCTTCACGTCGATCCGCGAAGCCCCCTTTCTTTTTGGTGGCGAGCCGGGTACGGCCGGAAAATCGGGGGACAGTCGGTATTCGGCGCCGTCGTTACGCATCAAGGTAGCCACGCGACCGGGCTATCCCTAAAAAACGCCAACTCATCGTGTTGCCTGAGCGGCTAACCCGCCGAACGCGCTGTCAACGCAATGCGAAACAAACGACTCATATTTCCTACGGCGAAGTTCGTTCAAGTCCGAAATTGTGAGGCCGTTCGATGTGACGTGTACGAAATGGTTCGTACGATGCGGACACCCCCGCAGGCCTTTGGCATGATCGGAATCCCCCTTCTTTCCAGGTGTTTTCCGAGGCGGTCACGGATGTCGGAACGATGTCGTTCCGGTCGCGTTCGCGATCGCCGCCGCGCGCCATGTCGCAGAGCCCGCTTCAATCCCTTCGTCGTTACCAGAGCATTTCGGTGTTCGGCGGCGGCATCGTCGTCACCATCCTTGTCCTGATCGCTTGCGGTCTCGGGATGGCGTCGATCATCTCGGGATATGTCGAAGGGGAGCGGCGCAACTACCTGAACGGCCTGGAGCAGACGCTGAACGAAATCCAGGTGAGCGAAACCTCGTTCCGCAACGGCGTCGCGAACGCGCAACTGATCTGGCAGGAGGCCAGCGCCGCGCCGGCGGCGGTCGTCGACACATTCTTCCTCGACGACCAGCGCGTCGCGACCCGTCCGCATCCGTCGCTCGTCATCGGCGTACCCGCGCAAACAGGCGATCGGGCCGAAGTCGCGCGCTATCTGTCGCTGTCGATGCTGTTGGCACGCATCTGCGCGGCCAGTTCGATCAATCGCGGGCGCACGCTCGAGGGCTACCACTACAGCACGCGCACCGGTTTGTTCGCGCTGGTACCCCATCGAAACCGCGACGATCCGGCGCTGGTTTCACCCGAAAGCCGCGCACGCGTGCTGGACGCGCTGCGCGTCGATTTCGAACGCCCGTATCCGGGCATCACCGACTCGCGCCCGCACGTGCGCTGGCTGGCGCCGTTCACCGATCCCGTGTCGGGGCAGCCGCGCATCCGGCTCGCGGCCGAGGCGCGCGACAACGGCAAGCCGTTCGCGGTGCTCGTCACCGAATATCCGCCCGATTACCTGCTGTCCTGGCTCGCCGACTATCGTCCCGAAGGCATGTTCTACATCACGACGGCCGACGGCCGGCTCGTCACGATGGATCCCGCGGCGCGCGAAACCGGTCGCGTGGAAAGCCTGTTGAAGCTGAACCCGTCGCGGGGCGGTGCGTCGGCGTTGGGGGCGCCTGTGTTCCGCGACGGCTTCCTGCTGTTTCACGGCAAGCTCGAATCGACGGGCTGGACGCTTGCGTATGCGCTGTCGTGGACCGACATCGCGGCCGGCGTCGCGCGCTCGGCCGGTACGCTCGGCGCCGCGACGCTGCTCGCGCTCGTCGTCATGTGGGGGTTGCTGCTGCGCTTTCATCGGCGAGAGTTCGTGCCGCTCTACGCGCACTCGCAACGCGTGTTCGACAGCGAAGCGCTGTGCCGCAGCGTGATCGAGATGGCGCCGATCGGGCTCGGCCTGATCGCGCGCGACGACGGGCGCTGCATGCTCGTGAGCCCTGCGCTGACGGACATGATCGGGCGGATCGGCGGCGACTATCACGCGCTGTCGAGCCAGGTGGTCGACGCCTGGCAGGCGCGCGGCGATGCAGGTGGCGAGCAGCACGGCGGCCTGCTGCTGGGCGACGTGCGAGCTGCGCCGCTGCACCTCGAATTCATTGCGTGCGGCGCACGCTATCAGGGCACGGACGTGCTGATCGTCGCGGTTGCCGACGTGACCGCCAAGCGGCAGCTCGTGCAGCAGCTGGAAGAGGCCGTGCGCGCGGCCGATTCGGCCAATGCCGCGAAATCGTCGTTCCTCGCGGCGATGAGCCATGAGATCCGTACGCCGCTGAACGTGATTCTCGGCAACCTCGAACTGCTCGAGCGCTCGGCGCTCGACGCGATCCAGCATGGCCGCGTTCACACGCTGCGCACGTCGGCGACGAGCCTGCTCGCGCTCGTCAGCGACATTCTCGATTTCTCGAAGATCGAGGCCGGCGCGATGTCGGTCGAATCGATCGCGTTCGACGTGACCGCGGTGCTCGAGCGCGAGCTGAACGCGTTCGCGACGATCGCGAAGGCGAAGGGGGTGCAGCTGTTCTGCGAGATCCATGCGAGCAGTACGCAACAGATGCGCGGCGATCCAACCCGGTTCGCGCAAGTGCTCCGCAACCTGCTGGGCAACGCGCTCAAGTTTACCGACGTCGGCCGCGTGACCGTGCGCGTCGCGGTCGTTGCCGACAGGCACGACGCACCGGAATTGTCGGTCGAGGTTGAGGACACCGGCATCGGCATCGCCGCTGAACATCGACGCAAGCTGTTCAATGCATTTTCGCAGGTCGATACATCGATCACCCGACGTTACGGCGGCACGGGGCTCGGGCTTGCGCTGTGCGACCGGCTCGTCACGGCGATGGGCGGCCGCATCGCCGTGGAGAGCAAGCTGGGCGTCGGCAGCCGGTTCAGCGTGCTTCTGCCGCTCGGCATGGACGTCGTCGCGCTCGACCGGCCGCGCGCGGCGCACGCCTACGCGCTGGCGCTGATCGCCGCGCATCCCGGGTGGCGCGATTTTGCGTTGCCGCATCTACAGGCATGGGGATTCGACGTCAGCGTGTACGACAGCCCGTCGAGTCTGCCGGCCGGCATGGCACGACGCGGCGCGGTCGTGCTGTTCGGCGATTCCGACACGTGGTCGCGAGCGGATCTGAACAGCCTGAGCGATTGCGCGCCGCTGATACTCGCGACACCCGATGGCCCGCTCGAACCGTATCGCGCGGGCGACACGGTACGCATATCGAGTTATTCGCTCGGCGGCTTGCGCGCCGCGCTGGCGCTCGGCGGCCAGATGGACGATGAAAGCGGGATCGATGCCGTATCGGGCGACGACCCGCGGCGTGACGATTCGCATGCTCGCGATTTGGCAACGGTCGCCGCATCGCGCGACGCGGCCGCGCACGGGAGTCGCACATTGCGCGTGCTCGTCGCAGACGACGAAACCATCAACGACTCGATTTTAAGCGAGCAACTGTACGCGCTCGGCTGCGCGGCAACCGAGGTCGGATCGGGGCGCGCGGCACTCGAATCGCTGGCCAGCGACGACTGGGACGTGCTGCTGATCGGCGACGACCTGCCCGACATGCGCGCGCAGCAACTGGCGGAAGCGGCACGTGGCGTCGATCCCGCGTGCGACGTGCTGGTCGTGACGTCGCATTTGACGCCCGAGGGCATGCACCGCTGCACGACAGCCGGTGTCCGACGCGTATTGACGAAACCCGTGACGCTCGGCCACCTGCGCGGCGCGCTTGCGCATGCGTGGCAGCGCCGTAACGCGACTTCGGCGAAGGAGCCGTGCGCGGCCATGTGCACATCGAGATCAACCAATCATGAAACAGCTTTGCATGACAAGTAACCGACAGCATCGTACGCTTCAACGCGTATCCAACATAACAAAGGCAGGGTGCCGACGCACGTTCACGTTGCGCGGCAGATTTCAAATCAATACTGGAGGGGAACATCGTGCGTCATGTAGGGAAGATATTCGCACTGTTGCTCGATTTCGCCGCACTTTCTGAGAAGTCTCGTCGGGAATTCCTGACGATGATGAACGAGTTTCTTCTCATGTCGCCGGTTCAGCGGCGCCGTACCCTGATCGAGTGGAAAAACAGGGTGGATGACAATACGCATGACCTACCAGGCGATTCGAGCCACCGATAGCGCGCCGTGCAGCGGCCCAGCCGAGCTGCGTGAGAGCGCGGCCGTCATCCCGTAACGGCTCCGAGCCGTCGTGATCTTCGGACAATCTGCACGGTGCGGCCGTGCGGACACGTCGTGTGCACGGCGAGCGCCGGCACATAGTCCGCCGTGCGGCCACGCGTTGATCGAAGGGTAAGCCGGGATTTATCTTAAAATTGAGGCATTATTTGTCCGGTGCGCCGAATATGGCTAGCCATCGACACGATGGCGCGAGCATGCTCCCGTCGCGGCGGGGACCGGATGCGTGACTGAAAGCCTCGGGGAAACAGGAACATGGACGAATTCTTTGTACGCGTGATGGTAGCCGACGATCATCCGGCGTCCGCGCTCGGTATCTCGCAGGCATTGCAGGGCAACAGCACGATCAAGCTCGTGGGCACCGTTTCGAATTCGACGGACCTGGTCGCGGCGCTCGACGCGCAGCAGAGCGACGTGCTCGTGCTCGACTACGTGATGCCGGGCGGCAAGTACGGCGACGGGCTCGTGCTGCTGTCGTTCCTGCAGCGCCGCTATCCCGCGCTGCATATCGTGACGATCACGATGATCGACAATCCGAGCGTGCTGCGCGCGATCCACAAGCAGGGCGTGAGTTGCATCCTCAGCAAGTCCGATGCGATCTCGCACCTGATCGGCGCCGTGCATGCCGCGTACGTCGGTGCGAACTACATGTCGCCGTATATCAAGCAACTCCTGCAGGACATCGAATCCGAGCCCGCCACTCGCGCGCTGACCACGCGCGAGATCGAGGTCGTCCGCTTGTTCGGCGCAGGCTACACGGTGGGGGAGATCGCCGCGCAGCTCCATCGCAGCAAGCAAACCATCAGTTCGCAGAAGTCGAGCGCAATGAAGAAACTCGGGATCGTCCGCGATGCGGATCTGATCCGCTATAACGACGAGCAGAATCTCTCCGGCGCGCCTGACGGCGATGCGTCGCCGTCGACGTGACGCGCGCGCGAGCCGGTTGCCGCTCTGGATCGGCTTCAGCGCGGACGCCGTCGAAGTGAGGCCCTACGTGTGGGTGGCGGCACGCCACGCCACGTGACTGCCCTGTTTGACAGGGAGGCGATGCGCCGGCATCGGCGAATGACGCGGCATGCCCGGCCACGAGCAACGAGATCGATACGACATGCCCGCAAAGCTCAAGAGACTTGTTTCGTACCCCGCCGTGGCCGGTCGCAAGCCATTCGAGCCAGGTCGCGTCCGGCGGCAGCAGCAGTTCCTGCTATATGCCAGCGGCGCGGCGATCTCGGTGTTCATTCTGGTGTGCGCGGCGCTCGTATTGTTGCTCGACGTGCAGGAGTCCCTCGAGCGCTTCCGGGTCGAGTTCACGCGGCGCAGGGCCGAACTCGTTGCCGAGGTGGAGATCATGAGGGCGCTCCGGAATCGCTACGTCGAGGACATGGAACTGCAATGGGCCAGCGTCGTTGAAAATCCGCGAAGCCTGCCCGGGGTACTCGCCGGCAGGCACGGCAAGCAGACGTTCATCGGGCGCAAGGGGCGAATTGCGATCGCCGCGTTCGCCGACATCCCGCCGGTCACATCAGCGAACAGTCACTTGGCTTACCTCGCGCGCTATCTCGAGCCGGTCGAGTTGACGGGCGTCCTGCCGCCGCCACAACCGGCCGATCCGGGCGGTACTTCCTATCTGATCGATCCGAACGGCGATTTCATCGTTGCGGCAGGGCGTCCGTTGGTGAAGCGAGCGCTTGCACTGCCAGGCGGTTTCGATGCGAGGGCCCTCGTCGAGCAATTGCGACCTATGACGAACGATACATCCGTATCGATGGCGCCCGTCGCTCGTCAAAACACGATTGCGCTCGAGCGGCGATTCGATCCGGTGCTCGGACGCTCCGTGCTGCGGATGGTGCAATGGGTACTTGGGGCGAACGGCAGGCCGGTCGTCTGGTTCGTCATCAACAGCCCGCCGCTGATCGAGGGGATACTGCGCTCGCCGGGCGCCGGCACGGAATATGCGCTCGTCGATTCCGGCGGACATCTCCTGCTCGGCCGACAACCCGACAGCACGATAGTGGCGCGCGCGCTCGAACATGTGCGCCACGACGATGGCGAGCGGGCGGCCGCACATCGCGTCGGCATGAACTTCGTCGTCAGCGACAGGGTACCGCGATCGGACGACGTGGTGATGGCGACCATCTCGTGGCGCGCCGTTTTGAATGACGTAGCGTTGCGCGCGAGCCTGACCGTCGCGCCCGCGCTCTTCGCGATCGCGCTGCTGTGGATCGCAATCGTGATGTTCGATCGGCGCGCACTGCGTCCGGCGAATCGGCGGGCGATTCGCCTGATCGAAAGCGAGGCGCTCAACCGGACGCTGATCCGTACGGCGCCGGCCGGGCTTGTGTTGCTGTCGTTCGCCGACGGCGAAACGATCATGCGCAACGACGCGCTGGTTGCTTACGAGCAGGACGTGTCGGGCGAGCCGCTCGGCAAGCGCTTGTGGCGCGCGTACCGGGACGGCGCGCTCGCCGGCCATGCGCGTACGCGCGTGACACGGGAGCTGGCCGTCGAGCGCGCGGGGCACGGCACCGTTTATCTCGACGCGCACATCGTGCGCACCCGGTATCGCGGGATCGACGTGCTGCTGTGCACGCTGCTCGACATCACGGCCCGCAAGCAGGCGGAGGAGAAGCTGCGCGAGGCGCGCGAGGCCGCCGAGTTCGCGAACAAGGCGAAGTCGACGTTCCTCGCGACGATGAGCCACGAGATCCGCACGCCGCTCAACGCGATCATCGGCAACCTGGAACTGATGGAGCGCGCGCAGATGGCGCCGCCGCTGCGGCGCCGGCTGGGGACGATCATGTCGTCGTCCGATGCGCTGCTGCGCGTGATCAACGACGTGCTCGACTTGTCGAAGGCCGAGTCGAACCAGATGGCGCTGGAAAGCATCCCGTTCGACCTGCGTCGAGTCGTGAACGACGTGGCGGCGATCTTCCGCCCGCTCGCGGATGCGAAGAACCTGGCGCTGACGTGCCGTATTGCACCGGATCTTGCCGACGGTTACGTGGGCGACTCGACCCGGCTGCGGCAACTGGTGTCGAACCTGGTCAGCAATGCGATCAAGTTTACGAAGCGCGGCGGCGTGACGATTGACGTGCGGCTTGCAAAGGCGAGCCCGGCCGGCCGTGGCGTCGAAATCGCGGTCAGCGATACGGGCATCGGCATTCCCGAAGACAGCCTGCCGACGCTGTTCGACGTCTATGTCCAGACCGATGCGTCGATCTACCGGCGCTTCGGCGGCACGGGGCTCGGGCTGCCGCTGTGTCGGCGCATCGTGACGCTGATGGGCGGCGCGTTGAAGGTCGACAGCCGTCTTGGCGAAGGCACGGTTTTCGTGGCTGCATTGCCGTTGCCCGAAGCGCCGTCCGGCTGGCGAGACGATGCGCCGGAACCCGGGACGTTCGTGGATGCCGCGCGCGGATACGACACGGAGATGGACGCCGAAGCAGGCGCGGAGTCCGACGATGAAGAACCGCTGCAAGTGCTCGTCGCCGAGGATCATCCGGCAAGCCGGGCGTTGCTGCGAGACCAGCTCGACGCGTTGGGCTACGACGCGACGATCGTCTCCAACGGCATCGAGGCGATGCGCGCCTTCTTCGAGCGACCGTACGACGTCGTGCTGACCGATCTCGGCATGCCTGAACTCGACGGCTTCGCGCTCGCGAACTTCCTGCGCGAGCAGGGTGCGCGGGTGCCCGTGATCGCGATGACTGCGCACGCGACCGACGAGGACCGCCGGCGCTGCGAACAGGCCGGCGCGGTGGAAGTCGTGCTCAAGCCGCTGTCGATCGAGACACTCGACGCTGCGTTGCGGCGGCATGCGGGACGCGATGCGACGTCGCCCGCAGCGGCGGCCGAGCGAATACCTGTCGCGCCCGCGATGACCGATGAGGTACGGCATCGGCTGCATGAGGCCACGCTGCATTCGCTCGCGGCGATCGGTGACGCGCTCGCGAGCGGCGACGTGGATACGTTGCGCATCGAACTGCATTCGATGCGCGGTGGTTTTGCGCTGGCGGGCGATGCCGATGCGCGTGACGCGTGCGCGCACGCCGAACACGCGATGCGGGACGGCGGCCCGGCAGCGTTGAAGCGCATCTGGCATTCGGTCGAGGATGCTGTTCGGCTGGCACTCGGACGGCTGTCGACGGGTGACGGGACGGGTTCGGATGGGGCGGAAAAATAATCCGGCGTATTGATCGTCGGATCGGGGCTCGCGGCCGTCGTATCCGGCATCGCTGTTTGAGCAGCACGACGCTCGCCGCGCAGACGCAAACGCAAACGCAAACGCAGACGCAAACGCAAACGCAAACGCAAACGCAAACGCAGACGCAAACGCAAACGCAAACGCAAACGCAAACGCAAACGCAAACGCAAACGCAAACGCGTTCCTACCTGTTCAAGCAAGGCTGAATCCCCGCGATAGCCGCGAGAAATGCCGAGGTGCGTGGCGGGGTTCTGCGTGAAGGATTGTCTTTCTGATCGACCACTGGCACATTGGAAACACGCATCGTTTTCGCCAGGATAACGGGCAATCGCCGCCTCGTTCCGGCGGGGTGTACTCCGAGTACGCGGACTGCGGCGAGCCCGCGCATCGGTAATACCCCGGCGCGCGAGGGGCGCGCCGGGGCATCGATTACTGATACATGATCGAGTACATGACCGACGTGTTCACCGTGCCCTGACCTGCGGCGCCGCCCGTCGCGACGTACTGCGCGTAGTACGGGAGTTCCGCCGCGCCGTTCGCCAGCGGGACGATCTTCGAGTTTTCGTCGGCCTTGCCGACCCCGATGTTGGTCGTGTCGCCGTTAAGCAGGCCGACTTCGACGTTTTTCGCCGTTCCCGATGCGTTGATCAGTTGACCGGTCGTCGAGTTGACCGTGGTACCCGGCTCGAAGTGCGTGTAAACATTGCCCGTCGCCGGCGAGCAGTTCTTCAGGCCGATCTTGAACGGCGTGCGGCCGGCCGTCGACCCACCCGAAGCGAGCGACGACGTCGACACCTTCGGCAGCGCGACGGTGAAGTCCTTGCCGCCGGTGCCGTTACCATCGATCGTGCAGGTCTGCGTGCCGATCTTGCCGTTGATCGTGATCGTGCCGTCCGCGGCGTGCGACACGGCCGGCAGTGCTGCCGCGGCAGCGATGGTGAGAGCGGCGATGCTGGAGAATGCGAGTTTCATATCAATTCCTCTAGTACTAGGAGATTTAAAAACGGACTCCGCCGTCGAGCCGTCCGTATGCCGTGACCGGCCGTACGGGCGACACCCGACTTCGTCCGTCAATGATCTTCCGATGCAATCCTGAAGGATTGCGAAACAGAAGCCTGCTTCAGCCATCGATCGAGCGATGACCGCCGTAGTGCACCGGCCGTTCGCGATTGCCTGACGACCGGTACGCTACCGAATCACTTACTGGTAGCTCATCGTGAACGTCGCGACACCCTTGACCGTTCCGCCAGACACCTGGCCGGTCGCGATGTATTGCGCGGACAGCGGAATGCTGGTCGTTGTCGCGGACGGCCCGACCAACCATTGGTTGGTATTGCCAGGCGCGATGGAATCCGGACCGTAACCGACGGGTTGTCCGTTTCTCAGGATGCGAAGCTTCACGCCTTTCGCCGACGAATCGGGCGTGAGGGTCAATTGATTGCCGGTATTGCTCTGATCGGTCAAATCGGTCAGCGTCACGTAAACTTTCGACCCAGATTTGCAGTTCAAACCGATATTGAATTCCTTATCCCCCGCTGTCATGCCAACAGCATTGAGTTTGCTTGCCGCGATGGGCTGTAATGGCACATTGACCGACGGCGTGGTGACCGTGCAAGTATTCGGCATGATGATCAGTTTTCCGGTTTTGTTGAACCAGTAGAACTGATACCTGACTCCGGAATGGGGGGCTCCCCGGCTTACTATACCTACGCTCCAAATGCCGGCGGGAAAGGTTGTTGGGAGCGATGCGTTATATATTTCGTCACTGAGCTTGATTAATTCGACTTTGACGCGAAATTGCCCATCAATCGGCTTGGTAGTCGGATTCGCGGGGGCCCAATCCTGTTGGGCACCGCCATACACCATCATGACCTCTCCAGTATCAAGATTGGTAAAGCGCAATCCTAGCGAGCGCGAAGTTGCAGAGTACGGAATGTAAACCACGCCAGGGATGTTGGATGGGGATCCGCGATCAACGAAATAGGTTTGATAGCCTCCGGGCGGGGTTGTGTTGGCTCCGCAGACATAATCCATTGGTTCCACCGTCGTTGTTGCCAAGACGGCACCGTTCGGTGTGTCATAGGAGACGTATACATTGCCGAAGGTGAAGATGCGTTGGTAATCGCTCGAGTTTCCGTTGCCGAAACGGCAAAGATTGGTTTGCGCCAGGCTGGGGTTCGAATTAAACCAGCTTGCAAAGAAAATAATGGAAATAAAAAGATATTTGAATCTCATGTTTTCATGTTCCATTTATCGTGATTTCGATTGAATTCGACTCAGTGAAAGGCGGCGCTCAGTTGCGAGTCATCGCTCGAGCGGACCGTCGCGTCGCCGGTTTGATCTGAATCGGTGAAATGCCCGCGCGCCTCCGTTGCGACGGCGGCTTGCGGGAGCGTATTCCCCGGCACGGTGCGCGCGCATATCGCGTTGACCCGCGCGTACACTTCGGCCTTGTCGTGTTTGGTCGGCAAGCGGTAGCTGAGCGAGCAGACTTCGGTTGCGCGATTGCCCCATTTCGCCGTCAGCACACCGGTTTCGCCCAGGCCGCGGGCGAACAACATGCCGCCCTGTCCGGAAAATCCGATGGTCTTGCCTTCTGCATCGACCACCGTGCTCCCGAACGGCACCGGTTCGCCGTCCGGCTGACGCATCGTCAGCAGCACGGCTCGACCGGTCACCGTCTCGAACTTGAGCTTGACCATCGAGTTCGCTCGCGGCGCGATCTGCTGACTGGTCGTCAGCATTTCGACGTCGCTCGGAATGCCTTTCGGATCGAGCTCGATGGTGTTCATCTTGTACGGCGTCAGATACGGGAGCACCGCATAGCCGCGCCCGTCGATCCGTACGTCCGTGCCATTCGTGATGCGCGCGCCGACGGCGTCCTTCGCCTCGATGATCGCGGCCGTTTCGCCGAGGTCGTTGGCGAGCGTGATGCCGCCCGCATGGCCGACGATCGCGCCCGACACGCCGGCGGACACACTCGAGTAACCGCTGCCGCCGCTCGCGCTAGCGGAGAGCGTCGCGTACGGGCTGCGATACTGCGCATTGCCGCCACCGGACGTCGCGCCCCCGCCGGCGTTGACGTTCACGCCATACGAGAATGCATTGGCCGTTCCGACGGTACCGGTCAGCGCCATCTGCCCGGTTGCACCGTTGCTGTCGTGCGTGACGCTCGTGGTCAGTGTCGGCGCGTACGACCGCCTGCCGAGCGGAACCGTCACGTTGGCGTACACCTGGTTGTTCAGGCGGCCCGTATAGCCGTCGCGCTGCCTCGAAACGGACAGGTTGTAGCTCAGGTTGACGCCGCCGATCCGCAGGTTGTTGTTGTAGCCGAGCTGGAATTGCGTCGTCGTGCCCTGGCGGTTCCAGTAGCTGGCTGTCGAGCCCACTGCGAACAGGCTGCCGCGACCTTCGCCGAGCGTCTGGTTCAGCGTCAACTGAACCTGGTTGCGTTGCCGGTATGCGATGTTCGGATCCGCGCCGGCCGCGGCCCGCTCGCGGGCGTACGTCGCGTCGCGCAGTTCCCAGTAGCCGCGCGACGAGTAGCGATACGCGGCGACCGCGATGTTCGTGCCGGTTGCCTCGACGGATTTGCTGTAGCTCAAGCGCACACTCTGGCCGCTCGTCGCCGACACGCCCGGGATACGCGCGCTGGCGTGCGTGACGTCGATGGCGAGCGCGCCGGCCGGCGTGTTGAATGCCGCGCCGACCAGCCCGGCCAGATAGTTTTCCGCGACGATCGCGCCGACGTAACCCGTCAGCAGGTTGCTGATGCCGCGCTGATACGTGGCCTGTGCAAAACTCGGATGACGCTCGAGTTGCGGCTCGCGCAACTGGCCGAGCGCGACGCCGAAACGCGAGATGCCGGGACGCAGCGATTGCACGACAGCCGAGTACGGCACCGTGAAGCTGCGCTTTTTGCCGTCGGCCTCTGTGACGGTGACGAGCAGGTTGCCGCCGTAGCCCGTCGCGTACAGATCGTTGATTTCGAACGGACCCGGCGCGACGTTCGTTTCGTACAGCACGGCACCGTTCTGCGTGACCTGGACGTGTGCGTTGCTCGTTGCGACGCCGCGAATCACCGGTGCATAGCCGCGCATCGAATCGGGCAGCATCCGGTCGTCCGTTTCGAGCGTGACGCCGCGCATGCCCACGCTGTTGAACAGCGTGCCGTCGGTGTACGTCTCGCCGATCTTCAGCTGGCTGCGCCAGGCCGGCAGGTCGCGCTGCACGTAGGTATTGAGGCTTTGATAGCGGCTGTCGCC
The DNA here is from genome assembly GCF_001718555.1 of Burkholderia metallica. Classification (NCBI taxonomy): domain Bacteria; kingdom Pseudomonadati; phylum Pseudomonadota; class Betaproteobacteria; order Burkholderiales; family Burkholderiaceae; genus Burkholderia; species Burkholderia metallica. The sequence continues at coordinate 236,061 of NZ_CP013403.1, forward strand.
CTGCGATTGCGCGGTATAGGTGCCGTTGTGCCGGAAGTGCCAGTTTCCGATGTTGACGCCGGCATTCAGCCCCGCGTACGCCTGCGTGCTTGCATAACCCGACGACGCGTTGCGGTACACGTTCGTGTTGTACTTGAGCGTCGCGCTCGGTACGCCGTCGTCCCACAGTTCCGGACTCACGTAGCCGCGCGGATTGCGCAGCAGCGCCGCCTGCGGAATGCTCACGTTGAGGCGGAGTTCCGACATGTCGAATTCGTACGTGGCGTCGGCGACCAGCTTGTCGACGTCCGTGCACGCGCCGGCCCGAACCTGTGCCAACTCGGCGCGCGCGGTGTCGGTCAGTGCCTGGTCGTCGAGGCCGAGCCGGGTCACGAGCGTGCGATCGAAACACGGCCGTGCGTCGTCCGCTCCCGCTTCCGCGCTGAAGCGTACCGTCGAGCGGCGGCTCCATGTGTTGTTGACGTAGAGATCGACCAGATAGTCGCCCGCCGGGACCGGATTGCCTTTCGCGAAGCGGCCGAGATCGAGTCGCTGCCCGCGCGGCTTCATCATCAGCGTGTCGTTGAACTGAACCTGCGCTACATCGAAACGATCTGCCGGTGCGGCCAGCGCGCCGACAGTCCAACTGCCGAGCGTTGCCATGACGAGCAGATAGCTCGGCTTGAGCGCGAAACGCGCCGGTGCCTCCAGTGTTCGATTTTGATGATCTGTTCGCATGAATTCGATGTATTAATGCCGCATCTGCATGATGCGAACGACGGATTGCCAGTGCCGGTGCGATTGCCACGCCGGCCGGTCAGCTACGAGTGATTCAGGGATGGTCGGGCGGCGTCAGTGTGCTTTTTTCGGCGCGTAGTTGCCTTCGATGCCTGCGCCGTAGTCGTTGAGGAACGTGTAGTCGACCTCGATCGGCCCCGCTGGCATCGACGGCACGTTACCGAGGTCGAATTGCTCGGTCGAGCCGGGTTTGACCATGCCGCCCTTGTCGTTGGTCCACGTGGCGCCGCCGGACTTGACGGTCAGCTTCGTGAACGTCACGTGGTAAGGCGTCGGATTCTTCGCTTGCAGTGCATAGCCGCCGCCGGCCTTCGGCGCGAAATTCCAGGTGACCTTCTCAGCCGACTCGTCGGCCACGCCCTGCAGCGCGGCGGGACGGAAGAACAACTTGATGCGCGAGCGGAACGCGAGCTGCAACAGGTTGGGGGCGTCCGGATCGTTGGCCGCCTGCGGCGGGACGTCGAGCACGTTGAGCCAGTACAGTGTTTCCTTGTCCTGTGCGAGCGGCGCCTTCGTGTAGATCAGCCGCAGGCTTTGGCCTTTCTGCGGATCGAGGCGGAACAACGGCGGTGTCAGCATGAACGGCACCTTCGACTCGTCAGGCAGCGCGTTCGCGTTGCCGTCGTCCAGCCAGGCCTGCACGAGCGAGGGCCTGTCGCCATCGTTGGTCAGCTTGACCGTGACCTCGCGCTCCTGTTCCGGATAGACCACGCGCGTTCCGTTGATTACCACGCTCGCATTCGCTGCGCCAATGCCGGACAGCGACGCGACCAGTGCCGCAGCGCCCACGCTCGAGCGCCAGTTCATTGACTTCCCCATCGCCGATTTCTCCTTGTAAATAGACAGATCACATACCGTCGGTCGGACGCGGCCCGTGCGCCGCGTTGCTCCGCGAGCCCGGGCCGCTGGTCGCGAGACCGGATTACTGATACGAGACCGAGTACATGACCGACGTGCCGACCGTGCCGGCCGTGGCGCTGCCGCCGGTCGCGACGTATTGCGCGTAGTAATCGAGGGTTGCCGCGCCACCCGAGATCGGCACGACCTGCGAGTTCTGCTGTGCCTGGGCCGCTCCGAGTTTGATGTTCGAACCGTCCTTGTTCAGCAGGCCGACCTCGACGTTCCTCGCGTCACCCGTCGCATTGAAAAGCTGGCCCGTCTGTGCGTTGACCGTCGTGCCAGGTTCGAAGTACACCGAAGCATTGCCCGAGTTCGGCGAGCAGTTGGACAGTGCGATGCGGAACGGCTTGCGACCGGCCGTCGACCCCGGCGTGGACAGCGACGACGTCGACACGTTGGGCAGCGTGACGGTGAAGTCCTTGCCGCCGCCGTCGCCCGAGATGTTGCAGGTCTGGGCGGTGATCTCGCCGGTGATCGTGATCGTGCCGTCCGCCGCATGGGCCGACGACGCAGCGGCGAGGAGACCCGCTGTCGCCATCAGGATGGAAAGTGCTTTTTTGGACATGTGATTACCTGTGGTTAATGGTCTTGCGTCGAGAGATGACGCACCGACGTTTCCTTTGCACTGCTGTTGCCGTTGCTGAGACACGCCGGTCGCAGCGGCAGGAAACAGTTGACATTGTTTCCGAGTAAGAGGGTTGAAAGAATTGGTCGAGTCCTAATGGATTGGTAAAATGGCTCGTTCTCGTACGAAATATTTGTCAAACAACATCAGGTGCGAGGTGGTCGCACGAGTCGCACAAGTGACTGGCGTGAGATCAAGCTTGCGGCGCTACTGCGCGTCTTGATCTGGCATTTTTTGATCACGGGAAATTGATTCGGAATGCATATGAATTGGATGATGTGTCGAGAGCGGAATGTGCCGGTTGACGGGTATGCCATTCGGCAAAGACCGATGGCCTGCTCGTATGAGCTATGCCAAACGAAACTTCCCGGCCTTGCCTGACATCTGTCTTAACCTGCTCGAGGCAGATACGACCATCAACGAAGACATCATGAATCGAAGACTCGAGACCAGCGCAGATGGCAGAAGCGTGCTTCCGTCCAGGCACGTCCGCAGGCAGTGCGCGTACATGCGTGATGCCGGCGCGTGCGGTCGAGCGCGCGAGATACGGCACCGTCTATCTCGATGCGCATTTCGTGTGCACCAGGTGCCGCGGGATCGATGTGCTGCCGTGCGGGCGCTGAAGTCAGAGTCGAACCGGATGGTGTTGGGACGCACCCCGTTTGACCTGCGGTGTGTTGTATGCGACATCGCTTCGATTTTTCACCCGCTCGCGGATGCGAAAAGCTTCGCGCTGACGTGCCGTATTGCGCAGGATCTCGCCGACGGTTATTTGGGCGATCCGACCGGGATGCGGTAATTGATCTTGAAAATCATTAGCAATACGATCAAGTTTTCGAAGTGCGGCGGCGTGACGATCGACGTGCGGCTTGCAAAGGCAGAACCGGACGGCCGTGGCGTCGAAAGCGGGCATCGTCATTCCTGAAGACAGCCTGCCGACGCTGTTCGATGTCTATGTCCAGACCGATGCAACGATCTGCCGGCGCTTCGGCGGCATGGGGCTCGGGCTGCCACTGTGCCGGCGCATCGTGATGCTGATGGGGGGAGCGTTGAATGTCGACAGCCGTCTTGGCGAAGGCACGGTTTGCGTGGCTGCATTGCCGCTGCCCGAAGCACCGTCCGGCTGGCGAGACGATTCGCCGGAATCCGGGACGTTCGCGGATACCGCGCGCGGGTACGAAGCGGAGGCGGAATCCGAAGCAGGCGCAGAGGCCGACGATGAAGAACCGTTGCAAGTGCTTGTCGCCGAGGATCATCCGGCATGGCGGCGTTGCTGCGCGACCAGCTCGACGCGTTGGGCGACGACGCGACGATCGTCTCCAACGGCATCGAGGCGATGCGCGCCTGCTTCGAGCGACCGTACCACGTCGTTCTGACCGATCTCGACATGCCTGTGCGCGGCGGCTTCGCGCTCGCGGGTGACGCGAAGTCGCGCGATACGTGAGCCTGCGCGGAGCGGTCGATGAACGAAAAAGGGGCGACGTCGAGCGTGTCCGGTCCGGCGTTCAAGCTTTAATCACGCATGCAATCGACCGCTTGCACCGGCCTGCGCCGAATGAAGGCACGACTACTGATACGAAAACGTGATCGTGCTGAGTGCGCTCACGGTGCCCGGCTTGATCTTTTCCGCGACCTTCACGTACCTGGCCTCGAACGGCACCGAAATTTTGGTGTTGGCTGCAGAGGACTTGCCGACCAACCACTGATTCGTGTTCCCCTTGCCGGATGAATCCGGCCCGAACTTCAACGGCGTGCTGTCACCCTTTTTGAGGATTTGAATCCCGACGCCCGCTGCCGTCGAGCTGGACGCAAGGCTCAGCGCGCTGCCCGTATTCGCGGGATTCGTCGCATCGGTCAACGTCGCGTGAACACTGACGTTGGCGTCGCAGTTCAGGCCGACCGAGAACGGCGCCGATCGGGCAGATGCGACGTCACCGGGCGCCTTGAGACTCGGCGCGACCAGGGTTGGCAACGTAACCGAATTGGTTGCACCGGATGTGACTTTGCACGCCCGTGCCGCCACCTGTGTGCTCGTCGGGGAGATGTATGCCGATGGGCTGTTTCCCGGAAGAAACGCGCCTCGATATTTCAACCTGAAGTTGAAAAACGTTGTGGCCTTGGAGGTCCAGCTTCCCGTCGCGAGGCCGCCGGCCGAGACGAGTGTCACTACTGCAGCAATCGTGCCATTGTTCATCGTACCACCATTGGGTACGCGTACGGAGAGGTCTCCATTGATAAGTGGCGTCTGGGTGTAGCCATTGATGCCATCTCCAATCGACACTTCAACCGCAAAGCCAATCCCGGGTATGCCGGTTTCGAAAACGGCAGCCACTTTTCCAGTGCTTGTTTTGTAGGTTACATTCGGGATAACCTTCTGGGTGGGCGTGAACACGTATTCGTCATACCAACAATCCCATTCACGACCGGACACAAATGCAGCAGTGTTATACGCAGTGGTCGAGTTCGGAAACTGGATTCCCAAAGCAATTTCGTCCTGAGTCACACTGACAGTTGCAGGGAGCCTGGGGGAAAACCAATAGCCGGTGGCCGACAATTCGCAAGCAGAAAATGCGAATTCAGAGAAAGCAATCGTGCACAGCGCCAGGCATTGCATCGCTCGTCGTATTGCGGAGCGATTCGACGCGCGCAGCGCGCTCGCAAGCCGGTTTGTGTTTCCCGCCGTATTCATCCATTTCATGACTCTATCCCGTTAAATCGCAAACGATCCGAAATGCTCGCGGGCTTTGCCGACGGCGACGTTCGACCGTTTCCGTAGTGAATATTGCGCAGTGTCACCGACGTGCGGACGCAACACGATTCGATACCGCCGGCGCGTAGCTGGCGGCCTCGCTCGCCACGCACGGCAGTTCAAGGCTCTGGAGCGACTGGTAGGTCGCGGCTTGCTTGCGCACCGGCAGCGAATACGACAGCGCGCACACCGATTTGCCACGACCCGCTTCCCACTGCACCTTCAGTTCACCCTGATCCACGAGCCCGCGCGCGAGCAGCTTGCCGCCCTGGCCGACCGTGCCGACGTCCTTGCCGCCCGCATCGGTCACGGTCGCGCCGAACGGCACCGGCGAACCGTCGGCCTGCCGCGCGCGGATGACCGCGGAGCGTCCGTATGCCGTCTTGAACGTCAGCATCGGCACCGCGCCAGCCAGCGGCGCAATGCGCTGGCTGGTTTCCTTCAATTCGACATCGGTCGACAACCCCTTCGGATCGATGCCGATGTCGTTCATCGAAAACGGCGTCAGGTACGGCACGACCGCATAGCCACGCCGGTCGATGCGCACGCCCGACGTGTTGGTCACGCGCGCGCCTTCGGCATTCGGCGCCTCGATGATCGCGAAGGTCTCCGACAGCGGTTGCGACAGCGTGACGCCGCCGCGATGCGCGACGATCGCGCCGCGCGCGCCTGCCGAGAACTGCTGATAGCCGGCGGCTGCGCTGACGCTGCCGCTCAGTTCGGCGATCGGCCCGCGGTACTGGATGTTCGCGCCGCCGTTGGTCTGCGACGTGCCCGACGAATTGCCGTGGTTCACGTTGACGCCGTACGACAGGTTGTTGTCGACGCCGAGTGCGCCCGACAGGCTCGTTTGCGCTTGCGTCGAACCGCGCGTGTCGCGGCTGAAACTGGTCGCGAGCGTCATCGGTCGCGTCTTGCCGAGCGGAATCGACAGGTTGGCGTAGTACATCGTGCTCGACTGGCCCCATGCGTCGCGCTGGCGCGTCGCCGACACGCTGTACGCGACGCTGCGGAACGTATTGCTGTAGCCGACCGTGAAGTTGACGTCCGACCCGCTGCGGTTCCAGTAGGTCGACGCCGATGCGGTTGCGTTCAGGCTGCCGCCGCGGGCGCCGAGCGACTGGCTCACCGTCAGCGACGCGCGGTTGCGCTGCCGGGACACGCTGGTCGATCCGGTGCCGAGTCTCGTCTGGTCGCGCGCGAGCATCGCATCGTTCAGCGCGAAGAAGCCGTTCGTCGAATAGCGATACGCGGCGATCGCGACGTTCGTGCCGGTCGCGGCGACGGCCTTTGCGTAACTGATCCGGAAGCTCTGCCCCGAATAGCGCCGCTCGCCGGGAATCGACGTCGTCGCATGCGTGACGTCCACGCCGACCGCGCCCAACGACGTGTTCAGCACCGCGCCGGCCATCGCGGACAGGTAGCCTTGCGCGAACGTTACGCCGCCGTAGCCCGTCAGCAGGTTCGTGACGCCGCGCTGCCAGGTTGCCTGCGCGAAGTACGGCGTGGTGTTCGGCAGGTTGCGCACGACGCCCGTCGTGAAGCTGTAGCGATTCTGGCCGGGACGCAGCGACAGCGGCACCGCCGCGTACGGTACGGTAAACGAATGTACGGAGCCGTCGGCTTCCGTCACGCTGACCTTCAGGTCGCCGCCGTACCCGGTCGGATACAGGTCGTCGATCACGAACGCGCCCGGCGCGACGGTCGTCTCGTACAGCGTAGCGCCGTTCTGCGTGACCGTGACCTTCGCGTTGGTGTTGGCGACGCCGCGCACGACCGGCGCATAGCCGCGCTGCGATTCGGGCAGCATGCGGTCGTCGGTATACAGGCGCACGCCGCGGAACGACGTCGAGTCGAACAGATCGCCGGATGTGTACGCATCGCCGACGATCAATTGCGACGACCACGCGGTCAGGTCGCGCTGCAGGTAGGTCGAGACGTTTTCGTACTTCCTGTGGCCGCGATCGTCCCAGTTGAACGAGCCGTTGTGACGGAAGTGCCAGCGTCCGACGTTGACGCCACCGTTGACGCCGACGTAGCCCTGCGTGCTTTCTCCCTGGCCGCCGGTACGCGAGTGATACACGCTCGCGTTGTAGTCGAGCATGCCGACCGGGATGCCCTCGCTCCACTGGTCGGGGCTCACGTAGCCGCGTGCCTGCCGCCGCATCGAGATCTGCGGGATGCTCAGATCGAGCCGCTGCTCGTTGAAGTCGTAGCTGACCGATGCTTCCTGAATGGCCTGACCGACACGCAGGCATGCGCCGTCCTCGTCAAGCGTCGCGCGCACGTCCTGCGGCAGCTTCGACAGATCGACGCCGATCAGCGCGAACTGCGCCTTGTCGAAGCATGGCTGCGCATCGGCCGTGTTCGGCGCGCTCTTGAACTGCAATTCGATGCGACCGACCCAGTTGCCGTCGACATAGACGTCGGGTTTGTACATGCCGGCCCGCACGACGTTGCGACGCTCATAGCGCGACACGTCGATCGCGCCGCTGCCGTTGTTCAGGAAGCCGCCCTCGAACTCGACCTGCGCGAACTCCGTTTGTGCGACCTGCAGCACCCCGGCATCGGCATCCGCCGCATGGGCGTGCGCCTGCCAACCCGCGATGATCGTGAGAAGCAGCGCGCAAACCGGCTTCAGCTTCGGTTCTGTCTCCGCCTGCATGCTCGGTTGCCGCTTCTCCATCATTTAATCTTTCCCGTCAGTGTTGAATTGAGTGTTCCTCTCGGATCGAGTGGCCTGGCCGAATCGACGGCGCGCGCGTTACGTCACCGCGACACGGCGGCCTCGTTGGATCGGTTGCCGCCCCAGTCGTCGAAGCTGCTGTATACGACCGTGCCGCCGGTTGCGTCGGCGTTCGTCAGACCCTTGACCGGGAACGAGGCGGTTTCGCCGGGACGCACATAGCCCACGCCTGCGTCCAGCGTCTTGCCGTTCGCATGCAGCGCGATGCCGCCGAGGTTGACGACGTAGGGCGTCGGATTGGTTGCCTTCAGAACCAGCCGGTTATCGGGATCGGCCGCGATCTTCCATGTGAGCTGACGTGGCGCGTCGGCCGCATTTCCCGGCAACCCGTCCGGCCGGTACATCAGCTTCACGCGTGTGCGAAACGCGATCATCAGGCGATTTCTGTCGTCGTCGGCCGACGCTTTCGGCGGCACGTCGAGCACGTTCAACCAGAACAACGACTCCTTGTCGGCCGGCAGCGCTTCGCCCGAGTGAATGATCCGGATGGTCTGACCTTTGCCGGCCTCGAGCCGGAAGATCGTCGGCGTCATCACGAACGGCACGTCGATCTGGTCCGGTGCGGCACGCTCGTCACCCGTGTCGATCCACGCCTGGACGAGGGCCGGCGCCTTGCCGTCATTCGACAGTTGAACCGTGACTTCCTTGTCGGCGCCCGGAAATACGACGCGTGTGCCGGAAAGCGTCACGCTCGCTTGAGCACTCATGCAGGACAGGGCGGTCATCAGCAGCGCCAGCATGCGATAGGGCGCAAAAAGTTTCATCATTCTCCTCCTTGTATTCTGTAGTCCGAATAAATTGCGGAGCGAATTCGGAAATGTGTTCCGGAGGGCCGGCCTCGTCCGGAGGCCGGCTCTCTCACTCAATCAACCGAGTGCTCAGGGATAGATCAGCGAGTAGGTGACGAACGAGTTCGCCGAACCGCCGGTTGCTTCGCCGGTTGCCACGTATTGAGCCGAATACTGCAGCGTCGCGGTGCCGGCCGTCGTGTCGATATCGACGATCTGCGAGTTCTGCGCGGAGCTTTCGGCACCGACCTTGATGTCCTGATACTTGTCGTTCAGGATTCCGATTTCGACGTTCTTCGCCGCATCCGCGCCAGTCAGCTTCAGACGGCCGGTTGCGAGGTTCACGTTCGGGCCCGGCTCGAACGCTACCGATACCTTGTTGACCGGCGCCGGAATCGTCGTGCCGCCCTCTTCCTTGTCGGTCGTGCAGCCCGTCAGCGTGAGCTTGAACGGCGTACGGCCCGCAGTCTTGCCTGCCGCGGAGAGCTGGTTGGTCGATGCCTTCGGCAGCGTGACGGACAGATCGTTGACGCCCTCATTGATCTTGCAGGTCGATGCGACGACCGAGCCAGTGAAGTTGATCGTGCCGTCCGACGCATGCGCTGCCGAAGCTGCCGCGAGGCCGGCCGCGATCACGAACAGGGAAAGTGCGGAGGTGCTTTTCGCGATTTTCATTGATTGAGTTCCAAACAGTGGATTGAGAAGGTGATGAAAACGCACATGAGACTCCGCTCTGGGGAGGGGGGCATGAGATGAATCTCGATGTATGTATTTCGATACGTATTTTCCTGATATCAGGTATAGCGAGAAATGGGACGACAACTAAAGCGGAGTCCATTGATCTAGTACAAGTACTAAAAAGAACGTTTGGGGGGAGGATTGTTAGGCAACCTGCATAAAATGTTAAATTTCGGGGGTGCGCCGGGTCGGAGAATCGGAAGATGTGACGACGACGGGCTTCGACGAATGCCGATCCGGAAGCCATCCCGCGCGAGCCGCACGTCGGCGCCCATCGTCTGCGATATCCGGGTGTGGCCGACGCGGGCGTACGCGGCGTCGCTGCAGTCCAGCCGGTTGTTCCCGTGCGGGTATGCGCTTCATCCCGAGATACACGATGCTCATTGCGACCTGCCGCGTGTGGTTCGACCGGCTGTCACCGGTCGACACGAGCGCATCCGCGCGCTGCAAATCGCCCTGATGCGTCGGACGTCGACGGATTCAACGTGCAACCGGGCGTGCGGCGCCCGCTGACGGGGCGTGTCGTGGCGATCCCCGGTACAGCCCGCGTGCGGCGGCCCGGAGGGATTCGCCGGCGGCGGGTGCCGATCGGTAGTTCGAGTATCGACCCGATCCGGCGCCGCGGCAGCGGGCGCGGCCAGTTGGGACCGGCCTTGTCGCATCGTGCCGGCGATCACGTCGACGATTCAGCCACGCCGCGTGCGCGCACGAATCTCCGGTTCAGCGCTCTCAACATCGGCCGTTCGATCCATACGTGACAGACGTAACCGCAGACGCAGGCCGCGCCGAGGATCGCACACGCGGCGCCAAGGCCCGCCCCCGTGCGAGGATCGGCGCGCAGTCCGGCAAGTTTGCCGGCCATGCCGATCACATAGGGGTGGATCAGGTAGATCGAATAGCTGGATGCGCCGAGCGCGGCCATGATCCGGCTCCTGCTGGTCCAGTTCCACTTGTCGAGCGCCACCAGCGCGACAATCAGCATGAACGCGGGGCCACCCCACAGCACGACCCGCGCGAACCCTTCCGGCGTGCCGTGGCGCATCTGCAGCAACGGGATTGCCGCGATGGCGGCAACGACGACGGCAGCCCATACGGGTGCGGCGACCCGCTTCGCGACGCCGCCTTGCAGCACGCCGTGCGCCATGACACCGAGACCGAATTCCAGCACGAACGGCTGCCCGAGATGGCCGGGGACGGTAGCGCCGGATGGGTCGACAGCGGCCGCGCATGCGCACAGCAACGCCAGCATCAGCGCGGCGAGCGCGGGTGCATGACGCGCGCGCCCGCAGCCCAGCGCGGCCGCGACGGCGAGATAGAACAGCATCTCGTATTCGAGTGTCCAGCCGTTGAGATTCAGCGGTCCCCAATGGCCGTTTTCTTTCACGTACGGGATGAACAACAGCGACTTGACGAGATAGTCGGGCGCTGCCGTCGTCGTGTTCAGCCAGTGAGGGCGGAACAGCGCGATCGCGTAGATGCCGAGTGTCGTCACCCAGTAGAGCGGCACGATCCGGATCAGGCGCTTGACGAGGAAATCGCGCCCCTCGTACGGCGCGACGCACGCCATGATGAATCCGCTGATCACGAAGAAGACGTCGACGCCGGCCTGCCCGGACGGCAGCACGTGCAGGTGATAGGCGACTACCGCGAGCGCGGCGAGCGCCCGCGCGCACTGGATGTTCAGGTAGATGGGTTGGCGCTGTGCGTTCGCGTTCACATGCCCCCCTGGGCCGTGCGTCGCGAAGGCGGGATGGCGGATGGAGATGCGACCGCTTCGATGCCGCGTGCGGCGACCGCGCCGGTGCCCGGCGTGGACGCCGGACTGCCTATCCTGGGTGCCGGACGCGCGAAGCCGGCGAACTGTATCGCGCACAGCAGCGCTACGCTCGACAAGTGGCGCGTGTAACTGCCGAGATCGGGCTCGAACAGCATAGACACGGCGACGTGGCCGATGACGAGCGACGCGAGCGCGTCGCGGGCCAGCCGGCCTTCGCCAGGCGTGCGCCGCCATACGGCGGCCAGTGCGATCCAGACAAACCCCTGCATCGCGATTTCCTTCGGCCCGGGAGAGAATAGCACCGGCAGGTTCAGCCGCAGCACCGCGTACAGGTAATCGACGCAGAACGCGAAGAACGACGTCGGGGCGACCGGGTTGTGGAAGCTGGTGCGCGCACCGTACGGCGAACCGTATGCGAGGTAGTCCGCAGCCATGTCGCGCGGATGCAGCAGCAGGTAATACGCGTCGTTCGGCAGCAGCACGAGCACGAGCGGCGCGGCGAGCATCAGCAGCGTCCTGCGGCGCCATGAGCCGCGTCGGAACAGCAGCACGACGAGCGCGAACCCGAGAATCAGCGCGAAATAGCTGCGCACGATTGCCGCATAGGCGCCGTACAGCCCGACGGCCGCCGCGATCGCGACGAGCGCCGGGCGGCGCTGCGCGACCCTGGCCAGCACGATCGCGATCAGCACGACGAGCGTGTCTTTGCTCGCGACGAACAGGTTGAAGAACACGCAGGGCACGAGCAGCACGAGGCTCGCCGCGAGCGAACCGATGCGGCGCCCCTGCGCGATCATCAGGCAGATGAACAGCGCGCCGACCGCGGCGGTGAACACGTGCGTGCCGGCGGGGCCCAGCATCGCGTAGAACTTCGCGACGGCATCGAACGAGGTGCCGTCGTAGCTGCCCGATCCGCCGATCTGGCTCTGGATCTTCTCCGCGTCACGGAACACGTATTCCGGCAGGAACGCATCGGCTTTCGCATAGACGATCCAGTAGAGCAACACGGCCAGTGCCGCGATCGCGCGAGTCAATCCGCGGCTGAGGAGCGGCCCTGCGCCGATCAGCTTATGCAGCATCGGATACGCTCCTCCGGATCGCGCTGGCCGAGTGGATTCGCCCGCCGCGCAGGGCGATCGTCGCCAGGGCGGCGACGATCGCGATGCTGGCCGTCAGATGCGCGAGTGCCGCGCCGGTCGTGCCGAAAACCGCGATCAGGTACCACGCGGCCGGCACGCAGACCACCGCGATACCCGCCATCACCAGCGTGACGGCGACGCCGGCCCGCAGCGCGATCGTGGCCGCCCACAGCACGTCGGCGGCCGCGCGCAGCACGAACGACGCGAGCAGCACCGCCAGCAACGCGACCTCGTGCGCGCCGGGCCGCTCGTTCGCGAGCCGGAACAGGTCGTCGTGGACGACGAGGATCGCGACGGACAGCAATGCCGCCAGGCTCGCACTTGCCGCCACCGCGCGGCGAAGCCGACGACGGAATTCGGCGGGATCGTCCGCGAGCGCGCGCACGAAGCCGGGCGCGGCCGTGGCGACGACCGCCGCGAATGCGACCGTCTGCACGCCATTGGCGACCGACCACGCGAAAACGTAGCGGCCGAGCGCGTCGGCATTCACGTGGCCGCCGGCGATGAAGCGTTCGGCGTACTGCAGGATCGACAGCAGCCCGCCTGCCGCGTAGAACGGCAGGCCGTGCAGCCAGACCGCGATCATGTCGCGGGCCGCCGGCGCATGTGCGATTCGCCGCGCGTGGCGGGCCCGGCGCGCCAGCACGCCGATGCGTTGCCACGACACGGCCACGACGCACGCATTGCATGCGAACCACAGCGCGAAGACGGCTTCGATCGAGCGCACTGCGCCGGAGAGCAGGCCGGCGCACGCGATGCCGGCCCATGCGCCGGTGCGGACGAACAGCAGCAACGAGCCCATGCGCGGGCGGTGCAGCGAGAACATCCATGCATTCGTTTCGAATGCCGCGTGTTCGGAGAGCGCAACGAGCAGGATGCACCAGAGCACGCGCGTCGACAGGCCGAATGCGTCGGCCGGAAAGCCGGCGAGCGATGCGATCGCGAGCGACGTGCAGGCCAGTAGATAAAGCCCGCCGAACAGGATGCCCAACCTGCGCGCCTCGCCGATCGCGGGCAGCGGGTCGCTCGCGCTCAGTCGGCGGTTGAGTTCCGTGCTGAAGCCGAGCCCGAGCAGCTTCGATGCAATGACGGACACGGCGACCGCGAGCCCGTAGACGGCGACCGCATCGAAGCCGAGCGTGCGCGCGATGACGATCGTCAGGCCGAATTTCAGGCCGAGCGCAGCGAATCTGAGGGCGAGTCGAATGAGCATGGGCAGTGTCCGGATCGTCATGCGTATCGCGCCGCGCGCAACGCGTCGACCACGTGTTCGCGCGCGGTGCGAATCCGGTCGAGCCCTGTCCGGGCCGACCGCCAGAATGCGGTTGCCGAGCCGTCTGCGAGGATCTTGTCGGCGACCGCGTCCGGATCGAACGCCGCGCCGTTGACGACCCAGTCGTCAAGATGCAGGTCCGCATAAGCGCCGAAACCCTTGCGCTCGTAGCTGACGTGGAACGCCGGCACGCCTTGCAGCACGGATTCCAGCGCGCCGTGCAGGCGTACCGAGACGACCCAGTCGGGCACGTCGTGCGCGAGCAGCGTCTTGAGCGGCACGAGCGCGTCCTGGATGCCGATGTCGCGGTAGTACGCGGTGTCGTCGTTGCCGCGGCAGGCACTCTGCACCGCGAACGAGATGCGGCAATGCGGGCGCACGCGCTCGATCAGCCGCGCGACCGATGCGGCGTAACGTGCGCACTGCAAGCGATTCCACGCCGGTGGACGACGCAGCACGAATGCGATGTGGCGCACGCCGTCGCCGGCGCGGGCGGCCCGCTGCAGGATCGTGTCGCTGCGGCGCTCGAAATCGAGCACCGCCAGATCGGGCGCGCGACGCGTGTTCGCATTGGCCGACAGGAACGCTGACGAACGGTCGTCCCGCACGAATACCGTGTCGAACGACGCGAGCAGGCGGCGCAGGTGCGTGCCCACGGGCCATGCCGGCCGCGCGGGGCCGATGCTTTGCGGCAGGTACACGGCCGGTTTGCCCGAGGCCTTCGCCGCGCGCATCTGCAGCAGGTGGCCGGCTTCCAGCTTCAGCGCCTCATGGCAATTGCGCGCGCGCAGATAGCCGCCGCCGACGCCGACGATCAGATCGACGCGGTCGAGCAGGCGTCGCAAGTCGTGCAGCCGCCCGTTCGCGCGGACGGGCAGCACGCAGCGGGCCGCGCCCGTCACCCGGCTCGCGCCGCGGTCGGCCAGCACGGGCGCAGGGCCGACGTCGTCGTAGGCAGGAAACGAAGCCGGATCGGCCGCGACGATCGAGATCCGGATCGCATCGCCGAATGCGTCACGCAGTAGCCTGGCGGACAGATCGACCAACAGGCCGTCGCCGGAATTGCGCGCGCTGTACGCATGCAACAGCGCGATGTGGGTGGTCGGGTTCATTTCGGCTCCTGGTGAACCACGCTGCGGTAAAGCGTGAGCGTGTGCCGGACCATCTCGGCGGCGGAATAGTGTTCGAGGGCGTGCGCGCAATTCGCGCGCATGCCGCGTCGCAATGCCGGGTCGTCGGCGAGCGTGACGACGGCACGCATGAAGTCGGTCGTATCGTCGTCGTTCGGCACCACGACGCCGATGCCGTGCGAGCGGATCAGCTCGGCCGCGCCGGCCACGTTCGACGCGACGATCGGCACGCGCGCGGCCAGCGCCTCGAGGCAGACGTACGGAAAGCCTTCATAGCGGCTCGGCAGCGCGAAGAGGTCGAACGCGGAGAAGTAGCGATTCGCGCCATCCACGGCGCCGACGACACGCAGGTTCGGCGGCACGTCGTCGGCGTCGGGGCCGGCTGCCGTGTCGAAGTCGCCGGGGCCGATCGCGACGAACTGCACCGCGTGGCCGCACCGGCGATAGACACCGCGCGCGATGCGCACGAGCCGATCGACGCCCTTCTGGTGCTCGAGGCGGCCGACGAAGCCGACCGCGACCGCATCGCGCGGCAGGCCGAGCGCGCGCCTCGCGTCGTCGCGCGGCATCAGCCGCGGCGGCGGCACGCCGTTGGCGATCGTGTCGATGCGGGCGTCCGGAATGCCGAGCGCGTCGTGCAGATGCGCTGCCTCGTCGCGGGAGACCGCGACGATCCGGCTCGAGAACCGGCTGCCGAGCACGCGTTCGACCGTGCCGTAGAAGCGGCGGCGCCAGCCGCGCAGCGACGGGTTCAGCGTGTACACCGCGTGCGGCGTATAGACCTGTCGCCAGGGGCCGATACACAGCCGCGCGATCGCGCCGGCCTTCGAACTGTGGCTGTGCACGATGTCGGGACCGATGCGCAGCAGATGCCGGTAGAGCGTGGCGACGGCAATCGCGTCGCGCCAGCCGACCGCGCGCCGCATCGGTATCGAGTGAACGGACCGGCAATGCGCAAGCACGCCCGCATCGAGAATCGATGCGTCGAATCGCGGGCCTTGCGGAACGATCAGATGCAGCTCTACGCCGTCGTGTGCGCTCAGGCCGCGGATCAGATCGGCAAGATGGACGGCGACGCCGCCGCCCGCGGCTTCGACGACGAGCGCGATGCGAAGGCGCGGATGCTGGCCGGGCACCGTGCGTGCGGGGCCGGGCGGCCGCGCGAGGGCGGTCGCATTAGGGGCGTCCGCGGCGGGGCGCGCGTGGCGCCCGATATCGATCGTGTCGCTCATCGCGAGCCTCCTCGGCGAAGCCGTGCCGTCAGCGCACGCAGTACGCGGCGTGCCGGCGATGCGGGGGTGTCGCGACGCGGCGCGTCGCCGTATCGCGTATAGCGGTAGGCGCCGTAGCGGCCGCCGTAACGGCCCGCGCGCGGGATGACGCCATTGAGCAGCACGCCGGCTGTCGCGATGCCGTTGTGCGCGAGCTGTCGCGCGGCTTCGCCCAGCTCGGCGAGACGCGTCGCGCCGGCGCGCGCGACCAGCAGCACGGCGCCGGCATGCCGGCCGAGCACGACCGCATCGGCGACCGCGAGAATCGGCGCGGAATCGATGACCACTGCGTCATAGCGCGCCGACCATTCGCCGAGCAGCGCCGCGATCCGCTCGTCGGCGAGCAGCACGTCGGGGTTCGGCTGCAACGCGCCCGTCGAGATGAAGTCGAGGTTCGGCACGACGCCCGAGTGAATCGCGTCGTGCGGCGCGATGTCGCTGGACAATACGTCGGCGAAGCCGCGCTCGCGCGCGACGCCGAAATAGTCATGCAGATAGCCTTTGCGCAGATCGCCGTCGACGAGCAGCACGCGCGCGCCGCTCGCGGCGAGCAGCGCCGCGAAATTCGCGGACACGAACGATTTGCCCGCACCCGGCGCCGGGCCGCTCAGCAGCAGCACGTTGTTGCGTGCGCCCTGCATCGCGTAGCGCAGCGCGGTGCGCAGGCTGCGCAGGCTTTCGATCGCCGCATCGTGCGGATCGCGCACGCTGAGCAGATGCGGGCCCGGCGCATGGGCGGCCATACGGCGCGCGACATGCCGTTGCTCCGGCGAATCGGGAATCGTCGCGTAGACGTTCATGCCGAGGTGCCGCTCGATTTCGTCGGCGCTGTCGACGCCGCCGAACAGGAAGTCGCGCGCGAACGCGAGCCCGACGCCTAGCATGAAGCCGAACAGCGCGGCCGCGCCGATCACGATGGTCCGCTTCGGGCGAACGGGCTCATCGGGCACGGTCGGCGCGTCGACGAGCCGCACGCTGCCGGTCCGGCCCGCCTTCACCAGCTCGAGCTGCTGCGCGTTGCCGAGCAGCGCGGTATACAGATCGGTGTCGACCTTTACGTCGAGCATCAGCCGCAATGCGTTCTGCTGGAGATCGGGCAAGCGCTTCACCTGCTGTTCGACGTCCTGCTGCTGGCGGCGCAGCGTGCCGATCTGCGCGTCGATCGCGATCATGTCGGGGTGGCCGGACGCGAAGCGCGTGGCCATCTCGTCGCGCTTCTGCTGCAATTCCAGCAGGCGCGTTTTTGCGTCGGCCGTTTGCTGCAGCACCAGCTTCGCTTCCTCGGTCAGGTCGACTGCGCCGTGCGCGTTGCGCATGTCCGTATAGCGCTGCTCGGCTTGCTGAAGCTGCTTCTTGAGGATCGGCAGTTGAGTGTTGAGGAAAGCCAGCGACTGCGCGGCATCGGCGGACCGGCGCTCGATGTGCTGTCGGACGTAGTGGCTCGCGATGGCCTGCAGCGTGGCCTGCACGCGCTGCGGATCGGGGCCGCGCAGCGTCGCGACGATCACGCCCGACTGCTTGACCTTCTCCTGCACGTCGAGCGTGCGGCGCAGCGTATCGATCGTCTCCGCGCGCGACTGGCGCACGATCGTGAAGCGCGTGCCGGGTTGCGCGTCTGCGCGAGCGAGCTCGACGACGAGCGGGCCGTCCGCCGTGCGGAACGTTTCCGTCCGGCCATGCTGCCCGACGACGGGCGCGGAGAGGCCCGGCCCCGACAGCCGGTAGCGCCCGCCGTCGAGCACCGTCAGTTCGAAACGGTCGCCTTCGAGCGGCTTCGGCACGTCGAAGCGGGGGAGATCGGCGCGCTCGTTGCCCCAGGCATAGCCGCCGATGCCCAGCACGCCGGGACGCGCGACGGCCGGGTTGAAACGCGAGATGAAATCGCCGACGACCGGAAAGCGCTTCGGCTGCACGTCGATGTAGCTGCGCAGATCGTCGACGGCGCGCGTGACGACGAGCCGCGACGCGAGGATCTGCGCTTCGGCCGCGGCCGTCGACTTGACGTCGAACAGCGACGACACGTCGCCGAGCAGGCTCTTCGCGGCGGATGCGTCGCCGCTGTCCTCGATCTGCAGCAGGATATCGGCCTGGTATTGCGGATGGCTGAGGAATGCGTACAGCGTGCCGGCGCCGACGCATGCGGCGGTGACGCACGCGATCAGCCAGCGATGGGAGACCAACGTGTCGATCACGCCGGCCAGCGTGATCTCGTCGGCATGCTCGGGCATGCGCGGAGGGGGGGAGCTTGACATCATCGGTTCAGTCCGGAAATCGTGAGGAAGCGGCAGGCGACTGCGAGGTGGCGTCTGCCGAGGCGATGGGCTGCGTGGCCGACGCGAGGCGCGCACACCAGTCGTCGACGCCGTGCTCGATGAGCCGCAGGCTCTGCTCGAACAACGGGCGCGTGCCGCAATACGGATCAGGCACGTCGAAACCCGGTCGTGCGTGGCCCGGCGCCGGGCAGAATTCGCCGAGCGTGAACACGCGGCCCAGCAGCGACGGATGACGGCGCTCGAGCGCGCGCTTCTGTTGGCGCTCCATCGTCAGGATCAGGTCGGCTTGCGCGCAGAGCGACGGGGTCAGCAGGCGCGCGCGATGCGCGGCGATGTCGAGGCCGCGCTCGCGCATCAGCGCGACGGCGAATGGCTCGGCGGGATGCCCGACGAGCGCGCCGAGGCCGGCCGACTGCACGTCGACGCCCGGCAGGCGCGCGCGGAACAGCGCCTGTGCCATCGGGCTACGGCAGATGTTGCCGACGCACACGACGAGCAAGGTGGCGAGCGCGCTCATTTGATGGCGAGCGCCGCGGCCATGGCGCTGGAGTTGACGCTCGGCAGCAGCAGGCTCAGCACGCGGCTGAAGCGCACGAGGCTGTTGCCGTCGACGTAGACGATGTCCTTCGGCTGCAGCTCGAACTCGTTCGCGAGGACCATCGACACGGGTGAACGCGCGTCGAGGTGGAATACCTGCGGACTGTCGGTCTGCGAGCCGCGGATCACGAACAATTGCGCGGCGTCGGCCGTGTTCGGATTCACGCTGCCGGCCTGCGACAGCGCGTCGGACAACGTGAGCCCGCCGTCGCGCAGCGGCAGCGCGAGCGACGGCTTGTTGACCTCGCCCATCACGTAGACGCCGTAATCGCTGCGGCTCGGCACATGCAGCAGATCGCCGGCGGCGAGCACGATGTCGGCCGGATTGCGGCCCTGGCGCAGCATCTTCGTCAGGTCGAGCGGATGCGACACGCCGTCGCGAACGAGTGTCATCCGGCTCTGGTCGGCGGCCGGATTCAGGCCGCCCGCGCGGCCGAGCGCTTCGTAGAGCGTCATCGGCACGTCGTTGACTGGCTGGTTGCCGGGCGCGCGAACCTCGCCGTCGATATAAACCTGCTTCGAACGGAACGACGCGACGCGCAGCGTGACCTGCGGATTGCGGTAAGCACGCGCGAGCGCATCGACGACGCGCGTGCGCGCGGCGTCGGCGGTGAGGCCCGCGACGTGAACCCGGCCGGCGAACGGGAACGTCAGGTTGCCGTCCTGATCGACGACGAAGCCGGTGACGGGATCGGCGGCGCGCGGCGCGTTCGGCGTCGCCGCGCCTTGCGCGGCCGCCAGCTCGGGGTGATCCCATACGGTGATCTGCAGCACGTCGCCCGGGCCGATCCGGTACGCGCCGGGCGGTGTCGTCAGCAGATCGACTTGCGCGGCCAGTTGCTGCGCGGCCTGCGCCTTCAATCGGCGAATCAGGTCGGGGCCGATTTTCCTGATCTCGTAATGCGGCGCTTCACCGTCGGGCCGGGCATCCGCCGCGGATGGCGCGGGCGGCTCGACCATCCGCATGCCGGGTGCGAGCGCGCAGGCGGACAGCGCAACGCTGAGCGTCGCGATCGACAGTATCGGCAACAGACGGGCGCCGCGCGGGCGCGGGGCTCCGGTCCGCGCGTTTGCGGCGGATTCCATAGGCATGGCTTTCTCCAGGAATGGGCGCCGCGCGACGGCGCCCCATGCGTGATCAATACGCGTTGTGATGTGTCCAGCCGCGCGTGATCGTCGCGGCGACGATGCGCATGTCGAGTGCGAACGACCAGTTGCGCAGGTAATGGAGATCGGCTTCCACGCGGCGCTGCATCTTCTCGATGCGATCGGTTTCGCCGCGCAGGCCGTTGATTTGCGCCCAGCCGGTGATGCCGGGCTTGACGCGGTAGCGATGGATGTATCCGTCGACGATCGTCTGGTACAGATCATCGTGTTCGAGCGCGTGCGGACGCGGGCCGACGACGGACATCTCGCCGCGCAGCACGTTGATGAACTGCGGCATCTCGTCGAGGCTCGTGCGGCGCAGGAACGCACCGATGCGGGTCACGCGCGGATCGTTGGGGGTGGCTTGCCGTACGCCGCCGTCCGCATCGGCATGAATCCGCATCGTGCGGAACTTGTAGATCGTGAAGGCCTTGCCGTCCGCCCCCTTGCGTTGCTGACGAAACAGCACGGGGCCAGGCGAAGACAGCCGGACGGCCGCCGCGATCGCGAGCAGCAGCGGTGCCGTGCCGACCAGTACCGCTGCCGCGAACAGGCGATCGAAGATTGCCTTCTGAACCAGCGCGCGCGGCGACAGCGGAGACGCGACGAGGTTGATCGCCGGCGCGCCGACCAGGTCGACCATCTCACCGTCGAACATCGCGAGCTGGCTGACGTCGGGCACGAGGCGGACATTCACGAGGTCGTGCCGGAATTCATCGAGCACGCGAACGATGGTGCCGGCTCCGGTGATCGGCAGCGCGATCCAGACTTCCGGGATCGCATGCGCCCGGACATGCGCGGCGAATGCATCCAGCGTGGGAAGGACATCGATGCCGTCCGCAGCGGGTTGTGCGGGGCGATCCGGATCGAGCATGGCTGCCGCGCGATAGCGCGCCGACGACGATTGCGCGATCCGCTCGAGTACGGCGGCGCAATGTGCGCCGCCGCCTACGATCGCGACCTGCCTGGTGCGCTCGCCCACATGGACGATCCGCTCGAACGTCGCGCACGCGACGAGTCGGAACGCGACGAGTGCGATGCCGCTTGCCGCCGCCCAGAACAGGAATCCGTTCAGCGGCACGGGCAACGCGCCGCGTATCGCGAACATGACGATCGCCGAGCCCGCGAGTGCGAGCAGCCATGCGGAGACGGTGCGGAATGCGATGCGATAGGTCGAGCAATGGCACGGCGCGCGCGCCACGCCGAATGCCGGGAACAGGACCATCGCGAACGCCGCCGTGCTCGCGACGATCGCCACGTTGTCGGACGGATCGATGCCTTCGCCGGGAAAAAACCAGGCTGCCGCCGCGGCGCCGACCGCGATCAGCGTGATGTCGACGATGCGCGCGAGGAGCCCGTGGACCGCCGACGGAGCGGCGGCGCGCTGCTGTTCGAGTGCCGTATGCATATACCCTTCGCTACCGTTTTATTTGATGCGGCGCCTGTCGCCTCGCGCACGGCGCAACGCGCCGCGCCAGGACAAGACCGGGCGGTGCCGTTGCTTCCGTTTCACGGGAGTGGTTGACGAGGGGAGGGGGCGCTGCGTGCCTTAGAGGTCGATCGCGTGCGTCGCATTGGCAGGATCTTTTAAATACGGTCGGATCCGAGCCTGGGGTTGCGATGCGTTGGATTCGACTCAACCCAAGACAATTTTGGGTAACCAGGGATGCGATTTAAATGGGACACGTATTAAATGAACGCGTCATCCATTAAGACATGTACTAATGCAATGTGGGGGGATCTTTCGGGACGCGTGCATTGCGAAAGACCGGGCATCGATCGCTTCATTTGCCGGTGCCGGGTTCGCTGACGCGTGCCGGCATGGTCGATGCCGGGATGGCATGCGGTTCACGCGATGGATGTGCACGCTTGACGTGCATGTGCGCGCCGGGTCGCGAAACGTTCGGCGTCGTCGAATGACGGACGGCGCGATGTTCCGGCGAGATGGCTGGCGGCCTGCGCGGAGTATCGATTAAATCAGGGTAGCCGATCGTGAAAATGACGGGTGGCGGGCGACGCCGTCATCGATGGCATTGAATGCGGGCGCGTGCGGCGCGGCATGTGCGGGCGGGACGACGATTCGGCATGCATGGGTGCCCATCGACGAGATGCATGAGCGTGCCGCGCATCGACGTGCGGCATCATTGCCCCGCCTGTCGCTCAACGCTTGGGGACGACGTCGATGCGCAGCGCGTCGCCGCCGGCCGCGATCGCGAGCAGGCGATCGACGTTCGGGTGCGCGCCGGGGCGGTTGCGTGCGTCGGCGGTGTGCTCCGCGAACACCGCGAGGCCATGCTCGGCAGCCTTCGCGTCGAGCGCGCCGAATGCCTGCTTCAGGTAATGGTAGACCGCGAGCGAACCCTGCTTGCCCGGCTGGTTCTCGATGCTGGCGACCACGTCGCCGTTCGCGCCGACGAGATCGATGCGCGCGATGCCGTCGATGGCCGGCAATTGCGCGAGGTTGTCCTTGAATACTGGGGTAGCTTGAATCACTGAAAACACTCCGTCGGTTCGGTCATCGGCCAATGAGTATGGCCGGCCGTATTTTATCCGATCGGTCTCGGCGCACCGGCCGGCGCGGGCCGTCACATCGCGCTTCATCATCGCCCGGGCGTCGGCCGGCACGCCCGCATTGCGCGGACGCTCGATGTCGGGGCTGCGATACGCGCGCTCGGGAATCGCGGCGAGCCTCGACGCATGCAACTGCTGCGGCGCCAGACCGTAAAACTTCTGGAAACTCATAATCAGCGGCGACCATCTGTCCGGATCGATGCGGTCCGGATGGCCGTCCGCCAGCAGGTCGGGATGCACGTGCACACGCTGGATGCGCACCTCGAACAACGTGATCTTCCCGAGCAGGTCAGGCGTTTCATCGGAGAGGCCGTGCGTGGCCGCGACGACCCATTCCAGGTGAATCGTGCACTCGAGCGCGCGCGGCGACGACACGGTCTGCGATGGCGTTTCCGTCAGCCCCGCCGTGCCGAACTTGTCAGGCTCGTACACGTAGCCTCTCGCGCGCTTCGATTCGGGCACCGGATGCGTGCCCGTCGTGCGATCCGGGATCGACGCCGCGGCGACGCACGGAAATTGCTCGCAAAGCAGCGCATGCAATGCACGGCAACGGCGCGAGCATGCGCGGCGCAAACGGCCGCGAGCACATCGGCATCGCGCATGCTTTTCCGCTACAGTAAGAAATCGCAGGCCGCGCGCCTGCCGCGCGACCGCATTCCGGAATTGCACATGAGGGCCCCGATGGACACGCCACAACGCTATACCGCCAACGCGCCGACCCGCGAGGAAGTCGAAGCACTCGCCGGCGCGACCGTCATCGAATTCGGCGCCAACTGGTGCGGCATCTGCGCGGCCGCGCAGCCCGCGATCGTCGAATCGTTCGCCGCGCATCCCGCCGTGCGTCACCTGAAGATCGAGGACGGGCCGGGCCGTCCGCTCGGCCGCTCGTTCCGCGTCAAGCTGTGGCCGACGCTGGTGTTCCTGCGCGACGGCGTCGAGGTTGCGCGCGTCGTGCGGCCGGCCGATGCGAAACAGATCGAGGCCGACGGCTTCGCCGCGCTGGCCTGACGTCACGATCATGCAACAGGCCATCACGCATATCTCCGTCGACGCGCGCGGCAGCGGCCTCGTCGAGTTCACGCAACAGGTGCGCGCCTTCGTCGACCAGCAGTCGATTCGCACGGGCTTGCTTACCGTGTTCTGCCGGCATACGTCGGCTTCGCTGCTGATCCAGGAGAACGCGGATCCGTCGGTGCGGCGCGATCTGGAACGCTACTTCGCGACGCTCGCGCCGGAAGACGAAAGCCGCTATGAGCACGACACCGAAGGCCCCGACGACATGCCCGCCCATTTGCGCACGGCGCTCACGCAGGTGCAGCTGTCGATTCCGGTCGAGCATGGCCGCATGGTGCTCGGCACCTGGCAGGGGATTTATCTGTTCGAGCATCGTCGTGCGGCGCACCGGCGCGATATCGTGCTGCATCTGATCGGCGAATAGGCGGGAATGTGAGCGGGAACGCATGATGCGGCGCCGGCGCGCAATGCAGTGCGCGTTTGCACGCGGCATGCCGAATCAGCCGAGCAGCTTCTCGACAAGGGCGCCGAGTTCGCGCAGGTGTACCGGCTTCGGCAGGAATGCGTCGAACATCCGCTGGTTCTCGCGCAGCGCTGCCGATTCATACGCGCTGACGCCGAGGATCGCCGGATGCCGGCCGTCGGCGTCGGGTTGCGCAACGGCGCGTATGCGCCGGGCGACTTCGAAGCCGCTCAGGTCGGGCAGTTCGAGATCGAGCACGACGATGTCGTAACGGCTTGCGCCGAAGCGCGCGATGCCTTCCTGCCCGGTGTTGCACAGCTCCGTGTCGAGGCCGAGCGCCGACAGCATCGCCCCGAGCGTTTCGCGCGCGTTGTCGTCGTCGTCGACCACCAGTGCGCGCCGGCCGCGGAGCGCGGCCGCGTGCGGCAGTGCGGGCGTGTCGCCGGCCGCATTGCCGGCGGTGTCGGTGCCGGGCACTTCGGCCGGCAGCGTCACGACGAATTCGCTGCCTTCGCCGACCACGCTGCGCACGTCCACATGCCCGCGCAACGTCGTCACGATTTCGCGCACGACGGCGAGCCCCATGCCGATCCCGTCCACATGCAGACCGACCGCGTCGTTCGCGCGGTAGAACGGCTCGAAGATCTTCGGCAGGTGCTGCTTCGCGATGCCGGTGCCCGTGTCGCGCACCACGATCTTCACTTGCGGGCCGGCCGGCGCGTCGACGAGCGTGATCGACACGTCGATCGATCCGCCGGGCGTGTACTTGACCGAGTTCTCGATCAGGTTCGACAGCACCTGGCGCAGCAGCTTGCGATCGGAGCGGATCGCGAGACCGTGCGGCTCGACCCGTTGCGTGACCACGATCCGTCTGGATGCGATCTTCTCGCGCAGCGGGTCGAACACCTCGGCGAGCAGCGACGCGATGCCGACGGTTTCCTGTTCGGCGAGGCGCTTCGTCGAGCGCAGCTTGATGTAGTCGGTCAGATCCTTGACGAGCGCTTCGAGCGACAGCGCGGAATTCTGCAGCCGCCGGATCGTCTTCAGGTTCGCGTCCGACTGCGGGCGCGCGAGCAGGATCTCGACCGACCCGCAGATCGCCTGCAGCGGCGTGCGCAACTCGTGGCTGACCATCCCGAGGAACGCGTTCTTCGCCTCGATCATCTCGAACGCGCGGTCCGACGCCTTGCGTTCGGCGTCGAGCGCCGCGTCCTGCCGTTCGAGCAGGTCGTCACGCGTGCGCATCGTATAGAACAGCAGCAGGAACAGCGCGCACAGGATCACGCCGAGCACCATGCCGAGAATCAGGATCGCACGCTGCTTTTCCTTCAGCTGATGGAACGTGAAGTCGCGCTGCGCCATCTCGATCGCGCGGAAGTAGTTCGCGAGGGCGTTGACCTTCGGCCAGTACGCATTGACCTCGTCGATCACCTGTTGCGCCTGTTTCGGCGCGTCGCGCAGCAACGGCACTTCGCGTTTCAGGCGCGTCATGAATTCGCCCAGCGCTTCGATCTCGTTGCGCGCGCGCGGGATGCGCAGCCAGTATTCGGACACTTCCGACGGCCGCTGCAGAAAGCCGAACGACACCGACAGGCTGTCGAGCTGCATCTGCACGTGATTGAAATCGTCGTCCTGATGCGTCGCGTAGAGGATCAGTTGCCGGTCGAAACGCGTGTAGACGTTCCGGTATTGCGACGCGGTCCAGAACACGCCTTCGCGCGGCCCTTCGAGCACGCCCTCGTTGACCGACGTGGCGAGGAGGTCCCACAGCAGGAACGCCCACGCGGCGAACCCCATGATCCACAGCGAGCCGAGGACCAGGATGATTTTTCTATTTTTCCATCGCCCGCGCTTCATTTCACCGTCAGGCCGATGATCTGCCACGCGAACTTGGCTTCGCCGAGCGGCGTCTTCAGTTCATCGGGGTACTGGTCGCGCGGATACATGATCCACAGCGGGCCGTAGTTGTCGTTGCCGAGCACCTTGCCGTTCATCGTCCGCGCGAGGATGACGCCGTAACGATCGGCATCGGACACCGGAATCGTGAACGTGTACTCGTCGATGCAGCGGAATTCGATCTGCGTGCCATGCGCGCCGACCATCTTCAGGATGTCGGACAGGCGCGGGCCGGTGAAGGTCGCCCTCGGCGTCCAGCTCGTCGACGTGACGATCGTGTGCTGCGGCAGCGCCATCAGCGCCTGCTCGGAGAACACGTACGCCGTCTTGCCCTGCTGGTTGTGCTTGTCGATCTTGCCGTCCACGGTGAACGTGAACGACGAAGCGGCCCAGCTCGCGGCAGCCATGCCGAGCAGGCAGGCCGTCAGCAGGCGCTTGATCCAGATGGTCGAAATTCGCATGTCGTGCCCTCGGTCGTGCGGTGGTGGTTTGCTGTCGTGCTCTCAGTTCGCGGCGGCGGCGGCCGGCAGCGTGATCTTCAGTTCGCGCGCCACTTCGGCGAACAGGATCGGCAGGCGCACCGGCTTCTCCTCGCAGCGCGCGTTGTAGTGCGACACGATGTGCGCGATTTCGTCCTCGCTCGCTTCGCCGGTCGAAATCTTGCCGGTCAGCAGGAAGATCGGCGCGCCGCTGTTCTCGCTCGAGCGGATGCCGCGCACGAGTTCGGCGGCCGTCTGGTCGCCGAGCATCCAGTCGAGGATGTAGCCGTCGAAATCCTCGACTTCCAGTGCCTTGCGGAACGTCGCGCCGTCGAAGTACGGAATCGCGTTCACGCCTTTTTCGATGAAATATTCACATACCGTTTCGGCGACGTCCTGCGAATCGTCGACCACCGCGATCCGCGCCGCATAGACGTTCGGCTGCGTCGAGCGCAGCTCGATGACGTCGACCGGGTACGTGCGGCCCTCGCGCGCGTGCTGACGCTCGGTGATCAGCCATTCGCCCTGCCACTGCAGCGCGACGAAGTCCGTCTCGATCTGGCTGCTGGCCTTGGTCGAGATCGAGGCGCGACAGCGCAGGCGCCGCGATTCGATCACGAGCGTCGCGTCGATCATCTCGGCGGCGGCAGGCTGCGTGCCCTTGTCGTCGAGCAGGATCGCGGGCGGCACGCCGAAGTGCGTCGCGATGTCCTGCAGCTGCGACAGGTTCCACGGGATCAGGCCTTTCATCTTGCGCGTGACGACCGAGAAGCTCAGGCCGAGCACGTTCGCGATCGTCGTGTTGTGACTGCGCGGCGGAATGCCGTTCCGGTTCAGTAGGTCGCGCACCTTGTTGGCGGTGATGAGATCGACGTTGGCCTGCTCGCTGTTGGACATCTCGATGGGGTCTCCAGGGGTTTTGGCGAGGGAGAGCATATCAAAACTGACGCGTCATGCAACCTTTGAAAACGCGAATGACCTTGACATGCCATTTTTCTTCATTATTATTGCTCACCACGTCACTATTGTTTGTCGCGTCATGTTTGGGGATCGATGCCGGCCACGATCGGCAAGCGAAAAGCGACAGCCATGCAGCAGTGACCGAACGATTCGAAGAGAGAGCCTGAGAGAGCCCTGGAGTGCGTGTCGGCGTCGACGGATTGTATCCGTTGCGCCGCGCGCCGCCGGGTGTGCGCTCCCGGGGGTGGGATAGCGCGAAGAATTGCGGCGCCAATAAAAAACTTGAGGAAGGTAACGATGTACCGCCGTTTACTCGCACCGGGGCTGCTGTTGCTACTGGCCGCGTGCGCGCAGGATCCGTCGATCACCAGCAGCACGGTGCGGATCTGCGACGACACGGGTTGTTTTGATCGCCCCAAAGATCAGGTGTCCTATCAAAAAAGGGACGATTCGGAGGAGCGCGACGATCCGCGCATCGCTGCGCTGAAGCAGACGGCGAAGACCCAGCCGAAGGCCGCGTACGACCTCGGCCTGCGTTATTTCCGCGGCGACGGCGTGCGCCAGGACAGCTACCAGGCGCTCAAGTGGATGCGCGAGGCCGCCGAGCGCGGCGACCTGCAGGCGCAGAAGGCGCTCGGCAGTTTCTACCTGTTCGGCCTGGAGGAAATGGGCTCCGACGCGCGCGAAGCGGAGAAGTGGCTGTCGATCGCGGCGGCCCGCGGCGACAAGGAGTCGAAGAAGCTGCTCGACCTGGCGCGCAAGGCGAAGAAGGAAGACGAAGAAGACTGGAAATGGCGCACGCAATGGCGTGACGTCTATTACGGCTACTGGAACTCGGGCTATCCGTACTACGGCGTCTGGCAGCAGACGTACTGGTACTACTGACCGGGCATAAAGCAACGGGGGCTGCAGCGGGGAGACCACCATCGCGCGCCACGCCGGGGGGCTTATCGAAGTTCGCACGAACACATAAGCCGAACAACGACTCTAATCGATCGACAACGACATGAAGACCAACCTTTCCCAACGTCTCACCCAAGGTGCGCTGGTTGCAGCGCTTTGCGCGTCCGTCGCAGGTTGCGGCGGCATGGTGACGCCCGGCGGCCAGAACGCGGGCGTGACGGGCGCCGCGGCCGGCGGCGCGAGCGCCGGCGCCGATACGGGGCTGCAGCGCTGCACGTCGCCGCTCGGCACGATCGCCGTCGACGACGGCCGCAACGCCGACTGGTGGGGCCCGTTCGGCAGCGCGACCAAGATGACGACGATCGACCCGCTGCTGCGCCTGGCCGTCCAGCAGTCGAACTGCTTCGTGATCACGTCGATCGGCAACCAGAAGAGCGACGCGCGCCTGTCGCGCATCACGCAGCTGCAGCGCAACTCGGGCGAATACCGCGCGGGCTCGAAGCAGCAGAAGGGCCAGCGTGTCGCGGCCGACTACTACATGGAACCGCAGATCGTCATCAACGATTCGCCGATCGGCGGTATCGGCAGCATGATCGGCGGGCTGATCGGCAACAGCGCGGTCGCGGCGGTGGCCGGCCACCTGCAGACGAAGGCGTCGGTCGTCACGCTGACGCTGTTCGACGTGCGCTCGGCCGTGCAGATCGCGGCGTCGGAAGGCAGCTCGACGGCGACCAACTACGGCGCGGCGCTGGGCGGCTTCGGCGGCGGCGTGGGCGGTGCGCTGGCCGGCTTCTCGTCGACGCCGGAAGGCAAGGCGACGGTCGTCGCGTTCATCGACGCGTACAACAAAATGGTCGTGGCACTGCGCAGCTACAAGGCGCAGGACGTCAAGGGCGGCCTCGGCCGCGGCGGCCAGTTGCAGGTCAACTGACGTCCCCGGGCCGGCGGTGCGCCGCCGGCCGATTCCTGATGCTTGATTCGTGATGGTCCGTGCGTGCGGAACGATTCGCGCGTGCCGGTTGCGTTCGTCCTGTTCGTTTGAAAGGTGATTCCGATGAAAGCCGTTGCATTGATCGCATTGACCTGTCTGGCGCTGACTGCTTGCGGCGGCGACGATAATTCCTCGCCCGCGGCATCCGGCGGATCGGGCACGAGCAACAACGGCGGAAGTGGCGGCACCGGCGGCACGGGTTCCGGCGGGACGGGAAGCGGCGGCAGCGGTGGCTCGGGCGGCAGCACGCTGACGCTGCGCTACGACGCGCAGCCGACCGCGGCGGATCAGGCGAGCTTCCTGACGCTGCTCAACAGCGAAGGCGCGAAGGGCTATCGCTATCTGGGCGACTACTTCTACAGCGCGTCGAACGGCGGGTCGCGTTCGATCTTCGTGAACGACGGCGCGGCGCAGACGTACACGTACCAGTTGCAGGCGGCGCCGTCCGACATGACGGGCTTCGTCAACCAGGCCAACGCGCAAGGCACGAGCGGCTACCGCTACGAAGGGCCGCTCACGTACGGCTATCTCTATCGCAAGGACGGCGGCTCGTCGGCGACCTATACGTACGCGACGACGGCGTTGCCGGCCGACACGAACGCGTTCCTCACGCAGGCGAACGGCCAGGGCCAGTCGGGCTACTGGTTCCTGGGCCCGATGATGGTCGGATCGGTGCAGGCGAACGTGTACATGAAGAACAACGCGTCGAACGCGACCTATATGTACGATGCGCTGGTGCCGGCGACGAACGTCAGCGACTTCATCGCGCAGGCCAACAGCGAAGGCGCGAAGGGTTATCGCGCGAAGGGCGGGATGTTGTTCGGCAGCACGATCTCGTGGGTCTACGTGAAGGACCAGACCCAGTCGCCGACCTTCACGTACCAGTCGGCCGCGATCCAGTCGACCGGCGACAGCTTCGTCCAGCAGTCGAACAATTTCGGCGCGCAGGGCGCCGCGTACCTGGGCGATCTCGCGCTCGGCACGTCGACGCCGGTGATGGCGTCGTTCTACTTCAAGCCGGCCAACTGCACGGGCTTCCTGTGCACGACGCTGAATCCGCTCACGCAGAACTGAGCGAGCACCTCCGGCGCAGCAGCGTCGCGCGGGTCGTTCACGGCTGAATGACCCGCACTCGCTGAATCGAGTGCCTGACGTGCGCCACCTCATCCGTGGACGCATCTTTTGCCGCCGGCTTGCCGGCGGTATTTCATTTGCGCGTGCGTCGATCCGGCATGCGCGGAACGGCGTGTGCCGACTACCTGCGGAACGCGTCACCCGTTCCGGAAAATCTCCGCATACGCGCTCAACGCCGGTACCCCGCCCAGGTGCGCATACAGCACCTTCGACCCCGGCTCGAATTCCCCGCGCCGCACTTTGTCGATCATCCCGTGCATCGACTTGCCTTCATAGACCGGATCGGTCAGCACGCCTTCGAGGCGCGCGCATAGCCGGATCGCCTCGAGCGTGCCGTCGTTCGGCAGCCCGTATTCGGGGCCCGCGTAGCGCGTGTCGAGCACGACGTCCTGCTCGTCGATGCGACGCCCGAGCTCGACGATTTCAGCCGTATGCCGCGCAATGCGCGTGATCTGTGCACGTGTTTTGTCGGGCGTGGCCGACGCGTCGATCCCGATCACGCGATCCGCGCGGCCGTCGGCCGCGAAGCCGACGACCATGCCCGCCTGCGTGCTGCCCGTGACCGAGCACACGACGATGTAGTCGAACTTGAAACCGAGCTCGGCTTCCTGCTGCCGCACTTCCTCGGCGAAGCCGACGAAGCCGAGCCCGCCAAGCGGATGCTCGGAGCAGCCGGCCGGAATCGGATACGGCTTGCCGCCCGCCTGCCGCACGCTCTCCATCGCTTCTTCCCAACTACGGCGGATGCCGATGTCGAAGCCGTCGGACACGAGCCGCACGTCCGCGCCCATCATCCGCGACAGCTGGATGTTGCCGACGCGGTCGTACACGGGATCTTCGTAGTTGACCCAGTGCTCCTGCACGAGCACGCACTTCATCCCGAGATGCGCAGCGACGGCCGCGACCTGACGCGTCTGGTTCGACTGGACGCCGCCGATCGACACGAGCGTGTCCGCACCCTGCGCGAGCGCATCGGGGATGAGGTATTCGAGCTTGCGCGTCTTGTTGCCGCCGAACGCGAGGCCGCTGTTGCAGTCCTCGCGCTTCGCATACAGCTCGACCTTGCCGCCGAGATGCGCGCTCAGGCGTTTGAGCGGCTGGATCGGGGTCGGGCCGAAGGTCAGCGGATAGCGGGGGAAACGTTGCAGGTTCATCGACAGGCTCCGGATGGCGGGTGGATGAGTGAGGAAACGGCGGGCGTCGTTCGGATGCGGCCTTCGGCGGCATCCCGGTGGAAAAATGATAGGCACGAAGGCGGGAAATGAGCTTGCGAAATAAGTCGTGCCGACCTACGTTATCGACGACAGGAATGCCTTTTGAACAATTTTGATTCGTCAGAATGGAGCATGGCGCAATGAAATTAGAACGAAACCCCGCCGCGGCGGCCAACGTCGCGCCGCCGCTCGACCGCATCGACCGCGCGATCCTGCGGCAGCTGCAGCAGGACGCGTCGATCTCCAACGTGAGCCTCGCCGCGAAGGTGAAGCTGAGCCCGCCGGCGTGCCTGCGGCGCGTCGAGCGGCTCAAGGAGATGGGGCTGATCCGCGGCATCGTCGCGCTGCTCGACCCGAAGCCGCTCGGCGCGGGGATGCTGGTCGTGATCGGCTTCGTGCTCGACCGCTCGACGCCGGAAGCGTTCGCGGCATTCGAGAAGGCCGCGCAGAAGGTGTCGGGGTGCGTCGAATGCCACGTCGTGACCGGCGAGTTCGACTATTTCATGCTGGTGCGCACGCGCGACAACGACAGCTTCAACCGGCTGCACGCGGAACAGTTGCTGTATCTGCCGGGCGTGCGGCAGGTGCGTTCGTTCATGGTGTTGAAGGAGATTCTGTCGACGCATGCGTTGCCGCTGTAGGCGCGAGCGCCGCGAACGCGCGCCGCGTCGGCGCGCGCCCCGTTCGCTGTCCATTCGCTTCGTCCGCTTCGCTCGCCGACGACCTCCCGACCGTCGTTCGACGCCGCCGAAAGGGACCGAACGAAATCCGCATCGGCGTGCCGCACGTTCACGACGCGAGTTGAACCGATCGCGTATGCTCGTCCCGTCGACGGCGCTGGCAGGCCGCCGCAGCCGGTTCATTCGTGTGACGACCCATCAACGAGCGAGGACAGCATGGCTAAACAGACGATGGCGGAGTACCTGGCGAAGACGCTCGCCGCAGCGGGCGTCGAACGCATCTGGGGCGTGACGGGCGACAGCCTGAACGGGCTGTCGTTCAGCCTGAGCCAGATCGGTTCGATCCGCTGGATGCATACGCGGCACGAGGAAAGCGCCGCGTTCGCGGCCGGCGCGGATGCCGCGTCGACCGGCCGGCTCGCGGTGTGCGCGGGCAGTTGCGGCCCCGGCAACCTGCACCTGATCAACGGGCTGTACGACTGCCACCGCAATCACCAGCCGGTGCTCGCGATCGCCGCGCACATTCCGTCGACCGAGATCGGCCTCGGCTACTTTCAGGAAACCCACCCGCAGGAAC
Source organism: Burkholderia metallica (assembly GCF_001718555.1). Lineage (NCBI taxonomy): Bacteria > Pseudomonadati > Pseudomonadota > Betaproteobacteria > Burkholderiales > Burkholderiaceae > Burkholderia > Burkholderia metallica. The sequence continues at coordinate 268,872 of NZ_CP013403.1, forward strand.
TGTTCCGCGAGTGCAGCCATTTCGCGGAGCTGGTGACCAACGCGTCGCAGTTTCCGCGCGTGCTCGCGCGCGCGATGCGCACCGCGATCGACGAACGCGGCGTCGCGGTGATCGTGCTGCCGGGCGACATTGCACTCGGCGACGGCCCGGACGAAGCGCCTGCGTGGAGCGAAGCGGCGCCGCCGTCGATCCTGCCGGCCGACGCCGATCTCGACCGGCTCGCGGCGCTGCTCAATGCGTCGGAGGCGGTCACGCTGCTGTGCGGCAGCGGCACGCAAGGCGCGCACGACGAAGTGGTCGCGCTCGCCGACACGCTCGGCGCGCCCGTCGTGCATGCGCTGCGCGGCAAGCAGTTCGTCGAATGGGACAACCCGTTCGACGTCGGGATGACCGGGCTGATCGGCTTCAGCTCCGGCTATCACGCGATGGAATCGTGCGACACGCTGCTGATGCTCGGCACCGATTTCCCGTACCGGCCGTTCTATCCGGCCCACGCGAAGATCGCGCAGATCGACTGGAAGGGCTCGCAGCTCGGCCACCGCGCCCCGCTTGCGCTCGGCCTCGTCGGTACCGTGAAGGAAACCATCGCCGCGCTGCTGCCGCGCCTCACGCGCAAGACCCAGCGGCGCTTCCTGGAAAACGCGTTGAAGCATTACGCGGCCGCCCGCAAGGGGCTCGACGATCTCGCGGTGGCCGAGCCGCCGGGCCGCGCGATCCATCCGCAATACCTGACGAAGATCGTCGACGAAGTCGCGGCGGAGGACGCGATCTTCACGGCCGATGTCGGCACGCCGACGCTGTGGGCCGCGCGTTATCTGACGATGAACGGCAAGCGGCAACTGCACGGTTCGTTCAACCACGGCTCGATGGCGAACGCGATGCCGCAGGCGCTCGGCGCGCAGGGCGCGCATCCGGGGCGGCAAGTCGTGTCGCTGTCGGGCGACGGCGGGCTGTCGATGCTGCTCGGCGATCTGCTCACCGCGCGCCAGCTCAAGCTGCCGGTCAAGATCGTCGTGTACAACAACAGCCTGCTCGGTTTCGTGTCGATGGAGCTGAAGGCCGCCGGCTATCTCGACACGAACGTCGATTTGAGCCCGACCGATTTCGCGGCGATCGCGAAGGGCGCGGGCATCTTCAGCGTGCGCGTCGAGCATTCGGAGAACGTCGAGGAAGCGCTGCGCCTCGCGTTCGCGCATGACGGGCCGGCGGTCGTCGACGTCGTCACGTCGAAGTACGAGCTGGCGATGCCGCCGAAGATCGAACTCGCGCATGCGAAGGGCTTCAGCCTGTTCATGCTGCGCGCGATCCTCAGCGGGCGCGGCGACGAGATCGTCGAACTGGCCAGAACCAATCTGCGGTGATGTGTGCGCCGCGTGCGACGCTTCGGCGGCGCGCGCGGCGTACCGCATCGATGATGCGTGCCGGGGGCGTTCGAGTCGCAGGATGAATTGAACAGCCCAGGAACCCGGCAATCGGGATTCGCGCCGGCGACGCTTCCGACGGAGGCACGCTGTCGGCCATCCGGTTCGACGCGTCGAGGTCGGGATCGCCGGCGAGCGCTATCCCGCGCACGTTCAGCCGCGCATCGGTCGCCGATCTGGCACGAATTGGTCGGCGGAATCAGGGACAATCTTCACGTCGTCTTAAGTTTGCATTTCCTAGAATCGATGGGTCGTCGCGCTTCCCGCGGCGGTCCGATTCGTCCAGGAGGATGCGCATGCCCAAGCCCCGTGTCGCGATAGCCCTGTTCCACGCAGCCGTCGGCACGTCGAGGCCAGCGGCGCGACCGTTCAGGGGTTGCCGATGATGTGGCCGAACGCGTGGCGTGTGTCGGCGCTGTTCGTGCGCGAGTGGGTCGGCCGTCCGGCCGCGGTGGGTGCGTTGTGCCCGAGTTCGCGGCAACTGGCGCGCGAGATGGCCGATGCGGTGCCGGACGGCGACGGGCTGGTCGTCGAGCTCGGCGGCGGCACCGGCGCGATCACCGCTGCGCTGCTCGAACGCGGCGTCGCGCCGCAGCGGCTCGTCGTGGTCGAGCGTTCGCCGGCGTTCGTCCAGCATCTGCGGCGACGTTTTCCGGGCATCTCGATCGTGCGGGGTGACGCGCGGCAGCTCGAACGGCTGTTGCCGCCCGATGCGCGCGTCGACGCGATCGTGTCGTGTCTGCCGCTGCGCACGCTGCCGCGCGAAGACGTGACGGCGATCGTCGGCCAGTGCCGTCGCGTACTGTCGGCCGACGGCGTGATGATCCAGTTCACATACGACCTGCGGCCGCCCGGCCGTCATCCGCTGCGCGATTCGGCATTGGTCGGCTGCGGCAGCCGGATCGTGTGGGCAAACATTCCGCCCGCGCGCATCGTGACCGTGCGCCGCGCCGCCGCCGAACAGGCCGGTTGACCCGGCCGCGCGCGAGGCGACCGGACGCGGCGCCTCGCCGTGCGCTTTCATTTTTCATACCGATCCTTCCGGTTTCCATTCACGTTGCCGTCACACCGGGTTCCCGCCGTCGCCTTTCATTTCGAAAGCATCAACGGCAAGGTGCACCGGCAACATGAATCGAATCCGGATGGCGTGCTACACGCGTGCGCTGTCCGCTACGCGAGCAGCAGGCCGCGATGCGAGCCGCTTGATGAAGCGGTCGAGCGGCGTCGCATAGCCGCGCGCAATAACTGCGCTCAGGATGGCCGACAACGCCAGATACGCGATCAGCAACAGCAGCTTCGTGTCGCCCTGCGTGGCCGACGGCGGCCAGAACGTGCGCAGCGCGCCGAGCACGATCAGGTGGAACAGGTACAGTTCGTAGCTGAGCCGGCCGCTCCAGCGCAGCGGCGCGAGTGCGCGGCCGTGCGCGGGTTCGCGTTCGGCATGCGCGCCGATCAGCAGCACGGCGGTGCCGAGGGCCATCGCGGTGACGCCGGGCACATGGCTTTGCGCGATCGGCCACGCGAGATAGAGCCCGGCCATCGCGATTCCCGTGAGCCATTGCACCGGTGTGGCCGCGAACACCTGCCAGCGCGCGCGTTCGGCGAGCAGTGCGGTGCAGCAGCCGATCGCGATGCCGTCGAAGCACGCGAAGTACGCATAGAGGAACCCGCCTTCGTCGCCGGTGTGCGTGAAGCGGTACGCGGGGCCGATTGCGGCGATCAGCAGCCAGAACGCGACCAGCCGCGTGTCGCGGCGCAGCGCGATGCACAGCAGCGGAAACGACAGGTAGAACACCTCTTCGACCGACAGCGACCACAGCACGCCGAGCGCGTAGTTGACCCAACCGTACGCACCGATCAGCACGTTCATCCAGAATGTGAGGGACGCAAGATTCACGAGCCAGAACGACACGGCGATGCCCTGCGGCGCATGATTCGTGAAGATCGGTACGCCGGCCGCCGCGAGACCGTTGACGAGCGCGAGCAGCAGAAGCAGGCACGGCACGATCCGCGCGATGCGCGACACGTAGAACGCGCGCACGTCGAGCGCGCCGAGGCTACCCCAGCGGCGGCGTGCGTTCGACGTGATCAGGTAGCCGGAGATGACGAAGAACATCGTCACGCCGTAGTTGCCGTTGCGCGCCACCGCATGCACCGCATCCCAGCCGACTGCGCGCGCGAGCGACGTGTCGCGCAGCGAGTACGGGATGTTGAAGTGATGCAGCAGGACGAGCACGATCGACACGCCGCGCAACAGGTCGATCCGCGCGTTGCGCGGGCCGGTGCTCATTGCGGGCTGCCTGGTTCGGCGAGGGCCGGCAGCGTGGCCAGGAACGTATCGCGTGCGCGCAGGCCGGCATTCGGCGTCTGCGGCTTGTCATCCTGAATCAGGTACGCGAACACGAGCTTGCGCGGCCCTTTGGCCGCCCAGCCGACGAACCAGCCGTATGCGTGCGACGCGTCGTACTTGCGCCCTGGCGACCCGGTACCCGTCTTGCCATGTACGACCCACCCGCCGGGCTGCGTGTCGATCAGCGTGATGCGCTCGGTCATGTCGTACGCGTGGGCGCTGACGGGCAGCGTCCGGTTCGCGATCCTGCGCATGAAGCCGATCTGTTCGAACGGCGAGATGCGCAGCGATGAGTTGACCCATGCACCCATCACGCCGTTCAGTTCACCCTGCTGGCTGGTCACATCCGCGTTGCCATAGCCGAACGCGTTCGTGTACTGCTGGAAGCGCGCTTGCCCGAGCGCCTGTGTGACCTGCTGCGAATACCAGAACACCGACAGCTTCATCCAGCGTGCAGGGTCGGTCGGCTCGCGCCACGGCGCGCCGCCCCAGTCGGGGTAGCCGGCGCGGAAGTCGAGCGTCGGTGCGTGCTCGCCCTTCAGCACGCCCGCATCGAAGCCCATCAGGCTGATGGCGACCTTGAACGTCGACGCCGGCGTCACGCGGGTCGCGCAGTCGCCTTGCTGCACGAGCACCTGGCCGGTGGCGGCGTCGGCGACGACGGTGCAGATCGGGCGGGCATGGGAGTACGCGGCGGCCAGAAGGCCGGCGGCGAAGGTGAACAGCGTGCGGCACGGGTGCTTCAAGTGACACTCCTCGGGGATGGGCGGCCGGCGCGCGGTGCGGGCGGAAGGCGGCGGGCCGTGTGCAATGAAGGCGTCGGCCGGCATCGAAGATCGTGCGGATGGCAGCCGTCGCGGAGGCCCCCAGTGTATCGACGGATGCTCGTTCGTTGACCTGTCACGGTTGACGGGGCAATCGCGCGCTTCTATCGGCGCGGGCGGCATCGGTCGGTCACGCGCTGCCGCGCCGCCGCCGCCAGTCGCCGACGAGCAGGTTGAAGCCGTTGTAGACGGCCGCCATGAAAAAAACCGCCGGCAGGCTTGCGCTTGCGGGCGGGCCAAGACGCCCCGGCAGGCATCAAGATCGCGGTGAACCACGGCGCGGCCGTGACGATGATCGATCGCTGCACGCTGCCCGGGAACTGGCGCGTGCTCGACGACGCGGACGGGCTGCCGCCGGCTTCCTGCCGGTGCGTGATATGTCCCCCATGCCGTTTTTTGCACCGGCGCCCCGTTTTTTTGCACGCCGTTTATGCGGGCTCTTCTAAGCTCGGGATGTGTCGAACAGCCGAGACGGCTTCCGTCCGCTCCATGACCTTCATCCATCCCGTTCCCACCTTTGATGTCGCCGGCCGCCAGTTGCGCGCCCGCGCTCACCCCGATGTCATCCCGCTTGCGCCGCCGCGCCCGCGCCTGCAGTTGCCGGTCACGCTGACGGCCGACTCCGGCGAACACGCCCGGGCCCGGCTCGCGGCGCTGCTGCATTCCCCGCTCGGCGTGTACGTCGTCAGCGCACGGGCCGTGCGCGACGTGATCCACGTGCGCTTCGACATCGCGCCGGAAGACCTGGAATTCACGCTGCACATGCTGATCGCGCAGCAGACCGACGCGGTGATCGGGCCGGTCGCGCGGCGGTTGCGCATTGCACCGAGCACGCGGTGACGCAAGGAACGATTGTTGCTCGTTCACGTATGGCTTGTCCGCACCGCCGCCCGAGCGGCTGGCGCCGTTGCCGCCCGCCGGCAGGCGACGGACAGGCGTGCGGCGCCGCGGGCGCGGCGCCGATCATGAATACGGAGGGGTCATGGGCCTCATGGAAGCAGTGCATATCGCGCGGCCGGAAGGGCGCCGCACACGGACGGCGTCGTTGCCGTCGGGCCAGCAGCTCGCGCGTCAGCTCCTGACGACGGTGCGTGTGGCCGAAGTATTGCTGCATCAGGCGATCGTCCTGCCGCCGCGGCATCAGTGGTCGGTCGACACCGAGCGGGTCGACGCGATGGGCGGTCCGCTCGAGGCGTGGGAGACCTGCGTGACCTGGCGTATCGGCAAGGTGTTCGCGGCGACGGTCAGCCCGGCCGCGCGCGTGAACGATCCGCATCAGGTGGCGGTCGAGATCCGGCTGTGCCTGCCCGAACAGGCGTATGTGGCCGAGCGGCGCGTGAGCATTTTCGGCCACCACCACGGAAACCGGTTCGGCGCGACGCTGTCGGTCGCCTCGGGCGCGCAGTGGGGCTGGCAGCGTGCCGAGCATCTCGCGCCGGCACAGCGGCAGGTCAGCGGCGCCACGCTCGAAGCGCTTGTCGACGCGATCGCCGCGAACGTCAATGCGGCGCTGGCCGCGGCCGGGTTCGGCCCGACCCGCTGATCACGCGTCGCCGGCCTGCCCGGTCTGCCGCTGCAGGTCTTCCATCAGCTGCTCCGCGAGAAAGTCGCACGGCGGCCGCTTCGACTTGGTGCTGCGCGCGAGGATCAGTTCGAGCGGCGGCAGGTCGGGCAGCCCGTGCGAGCGGCCGAGCATCGACAGTTGCGCGGGAATCGCGCAGCGCGCGAGCGGCGCGACCGCGAGGCCGGCCTCGACCATGCTGAGCAGCCCGAGCAGGCTCGGGCTTTCATAGGACGTGCGGTACGGCACCTTTGCGCGCTCCAGGCTGCGGATCGCGTTCTCGCGCGCGACGCTGCCCGGCATGAACACGGCGATCGGCAGCGGCCGCTCTTCCCACACGCGCGGCCCGTTCGTCATCGCGGCCCACGCCATCGGCTCGTGCCGGATGAAGTCGCCGGACAGCCCCTTGATGCGCGTGCCGCAAACGAGATCGACGGTGCCGTCCTTGATCAGCGGCGCGAGCGCGCTGCTCGGCAGCCCCATCACCTGGATCTCGACTTTCGGATAGGTCGCGGAGAATTTCTTCAGGACCGACGGCAGCAGCGACGACGCATAGTCGTCCGGCACGCCGATCACGACTTTACCCGTCACTTCCGGCCGCACCACGGCCGCCCATGCCTCGTCGCGCAGCGCCAGCATTCGTCTGGCGAATCCCAGCAGCACCTCGCCCTCGCGCGTGAGCACGATGCTGCGCGGCTTGCGCACGAAGAGCGGCCGCCCGATCGCGTCCTCCAGGCTCTTGATCTGCATGCTGACGGCCGACTGCGAGCGGTTCACGGCTTCGGCGGCGCGGGTCATGTTGCCGGTCTCCGCGACGGCGACGACGGTGGCCAGCACGTCGTGATCGAGCATCTTCATGGGTATCAGGAAAACTGAACGTAACGATCAGCATTATGCGTTTTTATTGTTGCTGTGTGTCTGCCATAGTGCGATCACGCTGACGTTACGCCCGAGGGCAACGCGGCGTTCGGGCCGGTCGATCCGGCGTGCGGCACTGAACAGGAAAGCGTGGTGTATCGATGATCGACCATCCGTTGCGCGCGGCACTGGCTGCGGAATTGCATGCGCGGCCGTTCCTGCGGCTTGCCGAAGCCGTGTCGCTCACGCATTACGCGATCTACGCGGACGGCCAGCCCGACATCCACGAAACGCTGCTGCACGCGCTGTGCCGCGATACCGGCCTCGCCGCGCCGCACGAAGGGGCGACGCACCACGCGGTGCAGTCGCCGAGCGGCTGGCATCTGAAGTGGGAGCGCCACACCGAATTCTCGACCTTCACGTTCGTCGCACCACGTCGCGACACCGGCTATTTCGACGATCTCGCGATCGAAGGCATTCCGGCCGCGTGGTTCGCGCGGCTCGCCGGCATCCGCTTCGTCGCGGTGCGCATGGAGTTGCTGTCGGGCGACGCCGCGCGGCTCGTCTGCGGTGACCTGCGCCGCTGGATCGACGGGCCCGCGCTCGTCGGCAGCAACGTGCTCGGCGGCGGCAAGGTGTTCTGCGACTGGCACGTGCGCGACGACGGCTTCATGCGTTTTCTCGTGGTCGACGAGGATTTTCGCGAGGAGCAGGGCGGGCGGCTGCTGCAGCGCCTGTATGAAATTGAAACGTACCGGATGATGGCGCTGCTCGCGTTGCCCGTCGCGCGCCGGATGAGTCGCGAACTCGACGAGATCCACGCGGCGCTGCACGCATTGATGCAACAAATGGACGCGAGCGGCGCCGACGGCGACGACACCGCGCTGCTCGTCAAGCTCACGCATCTTGCGGTGCGGGTCGAATCGCTGTCGGGATCGGGCGCGCGCTTCAGCGCGTCGCGGGCGTACGAAAAGCTCGTGCTGGCGCGCATTCACGAACTGCGCGAGGAGCGCATCGAAGGGATGCCGACGATCGCCGAATTCATGGAGCGCCGCTTCGCGCCGGCGATGGAAACCTGCCGCAGCGTCTGGGCGCGCCACGAGCAGATCGCCGCGCGCATCGCGCGGGCGGTCGACCTGCTGCGCACGCGTGTGAATCTCGCGCAGGAAAAGGACGTGACGCGCCTGCTGGCGGGAATGGAGCGCACCGCGCGCAACCAGCTTCACTTGCAGCATGCGGTCGAAGGGCTGTCGGTGGCCGCCATTTCGTACTACGTGCTGTCGCTCGCGACGGCGGCGTTCAAGGCGCTGCACGTGATGAACCTGCCGGTCGATCCCGAACTGGCGGAGGGCCTGCTGATCGCGCCGGTCGTGTTCGCGGTGATTCACATCACGCGGCGCACGCGTGCGCAGCTTGCGCGCTCGGAGGCCGCGCACGACGGCGCGCCGGTGCATGCGGCGGATTTGAAGCAGGTTGGTTAGGGTTTCTAAAAAATCAGGTAAAGGAGTGGAGATGACTTTTTCGCAGAAGCAACCGGGGTTTTACAGCGTTTTCGATGCCGCATTCGACGAACCGGCACCCGATGATTCGGGCGCGTCCGACGAGCCGCGCGTGACGTCCTATCAGGCCGTGCTGCAGGAGCCGATGACGTCGCTCGTCGGGAATACGATCGACCGGCCGGACGTCGCGGCTGTCGCGATTCTCGGATACAACTGACGCACGTTCCGTTCGCGTCGGTTCAACGCCGCGCGCGCGTTTCGTCCGAGTGACACGTCGGACGGCCGCGCGCGGTGGCTTGGCCTGCCGTTCCGCATGGCCGGCATTCAGCCGGCTGTCTTCTCGCGCGTCGCACGCGCATGGCCATTCCCCTTCGGTTTTCCCGCCCCGTACGCGAGCGCCAGTTCGACGAACGCGCGCGCGGCCGCGCTCCGGTATGCGCCCTTGCGCTGCAGCAGCACGGCCGTGCGGCGCAGCACGGCCGGGTCGAGCGCAACGGCGGCGAGGTCGTCGTGCCCGGTCGCGATCGTCGCGGGCAGCAGCGTCGCGAGATTCGTGCGGCGCACGATCTCGATCACCGCACCCAGCGAATTCGCTTCCATCGACACGCGCGGCCGCACGTCGTGCTCGCGGAAATAGCGGTCGATCTGCACGCGTGTCGCGAACTCGGCCGTGAGCAGCACGAGCGGCGCGTCGTGCAGCGCGCGCAGGCCGGCCTTGCGTTTCCCGGCGAGCGGATGCCGGCGGTTCACGACGAGCGCAAGCGTTTCGACCAGCAGCGCGTGCGCTTCGATATCGGCCGTCTGCACGCCGTCGAACGCGATGCCGACGTCGAGCGCGTCGTCGACGAGCAGCGCCTCGATGCGTTCCTGCGACATCTCCTGCACCGACAGCGACACGTCCGGATAGCGGCCGTGAAATGCCTCGACGAGCGGCCCGACCAGATAGCTCGTGAAGGTCGGCGTGACCGCGATGCGCAGCGAGCCGCGGCTCAGATCCTGCACGTCGTGAATCGCGCGCCGGCCTTCCGCGAGATCGTGCAGCGCCTGCCGCGCATAGCGGAAATACACGTCGCCGGCGTCGGTCAGTGTCGTCACGCGCCCGGTGCGGTCGAACAGTTGCGCGCCGAGCGTCTCCTCGAGCTGCCGGATCTGCTGCGACAGCGCGGGCTGCGACACGTGCAGCGCGGCGGCCGCGCGCGTAAAGCTGCGGTGCTCGGCGACGGCCAGAAAGTAGTGGATATGGCGCAGCAGCATGGCGATTCCTATAAGACTGGCTTATCGACTGGATCATAAATCAGTCTTTTACGTTATCGGAAGTCCGGCGTAACCTGCCCTTCATCGAATTCACCTGCACCGGAGAAAACACGATGAAGGACATCATCGACGGCTTCCTGAAGTTCCAGCGCGACGCCTATCCGGCGCGCGCCGCGCTGTTCCGCGACCTCGCACGCAGCCAGAACCCGCGGGCGCTGTTCATCTCGTGTTCGGACAGCCGGCTCGTGCCCGAACTCGTCACGCAACGCGAACCGGGCGACCTGTTCGTGATCCGCAATGCCGGCAACATCGTGCCGTCGTACGGCCCCGAGCCGGGCGGCGTGTCGGCGTCGGTCGAATACGCGGTCGCCGCGCTGCGCGTGACCGACGTCGTGATCTGCGGCCATTCCGACTGCGGCGCGATGACCGCGATCGCCACCTGCCAGTGCATGGACCACATGCCGGCCGTCGGCCACTGGCTGCGCTACGCGGATTCGGCGCGCGTCGTGAACGAGGCGCGCACGCATCGCAGCGAGCGCGAGCGGATCGACTCGATGGTGCGCGAGAACGTCGTCGCGCAACTGGCCAACCTGAAGACGCATCCAGCCGTGCGGCTCGCGCTCGAAGAAGGGCGCGTCGCGCTGCATGGCTGGGTCTACGACATCGAATCGGGCTGTATCGACGCCTACGACGGCGCGACCGGCCGGTTCGTGTCGCTCGCGGACCATCCCGATGTCCGCGCCACTCCCGCGACGCACGCCGTCGCGGCCTGAATCGCTCCCACCCCACCACGAGGAATTGCCATGATCCAGTCCCAGCACAGTCAGACAGCCCGCCACGCGCTCGCGGAGGCAGTCGTGCTCGCGAAGGCGCGCAAGAACCTGTCGTTCGCGCAGCTCACCGAAGGCACGGGCCTGAGCGAAGCGTTCGTGACGGCCGCGCTGCTCGGCCAGCACGCGCTGCCGGCGGACGCCGCGCGCAGCGTCGCCGACAAGCTCGGCCTCGACGACGACGCGGTGCTGCTGCTGCAGACGATCCCGCTGCGCGGCAGCATCGACGATCGCGTGCCGACCGACCCGACCATTTACCGCTTCTACGAAATGCTGCAGGTGTACGGCACGACGCTGAAGGCGCTCGTTCACGAGAAGTTCGGCGACGGCATCATCAGCGCGATCAATTTCCGGCTCGATGTGAAGAAGGTCGACGATCCGGAAGGCGGTTCGCGCGCGGTGATCACGCTCGACGGCAAGTACCTGCCGACGAAGCCGTTCTGACGCCTGCGCGGCGCCGCAGTGGCACCGCGCAGGCTCCCGCCCGACGTGATAGGCGAAGCCGATTGCGGCGCGCCGGTCACCGATCGTGCAGCAGAAGCACGGCGATGCGATCGCCGTCTACCGGCGCCGGCAGGAACCGAACGCGACGTGACGTGACGTGACCTGCGCGGCGCCCCGGCCGCGCACGGCAGCCGCCCGGCTGCTCGTTTTCCCCACCCTCCGTTTCGCCCGGCGGCGCACCGTGCCGCCGGGCGCCCGCGCCGGTATGCGGCGCCCGGCTTTCCGGTCTCCCAAACATCGATCCCGTTCAATGTCCGGAACGGAAATCCGCGATCCAAAAGGTTTTTGACGGGTTTAAAAATTCGCACTGGAGACGACGAAAACGTGCGGAAAGCCCGATGAAAACCGATGAAGTCTGCATGACAGCCGGCGCGGCGACCCCGACACGTTGCGCCTGATCTTTGCCGATCGACGCGCGGTGCCTCACACCTGTTTCGTTGCGCCATTCGTTCCGGACGAGGAATCGCTCGATCCCTCTGCGCCGGCACTGCGATCGCCGACCGATCGCGCCTGACGCCTGAGATTCGCTTACTGCTTAAAACGGACCATCATGAAACGGGATTCATTCAGTACACCTGATGCGATGCATCGTCCGGCGACGGATACGCTCAAGCCGAACGACGCCTTCGTGCGCATCGAAAACGTCGTGAAGAAATTCGGCGACAGCACGGCCGTCGACAACGTGAACCTGACGATCGCGAAGAACGAACTGTTCGCGCTGCTCGGCAGCTCCGGCTGCGGCAAGTCGACGCTCCTGCGCATGCTCGCCGGCCTCGAAACCGCCACCTCCGGCAAGATCTTCGTCGACGGCGAGGACCTCGCGTCGCTGCCGCCTTACCGCCGCCCGGTGAACATGATGTTCCAGTCGTACGCGCTGTTCCCGCACATGTCGGTCGAATCGAACGTCGCGTTCGGCCTGAAGCAGGAAGGCACGCCGAAGAACGAGATCAAGGAACGCGTGGCCGACGCGCTCGCGCTCGTGCAGATGAGCAAGTACGCGAAGCGCAAGCCGCATCAATTGTCCGGCGGCCAGCAGCAGCGCGTCGCGCTCGCGCGTTCGCTGGTCAAGCGCCCGAAACTGCTGCTGCTCGACGAGCCGATGTCCGCGCTCGACAAGAAGATCCGCCAGAAGACCCAGCTCGAACTCGTGAACATCATCGAGAAGGTCGACGTGACCTGCGTGATGGTCACGCACGACCAGGAAGAGGCGATGACGATGGCCAGCCGCCTCGCGGTGATGAGCGAAGGCAAGATCGTGCAGATCGGCTCGCCCGGCGAAGTCTACGAATACCCGAACAGCCGCTTCTCGGCCGAATTCATCGGCTCGACCAACCTGTTCGAAGGGCGCGTGGTCGAGGACGAACCCGATCACATCTTCGTCGAGAGCGACGACCTAGAGGCGCGCATGTACGTGAGCCACGGCGTGACCGGCCCGCTCGGGATGCCGGTCGGCATCTCGGTGCGCCCGGAGCGCATTCACGTGTCGCGCGAGAAGCCGGGCTCGAAACACAACTGGGCGCGCGGCGTCGTCACCGACATCGCGTACATGGGCAGCTACTCGCTGTACCACGTGCGCCTGCCGAGCGGGAAGACGGTCGTGTCGAACCTGTCGAGCTCGCAGCTGATGAACGACGGTGCGCCGGCGTGGAACGACGACGTGTTCGTGTCGTGGTCGCCGGCCAGCGGCGTCGTGCTGACGCAGTGAGGACGCGATGATGAAAACCTCCGCTTCCACGCCTTCCGCGCCTGTGTCGACGAGCGCCGCGGGCGCCGGCGCCGGCCGCGCCCGCCCGGGCCGCTTCGCCGCGCTGTCGCTCTTGTTGCCGTCGGGCCGCAGCGTCGCGATCGGCGTGCCGTTCCTGTGGCTCGCCGTGTTCTTCGCGCTGCCGTTCGTGCTGGTGCTGAAGATCAGCTTCGCCGACCAGGTGATGGGCATCCCGCCGTACACGTCGCTCGTCGAGTTCAAGGACGGCGTCGTGCACTTCGCGCTGCAGCTGTCGCACTACGCGTTCCTGCTGCAGGACGACCTGTACATCGCGACCTACCTCAGCTCGCTGAAGATGGCCGCGGTGTCGACGGTGCTGTGCCTGCTGATCGGCTATCCGATGGCGTACTACATCGCGCGCTCGGAGCCGAACCGCCGCAACGTGCTGATGATGGCCGTGATGCTGCCGTTCTGGACGTCGTTCCTGATCCGCGTGTACGCATGGATCGGCATCCTGAAGGACGACGGGCTGCTGAACCACACGCTGATCGCGCTGGGCATCATCCACACGCCGCTGCGCCTGTACCACAGCGACGCGGGCGTCTACATCGGGATGGTCTATTCGTACCTGCCGTTCATGGTGATGCCGCTGTACGCGCACCTGGTGAAGATGGACCTGACGCTGCTCGAAGCTGCGTACGACCTGGGCGCGAAGCCGTGGGTCGCGTTCACGCGGATCACGCTGCCGCTGTCGAAGAACGGGATCATCGCCGGCAGCCTGCTGGTGTTCATTCCGGCGGTGGGCGAGTACGTGATTCCGGAACTGCTGGGCGGTGCCGACACGCTGATGATCGGGCGCGTGATGTGGGATGAATTCTTCAACAACATGGACTGGCCGATGGCGTCCGCGGTGACGGTCGCGATGGTGATGCTGCTGCTGGTGCCGATGGCGCTGTTCCAGTACTACCAGGTCAAGGAACTGGAGGATGCGAAATGATCAAGCCGAGCAAACCGCTGTCGACGGGCGTCCTCGCCTTCGGCTTCCTGTTCCTGTACATCCCGATCATCAGCCTGGTCGTGTACTCGTTCAACGAGTCGAAGCTGGTGACGGTGTGGTCGGGCTTCTCGCTGAAGTGGTACGCGGCGCTACTGGACGACGACGAGCTGCTGAACGCCGCGTGGCTGTCGTTGAAGATCGGGCTGATGACGGCCACCGCGTCGGTCGTGATCGGCACTTGGGCGGGCTTCGTGCTCGCGCGCTTCGGCCGCTTCAAGGGCTTCACGCTGTACACGGGGATGATCAACGCGCCGCTGGTGATTCCGGAGGTGATCCAGGGCATCTCGCTGCTGCTGCTGTTCGTTGCGCTGGAGCAGATGTTCGGCTGGCCGAAGGGGCGCGGGATGGTGACGATCTGGATCGGTCACGTGATGCTGTGCGTGTCGTACGTGGCGATCATCGTGCAGTCGCGGGTGAAGGAGATGAACAAGTCGCTGGAGGAGGCGGCGCTGGATCTGGGCGCGACGCCGCTGAAGGTGTTCTTCGTGGTGACGCTGCCGCTGATCTCGCAGGCGCTGCTGTCGGGATGGCTGCTGTCGTTCACGCTGTCGATCGACGATCTGGTGCTGTCGGCGTTCCTGTCGGGGCCGGGCTCGACGACGCTGCCGCTGGTGGTGTTCTCGCGCGTGCGGCTGGGGCTGAACCCGGAGATGAACGCGCTGGCGACGCTGTTCATCACGGCGGTGACGATCGGCGTGATCGTCGTGAACCGGATGATGATCATGCGCGAGCGGCGCCGCATCGCCGACATGAAGGCGGCGTTCGCGGTGGCGTGACGGCGGGCGCACCCGTACGGCGATCGGGGCGACACGCTATAGTGGTGCGACGCCCGCCCCGGGCATTCCTTCTTCCCGTTTGCCGTCGCCCCATGACCACGCAACCCGACGTTTCGATCCAGCTCACCGACCGCGAGCAGCCGGGCGCACGCGACTTCATCAGCCGCAAGCTCGGCGAATTCAATCACGCGATGACGGGGCGCGCCGATGCGGCCACGCTCGACGTGTACGTCACCGACTCCGCGACCGGCGAGATCGTCGGCGGCCTGACCGGGCGTACGTCGCTCGGCCTTTTCTTCATCGACCTGTTCTACCTGCCCGAATCGCTGCGCGGCGGCGGATTCGGCAGCCGGCTGCTGAGCGAGGCCGAAGCGGAAGCGAAACGGCGCGGATGCGCGCGTGCGGTGCTCTACACGATCTCGTTCCAGGCGCCGGAGTTTTACCGGAAGCAGGGCTACGAAGCGTTCGGGGAAGTGCCGTGCGAGCCGGAAGGGGCGTCGCGCGTGTTCATGGTGAAGGTGCTTTGAGCGGGTTCGACCGGTTCGCGTCGCGCGGCGAGCATGATCGCGCAGTGCGAACGCCGGTATCTGGACACGCACGCATGCCGAATCGGCAATGCTCAGGCGCGTACGACGGGGCGTCCGGAGGTTCGAGCCCGACCGACACGCGCGTCAATCCTGCCGACGGGAACGGGTCCTAGCCGTACGACATCGCCCGGTTTCGGAATGACATCGACGGTCCGCGATCTTGCGCTTGCAGTCGTTGCGCACTGCGCTCACGACACGGAACCGACCTATCGAGAGGGTGTCGCCTGTTCGACGATCATATCGTACAGCGCGCGGGCGGCCGGCGACAATTGCGCGCTCTTGCGCGTGACGAGCACGAGCGTGCGGGACACTGCCGGCTCGACGAGCTCGATCGTGCGGATCATCGGATACGCATTCTTCTGGATCGCGAGCCTCGGCACCACGGCCGCGCCGAGCCCTTCCGCGACGAGCCCGAGCGCCGTCGAGCTGCGCTGCACCTCGTAGAACGAATGCGGCGACACGCCGCCCGTCTTCAGCGCGCCGTCGAGCAGCCCGCGATTGCCGCTCACTTCGCCGGCGAAGATCAGCGCATGCGGCTGCAGGGCCGCCCAGCGAATGCGGCGTCGCTTCGCGAGCGGATGATCGTCGCGGCACGCCAGCACGTACGGATCGCTCGTCAGCGGCACGTTGACCAGTTCGGGATGCTGATCGCCGGCGATGCCGATGCCGAACTCGGCCTCGCGATGCAGCACGGCCTGCAGCACCGACGCCGACGCGTGGTCGAGAATCTTCACGCGATCGTGCGGCCGGTGCGCGGAGAACGCGCGCAGGATACGGGGCAGGTATTGCACGCCGACCGTCGGCACGCACGCGATCGTGACGTCGCCGCGCTGGCTCAGGCCGGTTTCGCGGATTTCGGTGAGCGCGTCGGACAGCTCGTTCAGCAGCCGGCGCGCTTGCGGCAGGAACCGCCGGCCGATTTCGGTGAGGGTGGTGCGGCGTGTGGTGCGCTCGACGAGCGCGACGCCGAGAAAGGTTTCGAGCTTGCGCAGCCGCTGCGTGATGGCCGTCTGCGTGACGTGCAGCGTATCGGCCGCCTGCCGGAAGCTGCCGCCGTCGGCGATGGCGACGAAAGCCTGGACACCGAGCGTATCGATTTTCATCAGAATTATGAATCAATCACGATATTAAATTCATTTTACTGAACTTCGCGACGATCGCAGAATGCGGTGCATCGACGGCTGCCGGCATCCCGCGCGGGGAGCAGGGCGGGCCGTTCACGCCGACCAGGAGAAACGACATGACGACCCCACTCGATCGATACGCGGCCCAGTACGTGCAATTCGAGGACGAACGCACGCGGCCGATCCGCGATCTGCTGGCCGCCGTGCCGAACACGCCGATCCGTACCGCGATCGACATCGGCTGCGGGCCCGGCAATTCGACGCAAGCGCTGCTCGCGCGTGCGCCGGACGCGACGGTCCACGGCATCGATGCGTCGGCGGACATGATCGACGCCGCGCGCAAGCGTCTGCCGGACCTGCGTTTCGACGTCGTGGACATTTCCGCGTGGGACGACCCGGGCGGGTACGACCTGATTCTCGCGAATGCGGTGCTGCAATGGGTGCCCGCGCACGACACGCTGTTTCCGGCGCTCGTCGGCCGGCTCGCGCCGGGCGGCCATCTCGCGGTGCAGATGCCCGACAACCTCGACGAACCCGCGCACCGGCTGATGCGTGAAGTCGCCGCGGCCGGCCCGTGGGCGGGCAAGCTGGGCGGCGCGGCGCGCACCGAGCGGTTCGACGCGCGGTACTACCACGCGCTCCTGTCGCCGCTGTGCTCGCGCGTGGACGTGTGGCGCACGACCTACTACCACCCGCTGCGCGGCGGGGCCGACGCGGTCGTCGAATGGTTCAAGGGCAGCGCGCTGCGACCGTTCCTCGCGGCGCTCGACGACGACGAGCGCGCGGCGTTTCTCGCGCGCTATCGCGACGCGATCGCGGGCCCGGGCGGCTATCCGGCACTCGCCGACGGCACCGTGCTGCTGCCGTTCCCGCGCCTGTTCATCGTCGCGACGCGCACGTGACGCGGCAATGACCGACGCGCGGGCCGCCGTGCGTCAGCGCGGCGGCCGCATCGATTCCGGGTCGACCGTGCGGATGCGTGCGGTCTGCCCGTCGCGCAGGTCCTTGTACCAGAACAGCGCCACTTCGCCGTCGTTCTCGTCGTCCGCATACAGCAGGCGATCGTGCCCGCCGAGCACGAAGCCCGAGCGGGCATACGTGCTGCACGCGGCGACGTTGTTCGACTGCGTTTCCAGCCGCATGAAGCCGAAGCCGTGGCTGCGCGCCCACGATTCGGCGGCCGCGAGCAGCAACAGCGCGATGCCTTGCCGCCGGTAATGGCGGTCAACGGCCAGTTCCGCGATCTCGGCCATCCCGTTCCAGCTTTGGCCGATGGCCACGAACCCGGCGAGCGTGCCGCCGGCCGTCGCGCGAAAGAGCGCCGTCTGGCCGGTCGCCTCGTCCGCCCAGCCGGCCGGATCAAAACCGTATTGCTTGCGGCGCGCCGGCAGTGCGCGCAGATCGAGCAAGTCCTGATACGGCGCATTCAATTCCCAGGCGATGTCGAACGAGAAGTCGCATCGGTCCAGTTCGTCGGCGGGCAACCCGCTCGTCTGTTCGATGCTGATGTGCTCGGCTCGGTCCATGTGTCGGTGTCCTGTCGGCTGCGAGGTGGCGTGGTGGTTTGCGATGCGCGTCGCCGCTGTCGTGGCGTGCGTCGTATCGAGTGTGTTTCTGTTTCGTTTTTTTGTGAGCGCACGATTCGCCGCGCACGAAGCCGGCACAGACCGGCGGCTTCCGTGACGGTGAAACGCGGGCAAGCCACGAGCCGGCCGGCCGCGCAAACGTGTGCGGCGCGTATGCGCCGGCCGAGGCGCTCGTTCAACCGCCCGATTATGCTGGATTTCGGTGCGATGCCGGCTGTCGTGCGGCGTGTCGTCGATCCGGATGGCCATCGGCTGCATGTGGATGAAAGGCGACAGGAACCCGAATAGTTGTTTACCGTTTCGTGACGACTCGATATATTTCGAAAAATATATCGAAGACGCGGCGCCGTCAGGCGCCGCGTCGTCCACTCGCTCCACGAAAGCCGGAAGAGAGTCTGACCTGCATCGCCGGAGCAACGCGTCGTCGCGGCATGCGCAACCGGTGCGCATGCTTCACGACGCTGCAACACGAGCGGCCGCCCCGCGGCATGCCGCTTCAGCAAGCCCACCCAGGCATCGAAACGAAACATCGTGCACGCGCATGACGCCCATGCGCGCGCGGCGATTCCGGTGGCTTGCGCTCGTTCATCCGTCGGTTCTTCGTCAACACGCCGCGCGTCATGCTGCGACGCAGTCGCGCGCGTCAACAACAAAAGGAAGTGAACATGAAAAAGACCATCGTGGCCGCGGCCGCACTCGGGACGTTCGGCGCCGTCGCGCATGCGCAAAGCAGTGTCACGCTGTACGGGTTGATCGATGCGGGTATCACGTATTCGAACAAGGTCGCGACGTCGGGCGGCCACGGCAAGCTCGTCAAGTACGGCGATGGCGTCGCGTCGGGCAGCCGCTGGGGCATCCGCGGCACCGAGGATCTCGGCGGCGGGCTGAAGGCGCTGTTCGTGCTGGAAAACGGCTTCGGCAGCGGCGACGGCTCGATTGGCCAGGGCGGCGCGATTTTCGGCCGGCAGGCGTTCGTCGGCCTGTCGAAGAACGGGATCGGCTCGCTGACGTTCGGCCGCCAGTATTCGTTCTCGACCGACTACATCGGCGCGAACTACTCGATGGGCAGCCAGACGCCGGCCGGCAACTACGCGTATCACATCAACGATCTCGACCAGCTGACGTCGAGCCGCATCAACAATGCGGTGAAATTCCAGAGCGCGAACTTCGCGGGCCTCACGTTCGGCGCAATGTACGGCTTCTCGAACTCGACGCAGTTCGCGGGCACGCCGACCACGACCGGCGCGACCGGTTCGCAGGGTTCGTCGAGCGCGTACAGCTTCGGCGCGAACTACGCGCAGGGACCGTTCGGCATCGGCGCCGCGTACACGAACATCCGCTTTCCGAACGGCGCGACGCCCGCGTTCGGCGTGAGCATCGCGAACGTCAACACGCAAGGGCTGCGCGATCTCGAGACGGTCGGCGTAGGCGCACGCTATGCGATCGCGGCGGCGCTCGTGTGGGCGAACTGGACGCACACGAAGTTCGTGCCGCTGTCGGGCGAAACGTCGAAACTGAACAACTACGAAATCGGTGGCCGCTATGCGTTTACGCCGGCGCTGAGCGGTGGCCTCGGCTATACGTTCTCGAAGCTCGACGGCCGCTTCGACGGCAAGTGGCACCAGGTCAACGCCGCGGTCGACTACGCGCTGTCGAAGCGCACCGACGTGTACGTGAGCGCGGCCTACCAGAAGGCGTCGGGCAGCAACACGATCAACGGCCGTGCGACGCCGGTGCAGGCCGAGATCGGCTCGTCGGGGTCGTTCATCGGCAACGCGGGCGCGAACACGCAGTTCGTCACGCGGATCGGCTTGCGCCACAAGTTCTGATCGACCCTGCACGCGAGCGGGCGCTCCCATGGGAGCGCCCGTTTTACTGTGTCGTGCGACGAAGCGCGGCCGGAAAGCGTTTTGCTCGCGAGGCTCTGCTCGTCTGGCGCGCCGCGCGACGGAAGAAGCATTCGGGCGCGACGCGGTACATCGCGCCCGAATGCGAGCCGGCCCCGTGCGGGCGGCCGGCACGGTCGGCCCTGCGGTCAGATCGTGATCGTGACAGGGCCCGCGAGCGGCGTGTAGCCGTCGTCGAACAGGTACCACGCATCGTATTGCCCGGACGCCAGCGTCGTGTTGGCCGTGGACGAGAACAGCAGCGAGCCGGTGCTCTTCGGCAGGTACGCCCACGACTTGTAGCTGCCCTTGGTCGGCTGCGCGCCATGCGCGAAGATGCCCACCCAGTTCTTCGGGCTGTGGCTCCACGGCGGCGCGACGTAATCGAACCGCAGCGTGCCGAACGTTGACCCCTGCGCCGCGAGCGCCGCGACGAACTGCTTGCCGGTGTTGCCGATCGCCGAATCCGTCAGCAGCGCGCCGGATTGCGGCTGCACGCAGCCGGCTACCCGGCGCAGGAAGTTCGGATCGTTCGCGTCGCGGATGCTGGCGTCGTACCAGCCGCCGTCGCCGTACCATGTGACGGCCTGCGTCGCGCCGGCGGCCACGGTGACCGACTGCTTCGTGTTCATCCCGTAGGCGTTGTCGGTGAGCTGGAACGTCGTCGCGGCGGCCCCGGCGGAGTTGTCGAGCGTGATCTGCACGTTGCCGTTCGCCACGTCGTAGCAGAGGCTGATTTCCGCACTGGAACCCGTGTTGCCGGACGATCCGATGCTGCCGCGCAACGTCTGCAGGAAGCCGTTCGGGCCGTAGACCGAATAGTCGTAGCCGCCGTCGGCATTCAGCGCGAGCGAATCCGACAGCGTCGCGCACCGGTTCGCGCCGGCCGCGATCGTGTAATGCCGGGGGATCGTGCTCGTGCCGTCGACCCATGCCTGCAGGTGCACGCCCGCGGTGCCGGTGTTGGTCATCGTCAGCGACAGCGTGCGACCGGCGCGGTTGACCTTGCCTTGCACGAAGAACTCGTAGGGCAGGCGGCAGGCAGTGCGGCGGCCGGCCGTCTGCGCCGGCACCGCGGTGGTGGTCGGGTACGGGATCAGCACGGCCGGGCCGTTCGGATTCATGTTGCTCGCGGGCGGCTGGATCGCGGGCACGGTCTGGTCGGCGTTCGAGAAATCGAACGCCGACGTCAGGTCGCCGCACACCGTGCGCCGCCACGGCGTGATGTTGGTTTCCTGCAGCCCGAAGCGCGCCTCCAGAAAGCGGATCACCGACGTGTGATCGAAGACCTGCGAGTTGACCTTGCCGCCTTTCGACCACGGCGAGATCACGAACATCGGCACGCGCGGGCCGAGCCCGATCGGCACGTCGCCGCTGGCCGAGCCGTCCGATGCGGCGCCGCCGCTCGCGACGAATTCGGCGGCCGTCGAGACGGTCGACTGGCCGGTGCCGGCGGACGCGCTCGGCGGCACGGCCGGCGGCACGTGATCGAACAGGCCGTCGTTCTCGTCGTACATCACGAGCAGCACCGTGCTGGCCCATACCGCCGGATTCGACGTCAGCGCATTGAGGACGTTGCTCACGTACCATTCGCCGCCGCTCGCGGTCCACGACGGATGTTCGCAGTACGCGTAGGGCGCGGCGATCCACGACACCTGCGGCAGCGTGCCGTTCGCGACGTCGGCCCGCAACTGGCTGAAGAGGTTCGTGTCGTATTCCTTGCCGCCGCCCGTCGGATCGATCTGCGTGCCGTTGAGCGCCGGCGCGAGCGGATCGGTTGCGCCGAGGTTCTGGTATTGCCTGAAGTTCAGGATGACGTTGTCGCCGTAGTTGCCGTTCCACCAGAGATCGCTGCTGGAGCCGTTGTATTCGCCATAGCCGTGGCCGGCGTCGAGGCCGTTGCCCTTGTCCTGGTAGAACTTCCACGTGACGCCGGCCGTGTTCAGGCGCTCCGGCATCGTGGTCCAGCCGGTGCCCGTCATCGTGTTCGTCGTGTACGGCGAATAGCCGGCGACGTTGCCGCAGCATCCGGTCCACAGATACAGGCGGTTCGGATCGGTCGGGCCGAGCATCGAGCAGTGGTACGCGTCGCACACCGTGAATGCGCTCGCCAGCGCGTAGTAGAACGGAATGTCGTTCTGCGTGAAGTAGTACATCGTGCCGCTCGTCTTCGCGCTGGTCCAGTTGTCGTAGCGGCCGTTGTTCCACGCGCTGTGCGTGGTGCCCCAGTCGTGAGGGAGGTCGCCGTAGTAGGTGTCGCCGTTCGCGGTGCCGGAGGGCGGGGACGGGTTGAACGGGAACACGTAGGACATGAGCCACGGCTGGCGCCACACCGGATACCCGCTCGAAATCACGACGGGCCGCGGATCGCCGAAGCCGCGCGTGCCGCCCAGCGTGCCGAGGTAGTGGTCGAACGAACGGTTCTCCTGCATCAGGATTACCACGTGCTTCACGTCCTGGATCGTGCCGGTCACGGTGGCCGCCGGAATGGCCTGCGCGCGCGCGATGCTTTCGGGCAGCATGCCCGTGATCGCGGTGGCGCCGGCGAGCTTCAACGCATCGGCAATGAATTGACGTCGTGTCGTGGGTTTGTTTTGCATGATCGCTCTCTGTCTTGGATGGCGGGCCTCGCGGCCTGCGTCGGTCAGTGGCACGCGCTCGCGCAGTGCAGGACGGGCGTGGACGCCGAACCCGGTGCGGCTGCGCGCGCGGCCGCCACGCTGGCCGGGGTGCCCGAATCGCCGTCGCCGCAAGCGGCCAGCGTGCACAGGAGCGCGATCATGAAAACGCCGCGACAGTGCGGAAAGCGGCTTTCCGACCGGCGCGGACTGACGATTGGCTTTCTATCCGATTCGAGTCGGATTCCTGAATGATTGGAATGATTGCTGCGTGCTCCGTATTTCATTACCCCTCCAGACATGAAAATGGACAGCAGAGAATATCGCCCGAATCAGAACAACTTCATGACAGGCCACCCGCGCGTACCCGCCACCTGCAAAAGTTTCGCGTCGGGATTGGTGGCGACCGGATGCGTGACGTAGTCGAGCAGCGGCACGTCGTTGATCGAATCGCTGTAGAAGTAGGTGCGTTCGAAATCGGACGGGGCGTAGCCGAGCGACGCGAGCCACGCGGTCGTGCGCACGATCTTCCCTTCGCGGAAGCTCGGCACGCCCGTGCTGCGTCCGGTGAACGCACCGTCCGGCGTGCCGTCGTCGGTATCGAGCTCGATACCGAGCAGGTGATCGATGCCGAATTCGGCCGCGATCGGCCCGGTGACGAACACGTTGGTGGCCGTCACGATGCAGCAGAGATCGCCGTTCTCGCGATGCCGGTCGACCAGGTCGCGCGCCGGCTGCGTGATCGCCGGGCGGATCACTTCGTCCATGAACTGTGCATGCCAGCGCTCGAGCACGTTGCGCGGATAGCGGGCGAGCGGCGCGAGCGTCACGGCGAGATACGCGTCCATGTCGAGCGTGCCGGCCGCATAGTGGCCGTAGTGCTCGTCGATCAGCGCCACGTGCGCGTCGTCTTCCCGCCACCCGACCCGCGTGATGAAGCGGCTCCACGCCTGGTCGCTGTCGAGCGGCAGCAGCGTGTGGTCGAGGTCGAACAGCGCGAGATTCGGGTACATGGGGGATTCCTTGGGGTGCGTGCTCATGCGCCGACGAGTTTCCCGATCGCGTCCTTCGCGCTCCTGCCGTCGAGGGTCGTGACGCCGTCGAGCCACTTCGACAGCACGCCGGGGTGCTTCTTCACCCATTCCTTCGCGACGGCGACGGGATCGGCGTGATTCATGATCGGCACCATCAGCTGGTTCTCTTCGTCGGTCGTGAATTTCAGGTTGGTCAGCAGCCGGCCGACGTTCGGGCAGCGTTCGAGGTATCCGGGCGTGACGAGCGTATAGACCTTCGCCGAGCCGTAGTTCGGCCCGAACACGCTGTCGCCGCCGTCGAGATAGGTGATCTTGTAGTCGAGGTTCATCGGATGCGGCTCCCACGCGAGGAACACGATCATCCGGTGCTCCTGCACGGCGCGCGTGACCTGCACGAGCATCCCGGCCTCGCTCGATTCGACCAGCTTGAAGCCGCTGAGCCCGAACTCGTTCCTGTCGATCATCCGCTGGATCAGCGCATTGCCGTTGTTGCCGGCGCCGATCCCGTAGATCTTGCCGTCGAGCTGGTCGCGGAATCGGGCGATGTCGGCGAAGCTCTTGAGGCCCTTGTCCGACGCGTACTGCGGCACGGCCAGCGTGTAGCGCGCGCCGACCAGGTTCGGCTGCGGCAACTGATGGACGGCGCCGGCATCGACGAACGGCTTCACCGTGGGCGTCATGCTCGGGTCCCAGTAGCCGAGGAACGCGTCGATCTGCGCCTTCTTCACGCCGGCCAGCACGATCGGCGGCGACGCGATCGTCTTGGTCGCCTCATAGCCGAGACCATCCAGCAGCATCATCGCGACGCCGGTGGTGGCCGCGATGTCGCTCCAGCCGACATCGCCGAGCGTCACCTTCTTGCAGACGTCGCCGTCCGACGCGTGAGCGGGCGCCGTGGCCAGCGCTGTCAGCAGGGTTGCAGCCAGCATCCATGCGTTTTTCATCATGTTGGTCTCCTAAGCAAGTGTTCCGGATCGTGTTGCCTGAATGGTCTGACGATTGAGCGTGCCGAGCGGATGAAACAAGCGAACCTGGGTCTGGCTTTGTCGTTTTGCGTACCGTATATTAGAACGCACAAAATCGCAAGATCGCACAAAAATACAACCTGCCGGTTGCCGCGCGGGCGACGGGCGGGCGAAGGCGCGAGCAATCGGGCGGCGGCGCGGGCGGCCGCGCACCATCGAATCGACAACGCAACGCAAGGAAAACGCAAATGATCAGTCAGCTGGAAATCGTGTCTCGCCTGTTGCTGGCGGCATTGCTCGGCAGCATCGTCGGCATCGAGCGCGAACGCCTGTCGTGGGCGGCCGGATTGCGCACGCACATGCTGGTGGCCGTGGGCGCCGCGCTCGTGATGGTCGTGTCGGCGTTCGGTTTCGCCGATATCCAGAACGCGAAGAACGTGTCGCTGGACCCGTCGCGCGTCGCCGCGCAGGTCGTGTCGGGCATCGGCTTCCTCGGCGCCGGTTCGATCATGCTGCGCGGCGAGATCATCCGCGGCCTGACGACCGCCGCGAGCCTGTGGGTCGTGGCGGCGGTCGGGCTGGCCGTGGGCGGCGGCATGTACGTGGCCGCGATCGCCGCGACGGCGATCGTGCTCGCGATCCTGGCCGGCCTGAAGCCGATCGAGAAGCGCTTTTTCGCCGCGCGGCAGCGCTGGGGCGTGCGCATCCTCGCGAGCCGGGGCGCGGTGAAGCTGACGTCGCTGCAGGCGATGCCCGGCATCGACCACGCGCGCATCGTCCAGTTCGTCATCGAACAGGACGACGCCGAGCCGGACGACGACCGCATCCACGTGGTGTTTTCGAAGATGACGAGCAGCGAGGTCCAGGCGGTCCGTCAATCCCTGCAGACCCTCGTGGGGATCAAAAAGATGGAGGAGAGCGCTGCGTAGTTCGCCGTTCGCATAACATTGACGTTCATTCCGAGGACATTCCATGTGGCAAGAAGAGCGATACCAGAGGATCCGGCTTCTGTTATCGAAGATGCAGCGCGTTTCCACCGACCGGATCATGGCCGAGCTGAACGTGTCGCGGGAAACCGTGCGCCGCGATCTCGTCGACCTCGAAGCGCTCGGCGAACTGAAGCGTGTCCACGGCGGCGCCGTGCAGGTGGGCGACGAAGCGCCGATCGCCGAGCGCGCGCAGACGCACGTGAAGGCGAAGCTGGCGATCGCCCGCGCGGCGGCGCGGCTCGTCACGGGCTCACAGACGCTGTTCATCGACGCGGGCACGACCACGACGCTGCTGGCCGAGGAACTGGCGAAGCTGTCGGGCCTCACGATCGTCACGAACTCGATCGACGTCGCGCTGAAGATGCGCTCGGGCGACCCCGGGCAGACGAAGAACGAAACGATCCTGCTCGGCGGGATGATCGGCAGCCGCGCGGCCGCGACCGTCGGCGACGGCACGGTCGCGGAAATCTTCCGCTATCGCGCCGACCTCGCGCTGCTGTCGCCGGTGGGCGTCGACGCGGTGCGCGGCGCGACCAACTACGACCGGATGGAAACCGAGGTGGCGCGGGCGATGGTGAGCAACGCGGCGGACGTCGCGATCCTCGCCGATTTCAGCAAGCTCGGCACGAACAGCCGGATCAGCTTCTGCGAGCCGGCGCGGATCGGCGCACTGGTGACGGACTCGAAGGCGGAATCGGTCGACAGCTTCAAGAGCCTGAAGAAAGTCGTCAGGAACATCGTGCTGTCGTAGCGCCGCGTCGTGCGGCGCACGATCGGCCGCCGTTATGCCGCCCATGCGGCACGTATGCTGCCGGCCGGCTTTTTTGCGGCGTAATATATGCGTCGATACAACGCAGGCGCGCCCATTGGCGGGCCGTCATGGAGACGGGTGATGGACATGGCAGGAACGGCGGCGCCTTCGGCGCATCAGGCGGCAGCGGGTTCGATCGCGCTGACGGGCGCCTTCGAGCGGCCGATGACGGTGACGCTCGACGACCTGCGCGGGCACGCGAGCGCGACGGCCGAGCCGTTCGACCTGCGCTGCTTCACGACGAACCGCTTCATCCGCTCGGTCGCGCCGTATCGCGGCGCCCGGCTGAACGACCTGCTCGACGCAGCCGGGCTGCGCAACGACGCGCCGGGCGACTTCAAGCGCATGGTGTTCATCGCGCATGCGCACGACGGCTATTCGGTCACGTTTTCGTGGCATGAACTGTTCAACACGCCTGTCGGCGACCATGTGATCGTCGCGTTCGAATGCGGCGATGCGCCGCTGTCGATCGACGACGGCGCGCCGCTGCTGTTCTCGGGCGCCGACCGCCTGCCCGCACCGCGCCACGTGAAGCGGCTGGCCGGCATCGTCGCGCGCATGCTCGCGGTGTGAGCCGCGGCCGGCGTGCGCCGCGTCGGCCATCGTGTATGCTTGCCCGCATCGCTTACAGGGCAGGACACCATGAAGACATCGGCACACCCCAAGCCAGAGGTGCGGTTCAGGATGCGTATCCAGCAGGCCGACACGATCGCGCTCGGCCCGGGCAAGGTCGCGCTGCTCGAGGCCGTGCGCGAGCACGGTTCGATTTCGGCGGCCGCGCGCAGCCTGAACATGTCGTACCGGCGGGCATGGTTGCTGATGGACGAGCTGAACCGCTCGCTGAAGTCGCCCGCGACGGTGTCCGAGCATGGCGGGCAGAGCGGCGGCGGCAGCGTGCTCACGCCGGTCGGCGAGGAGATCATCCGGCTCTATCGCGGGATCGAGGAACGGGCCTACGCGGCGTGTGCCGACGAAATCGCCGCGCTCACGAAAATGGTGCGGCGCTGACGCGCGCCGCACGAACGCTGGCCCGGCACCCGTTCACGCTGACGACGGGCTGTCACCGGCCCCGCTGCAATGAAGAGCCGCGCATGACGAACGCGGCGAAGCGAATCCGCCCCTATCCGTGCCGCAGGCAGAAGCGCGGCGTGTCGCCCGTGGCGGCATCCGGCGCGATCCCGTCGCGCGTCTGCGCATCGAGCCGACCGATCAGTTCGGCGAAGCTGGCGACGCTGGCCGTGCGCAGCGGGTAGTACGCGACGTGCTGGCGCTCGCAGATGCGCTTGAGCAGGTTCATCGAATCGTGGTCGATACAGTCGACCGGAAACACGACCATGTGCGCGCCCGGCAGCGCCGCGGCCAGCAGGCCCTTGCGATCCTCGATGCCGCCGTCGTGCAGCGTCACGTCGCCGCCCGCCGCTTCGACGATCCGCTTGATCGCGCGGTTCGAGCCCGGGCGCCCGCCGACGTACACCACGCGCATGCCCTGAAGGATCGACG
The DNA here is from genome assembly GCF_001718555.1 of Burkholderia metallica. NCBI lineage: Bacteria > Pseudomonadati > Pseudomonadota > Betaproteobacteria > Burkholderiales > Burkholderiaceae > Burkholderia > Burkholderia metallica. Next base: position 296,611 of record NZ_CP013403.1, read on the forward strand.
GCGGATCGTCCGCGCGTTCGGCCGGATCGTCCGCAGACGCCTGCACCGCCAGTTCGATCGCGCTCGCTTCGGCGCGCAACGTCTTCACCATCGCCATCAGTTCGTCGAGCCGCGCGCGCATCGCGCGGGCGCTCGCCTGTTCCGCGGCGATCCGCTGTTCGGCCGCCTCGCGGCGGCTCGTGTGCAGCGCGAGCCGTTCATCGCGCGCGGCCAGCGCTTCACGCAGTGCATGCACTTCGTCGCGCAACACGTTTTCCGCCGCCAGCGGCTGCGCGTTCACGCGCGTGGCGAGGGCATCGCGTTCGTGCAACGCCGCGTCGCGCTGCATGCTCATTTCGTGCAGGCGCGCCTGCTGCCGTTCGAGCTTCGCGAGCAGCGCGGCATTCTCCTCCTCCAGCGCGACCAGCCGCCGGATATCGGCGCGATTGGCCGCACCGACCAGGTGCGACAGCATGTGCAGGTCGCCGAACGCGGTCTGGCGCACGCTCATCGTCGCGCGCGGATGCGTCATCAGCGCCCAGTACGCGGGCGGAATGTCGCCGCGCTTGAGCGCGTCCTTCCAGCGTGCGAGGAGTTCATCGGCATCCTTCGCGCTGTCGAATGCGCGGATCGCGCCCGCGTAGCGTTCGTCGAGCGCCTTGTGCAATGCCTTCGCGCCGGCCGTGCCGTCGATCGCGAGTTCGACGGCCGCGTGATGGATGTCGAGGTCGGTTGCATGCTGGCGATCGACGTCGGCGAACTTCGGCACGAGCTTGCGCAGTTCGTGCGTGGTCAGGCAGGTGCCGATGATCGAGCAGTGCAGGGTGGCGTCGAGTTCGGACAGGCGCGTGCGGCGCTTCAGCTCGGCCAGTTGCGCGCGCGACGGCGCGCAGCATGCGTCGATCCGCGTGCCGGTTGCCGCGGGCAGATGACCGTTCGGCGACGAAAGATCCACCGTGCGGGCGAGGCGAAAGGGCGGAGCGTGCATGTTGACCTCTGTCCGGCAAGCGCGGGCCGGAGACGGATGCGCGAAAGATTTGCGAAATATACCACGGAATATAACGGGTGAAATTCCGGAGGAATCACGCAGTTGGGTCGCGCGGCGCGGCCGGATCGTTGCTGAACGGCCGGAGCGGCCGACGGGTCATGCGCACCGAAAAAGGGGCATGAATGACATGACGCTCCCCGAAAGCGCTCTGTCGGGTTAATCGGGCACCGCGGTGCGCATCGTCGGCCGGCCGGGACCGTGTGCCGGCAGGGTTTTCATCAGGACATCCGCGGCGCCGCACGATCCATCATGGCGAAAGCACCGTCACCGCCAACCGCAGGAGGGCAACACCGTGGCTTCCGATTCCACTTCCTCGACCGCCTTCGTGTTCGCCGGCGGCGGCAGTCTTGGCGCGATCGAGGTCGGCATGCTCCGCGAGCTGGTCGCGAGCGGCGAACGGCCCGATTGCGTGATCGGTGCGTCGGCGGGCGCGATCAATGCCGCCTATTTCGCCGGACGGCCGGACGCGGATGGCGTCGCGATGCTTGAAGCGCTGTGGTGCCGGATCCGCCGCCAAGACGTCATGCCGTTCTCGATGCGCAGCCTCCTCGCGATGCTGCTGCGCAACCGGCCGCATCTGGTCGAGGCCGACGCGCTGCGCCTGCTGCTCGAAAGAAACCTGCCGTACCGGCGAATCGAGCAGGCGGCGTTGCCGCTTCATATCGTCGCGACCGACGTGCTGACCGGCGACGAAGTCGTGCTGTCCGCCGGCCCGGTCGTGGATGCCGTGCTGGCGAGCGCGGCGATTCCCGGCGTGTTTCCGTCGGTCAGCATCGGCGGCGTGGATCTCGTCGACGGCGGCGTCGCGAACAATACGCCGATCTCCGTGGCGATTGCGCTCGGCGTCAAGCGGATCGTCGTGCTGCCGGCCGGGTTCGCGTGCGCGTTGCGGGTGCCGCCGCGCAGTGCGATCGCGCATGCGACGCACGCGCTGACGCTCGTGATTGCACGGCAACTGGTGCGCGATCTGGAGCTGTACGGGGCCCGCGCGCAAATCCATGTCGTGCCGCCGCTCTGCCCGCTCGAGGTGTCGTCCTATGACTACTCGCAATGCGCGCAACTGATCGACAAGGCCGCGGAACGCACGCGCGCGTGGATCGGCGAGGGCGGGCTCGCGGCGTGTGAGATTCCCGGCCCGCTGCGCGAGCACGATCATGCCGCGGCGCTGTCGCATTGAGGGTGGCGCGCGCCTGCGGACGCATGACCGACGAACGCCGGTTGTCGGGCCGCGCTCCGGAAATCCATGAAGCGAAAAAAACGGCACCGTGCCGCGAGACACGGTGCCGCCAACGGCCTGAACGGCCGCACTGGTCAGTCGATCGCGTACATCGCGTGACGCAGTTCCTGATAGCTGCGCAGCCCCGCGACACCGAGTTCGCGGCCGATTCCGCTGAGCCCGAAGCCGCCCCAGCACACGTGCGGATAGATGAGCTGCGGCGCGTTGATCCACACGAGCCCCGCGCGCACGCGCTGGCGGAACTGCTTCGCGGCGGCCGCATCGCGCGTGACGACGGTCGCGACGAGCCCGTAGCGCGTGTCGTTCGCGAGCGCGATCGCTTCGTCGTCGGTGCGGAACGACTTCACGCACGCGACGGGGCCGAACACTTCGTCGGTCCACAGCGGGTTGTCGGCCGCCGGCTCGGCGATCACGACGGGCGCCATGAAGAAGCCCGCACCGCCCGTATCCGCGACCCGGCCGCTGAACGCGACGCGTGCGCCCGCATCGATGCCGTGCTGGAGCATCGCCTCGACGCGGGCACGCTGCGCGGCCGAGATCAGCGGCCCCATCGCGACCTGTTCCGCGGCGGGCGGTGCGACGACGAGCGCACGCACGGCCGTCTCGAACGCGGCCATGAAGCGGCGGTACACGCTGTCGTGCACGAGGATGCGCGCGGTGGCCGAGCACATCTGGCCCGCGTTCGTGAAGGCACCCGCGACCGCGAGCGACACCGCGACGTCGAGATCGGCGTCGTCGCGCACGATCAGCGACGACTTGCCGCCGAGTTCGAGCGTCACGCGTTTCATGTCGACGGCGGCCGTCTGCATCACCTTGCGGCCGGCGGCCGTGCTGCCGGTAAACGAGATCTTGTCGATCAGCGGATGCGCGGTCAGCGCCGCCCCGACGTCGGCGCCGCCGTTCACGACGTTGACGACGCCGGCCGGCACGCCGGCTTCGGCGACGAGGTCGAGCAGCGCGTGCTCGGCGGGCGACGTGAGCTCGGACGGCTTCAGCACGACCGCGCAGCCGGCCGCGAGCGCGGGCGCGAGTTTCCACGCGGTCGTGACCATCGGAAAATTCCACGGCATCACGAGCGCGGCGACGCCGACGGCGTCGTAAAAGCGCTCGGCCGTGACGGCGTCGCTCGGCAGCGCGACCGGCTCGGCCGCGAACAGCGCCGGCTCTTCGCACAGCGCGGCGTAATACGTGAAAGTCGCGACGACGTCGCCGACATCGGCGTCGGCCTCGAACGGCGGCTTGCCGCTCACCTGCATCTGCAGCGCGGCAAGACGCTCGCGCGACGCCTCGACGCGCGCCGCGATCAGCGCGAGGATGCGGCCGCGTTCGACGGGCGGCGTGTCGCGCCAGCCGGCGAATGCGTCGCGCGCGGCGCGCACCGCGGCGTCGACGTGCGCGGCCGTCGCGAATGCCTGCCAGCCGATCGCCGCGCCGGTCGATGCGTCGAAGATCGGCGCGCCGGGCGCGTCGGCCGGCGCGTGCACGGGCCGGCCGGCGATGTGCGCCGCGGGCAGCACGAAGGTGGCGGGGGAACGGGAAAGCTCGGCGGTGGACATGAAGGGCATCCTGTCGATCGGGTTAGCGGTAGGCGACGCCCGGCATCACGCAGAGCATCTCGAACGCGAGGTTCGCGCCGGTGAGCGCGGTGGTGCCGGTCGGGTCGTACGGCGGCGCGACTTCGACGAGATCCGCGCCGACGAGGTTCAGGCCTTTCATGCCGCGCACGATTTCCAGGCCCTGCTGCACGGTGAGGCCGCCGATTTCCGGCGTGCCGGTGCCGGGCGCGAACGACGGATCGAGGCCGTCGATGTCGAAGCTCAGGTAGACCGGCGTGTCGCCCACGCGTTCGCGCACCTGCGCCATCAGCGGCGCGAGCGACCTGTTCCAGCATTCCTCGGCCTGCACGACGGTGAAGCCCTGCTGGCGGCACCAGTCGAAATCGTCCGCGTGGTAGCCGGTGCCGCGCAGGCCGATCTGCGTGACCTTGTCGCATTGAAGCAGCCCGTCTTCCACCGCGCGGCGAAACGGCGTGCCGTGCGCGATCTTCTCGCCGAACATCGTGTCGTTCACGTCCGCGTGCGCATCGACGTGCACGACGGCGACCTTGCCGTATTTCCGGTGCAGCGCGCGCAGGATCGGCCATGCGATCGTATGGTCGCCGCCGAGCGTGATCGGCCGGCAGCCGTTCGCGACGATCTCGTCGTACGCCTCTTCGATACGGCGCACCGAATCCTTCAGGTCGTACGGGTTGGTCGCGACGTCGCCGATGTCGGCGACCTGCAGCGAATCGAACGGGGCCGCGCGCGTGGCCATGTTGTACGGGCGCAGCAGCACGGATTCGGTACGGATCTGGCGCGGGCCGAAGCGCGAACCCGAGCGGTTCGACGTGCCGAGATCGAGCGGTACGCCGACGAAGCACACGTCGAGGCCGTCGGTCGTCGCGGCTTGCGGCAGCCGCATCATCGTGGCGATGCCGCCGAAGCGCGGCATCTCGTTGCCGCCCATCGGCTGATTGAATTCGCGGGGCATGGGGCCGTCTCCTTGTTTTGAGGTCAAGCGATCGGCCGATGGTAGAGGAGAACCCGCGCGCGAAGATCCTGAAGTCGCAACGTTTACATCGACGACGCTCAATGCGAACGGCGCCGCTGCATCGACCGCGGCGCCACCGATCGCGGCCGCGCCGCGACTCAGGGCCGCGACTCAGGGCCGTATCGGCGAGGACCGATCAGCGCGGGAAGGCCGGCGGCGCGCCGCCGTCGTGCGGGCCGGAGAAAGGGCGCGCGGCGGCAGCCGATCCCCACGCGGCGAGTTCGCGCTTCGTGCGCACGCCGAGCTTCGCGAACGCGCGCTTCACGTACGACTCGGCCGACGCGACGCGCACGCCGAGGATTTCGGCCGTCTCCGGCACGGTCTTGCCGGACAGCAGGTGCTTGCAGGTTTCGTATTCGCGCTTCGACAGCTTCACGCGGTCGGCCGCGATGCGCGCGTCGAACTGCGCGAGCGGATGGACGTCGGGCGTCGGGTGCGCGATGCGCCGCACGGCGGTGGTCGACGCGTGCAGTTCGAGCAGCGGGAACAGCACGTCGCTGATGCTGCGAAAGCGGTTCATCTCGTCGAGCGTGAACGGCGGCCGGTCGCGGCCGCGCTCCAGCGCGATCGAATGCTGCGAATAGCGCGTGCCGCGCGCGAGCACGCATTCGTGGCCGATCCGCACGTCGTCGAACAGCCGCTGGCGGAATTCGCCGGGCGGGATCGCCGCGATGTCGCGCACGACGAGCATCGTGCCCGTCTTGCCGCGCAGCCCCGCGAACAGCGGGTCGCTGTCGAGAAAGCGCTCGTAGTAGAGCGTCATCACGTCGGAGATTTCGGTGGATTCGGTATCGATGCCGCTGCTGCCGATCCATTCGCAGCGATAGCCGGTGGGCATCGAGCCGTCGACGCGCGAGCGTTCGACGTGCGCGACGTCGAGCGGCACCACTTCGTTGAGCAGTTGCGTGAGGCGCGGCACGAAGTGCGGCGTGCCGACCGTCTCGATCAGCTCGCCCAGCGCCTTGAACGATACGTTGAAGCGGTCGTTGTCGCGGTGGAAGGGGTTCACGTTGAGCAGCATGCGGTTCCCCGGGTGAAAGGCGGCGCGATTGTAGCGTTCGGCGGCGCAGACGTCATTAGGGGGAAACACCGTCGGGTGTCCTGTCGATCCGTTCGCCCCGGAAAACACCGCTTGTCCCCCCCGGAGGGGGGCATACCGGGGCAGTGTAAATGAGTAACTTTGTCTCTGCTTTTTTCATTCAAGAGACGAAAGATTCAGATGACCAAACTGATCAAGGACATCCTGCCGCTCGGCGCAGGCATCGGCGAATTCACGAAGCTCGACTTCGGCATGGACGAGAGCGACTGGCGCGCAGCGGAAGGCAAGAGCGGCAGCTACCTCATCGGCTGGTGGGAAGGCAAGGTCGGCTCGGTGGAGTTTCCGGAAACCGCGGCCGACGAAGCGGTGTGGCTCGTCGAGGGCCGGATCGCGCTGACCGACGTCGAAGGCAACCGCAAGGAATTCGTGCCGGGCCAGGGCTACCTGCTGCCGGCCGGCTTCGCGGGCCGCTGGGAGACGATCGAGGACGCGAAGAAGTTCTACGTGCTGCTCGAGAAGTCGTGATGTCGGAAGCCGCCGCCGCGGTGTCGTCGTCCGTGTGACGCGCGCCCGGCGGCGGTTTCGTTTTTCGCGTGGAATGGCTGGGATCATGGAAATGGAAGTCAAGGCAAGAGAGAGCGCACCGGTGCAGGCGGACGCAACGCGTGGCGCGCCGGTCGCATTGGGCGTCGAGGCGGCGCTCGCGAATACGAAGCTGTTCCCGTACTGGCTCGACAACCCCGCCGCGCCGGCCGCCGAGCCGGAACTCGCGGGCGACGTGACGGCCGACCTGCTGATCGTCGGCGGCGGCTTCACCGGGCTGTGGTCGGCCGTGCAGGCGAAGGAGCAGATGCCGCACCTGAACGTGGTGCTGATCGAGGCCGGCAAGGTCGCGCACGGCGCATCGGGCCGCGCGGGCGGGATCATCTCGACGTCGGTGATGCACGGGCTGCCGAACGCGGTGCGCGTGTTCCCGAACGACATCGCGCAGCTCGAGGCCTTCGGCCATCGCAACCTCGACGGTTTCGAGGACGCGCTGAAGCGCTACGACATCGACGCCGACATCGAGTGGAACGGCGAGATGACGGTTGCGGTCGACCCCGAGCACCTCGCGCATCTGAAGGGCGACTACGACCTGCATCGCGAATACGGCCACGACGTCGTGCTGCTGAATCGCGACGAAACGCTCGAACAACTGAATTCGCCGCTGTTCGCGGGTGCGCTGTGGTCGCGCAACCGCAGCGGCATCGTGCATCCGGCGAAGCTCGCGTGGGGGCTCAAGCGCGCGGCGCTGACGCTCGGCGTGAAGCTGTACGAGCACACGCCGCTCGTGACCGTGACCGACGAAGGCAGCACGGTATTCGTGAAGACGCCGAAGGGCAGCGTGCGCGCGCCGCGCGTCGTGTTCGGCAGCGGCACCGCGAAGGTCGGGATTCCCGACATCAACCGCCGCGTGATGCAGGTGCGCGACCACGTGCTCGCGACCGAGCCGCTCACCGACGAACAGCTCGCGCGGATCGGCTGGAAGAACCGTCAGGGCGTGTACGACACGCGCACGCAGCTCAACTATTTCCGGCTGACGAAGGACAACAACATCATCTTCGGCGGGCTGGTCAGCTATCACTTCGACGGCGATCCGGAGCCGCACCAGGACGGCCGGCGCGAAACCTACTACCGGCTCGCGCAGGCGTTCTACCGCACGTTCCCGCAACTGAGCGACGTGCGTTTCTCGCACGCATGGGGCGGCCCGATCGACTATTGCTCGCGCGGCTCGGTGTTCGCGAAGCGCTATCTCGGCGACAAGGCCGTGTTCGTCGCCGGCTATACGGGCTTCGGCGTCGCGGCGAGCCGGTTCGGCGCGTTCATGGGGCTGAACATCCTGTTCGATCGCGACAGCCCCGAGCGCAAGCTCGACATCGCGAACCAGAGCCCGAGCTACATCCCGCCGGAGCCGATGCGCTGGCTCGCGGCGAAGATCACGTTCCATGCGTTCGACGGCGCGGATGCCGAAGGCGGCTGGAAGCGCGCGTGGATCAGCGGCCTCAAGGCGATGGGCTTCCCGATGTGAGCGCCCGCGCGGCGGCCCCGCGCCGGGCCGCCGTCACCGCGTGGCGACACGTTAAAACGATCCCCGGAGGGGACGGCCCGCATCGCGGGCATGGAGAGAGACACCAGATGAATGTAGTCAACCTGCGGGATGAAGCGCGGCAGGAAAGCGCGCTGTTCGTCGTCGTGATGCTGCTGCTCGGCATGCTCGGGCCGACGGTCTTCCTCGGCCTGCCCGCGATCGTCGGGCAGGTCGAACGTCATTGGGGCTTCGGCGAAGCGGCGCTCGGCCTGTCGAGCTTCATCGAGGTGCTCGGCGAATCGACGGGCACGCTGCTCGTCGCGTTCGTGCTCGGCCGCCAGCCGGTGCGCTGGGTGCTCGCGGGCGCGGTGACGCTCGCGGCCGGCGCGAACCTCGGCACGCTCGCGACGCACGGGCTCGCCGCGTATTCGGCCCTGCAGTTCATCGCGGGCGTCGGCTCGGGCGGGCTGAACGGCATCGCGCTGCGCTACCTGTCGTATTCGCGCGCGCCGGAGCGCAATCTCGGGATCATGCTGATGGGGCAGGTGACGTGGAGCATGGTGCTGCTCGCGTACGTCTTTCCGCTGTTGAGCGACGCATGGGGCGCGCACGGCGTGTTCGGCTTCGTCGCGGGCGTGCTCGGCATGTTCGTGCTCGCGGCGCCGCTGTTTCGCCGCGGCGAGACGCTGGCCGCTCCGTCGCCGGGCGGCGTCGCCGGCCGGATCGACCGCCGGGGCGCGATGCTCGTGCTGTGCGCGCAGCTCGCGCTGTACGGCGGCGTCGGCGTCGTGTGGACCTTCCTCGAGAAGATCGGCACCGATGCGGGCCTGAGCGGCAAGTCGGTGTCGCTCGTGCTCGGCATCGCGAACATCGCGAGCCTCGCGATCTGCGCGGCGATGCCGAAGCTCGGCGCGGGCGCCGGCCTGCGCCGCTGGGCGCTCGTGAACCTCGGCGGCTGCGCGGTCGCGGCCGTGCTGCTCGCGATGCCGGCATCGCCCGTGACGTTCACGCTCGGCGCGATTGTCTTCATCGGCTGCTGGACGGGCGGCGCGCTGCTGATCTACGCGACGATTCCGCAGTACGACCTGGTCGGCAAATCGGCCGCGTTGTCGCCGGGCTGCGTCGCGCTCGGCTATGGCGTCGGCTCGGTCGCGGGCGGCTCGCTGATCGAGCGCGCGGGCACGCAGTCGGCGCTGATCGCGGCGATCGTGCTGTGCGCGGCGGCGTTCCTCTGCTACCGGCGGCTGCGGCCGGCCGTGTTCGGCATCGAGCGCGCGCTCGCGGTGACGGCGCCCGAGTGACGGTTGCGACGCGCGCCGCTGCCGATGGCGGCGCGCGTCCGGTTCGGTTCATCGGCGAAGGCGCCCGGCGCGACGTGCGATGCGTGTCGCGCCGGCCCGGCAACGCGCACACGCGCAGCGGCTTGAAGCATGTTCTCGAATACCTCCGATCTCGATCTCCGGCTCATCCGGGTCTTTCTGGCCGTCGTCGACGCACGCGGCATCACGGCCGCCGAGGCGTCGCTCGGCGTGCGGCAGTCGACCATCAGCACGCAGCTGTCGGCGCTTGAAGCGCGCGTCGGCTTCAAGCTGTGCGATCGCGGGCGCGGCGGCTTTCGCCTGACGTCGAAGGGCGAACGCTTCGCGGCTACCGCGCGCACGCTCGTCGCGGCCACTTCCGAATTCGTCGCGCGGGTGCGCGACATCGACCGCAAGCTGGTCGGCACGCTGTCGATCGGCCTGATCGGCCAGGCGCCGCTCGTCGAGAACGCGCGCGTGGCCGATGCGATTGGTGCATTCCGCAAGCGCGACCAGGCCGTCACGTTCGCGATGAAGGTCGCGTCGCCGCAGGAACTCGAGGAAAGCCTCGTGAACAACCAGCTCGATCTCGCGATCGGCTATTTCTGGCATCGCGTGCCGGGGCTGCTGTACACGCCGCTCTTCACCGAGCAGCAGGTGATCTACTGCGGGCGCGGGCATCCGCTGTTCCATGCGTCGCGGCCGGTGACGGCGGACGATCTGCAACAGCACGACTGGGTATGGCGCACCTATCCGGTGCCGGAGGAGCAGTATCCGCTGCCCGAGCGCCGCGTGACCGCGAGCGCGGATAGCATCGAGGCCGCGACGATCCTGATCCTGTCGGGCGGCCATCTCGGCTACCTGCCCGCGCACTACGCGGAGCCGTTCGAGCAGCGCGGGCTCGTGAAGGCCGTCGGACGCACGACGTTCAGCTTCGACGTGCCGCTGCATCTCGCGATGAAGCGCAGCGCGAGCGACAAGCCGATCGTCGATGCGTTCTGCGAGGATCTGCTGCGCGCGTTCAACATCAAGGCGGCCGCGCTGGCCGCTTAGGGCCACGCACGGCGCGCGTTCAACAATCGACCAGCGCCCAGTCGAACAGCTCGCGGCGCGTGCGCACGCCGAGCTTCGCGAACGCGCGCTTCACGTACGACTCGGCCGTCGACAGCTTCACATCGAGCTGCTGCGCGGCCTCGGGCACCGAGCGCCCGCACAGCATCAGCCGGCAGATTTCGTGCTCGCGGCGCGACAGTTGCACGTCCTGCCGTTCGAGGCGCGCGTCGAAGCGCGCCTGCGACGCGGTATTCACCGTGCCCGACGCCACGCGCCGCGCCGCGCAGCTGCGCGCATGCAGCTCGAACATCGGGAACAGCAGGTCGACCATCTGCCTGAAATGGAACAGCTCGTCCCTCGTGAACGCGGGCCGCCCGACGGTGCGCGCGAGCCCGAGCGCGTATTGCAGGTGCGCGTTGCCGTGCACGAGCATGCATTCCTGCGCGATGCCCGGTTCGTCGAAGATCCGGCGGCGGAATTCGCCCTGCGCGATGCCTTCCACGTCGCGCTGCACGAGCAGCGTGCCGGGCTTGCCGCGCAGCGGCACGACCAGCGGGTCGGCGAGGCAGTAGTCCTGATAGTAGACATCCATCACGCGCAGCGTATCGGCCGCGAAACGCAGGCTGCCGCTGCCGAGCCATTCGACGACGAAGCCCGACGTGCTGCCCGCATCCGCGCGCCAGCGTTCGAGGTGCACGGCGTCGGCGTCGATGCTGTCGTTGACGAACTCGGTGACCGCGCCGACGAAATCCGGCGTGCCGACCGCGCGCAGCGTCGCGCCGAGCGTGTCGGGGCGCACGCCGATCAGGTAGTGGCCGCGGGCGGCCGGGTCGGGCTGGAGAAGTCGCATGGTCGGGCATCGGCGGTCAGGGGACAGCGCGACGTTACGCGAACGCCGTGCACGCGTCAGCCGGGAATTCACCGGATCGGCCCCACGAATTTCAAGCGTTGTCCCCAAAACGACGACAAGCCTGCGCGCGCGGCGGCCGGAATTCGCCGAAGCCCCGGCGGCGGGGGGGCATACCGCCGCGAATCGTCTGCCTATAGTGAAAGCACTTCGAAAACCTGATCAACAGAAAGGACAGGCCATGCAGATGCAACCGACGCCCGCCGCAACGGATTCGACGCCGGCGGATTTCGTTCTGACCAACGCGAAGGTCTACACCGTCGATCCGCACCGGCCGTGGGCGCAGGCCGTCGCCGTGCGCGACGGCCGGATCGTTTTCGTCGGCGATACGGCGGCCGTGCAGGCTTGCGTCGGGGCGGACACGAAGGTCGTCGATGCGGCCGGCCGGCTCGTGCTGCCGGGCTTCGTCGAATCGCACTGGCACTTCGAGACGACCGCGTTCGCGTTCCAGGCGTTCGTGAACTACGAGGATCCGCAGAAGGTGCTCGCCGCGCTGCGCGCGTACGTCGACTCGCACCCGGACGAGCCGGCGATCACCGGGATGGGCTGGGTGCAGGCGACGATTCCGCCCGCGCTGCTGCGCAGGCAGACGCTCGACGCGATCTGCGCGGATCGCCCGGTGTGCCTGCTGTCGACCGACTTCCATTCGATGTGGGTGAACTCGAAGGCGCTGGAGATCGCCGGCATCGATGCGGCGACGCCGCCGGTGCAGGAAGGCGCGAGCTGGTTCGAGAAGGATGCGGTGACCGGCGAGCCGACCGGCCTGATCGTCGACGGCGCCGCGTATTCGCTGGTGTTGCAGCGGATCAGCGCGGCCGGCCTGCTGCCGACCGGCATCGACCTGTACCTGAAATCGATCCCGCCGTGGCAGAAGAAGCTGTGCGCGGCCGGCGTGACGACCGTGTTCGACGCGGGCTTCTTCGACGCGAGCGGCGACCAGTCGCTGCTGTACGAGACGCTGCAGACGATGGAGCGCGCGGGCGACCTGAAGCTGCGCGTGGTGGGCAGCGTCGCGGTGATCGGCGAGGCTGACGACCCCGTCGGCACGCTCGTCGAATACCGCGAGCGGTACGATTCGCCGCTCGTGAAGGCGCGCGCGCTGAAGCTGTTCCTCGACGGCACCGAGGCGAACCACACCGCGTACCTGCTCGAACCGTACGCGGACCGCCCGGACACCTGCGGCGCGCCGACGATGCCGGCCGAGACGTTCAACCGCTACCTGGTCGAAGCCGATCGTGCGAACGCGAACGTGATGGTGCATTGCGTGGGCGACGCGGCCGTGCGGATGGCGCTCGACGGCTTCGACGCGGTCAACCGCACGAACCCGCCGCGCGATCGCCGCCACGTGATCACGCATGCGTTCCTCACGCATCCGGACGACATCCCGCGCTTTCGCCGCGCCGGCGTGATGGCGAACACGCAGTTGCAGTGGGGCGTGGTCGACGCGTACACCGAGCAGTTGCGCGACCACTACGGCCACGAGCGATGGAGCAACATGTACAAGTTCCGCACGTTCGTCGACGCAGGCGTGACGGTGTCGATCGGCATGGATGGCCTCGCGTGCCAGTGCCGCTGCCAGCACAAGCCGCTCGAACACATCGAGTCGGGCCATACGCGCCAGCTTGCCGGCGAGCCCGATGCGCCGGTGTTCCCGGACATCGCCGAGCGCCTGAGCATTCCGCAACTGATCGCCGCGTACACGATACACGGCGCGTACCAGCTCGGGATGGAGCACGAAGTCGGCTCGCTCACGCGCGGCAAGCGCGCGGATCTCGTCGTGCTCGAAAACGACCTGTTCGAAGTCGGCCAGTACGACATCGGCCGCATCGACGTCGCGCTGACGATGATGGGCGGGCGCATCACGCACGTGGGCGACGACTTCGGCGTGCGTACCGGCGTGCAGGCATCCTGAGCGTCGGCCCGGCTGGCCCGGCCCGGCCTGACGAAGCGACGGCGGAGGCTTTCAACCGGCTTGCGCCGTTCGTCGGCCCGCGCATCCGGCCGGAACCGGACGCGCCGATTGTGCGGCGTGTCCCCCTATTGGCAGGGCAGACCGGCCAATTTCCTCTGGCTACATTTTCCCGGACCGAAGCACACACCGCTCGTCGCGAGCGGATCACGACATCGACGGAGGAAACCATGGCAGGGGATTGGGGCAAGCATCTGGGAACGGCATGCGCGGCGCTCGCGCTGGGCGGCTGCCTGTGGGCCGGCATGCCGGCCGCGCACGCGGCGGACGTCGTCAACGTGTACAACTGGGGCAACTCGATCGGCAAGGCGACGATCGCGAACTTCGAGAAGGCGACCGGCATCAAGGTGGTCTATCAGGAGTTCGATTCGAACGAGACGCTGCAGGCGAAGCTGCTGTCGGGCACGTCGGGCTACGACGTCGTCGTGCCGTCCGACATCTTCTGGGCGCGGCAGCTGCAGGCCGGCCTCTACCGCAAGATCGACAAGAGCCAGGTGCCGAACTACGGGCTGCTCGATCCGGACATCATGAAGGTGCTCGCGAAGGACGACCCGGGCAACCAGTTCGGCATTCCGTGGACGTGGGGCACGGATGGCCTCGGAATGAACGTCGAGAAGGTGAAGGCCGCGCTCGGCAACGACGCGCCGCTCGACAGCTGGGCGCTGCTGTTCGATCCGAAATACGCGCAGAAGCTGAAGCACTGCGGCGTGTCGGTGCTCGATTCGCCGGTCGATGCGTTCGGGATGGCGTTCGTCTATCTGAAGAAGGACCCGAACACGACGAACCCGGCCGACTACCAGGCCGCGTACGAGTTGCTGAAGACGGTGCGGCCGTACATCACGCAGTTCAATTCGAGCAGCTACATCAACGATCTCGCGGGCGGCGACATCTGCCTCGCGCTGGGCTGGTCAGGCGACGTGAACTCCGCGCGGATCGCGGCCGCCGCCGCGAAGAAGCCGTATCACATCAAGTACGTGATCCCGACCGAAGGCAGCGCGATGTGGTTCGACATGATGGCGGTGCCGAAGGATGCGCCGCATCCGGACGCCGCGCTGAAGTTCGTCAACTTCGTGCTGTCGGAGAAGGAGAGCGCGAACCTGACGAACGACACGTCGTATCCGTCGGCCGTGCCGTCGTCGCGGCATCTGGTGCGCGCCGAAGTGACGAGCGATCCGGCCGTGTTCCCGCCCGCCGACGTGATCCGCAGGCTGAGCCTCAGCAAGCCGGTGCCGCCCGAGCTGATGCGCCTGCAGAACCGGCTCTGGACGAAGCTGAAGACCGAGTAAGCCGGCCGCTGCGTCTTTTCACTCCCATGTACCTTTCGCGCGCCCCGCCGCTGATCGCGGCGGGCGGGGGCGCGCGCGTCCCGACGACCACCCACACCATGAAAATCACACACATGACGGCGCTGTGCGTGCTTGCGTTCGAAGCGGCTTGCGCATTCGCGCACACGCCGCGGGCAACCGACGCGAGCAGGATGCAGGCGCTGCAGGCGCAGGTCACCGCGCTGCAGCAGCAGGTGAACGAACTGCGCGCGAGCATGCTGGCGGCGCAGCCCGCCGGCGCGGCAACGGCTGCCGCCGCCGCTTCGGGCGGCGCGAAGATCGGCTCGATCAGCACGGCAACGGCTGCCGCACCGGCCGCCGATGCAGCGCCGGCCTTCACGAACGACGACCTGCAGCAGATGCGCGAGCAGATCGCGAACGCATCGCTGAAGGTCGACTCGCTGCAGGAAGCGGCGACCACCGGCCCGCTCGCGGGCCTGAGCATCACCGGCTACGTCGATCCGGTGTACCTGTTCAACCGCGCGCAGCGCACGTCCGGCTTCCAGTTCCTGAATCACGACCCGGGCGCGTACGACTACTTCAACAGCACGATCGGCGACGTCTACCTCGACATCAAGAAGACCTTCGGCGTCGGCCCGATGGCACCGTCGGCGGAGGTCGTGATCCAGCCGAACCGCGGTTTCGGCAACGTGTTCAGCAATTCGCACGGCGGCGTCGGCAACAACATCGTCACGCAGGCGGTGGTTACCGTGCCGCTCAGCACGACGCGCACGTTCGAGATCGGGATGATGCCGAGCCTCGCCGGCTACGAGGTGCAGCCGTCGACGCAGATGCTGACGCTCACGCACGGACTGCTGTACGACTTCAGCGAGCCGGGCAACCTGATCGGCGTCGGGCTGAAGGGCTCCAACGCGGCGATGACGCGCTTCTGGCAGGTCGTGATCGGCAACGAGGTGCTGCGCACCGCCGGCGCGATCGCGAACGCGGCGAACAACACGACGAAAACCAACTGGACGCCGACGATCACCGCGCGCTTCGACAACGCGACGTCGACCGCGTTCGACTTCGGCGTGTCCGGGATGCTCGGCCGGCAGTCGCTGTTCTCGCCGTGCGCGCAGGCGGGCGGTTACGGCTACCAGTGCAACGGTTCGTCGCCGACCGGCCTCTACAAGTACGTGGAAGCCGACGTCACCTATACGCACGACAAGACGCAGGTCAACGCACAGGTGGACTACGGCGAACTGCAGAAGGGCGCATGGAACGGCGGCACCGCGCGCTGGTACGGGATGTCGCTGCTCGGCCATACCAAGTGGACGACGTCGTGGGTCGGCCGCATGGGCGCGACGCTGCGCTTCGACTACCTGAACAACACGTCGAACGGCGGCGGCGGCACGAACATCCAGTACGGGCTCGCGGGCGGCAATCCGTCGGTGAACGGGTCGAGCGGCTTCGGCATCGATCCGGCGTGCTTCCAGGGTTCGTCGACGAACGGCACCGAGTGCAAGGGCGCGCAGCGCTATGCGATCACGGCCGACCTGCTGTTCTATCCGACGCAGCAGATCACCGTGAAGCTCGAATACCGGCACGACGCGGCGAACCATCCGGTATTCGTGAAGAACGACGGGTCGTACTCGCGCAGCAACGACCTGGCCGGGATGCAGTTCATCTATTCGTTCTGATGTTTTTTCCGCTCCGGCCGGCGCGTGTGCCGGTCGGTCAGTTTGCACGATGCATCACGTTGCGGGCCGCGCGGGCCCGCAACGCATTTCACACAGGAGATTCGACCTTGAAGCTGCACACCTTCGTGACCGACGTCACCGATCCGCGCGAGCGCGGCCGCCTGATCGGCGAGCGCTTCGCGCCGGCGATCCGCGACACGGTCGCGCTGTATCTCGCGTTCTTCCCGAAGCTCGGCATCGCGCCGCAGCGGGCGCGGGAGATCGGCGAAGCGAGCGTCGCCGCGCTCGGCGCGTGGTGCCCGCGTCTGGCCGCCGAAGTCGACGCGATCGCCGACGGCGTCGACCTGCCGCGCTGGCAGCTCGCGTGCCTGAACGCGCGCACCGAGATTCTCGCCACCGCGCCCGCGTCGGCCGAAGGCGAGTGCTCGACGACGGTCTACGCGCCGGCCGGCCCGCACGCACCGCGCACGCTGCAGACGTGGGACTGGCACGACAGCCTCGCGCCGCAGGGGCTGCTGATGCGGTTCGCCACGCCGCACGGCCGCACCGTCAAGCTGTTCACCGAATGCGGGATGCTCGCGAAACTCGGCGTGAACGACGCGGGGCTCGGGCTGCACTTCAACATCCTGCATCACGCGAGCGACAACGACAGCGCGGGCGTGCCCGTGCACGCGATCGCGCGACGGCTGCTCGAAGACGCGACGACGGTGCAGGAAGCGATCGACATCGCGCGCACCGCGCGCGTGAGCGCATCGACGGTGCTGACCGTGTTCACGCGGCACGACGCGAACCCGCGCGCGGCGAGCATCGAGCTGAGCCCGTCGGGCGTCGGCGTGGTGGTGCCGCGTCCGGACGGCTGGCTGCTGCATACGAACCACTTCCTCGATCGCGCGTTGAGCGGCGGCGAGTGCATGCCCGACAGCTCGACCACGCGCGAACGCTTCGCGTACCTGAACGACGTCGTGAGCGGGATGACGGGCACCGACGTGCGTGCGCGCGCGGCGGCGATGTGCGGGGCGGCCGGCGACCAGGCGGTGGTGTGCTTTCATCCGGACCTGTCGATGCCCGACACCGAGCGCTGGGAAACGCTGCTGACCGTCGGCATCGATACCGACGCGTGCGTGCTCGACTACGTGGCCGGCACGCCGTACGCGCTCGCGCGCGACGGGTTTCAGCGGTTCTGATCCGCCGGATGCGGGCCGGCCGCGCGGCGTGGGCGGCCCGCCCGTGCCGCGCGCACGCTCATGCGTCGATGCGTTCGACCTTGCCGACCAGCAACCCGTACGACAGGCTGCCGGCAAGCGCCATTGCGGCGATGTAGGTGATCGCGCGCGAGAAGTCCGCGCCGTCCACGAGCAGGCCGATCACGATCGGCGTGGCGATCGCCGACAGGTTGCCGATCAGGTTGAACACGCCGCCCGTGAGGCCGAGCAGCCGCGCGGGCGCGAGCCCCGACACGAGCGACCACGTGATCGACGCGAAGCCGTTGCCGAAGAACGCGATCGTCATGAACGCGATCACCCAGCCCGTCGACGTCACGTAGTTCGCACCGATGATGCAGGTCGAGATCAGCAGCCCCGAGATGATCGGCAGCTTGCGCGCGAAGCCCTGCGACGCGCCGCGGCGCATCAGCCAGTCCGACAGCACGCCCGAGCACAGCACGCCGACGAACGCGGCGAGGAACGGCAGCGACGCGAGGAAGCCCGACTTGATGAAGTCCATGCCGCGATACTTGACGAGGTAGGTCGGGAACCACGTGAGGAAGAACCACAGCGTCGAGTTCAGCGCGAACTGGCCGAGGTAGATGCCCCACAGCTTGCGTCGGCCGAGCACGACGCCGAGGTCGCGCCACGTCGACGGTGCGCGCTCGCTGCGCGCCGCGACGCGGTCCTCGAGATCGACGAGCCCGCCGCCGTCGCGGATCAGCGCGATCTCGGCCGCGTTGACGCCACGGAACGCGCGCGGCTCGCGATACACCGCATACCAGATCGCGGCCCATGCGATGCCGGCAAGGCCGGTCGCGACGAACACCATGTGCCAGCCGAGATGCACCTGCAGCCACGCGAGCACCGGCGTGAGGAACGCGAGGCCGACGAACTGGCCCGACGTGTAGCCGCCGATCGCGCTCGCGCGTTCGCGGGTCGGGAACCAGGTCGTCACCACGCGGTTGTTGATCGGATAGGCCGGCGCTTCGAGCGCGCCGACCGCGAGGCGCAGCACGATCAGCCCGACGAACGAACCCGCGAAACCGAGCAGCAGCGTCGCGGCCGACCACAGCGCGAGCGCGCCCGCATACAGCATGCGCGGCGACACCTTGTCGACGAGCCAGCCGCCCGGAATCTGCATCAGCGCATAGGTCCAGCCGAACGCGGAGAACACGAGGCCCGCGCGCACCGGATCGATATTCAGCTCCTTGAACAGCGCGGGCGCGGCGATCGACAGGTTGCTGCGGTCGAGATAGTTGATCACGACGGTGACGAACAGCAGCGCGAGGATCAGCAGGCGCTTGCGGCTCGGCTGCGCGGTCTGTGCCGCGGGCGCGCGGGCGGCGGCGTCGGACGCGGCGCCGGCGTGGGCGGGCTGTCGTTCCGGCGGGTTGGCATGGGTGCGTGACGCGGAAGGGGCCACGGTCGTCTCCTGTGTTCTGTGCCCGGCCGTCGCCCGCGAGCGGGGCGGCCGGATCGAATGGCGTTGGAGCGAACGTTAGAGCCGTGGCGCGCGGTGCGTCAACATTTGAACAGGCATCCCTATTAATGGGACGTCACGCGCTCACTATGTGGGAAAGGGCGACGAGCACGTCACGGGCAGGCGCGGGAGCGACGGCGGGGATGAACGGGCCGGCGATGCCTAGCTGGGTGCGGTGTCGTCCTGGTAACCGCTCTTGCCGACGAAGATTTCCTTCAGCGCGGCGCGCAGTGCGACCGGATCGTACTGGCCGGGCGCGAGATGGATCACGTAGCGCGTGTGGCCGTCGAGCCGTGCGGCGACGGCGGGTTCGAGTTCGACGACGATCGCGGTGTCGGTCAGGCGCACCGACAGATCCTTCACGCGCGCGTTGATCTGGTCGCGCACCATCACCTCGATCAGCGCGTCGTCCGGAAAGCGCGACAGCGCGAAGCAATAGTCCTGCTCCGCATCGTGGCAGTAGATGTTGGCGAAGCTGTCGTCGTCGTCGAGGTCGGACGTTGCCGCGCCGATGGTGGCATGGAGTTCCATGAACGGGGGTTCCTGGGTAATGGGTTATCGGGGTTATCGGGGTTATCGGGGTTATCGGGGGGAGCGGGTTGCCGTTTCGATCGCAGTCGCGGCGTCGGGCGTCGAAGCGGCATCGCACGGCGCATCGGCATCGCGCGCCTTCAGCCACAGCCCGAATTCGCGCATCACGTCGACCACCGGCCGCAGCCGGTCGCCGTCCGCGCTCAGATCGTACTCGACCCGCACCGGCACTTCCGGATAGACGGTGCGCCGCACGAGCCCTGCGTCTTCCAGCGCGCGCAGGTCGAGCGTCAGCATCCGCTGCGAGATGCCGGGCATGTCGCGCCGCAGGTCGCTGAAGCGCCGCGGCCCGTCGAGCAGGTACGACACCAGCAGCAGCCGCCAACGGCCGCCGAGCAGGCGCATCGCTTCTTCAACGGAACATCCTGTCGCACTCGTTTTCATCCTGCTGAACCCCGGTCGGTAAATTTTTTGTGACTACGGCACAAACGACTGCCGTCTTCCCGGCGCTGCGCCGATGCGAGATAGTAGCGCCCGCGTCGCGGCGAATCGATACACGGACAACGAAACGAAGGACACGCATGAAGCTCTATCACGCTCCCGGCAGCTGTTCGCAGGCCATCTGCATCGTGCTGCGCGAAGGCGGCCTCGACGCGGAGATCGTCAAGGTCGACCCGCGCAAGCATGTGCTCGAGGACGGACGCAACTACTACGACGTGACCGAACTCGGCTACGTGCCGCTGCTCGAACTCGACGACGGCACGCTGCTGCGCGAAGGGCCGGCGATCGCGCAGTATCTCGCGGATCTGTGTCCGCACGCCGCACTTGCGCCCGCGTACGGCACGCTCGCCCGCTATCGGCTGATGGAGTGGCTGAACTTCCTCTCCGCGGAAATCCACAAGGGTTTCATTCCGCTGCTGTATGCGGTGCAGGCGGGGCAGTACGTCGACCCGGCGAGAACGAAGCTCGACAGTCGCTTTGCGTGGATCGACCGCCAGCTTGACGGCAACGCGTTCCTGACGGGCGACACGTTCACGGTCGCCGATGCGTACCTGTTCGCGCTGACAGGCTGGGGCAAGGCCGTATGGATGCGCTCCGTGTACCACGCGGATATCGACCTCACCCGGTATGCGCATCTGCGCGCGTGGTACGAGCGGGTGCGGGCGCGGCCGGCGGTGCAGCGGGTGCTGCAGGCCGACGCGCGGCCGAACGCGGCTTGACACAGCCCGACGCGTTCAGCGCGTCAGCGCCAGCACCAGGTACGCCGCATAGCCCGCGCCGTTCGCGAGCAACGCCCACACCGCGAGCCCGCGCGTGCGCGCATTGATGCGCAGCCACACGGCCGCCGCGAGCGTGATGATCACGCCGGTCAGCACTTCGGGGCGCGGCTCCCACGGCGTCAGCATGATGCCGATCGCCGGCAGCAGCGTGCCCTGGAACACCATCGCGCCGGTGATGTTGCCGAACGCGAGCGTATCCTTCCCGCGGCGAATCCACAGCACGCTGTTGATCTTTTCCGGCAATTCCGTCGCGATCGGCACGATGATCAGCGACAGCAGCAGTGCCGACACGCCGAGCGCGTGCGACACGCCTTCCACGCCGTGAATGAAACCCTTCGCACCGCCGACCAGCAGCGCGACGCCGAGCAACAATTGCAGCGCGATGGTCGCCAGGTTGGTCGGCAGGCCCGTACGCGCCAGGAACATCGCATGCGGCGCCTCGGTGCCGTGCCCGGCATCGACGAGCTGGCTCGACGCGCGGAACGTCACCACGACGTACATCACGTAGATGCCGACCAGCATCACCGCGAGCAGCCCGCGCACGGCCCAGTTGTGATGCGGAACGAACATCGCGACGGTGGCGAGCGAGAACGCGGCGAGGAAGGTGTTCATGTCGCGCACGAAGCCCGTGCGTTCGGGCGCGATCGTGCCGCGCAGCCCGCGCGAGCGGATCACCGCGAGCGTCATCAGGAACGTGGTGAGCGTCGCGAGCATCAGCGGCGCGCCGAGAATCGCGCCGACGCCGATCTCCTCGTTCACGGCCTGGTTCGCGGTGCCGCCCGCCAGCGCGAGCAGCGGCACCATCGTTTCGGGCAGTGCGGTGCCGACGGCCGCGAACAGCGACCCGGTGACGCCTTCGGAAATCTTCAGACGTTCGCCGAGATGTTCGAGCGCATTGGTGAAGACTTCGGCGGCGACGAGGATGACGACCAGCATGAACGCCAGTTCGACGAACATCAAGGTCATGCGGCACCTCCGCAGGCAGCGGCGGCATGTGAGGAGAGAGCGGGGACGAACATGGGGACTCCGTGGTCGGACGCTGACGAACCATGGCACATCCGCCGACGTCCGACCAGGAACGACGCGATGCGCCCATGGTCTCGCCAAGCCGATCAGGCCGAACGCGCCACGGCCGCAGGCCGAGTGTGTTGACGCGTTCGCTTTCCGGGGGCGGAAAGCAGGCTACTCCCCAAAGACGGAAAGCAGTCTAGCCGAGCGGGTCGCTTTCGGCAAGCTTGCGCTTCGGTCCCCGTTCGTCGTGCGGGGAACGCGCGGGCGTGGCGGATGCTTGCGACGTGCGGGGTAGCAAGCGGCGTGCGCGCGGCGGCGTCACGTACGTGTCGTTTTCGATCATCTGCTGCGAAGCATCCAACCGTTCGCACTCCTCGCCGTTCGAACCGATCGGCACTTCGTATGCTTCGGTCGTGCGCGTACGCGACCGCGTGATCTGCGGTGCGGCGGGTTTGCATGCCGCGCGTCGTCGCACCGCGGCCGGCCGCGCGTGTCGCGGGTAAATAATGCCGCTGAATTTTTACGGAATGGCAGAAATCGGTATTTTATGGATGGCGTCGCGCGAATCGGCGCCATGATCGAATAACGATTGAAGCGCTCGAA
Organism: Burkholderia metallica; assembly: GCF_001718555.1. Taxonomy (NCBI): domain Bacteria; kingdom Pseudomonadati; phylum Pseudomonadota; class Betaproteobacteria; order Burkholderiales; family Burkholderiaceae; genus Burkholderia; species Burkholderia metallica. The sequence goes on from NZ_CP013403.1 coordinate 318,873, forward strand.
TCATTGAATGGCGTTCCATGCCTGCCGTCATGCCGAATTAATCGGTCGCTGATAATTAAAATGAAAGAATAATCCCGGCGATCTGAAGGCTTGCGAGGCGCTGCATCAACGCCGGCAAAGGATTCCGTTCCATACGGCAAAAGCGCCGATTCCGGCGAATGATTGCCGATAAAGCCCGCAACGCACAAATAATCCCGCTTTCTTTCAATTGGCAGACACTGTCCGCCGTTAGCATTATCGCGGGATTTTTAATATCCGAATGATCTTTGACAACGCGGCGCAGCACCGCCTATTTTTGTGTTGTCGTAAATTTGGGTCATATAAAAGTTGTCCAAACTGCAGGGGGCGTCCGAGCACCAATCTCGCCAGCAGTTTGCTGTGTCTGTATCAAGTTCAGTCTCTTAGAAGTCCAATCCCCAACCGCCGACTGCCGACCGTGCAACGCGAGTGGCGGGTCGGTCTGCGCGTTTCGCAGGCGTTGGCGGCCTGTGTGAAGCGGTATCCGAACCAAAGGACAGAGATGAAACCAGACAGGAGCTGTACCGGCAGCCGCCGTGGCCGTCACGGCCGGTTGGCCGGGCTAGGTGCATTGACCGTCATGACCTTGGCGCTCGCGGCGTGCGGCGGCGACGATTCGTCGTCCGTCGGCGCGTCGAGCCTCGCGCAAGCCACCGCCAGCGCACAGGCCGGCGCGCAACAGGCGGCCGGCGCGCAGACGCCGGCCAACCAGCCTTACGTCGACCCGGTCGCGTATTCGATGAATGCGACAGACGGCCTCGCGCCCGCGCAGGTGTCCGAGAAAGCGGCCGTCATGCATTACCAGTGGAAGAACGGCGGCACGACCGTCAACTACACGACGACCACCGGCCACCTGACCGCGCAGGACGCGAACGGCAATGCGGAAGCGTCGATGTCGTATGTCGCGTACACCGCGCCGAGCACGAACGGCAAGCCGCGCCCCGTCACGTTCGTCTACAACGGCGGCCCCGGCTCGTCGTCGATCTGGCTGCGGCTCGGCTCGTTCGCGCCGACCCGCGTCGCCACGCCCGATCCGCTGTTCGGCAGCAACTGGCCGAACTATCCGCTCGTCGACAACGCCGAAAGCCTGATCGATACCACCGACCTCGTGTTCATCGACCCGCCCGGCACCGGGCTGTCGGAAGCCGTGTTGCCGAACACCAACCAGAAGTACTGGGGTTCCGATGCGGACGTGAACATCATGCGCGACTTCATCCAGCGCTACCTGAACGTCAACAGCCGCGGCACGTCGCCGATCTACCTGTACGGCGAATCGTACGGCACGCCGCGTACCGACATGCTCGCGCTCGCGCTCGAATCGGCCGGCGTGCACCTGACGGGCATCGTGCTGCAGTCGGCGATCCTGAACTACTTCGCGGATGCGGTGGAGGCGGTCGCGATCACGCAGTCGACGGAAGGGCTGCTGCTCGACACCGATACGGTGGCCGGCTATCTGCCCGGCTATGCGGCGGTCGCGGCGTACTTCAACCAGGTGTCGCCGGCGCCGGTGAACCAGGATCTGTACGCACTGCAGACGGAACTGTTCACGACGCTGATCTACAACCAGCTGCAGAAGTATTCGCAGTCGTGGGTGTTGAGCCAGCTCGGCATTCCGGATGCGCTCGGCACGCCGGTGTTCCCGAGCGATGCGACGCTGAAGCTGTGGTCGATCCCGTCGAGCCTCACGCAGCAGGCGCTGCGCGGCTACTTCAACGCGAATCCGTTCGGCACGAGCCTGCTGCCCGGCACGACGATCGGCCGGTATGACGGCCGCGTGTCGTTGCCGAACTCCGATCCGCGGCTGCAGGACGACGGCGATCCGTCCGACATCCTGATTTCGCAGCCGTTCACGAACGCGCTCGCGACGCAGATGCCGGATTACCTCGGCTACACCGCACCGAACGCGACCTACCTGCCGCTGAACGACAACATCATCGAGGTCTGGGACTTCTCGCACGACGGCCAGCCGATGCCCGACACGATCCCCGATCTGCTCGGTGCGCTGCAGCTCAACCCGAAGCTTCGTGTGCTCGCGGAGAACGGCTTCCACGATCTCGCGACGCCGTTCTTCAACACCGAGAAGCAACTCGCGCGGCTGCAGACGGTGAAGGGCCTGAATCCGAAGCTGCAGGTGAACTTCTTCCAGGGCGGCCACATGATCTACCTGGACGACGTCGCCCGTCCGCAGATGAAGCGGGACCTGAAGACGTTCTACAAGGGCGCGCGGATTCCGACGGCGCTGACGCTGCATACGCTGCCGCCGCCGTGGCCGGATGAAAACCCGCCGAGCGTACCGACCGGCAGCGTCCCCGGCGCGACCGCCGGGACGACGCTGGCGGCGGCGCCGTGAGCGGCCCCGAGCGACGGACTCCTTGTCAAAGGAACCCTCTCTTCATCCATTGAATGCGAGCGATCATGTCCCTAATCAAATTGATGCGGCGTATGTCCCCGTTGATCGTGCTCGGTGCCGTGATGAGCAGTGCCTACGCGTTGCCGCCGCAGGCGGTGGCGCCGGTGAAGCTGCCGCGCGGCGGGCACGGTGTCGACGGGCCGTTCTTTCCTGCCACGCGCGCGGCGCCGGTGTTGCCGTCGACCGGCGCGACGCTGCAGCAGCAGGCGCAGCAGCGTGTCGATGCGCGGCTCGGCGCCAATACGGTGCTGAGCAACGGCGCGGCCGTGACGAAGGCGCAGGCGCAGAGCAACGGTCTCGGCTTCGTGTCGAAGCACTTCGACGAGATCGATGCGAAGCACACCGGCCGCGTGACGATGAACGACGTGCGGCAGTTCATCCGGCAGCGGCAGGTGCAGGCGCAGCAGGACCAGCAGGACGAGTGACGTAGCAGGCAGGGCGGCGGCCGGTGCGACATGCTTCGCACCGGCCGCCGGAAGATGAACGACAGGCGCCAGACGGCCTGGCGCGCGCAGCGCCGCCACCGACGCCGGTGAAGTTGCTGAGCGTTACGAGCCGGTGCGCGTCGAACGCGACCGGCGAGCAGCAGAGCGGCGACACCACCCGCGCGACGGGTTCAGGCCGAGGCCAGCGCCGAGCGTCGGGCGGACAGGCGATTCCACAGCATGCTGGAGCGGCTGCCGCTGCGGCAGTACGCGAGCACCGGCTTCGGCAGCGTGTCGACCAGTTCACCGAATGCATCGATCTCCGCATCGCCGATGCGGTCGCGCTCGACCGGCAGGTAGCGTGCTTCGAGGCCCAGTTCGCGGGCCGCCGCGGCGATTTCGTCGAACGCCGGATGTGCGTCGCCTTCGCCGTCCGGCCGGTTGCAGATGATCGAGCGGAAGCCGGCAGTGCGGATCGCCTTCAGGTCGGCCGGCGTGATCTGCCGCGACGCGCAGAAGCCGTTCGACGCCGTCGCGCGACACTGTTCGATCGCGTTGCGGAAACAGGCGATCGCGAAGTCGACGTCCTGCTCCGTCGTGAAGCGGCCGAAGCTCACGCGCACGGTGCGGCCCGCCGTCTGCGCATCGAGGCCGATCGCGGTCAGCACGTGCGACGGTGCGCCGCTGGTCGAGTTGCATGCGGACGTCGACGACACGGCCAGCGCTTCGCCGAGCATGAACGGGAAGAAGCCGGGCGCATTCACGGTGAGGCTCAGCGTGTGCGGGATGCGGCGCGCGGCGGCCGCGTTCTGCGTGACGTCGCCGAGTGCGACCAGCGCATCCGTCAGGCGGGCGCCGAGCGCCGCGATCCGCGCGGTTTCGCCGTCGAGCTTTTCGGCGGCCAGTTCGCACGCCACGCCCATGCCGACGATCTGGTGCGTGGCGAGCGTGCCCGAGCGCAACCCGCGTTCGTGCCCGCCGCCGTGGATCTGCGGCGCGATCCGGTTCGCGATGTCGCGGCGCACGAACAGCGCGCCGATGCCCTTCGGGCCGTACACCTTGTGCGCGGACATCGACAGCATGTCGATGCCGAGCGCGCGCACGTCGATCGGCGTCTTGCCGAGCGCCTGCGCGGCGTCGACGTGGAGCAGCGCGCCCGCCGCATGCACGATGCGCGAGATCGCGCCGATATCGGTCAGCGTGCCGAGTTCGTTGTTCACGAGCATCAGCGACACGAGGCCCGTGTCGGGGCCGATTGCGGCAGCGACCGCGTCGGCGGTGATTTCGCCGTCGCGCGTGGGTGTGACGAACGTGACCGACGCGCCATGCTTCGACAGGTTCGCCATCGTGTCGAGAATGGCCTTGTGCTCGATGCGGCTCGTGATCAGGTGCCGCTTGCCGGTCGCGTTTTCCGCATAGCCCTTCAGCGCGAGGTTGTTCGATTCGGTGGCGCCCGACGTCCAGACGATTTCGTCGGCATCCGCGCCGATCAGCGCGGCGACTTGCGCACGGGCCTGCTCGACCTTGTCTTTCGCCAGCCGGCCGGCGGCGTGCGAGCTCGATGCGGGGTTGCCGAAGATGCCGTCGAAGCCGAGGCAGGCCGTCATCGCGTCGATCACGCGCGGATCGGCGGGCGTCGTGGCGGCGTAGTCGAGGTAGTGCAGCGTGGTGGTGTCGCTCATGTCCGTCTCTTGCTCATTGCGTAGTGCGAGAAATGATACTGGGGACAGGAGGGAAAAAGGATCCAAAGTGGGCTGTCGATTCAGCTTGACAGGGAATAACGTTTTCTCGTTTAACGGAATGAGGGAATTTTTTTATCGCATGGCCCGGTCGCCCGCATGGGGGCGGCGGTGCGGCCGGGCCGAGGCCGCCGGCTTTCAAGGCCGGCCGTTTCCGGCCGAATCGAACCGGGTGTGCACGAGCACCTTGCCGACGATGCGGCCGGACTCCAGCGCCTCGTGCGCGTCGACGATGCTTTCCAGCGGAACCTTCATCCCGATTCTCGGCGAGTACGCGCCTGCCGCCACGCACGCGACGACGTCCGTGGCGGCCTGCTGCTTGATGTCGTCGGGCACGTGGTAGATGTAGACGAAGCGCAGGACACAGCCATGCATCATCGCCTTCAGCAACGGAACGGACAGCTCGTCCGTTGCATGGGTCATCGCATAGGAACTGATCACGCCGCCTTGCGACACGCACGCCAGGTTCCGCCCCGTGTCGAATATTCGTTGACGGAGGTGGGGCGCACGCTCGCGCCCGTGCTCGACGCGATGAAAGACTGGGGCGACGGCTATGTTGCTCACAGTGAAACGCGGTAGATCCGATAGGAATCTTCCCTGAAGCGAAAGCCGGTGGCTCGCCGCGTCGCCGTCGCGACCGAACCGTGCCACGGCAAGCGCCGGATCATCTCGACGGGGCGCTCCTTCAGCCGCCCGGGGGCGGGCTACGTAAAAACCGTCGGGCCGCTGCGTGGATCGAAGCGGCTGCGTCGTCCTTGCCCGCGAAGCGATCCGCGGCTGCCCGATGTCCATGAGGGATTCCCCCTGTCACGCGCGAGCCGGCGTCCCGCCGGTGCCGTAGCCACGGCGTCGCGCTTCCCCGCAGGCGCTTCCCGCCCGTCGCCCCCGATTATTTGCGTTTCGCGAATGGCGCGTTCGCCGGTTGTTCGATACCCGATTCGCGTCCTTGCACCTATCGTGGTGACGTCGGCCGCATGAACGCAATGCATCGCAACGCAACACGTCGCACCCGCACCGCGGCCGGCACTTCCCCGCGACTCGCGTCGCACACAAAAGACATCGGACCTGGCTCATGCGCAGGCGCCGCAGCGCGCGCAGGCGAACCTGTGTCCACGGAGACGGACATGAAAGCAAACGAGTGGGATACCTCATACGAGTGGAAGGCGGTCACGCTGCTGGCGCTCGGCTTCGGGCTGGTCGGCCTCGACCGCTGGCTGATCGCGCCACTGTTCCCGTCGATCATGAAGGACCTCAACCTGAACGCGCAGGATGTGGGCAACTGCATCGGCGTGCTCGGCCTGTCGTGGGGCATCTTCGCGGCGCTGATGGGCGGCATGTCCGACAGGATCGGCCGCAGGAAGGTGCTGATTCCGGCCATCGTCGCGTTCTCGCTGCTGTCGGGTTTCTCGGGCCTCGCGGGCGGGCTGCTCGGGCTGATGGCGATTCGCGGCCTGATGGGCGTCGCGGAAGGCTCGTTCTGCCCGACCAGCTTCGCGGCGACGGCCGACGCGTCGCATCCGCGGCGGCGCGGGCTGAACCTCGGCCTGCAGCAAAGCGGCTTCGCGCTGTTCGGGCTCGCGTTGTCGCCGATCATCGCGACGCAGTTGCTCGGGTTCGTGTCGTGGCGCTGGGTCTTCGCGCTCGTCGCCGTTCCCGGCCTGATCCTCGGCGCGATCATGTTCTTCGTGATCCGCGAGCCGAAGGTCGCGAAGGAAGCCGCGTCGGAGCATGCGCCGGCGTCTCTCCGCCACGTGCTCGGCAGCCGCAACATCCTGGTCGCGATGGCCGCCCTGTGCTGCGCGATGACGGGTGTGTTCGTGCTCGGCGCGCTGCTGCCGCTGTACCTGACCGACTACCTCGCGCTCGGCACGCAGAAGATGGGCCTCGTCGTGTCGGCGATCGGCTTCGGCGGGTTTCTCGGGCAGTTCGGGCTGCCGGGCCTGTCCGACCTGGTCGGCCGCCGCCTCGCGAGCATCGTCGGCTTCGCGGGGACGGCCGTGATGCTCTACCTCTTCCGCGGCCTCGGCCCGCAGCCGCTCGCGCTGTTCGGCGTGCTGTTCGTCGCGTCGTTCTTCACGCTCGGGCTGGTGTCGCTGCTGTCCGGCCCGGTGGCGACCGAGGCCGCGCCCGTCGGGCTCGTGTCGACGTCGATCGGCGTGGTGGTCGGCGTCGGCGAGATCTTCGGCGGCGGCATCGCGCCGGCGATGGGCGGCTACGTCGCCGCACACTTTGGCATCCAGAACATTCTGTGGCTGCCGATGGTCGCGGTGCTGCTGGGCATCGTGGTCAGCCTGCTGCTGAAGGAAACCGCGCCGGCCGTGCTGCAGCGCCGCGCGGCCGTGCAGCCGGCGCTGGCGGCCGGCGAGCAGTCGCGGTAAGGCCCGGCGGGGCGGCGGGGCGGCGGGCGCAGGCGCGGGGCCGCGCCGCCACCGATTGACATCGATTGCGTGACACAGTGACGCCTTTCGCATGACCTAGCCCGTTATCCGCGCGGTTAGACTGCCGGTTTCGCTGTCGAAAAAGGGCGCGGCATGGACCGGTTTCTGAGCATCGAGGCATTCGTCAGGGTAGCGGAGGCGAGCAGCTTCGCCGAGGCGGCGCGGCAGCTCGGCGTGACCAGCTCGGTCGTGACGAACCGCATCCAGCAGCTCGAGAAGTTCGTCAACGCGCCGCTGTTTCATCGCAGCACGCGCCACGTGCGCCTGTCCGAAACGGGCGAGGCGTTCTATCGCGAGTGCGCGGAGGTGGTGGGGCGCGTCAACGAGTTGACGGACCAGATGCGCGAACTTCGCGCGACGCCGACCGGGCGGCTGCGCATCCAGATGCTGCCCGGCTTCGCGCTCGATCACTTCGGCGCGCCGCTGATGGCATTCAACCGGCGCTACCCGGGCATCCAGCTCGACGTCATCGTCAACGACCGTGTCGTGGACCCCGTCGAAGAAGGGTTCGACATCGCGTTCCAGATCTTCCCGCCGATCTCCGAGTCGCTGATCGAACGGCGGCTGTTCACCGTCAGGCGACTCTTTTGCGCGTCGCCCGCCTACCTCGAAGCGCATGGTGCGCCACAACATCCGCGCGACTTGCTGCAGCACACCACCGCGCTCTATTCGGGCTATCCGTCGCGCAACCGCTGGACGATGACGCGCGGCGACGAGGTCGTCGAAATGGAGCTGCCCGGCATGATCCGCTCGAACTCCGTGCACCTGCTGCGCGAGTACGCGCTGTCGGGCGGCGGCGTCGTGTGTCTGCCCACGCTCGTGGCGAGCGACGCGCTCGTCGCCGGCCGGCTGGTGCCGATCCTGACCGACTTCCAGCTCGCGCCGCTCAGCTTCGCCGCGGTGTATCCCGCAACGCAGCGACAGGCATTGAAGGTGAAGGCGCTGGTCGAATTCCTCGCGGAAACGATCGGCGACGAATCGCCGTGGGACCGGCCGCTTCTGGAGCGCGGCTGGGTGCGTTGAACCGCGCGGATTATTCGCGAAACGCAAATGCCGTAGTCGCCGTCCCGTGCCTTGTTGCGGCGGGGCCTTGCCCCTAGAGTGGAATCCAACAAGCGGTTCAACTCAGGAGACAGAAATGACCGACACGGCATTCCATACCGTCTTTGGCTCGCTCGCCGGCTACCGGAAGGGCGAGATCGAAATCACCAGCGGCAGCGCCCAGCACTACGCGTTCTCGAATGTGTTCGAGATCGCGTCGAAGTCGGCCCCTTACGAAAAGGTCGTTGCCGGCAAGAACCTCGAATACGTGATCGAAGTGCTGAGAACCGACGGCCAGTCGCCGTGGTTCGCCTGCGCGCACGACGAGTTCGCGATTCAGATGGATGGCGAAGTCCGGATCGATTTCATCAAGCTCGATACGCCGCCGCAGTCGGGGCGCGGCACCGTGCGCGCCGGCGCGGAGCCGGCCGGCCGGAAGATGGGCTACGTCGTGCTGCGCCAGGGCCATCAGGCGCTGCTGCCGGCCGGCTGCGCGTACCGCTTCACCGCGAGCCAGCCGGGCGTCGCACTCGTGCAGACCGTCCTGGGCGAGCTGTCCGTCGAGAAGTGGGCCGACATCTGCCTGCACTGATCCGTCCGACCTCATTCGACATTTCCAGGAGACACGTCATGGCCACCCTCGACACCCTCGACCTTTCCACGGGCTTCGCCGCCGATCTGGTGCAGGCCAGCGAAGCCGATGCCGTTACCGGCTACCGCCGCTTCCAGCTCGGCGCGTTCGCATTCCAGCGCGACGAATATTTCGTGAAGATCAGCTGGCCCGCGAAAGGCCAGACGCGCACGCACGCGATTCCCGCGGACGCGTTCCTGCGCGCGATGATGCGCGACGTCGCGTGGGGCTTCTTCTACGGCTGGGTGAACTTCGACCACGTGTTCGGCACGCGCAATCACTACGGCAAGGTCGACATGTATGCGGGCACCTTCAACGGCATCCTGAAGGACGCCGGCGTCGACTACACGGAGACCTTCGATACGCCGACGATCATGGCGACCTTCAAGGCGATGCTGCACGACTGGACGAACGCGGGCTTCGATCCGTTCGCGGCGCCGGAGGAAACCGGGACGGCGTTCGGACGCAAGCACGGCGACAACGGTTCGGCGATCGAGCGCACGCGGATCGCGACGCGCCGCATGCCGGGCCTCGAGGGCGATTCGCCGCTGCGCGACGACCTGCCGGTCAACCGCGCGTTTCTCGACGTCGCGCAGGACGAACCGGAAGTGCACGTCGAGCCGGGCTTCGAAGGCGAACTGCACGCGTTCAACCTGTTCAAGTACCTGTCGCGCTCGGACGTGACGTGGAATCCGTCGGTCACGTCGGTGTGCGGGCGCAGCCTGTTCTGCCCGACCACCGAGGAATTCATCCTGCCGGTGTTCCATGGCAACGACCGCGTCGAATGGTTCCTGCAACTGTCCGACGAAATCGTGTGGGACATCGGCGACAAGAATACCGGCGCGCCGCGCGCACGCGTGACGATGCGCGCCGGCGACATCTGCGCGATGCCCGCCGACATCCGGCATCAGGGCTATTCGACGAAGCGCTCGATGCTGCTGGTGTGGGAGAACGCGACGCCCGACCTGCCGCAGCGCTACGAGAGCGGCGAGCTCGCGCCGTATCCGATCGCGTTCTGACCGGCGCTTCCGTTTCCGCTTTCGCTTTAAGCGATACACCGAGGACGATTCATGCAAACCCAACTCTTCATCGACGGACGCTTCGTCGACGCCGTCGACCGCGGCACGATCGACGTGCTGAATCCGCACGACGGCACCGTCATCACGAAGATCGCGGCCGCCACTGCGGCCGACGTCGACCTGGCCGTCGCAGCCGCGACCCGCGCGTTCCCCGCGTGGTCGGCGCTGCCGGCCGCCGAACGCGGCCGCCTGCTGCTGCGCCTCGCTGACGCGATCGAGGCCAACGCGGAGGAACTGGCGCAGCTCGAATCGCTGGACACCGGCCACCCGATCCGCGATTCGCGCTCGCTCGACGTGCCGCGCACGGCTGCGTGCTTCCGTTATTTCGGCGGCATGGCCGACAAGCTGCAAGGGTCGGTGATTCCCGTCGAAACGGGCTTCCTGAACTACGTGCAGCGCGCGCCGATCGGTGTCGTCGGCCAGATCGTGCCGTGGAATTTTCCGCTGATGTTCACGAGCTGGAAGATGGGCCCCGCGCTCGCCGCCGGCAATACCGTGGTGCTGAAGCCTTCGGAAATCACGCCGCTGTCGACGCTGCGCATCGTCGAGCTGATGGCCGAAGTCGGGTTTCCCGCGGGTGTCGTCAACATCGTGCCGGGCTACGGGCACACGGCCGGCCAGCGGCTCGCCGAGCATCCGGGCGTCGGCAAGATCGCGTTCACCGGGTCGACGGCGACGGGCCGGCGGATCGTCGAAGCGTCGCAGGGCAACCTGAAGCGCGTGCAGCTCGAACTGGGCGGCAAGGGCGCCAACATCGTGTTCGACGATGCCGACCTCGACGCGGCCATCAACGGCGCCGCATGGGCGATCTTCCACAACCAGGGGCAGGCGTGCATCGCCGGCTCGCGTCTCGTGCTGCACGAACGCATCGCGGACGCGTTCCTCGAACGCTTCGTCGCGCTCGCATCGTCGATCCGCATCGGCAACCCGCTCGATCCCGATACCGAGATGGGGCCGCTGACGTCGAAGCAGCACCTCGATCGCGTGCTGTCGTACGTCGACGTCGCGCGCGAGCAGGGCGGCCGCGTGCTCGCCGGCGGCAGCGCGCCGCAGGACCCGGCGCTTGCCGACGGCTACTACGTGCGCCCGACGATCATCGAGGCCAAGCGCGCGACGGACCGCATTGCGCAGGAGGAAGTGTTCGGCCCGTTCGTCACCGTGCTGCGCTTCGGCAGCGATGAAGAAGCGCTCGCGATTGCCAACGCGACCGAGTACGGGCTCGGCAGCGGCCTCTGGACGCGGGATCTGTCCCGCGCCCACAAGATGGCGTCGCGGATCGACGCGGGCATGTGCTGGATCAACTGCTACAAGCGCGTCAATCCGGGCAGCCCGTTCGGCGGCGTGGGCAAGTCGGGCTACGGCCGGGAAATGGGCTTCGAGGCGATGCACGACTACACCGAGGCGCGATCGGTGTGGGTCAACGTCGACGGCAACGTGCCGCCGCACTTCAAGCGTTGAGGATTGCCATGGATCGCTTCGTCTATCAGGGCACGCCGTCGCGCGTGGTATTCGAATGGGGGGCGCTCGCCCGGCTGCCGGACGAGCTGTCGACGCTCGGCGCGCGCCGCGCGCTGATCCTGTCCACGCCCGAGCAGCGGCCGCTCGCCGAGCGCGTGGCGGCGATCCTGGGCGAGCGCGCGGCCGGCATCTGCGCGCAGGCGGTCATGCACGTGCCGGTCGAGGTCGCGCGCGCCGCTCGCGAGATGGCCGGCGAACGCGACGCCGATTGCTGCGTCGCGATCGGCGGCGGATCGACGATCGGGTTGGGCAAGGCCATTGCGCTCGAATCGGTGCTGCCGATCCTGGCCGTGCCGACGACGTATGCCGGCTCGGAGATGACGCCGATCTTCGGGCTCACGGAAGGCCGGCTGAAGCGCACCGGGCGCGATGCGCGCGTGCTGCCGCGTACGGTGCTCTACGACCCGTTGCTGACGGTGTCGCTGCCGCCGGACATTTCGGCGGCTTCGGGCATCAATGCGATCGCGCATGCGGTCGAGGCGCTCTATGCGCAGGACGCGAACCCGGTGATCAGCCTGATGGCGGAAGAATCGATCCGCGCGCTCGGCGAAGCGCTGCCGGTGATCGTGCGCGATCCGGCGCATCGCGCGATGCGCAGCCGCGCGTTGTACGGCGCATGGCTCGCGGGAACCTGCCTCGGCGCGGTGGGGATGGCGCTGCACCACAAGCTGTGCCATACGCTCGGCGGCACCTTCAACCTGCCGCACGCGCAGACGCATGCGGCGATGCTGCCGCATACCGCGCACTACAACCACGCTGCCGCGCCCGATGCGCTGCGCCGCGTGGCGCGCGCGCTGGGTGGCAGCGACGCGGCCGAAGCCGGCCCGCTGCTGTTCGCGCTGAACGCGCGGCTCGGCATTGCGCCAGCGCTCGCCGACCTCGGGATGCCGCAGGCGGGCCTCGACGAAGCGGCCGATCTTGCGTGCCGCAACCCGTACGCGAATCCGCGGCCGGTCGAACGCGCGGCGATTCGCGCATTGCTGCAGCACGCATGGGAAGGGCGCGCGCCGCAATGAACGCGACGATGCGTCAAAGGAGACAGACATGCACCACGACCCCCAAGACGGCGACGCCGCGCTGACCGAGCAGGTCGTCACCAGCTTCGACGGTACGCCGAACCCGCGACTGCGTGCGCTGATGCAGAGCCTCGTGCGGCATCTGCATGCGTTCGTCAGCGAAACGGCGCTGACCGAGGCGGAGTGGATGGCCGCGATCCGCTTCCTGACCGACACGGGGAAGATGTGCGACGGTGCTGTGCGACAGGAATTCATTCTGCTGTCGGACACGCTCGGCGTCTCGATGCTGGTCGATGCGATCAACCATCGTTTCGCGACCGGCGCGACGGAGACGACCGTGTTCGGTCCGTTCTACATCGAGGGGATGCCCGAGCGCGCGTATGGCGAGAACATGGCGCTCACGCCGGGCGTGCCGGCGATCGTGCGTGGCCGGGTGCTGACCACCGACGGCGAGCCGGTGGCGAACGCCGTGCTCGACGTGTGGCAGACGGCGGACAACGGCATGTATTCCGGGCAGGACACCGCGCAGCCGCACGGCAACCTGCGCGGCCGCTACCGGACCGACGCCGAGGGCCGCTACGCGATCGCGACGATACTGCCCGTCAGCTATCCGATTCCGACCGACGGCCCGGTCGGGAAGATGCTCGACGCCACGGGGCGACATCCGTGGCGGCCCGCGCATCTGCACTTCATGATCGATGCGCCGGGCTGCCGGACGCTCGTCACGCACCTGTTCGACGAAGACGATCCATATCTGACGTCGGATGCGGTGTTCGGCGTGAAGCCGTCGCTGATGGTTGCGTATCGCCGGCGCGATGCGGACGATGCGCTCGCCCGTCAGTTCGGCCTGAGCGGCCCGTATCGCGAAGTGACGTACGACTTCGTTCTCGACCGGAGCTGACCGTCATGGCGCGATTTTTTGCGGTGTTTGCGACGGACCAGCCGGGCATGCGCGACGTGCGCGATCGCATGCGGCCGATTCACCGGACGTACCTGCGCTCGGCCGATCAGCACGGCGTGGTGGTGCGGCTCGGCGGCCCGACGCTCGACCCGCACGGCGACGCGATGAACGGCACGCTGCTCGTCGTGGAGGCGGACGACATTCACGCGGTGATGCGGTTCGTCGGGAACGATCCGTATGTGAAGGAAGGGCTGTTCTCGCGCGTGGAAGTGCGGCCGTGGGACTGGAGCCTCGGCAACCCCGAGCAGCGGGTGTGAGGCATGGAAGCGCGACAACTCTGCCGCTTCTCCGAAGTGCCCGACGGCGGCGCGCGGGTCGTCGACGACGCATGCATCGGGCGCCCGGTGATCGTCGTCAGGCGCGGCGAGCAGGTATGGGCGTATGTGAATCGTTGCCCGCACTTCTCGGTGCCGCTCGATTTCGTACCGGGCAGCGTTTCCTGTTACCGGTCGCAGGTGCTGATGTGCGCGCATCATAGCGCGCTGTTCCGGTTCGATGACGGCGTGTGTATCGATGGGCCTTGCTCGGGGGCGGCGCTGGAGGCGGTGGCCGTCGAGGTGGATGCCGCTGCGTGGATCGTCTGTCGGGGTGCCTGATTCGGGGGTGACTCAAGATGATGCGCGCGGAGGCGGTTGATGCGATGACTTTCGTATTTTTAAATCAGTAAAACTAATCATTTTAACGGTGTCGGTTGTTAGACACCTGAGCGAGCGCGATTTCTTGTGCAGCATCGAGCGAGCACCTGCCACGCAGCGGGTGGCGGCCTCGCATTTTCATAAAAAAGACGGAGACGAAATGAAACTCGGGTTTGGAGCAGTGGCGATTCTCGCGGTGGCGCAGGGCGCATGGGCGCAGAGCAGCGTGACGATGTTCGGGCTGATCGACGCGGGCATTTCCTATGTCAGCAACGAGAGCGGCGGAAAGAACGTCAAGTTCGACGACGGCATATTCGCGCCGAATCTGTTCGGCTTGCGCGGCACGGAAGATCTGGGTGGCGGATATCGCGCGACGTTCGCGCTCGTGAACCAGTTCTCGATGGCGAACGGCAGCATCGTCGGGACGGGGATTTTCGGGCGCAACGCGTACGTCGGCCTCGAAAGCAATCGGCTCGGCAGCATCACGCTGGGTAACCAGTACGACTTCATGGCGGATGCGCTGTTTTCAAGGAACAACGCGATTTCACGGGATATCTCGGGGTTGTACGGTTTCCGCAATGGCCCGTTCCAGCGTCTCGCGCTTCCGGACAACCCGACCGGTGCGTTCGACTGGGACCGCACGGCAGGCAGCAAGCCGATCGCGAATTCCGTCAAGTACAGCTCGCCGACGGTCGCGGGGTTCTCCGGTGGCGTGATGTATGCGTTCGGCGGGGTGGCCGGGTCGGTGGGCGCCGACAACGCCGTCAGTGCCGGGGTGAACTATGAAGCAGGGGCGTTCGGCGTGGGAGCGGCGTATACGAACGAGAAATACGGGCCCGCGCCCGGCGTGCCGTCCACCAGCGTGCGCAACTGGGGCGTCGGGATGCATTACGACTTCGGTGTCGTTACCGCGAATGCGCTGGTGACGACCGTGCGCAATGCGTTCAACGACGCCGGCGTGTGGATGGCCGAGGCGGGCGGGCTGTGGCACGTCAGGCCGGATGTCGTGCTGGGCGCGAAGTACATGTACATGAAGGGCAATGAAGCGGTGAACGACAACCACGCGCATCAGGTCAGCGTTGCGCTTCAGTACCTGTTCTCGAAGCGGACGATGGTTTATGTGTCGGCCGATTATCAGCGGGCGAACAGCGGCGCGAATGCGCAGGTCAACGGCGTGCTGGATCCGAACGGAGCGTCGAGTTCCGCGAGCCAGGCGGTGGCGCGGGTGGGGGTGCATACGGTGTTTTGACGGCGTCGCGGTGCCGCGCTTCATAGGGTCTGCAGGTCGTCCGTCGGCACATACGAGACCGCATCGTCGAGCGCATCAATCGGAAAACGGGCCGGACGGCCCGTTTTCTTTTCCACTATTACTGCCTTGGTGGTTGCCATACGCGCTTACGCGGGATTCATGACGGCGCCGCCGCTTGCGCCGAAGTAATCCTTGACCACCCGCTTCGGCACGGCCGTACGGGTCAGTTCCGGAAGATTGCGCATCAGCGGGACATCGCCACCGCTTGCATGCAACGTCACGCCGCACCGGGCGAAACAGGCGACGGCATCCTGCACCGTACCGCGTTCCAGGATTTCGGTAATGCGGTTGACGTTTCCGCGCAATTTGATGCCTTCCGCGATGCCAAGTTTGCTCATATCTGCCTCTTTTTCTAGAGAAGGTGAGTCACGGAGTGTGACGTGAGTGACTTTAGGGCATGGCTTGAGGCTCGAACAGCCATGCTAAAGTGATTGCATGGTTGATAAACTCAAAGAACCCACGGAGCCACTGTTTGCTCGTATTCCGGTGAGTCTCAAGAGGCGTCTGGTCGCCTCGGCGAAGGCGCAGGGGACGAGCGTGGGACGGGAACTCACGCGTCTTCTCGAGGAGCGCTTCGACTCGGGGCTGTCGGCATCTTTACAGCGCCAGTTCGACGAATTCCGGCGCGCCCAAGGTGCCGAGCGAGCAGTTTGGCTGGAGAATAATCAGGCGTTTCTTGAAGAGCATTTGCTGGAATGTGTAAAAGCCGCGCAACGCGGCGATATTGCGGCGCTCGTCAAGCTCGGCAGTGCAGTTCGTGCGGCTCAACGCCATCGCCGACGTGGACGTGCGGGGATCGACTCGAGAATTGAAGCGCGAAAGCGCGCGTTGTTGCAGGAGCAAGCAGCCAGGGACGAGGCGGCGAGGGTTCAGCAAAATTTCATATTTGGCACGGGCGAGCCCATCGAGGACTTTCAGCTGCCTCCTGAGGAGCGTTGGCGGCAAAATCTGATCGAGCAGCTGGATAACATGCCGGCCGGGACTAAAAAGAAGCTGGCTGCGGGGCTTGGCTGGCGGTCGATGTCCCGCGTAAGTCACATACTTGCGCCGAAAGGGCAGAAAGGGCATCGGCCGATTTCGAAGGCGCTCGCAACGAAGATTGCAGAGATTCTCGAAATCGATTTCAAGGTGCTAGACAAGATCGAGCCCGATCGTGACATCGCGGGAATGCTTCACGCTGGCAGGAAGCTGGAGAAGGTTCTCGGTGACGTTGCAAAAATAGGGCCCCGATCCAAGTGAGTGTGCATCGCTGGCCTGGGCGTCCGGAATCGCCTGCGCGCAGGCCGGATCGGGGGCGCCACCCGACCAACGTACGACTCCTCCGGCACTTCTTGCCCGCTATCCGATTTTCAGTATAATGAACCCACGTTCGGAATGTCGAACGTGAGGAATCAAGCATCCAGAGTCGGACTATCCGACGCCAACCTGCCCTCCCGGGCAAGGTGGACGCCTTCAGGCGATGCGGCCGATTTACGGCAACGAAGCGGGAGCAGCATGGCTGGCACCGGTTCGATAACCACTCATCCGGAGCTACCATGCATCAAGCTACCTCTACCTCCTGCCCCGCGGTCTGTGAAGACTGGTCGCATTTCCTTCCCGGTTTTACGCTGACGCATACGGTTCATCTCGTATCGGGATTGAATCCGGGCATCGTCTCGACGGCGGCCGCCGTACTCGAAGGTGAAACGGCGACGGTCGACCGATGGGCCATCGCCCGCTGCGGCGACGTGCTCGAACAGAAGATCGTTCTCGCGGAAATGACGGAAGGGCAGGCGGTTCGACTGCGTGACCGGCTTGCGGCGCTCGATGGCGTGCTTCGCACGAGGATCGAGCATCATTTTGTTCGAGCGGGGGCGGCTGTGTCCGGCACGTCGTGACGGCATCGGCGGCGTTGGGCTGATGGTCGACCGCCTCGTACATGCGCGTACTGCTGGCCCAGTGTGGACTCGTGAAGCGGTACGAGGACGGTACCTTTGCGCTTACCGTGGCGGCCCGCAGGCGACTGGCTGCAAGTTGATGAAGAAGCGCGGCGGCCGCAATGCCATCGCGATGTGCCGCTTGGCAGCTGCAGACACTACCGAGATAATCAGCGGGTTCAATTTCCGGGGTGAACGTTATGCCGCTGTCCTCCACACAAATCGGCGCAATTGGCGAGAACCTGCTGGTCAATGCCGTTATGAAGGGTAGCTGCGGCCGGCTTTCACCGTTTCAGCCTCTGGCCGATGACGACGGCATTGATTGCTTGTTCTGGGACAAGGCGACCGGCCAATCAGTCGCCATCCAACTGAAGTGCCGGACCGTCACCCTATATAAGCCCGGCACCAAGGAGCGAGGAAATCAAGCCCACTTTGAAGTCAGGAAGACGACCTTCAACGAGACGCGTCGTGCGTATCTGGTCGCGGGGCTCTGCAACGAGGAGCTGACAGGTTTTGTCGTGACATGGTTCGTGCCGATGTCGATTTTGCCGGAACTCGCTCGCAATAATGCATCCAAGTGGGTCATCCGGCCCAACAAGTCGGAAAGTAGCGCGGACCGCTTTGCGCCTTACCGGTGTACTTCGGTCGATGAGCTAGTCCAGCGGATCATCGCGATCTGCGAGCCAAACAAAATTGTGGCCGCACTGTAGTTTTCTTAAATCCATTTGTTCCCCCGCAGGCTTACCCACGTTCGATCGCCACATTGGCGTCAAGCCTGCATCTCCTTCGCCAATGTGCCGTTACCGGTTATTAGGGATGGAGGCACTGAAAAGAGATTCAGTGGTGCGGCCAGACTCCAGTAGACATCTTCGAGCCATAATTTATGGCAACCGAGGAGGTCAGTATGAGCGGCAAGCGGTACACGGATGAGTTCAAGATCGAGGCAGTCAAGCAAGTCACTGAGCGAGGCCATTCGGTGGCCGATGTTGCGCAGCGGCTCGGCATTACGACCCATAGTCTGTATGCCTGGAAAGCAAAGTTCGATAGCGAATCGCATGAAAAGAGTCAGGTACTTCCCGCTATTTTTCGGACATTACAACTCAACCATGAGCTGATTAAATCGGACTCCATAGAGCAGCGAGTATTAGAGTTCGAACGCGTAGTCGCGCGATTGAGTAGTCTTAAGCAGCCCGCGTTTAACGCCGCGCTCGCGATTGCTGCTCTTGCGATTCTTGTGGGTAGGAATACGACGCACATAACGCTGTTGGAGGAATATGCTCAGGATTACCTGTGGCTACGCATTTCGCAAGTGATTCGAGCAGTTCTGCCTCTTCAAATGCGCTGGTTGACGCATCACGGGTAACAAGAATGAAATTGTTCGCCGAGATGAAATCTGAGCTTTCTCGAATGACAGAGACTATTGTGAAACTAGAGCGAGAGGAATCTCAGCAAGGTCAACTGTTTGACAATCCAGTGCCGGCCGATATCATGAAGAAGCCGGCACCATCGCGAAAGCCTGGCAAGAAAGTACCCGCAAAGAAGGCGCTTAGGAAATCCAGCTAAGTCTGTATATCGAGCGTTTGGCAGCGATACCATTATCGCCATGAACGATTTACGGGAAATGGCGTGCGTCGAGCATATGGGATGTAGTCGTTTGCTTAGTGGCAGACAGCGCTTGCTTGAGGAGACAAGCAACCCTTCCGGTAGCCGGGTAGCAGGAAAGGGCTGCTCCGCGTAGGACGTGTCGGACAGATGCGCGAGGTGCCGCATCGAGGGGGATACTGCCGTCGGGCAAGCACAGGAACTGGGTTGGTCAGATATGCAAAATTTTTACAAAGTGGGAGAGTTAAAGAATGGCCGAAAACTATAAAGCATTGAAGGCGCAGCTCGACGTGCTCCAGGAGCGCACCGAAGCAGCGCGCCTCGCGGAGCTCGAAGCAATCATCGCGCAGGTTCGTGAGCTTGTCGCCGAGTATGGCATCACCGAAGACCAGATTTTTGGTCGCAAGCGTGCGAAGAAGGCTGCGAGCTCGGCAACGGCTACTGAGCCGAAATACCAGAATCCGAAGACCGGCGAGACCTGGTCGGGTCGCGGTCGCGCTCCGCTCTGGATTCGCGACGCAAAGAACCGCGACCGTTTCCTCATCGCGAAGTAAAGCGACAAGTTGGGCATGACCGCACGCGTTGCGATTTACGCGTGTGGCTTGGAGAACCAGCCCATGCATCAGGCCTTGCGTTCTAGCTCCCAGAGCGCTGACTGCGGACGATATGCGCCGCTCTTGTCCGGTGCGAAGACCTCAGGCATGCGCTCACCCTGTTGAACCAGCACACCAGGCACGTGATGCCCCTGCGCTTTCCAAATGCCGGTTTCCGGACAGACCTGGCCGGTACGAACTGTCTTCGGCCCGACTTCTTGAGGTACCTGTGCGCTGGCCTTTTCCGCCTCGAACTTGCGCGCAAAGTCTGCAAGGTCCTTCGGATACAGCAGATGGTCGCGGAAGGAGCTGTCATCAACCTTCAACAGGTACGCCGCGGCGGCGGCTTCTATGGCCCAATAGCCGACATACGCCCCCTTGCCATTCTTCTGGGCTTCAAGATGGCCGTCGTGCCAGGGCGCGGTAGTCATACCCGGATACCAAGCCTCAAGATATTCGGTGATGTCGCTGACGCACTCATCTTTCGTCTCGCGGTACAGGGAAAAAACGAGGGGGCGGTAAGGAACGTCGTGGAACCAGCTATCTACGTCGACGCGGCCCTCGAACTCATACGACAAGAGGTCTTCGTACAGCGTGTCCTGCCCTCGATAGGCTGGGTCGAACATATCGACGATTCGGGGAAGCAGGTCACGTCGATGCATGAGGTAGCAGCAACTAATCAGCTGCATGACGACCTCATAATCTCCGATGACGCTAAATGCCAATGGGGGCTGCTCTGCGTCTATCTCATAAAGGCGCTTAGCTTTGGTGTATTTCTCGAATGCATTGACGACTGACTCTAGCTCGGCGCGCAATATCCCAATATCCACGCCACCCGTGTACATCAGCAAGAAACGACGATAGCTGTAAGACGAGAGGTACAGAGTCGTTGTCGCTTTACGCTCGCTTTCTGTTTCGCCAGTGGGTGCAATATTTTCCGACCAGTATGTAACGTCGTCACTTAGCGACTCCATCAACCAGTTGAAGTAGTCTTCGCCCAGAAATCGCTGCCGCCGCTTCGAATCAAAATCGTCGCTCATGTCCATTCTCTCAGGTTACGCCCGCGATTTTAACCTGCTGGCTTTGAGCTTCACAGCTTCCGCTACTTCACCTTCCTTGTAATGATGTGTGAAGGGAAGGTCGTGGTCTGTATGGCCGTGTTCGTCCCCCGTCGCCAATGCTTCAACGTGCTGCGCAGCTGCAGGGAGATAGAAAGGAACGTACAAAATGTGTCGGGAATATCCCGCCCGTAAGATTGCCGAAACCAATGGTTCGGGCACGGCCTGCGGAAGATTCCGCTGAATCCAGGCGGTGCTCATCTGGACTCTATCCACTGATTTGTCGCCCTTGGTCGCGTCTTTCCCGCCAGCATCAGTAGTTGAACTGGAGGTGGCTTCTGGTGGTGTGGGCTGTGACTTCTGCTGGCCGTGTGTAGGGGCGTCTCCCGCACCGCCTCCGACAGTTGGCTTGCCCCCGCCTGACGGCTTTCCTCCACCACTCCCTGGCTTGCCTCCGCCGCCAGGCTTGCCGCCTCCTTTGGAGGGTAAGGCGGGACCGGCGTCATCAGGCGGCTCGAGAAGGTCATTTGCTGGCGGGCGGATAGCTTCCTTTACGGTTCCGAGTTTGCTAGCGATACTATGCTTGGCGTTTGGGTCCTTTAGCTTTCGTGTCGTCGTGGATGCCTTGATTTCCACGATAGCGAAGTCTTTTGTCTGGTTGCTGAACGGCGCAGCGCGCCAAACTCCGTCGATACCGCGGCCGCGCGCCTTCAGGTCAAACAGTTTGTTCAGCTTGCCGTTGTCGTTGAGCTTGCCCATGACCCTGAGGCCTGGCTGCTCGCTCCATTTGCCACTCAGTCCCTTGTCGTGGTCCTTCCAGCCGTTGCCCCACTTGAGCTTCTCATAGCAGTAGTAGTCGCCGATGTGCTCGCCCAGAATGCCGGTGATACTCGTTGTGATATCGGTTACGGCGAGCTTGGCGTTGACCACGCCCCTGGATGGCGTCGGGACCGGTCGGTCATGACCAGCCTTTGCCTCTTCTCCCTTTGCGCCAGGCTTTTCGGTGGTCCGATGTTCATCCAGGGTGCTGACTGCGGACGAGTTTGGCTGCTTCTTGCGCCAGTGGAGCAGCTTGCGCTGGACGAACTGTGCGAGCCAGTACGGCAGGTTCGTTTCGACGAAGGTCAGCGCCTGCATAAACGTGACCTGCATCGCGGACGGCATCTCGCGATACAGCCAGGACTTCTGGATGTGTTCGCGAGCCTCAGTCAGATACTTCTTGACGCCGGTGGCATCGAACAACTTGTCAATCAACGCATCCGGGCTGGTCTGGATGTGCGCTTGCTGGAGCACCAGACGCAGAATGTCGAACAGCAGCGGGCCGTAGATTTCCGACTTGTGGTTGACGAGACGAAACGTACGCTTGACGCCGGCACCGACGACAGGGACCCACCCCACGACGGCGAACACCAGGTCGATGCCAGCCTCGATTTTCGTCATCTCGTCCGCACTTTCGCGTGCGTTCCATACGGTCCAGACGCTCTCCGTGGTGTCGTAGACGTTCTGCGCGACGTAGAACAGCGGGACAGCGTTGGTTGCCATCGACCAGCCAATCTCTTTGACCGCGTCTTCTATTGCTTGTTGGTCGCTTTCGTTCATTTCACGTCCGGCCGGCCAGAAAATTTGTTGAACAGGCTGTAGAGGTTTTCCTCCGTAATGCCCTCGTGCCCGGCTGCATGCAGTTCTTTGAGAACATCAGGCTGCGCGAGCTCCGTGGGCGCGGGGACTGGCTGGGGCGTGAATGGGCGGGCGTCCTCCCCGAAGAAGACCTTAGCGGTGCCGTCTGGTACGTCGCGCAGGACCGCGTGACCGTTTCCATCAAGCTTGCCGGCCAGAGTCGTCCCGTTCTCAAACACGACTTTGTAGGGAGCTTGGGGCACAGCCTTGAGGTTGTCGTCCGTGAGATTCAGTTCGAGCTTGTTGTGCAGGTCGCCCTTGGGCAGGGCCGGCAAATCGTAGGGTGCGCTCGTGGGGCCGGCGAACGCATGCTGCGCTCCCTTGATGTCTATCTTGCCCGGAGCGTGAATCTCGATATTGCCGCCCTGAATGCGGAGATACGCGCCACCTGAGGTCAGCAGGATGCCCTGGCTCGCGGCCACTTCGACCTTCTCGGTCGCCGATAGCACCTTTACCGTTTTTTGCGCGGTCACTTCGATGTTGTCCGAGTGCGCCTGAATCGCCACCTTGCCCTTCGCAGCGAAGAGCTTCATCCCGGCGTTCTGGGCGAACAGGCTGATGCGTTCGGCGACACTCGCGAGCAGCGATTTTCCGGCCGCGATGTGGGTGCTCTGGCCGCTGACCACGTTCACGTGTTCGTCCGCACCCAAGTGCACCGACTGCTGCGTCGACAGTGCAATGTCCGCCGGGCTTGCGGCCAGAAGAACAGGTTTTTTGAACGCGTTGGCTACACCCGTGCCGCCTCCCGCCGTGCGGCCGCCGCTCCCCTGGTCTTGCCCCTGAACGTCGTCTTTCGTGGCGTCCGTGAAAGCCTTGAGCGCGTCGTGACCAGCTTTCAGGCTTTCGGCCTGGTGCAGGGTGCTGACATCGGAAAGCGACTCGACCAAGTTGTGAGCGCTGGTGAGTTGCTGCTGGGCCTGTCGGACCTCCAACTGCTGGTGCGCCGCACCCGAACCAGGATGGGTCGTGAGGAAAAGTCCCCGATTGGCGCGAATCGCGCCGTACGCATCGGTGCGAAGGTCGAAGCCGCTGCCGAGATAGCTGCCGCGGACATTGCCGTCCTGGGCAATCAGGTATCCCAGGTGAAGCATGGAGCTACCTTGCGACGAGAACAGTTGCAGCCGGTTCTGCCCGGTCGCATCGTCCATCACGAGATGGTTGTAACCGTTGCCGCCGTATTCCTTCGAGCTGAAGCCTGACAGGATGCCGTTGGAATGCCAGCGCGGCTGCGTTGCGCCGTTGTAGACGCGGCCTGTTGCAATGGGGCGGTCACAATCACCACCGAGCCATTCGATGGTCACTTCTTCGCCAACGCGCGGCACGTGCACGCTGCCGTAGCCGCCGCCAGTATCGGAATAGGAAACGCGCATCCAGCATGTCGCTCCGACGCCCTCACGTCGGTCCCAGTGCATGCGTACCAGGATGCGGTTCAGCGCATCGGTATAGACCTCTTCGTTGCCAGAGCCGACGACCGTCGCCGTCTGAAGGTGCATGACGGGCTTTCGGTGTTCGAACGGACTGCGAAACGGCACCTTCTGGCGCTGGGCTTCGACATCAACGAGGAAGAAGCCCTCGCTGCCTGAAGCATCTTTAACCGCGAACGCAGGTGCCGACTCCTCGTGAGCATCACGAACCTCGGCAAGACGCGCATCGAGGCTATGCGGATAGGAGTGGGTTTCCCCAATCGGGAGATTGTTGCGGATGTACCAGGTGGCCTCGACCACCGCAAACTTGCGGTCCTCAGCACTATCTCCGTCGTGCTCGGGGTGGTCCAGCAAACTGAACCAGCCGCCGACGTCGATACTCGGTGCGCTAGCTACACCGCGGAATCGCTTTGCGCGCGACTCCCATTCCTCAAGCTTGAGCTTGGTCAACCGGTCGCCGCGGTCATCATCGAGGTACGTGTATGGCCCCGTGTACTCGTAGACTTCGGCCTGCTGCGGAAGCTCGCCCTGGTTCGCGACGGTAGGAAACGATTTTTCCTTGCGCGCTTCGGGGTTCTTATAGTCGAACGTACTCGTCGAATACGACGTGCTCTGTAAGGTCCGCGTGCCCGACCAGTGCACGAACGCGTCGGGCTGTCGCGTGACGCCGGCACGATAGAACCGGACCTGTTCCGGCTCAAGCGGTTTGAGTGAATACAGGTCGTCTGTGACGACGAGGGTATGAGATTTACCGTCGTCGGCATGCTCGAAGTAATAGAACCAGCCTTCCGACTCCATCAGCCGGTGCACGAAGTTCCAATCGTCTTCGTACTGCACGCAGAACGAGCGTGCAGGTGACGGTTTGGTCACCTCGATTCGGTACGCTCCAATTGCCTGGGGATGCCCTTGGAACACTGTTTCGAGAATGGCTTCGACGGTCTGGTCCTGGAATATTCGCGCGTCCTTGCGGAATTTCAGGAAGTGAAGCCACGACGAGAAAATCAGTTGCAGGCTGACCAGCCGGCCGTCGGCACCCAGCCGGCGGGCCGTATGAACATATCCGTGTCGGGGACGATACGTTTTGTCAGACTGCTGCATCCAAAGTGTGACGGGCTGCGCAATGAGGGATTTCAGCTCGATTGAATCCTGCAGCGAAACAACGTCGACAGTGATCTCGAAATTGCCACCGAGGCGAGCAGTTCCCACCACAATATGTGGCAGAAGCGCATTCGCTCCGGCGGGGGTATCCAATTTAACAATCCGGTCGGACTGGAGTAACCCCGAATTTGTCAACGCGATAAGGTCCTGCGCTCCCATTTGATTTTCCTTGTGCTGGCCTCTCTCACGGCCGAGCAAAATCATATAGGGAAGACCCTATGCAGGCAATATGACAGGCACAACCGTGTGCCTCAAGTAGACCGGGTTAACAATTCGCGACAATTATTTTCTATCGAGAAATAATTCGGCGCCGGACTGGTAGTGAGAGACGGCACCGCTTTCTTCCCCGTCGGCCGGAACCAAACTGCCGTTGTGTACGAGAGGCGACGCAAGCACTTGCAAGGTGTGGCCCAAAGGGCTGCCCTCGGCCGACGCAGTCGAATGGTGGGTGGCCGAAGTGCTGACCATATCGGTTCGACATTTCTTGAGCTGACTGGCTAGTCATTGGTCGGATTTCGAAGGTGTTCTGAATGCTGCGCGCGGCGGGACACCATTTTTCCGAGGCATGCTGCGCTTTGGTCATGCGCAAATGTCGTTGGAACAGTTTCACTTAAGCCCCCGCCACGCGGTCATTTGCGGGAATTTCAGAGAGCATTAAGTAAAACTTCTCGCGTCGCGTTAAGCGAAACTATTCGAAATTCCCACATGCTGAGGTACATTAATTCTGGTTACGCGTCACCGCTGGTTTCGGTTACGCCCGAACTCTCTCGGCAAATCAATGGCTTGCGTGGCCGACCCGAC
Source organism: Burkholderia metallica (assembly GCF_001718555.1). Taxonomy (NCBI): domain Bacteria; kingdom Pseudomonadati; phylum Pseudomonadota; class Betaproteobacteria; order Burkholderiales; family Burkholderiaceae; genus Burkholderia; species Burkholderia metallica. The sequence continues at coordinate 344,322 of NZ_CP013403.1, forward strand.
GACGTCAAATCGTCCGTATGTCTGCGTGACCGCCGTCAACATCCGAACACTCGCTTTTCCAACAGTTTCGGTTACGTACGTTGCCAGTGGGACCCGCACTGGCGCTTCCCTTATGACCCGTGTCCAATTAGCGCGCAAGCGTTATAGGTGCGGCCCGAAGTGACCGGGGCGAGCCAGAATTGCACCGACCGCAAGTACAGCCATCATGACCGACTAATCGTGTCGGTGGATTTGCGGCAGGCGACGAGCAACGACCTCGAGAGGCCTCATCGTGAAACGGAGGCTTCTCCTGCGGAACGCCAGACCAGCTGTTAGCCAGCTTCGCTGGTACCTCTCCTTGCCCTGCGGGGCTGGTCGGTTCCTCTGCCGCTATGCGAATCACGAACCCGATGGAAATCATACCCAAGCATGAAAAGCGCCGCTTCCAGCCTACGAAGTCCATCAGGCCCTGCGCACCATTCGGCACCAGCTTTGCCACGTGCGTCAGAAAGAATCCAGTTGACCCAGACGTTCACTCAGGCCCAGGACTTGGAACCCTAGCATCCGCCATACAGCTTGCTAAACTGGTGTCCGCCAGTGGACGAGTCGAGCAGCGTGCGGCCGCCATCACCGTTGGCCCACAGGAACCGGAGCTTTTCCGGAACGCCTGCAAAGTGCTTGACGTTACTGGTGAACACGAAAGCGCCGTGCTTCATCGCCGACGCCCACCTGAGCAGAATGCCAAAGCCGGCATGAGGAACGGTCGCGCGATAGAGCACGAGGCAGTGACCATAGAATCCCCAGTTCAGGCGCGGATTGCTCGCAAAGCCCGCGGGGTTGGCGATGTCCTCAAACGAAAATCCATAGTGGCGCAGCGCCGGGTATGCACGCCAGAAGCCTTCCGTTCCCCGGAAGTCGCGTAGCCCGGAATCCACCCCCACGCCAGCGCCTGCGGCGATGAGCAACCTTTCCACCATTGATTCGCCGGCGCAACACCCATCAGCGTTACAATTGCGGTACATTTTTCTCTGGCGAGCCGACCTATGGAACGTAAGTCCGACACCTTGAATCTCCGGATTACACCCGAGTTGAAGGAGTTGATTCGATTGGCCGCCGAGAGAGAGCACAGGACGATTGCCAACTTCATAGAAGTGCTCGTTCGACAACACTGTGGCGAACACAGCATAACGATTCCGGCCAAACGGCCGCTGGGCCGCTAAATCTACCGGGGGAAGGATGGACGTCTTTCAGTTTCGCCAGCACATTGTCGACGAATACGAGCAGTTCACTCGTAGCTTTACGCGTATCCGGGCCGATGACATTCGGAACTTTGTCGATGAGCAATACGCCAGCCAGCGCTACTGGCCTGCGCCGCTCATCCAGATAAATCCGAACTTCAAGTCTGGCGGCACGGTCGAAGATTTCGTCGCCGCCGGACAGCTAAGCGCCCAGTGTGCGGATATTTTTCGACTCGGGAAATCTGCCTCATCTGCGGGGGTTTCCTTGCCCCTGCATAAGCACCAGGCAGAGGCCATCAGCCTCGCTGCAGCCAGCGAAAGCTATGTCCTGACGACGGGCACGGGTTCAGGCAAGTCACTCAGTTACTTCATCCCCATCATCGACGAATGCCTTAAAGCCAAGGCGGTTGACTCGACTTCGCGTACCCGGGCGATTGTCATTTACCCGATGAACGCGCTGGCTAACTCGCAACTGGAAGAACTGAAAAAATTCCTCGGCTCAAATCCAGCCGAGCGCGCTGTAACTTTTGGACGCTACACGGGCCAGGAGTCTGATGAAGAGCGCCAGGCCATGGCAGCCAACCCGCCTGACATTCTGCTCACCAACTTTATGATGCTCGAGCTGCTGATGACCAGGCAGAATGACATCGACAAGGCGGTGATGCGCAATGCCAAAGGCCTGCGCTTTCTCGTTCTGGACGAACTTCACACCTACCGGGGGCGGCAGGGTGCCGATGTCGCGCTCCTCGTTCGTCGGGTGCGGGAAGCACTTTCCGAAAACCTAATTTGCATCGGTACCTCAGCCACAATGGCTACCGAAGGTACGCAGATGGAGCGGAACGCCATCGTCGCGGACGTTGCATCGCGACTGTTTGGCACAAACATCCCTGACCGGAACATCGTTACCGAAACGCTGCGCCGTGTCACACCAGAACAAGAAACTATTGCGACTGTTTCACCCCGCCTGGCTGAAGCTCTTCGCGCCGGCGTACCTGAGGCCGCCGATTTTGCTGGTCTAGCGTCGCATCCGGTTTCCGTTTGGGTCGAATTGACTTTGGGACTGGATTACGAGGGTGACAAGCCGAGGCGCGCACGTCCCCAGAAACTTGCTGACGCGGCGCAGAAGCTGCATGAGGTGTCGGGCGAATCCGTCGATGCCTGCCTGGACTATCTCCAGAAATTTATGCTGCTCGCCTACGCAGTTCAGGATGAGACCGGCAAATCACTATTTGCATTCAAGCTTCACCAGTTTATCGCCGGCGGTGGCAAAGTCTACGCGACGCTGGAAGCAGCTCGACACCGTGCCATCACGCTCGATGGACAGCAGTTCGTTGCGGGCGATACCGACCGTGTCCGGCGCTATTACCACGTCCATTTCTGTCGGGATTGCGGCCAGGAGTTCATGCCGGTCTGGGACACGAATGGCGCCGAAGGTCGCACCTTCAACGTGCGCAGTATCGACGAGCGTCAGCACGACGATGAGGAGGTTCGGTTCGGCTTCCTGATGCCAGGACTGGATAACTGGGACCCGTCAGACCCTGAGCGTTACCCCGAGGGCTGGATTGAAGAGCGGAGCGATGGGGACTGGCGTGTCAAGACGGATAAGCGCAAGTTCGTTCCCCAAGAGGTGCGTGTTCGGCCGGATGGCGTGAAAACAGATGGCATTGGCCTGGATGCCTGGTTTATCCCCGGTGCTTTCCGCTTCTGTCCGGCGTGTGGGGCCACCCATGCAACGGCAGGCAAGGATGCTTTGCGCCTGACGTCGCTATCCGGTGAAGGCCGGAGTTCTGCGACGACGATGCTAACGCTCTCGGCGCTACGGTATCTCTATGAGCAGGACCAAGAACTAACGCCTGATGCCAAAAAAGTGCTGGGCTTTTCTGATAACCGGCAGGATGCCGCGCTGCAGGCTGGGCACTTCAACGACTTCCTTCAGGTTCTCCTGACTCGCTCAGCGCTACTCTCCGCAGTCAACCAATCTTCGTCGAAAGTGCTCGGCGAAAAGGAAATCGCCAATGCTGTTTTTGAAGCGCTGGGCTTCCAGCGTGATGACCTCGGCGTTCGTGCGGAGTACATGCAGCAACCTGAAGTGAAAGGCAATGCACGACGCCAGGTGCAAGAGGCGATGCGCGGCATCCTGGGTTACCGCAGCTACTTTGACCTACGTCGTGGCTGGCGTTTCAACAATCCCAACCTGGAGCAGCTCGGGCTGATTCGCATCGACTATCAGGACATAGAGGACCTTGCTGCTGATAGTGACGAGTGGGCTGATGCCCCCCGGGTGCTGCAGGCAGCCAGGCCTGCGGAGCGGGCCGCAGTATTGCGAGTGCTCTTTAACTTCATGCGGCAGGGGCTCTGTATCGCTACGCGCTACCTTGACCGCGACGAGCTCGAGCAGTTGCGCACCCAAAGCTATGCAAATCTTCGTGAGCCATGGGGCTTTACCGAAGACGAGCGTCCACAGCCGGCCAAATGGTTTGTCACGCGACGGCCCCGTGAGGAGGTTGACCGGCGGGGCCGACGTCTGAATCTGGACGACTTCCTGGTTATTGGTTCCAGCCGCTCCCGTTTGGGCAGAGAGCTCCGAAGGGCTAGTACCTGGGGAGGTGGCAATCCGTTTTCTACGGACATCAACGACCAGACCTATCCGGATGTTATTGCGGCGCTCCTGAGAGCCGCCGAATCTTATGGTCTTGTGCGTAAGGACGAAACCGATGTTGGCTTGGTGGGTTGGCAGTTAAATGGTTCAGCGCTCGTCTGGGCGTCCGGCAATGGGCAAAGCACCACACCGTCGAACAACAACGTTTTTTTCCAGGGGCTATACCAGAACATTGCGGCATTGCTGGACAGTCCGGTCCATCAGCTTTTCGATTTTGAAGCTCGCGAACATACCGCCCAGGTTGAACAGGAAGACCGGATGGAGCGGGAAGCACGCTTTCGCTTCACGGAAAAGGACAAGGCTGAGTGGCAGGAGAAGACCGGCATGGCGCTTGAGTGGTTGCCGGTGCTGTTCTGCTCGCCGACGATGGAACTCGGCGTCGACATTTCTTCGCTGAATACGGTGTACATGCGCAACGTGCCGCCGACGCCGGCAAACTATGCGCAGCGCAGTGGTCGAGCCGGGCGCGCGGGGCAACCAGCGCTCGTTATTACCTACTGTGCGGCACAGAGTCCACACGACCAGTATTACTTCCGCGACCCGGTTCGAATGGTGCATGGCCAGGTTAATGCGCCAACGCTCGACCTGGCGAACCTGGAGCTCATCAAGAGCCATATGCATGCCATCTGGCTAGCCGAAACGGGCAGGAAACTCGGCAACAGCGTACGTGACCTGCTGGACATGAACCAGCCGGAGGCGCTACCTGTCGCGGAAGATGTTGCCTCCGACCTTGATAGGCCGGAAGCGAAGCTGCGTGCCCATAAGCGTGGGCTCAAGGTGCTGGCCATGCTGAAAGGGGAGTTGACTGCGCAAAGAGCGCCGTGGTTCAGCGAGGAGTGGGCCGAGACTGTCTTCCACCGCGCATTTATCGAGTTCAACGGGGCCCTGCAGCGTTGGCGCGACCTTTATCGAGCCACCGCGCAGGCCATTGACCTCAACTTCAAGATTGAGAACAACCCCGCGGCCAATGAACGGGAGCGGCGCGAAGCTCAGCAGCGGCACAATGAAGCGCGTAAGCAGCGCGACCTGCTGCTGGCCGGCGACAGCGCTTTCAACAGCGATTTCTACACATATCGCTATATGGCAAGCCAAGGTTTTCTGCCGGGATATAACTTTCCGCGCTTGCCGTTACTGGCCTACCTGCCTGCCCGTCGCGGCAGCATCGGGCGAGAGAGTTTCCTGTCTCGCCCGCGCTTCCTTGCACTGGGAGAGTTTGGTCCCTACAGTCTCATCTATCACGAGGGTAGCCAGTATCGGGTCATCAAGGCATTGCTGACAATCACGGGGAAAGACCAAATCAGCGACGGGGCACGCTTGCCCACCGAAGTTGCTCGCCTGTGCCCTGCTTGCGGTTACGGCCATTTTCGTTCCCAGCGCGATGCGGACCGCTGCATTTCTTGCGGCGCATCGCTGGCCGGTGCCCAGGAAGTGAAGAATCTATATCGCATCGAAAACGTCTCGACCAAGCGTGCCGAGCGAATTACGGCCAATGAGGAAGAGCGAGTTCGCCAAGGTTACGAGATGCAGACCACGCTGCAGTTTGCTGAGGCTGACGGCAAGCTTCAGATGGTCACCACTTTGGTCGAAGATGACCAGGGACCGTTGCTGGAGATGCAATATGGTCCGACCGCCACGGTCTGGCGCATGAACTTTGGTTGGCGGCGGCGCAAGGAGAAGGCTATCCAGGGTTTCATGATGAACCCGGTCACCGGCCACTGGGTCGGTGGTGTTGACGATGGCAATGGCGAATCGGAAAGCGAGGCTGAGGCACCGCCAGACAAGACGCCGCCGCAGCGTATCGTTCCGTATGTGGAAGACCGGCGAAACATTCTCATTATTCGCCCGCATTTCTGCCTAGGTGAACTATCCTCCACAACGTTGACGACGCTGCAGTACGCACTCAAACGGGGTATCGAGGCGGTCTATCAGCTGGAAGAAAGCGAACTGATGGCAGAACCCTTGCCTACGCGCGACAACAGGCAGTCCATCCTGTTCTTCGAGGCGGCGGAAGGTGGTGCTGGCGTCCTGACACGCATCGCCACTGAGCCGGCGGCGATGTCCGCTGTAGCGGTCAAGGCGCTCGAAGTCATGCATTTCTTGCCTCCTGCTTCCGGTACACCATGGCAGCGGGAGACGCTGACGGAAGAGCTTGAGCACGGCAAACCGATTTGCGAGGCAGGTTGCTACCGATGCCTGCTTTCGTACTACAACCAGCCCGACCATCAACTCATCGACAGGAAAGACGCCGAGGCTGGAGGTCTGGTACTGGACATCCTGTGTCGTCTGACGCAAGCCGGGACGAAACAGGGGACTCAGGGGCGAGACCCTGGTCAGCATGACGCAGAACTGGCGCGTACCGCTGGTAGCACGTTGGAGCAGTCCTGGTTGGATTACGTTTCCGAGCACGGCTTCCGCAAGCCGGACCGTGGACAGTACACCATTGCAGTTGCTGCTTGCTGCGCCGATTTTTTTTACGATGACCTGCATCTCGCTGTCTTTGTCGATGGGCCACGTCACGAGACAGAGACGCAGCGTCAGCGGGACGCAAATATCAATCAACAGCTAGATGCGCTTGGCTATCTGGTCGTTCGTTTCCCCAAGGAAAAAATGTCCTGGGCTGACATCTTCAAGAAGAACGTAGACCTGTTTGGTCCCGGGAAGGTTTGATTAAACATGAATGCACCGACGCCGGAGTTTCATCCGGGTTCCCTGATTTCGGCACGTGGCCGGGAATGGGTTGTTTTGCCCGAATCCACCGCAGAGACGCTGCGACTGCGTCCTCTGGGTGGGGCTGAGCATGACGAGACGCTTATCTACCTGCCGCTTGAAAAGCCGCAGACGGTTCGGCCTGCGACGTTCCCTTGGCCGACCGTTGCGCAGGCGCGTAACCATGCGGCCAGCCAGATGCTGCTCGATGCCCTGCAGTTGAAGCTGCGTAGCGGCGCCGGTCCATTCCGCAGCTTCGGCAACATCGCTGTCGAGCCGCGTGCTTACCAGCTTGTGCCATTGCTGATGGCACTCAAGCTGCCGACCGTGCGCCTGCTGATTGCTGACGACGTGGGTATCGGCAAGACGATTGAAGGTGCGCTCATCGCTCGCGAACTGCTCGACCGCGGAGAAATCCAGCGCCTTACCGTGCTATGCCCTCCCCATCTATGCGAGCAATGGCAGCGCGAACTCGCCGAGCGCTTTCATATTCACGCGGTCGTCGTGCGGTCGAACACCGCAGACCGGCTCGAGCGAGACCTTCCGCCCGGTACATCGCTGTTTCACGCTCACCCGTACACGGTGGTCAGTCTGGACTACATCAAGTCCGAGCGCCGCCGGGAAGCATTTCAGCGTCATTGCCCGGAGTTCGTCATCGTCGACGAGGCCCACACATGCACTCAGGCGGGCCAAGGGCGTCAGCAGCGGTATCAGCTGCTCACAGGACTCGCCGATGACGCCGAGAGGCATCTGGTTTTGTTGACCGCCACCCCGCACAGCGGCGACGAAGATGCCTTCTTTAACCTGCTCGGGCTGCTGCGTCCAGATTTCACGCAACTAAAGGATATGCCAGCCGACCAGCGTAACGACCTGCGTGAGGCCCTGGCGCGTCACTTTGTCCAGCGCCGACGGCCTGACATTGCCGAGTGGCAGGACACATCGATGTTCCCCGAGCGTCTCACTGCCGAGATTACATATCGACTCACAGGCGCCTGGGGCAAGCTGTTCAATGACGTGCTGACCTATGCGCGCGAACTAGTTGAGCGTTCCGAGAATCAGGGTCTGCGAGAGCAACGCATGAACTGGTGGGCGGCATTGGCATTGCTTCGCTGCATCTCGTCGTCGCCGGCTGCGGCAGTCAACGCCTTGCGTACGCGGTTGGCTGGCGTCGCTGGAGACGGGGGGGCATCTGACGCCATACCTCTCGAAGAGCTTGAGGCACAAGCCAGTGACCGGGTGCTTGATGGCACGGATGACGCCTTGTCGACAGACGACATTGAACCGGGTGCGCAAACCGAAGACAGTGAGCGTCTGCAGGCACTGATAGCCAGTGCCACAGCACTGACCGGTCAGCAAAACGACCCGAAGCTCGCCAAATTGCAGGAACACCTCGCATTGTTACTGAAGGATGGTTTTCAGCCCGTCGTTTTCTGCCGTTACATCGCGACAGCGCACTACCTTGAGACCGCATTACAGGAAAAATTCAAGTCCGCAACGGTTAAGGCGGTAACGGGTGAGCTAACGCCTGATGAACGTGAAGATGCCGTCGAGCGCCTGGGCGAATGTGATACGCGCATTCTTGTCGCGACCGACTGCCTTTCTGAAGGTATCAACCTGCAGGGCCTCTTTACGGCCGTTGTCCACTACGACTTGAGCTGGAACCCCACTCGACATGAACAGCGGGAGGGACGCGTGGACCGTTTCGGGCAGAAGGCCCGTGAGGTGCGCAGCACCATGCTCTTCGGCGAGGACAATCCGGTCGACGGTGCGGTGCTGCAGGTTATCCTGCGCAAGGCGGAAAGCATCCGCAAGGAACTCGGCATACTTGTCCCGATGCCAGACAATGAGGGCAAACTCACGCAAGCGCTGATGAATGCCGTGTTGTTGCGCAAGGGGGCATCAATCGGCATGCAGGGAGAGCTTGACCTTTTTGGTGAACCTGCGAGGGAGATTGAACTTGCGTGGGAGAGTGCTCGCGAAAAAGCCAGGCAGAATCGCTCCATTTTCGCCCAACGCAGGCTGAGACCGGAGGATGTACTGCCTGAATGGCAAAAGACCGCTGCGGTTCTTGGCGGTGAAGCAGACGTCGCACGCTTCGTTAGCCGCGCCGCTACCCAGCTCGGCGCCCCCCTGCAGCCAGTCAATGAACACTTCAAGCTGCTGACAGAGCACCTGCCTGCCTCGGTACGTGAACGACTGGCTGTCGAGGGATTGACCGACACTTTGCGTATCGATTTTCACCAGCCTCCAGCGCAGGGCACGAGCTTCATTCACCGTACTCATCCGCTGGTAGCGGTACTGGCTGACACGCTGCTCGAACGGGCGCTGGATGATGCCGCGTACGCAATTGAAGACACGACCATCGCGCGTGCGGGCAGCGCTTTTGTCAATCACGTCTCGCTCAAAACCACGGTCATGCTGTTGCGCATTCGTCACCAACTCACGGTGACGCATGGCGCTGGTACACGCCTACTGATGTGCGAAGAGGCAGTCGCCGTAGCCGCATCCGGAAATGAACCTTTGACTGAACTTTCTGCTGACCAGGCCCGGGCCCTGCTGGGCGCTGAGGCTACCCGCAACATGCCCGCGCCACTTCGCGACCGCCAGTTGCAATCCGCCCTGGAAACCTTGCCGGGCTGGCAACCGCAACTCGAAGCCATTGCCCAGACGCGTGCCCAAGCACTGTTGCAAGACCACCGCCGCGTGCGCGAAGCTTCGGAAGGTCGAGGGAGCTACCAGGTGACAGCTAGTTTGCCGGTCGACGTGATGGGCGTCTACGTGTTGCTGCCGGATGCAGCAGCGGCTACGACGGGAGCCTGACGCGATGGCCCGATTGAATTCAACGCGGAAAACGCATCAGCTGACCTACCGTGCCATTCGTATCGAAGGTGGGCTCATCCCGGCCGACGAGCTGACACGCCTGACTCTGCTCGCAGACCCCAAGGACACTGAGCAGACGGAAAGCCATTACCGCATTGCGAAAGGCTTGAAACTGCGCGACGAAATTGCTCGCGACTTCAAGATTGCACTCAATATCTGGCAGGATTTTCAGTTACTACGACAGCGCCAGGATGTGCGGCTCGATGAGGTCACGGTGCGTGAGTGGCTGATTCCGCTGCTGCGGGACGTACTGCACTTCCACGATATTGGCCGCCATTCCCCTATCGAGGTCGCTGGACACCAGTACAACATTGGCCATGCCGGAAGTGGTGGTCGTGTGCCACTGGTGCTGGCTGGTGTCGACGAATCGCTCGATACCGCGGCCGACCGGTTTGGCGAAACAAACCCGGAGACCGGCAAAATTCGTCGCCGCAGTCCCTTCATGCTGACGCAGGAAGCGCTGAACGCGAGCGATGATTCGCTTTGGGCCCTGGTCAGCAACGGGCTGACGCTACGCATCCTGCGCGACAACCCCAGCCTCACTCGTCCAGCCTATATCGAGGTTGACCTCGAATCCATCTTCACCGAAGAGCTGCTGGCCGACTTCAGTGCATTCTGGCTGCTGGCTCACGCGAGCCGCTTCGGCAACGCCGAAGCTTTGCCGACCGATTGTCCTTGGGAGCGTTGGCGCGAAGCGGGCCAGCAGGTCGGCGTTACCGTGCGAGGCAAATTGCGCAACCAGGTGGCCAACGCTTTGCGGGCGTTGGGTACAGGCTTTCTTTCTCACCCCGCCAATGGTTCGTTGAGGGCAGCGTTGCAGGATGCAGGAAGCGGCTATGACCGTCAGGCCTTCTTTGAAGAACTACTGCGCCTTGTTTACCGCCTCATTTTTCTTTCCACCGTGGAGGACCGCCGCGACCGTGGCAGTGGCGAACGCCTGGTCTTCGCACCTGACGCCAGTGATGAGGCCAAGGCGCGGTATCTTGACGGCTACTCGCTCACCTGGCTGCGCGAGCGTGCAGTTCGCCGCAGCCAGCATGACCGCCATGGAGACCTCTGGCAGGCATTGACCATCACGTTCCGTGCCCTAGCGCACGGCGAGGCGGCACTCGGCCTGCCTGCCATCGGCGGGCTGTTCGACGCTGACCAGTGCTCGCACCTGGATGCCGCGGAGCTCGAAAATCGCTATCTGCTGGCTGCGGTGTTCGAGCTCGGCTGGTTCCGGGCTGACGGCAGCCTGTCCCGTGTCAATTATCGTGACATGGGGCCGGAAGAGCTTGGAAGCGTGTATGAGAGCCTTCTGGAGCTTGTACCGGACCTTCAAGGCCTTGCACACGCTGGCACCGCTCGCTTGGCGTTCGTGGGCGATGAGATAACGGATGCGTCGACCAAAGGAAATACCCGCAAGCTCACGGGCAGCTACTACACCCCTGACAGCTTGGTGCAGGAGCTCATAAAGAGCGCGTTGGAGCCGGTAATTGAGCAAACCGTCAAGACCAACCCGCAGCGACCCGTGGAGGCGCTGCTAGCGCTGACTATTTGCGACCCAGCCTGCGGCAGCGGACACTTCCTGCTTGCCGCCGCTCGCCGCTTGGCCGATGAAGTGGCCGTGCACCGCGCCGCGGCGGAACGGGATGGCGGCGCCCCAACGCCTGCCGACTATCGCCACGCGCTGCGCGATGTGGTCAGCCGTTGCATCTACGGTGTCGACAAGAACCCGATGGCCATCCAGCTCGCCAAGACGGCGCTGTGGCTGGAGGCCTATTCACCAGACCGGCCCCTGAGCTTCGTTGACCACCACCTGCGTGTAGGGGACGCGCTGCTGGGTGTGCTGGACCCCAAGGTTCTGGAACACGGTATCCCTGATGAGGCCTATACCGTTCTTTCGGGCGATGACAAGGCAACGGCGAGTGCGCTGAAGAAGCAAAACAAAGCTGACCTGAAAAGCTGGCGTGCCATCGCGGGCGGTGACCTGCTGACGCAAGCCGGGCTGGCTGCGCAGGCAGTGACGGTCGAGGCATTGGACGACGATACCCTAGAACATCTGACTGCGAAGCGCCAAGCATGGGCCGAAGCCGAGGCAGACGCGCAGCGCAGCAAATTTGCCCGGTTGGCCGACGCCTACGTGGCTGCCTTCCTCGCGCCGAAGCTGGCCGATACGAAAAGTGTCGTGCCTTTGTCGGGCTATCTGTGGGGTGTGTTCAGCGGCCAGCCTGCCAAGACCGAACTGGAGGATGCCGCTCAAGCTCTTTGCCGACAACACACTGTTTTCCACTGGTGGCTCGCGTTCCCGCAGGTCGCAGCGCGCGGTGGGTTCTCGGTCATGCTGGGTAATCCGCCGTGGGAGCGTATTAAGCTGCAGGAGGAAGAGTTCTTCGCTACGCGCAGCCCTCTAGTGGCAACGGCCAGGAACAAAGCTGAACGCAACCAGCGTATCGAATGGCTCCGTGAAGGGGTGTTGCTGCATAACGTGAACCCCGACCTCGAGCGTGCTGAAGGCCTGGTCCCACCTAACCGGGCTGAGATGTCACTGTACGCCAGCTTTATTGCGACACGCCACGGGGCCGAGGCTGCCAGCCTGTACGCGCACAACGGTCGACGCTATCCGCTCACGGGCGTAGGCGATGTGAACACCTATGCTCTATTTGCTGAGACGTTCTTGCAGGCGACAGCTCCCACGGGGCGGGCAGGATTCATTGTGCCGACTGGTATTGCAACTGACGACACGACGAAGATTTATTTCTCGCATCTTATTCGCGCTAGTCGCCTGTCGTCGCTATTCAGTTTCTACGAGATTCGCCGTTGGTTCCCAGCAACCGATGACCGTAAAGCTTTTTGCCTGCTCACGATTGGCATCGAGCAAGATGCGCAGTTCGCCTACGACATCGAGAGTTGGGATAATTTTGCGCGGGTAGAGAAGCGTTATCGCCTCACTGCGTCAGAGTTCACGCTGTTGAATCCCAACACGTCGACGCTCCCGGTGTTCCGCAGCGAGCGCGATGCGGAATTGACAAAGAAACTGTACCGTACAGCACCAGTGCTCATTAAGGAGGCAGCAACCGACGAGGAAGGCAAGGTATTGGAGGTTGAGGTGAACCCGTGGGGCATCAGTTTTCAGTCGATGTTCCACATGTCAGGGGACAGTGGATTGTTCCGGTATGCGCCGTCATCTCCGTCCGAGCCTTCTCGTCTACCGCTGTACGAAGCCAAAATGATTCACCAGTTTGACCATCGATGGGCAACCTATATTGATGACCCAAATGGCAAAGCTGGTGAGGTGGAAACTACTGATGTCGCCTTGGCGCAGAAGGCCGACCCGGCATTTAGGGTTCGACCGCGTTACTGGGTGAGCGAGCGAGAAGTTCTCGCGCGTATTGCCAATGTGCCAACAAAAGTGACTCGTGCTTGGCTGAAGTGCCATGTAGCACGGGAAACTGCGCAACAAGACACTGAAGATAAGGTCCTGGCCGACTTGCTGTCCGCGCTGGCCCAATGGGTCGCTGGTGAACTCTTCCACGCTGTCGCAGGCTCGCCGTCGGCGCGCAATGGCTGGACGCCGACTCAGGCACAGCCCCATATCAAAACCGTAGAGGTGCAGCTTCAGGCTCACTTTCCGCGTCTCAGCGATGTGCTGCGTGGCGAGGGCATGACAACGAAGAAGGCCTTGTCCGAGTTTCCGAAATGGGCGATTCAGAACGTCAATGCCCGCCTGAAAGATGACGAGCTTTCCGTCTTGGCCGACGCATTGCGCGTGGCAACCAGCGATAACGGGCTACTCGAATTGCTCGATGGCTGGATGGACCGTCGTAGTCCCCGTTGGTTGATGGGGTGGCGGGATATTTGCCGCAGCACGGATTATCGGACACTCATTTCGTCTGTGATTCCTCGGTCGGGGGTTGGCGACAAATTTCTGCTGATGATTCCGCGAGCTCCTGCACCCCTCTGTGCGGCGCTGGTTGGCAATTTAAATTCACTTGTCTGCGATTTTGTGGCGCGCCAGAAGGTTGGTGGAACTGCCTTCAAATATTTCACCATGAAACAGATTGCGGTGCTGCCGCCCAATAATTATGCTTCGGAGAATTTGGAATTCATAGTTCCGCGGGTTCTTGAGCTGACTTACACTGCGGACGACATGAAGTACTGGGCAGAAGACCTCGCGGCGTATGACCCACGCCCAGTTGTTGAACGCAGCCAGCCCTTTGCCTGGAATCCAGAACGCCGTGCCCAGTTGCGCGCCGAGTTGGACGCCTATTACGCTCGCCTTTATAAATTGACTCGTGATGAGTTGCGCTACATCCTCGACCCGACTGACGTGATGGGTGCAGACTACCCCAGCGAAACCTTCCGAGTGCTCAAGAACAATGAAGTTCGGGAATTCCGAGAGTATCGAACTCAGCGGCTGGTGCTGGAAGCATGGGACCGACAGGACGCGATGCAGTCGCAAAATGTCCCCGCGTTCTCGACGACGTCAGTCCAGTACTCTGCGCACGGGATGATTCGAAGCGCAGAAGAGGCTAGGCTCGCGGGACTCATTGTCGCGCTCGTGGAACTCCGTCCAGAGGGTTGTTCGGTCTCGGCGCTGCAATCCGTCATCGCGCGCTCGGCAATAGCCGCTAAATATCTGGAGCCATCAGAAGCGCAGCAACTCTCATCGCTATTGGGCGAGCATAAGACGTCAGAAGTTGTGCAGTTGATTGACCGAGTCCTGCCTATCGTTCAGCGCCTCGAGGCTGTTTCCGTTCTAGCGCGCGAAATGCAGGGTGCTGCATCAATATTCAAACGCGGGAATGGAGCGATTCCCAGTGATGTAAGCCAACTACCAGAATATGCCGACATCGCCCGCTTAATGCACGTGGCCGAGTCGCGGCGTCTTGCATCTGAGGACGCGGTAACCGGAAATGGTTCTGCTGTACCTAGGTCGACAGGCACTAGATAGGAGGAGCAATGACACGCTGGCTCGAGGGATATAAGCCCGCTCACAAGCATCCTCGACTATGGGTCGAGACTGTATGGCTGGTCGAATCTCGGGAGCCTCTAGTCCTGACGCGTGCCATCAGTTTGCATCAAGGTCTGAACATTGTATGGGCCAAGGAGTCGGCCTCGAATGAGACCCCAGGCCTGTCCAGCGCTGGCCACGGGGTTGGGAAGACATCGCTGTGTCTTCTCATGCGATATGTACTGGGTGACGATGCCCCTTCCATCTCGACGTTGCGCGACAAAGCGTCGAGCGGCTTTCCGAAGGGCGGCGTTGCGGCAAAGGTCCACATCGATGGCGTGACGTGGTTGGTCTTTCGTCCCTATGGGGCCTACAGCCATTCCCTTGCCGCACAGTGCGAAACGCTAGAGCAGCTTCTTCATGGAGACGTCTCCATTGATTTCCAGGCATATCTCGATGCGCTCGAGCAGTTCTCAGTTGGTCGCCTCGCCGCACAATCGTTGCCCGGTACGAATCAGCAACTTAAATGGCGGCATCTACTGGCCTGGTGCATCAGGGACCAGCGAACGCGCTTTGACGGGTTCTACCACTGGCGCGACGGTGAGGGTTTGGGCTTCACGAGGCCACGACGAGACCCTCCGCTGTTCGTCGGGTCTGTTCTCGGCCTTGTCGATGCCGAACTGGACCGACTACTTCGCGAGATTGAGTCAAAGCAAATCCAGTTCGACCAAGTGAAGGAACGAATTCCAGAGTTGGAACGCGCGCCGGCTTTTGCTCTAGCCCATGCCGACCGTCAACTACGTATCCGGCTTGGCGCCGGAGAAGACGAGCCGCTGTATGCTGCGACCGTTGGCCAGTCCATCGAGTCCCGCGTTCTAGCCGCTTTCGAGACCGCTCAGCAAGTGGAGGAGCGCTGGGAACGTGAGGTCGAGCAAGTCGAGGAGCAACTGGCAGTAGAGCAAATTCGCCTCACAAATCTCAATCACACGATGCGGCTGGCTGAGGCCGAGGTGGGTATCGCGAAGGCACTCGTCGACGCAAACCGGGAAGACTTTGAGCGATTGACTAAGGTTCGTGACCGGTTGGAAGGACTCGATGGTAGTCGATGTGACCACGGCAACATCGAGTTTTCCGCATGCCAATATATCCAAGACCGGAAAAACGCTGCCAGCCTGACGTGGCATCGAGATGGGAAAGAAGTGCAAGCGAATGCACAGGAACTCGTACGACAACTTGCCCGCCGTGAAGCTGAACTCCGAGGTGCATCAGCTGCGGTCTCCGAGCAATCTCAACGAATTTCGGGGAAAAAGGCCGAGCTACGACGGCTTCGCGTTCGAGTCGCGACAAATGAAAGTACCAACACGCTTTTGAAAAAGTCTTGGGATGAGCTGCAAGCGTTGCATTCGCAACGAGCTCAAGGGGTAGACACGCTTGAATTAATACAGGCGCGGCAACGGCAGCGGGAGCTTGAGTCAGAGCTAAATCGTCTTCGGACTTCGATTGCCGACCGACGGTCTCAGCGGTCTGCACGAGTAGATGCAATCAAATCCCTAACTGCTTGCGTATCGTCTCGGTTGCTGGGGGCCGAAGGGCACGCCCGATTCGTTCCAGACGACGAGCTTCGCCCGTTTGGGGTTTTGCGCGGTGGCGAGGCTTATCAGGTTCTCGAGGTACTTCTCGGCGACATCGTCTGCTTGCTGGACTCCGTCACGTCTGAGGTCAGTAGCCACCCGGGTTTCCTAGTTCACGACTGTCCGCGAGAAGCTGATATGAGCGAGCGTCTGTATAGAGAATTTTTTCTCGTAGCGTTCGAAGCTGCGGCGCAACTCTGTGAGGATGGTGCAGTCCCGTTTCAGTTCATCGTGACGACTACTTCACCTCCACCAGAAGAGGTACACGGGGACCGATATGTTGTGCTGGAGCTTGAGCCGGGTGCCGAAGAAAATCTTCTGTTTAAACGCGAGCTATTGCCTGAATTGCCAGGTTTTGAGCAGCCGAGGGAATGATGACGCCGCTTGAGCGCCTTCGCGTCGAGAAAGCTGCTGCAGACTGTGGCTTTGAGCGCACGCCTATTCTGCTGACCGACGGCGGGCTGGAGTTGCGTTCGGCGCTGTTTCCAGAAGCGATATTCGTACAAATGCGGGAGGGGGCACTTCGCGTTTGGGCTTCGAGCGATGTCCTATTGGATGGCGCAGACGCCAGTGAAATCTCAGTTGGTGATTTGGACAAGCTTTACGCTGTCCTCCAACGTGCCTCGGCCATCGCCAGAACCATGCCGAACCGTGTGGCCGACCAGTTCCGGCGCGCGAAAAAGCATCTACCGCAAACTACTGAGGCGGAGCGCCTGGCGGTACAACGTGTCGGGCAAGACTTGTATCGAAGTGCACTGATGGATTATTGGCATGGGCGCTGCTGCGTAACTGGCCTCGCCGTCCCAGCCTTGCTACGAGCCTCGCACATCAAGCCTTGGGCTAAGTGTCAAAGTGACGAAGAGAGGCTGGATGTGTTCAACGGGTTTCTGCTCGCTCCACATATTGACGCGCTGTTCGACGGTGGTTGGATTTCGTTTTCAGACCAAGGAACCTTGCTCATATCTGACGTGTTGTCGTATGCCGCAAGAGTTCAGCTTGGGGTCTCGTCAGAATGGACTATTCCGAATCTCAAGCCTGGACATGCCTCATACCTGATGTTTCACCGCGCCAACGAGTTTCGTCGGACGCCTTGACGGCATGGGGGAGCCCCTTTCCCATTCCGCCGCAATGTGGGCGAAACCCTCGAGCGGAAATTTATCCGAGCGGCAAGTGCCCAAGTCTCGGCACCGGAAAAAAGAGCGGACGCCGATTATCGCCCAGTATGACAAAATGGCCGCTTAGATTTGGCGGCGATTGCTTACTGCTGGCAACTTATTCAACGAGAAGTCATCCATCTAAGCTATCAAGGAGCGTTCGCCAATAAAAATCCGGACGGATTCCCCTGACCCTGAACCAGAATTAGTCCTGGTCGGAAGTGGAGATTTCCGGCTTGGTTGAGTCGTCAGGCGAGGCGGATTTCCTTGCCTGACGGGCGAATTCGGCGGGTGTCATCCACTGCAGTGCGGAGTGGGGGCGAACCTCGTTATAGTACGTGCGCCAGTCGTCGATTTTGCTCTGCGCGTCGGCCAATGACAAGAACCAATGTGCGTTCAGACATTCCTGCCGGAAACGCCCGTTGAAGCTTTCGACCTTGGCGTTGTCAGTGGGCGTGCCCGGCCGACTGAAATCCAATTCAACGCCATGTTCGTAGGCCCAGCGATCCATTGCCTTCGAGATGAACTCGCTGCCATTGTCGACCTTGATCGTGGCGGGGTGCCCACGCGTGGCAGTAATACGCATCAGCGCTTCGACCACATGCTCCCCCTTCAGACTTTGTCCGACCTCGATGGCCAAACATTCCCGTGTGTAGTTGTCGACGACGGTCAGAGTCCGAAGGCGTCGCCCATCGAACAGTGCATCTGCAACTAATGGTATGGTCCACCCGCTTCTTCTATCGTAGTGGCGCTACCACCCATGGAGGCTGCCATGAACTCGGTCACGTTAGGAATCGATCTCGGCAAGCGTTGGTTCCACGTCGTCGGCTGCGACGCTGCTGGCAAAGTCGTGCTGCGCGAGAAGCTGGGGCGTAATCAACTCCTGCAGCTTATGGCACAACATCCACCGTGCCTTGTCGGCATCGAAACATGCTGTGGCTCGCAGTATCTGGCCCGCCAATTTCAGGGCTTCGGCCACGACGTCAAACTTCTGCCAGCACAGTACGTCAAGCCGTTCGTCAAATCGCAGAAGAACGACTTTAACGACGCTCAGGCTATTGCCGAAGCTGTCCAACTTCCGACGATGCGGTTTGTGCCGCTCAAGTCAGAGGAACAGATGGATGTCCAGGCGCTGCATCGCGCCCGCGAACGCATGCTCCAGCAACGCCTGGCATTGACCAACCAGATTCGCGGACTGCTGCTGGATCGCGGCATCGAGATTGCACAGGGGTTCTATGCGCTTCGCACAGTGTTGCCCGCTCTGCTCGAGAAGGAAGACTCCGGCTTAACTCCCATGATGCGCGATCTTGGACGCATGCTGCTCGATATGTGGAACCGCACGGAATCAACCATTGAACAGATGAACGACCGGCTCAAATGTCTCTCACGTGAGAGTGACCTTTGCCGACGCCTTCAAACGATTCCAGGTGTCGGTGTCTTGCTGTCGACCGCCATCGTCTCCGCAGTCGGCAATGCATCAACGTTCCGGCGGGCACGCGATCTCGCCGCCTGGGTAGGGCTGGTGCCACAGCAGCATACAACCGGCGGCAAGCCACGTTTGCTAGGTATTACAAAGAGGGGAAACAGTTATCTGCGTCGCCTGTTCGTGCAGGGCGCCCGCGCGCTATGGGTATGGAAAGACAAGCATCCCAACGATCCGATCCAGCACTGGCTAATCCAACTTGCCGAACGCCGGCATGCGCACATTGCGGTCTGCGCTCTGGCAAACAAACTCGTACGCATTGCATGGGCCGTCATGCGAAGCGGCGCGGAGTTTAACCTGCACTATCACGCCTGACGCATACCAGACGGATCGCTACCCTCGATGCCGCTTCTTTCCGCAGCTCGCGCAGCCAATCAGCATGGCGCAAACGACCATCCGTCGCTTCCCCAAACCCGTATGGACTTCCGGCAGACATCATGCCGCGCCACTAATTGGGACGGAAGCGTGCGACTACATCATGCAGGCCAGATCCGGCTTCGATCGGATCGCTACAGGCCGGATAGATAAACGCGAGTCGTCTATCGCCACCAGTCTGCGCTTGCGGTTTGCGGGTGGACCATAGAGAAATCCATGCTCCAGATTTCGTTGATCGCGGTCACGATGTGCTTGGGCTGTCGCAGCCGAGCCGATTTGTTACGTCGTGGTCGCTTATGCCGCAGTGACAGGCCCTCCGCACGATACAGCCTGTAGACGCGCTTGCAATTATCTCGCCAGCCTTCCCGTCGCAGGACCACATGAACGCGTCGATACCCGTAGTGCACGCGCGTGGCGGTGATTTCCTTGATACGCATGAGCAGCGCCGACGAATCGCGCGCAACCGACTGATACCGATACAGCGAACGAGACATGCCAAACAACGCGCATGTCTTCGTCAAGCTGGTTCGATAGCGATCACGCAACTCATCGATCAACATGCGCCGACGGGAAGGCTTCAGAGCTTTTTTGCGAGTACGTCCTGCAGCATGGCCTTGTCCAGGCTCAGGTCTGCTACGAGCCGCTTCAACTTCGCGTTTTCCTCTTCGAGCTGGCGCAAGCGGCGCAACTCAGAAGGCCCCAGACCTCCGAATTTCTTCTTCCAGTTGTAGAAAGTCGCCTCGCTGATTCCGAGCTTGCGGCAGATCTCTTCGACCTTCGTCCCCAACTCGGCTTGCTTCAGTGCAAATGCGATCTGCTCTTCCGTAAACTTGCTTGTCTTCATGGCATAGCCTTCGTGTCCGCTTGGACACATCATGCCGAATTTCTCTACTTTTGAACCGGACTATTTCTTGGGTCAGGGTCAACCGAAATTAATGCACCTGAGCACACAACCTTTCCTCTCTAAAAAACCTCACTCCACCGTCACCGACTTCGCCAGATTCCTGGGCTTATCAATATCCGTCCCCCGTGCCAACGCCGCGTGATACGCCAACAGCTGCATCGGCACCGTATGCAGAATCGGCGAAAGCGGCCCGTAGTATTCATTGAGCCGAATCACCTCGATCCCTTCACTCGGCACCAATCCACAGTCCACATCCGCAAAGACAAAAAGCCGTCCATTCCGCGCACTGACCTCATGCATGTTCGACCGGAGCTTCTCGAGCAGCATGTCGTTCGGCGCCACGGCAATCACCGGCATCTCGTTGCTCACCAGCGCCAGCGGCCCATGCTTCAACTCGCCGGCCGGATACGCTTCAGCGTGAATATAAGAAATCTCCTTCATCTTCAACGCACCTTCCAGCGCGATCGGATAATGCATCCCGCGCCCGAGAAACAGCATGTTGTCGCGTCGTGCGAGCAGTTCCGACCACGCCATGATCTGCGGCTCCAGCGCGAGCACTTTCGACATCGCATCGGGCAGATGCCGCAGCGCCCGCAAATGCTCCTTCTCGTCGTCGTCGCTCAACCGCCCGCGCACCTGCGCAAGCGATAGCGCCAGCAGAAACAACGCAACGAGCTGCGTCGTAAAAGCCTTCGTCGAAGCCACCCCGATCTCGATCCCCGCGCGCGTGACGAACTGCAGCGCGCATTCGCGCATCAACGCACTCGTCGCGACGTTGCAGATCGCGAGCGTATGCATCATCCCGATGCGCTTCGCGACATGCACCGCACCCAGCACATCCGCCGTCTCGCCGCTTTGCGACACCGCGACGACGAGCGTACGCGGATTCGGCACACTGTCGCGATACCGGAACTCGCTCGCAATTTCGACGCTGGCCGGCAGCTTCGCGATGCTCTCGATCCAGTATTTCGCGGTGAGCGCCGCGTGGTAGCTGCCGCCGCACGCGAGCAACAGCACCGAATCGACGTCGTTGAACACGCGCCACGCACCGTCACCGAACAGCTCGGGCATGATCGACGAGACATCGAGCAACGTATCGGCCACCGCCTGCGGCTGCTCGAAGATCTCCTTCTGCATGTAGTAGCGATACGAGCCGAGATCCGCCGCGCCGCTATGCGCGGCGACGCGTTGCACCGCGCGCTCGACGCGCTGGCCGTTCGCATCGACGATCCAGTAGCGATGCAGCTGGATATCGGCGACGTCGCCGTTCTCCAGATAGGCGATGCGATCGGTGATGCCCGACAGCGCAATCGCATCGGAAGCCAGAAAATTCTCGCCTTCGCCGACGCCGACCACGAGCGGCATCCCGTCGCGTGCGCCGACGATCCGGTGCGGCTCGTCGCGGCACATCACCGCGATCGCATAGCTGCCGCGCAGTCGCGCGACCGCGCGCCGTACCGCATCGAACAGATCGCCGTCGTACAGGTGGTCGATCAGGTGCGCGATCGCCTCGCTGTCGGTCTGGCTCGCGAACACGTAGCCGTGCGCCTGCAATTCCGCACGCAATTGATCGCAGTTCTCGATGATCCCGTTGTGCGACAGCGCGATGCGCGCATTGGCGTCGCTCGGCGAGAAGTGCGGATGCGCATTGAGCGTGACGGGCGCGCCGTGCGTGGCCCAGCGCGTATGCGCGATGCCGGTATAGCCGGACAGCGCCTGCGCGGCGATCTCGCGCTGCAGGTTGGCCACCCGGTCGACACTGCGTGCGCGCGCCAGTGCCCGATCGCGATACACCACGACGCCGCATGAATCGTAGCCGCGGTATTCGAGCCGCTTCAGGCCGTCGACCAGGTTCGGCAGGATGTCCCGCTGGGCGACCGCCCCGACAATTCCACACATATCACGCTCCGTAAATGTCCTGTCTGGATCAGTGAGAGCGATGGTAGGGCGAGCCAAATGGAATTAAATTTCAAAATATTCGCATAAATGAAATGAGCGGCAGATGGTCTATCATGTTGAAATTAAATTTCACGCCCTGACTGGAAGGAGCCGCCGATGGCCGGCATCACCCTCGACGATCTCGACCTGCGCATTCTCGCGATCCTGCAGGACGACGCGTCGGTGTCGAACCTGCAACTGGCCGAGCGCGCGCTGTCGTCGCCGCCTACCTGCATGCGTCGCGTGCGTCGGCTGACGGAGGCCGGCGTGATCCGCCGGCAGGTGGCGGTGCTCGATCCCGTCGCGATCGGCACGGCCGTCACCGCGTTGATCGAGATCAGCCTCGACCGGCAGACGGCCGAGGACTACGACGCGTTCGAAGCGTACGTGTGCGCGGAGCCGGCCGTCACGCAGTGCTATCGCGTGTCGCCGGGGCCCGATTTCGTCGTGGTGGCCGATCTGGCCGACGTCGCCGAATACGACGAATTCGCGCGAAGGCTGTTTACCGGCGCGTCGAACGTGCGCAACGTACGGACGTTCTTCTCGACGCATCGCGCGAAGTTCGAGGCGAACGCGCGCGTCACGCATGCGATGCGCAAGCGCGCATGAAGCGATCGCGCCGTTCGCCGTGCGTTCGCGGCGTCCGTCACGGCGCAGCCGCACCAGCGGCATCGGGCACGCCTGTCACCCCTGCCAGTTGCAGCGGCTTGCCGTACCCGAAGCAATGCGCGGGCTCCGGAAACACGCGCTGCCGCACGTCGTGCGCGTACTGGCGGATCGCGTCGCGCGTCACCGCATTCGCATCGGCGTAACGCTTCACGAAGCGCGGCGTGTACGCGTCGAATGCGCCGATCAGGTCCTCGGTCACGAGCACCTGCCCGTCGCACGCGGGCGATGCGCCGATGCCGATCGTCGGGATCGTCAGCGTTTCGGTCAGATGGCGCGCGAGCGCTTCGGCCGTGCCTTCGATGACGACGCTGAACGCGCCGGCGCGTTCGGCCGAGCAGGCGGCGTCGAACACCTGCGCGGCCGAGCGCGGGTCCATCCCTTGCGCGCGGAAGCCGCCCGTCGCGTTGGCCTGCTGCGGCATGAGACCGACGTGCGCCATCACCGGGATGCCGCGCGCGGTCAGGAAGCGGATCGTATCGGCCATCTCGCTGCCGCCTTCGAGCTTCACGGCCTGCGCGCCGGTTTCGGCGAGCAGGCGCGCAGCGGAGCGATACGCCTGTGCAGGCGATTCCTGGTAGGTCGAGAACGGCAGGTCGACGACCACACACGCCTGCGCAGCGCCGCGCACGACGGCCGCCCCGTGTGCAATCATCATGTCGAGCGTGACGGGCAGCGTATCGGGCATCCCGTACAGCACCATGCCGACGGAGTCGCCGACGATGATCACGTCGGCCACCTCGTCGACTAGCTTCGCCATCGGCGCGGAATACGCGGTCAGCGACACGAGGCTGCCGATGCCCTTGGTCGAACGGATCGCGGTGACGGTCTTGCGGGTAGTGCGGGTATGAGCGCTCATGGGCGGAAGCCGTGTGAAGGAAGAGCCGCCACGGTAGCATCGCGCTCGTTCGTGAAATGACCTTCGGAGGACGTCTTATGTTGCTGGCGGGACAATCGGGTGACGCTTACGCGGTGCCGCCGATGGCGCGCCTGCCGAGGCCGCTGTACGTGCGCGCGTTCGAGATTCCCGGCAACGCGAGCGTCGACGCGCACAGTCATCCTTGGGCGCAGCTGATGTATGCGACGAGCGGCGTGCTCGAGGTCGAGACGCCGTCGGGCCGGCACCTGCTGCCGCCGCACTATGCGATGTGGATTCCGCCGCACGTGCCGCATGCGGTGTCGACGCGCGACTGCGTCGCGTTCCACAGCCTGTATCTCGACGCCGCGATCGCGCGCGACGACGTGCACGACGATTGCGCGATCCTCTGCATGACGCCGCTGCTGCGCGAGTTGGTGATCGCCACGGCGGAATTGCCGGTGAACTACGACGAGACGGGGCCGGACGGTGCACTCGTGTGCTTGATCGCCGACCGGATCGCCCGGATGCGGGAGGCACCGCTGACGGTGCCGCTGCCGCGCGACGCGCGCCTGCTGAAAATCGCGCGTGCATTGCATGCGTATCCGGGCGATGCGCGCAGCCTCGACGAATGGGGCCATCAGGTCGGCGCGACGCGGCGCACGCTTTCACGGCTGTTCCGGCAGGACACGGGCTTGTCGTTCACCGAATGGCGGCAGGCACTGCGGCTGCTTGCTTCGCTGCCGCTGCTCGACGCGGGCGAGCCGATCGGCACGGTGGCCGCGCAACTGGGCTACGACTCGACGTCGTCGTTCATCGCGCTGTTCCACGCGAAATTCCTCGTGACGCCCGGCGCGTATGCGAAGCGTGAAGCGCGCCGGCCGGTATTGAACGCGTAACGTCGCGGCGGCGCGCCGCCGCTCAGAACGCGAGCGCCTGCTGTACCGGCTGGCGGGCGTCGCGCGCGAACCCGGCGCCTTCGAGCGACAGCAGCGCGCGCTTGCGGTCGATGCCGCCCGCATAGCCGGTCAGGCTGCCCGATGCGCCGATCACGCGATGGCACGGCACCATGATCGACACCGGATTGCGGCCCACCGCGCCGCCCACCGCACGCGCGCCGCTCATCGGCAACCCGACGCGCGCGGTGATGTCGCCGTACGTGACGAGCTCGCCGAACGGAATCGCGAGCAGCTCCTTCCACACCCGTCGCTGAAACGCGGTGCCGTTCAGGCGAATCGGCACCGAGAAGGTCTCGCGCGTTCCGGTGAAGTATTCGGCGACTTCGTCCGCGACGCGGCGTGCGAGCGGCGACATTGCGAGCGCATCCGCTTCGCTCACGATCGCCACCGACGGGAAGTATTTCTGGCCGACGAAGTAGAGGCCGGTCAGCGCGTCGTCCTCGATGCGCACGGCGATGTCGCCCAGCGGGCTCGGAATCAGGTGAGCGGGGGTCATCGCACGACATCTCCATGAAGACGCCACACGTGCAGTGCGGCATATGCGCGCCACGGCGCCCAGCGCGCCGCATGCGGCACGGATGATGGCACACGGGCGCGTTCGGCGCGGGCGGGCAGCCACGCATCGTCGACCGGGAACGCATTTGGCCACGCCATCGCGCGCATCGCGACGTACTGCACCGCGCGTTCGTCGAAACCGGGCATCGCGCGCAGCGCAGCGAGCGTCGCGTCGAGCGGCGCCATCGGTTCGAGCGCGAGCGTGCCGTCGTCGACCGCGCGGGCGAGCGACACGATCGCCGCCGCGGCGACGCGCGCGATGCCGAGCGTTTCGAGGGCGGCGGGCGGCAGCGCGGCCAGCGTCGCGGCGCACGGCAGCGCGTGCGTGAGGCCCGGCGGCGCGCCTTGCGCCGCGGTGCCGAAACGTTCGGCGATGCGGGCGAGCCAAGGCGTGCCCGCGTGCGCCGCGGCGAGCCGTTCGCCCGCGATCGCGCGGATCGCGATCTCGACACCGTCGAATGCGCCGGGCACGCGCAGGCCCGGCGAGCCGCTCGCGAGTTCGCCGAGATGCGCATCGATCACGTCGGGGCGGCTGTCGAGGTCGAACAGCCGCCGCACGCGGGCGAGCACGGCCGGCACGACCGGCGTCAGCGCGGGCGATACGGTGACGGCCAGCGCGAAGCGCTGCGGCACGTGCGTCACCGACACCCAGCCGGTCACGCGGCCGTGGCCCGGCTTGCCGTGCCGGTCCGGCAATTCGACGACGCGCGCATAACCTTGCGCATCGATCCGCTCGACGCCGTCGATCTGCCGCTGCGCGAGAAAGCGCATCAGATCGGCCCATGCGAACGGCGGCCGGTACGGCAGCGGAAACGTCATGTCGCCGTCGGCCGGCGCGCGTGCGCCTTTGCGCAGTCGCAGCGGATTGAGGCCGTAACGCTGCAGGAACAGGTCGTTGAAGCGCCGGACGCTGCCGAACCCGGCCGTCGATGCGACGACGACCACCGGCAGTGCGGTGTCGGTCAGCAGCCGCTTGGCCATCAGCAACCGGTGCGTCTGCGCGAACTCGACCGGCGACACGCCGAACTGCGCACCGAAGATCCGGCGCAAATGGCGCTCGGTCACGCCGACGCGCTGCGCCAGCGCATCGACGGAATGCGCGTTCAGGAAACCGTCCTCGATCAGCGTGGCGGCCGCGTCGGCGAGATTGCCGGACAGGTCGAGCAGCCCGTGGCCGGGCGCGAGCTCGGGGCGGCAGCGCATGCAGGGTCGAAAGCCGGCTTTCTCGGCTGCTGCTGCGGTCGGGTAGTAGCTGCAGTTCCGCGCTTTCGGCGGCTTCACCGGGCAGACGGGGCGGCAATACACGCCCGTCGTCGCAACGCCGACGAAGAACCAGCCGTCGAAGCGGCGGTTTCGCGAAAGCAGCGCGTCGTAGCAGGTGTCGGGATCGAGTCGCATGAGACGGACTGTAAACCATCCCCGCCCCCGTTTCTGGCTGGAATCGGACCTGTGTATCGACCGCCATCTCCCTCGCGCGCGCCTGCCGGAAAATCTGGGAAAAACGGTTAATGCCACGTTGCGAAACAGTCGTCTCTTTTGCGGTGGTCAATTTGAGATGACTCATCGAAATCCCCGACTGACAGGGCGCCGGCACACGTCCTATCCTTTGAAAAACGTTTTCCAGACTATCGGCGGAATCGGTCGTGCGCAGCAGCGCGTCGCCGTCCGCCCCGGCGCCGGTCGCCGGTCAACGAACTTCGTGCGGCGCGACGGGCGCGACCGCGCATCGGAGACATTCATGCAATCTGCCGTCGTCGGCGCCGTGCGCGCCGCCGCCAGCCGCTACCGCTGGACCGTCTGTGCGCTGCTGTTTTTCGCGACCGTGATCAACTACATGGATCGGCAGATCCTCGGCCTGCTCGCGCCGATGCTCCAGCACGACATCGGCTGGAGCCAGGTGCAGTACGGCCGCATCGTGATGGCGTTTTCGGCGTTCTATGCGATCGGCCTGCTCGGTTTCGGGCGCATCGTCGACTGGCTCGGCACGCGCATCTCGTACGCGCTGGCGATGCTGGTGTGGAGCATCGCCGCGATGCTGCATGCGGCGGTCGGCTCGGTGATGGGGTTCGCGTTCGTGCGCGCGCTGCTCGGGATCGGTGAAGGCGGCAACTTCCCGGCCGCGATCAAGACGACGGCCGAATGGTTCCCGCGCCGCGAGCGCGCACTCGCCACCGGCATCTTCAACTCGGGCGCGAACATCGGCGCGGTGTTCGCGCCGGCGATTATCCCGGCGATCGCGGTGGCCTACGGCTGGCGCGCGGCGTTCGTGATCATCGGCGCGATCGGCATCGTGTGGCTCGCGGTGTGGCTCGTGCTCTATCGTCAGGCCGATACGCGCGCGCTCGCCGCGGAGTACGACGAGCCGCGCGACGAAGCCGAGGCGCTCGATGCGGCGAACGCGAACGCCGGCGCGCCGCGCTGGGGCGAGCTGATCCGCAAGCGCGAGACGTGGGCATTCCTGATCGGCAAGTTCCTGACCGACCCGGTGTGGTGGTTCTACCTGTTCTGGCTGCCGAAGTGGCTCAACGAATCGCGCGGGATGGACATGCAGCACATCGGGCTGCCGCTCGTCTGCATCTATGCGCTGACGACGGTCGGCAGTATCGGCGGCGGCTGGCTGTCGTCGAAGCTGCTGCGCGCGGGCTGGAGCGTGAACCGGGCGCGCAAGACGGCGATGCTGATCTGCGCATGCTGCGTGCTGCCGATCGCGTTCGTGTCGCAGGTGCAGAGCCTGTGGGTCGCGGTGATGATCGTCGGCCTCGCCGCCGCCGCGCACCAGGGCTGGTCGGCGAACCTGTTCACGACCGCGTCCGACCTGTTCCCGCGTCGCGCGGTGGCGTCGGTCGTCGGCATCGGCGGGATGGCCGGATCGATCGGCGGCGTGCTGTTCTCGGAAGTGATCGGCCAGGTGCTGCAGCGCACGGGCCACTACTGGGTGCTATTCGCGATCGGCGCATCGGCGTACCTGATCGCGCTGGCCGTGATGCACGTGCTTACGCCGAAGATGAAGCCGGCGCAGCTCGACGCATGAGTGCGTGATCGAGTGTCGACGAACGAACGCGCCGCCCTCGGGCGGCGCGTTTTCATTGAAGGCGCGAAGCGGGAAACTCAGCCGGCCGCCGCCGTCGACGCACGCATGATCAGCCGCGGCTCGAACGTCGAATAGCTCGCGTCGGTGCGGCCCGCGAGCGCGTCGATCAGCTTCTGCATCGCGAGTTCGCCCATGTTCTCGCTCTGGATGTCGACGGTCGTCAGCGCGGGTGCCGCGTATTCGCCGTACGGCACGTTGTCGATGCCGGCGACCGACACGTCCTGCGGCAGCCGGAAACCGAGCGACGCGGCTTCCTTCATGAAGCCGAGCGCGATCAGGTCGTTGTAGCAGATCACGGCCTGCGGACGCTGCGGCCCGAGCATCACGCGCGAACACGCGCGTTCGCCGGCTTCGGCGGTCGGCGCATGCGCATCGTGCACGTCGAGCGTGAGCCCGGCTTCCGCGAGACAGTCGCGCGCGCCCTGGATCCGCTCGTCGTTCACGCGCGCGCTGCCGAAGCCGAGATACGCGATGCGCGTGTGGCCGAGGTTGAGCAGATGCCGCGCGAGCATGTAGGTCGACAGCCGGTTGTCGATGCCGACGCTCGGAATCGGCAGGCCGGGGCTGCGGCGCAGCAGCACGAGCGGCTTGTTGAGATCGAGCATCCAGCCGGCTTCATCGTCCGGCATCCGCGTGCTGACGATCAGCCCGTCGACGCGCTGCGCGAGCGCCTCGATCAGCGAGCGTTCGCGCGCCTGGCTCTCCTCGGTATCGACGAGCAGCAGCGTGTAGTCGTGCTGCAGCGCGACGCGGTTCGCACCCTTCACCACGTTCGTGAAGTGCGGGTTGCTGATGTCGAGGATCACGAGGCCGATCGTGCGCGTGCGGCCCGTGATCATCGAGCGCGCGAGCGGGTTCGAGCGGTAGCCGAGCCGGTCGATGGCTTCCTTGAGCCGTGCTTCGACGGTCGGCGAGAAGCGCTGCGTACCGTTCACGTATTTCGATACCGTCGCGACCGACACGCCGGCTTCCGCCGCCACGTCGCGGATCGTCGGGGAAACTTTTTTCATCCGGAGGGTAACGTTTTCGTTCGATAACGCCGGATTGTGGCAGAAAAAGGAGGCGCGCGGCCACGCGCCGATATCGGGAAAGTGCGGAGGGTTGCGAACGGGTTCGACCATTGACGTTCGGCGGCGCTCCCGCGTATAGTTGGAAAACGTTTTCCACCTCAGTCAGATTTCAGGTCAGATTCAAGGAGATTCGATGAACGCCTCATCCACCGGCGCGCGCAAACCGTTCGGGCGCCTGCTGCTGACGGGCGCGGCCGGCAACCTCGGCCGCCAGTTGCGCGGCGCGCTCGCCGACTGGGCCGACGTCGTGCGCGTCAGCGACATCGCGACGCTCGGCGACGCAGCCCCGCATGAAGAAACCCGCGTCGTCGATCTGGCCGACCGGGCCGCGGTGATGCAGCTCGTCGACGGCGTCGACGCGATCGTCCACCTCGGCGGCATTTCGGTCGACGCGCCGTTCGACGATCTCGTCGGCGCGAACATCACCGGCACGTACAACCTGTACGAAGCCGCGCGCAAGCATGGCGTGAAGCGCGTCGTGTTCGCGAGCTCGAACCATGCGATCGGCTTCCATCCGGTCACCGAAGTGCTCGACGCCGATTCGCCGCTGCGCCCCGACAGCCTGTACGGCGTGACGAAATGCTTCGGCGAATCGCTGTCGCGCTACTACTTCGACCGCTTCGGCATCGAGACGGTGTGCCTGCGGATCGGTTCATCGTTCGAAGTGCCGAAGAATCCGCGCATGCTCGTCACGTTCCTCAGCTATCGCGACTTCATCGAGCTCGTGCGCTGTTCGCTGCTGACGAATCGCGTCGGGCACGCGATCGTGTACGGCGCGTCGGACAACCCGGTGAAGTGGTGGGACAACACGAAGGCCGGCTTCCTCGGCTTCCGCCCGCGCGACAGCTCCGAGCAGTTCGCCGGCTTGTTCCCGGTGACCGCGCCGACGGCCGACTACGACGATCCCGCGCAGCGGTTCCAGGGCGGCGGGTTCGTCGTCGGCGAGCCGATGGAGCGCAAGGCGTCGTAAGCGTCGCCGGCGTCACCCGCATCGCGGCTCAGCGCAGGATGTCGGTCGCGCGGTGCCGTTCGTCGACGCCGTCGATCAGGATCAGCGGGCCGCTCGCGTGCCGTGCGCGCAGCGGCTGAATCTGCCGGTACGCATCCGATTCGTACCACGCGCGCGCGGTGTCGAGATCGGGAAACGCGATCGCGATCAGGTCGCCGCGCCACGCGCCTTCGCGTACCTCCGGCCGCGCGCCGTGTATCGCGAAGCGGCCGTCGTACGGCGCGAGCGTCCCGTCGATGCGTTCGAGGTATTCGACGATGTCGTCGCACATCTCGACGTCGTGCAGGTGGGCGATGGCGTACGCGGTCATGGCAGGCTCCTTGATGTGATGCGGGTCGATGGAGCGATGATCGCGGCGCGGGTGCCGCGCGTCGATTACCTGTGACGTAAGCAAAGTCGCGCGGCGGCGGAAGGGGCGCTGAGCGAGCCGTCGGGCACTTCGCGCGTGCCGCGCGGCGGCATCCCCGCGCCCCGCCTGCCCGCACGCATCGTCATCCGGGCAGCAGGGCAGCCGCGCTGCCCGTCGCCGTCAATGCGGCTTGCCGCAAGCCGGATCGGCGCCGCGCCGCTCGGCCGAATCGCACCAGGAGTCCGGCCGCCACGCTTCGAACGTGACGGCTTTCGCCGCATTCGCGCGCGTGACGCGTACCGGGTCGGCCTTCAGCGCATCGCCGTTCGGGTCGTCGTTGAGCCGCCAGCTCCGTGTCACTTCGCGATGGAACACCCACGTGCGATGCGCGGCGTCGTAGCGAAACGTCACGCGGTCGCGCCAGTGGCTCGGCCCCATGAATACGCCCTGTTCGACGGTGAAGGTGCGCGGCTCGACCGTGAGCGCGTTCTCGGCCACGCCGTCGAGATACGGATCGCCCATCCCGTCTTCGTCGGCCTGCATGATCACGGCGTCGTTGCGCGCGGCGAGCCGGTAGTGTCCGTCCTTGTCCGGCAGGAAAATCATCAGCGGGCGCGGCGACGGGTTGCGCATCGAATCGTCGGGCCGATGCGCGACGACGACATAGCCGATGCGGGTGCCGTCGGTCAGGCGCCCCGACGTGGCATCCAGCGCTTCGTAGCCGGCCGGAAGCTGCGCGACGATGTCGTGCGGAAGGCCGGATGTGTCCGGGCAGCGGATCGAAGGAGCCGGTTCGCCGCACGTCGCGGCGCAGGCGCTGCCGATGGCGAACGTCAGCAGCGCGGCAACGACGCATCGTGTGATGCGGGGGATCGTCATGCGGATCGGGTCATGAGGTTGCGCCGCGGGCGCCGGCGCGCATGCGTCGGTCCGGCTCGCCATCGCGCGCGGGTGGAGGGATCGATGCGCGGCGCGGAGCCGGCCGTCACGCACGCTTGCGCACCGGCCGCACGACGGGCGCGGGCTCCAGCGGCTGGCTGGCCTGCTCGTCCAGCCGGTCGAGCATCCGTTGCGCGGCGGCCGCGCAGTCGCCGCCCGCCGGCTTATGTTCGATTTCGTGGATCAGCGTCTGCAGACTCTGCCGGTTGTGCGCGAGACGCCGTTCGAGCAGCTTGATTTCGTCGACCTTGTGCCGCAGCGCGACCAGTAACTCGTCGCGCTGCCACACGCCGAGATCGGGCGGCAGTATCGCGCGGATTTCGTCGAGCGCGAAGCCCGCGCGCTGCGCGCGGTCGATGATCGAGAGCCGCGTCAGCGCTTCCGCCCCGTATTCCCGATAGCCGTTTGCCTGCCGGCGGGCCGGTTCGAGCAGCCCGCTCGCTTCGTAGAAGCGGATCCGCGACGCCGCGAGACCGCTCGCTTTCGCCAGTTCGCCGATTTTCATGATGTGCTCCAAAAACGCTTGACCTTGAAGTTGACTTTAAAGTTATCGTGGGTCATCGTCAATCGAGGGTGTCCTCCATGAACCTGTTTACGCCGCTGACACTGCCCAACGGGGCGGTGATTCCGAACCGTCTGGCCAAGGCCGCGATGGAAGAGAACATGGCCGATGCGGAGCACGCGCCGTCCGACGCATTGCTGCGCTTGTACCAGGCGTGGGCCGACGGCCAGGTCGGCCTGATCCTGACCGGCAACGTGATGGTGGACGGCCGCGCGATGACGGGGCCGAACGGCGTCGTGCTCGAGAACGACGCGCATCTCGACCGCTTCCGCCGCTGGGCGCAGGTGGCGCGCTCGGGCGGCGCGCACGTTTGGATGCAGATCAATCACCCGGGGCGCCAGATGCAGGCGGCGCTCGGCCAGACGACGCTCGCGCCGTCGGCCGTGCCGCTCGCGCTCGGTTCGCTGTCGAAGCGGTTCCCGGTGCCGAAGGAGATGACGCGGGCCGATATCGCCGACGTGCAGCGCCGCTTCGTGCGCGCCGCCCAGCTCGCGGAGCAGAGCGGCTTCACCGGCGTGGAGATCCATGCGGCGCACGGCTATCTGCTGAGCCAGTTCCTGTCGCCGCTGACCAACCGCCGGCAGGATCGGTGGGGCGGCAGCATCGAGGGGCGCGCCCGCCTGCTGCTCGATATCGTGCGGGAAGTGCGTGCGACGGTGTCGCCGGAATTTGCGGTCGCGGTCAAGCTGAACTCGGCTGATTTCCAGCGCGGCGGCTTCAGCGCGGACGATGCGAAGCGCGTGGTCGAACTGCTGAATCCGCTCGGCGTCGATCTCGTCGAACTGTCGGGCGGCAGCTATGAAGTGCCGGCGATGCAGGGCGAGGCGCGCGACGGGCGCACGCTGGCCCGCGAAGCGTATTTCCTCGAATTCGCACGCGACATCACGGCCGTCGCGCGCATGCCGCTGATGGTCACGGGCGGCATCCGGCGCCGCGTGGTGGCCGAGCAGGTGGTCGACAGCGGCGTGGCGATGGTCGGCATCGCGACCGCCTTGTCGATCGAGCCGAACCTGCCGCGCGACTGGCGGGCCGGCAAGGACAGCGCGCCGGTGCTGGCGCCGATCCGGTGGAAGAACAAGGTGCTGGGCGCGCTCGCCAACATGGCCGTCGTCAAGTTCCAGCTCACGCGGCTCAGCGAAGGCCGGCGCACCCACCCGCAGGTGTCGCCGCTGCGCGCGCTGGTCGGGCAGCAACTGGCCACGCAGTGCCAGACGCGGCGCTACCGGAAGTGGATGGCGGGGCGCGGGGCGGGTACGCGAGCGTAACGGCGGTTAGGCGTGCGCGACGGCGGTTAGGCGTGCGCGACGGCGGTCAGGCGTGCGTGATGGCGGGCACGCGTACCCAACGGTAATCATGCGGCAAACGGGTAGCCGGTTGCACGGCGACGTCCCGATGAACGCAACCGCCGCCGCGCAGGCGCGTGCCATCGCTTCGCGCCGGATCAGAACCGGTAGTTCGCCAGCACTTCGATCCGCCGGTCGTTGCCGAGCAGGTACTGCGTCTCGTTGTAGTACGCGGACTGCACGAAGCGCCGGTTGAACACGTTGTACGCGCGTGCGGTGATCGTCGTGTCCTTGCGCGGCTTCCACGCGAGGCCGAGGTCGACGGTCGTGTACGACGGCATCACGAGCTGGTTCGCGGTATCGGCGAAGCGCTTGCCGACGTACTTGACGCCCGCGATGCCCGTCCAGTCCGGCGCGAAGCGCCAGCTCACCCACAGGTTCGCGAGCCGCTGCGGCGCCGACACCGGCACGTTGCCCGCACGCGAGACCGTCGTGCCGCCGGACGCCTGCTGGAAGTCGTCGTATTTCGCGCGCAGGATCGACACATTCGCGTCGACGCGCCAGTCCTTCGCGATCTCCGCGCCGACCGTCGCCTCCAGCCCGCGCGACGACTGCTGGCCGACCTGGATGGACTGGTTCGGGTTCAGCGGATCGGCCGTCAGGAGGTTGCGCTTGACGATTCGGTACGCGGCCAGCGTCCATTCCGCCCTGCCGTCGAGAAACGACTGCTTCACGCCGATTTCGATCTGTCGGCCGGTCGCGAGCGTGAAGTTCGCCTTCGATGCATTCAGCGACAGCAGCGAGCTGACCGGATCGGCCGCGACCGAATACTGGCCGTACACGGCGAGGCCGGGCCGCACGTCGTACACGGTGCCGACGCGCCAGCCCGTGTTCGCGAACACCTTCGTGAACGCGCCGCCGTTCACGAGATCGTCGCGATTCACGCTCGCGTGGTCGTAGCGCAGCCCGCCGATCACCGACCAGCGCGGCGTGATTTCCAGCCGGTTCTCGGCGAACAGCGCGTACTGGTTCGCCTGGCTGCGGTACTTCGGATAAGTGCCGGCCGTGTTGATGAAGCGGCCCGGATCGAAGTCGAACGGATCGACCGTCGACGTGCCCGAATACGGCGAATTGTTGTCGTGCTGGAACGTCGTGTGATTGAACTCGAAGCCGGCCGAGAACGTGTTGCGCATACCGAGCAGCGCGGTGGTCACGGTGGCCGCCGTCACGTTGCCGTACTGTTCCTGGTCGTGGAAGATTTCGGTGTAGCTGCTGCGCCGGATTTGCGCGGTCGACGGCAGGTACGTGTAGTACTCCGCATCCTTCCAGTGACGGTTGCTCTTCATCCGGTACAGCGTGCTCGTCACGTTCAGGCTGTCGCTCGGCTGCCAGTTCGCCGACACGGTTGCCCAGCTGTCGCGGAACGCGATGTCACTGTCGCCGACGTTGTAGTTCTTCTTGTCGAGCGCGCGATCGAGCGCGCCGTTCACGAGCGGTACGCCGAAATACTGCATCGGATGCTGGAAGCCCTGCGCGTACGATGCACTCACGTACAGGTCGGACGTCACGTCGTAGCGCAGCGCGCCTGAGAACGACAGGTTGCGCGAATTGCCGCGGTCGACCCAGTTCGATGCGCGGTTGCCGCTGATGTCGAAGCGGTACGACAGCTTATCGTTGATCGCGCCGCCGCTGCCGAACGCGACTCGCGCGGTGCCTTCGGTGCCGCCGCCGACCTGCAGCTCGTTGCGGATCGCGCCGCGCGTCGGCTTCTTCGGCACGATGTTGACGACGCCGCCGATCGCGCCTTCGCCGTAGATCACCGACGCGGGGCCGCGCAGCACGTCGATATGGTCGACCGACCACGTGTCGAACGGGAACGTGACGCCGATCGCGCCGTACGGGCGCACGCCGTCATACAGCTGCGTGACCGACGCCGCGCCGACGAAGCCGCGCGCACCCAGTTCCGAATCGCCGTTGCCGGGATGCGGCGATGCGCTGATGCCGGCGGCGCGGCTCACCGCGTCGACGATCGACGCGTCGCCGCGGGTGTCGAGCGTCTTGCGATCGATCTGCTCGACACTCGCGGGCGTTTCGAGCGAACTCAAGCCGAGGCGGCTACCGGTGTCGAGCGGCTGCGTGAGCGGCGTCGCCTTCTGTGCGTTGACGCGAATCGGCGCAAGCGTGGCGCCGGTGTGCTTGATGTCGCTTTCCTGTGCCTGCCCGGCGGGTGAGAAGGCGGCGAGCAAGGCGGCGGGCAGCATCAATCTGAACTTCATGTTTCGGTTTCCTTCGAATCTTTGCAATGAGCACGGCTGCGGGCGGCGGCGCATCAGAATGCGTACCGCATGCCGGCGAACACGCTGCGTCCTTCGCCCGGATAGAAGATCGCGGTGTTCGCGGTGCGCGCGTTCGCGACCGTGCTGATGTCGCTCACGTAGCGCTTGTTGGTCAGGTTGCGCGCGTCGACGAACAGCGACAGCCCGTTGCGGAAGTCGTAGCCGGCCTGCAGCCCGAGTAGCGTGTAGCTCGGCACGCGCAACGTGTTCGCATCGTCCGCCCACGCGCCCGACGGCACCCAGTCGAGCGTCGCCGCGAGGTGGAAGCCGCTCGGGCGTGCATAGCCGAGCGTCGCGCGCAGCACGTTCAGCGGCACGCCCGCGATCCGGTTGTTGCCGTACTGCGGGTCGTTCTTGAAGCGGAAGTCGTTCAGGTTCCAGATGCCCGACAGCGTGATCGTGTCGCCCGCGCCGCGCCCGGTGACGTTGCGCAGCAGCTCGACCGACGCGCCGGCCTCGATCCCCTGCAGCACCGTCCTGTTCGCGTTGAACGTCGACGCCGGCACATCCGGGTTCGTCGTGTATTGCAGCAACTGGTCGCGCACGAGCGAGCGATAGGCGGTCACGTCCCAGCTCACGCGCTCGCGCGAGCCGCGCGTGCCGAACTCGATCGTCCACGCGTGCTGCGCCGCGAGCGGCGTGAAGCGCGTCGTGTTCGAGAAGGTCTGCGTGAGGTCGGTGAAGTCGGGGACGTCCTGGCTGCGCGTGATGTCGACATAGGCCTGGGTGTTCGCATCCGGCTGCCACAGCAGCCCGAGCTTCGGATTGACGCCGCTGTAGCTCGCGTTCGTCGACCGGTAGTTCGGGTCGCGCGGCAACCCGCCGTTGTCGATGTATTCGCGCACCGAATGCAGGACCTTCACGCCCGTCATCAGCGCGACGGTCGGCACGAAGAACAGCCGGTTCTCGACGTACGCCTCGTAGTTGAACGCCGTCTGCGTCGAGTCGAGCGTCTGCGCGCCCTTGTCGCCGTTGACGTTCACGTACTGGTTCGCCTGCGTGCGGCCGCCGAAGAAGCGCGCGCCGACGATCAGGTCGTCGCGCATCCCGCCGAGCGTCAGGCGGCCCGTGTAGCGCGGTGCGAAGCCGTAGGTCCAGCCGTCCTGGTCGAGCGCCTGGAAGATCGGGTGATAGAGGCTCTTGTGAATCGCCCACGTGTCGAACTGCAGTTCGCCCGAATCGAGCTTCACCGTCGTGCGGTTCGCGATCCGCTCGGTGCGCGTGTTGCGCGCCTGGTCGCCCGACACCGCGCTCGGCGCGGCCTTGGTCGGATTGTTCAGCGCGTCGGACAGCGACAGCGTGCCGGGCAGCAACTGGTCGACGACGTACACGCCGACGTAGAAGCGCGTTTCGACCGTCGGGCTGAACCGGTAGCCGACGTTCGCGTTGAACTGCTCGTATTGCCCCTTCGCGTGATCGCGATAGCCGTCCGCGTGATTCACGCTGAAGTTCG
This sequence comes from Burkholderia metallica, assembly GCF_001718555.1. NCBI lineage: Bacteria > Pseudomonadati > Pseudomonadota > Betaproteobacteria > Burkholderiales > Burkholderiaceae > Burkholderia > Burkholderia metallica. The sequence continues at coordinate 381,333 of NZ_CP013403.1, forward strand.
CGAGGAAGTCGAGCGGGCCGAGCACGCGCGAGATCTGCGCGCTGGTGCGTACCGTGCCGTAGCTGCCGCCTTCCACGCGCACGATGTTCGGCGCGTCCGCCGTGCGGGCGGTCGGCGTGACGAAGTCGATTGCGCCGCCGAGCGTCGACGCGCCGTACGCGAGGCCGTTGCCACCCTTGTAGACCTGCACCGCCTGCAGCGCGAGCGGATCGATCTGGTAGTAGTCGCCGCTGCCGTCGGCGAGGTTGGTCGGGATGCCGTCCTGCAGGATTTCGAGGCCGCGCGTGTGATACGCGCGGGCAATCCCCGAGCCGCGGATCGACAGCCGCAGCTCCTGGCCGTAGCGGTTCTCGACGAACACGCCCGGCACGTCCTTCAGCACGTCGCGCAGCGTGAACGCGTAAGTGTTCCGGTAGCTGTCCGCATCGACGAAGCCCACCGAGCCGACCGTCTGTTCGAGCGCGCGCTTCAGCGCATCGGTCGATTTCGACGTGAGCGAGTCCGGCGCGCGGGTCGCGTTGACGTTGATCGCGGGCAGTGTCGACGTATCCGATGCGTCGGTCGGCGCGGCGGCGCCTTGTGCGCCGGCGGCCGACGCGAAGAGCACGGAAATCGCGCCGGACAGCGCGACGGCAATACGAGTCAAGGGAAACATGTCGTTATACGAAGAGTAAGGGTGACGATGATGAAACGGGCACGCGTGCACGCCATGCGCGGCGCCGGCAGGGCGGGCAGGCAAGGTGGACCGCGCCGCGCGATGGGCGGCGGCGCGCTCGCGAGGAGCGTCAGGTGCGGGCGGAAGGCGGCCCGCGCGCGGCGAGCGCGTAGCGCTTCGACGGAGGGTGGGCGGTGAGGATCGTCGGCTCGGGCGGCGCATGCCGCACGGCCGGAGCGGCGGACAGGAACACCGCGTACTGCAGCGGCGGATGGCCGGCGAGCAGGCCGCAATAGCCGCAGCGCTCGAAATGCGCATCGGACGGCGCATGCGGCTGCGCGTGCGCGACGAGCGTGTTGCCGGTTGCCGAGCAGATCGGCGCGGCCGGCAGGCCGTTATCGGGTGCGGCCGCGCGCAGTTGCGAGATCAGCGGCGCGACGAGCGCGAGCACGAGCGCGACCAGCCCGAGCCACGCGGTGGCCCGGGCTTGCCGCGTCGGCGCGCCGCGTGCGCCGGCGCGCGACGAATCAGGCTGCCGCGCGTGCCGCACGGCCGAACAGCAGACGGTCGATCAACCAGACCGCGACGATCGTCGCGCCCATCAGCGGGAAGACGATGCCGAGCAGCACGAGCCCCGCGATCCAGCCGCGCATTGGCGGCTTGCCGCGTTCGCGCGACGGCGCACCGACCTTGCCGGCCGGGCGGCGCTTCCACCACATCACGGTGCCGGTGACGGCCATCGCGGCGAGCCCGAGCGACAGCACCGTGCAGATGATCTGGTTCGCAAGCCCGAAGTAGCGGCCCATGTGTAGCGACGTGCCGTACGACACGGCTTGCGATACCGCGCCGTAGTCGTCATAGCGGATGTCCTTCAACACCGCGCCGCTGTATTGGTCGATATAGATCGTGCGTTCCGCCTTCGGGTCGGCCGGAAAGTACGACGCGGTGAACACGCCGTCCGGGCCGGACGGCAGCGCGAGCGTGTAGCCGCTCGTCACGCCGCGGCCGGCGACGATCGCGATCGCGCGGGCCAGCGGCAGCGGCGCCGATGTCGGCGCCGACGGCGAATGCGGGACGGGCACGTTGCCGACCGCCCACGGCGTTTGCGGCAACGGCAGGTCGTCCATCACCATCCCGGGCATCGAATCGTCGGAATCGTGGTGATGACCGGCGCGTGCGGCGGCTCGCGCGGATGCAGCGGCGGACGCAGGCTCGGGCGTCGGTGCGGCGCCCGGGCGCGTCGAACGCACTGCCGAGCCGCCCCACGCGCCTTCCGGCGCGCCGAGGTTCACGGTCGCGGCGAGCGCCTTGAAGTTCTTGCCCCACGAGCCCGACCACGGCAGCCCGGTCAGGATGAACGCCACCGTGCCGGCCGCGAGCCAGATGCCGGCCGTCGCGTGAATGCTCTTCCACAGCGGCCGGCCGCGCAGCGACAGGTCGGGGCGCAGCGCCTGCCCGACGCGCGCGGCGCCGCGCGGCCACCACAGCGCGATGCCGGTGCCGATCATCACGAAGGTCCAGCACGCGGCGAGTTCCATCAGCAATTCGCCCGTCTTGCCGAGCAGCAGCTTGCGATGCAGCATCCGGTCGATCTGCATGAAGCGGTTCTCGACGCTTAGCGTGCCGAGCACGCTGCCGTCGTACGGGTTCACGTACACGCTCTCGCGGCTGCCGTCGCGCATCCGGAATACGTACTCGGCGCTGCGATCGGGCGCGGTGGAGACCTGCACGGACACCGGCGCTGCGCCGGCCGGCACGCCAGTGCGTGCGCGAGCGAGCAGCGTGTCGGCATCGAGTCGCGGCGTCGCGCGCGGCTCGACGACGAGCCGGTGCGGATACAGCAGCGGTTCGATCTGCGGCTGGAAGCAGTAAAGCGTGCCGGTGATCGCGAGGATCACGAGAAACGGCATCACGAACAGGCCGGCATAGAAGTGCCAGCGCCAGAGCGTCCGGTAACCGGCGTGGGTGGATTGCGCGGGCGCGATGGCCCGCTCGACGGTGGTCGACATGGTGTCAGTTCCTCGTGTTCGTTGAGCGGCCACGCCGGCGCGAACCGGCGGACGTCAACGCGCGTTGCGCCCGCCTGCCTGCATCGACGCAACGGGCGGCGCGGCGCCACGCGCGGACGGTGCGCATGGCGGCGTCGCCCGCTCGATGCGGGCACGCGGGTGAACGCTTGAATCAGGTCGTGTGAGACGAACGGCAGGCGGGTTCATGCACATCGACGTGCACGAGCCGCGGGGGGAACCGTCAGCAGAACAGCGGAGGTGCGCGGGAAGGTGGGCGATCGTCGAAGATCGATCGCACGACGGGAAGACTGTCGAAGTGAACCCGGAAGCGCCGCGGCGCGGCGGCGGGAAACAGCAGCACCAGCAGCACGAACGGCGCCAGCGCGGTGAACAGCGCGGCGCCGAACGCGCACAGGCTGTCGCCGTTTCCGGGCGACGCCGTGTTGTCGGCATGCGCGTCGTGCTTGAGCGTATCGGCGAGCGCCCGCGCGTCGTTGGCCGGGGTGATCGGCGCGCCGGCATCGAAACGGGCGGCCAGCGCGGCCGCGTCGACGATCAGCGGGCCGCGGCCCGAACACAGCACCACCGAGCCCGCATCCGGACCGTCCGGATCGAGCATCACGGCGCCCGACATCAGCGCGCGGGACAGCAGCGTCACGAGGAGGAGCCCCCACAGAAGCTGTCGCGCGACGCCTTGCCGGAGCAGGAAGTGGCGAAGTGCGTTCATGGCGCGCGATTGTAACTCCGTTTGCGCGGAGAAGCCGGCTGTCACGCTGATTCGCGGTATCAGCGCGGCGTGCGGCGAGGCCATCGCCGTGCGCGCGACGCGGTTCGGAGCGTCCTGTCGTGGCCGAGGCTGCCGCGCACGGCAGCCGATGCGTTATGCCGGCTCAGGCCGGATACGCATCGTCGACTTTCAGGTTCGCGAGCCGGAACAGCGTGCGCAGCGTCTGCGGATGAATGTCGCGGTGCGCGGCGAGCGACGTCAGCATGAAGTCGAGCACTTTCGCGTAGCGCAGCAGCACGAGGCAGCGTGCGAGATCGGGCGTGCGGCCGCGCATGTCTTCGGCGAGGTGGACCATTTCGGTGGACAGCGAGCGCGCCATCTCGAGTTCCATCTGCTGTTTTTCGGTCCAGTCGGGCAACGGCTGTTCGAGCACCTTCGCGAGAAAGAGCTGGAACGACGTGTCGGACGAATTGGGCAGCGCATCCATGAAGAGCCTCGTTGCATGCTTGGATCGTTCGGGCGGGTTCGGTGCGCGCGCCCGAGCGGGGTTTCGTGTCCGCGCGGTCGATGGCGCGGCTGTCTCCCGAACGGAACGCAGGTTTCGTACCAGCCCCGCGACACGATTGTTGAGTAATGTTGAGCCGCGGTGCGACACGGGGCGGCGAGTCCCGCCGGGACTGGATCGCGACGGTGATCGAGCAGGCCGTCTAGCGGCGCGGCGCGATGCCGGTGTGGGACGCGGCACGGCACGACGACGCGAAATGCTTCACGGATGTAACGTAACGCCGTGACAGATTGCGTGGCGCGTTCCCCGGCGCAGCGGCGCGCACGGGCCGGCCCGCGTGCGCTGCCTGCACGTGTCGCGCGTGCGGCCGGCCGCACGCGGCGGTGCCGCCCGGCTCGCAGCGACAGCAACGACCGCCGGCGAAGGTGACGGGTGTTTCAAAACCGAGACGAATGCGCGCGACGATCCGGTTGCGCGACCGCCCAACTGGCCCAGCGAAATACCGGCCAAGTGTTCATGGGCAGACGGCGCGCGTTCGCGAACAATCTCCGAATCATCCGTTGCGGAGATCGACATGAACGTCCACGCCTTCTTCTCGGCCAATCTGCTGCTGGCGTACACGGCTTATTTCATCGGCACGGCCAGCCCCGGGCCGAGCAATCTCGCGATCATGTCGGTCGCCGCGAACCAGGGCCGCAAGGCGGCGCTCGCGTTCGCGCTCGGTGTGATTTCAGGGTCGATGTGCTGGGCGACGGTGGCGGCGCTCGGCGTGTCGGCCGCGCTGCTGGCGTGGTCGAAGCTGCTGGTCGCGATCAAGCTCTTCGGCGGGCTGTACCTGCTGTGGCTCGCGTTCAAGTCGGGGCGCACCGCGTTGTCGGGCCACGCGGCCGCGTCGGTGAGCGCGGCGGGCGAGCAACGGCTGTCGCGCTTCTACGTACGCGGCGCGATGCTGCACCTGACCAATCCGAAGGCGATCCTCGTGTGGGTGTCGATCGTCGCGTTGTCGTCGAACGGCGCGGGCGCGTCGCACGGCGCCGTCGTGCCGGGCTGTATCGTGATCGGCTGCCTGGTGTTCGGCGGCTATGCGCTCGTGTTCTCGATGGACGGTGCGCGCCGGCTGTACGTGCGCGGCCGGCGTGCGATGGAAGCGTGTCTTGCCGTCGTGTTCGGCGTGGCGGGGATCAGGCTGCTGGTGTCGAACGTCTGACGCGGCGCACCCGCGCATCTAGCGGGCAGCGCGCCGGGTTGCCGCGCGCGTGGCGCTGCCCGGCTGTTCCGCCGGAGGCGTGAACAGCGACACGATCGTCTGCCGCAGCCAGCGGTGCGCGGGATGGCTGTCCCAGCGCTGATGCCAGATCACGCAGTAGGGCCGCGCGGGCATGCGGACCGGCGGCTGCCGCGACACCAGTTCCTTTTCATGGATCGACAGATCGAGCAGCGTGGTCGGCAGTACGCCGATGAAATCCGACTCCCGGATGATCGCCAGCGCGGGCGAGTACGCATTCAGCGTGAGGACGAGATTGCGCTGCAGGCCGTGCGCGGAGAGCAGGCTGTCGTACACCGGCACCCGCATGCCGGAAAACCCGACGTCGAGATGCCGCGCCGCGAGAAAGCGCTTCAGCGTGAGCGGCCCCTTCGCGAGCGGGTGATCCTTGCGCATCAGGCAGCTCCAGTGGATCGGCCACATCTCGTGCGTGCGCACGCCGCTGCTTGGGCTGGAGTCGTTCAGGTAGCCGCCGATCGCGAGATCGACGCCGCCACGGTCGAACATGCGCGGCAGGTCGGCGACGCTGAACTGCGTGAGCTCGATCCGCATCGACGGTGCATGCGTGCCCATGTACTGCGCGAGGCGCGGCATGATGCGCTCGACCGAGTAGTCCGACATCGCGATCGTGAAGGTGCCCCGATGTTCTTGCGGATCGAACTGGTCGGGCGAGATCGCCTGCTTCAATGCGTCGAAGGGCGGCTGGACCGCCGACCACAGCTCGCGCGCCCGCGCGGTCGGGCGTACACCCGACGCGGTCTTTTCGAACAGCACGTCGCCGAGCGATTCGCGCAGTCTGCGCAGCGCATTGCTGACCGCCGACTGTGAAAGCGCCAGCCGCTCGGCGGCGCGCGTGACGTTGCCTTCGGCCATCAATGCCGCGAACACCCGCAGCAGGTTGAGGTCGAGCTGACGAAACACATCCTTCATCGCCTGTCTCCCGTTCGGGTGCGAGCCGGCGACGCGACGAAGCCGCGCGCCGGCTCGCACCGTTATTTACGTTGGTGATGATCATATTCCGGAAATCCGTTGGACGCGGTAACGGTGCGCATCGAACATGAGCACGAAACTACCGCAGCCAGCAGATGGAGGAGACGGACGATGAAAGAGGATGCAGCAAATCCTGCCGGCGCCCTGGCGCTCGATCGACTTTCGGCGGAGGCGCAGCCGTCCGCGCGATCGGGCACGCTGCGCGACGTCGCGGCCGCCGCCGCGGGCAACGCGCTCGAATGGTTCGACTTCGTGATCTACGGCTATTTCGCCAGCGTGATCGCGAAGCTGTTTTTCCCGGTGGCCGGGCAGGTCGGGTCGCTGCTGCTCGCGACGGCGACCTTCGGCGTGGGATTCGTCGTGCGGCCGCTCGGCAGTATCGTGCTCGGGCTGTACGGCGACCGGTACGGCCGCAAGGCGGCGATGTCCTTGACGATCTGGCTGATGCTGGCCGGCACGGCCGCGATCGCGGTGGCGCCGCCGTACGCGCAGGCCGGCTGGCTGGGTGCGACGATCCTCGTGCTGGCGCGGCTCGTGCAGGGCTTCGCGGCGTCGGGCGAATTCGGCAGTACCGTCGCCTTCCTCGCGGAAAAGGCGCCGCCGCATCGACGCAATTTCTTCGTGAGCCTGCAGATGTCGAGCACGATGCTGGCCATCGTGCTGGGCGGCACGATCGGCACGATTCTGACGACGTCGCTCAGCCCGCATCAGATCGAAAGCTGGGGCTGGCGCGTGCCGTTCGTGGTCGGGCTGCTGATCGGCCCGGTCGGCTTCTATATCCGCAGGAGCGTATCGGAAACCGATGCGTTCGTGCACGGCGAAGCGCTGCCGGCTTCGCAGGTGTTCAGGCGCCTGTTCGGCGAGCACCTCGCGTCGTTCCTCGCGGCGATCGGCGTGACGATCGTCAGTACCGCCGCGTTCTACATGTACCTGATCTACATGCCGACGTTCGCGGTGAAGCAGCTCGGGTTGCCGATGTCCGCGCCGTTCATGAGCACGACGGTCGCCGGCATCGTGATGGTCGCGATCGCGCCGCTCGCGGGCCTGCTCGGCGACGTCTGGCGCCGGCCGGTCGCGATGGTCGCCGCCGCGATCGTCGTGCTGTCCGCGATCACGCTGCCGCTCTATATGTGGGTCATCGCGAGCCCTTCGCTGCGCAACCTGCTGATCATGCAGGCCGCCGCCGCCGCGCCGATGGGCGTGCTCGTCGGGCTGGTGCCCGCGCTGTCCGCGCGCGCGTTCCCGGCCGCGGTGCGCAGCACCGGGCTCGCGGTGTCGTACAACATCCCGACGACGGTGTTCGGCGGATTTTCCCCGCTGATCGTCACGTGGCTGATCGCGACCACGCACAACAAGGCGTCGCCTGCGCTGTACATCGTCGCGATGGCGGTCGTGAGCCTGGTCGCGCTGCTCGGGTTCCGTCGTATGGCGAGCGAGTAAGCGAGCCGGATTCGGTTTCCGCGCGTATCGATGAAATGCAGGATAACGAATGAAATGTCCTCGTATCGCGACATCGAAAATGATCGGCCGAGCCGGCCGCCCCGTCATCCTCAACAGGAGAAGTCACGCATGAAACTCACCCCTACGTTTGCGGCGCCCAGCGACGCGGAACTCAAAGGACGCCTCGACCGCGTGCGCGCACGCATGGCGGAAGCCGGCCTCGATCGCTATGTGGCGTTCTCGCCGGACAACATCTACTACCTGACGAACTTCGCGAACATCGTCCACGAGCGGCCGTTCGTGCTGGTCATTTCGCGCAGCGGCCCGCCGCAGTTCGTCGTGCCGCAGCTCGAACAGCCGCATGTGCGGACGCGCTCGATCGGCGAACTCGAGCTGATTCCGTATTTCGAGTTCCCGGCGCCGGCCGGGCGCGAATGGAGCGACCGTTTCAAGGCGCTGTTCGGGCCGGGCGAGCGTGTCGGCGTCGAATCGGTGTGTCCGCTGCAGGTCTATGCACAGACGCCGGGCGAGCGCATATGCATCGACATCATCGACGACGTACGGATGATCAAGTCCGATTACGAGATCGGCCGCCACGTGTATGCATGCAAAATCGCCACCGGCGCCCACAACCTGCTTCTGAACGACGCGCGCCCGGGCCTCGGGATGGCGGAAATGTCGTCGCGCATTCGCGGCTTCATCATGCAGCGGCTGCTGGCCGACGATCCGTCGCTGAACCCGTTGGCGACGCGGATCGTCGCGGTGTTCCAGCCGGGCAGCGTGTCGCACGACCCGCACAACTTCAGCAACATCGACATGCGGATGGAGGAGGGCGGCCCGCACGTATCGATCGTCAATGCGGTGATGAACGGCTACGGCGCGGAAGTCGAGCGGACCTTCTTCCTCGGCCACGTGCCCGACGCGGCGCGACGCGCGTTCGACGTGATGTCGGAAGGGCGCCGGCTCGCGTTCGACGCGGCGATGCCCGGCGCGCTGCTGAGCGACGTCGATCGCAAGGTCAACGACTATTTCCGCCGCGCGGGAATGGGCGACCGGATGCTGCACCGGACCGGGCACGGGATGGGCGTCACCGCGCATGAGGCGCCGTTTTTTGCCGAAGGCTACGACCGGCCGATCGAGAAGGGAATGTGCCTGACGATCGAGCCGGGCATCTACATCGAAGGTGTCGGCGGCTTCCGTCATTCCGATACGGTGCTGATCGGTGACGAAGGCCCGGTTCAACTGACCGGCGGCCCGCTCGATCTCGACGCGTTGACGTTCCCGGTTCGGGCGTAGTCCCGCACGGGCGCAAAAAAAGCCGCTGCACGGGTGTGTGCAGCGGCTTGTTCGCAAACGGCCCGCTTCAGAAAATGAAGCCCGTATTGATGAACTTCGAGTAGTGATCCGACACGATCGAATCGAGCAGTTGCTTGCTGCCTTCGGTCTGCTTCGCGGCGACCATCGAGCGGATCGAGAACGCGCGCAGCGCGTCGCTCACCGACAGCGTGCCTTCCGCCGAATCCTTGCGCCCCGCGAACGGGAACACGTCGGGCCCGCGCTGGCACTGGCAGTTGAGGTTCACGCGGCACACCTGGTTCACGAGCGGATCGACGAGCGCGCCGATCTGCGCCGGATCGGAACCGAAGATGCTGACCTGCTGGCCGTGATCCGACGTCGTCACGTAGTCGAGCGCGGTGTCCACGTCGTCGAACGGCGCGACCGGAATGATCGGCCCGAACTGCTCCTCGCGGTACAGCTTCATCCCTTCCGACACCGGATACACGACGGCCGGGTAGAACAGCGTCTTGCTGAACTCGCCGCCCGACGCATTGACGACCTGCGCGCCCTTCGCCTTCGCGTCGTCGATCGCGTCCGTCATGTACGCGGTGCGATGCATGCCCGGCAGCGGCGTGATGCTGACGCCTTTCTCCCACGGCATGCCGATCTTCAACTGTTCGAGCGCGGCGGTGAAGCGCTTCAGGAACTCGTCGACGATCGAGCGGTGCACGAGCAGCATCTTCAGCGCGGTGCAGCGCTGGCCGTTGAACGACAGCGCGCCGAGCAGGCATTCCTTTACCGTGAGATCGAGATCGGCGTCGGGCAGCACGATCGCCGCGTTCTTCGCATCGAGGCCGAGAATCGCGCGCAGCCGGTGCGACTTCGGGTGCTGCTTCTTCAGGTGATCGGCCACCTTGCTCGACCCGATCAGCGCGAGCACGTTGATCTTGCCCGACGCGAGCATGTGCGGCACGACCACCGCGCCCGGTGCGTAGATCGTGTTGATCACGCCTTTCGGGAACGCGTCGCGGAACGCTTCGAGCAGCGGTTCGAACAGCAGCGTGCCGTACTGCGGCGGCTTGAACACCACGGTGTTGCCCATCAGCAGCGCGGGGATCAGCGTCGCGAACGTCTCGTTCAGCGGATAGTTGTACGGGCCCATGCACAGCACGACGCCGAGCGGCGTGCGGCGGATCTGGCCGATCGTGCCTTCCGCGATCACGAAGCGCGAATTCGCGTTGTCGAGTTCCTTCAGCGCGTCGATCGTCTGCGTCATGTAGGTGACGGTGCGGTCGAACTCCTTCTGCGAATCGGCGAGGCTCTTGCCGATCTCCCACATGATCAGGTTCACCACCAGCTCGCGCTGCGCGACCATCCGCCTGATGAAGTCCTGCATGCACGCGATGCGCTGCTCGACCTTCATCGTCGGCCACTCGCCGCGGCCCGCATCGTAGGCGCGCACCGCGGCGTCGAGGGCCGCGTCGCTTTCGGTTTCGCCCATCACCGGATAGCTGCCGATCTCGACCTGCTCGACGCTGCCGTCGGCCTGTCGCACACAGACCGGCGACAGCACGGTCTTGGTGGCGCCGTCCCACGGCCGCAGTTCGCCGTCGACGAGCGACAGGCGCTGGTGAATCGGCGAAGCGAGCCGGTACTCGGCGGGGATGTCCTGAAAGGCGGGAAACAGGTGCTGCAGGGAGGCGGAATCGGGCATGACGGTCTCGTTTGACGGGGTGTCCGGGAAGGACGGGCGATGCGAATCCTGAGCGGGATGATCCTCGATCCTGAATCGGCATCATGACGCGCGGACGGCGGCGCGTCACGCGCGAACGTGGCCGAATCAACGAATGGAACCAGTTCCATTAAAAAGGAACGCCGGCGTGAATGCAAGATTTGCCGGTTCGTCGCGCGCACATCGAAAGCGTATTGGAAGACTGTTTCCAAATACCCGGTATGCGCCGCCATGTGCGCTCGCAAACGTTTCCCTGTGGCGGGATTGCGCGGATAATGGCCCGGCGCGGTGAAGAAAAAAATGAAGTGAACCTGAGAGCACACGTAGGGAAAAAAAGAAGCAGGCCCGCCGCACTGCCGATGCGAGGTCGGCTGCCCGGAGCGCCGGGTCGGGGTTGCCCGGTCCGGCGCGCACCGGACTTCGAACGCCATGCGGTTCCTTCGACGAATGCGTCGCGATTCTCTCCCGTCTCGTCGTCCGCGTATTCCGATTCCCGCCTTTTGCCAGATCCTCGATCGCCCGATGAGTGGCGAGAAAATTCTTTCGTTTTTATTACGTTCAAATCGCGTCCAGGCGCAAAACAGAAAGGCATTCGTCAGGAATGCAGAGCGTAATGCGCGTGCCCGTTGCGGGCAGGCGACACGTTGAAAATTAATTAAAAACACGAATCATTCTCGTTTAATATTTCGCTCCGTTACGAGCCGTGACAGAACGTCACGGCTTTTTCGCCGGCCGTTAACGGGCCGGCCGACGCGACGGGGGCTCTCCCGCGCGCTGCTTCGTGTTCACGGAAAGGATGTCTCCAGCCGATTCGCCGCGCGGTGCGTGCATGGGGCGGATGCGTTTGTTTCCGTTTGCCGTTTTCCTTCAGCCTCTACCTCAACGATGAAACTCAACAAGAGCGCCTGCCATGCGCTTCTGATCGCCACGTCGCTGGCCGGCGCACGCACTTCCTTTGCGCAGGCGAGCGAGCCCGCCGCGACCCTGCCCGCGATCTCCGTCAACGCGACCGCCGAGCATGCGTCGTACGACGGCGGCCATTCGCGCGCGGCGACCAAGACCGACATGTCGCTGATGGACGTGCCGCAGACGGTGAACGTCGTGCCGCATGCGCTGATCGAGGACCAGAACGCGACGTCGATGCAGGATGCGCTGCGCAACGTGCCGGGCGTCGGTTTCTCGGTCGGCGACGGCCAGCGCGACCAGATCACGATCCGCGGCTTCAACAGCATCACGGACCAGTACGTCGACGGCATCCGCGACGACGCGCTCTACTATCGCGACCTGTCGAACGTCGATCGCGTCGAAGTGCTGAAGGGGCCGGCGGCCGTGCTGTACGGGCGCGGCTCGGCGGGCGGCATCGTGAACCGCGTGTTGAAGCGGCCGCAGGCGACGCCGGTGAACGACGTCGGCGTGACGCTCGGCACGCGCGGCGAACGGCGCGGCGAATTCGACCTCGGCTGGAATGCGAACGATGCGGCGCGTTTCCGGATCACCGGCGCGGCCGAGAACTCGAACAGCTTTCGCGACCAGTTCCAGCTCAACCGGCAGGCGATCGCGCCGTCCGCGCAGTTCAAGCTCGATCGCGACACGGTGCTGAACGTCGAATTCGACTACCTGCACGATCGCCGCACGTCCGACCAGGGGCTGCCCGCGTATCTCGGCCGTCCGGTCGGCGTGCCGATCAACACGTACTACGGCTCGGCCGACGGGGTGAACAGTTCGTACAACGACATCTCCGCGAAGAGCGCGACGGTGTCGCTCGATCACCGCTTCAGCGATTCGCTGTCGTTCCACGGCGCGATCCGCGCGTACGACTTCTCGCTCGAACGCAAGAACTACGTGACGTACGAGCCGATCAAGACGGCCGCGCATCCGGTCGTGACGCTCGACCAGTCGACGCGCCAGCGCACCGACCACGGCATCGACGGCCTGTTCGAACTCACGCAGAAGACGTCGCTGTTCGGCATGCGCCACGAGCTCCTGTACGGGCTCGAACTGTCGCAGCAGCAGAAGTTCGACACGATCTACAGCGTGTCGAAGGTCGCGACCTACGATCTCTTCAATCCGCAGGCGGTGGTGTTGCCCGGCGTGCCGGCCGGCGCGCGCGCGAAGACGAACGCGTCGACGGTCGTCGGGCTCGCGGGCGTCTACGCGCAGGACCTGATCTCGCTGACCGAGCACTGGAAAGTGCTGGCCGGCCTGCGCTTCGATTACCTGAACCAGATCCGCCACGACTACACGTCGTCGAACGTCAACCTCGACCGTACCGATCACGCGTGGAGCCCGCGCGTCGGGCTGATCTACGAACCGCTCGACTGGCTGACGCTGTACGGTTCGGTCAGCCAGTCGTTCTCGCCGCTGGCCGACACGCTGATCAGTTCCGGCGCGTTCGCGAACGGCGCCGCGCTCGCGCCGCAGAAGACCACCGCGTATGAAGTGGGCTCGCGCTTCGACCTCGGCGGCAACGCGACGGCGAGCGTCGCGCTGTTCGACATGCGCCAGACCAACCAGCAGATCGGCGATCCGGCGAATCCCGGCTATGCGCTGCCGATCGGCACGCAGCACGTGCGCGGGATGGAGTTGGGCTTCACCGGCGAGATCGCGCCGAAGTGGTCGGTGTATGGGGGATATGCGTACATGAACGGCACGGTCGACGGTTCCGCGCAATCGACGGCGGCCGGCCTCGCGGTGTCGAGCAACACACCGGGGCTGATGCCGCGCCACAGCGCGAACCTGTGGGTGAAGCGCGAGCTGCCGTACGGTTTCTATGCGGCGGCCGGCATGCAGTTCCAGTCGGCGCGCTATGCGTCGGCGAGCGATCTCGTCACGCTGCCGTCGTTCACCGTGTTCAACCTGGGCGCCGGCTATCGCAGCAAGAAGGTCGACGTGACGCTCACGCTCGACAACCTGTTCGATCGCCGCTACTTCATCGCCGCGCACGGCAATGCGGACCTGTACAACATGCCCGGCGATCCGCGCACGCTGACCGCCACGGTGAAGTGGCACATGTGATGCACGTGATGCATGCGTCAGGCGACAATGCGGGCCTTCGCGACGATGGCCCGCACGTTACTGCCCATGATCCGCCAATCGATCGAGGTGTCGCGCATGACCGGCCGTGCACGCGTGCCGTGCGCCGTATTGTGGCTCGCTCGTGGCCCGGTCGCGGCGCGTGCGCTGACGATCCCGGCCGACGCCGAACCCGGATCGCGCGCGGCTGGTGAAGGTGGTGAAGGCCGGTCCGCCGACGCGACATGCCTGCGAGGCCACCGTGCGACAAGGATGGCGCGCGCGCGCCGTTACTCGACGTCCTCGTCGTCCGCCCATTCCCCGCCATCCGCGCCGGGCGCCGGCGCCGCATACGCGCTCGCCTGTTCGAGCAGCCAGCCGCGAAACGATTCCAGCGGCTTGCTGTGGCTGAGTTCCGTCGGATACACGAGGTAGTACGCGGAATCACCGACGGTGGCCGCATCGCACGGCACCACCAGCCCGAGCTGCTGCAACTGTTCCTCGACGAAGAACTTCGGCACGAGCGCGATGCCGAGCCCGGCCGCGGCCGCGCTGATCAGCATCGTGTGCAGTTCGTAGCGCACGCCCTGCATCGTGCGGATGTCCTCGACGCCGTGCGTCTCGAACCATTGCGCCCATGCGCCGGGGCGCGTCGTCGAGTGCAGCAGCGGATACGCGAGCAGATCTTCGACGCGCTCCACCGGCCCGTCGAGCAGCGCCGGCGAGCAGATCGGCACGACTTCCTCGCCGAACAGGTAGTCGGACGACGTACCGGGCCAGGTCGGCTTGCCGTAGTGGATCGCGGCTTCGAAGTGGGTATCCTCGAACGAGAACAGGTCGGTGCGGCTGCCCATGTTCACGCGCACGTCGGGCGTGCGGTCGTAGAAGCTCTTGATGCGCGGGATCAGCCAGTGCGACGCGAAGGTCGGCAGCACCGCCAGCTCCAGGTAGCCGCCGCCGCTGCCGTGCGCGATGATCGACAGCGTGTCGCGGTCGAGCGCCTCCAGCGCGCGCCGCACCTGCGTGCCGTACAGCTTGCCGGCGCGCGTCAGCACGACGCGCTGCTTCACGCGGGCGAACAGCCGCACGCCGAGGCTCGCTTCGAGCGTCGCGATCTGGCGCGATACCGCGCTTTCGGTCAGGAACAGCTCCTTGGCCGCATGCGTGAAGCTCTCGTGGCGGGCGGCGGCCTCGAAAGCCACGAGCGCGCCCATGTTGGGGATCTTGAATTTGCGCATGATGTTCGATTCGTATGACGATCAGATCCGCGCGGCGCAAGGCGGCGGGCGGGGGCCGGGGAGCGGCTGATAATTCCAAAAACTCATCACATATCAATTTAATCTCGCTTTACGCCCGGCTGCAACCCTTTGAATAATGCTCCCCACGCAAGGTCAGGCGCCCGCGGGGCGGCCGGCCGACGAGTTGCCGGCACGATTGCCGGCGGTCCCCCGAGACGAGAATCCTGATGCGCAATCCGAATATCGAGAGCTTGCTGACGAAGCTGCTGGGACAGGCGAAGACCGACGCCCTGTTCTCGACCCTGAACATGCCGGCCATCCTCGAAGAATGGGAAGACGGTGTCGTGACGCGTGCGGAAATCGCGCAGGCGATGAACATGGCGCTGTTCGAAGGGCTGCTCGAACGTTCGGCGAACGGCCGCGCGTACACGGCGGAGACGATCGAAAGCGGCGGCTCGGTGTATTTCGATCACGGCGCGCTGCGCACGGTGCGCTGGCCGCACACGGGCGCGCTGCCGCCGGGCGAGGCGGCGTTCACGCGCATCCTGCGTCCGCTCGGCTTTCGGCTGAACGGCCGCTATCCGCTCGACAAGCTCGGCATGACGGGCCGCGCGTATGCGCACGAAGACGCCCCCGACGAAATCGCGCAGTTCTTCGTCAGCGAGCTGCATCCGGAGCGCTTCTCGAAGGAATTCCAGCAGGCCGTGACGAACGTCGTGAGCACGTCGCGCGATCCGCTGTCGCCGGCGGCCGTCGCGCTGCTGTGGGAAGTCGAGCGCGAAGGCTGGCTGTCGCTGGAAGCCGCGCACGCGCTGCTGCCGGAGATCGTCGGCGCGTTCGCGCGCCAGCACGATCTGCCGCACGAACTCGACTACGAAACGCTGCTGATGGAGTCGGCGGAAATGGCGTGGATCGCGACCGAAGGCAATGCGTTCAACCATGCGACCGACCGCGTCGCCGACGTGTTCAAGCTGTCCGACGACGAGAAGGCGAAGGGCCGGCCGATGAAGCCGGAAGTCGAGCGCTCGCGCTCGGGCCGCGTGTTCCAGACCGCGTATCGCGCGGATACCGTCGAGCGCGAATTCCGCACGCGCGACGGCGGCACGGTGAAGCGCAACGTGCCGGGTTCGTTCTACGAGTTCATCACGCGCAAGCGCACGTTCGACCAGGCGGCGCGCCGCTGGGTGACCGACCTGCGTTTCGATGCGGGCAACGCGCAGGGTATCTTCAAGATGACGGCGAACGCGGCGAAGTAACGCCGGGCGCAGCGCCGTCGCCGGCATTCGCCGGCTGCTGCCGATGGAAACGACCGATCGGGCAGCGCGCGACAGCGTGCTGCCCGATTGCGTTTGGCCGTCGCCGGCAGTCGCGTAGTCGGAAGAGTGGATGTCCTGCAGGAGTGGCGTGGGTGTGGCCGATGGCGTGCATGCGTCGAGGCAGTCGCCATGGCATGCGGAGGAATGCGGGCGGCGCGCCGGGCGCCAGCCGCCGGCCGCCGCGCCGTCAGAAGATGTGCGTGATCAGGTAGAACAGCACCAGCAGCCCGACCGGCACGCCGAGCAGCCAGGCGATCAGGTATTTGCCCATGTCGTTGTCCTGGTGGCCGCGACGCCGGAGGCGCCGCGGCGGGTTGCGTCAATTGCGATCGCGTTACAGCTCGCGGTCGAATTCCTTCAACTGCTTTTCCGCTTCATCGCGGGCGATCCCGTACCGCTCCTGGATCTTGCCGGCCAGATAGTCGCGATTGCCTTCCGCGACCGCGAGATCGTCGTCGGTCAGCTTGCCCCACTTGGCCTTCAGCTTGCCGGTGAGTTGCTTCCACTGGCCCTTGATCTTGTCTTCGTTCATCGTGTCCTCCTTGTCATGCAGGGATAAAAGGCGCGGCGGCATGCCGCGCCGGAACGTCAGGCCTTCGCCTTCAGGCCGGATGCGTCGACGTGCTTCACGCCCTTGATCGAGCGCGTGACCGCGATGGCCTTCTTCACGGCGGTCTTGGTCGGCAGCACGCCCGTGAGCGTGACGACGCCGTCGACCGTCTTCACACTGATGTCGGTGCTCTTCACGCCCTCGGTGGTGGCGAGTTCACCCTTCACCTTGGTCGTGATCCACGTGTCTGTGACGGGCTGGTTCGATTCGTTCGTCATGCCGCTGTCGGTCGACGAGGCTTGTGCCTGCGCGTTCGTCAGCGGTGCAGCGGAAAGCAGGAAGGCCGCGCTGACGGCCAGCAGTGTCGAAAGGTGCGAGGTCTTGTTCATTGATGTTCTCCTTCGATTGGCTTGGTGAATGGGTCGAGTCGTGGAGCACGAAACGTGCCGCGTGCTACCGGGCGATCGGCGTGTCGTAGCCGGGCTCGCGCGGCGGCATGTCCGGGCGCGGCACGTCGGGCGGCACGGGCACCGGCGGATCGGTGCCGGGCGCCGGTTCGGGCGGGTTGTCCGGGGCCGGTTCGGGTCGCGTCGGATCGGGTGTCTGATGCAGCTTCATCCGGAGTCCTCCTCTGCGGGATGAAAGGGCAGCGCATGAGCGCCGATGCAGTACCAGCGTACCGGGGCGAACGCGAGCGGACATCGCGCAAATTCACCGGATCGGCTAGTGCGTTTGCACGGGGAAAGGCGCGCAGGCACGGGAACGGGAAATGCATCACGACCCGGGTAATGCGGGACGGCCGGCGCACAGCCCGTGCCGTGCCATTCGGCGAGGAAACGCACGATTCAGGTGGGGCGTGCGAATGTACTATGGCGGCTAGTGCATTCGCGCCTGTTGCGCCGCGGCGCGCGACGGGATCATCGCCGCACGCGCCCGCCGGCGTGTATCGGTGCGAAAAAGCAATGTAAAAAAGGGACAACCGGGCCGGCCTCCTGCTGACCATAGGGACAACCATTCGATGAACGAACAGGTAAACGAACAGGTGCTGAAGTCGCATACCGACCGGCGCCAGTTGCATCAGATCATCGCGGGGCTCACCGAGGGCGTGATCCTGATCGAGCCCGACCAGCGGATCGTCTGGGCGAACGAGGCCGCGCTCGCGATGCACGGCGTGACCGAGCTGAGCGCGCTCGGCGCGACCGTCACCGATTACCGCGAGCGCTTCCGGCTGCGCTACCGGAACAACCATCCGGTGCGCGACGGCCACTATCCGATGGATCGCGTGATCGCGGGCGAGGAGTTCAGCGACGTGACGGTCGAAGTCGAATCGGCGGCGGATGAAACCGTGAGCTGGGTTCACCGCATCCGCAGCCTCGTGCTGACGAACGCGGCCGGCGAGCCCGACTGCCTCGCGCTCGTGCTGCACGACGCGACCGAATGGGCGAGCGCCGAGGAGCGCTTCGAGCGCACCTTCAACGCGAACCCGGCGCCGGCCGTGATCTGCCGGCTCGACGACCTGCGCTACGTGAAGGTGAACCAGGGCTTTCTGGACATGACCGGCTACGAGCGCGACGACGTGCTCGGCCGCTCGGTGTACGAAGTCGACGTGCTCGAACAGGCCGAGCGGCGCGAACTCGCGATCGAGCGGCTCGCCGAAGGCGCGACGATTCCGCAGATGGAGGCCGTGCTGAAACGCGCGGACGGCAGCACGAAGGCGGTGGTCGTCGCCGGGCAGCCGATCGACATGAACGGCGAGGCGTGCATGCTGTTCACGTTCATGGATCTCGAGCCGCGCAAGCAGGCCGAGCGCGCGCTGCAACAGAGCGAAGAGCGCTTCGCGACGGCGTTCCGGATGGCGCCGGTCGCCACCGCGATCGTCACGGCCGAGCGCTTCGAACTGCTCGACGTGAACGACGCGTTCGCCGCGATGACGGGCCATGCGCAGGCCGAGCTGCTCGGCAAATCCGCGGACGAGATCGGGCTGTGGGCCGAACGCGGCGCGTGGCAGCGCATCGAGGGGCGGCTCGCGCGCGACGGCAACGTGCGCAACGCCGACGTGCAGATCCGCACGCGCGACGGCGACGTGCGCGATTGCGTCGTGTCGGCCGACCCGGTCGCACTTCACGGGCGCGACTGCCTGCTCGTCGCGCTGCTCGACATCAGCGATCGCAAGCGCACGGAGATGGAACTCGTCTACGCGATCGAGACAGCGATGCAGGATGCATCGTGGTTCAGCCGCACGCTGATCGAGAAGCTCGCGAACGTGCGGCGCGCGAATGCGCCGGACGCAGGCGCGCAACTGTCGGATCTGACCGCGCGCGAGCGCGACGTGTTCGACCTGCTGTGCCATGGTCTCGCGGACAAGGAGATCGCCGGGCGCCTCGGGCTCGCGCCGAACACCGTGCGCAATCACGTCGCGACGATCTACGCGAAGCTCGACGTGCACAGCCGCGGCGAGGCGATCGTCTGGGCGCGCGAACGCGGGATCGTCGGCGCGGCCGACACGAACGGCGCGCGCGGCGAGAAGGGCGCAGAGAAAGGCAAGGACTGACGCCGCCGGTACGAATGCACCATGTGCGCTGGTGCATTCGCATCTACCGCACGCGGCGCATGCTTGCGAACCTGTCCACTCGGCGGTGCGACGCGGGCCGTTGCGCCGCCGGCTCTCCCCAACCATCGCAGGAGACGACCATGGACAGGAATCGCATCGAAGGCAGGCTCAAGCAGGTCAAGGGTTCGGTCAAGGAAGCGCTCGGCAAGGTGACGGGCGACCGCCAGACGGAAGCGGACGGCGTCGCCGAACAGCAGGCCGGCAAGCTCCAGGAGAAGGCCGGTGAAGCGGCCGACGCGGTGCGCGAGCACAAGGGCACCGATCGGCACTGACCGATGACGCGGCGCCGCGCGCGTCGCGATGGCCGGCCGGGCCGTCGTCGCCACGATGATGCGCCGCCGGCATGACCGCGGCCGACCTTGATGGCCGGCCGTCGGCGCGGCGTCCGTCGGAAGCCGCCCACCCGCGGCTCACCGTCGCGCGGGCCGCGCGGCGGCCGCGAATGCGGAACTTGATGATAAATCCTCACAACATAGTTCCGATATTTCGTTTGCTGCACGGGTATTGGCTACCCACAATCCGTTCACCTCTTTCGCGATGAAAGGCTCTCCGGAGACGGGGCCGCGGCGATCGACCGGCCGGCCGTAATGCGCATCACGCACCGGCGGCGGACGAGCAGACCGGCACGCGGGAGGTCGCCGACGCGCGGCAGTCGCGCGTTGCATCCCGGCCCCCAGAACAAGGATTGTCATGACGTTCCGCATTCGTTCGCTTTCCGGCGTCGCCCTGACCGCCGCGATCCTCGCGCTCCACACGGGCGCCGCTCATGCGCAGGAAACGGTGGTCAAGGTCGGCGTGGCCGGCCCGCTGACGGGCGGCGGCGCCGCCTACGGCAAGGACATCGAGAACGGCGTGCGGATGGCCGTCGACGAAGCGAATGCCGCGCATACGACGGTGGGCGGCAAGCCCGTGAAGTTCGTCGTCGCATCGCAGGACGACCAGAGCGATCCGCGCACCGGCGTGCAGGCCGCGCAGCAGCTCGCGGATGCGCAGGTGGCCGTCGTGATCGGCCATTTCAATTCGGGCACGACGCTGCCCGCGTCGAAGATCTACGCGAAGGCCGGCATTCCGATGATCACGCCGTCGGCGACGAACCCCGACATCACGCGCGCCGGGCTCGGCACCGTGTACCGCGTGATCGCGACCGACACGCAGAACGCGGGCAACGCGGGCGCCTATGCGGCGAGCGTGACGAAGGCGAAGCGCATCGCGATCATCGACGACCGCACCGCGTTCGGCCAGGGCGAAGCCGACGAATTCGAGAAGGCCGTGAAGGCGAACGGCGGCACGATCGTCGCGCGCGAATTCACGAACGACAAGGCGGTGGACTTCAGCGCGCAGCTCACGAAGATCAAGAGCACGAATGCCGATCTCGTGTTCTTCGGCGGCCTCGACGCGCAGGCCGCGATGCTCGTGAAGCGCATGCGCCAGCTCGGCATCCGCGCGCAGTTCCTCGCGGGCGGCGGCGTGATGAACGCGAACTTCATCAAGCTCGCCGGCAATGCGGCGGAAGGGGCGTCCGTGTGGGAATACGGGCAGCCGCTGTCGCGGCTCGCGAAGGGCAAGCAGTTCGAAACGAAATTCCGGCAGAAGTACGGCGTCGACATGCTCGCGTACGCGCCGTTCGCGTACGACGCGACGTGGATCGCGATCCAGGCGATGCAGAAGGCGAACTCGACGAAGCCGGCCGATTTCAACGGCGCGCTGAAGGGCACGCGCTACGACGGCATCACGGGCACGATCGCGTTCACGAACACGGGCGACCTGAAGAACCCGAGCTCGACGCTGTATGAAGTGAAGAACGCCGCGTGGCAGCCCGTCACGACGCAATCGGCGGACTGAAACACAACCCGCGCGCGGACTTTCGCGGCGTTGCCGGACGTGCTGAAATGCCATGGGCGATCGGTTCCGATCGCGGCGCACGCCGGTGTTGCAGCCGCACGAAGCCGCCCGCGCGACGCCGCGTGCGACGCGGCACGAACAACCTAAGGGCGCGGCCGGCTGGCCGCGCCCGACCTGTGCAACTGGAGTCAGTCGTGAGTTCTCAAGTCGTCATCGTCGGCGGTGGTGTGATCGGCAGCTCGATCGCCTATTTCCTTCGCGCCACCGATCCCACGGTATCCGTGACCGTGATCGAGCGCGACCCCACCTATGCGCGCTCGTCGTCGGCGTTGTCGGCCGCGTCGATTCGCCAGCAGTTCTCGACGCCGCTGTCGATCGAGATGTCGCTGTTCGGCATCGACTTCCTGCGCACCATCGGGGAACGGCTCGAAGTGGACGGCCACCGGCCGTCGATCGACCTGCACGAAGGCGGCTACCTGTTCCTCGCGACGCCGGCCGGCGACGCGACGCTGCGCGAGAACCACGCGCTGCAGACGCGCCTCGGTGCCGATATTCTGCTGATGGATCGCGATGCGTTGCGCGCGAAGTTCCCGTGGCTGAACGTCGACGATCTCGTATCGGGCGCGTATGGCGCGAGCGGCGAAGGCTGGTTCGACGGCTACGGGCTCGTGCAGGCGCTGCGCAAGAAGGCGCAGGCGCTCGGGGCGCGTTATGTGGCGGCCGATGTGAAGTCGGTCGCGCGCGACGGACGGAAGATCACGCATGTCGTCACGGGCGACGGCGAGCGCTATGCGTGCGACACGCTGGTCAACGCGGCCGGTGCGTGGACGCGCACGCTGTCGTCGATGATGGGCATCGACATTCCCGTCTATGCGCGGCGCCGCAGCATCTTCAACGTGTCGTCGCCGGCGAAGCTCACCGATTGCCCGCTGCTGATCGACCCGACCGGCGTGTATTTCCGGCCCGAAGGGCGCACGTATATCTGCGGGACGTCGCCGAGCCCGGACCGCGACCCGGACGACCTGCCGCTCGACGAAGTCGACCACGACCTGTTCGACGAGGTGATCTGGCCGACGCTCGCGAATCGCGTGCCCGAGTTCGAGGCACTGCGCGTGGAGAACTGCTGGTCCGGGTACTACGAGTACAACGTGTTCGACCACAACGCGATCATCGGGTATCACCCGGAACTCGACAACGTCGTGTTCGCCAACGGCTACAGCGGCCACGGGCTGCAGCAAGGGCCGGCGACCGGGCGCGGCGTCAGCGAACTCATTCTGGGCGGGCGTTACGACACGCTCGACCTGTCGACGCTCGGCTGGGCGCGGGTGCTGGAAAACCGGCCGATCGTCGAAAAGAACGTCGTGTAGCGCGGCGTGACCGCCCGATAGTGGGGTGGGCGGGATTCTCCTTGTGTCTCAAACCCGTTGGCCCGACATGTGTCGGGCCTTTTTTTGCTGTGCGTGCCGTTGCGCGTGTCAGCCTGCGCCGTAGATCGCGTCGCGCAGATCGAGCGTGTACTGGCCGTTCATTCCTTCGTAGAGCGTGTTCGACAGCGACACGACGGTGAGCCCGCGGGCGCGGTCGACGAACCACGAATGGCCATAGACGCCGCCCCAGCGCCAGGTGCCGACGGACTCCGGCGACGCGGCCGCTTGCGGGTCGCGCAACACGGAAAACCCGATCCCGAAACCTGCGCCGGGCAGGTCGGGCAACTCGAGGTTGCCCGTATGGATGCGCGCCATCTCGTCGACCAGGTCGGCCGGCAGCAGCGTGCCGCCGCCCGCGCGTAGCGTGTCGAGCACGTTCAGCACGTCGCCGGCGGTGCCGACCATCCCGGCGCCGCCCGACGCGAACGCTTCCGGGTTCAGCGCGCGCGACGGCGAGAACGTCACGCCGACGGTGCCTTCGTAGATGGGTACGGTTTCGCCCTCGGCGAGCCGGTGCGGCTGCGGCGTGTCATTGACGTAGGGCGTCGCGAGCCGCGCGGCGTCGCGTGCGACGAATCCCGTGTCGCGAGTACCGAGCGGGCGCAGCACCAGCGCATCGATTGCGTCGGCGAGCGGCAGCCCGCTGACGGCCTCGATGACCGCGCCGACGACGTCGATCGAGAGCGAGTAGTCCCAGCCGGTTCCGGGCGTGAACTGCAACGGCACGCTCGCGATCCTGCGCACGTTTTCGGCGAGGGTGATCGATGCGCTATCCAGCCCGTCGGAGACACCCGCACGGGCATACGCGCACGTTGCGTCGGCTTCCGTAAAGCGATAGCCGAGGCCGGCGGTATGCGTGAGCAGATGCCGCACCGTGATCACCGGCACGCTGCCGTCATGCAGTGCCGGACGGAACTCGGGCAGCCAGCGCGTGACGTCGTCGTCGAGCGACAGCTTGTGCTGTGCAATGAGCACCATGGCGGCTGCCGAGACGATCGGCTTCGTCACCGACGCGAGCCTGAACAGCGTGTCCTCCTGCATCGGCGTGCGCGTTTCGCGGTCGGCGAACCCGGCTGCGCGGCGATAGACGAGTTCGCCGTCGCGTGCGATCAGGACGACCGCACCGACGAGGCGTTGCGTTTCGAGTTGGCGGGACAGTACCGCATCGACGCGTTCGGCGAGCGCGGGATCGGTCGACGGCTGCCGGGATGATGCTCGGTTGGGGATCATCGGAGACTCTGTCGTGAAGGGGGGAGCCGACATGGTAGGCGGCACGCGGCGGAAGTGCCATCTTGTCCATACATGGAACAGGGCTTCGACGGCTTCGTGCGCGGCAACGGGCGGCGTGGACGGCCACGCGGCGGGCGATTCAGCCGGGGGCCGCGCGTGGCCGGGCATCCACCGGCCGGCCGACAAAATATGCGCCTAGCGGCGGGCGGCCTTCGTTAGAATCTGCTTTCGTCGAGAAAATAACGCAATTGCATGGGTGCAGGGCGGTATCGCATGACGGACGCCGCTCGCCCGGACCCATCGTTCATCTTTCACCGGAGGCGAGCATGCCAGGTTTACTTCCCGATGTTGACCGCGAGGGGCTCCTCGAATATTCGGTGGTGTACACCGATCGCTCGGTCAACCATATGTCGCAGCGCTTTCAGGGCGTCATGCGCGACATCTCCGCCACGCTGAAAAAAGTCTACAACGCGAAGTCGGTCGTGATCGTCCCCGGCAGCGGGACGTTCGGCATGGAAGCCGTCGCGCGGCAGTTCGCGACGAACAGGAAGTGCCTGGTCATCCGCAACGGCTGGTTCAGCTTCCGCTGGTCGCAGATCTTCGACATGGGCAGCATTCCGTCCGAAACGACGGTGCTGAAGGCGCGCCCGGTCGAAGCGGGACGGCAGGCCGCGTATGCGCCGGCCCCGATCGACGAAGTGGTCGCCGCGATCAACGAACACAAGCCGGATCTGGTGTTTGCGCCGCACGTCGAAACCGCGTCCGGGATGATGCTGCCCGATGCGTATCTGCGCGCGGTAGCCGATGCCGTGCATGCCGTCGGCGGCATGTTCGTGCTGGACTGCATCGCGTCCGGCACGGTGTGGGTCGACATGCAGGCGAGTGGCGTCGACATCCTGATCAGCGCGCCGCAGAAGGGCTGGAGCGCGTCGCCGTGCTGCGCGATGGTCATGCTGAGCGCGTTGGCCCGCGAACGCATCGATGCGACGACGAGCACGAGCTTCGCGTGCGATCTGCGCAAGTGGCTGCAGATCATGGAAGCTTACGAGGGCGGCGGGTTCGCCTATCACGCGACGATGCCGACCGACAGCCTCACCACGCTGCGTGACGTGATGAAGGAAACCGAGGCTTACGGCTTCGACAAGGTGAAGGCGGAGCAGCTCGAACTCGGCAAGCGCATTCGTGCGTTGCTGGCGGACAAGGGGTTTCGGAGTGTGGCGGCGGAGGGGTTCGAGGCGCCGGGTGTCGTGGTCAGTTATACGGACGACGACGGGATTCGCACCGGGAAGAAATTCGCGGACGTCGGCTTGCAGATCGCGGCCGGGGTGCCGCTGCAATGCGACGAGCCGGAGGATTTCAAGACCTTCCGTCTCGGGCTGTTCGGGCTCGACAAGCTGCATGACGTCGACGGGGCGGTGGCGCGGTTCGCGGATGCGCTGGAGCGGGTCGTTTAAGCCGGCTTTCGGATCTGGCGAGGTCGTGGGTGGTGGACGGGGTACGTTCGCGGCCGGCCGCCTCGCCGGCGTGGTTGTCTCGTTCGATGTGCGGGCATGAGTTCACGAAGCGGATTCGATGTACCCATGCGCAGCGAGATAGTACGCCGAAGGCGTTCGGTGTGATCCGCGTGTCGGGCGGGGTGCTTGTTGCGCGGCGCGGGCGCACCACGTGACCGACCTTGCTCCAGCCCCGCCCCCGGCGTGACTCCAGACGCCCTCGGCAAGCAACGGTCAGAGATCCCCGCGCACTTCACCGGTTCCCAGCGCGCTTCGCTGCCGGTTGACTTCCGCCCAGAGCGCATCGCTGTCGTCGTTGCGCAGCACGATCATCCAGTCCAGTTGTTCGTCGGTCACGTCGAAGTATTCCCGGATTTCCCGGCGAACCTCGTCGACGAACTGCGCGTATTCCGGAGTTGCCTGGGCCCGCGCGTGCAACGCGTCGTATTCCGCGTCGTCCGCGCCGCCGCCGTGCTCGTCGATATAGCGCGAGATCCACTTGTCCAGTTCGTGGTCGTAATCGGCTTCGGCGCGCATTGCCTGCACGGCCGTCTCGAAATCCAGTTGCGCAAACGCGGCGATCGCCGCCGTTGTCGCCTCGTCGAAGGTCGTCGTCATTCCATCTCTCGTGTGGGTCGTTGCATCTCATCGCCAGCGGGTCAGGCCGCTCCGGGCGATGCGTTTTCCGGAAGCGATGCGCTGCCGCATTCCCACGAAATCCTTGCGCAACGGCGCATGGGAAAAGGTCTCGTGGACGGCGGTGATTTCGGCGACATGATATCGGAACCCGATCCCGGCATCGCTGACGAAGGGCGCAACCTGCGGGGGATGCCGTTCACGCATGATGGCAGCGGCCATCATTCGGGTGCCGACCTCGCTCCGGCGCAAGGCGGTGTCGCTGAACGACACGCGGAGCCGAGCCGCTACATGCGCTCATGGACGATGTGCCGCACGTTGGCCGCACACAACCGCAAACGACCCTTCGTTATATGAAGTAATAGCTGTAATTTGGCCTGAAATCTTCTATCCGTCGACTGGGGCTAGACTGGTCTCGCCTTGATACCCCCCCAAGGTGTTGTGTGTTCTCCGCTTGGCCCGCGCTTTCCGGTGCGGGCCAATTTTTCGCGCGGGCGCCGCGGGCGGCCGAAGCGCAGTTCGACCCAAGCCCGCCTCACCACCCGCTACCGCTGCGCATCCCCATAAGTCTCCCTGCACACCTCGCGCAGCGCGTCGACGAGCAGATCCCGCGCCGGCGCGCGCGAATCGGCGGTGCGGGTAAACAGCGCGATGGGCGGCAGCGTCCACACCAGCGAATAAGGCACGATCGCCACACCGGCGATCCGTACCAGTTCTTCCGCGATATCGGCGGGCACGATCGAGACGGCTTCGTCGCTCGACGCGATCATTTCGCCGATCAGCTTCGACGAGTAACTCTCGACGACCGGAACGGGCGGCGCGATGCCGGCCGACAGGAACAGGTCGGTCACCTGTTCGCGCATCGGCGTATGCGGCGCACCGAGAATCCAGTCGAGCGCGTGCAGCTTGTGCCAGTCGAGCGCGGTGCGGGCCAGTTTCGCGGCGAGGCGCCGGCTCGCGATCATGCGCGGCTGCTGCTGGTACAGCACTTCGAACGAGACCTGGCCCAGATCGATCGCCGACGACGCCCGCCCGATCACGATGTCGACACTGTGATCCCGGAGCTGCAACAGCAGCTGGTCGCTGGTGCCTTCGTGAATCGTCGCGGTCAGGCGGCGTTCCATGCGCGCCTGCAGCCGCTTGAGCGCCGCCGACAGCATCTGCCCGGAAATGAACGGAATCACGCCGATGTGCAGGTGGGCCGCATGCCCGGCGGCGACGGCCTCCATCTCGCGGGCGAGGTGGTCGAGATCCTTGATCATCGCCTTCGCCCGTTCGAGCACGACCGCGCCGAGCGCGGTGGGCCGCATCCCGCGCGACGAGCGCTCGAAAAGCGGCGTGCCGAACATGCTCTCCAGTTCGGACAACGCGTTCGTCACCGCCGGCTGGCTGCTGGCCATGTGCTCCGCGACGCGCGTCAGCGACCCGTGCTGCTGGATCTGCAGCAACAGTACCAGGTGCCGCATCTTCAAGCGGGCGCCCAGCCGCCTGACCACGTCGTTCGCATCGAAAATCATTGACTGGTCACGTATGCATCATGAAAAAGTGATGGGCCGATATTAAAACAGAATCATCACCTTATGGCAGATCCCTAGAATCCCCTTCATGGATCGCGCCGGGACTGGCCTGGCGCCCGTGCCCGGATCGAAAAACATGAAACAGACTGAGACACAGCAGCAGGCAGCGTTCGACTATCACGAATTTCCGACCCCGGGAAAGATCTCGGTCGTCGCGAGCAAGCCGCTCGTGACCCAGCGCGATCTCGCGCTGGCCTATACGCCGGGCGTGGCGGGCGTGTGCGAGGCCATCGCCGCCGATCCGCTGCAGGCGCACCGTTTCACGAGCCGCGGCAATCTGGTGGGCGTGATCACGAACGGCACGGCGGTGCTGGGCCTGGGCAACATCGGCCCGCTCGCGTCCAAGCCGGTGATGGAAGGCAAGGCCGTGCTGTTCAAGAAGTTCGCGGGGATCGACGTCTTCGACATCGAGATCAACGAAACCGATCCGGACAAGCTGGTCGACATCATCGCGGGCCTCGAGCCGACCTTCGGCGGCATCAACCTCGAGGACATCAAGGCGCCCGAATGCTTCACGGTCGAGCAGAAGCTGCGCGAGCGCATGAAGATTCCCGTCTTCCATGACGATCAGCACGGCACCGCGATCACCGTGGCCGCCGCGTTCATCAACGGGCTGAAGGTCGTCGGCAAGTCGATTTCCGAAGTGAAGGTCGTGACCTCGGGGGCCGGCGCCGCCGCGCTGGCCTGTCTGGACCTGCTGGTCGACCTCGGGCTGCCGGTCGAAAACGTGTGGGTGACCGATATCGAAGGCGTCGTCTACCGCGGCCGCACCGTGCTGATGGACCCGGCGAAGGCGCGCTTCGCGCAGGAAACCGATGCGCGCAAGCTGTCCGAAGTGATCGGCGGCGCGGACGTGTTCCTGGGCCTGTCGGTCGGCGGCATCCTGAGCGCCGACATGCTGAAGGCGATGGCGCCGCGCCCGCTGATTCTCGCGCTGGCCAACCCCACGCCGGAAATTTTCCCGGAACTGGCGCATGCGACGCGCGACGACGTCGTGATCGCGACCGGCCGTTCCGACTACCCGAACCAGGTCAACAACGTCCTCTGTTTCCCGTACATCTTCCGCGGCGCGCTGGACGTGGGCGCGACGACGATCACCCGTGAAATGGAGATCGCCGCGGTTCACGCGATCGCCGGGCTGGCCGAGGAAGAGCAGAACGAAGTCGTCGCGGCCGCCTACGGCGAGTACGGCGTGGCGTTCGGCGCGCAATACCTGATTCCGAAGCCGTTCGACCCGCGCCTGATCGTCCGTATCGCGCCGGCCGTCGCCAGGGCGGCGATGGAAGGCGGCGTCGCGACGCGCCCGCTGACCGATCTCGACGCGTACGTCGAGCAACTGCAGCAATTCGTCTACCATTCCGGCGCGTTCATGAAGCCGCTGTTCGCGACGGCGCGCCGGCTCGTGCGCGACGGCGGCAGGGCGCGGATCGTCTTTACCGAAGGCGAGGACGAGCGCGTGCTTCGCGCGGTGCAGGTGATCGTCGACGAGAAGCTGGCGCGCCCGATCCTGGTCGGGCGCCCGGAGGTGCTGCTCGCGCGCATCGAGCGGTTCGGCCTGCGGATCCGGCTCGGTCAGGATGTCGAAGTGACCAATCCCGAATATGACGAGCGGTTCCCGCAATACTGGGCGACGTACTGGGAGCTGCGTTGCCGCGACGGCATCTCGAAGGAGATGGCGCGGGTCGAGATGCGGCGCCGGCTGACGCTGATCGGCGCGATGATGGTGCGGCTCGGCGACGCGGACGGGATGATTTGCGGGACGGTGGGCGAGTACCACAACCACCTGCGGTTCGTCGACGAGGTGATCGGCAAGAAGCCGGGTGCGTCGACCTATGCGGCGATGAACATCCTGCTGCTCGATCAGCGCACGGTCGCGCTGGTCGATACGCACGTCAACGACAATCCCGATGCGGAGCAGATCGCGGAATTCACGATTGCCGCCGCGCGCCAGATGGAATGGCTGAACCTGACGCCGAAGGCGGCCCTGCTGTCGCGGTCGAACTTCGGCTCGGGGAGTGCGGCGTCGGGCGTGAAGATGCGCCGGGCGCTGGAGATCATCCGGGAGCAGGCGCCGGATATCGAGGCGGACGGCGAAATGCACGGCGACTGCGCGCTCGACGAGGGCCTGCGGTTGCGGCTTCTGCCGATGTCGCCGCTCAAGGGCGCGGCCAACCTGCTCGTTTGCCCGAACGTGGATGCGGGGAACATCGCGTACAACCTGCTCAAGACCGAGGCCGGCAGCAACGTGGCGGTGGGGCCGTTCCTGCTGGGCGTGAATGCGCCGGTGAACATCCTCACGTCGAGCGCGACGGTGCGGCGGATCGTGAACATGACCGCGTTGACGGTGATCGAGGCGAATCGCAACGCGTCTGCCTGAGCAGGCACCGGGAGGGGGGGACGCCTCCCAGCCATGCGCCGCGTAGTGGTATCCCCGTAGGGCGGGTTCCGCTGCGCGGTCGCTCGATCCGATGCTGCCGTGCATTTAATCAGTATCGCGTAACAATGGCCGATGCATGGCGCCCGGCACGTCGTGCCGGGCAACAATCCCGGCGATCTTTTAGGGCTCGCCACTTTCGCTATCGTCAGATAATTAGCTTTTATTTTCGTCTAAAATCGCGCTTCTTCTTACTTTTGGACGATATTTGTTTTGATTAAGCTGACGAAAAAACTCTCGCGCACGGCGATCGCCGCATGCGTTGCTTATGCCGGGCTCCTGCCTTTATCCCGGCCCGCCGAGGCCCAGGTCGAACCGCTGAAGAATCCCGTCTACGGTGTGACCCTCGACGATCTGACGAAGCTGGACGCGATCGTCGCGTCGCTGCAGAACCTGCCGTACAAGCCCACCGTGCGCGTCGTGTTCGATCCGGGTACGTCGGCCGCCGACTACTACGCACCGCTGCTGCGCCTGCACGCCGTCGCCTACGTGATGGGCGAAGTCTACGATTCTTACTATTTCCCGACGGATCTCGCGACGTATCAGGCCAGAACGCAGGAACTGGTGTCGCAGTTGAAGAACACCGTCGACGTCTGGGAGATCGCGAACGAAATCAACGGCGAATGGCTGCGCAAGAACCCGAGCGGCACGAACGCCGTGGTCAACGCGCAAGAGCAGCAGATCGGCCAGATGGTTGCGGCGGCCAACCAGATCGTCAAATCGAACGGCGGCAAGACGGCCATCACGCTGTACTACAACGACGACAGCAAGGGCAACAACTGCTGGGAGAAGCCGCAGGACTACTGGAAGACGTGGCCCACCGCGTTCCTGTCCGCGACGGTCCGCCAGCAGGCCGACTACGCGCTGTTCAGCTACTACCCGTATCAGGATTGCACGGGGCTGAATCCGACGTGGAAGAACGATTTCGCGGCGCTGGAAAGCATCTTCCCGAACGCGAAGGTCGGTTTCGGTGAAATCGGCACGTCGGACACCTCCGCGCCGGCATCGGTGCAGCAGAACCTGATCAAGACGTACTACCCGATGGTCGGCAGCATGAACGATCCGCGTTTCATCGGCGGATTCTTCTGGTGGAACTACGTCGAGCAGATGCTCCCGTATTCGACGAGCGCGTACTTCCAGCTGTTGCGTCAGACGATCATCACGCTCAAGGCACCCAACTAAGCGGCAAGCGCCCTTCGCGAGCCAGCGTCAGCGTCGCCTGTTAGAACCACAATGTCGCGCGTACCACGAGACCTCGTGCGCGTGCCGCTGACGTCAGCCCGAACCGGTATTGCACCGTGACATCCAGATAGCTTGCCGGCGCGCTATAGCGGCCCTCGCGAAACCAGTACCGAAACTGGATACCGGGCCCGGCGCCGATCGCCGTCTTCTCCGGCTGTCGATTGTCGTGATCGCCGGCCACCGCGGCATGCGGGTAGACCGTCAGCCGATCGCTGATCATCGGCACCCGCCACGTGTGCCCGTAACGCAGCTCCGAATAAATGATGTACCGGCCCGCGCTGATGAAGTACGCGCCCTCGACGTACGCCTGCCAGCTGCGCCAGCTCGGTTCGGTCACCCGCAGGTCGGTCCCGCCTTCCGACGAATAGCCGATACGCATCAGCCAGTCCGTCATCGACAGGGCGCCGACGTGGAACAGCCGCTCGGCGGTCAGCACGACGTTCTGGTCGGGCAGCGGCTTGTAGCGCGCGCCCACCGACCCCTGCACGGTCGGCATGCCGGTCACGTTGCCCGTGCCGTCGTAGGCCGTGCCGTATCCGCGTACGAAGAACTGGAAGATGCGGCCGTTCTGATAGCCGATCTTCGGCGGCTGCCAGTACACCTCGATACCCGGCTGCAACACGCTGATGGTGCCTTGCGGGCCGAACGCGGCCGACTGGTACGGCGCGCTCAGCACGAACCCCCAGGTGCGCTGAAGCTGCTCGACTTCCCGCCGATAGCCGAACTTGTGCTGCGCATCGAAGGTGTGTTCGTTTTCATCGGCGTCGAGGCTGTGTTCGAACAGGTCGATGGACTCGTCGTTCAACCCGATCCGCTTGGCCGCGTAGCCCGCGTCCGCGTAGTTCATCGCGTTGCCTGCGCCGCCCGCGAATCCTTCCCGGAATGCGTCGAGCGCCTCGCGATCCTTGTGGTCGCGCAGCAGGTCGTACGCGTCCTGCAATTTCTGTTGCGCGGCATTGTCCGCCGGCGCCTGGGCGGCCTGGTCTTCCTGCCGCGCCTGCGCGGCGATCGACGCGGCCATGTTGCGCTCGCCTTCGGTCGTCGCATCGGCGGCGGCCAGATCGGCCATGCGGATGGCGGTATCGCGGTCGCCTGCCTGCAGGCTCAACTGCGCGATACGCAACTGCACGACGGCCGATTTCTCGTCGGCCAGCGGCGCCAGCGCCATCCCGGCCTCGTGCGGACGATTCGCCGCGAGCGCGCTGTCCGACCACGCGAGACGCAGGTTGCGCTGCTGATCCTTGCTCCATTTTCCGGTGGCGACGGCAGCCGCGAAATCGCTGCACGCGACGTCGTAGTGCATCTGACGCTGCGCCAGATAGCCGTGCTGCGCGCGTACCGCCGCACTCTTCGGAAAACGAATGACCAGCGATTCAACCAGGGCGTCCGCTTCGTCGACTTTCCCTTCCCGGTGATACACGTCGACGAGCAGCAGCCCGAGCTGTTCGCTACCGGGCTGAAGCTTGATCGCGCGCGACGCATACGTTTCCGCGAGCGGCAGGTCGCCGGCATTGATCGCCTTGTACGCGCTGTCGGCGAGCCGGTAGGCTTTGGGCGTCAGCGGCGCGGCGGCGGAAGCCGGCGCATGCCAGGCCAGCGCCACCGCGATCGCCAGCGCGCTCAACCGTGCGCGGCGCTTGAGGCCGGCCGCGATCGCGGGTCTCGTCTGCTTCATGCCTGTTCTCCCGACGGTGTTCTCACGGGCGCGTCCTGTTGCGCCGCCGGGTCGCCGTCGCGTGCGCGTGCGATTTCGACGAAGCGGGAGTGCCGGGCGAGTTCGGCGGCAATTTCCGCGTCGCTCGCGATGAAGTAGGCCACGTTCGACCGCGCGCCCCGGCGCATGACGTCCTGTTCGTCCGGCGTGAGCGGCCGCCCGACCGCCACGTTCAGCGTGCCGTCCTCCGCGGTCGAAAACGGGACGGCGCGATACGCGTACTGCAGCTCGAATGCGAGCGAATCCGCGAAGTGGCCCACCGCGACGTTGCCGAGACTCACGCGCGGCAGCTCGGCCTGTTCGGCGATCGCATCCGCGAGCGATTCGGCGGATATCGCGCAGTCTTCCAGCAGCAGTTCACCCAGCCGCTTGCCGCAGGCCAGTTGCTTCTCGAGGCTGGCCTGCAATTGCTCCAGCGTGACCACGCCCCAGTCGACCAGAATCTCGCCGACTTTCTGGCGCATCTTCCCGAGCGCTTCGTTCGACAGATAGGTATGACTGGTCTTGTCCCATGCGATGGGCTTGCCGGTCGCCAGATGGCGGATATAGATGCGCCACGCGCGGCAAACCGCGTAGAAATTGATCAGGTTGTTGACGAACATCCGCGGAATCGACAGCAGCCCCTGGGTCGGGCCGTTCAGCCTGCTGACGAAATGAAAGCGCTGGGCGGCGCGCGCGAACAGCATCGCGGTGTTGATCCACAGCAGCGGCGCGACCCAGTCGCCTGCCATGACGAGCGGGGCGTGCACCGGGATCAGATGGCCGGCGCGCTGCAGCGCGCCGAGCAACAGGAAGTTGATCAGCACGCCGTACGCGACGACCGAAAACAGCGAGGTCAGGATGCCCTTGCGATCGTGGAAGAACAGGTAGCGGGTGAGCAGGTTGCCTTTCCATCCGAGTTGCTCCCAGCCCTGAAACGCAATGCCGAGGATCCAGCGCGTGCGCTGACGGTATGCAGTCCGGAACGTTTTCGGAAAATACTCGCACGTGGCGAGCAGGTTCCGGTTCGCGGCGCCGCCCGGTGCGCGCTTCTCCGCCGCGTCGCGCGTGAACCCCGACAACGGAATGCACGCGAAGGTTTCCTTCATCCCGAGGTCTCTCAGCCGGAAGCTGAAGTCGTAGTCCTCGGTCAGCGAACTGGTGTTGAACGGCGCGCCGTTGCGCTCCTTCATCGCCGCTTCGATCGAGCGCCTGCTGTAGCACGACGCGACGCCCGCGCCCGGGACGATGCCGGTCAGCCGGGCGCGCACCGGCACGTCCTTCTGGTGCGTCTCGCTGAAGTCGTCCAGATAGCATCCGGCGACGAACTCGTTCCATTTCCGCGGCAACGACAGCACGGGAAGCTGGACCAGGTCGCTGTCCGCGACCGCATGGTTGAGGTACTTGAGTTCGACCGGATGAATGACGTCCTCGCAGTCGTGCATCACGACACCCGCGAACTGGATGTGATGGACCGATTCGTAGCGCAGGATCGCTTCGATGATCCAGTTCAGGCAGTCGGCCTTGCAAGTCGGCCCGTCGTTCATCACCGTCGCGCGCGTGACGCGGCCCGGATACCTTCGGACCATCCGCTCGACCTCGGCCGTGGTTTCGGCATCGTTGTGATAAGTGCCGACGAATATCACGTACCGCTCGTACTCGAGAGTCGTCAGGGTGTTCTCGATCATCCTGGCGATCACGTCGTATTCCTTCCATGCCGGCACCATCAGCGCCAGATGGCGCTCTTCGAGCGCGCGCAGCATGCCGATATCGATCGTTTGCGATTTTTCACGGCGAAGGATGCGCCGGATTTCGAAGGACCAGTAACAGGCGTCCAGCGTGAGGTCATCCAGTGTGCTCACCAGGATGACGAGTGCGGTCACGATGGCGACAAGGTTGAGCGCATATAAATATGAACTCCAAATCATGTGATCCATCATTCTTTCCGCGCTTTTGTCTCGTACCGGATTGTTTCCCCTCGTATCGACGCAGGACGAAACGCTTTTCGTCCTCGTCGCCCCCGTCACGTCCACTTCGTGGCTTGCGCCGCGCGAATGCCGGCCGACCGGACGAGCGCCGTATGGGACGCGCGCTGCCTCGATGTGGCCTCGTTACGTCGCGAACGACGTGACGTATTCAGTGGGTGACTTTTCGACCGCCTGTTTCCCGCGTGCTTGCGTCGACGCTTGCGTCCGCTCTGCGCGCGGCGCGCGCCTCGCGGCACACTGCAGATGTAGCAAGTCGTGCGCCATCGCTGCGCGACCCTTGGCCTTGCGGGGTGTGCGAGGTGCCGCACAGGATCGGCTCGCCGAATGCCGATCAAACGTTTCAGTGCTGAAACATGCGGTCGCTCGAGCGAGCGACACGGCGTTCTCAGGCCCTTTGCCGGGCGGTGATCGCCACCTTCTGCACGCGTCATGCAACGCCTGCGGAGACCTGATGAACGGTTCGGTATCGAACCGGCAACACGGTGTGTCGGTCCCGCATTGCGCATGCATAGCAACCGCGGCGAGTGCCGCTTCGCGATTCGACGATGCGCGCTAATCGAATGGTTTTCCCCGAATCGTACGAACACGTTTATTACGTTCGTCCGATTTAATTCGCGACGCGGCTGCGTTGCACGTCTGAAACGTTTTATCGACGCATTTTCGAATCGCGTAGATACGCCGATTTCGCCGCCTTGGCGCTATGCCCGTTTGCGACGGATGGTACGGTTCTAGCTTGAAAGTCCAACCATCCCCGGCCGGATTTGTTCGTCCGGGTTCGAACGCGCAGCAGACATTCACGACATGACGCCCCGTAATCCGGATGGCGTTCGGCCGTGCCCGTTTCGTTAACGAGATGACCTTATTTTGCTTATCAAAGGATGAAAATCATGCCTTCGCATCGCAAACAATGTTTCAGGAACGGGTTGCGTACCGCCGGATCGCTCGCCGCATTGATCACTGCGCTCGTCTTCACTGTCGGCGTACAGGACGCACATGCGCAGCAGACGGGCGATGCGCCTGCCCTGAAGATCAAACCGCCGCCGCTACCGAACGGCTCGGCCCAGGTCAACCTGAAAGCGGGCATGTCCGACGAGGATTGGGAAAAAGCGTACAAGGAAACGGGCCGTCCGAAGTTCAGCAAGAAGTCGGTCAAGAAGTTAAACGGCAATGTGGAACGTGAGTAGGGAGAAACGGCCATGAAAAAGATCTTGCTCGTCATCGCCCTGCTTGCGGGACTCGCGCAAATGACATTGCCGGGTACCGCGCACGCGCAGGCCACCACCGCCCATACGCTCGTGCTCTACGACAATCCGGCCAACGATCCGTATTCGAAGCTGGGCCTGATGTACAGCATCATGCTGAGAAACCTGCTCGGCCACTTCAACGCGACGATCGATCTGGTGCCGATCCAGAACTACACGTCCGGCATGGTCGGGAGCCACGACGTGACGTTCTATGTCGGCGACTACTACAACAACCCGATTCCGACGGCGTTCATGACCGACGTGATGACCACCAAGAAGACGGTGGTCTGGTTCAAGTACAACCTGTGGCAGCTGGCCTGGAACACGGCCTACACGTTCAACCAGACCTTCGGGTTCAGCTTCGTGAGCCTCGCCGGGATGAACGCGACGCCGTCGTCGAGCAATCCGAATCCCGGCTTCTACGATACGGTCACCTACAAGAACCTGCCGATGGTCAAGTATTACGCGTACAACGCGTCGACCGGCGTGATCAGCGCGGATCCGGATATCGGCGTGACGCAGGTCCTCGATTCCACCAAGGCGCAGGCGCTCGTCACCATCAAGAACAGCAAGACCGGCGCAACCGCGCCGTACGTCATGCGCTCGGGCAATTTCTGGTACTTCGCCGACGTGCCGTTTTCCTACATCGGGCCGACGGATCGCTACCTGGTGATCTGCGACATCCTGCACGACATCCTGCAGACCAATGCGCCGGTGAATCATCGTGCGCTCGTGCGTCTCGAAGACCTCGACGCGTACACGACGACGAGTTCGATGCAACTGCTGACGAACTACATGTACTCGAAGCGGATCCCGTTCACGATGGCCACGATTCCGTTGTATACGGACCCGAACGGCTATTACAACGGCGGCGTGCCGGAGACGATTCATCTGGCGCAGGCAACCGGCCTCAAGAGTGCGCTGAACTACGCGCTTGCACGCGGCGGCTCGATCGTGATGCACGGTTATACGCACCAGTACGATTCGACGCCGAACCTGCTGAATGCGGTCAGCGGGAGCGACTACGAGTTCTGGTTCGCGGTGCAGAACCGGCCGGTCGACGAGGACTCGATCCCGTGGGCGGAAGGCCGGATGGCCGATGGCCTGCTGGAGTTCACGACCAACGGCTACAAGGTCGTCGGCTGGGCCGCGCCGCAGTACCAGATGTCGCCGGCCGCATCGTCGGCGACGGCGCTCACGTTCCCGACCACGTTCCAGCGGGCCGTGTACTACACGTCGACCAATCCGCAACTCGGAACGGGTGCCGCGAACCAGGATTTTTCGGCCGGGCAGTTTTTCCCGTACATCATCAACGCCGATTACTACGGACAGCGGATCGTTCCGGAGAACCTGGGCAGCGTGCAGTACAACATCTGCAACGTCGACAAATTCTCGTGCATCACGTACACGTGGCAGCAGATCGTGACCAATGCCAAGTATGGTCTGGCGGTGCGGGACGGTTTCGCGTCGTTCTTCTTCCATCCGTACTGGCTCGAGCCCGATCTCGGATTGCCGGCGTACCAGGACTTCCAGAGCATGATTACCGGCATTACGAATCTCGGCTACAAGTGGGTGGACGGCGCGACCGCCAAGTGAGCCCGGCGTAACGGCAGCTGCGTGCGACCCGTATCGGCCATGCGGGTCGCACGTTTTTGCGTTCGAGCGGCTACGATGACGCGCAGGCATGCTTCCCGCGAGCGAGCGATGACCCCGTATGCGATCCCGGTGTTGCGCAGGATTCGCCAGCGTATGCGCCGGTTTCGGCGCGCGACGCGGCCCGGCCCGTTCGCCGGCGCGCCGCGTTCGCCCCGCACGGCGACGCTCGCGGCGATCGGCGCGTCGCTCGTCGTGGCCGCCTGTAGCTGGACCGCGCACGACGTGCACGCCGACGGCATCGTCTGGCAGGTGGACAACGCGACGACCCGTCCGGTCGGCAACTGGCAGATCCTCGGTGTCAGCGATCTGCTGATTCAATGGATCGCGGTCGACGATACCGCGTACGTCGCGAATACCCGCATCCAGCCTGCCGCGCACCTGCCCGACTGGGAACGTATCGGCCGTGAGCCGTGGGCCCGGAACGTGATTCTCGGCCTCGCCGGCTACCAGGACGAAAAACGCGCGCGCACCCATCTGTCGACGCTCGCCGACCAGTCGCTGGAAGTGGCGCGCGCATCGCTCCCGCTGCATGTCACCGGCTACTACTTCCCGGTCGAGATCGATCCGACCTGGCAGGATGCGCCGAAGCTTGCCGCGGTGCTGCAGCGGCTGCCGCGTCCGCTGTGGGTGAGCGTGTACGACCAGACCAATATCGGCGGAAAGGCGCTCGCCGACTGGCTCGCCGCGTGGCTGCCGTCGGACGTCGGCGTGTTCTTCCAGGACGGCTGCGGCGTGTATGCCCGCGAGCCGTATGTCGCGCGCAGCTACGTCGACGAACTGGCTGCAAGACTGGGCAAACGCCGCGTGCGGGTCATCGCCGAAGCATTCCGGCCCGCCGAGCGGGGCGGGTTCCGTTCCGCCAGCGCCGACGAGTTGAGCAGGCAACTGGTCGCGTATCGCGGCTATCCGGTCTATCTGTTCGACGGTCCGCACTATGTGTCCGACGACCTCGCACGCGCGCTGTCGACGTGGAAGCCGGGGCCGCCGCCGGCCGCGCCCGCGGTGACGCCGCACTGATCCGGCCGGATGCCGCCCCGGCGCGATGTGATGACCAAACCGCAAGACCTAGTGCATAGATATCGTTTGCCGCGGCCTTAATGACTATCGACAATCGTGGCTCGATTTCGCCGCCGTCGCGCCAGAAGCGCCGCGGCGGCCGGCATCGGGCGGCTATCCCGGCCGTCCGCGCCCTCCAGCTCACGACGACATGTACGCGTTCACTCCCTCATTCCAGAATCCCGCCGGCTCGCCGATCCGCGAACTGTTCAAGTACCTGTCCGAACCGGGCATGATTTCCTTTGCGGGCGGCTATCCGGCCAGCGACCTGTTCGACGTCGACGGCCTGAACGCGGCCGCCGCGCGCGCGTACGCGCAGCCCGTACGCTGCCTGCAATACGGCCCGACCGACGGCCTCGCCGACCTGAAGCAGCAACTGATCGCGCTGATGGCGCGTCGCGGCGTGGCGTGCACGGCGGCCGAACTGCTCGTCACGACCGGGTCGCAGCAGGGCCTCGATCTGCTGCTGCGCGTGATGGTGTCGCCCGGCGACGTCGTGTTCACCGAGCAGCCTGCTTATCCGGCGACGCTGCAGGCGATGCGTCTGCAGCAGGCGCGCATCGTGACGATTCCGGTCGACGGCGCTGGGCTCGACGTCGATCGTCTCGGCGAACAGCTCGCGTCCGGCGCGATCGCGCAGCCGAAGCTGCTCTATACGGTGCCGACCTTCGCGAACCCGACGGGCGCGACGCTTACGCGCGAGCGTCGGCTGAAGCTGCTGCGTCTCGCGGTGCAGTACCGTTTCCTGATCGTCGAGGACGATCCGTACGCCGACCTGCGTTTCGCGGGCGAGCCCGTGCCGTCGATGCTGGCGCTCGCCGATCAAGTCGACGGCGCGCGCGACTGGATCGTGCATTTCGCGAGCCTGTCGAAGATCGTCGCACCGGGGCTGCGCGTGGGCTGGACGATCGCGCCGGCCGAGATCGCACGGCGCTGCGTGATCGCGAAGCAGACGGTCGATCTGTGCAGCACGCCGTGGACGCAGGCGACCGCCGCCGAATATCTGGCCGACGGCGCGCTCGAACGCCATCTGCCGCGCATCGCGGCCGCATACCGGCGCAAATGCGATGCGATGTGCGACGCGCTGCGCGACGGCCTCGGCGACGCGATCGAATTCCATCGTCCGGAAGGCGGGATGTTCGTGTGGGCGCGCATCGGCGCGGTGTCGTCGGACGTGCTGCTGCAACAGGCGATCGCGAACAAGGTCGTGTTCGTGCCCGGCAAAGCGTTCTTCGCGGACAACGTCGACGCGGCGTCGCTGCGCCTGTCGTTCGCCGCGCCGGACGTCGACGCGATCCGGGAAGGCGTCGCGCGTCTCGTGCGCGCGTATGGTGCGGCGCTCGCTGCGTGAGGAAACCTCGACATGAACGTCACCGTCAACGACACCGTATCTACCGGCGCCGCGCCGGGCGCGGGCGATAGCCGGCCGGTGGCGCACCGGTCGTCGCAGATCAGCGCGGGGCCGCAGTACGTGGCCGA
Source organism: Burkholderia metallica (assembly GCF_001718555.1). Classification (NCBI taxonomy): domain Bacteria; kingdom Pseudomonadati; phylum Pseudomonadota; class Betaproteobacteria; order Burkholderiales; family Burkholderiaceae; genus Burkholderia; species Burkholderia metallica. The sequence continues at coordinate 421,657 of NZ_CP013403.1, forward strand.
CGTGCTCGGCCGCTTCGGCGCGGAGCCGGCGGCCGATGCCGCCGATGCTGGCGAGGCCGCGCCGGTCGTGCTCGGCTACAACTGAGCGGCATGCCAATACGGCGGCGGCATCGCATGCGCGCCGCCGCCGACGCAAACGGGTAAGCTTGCGCGATCGACCCACGCGCGATCGCCGCCCTTTATGTCCGACCCGACTTCCGAATCGCTCACGCAAACGTACGACCGCGCGTGGTCGTGCCTCGAATCCGGCGTGAGCGCCCAGCGCTCGCCGTTCACGATGCTGCAGGCCGCGACGCTCGGCGTCGACGGTGCGCCGAAGGTTCGCACGATCGTATTGCGTCACGCGAGCCGTGCCGAGCGCATGCTGTCGTTTCATACCGATGCACGGTCGGAGAAAGTCGCCGAGCTGCGTCGCGATCCGCGCATCGCGCTCGTTGCGAGCGATCTCGATGCGCTCGTGCAGATTCGCGTGGAAGGCGTTGCATCGATCTGCGACGACGACGCGCAACGGCGCGCGGTCTGGCAATCGAGCCGTCCGCATACGCTGCTGCTGTATCGTGCGCCGTTGCCGCCCGGTACGCGGGTCGACTCGCCCGAGGCGGCGCATCTCCCGACGAGTCAGGATTCGACGCCGGCCGCCGACGGCTATGACAACTTCTGCGTGATTCACGTGAGCGTGACGCGCATCGACTGGCTCGAACTCGCGCGCGCCGGCCATCGCCGCGCGGTGTTCGACTTGCATGCGGGCGGCTGCGAAAGCCGCTGGATCGCGCCCTGACGCCGCCGACGTCCGCTCAAGCCCGCCTGTCCGACGCCGCCTGCATGGCCATCCACTCGCGCATCACGACGATCGCATCGTCGTCGCGCCGCTCGGCCGGATACACCAGATAGAACCCCACCGACAGCGGAAACGCGAAATCGAACGGCTTGCACAGCCGGCCGGCCGCGATGTCGCGCTCGACGAGCGGATCGGTGGCGAGCGCGATGCCCTGGCCGGCGACGGCCGCATCGATCGCGAGCGACGTCTGGTTGAAGCGCAGCCCCTTGTGCGGATCGACGTCGACGGGCTCCGGCATTGCGGCGAGGAACTCGGGCCACAGATCGTGCGCGTCGTGCAGCAGCACGTGGCCCGCGAGCGCGTGCGGCGACGCGGGCTCGGCCAGCAGCGCGGGGCTGCAGACCGCGCATACGTCGAGAGGGAACAGCGCATGCGCGACGAGGTGCTTGCCGAACGGCGGCTTGCCGTAGCGGATCGCGAGATCGACGCCGTCGTGGCGGAACGTCGCGATCTGCGGGTCGGCGATCACGCGCACGTCGTAGTCGGGATGCGCATCGGTGAACTGCGCGAGCCGCGGGATCAGCCACTTCGACGCGAACGACGGCGTCGTGCTGATCGTCAGCGCGGCGCGCCGCTTCACGAGCTTGTCGGTCGCGTCGGCGATCGCGTGCAGCGCGCGCTGCACGTCGGAGAAATACGCGGCGCCGTCGTGGGTCAGCGCGAGGCCGCGCGGCAGGCGCTCGAACAGCTTCAGGCCGAGCACGTCCTCGAGGTGGCGCACCTGCTGCGCGACGGCGCCCTGCGTGACGCCGATCTCGTCGGCCGCGGCGCGGAAATTGAGGTGCCGCGCGGACACTTCGAACGCGCGAAGGGCATTCAGCGGCGGCAGGCGTGAAGGGCGGGGCGGCATCTTGAGGCTGTAGAAAAACTATCGTCTGGCGGCAGAAATACTGGTTCGACAGGGGTGATGGATGCGCCTACATTACCACCATGGCGCGCCGAATGGCGGCTGCGCGGCGGCAGGATTCGAACGAGGAGCACATCGTGACTGTAGAAAAAGTAGCGTTGATCACGGCGGCGGGCAAGGGCATGGGCGCGGCGATCGCGCGCGAACTGGCGGCGACCGGCTACCGCGTCGCGCTGATGTCGCCGTCGGGCAGCGCGGTGGCGCTCGGCGACGAACTGGGCGGTTTCGGCATCAAGGGTTCGGTGACGGAAGAAGCCGATATCGAGCGTCTGGTGCAGGAAACGGTCGCGCGCTACGGGCGCATCGATGCGGTGGTCAACAACACCGGGCATCCGCCGAAGGGCGAACTGCTGGCGATCACCGACGAAAACTGGCATGCGGGGCTCGACCTGATCCTGCTGAACGTGGTGCGCGTGATGCGCCGCGTGACGCCGATCTTCCAGAAGCAGGGCGGCGGCGCAGTGGTCAACATCTCGAGCTTCGCGGCGGACGCGCCCGAGCGGCCGATGCCCGTTTCGTCGGCGCTGCGCGCGGCGCTGAGCGCGTGGACGCGTCTTTACGCGGAACGCTACGCGGCCGAGAACATCCGGATGAACGCGGTGCTGCCGGGCTTCATCGACAGCTGGCCGGAAACGCCGGAGATCGTCGCGCGCATTCCGGCCGGCCGCTTCGGCAAGACGGGCGAGATCGCGAAGACGGTCGCGTTCCTGCTGTCCGACGGCGCGGGCTACATCACCGGGCAGAACATTCGCGTCGATGGCGCGATCGTCAACGGGCTCTGAGCGTCATACCGGCGCGCGAGCGGCGGCGGGGGCCGCCCGCGCGCGGTGCAGCAGCTACAAGCGCGTACAAATCAGACAAATCCGGGATACATCAGACCTTTCAAATGGGCGACGCCGCGTGACGAGGGCGCGCCGGATCGAAAGCCTGGGCGCGATCCCGCCCGCGGCATCTCACTTTCCACTTCACGAAAGGATGCCGAACGATGTCTTCCACACCGTTTTCCCCGATGCGCCGCCACCTGCTGGCCACTTCCGTGGCCGCCGGAGTCTCGGCGATGCTGCCCACCGCGCTGCATGCGGCGACCGGCGCGAGCGGCATACGCCCGTTCACCGCGCACATTCCCGACGAGGCCGTGATCGACCTGCGCCGCCGCATTGCCGCGACGCGCTGGCCGGGCCGCGAAACCGTGGCCGATGAATCGCAGGGCGTGCGGCTCGCACGCATGCAGGCGCTGCTACGCTACTGGGGCACCGACTACGACTGGCGCAAGGGCGAGGCGCGCCTGAACGGCTTCCCGATGTTCATTACCGAGATCGACGGGCTCGACATTCATTTCATTCACGTGCGCTCGCGGCACGAGAACGCGATGCCGATGATCATGACGCACGGCTGGCCCGGTTCGGTCTTCGAGCTGCTGAAGGCGATCGGCCCGCTGACGGACCCGACCGCGCACGGCGCGAGCGCGGACGATGCATTCCACGTGGTCGTGCCGTCGCTGCCGGGCTTCGGTTTCTCGGGCCGGCCGACGAAGCCGGGCTGGGGCTCCGATCACATCGCGCGGGCGTGGGGCGAGCTGATGGCGCGGCTCGGCTATACGCGCTTCGTGTCGCAGGGCGGCGATTGCGGCTCGGTGATCTCGCACCGGATGGCGATGCAGCGCGTGCAGGCCCTCGTCGGGATTCACGTGAACATGCCGGCGACGGTGCCGCCCGATATCGCGGCGCTGCTCCAGCTCGATGCCCCCGCACCGGCTTCGCTGTCGCCGAAGGAGAAGGCGGCGTACGAGAAGCTCGCGACGTTCTATCGCGACAACTGCGGCTACTCGGCGATGATGGTCACGCGGCCGCAGACGGTCGGCTACGCGCTTGCCGATTCGCCGTCGGGGCAGGCCGCGTGGATGTACGACAAGATCTCGCAATGGACGTACAGCGGCGGCGTGCCCGAGCGCTCGATTCCGCGCGACGAGATTCTCGACGACATCTCGCTGTACTGGCTGACGAACACCGCGACGTCGGCCGCGCAGATCTACTGGGAAGATCACTCGAACAACTTCAATGCGGCGGATATCTCGTTGCCGGCGGCGATCACGGTGTTTCCGGGCGAGATCTACCAGGCGCCGCGCAGTTGGGCCGAGCGTTGTTATCACAACCTGATCTACTTCAACGAAGTCGACAAGGGCGGGCACTTCGCGGCATGGGAAGAGCCGGAACTGTTCGCGCGTGAAGTGCGTGCCGGGTTCCGGCCGTTGCGGCGCGCGTAAGCGAAGCGGGTTGCATAACGAATGCGGGCCGACGTGGCTGCACGGCTGCGCGGCTCGTGTTCGTTGTCGCTTCACCGTCGACCCGACGCGCAGCCGGATCCATCACCTTCATACGCGGCGAGACGGCCGGCGCTTCTCCTCTCCCGTTCTACCCCACACGCCCCGCAACCGTCACGAAACGTCGTTTTCCCGGCGATTTTTGAATCGCTTTTTGTCGTGTTCGCACACAGATACGTTGCGATACAAAGCGTCCGGAGGGTTCGGATATAACACCGGTGAAGCGATTCACACGACAGCGCGGTGCGATGCGCGACGGCTGCGAACGCCGATACCCGATTGCCCGCACGTGCCGCGGGCCCCTTCCTTAGCGATCGACAATGGAGAACGAATCATGCCTGATACCGTGAACACCCGCCGCCGCCTGATCCTGGGCTCGACGCTGGCGAGCCTGAGCCTGGCCGACCTCGGCTTCAGCGCGCTCGCGCATGCGCAGTCGACGCCCGCTGCATCCGCCGGCAAGCGAGCGGCCGGCGTCGCATCGCTCGGCACGATCCATCAGATCGATGCGGGCGTGCTCAACGTCGGGTATGCCGATCTCGGGCCGAAGAACGGCCCCGTCGTGTTCCTGCTGCACGGCTGGCCGTACGACATCCACAGCTATGCGGAAGTCGCGCCGCTGCTCGTCGCGGCCGGGTATCGCGTGATCGTGCCGTACCTGCGCGGCTACGGCTCGACGACGTTCCGCTCGGCCGACACGGTGCGCAACGGCCAGCAGGCGGTGACGGCCGTCGACATCGTCGCGCTGATGGATGCGTTGAAGATCGACCGTGCGGTGTTCGGCGGCTACGACTGGGGTGCGCGCACGGCCGACATCATCGCGGCGCTGTGGCCGCAGCGCGTGAAGGCGCTGGTATCGGTGAGCGGCTACCTGATCGGCAGCCAGGCGGCGAACGCCGCGCCGCTGCCGCCGCAGGCGGAATTCCAGTGGTGGTATCAGTTCTACTTCACGACCGAACGCGGCGAACTCGGCTACACGCAGAACCGCGATGCGTTCAACAAGCTGATCTGGCAGCTCGCGTCGCCGAAGTGGCAGTTCTCCGACGAAACCTTTGCGCGCACGGCCGCGTCGTTCCGGAATCCCGACCACGTGGCCGTCGTGATTCACAACTATCGCTGGCGCCTCGGGCTCGCGAAGGGGGAGGCGCAATACGACGACATCGAGCGGCGTCTGGCAGCCGGCCCCGCGATCACGGTGCCGACGATCACGATGGAAGGCGACGCGAACGGCGCACCGCATCCGGCCCCGGCCGCGTACGCGAAGAAGTTCACGGGCAAGTACCAGCACCGGACGATTTCCGGCGGTATCGGCCACAACTTGCCGCAGGAGGCGCCGCAGGCGTTCGCGGATGCGATCCTGCAAGTGGAGCATCTGTGATGCGGGTGCGCATCGAAGTGTGGCGGCGCGGTGCGCGCCGTGTGCTCGGCGCGGGCGTGCTGCTGGCCGGTGCGCTGGCGGCGAATGGCACGGTCGCATTCGCGGAACAGCCGAAGCCGGCCGCGGCCGCGTCACCGATCTACGGCGTGACGATTCCGCCCGGCTATCGCAAGTGGGAAATGGTCGCACCGGCCGAAGAGGCCGCGCCGCTCGACGAGCTGCGCGTGGTGCTCGGCAACCCCGTCGCGATCCGCGCGCTCGAACAGGCGACGTTGCCGTTCCCGGACGGCACGATCCTCGTGAAGCTCGCGTACAAGCGCAAGCAATCCGACGAGTTTCCTCCGGCGACGGTGCCTGGCCAGGCGACGACCGTGCAGGTGATGGTGAAGGACTCGCGCCGTTATGCGTCGACGGGCGGCTGGGGCTTCGGGCGTTTCGTCAACGGCGTGCCGGCCGATATCGGTCAGCATCGGACGTGCTTCGCGTGCCACGAGGCGCGGGTGAAGAACCGCGACTACGTGTTCACGCGGCTCGCGCCATGAGGTGATGCGACGTTGCGGTGTGAAGTGGAGCGGAAGGCGTGCCCGGCGAGGCACGCCTTTTTTCGTGGTGCGCACGGCGCGGCGGTGCGCATCGGCACGCGGGTTTGTATCGCACTGTATCTGCGGCCGCTTCTGAAAAACTGGCATGCAGAAAGCACCGGTTTCGGAAACATCGCAGATACGTGCGCGGGTTCTACTGTCGACATGCAGCAAACGTTCGATGCCAGACGATCTGGATCGGATGCCGAATGATCGACTGACCTTTTTCCTTCAAGGAGAACCCTCATGAAAGCCGCTCGAATCCTCGCCGTTGCCGTCCTCGCCGCCGTTCCCGCATTGTCGTTCGCCGATACCGGCCACGGCCTCACGCGTGCCGATGTGCGCGCCGAACTCGTCCGTCTGGAACAGGCCGGCTATAACCCGGCCCGCAGCGGCCCGCACTACCCGGACGACGTCGTCGCCGCGCTGCAGGTCGCACGCTCCGACCAGAACGGCCCGTCGAAGTCGCAGGACGACAACGTGGCCGATACGTCGACGCCTGACGGCCTCCGCGATGCAGCCCGGTCGCGTTCCGCGCGCAACGCTGCCGACGACCTGTACGCGCATTCGTGATCCGGTACCGCGCCCGCTGTACGGAGGCGCGTATGTCGATACAGCACTTCATTTGAACAACATGAGATGGGCAGGAGCATGACGATGGCCGGTTTGATGAAACGCGTTCTGGTATCCGCCGCGGTGATCGGCGGACTGTTTGGTACGGTCGCGGCGCAGGCCGTACCGAAGGAAGACCTGAAGGGCACCAACGTCGTGCTCGTGCACGGCGCGTTCGCCGACGGGTCGAGCTGGAACCGCGTGATTCCGCTGCTCGAGGCACGCGGGCTGCACGTGGTGGCGGTGCAGAACCCGCTCAGCTCGCTCGCCGACGATGCGGCCGCGACGAAGCGCACGATCGACGCGCAGAAGGGGCCAGTCGTGCTGGTCGGCCATTCGTGGGCCGGTGTCGTGATCAGCGAGGCGGGCAACGACGACAAGGTGAAGTCGCTCGTGTACGTCGCCGCGTTCGCGCCCGACAACGGCCAGTCGATCGCCGACGTCACGCAGGGGCTCCCGGCGCCCGCGTGGGCCGGTGAACTGCGCAAGGACGCGGGCGGTTTCACGACGCTGTCGGACAAGGCGATCGCGCAGGATTTCGCGCCGGACCTGCCGTCCGCGCAGCAGCGCATCGTCGCGGCAACCCAAGGGCCGTGGTACGGTGGCTGCATATCGGAGAAGGTCACGCAAGCCGCGTGGCATGCGAAGCCGTCGACGTTCGTCGTCACGACGCAGGACCGGATGATCGATCCGACGCTGCAGGAAGCGATGGCGAAGCGGATCGGCGCGACGGTCGCACGCGTGAACGGCAGCCACGTTGCGATGCTGAGCCAGCCGAAGGCCGTGGCCGATGCGATCATCGCGGCCGCCGAGCGCGCGAAGCAGGATACGCAGTGAGCGCATGCGGCGCCGTGCTTGCGTAACGAAGCACGGCGCCGCGCGCGATTGTGATGTCTTTCCATCAGGAGCAGTCATGACGCAACTCTGGCAACTGTCGGCAACCGAGCTCGCGAAACGCGTGCGTCAGCGTGAAGTATCGGCGCGCGAAGTGGCGGATTCCGTGCTCGCTCGTCTCGATGCGGTGAATCCGGCGATCAACGCGGTGGTCGAGCATCGTCCCGACGACGTGCGGCGGCAGGCCGACGAAGTCGATCGCGCGATCGCGCGCGGAGACGATCCGGGGCCGCTCGCGGGCGTGCCCGTTACCGTGAAGATCAACATCGACCAGGCCGGTTTCGCGACGACCAACGGCACGCGCCTGCAGGAGACCCTGATCGCGCAAGCCGACAGCCCGGTCGTCGCCAACATCCGGAAGGCCGGCGGCGTGCTGCTCGGCCGCACCAATTCGCCGACGTTTGCATTGCGTTGGTTCACGTCGAATCTCGTGCATGGCCGCACGCGCAATCCGCGCAATGCGTCGCTGACGCCGGGCGGATCGAGTGGCGGCGCGGCGGCGGCCGTGGCGGCCGGGATCGGCCCGCTTGCGGTCGGCACCGACATCGGCGGCTCGGTGCGTTACCCGGCCTATGCGTGCGGCGTCCATGGGATCCGGCCGTCGCTCGGCCGCGTGCCTGCCTTCAACGCGTCGTCTCCCGAGCGCGCGATCGGCGCGCAGTTGATGTCGACGGCAGGCCCGATCGCGCGCACGATCGACGATCTGTCGCTCGCGCTGCGTGCGTTCGTCGCGCCTGATCCGCGCGATCCATGGAACGTGGCCGTGCCGTTCGACGGGCGCGAGGTGCCGAAGCGCGCGGCGCTGTGCGTGCGTCCGCGCGGCCTGGAGGTGGTGCCCGAGGTCGAGGCCGCGTTGCGCGACGCCGCGCGCCGGCTCGCCGATGCGGGCTGGACCGTCGACGAAATCGACGATACGCCGCCGATGCGCGAGGCCGCGCTGCTGCAGGAGCAATTGTGGCTAGGCGACGGTTTCGACGCGCTCGCGAACGCGGTCGACGCGGACGGCGATCCGGGCGCGGCCGCGGTGATCGCCGCGGTGCGCGGCAAGGTGCGCGATCTGCCGGCCGACGTGATCAGCCGCGCGCTGGTGCGACGCACGACGCTTACGCGGGAGTGGCGGCTGTTTCTCGACGAATACGCGGTGCTGCTGCTGCCGGTGTCGTCGGAACTGCCGTTTCCCGACGATCTCGACCGCCAGGGGCTGGCTGGGTTCGACCGCGTGTGGGAAGCGCAGCTGACGTTGCGCGCGCTGCCCGCGATGGGGCTGCCGGGGCTGGCCGTCACGACGTCCGTCGCGAATGGCGTGCCGGTGGGTGTGCAGGTGGTCGCCACGCATCACCGCGAGGATCTGTGCCTGCTCGCCGCGCGCGATATCGAAGCGCGTGGCGTGCAGGTCGTGGCGGTCGACCCGGTGGTGTGACGTACTGAAGAACATGTGCATCGGCGACGCTCGGTGGCTTCGTCGGTGCATGGCGTGATCCGTTCCATCCCTGATTCCATGACGACGCGCCGCATGCCGCGGCGATCGTCCTCATCCTTCCTTTCAACCCCCTTCGATGTACGACATCGAACGGCCCCCGTTCTCCCTTTCCATCCCGCCGGCGACCGCGCACCGATAGCGCGCGTCTGCCATTGCATTCCCCGCGGCGCTGATTAGGAAATGAATTTTTATTGGTTCTGCTCGCTCCGCCGCACTCGCATAGTGGCGCTGACGGCTATAGACAGCACGCAAGCTGCAACGGCCGCGTTCCCGGTGTCTTTGTTCATACGAATCTGCGAAAACGAGGAAGTGTCATGACGGTTGCATTGGAAGAACGAACCGCCGCGCAACAGGCGCTCGAAGATGCGCGCGCGGCCGCGGCGTCGGCCGGCAAGCCCTATGCGGGCAGTGTCGCGCCGGAGACCGCGTGGGCGCTGTTCTCGTCCGGCGACGCGTTGCTGGTGGACGTGCGCACGGCCGAGGAACGGAAATTCGTCGGCCACGTGCCGGAGTCGCTGCATGTGCCGTGGGCGACCGGCACGAGCCTGACGCGCAACCCGCGCTTCGTGCGCGAACTGGAAGCGAAGACGGGCAAGGACGCGGTCGTGCTGCTGCTGTGCCGCAGCGGCAACCGCTCGGCGCAGGCGGCCGAGGCCGCGGCGAAGGGCGGTTTCACGCAGGTGTTCAACGTGCTCGAAGGATTCGAGGGCGACCTCGACGACCGGCAGCATCGCGGCGGCAGCAACGGCTGGCGCTTTCGCGGTCTGCCGTGGGCGCAGGACTGATTGATTCACGGCCGTTACGGGGAGAAAGCAGCATGGCCGCATTCGATATCGACGACATCGTTCAATCGCTGCAGACGGTGCGCCGCGCATGGCGCGAGAAGCAGCGGCGCTCGCTCGAACCGGGCGGGCGCGACCTGCCGGCGCGCGAGGCGCTTGCCCAGATCGTCGGCGCGCTGAAGGGCGTGCTGTTCCCGATGCGGCTTGGGCCGCCCGATCTGCGCCAGGAGAGCGAGAACCTGCACGTGGCACATGCGCTCGATGCGGCGCTGAATGCGCTGCTCGCGCAGGTGACGCTCGAGTTGCGCCATGCGGCGCGTCAGCGCCCTGCCGACGGCCCGCCGCCCGATCGCGTCGACGAAGTCGCATCGACGGCCGTGCAGGCATTCGCCGCGCGCCTGCCGGAGATACGCCGGCTGCTCGACAGCGACGTGCTGGCCGCGTTTCACGGCGATCCGGCGGCCGGCAGCGTCGACGAGGTGCTGCTGTGCTACCCGGGCATCCTCGCGATGATCCACCACCGGCTCGCGCACGAGCTGTACCGGCTCGGCCTGCCGCTGCTCGCGCGGATCATCGCCGAGCAGGCGCATGCGGAAACCGGCATCGACATTCATCCGGGCGCGCGCATCGGCGCGGGCTTCTTCATCGACCACGGCACCGGTGTGGTGATCGGCGAGACGGCGGTCATCGGTGAGCGCGTGCGCGTGTACCAGGCCGTCACGCTCGGCGCGAAGCGCTTCCCGCGCGACGCGGCCGGCCATCTGGAGAAAGGGCTCGCGCGCCACCCGATCGTCGAGGACGACGTGGTGATCTACGCGGGCGCGACGATCCTCGGCCGCGTGACGATCGGGCGCGGCGCGGTGATCGGCGGCAACGTGTGGCTCACGCAGGACGTGCCGGCCGGCGAAAACGTCACGCAGGCCGTGCTGCGCAGCGAGGCGAACGCCACGCCACGCGCGGCGGCGCGCGTCGCGTAGGAGGCACGATGAGCGAACTCATTCATCACTTCGGCGCCACCGTGCGCAAGCTGCGCGAAGCACGCACGTGGTCGCAGGAGCAGCTGGCCGAGCATGCGGGGCTGAACCGTTCGTACGTCGGCGAGATCGAGCGCGGCGAAGCGATCGCGTCGATCGTCACGGCCGACAAGATCGCGCGCGCGTTCGACGTGTCGATCTCGACGCTGCTGCCGGGCGCGTACGTCACCTAGGCCGCCCGCCTCGATTCCCGTTCGGATGCACGCGACATGACGGCTATAGCATGTTGAGCCGGCAGGGGCGTGCTTCCGATAATCACCCAGCGTCATAAGCAATCCCGTTTTTCATCTAAAGAACCCGGAGCCCCACATGTCGACCGTTGCAAGCGGCACGGCCGCGCTGAGCGATCACGCCGCCCGCCAACTAGCGAACGCTACCAAGACCGTCCCCCAGCTTTCCACGATCACGCCGCGCTGGCTGACCCATCTGCTGCAATGGGTGCCGGTCGAGGCCGGTATCTATCGGCTGAACCAGGTGAAGAACCCGGAAGCCGTGCGCGCCGCGTGCACGCAGCTCGAGGACGAAAGCGTGCTGCCGCAGACCTTCGTGCCGTACGAGGAACAGCCGCGCGAGTATTTCCTGAACGCGGTGAGCACGGTGCTCGACGTGCATACGCGGATCTCCGATCTCTACAGCAGTCCTCACGACCAGATCAAGGAACAGCTGCGCCTGACGATCGAGACGATCAAGGAGCTGCAGGAAAGCCAGCTGATCAACAACCCCGACTACGGGCTGCTCGCGAACGTGACCGACGACCAGCGGATCTTCCCGCTGACGGGCGCGCCGACGCCGGACGATCTCGACGAACTGCTGACGAAGGTATGGAAGGAGCCGGCGTTCTTCCTCACGCACCCGCTCGCGATCGCCGCGTTCGGCCGCGAATGCACGCGGCGCGGCGTGCCGCCGCCGACGGTCAGCCTGTTCGGCTCGCAGTTCCTCACGTGGCGCGGCATTCCGCTGATCCCGTCGGACAAGGTGCCGGTTGCGGACGGCAAGACCAAGATCCTGCTGCTGCGCGTCGGCGACAAGCGTCAGGGTGTCGTCGGCCTGTATCAGCCGGGCGTCGCGGGCGAGCAGGGCCCGGGCCTGTCGGTGCGCTTCATGGGGATCAACAACCAGGCGATCGCGTCGTACCTGATCTCGCTGTATTGCTCGCTCGCGGTCCATTCGCCGGATGCGCTGGCTGTCCTCGATGACGTCGAAATCGCCAAGTTCCATGACTATCCCGACACCTACCGTTAATCCCGGCCTCGCCGGCGGCGACGCGCACGCGCTGCCGCACGCGCCGTTGCCGGCCGGTTTGCCCGACCCGGCGACGCTCGCGCGGCTCGCGTCCGAGTTCCTCGCGACGCCGCCCGGGCAGGCTACCGCGCCCGGGGTATCGGCAGGCAGCGGCGCGGCAGGCGGCGTGCCGTCGGCGTTGCCGGCAGCCGCGCCGATCCTCGCGTCGGTGAGCAACCCGGTACCGGGCGGCTCGCCGCTCGCGGGGCCGGGCGGCGCGGGCACCGGCGTGCCCGGTCTCGCGCTGCCGCAAGGGAAAGTGCCCGGCGCGAACCTCGCGCCGTCCGCACCGACGCACGTGCTGTCGCTCGGCAACCGCGCCCCCGCGCTCGCGCCGCATGCGGCCGCGCAGAACGGGCTGCCCGACAACGTCGTGTCGATCGCGCCGGCGCTCGAACCGCGTGTCGGCGGCGCCGCGCTCGGCGTGCCGCACGTGAATGCGCCGGCGCCGGAAAGCGCGGTGAAGGCGTCGCCGTACTACTTCACCGACGGTTCGCTGCAGGGCTGGCAGGCCACGCCGCAGGACATCGTCGTGCCGTCGAACGGCCTTGCGTCGCCGGAAGCGTTCGGATTGCCGGGCGACGATGCGTTGCGCGAGCTGCTCGCCGTGCATCGCGACGCGCCGGTGTCGCGAGCGGGGGGCGCCGACGTGCCGCGCTACTTCATCGACGATGCGCATGCAGCCGAGCCGCAAGGCCAGTTGCATCGTGGCGCGCACCCGCCGTTCGACGTGAACGCGATCCGCCGCGATTTCCCGATCCTGCAGGAGCGCGTGAACGGCAAGCCGCTCGTGTGGTTCGACAATGCGGCGACCACGCACAAGCCGCAGGCCGTGATCGACCGGCTCGCGTATTTCTATGCGCACGAGAACTCGAACATCCACCGTGCCGCGCATGCGTTGGCCGGCCGCGCGACGGATGCTTACGAGCACGCGCGGGAAACGGTGCAGCGCTTCATCGGCGCGTCGTCGCCCGACGAAATCGTATTCGTGCGCGGCACGACCGAGGCGATCAACCTGATCGCGAAAACGTGGGGCGTGCAGAACGTCGGCGAAGGCGACGAGATCGTCGTGTCGCATCTCGAGCATCACGCGAACATCGTGCCGTGGCAGCAGCTTGCCGCGCAGAAGGGCGCGAAGCTGCGCGTGATCCCGGTCGACGATTCGGGGCAGGTGCTGCTCGACGAATACCGGAAGCTGCTCAACGACCGCACGAAGATCGTGTCCGTCACGCAGGTGTCGAACGCGCTCGGCACGGTCGTGCCGGTGAAGGAGATCGTCGAGCTTGCGCATCGTGCCGGCGCGAAGGCGCTCGTCGACGGCGCGCAGTCGATCTCGCACATGCGCGTGGACGTGCAGGCGCTCGACGCGGATTTCTTCGTGTTTTCCGGGCACAAGATCTACGGGCCGACCGGGATCGGCGTCGTGTACGGCAAGCGGGCGATCCTCGACGACATGCCGCCGTGGCAGGGTGGCGGCAACATGATCGCGGACGTGACGTTCGAGCGCACGGTGTTCCAGCCGCCGCCGAACCGGTTCGAAGCCGGCACCGGCAACATCGCGGATGCGGTGGGGCTTGGTGCGGCGCTCGACTACGTGAGCCGGGTCGGTATCGAGAACATCGCGCGCTACGAGCACGACCTGCTCGCCTATGCAACGAGCGTGCTCGCGCCGGTGCCGGGCGTGCGGCTCGTCGGCACCGCGCGCGACAAGGCGAGCGTGCTGTCGTTCGTGCTGAAGGGCTATGAAACCGAGGAGGTCGGGCAGGCGCTGAACGAAGAGGGCATCGCGGTGCGCTCGGGGCATCACTGCGCGCAGCCGATCCTGCGGCGGTTCGGGCTCGAAGCCACCGTGCGGCCGTCGCTCGCGTTCTACAACACGTGCGACGAAGTCGATGCGCTGGTGCGCGTCGTGCGGCGGCTGGCGACGCGACGTTGACGGCATGCGCTTGCGGCGGCCCGTGCGGGTCGCCGCAAGCGCCTTGTCACCGCACGATCAGAACCGCACGACCTGCTTCTGCTCAACGCTGAACCCGTCGCGCAGCACGCTCGCCGAATCCGCGAAATAGCGCCGGGCTTCCGCGAGCAGATCGGTGTTGCCGCGACGGCAGAACACGACCCCCGATCCTTCCTCCGTGAGCAGTTCGTCGATCAGCGATTCGGGTTGCGCGCTATCGGCGAGATGGACGTTCTGTACGCCGTGCGCGAGCGCATCGAGCGCTTCCCGCACGCAAGGCGCTGCAGCGGCGGCCGGATGCTCGGCCAGCCATTGTTCGAGTTCCGTGATGCCGTAGAGCCCGGCGAGCGCGTCGAGTTCGCGCAGCAGCGCGCCGTCGACCATCATTACCAGCGTCACCGCGCCCGTGCGCTGTGCGAAGAGGCTGCCCACGCGTTCGGCGCGCAGCAGGTGATCATGGCCCGCGTCGTCGGGCGCGACCGGCATCACGACGGGCACCAGTCCGTTCTCGACGAACGCGTTCAGCGCGGCGCCGTCGAAGCGGGCGACCTCGCGCGTATCGAGCCGGTCGGAATCCGTGCTTGCTACCAGCAGGCCGCCGTCGTGACCGTCGATGCCGATCGCCTTGGCGCCGTGACTGCCGATCAAGCGCACCAGTTCATGATTGATGCCGGCCATCGCCGCGTGAACGGCGTGGATCGATTGCGTATCGGATGCGGCCGGTACGCGCTGGACGACGATCGGGCGAACCCCGGTGAGCGCGAGCAGCGCGACGTCCTGCGCGAAGGCCGCACGGGCGTGCGTATCGCTCGCCGCACCGCCTTCGACGATGACGACGGTCTGCCCGTGCAGGGCCTGCATGAACGGTAGCGAGCGCGCCAGTCCGGCGGCGCGACGCGATGTAAGGGTGGAACTTTCAGGGTCTGGGAACATGGGTGTTCGAATGGATGAGGGGAGCGCTTGTCGCCGCACGACGCGGCGTTATTGCACGTGTTGCATGAGCCGGTGAATCGCGTCGGGTGTCGGCGCATCGCGCGACGCCTGCCGGAACGCGCGATCGCTGAAGCATCGCGCCGCGTCGGCGAGCAGTTCGAGGTGTGCGCGATCGTCGGCTTTCGGCAGCGCCAGCACGACGAATTCGCGCACGGGCTTGCGGTCGGGCGCATTGAACGCGAACGGGTACAGCGCGCGCACGAACAGCGCGACGGCCGAACCGAGCCCGTCGACACGCGCATGCGGAATCGCGACGCCCTGGCCGAGTGCGGTCGAGCCGAGTTGTTCGCGCTTCGTCAGTTCGGTCCTGATCCGTTCCGCAGGCACACCGCTGCCGCGCTCGATATGTCGCGCGACGAGGTCGAACAACTGGATCGCGCTTTCGACCGGTACGTCGAGCAGGATGTGGTCCGGCGGGCAGGCGTCGGCCAGCCGGGTCGCGAACGGTGCGCCGCCGCGTCGGTAGGGAAGGTCGGGTTGGCCGCCGGCGGCGGCCTGCTGCGTTTGCATGCGGATCTCTCCGTGTCGGGATGACACGGAAATCCTAGACAAGTGCGTGTAAAGACGGTGTCAGATACGCAGGGGGGCGGCATTAAAAAAGTGTATCGATCGCGGCGCGGTTCACGCGACGCGCCCGGTATGCAAGCCTTCAGGTGCCCGACAGCACGAACGGCAGCGTCGTCAGCAGGAACACCGAAATGCCGACGACGGGCGCGCCGAACGCGATCGCCGCGAACGCCACCGCGGCGCTGGTCAGCACGAGCGTTCTCGACACCCGTCGATGCCGGTCGTGTGCAGCCGCCCTGTCATCGCGGATGGCATCGGTCCGCGCACCGATCACGTGTTTCCAGAACGTCAGGCCAAGCATGATGGCTCCTGTATGAAAGATGGCCGGAACGGGGCACGCGAGGCGCCCCGCATTGCGTATCAGCAACGCTTGAGCTTGAGCACGCGCGAGATCTGACCGGGCGTGAAGCTGCTGTTGCGTACGTAAGGCGCGCAGTCGAGCGGTGCGGTGAGCGATTCGCTGACGACGTACTGGCCAACGAAGCGGTACGCGTCCGTGGCCATGCGGATGAACACCGGAATCGCATCGCGTTGCGCGGCGAGCGTCCTGCCGGCCGCTCGCGCGGACGCGCTGCCGTCGCAGAGGATCACGTCGGGCGCGTGCGGGTTGAGGTCCGTGCGCAGGCAGGCGGCCACAACCTTGCCGTTCTTCGTCGGCAGGAATGCCTGCTTGCTGCCGCCGCACGCGGTGTGGATGAATTCGCGGGTGTACTGCTTGTCGATCTCGAACATGGTCGGGCTCCGGTGTCGGAAATTTCCGTTGGTTAAATCAGGTATGCGAAGTAATGAGGCTGGATCGAAATGCGGACTGCGGGGCATGCCAATCGATCGCGGCCGCGGAGGCGGATCGATGGCGCGTCGTGCCAAGGGAATTTCCGCGCGGATACGCTTGGCCCGTGCGATGCGCGATCAACGCATCGACGTCGTGTTCAAGCGTGCACGGGAAGGACTACGGCGCGCACCGTCCGCCTGCTGGCAGGACGGTGGCTCGGGAAAGGAGAGACGCAGGCGTCCTGCCGGTCAGGCAGAAAAGCAACTCGGGGGGCGAGGACTTCGGATGCGCATGGGCGTACTCGGTGAGGGATCGATTGCGAACACATTCTAGTGAACGCGTGCGCGGGCGCAAGTAAAAAGGTCGTAAAGGTTATGCGGCCCGTGCGGGATGACGATCATTTTCAGGCCGAGCCGGATCAGGTAGATGGCGCCTGCACTCATACGAGGTGCGGCCACGACGTGGTATCCGTCGCCGCGCATCGACGGCACCACAACGAAAAAAACGCGTGACGACTTGCGTCGCCACGCGCAGGGGAGTCCACGGGATCGTGCGCATGCCGGCGAACCGGCACACGCACCGCACTGCACTGCGTAATCAGAAATCGAACCCCGGCCCGCCCGCACCCGGGCCGCCCGGCGCCGCCGCCGGTGCCGCATCCTTCGGCGCTTCGAACACGGTCGCATCGGTCGTCAGCAGCAGCCCGGCGACCGACGCCGCGTTCTGCAGCGCCGTGCGCGTGACCTTGGTCGGATCGAGCACGCCCGATTCGACGAGGTCGCCGTATTCGCCGGTCTGCGCGTTGTACCCGAAGTTGCCCGAGCCTTCGGCCACCTTCGCGACGACGACGCTCGCTTCCTCGCCCGCGTTCGTGACGATCTGGCGCAGCGGTTCCTCGAGCGCGCGCAGCACGATCTTGATGCCCGCGTTCTGGTCGGGATTCACGCCCTGCAGATCGCGGATCGCCTGCCGCACGCGGATCAGCGCGACGCCGCCACCCGGCACGATGCCTTCCTCGACGGCCGCGCGCGTCGCGTGCAGCGCGTCGTCCACGCGGTCCTTCTTCTCCTTCACTTCGATTTCGGTGGCCCCGCCGACCTTGATCACCGCGACGCCGCCCGCGAGCTTCGCGACGCGCTCCTGCAGCTTTTCACGGTCGTAGTCCGACGTCGCTTCGTCGATCTGCACGCGGATCTGCTTCACGCGCGCTTCGATGTTCTTCGCATCGCCCGCGCCGTCGATCACGGTCGTGTTTTCCTTGCCGACCTCGATGCGCTTCGCCTGGCCGAGCTCGGCGAGCGTCGCCTTCTCGAGCGTGAGGCCCGTTTCCTCGGCGATCACCTGCCCGCCGGTGAGGATCGCGATGTCCTCGAGCAGCGCCTTGCGGCGGTCGCCGAAGCCCGGCGCCTTCACGGCCACCGTCTTCAGGATCCCGCGGATGTTGTTCACGACGAGCGTCGCGAGTGCCTCGCCTTCGACGTCTTCGGCGATGATCAGCAGCGGCCGGCCCGACTTCGCGACCTGTTCGAGCACCGGCAGCAGGTCGCGGATGTTCGAGATCTTCTTGTCGTGCAGCAGGATGTACGGGCTTTCGATCTCGGCGATCTGCTTGTCGGGATTGTTGATGAAGTACGGCGACAGATAGCCGCGATCGAACTGCAGCCCTTCGACGACATCGAGTTCGTCCGCGAGCGACTTGCCGTCCTCGACGGTGATCACGCCTTCCTTGCCGACGCGGTCGATCGCTTCCGCGATGCGCTGGCCGATCGATTCCTCGCCGTTCGCGGAGATCGTCGCGACCTGCGCGATTTCCTTGCTCGTGGTGGTTGGCCGGCTGATCTTCTTCAGCTCGTCGACGGCCGCGGCGACGGCCTTGTCGATGCCGCGCTTCAGGTCGAGCGGATTGAGCCCGGCCGCCACGTATTTCTGGCCTTCGCGGACGATCGCCTGCGCGAGCACGGTGGCCGTCGTGGTGCCGTCGCCGGCGGCGTCGCTGGTGCGCGACGCGACTTCCTTCACGAGCTGCGCGCCGATGTTCTGCAGCTTGTCCGCGAGTTCGATTTCCTTCGCGACCGACACGCCGTCCTTCGTGACGACCGGCGCGCCGAAGCTGCGTTCGAGCACGACGTTGCGGCCCTTCGGCCCGAGCGTGACCTTCACCGCGTTCGCGAGAATGTTCACGCCTTCGGTCAGCCGCGCCCGTGCGACGTCGCTGAAAATGATTTCCTTCGCTGCCATGATTGCGCTCCGTTAATGATTGACGACCGCGACGATGTCTTCCTCGCGCAGTACGAGAAACTCGTTGCCGTCCACCTTGACGGCTTGCCCCGCGTACTTGCCGAACAGCACGCGTTCGCCGACCTGAAGGTCGGGCACGATGCGCTGGCCGTCCGCGTCCTTGCGGCCGGGGCCGACGGCGATCACTTCGCCCTGGTCGGGCTTTTCGGCGGCGCTGTCGGGAATCACGATCCCCGACGCGGTGGTGGTTTCCTGGTCGAGTCGCTTCACGATCACGCGGTCGTGCAAGGGTCGTAGGCTCATGGATTCGTCCTGTGCTGATCTGTCGAAATGGGCTGGCACTCTTTAGCAGAGAGTGCTGACGAGTATAAAAATGCGCGGCGGCGCGATCCAATAACGGATTCCGAAATGCATTCGCGCCGTCGTGCAAAAGCGCGTCGCCTCCGCTATTGCGACACGGCTTGCTGGGCGGCGGGCGTGCAGACCGGGCGGATCGTCTCACCGGCAAGCACACGCTTCACGAACGGAATCGAATCCGCGAGCGACGCGTTCACGGTGCCGTTGTGTTCTCGGCCCGCATACAGGTGCGCGTCGACCGTCGTGCCGGCCGCGCACGCATCCTTTGCGAGCGCGAGTTCAAGCGGCGCGAGCCCGTCGTCCGCGCCTGCGCCGATGAAGACGGGCGTCGCGATCTTCAGCGTAGGGTATTTCAGGTACTCGTCCCACCAAGCCTTCAGCCGTGCATCGCCGCCGGGCTTCACGGTGTTCGCGTGCGTGAGGTGCGCGAGCGCCGCGTCGTCCTCGAGCGATGCGAGACAACTGATGCGCGACTGTTCGAGGATCGGCAATGCCTGCTCGGTCAGCACTTCGTCCGCGCGCAGCGATGGGTCGATCTGCTGCGCGGAGAGCACCGAGTAGAACTGGTACGCGAGCGTCGGATCGACCCGATCGGGATCGCGCCGGTACGCGCTTTCGAACTTCGGCAGCGACGCGAGCGTGGCGGGCGACGCGTTGTAGATCGTCCCGGTGGCGACGGTCGCACGGATCGCGAGTTCGGGCGCATAGGCGGGCGCGTAGCCGGCCGCCGCGAACACGGCCGAGCCGCCTTGCGACTGGCCGACGAGCACGACCTCGTTCGCGAGGCCCGGCACGCCGCCGAGCACCGCGCGCACGCTGTCGAGGAGCGTGTAGCTGTTCGAGCGGTTGTTGAGCTGCGGATTCGGGCCGGGCGTGCCGAGCCCCTGATAGTCGGTCGCGACGACCGCGAACCCTTGCTGAAGCCACGCGTTCAGGTAGCGCACGTCGCGATACGAGCGGCCGAACCACGACGGCGCGCAGATGTCGGCCATCCCGAACGTGCCGTGCGCCCACGCGACGATCGGCCAGCCGCCCGCCGGCGGCGTGCCGCGCGGCACGAACAGCGCACCCGACACGGCGATCGGCGTGCGGCCGCCGACGCCATCGGTCGATGCATAGAGGATGCGCAGCTGGCGCCCGGCGCTCGCGAGCCCGAGCGTCGCCGGAAGCGGCTCGGTGCGCAGCAGCACGCCGGGAGTCGCCGGAATGTCGCGGTCCCACGTGTAGAACGCGGACACGCGACCGTCTCCTTGTAACGGATCGGGTGCGGGCACGCGGCCCGGCGACGCCGCATGCGAGAGGAAAGACGAGACGGCGAGCGCCGAAGCCAGCAGCGTGCGCGCGGCATGGCCGCGCAAGGGGAGAAGCGTCATGGTCGGAGGGATGTCGGTGAAGTCGGATCGGACGTGCCGGACAGTGCGCGGCGCGGGCCGACCACGACGCAAGTTTCGAACCAGCACGTGCGTTGCATTGACGGCGCACGGCGTGACGGGCCCTCGCGTGGCGCGGCGGGCCGTGCGCGCATGGACCGGCTGCGTGTCACGCAGCAATCCGGGCCGGCGGGCTGTTGCTCCCGCAACAGAAGCGCACGCGTGGATCGTACGGCGCGCATCGTGCGTGGTGCACGCGCACCGTGGCGCGGGCCTTCGACGCATGCCTGCCCGGCTGGCACGATTGCTGCTGATCCGGTGGCCGTGCGTCGCGGTGTGACGACATCGCGACGCGAGCCCATCCGTTCATTCGATCAAGGAAACCGTCCTCATGTCCGTCACCTCAACCATCGACAGCGGCGAACTCGTGGCATTCGTCGAGCGCGCCACGCGCGAATTCACGCAGTCCGAACGCGTACTGAAGGACACGCGCACGCTGTCCGCGACCAATACGTTCCAGGCGTTCCAGCGTGTGCCGGGCACGGAACTCGTCGTCGCGCTGTCTGCGCCGAGCCCGTGGGCCGCGTCGCAGGAGATCCAGCCCGTCGTCGTGACGTTCGACGGCGACGTGCTGCACGGCGACGCGCGCGCGGGCGGCAACGGGCCGCGCTATGCGGACGTGTTCCGCGAAGCGCCGGAAGTCGGCGTCGTGATCCACGTGCATGGCCCGTACCTCGGTGCCTGGGCGAGCGCGCATCGCCCGCTGCCGATCCGCTATGCGCCGGCCGCGCGCTACACACGCGCCCGCGAGATTCCGGTGTATGTCGATCGCCGTCCCGGCGAGCCGCGCTTCATCGTCGACACGATCCGGCGCGACCCCGAGGTACCAGCGATCATCGAGGCGAACGGCGGCGCGACGTTCTGGGGAAAATCAATCCTCGACGTTTCGAAGTACATCCTGATCCTCGAGGAAGCCGCGTATTTCCAGGCGCTCGCCGAACCGCTCGGCGGCTCGCTCGAATTCGGTCCGGGCGCGCTCGAGCAGCAATGGAAGATGACCGGCCTCGCGTGACGCCGCGCGGCGGCCCGCGCAATCCGGCCGCCGTCATACCGATAGCTCGATGAATTGGTTCGTGGCCGGCGCGCGCCTTGCTATCGTCGAACCTTCCCCGTTCAACACGCCGGTCGTGCCATGGCCATCTTCAGCTTGCCGGACCCGACTTCGCATGCGATCACGATTCGTGCGAAGGCGCTGACGTTCGACGATCCCAAATCGCGGGTGCTGCTCGAGCGCATCCAGCTCGTCGCACCAAGCGACGCGACCGTGCTCGTCACCGGCGAGAGCGGCACCGGCAAGGAGCTGATCGCGCGCCTCGTGCATTCGCTGAGCGAGCGCCATGACGGCCCGTTCGTTGCGGTCAACTGCGGTGCATTCTCCGAGACGCTGATCGAGAGCGAGCTGTTCGGACACGAACGCGGCGCATTTACCGGCGCAATCAACAGCCAGCCCGGCTGGTTCGAGTCCGCGAATCGCGGCACGTTGTTTCTCGACGAGGTGGGCGACCTGCCGCTGTCCGCGCAGGTAAAGCTGCTGCGCGTATTGCAGGAGCGCGAAGTGACGCCGGTCGGCTCGCGCAAGACCGTGAAGATCGACGTGCGGCTCGTCGCGGCGACCAACGTGAATCTCGAAGCCGCGGTGCGCGCGGGCAATTTCCGCGAGGATCTTTACTACCGGCTCAACGTCGTGAAGCTGAGCCTGCTGCCGCTGCGCGAGCGTCCCGGCGATATCGCGCCGCTGATCGAACACTTCATCGACACCTATGCGAAACGGTTGCGCGTGACCGCGCCGACGTTGACGGAGGCCGCGCGCGCCCGGTTGCATGCGCACGCGTGGCCCGGCAACATCCGCGAACTCGAGAACGTGATCCACCACGCGGTGCTGATCTGCGCGGGCGGCGCGATCGATGTGAGCGACCTGCAGTTTTCCGCGCTGTCGCTGGCGCCCGATGCCGGCGATCCGCGCACTGCGACGGCGGTGCCGCGCCGCGCGCGCGACGTGGCCGAGGCGACCGATGCGCTGCGTCACGCGGTGATCGAGCTGCTGGATCTCGGCATGCCGTCGCTGTGGCAGCACATCGAGGACACCGTCTATCGCAGCGTGTTCGACTACAGCGACCATAACCAGTTACGCATGTCGCGCCTGCTCGACCAGTCGCGCAACATCGTGCGTGCGCGGCTCGCGCAGCTCGGCATCCTGAAGCCGCGCGACGCCGGCGACGCCGACGCGCGGCTGCGCCGTCAGGCGTGATCGCGCCAGCGCAGCGCGCGCTGCGCGATCCGCTCGCATAGCGCACTCATGCCGACGGCGAGCGCCGTCACGCCCAGCACGCAGACCAGCAACACGTCGGCGCGTGCGCCTGCCTGCGCGTTCTGCATCAGGCTGCCGACCCCCGCGCCCGCGTTGAACAGCAGCTCGCTGCTGGTTGCCGTGATCCAGGCGAACGGCACGGCCTGCAGCACACCCGCGAACAGGTCGGGCAGCGCGCCCGGAATCAGCACGTCGCGCCACAGGCCGATGCGCGTCAGGCGATACGACTGCGCGAGTTCGACATAGCGCGGATCGACGCGGCGCAGCCCGTCGAAGCTGGCGGTGGTCATCGGGTAGAACGCGGCGAGCGCGATGATGAACACCTTCGCGAATTCGCCGGTGCCGGCCCACAGGCTCAGCAGCGGAATCAGCCCGAGCAGCGGCACGTAGCGCAGCGCCTGGAACGCCGGCTCGCCGAGCTTGCGCGCGAGCGTCGAGCGCGCCATCGTCGCGCCGAACACGAGCCCGAACGCGACACCGGCCGCCAGGCCGAGCGTCGTGCGGCGCAGGCTCGCGCCGAGATCGGTTGCGAGTTCGCCGCTGCGTGCGAGTTCGACGAGCGCGGCGCCCACCTGCTGCAACGGTACGAATGCGTATTGATGGGCCGCGTCGCCGGACGACGCGTACTGCCATGCGGCGACCAGCAGCGCCGGCACGACGAGGCCGCGCGCACGACGGCGCAGCGCGGCGAACGGGAAGGGGGGCTTGGCGGGGGACATTCGGAAACCTGTTCGTTCAGCGCGCGGGCGTCTGCCAGCGCAATGCGTAGCGTTGCACGAGCGCGATCGACCGGTCGATCGCGAAGCCGATCAGCCCGATCACCGCGACGTCGATGAGCACGACGTCGAGGCGCAGCATCTGCCGCGCCAGTTCCATCATCTGGCCGATCCCGCTGTCGGCGCTGAGCAGTTCGACCGCGACGAGCGCGAGCCAGGCACGGGCGAGCGCGATCCGCACGCCGGTCAGCAGGGGCGGCAACGCGGCGGGCAGCAGCACGTCGCGCAACAGCGCGAAGCGGCCGAGCCCGTAGTGGCGCGCCATCTCGACGAGATCGCGCGGCGCGTCGTGCACGCCCGTGTACGCGGCCAGCGCGACCGGGAAAAACACGGCCTTGCCGACGACGACCAGCTTCAGCGGTTCGTCGACGCCGATCAGCAGGATCAGCAGCGGAATCAGCGTGAGCGTCGGCACCTGCCGCAGCAGGTCGAACGTCGGCCGCAGGTAATCGGCGAACAGCCGGCTGCGCGCAAGCAGGATGCCGAATGCCGCGCCGCCGGTCGCGCCGATCACGAAGCCGAGCGCGAGACGATGTAGCGTGATCAGCAGGTTGTCGCGCAGTTCGCCCGTGTCGAGCAGCGTGCGCAGCGTGGCCGCGAGCCGCTCGGGCGGCACGACGAGCTGCGGCGGGAACCAGCGCTGCGCGCTCGCGAGCCACCACAGCGCGACGAATGCGACGGGCGTGGCCCACCACAGCGCGATGCCGCCGAGCCGTGCAATGCCGGGCAGTCGGAGCGCGCGTGCGCCGTTCGACGCGAGGGCATGCATCGGCATCAGCGGCTCGCGACGCGCGCCGCGTCGGTGCGCCAGTAGCCGTCGAGCCCGAGCTGCTTGAGCGCGGTCGACACGAACGTCGGCGCGAGCAGCGCGTTCACGTCGACCGGCGTGGACGTCAGGCCGGCCTGGCGGCTGTACGCGACGACGTCGCGGTAGTGGCCGGTCAGCGCGGGCGTAAAGAGCGGCGTCCATTGCTCCTTCCACGGTGTCGCCTCATCCGCGTATTCGCGGCGCACGATGCTTTCCGGCTGGCCGGACGCGCTCAGGATCTTCACGTACGCGTCGCGGTTCTGCGGCTGCGAGATCCAGTGCGCGGCACGCACGTAGGCCGTCGCGACGAGCTGCGTGATGTCGGGGTAGCGCCGCACGAAATCGTCAGACGCCCACAGTTCCGCACGCATCTTCCAGTCGTCGGGCGCGGTCTTGGTCGACCAGATGATCTTGCCGACATGCTTGTCGACGAGCGAATACGCGTCGGACAGCGTGAAGAAGCCGTCGACGCGGCCGGCCGCGACGGCCGCCGCGCCGGCCTGCGGGTCGAGGTTGTAGATCTTGAAGTCGGACAGCTTCAGTCCGTTCTCGGCGAGCAGCTTGCCGAACGTGACTTCCCACGGCCGGCCGCGATTGAGCGCGATGCGCTTGCCCTTGAGATCGACGATCGATTTTGCGGCCGAGCCGGCCGGCACGACGAGATACGTATTGCTGCCGACACCGCCCGGCACGATCAGGCGCGTATGGGTGCCCGACGCGTTGACGACGACCGACGGCAGGTCGCCATAGCCGGCGAAATCGATGCTGCCGTTCGTGAACGCCTCGTTCACGAGCGTGCCGACCGCCGCGGTCGACACGGGCACCCACTGTAGCTTCACGTGCCGGGCGGCGAGCGCCTTCTCGAGCGACTTGTCGGCGTCGATCAGTGCGGACGCGCCCGCGTATTGCGTCTTGCCGCCGCTCGAATAGGCGACGACGGCGATCCGCACGACCTTGGGCGCGTCGTCCGCATGCGCGGCCGGTGTGGCGAGCGATGCCGCGGCGAACGGCAGCGCGGCGAACAGCGCGCGCAGCGGGCGGCGTAGTGTGGCGAGGGAGAGCGTGTGTTTCATGATGGTCCGGAACAGGGGGCGGAAAAAAGGTCACGCGCGCTTCCGCAGCGACGGCCGCAGCACGTCGGCGAGCGGGCGCGGGTCGATCCAGTCGGCGACGTCGAAGTCGGCTTCCAGAAAACCGTGGACGTGCAGGAAGGTCTTGAAGTCGTCGAGCGCGGCGACCGATTCGTCGTCGAGGTTGACGCCGAGATGCCGGTGCAACTGGTTGCCGTACGCGGCGCGGACCCAGTCGATCGACGACGCGGTTTCGCCGGCCACGTAATGCGCGGTTTCGTCGGGGTGCGTGCCGGCCCAGTCGCCGGCCGCGACCACGAGTTTCAGGAAGCCGGCGACGATGTCCGGATGATTCGCGAGCACGTCCGCGTTGACGGTCAGCGGGCGCGGCGTGCCGTTGTTGTTGCGGATCGCGCGCTCCGGATGAAAGCCGATGTCGATCACCACGTGCGCGCCGATCAGCTGCCCGATCTCGAGGCCGGTCGAGCCCTTCACGTAGATCGCGTCGACTTCGCCGCGCAGCAGCGCGCCGGCTTCGGCCGCATACAGCGCGCGGCTCGAAAAACCGTGCGGCGACGCGAACAGGTCCGCCGCACGCGCCGGTCCGACGGCTTGCAGCGTGCGTGCGCGCACGTCGACGAGCTCGACGTCGCGGGTGGTCAGCCCGTCGAGGCTCAACGCGTTGACGAAACCGCGCAGCGCCGACGCGCGAAAGATGTCGATGCGGTCGTCGGGGCGGCTCGGGATCGCGATGCGGCGCCCGCGCAATGCCTTCACGGAGCGGATGCCCGACTCGGGTCGCGCGAGGATCAACTGCGATTCGTCGACCCACGACAGCCCGATCACGCGCGTATTCGCGCCGTTCGAGCGCGCCCACATCGCAGGGATGCTGCCGCCCTGGCGGAACGACTGCGCGAGCGTGTGATCGCTGATCGACGACACGTCGTGCCGCGTGTCGCCGCGCGGCGAGCGGATCGCGACGCCGTCGGCCGACGTTTCGCCGTTGAGCCAGCCGAGATGCACGGCGATGCCGAGCGGGGTCGGCACGGGCGATCGGGCGTACCAGAACGTCTGCTGCTTGTCCGATGACGAATCGGGCCTGTCTGTCATGGGTGAGATTCCCTCTCTGCGTAAGCATGGTTGAAGCCCGGTCGCGCACGGTGTCGGTGTCGCACGCGCGGGCCGGTCAACGTTGCAAGTTCCGGGCCAGTGAACGGAAACCGCGCGGCCGCACGCGGCGCGGGCGTCGCGCGGGAGGGGCGGTGCTCGCGCCGATGCATGGCCTGTTGCGCCAGCAACAGTCGCGCCGGCCGCTGTTGCGCGCGCAGCAGCGGTGCGGTCGGTGCAGCACTGCGGTACGGGCGTGTTTCGCCATGGCCGGCAACCGCCGGTACGCGCTGCACGAATCCCGCCGATGCCCGGCCGACAAGGCGTCGTGTGCATTCATCGACGGGCCGGCACGCGCCGTGGCGAGCGCGTTGGCACACCGCGTGCTTTACAGCGCAGCACACGCGCGGCACGCCGATGCCGCACGCAATCCGAATGGCCCGACCAGGAGAACTCCGATGGCTGTTGAATTTCTGTGGCGCTTGCCGATGCATGGCGACGGCCGGCGCGCACACGACCTGCATACGCGTGGCGAATGGAACCGCCAGCGCGCATCGCGCGTCGCGCCGAAAGTCGACGACGACGATTTCGGCTACATCGACTATCTGTCGCAGGTCGCGCGCGCGGCCGATATCGCCGGCTTCCACGGCGCGCTGATTCCGATCTTTCGTTTTACCGAGGAACCGTGGGTCGTGGCGGCCGCGCTGGCACGCGAGACGCGCCGGCTGCGGCTGCTGATCGCGCTGCAGCCGCATTTCGTGCATCCGGTCTATGCGGCGCAGATGGCCGCAAGCCTGCAGCGGATCAGCCGCGGGCGCGTCGAGTGGAACGTCGTCACGGGCGGCGGCGGCCCCGACCAGCGTGCATACGGCGACTTCATCGATCACGACAGCCGCTATGCGCGCACCGACGAATTCCTCGATGTCGTGAAGGGCGTTGCGGCCGGCGACCCGTTTACGTTCGACGGCCGCTTCTACCGGGTCGAAGCCGGTGGCCTGCTGCCGCCGCTGAGCGGCCAGAAGCCGCCGCGCATCTACCTGGCCGGCGCGAGCGACGCCGCGCTCGCGGTCGCCGCGAAGCATGGCGACGTGCACCTGAGCTGGGGCGAGCCGCTCGCGAAACAGAAGGAGGTGGTCGATGCGGCGCGCCGCGCGCTCGATCGCCAGCGTGCCGAGCGCGACCTGCGCTTCGGCATGCGCATCGACATCCTGGCGCGCGAGACCGAAGAGCAGGCATGGGCCGAGTTGCGGCAGATGTTCGCGACGGTGGGCGACGTGACGCGCAACGGCTTCGGCGGGCGCGGCGAATCGTCGGAGTCGGTCGGCGCGAAACGCCAGTTCGCGCTGCACCAGGGCAATACGCAGCACTTCGACGACCTGATCGTCGGCCCGAACCTGTGGGCGGGGATGTCGCAGATTCGCGGCGGCCCCGGTTGCGTGATCGTCGGCAGCCACGAGCAGGTGGCCGAGCGGCTCGCGGAATACGTCGACATCGGCGTCTCGACATTCATTCTCGCCAGCAACCCGCATCTCGAGGAGGCGTACCGCGTGGGCGAGGAAGTGCTGCCGCTCGTCGACGGCGCGCTGAACGCGCGCGGCACGCAGGCGGCGCTGCGCGTGGCCGGCGCATGAGCGCGACGGCATTCCCGCGCCATCCAACGACATCGACAAGGACCTTCACCATGACGACACTCGCTGCGCAGGCCACGGCCTGCGACGCACTCTGGTACACGCGCTGCCCGGTGCCCACCGCACTCGGCATCGCCGTGCATCGCGGCTGGTTCGACGAGGAGTTCGGGCCGGACGGCATCACGCTGAATTCGCTGCAGGAGACGGCCGACGCCGGCAAGCGCGAATCGCATTTCGATCACAGTCTGCCGCACTCGTTCCGGCAGGGCGGAAACATTCCCGCGCTGTGGGCGCGGGCACGCGGCGCCGACACACGCGTGATCGGCCTGTCGTGGACCAACGAGTTCCAGGCGATCGTCACGCTGCCCGATCGCGGCATCCGCTCGGTGCGCGATCTGCGCGGCCGGCGGCTCGGGTTGCCGCGCCACCCGATCAGCATCGACTTCTGGCGGGCGGCCGCGCTGAAAGGCTTCCTGAGCGCACTCGAACTGGAAGGGCTCGGGCACGGCGACGCCGAATGGGTCGACCTGCCCGACGAACGCGAACGCCGCACCGGGCCCGCTTCGTTTGCGCGTGGCCCGCACGAGTACGGGCTCGAGATCGCGGCGCTCGTGCGCGGCGAGGTCGACGCGGTGTTCGTGAAAGGCGTCGAAGGGCTCGAGACCGTGCATCTGATCGACGCGCAGGTCGTCATCGATCTCGGCGCGCACCCCGATCCGCTCGTGCGGATCGGCAACGGCACGCCGCGCACGCTGACCGTCGACCGTGCGCTGATCGACGCGCGTCCCGATCTCGTGAGCCGCTTCCTGTCGGTGGTGGTGGGGGCGGGCGACTGGGCCGCACGCCATCCCGCGGAGACGGTCGCCTATATCGGTCGTGAGACGCGCGCATCCGACGAGTGGGTGCGTTATGCGTACGGCGCGGACGTGCACCGCCATCTGGAGACGGGGCTCGCGCAGACGTCGATCGACGGGCTGGTCGCGTTCAAGGACTTCCTCGTCGAGTGGGGCTTTCTCGAACAGGATTTCGATGCGCGCGCGTGGATCGACCCGGCGCCGTTCACGCGTATCGACCGGCAACGCCATGCGTGGGTCGCGTAGCGCGCCGCGGCGCGTCATTGCAAGGAGTCGAGCATGACAGGTCTGACGATCGAATACGGCGTGCCGCCGGCACGCCGGCACGCGGCGCGTGCTGCGCCGCGTGCGGGTGCGAACGGCGTGGCGGGCCGGGCGGCGGCGGCGACGCGTCCGCCGTGTGCTTCACCTTCGGCACGGCCGGATGCGACGAAGGCGAAGCCGGGCGCGTGGCGCGTCACGGCGGCGATTGCGCTCGCGGTCACGGCGCTGCATGCGGGTGTCGCGCTGCTGGCCGCGCGCGTACCTGCCGCGCCGCCCGTGCAGCCGCCGCGACCGCTGCCGATGACGGTCGAACTGACGCGGCCGCCCGAACCGTTGCCGCAGACGGCGCACCCGCCGCCACCGGCGGTGCCGCCGAAGCCGCCGAAGCAGGCGCCGACCCCGCCGAAGCCGCGTGCTGCCGTCGCGCATCCGGCGCCGGTGCCGGCCGCCGCGCCGCAGGTCACCCGCGAGGCGGCCCCCGCGACGGCGGCGCCCGCCGTCGCCACGCAAGCCGCACCTGCTCTCGCGCCGGCTGCGCCTGCCGCGCCCGTGCGCGAAACCGCACCGGTCGGCGACGCGGCCTACCTGCGCAACCCGGCGCCCGACTATCCGGCGTTCGCGCAGGACCAGGGCTGGGAAGGGCGCGTCGTGCTGCGCGTGCACGTGCTCGCGAGCGGTTCGCCCGATTCCGTAGA
Source organism: Burkholderia metallica (assembly GCF_001718555.1). Classification (NCBI taxonomy): domain Bacteria; kingdom Pseudomonadati; phylum Pseudomonadota; class Betaproteobacteria; order Burkholderiales; family Burkholderiaceae; genus Burkholderia; species Burkholderia metallica. The sequence goes on from NZ_CP013403.1 coordinate 451,585, forward strand.
GGTCCGCACGAGCAGCGGCCGCCGCATGCTCGACACCGCGGCGGTGGCCGCCGTGAAGCGCTGGACGTTCGTGCCCGCGAAGCGCGGCGACGAAGCGGTCGACGGCTGGGTCAACGTGCCGATCGATTTCAAGCTGGGCTGACCCGTCGGGCAGCCCGCCACATTTTCAAAGGAACTCACATCATGAACGGTATCCCGACCACCTTCATCGTCCAGGGCGCGCTCTGGCTGCTCGTCGTCTTCTCCGTCGTCACGTGGACGCTGATCGTCGTGAAGGCGATCCAGAGCCTGCGGGCGAGTGCGCGCAACCGACGTTACGTCGGCGCGTTCTGGGCCGCGAACAGCTTCCACGAGGCCGCCGCGCTCGACGGCGCGAACAGCCCGGTGGGCGAACTTGCCGCGACGGGCTTCGACGCGCTGCGACGCGCCGACGAGAGCAGCGCACACGATCTCGAACACAGCTGGAGCCGTCACGACCTGCTCGAACGGCATCTGCGGCAGCAGATCCACAACGCGCGCCGGCGCGAGGAGGCGGGGCTGGCGGTGCTCGCGTCGATTGGCAGCACCGCGCCGTTCGTCGGCCTGTTCGGCACCGTGTTCGGCATCATCCATGCGCTGACCGCGATCACGCACAGCGCGTCGGCGAGCATCGACGTCGTAGCCGGACCGATCGGCGAGGCGCTCGTCGCGACCGGGATCGGCATCGCGGTCGCCGTGCCGGCCGTGCTCGCGTACAACTTCTTCGTTCGTCGCGTGAAGGCCGCGTCGGCCGATCTCGATGCGTTCGCCACCGATTTCGTCACGCTCGCGCAGAAAGCCGGCTTCCGCGTGCCGCCCGCTGCCGCCGCACCCGCGCCGGCACGCCGTGCCGACGACACCCGCCGGGAGGTGTTCGCATAATGGCCTTCTCCTCTTCCTCCGACAACGACGACGTGCTCAGCGAAATCAACATCACGCCGCTCGTCGACGTGATGCTCGTGCTGCTCGTCGCCTTCATCGTCACGGCGCCGCTGCTCAACAACGCGGTGCACGTGAATCTGCCGAACACCGTCGCCACGGCGCCGGCCGATCGCAAGCCGAACGTCACCGTGAGCGTCGACGACAAGGGCGTCGTGTATCTCGACAAGCGGTCGGTCGCGCTGGCCGCGATGCCGGCCGAGCTGGCCGCGCTGAAGGCCGGCCGGCCCGACGTCGCGCTCGACCTGCAGGCCGACGAGCACGTGCCGTACGGCACCGTCGCGAAGCTGATGGCCGCGATCGAGCATGCGGGCATCACGCGGCTGTCGGTGCTGACCGCGCCGCGCGGCTGACGCGCGGTTCACGACTCTCTTGACGAACGCATCCATGAGCATCACGGCTTCCTCCAACGTCCAGTCGATCTGGTACACGCGCTGTCCGGTGCCGACGCCGCTCGGCATCGCCGCGCATCTCGGCTGGCTCGACAGCGAATTCGCCGGCGACGGCATCACCGTGCGCGCGCTGCAGGAAAGCCGGCACGCGGCGCTGCATCATGCGCACGTCGATCATTCGCTCGGCAACGCATTCCGGCAGGGCGGCAGCATTCCCGCGCTGTGGGCACGCGCGGCCGGCGCCGAGACGCGCGTGGTCGCCCTGACCTGGGTCGACGAGGCGCAGGCGATCGTCGCGCTGCCGGAAAGCGGCCTGAAGCGGCCGAAAGACCTGCGCGGGCGCCGCATCGGCCTGCCGCGCCGCGACGGCGAGCGCATCGACATATTTCGTGCGGCGGCGCTGCGCGGCTTCGTCAGCGCGCTGTCGCTCGACGGGCTCGGCCCCGCCGACGTCGAATGGATCGACGTGCCGGCGTCGAACCTGCGTGCGCCGGTGTCGACACCGGCGACGCGCGACGCGGCATTCAGTCATCCCGCGAGCCTGTCGAGCCGCCGGCTCTATGCGGCCGAAGCGGCCGCGCTCGTGCGCGGCGAAGTCGACGCGATCTACGTGAAGGGGTCGCTCGGACTCGAAACCGCGCACCTGATCGGCGCGCAGCCGGTCGTCGACATCGGCTTTCATCCCGATCCGCAGATCCGCATCAACAACGGGTCGCCGCGGCCGCTGACCGTCAATGCGTCGACGCTCGAACGCCATCCCGACATCGTCAGCCGCTTCCTCGCGCGCGTGACCGACGTCGAAGGCTGGGCGCGCGAGCACGAGCAGGAAGTGCTCGGCTATCTCGGCCGCGAGACGGGATCGGGCCATGACTGGCTGCGGCTCGCGTACGGCGCGGACGTGCACCGGCGGCTGCGCACGGATCTCGACGAAGCGTCGATCGCCGCGCTCGACGATTTCAAGCGATTCCTCGTCGAATGGCGATTCCTGCCAGCGGACTTCGACGTGCGTGCGTCGATTGACCGGCGCGCGCTCGACGGCATCGCGACGCTGTCTCGCGACTCCGCGCGGTGAGCGCGCCGGCACGCGTCGCCGACGCATGGCGGCGCGAGCGTTTCACCGGCGGTTTCATGCTGCTGGCGCTCGCGAGCGGCACGACGATCAGCATGGCGCAGCTCGCGACGACACTGTACGCGCTCGCGCTCGGCGTCGACAGCGCGCGGCTCGGCGTCATCGCGGCGATGGAGCCGCTCGGTATCGCGTTGATGACACTGCCGGCCGGGCTGCTCGTCGCGCGCTACGGCGCGCGGCGCGTGTACTTCGTCGCGAGCATGGGGCCGATGCTGCTCAATCTCGTCGTGCCGTTGACCGGCGCGTGGCCGCTGATCGCGCTCACGCAAGTGTTGATCGGGCTGTGCATCCCGTTCCGGATCGTGTCGATCAACGGCGTGTTCCTCGCGCGTCTCGCGCAGATCGGCTTCGCGCGCGCCGGCTGGTACCGCGCGGCGATGTCGGTCGGTACCGGCATGGTCGGACCGTGGCTCGCGAGCTGGCTGATCGGCACGCATGGCGCGGTCGCGACGTTCTGTGCGGCATCGGCGAGCTTCGCGGGCATGGCGCTGTTCAGCCGGACGCTGCTCGGCAACGCGGAGCCAACGGCACGCGGTGCGCAACCGGAACCCGGCGGCCTGCGTGCATTGCTGGCGCTCGCATGGCGTCGCGAAGTGCGCGAGCAGCTCGTGCTGGAAGCCGTGAACAGCGCGACACGTTCGCTCGTCGGCGCGTATACGGTGGTGCTGGCGATCCAGTCGCTCGGGCTGTCGCAAACGAAAGCCGTCGCGCTGCTGACGCTGCAGGGCGTCGTCGCGGTGATCGCGCTGTTCGGGCTCGGGCATGTCGCGCAGCGGATGACGGCGCGCCGTTGCCAGGCGCTCAGTCTTGCCGGTGGCGTGGCCGGGTTGCTCGCGCCGGGTCTTGCGCATGACGTATGGATCGTCGGTGCGGGTCTCGCCGCGCTGTGCGCCGGGTCGTCGCTGCTGCATCTCGTCAACATGCAGCGCCTCGGCCGTCTCCCGGCCGACAAGAGCCGGGTATCGAGCCTCTACAACCTCGCGTCGATGACGGGCGCGTTCTGCGGCCCGCTGGCCGGCAGTGCGCTCGTGCCGGTCGTCGGGTTGCCGGGCGTGTTTCTGTGCTGGCTGCCTGTCGTCGTGCTGGTCGCGTTCGCGTTACGCGTTTCGACGGGGCGACGCGACGCATCGCCGTCCGTGACTGCAAAGCTGTCCTGACGACCATCGGCTCGGGTGTTGCGGAATCCGCGCGGTGTTGCGTGACAAGCAGTTTGCTTCCCGCCACAGATGCGCATGCAGCAACACCTGCCCCCCAAGCATGCCGGAAGCCCCGTGCGACGGGCTTCTCGATGCTGGCATCCGAATTGCAACAGGTCACCCGTGCGTCGCGCACGCACGTGCGTTCAACCGATCAAACAGGATGACTCATCGATGTTCAGGAAAAAACTAATCGTCACCGCGCTGGGGGGACTGCTGACGGGTGCAGCCGTATCGTTGCCCGCGTGGGCGGAGGATGGCGCGGTGATGGCAGCGCCGGACGCGAAGCCGGCGCAACCGGGCGCGGACGATGCAGCCCCGGCCGCGGCGAAGGCAGCCCGTGCGACCCGCGGCACGGTAGCACGCGAAACGAATCTCGGCACGGTGACGGTGACCGCACGCCGGCGCAAGGAGAGCATCCAGGACGTGCCGGTCGCGGTGAGCGCGCTGAGCGGCGACACGATCAGGAACAACGAGTTGCGCGTGGTGAACGACGTCACGAAGTACGTGCCGAACTTTACCGGCCAGTCGACCGAAGGCCGCGAGCGGCCGCGCTGGTTCTTGCGCGGCGTCGGCAGCAACGATCCGTCGGACCTGTCGCTGAGCCCCATCGGCGTGTATTTCGACGATGTCTACATCAACAGCGTGTTCGGGCAAGGCTTCCCGCTGTTCGACCTTGATCGCATCGAAGTGTTGCGCGGCCCGCAGGGTACGTTGTGGGGCAAGAATACCGTCGGCGGCGCGCTCAGCATCACGTCGCAGAAGCCGACTTTCGACGTGAGCGGCTACGGCAAGATCGGGCTCGGCCAGTACAACAGCCGGCTCGCGGAAGCCGCGATCGGCGGCCCGATCGGCAAGAACGACGTGCTGGCCGCGCGCGTGTCGGTGTATCACGAGAACGCCGACAGCTTCTACACGAATACCGTGCAGCAAGGTCGCTTCGGCGGCTTCCACGACAATGCGGTGCGCTTCCAGGTGCTGGCTGTGCCGACCTCGGACACCGACTTCCTGTTCAACATTCACGGCCGCAACTACACGGGCGGCGGCAATGCGTGGCACGCGCAGGGCGCGGGGCCGGGCGGCGCGAACCAGTTCGGCTTCGTCGGGTCGAGCGATCCGTACACGGTGTCGCTCAATGCGCCGTCGAGCGATCACATCTCGACCTGGGGCACGTCGCTCACCGCGCACTGGCGCATCAACCCGGCGGTGACGCTGACGTCGATCACCGCGTTCGAAGGGCTGCACCGCTGGTACCAGGACGACGAGGACTATTCCGCGTTCGACGCCGCGCGTTCGCATGATCGCCTGTCGAGCCGCCAGTTCTCGCAGGAATTGCGCCTCGAGTCGCCGCAGAACGACCGGTTCAGCTGGCTCGTCGGCACCCACCTGTTCACCGAGCAACTGGCCGAGCAGGGCGCCGGCGGCGGCCTGCCGGGCTCGCCGTCGCCCGCGTTCTACCACCTGACCGACCTCACGCAGCACACGCAGAGCGCGGCGATTTTCGGCAGCGTGAAGTACCGGTTTACCGACCGCTTCAACGTGACCGGCGGGCTGCGTTACACGATCGAGCGCAAGAACATCAACCTGACCGGGCTGCAGGACACCGGCAACGTGACGTTCAGCAATCCGGGCAGCTGGTGGGATCCGTCGTCGGTGTCGTCGCCGCTGGCGGTCAGCGCGCGGCAGAACCAGACGAACACGTGGCGCGCGCCGACCTGGGACCTCACGCCCGAATATGCGCTCAGCAGCAACGTACGCGCGTATTTCCGCTATGCGCGCGGCTTCCGGTCGGGCGGCTACAACGGCAACGCGTATACGCAGAGCACGGTGTCGACCGTGTCGCCGGAGTACCTGACCGACTACGAGGTCGGCATCAAGAGCGAGTGGTTCGACAAGCGGCTGATCGTCAACGCGAGCGTGTTCCACTACGACTATCGCGACATCCAGGTGTTCGCGCTGGCGTCGAACCCGTTCGGCGGCCCGCCGGTGTCGACGCTGTCGAATGCGGGGCAGGGGCGCGCGGACGGCTTCGAACTGGAACTGAAGGCGCAGCCGGTCAACAGCCTCTACCTGTTCGCGAACCTCGGGATGCTGAACACGCGCTACACGGAGTTCCGCTATGTGCCGACCGCCGTCGGCAATTCGTTCGCGCGTTCGCCGCATACGACGATCAACGCGGGCTTCGACTATCGCGTGCCGGTGTCGTTCGGCACGCTGACGGCCGGCGGCGACGTGAACTACCGCAGCCGCGAGTACTTCAGCGCGACGCGGCAGACGATGCCGCAGCTCTGGCAGGGCGGCTACACGGTGCTGAACGCGCACGTGTCCTACACGACGCCGAACCAGAAGTACATCGTGACGGGCTATGTGACGAACCTGACCAACAAGGTCTACAAGAAGCTCGAGCTGCTGCCGTCGTATGGCGCGTATCCGGTGCTGTATGGCGATCCGCGCACGGTCGGGATCACGCTGACGGCGAAGATCTGACGGGCAGCACGAGCATGAGGCGCAGGCGGCGCGGCGGCGAGCCGCGTCCGCCGCGCGTCAGATCAGCAGCGACAGCGTCCCGAACAACGCGAGATCCGCCTTGCGCGCCGAGCGCGCATGCCGGCGGATCACGTGCAGCAGGCAGTCGATGAAGCAGCGCGCCGCGTCGCTGAGCGTGCTGCTGCGCCGCGTGACGATCCCGAGCTCGTCCGGCTCGAAGGTCTCTTTCAACGGCAGCACGCGCATCCGTTCGCCGAACTGCGGCACGGACGCGAGGATCGTCGGACACCAGGTGCACATGTCGGCCTGTTCGAGCATCGTCTGCAGCATCGACAGCGACTGCGCGCGCACGATGCGCCGCTCGTCGATCTGCGCGCCGTTGCGCGTGAACAGGGTGTCGACGAGCGCGGCCTGGCCGTCGGCCGTGGAATTCAGCACCCAGTCGTCGTCGAGCAGGTCGTGGATCGACCGCGCGCGCTCGCGCGGATGCCCGGCGCGCACCATGACCGACATGTCGTAGCGCAGCAGCGGCTCGAACGAGAATTCCTGCGCGCTGCCCGGCTGCATGTGCCTGAGCGCGAAATCCATGCTGCCGTCGCGCAGCAGCGGCTGGGCGACGGCCGCCAGCGCCTCGTAGAGTTCGAGCCGCACGTCGGGCATCCGTTCGCGAAAGCGCAGCACCGTTTCCGCGAGGAACGTCAGCGTCAGCCACGGCGTGACGCCGATGCTCAGCCGGCCCTCGACGCGGCCGCGCATGCGTTCGAGATCGCTCTGCGCGTGTTCGAGCTGCTTCAGCACGAGCTTCGCGTGCGTGAGCAGCGTTTTCCCGTATTCGGTGAAGCCGATTCCCTCCGGCGCGCGCACGAGCAGCGGCAGGCGTTCGCTGGCCTCCAGTTCGCGCAGCGCGCGCGTGACGGCCGCCTGCGACAGCCCGAGCGAGCGCGCCGCGCCGCGAATGCTCCCGGCCTCCGCGCTCGCGACGAGCGCCTGCAACTGATGAAGCTTGATCGTGCTCATGGTGCGATACCCGACAACGAAAGGTTGTCATCATAACGAAACCGCGGCTGTTCGCCGGGATTTTCGCTGCCTACGATGCGGCCACGATCGGTCATCCGGGCGATCGGAAACCATAGACGCATCGAGGAGAATCGGGGTTGGACCATCCATCTATCCAGCCGGAACTGGCTGCCATCGAGGCCGAGATGATCGCGCTGCGCCGTCGGCTGCATGCGCATCCGGAGCTGGGTTTCGACGAACATGCGACGAGCGGTCTGGTGGCCGACTGTCTGACAACGTGGGGTTATCGGGTGACGCGCGGGATCGGCGTCACGGGCGTGGTCGGCACGCTGGCGCGCGGCGTCGGCAAACGGCTCGGATTGCGCGCGGACATGGATGCGCTGCCGATCCACGAGACGACCGGGCTGCCGCACGCGAGCCGGCACGACGGCGTGATGCACGCGTGCGGTCACGACGGACATACGGCGATGCTGCTCGCGGCGGCGCGCTGCGTGGCCGAGCGCGCGCGCTTCACGGGCACGCTGAACGTGATTTTCCAGCCGGCCGAGGAAGGGCTCGGCGGCGCGAAGCGGATGCTCGACGACGGGCTGTTCGCGCGGTTTCCGTGCGACGCGGTGTTCGCGATGCACAACGTGCCGGGCCTGCCGGCCGGCGTGCTCGGCTTCTGCGACGGCCCCGCGATGGCGTCGGCCGACGAGGTGCGCGTGCGCGTGACGGGGCGCGGCGGCCATGGCGCGGCGCCGCACCTGACGGTCGATCCGGTGGTCGTGTGCGCGTCGATCGTGATGGCGCTGCAGAGCGTCGTGTCGCGCAACGTGAATCCGCAGGACCTGGCGATCGTCACGGCCGGCTCGATCCATGCGGGCACGGCGTCGAACGTGATCCCGGCGCATGCGGAACTCGCCCTCAGCGTGCGGGCGTTGTCGCCCGACGTGCGCGCGCTGCTCGAAACGCGCATCCGCGAGATCGTGCACGGGCAGGCCGCGAGCTACGGCGCGATGGCCGAGATCGACTATCGCCACGACTATCCGGTACTGGTCAACCACGCGGTGGAAACCGCGTTCGCGCGCGACGTCGCCCGCGAATGGGGCGGCGATGCCGCGCTGATCCCGCATCTGAAGCCGATCGCGGCGAGCGAGGATTTCGCGTTCATGCTCGAAGCGTGCCCCGGCAGCTATCTGTCGATCGGCAACGGCGACGGCGCGGCCGGCTGCGGGCTGCACAACCCGGGCTACGACTTCAACGACACCTGCCTCGCCACCGGCGCGAGCTACTGGATCGCACTGGCCGAGCGCTTTCTCGCGTAACGAGCCCGCACGATCCCGATCGACGATTCACACAACGAAGGAGACTGGCAATGAAGCAGTGGAAACGGATGGCGGCGCTCGCGATGGCGCTGGCGGCAGGGGCGGCGCATGCGGGCGACTGGGCAGGCAAGGAGATTCGCCTCGCGGTCGATCCGACTTATCCGCCGCTCGAATACAAGCTGCCCGACGGGACGCTGACGGGCTTCGGGATCGACATCACGAACGCGTTGTGTGCGGAGCTGCATGCGCGCTGCGTGTGGGTCGAGTCGAGTTTCGACGGGATGATTCCGGGGCTGCTCGCGCGCAAGTTCGACGTGATTGCGTCGTCGATGACGATCACGCCGAAGCGGCAGCAGCAGATCGCGTTCACGAACCGGATCTCGAATGCGCCGGCGCGCCTCGTCGCGCGCAAGGGGTCGCCGCTGCTGCCGACGGCCGACGCGCTGAAGGGCAAGCGCGTGGGCGTCGAGCAGGGTTCCGCGCAGGCCGACTACGCGGTCGCGAACTGGCAGCCGGCCGGCGTGCAGATCGTGTCGTACCAGAACCAGGACCAGGTCTATGCCGATCTCGTGACGGGCCGGCTCGACGCGGCGTTCCAGGCATCGATCGCGGCGAGCGACGGCTTCCTGAAGAAGCCGCAGGGCAAGGATTTCGCGTTCGTCGGCCCGGCGATCGACGACGTGAAGTATTTCGGGCAGGGCGACGGGCTCGGGCTGCGCAAGCAGGACGGCGACTTGCGCGAAGCCTTCAACCGCGCGCTCGCGACGATTCTCGCGAACGGCACGTACCAGCGCATCAACCGGAAGTATTTCGACTTCGACATCTACGGCGCGAAGTAACGAACGCGTCCGTCAGGCACGAGAAAGGGGGGGCGCGGCGAGCCGCGCGCCTGTAAAGGCAGTACCACGCATGCGCGAGCGGCGGACGATGACATTCCCGCCCGGCATGCGCAATCCTATCGATAAGGATCACAAAACAATGAACTGGAGATTGGTTTTCGTCGCGATTCCGGCGCTGTGCGCCGCGCCCGCTTTCGCGCAAGGCAGCGTCACGCTGTACGGCCTCGTCGACGCGGGCATCGACTATACGAACAACGTCGGCGGCCACAGCGCGTGGCAGATGGCGAGCGGCTTCGCACAGGGCAGCCGCTGGGGGCTGAAGGGCACCGAGGATCTGGGCGGCGGCTACAGCGCGCTGTTCCAGATCGAGAACGGCTTCAACGTGAACAGCGGCACGCTCGCGCAGGGCGGCCGCATGTTCGGGCGGCAGGCGTACGTCGGGCTCGGCAGCCAGCGTTTCGGCACGCTGACGCTCGGCCGGCAATACGATGCGGTGGTCGACTATCTCGCGCCGACGACCGCGAACGGCAGCTGGGGTGTCTATCCGTTCTCGCATCCGCTCGACAACGACAACACCGGCAACACGTTTCGCGTGAACAACACGGTGAAGTACGCGAGCCCGGATTTCGCCGGCTTCTCGTTCGGCGGCACGTACAGCTTCAGTAACGACACGGGCTTTGCGAACAACCGGCAGTGGAGCGTCGGCGCCCAGTACGAACAGGGCGGGTTGCTCGTCGGCGCGGCATTCCTGAATGCGGACAACCCGGGCGCGACGTCGGGCGGCGCGATCGCGGGGTCCGGATCGGTCGGCGCCGATGCCAACTTCGCGTCGGCGAGGCTGCGGATCTTCGGCGCGGGCATCAACTACACGGCCGGCCCCGCGACGGTCGGCTTCGCGTACACGAACAGCAACGTCACGCGGCCGGCCGCGAACGTCGGCTACCTGTTCGGTGACGAAACGATCGAGCCGGTGACGGGCCCGCTCGCGGGCGGCACGGTCAACGCGATCAAGTACCAGAACTTCGAGGTGAACGGCAAATACCAGTTCACGCCGGCATTGTTCGTCGGCGCGCAGTACGTGTACACGACGGTGCGCTACGACGCGACGACGGGCACCGCGAAACCGAAGACCCATTCGATCGGGCTGATGGCCGACTACAACCTGTCGAAGCGCACGGACGTCTACCTGATGGGCGCGTACCAGCGGATCGCGGGTGACGCGACGGGCTCGTCGCTGGATCAGGCGTACGTTCCCGGCGCGGTGGATCTGTCGTCGACGTCGAAGCAGTTGATGGTTCACGCGGGGATCCGTCACAAGTTCTGAGCGTACGACCATCGCGCGGCCGGCCGCCTGCGGCTCGACGACCCGCAGGCGATCGCCGACGCGGCCGCCGCCGGTGCGGGCCGCGCATCGCCCGGCCTGGCGCTCGCGGCCGCGGGCCTGTTTCCCGCGATGCGTGACCGATGCGAGCGAACGCGCGACGCCGTCGGTCGCGCGCATCTCACATATCGAGACGACGCCCCGGTCGTTGACGCGAAATTAACGCGGCTCCTAGACTGGCCCGGATGACGCTGCCGCGTGCGCGGCGGCCGTCCCGTCGCGCACGACGGGCGACACAAACCGGGAGACACGCCGATGACCGCCGACGCCCCGCAGTTGCACGCCGCGACGATGCGGCGCCTGAACCTGCGCCTGATTCCGTTCCTGATGCTGCTGTATCTCGTCGCGTACATCGACCGCTCGAACATCTCGGTCGCGGCGCTGCAGATGAACGCCGATCTCGGGCTGAGCGCCGAAATGTACGGGCTGGGCGCGGGGTTGTTCTACGTAACCTACATCCTGTTCGAGGTGCCGAGCAACCTGTTCCTCGCGCGCGTCGGCGCACGCCGCTGGATCGCGCGGATCATGATCACGTGGGGCGTCGTCGCGGCCGCGATGAGCGCCGTCCATACGCCAGGGCAACTCTATGCGATGCGCCTGCTGCTCGGCGCGGCGGAAGCGGGGTTCACGCCGGGCATCATCTACTACCTGTCCGCGTGGTATCCGCGGAGCGATCGGGCCCGCGCGATGTCGTTCTTCTATATCGGCGCGACGCTCGCGTCGGTGATCGGGCTGCCGCTGTCCGGCGCGTTGCTGAACCTGAACGGCGTGCTCGGCCTCGAGGGCTGGCGCTGGCTGTTCCTGCTCGAAGGCGTGCCCGCGCTGCTGCTCGGGTTCGTCGTGCTGCGCCGCCTGCCCGACACGCCCGCGCACGCGCGCTGGCTGCCGGCCGACGAGCGCGCGTGGCTCGAAGCGACGCTGCGCGACAGCGCGCCGCGCGAGCACCTGTCGCACGGCGTCGCGCTGCGGCGGGCGTTCGGCGACGGCAAGGTGTGGGCGCTCGCCGCGTTCTGGCTGCTGCAGGCGTTCGGCACGATCGGCCTCACGCTGTTCCTGCCGCTGCTCGTGAAGAGCCTGTCGGGGCAATCGAGTTTCGCGGTCGGCAGCCTGTCCGCGCTGCCGTTCCTGTTCGCGTGCGTCGCGATGTACGTGAACGGCCGGCATTCGGATCTCGGCGGCGAACGCGCGCTGCATCTCGGCGTGCCGATGCTGCTGGCCGGCGCGCTGCTGATCGCGGCGATCTATACGCCGATGCTGCCCGTCGCGTATGCGCTGCTCGTGCTCGCGGTCGGCTTCAACTGGGCGGCGACGCCCGTCTTCTGGGCCGTGACGACCGAATACGTGTCGGGTCTCACGGCCGCCGCGTCGATCGCGCTGATCAACGCGGTCGCGAACATCGCCGGGCTCGCGCTGCCGCCGGTGATGGGGCGAATCAAGGACGTCACGCATTCATACGACCTCGCGCTGCTGCTCGTCGCGGCCGCACTGCTGGCCGGCGGCGTGCTGGCGTTGCGGATCGCGTCGCGGCGCGCGATGCCGGTGGCGGCGGGGCGGGCCGGCTGAACGCCGCGCGCCGATCGCCGCGTGCGGCGCCGGCTTCGTGCGGCCAACGCACGGAGAATGTCGCCCGAGTCGGCGCTCGGCCGCAGTGTCGCGAACGGCTGATACTCGCCCGCGGCCGCGTGCGCGGCTTCACGACGTAATATCCGTTACGCACGTAGAATGGTCCGACGAAAGTGCGGATGCCGGAGGCGGTTGCACCGGAAGCGATTCTGCACGCCCTCCTTCACGTGAACGCACTCCGGGAGCACGCATGTCATCTCGCACCTATCTCGTCACCGGCGCATCGCGCGGCATCGGCCTCGCGGTCAGCGCCTTGCTCGCACGGCGCGGCCATCGCGTCATCGGCCTCGCCCGTCACACGCAGGGCATCGAATTCCCCGGCGAATTGCTCGCGTGCGATCTCGCCGACGTCGAACGCACGGCGGACACCCTTGCACGCATCGGCGAGCGGCACGACGTCGACGGCATCGTGAACAACGCCGGCATCGCGTTGCCGCAACCGCTCGGGCAGATCGACTTCCGGTCGCTGCAGGCCGTGTTCGATCTCAACGTGCGGGCCGCGATCCAGGTCACGCAGCACTTCGCGGAAGCGATGAAGGCGCGCGGCCACGGTCGCATCGTCAATATCTGCAGCCGCGCGATTTTCGGCAGTCTCGATCGCACCGCGTATTCCGCCGCGAAGAGCGCGCTCGTCGGCTGCACGCGCACGTGGGCGCTCGAACTCGCCGAGCATGGCGTGACCGTCAACGCGGTCGCGCCGGGGCCGGTCGAGACGGAACTGTTCCGGCAGACGCGGCCCGTCGGCAGCGAAGCCGAACGCAAGGTGCTCGCGACGATCCCGGCGCGCCGGCTCGGCACGACCGACGACGTGGCCGCCGCGATCGCGTTCTTCCTGTCGGACGAAGCCGGCTTCGTCACCGGGCAGGTGCTGGCCGTGGACGGCGGCGGCAGCCTCGGCGGGCGCGGCTGACCCGAAACCCCGCGGCGGCCGGTATCGGCGTGCACCGCAGGCGCGCATACGCGTGCGCTGATGGCGGCCATGCGGTTCGCGTGCATATTCCGCCACCCCGTTAGCATGTGACGAATCGGACTTTGGATGCCGCGCGCGCGACGCTAAGATCGCCGATCCCGTAGATCGAGCGTTCAGCATAATGAAAAAGTCCGCCGCGCCGTTGCATGCTTTTCGTTTCCGTGTCGTCTGCGCCGCGCTTGCCGGTGCGGTGTCGCTCGCATCGTGCGGCGGCGTCGACGGCGATCCGCCGTCGCCGCCCGCGAACGCCACGCCGCCGCTGGCCGCGAAACGGCCGAACATCCTGTACATCATGGCCGACGATCTCGGCTATTCCGACATCCACGCGTTCGGCGGCGAGATCAACACGCCGAACCTCGACGCGCTCGTTGCGTCGGGCCGCATCCTGTCGAACCATCACACGGGCACCGTATGCGCGATCACGCGCGCGATGCTGGTCTCCGGCACCGATCACCATCTCGTCGGCGAAGGCACGATGGGCGTGCCGACCGACGAACGGCGTGGGCTGCCCGGCTACGAGGGTTACCTGAACGATCGCGCACTGTCGTTCGCACAACTATTGAAGGACGCCGGCTACCACACGTATATCGCGGGCAAGTGGCACATCGGCTCGGGGATCGTCGGCAGCGCGACGGGCAGCGGGCAGACGCCGGACCAGTGGGGCTTCGAGCGCAGCTACGTGCTGCTCGGCGGCGCGGCGACCAACCACTTCGCGCACGAGCCGGCCGGCTCGTCGAACTACACCGAAGACGGCCGCTACGTGCAGCCTGGCCAGCCCGGGCAGCCGGGCGGCACGGGCGGCAGCCCGGCCGTGTTCTATTCGACCGATTTCTATACGCAGAAGCTGATTTCGTACATCGATGCGAACAAGCGCGACGGCAAGCCGTTCTTCGCGTACGCGGCCTACACGTCGCCGCACTGGCCGCTGCAGGTGCCCGATCCGTGGCTGCACAAGTATGCGGGCGTGTACGACGCCGGCTACGACGCGATCCGCAACGCGCGGATCGCACGCCAGAAGGCGCTTGGCCTGATTCCCGCCGATTTCAGGCCGTTCGACGGGTTGCCGGAAACGACGGCCGCGTCGCCCGCGACCGCGAACAACGGCACCGCCAGCGCGAAATACATCAGCGCGGTGCACGCGGCCGCGGACGGCTACGTCGACTACGGCCCCGGCAAGGTGGACAAGCTGTGGGCGAGCCTGTCGCCGGCCGAGCGCAAGGCGCAGGCGCGCTACATGGAGATCTATGCGGGGATGGTCGAGAACCTCGACTACAACATCGGCCTGCTGATCCAGCACCTGAAGGACATCGGCGAATACGACAACACGTTCATCATGTTCCAGTCGGACAACGGCGCGGAAGGCTGGCCGATCGATTCGGGCGCGGACCCGACGGCGACCGACACCGCGAACGCGCAGGAGCCGGTCTATTCGACGCTCGGCACCGACAACGGCAAGCAGAACGCGCAGCGCCTGCAGTACGGGCTGCGCTGGGCCGAAGTGAGCGCGGCGCCGTTCCGGCTCACGAAGGGCTATTCGGCCGAAGGCGGCGTGTCGACGCCGACGATCGTGCACCTGCCGGGCCAGACGCAGTCGTTGCCGACGCTGCGCGCGTTCACGCACGTGACCGACAACACCGCGACGTTCCTCGCGGTCGCGGGCGTCACGCCGCCGTCGCAGCCGGCGCCGCCGCTCGTCAACACGCTGACGGGCGTCGACCAGAACAAGGGCAAGGTGATCTACAACAATCGCTACGTGTATCCGGTCACGGGCCAGTCGCTGCTGCCGGTGCTCACGGGATCGGCGACGGGCGAAGTGCATACGACGCCGTTCGGCGACGAAGCATACGGCCGCGCGTACCTGCGCAGCGCCGACGGCCGCTGGAAGGCGCTGTGGACCGAGCCGCCGCTCGGGCCGCTCGACGGTCACTGGCAGCTTTACGACCTCGCGTCGGATCGCGGCGAGACGACCGACGTGTCGGCGCAGAACCCGTCGGTGATCGGTACGCTCGTCGACCAGTGGAAGACTTACATGAGCAACGTCGGCGGTGTCGAACCGCTGCGTCCGCGCGGCTACTACTGACCCGGGAGCGACACGATGCGGTTCCGGTTCCGGACGATCGGCGCGGCGCTGGCCGCCATGCTGTTCGCCGCCGCGTTCGCGGCCGGCTATGCGAATCCCGTCGCCCCGGCGGGCGACGCCTTCGACGGCGCGAATCGCGGCCGCGCGCTCGCGCCGCTCGGCTCGGAGCGGCAGTGCGAACGCTACTCGGGGCTGCCGGCCGGCTGGCGCGACGACCCGCGGGCCGGGATGGTGCACCTGCGCGGCGGCGCGTTCGTGTTCGGCAGCACGCGCGGCTATGCGGACGAGCGCCCGGTGGGCGACGGCCATACGCGGGTCGGCGGGTTCTGGATCGACCAGACCGACGTGACGATCGCGCAGTTCGCCGCGTTCGTGCAGGCGACGGGCTACGTGACCGAAGCCGAGCAGCAGGGCGGCGCGGCGGTGTTCCACGTGCCGACGCGCGACGAGATGAATGCACGCGATCTCGCGTGGTGGTCGTGGGTGAAGGGCGCATCGTGGCGTCATCCGCGCGGGCCGGGCAGCGGCATCGACGGGCTCGGCAACCTGCCCGTCACGCTCGTCACGCAGCGCGATGCGTTCGCGTATGCGCGCTGGCTCGGCCGCGACCTGCCGACCGAGGCCGAATGGGAGTACGCGGGCAAGGGCGGCCGCGACGACGCGTCGCTCGACGCGGCGCCGCGCGACGCGCAGGGCAAGCCGGCCGCGAACTACTGGCAGGGCGTGTTCCCGGTGCTCGACACGGTCGAGGACGGCCATGCGGGGCTCGCGCCCGTCGGCTGTTACGTGGCGAACGGGTTCCGGCTCTACGACATGATCGGCAACGCGTGGGAATGGACGAAGGACGCTTACACCGGCCCGCACCAGTCGCACACGAACGGCGACACGGCGGCCGTCGCGCCGCCGACGCGCCGGCACGATACGCCGATGGTCATCAAGGGCGGCTCGTTCCTGTGCTCGCGCGATTACTGCGTGCGTTATCGCGCGTCGTCGCGCGAACAGCAGGAAGCCGATCTCGGCGCATCGCATATCGGGTTCCGCACGATTCTAAGGGACGCGTCATGAAGCGCATCGTGCATGAAGCGGGCGCCTGGTTGCTGGCGGCGTGCGCGTGGGTTCATTCCGGTTCGACCGTTGCCGCGGAAGCCGCGTTGCCGGCCGTACGCGTCGGCGTGACCCGCGGCGTGCATGCGCAGATCCTGGACGAAGTGAAGCGGGTCGCCGCATCGCGAGGGCTGGGCATCGACGTCGTCGAATTCGACGATCCGTCGCGCATCGATGCGGCGCTGGCAGACGGCCGGATCGACGCGGCGAGCTTCGAGGATGCGCAACAGCTGGCCGCGACGCGCGAGCGCAAACGCTACGCGCTGACCGAAGTCGCGCCGACCGTCACGCTGCCGATGGCGTTCTATTCGCGCAAGCTGAAGCGCTTGAATGAATTGCAGCCGGGGGCGACGGTCGCGATTCCCGCCGATCCGCGCGGGATGGCTCGCGCGCTCGTGCTGCTGCAGAACGACACGCTGGTGACGCTGCGCGAGCGCGCCGGGCTGCGCGCGACGCTGCGCGACGTGACCGGCAACCGGCTGGGGTTGAAGCTCGTCGCGGTGCGCCGCGATCGCCTTTACGCGGCGCTCGACACGGCCGCGTTCGTCGCGATCGACAGCGACGATGCCGCGCGCGCCGGGCTGCAACCCGCGCGCGACAGCATCGGCATCGAGGACGCGCGCTCGCCGTACGCGAACGTGCTGACGGTGCGCGATGCCGATCGCGCGAAGCCATGGGTGACGCAGCTCGTCGCCGCGTATCACTCGGACGACGTCGCGCGCTTCATCCTCACGCGCTACCAGGATTCGGTGCGGCGGCCGTGGTAGACGGCTACGGGCTCGCGTGCAACGCATGCGGACGCTGCTGCAACAGCGCGCCGACGCTGTCGTTGCGCGAACTGTTCCGGCATCGGGATCGCTTCGTCGGCGCGCTGACGATCGGTCGCGTGCCGAAGCAGCGAATCGGCGAGCGCTGGCGCGCGGGCCACCCCGGACATGCGCTCGATGCGGAAGACGTCGCGGCGTGCGACGCACTGGCGCAGCGGCTGTTTCATCGCACCGGCGGCGCGGAGGGCGAATGGATCGCGCTGACGCTGCAGGGCTACGACTATCCGTCGCTCGGCCGTTGCGCGGCGCTGGCCGACGACGGCCGCTGCAGCGTGCATGCGGACAAACCGTCGATCTGCGGTGCGGTGCCGCTCGATCCGATGTTGCCGGACCGGCTGCAGTCGCGTGTGCTGGCCGCGCGGCGCGACGACGCGGCGTGGCTCGGTGCGGACTGCATCGTCGAAACGGCGGGCGCGCGATCGTCCGTCGACGCTTCATTCCCGATTCCGCTGGTGACGGCCGGACAGGTCGCGGACCGTGCGGCGCTCGACGCGTGCCGCGATGCGCTCGCATTCGAGCGTGCGGTGTGGCGCGATGCGGTGTTCGCGTCGCTGGTCGGCGGCGGGCAGGACGTGCGCCACGCGTTGGCGCGGCTTGCTCCCGGTGGCTACCTGACCGTGTCGATCGTGCCGGTGCTGTTCGCCGTCGCGTCGGTATCCGTGCATTGCCGCGCGCTGTGCATGGCGTTCATCGACGCGCAGCGCGCGTTGATCGAGAGGAGCGTCGAAGCGGCGCTTGCGCGCCGGCATGCCGACGATCGGCCCGCGACGCGCGAGTTGCGCGGCTTCGCGCAGGCGCTTGAACGCGCGCGGCACGCACTGGCCGCGATGCCGGCTCCCGCAGCCGAACAGATGCGTGACGACGCACCGCGCATCGAAGCGTGGCTCGACGGCCGGCGCGACGTCGATACGCTCGCCGCGTGACGATCGCGGCACGCGCGGCTTGCCTTACAATCGGCGCTCTTTCAAGCGCATTCGATGGAGCGGGCATGTACGCGTCGACCTTCATTTTCCGTGCCGGGCAATACGACGACGAATTTCACCGGCTCGACCGGCAGATCGCCGAGATGGCGCGCGCGGCGCCCGGCTATCTCGGCGAGGAAACGTGGGAGAACGCCGAATCGGGGCTGATCCAGAACGTCTACTACTGGGAGTCGGAAGCGGCGCTGCGGCAGTTGATCGAGCATCCCGCGCATCTCGAGGCGAAGTCGAAGCAGGCGCGCTGGCTGGACGGTTATCGCATCGTGATTTCCAAGGTGCTGCGCGAGTATGGCGACGGCAAGCTCGCGCCGCCGCATACGGGCCAAACTGCGTGAAGGGCTGTCTGGTTCATTTCTTTCGTATTGCATAAAAATAGCGGTGCGCCGGCCGTTCGATTCCCCGGCGCATCGCCCCTCTCCGCCCCGCGTCAAAGCGCTTCGACCAGCAACCGTTTGCTCTTCTCGCAATACTCGTGACACGCGGCCCGCGCCGCGATCGCTGCGCCGTGCACGAAGCGGGGCGCGTCGGCCCGCCGCGACATCGACACGACGATCGACGGCGGCGACGGCTGCAGCGGCAGCTCGACCACTTCGCCGCTTTCGATCAACGCGTCGACGAACAGCACCGGGATCGCCGCCACGCCGAATCCGTCGCGCACGAGCTGCACGATCACCGAGATCGACGGCGAGCCGGTGATGCGCGTGTCCGACAGCGGCACGCCGTGCGCGTGCGCCAGCGTGCGGACGATGTCTTCCAGTGCGCGATGGGGCGCGGTGCCGCGTCCGTAGGTGAGGATCGGCTGGCGCAGCACCTGCCGCGCGAGGCCCGTGCGCAGGTTCGGCAGCAGCCCCGCGCGCGCGATCCAGCGCACCGGATAGTTCGCGAGCGCATCGCACACGACCGACGCCTCGTCGCTGCCTTCCACGCGGATGATCAGGTCGAGTTCACCCGCCATCAGCCGGCGCTGCAGCACGACGCTGACGTCGACGGTCAGGTCGATCTCGAGCTGCGGATAGTCGGCCGCGAGCCGCCGCATATAGTGCGGCAGCCAGCTGTGCACGACGGTCTCGATCACGCCGAGCCGCAGCTTGCCGCGCAGCGCGCTCTCGCCGGCCGCGGCAGCCTGCAGTTCCTGGGTCGCCTCGACCACGGCTTTCGCATAGCCGAGCAGGTACTCGCCGTTCGGCGTGAGCCGGAATTCGCGGCTGTCGCGGTCGACGAGTACCGTCTGCAGCTCGTCCTCGAGCGCCTTCAGGCGCTGCGAGATCGCGGCCGGCGTCGCGTGCAGCGCGGCGGCCGTCGTGCGGAAGTTGCGCAGCTTCGCGAGCGTGACGAAGGTTTCGAGAAAACGCGTGTTCATGGCGATCGGACGGACGGTGGATGCGCACTTTGCCGGTGAGGAAAAGTGAACGGGACCGGGGAAAACCCGAATCTTCGTTAAGAAATTCTATACACGAAGCGCAAAAAAACTCGTTGGCGGCAAATTTTTTTCTTTTCTATTCTTCGCCGTATCCGATGACACGCCACCGTCATCTCCACGACACCCTGATCTGCGACACAACCTCATGACCCCTTCCGAATTCCGCCAGTCCGTGCGCCAACGCGCGTTCCGCGGCCCGACCGCCGGCCAGTGCGGCCCGTACGCGCAAGCGAACCTCGCGATCCTGCCCGAAGCGTTCGCGCACGATTTCCTGCGCTTCTGTCAGGCGAATCCGAAAGCCTGCCCGCTGCTGGGCGTCGGCGAACCGGGGGCGTTCCGGATCGACGCGCTCGGCGAGGATCTCGACATCCGCACCGACGTGCCGAGCTACAACGTGTACCGCGACGGCCGCCTGACCGAACGCGTCGAGTCGCTGGAAGCGCTGTGGCGCGACGATTTCGTCGTGTTCGCGATCGGCTGCTCGTTCTCGTTCGAGGACATGCTGGCCCGCGAGGGGATCGGCCTGCGCCACGTCGAGGAAGGGCGCAACGTGCCGATGTACCGCACGTCGATTCCGAACCGCCGCGCGGGCATCTTCGGCGGTCAGCTCGTCGTGTCGATGCGGCCGATGCGCGGCGCCGACGCGATTCGCGCTGTGCAGATCACCAGCCGGTTTCCGGGCGTGCACGGCGCGCCGATCCATCTCGGCGATCCGCGCGAACTCGGTATCGCCGATCTGAACGCGCCCGAATTCGGCGATGCGGTGACGATCCGCGACGGCGAGCTGCCGGTGTTCTGGGCGTGCGGCGTGACGCCGCAAACCGCGCTGATGGACGCGAAGCTGCCGATCGCGATCGCGCACACGCCCGGCCACATGCTGATGACCGACATCACGAACGCGTCGCTCGCCGTATTCTGAGCGGCGACGAACCGCACAACGAGCCGCACGACCACCCGCACGCACGATCGCCATTCGACGGCGCACAACGACAGGAGCACCACCATGGAAAGCAAGACCCTCGCGGCGAACGCCGCGGAGCCCGCGAGCCCCGAGCGCAACGGCCTGTTCTCGTGGTACGGGCACGCGCAGCCGCGCGAGCGCCGCGCGTTCTGGAGCTGCAAGGTCGGCTACATGCTCGACGGGATGGACACGCAGATGCTGTCGTTCGTGATCCCGACGCTCGTCGCGACCTGGGGCATCTCGCTCGCGGATGCGGGCTTCATCGGCACGATCACGCTGCTCGCGTCGGCGCTCGGCGGCTGGATCGCCGGCATCCTGTCCGACCGGATCGGCCGCGTGCGCACGCTGCAGCTCACCGTGTTGTGGTTCGCGGTGTTCACCGCGCTGTGCGGACTCGCGCAGAACTATCACCAGCTGCTCGCGGCGCGCGCGCTGATGGGCTTCGGTTTCGGCGGCGAATGGACGGCCGGCGCGGTGCTGATCGGCGAAGTGATCCGCGCGCGCGACCGCGGCAAGGCGGTGGGCCTCGTGCAGTCGGGCTGGGCGATCGGCTGGGGGCTGTGCGCGCTGCTGTATGCGCTGCTGTTCTCGGTGCTGCCGGCCGAGCAGGCATGGCGCGCGCTGTTCCTCGTCGGCCTCGCGCCCGCGCTGCTGGTCGTCGCGATCCGCCGCTACGTGAAGGAGCCGGACGTCTACGAGAAGGAGAAGGCCGCGCAGGCGAAGGTGGCCGATGCGCCGCGCCTCACCGAGATCTTCGCGCCGAAGCTGATCACGACCACGCTGCGCGCGGCGCTGCTGACGACGGGCGCGCAGGGCGGCTACTACGCGATCACGACGTGGCTGCCGACCTTCCTGAAGACCGAGCGGCACCTCACGGTGATGGGCACCGGCGGCTATCTCGCGATGATCATCTTCGGCTCGTGGGTCGGCTACCTGACGAGCGCGTACCTGACCGACCGGCTCGGCCGCAAGCCGAACTTCATCCTGTTCGCGGTCGGCTCGATGGCGATCGCGTTCGCGTACACGTCGCTGAACCTGACCAATGCGTCGATGCTGTGGCTCGGCTTCCCGCTCGGCTTCTTCGCATCGGGCATCTTCTCGGGGATGGGCGCATTCCTCACCGAGCTGTTCCCGACCCGCGTGCGCGGTTCCGGCCAGGGTTTCTGCTACAACGTGGGCCGCGCGATCGGTGCGCTGTTCCCGTTCCTGATCGGCGCGCTGTCCAAGCAATACGGGCTCGGCACGAGCATCGGCATCTTCGCGGTGGCCGCGTACGGCGTGGTGATCGTCGCCGCGCTGACGCTGCCCGAGACCCGCGGCCGCGAACTCGACGCCGCCTGACGAACCCCGGCGACAGGGCCGCCGGCCCGTCGTCTTTCTTCCCCCTCGATCGACCCCGTGACACGGCGCGCGACGCGCGCCGTGCGGCGGCGCTCGCCCTTCGACTCAACGACGCATCGACCCGACATCATGACCGACCGACACCTTGACCCCGTTCCCTCCGACACAGCACGCTGGCAATTCTGGATCGACCGCGGCGGCACGTTCACCGACATCGTCGCGCGCCGGCCCGACGGCACGCTCGTCACGCACAAGCTGCTGTCCGAGAACCCCGAGCAATACCGCGACGCGGCCGTGGCCGGCATCCGCCACCTGCTCGGCCTCGCGGATGGCGAGCCGATCACGCCCGAGCGCGTCGACATGGTGAAGATGGGCACGACGGTCGCGACCAACGCGCTGCTCGAACGCAAGGGCGAACGCACCGCGCTCGCGACGACGCGCGGCTTTCGCGACGTGCTGCGCATCGCGTACCAGAACCGGCCGCGCCTGTTCGATCTGAACATCGTGCTGCCCGACGCGCTGTACGAGACCGTCGTCGAGATCGACGAGCGCATCGGCGCGCACGGCGACGTCGTCGTGCCGCTCGATGCGCAGGGCGCCGAGGCATCGCTGCGCCGCGTGTTCGACAGCGGCGTGCGTGCGCTCGCGATCGTGCTGATCCACGGCTACCGCTATACCGCGCACGAACGCGCGCTGGCGGACCTGGCGCGCCGGATCGGCTTCACGCAGGTGTCGGTGTCGCACGAGGTCTCGCCGCTGATGAAGATGGTGTCGCGCGGCGATACGACCGTCGTCGACGCGTACCTGTCGCCGATCCTGCGCCGCTACGTCGAGCAGGTCGCGCACGAGATGCCGGGCGTGAACCTGCAGTTCATGCAGAGCAGCGGCGGGCTGACGCGCGCCGACGCGTTCCAGGGCAAGGACGCGATCCTGTCGGGGCCGGCCGGCGGCATCGTCGGGATGGTGCGCGCCGCGCAGGCGGCCGGCTTCGAGCGCGTGATCGGCTTCGACATGGGCGGCACGTCGACCGACGTGTCGCACTATCACGGCGAATTCGAGCGCGTGTTCGAGACGCAGGTGGCCGGCGTGCGGATGCGCGCGCCGATGATGAGCATCCATACGGTCGCGGCCGGCGGCGGCTCGGTGCTCGGCTTCGACGGCGCGCGGCTGCGCGTCGGGCCCGAATCGGCCGGCGCGAACCCGGGGCCGGCCGCCTACCGGCGCGGCGGCCCGCTGACGGTGACCGACTGCAACGTGATGCTCGGCAAGATCCAGCCCGATCACTTCCCGCGCGTGTTCGGCCCGCATGCGAACGAGCCGCTCGACCGCGACGGCGTGATCGCGAAGTTCGCCGCGCTCGCCGACGAGATCCACGCGGCGACCGGGCGGCGCGAGACGCCCGAGGCGCTGGCCGAAGGTTTCCTCGAAATCGCGATCGGCAGCATGGCGAATGCGATCAAGAAGATTTCCGTGCAGCGCGGCCACGACGTGTCGCGCTACGTGCTGACGACGTTCGGTGGCGCGGGCGGCCAGCATGCGTGCGGCGTGGCCGACGCGCTCGGGATGACGCAGGTGTTCGCGCATCCGCTCGCGGGCGTGCTGTCCGCATACGGAATGGGCCTCGCCGACCAGACGGCGATGCGCGAGCGCGCGGTCGAGGCCGTGCTGTCCGACGCGTCGCTGCCGGCGCTGAACGCGGCGCTCGACCGGCTGGCCGACGAGGCGGTCGGCGCGCTGCTCGAACAAGGCGTGCCGCCGGAGCGGATCTCGACCGAGCGCCGCGTGCACCTGCGCTACCAGGGCACCGATTCGGCGCTCGACGTGCCGGCCGGCAGCGTCGACGCGATGCAGCAGGCGTTCGAGGCCGCGTACCGGCAGCGCTACGCGTTCCTGATGCCCGGCACGCCGCTCATCGCAGAACTCGCGTCGGTCGAGGCGATCGGCCGCTCCGACGCGCCGGTGGAGATCGCGCCGCTCGCGCCGCGCAACGAAGGCGGCGATGCCGCGCTGCGCGCCCATTCCGCGGTGCGCTTTTATTCCGGCGGCCAATGGCACGACGCGTCGCTCTACGTGCGCGACACGCTGCTGGCCGGCGACGCGATCGACGGCCCGGCGATCGTCGCGGAGAAGAACGGCACGACGGTGGTCGAGCCCGGCTGGCGCGCCGAGATGACCGCGCAGGGCAACCTCGTGCTGACGCGCACGACGCCGCTGCCGACGCGCCGCTCGCTCGGCACCGACGCCGATCCGGTGCGGCTCGAGATCTTCAACAACCTGTTCATGTCGATCGCCGAGCAGATGGGGCTGCGGCTGCAGAACACCGCGTACTCGGTGAACATCAAGGAGCGCCTCGACTTCTCGTGCGCGATCTTCGACGGCGACGGCAACCTGATCGCGAACGCGCCGCACATGCCGGTGCACCTCGGCTCGATGGGCGAGAGCATCCGCACGGTGATCGAGCGCAATCGCGGCCGCATGCGCGACGGCGACGTGTTCATGCTGAACGACCCGTATCACGGCGGCACGCACCTGCCGGACGTGACCGTCATCACGCCGGTGTTCGCGGACGGCTCGGACGCGCCGCTGTTCTACGTCGGCTCGCGCGGCCACCATGCGGACATCGGCGGCACGACGCCGGGCTCGATGCCGCCCGATTCGACCCATATCGACGAAGAAGGCGTGCTGATCGACAACTGGCAGCTCGTGTCGGCCGGCGTGCTGCGCGACGCCGACACCCGCGCGCTGCTCGCGTCGGGCCGCTACCCGGCGCGCAACGTCGAGCAGAACATGGCCGACCTGCGCGCGCAGGTGGCCGCGAACCAGAAGGGCGTCGACGAGCTGCGCCGGATGGTCGCGCAGTTCGGCCGCGACGTCGTGCTCGCGTTCATGGGGCACGTGCAGGACAACGCGGAAGAAGCCGTGCGGCGCGTGATCGGCGCGCTGCAGGACGGTGCGTACCGCTACCCGCTCGACAACGGCGCGGAGATTCGCGTCGCGATCCGCGTCGACCGCGCGGCGCGGCGCGCGGAAATCGACTTCACCGGCACGTCCGCGCAGCTCGACAACAACTTCAACGCGCCGAAGGCCGTCTGCATGGCCGCCGTGCTGTACGTGTTCCGCACGCTCGTCGGCGACGACATTCCGCTGAACGCCGGCTGCCTGAAACCGCTGACGGTGATCGTGCCGGCCCGCTCGATGCTGAACCCCGAGTATCCGGCGGCCGTCGTGTCGGGCAACGTCGAGACGTCGTCGGCGATCACCAACGCGCTGTACGGGACGCTCGGCTGCGTCGCGTCGAGCCAGGGAACGATGAACAACTTCACATTCGGCAACGATCGATACCAGTACTACGAGACGATTGCGGGCGGCAGCGGTGCCGGCGACGGCTTCGCGGGCGTCGGCGCGGTGCAGACGCACATGACGAATTCGCGGCTCACCGATCCGGAGGTGCTCGAATGGCGCTATCCGGTGCGGCTCGACTCGCACCGGATCCGCGCCGGGTCGGGCGGCGGCGGGCGCTGGCGCGGCGGCGACGGGGCGGTGCGGCGCATTCGCTTCCTCGAGCCGATGACCGCATCGATCCTGTCGAACAACCGGATCCACGCGCCGTTCGGCGCGGCGGGCGGCGAGGCGGGCGCGCTCGGCCGCAACTCGATCGAGCGGGCGGACGGCACGGTCGAGGCGCTCGACCACATCGGCCGCGCGCAGATGGCGCCGGGCGATGTGTTCGTCGTCGAAACGCCGGGCGGCGGCGGATACGGCGCGGCGGGCTGAGTCGTGCAGCCGGCGCGGGCCTCCCGCGCCGGCGCGTGAGCGGTATTGCAACGAACTGTGGATTAAAGCCGCGCATTCGCGCACAAACGGAATCAAAAATAGCGCAAATCCGGATTGCCGGACAGCGATCCGACCCTATCGAGGCGGCCCGTCGCCGCACCGTCCCCGCCGCCCGGAATCCGCCCGACACGCCCGCCCGGCGGGGCGCTCGACCCGTTTCGCGCGCCCCGTGGCGCCGCGCCGCATCCCGATCGCGCGGGCTGCACATCATGAAAAATCCGACTTGCCAATCGAGTCCCGATTCCTTGACACTCTGCTCTAAATGTGAGTGCCAATTCTGATCGTCATTTGATAAGATGGGTTTCATCATTCGTTAGGCAGCACCTGCGCGCATCACGCGCGAACGCCGGGTCGCATTGGCTGGAAACAAGTACGGGACGAGGCCCATATCACGGCAATCACGGCTGTCCTTCCGGATGCGCGCGGCGCGCGGCACGGAAGGAGGGCCGGCCGGCTCGCCTCCGTCTACACTGTGCGTTTTTTCTGGATCGGGGCGTCTTCATGGATGACGAAAACGATAGCGCGGTGCTCGAAGCGCACGTCGGTACGCGCAGCCCCTGCTGGCGTCTCGGCAGCGACAGCAATGCACTCGAACTGGCCGCCGTTCGCGGCCTGACCAACGTCGCCGTCGCGCTGACGGCCGAACAGGCTGCGCGCATCCGCGCGCTGACCGGCGTCACGTCGCACCTCGTGCTCGACATCACGCTGTTCGGCGAGCCGGTGAGCCTTCATCTCGTCGGCAGGAAAGTCGACCCGACCGACTGGGCCGGCACGGCCTCCGCGTATTCCGACACCGAATCCGTCGCGAGCGATCTCGCGCACGGGCTCGCGTTCGCCGAGCAGGTCGTGTCCGAGGTGAATTCGCTCGTCGTGATCCTCGACCGCAACGGGATGGTGCAGCGCTTCAACCGCCTGTGCGAGGAAGTGACGGGCAAGCGGGAAGTCGACGTGATCGGCCGCAGCGCGTTCGAGCTGTTCATGAGCCCCGAGGAGGGCGCGCAGTCGCGCAGCAACATCACGGGCTTTTTCGCGAGCAACCATTCGTTCGCGGTCGAGCGCTACATCAACACGGTCAACGGGCCGCGCCTGTTCCAGTTCCGCAACAAGTTCGTGCAGAGCGGCAGCGGCGTCGACGAGCAGTTCCTGATCTGCTCGGGCATCGACATCACCGAGGAGCGCAGCGCGCAACAGCGGCTCAGCGAGCTTGCCAACACCGACGTGCTCACCGGGCTGCCGAACCGTCATGCGATCAGCGAGCGCATCCACGCGGCGATCGCCGCCGAAACCGCCGTATCGCGCGGGCAGGTCGGCATCCTGTTCCTCGACCTCGACAACTTCAAGCGCGTCAACGATCACTACGGGCACATCACCGGCGACCGGCTGCTGCAGGACGTGTCGGCGATCATCAGCGGCTGCCTGCCGTCCGGCGCGACGCTCGCGCGGCTCGGGGGCGACGAATTCCTCGTGCTGTTCGAGCACGGCACGCGGCCGCTGCTCGAAGCGACCGCGCAGATCATTCTCGAACGGCTGCGCACGCCGATCCATCTCGGGCTGATGGAGGTCTACACGAGCTGCTCGATCGGCATCGCGATGCATCCGCAGCACGGCGATTCGCTCGAGACGCTGATCCGCAGCGCGGATACCGCGATGTATGTCGCGAAGGAAGAGGGCAAGCATACGTACCGCGTGTTCTCGCTGGAGATGAACCAGAAGGTCGCGAAGTACATGTGGCTCGACACGAATCTGCGCAAGGCGCTCGAAGAGGAGCAGTTCGTGCTGCACTACCAGCCGGTCGTCGACATCGCGACCGGCGACGTGCACGGCGTCGAGGCGCTGATCCGCTGGCAGTCGCCCGACCGCGGGCTTGTCGCGCCGGTCGAGTTCATCCGCTTCGCGGAG
Source organism: Burkholderia metallica (assembly GCF_001718555.1). Lineage (NCBI taxonomy): Bacteria > Pseudomonadati > Pseudomonadota > Betaproteobacteria > Burkholderiales > Burkholderiaceae > Burkholderia > Burkholderia metallica. The sequence continues at coordinate 479,329 of NZ_CP013403.1, forward strand.
GAGTCGGGCCTGATCGCGCCGCTCGGGCGCTGGGTGATGCGCACCGCGGCCGCGCAGGCCGCCGCATGGAAGGCGCAGGGGCTCGGCATCCGGATCGCGGTGAACGTGTCCGCGCGGCAGTTGCAGGACATGAACATCGTGCACCAGATGGCGTCGATACTCGACGCCGCGGGGCTGAAGCCCGGCCTGCTCGACATCGAGCTGACCGAGAGCTGCTTCATCGACGACGAGGACGCGGCCAACGGGCTGATGCGGCAGTTCCGCCAGCTCGGCGCGGAGATTCATCTCGACGATTTCGGCACCGGCTATTCGTCGCTGTCGCAACTGTCGCGCCTGCCGCTCGACGCGATCAAGCTCGACCGCACCTTCATCACGGGCATCGACCGCAATCCGCGCTCGCAGGCGCTGGTGCGCTCGGTCGTGTCGCTCGCGAAGGCGCTGAATTTCGCGGTGGTCGCCGAAGGCGTCGAAACGCATGCGGAAGCCGAATTCCTCAAGCAGCTCGACGTCGATCACGCGCAGGGCTACTACTACGCGCGGCCGATGCCGGCGCAGGCGTTCGAGGCGTGGCTCGCGGAGACGCGAAAGCTCAGGCTGATCGCCTGAGCGTCGTTGATGAGCGGGCGCCGCCGGCCCACGGCGGCGCCCGTCGTATTACACCGTGCGCAGTTTCGACACGCGGCGGTTCTGCAGCATCACGAGGCGTTCCATGTATGCGAGATCCTTCGGCTCGATCGTGAACGCCGCATGCACCCACGCTTCCGTGATGTCCATCAGCTCGGAGCGCGTCAGCTGGAACACCCGCTCGCGTGCGCGCAGCATCGCGCGCACGCCGTTCAGCTTCGGCTTCGTCACGTCGATGAAGGTGCGCGTCGCGAGATAGGCGTCGCCCGCGTCGAACGTCTGGTCGACCAGGCCGCGATCCTCGTACCACTCGGCGGCGTGCGCCTCGCCGGTCGCGATCAGTTGCTCCGCCAGGCCCCGATCGGCCTTGCGCGCGACGAGCGAATAGCCGCCCATGCCCGGGAACAGGTTGAACGCGATCTCGGGGAACCCGAGCTTCACGCCCTTCTGCGCGAGCACGTAGTGATGTGCGAGCGCGGCCTCGAAGCCGCCGCCGAGCGCGCTGCCCTCGACCATCGCGATCGAGATCGCGCCGGTGCCGAAGCCCGTGTAGATCTCGTACACGCCGTCGATGCACGAGCGCGCGTAGGCCATCAGCAGGTCGCGCTTGCCGCTGCGGATCGCGTCGACGAAAAAGCTCAGGTCGCCGCCGACGTTGAACAGCTCGGGCACGAGCGAGCCCGTCACCCAGAAGTCGAACGGCAGGCCCGAATCGCGTGCGACGCGCGCGAGATGGATGATGTCGGTAACGAGTTGCTGGTTGAAGCAGGGCCGCGGCTCCGATCGCAGCATCATCCACATGACATTACGTCCCTCCTCATAAAAGGCAGTCAGTTGCGTGAGTTCGCCGGCTTCGTAAAACGGGCGGCACGCGGGATGGGATTGGAGTTGCATGGTATGTCCTCGTGAGATGTGGTTTTTGAAGACCGTCACGCCCGGAGCCGGGCGGGAGACGGGTGTCCCGCCGGGCGCCGGGCGCGAGGCACCGCCATTGTTGCGCGCGCACAAAAGTCGAATTGCGGGGAACAACGCACGACCTGAACGGGGATGCCGATTGCGTCGGTGCGGGTGGGGAAGGCGGTCGCGGGCAGGGCGGGCCGGCGTCGGACGGCGGTGGACGGGGCTGCAGGAGCGGGACGGTGGGTGGGGCCGGTTCGCCGTGTTGCGCGAATGCGCGTCAGCGGCCGATCCGGCGCGTGGCCGGCGGTGGCGTCCGCTGGAACGCCGGGACGGGGCGGAACACGCAGGGGCGCGATGCGGGCGTGGCGCACCGGCGCGGCGCACCGGGCGAGCCTGCGCCTCGCGCGCACGCGTGCCGCCGCGCGGCTTGACGCTCGCCGGCACGTCACCCACACTGGGTCGCACGACGGGCACGCGGCGCGCGAGCCGTCATCTGCGCGTCATGTGAATCGAGTCATGCGAATCGAGTCATCGGTGCCGGCGCGCGCCCGTCGCGCCCGGCAACGAACGCGCGGAGAGCTTCGACGTGGTGCTTTTCCCTTCCCGATGGGCCGGCGGCCTGCTCGCCTGCGCGATCGCGCTCGGCGCCGACGCGGCCGTGGCCGATGCGCGCGGCAACGGCGGCACCGGCGGCGACGCGCCCGTCACGATCGTCAGCGACGTCCACGAATTCGTGATCCAGCACGACGGTTCGCTCGACGAGCACGACGATTCGACGCTGCGCGCGAACGACGCGAACGGCATCGATGCGATCGCGCAGCGCTACGTGTGGTTCGACAAGCATCTCGAGAAGGTGGACCTGCTCGCGGCCGAGACGATCGACCGCGACGGTGTCGCGCATCCGGTCGGCGCGGACGGCATCCGCGACGTGCAGGAACCGCGCTCGGCGGGCGCGCCGACGTTTCAGGACGGGCTGTTGCGCACCGTCGTGTTTCCCGGCGTCGAAGCCGGGTCGAGCACGCGCGTGGCGTTCCGCAAGACCCGCACGAAGCCGGTCAACCGCGGCTACTTCGGCTACACCGTCGAGCCGTCGCGCGAGCCCGTCGACAGCCAGCGGCTGATCTTCGACGTGCCGGCCGACATGCCGCTGTACGCGGATGCACGCGGCTACGTCGCGCTGCCGCCGGTCACCGCGAACGGCCGCACGCGCTACGAATTCGACTACCGGCACGGCCCGTACGACCGCATCGAGAGCGGTGCGGTGGGCTACGCGACCTACGGCGACCGGCTCGTCGTGTCGACGCTGCCCGACTATGCGGCGTTCGCCGCGCGCTACCGCGACGCAGCCGTCGATCCGGGCGCGGACGATCCGGCCGTCGCGCAACTGGCGCGCACGCTCACCGCGGGCGCCGCCGATCCGCGCGACAAGGCGCGCATCCTGTACGACTGGGTGCAGGCGAACATCCGCTACGTCGGGCTGTTTCTCGGCGAAACGGCCGCCGCGCCGCATCGCGTCACGGACATCCTGCGCAACCGCTACGGCGACTGCAAGGATCATGTCGCGCTGTTCGGCGCGCTGCTCTCGGCGGTCGGCATCCGCAGCGAACCGGTGCTGCTCAATCTCGGGGCCGTCTATACGCTGCCGGCGGTGCCCGGTTACGGCGGCGGCGCGATCAATCATGCGATCACGTGGCTACCCGATCTCGGCCGCTATGCGGATACGACGACGGCCGGCATCGCGTTCGGCTACCTGCCGCCGATCGTGATGGACCGTCCCGCGCTGCTCGTCGATACGGGCGTGCTGTCGCGCACGCCGGCCACGCAGCCGCGCGCGCGCATCGCGCGGGTCGAGATCGATGCGGCCGGCCCGGGCGCCGCGCGGTTTCACGCGTACGTCGAGGACGACGGCTGGACGGCCGAACTCGAACGCAACCTGTTTCGCCGTGCGACGCCCGACGCCGTCGCGCAACTCGCGAACGACCGTCTGCGGCGAAGCGGGCTGCGCGGGCGCGCGCAATTGTCGACCAGCGACCGGCGCGTGACCGACGGGCCGTTCGACGTGACGCTGTCGGGCACGCTCGATCATGTCGTGTGGCCCGACGGCACGACCGCGGTGCCCACGCTGTCGAGCCTGACGGGCGGGATCGCGACGCAGGTCGAAGGCTGGCTGGCCGAACCCGTGCGCACGCAGCCGTGGGGCTGCATCGGCGGCACGTTCGACGAGACCGGCCAGATCGCGCTGCCGGCCGGCGTCGCGGTGACCGACCTGCCGGCCGATACCGCCGTGCACGACCGCTTCGTCGACTTCACGTCGCACTACGTATTCGACGCGGCCGCGCGCGTCGTGCAGGTCACGCGGCGCATGACGGCGGATTTCGGCCGTCAGGTGTGTACGCCGGACGAATTCACGGCGCTGCGCGCGTCGCTCGAACGCATCGAACGCGACACGCAGGCGCAGATCGTCGTGCGGGCGAAAGGGCGTTGAACGGGCAGCGCAAGCGTGCGTGTCGCGTGTGGGCCGCCGGACAGGAGGGACATCATGACGGAACGGGATCACGAGATCGCCGATCTCTCGAAGGAATTGCTGGGCCGGATCGTGCAAGGCGCCGTCGCGAGCGGTGCGGTCGTCGATGTGGAGCAGTGCGTGGCGCTCGCCGTGCAGTGCGCGACGGCGTTGATCGACAGGTTGGATGCGCGCACCGACTGAGTACTGCATTGCCGCGCGGCGGTGGGCCGGGAGAGGCCGGACCACGAACGCGACGCGACCGCGGCCGGCATCACGCATCACGCATCACGCATCACGCGTCGACCCGCACCTCGCCGTCCGCGCGCACCGCACCCGGCGGCTTGCCGACCACGCGCTTGAACGCGCGGCTGAAGGCGGCGAGCGAGCCGTAGCCGAGCCGGTACGCGACGGCCTCGATCGTCTCGCGGTCGCGCGTGATCCATTGCGCGGCGAGCCGCATCCGCAGTTCGGTCAGATAGCGCACGGGCGTCATGCCGGTGGCCGCGAGAAAGCGTTCGGCGAACACCGAACGCGACACGCCTGCTTCGGTCGCGAGTTCCGCCACACTCCAGTTGCGCCCCGGGTCGCGATGCAGCGCGACGATCGCGCGACCGAGCTTCGGCTCGCGCAGCGCCTGCACCCAGCCCGCCGCGTCGCCGCATCCGCACTCGACCCAGCCGCGCACGATGAACGCCGCGACCACGTCCGCGAGCCGCGCGAGGATGCCCGCGAAGCCCGCGCGCGCCGAGCACGCTTCGCGCTCCATCGCGTCGAGCATCGGGCGGATCTCCGGGTAGCGCGCGAGCAGCGTGCCGACGTGCATCAACTCCGGCATCGTGCCAACCAGCGGCTGCATGCCGCCGAGATCGAGCTCCATGCACGCGCTGAAGATCAGCGCGTCGCCGGCGCCAGGCTCGGTCGTCGCGCCGGGCGCCGGCGACGTGCCGGTCGACGCCACCGACGCGACCGTGTCGCAGATCTTCGCGACCTCGAAGCCGTTGATCTCGCGACACGGCGCATCGGGGTCGGATACCAGCGCGTGCATCCCGCCGTGCGGCAGCAGGATCGCGTCGCCGGCCTCGAGCCGCATCGTGTCGCCCGACGCATTGCGCAGCAGCACGGGCCCGCGCCCGACGAAATGGAACTGCGCGCGGCCCGTCACATGGCCGAAGTTCAGCCCGAACGGCCGCGCGACCTGGATGCGGCGGTACTGCACGCCGCTCAGGCGCATCCCCAGCAGCAACTCGCTGACGAGGTCGTGCGCGTCGGGGATGGGAGGGAGCAGGGGCTCGGACATTTTGAGATTCGGACGATCGATCAACAAGAGCGGATTGTATGTCATAGACCGTCCTGATGTGGTTCCTTACGATACGCTCTCGTCAGTATTTTCCCTAACCGACACGGAACCCCGTATGAATCCCGGAACCTCCACGGCCGCCTCGACGGCGGCCCCCCGCGAACCGGCCTGGGGCGCGGTATTCGCGATGACGCTCGGCGTCTTCGGGCTCGTCACTGCCGAATTCCTGCCCGCCAGCCTGCTGACGCCGATGGCCGAGAGTCTCGGCGTGACCGAAGGCGTGGCCGGGCAGGCCGTCACGGCCACCGCGACGGTCGCGCTCGTCACGAGCCTGCTGATCTCGGCGCTGACGCGCACGATCGACCGGCGGCGCGTGCTGCTCGTGTTCTCGCTGCTGCTCGTCGCATCGAACCTGGCCGTCGCGTTCGCGCCCAATCTCGCGATGCTGCTGGTCGGCCGCGTCGTGCTCGGCGTCGCGCTCGGCGGTTTCTGGACGATGGCGACGGCTACCGCGATGCGGCTCGTGCCCACGGCGATGGTGCCGCGCGCGCTGTCGATCATCTTCAGCGGCGTGGCGGTCGCCACCATCGCGTCCGCGCCGATGGGCAGCTACTTCGGACACCTGATCGGCTGGCGCAACGTGTTCCTGATCGCGGCCGTGCTCGGCGGCCTCGCGTTCGTGTCGCAGGTCGTCACGCTGCCGCCGATGCCGCCGAGCGGCACGACGCGGCTGCGCACGCTGATCGACGTGCTGCGCCGGCCGACCGTCGGCCTCGGGATGTTCGCGACGATCCTCGTGTTCACCGGGCATTTCGCGTTCTTCACGTATCTGCGGCCGTTTCTCGAACAGGTCGCGGGCGTCGGCGTGAACGGGCTGTCGGCGATCCTGCTCGGCTACGGCATTGCGAACTTCGTCGGCACGTCGCTCGCCGGCCGCGTGCTCGAACACCGGTTGCGGCCGATGCTGATCGGGATGCCCGCGCTGATGGTCGTGCTCGGCGTCGCGCTCGTCGCGCTCGGCCGCGCGCCGATGGTCGACGCGGTGCTCGTCGCGTTGTGGGGGATGGCGTTCGGCGGCGTGCCCGTCGCGTGGTCGACGTGGGTCACGCGCACCGTGCCGGATGAAGCCGAGAGCGCGGGAGGCCTGATCGTCGCGGCGATCCAGCTCGCGATCGCGACGGGCGCGGCGGCCGGCGGCGTCGTGTTCGACGCGAACGGTGCGGCCGGCGTGTTCGTGGCCGCCGCCGTCGTGCTGGCCGTCGCGGTCGCGACGATCGTGACCGGCGTGCCGAAGCGCGTCGGCGTGGCGTCCGCGCTGGCGGAGTGATCGGCACCGGCGGGCCGCCCGGCCCGCCGGTCAGCGCAGCGGTGCGTGCGCGTCGAGCAGTTGCCGGTGGCGTGCTTCGGTCGCATCGTCGGCGGGGAACATGCACTCCATGCGCAGTTCCTGCGCGGCGGCGCTTTGCGGCGTGCCCACCGTCGTGACCAGCGAGAAGTAACGCAGCACGACGCCTTCGTGCACGAAGCCGATCGGGATGACCGGCAGCGACGGCGCGGCGGCCGGCGCCGGCGGCGTGTTCCAGTCGCGCGGCGCGTCGGGGCTGGCGAGCAGGTCGTCGAGCAATTGCCGGGTTTCATCGTCGAGCACGCGGCCGACCGATTCCCGATGCACGCGCTGCAGCAGGCTGCGCGACACCGACTCCCAGTCGGCGAGGAACGGCCGCATGCCGTGCGGATCGAACATCAGGCGCAGCAGGTTGCGCGGGCCGTCGCGCGCGGCCATGTCGATGAAGCAGCCGAAAAAGCGCGGCGCCGCCTCGTTGGTCATCAGCACGTTCCAGTGGCGGTCCATCACGATCGCCGGAAACGGCTCGTGCTGGCGCACGACCCGTTCGAGCGCGCGGATCACGCCGTGCATCTCCCGCGCATCCCACGGCGCTTCCGAATACACCGGCGCATAGCCGGCCGCGAGCAGCAGCGCGTTGCGCTCGCGCAGCGGCACGTCCAGCGTCTGCGCGAGCGTCAGCAGCGTGTCGCGGCCCGGCACGCTGCGTCCGCTTTCGATGAAGCTGATCTGGCGCTGCGAGATCCCCGCATCGAGCGACAGGCCGAGCTGGCTCACGCCGCGCACGTCGCGCCAGTAGCGCAGCAACCGGCCCAGTTCGTGCGGCGGCGTGTGCGGATCGCGGCGGCTGGCGTTCATCGTGCCTTCTCCCTGGGTGTTCCGTGAGCGATGCGATCGACTCTACCGGACTCACGCGGCGTTCGCCCGCCACGCGAATGCGTCGAACGGCGCTTCGAGCGCGGGCCGCGCGACGCTGCCGACGTAGTTCGTGATCGTCGAAGCGGCCACCACCGCGATCACTTCCAGCAACTGTTCGGCCGTGAAGCCGGCGTCGAAGAACGCCTGCCGGTCGGCATCGGCCAGCCGGCCGCGGGTGTCGATCAGCCTGCGCGCGGTGGCCGACAGCGCGGCCAGCGTCGCGTCGGCGGGCAGGCCGCCGCGCCGGATCGCGTCGACGTCGGCGTGGGTCACACCCTGTTTCAATGCAAGCGCGGTATGGAACGCGACCGGCCATTCGCTCGCGTTCGCGACCGCGTTGGTGAGCAGCAGCGTCTGGATCTGCGGCTCGGTGAGGCTGCTTGCGTGCACGCGCTCGAACAGCCCGATGAAGCCGTTGATCAGCACCGGCGACGCGGCCATGGCCGCCGCGACGTTCGGGATCACGCCGAAGGTCTGCTGGAGTTGCTGGAGGACGGGCCTGGATGCGGCCGGCGCCGAGTCGATCGTATGAAGCGGATAGGCGGACATGGTGTCTCCGGGTGACGCGCGTCGCCGGCATGGCGGCGCGACACCCGAAGCGTAGGCGCGGCCGTGTCGCGCGCCAATTACATGCGATGTCATCGTGCGGTGCGCGCGAGGCCGGCCGTCGCGCGTAGCGGTCAACCGCCTTGCCGGATCATCTCCGCGAGCGTATTCATCGCCTGCAGGTACGGATACGGCCCGTGGCTGATGCGGGCCACGCCGCATTGCGCGAATTCGGCGAGCGTCGGCGTGGCCGCGACGCGCATCACGTTCACCGGCAGCGGCGACGCGGCCGTCAGCGCGCGAATGAGCGCCGGCGAGCGCAGCCCGGGCACGAACAGGCCGTCGGCGCCGGCCGCGGCGTACGCGTGCGCGCGGGCCAGCGCGGCGTCGAGCAGGCGCTCGTCGTGCGTGTCGGCCGGCGCCTTGAAGAACACGTCGGACCGCGCGTTGATGAAGTAATTCGCGCCCGCGCGATCCGCGGCTTGCCGTGCGGCCGCGAGGCGGGCCGCTGCCGCGTCGACGTCGCGCAATTCGCCCGTCGCCGGGAAGCTGTCTTCGAGATTGCAGCCGACCGCGCCGGCCTCGATGCTCAGTGCGATCGTTTCGCCGACGTCCTCCGGCCGCTCGCCGTATCCGCTTTCGAGATCGACGGAGACGGGCAGGTCGGTCGCGCGCGTGATTCGCGCGAGCACTTCCATCATCAGCGCACGCGGCATCTGCTCGCCGTCGACGAAGCCGTTGGCTGCCGCGACGGACCAACTGCCGGTGGCCAGCGCGACGGCGCCCGCGTCGGCCGCCGTGCGCGCGCTGCCGGCGTCCCACACGTTGAACAACGCCAGCGGCTGGCCCGCGCGGTGAAGCGACCGGAAATACTCACCTTTGTCATTGCTGCTCATACTTGCTCCTCGTTGTGGAAAACCGGATCGGTCGTCGTGCCGAACGATACTGCCACCGAATCGAGCGCCGCGAGGAAATCGCGTGCGTCGAACAGTTCGCCGAGACTGCGCACGCCGCCCGATACCACGGTGTCACCCGTGACCACGCGCACGGCCGCTTCGACGATGATCGGTGCGCTGACCGCGTAGATGTCGCGCCCGGACGCCGTCGCGCGGTGCGTCGTGCCGTGCTGCACGACGATCGCGTCCATTGCGAACTGCTGCGCCGAGCGGCCCAGCGCGTCGGTCGGCACGGGCGGCGGCGTGGCCGCATCGCGCACGTCGCGCAGCGCGCGCGTGGCGAGCCACGATTCGATCGTATCGATGCGCAGATGGCGCGATAGCGTCATCACTTCCGAAAACGGCAGCAGCGTCACGTCGACGCGGCCGATCGGCGGCGGGAACGGCCACGCGCGTTCGCGTGCGGCCGACGGCACCGGCATCGGCTTGCCGTCCTTTTGCACGAGCCGCACCGCGCGGTTGCGCTCGCCCGTCACGCGCGTGCCGCGGGTCGGGTGCCAGCGATCGAGCCCCGTCGCGACATCGACGCGCTCGATCGGCCGGTTCGTGTCCGCGACGGCGGTCACGAGCAGGTCGGCAAGGCCGCCGTAGAACGCCGCGGCCGGCACGACGGTCACGCCCGCGGCGCGCGCCCGGGTATCGCAGTGTTCGGCCAGCGCCAGCACCGACGGTTGTTCGGCGCTCAGGTCGAGATACGGGATGCCGGCCCGCAGCGCGGCGTCGGCCAGCGGCAGCGCGGTGTCGACGAACGGGCCCGCGCAGTTGATCACCGCATCGGCGCCGCGGAGCGCGGCGTCGAGTGCCGCCGGATCGTCGACCGCGGCGACGCGTGCGGTTGCCGGATCGCCGTCCGCTTGCGCGAGCCGTGCGGCGTCGCGGCCGATGCGGATCGCGCCCAGGCCGCGCCGCGCCAGTTCCGCGACGACGAACCGGCCGGTGTGGCCCGTCGCGCCATAGACTGCAACCGTCATTCGATCGTCCATGATCCACTCCGATACAGAACGGTCTGTTTTATAGTACAGACCTGTAGCGTGCGTCAAGCACGCGGTGCTATGATCCGGTCACTGTTGCAGTGCGGGCGGCCGTCACGGCCGAATGGGGATGAGAAAGGAAACGGGTACACCAGCGAGCGCGCCCGATACGCGCGAACGCATTCTGCAAACGGCCAGCGAGCTGTTCTACCGGGAGGGCACGCGCGCGGTCGGCGTGGACCTGATCGTCGCGCAGGCGGGCGTCGCGAAGACGAGCCTCTATCGGCATTTCGCGACGAAGGACGACCTGATCGAAGCGTTCCTGCTGCGCGAGGACGCCGATTTCTGGGCGCATTGGGATGCGGTGGCCGCGCAGTACCGGCGCACGCCGCGCGAGGAGCTGGATGCGCAACTGCAATGGATCGGCGAACGCATTGCGCGCCCCGGCTATCGCGGCTGCCCGCAGATCAACATCGCCGCCGAATACGCGGACGGCAACCATCCGGCCCGCAAGGTCGCCGTCGCGCACAAGCAGGAACTGCGGCGCCGGCTGACGGAGCTGGGGGGCGCGTTGGGGCTCGACGAACCGGAGACCTTCGCGTTGCGGCTCGCGACGGTCATCGACGGGGCGCTCAGCAGCGGGCGTGCGCTGCACGAGTACGGGCCCGTGCGCTTCCTGCAGGAATTCGCGCAGCTGCTGCTGCCGAAGAAGGGCCGGAAGTAAGCGGCACGCGGCTCGGTGCCGCGCGCCGCATCAGTCGCGCGAACCCGGATCGATCGACAGCGTGCGCAACTGGCCGCGCAACTGGTCGACTTCGCCCGGCGCGAAAGGCTGCTCGATCTCGGCATGCGTGCGCTGCCACACCGGGAATGCTTCGGCGAGCAGCGCGTGGCCGGCGGGCGTCAGTTCGAGCAGCCGGCTGCGCCGGTCGTCCGGGTCTTGCACGATCGTGACGAGGCCGCGCCGCTCGAGCGGCTTCAGCGCGGCCGTGAGCGTGGTGCGGTCCATCGCGAGCAGCGACGCGACCGATTTCATCGGCGCCGGCTGCGGCCGGTTCAACGACATCAGCAGCGAAAACTGGCCGTTGGTCAGATCCAGCGGGCGCAGCGCATCGTCGAAGATCCGCGCGAGGTTGCGCGCCGCGCGCTGCATGTGCAGGCACAGGCAGCAATCGCGCACCATCAGCGTCGTCTCGAAGGGGAGCATTTCTTTTCGTGCCATGTTGCAATTGTGTTGATATCAACCTATCTTGTCAAGGTCGGGGCGCGGCAGTCCGCTGCGTCCGTCATCGGAGGAGACGGCATGAGTGCGCAACAGCAGTTGTATCTCGCGGTATTTCTCGGAAGCAAGGATAGCCCCGCCATGAAAGCCTGGATGGCGCTGTCGGACGACGAGCGGCGCACGCGCGAGCGCGACGGCATCGCCGCCTGGCATGCGTGGGTCGAGCGGCATCGCGATGCGATCGTCGAGCTGGGCGGCCCGCTCGGCAAGACCAAGACCATCGACGCGGGCGGCATCCACGACACGGCGAACGAGATGAGCGGCTTTACCGTCGTGCGGGCGGCGTCGCACGACGCGGCGGCCGCGCTGTTCGAAGGCCATCCGCATTTCACGCTGTTCCCGGGCGTGGCGATCGACGTGATGCCGGTGCTGGCGATTCCCGGCGCCTGAACGACGCGCGATGCCGGCCACCGTGCGTCGCTTCATTCGATGCGCATGGCCCGCATGCGGACATTTTCCCGACATTCCGAATGGAGACTGGCGATGAAGCTTTACGGATTTGCCGGCACCCGCACGCAACGCGCGCTGTGGGGGCTGAAGGAGCTGGATGCGGATTTCGAATTCGTGTCGGTCAACCTGCTCCAGGGCGAGCACAAGCGGCCCGACTTTCTGCGCCTCAATCCGGCCGGCAAGGTGCCCGTGCTGGTGGACGGCGACCTCGTGATTCCCGAGTCGGCCGCGATCGTGCTGTACCTCGCGGACAAATACCCGGAGAAGGCGCTGCTGCCGGTCGATCCGGCGCTGCGCGCGCAAGCCTATCGGTGGGTGATGTTCGCGGTGACGGAGCTCGAGCAGCCGCTGTGGCGGATCACGCGGCATTCGTTCATCTATCCGCCGGAGAAGCGTTCGCCGGCCGACATCGAGCTGGCGCGCGAGGATTTCAGCACGATGGCTGCGATTCTCGACGCGCATCTGGACGGGCGCGCGTTCATCGTCGGCGATTCGCTGACGGTGGCCGATTGCGTGACGGCCTACCTGATCGACTGGGCGAGCGAATGCCACCTGATCGAACCGTTCCCGCACCTGCGCGCGTATCTCGAACGGCTGTATGCGCGGCCGAAGGCGCCGCAGCGGATCGCGGAGGCGAGGAAGGCGGCGTGAAACGGGGTGGTTGATCGTGCCTCACGGCAGGGTCAACCACGAAAATTGTTTCGGACTGTTACCAATCGCTGGACGCCAATACGGCCATCCGTTATCCCTTCAGCTTCCAAGAAAATAATCGTGGCTGAGGGGAAAACGTGGCTCTGGAACGACGTGCAGACGGCGCGTTCGCGCAGTGGATAACCGGTCGACAGTCGTATTTCCTGGAGGTGCCTGGCGCACCTCGTGCGCAGGATCTGTCGATCATGTCGTTCGTGCTCGACGAGCGCATGGGCGAGCCCTATCGGATCGAACTGACGCTGACCGCCCCGGTTTCGCTCGCGCGCAACGACTATCTCAATCGCCCCGCGACGTTCGTGATCGAGCCGGCAGGCGCGGCCGGCGCCGCGCGTCGCTTCACAGGTTGCATCACCGCATTCGGACAGATTCGAAAGACGCGTGATTTCGTGTCGTATCGCATCGTGGTCGAGCCGTTCGTCGCTCGCCTGCGTCTGGCCGAATCATCGCGCGTCTATCAGCAGCAGTCCGTGCCGGAGATCATCGAGTCGATTCTGCGGCGACATGCATTCCGCGCCCATCAGTTCTCGTTCAAGCTGCGCCGCGCCTATCCGCGTCTTGCGTTCCGCATGCAATACCGGCTGTCCGACTGGGACTACATCCGGCTGCTGATGGAGCAAGCCGGCCTGTTCTGCTTCTTTCGCGCGGGACAGCATGGCGACGAACTGCATTTCGGCGACGACGTCGACGCCTACACGTATCGCCCGGACGTCGTCATTCCATACCGTGAGGCAAGCGGCCTCGAAACCGGTCACGAGGCGGTGCTGTCGCTGGAGTCGTTGAGCGAGACGATTCCGCAGTCGGTCAAGGTCGCCGATTACAACCCGGAAAAGGCATACGAGCGGTTCAATGCCGAAGCGAATATCGCTCGCGACGATCCGACGACCTGGGGCCGACGTTACGTTTTCGGCACGCATCATCTGGACGGCGACGAAGGCCGGCGCGAGGCGCAGTTGCGTCACGAAGCGGCGGTTGCGTGGCAGGTCGTGTATTCCGGCAGGAGTTCGGTGGTGGATTTCGCGCCGGGACTCGTTGCGAAGCTCGACGAGACGCCGGCCGATGCACCGCATGGGCTCGTCATCGTTGCCGTGCGCCACGCGGGCGGTCGGGACGCGTCGTATATCAATACGTTCGACGCGATTCCGTGCGGCCGGCCGTTTCGCCTGAAGTTCGACGAGCGGCGCTGGCCGACGATCGCGGGCACGCTGTCGGCGCGGGTCACGACGCCGGATGCCTCGCCTTATGCGCATCTGACGAGCGGCGGTCTGTACACCGTGCGCTTCGATTTCGACTTCGACGAATGGGCGGCCGGCGGTGAATCCGTGCCGCTCAGGCTGGCCAAACCGTTCGCCGGCGAGAACCAGACGGGATTTCATTTTCCGCTGCTCGCCGATACCGAGGTGGCGGTCGCATTTGCCGGGGGTGACCCGAACCGACCGTATATTGCGCATGCCCATCATCATAGTCAGGCCGTCGACCTCGTGACGAACCGGGACGGCTTCAATACGCGCAACGTGATTCGCACGCGAGCGAACAACAAGCTGCGTTTCGAGGATCGGAAGGGACGCGAAAGCATCAAGCTGTCGACCGAGTACGGCGGCAAGACGCAGGTCAATCTCGGGCATCTCGTCGATAGCCGGCAGCAGACGCGCGGCGAAGGGTTCGAGGTCAGGACCGACGAGCGCGGGGGGCTGCGTGCGGGAAAGGGGTTGTTCCTTGCCGCGGACGTTCAGCCGCACGCAGACGGTCAGGCATTCGACATGACGGCGGCACGTGCGCAACTCGATTCGGCCCGGTCGCGCATGCGCAGCCTCGCCGAAGCGGTCGAGAAAGCCCGTGCGACGGTGGCTGCATGCGATGCGCAGCACGCGTTGCTCGAATCGCGGATCAAGGATCTGGAAGCGGCGGTTCTGCTTGCCTCCGCGCCGCACGGCATCGCGCTCGCCAGCGGCGAGCATATGCAACTCGCGGCAGCGGGCCATCTGTTCACGACGACGGGCGGCAATGCGGACGCCGCGGTCGGCGGCAACTTCACGGTCGCGGCCGGCAATGCGGTTTCGATGTATGCGAATGCGCGCGGAATGAAGCTGTACGCGGGCGCGGGCAAGGTCGACGTACAGGCGCAGGCGGACGCACTCGAACTCACGGCGCTGAAGGGCGTGACGATCGCGAGCACATCGGACGCGGTGACACTGAATGCGCGCAAGGCGCTGACGCTGATGTGCGGCGGCGCCTATATCAAGCTCGAAGGCGGGACGGTGGAGATCGGCAGCGCGGGCGAGATTCGGTTGCGTGGGCCGGTGAGTGCCGGGCCGTCTGCAACCCGGCGACAGGCGTTGCCGCTGATGCCCGGGCAGGAGCCGACCGGCATGCAGCTCTGGCATGCGTATCCGAATGGCGAGCCGGTAAGGAACGCAAAGTATCGCGTGACGTTTCCGGACGGTTCGTGGCGCGAGGGCCGACTCGATGCCAACGGCCGGGGCACGGTGATGGATGTGCCGCGCAGCGGTGGCTCGGTCGAGTATTTCGAGGAAGACCACGATCTTCAGGACAGGGCGCGCAAGTGGGCCGACCCGAAGGGCGCGCCGCCGTTTGCGTTGGCGAGCGGGGATGCCGGCCACGCGGTGCCGAGTCTCGTCGGGGCGTCGATGACGGCAGCGATCCCCGCCGCGGGGGGCGTCGAACCGGCGCTCGACGCGGCTGCTTTCGTCGAGGCTACTGCGTCGAGTGTCGCGAAGGGCGATGTCGCCGCGCTTGCCCGATCCCCGCTCGACGCTGTCGGCAAGCCAGTCGCGCACTCCACCAGCAACCGCGCGACGGCATCGATGCCCGATGCCGTCCCGGGTCTCGTCAAAACCACCGTGTCGCGCTGATCCGCAGGCGGTGTTCGCTTAGCGCTCGAAACAGATAACAACCATGGCCGGAATCATTGCTCCCTCGCCCCCTCAGCGCCCGATCCCGAAGGCGATTCTTCAGAATGCCGAAGCACGGCGCGTGATCGTCAGCCCGGTGCCCGCACCGGCAGCCTCACCCAAGCTGATCGCAGTCGGCGCGGAATCGGTCGGCAACCCGGGCCTCGAGTTCTTCGTACAGTGCCTGTACATGGTGCCGTTCGTCGGCAATGCGATGTCGCTGTACGACGTCGGTGTCGACATCTACCGGATCTGCAGCGAGCCGGGCGGCTCGAAGCAGGTGCTCAACTGGGGCATTCTCGCGATCGATGCGATTGGCGTGGTGCCGGCCGCGGGCAATGCGACGCGGCCGGCGCGCGCGGTCGTCAAGGAAGTGCTGCTTGCATTTGCAAAGGGCGCGGGCGCTGCGGTGCTCGTCGACCTGTTCTGGGCGACGGCCGGCGGCGACGTGCTCGCCTTCATGGCCGAACTCGATACGCACATCGACGCGTGGAAGAACGACATCGTCGCGGGCGTGCGCGAAGCGTCGCGCACGGTGCGCCGCTTCGTGCTCGATCCTGTATCGGCAGCCGAACAGATGGGGCGGATCAAGAAGAACCCGGGCTTCCTGTCATGGGTGCCGTCGACGGAAGAGATTGCGCTCGTCGGCATCGACCAGCTGCTCAAGCTATCGGGCCAGCGCGACGCGATCGTCGCATGGCTCGATGCGTTCGACCGCGACGCCGGGCCGATGCTTGACCGCGCATTCGGCAGCGCCGAGGAAGCGGGCGGTTTGCTGTTCATGGCCGCGCAGATCACCGCGGAAATCCGGGCTCGCAAGGCGCGCGGGCTGCCGTCGCACGTCGCGCAGGCCACGCCGGGCACGATGCGCGAGCCGCACCGCAAGCCCGGCGAGCACCGCGATTCGACGCAGAAAGGCGCGACGCCGAGCCCGCTGCCGGCGAAGGACGGGTGTGGTTGTCCGAAGACGGCGACTGCGAAGCCCGTCAATTACGCGATGGGCGACGAGCACCTCGCGCAGACCGACTTCGTGCTCGACGGTGTCGTGCCGATCGTGTGGACGCGACGCTACCGGTCCAGTCTTGCGGCCTACGATGCGAGCCCGCTGGGCGCGCGTTGGAGCAGTGCGTACCATCTGTCGCTGCAGGAGCGGGACGGGACGTTGACGTTCTTCGATCCGGACAGCCGGGCCGTGCCGTTGCCGCCAGTCGGAATCGGGGAGTCGGTCGAGGTGCCGACCGAGCAGTTCACGATTGCACGACCGGATGGCCGCAGGATTCAATTGACCTATCCGGATGGCATTCGAGAAGAGTACGAACTGAACGGCCTCGTTGCATCGGCCCGTTACCGCCTCGTCTCCCGCATCAACCGCGACGGCTGCGGCCTCGGCTTCAGCTACAACGCAGCCGGTGAACTCGCCACGATCGGCGACGGCGCGGCAAACACGATCCGCATCGAGTACGTCGACGGCCGCGTCTCGGCGATCTACCGTGCAGGCGTTCCGGGCCTCGCCAATGAAGCGCTTGCGCGCTACACGTATAACGCCGAAGGCGATCTGACCGGCCACATCGACATGCTCGGCTTTCGCCGCACGTATGCGTACGAGCAACATCTGCTCACGCGCTATACGGATTTCAACGGGCACCCCGCGAACCTCGCATGGGACTGGCCGGGCCGACGCGAAGGCATGCCCGCGCCCGCCGACGCCCGGTGCGTGCGGACCTGGTACGGCCACGAAGGCCAGCACGTCCAGGACGACACGCATTTCGAGTACCACCGCGAACACTGGTACACGAAAGTGACCGATGCGGACGGCCATGCGACGATTCACCGTTACGATTTCCACAACCGGATCGTGCTGGTCGAACATGCGGACGGTTCGACCGAATCGTACGAATGGGACGAACGGCACCGTCTGGTCGGCACCCGGAACGCGATGGGCCACACGCAGCGTTTTGCGTATGACGACCAGGGTCGGCTGACTGCCGAAACCGATGCGCTCGGCAACACGACCCGCACCGAATACGATTCAGCGGGCTTGCCGGTCAAGGTGACGATCCCGGACGGCCGTGTCACGCAAACGGCGTACGACGCACTTGGCCGACCGGTCGCGGTGACCGATGCGGCAGGCCGCACGACCCGCTACGCGTGGAGCGCGCGCAGCGAACTGCTGTCGCTCACCGATCCGAAGGGCGGCGTAAAACGCTTCCGTTACGACCACGGAGGGCGGCTCGCGGAGGCGACCGACTGTTCCGGCCAAACGACACGCTACGGCTACGACGAGCGCGGGCATCCGTCGCGGGTCACCGATGCCGCGGGTCACGACACGCGGTATCGCTGCGATGCGCGAGGGCAAGTCGTCAGTGTCGTGTATCCGAACGGCGCCGAGGAGCGCTTCACGTGGGACGGAGAGGGCAACCTGCGCACCTACCGCGACGGCGCGGGCCACGTCACCGAGTACACGTTCAATGCACGCGGGCAGCCGACCTGGCGCAAGGACGCCGCGGGACGGGAACTGTCATATGCATACGATCGACAGTGGCGGCTCGACACGCTGACCAACGAGAACCGGGATCAGACGCGGTTCGGCTACGACCGGTTGGGACGCATCGTCGAACAGACGGACTTCGACGGCAGCACGACCCGCTATCAGTGGGACGATGCGGGGCAACTGACCGGTTCGCAGACAGGGGACATCGAGACGTCCTACGCACGCGACCCGCTTGGCCGGTTGACGCGGCGGGAGACGAAGGGGCCGGACGGACGGGGCCAGGTGACCGAGCACTTCTATTACGACGCCCGCGGGCGCCTGACGACCGCGCACGGATATCACAGCCGCGTGCATCTGCACTACAACGATGCCGATAACCTGATCGCCGAAGAGCAGACGATTTACCCGGACAGCGACGGTACCTACACGACGGTGACCCGGCACGAATACGACGTGCTCGGCAACCGGATCCGCACGCAACTGCCGAATACGCGGACGATCGACTGGCTGCGCTACGGTTCGGGCCATCTGCATGGCGTGCTGCTGGACGGCCGGCCGCTGGTGGACTTCGAGCGCGATGCGCTGCATCGCGAAACGCGCCGCCAATACCCCGGCTTCGAGCAGACACGCGAATACGATCCGGCCGGCCGGCTGAAACGGATGATCGTCCGTCACGACGCACGAAAGACGTTACCGAGGGACTGGATTGCCGGCCGGCAGATGGGCTACGACGCGGCGGGCCAGTTGATGCGGATCGAGGATCGCACGCGGGGCGTCACGGACTACACGTACGACCCGACCGGGCGTCTGTTGAAAGCGACGACGCTGGACTTGAAGGAAGTGTTCGCGTTCGATCCGGCTGGCAATCCGGTGGATCCGGAGAAGATCCCGCCGCGTCCGAGCGAGGAAACGGTCGAGTCGGCGTCGGCGCGGATGCAGCGGCAGATGGTGCAGGATCGCGCGTGGTGGGACGCCCACCCGGGCGAGCGGTTGCCGGAGGCGCAGCTTGCGCGACGCTTGCGGATCGCCGAGGAACTCGACGCGCTGACCCAGTGGGAGAAGTCGCTGCCGAAGTGCATCGGCAACGTGCTGAAGGAACTGAATCGCACGCATTACGAGCACGATGCGCACGGCAATCTGGTGCGCAAGACGGAACCGGGCGGCGTGACGTGGCTGTACGAGTACGATGCGGCGAATCGGCTCAAGCAGGCCGATCGCTATGCGAAGCCGCCGGCGGCGAACGAGGTCGACCGGCGCGAGTGGACGCCGAACGGCGTGAGGTCGATTCCGGGCACGGTGCGGCCGGCGTTGCGCGTGAGCTTCATGTACGACGCGTTCGGCCGGCGGCGGTTGAAGGAGGTCGGTAAAAACGACGGCAGCATCGACCGGACGGTGTTCACCTGGGACGGCGACGTGCTGCTGATGGAGGAGCGGTTCCATATTCCGCCGCTGGCGTTGCACGAGCGCGATTCGCGCGCGCATCGCGCGACGCAGGTGGTGCGGGAGAATCCGGACGATCCGGACTCGGTGCCGGTGGCACAGCGGCTCCACACGTTCATCGAGCGGCACCAGTGGCAGGGCGCGTCGCTGTACCTGCATGAACCGGGCACGTTCGTGCCGCTGGCGCGGCTGGACGAAACGCTGGTGGAGGCGGCGTTCATCGCGACGGGCACGGATGGGCGGTTCGTGCAGGTGCCGGCGAAGACACGGCATGCGACGTTGTTCTATCAGAACGATCACCTCGGGACGCCGCAGGAGTTGCTGGATGAATCGGGGAAGGTGGTGTGGCTGGGGCGGTATCGAGCCTGGGGTGGCGAGAAGACGGTCTGGCGGGAGGTGCCGGAGCGGAATGAGGTGGGAAACCCGGTGCGGTTCCAGGGGCAGTATTGTGATGACGAGACGGGGCTGCATTACAACCGGTATCGGTACTATGATCCGAGTAGCGGACGGTTCGTATCGAAAGACCCGATCAGGCTTGCGGGTGGCATCAACGTCTATCAGTACGCGCCTAACCCGGTCGAGTGGATCGATCCACTGGGTTTGGCGAAGAAGCCGCCGTCATCATTCGCATTGCCGGACGGGGACGGCGCTACCAACGAGAAGATGGCTGCGAGTCGCATAGGCGGAGGTAGCCGAGCTGGCCAAGCCGCTTGTCGCGAGCGCTTACTGGCGACAAACAAGACGGGCATCTACAAATGTTGGCGGTGCGGTCAAACATCAACGAATCCCAATGACATGCATTTGGGTCACAGGAACGTCGCCACTGCAAATGGTGGGAACCTATCCGACGTTAATGTCGAACTTGAAGGAGCATCTTGCAACTTGAGTGCAGGGAGTAGCGGCTACGTGAAGGAAGGCATGTCTTGTGTTGAACGTGGAAGCTGTGGAGCACCATATGGACGCTGAGAAAAAACGTTGTCTTGTCAACGTGTATGCGGGGCACAACGACGCAGGCCCCGTCTATGAGGAGCTTCCCGCGATGTCCCTTGGAGACGGCTCCTATGAATTGCTCTCATCGCCGGGGCTCGCACTGAATCTCGCGAAGGGTGACTTGATCAAAATAGCTGACATTGATCAGCCAGCCACCATTTTGAAGCGAGGCGGAAATTTTTGTGTCCAAATTTACGCCGACGAAGTTCCTCGGCTTGAAGTGGAAAGGCTGGAGCGTGAGGTATGCCAAAAGTTAGGTGGCAGCTTGGACGGTATGAATGGCGGAAACCTTGCATTATCGGTGCCGTCGATCAATGGTATCGAAGCAATTAATCGCTTCTTCGACGATTTCAAGAGGCGGACGGGGATCGAATGGTACTACGCGAACGTGTATAAAAATTTTGAGGACTCTAGTGACGATACGCTTCTGAATTGGTGGGTGAAAGAATAGTGCCGTGTTGAAGATGGCGTTGGACAGGGCTGCACTATAACCGGCATCGGTACTATGATCCGAACGCCGGGCGCTTCATCTCGAAGGACCCTATCGGGTTGGCTCGTGGTATCAACTTCTATCAGTACGCGCCCAATCCAATCGAGTGGGTCGACCCGTTCGGATTGTCGAAAGCGCCTGTAGGCGCTGGAAGAAAACAAGCATCTTCAAAAGCGAACCAGAACGCAAAATGCCCATGTAGAGGCAAGTGGGAAGTAAATCGTTTTGACAGGATATGTTCAGGCAACGTGCCGGGCGTGGGCTACGCTAAGTATGTGCGAGATCCGGGCACTGGCATGTGGTGGTCTGAAGATCAAACAGGGCATGGGAACAGTGCCTGGAAGGTGTACGACAAGAATGGTGCATGGGTGGCAGACGCCGACGTCTATGGCGATTACATGAATAAGCACAAGAGCGACACGGGCAAGAGCATTGACTTTGACTCATTGAAGTGTAAGGACTCGAAATGATTCACTCTGCTGAGGAATTCGTAGCTCTGCGAGCGAGTTCGATCAAGGATGAATATGATCGCGCTGCGACTGAAGAGGCTCCTGTTTCAGTGTGGAAAGATGTCATCGATAGATTTCCGGAATATAGAAAGTGGGTTGCTCATAACAAGACAGTCCCACTGGAGATCTTGACATTGCTTTGTAAATTTGAGCCTGATGTTCGTCGTTCCGTTGCCGTGAGGAGAAAGTTGTCTGATGGATTATTTGAGCTTCTATCAAAGGATCTCGACGCAGTTGTTCGGCAAGGTATCGCCTCGAATAAAAAGGCTCCCATTTCTATCATCAGGAGACTTGTACAAGATGAAGATGAAGACGTTTCTAGAGTTGCCAAATACAACCTTGAGAGCCGATAGGCGTTGAATGAAGGGGCATTATCCCTGTCTCTGAGCGTGTGGTACGGGAAAGTTGCTTTCGGGGGAAAATTCCGTGCAGTGAAGTGCGAGCAGGCTGGAAGCCTTGATGGACAGGGGATTGCGGCGTATACGCAGAGTGGGTGCGTCGGGGTAAAAAGTTTATCAGTACGCGCCCAATCCGGTACAGTGGATCGACCTGCTTGGGCTGACATGCAAATGTCCTTGCCCTGGCATTTTCTGGGCCGACAGAGCGCTACCTCGCGACAATCACGGCAATCCGGTGCCTGACGTAGACGTACCGCACACGCAATTGGGCAGGAAGGAAGGACGTCGAGGTGCGTACAACCAGGCACGAGAATGGGGTTACGATGCAAACAGAAATCTCGTTCCCACACGCGATATAGATTTCACTGACCACGGTCGCCCCCAAAACCATCCGTGTCCCCATCAGCACAATTGGCTCCCCAATCCGACGGGAGGAACACGGCAGCACGGGCCCGCAGTTCCGATGGAGATGCCATGATGCAAATGCGCTCGTTTCCGATGAATCGGTCAGACGGTTCCAAGATCTCGCTCGAAGAACTACTGACAGTTGTTCCCGGTAGCCAATGGACTTGGTATGTGCTCGATTTTTACGGGATCGGTTGTGCTCCAGGTGGCCAAGCCATGGCCTCTTTTGAAGAGGCGGTACGTTCTTCAGAAAATGGTATCGCCATGACTTGGGCTGAGTTGAACGACTTTGCTCGTGCGTTGGATCAGACTATCGATTGTCAAATCGTTGCGGCCAGACTTGAAAGGCCGGTTTCCCGCGGCCGGGTGGAACGGAAGGACTTTCGCGGATATGAGATGGTGCTCGATGGATTTGATAGTACTGAATGGGCTGTTTGGGCGCACGATGCGAGCGTATCTGATCGAGTCGTAAGAGTGGCTTCTAAATTGCGGTAGAAAGAGGCGCACACTACAAAAAGTGCAGGGTTGCGCTCGTGTCGAGCTGTTTTTGAATCAGCGCGTAGTCTTCCGCCTCATGGGTGCATCGCAAATGCGGAGGGAGCCAAAAAGAGCGGTGCTTGTTTGCTGAACATAGCGAACCTTCCTGCCCAAGCATGGGACGATCCAACCACGCATGAGTATGTCTTTATCTGATTATCAAGCCGCACTGCTGCATCGTGATGAGACGTTCGATGACGGGTAGATATGCTGATTTCGTGAGATTGTCCCTGATCGGGATGCTTCCTGTCGGTGCCGGCGAAGACGCGACATACGACGCTGTTCTATCAGAACGATGATCTTCGGCGAACGCTCGCATCCATTCCACCACTCGCCGTTACACCACCTCATCAGGCCCACCAAGCACGCGACACAGCATCGACAGATCACTGAACGTAAGATGCCGCGTCGCGGCCAGCTGCGGCACCCGCTCCGTTTCCGGATGCGTATCGCGAACCACCCACGCCGCCTGAAGCCCCGCATTCAACGCGCCTATGACATCGAGGTGGTAATCGTCGCCGACGTGCAGCAGTTCCGCCGGCCGCACGTCGAGCGCTTGCGCGGCCGCATGAAATATCCCGGGCTCCGGCTTCGCGACCCCGAACGTCTGCGCGCTGAGCGTCGCACGAAAGAATTCTCCGCCGCCGGTCAGCCGGAGATCCGCGTTGCCGTTGGTCACCGCGACCAACGGAAACCGTGCGCTCAACCACGCGAGCGCCGGCAATGCATCCTCATAGAATTCGACCCGGTTGCGCGCCGCATAGAACGCTGCGTACGCAGGCTCGGTGAGCGCGACATCTTCGTTCGCGCGCTCCAGCGCCAGCCGGATCGAGCCGATTCTCATCGCGCGGAAGTCGCCGGCAAGCTCCGGGCACAATCGTTCGTATTCCTCACGCAACTCGCTCAGTGCCTGCGGTGTGGACAGCACGCTCTCCGTACCCGGCGCGTGCTCGATCAGCCACGCGCGAAGCGACGCTTCGGCCCGTACGACGGACGGCCCGAACGGCCACAGGGTGTCGTCCAGGTCGAACGAGAGGGCGGAAACTTGGGTGACACGCATGGCGGTTGAAGAAAAGTCGTTTACCAGGGCCACGGAATGGAGCGTCCGGTGCCGTGTTCGAGGGCCTGTCGATACAGGAAGCGTGCGACGGTCAGGTCCTGAAGCGCGAGCCCGGTCATGTCGAAGACGGTGATCTCGTGCGGCGCGCGGTCGACCGGCGTCGTTCCGGCGAGGATGTCACCGATTTCAGTGCATGGCAAATCCGGCGCCCACTGGCACTCGCCGATGCTGCGCGCCTGATCGTGATCGTCCACGACGATGCGCGCGCGTTCCAGCACGCCGGCCGGAAGCTCGCGCTTGCCGGCGGTATCGGCGCCGACGCAGGTCAGGTGGGTGCCCGGCCGAACCGCGTCCGCTTCGAACAGCGGGCCGCCGCCCGGCGTTGCCGTGATGACCACGTCGCTGTCGGCCACCGCGTCGTTCCGGTCACGCGCCACGCCGATCGCGCATCGTTCCCGGAACGCCGATTCGAACCGCGGGTCCGGCTCGCCGCCGACGTTCACGTATTGCACCGTGCACCGTTGCGGCAACAGCGCGAGCGCGTAGTCGAGCTGCACGCGCGCCTGCACGCCGGTGCCGAACACGCAGATGCGCGTGCTGTCGCGACGCGCGAGCAGTTGCAGCCCGAGGCCGCCGGCGGCACCGGTTCGCGCGGTGGTGATCGCATTGCCGTCCATGATGCACAGCGGACGGCCCGTCGCCGGGTCGAACAAGGCGACGGTGGCCTGATGCGGTTCGCCGCCGAGCGCACGGTTGCCGGGCCAGAATCCGGCTGCCTTGAAACCGAGCAGATCCTGGCCGGCGACGTCGCCCGACTTGATGCCGAATACGCCGCCGGTATGCAGCTTCTCGCGGACCACCGGGAACACCCGTCCGGCCCGTTGGCTGTGCAGCACGAAGGCTTCGCGCACCGCCGCCGTCACTTGCTCGGCGTGGAGAGCGGGTTCGACCGCATCGCGGTCGAGCAGCAGGAGTCGGGCGTCTGTCGGCATGTTCGGGCAGGCGCTGATGGCGCCACGCAAATCGAGGTTTTTAAATTTTGTCCAGATTTGGACAAATAGTCAATTCATCGCCAGGCCCACGCGGCGGCGCGCTCAGGTCACCACCCGTAGAAGCGCGGCCACGTCTGCGCGCTGCCGTCTTCGCCGATCGCCTGATACTCGGGATGTTGCGCGCCCGTCGCGCACGCATGATTCGGCAGGATGCGCAGGCGGGTGCCGATCGGAAACCGTTGCGCGATGCCGGAATCGGGCGAACCCGCGCGCGACACGATTCCATGCTCCTGGTTGGCTGCGCTCATCACGTAGTCGCCGAGCACGTCGCCGTGTTCGGTGCACACCTGTCCGTAGCCGAAATCGTGCGCCTGGCGCTGCGTGCCGCGATCGCGGCTCATCGCCATCCAGCCCGCATCGACGATCGCCCAGCCTTTCTCTTCCTGGTGCCCGATGACGGTGGTCAGCACCGACAGCGCGAGGTCGGACAGGCTGCACACGCCGATGTTGTGCATCACGAGGTCGAACATCACGTACACGCCCGCACGTACCTCGGTCACGCCGTCGAGGTGTTTCGCCGCGAGCGCGGTGGGCGTCGAACCGATGCTCACGACCGGGCAGGGCAGCCCGGCGGCGCGCAGACGCTGCGCGGCCCGCACGGTGCGGCTGCGTTCCTGCTCGGCGATGGCCGCCAGCGCTTCGGGCGTGTCGTATTCGTAGCTGGAGCCCGCGTGGGCGAGCACCCCGCCGAGCGCCATCCCGCCGTCGGCCAGTGCGCGGCCCACGTCGATCAGCAGGTCGGCGTCGGGCGGAATCCCCGAGCGGTGGCCGTCGACGTCGACCTCGATCCATACGTCGAAGCGCTCGCCGTGCGCGCGCCCGAATTCGGCGATCGCGTGCGCGGCCGGCAGGCTGTCGGCGAGCAGCTTCAGGTCGCAACCCCGCCGGCGCAGCGCGAGCGCCTGGCCCAGCTTCGCGGGCACCATGCCGACCGCGTAGACGATGTCGCGGATGCCGTGAGCGAAGAACTGCTCGGCTTCCTTGAGCGTCGACACGGTGATGCCCTGCGCGCCCGCTGCAAGCTGCGCCTCGACGACGTGCGCGCATTTGGTGGTCTTGACGTGCGGCCGGAACGTCACGCCGAGTGCATCCAGATGCGCTTGCATGCGGCCGATGTTGCGGCGCATGCGGCCGACGTCGATCAGGGCGGCCGGGGTGTTGAGGGTATGAAGGTCCACGATGCGTTGCCTGGGATAGAGAGGGTTGCCGATGCGGACACTGTAGATGCGTCGACGGACTTCGGGTTTAACGCCGCGCTAATTCGGCATTAAGCGATGATTAATCGTCAGAATCGGAATCGCACGACCCGTTGCGCGCGTCATGCGCTGCCGCGCGCAACGGCCGGTGCGCGGCGGCAGCAGCGCCGTTACCGGCACGGGCAGCAGATGCCGGTCGGGCGGCAGCCGGACGAGCGTGCCGTTCGCCGGCAGCGGGGCAACGACGCGCGGCATGCGCTGGACGTCGCTGCGGGTGCGTCGATCCGGATCGCGGCCCCCTGGCTATGCACCGTTACCGGCCGAGCCCGACTATCAGCGACCGGTGCGCGGCCACCCCGGCCATCACACCCGACGCCGATGCGAACGTCGCGTTGGTCATCGGCGTCGACGCGTCGCCGGCCGCGAAGACGCCGGCGACGCTCGTCTGCTTGCCCGCATCGACGCGCACGACCGGCCCGAGCGGCCCGTCGTCGAATGCGCAGCCGAGTTGCTGCGCGAGATCGCTCGCCATCGCCGTGCGCGCGCCGACGAACAGCGCATCGACGGGCACGACCTGCCCGTCGGCGAGCCGCAATGCTTCGATACGCGGCGCGTCGCCGAGGATGGCCACGACCGGCGAGCGCTCGATGCGCACGCCGCGCGCATCGAGCAACGCGGCTTCTTCGTCGTTCGCTTCGACCACGCCTTGCGTGAACCACGTCGTCGGGCCCCAGTCGGGAATCAGGATCGCCTGATGCACGGACAGCGCATGCGTGGCGAGCACGCCGAGCCGCCGGCCGCTCACCTCGTAGCCGTGGCAGTACGGGCAGTGCAGCACGCTGACGCCCCAGCGCTCGGCGAGCCCCGGCAGCGCCGGCAGTTCGTCGCGGATGCCGGTCGCGAGGACCAACCGGTCGGCGCTCGCACGGCTGCCGTCGGCCAGCGTCACGTGGAAGCGGCCGTCGGCATCGCGCTCGGCGGTGCGCACGTCGCCTGCAATCCGCCGCACGGTCGGATACGCGGCGAGTTGCGCGGCGGCGTTCGCGACGATCTGCGCGGGCGGCTTGCCGTCCTGCCCGAAAAAGCCGTGCGCGTGCGCGGCAAAGCGGTTGCGCGGCCGGCCGGCGTCGATCACGAGCACGCGGCGGCGCGCCCGCGCCAGTTGCATCGCCGCCGACAGCCCCGCAAAGCTGCCGCCGATCACGATCACTTCATGGTGGTCATGCATGCACCCGCTCCTTGTCCTGAACCTGCGTGAATGACGAACGTGTTCCGCTGGCGGCCAACTCATGAAACACGAGAAGTTGCATGATAGGGCGATGGTATCATTCATGCAACTTCAAAAGTTTCGAGAGAAGGGAGTTCCGCCCGTGAGAACCGACAGCCGTTTGTCGCGCATGCTGCATGCGCTGATCCACATGGACCAGGCCGACGGCCCGATGACGTCCGACGCGATCGCGACGATGCTGTGCACGAATCCGGTCGTCGTGCGGCGCCTGCTCGGCGGCCTGCGCGACTGCGGCTACGTGCAGTCGGAGAAGGGGCACGGCGGCGGCTGGGTGCTGAGCGTCGCGCTCGACGACATCACGCTGCTCGACGTCTATCGCGCGGTGGGCGAGCCGCCGCTGTTCTCCGATCTCGTCACCGACGACGACGCCGAATGCCTGGTGGAGCAGGCGGTGAACGCGCACCTGTCGGCCACGCTGAAGGAGGCCGAGACGACGCTGCTCGCGCGCTTCGGCGAAGTCACGCTCGGCATGCTGTCGCGCGAATTCGAAGCGAAGGCGGCCCCGCGGCGCAAGCCGCGCTGATGCGCCGCAGCATCGCGGCCGGCCGTCGATGACGTGGCGTTCGACGCAATCCGGCGCGGCGCGAAACCGGCGTGCCGACATGTTCTGTCCCCCAACTTCTGCCCGGTTCGCCCGCCACAGGGCAAAATACGGGTTTTCCGCACCCGCGAGGGCGCGACCGAATCACGCGCCGGGCGGCGCCAGCGCGCAATCCGCACGCCGCCGCCGGGCGCCCAGGCAAGATCGCTCGCCATGTCGCGAGCCCACAGGAGTCCAGACCCCATGCCCGAATCCAACCTGTCCTTCTTCGGCCGGCTGTCGCTGGCCGTCGGCACGTTCTTCTCCGTGCTCGGCAACCGCGAGTTCGCGGCCGGCGTGCTGCGCGTGCGCGACGGCGCCCCGGCACCGGTCGCGCCGGCACCCGCTGCCGCCCCGGCCCCGGCCCCGGCCGCCGCCCCCGTGAAAGCGCCGGCGCCCGAACTGCGCGAAGCGAGCCCGCAGGCCGCGCTGCAACTGCTCGGTCTGCTGCAGCGCGATGCGCGCTTCATCGACTTCGTCGAGGAAGACATCGCCGGCTACGCGGACGCCGACATCGGCGCCGCCGCCCGCCTCGTGCACGACGGCTGCCGCGCCGCGCTGCGCGAACACTTCACGATCGTGCCGGTGCGCGACGAAGCCGAAGGCAGCCGCGTCACGCTGCCGGCCGGCTTCGACGCGACGGCCGTGCGCGTGACGGGCAACGTGGTCGGCTCGGCGCCGTTCAGCGGCACGCTCAGCCATCGCGGCTGGCGCGTGGCCGACGTGCGCCTGCCGAAGCTGACCGGCAGCCACGACGCTTCCGTCGTCGCACCGGCGGAGGTGGAACTGTGAGCGATCCGCGCTATTCGATCGGTATCGACCTCGGTACGACCCACTGCGCGCTGTCGTATGTCGACAGCGCCGCGAGCGACGGCGAAGCCATCACGCAGCAGGTGCTGCCGATCGCGCAGCTCACCGCGCCCGGCGCGCTGGAGTCGCGCGACCTGCTGCCGTCGTTCCTCTATCTGCCGCATGAAAGCGAACTCACGCAGGGCGACCTGACGCTGCCGTGGACGGCCTCGCGCGGCTTCGCGGTCGGCGAGATGGCGCGCACGCGCGGCGCCGGCACGCCGATCCGCCTCGTGTCGAGCGCGAAGAGCTGGCTGTGCCACCCGGGGGTCGATCGCCGCGCGGCGATCCTGCCGAGCGATGCGCCGCCGGAAGTGTCGCGCGTGTCGCCGCTGGAAAGCTCGATCCGCTACCTGACGCACCTGCGCGAAGCGTGGGATCACGCGCATCCCGACGCACCGTTCGCCGACCAGGACGTGACGGTCACGATCCCCGCGTCGTTCGATCCGGCCGCGCGCGAACTGACGGCGGAAGCCGCACGCGCCGCCGGCTACTCGCGGATGACGCTGCTCGAGGAGCCGCAGGCCGCGCTGTACAGCTGGATCCAGAAGAGCCAGGGCGGCTGGCGCAAGCAGGTGCAGGTCGGCGACCTGATCCTGTGCGTGGACGTCGGCGGCGGCACGACCGACCTGTCGCTGATCGCGGTCGTCGAGCGCGACGGCAATCTCGAACTGCATCGCGTGGCGGTCGGCGAGCACATCCTGCTCGGCGGCGACAACATGGACCTCGCGCTCGCGCATGTGGTCGCGCGCAAGCTCGCGCAGCAGGGCACGCAGGCCGATCCATGGCAACTGCGCGCGCTCACGTACGCATGCCGCTCGGCGAAGGAAACGCTGCTGTCCGATCCGGCGACCGACGCGGTGCCGCTCGTCGTGCCGAGCCGCGGCTCGAAGCTGATCGGCGGGTCGATCCGCACGGAGCTCACGCGCGCGGAACTCACGCAGACGATCCTGGAAGGCTTCTTCCCGCAGGTCGATGCGGCCGCGCGCCCGGTGAGCCGCGCGCGCGTCGGCCTGACGCAGCTCGGCCTGCCGTATGCGCAGGACGCGGGCGTCACCCGCCATCTCGCGGCGTTCCTCGGCCGCCAGGTCGCGGCGCTCGACACGCTCGAAGGCGTGCAGCGCACGCTGCCGCCGGGCGCGACGTTCCTGCATCCGACCGCCGTGCTGTTCAACGGCGGCGTGTTCAAGTCGACGCTGCTCACGCAGCGCGTGCTCGATACGCTCAACAGCTGGCTCGCCGCCGAAGGCGCGCCGCCCGCGCGCCTGCTCGAAGGCGCGGATCTCGACCTCGCGGTCGCGCGTGGCGCCGCGTACTACGGCTACGTGAAGCGCGGCCGTGGCGTGCGCATTCGCGGCGGCACGGCGCGCGCATACTACGTCGCGATCGAATCGGCGATGCCCGCGGTGCCGGGGCTCGAACCGCCGGTGCAGGCGCTGTGCGTCGCGCCGTTCGGGATGGAGGAAGGCTCGGACGCGGCGCTGCCGCCGCAGGAGTTCGGCCTCGTCGTCGGCGAACCGGTGCAGTTCCGCTTCTTCGGTTCGTCGGTGCGCCGCCAGGACCAGGTCGGCACGCTGCTCGACTACTGGTCGGCGGAAGAGTTGCAGGAACTGGAAGAAATCCAGGCGACGCTGCCGGCCGAAGGGCGCACCGTCGGTGAGGTCGTGCCGGTGAAGCTGCATGCGCGCGTGACCGAAGCCGGCACGCTCGAACTCGAGGCGATCCCGAGCGGCACGAACGAGCGCTGGAAGGTCGAGTTCGACGTGCGCGGCGCCGCCTGAGCGCGATGAAGCGTTATACGGTCGGGATCGACCTCGGCACGAGCAATACGGTCGTCGCATACGTCGAGGCCGGTTCCGACGCGATCCGCGTGTTCGACGTCGAGCAGCTGGTCGGCCCCGGCGCGGTGGCCGCGCAGCCGCTGCTGCCGTCGGTGCGCTATCACCCGGCGGCCGGCGAGCTCGCGGCGCACGCGTTGCGGTTGCCGTGGCAGGCGGCCGGCGCACGTGACGGCGGCGCGGGTGACGCGCTGCCGCCCGTGATCGGCCGCTATGCGCGCACGCTCGGCGCGCAGGTGCCGGGCCGGCTCGTCACCAGCGCGAAGAGCTGGCTGTCGCACGCGTCGGTCGACCGGCTCGCGGCGATCCTGCCGTGGGGCGCGGCCGACGGCGTCGACAAGGTGTCGCCGGTCGACGCGAGCGCGAGCTATCTCGCGCACGTGCGCGATGCGTGGGACGCGCGTTTTCCCGATGCGCCGCTCGCGAAGCAGGACGTGATCCTGACGGTGCCTGCGTCGTTCGACGACGGCGCGCGCGCACTGACGGTCGAGGCCGCACGGCGCGCGAAGCTGCCCGCGCTGCGGCTGCTGGAAGAGCCGCAGGCCGCGTTCTACGACTGGCTGTACGGCCAGCGCGACACGCTGCGCGACACGTTCGCCGCCGCGCGGCGCGTGCTGATCTGCGACGTCGGCGGCGGCACGACCGACCTCACGCTCGTCGATGTCGCGCCGGGCGACGACGGCGAGCCGACTTTCACGCGTGTCGGCGTCGGCAACCACCTGATGCTCGGCGGCGACAACATGGATCTCGCGCTCGCGCGCCTGGTCGAGTCGCGGCTGACCGAGCCCGGCACGCGGCTGTCCGCCGCGAGCCTGTCGCAGCTCGTCGAGCGTTGCCGCGCCGCGAAGGAGCGGCTGCTCGGCGACGATGCACCCGAATCCGTCAACGTCACGCTGCTCGGCGCGGGCAGCAAGCTCGTCGGCGGCGCGCGTTCGGCCGAGCTGACGCGGCAGGAAGTCGAGCAGATTGTCGTCGAAGGGTTCTTCCCGCAGGTCGAAGCCGGCGAGTTGCCGCGCCGTGCGCGCGCCGCGATCGTCGAATTCGGGCTGCCGTATGCGAGCGACGCGGCCGTCACGCGGCACGTCGCCGCGTTCCTGAATCGTCATGCGGAAGGCCCGCTGCCCGACACGCTGCTGCTCAACGGCGGCGTGTTCCGCGCGGGCGCGCTCGCCGGCCGTCTCGCGCAGACGCTCGGCGCGTGGCGCGGCGCGCCGCTCGACGTGCTGCACAACGCGCATCCGGATGTGGCGGTCGCGCGCGGTGCGGTGGCCTACGGGCTCGCGCGCGCCGGGCATGCGCCGCGCATCGGCGGCGGTTCCGCGCGCAGCTATTTCCTCGTGCTCGACGACGGTGCGGAAGGTGCCGCCGCGCGTGGCGTTTGCCTGCTGCCGCGCGGCGCGGAGGAGGGGCACGAGATCCGGCTCGACGATCGCACGTTCGCGCTGCAACTCGGGCAGCCGGTGCGTTTCCACCTCGTGTCGACGGTGGCCGACACCGCATACCGGCCCGGCGACCTCGTCGAGCTCGACGGCGGCGATTTCGTGCGGCTGCCGCCGATCGCGACGGTCGTCGAGCGGCGGGCGGGCAGCGATGCACGCGAAACGCCGGTGAAGCTCACCGCGTCGCTGACCGAGGTCGGCACGCTCGAAATGCACTGCATCGCGACCGACGATGCGTCGCGCCGCTGGCGGCTCGAATTCCAGTTGCGCGGCGATGCGCCCGCGCAGGGCGACGACGCTGCGCTCGCGCGGCATCCGCGTCTCGACCAGGCGATCGAATTGATCGAGCGCTCGTTTGGCAGCAAGGCCGCCGGCGTCACGCCGAAAGACACGCGCCGGCTGCGCGCGCAGCTCGAACAGGTGCTCGGCCCGCGCGAAGAGTGGGACGTCGCGCTCGCGCGCGAACTGTTCGATGCGTTGCTGGCGCGGGCGCGGCGGCGCCGGCGCTCGGCCGATCACGAACGCGCGTGGCTGAACCTCGCCGGCTATTGCCTGCGCCCGGGCTTCGGCCATCCGCTCGATGCATGGCGCATCGAGCAGCTGTGGCCGCTGTTCGACGACGGTATTCAATATGTGAACGACGGCCAGGTGTGGTCGGAGTGGTGGACGCTGTGGCGGCGCGTGGCCGGCGGCCTCGACGACGATGCGCAGACGCAGGTGCGCGACGCGATCGCGTTCCTCGAACCGTCCGACGACAAGCGGCGCAAGCTGCCGTTCGATCCGGGCAAGGTCGGCCCGGCCGACATGACGCGGCTGTCCGCTTCGCTCGAACGGTTGCCCGTCGAGCGCAAGGTCGAGCTGGCCGAGCGCCTGATCGCGCAATTGCAGAAGCCGGCCGAGCGTGCGCTGTGTGCGTGGGCGCTCGGGCGCATCGGCGCGCGGCGGCCGTTCTATGGCAGCGCGCACAGCGTCGTGCCGGCGGAAGTCGCCAAAGGCTGGCTCGATGCGCTGTTCGCGCTCGACTGGAAGCAGGTCGAGCCGGCCGCGTTCGCGGCCGCGCAGATTGCCCGGATGACGGGCGACCGTTCACGCGACTTGCCGGACGATACGCGCGACGCGGTGATCAAGCGCCTGTCCGCCGCGAATGCGTCGGCCGCATGGATCGACATGGTGCGCGAAGTGATCGCGTTCGACGAAGCCGACACGGCGCGCGTGTTCGGCGAAACGCTGCCGGCCGGGTTGAAGCTGCTGGCCGGGTGAGCGGCGCCGCGGGCGCCGGTATCGTTCGGACGCCGGAGCATTCCGCAGCGTTGCCGATGCGGGCCGACACTCGCCGATTCAACGCCCTTCGAACGAAAAAACGGCAGCCGTTGCATCGCATCGGCAGCCGTTTGCGCTTTATGAGCCTGCCGGTCAGATTTGCGGCGTCGTCTCGCGTGGCGATGCGGTTGATTCCACGGCGATCGCATCCGGCGCGGCCGCCCGCCGCGCAAGATGAATCCCCGCGAGCATGCAGCGCACCGATCCGCCGGCCAGTTCGATCGTCG
Source organism: Burkholderia metallica (assembly GCF_001718555.1). Lineage (NCBI taxonomy): Bacteria > Pseudomonadati > Pseudomonadota > Betaproteobacteria > Burkholderiales > Burkholderiaceae > Burkholderia > Burkholderia metallica. The sequence continues at coordinate 512,853 of NZ_CP013403.1, forward strand.
GCACGTCGAGCGGCAGTAACCGCGCGGAGCGCTCGATCGTCGCGCGCTGGTCAAGTGTGAGGCAATCGAACGCCCGCCGCGACAGCGCAAGCACACGCCCGTTTCTTCCCGACAATTCCAGCGTATTGCCCGCGAAGTTCGCGATCTGCGACTGATCGAGCGCGATCACCGCGCGACCCGTTTCAGTCAGGCGTTGCGCGATCTCGGCACGACGCCGGCTGTCGGCGATCAGGTCGAGGCCCACCATCGCGAACTCGGTCGCGACGCTCATCATCACGTTCGTGTGATAGATCGGCCGCCCGTCGGCATCGGCCGTATCGAAGCAGATCGGCTCGAAATTGAAGTGCGTGCAGAAGCGTTCGAGCGCGACCGGATCGGCGCGGCGCGAACGCGCGGTGTATGCGATCCGTGCGACGTGATCGAGCACCATCGCGCCGGTGCCTTCGAGGAACACGTCGTCGTATTCGAGGCCCGAATAGTCGATCACGTCCTGCACGCGGTACTCGGCCTTCAGCATCTCGATCACGTCCGCGCGCCGCTCGCGGCGGCGGTTCGGGCTCGCCATCGGATACAGCGCGACGTGGCCGCCCGGGTGCGTCGAGAACCAGTTGTTCGGGAACACGGAATCGGGCGTGTCGCGCTCGCCGTGATCGTCGAACACATGCACGCGCACGCCCGCATCGGCGAGCATCTGCGCGGCGGCCGTGACTTCGTCGCGCGCGGCGGCCGACACGCCGGATTGCGGGCCGCCCGCACTGCCGCCGGCCGTGCGCTGGAATGCGTTGTCGGCCGCGGTCTGCGGGTTCGGCAGGAAGCGGTGCGGCCGGATCATCACGACGGCGGCCGGCGCCTGGATCGATACGAGGTTCATGAAAGACGGGAGCGAAGGCAGGAAAGCGGGCGGCGAGCCGGCCGCCCGCGGATGACGGTCAGCGCGCGAGCGCGACGACGGCTTCGGTCACGTACGCCGCGTGACCTTGCGCGATCGCGGCCGGGTCGTCGATCAGCGCGAACAGGTTCTTCGGGTCGACGGCCGGCGGAATCAGCGCGATCTCGACGCCCGCGTTGTGCTGCTGCGCGAGCGCATACAGGTAGCGCAGCGCCGAGTAGTCTTCCAGCGCGAAGCCGACCGAGTCGAACACCGTGACTTCGTCCGCGCGTTCGCGGCCGGTCGTCTCGTGCTGCAGCACGCGCCACAGCTCGGTGACGGGGAAGTCGGCCGGCATCTGCTGGATCTCGCCTTCGATGCGCGACTGCGGCTCGAATTCGACGAACACGCGGCCCGCATGCAGCACGCCCGCCTCGAGTTCGGTCTTGCCGGGGCAATCGCCGCCGACGGCGTTCACGTGCATGCCGGGCTCGATCATGTCGGTCGTGACGATCGTCGCGTACGCCTTGTCGGCGGTGACGGTCGTCACGATGTCGGCGCCGCGCACCGCGTCGGCGGTCGACGCGGCACGCACGACGCGCAGTTCAGGGTACGCGGCGAGGTTCCGCACGAGCTTGTCGGTCGCGTGCGGATCGACGTCGAACACGCGGATTTCGTCGATGCCGAGCAGCGTGTGAAACGCGATCGCCTGGAATTCGCTCTGCGCGCCGTTGCCGATCAGCGCCATCGTGCGCGAATCGGGGCGGGCGAGGACTTGCGCGGCGAGCACCGACGTCGCGGCCGTGCGCAGCGCGGTGGTCAGCGTCAGTTCGGCGAGCAGCAGCGGGTAGCCGGTATCGACTTCGGCCAGCGCGCCGAACGCCATCACCGTGTGCATGCCGCGCGCGGCGTTGACGGGGTGGCCGTTCACGTACTTGAACGCGAACAGCGACGCGTTCGCGACGGGCATCAGTTCGATCACGCCGTCGCGCGAGTGGCACGCGACGCGCGGCGACTTGTCGAAGTCGGCCCAGTGCAGGTAATCGGCGCGCAGCGTGTCGACGAGTTCGCGCAGGAACGTCGTGACGCCGGTTTGGGCGATCAGTCGCGCGGTGGCGGGAACGTCGAGGAAGCGGGTCATCGGTCTGTCTCCATATTCAGTGCCGGTACGGGTGTCCTGGCGCTCGGGTCGACCGGGCGGTGTTTCGGCGCGGGTCCGGGCCTTGTGGAAAGCGGCGGCGCGGCGTGTTCAGCCGGTCAATGGAGTCATTATTTCCGCGAGTCGAGCCAACAAAAAGACGGCAAAAGTGGCAGATTTATCGATAGACTTGGCAAAATGCCAGCCAGATCCGGCAGTTTGTTCGGTTCGCATGGATCGAAATGCACGACGTCCGGCATGCTGGCGGCCGGCTCACGCTCAACAGGAAGGCCCGTTCATGATCACGCTCGACGACGTTGACCGACAGCTCATCGCGCTGCTGCGCGACAACGCGCGACTGCCCGTCGTCGCGCTGGCGAAGGAACTGCGCGTCGCGCGCGCGACCGTGCAGAACCGGCTGACGCGGCTGGAGAAGAACGGCGTGATCGTCGGCTATACGGTGCGGCTCAAGCCGGCGGCGGAGCGGCACCGCATTCGCGCGCTGATGTCGATCGCCGTACAGGGCAATCGCGGCGCGGAAGTGGTGAAGGTGCTGCGCGGGCATCCGAACGTTGCGTCGATCCACAGCACCAACGGGCGCTGGGATCTCGTCGCCGAACTGCATGCGGATTCGCTCGAGCACTTCGATCGCGTGCTCGGTGCGATCCGGCTGATCGACGGGATCGCGAGTACCGAGACGAGTATTTTGCTGTCGACGCACAAGGCGTGACGCGGGTATCCCGGCGACGCCACGGCGGCCGTACGAAAGGGCGGCCCGGCGCGAAGTGCGCGGCCGGGCGTCGTTTCCGTTGCGATCGCAGCCATTGCATACATGGCGTTTACCCGGGCCCGATTCCGTCGTAATACGAGCCAGTCGATTTCCGCAGAACGGGAATCGTTTCATCCGCCCGGAGTGTGGAATGCGGCGTACCGAGCGGCAACCGGGATATTCAACCCTTCCGGCTTTTCATTCGGCGATATTCTCGGGAATTACACTAATCCGCATCACAAAGTCAAAACTTGGGCCCGCTTGAACTGGTTCGGCATGCTAATCTGAATCGGCAATAAAAAAACGCATGAATGACGGGGTCGACAAGATGACACAGGTCACACAGGATGCCGGAAGGCGGGGGGAATGTGCGCAAGACGCCCGGATGCCGCATGCCGCGGAGGCGGAAGGGGCGTCGGAGCCGATCAATCTGGTCGAACTGGGCGCTCGCGTGTGCTCGGTGACCGTGCTGGGCCTGTTTGCCTATCTGGCTTATCTACCGTGGCGCCAGAATCCGGGCCGGATCACGTTGATCCTGCTGCTGGTCTCCGCGGCACTGACCGTGGGATTGTCGGCATTCGCGAAATTGCCGAAGCGGCGCGACTGGCATCCGGTCGCGGTGTGCTTTTCCGTTGGCGGCTCGTTCTACTGCCTCGCCTATCAACTGGACGCCAGTACCCAACTGATTCCCGAGTGGGCCGGCGCAACTTTGCAATTTTGCGGGATTGCGTGCCAGCTGTGCGCGAAACTGTCACTGGGGCGCTCGTTCGGTCTGCTGCCCGCCAATCGCGGGGTCGTTTCGGTCGGTGCGTACCGGTTCGTGCGTCACCCGATCTATGCGTCCTACCTGTTGTCCGAAATCGGTTTCCTGCTCGCCAACTACAGCGCGCGAAACGTGTTCATGATCACCACCTGGATGCTGCTGCAGATCGGGCGGATCAGTCTCGAGGAAAGGGTGTTGTCGGAAGATGCGGATTATCGTGCGTACAAGGAGAAGGTGCGGTACCGGCTGATTCCGGGCGTGTTTTGACGCGCAGGCCGGGCGCGCGCCATGCGCGTCCCCGATGACGCAGATGGGCACGCGATGTCGCGCCGCGATCGGGCCGATCCCGTGTCGAGGTGCAGGTATCGCCACAGGTCAGGCGCGGGCCGCCGGCTCCGGAAACACCGGCTCGCCCAGCGTCAGCATCAACCGGTTCGCCCACGCGAAGATCGCGACCGCGTGCGACAGGTCGAGAATCTCCTCATGCGTCAGCCCTTCGGCTTCCAGCGCCGCGATGTCGGTCGTGTCGACCGTATCGGGCCGCTCCGTCAGCGCGATCGCATAGCGGACGATCGCGCGTTCGCGCGCCGTCGTGCCGGCCGTGGCCGGATCGTCGAACACCTGCTCGATCGCGTCGGTGCGTTTCGCGAGCTGCGCGAAGCGCTGCGCATGCACCGACGCGCAATACACGCAGCCGTTCACGCGCGACACGGCCGTGCTTGCCAGTTCGCGCTCCGCGCGCGACAGCCCGCCCGGGCCGTACATGATCGCGTTGAATACGCCGGAACGTTGCCGCAGGATCTCGGGCAAGTGGACGAGCAGCAGGTAATAGTCGGACGTCTTCGCTTGCGGATGGCTCGCATCGAGCACCGCAAGCTGATCGGGCGTCGCCGCATCGAGCGAAACCGTATCGAGCCACGCACGCCAGCCGAGCGTGTCGGACGTGAAGCCGTGAGTGGCCGTCGTCATGCGGCCTCCCGGGTGGCATGGGCCTGAAGCGCGCGCGCGGCAACGGCAACCCGCAACTGATATGCGACGAACGCGACGAGCTGCGACAGCGCGACGATCGCGGGCGTCGTGAGTCCGGCCGACTTCAGTGCGTCGAGATCGGACGGGCGCGCGTCGACGGGGGAGCGCGTCAGCAGGCGCGCATGCGCAAGGATCGCGCCGATGCGGCGGGGCAATGCGTCGAATGCATCGGCATCTGCCCGTGCGATATCGTCGGGCGTGCCGCCTGCGTCGATCAGTCGTGCCCGATAAGCATCGGCCAATGCGTGCGCGTTCGACGCGTGTGCGACATACCGTGCCGCGTGCAGTCGTTCGGCAAGCGAAAGATCGGGCAACGCGGGATCGAACAGCGCGGCTTCGCTCAGCCGCGTATGCAGCCGCACCTTGTCGCGCGCACGGCGCAGCGCGGCGACCGCATCGTCGGCGCGCAGGCCGGCGATCGCGTCGATCGTGTCCGGCGCATCGGCCGGCGTGATGGAGTCAGTCATCTTTCGGGTTCCCTTCGTCGTCAATGTGATCGATGGACGCGCGTTCACGCGTCGGCGTCGCGCCATTCGTCGCCTTGCAGCTCGGCGTTCGCATACGCGACGAGCGCGTCGTAGTGACGATCGCGGTCCGCGTCGAACAGCCGGCTCGCAATCCCGCGCGCGAGTCGCGCGGCGCCCGCGCTGATGGCCGGGATATCGCCGGACAGCTTGCCGTGGCTCAGGCTCGCCGCGTGGTTGAAGCAGTGGATGCGCGTGACGGCCGCGCATGCGCCGGGCTCGCGTTCCTGGAACGCGAACGCGGGGCCCAGATCGGGCGACTCGGCGAGTTCGTCGAGCCACGTGCCCGGTTCCGGTCGATAGCGATCCTTCCAGCGCCGCACCTGCGCGCCGAACGACGCGAATTCCGCGCGGGTCGTCCAGTCCGAATGGAAACCGGTCGCGAAGATCAGGAAGTCGACCGTATGGCGGCCGCGCGGCGTCGTCACGTCGAGGCCCCCCGCATGTTCGACGAGCGTCTCGATCGGGCTGCCTGCATGAAAATGTGCATGGTCGTGACGCGACACGCGCAGCACGCTGTCGCGCGGCGGCGGCGTCTGCGACGTCAGCGCGTAGTGCATGAAGCGCCACTTCGTCGCGTCGTCGAGATCGGCATAGCCGTGCACGAGGCCCGGGCTGCCGATGCCCGTCAGCTTGTTGATGCGCGGAATGTCCGCGCGGCGGAAGAACAGGTCGACGCGTGCGGCGCCGGCTTCGAGCGCGGTGCCCGCATTGTCGAACGCGGATGCGCCCGCGCCGACCACGCCGACACGCTTGCCCGCGAGCGCCGCGAAATCGATCGGCTCGGACGAATGCGCCCAGCGCGTGCGCGGCGCGCGTTGCGCGACGGGCGGCACGTACGGGCCGCCGAGGCCGTCGCGGCCGGTCGCGAGTACCACGTGCCGCGCGAGCAGCGTCCGGGCTTCATCGTGGCCGCGCACGTCGAGCGCGAGCAGGCCGTCGTCGCGCGGACGCAGCGCGACGAGCGTGGTGTCGTTGCGCACCGGCAGGTCGAGCACGCGCCGGTACCAGCGCAGGTAGTCCATCCATTGCGTGCGCGGAATCTTGTAGAGCGCGTCCCACGCGTCGCGGCCGTGTTGCGCTTCGAACCATGCGCGGAACGTCAGCGCGGGCAGCCCGAGCGCGGGCCCGGCGAGCTGCTTCGGCGAGCGCAGCGTGTCCATCCGCGCGAACGTGACCCACGGCCCTTCGTAGCCGGCCGGCGCGCGGTCGATCACGCACTGGTTGTCGATGCCGAGCAGGCGCAGTTCGGCGGACGCCGCGAGCCCGGCCATGCCGCCGCCGACGATCGCGACGTCGAGCACGCGCGTGCCGTCGGCTTCGCGCGGCGGCACCCATGACGGCGCGGGCAGGTCGAGCCAGCGCAGGTCTTGCGCGAGGCGCGCTTCGAGTGCATTCAATGCGGCGGGCGTCGTCATGCGGCCTCCGCGCGCGTACGGCGTGCACGCGTCGCGCGCACGGCACCGCGCGGCGTACGTTCGGTGCGCAGCCGGTCGCCGCGCAGCAGTGCGTCGTGCGCGGCGGCGTCGTGAAAGACCACGTCGTCGAGCAATGCGCGCGTCGTCCGGTGCAACGCATCGAGCAGTGCATCGACGGCCGCCGTGCGCGCCTTGCCGGCCGGCGTCGCGACGCCGAACGCGAACGGAATGTCGACGTCGAGCGGGCGCGCGACCACCCCGTCCACCGGCAGCGCGACGCCCGTCGCCGGATCGACGATGCCGATGCCGATGCCCGCGCGCGCGGCCATCACCGCATTCAGCGACGCATTGGTTTCGACGAACACGCGTGCATCGACACGCGCGGCCGCGAACGCCGCGTCGATGCGCTGGCGCAGCCGGTGCCGGTTCGCGACCGTCACGATGCGGCGGCGTGCGAGATCGCGCAGCGCGATGCGCGGCTGCGCCGCGAGCGGGTCGCCGGCGGGCAGCACGGCGACGCACGGCGTTTGCGCGATCCAGTGCACGTCGAGCCCCGCATGCGCCATCGGCAGCGTGACGACGCCGACATCGGCCGTGCCGGCCAGCACTTCGTGCACGACGTGCTCGGCCGATTCGCTGCGCAACTGGTAATGCGGCGCGTGGGCACCGTCGGGCAGTGCGGCGAGCGCGGCCGGCACGAGCGTGGCCGCGAGCGAAGGCGTCGCCGCGATGCGCACGGGTTCGGCCGTGTCGTCGCCGAGCGCCCGGGCGCGTGCCTCGATCGCGCGCAGGCCGACCAGCGAGCGTTCGACTTCCTCGTAGAGCAGGAACGCGCGCCGCGTCGGCGTGACGCGCGGGCCGTGCCGGTCGAACAGCGCGTAGCCGAGATCGGCTTCGAGCTCCTGGATCTGTCGCGTGACGGCCGGCTGCGAGCGGCCGAGCAGTTCGCCCGCGCCGGTCACGCTGCCGGCCGACATGACCGCGGAAAAGGCTTCGAGTTGATGCAGCTCCATGACGCGTTCCGATGATGCGATTTGCGCATTGTAGGAGCGCGATCATGCGCGATTCATATAATGATTTTTGCTATCGACAGCGCGAATCCTGCGAACGGCACGCGCGTCGCGAGCGCCGGTCGCGCGCGAGCGTGCGTCGGTTGCGACCGATGACATGAACGAAACGCCAATCGAATCAATGCGATGCGACGCGCGCCGCTGCATCGCGCGACGCGGGTGGGCGCAGCGCCGTTCGCGGGGCTCGTCCGCTTCGCGCCGCGCGCGATATCGATATGCGCAAAACTTCGTTGGATCGTCCTGAACCGGATGGTTACATGCCCTCACTCTTTTCGACTGACTGAAGCTGGGGGACGCATGAACGTTTCGGGGAACGACGCACGCGGCGCATGGCGGCGCGTGCTGGGCACGGTGGCGGCGCTCGCGGCCGCATGGGGCTTGTCGACGGGCGGCGCGCTCGCGGCCGGCGTGTCGGGCGAGCCGGTGGTGATCGGCGTGAGCGGGCCGCTCACGGGCCAGGACGCGCAGTACGGCGAACAATGGAAACGCGGCTTCGATCTCGCGCTCGACGAGATCAACGGCAGCGGCGGCATTCACGGCCGGCCGCTCGCGATCGACTTCCAGGACAGCCGCAGCGACCCGCGTCAGGCGGTGGCGATCGCGCAGAAGTTCGTCGCCGATCCGCGCATCGCGATCGAGCTGGGCGACTTCTCCAGCGCGACGTCGATGGCCGCGTCGCCGATCTACCAGCGCGGGCAACTGATCCAGTTCGGCTTCACGAACTCGCATCCGGACTTCACGAAGGGCGGCGACTACCTGTGGAGCACCGCGCTCAGCCAGGCCGAGGAACAGCCGCTGCTCGCGCGCTACGCGGTGAAGGAACTCGGCTTCAAGCGGATCGCGGTGCTGTACCTGAACACCGACTGGGGCCGCACCAGCAAGGACATCTTCGCGAAGGCGGTGACGGGGCTCGGCGCACAGGTCGTCGCGGCCGAAGGCTATCAGCCGACCGAAAAGGACTTCCGTTCGACGCTCGTACGGATCGGTGCAGCGAAGCCCGACTCGATCGTGCTGATCTCGTACTACGCGGACGGCGCGCAGATCGTGCGCCAGGCGCGCACGTCGGGCGTCACGCTGCCGATCGCGGCGGTCGGCTCCGTGTATTCGCCGAAATTCCTCGAACTGGGCGGCGCGGCCGTCGACGGCGTCTATACGGAATCGAACTTCTTTCCGGCCGAGCCGCGCCCCGAGGTGCAGGCGTTCGTGCAGCGCTATCGCGCGAAATTCCATGCCGATCCCGATTCTTTCGTCGCCCGCGCGTACGACGCGCTGATCCTGTCGGCCGAGGTGCTGCGCCGCTACGGCACCACGCGCCAGGCCGCGCACGATGGCTTCGCGAAGATCGCCGACGTGCCGAGCGTGATCTTCGGCAAGGTGCGCTTCGACCCGCAGACGCGCCGCGTCGCGGGCGCGCGCACCGTGTATCTCGTCGTGAAGCAGGGGCAGTGGGCGCTGTGGGACGGTGCGAAGCCGCAGCTCGCGGCGCGCTGAACCTGAACCGAATGCACGCAACGGACGCATCGTGATGGCTTCCTGGCTCGACTACACGCTCAACGGCCTCATCGTCGGCAACATCTACGCGCTGCTCGCGGTCGGGCTCGCGCTGATCTTCGGCGTGTCGCACCTGATCAACTTCGCGCACGGCTCGGTCTACATGGTCGGCGCGTTCATCGGCTGGCTGTGCCTGACGCGCTTCGGGCTGCCGCTGCCGGTCGCGCTCGCGGCGGTCGTCGTCGGCTGCGGCGCGCTCGGCGTCGCGATCGAGCGGATCGGGTTGCGGCCGCTGCGCCACGCGGCACGCATCGCGCCGCTGCTCGCGACGATCGGCATCAGCTTCATCCTCGACCAGCTCGCGCAGCTCGCGTTCGGCGCGGACCCGCGCGCGGTGCCGACGCCGCTGCCCGACTGGCATCTGCGGATCGCCGGCGCGACGCTCGGCTCGCTCGACCTGCTGATCGCGGGCATCGGCATCGCGGCGGCCGCGCTGCTGTACGGCTTCCTGCGCTTCACGCGGCTCGGCTGGGCCGTGCGCGCGACCGCGCAGGATCGCGACGCGGCGCTGCAGATGGGCGTCGACGTCGACCGCGTGAACCAGACCGTGTTCGCGATCGCGTGCGCGCTCGGCGGCGTGAGCGGGCTGCTGGTCGGCATGTACTACAACAGCATCGATCCGGCGATGGGCTTCCAGGCGACGCTGAAGGGCGTGGTCGCGCTGCTGATCGGCGGGCTCGGCAACGTGCCGGGCGCGATCGCCGGCAGCCTGCTGCTCGGTCTCGTCGAAAGCTACGGCGTCGCGCTGTTCGGCACCAGCTATCGCGACCTCTTCGCGTTCGGACTGCTGATCGTGTTTCTCGTGTGGCGGCCGAACGGGCTGTTCAGCGCGAACCGCGCGCTGCCGCCGGAGCCGATGACGGGTACCTTCCTCGCGGCCGTGAAAGCCGTGCGCGTGCCGCGCCCGCTGCTCGTCGGGCTGATCGCGCTGGCGGCAGTGCTGCCGTGGCTCGGTGCGTCGCCGTACGTGCTGCAGACACTGACCAACGCGTGGCTGTACGGGCTGCTCGCGCTGAGCCTCACGCTCGTCGCGGGCACGGTCGGGCAGATCTCGCTCGGCCATGCCGCGCTGCTCGTGATCGGTGCGTATGCGTCGGCGCTGCTGTCGTCGGATCTCGGCTGGTCGCCGGCCGTGACGATTCCGTGCGCGGGCGCGATCACCGCCGTGCTCGGCACGCTGCTCGTCTATCCGGCGTTCCGGCTGCGCGGGCACTACGTGTCGATCGCGACGCTCGGCATCGGCGAAGTGGTGAGCCTCGTGATCCTGAACTGGGACGGCCTGACGCGCGGCCCGCTCGGCATCACCGGCATCGCGCCGCTGCCGTGGGCGACCACCGCACGTGCCGCGTATTGGTTCACGTTCGCGGTGCTCGTCGTATTCGCGCTCGTGCAGGTCCGGCTGCTGCGCTCGCATCTCGGCCGCACGCTGCGCGCGGTGCGCGAGGACGACGTCGCCGCGCGCGCGCACGGCATCGCGCCGAACCGCTACAAGGCGATCGCGTTCGCGGTCGGCGGTGTCGCGGCCGGCGTGAGCGGCGGCATTGCCGCGCATCTGTACAGCTACATCAATCACCAGACCTTCGACTCGCAGGTGTCGATCCTCGCGCTGACGATGGTGATCCTCGGCGGGCTCGGCAACGTGCTCGGCGGCATCGCAGGCGCGATCGCGCTGATCGGGCTGCCCGAACTGTTTCGCTGGGCGGCCGACTACCGGATGCTGATCTATGGCCTCGTGCTGTTGCTGCTCGTCCGGTTCCGGCCGCAGGGCCTGCTCGGCACGGTGTGAGGAGACACGCGATGACGACCCTTCGACCCTTGCTCGACGTGCAGGGCCTGACGCGCCGCTTCGACGGCGTGACCGCGCTCGACGGCGCGAGCCTGACGCTCGCCGACGGTGAGCTGCTGAGCGTGATCGGACCGAACGGCGCGGGCAAGTCGACGCTGTTCAACCTGATCGCGGGCGCCGACCGGCCCGATGCCGGCCGCGTGACGTTCGACGGCCGCGACATCACGGGCACCGCGCCCGAGCGGCTCGCGGCGCTCGGCATCGCGCGCACGTTCCAGCATGGCCGCGTGTTCGGCAACCTGAGCGTGCTCGACAACGTGCTGATCGGCGCGCATGCGCGGCTGCGCGCGGCGCGGCCGGGCTGGCCCGTGCTCGGCGCGGCCGCCGAGGTGCTGCGCGCGCTCGTGCGGCCCGCGGCGGTGCGGCACGAGGAAGCCGCACTGCGCGACGAGGCGCGCGCGATCGTCGCCGGGTTCGGCGAACGGCTCACGCCGCGCATCGATCACCCGGCGCACAGCCTGTCGTATGCGAACCGGCGGCGCGTGGAGATCGGCCGCGCGCTCGCGCTGCACCCGCGCCTGCTGCTGCTCGACGAACCGACGGCCGGGATGAACGAGACGGAGACGGCCGAGATGCTGCAACTGATCCAGTCGCTGAAGGCGCGCGGCCTGACGATTTTGCTGATCGAGCACAAGCTCGAACTCGTGATGCGCGTGTCCGACCGCGTGATGGTGCTCGACAACGGCGTGAAGATCGCCGAAGGCGCGCCGCGCGACGTGAGGCACGATCCGCGCGTGATCGAGGCGTACCTCGGCCGTCGCCATGCGGGAGGCGCGCCGGCCGAGCGCGCGGCGCAGGCGGCCGCATGAGCGCACCGACTTCCGGACCCGACACGACCACGACCACGACCATCACCACGACCATGACCGATGCGCTGCTGAAACTCGAACACCTCGACACGTTCTACGGGCCGGTGCAGGTGCATTTCGACGTGAACGTCGAAGTCGGCCGCGGGCAGATCGTCAGCCTGCTCGGCGGCAACGCGAGCGGCAAGTCGACGACGATGAAGCTGATTCTCGGCTTGATGCGGCCGCGCCGCGGCGTCGTGCGCTTCGACGGCCACGACGTGACGACGCTCGCCACGCCGCAGCGCGTGCGGCGCGGGATCGCGGCCGTGCCCGAGGCGCGGCGGCTGTTCGGCGACATGAGCGTGCGCGAGAACCTGCTGATGGGCGCGTACACGCGCGGCGACCGCGCGGCGGTGGCGGAAGACTATGAGCGCGTGCTCGACCTGTTTCCTCGGGTACGCGAACGGCTGACGCAGCGCGCGGGCACGCTGTCGGGCGGCGAGCAGCAGATGCTTGCGATGGCGCGGGCGCTGATGGCGCGACCGAAGCTGATCTGCATGGACGAACCGACGATGGGGCTGTCGCCGCTCTACGTCGACAAGGTGCTGGCGTTGATCGATACGATCAACCGGCAGGGCGTGACCGTGTTCATGGTCGAGCAGAACGCGAGCCTCGCGCTGGAGATCGCGCATTACGGATACGTGCTGCAGACGGGGCGCGTCGTGCTCGAAGGGCCCGCGACCGCGCTGCTCGACGACGAGCGCGTGCGCGATGCGTATCTGGGCGGAGAGGCGGTGGCGGCATAGCGGGCGTGGCGAAAAATTGGCATGCACGCCTGATTGTCGGGTAGATTGACGTTCGGTCGCCATGACCGCTACCGGGAGCGCCGCACCATGTTGACGTATTCCATTCAGAAAGTCGGCTACGATTTCAAGCAGCTCGATCCGCAGGGAGAGACGGACTACGCGTCGTTTACCCGTGCGTTCGACGCATTCCCGTGGGCCGCGCAGCATGCCGAATGGAACGACACGCAGGACGGCCCGTTGCCGGCGCTCGTGCTGCAGCAGGCCGACGATCAGCGCGAGCTGTGGGTGACCGCGCTGAGCGACGCGCACGCGGCGGGCTTTCAGCTGAACGCGGTGTCGATGCGGATGAAGAAGGGGCTGTTCGGGATCGGCAAGGGGAAGCTGGAGCAGCATGTCGACACGATCGACGTCGACGCGCGCGCGGACGTCGATACGCTGTGCCGGCTGTTTTGCGATCGTCGGTACGACGAGCTGGACCGGCGGGTGGCGACGCATGCGCAGCGCAATCGTTTCGACGACGACCGCGACGACTGAGTGTTTGCCGCGCCGCGCGCGCGCCGACGCTCACGGTCGGCTCACGCGTTCCCGGCATCGCGCTGCGCCGCGCGCGGAAACGTCAGCACCACTGAAAACCCGCCCGCGTCGGGAAACGCGAACCCCACGCGCCCGCCATGCGCCTTCATCACTTCCTGCACGATCGCGAGCCCGAGGCCCGACCCGGTGCGCCGTTCGCTGCCGTCCGGCGCGATCCGCACGAACGGCTGCAGCGCGGCATCCCAGTGCTCGCGCGCAATCCCGCGGCCGTTGTCGGTGACGGTCAGCGTGACCGCGCCGTCGGCGTGATGCGCGGTGGCGACCGACACGACGATGTCGTCCGCGTGACCGTGCAGCAGCGCGTTGTGCAGCACGTTCGACAGCGCTTCCTGCAGGCTGATCGCATCGCCGTCGATCCACGCATGCGGCGCGTCGCTCGCGAATGCCACGGCGACATCGCGCTCGCCGGCGAGCGGAATCGTGCGGCCGAGCACCTCCTTCGCGAGCGCGACGAGTTCGACCGGTTGCAGCGGGACGGCCTCGGTCCGATGAATCACCATCGCATGATTGAGCAACTGGCCGGTGAGCCGGCCGACGTCCGAACTGGTCGCGCGCAGCGCGTCGAGTCGTGCCGCGTGGCGGGCGGGATCGGCTTCGCCGTCGAGCAGTTCGATCTGCGCGTCGAGCCGCGCGAGCGGCGTGCGCATCTGGTGCGCGGCGTCGGCGATGAAGCGCTGCATCGCGTTGATCCGCTCGGCGAGGCGGTGCATCAGCCCGTTGATCGACCCGATGATCGCGTCGATCTCGCTCGGCGTGTCGACGGCCACCGGCCGCAGGTCGGCCGGGTCGCGCGCAGCGATGATCGCGCCGATCTGCGCGAGCGGGCGCAGGCCGCGCCGGATCGCGAGGCCGCTCGCGCCGATCGCGAGCACGCTCATCAGCAGGATCAGCGTCCACACCTTGAAACTCATGTCGTTCGTGAGCTGCTGGCGCGCATTCGTGGTCTGCGCAACGGTGACGAGCGCCCAGCCCGGCGTGCTCTCCTCGGGCATGTAGCGCGCGATGGTCGCGGTGCGGACCCGGTGCCCCTGGTACAGGCCGGTCGCGAACGCGGGCCCCTGTTTCGCGGCGGCGAGCGTCACGGGGCTCGCGAGATCGTGGTAGCCGGCCACGACGATGCCGCGCGAATCGACGACCTTGTAGTAGACGAGGTCGTAGCGCGACAGCGTCGACAGCGCGGCCACCGGCGGATTCAGCGCGAGCACGCCGCCTTGCACGTAGAGGTTTTCCGCGACCTGGATCGATGCGCCGGCGAGCAGCTGGTCGTACGCGCGTTCGGCGGCGACCCCCGCGTAGTAGCGCGCGATCGCGGCGAGCGCGAGCGCGCCGGTCGCGACGACGAGCGCGATGAAGAGCAGCGTGCGCCCGAACAGCGTCTTCGGAAACCAGTCAGTGCGCGGCAATCTGATACCCCATCCCGCGCGCGGTGCGGATCTCGACCGAGCTGCCCTGCAGCTTCCTGCGCACGCGCGTCACGTACTGTTCGACCGCGTTCGCGGTCGGCTCGTTGCCGAAGCTGAACAACTGGTTCAGTAGTTCGTCTTTCGAGAAGATTCGTTGCGGTCGGCTCGCGAGGATTTCGAGCAGCGCGAATTCCTGACGCGACAGCGACAGCGGCTGGCCGTCGAGTTCCGCGAGACGGCTGCTGCGGTCGATCACGAGGCCGCCGAGCGTCAGCACGTCGTTCGCGTGGCCGCTGTTGCGGCGCAGGAGCGCCTGCACGCGCGCATCGAGTTCGCGGTAGTCGAACGGCTTCACCAGGTAGTCGTCGGCGCCGAGACCGAGGCCGCTCACGCGGTCGTCGATCGCCGAGCGCGCGGTGACGAGCAGCACCGGCGTCGTGCTGCCCGATGCGCGCAGATGGCGCAATACCGAGAAGCCGTCCATGCCGGGCAGGTTCGCGTCGAGCACGACGAGGTCGAAGCGCTCGACGCGCAGCAGCCCGTTCGCGGTCGCGCCGTCGGTTTCGAGATCGACGGCGTGGCCGAGCCGCGCGAGGCGGCTGCGGATCGCCGCGCCGATTTCGGCATCGTCCTCCACGACGAGAATGCGCATGGTGCCGTTTCGCAGATGGGTGGTTAGGGGTTTTCCCGGGGGCGGGATGTCAGCATTTTCTCAGACTCGGTCGATAACCTGTGTCGAGCCGGATGCAGTACGCAAGGACGGCATTAATACCAGAAATATTCAAGGAGACGGCAACATGCAGCAAGTCAGGGGCACGACGAACGCGCGGCGTCGCGTGACGCGGGCCGGCGCGTGGCCGTGTGCCGCCCGTCGTACGGCGGCGCGCGCATGACGACGTCGCCGCGCCGCCGCGCATTGCTCGCCGCCGGGCTCGGCATGCTGGCCGCGCCGGCGCTCGTGCGCGCGAAGCCGCTCACGGTGCGGATCTCGAAAGGCTATGGCGTGCTGTACCTGCCGCTGCTCGTGATGGAGAAGCAGCGGCTGTTCGAGCGGCACGCGGCGCGCCACGGCGTGCGCGACGTGGCGGTCGACTGGGTGCTGCTCGACGGCGGCAATTCCGTCAACGACGCGATGATGGCCGGCACGCTCGACTTCGCCGGGGCCGGCGCACCGGGCTTCATCGAGCTGTGGGCGCGGGCGCGCGGCATTCCGAACGTCGAGGTGATCGGCATCAGCGGGCTGTCGACCACGTCGCTGTCGCTGAACGCGAACCGGCCGGGCCTGACGTCGCTGCGCGACTTCACGCGCGCCGACCGGATCGCGGTGCCCGGCATCCGCACGTCGCTGTCGGCGGTCGTGCTGCAGATGGTCGCGAGCCGGCAGCTCGGCCCCGCGCATTTCGCGCAGCTCGATTCGATCACCGTGAACCTGCCGCATCCGCAGGCGATGCAGGCGTTGATCCGCCGCGAGAACGGCGTGACCGCGCACTTCACGTCGCCGCCGTTCTCGACGCTGGAACTGCGCGAGCCGGGCATCCACCGCGTCGTGAATTCGGTCGACGTGCTCGGCCCGATGACGCTCGACGTCGTGTTCGCGCCGAAGCGGCTCGTCGATACGCATCCGGCGCTCGCGAGCGCGTTTCTCGGCGCGCTCGACGAAGCGAACCGCCTGATCGTGCAGGACCCGCGCGCGGCGGCCGCGCTCTATGCGTCGTCGTCGGGCGTGAGCGTGTCGCACGACGACGTGATGCGCATGCTCGCGGCGCCCGATACGCGCTTCTCGGTGCTGCCGAACCAGCTGATGGATTACGTCGAATTCCTGTACCTGGCCGGCACGATCAAGGCGAAGCCGCGCGCGTGGCACGAGATGTTCGCGCCGATGCTCGACGACTTCCGGTCGGGCTGATCCCGCCGCTCGCTTTCACCGATACGCCCGCGCCCGCGCAACCGTCGTGCGCGGCGCCGATTCAACCGCGACGCAACCGATTCGAAACCATTACGCAACCGTTATGCAATCGCGATGCAACCGATTCACGCAAGGAGCCTGAAGTGAACGCTACCGCCCCCCTGGACCTCGCGTCCGCCGAAGAACAGCGCATCATGTCGAAGATGGCGTGGCGCCTGATGCCCATCCTCGTCGTGATGTTCCTGATCGCGTTCATCGACCGGCAGAACGTCGGCTTCGCGAAGCTGCAGATGGTGCACAGCCTCGGGATGACGGAAGCCGCGTTCGGGCTCGCGTCGTCGCTGTTCTTCATCGGCTACCTGCTGTTCGAGGTGCCGAGCACGCTCGCGCTGCATCGCTACGGCGCCCGCGTGTGGCTCGCGCGGATCATGCTGACCTGGGGGCTCATCACGGTGCTGATGGGCTTCACGACGTCGATGCCGGCGTTCTGCGCGCTGCGCTTCGTGCTCGGCATCGCCGAGGCCGGCTTCTATCCGGGCGTGATCTACTACCTGACGCTGTGGTTTCCGCAGAGCTATCGCGCGAAGGTACTCGGCATCTTCACGCTCGGCAGCGCGCTCGCGAACATGCTCGGCTCGCTGGTCGGCGGCGTGTTGCTGAGTCTGAACGGCGTGTGGGGGCTCGCGGGCTGGCAGTGGGTGTTCGTCGCGACGGGTATCCCGGCGGTGATCGTCGCGATCGTCGTGTTCCGCGTGCTGCCCGCGTCGGTGCGCGATGCGCGTTTTCTCGACGCGCGCGAGAAGCAGATCGTCGAAGCCGCGCTGGAGCGCGAGAAGCCTGCGCAGGCCGAGCACGGCCAGCCGTGGAAGGCGCTGCTCGATCCGCGCGTGATGTTGTTCGCGGCAACCTACATGCTGATGTCGACGTCGCTGTACGGCGTCACGTACTGGCTGCCGACGCTCGTGAAATCGTTCGGCGTGTCGAGCAGCACGAACGGCTTCCTGAGCATGCTGCCGTGGGCGCTCGCGGTGCTGCTGCTGCTGTGGCTGCCCGCGAAGCTGCGCCGCGCGAAGAGCATCCTGCGCACGATCGCGATCGTCGCGGCGCTGGGCGCGCTCGGCTTCCTGCTGAGCCTCGTGCTGCCGTCGACGCCGCTGCGCTTCATCGCGCTGGTGCTCGGCGGGGCATGCATTCCGCTGCTGTATCCGTGCTTCTGGTCGATGCCGCCGCGTTACTTCACCGGCGCGCGGGCGGCGGCGAGCGTCGCGGCGATCAATTCGATCGGCAACCTCGGCGGCTTCTTCAGCCAGAACCTGATGCCGTTTGCCGGCAAGGTGACGGGCACTGCATTCGGGCCGATGATCGTGCCGATCGTGTGTCTCGCGCTGCTCGGGATCGGCGCGCTGGTCGCGTGGATGCGCTCGGAGCGCGGGATGGTGGCGGCGCGCGCGTGATCGCGCGCGGTGACCGCTTCATCAAGCGGTTGCCGACGAACGGGGAGCCGGCCGGTGCGTGCGGGTTCGACAGCAGGTACGCGAGCGCGTGGCGGTCGCCATCCACGCGTTGACCGCCGTCGCCGATCGGCCGGCGACGGCGTATCGTCGCCTTCGCCGGGTGCCTACCCGCGCGGCCCGCCAACTCCGCGCTGCGCGGTCGCCACCTGCGCAGGCGACAGCGGAATCTCCACTTCGACCGTCGTTCCCTCGCCGGGCGTCGTCGCGATCCGCAGCGTGCCGCCGACGAGATACGCGCGCTCGCGCAACCCGACCAGCCCGAACGAGCCCGACTTGCGCGGCGCGCGCGGATCGAATCCCGCGCCGTCGTCGCGAATCGTCAGCTCGATCGCATCGTTCGCATGCACGAGTGCGACGCTCGCATGCGACGCGGCCGCATGCCGCGCGACGTTCGCGAGCGCTTCCTGCGCGATGCGGAACACCGCGGTCGCGTAAGGCTCGTCGAGTTGCAGCGCCGGCGGGGCGACATGCAGTGCGCAGTCGATGCCGTGACGATGCCGGAAATCCTCGACGAGCCATTGCATCGCCGCGGCGAAGCCGAGATCGTCGAGCATCAGCGGACGCAGGTCCGATGCGATGCGGCGCGTCGCGGCCACCGCATCGCGCGCCAGCGCGTGCATCGCCGCGATCTTGCGCGCGAGCTGCGCGTCGTCCTGCGGTACGCGATCGATCAGCCATTCGAGATCGTTCTTCAGCGTCGCGAGCGTCTGCGCGAGTTCGTCGTGCAGCTCGCGCGCGATGCGGCGCTGCTCGGCTTCGCGTGCGCTCGCACTGATCGCGGCGATCTCGCGCAACTCCTCGCGCGACGCCTGCAGCGCTCGTTCCGCGCGTACGCGGTCCTCGACTTCGCGCCGCAGGTCGCGGTTCGACGCGCTCAGTTGCGCGGTGCGCGCGGCGACGCGCTGTTCGAGCCGTTCGTTCGCATCGTTCAGTTGCGCGCTCTGCTGCACGACGAGCCGATGCTGGAAGCGTGCGCCGGCCAGCGCGCGCACCGTCTGCGCATGCAGCCGGCCGTTCTCGAACAGCATCGCGAACAGCACGACGCCCGACGCGACGAGGCCGTATGCGCGCCCCGCGTAGAAGCCGAGATCGAAGCGCCCGTGATTCAGCATCGACGACAGCGCGATGTCGAACAGCCACGCGACGAGCACCGTCATCACCCACAGGTCGAGCACCGACTGGCGCCGCCGCCGCTGCCACATCAGCATCAGCGCAACCAGGTTCAGCCCCCAGACGATCGTGATCGCGTTCGTCATCGTCGCGGCCATCCGGTTGCCGTCCATGATGCGCGGTAGCAGGTCGTGGCCGGCCGTCGCGAGCAGCGCGAGCGCGGCCGTCGCGCCGCTTGCGGCCGCGATGCACAGCCCCACCGGAATCGCCGCGCGGCGCTGCGGGGCCACGGTCGGGCCAGTCGTTCGCGAGGTCGCGCGCAGCAGCGCGTACGCGGCGACCGCCAGCGGAAAGCCGCCGTGCCAGAACAGGTACAGCCACGCGGTGGTCTGGTCGCGGGCGCCGAGCAGGCCGGTCGGCGCGAACAGCCCGGGAAAGGTCAGCATGTGGGTGCCGGCCATGAAGCCCGTGAACAGGTAGCCGCCCGCGAGCACGAGCAGCGGTCTCTGGCGCAGGATCGCGTACTGGCCGAGCAGGAGGCCGGCCGTCACCATGTCGTTGACGACGATCGCCGACTGGTACACGGGGATGAACGCCCCGCCCGGCGCGAGCGGCCGGCCCGCGAACGGCGCCAGCGCGGCGAAGATCACCGCGGAGACGAGCACGGTCGCGAGCGCGAGCCGCCGTTCGCGCCGGCCCGGCGGCAGCGATGACATGAACAGGCGCGACGCGTCCGGGGGCACGTCGTCCGGCGGCGAGGGCGGGACGCGGAAGGCGGCCGTCATGCGTCGCCACCGGGGTCGAGATCGTGGCGCACCGCGTAGCGAACCAGCGCGGCCTCGTGCGGCAGCGCCATCTTCTCGAGAATCCGTGTCTTGTACGTGCTGACCGTCTTCGCGCTCAGCGCGAGTTCGGCCGCGATCCGCGTGACGGTCTGGCCGGCGACGATGCGGCGCATCACGTCGAATTCGCGCGCGGACAGCCGCTCGTGCGGCAGCACCGCGGCCGGCGCGCGCAACGTGAGCGCGAGGCTTTCGGCCGCCGACGGGCTCACGTACACGCCGCCCGCCGCGACCTTGCCGACGGCCTCCACGAGTTCGGCTGCTGCGCTGTCCTTCGTCAGATAGCCGGTGGCGCCGGCCTTGAATGCGCGCGCCGCGTACTGCGCTTCCGCATGCATCGTCAGCACGAGCGTGCGCAGCGACGGCGCGTGGTGCTTCACCAGCCGGATCAGCTCGATGCCGGTCGGCGCGGGCATCGACAGATCGAGCAGCAGCACGTCGGCGGCGCCGCGTTCGGCCAGCGCGAGCGTGGCCGCGCCGTCGCTCGCCTCGCCGACGATCTCGAAACCGCCGGCCGTTTCCAGGATGTGGCGCAGTCCGTCCCGCATGACTGCGTGATCGTCAGCCAGAATTACCCTGATCATCGAGCGATCCTCTTCGGGATGGCGCCGCGCACGGTCGTGCGGCGATTGCCGCGGCCGTTCTTCTGACCAATATATTCCGCCGAATCCGAAAACGGTACACATCCGGGAAATTTTCGACGCGAACGAGCGCTGAATGTGTACTAAAGCGAAATAATCGACGGGAAAGATACGCGGCGCAGCCGGCGCGAATCCGGGTATTCCCCGATGACCGCGGTGGCGGGAGCAGGCGGGCACCGTGCGTCGCGCGCCGCGCCGCGAACCGTCCCGAATCGGGACTAAACTGGTGCCCGATGCCACTTCCGCCCCGAGGAGCCCTGCGATGATCGATCTTGCCGATGTCCTGCCGTCCGCACTGCCTGCCGCCGTCGCATGGGCCGAAGCCGAGGCGGCGCGCGGGATCGCGCAGGGCGCGCCGCTGACGCCCGCACAAGCCGACGACGCGCGCACGGTCGGCGTCGCGCAACCGGAGCGGATTCGTTTGGTGACCGTCGAGCGCATGCCGTTCCCCGAGACGCCTTCGCTTGCCGCGATCGCGCGCGACACGGGGCTGCTGTCGCCGGGGACGATCGGGCTCACGCTCGGTCACGTGGTGTACGTGCTGCGCGGGCAGCATACGCGCCGCCTGCTGACCCACGAATTCCGCCATGTGCATCAGTACGAGGCCGCCGGATCGATCGGCGCGTTTCTGGCGCGCTATCTGCAGGAAATCGCGACGGTCGGCTACCACGATGCGCCGCTCGAGGCCGATGCGCGACAGCACGAGTTCGATTGATCCGCCACGCCGGCGCGAGCGCGCGCCTCTCACGATGAACGCTCCCCCTGCCATTGCCGGCCCCGCGTTCGCCCCGCCCTGGAGCGGAGGATGAGCGACACGATCCACGCATGGATCGGCGCGATCGGCGCCCATCCGCTGCTCGTGCTCGCGATCGTGTTCGTGACGGCCTGCGCGGAGGCGATCGCGCTGATCGGCACGATCGTGCCGGCGGGCGCCGTGATGTTCGCGGCCGGCGCGCTGATCGGCGCGGGCGCGCTCGACGGCTGGACGACGATCGGCGTCGCGGCGGTCGGCGCCGTGGTCGGCGACGGAATCAGCTACGAGCTCGGGCGGCGCTACCGCGGGATGATCCGCGACGCGTGGGCGCGCTTCGGCTATGCGGCCGCGTACGCGCGCGGCGAGGAATTCGTGCTGCGTCACGGGATGAAGAGCATCGTGCTCGCGCGCTTTCTGGCGCCGGTGCGCGCGGTCGTGCCGGTCGTCGTCGGCTGCGCGACGCTGCCGCGCCGGTCGTTCTATCCGGTCAACGTCGTGTCGGCGCTCGTCTGGGCGCCCGTGCACGTCGCGCCGGGCATCCTGTTCGGGGCGTCGGCCGCGCTGGCCGCGGCGATCAGCGTGCGGGTCGCCGCGATCCTGCTGGTCGTCGCGGCGCTGGTCGCGCTCGTGTGGGTCGGCGTGCGCGTCGCGCTGCGGCGCGGCTGGCCGCTGCTGCGCCGGGCGTTCGTCGAAGGCGTGCACGCGTGCGCGCGCCGCTGGCCGCGGTTCGGCGCGCGGCTGCACGACGCGATCGCCTACGTGCGCGGGCTGCCGGGCGCAGTGCCCGTGTTCGCGCTGCTGTTCGTCGGCTGCGTGTGGCTGTTCGCGGGGCTCGTGCAGGATGTCGTCGCGAACGATCCGCTGATGCATGCGGACATTGCGCTGTATGCGTTCCTGCAGAACCTGCGCACGCCGCCGGTGGATGCCGCGATGCGCGCGCTGGCCGTGCTGCACGGACACGATACGGGGCTGATCGTCGCGGCCGCGTTTCTCGTCTGGCTGATGATCCATCGCTGCTGGCTGACGGCCGCGTGGTGGCTCACGACGGTGGGGGTGGCGGTCGTGCTCGTGCCGGTGTTCGGCGCGGGCGTGCCCGGCGCGACGCCGGCGAGTCTGCCGCCCGGTGCGCTGCACGTGCCGCTGCCCGATGCCGAAGCCGCGTTCGCGATTCTCGCGAGCAGCGGCCTCGGCTGGGTGCTCGCGCGCGACCGGCCCGCGCGATGGCGGATTCCGGTCGTGACGGCGGTGGTGCTGTGGATCGTGCTCGGCGGCTTCGCGCGGCTGTATGTCGGCGACACGTGGCTGTCGGGCCTGCTCGGCGGCTGGAGCCTCGGGCTGGCCTGGTTCGCGTTGCTGGCCGGCGCGTATGCGTACTGGCGCGTGCGCGAGCACGTGCAGCCGAGGGGCGCGGTCGTCGCGGTGGCGGTGGTGCTCGCGACGGCCGGCGTATGGACGGTGCCCGCGCAATGGCAGCTCGATCGCGCGGCGCGCCCGCACGTCGGCGACGTGGTCGCGATGACGGTCGACCAGTGGTTGCACGGCGGATGGCTGCGCGTGCCGCTGCGCCGCACCGAGATCGGCGGCGATCGCGAGGAATATCTGCCGCTGCAATGGAGCGCGACGTCGGACACGCTCGACCGGCATCTCGCGCAGGCCGGCTGGCAGCGCGCGACGCCGTGGTCGCCGGCCACCGCGCTGCGCTGGCTGTTGCCGCAGGCGCCGGCCGACACGCTGCCGGTGCTGCCGCGCTACACGCACGGCGAAAGCACGCGGCGCGTGTTCGTCCGCGTCGATCCGGGGCAGCCGGAAACCCGCCTCGTGCTGCGGCTGTGGCGTTATCCGTACGTGTTGCAGGACGCGCTCGGCTTGCGACCGCTGTGGTACGGCGCGCTGTATCGCGAGACGCTGCACCGGCCGGCGCGGCTGATGACGATCGTGCGCACGACGCCCGTCGACGACGCGGCGACGATTGCGCAGGCGCTGGCGGTCGAGCCGACGCTCGCGCATCCGCCGGCGGGGATGGCGGCCGCGCCGGCGCAGATGCTGCTGGTGTGGATGGTGAGCCCGTGAGCGGGTGGTGAGCTGCTTGTGTGTGACGCGTGATGTCTTGCGCGTGCGCTGGTTGCGCCGGGACGGCGGATAGGCACGGGCCGATGCTTGAGCACCGCGAGCAGGGTTTTCAACGTCGGGCTGCCGTTGTGGGAACGCGTGCGATATAGCGATTCGCGGCGGATGCCGGCTTCGGCGGCGATTGCGCTGAGCGTGTCGTACGCTTGCACGACCGTGCGCCGCGCAAGCAGGCCGGCCGGCCGCGCGATTGGCGGGGGCGTCGAGCGGACTCCATCGCCACACGCAGACAATGAATGGCCCGATGACGGGCGCGTGCGGTGGGTGGCGTGTCCGGGCGGATCGACGTGAACGACGAACCTGTCGGCGCCGGCGCGTTGCGCGCGGCGAGCCGACAGGTTCTGCCGGCACTACTGCTTTGCCGGCGCAGCCGTCGCGATCTTGTCGAGTGCGGCCGGGATATAGGTGTCGAGCTGCGTGGTCACCGCTTCGTAGAAGTCGATCGGCTTGCCCCACGCGTCGGGCACGTCGACGTGCTTCCCGGACGCATATTCGGCGAGCGTGAATACCTTGCCGGCGGCCGACGGATAGAGCGCGAGCACCTTCTCCTTGTGTTTGTCGGTCATCGTCAGGATCACGTCGGAATGCCTGACGTCGTTGGCGTTCAACTGCACCGACCGGTGCGCGGACGTGTCGATGCCGCGGCGCTTCATCAGGATCACGCCGTTCTCTTCGGGCTTTTCGTCGTACGGATCTTCGTCGACCGCGCGCGAAATCACCGCGACATGCGCATGGCGCTGCGCGATCAACTGGCCGGCGATCGCTTCGGCCATCACGCTGCGCCCGGTGTTGCCCGTGTCGACGAACGCCACCTTCTTCGGCTCTTCGGCGAATGCCGGCGTCGCGCACTGGATGCCGACGCAGCAGAGCAGCGCCAGGGTGGTGAGGGTGTACCTTCTTTTCATGATGTCTCCTCGAGGGTGGGGGCGCCCCGGCGGCGCGCCGGGGCTTGAGGGAGATCATGACGGCCGCGTGCGACGGAAAAAAATAAACGTCTGGTTTTCGCAAGATAGCGTCGCTTCGTGGCAAGCCGGCCCGGTGGCGCCGCATGCACGTTGAGCCCAATCGGGGAAGTCGCGAGCCACGGTCCCGTTCGTGGTGCGTGACTGCGGCATCGTCACGCCGTCACCGCCACCTGTTCCGGCGCTGATGCTGCCAGCGTGCGCAGTGCGTCGCGCGCACAGCCACGCATTCGACCGCGTGTTGCCCGCCCGGCTGCCGCCGCATGCGAATCCGCCGACGGTGCCGATGTGCGAGCCAATGTGCGGCACGTTGCTCGCAGCGCCGCGCAACGAGGCGGCGGCCGTTCGTGAATCACGGTACGATCGCTGACCCGGCTGCTGACATTTCCATCACGAGAGACCCCGCATGATCACGATTCGCCCGATGACCGACGACGATTTCCCGCGCTTCTGGCCGACCTACCGCGCGATCGTCGCTGCTCAGGAAACCTATGCATTCGATCCGGCGCCGACGCAGGACGCGGCGCGCGCACTGTGGCTCGATGCGCCGCTGTGCACGTGGATCGCCGAAGAGCATGGCGTGCTGCTCGGTTCGTATTACCTGAAGGCGAACGCGGCGGGGCCCGGCAATCACGTGAGCAACTGCGGCTACATGGTGAGCGAGGACGCGCGCGGTCGCGGCGTCGCGCGCCTGATGTGCGAACACTCGCAGCAGGTCGCGCGCGAGCGCGGCTTCCTCGCGATGCAGTTCAACTCGGTCGTCTCGACGAACGAGGTGGCGGTCGCGCTGTGGCAGAAGCTCGGATTCGACATCGTCGGCCGCCTGCCGCGCGCGTATCGTCACGCGCGGCTCGGCTTCGTCGACTGCCTCGTGATGTACAAGTGGCTCGGCGGCCCGCAGGCCGCTGAAGCCTGAGGCCGCCGCGGCCGGGTCGTCAGACGGCGAACGCGCCGTCGAACACGATCCGTTCGTCGAGCGCGAGCGTGCCGCGCGCAAAGATCAGGTCGAGATGGTGGCTGCCGTTTTCACCGCCGCCGAGCCCGAGGTGCAGGCCCGGATGACGCTCCTCGAACCCCGCGTTGCGGCCGTACAGCCCGCGAATCCCGAGGTTCGTGCCGATGCCGAATTCCTCGATCCGCCGGTGATTCGCATGCCGGTCGAGATAGGTCGAGAAATCGCGCCGGAAGCCTTCGTCGTCGGTGTCGAAGTCGACGATCGTGCTGTTCTCGACGCGCAGGGTCGCCAGTCGTTCGACGACCTTGTACTTGATCGCGAACGGCACGGTACCGAGAAACGTGCCGCTGAACACGACCGAGCCGTTGAGGTCGGTCACGTGCGTCGCGATCTCGCCGGGCACGACGTCGAGGTTGCCCATGCCGTCCACGCTCGTCCATTTCTGGTCGGGCGCAAGCGAGCCCGTGAGCGTGTTGCCGGCTTCGTCGACGAAGCGGATCTGCGACGCGCGCGAGGCCGCGTCGATCAGCCGGCCGTTGCGTGCGGCGATGTCGTCGAGCGATTCGGCGAACGCCTCGTCGAGATGCGGGCCGTAATCCTTGAACAGTACCGACTTGCTCCAGTGCTCGACGATCGCGGGGCGGATCGCCGCGAGGAACGGCGGGCCGCTCGGCGACGGCTTCGGCAGGCACGACGAGTCGTACAGCAGCACGAACAGATCGGCGCGATCGAGCGCGGCGGCGATGTCGGCGGGCGGGGTGCTTTCGAGGCAGAGGGTGGTCGCGTCGAGCGAATCGGGCAGGGCGGAGAAGGCGCGCAACGCGATGTCGCGGTTGCGGATGTCATGGCCGACCAGCAGTTTTCCCGATTCGCCGCGCGCCAGCTTGTCGCGCAGCGCGGGGTGGAAGCCCAGCGCGCGGTGCAGGTTCAGCATGCGTGTCTCCGGAAACGGCGGAAGGGCCGCAGCCCTTCCGCGAGAACGGTTGGCCCGCTCAGACCGGCCAGAGCGCGGTGCCGAACAGCACCACGGCGTCCTCGACCATCATGTCGACGGCCTCGGGGTGCGTGTCTTCCTGCATCCAGTCAAGCAATTCGATCTGCTGAGTATCCTGCATGTGAATCCTCCTGTGGTGAACATGAGCGTTTCAACATGAAAACGTGGCAGAAAAATGGCCACTCCTCATTTCGCATTTCGTGAATGCGCGACGAGTGGCGTTGATATTAGTCTGACGAATTTGCGAATGCAATGCGTTGCAAGGTTTTTAGCCGAAGCGCGCTAAACAGCGGGGATTTTCGGTCGTGTGCGGTCAAGCACGGTTAAAGCGAATGACGGATTCGACGTCGTTTTTTTAATGACCGGATTCGGAATCGGCGCATCGCATCCGGCGTTTTTTCATCGGCAATTCAATCGGCTCGATCGTTGCGATCGTCGCAATCGGCGGCGTGCCGGCGCTCCGACGCGCATCAACCGAGCAGCGCCTTGCCGATCGGTTTGGCCGGCTCGGAGCGCAGCACCAGCGACGTCGTGACCGCGCCGAAGCGGGCAATCGCGTCGATGAGGGTTTCCAGTTGCCCCGGTGTCGGCACGAGCACTTTCAGCAGGAAGCAATCGTCGCCGGTCATCCGGTGCACCTCGATGACGTGCGGCATCTCGGCGAACGCGCGCAGCGCGGGCTTGATGTGTTCGTGCGTCGTCTTCAGCCGGATGATGGCCATCATTCCCAACCCGAGCGCGGCCGGGTCGATCCGCGCGCCGTAGCCCGCGATGATGCCGCGCTCTTCCAGCCGCTTGACGCGCTCCGACGTGGCGGGCTGCGACAGACCGATGCGCCGGCCCACTTCGGACAGCGGCATCCGCGCGTTTTCCTGCAGCGCTTCGAGGATCGAAAGATCCAGGCGATCGAGCTCTCCGTTCGACATGTCCGCGTTCCCGTTGCCGTTAATTCATCGGCATATTGTCTCAATATCCGATGATTTGCCATTCCCGGCCCGTTTGCAGCACGCCAGACTGCGAACTCGCTTAATCGTGGAGACGGAGATGGATCAGACGATCGTGATCGTGCCGGGGATCGGCAACTCGGGCCCGGCGCATTGGCAGAGCCACTGGGAGGCCGCGTTGCCGGGCGCCATCCGCATCGCGCCCGCGTCGTGGGATGCGCCCGACCTGCGCGACTGGATCGCGGCGCTCGATGAAGCCGTCGTGCAGGCCGCCACGCCGCCGGTGTTGATCTGTCATTCGCTGGGCTGCCTGCTGTTCGCGCACTGGCGGGCGGCGTCGGCGCGTGTCGTGCGCGGCGTGTGGCTCGTTGCGGTGCCCGATCCGGGCGGTCCGCGATTTCCGGCCGCGGCCGCTGCATTCGCGGATCTGCCGGATGGCGATTTCGGCGGCGTGCCGGTGCTGGCGATCGCCAGTTCGAACGACGGGTACGACCCGTCCGGGCGCGGCATCGCGTGGGCGAGCGAGCGTGGCGCGACGCCGCTGCTGCTCGGCCCGCGCGGCCATCTGAATGCGGAAGCGGGATTGGCGGAGTGGCCCGAAGGGCGCGCGTTGTTCACGGCCTTCGCGGCAGGGTTGCGCGCATAGTGCGGGCCGGCGGTTGCCGTCCTCCCGCGCGGCGCGTCGTGAACGCATCCCGGCCCGCGACGGCTCGCGTATGATCGACCGACGGAACCGGAAGCCTCGACCGTCGGAATCGACGCGCGCGCGACAGACGACACACGTTGCACCGACGCGACTCACCACGGCTTCGACCGACATCAGAAGACAAGGAGACACTCGATGCGCACAGCGCCGCAACCGGAGCGTGCCGGCCCGTCGCGGCCGGACGCCGGCGCGACCCGATCCCGCCCCGACCGTGACCCCGAACGCATCGCTGCGTGGCGGCTCGCGATCGGCCTGTCGCTCGGCAGCGCGATCGCGCTCGGCCTCGCGCGCTTCTCGTATGCACTGCTGCTGCCGCCGATGAAGGCCGATCTCGGCTGGACCTTCGCGCAGGCCGGCGCGCTGAACACCGCGAACGCGGCCGGCTATCTGATCGGCGCGCTCGCGTTTCCGTGGTTGTCTCGGCGCTGGCGCGCACGCACGCTGCTCGCGGCCGGCTGCGTGCTGACCGCGTTGCTGATGGCCGCATGCGGGCTGTCGTCGGGCATGCACGCGCTGCTCGTGCAGCGGCTCGCAACCGGCGTCGGCAGCGCGCTGATCTTCATCAGCGGCGGCGTGCTGGCCGCGCGGCTCGCGTCGGCGTCGCCGCGCGATGCGGGCTTGCTGCTGGGGCTCTACTACGGCGGCACCGGGTGGGGCATCGTCGCGTCGTCACTGCTCGTGCCGGCCACGCTTTCGCACGGTGACCATGGCTGGCAGCCCGCGTGGTTCGCGCTCGCGTTCGCCTGCGTGTTGTTCTCGGTGGTGGCCGTGTCGGCCGCGCGCCGCATCGAGCGCGCGCACGCGGCACCGGGCGCGCCGCGCGGCGGCGCGGTGCCGGCGGCGACGGCGAGCCCCGTGCGCTTCGCGCTCGCGCTGGCCGGCTACGGGCTGTTCGGCGTCGGCTATATCGGCTACATGACGTTCATCGTCGCGCTGCTGCGCGGCGCGGGCATGAGCGGCACGGTGGTCGCCGCGTTCTACGTGATGCTCGGCGTCGCGACCGTCGTGTCGGCGCGGCTCTGGTCGGGGCTGCTCGACCGGATGCGCGGCGGCCAGGCGCTCGCCGTGCTCAACGCGCTGCTCGGCATCGCGACGCTGATGCCGGCGCTGTTCGTGCATCCGGCGGCCGCATTCGCGTCGGGCGTGCTGTTCGGCGCGACGTTCCTGTCGGCGGTGGCGTCGACGACGGCCTTCGTGCGTCACAACCTGCCGACCGACGGCTGGGCGAAGGGGATCAGCGCATTCACGACGGTCTTTGCGTTCGGGCAGATCGCCGGGCCGGTCGCGATCGGCTGGGTCTCGGACAGTGCAGGGCTCGCGCGCGGGCTCGTGTATTCGGCGCTGACGCTGTTCGCGGGTGCCGCGCTCGCGGCCGGGCAGCGCGCGTTGCGGGCCGCCGCATAGTCACACGCTACAAGCGCTGAACGCCGCTCACCGCACGCACGCGGTGCGCGACACGCGATGAAACGCCCGGCTGAAGTAGATCAGGCTGTCGCCGTCGTCGCGCACGCGAATCGTGCTGGCTTCGATGAACATCACCGAATGCGAGCCGACGTCCTTCATGTCGGCGATCGTGCCCTGCAGGCTCGCGAGCGCGTCGCGCAGCACCGGCACGTCCTGCTCGCCGCGCTCCCACACGGGCAGGTCGAAGCGCCGTTCCATCGGCAGGTCGGTGAGCCCCGCGAAGTGTCGCGCGAGTTGCTCGTGTTCGGCCGGCAGCACGTTGATGCAGACATGCCGGTTGCGCTCGAAGGTCGCGTGCATCGCGCTCGAACGGTTCATGCACACGAGCAGCGTCGGCGGCGTATCGGTGACGGAGCACACGGCGCTCGCGGTGATCCCGCAGCGGCCGTGCGGCCCGGCGGTGGTGATCACGTTGACGGCCGCGCCGAGGTGGGCCATCGCTTGCCGGAAGGCCTTCTGCGCGTCGGTCGGCTCGACGCGTGCCGGTCGCGGGATATCGGTCGTGGAAGACATGGGCGCTCCTGAGTGAACGAAAGCGGCGATCGTGCGGCGCCGCCGGTGCAGCGCCGGATCGCCGACGACGACCCAAGCGTACGTCGCGAAAACGCCGGCGACCATTCGCACGATTGACGACGGAGATGGCGTTCTCGCCAACGCGTCTAAAGGTTCTACCTAGATGCACGGCGCGGCGCGCGAAAAAAAGCGCGATTGCCCGCTCGTGCGGGACGCGAAGGGGTTCTCAGCGGGTTTTCGGCTCGTTATGATGTGCCGCACACCCCCAGCGAACGACGTGCGCGGCGTGCCGACAACCGGCCTCGTCTGCGCAGCGTGCGATACCCCTTCCAATATTCAGCGAGACACCCGCGATGACGTCACCCGCACCGATCGTATACATCGTCGACGACGACAGCGGCATGCGGACATCGCTCGCGTGGCTGCTCGAATCGGTCGGCATCGCGTCCGAAGGATTCGCGAACGCGGCCGATTTTCTCGCGCGCTTCGACGTGAACCTGCCCGCATGCCTCGTGCTCGACGTACGGATGCCGGAGAAGAGCGGCTTCGACGTGCAGGCGGAACTGAACGCGCGCGGCGCGACGCTGCCGGTGATCTTCGTCAGCGGCCATGGCGATATCCCGATGTCCGTGCGCGCGCTGCAGAACGGCGCGATCGATTTCGTCGAGAAGCCGTACAACTCGCAGCAGATGCTCGAACGCGTGCAGCGCGCGCTGCGGCTCGCGCAGCAGCGCCATGCAGTCAGCCAGCGTCACCGCGAACTGCGCCAGCGTCTCGATGCGCTGACCGCGCGCGAGAAGGAAGTGCTGCGCGGCGTGGTGGACGGCAAGGGCAGCAAGCAGATCGCGTCGGATCTGTCGATCAGCGTGAAGACCGTCGACGTGCATCGCGCGAGCATCAAGGAGAAGCTCGGCGCGACGTCGATCGCCGCGCTCGTGCGCGACGTGATGGTCGTGTGGGGCGACGGCGGCGACGCGGCGCGCTAGCGCGGCGACGCGGCCTCGGCGACGCCCGGCGCGCCGTGTTCAGCGCATGTACAACCCGCCGTTGATGTCCCAGCACGCGCCGTTCGCGAAATGCGCGTCGCCCGACGCGAGCAGCACGGCCGCATCCGCGACGAAGCCGGCCGAGCCGAGCTTGCCGCCCGGCAGGCTCGCGAGCACCTGGCGCAGCTTCTCCGGCGCGACGCTTTCGTACACGATCGGCAGGTCGAGCGGGCCCGGCGAGATCGCGTTGACGGTCACGCCCTGCGCGGCGAGGTCGCGCGCGAACACCTTGGTCAGCGTCAGCGTGCCGCCCTTTGCGGCCGCGTAGTGCGCGCCTGTCGCCGAGCCGCCGTTCTGCCCGGCGAGCGACGCGATGTTGACGATGCGGCCCGCGCCGCGCGCGGCGAAATACTGGCCGAATACCTGGCAGCCGAACAGCACGCTGCGCAGGTTCACGTCGATCACCTGGTCGAACTGCTCGGCCGTGATCTCCATCGCGGGCACGACCTTCGATGCCCCCGCGTTGTTCACCAGCACGTCGATCGCGCCCCAGCGCGCGACGAGCGCGTCGCGCGCGGCTTCGAAATCGCGTTTGGACGTGACGTCGAGCGGCAGCGCGATCGCGCGTTCGCCGCCCGGGTCGAGTTCGCGCGCATGCGCATGGATCGCATCGGCCGCGATATCGGCCAGTGCGACGCGGTAGCCGGCCGCATGAAAGCGTTCGGCGATGACGGCGCCGAGGCCGCGCGCGGCGCCGGTGACGAGGACGACTCGGTCTGACATGGTGCGTGTTTCCGTGGTTCGCGGGCGCGTACCGCATACCGCCGCGCCCGCATCGTGATTCATGCGGCGAGTGCCGCTTCGAAGTGGGCCGCGATCGCGCAGACCCGTTCGTCCGCGCCCTTGCGCCCGACGATCTGCAGGCCGGCCTTCAACGGCGAACCGGCGAGCGGCAGCGGCAGGCTGAGCGCCGGATGGCCGCTCAGGTTGAACGGCCGGATCAGCGATGACATCGCGATCACCGACACGCCGTCGCGGGCTTGCTGCAATGTGATCGGCAGCGCGGGCAAGGTCGGCAGCACGATCACGTCCGCGTGGTCGAGCGCGGTGTCGACCTGCGCGGTGAAGCGCGCGCGCACGGCGTCGGCTTCCTGCAATGCCGCGGGCGTCGTCGTTGCAGCGGCGCGCAGTCGCGCATCGAGGTCCGCGCCAAGTTTGCCGGTCGCGACCAGATGACCGAACGCGCGCGACGTTTCCGCGTTGATCACGGTGAGCCCGGCCGCGAACGCAGCCGGCATGTCGTCGAGCGCGAGCGCATGCGAACGAAGACCCGACGCGCGCACGGCCGCGTCGAGCGCGGCGGCGATCGCCGGATCGGCGTCGACGAAGATGTGCGCGACCGTGCAACCCGCGGCGGCGGCCGCTGCTTGCGTCCGGTCGAAGTCCGGCGCGATCGCGGCCATCACCGCGACCAGCGTGCGGATATCGCGTGCGAACGGCCCGACGCAATCGAGCGTGGTCTCGGCCGGCGCGACGCCGCGCCGCGATACGCGGCCGAACGTCGGCTTCAGTCCGGCCACGCCGCAGCATGCGGCCGGCCCGCGAATCGAGCCGCCCGTGTCGGTGCCGAGCGCCGCGTCGACCGCGCCGAGCCCGACGAGCGATGCGGAGCCGCTCGACGAGCCGCCGGGAATGCGCGCGGCGTCCTGCGGATTGACGGGCGTGCCCGTGTAGTCGTTGATGCCGGTCATGCCGAACGCGAGCTCGTGCATGTTCGCCTTGCCGGCGATCTGCCAGCCGGCGTCGAGCAGCAGGCGGACCACGTCCGCGTGTTGCGCGGCCGGCGGCGCGTCGGCCAGCGCGCGGCTCGCCGCGCGGGTCGGATGGCCCGCGATGTCGATCGTGTCCTTGATCGCGATCGTGGGGCCGGGGCCGCCGAGCGTGAAGGTGTCGATGAAGCCTGTCATGGTCGGGTTCGTGCGAAAACGGAAGGAAGCATCAGGACCGTGGCGCGGCGGCGAGCGGCCACGGGCCGTCGAGCACGCGTTCGGTGCGGAAATGGCGGATCGGCCATGCGGCGCCGTCGCCGGCCGGCGCGAAATCGACGGTCAGCCGTGCGGCGATCAGCTCGGCCGTGCCGTCGCCGTAACGCGACGCCTGCAGCATGATCCAGCGGCCGCGCGCGTGCGTGAGGCCGGCGTCGATTTCGATCGATTCCGACGTCAGGAAATGCAGGTTCGCCGAGAAATGCGGATCGGGCGGCAGGTAGCGGCCGAGCATCGCGACGATCGCGGCCGTGCCTTCGACGCGGCCGAACTTGCGCGCGTACTGCGGGCCGATGCCTTCCCATACGGCGTCGGCGGTGAACAGTTCCGCGAGCGACGGGCCGTCGCCGGCATTCTCGGGCACGTCGCACAGCGCCATGTAACGCGTGATCGTCGCGCGCACCGCGCGCTCGGCTTCGAGCGCCGCCATGCGCTGCGCGAGCGCGTCGATCAGGCCGGGAGCGAGGTTGGTCATCGCCCGTCTCACGCCGCGGGCTTCGCGGCCGACGGCACGGTCAGCGCGCGGCCGACCCGCGCCTCGATCTTGCCGTAGCGCCACAGGTTGTATTCGCCGACCGGCGTCGTGCGATACAGGTTGCACACGGCGACCGTCGTGTCGAAGTCGGCGACGTCGGCCATGATGTAGAAGGTCCACGGCGCGCCGTCGGCCTGGCCGACCACGAGGCGGTCGTCGTCCATCACGCCGAGCACGCGCACGCCGGGCATCGCTTCGACGGCGGCGAGCATCGCGCCGTACGCCTGCCACACTTCGCCGATCTTCTCGCGCGGCAGGTCGAAGAAGTTTTGCGACACGCCGCAGCAGAACAGGACGCGCAGCGGCAGCGGATTCGAATCGGACATATCGGGTTCTCCAGAGAAATCGGTGGGGCGCATGAACCGGCCGGCGACGGGGCTTCGGCTTCGTGCGCGTCAGAAAAAATCGGTCGACGCAGGTTACAGATAACCGGGAAACGGCGCGACGCCGGTGAACACCGCGCCGGCGCCGTCGAAGTTGCCTTCGCCGAGAAACGCGTGCTGCGTCACGACCATCGCGTCGCGCAGCAGCCGCTGCAGCGGGTGCGTGCGATAGATCGCGGCCGTGCCGCCGAGGCGGTATGCGCGTTCGACGACGCTCGCGCCTTCGCGTGCGATATGCGTGGCCGCGAGCCGCAGCAGGCTGACCTGCTCGGGCGTCACCGGGTTGCCGGCGAGGATCGATTGCCACACGGTGTCGGTGGCGTCGTAGAAGAACGCGCGCGCCGAGCGCAGTTGCGCTTCGGCCTTCGCGAGCTCGATCCGGTAGTACGCGCGATCGGCCAGACGCGGCGCGCCGGTGGTCGTCTGCCGGCCGCCCGACATGCGGTTTACGACGTCGAGCGCCGCGCGCGCGAGCCCGAGGTTCACGACGGCCAGCACCTGCGCCGCATACGCGACGGTCGGGTAGCGGTACAGCGGCTCGTCGACGGTCGGCTCGCCGCCGCGCACGAAGGTCCACGCTTCGGGCACGAAGCGGTCGTCCACGCGCAGGTCGTGGCTGCCGGTGCCCTGCATGCCGACCACGCTCCAGTTCTCGACGATCTCGACGTCGGTCGCGCGGAACACGGCCGTGCGCGGCTTGTTCGGCGCGGCGTCCTGCGCGCCCGGCACGGCGATGCCGACGCCGAGCCAGTCGGCGCCCTTGCAGCCGCTCGCGAATTTCCACGTGCCGTTCACGCGCCAGCCGCCCGGCGCGGCCTGCGCGGGCTGCACCGGGAACAGGCCGCCCGCGAACACCTGGTCGGGGCCGCCGGCGTACAGCTCGGCCTGGGTCTCGAGCGGCAGCGCGGCGAGATACACGTTCGCGGAGCCGAAGCTCGCGACCCACGCGGCCGAGCCGTCGGCGGTCGCGATGCGTTCGATCATGTCGAGGAACGCGCCCGGCGCGAGCGCATCGCCGCCGAAGCGGCGCGGCGTGCCCGCGCGATAGATGCCGGCCTGCTTGAACAGCGCGATCACGTCGCGCGGCACGTGCGACAGGCGGTCGAATTCGTCGCGGCGCGCGGCGACGGTCTCGATCACCGCGTCGAGCGCCGACAACGGCGCGGCCGACGTGCGTGCCCCGGGCGGAGCGCTCGGCGCGGGTTCGATGGCGAGGGCGGCTTGCGGCATGGATGTCTCCTGGGCGGATAAGGGTGCGAATGCGGGGCGGCATGCGTGCCGGGCGGGTTTCGGGCCGGCGGCACGACGATGCAGCCAGTCTAGAAACGCCGAAAACGCGCAGCAATTGGTGCGTTGGGCCGCGCCACTGGTGACGTTCCGTGCCGCACTAAAGAAATCTTCAGATGCGGGCGGCGCGCGCCGGTGCTATGTTGGGTTTCCGGCCGCGCGATGCCGCGCGGCCTCATCCTGTGCCGATCATGAGTTTCCCCGACGAAGACGATTTCCACCGGCTGCTCGACGCGCTGACGACCTGCGTGCTGCTGCACGACGCGCACACCCGGGCGATCGTGTGGGCGAACCGCGCCGCGTGCATCGCGCTCGGCTTTTCCGTCGAGGAGCTGTTGCCGCTGAAGGCGCCGGACATGACGCGCCCCGAGCCGAAATACCAGCGCGAAATCGCCGTGAGCGCGTGGGATCGCGCGCGCGTCGACGGGCCGCAGGTGTACGAGTGGTGCTACCGGTCGCGCACGGGCGTCGACATGCTGTCCGAGGCGACCGCCACCTACGTGCCGCTGCGCGGGCGCGACGTCGTGATGGTGCAGTTCCGCGACATCAGCGCGGAAGAGGCGGTGCGCCAGCAACTGCGCCGCTACGAGGCGCGGCTGCGCGAGTTCATGCAGGACCTCGACGAAGGCATCGCGGTCGTGACGCCGCACGGCGGCGTGCAGTTCATCAGCGAGTCGGGCCGCCGCGTGCTCGGGCTCGCGCCCGACGAAGCGCTCGGCGCGGTGCTCGACTACTGCTCGGAAGCCGACCGCGACCGGCTCGTCGCGCAACTGCGCGATGCGCCGTCCGCGCATCCGTCGGCGCCGCAGCGCTACCGGATCGTGCGGCGCGACGGCTCGCCGTGCTGGTTGCGCATCCTGTGCCGGCAGGTCGAGATCGCGGACGATCTCGACGGGCTGCTCGTGCAGTTCCGCGACGTGAGCGACGAAGTCGCGATCGAGGACGCTCGCCGGGCCGAAGCGCGCATGCTCGAACACGCGGGCCGCTACAACGCGATGGGCGAGATGGCGAGCGTGATCGCGCACGAGCTGAGCCAGCCGCTCGCGGCCGTGCGCAATTTCATCGAAGGCGCGGTGCAGCGGCTGAACGCGCGCGGCGCGATCGACGACGCGATCTGGGGGCTGCGCAGCGCCGACCGGCAGGCCGAGCATGCGGCGCTGATCATCAAGAGCGTGCGCGAGTTCATCGTGAAGCGCGAGCCGGTCGTCGCGCTCGCCGATCTGCGCGACATCCTCGCGGACGTCGCGTATTTCATCGAGCTGCGCGCGAGGGAGGCCGGCGTGACGGTCGCGATCGTGCAGGCCGATGCGCCGCTGCCGATCCGCTGCGAGCGCGTGCTGATCGGGCAGGTGATCCTGAATCTCGCGTTCAACGCGATCGAGGCGTTCGCCGGTTGCGAACAGGTGCCGCGCACGCTGACGCTCGGCACCGCGAACGTGGACGGCCGCGCCGAACTGCGCGCGATCGACAACGGCCCGGGGATTGCGGCCGATGCGCACGACCGGCTGTTCGACGGGTTCTCGTCGTCGAAAGCCGGCGGTAACGGAATCGGGCTGTCGCTGTGCAAGAGCATCGTGACGCGCCACGGCGGCCGGATCGCGGCGAGCCCGGCCGACGGCGGCGGCCTCGACTGCCGCGTGACGCTGCCGCTCGCCGGTGCGCACGCGTAGCGGCAGCGTCGCGTCACGGCCGGGCGGCGGCGCGCGGCGCACGATCAGCGCCCCAGCGCCCGCGCGGTCCGGCCGCCGATGCCGAAGTCGGTGTTCGGAATGTCCTTGATGATCACGCGCGTGGCCTGCAGCGGTGCATCGAGCACGTGCGCGCCGGCATCGGACAGCGCGGCGATCAGCGCGCGCTTTTGGTCGTCGGTGCGGCCGGCGATCAGGATCGCGACGATCACCGGTAGCGACGGCGGTGCGCCGTCGGCGGCGCTGCGGCCGCCGAGGCCGACATGCGTCGGCGGCAGTTCGGTGAGCAGCACGCGCACGGCTTCGGGCGGCGCGCCGATCGTGTCGACGGTCGCCGCGGTCAGCCGTGCGATCAGTTCGGCCTTGCGGGCGTCGTCGTGGCCGGCCGGCAGGAAAACTTCGAGGGTGGGCATGGTCGTCCGGAAAGGTGAAGGTGACCGGTTCACCTTTGCGCTTGCAGCGGTGAACCGGCCACGGCTTACAGCAGGAAGCCGATCGCGCTGAGCGCTTCGGTCGAGTCGATCAGGCGCACGACCTTTTCTGCGATCCGCATCTCGCCTTCGGCATCGATGTGCAGCTTGTGCGTGACGTCGGCCGCGAACAGCGTCGCGACGCCGCGCTTGTACGCGACGACGACCTGCGCCGATTTCAGCTCGACGGTGTCGGCGCTGCCGCTTTCCAGCGTGAAGCGCGACACGGTGCGCACCGTGCGCGCCGCGTCGGTCGCCGACGCCGAGTAGCCGGACACCATTCGCTGCACGCGCTTCTCGCGCATGTCGTGGTCGTCGAACACGTAGTTCAGCGTCGCCGCGAAATCGGTCGTGTCGGGATCGATCGGCACCACGTAGTGGCCGGCCGGGGCCCACAGGTCGAGCCACGCGCGATAGTCGCGGCGGTCGAGCATCTCGGCTTCGCGCCACACGAATTCGACCGCGCGGGCGAAGGTCTGCTCGGAAAAGAGGGCGTTGCGGTCGTCCATCACTGTTGCTCCATCATCTTGCGCCATTGCTGGTAGGCCTCGCGCATGCCGGTTTCGTCGGTCGCATGCGCGGTCTTTTCGCCGTTCGCGGCGGTCGTCTCGCGGTTCAGCCCGCGATTCACGAGGATCGGCACGTCGGGGCCCGCATGCGCGCCGCGCTGCACGCGTTCCCATGCTTCCGCGTCGTCGGGGCTGCCGAAGCCGAACGGGCCCTGGAAGTGCTCGTGGATGCGCAGCCGTTCGCGGTTCGCTTCGTCCGGGCCGCCGTCCATCGCGAGCGCGACGTGACGGATCTCGGTTTCGTTCGCCGAGATCGGCCGCAGCACGCGGAAGAACGCCATCGACAGCGCGAGGTTCGGGAACAGGTTCAGATTGAAGCCGACACCCAGCAGCGAACGCACGATGCGGCGCACTTCGTCGGGCGAATGGCGCTCGGCGAGCTTCGCCGCGAGCGGCGCGAAGCGCTCGGGCAGCGGCGCGCCGTCGTCGTCGTCGAGGTCGATCAGCTCGGGCATCAGCACCGCGAGGCTGTGGCCGTTGCCGAGCCCGCGGCAGAACGCGTGCTCGCTCGTCATGAAGCTCGTGATCGCGGCGGCCGTTTCGTCGTCGATCGACTTCATCCACGACTTGTGCACGACCGGGAAGTGATAGAGGTCGGTCGTGTTCTCGAGCTGGATCTTCCAGTTGCCCTTGAACTTGAACTTGTGCTCGCCGTTCGCCTTGATCGGGTAGCCGGCGCCCTGCTTCATGAACAGGTCGATCCACGGCTTCGCGCCGCCGAGGAAATCCTCGAGCGGTTCGATCGCGTCGTTGAAGCTCGCGAAGATCAGCCCCTGGTACACGCCGACGCGCAGCTTCACGAGCGGCAGCTCGCCTTTCTCGCACACGCCTTCGTAGCCGTCGCCGTACGGCAGCGCGCGCAGCGTGCCGTCGAGCGCGTACGACCAGCTGTGATACGGACACGTGAAGCCCTTCGCGTTGCCCTTGTGCGATTCGCACACGGTCGCGCCGCGGTGGCGGCAGCGGTTCTGCAGCACGTTGATGTCGCCGGTCCTGTCGCGCACGACGATCACCGGCTGGCGGCCGATCGTCGTCGTGACGAAGTCGCCCGGGTTCGGCAGCTCGCTTTCGTGCGCGACCCAGATCCAGGTGCGGTAGAAGATGCGCTCGAGCTCGGCTTCGAACAGCGCGGGATCGTGATACATCGCTGGCGCGATGCGGTCGGGCTGCGCGAGGCCATGCAACGCGCGGGTGTCGATCGTCTGGTAGGCAATGTCGCTCATCGTTGTCGTGGGGAAAGAGTCGCGAAAGGGGCCGCGCCGCGCGCGGTATCGAGTACCCAGTCTCGTCTTCCGCTACATATCCGTCAAATTGATCTAAAATTGGCGGATCAATAAATACGGCAAATGATGGAGGCTACGATGACGTCGGTCGATCATCTCGATCTGAACCTGCTGCGCGTGTTCCAGGCGATCGTCGAGGAGCGCAGTCTGACGAAGGCCGGCGAGCGGCTCGCGCTGTCTCAGCCGGCCGTCAGCTATTCGCTCGGCCGGTTGCGCACGCTGTTCGACGATCCGCTGTTCGTGCGCACGCGCTCGGGCATGCAGCCGACGCCGGTCGCACTGGAACTCGCGGGCATCGTCGGCAAGGCGCTCGACATGGTGCGCGTGGCGCTGCGCTATGCGGAGCGCTTTGATCCGGCCACCAGCACGCGCACGTTCCGGCTGTCGCTGTCGGACGCGGGCGAGATGGCGTACCTGCCGGCGATCTGCCAGGCGCTGCGCGAGCGGGCGCCGCGCGTGACGCTCAGCGTGCAGCCGCTGCCGGTGGAGGAGATCGAGGAAGCGCTGCGCGCGAGCCGGCTCGATTTCGCGATCGGCAACCTGCCCGAGCTGATGCCGCGCACGCGGCACCAGGTGCTGTTCGAGGAAACCTACGTGTGCATGACGGGGCGCCGGCGCGGGTTGCCGGCGGCGGCCGCGCTGAGCCTCGAGCAGTTCGTGCGTGCCGCGCACGTGAACGTGAAGTCGGTCGAGCACAGCCATCATGCGCTCGACGACGCGCTGCGCGCGCAGGGCGTGGGCCGCAACATCGCGCTCGAAGTGCCGCACTTCGTCGCGTTGCCGAGCGTGCTGTCGGTCACCGATCTGTACGCGACGCTGCCGAAGCGGCTCGCGCAGATCCTGAACCGCGACAACGCGTTTCGCCTGTACGACTTGCCCGTCGTGCTGCCGCCCGCGCCGGTGACGATGCACTGGCACGAGCATTTTCATGAAGACGAGGGGAATGCGTGGATGCGTTCGCTGCTGACCGAGCTCGTCGAGCGGTTCGACGATGCGTGATGCGTGATGCGTGATGCGTGATGCGTGATGCGTTGCGCCGCCGGTCAAAGATCGAGCACGAGCACCGGCGAACGCGCCCGCGACACGCAACAGCAGATCACCGTGTTGCTCGCGCGCTCGGCCTTGCTGAGACAGTGGTCGCGATGATCGGGCTCGCCGTCGATCACCGGCACCATACAGGTGCCGCACACGCCTTCGCCGCACGAAGTGTCGACTTCGATGCCGATCCGCGCGAGCGCGTCGACGATCGACGTGTCGGGCGCGACGCGCACCGATTGGCCGCTGCGTTGCAGGCGCACTTCGAAGCCGTCGGCCGGGCCGTCACCGGCTTCGGCGCGGCCCGCATCGGCGGCGACGGGGTCTGCCGCGAAACGTTCGAGATGGATCGCATCGTCGGGCACGTGCGTCGCGGCTGCCGCGACGACCGCATCCATGAACGGCCCCGGGCCGCACGTATAGACATGCGCGTGCGCATCGACCGCTTCGACGCAGCGGCCCAGTTCGGCCGCGAGCGCATCGGGCTCGATGCCGTAGTGAAACGTCACGTGCGACGCGAACGGCTCGGCCGCCAGTTCGTCGACGAACGCCGCGTGCTCACGGCTGCGCGCGAAGTAGTGCAGCCGGTAGCGCGCGCCGCGCTTGTGCAGCGCATACGCCATCGACAGCAACGGCGTGATGCCGATGCCGGCCGCGATCAGCACGTGCTCGCTCGCGTCGTTCGCCAGACGAAACAGGTTGCGCGGCGCGCCGATCGACAGCTCCGCACCCACCCGCACGTCGTCGTGCAGCGAGCGCGAGCCGCCGCGCGACTGCGCCTCCTTCTTCACCGCGAACAGATAGCTGCCGCGCTCGTCCGGG
The DNA here is from genome assembly GCF_001718555.1 of Burkholderia metallica. Lineage (NCBI taxonomy): Bacteria > Pseudomonadati > Pseudomonadota > Betaproteobacteria > Burkholderiales > Burkholderiaceae > Burkholderia > Burkholderia metallica. The sequence goes on from NZ_CP013403.1 coordinate 553,955, forward strand.
TTGCCGCACAGCGAGTATTGCCGCGTGATGCCGGACGGCGCGGTGACGTCGATATGGGCGCCCGGTTCGTACGCGTCGAACGGCTGGCCGTCGACGCGCGAAACCCGGAAACAGCGGATGTCCTGCGCCGCGTCGATCAGCGCGTCGATCCGGACCTGGTGGCGGTGTGCTTGCATGGGGCAAATCCGTGGGGTAAGGAAAATACGGCGCGGCAGGGCCCGCGCCGTCATGCGATCGAGAATAGGGACGGGCATCGCATAAATCAAATCGATAAAAAAACGATGCCTGAATCAGCCGGATGGATGATGGTCGCGACGCAAAATGTGCGCCGTATTCAGCGCGCGGCGATCGCGCTGGCTGCTTCGGCCGCGTGCGGTGCGGCTGCCGACTCATGGCCGCGTTCGCGATCGAGGCTGCGGCGATAGTGCCGGCACCCGGCGGCGAGCAGTAGCGCGGCGAGCGTGGCCGCCGCGACGTTGACGATCGACATCGAATGGCCGACCGCCGCCGGCGCGCCGAACACGCGGTCGGTGAACAGCGCGACGACGGTCGTGCCGATTCCGAGCGCGATCAGGTTCGACACGAGCAGGAACAGCGCGGAGATCTGCGCGCGCATCTGGTTTGGCGCGAGCGTCTGCATCGCGGCGGTCGACGTCGGCATCGGGAACGACGCGAAGAACATCGCGACGACCAGCGTCGCGAGCGACGCCGGCAGGCTGTCGAGCTGCGTGAACAGCGTCGCGGGGATCACCATGCACGCGGCGCCGATCGCGCCGGCGCGCATCGGCGCATCGGCACGGCCGCGCCGCAGCAGCCAGTCGTTGAGCCAGCCGCCGCAGAACACGCCGGCCGTGTTCGCGACCAGCAGCACGATGCCGAGCGTGTAGCCGGCTTCGACGGCCGTCATTCCGAAGCGGCGGATATAGAACGCGGGCGTCCAGCTCAGCAGGCAGTACAGCGTCATCGCGTAGAACGAGAAGCCGAGGTAGTGACACGAGAAGGTCGCGCGATGCGTGCCGACGAAGCGCAGCGAATCGCGCATCGACACGCGCCGCACGGCGCCCGAGCGATCCTGCGCGAGCCCCTTGCGCTGCGGGTCGCGCACGGTCGCGGCGAACAGCAGCGCAACGAGGATCCCCGGCAGCCCGACGATCAGGAACGTGACCTGCCACGCATGCACCTGCCCGACGACCGGCAGCGTGAACGCGCTCGCATGCTTGAGCAGCGCGATCACGTAGCCGCCGATCAGGAACGCGACGCCGCCGCCGATGAACGAGCCGAGCGAATACACGGCGATCGCGCGGCCGAGCTTCTCCTTCGGGAAGTAGTCGGCGAGCATCGAATACGCGCCGGGCGACAGCGCGGCCTCGCCGACGCCCACCCCCATGCGCGCGATGAACATCTGTACGAAATGCTGGCTCATCCCGCACGCGGCGGTCGCGACGCTCCACAGTGCGATGCCGAGCGAGATGATCCGCGGGCGCGCGTAGCGGTCGGCGAGATACGCGACGGGCAGCCCCATCACCGCATAGAACAGCGAGAACGCGAAGCCGTTCAGCAGGCTGAACTGCGTGTCGGACAGGTGCAGGTCGCGCTTGATCGGTTCGATCATCAGCACGAGGACCTGGCGGTCGACGAACGAAAAGACGTACGCGAGCATGCAGATGACGACGACATACCATTCGTACGTATAGCGCTTGCCGTCGGCAGCGCGGGCCGTGGATGCGGACATGCGGATTCTCCAGGAGCGGGCGGGGGAAACGCGCGGGGCGGCGGCCTTGCGGGCCGCGCGCCTGCGCGGCGCGAAAGCGTGCGGGGGCACGTGTCGGAGACGCAGCGTAGTCGGCCAAATTCGGCCGCCATAGCCGGAGTGACAGCGCCGCCACACGGGCATCTACCGACCCGGATAAAGAAAACACCAGGGTCGCGCGCGCGGGCCGCCGCGCAGCGCGCCTGCAGCGGGGCGCTTGCGCATCATGCGACGCATCTATAAGCGTTATAGAGCGCATTGCGTCGACGTCCGAAATTGTCGTTCCTAGACTCGGCCCGTTTTCGATCGGCAGCGCCGGCCCGTTGCGGCGAGCGCGCCTCACACCACGCGGCGCGCAGCCGAACGGCGCCGGCACTTCTACGGGACGACCAACATGAACCAACCGAACGGGCGGGCCGACCGGCTTGCCGTACCGCTTGCCGCGCTGCTCGCGTGCATCGCGCTGCCGGCCGCCGCGCAGTCGAGCGTGACGCTCTACGGCCGCATCGACACCGCGATCGAATACGCGAACGCCGGGCCGAACCACGTGACGCGCATGGGCAGCGGCAATCCGTTCGCGTCGCAGTGGGGGATCAGGGGCACCGAGGATCTCGGCGGCGGCTATGCGACGATCTTCAAGCTCGAGGACGGCTTCAACGCGGCCAGCGGCGCACTGTCGAACAGCAGCGCGCTGTTCGGCCGCGAGGCGTGGGTCGGCATCACGGGGCCGTTCGGCGGCGTGCAGCTCGGCGAGCTTTACACGATCCTGCACACGACGCTCGTCACGTACAGCCTGCCGGGCCTCGGCGCGGGGCTCGCGTGGGGCAATGCGACGAACAACTTCGTCGGGCCCGCGTTCCTGCGCGTGCGCAACTCGATGCGCTACACGTCGCCGCGCTACGCGGGCCTCATGCTGCGCGCGATGGCCGCGCGCGGCGCCAACGGCGCGGCCGGACAGCCGGCGACGCTCGGCGACACGTACGGCGCCGGGCTCAACTACGTGCGCGGCGGGCTGTCGGTCGACGTCGACTACATGCAGCAGAAGTTCAGCCCGGCGGCCGCGTCCGCGCTCGGCGACACGAGCCCGGCCGCGAACGGCAACTACACGCTCGGCGCGATTTCGTACGACTTCCGCGTCGTGAAGGTCGCCGCGCTGTACATGCGCCATCGCGGCGGCCCCGACGTCGCGACCGCGATCGACAGCCAGAGCGCGTATCCGCACAGCGACATCATGGAGCTGAGCGCGACGGTGCCGATCGGGCGTGCATCGTTGCTGCTGAGCGTCGGCCATTACCGCAAGGTTGCCGACAGCGACGGCAACGCCGATTCGTACGGCATCCGCTTCGACTATCCGCTGTCGAAGCGCACGGTGCTGTACACGGGCGCCGCGATGGTGCGCAACGGCGCGCATGCGCGCTTCGTCGTGAACGGCGCGGCGGGCGGCGGCGTCGCGGTCGCCCGGCCGGGCGCGACCGCCAGCTCGATCGTCGCGGGCATCCTCACGGCGTTCTGACGGCGCCGGCCGCACCGCGCCCGCGCGCGTGCCCACCTGCGCCGCTACGCGCAGGCAGGCGGCTGCGGCGCGAGCCATGCATCGAACGGCGCCCGCTCGCCGATGTTGAACAGTTCGAGCAGCAGCGCGCGCAGCCAGCGATGGCCGGGGTCGGCGTCGAAACGCCGGTGCCAGTACGCATTGACGGCCCATTCGCCGGCATCGGCGATCTCGTACAGCGCGCACGGTTGCCGCGCCGCGAACGTGATCGCGATCGTCTCCGGCAGGATCAGCGCATAGTCGCCGTCCTGCAGCAGCGCGGGCACCACCATGAAATCGGGCAGCGCCGCGCGCACCCGCGGCATCAGCGCGTGACGCTCCAGCAACTGCATCGATTGCGGATGCGACGTGACCGCGACGAAGCGCAGCGCGTCGGGCGCCGCGCCGTCGAGCACGTAATCGTCGGGCAACGCCATGCGTTGCGCGGTGCGGCGCGGCATCAGCAGCACGCAGCGCTCGTGCAGCAGTGCGGCGCGCCGGAAGTGGCTCGACGCGTCGGCGAACTGCCCGAGCGCGAAGTCGATGCGCCCCGATTCGAGCGCGACGTTGAGCTGGCATTCGTCGACGTGCAGCGTCTCGATCACGGCACCCGGCGCGCGCCGGTCGAACGCGGCGAGCAGCGTCGGCAGGAACGCGCTCGCCGCGAAATCGCTCATGTGCAGACGAAACACGCGCTGCGTGCTGTCGGGCGCGAAGCGCGAGCCTTCGTCGAGCACGTCCTGCAATATCGCGAGCGCCTTGTCGACCGATATCGCGAGCCGCTGCGCGCGCGGCGTCGGCTCGACGCCGGTGCCGGTGCGCACGAACAGCGCATCGCGGAACATCAGCCGCAGCCGGCCGAGCGCGTAGCTGACGGACGGCTGCGTGACGCCGAGCCGCAGCGCCGCGCGGCCGACGTGCCGCGCCTCGTAGACCGCGCGAAACGTCTTCAACAGGTTGAGATCGAGGTCCTGCACACGCAGGCCGTCGGGCGAATCGCCGTCGTGAGGCGCGGGTTCGGGGCGGGCCGGGGCCGCCGGGCGGCCGGGAGCGGTATGCGTCATCGTGTCTGCCTCGCGGTGACGGAAGGCACGTGGCCGTAACGCCGCGCATATGCCTTCGCGAAATGGCCGAAGCCGTGGATGCCGTGCGCGATCAGCACGTCGGTCACGCTGCGCGCGTCGCCGCGCTGTAGCGCCGCGTGCACGGCGGCGAGCCGGCGTTCGCGCACGTACGCGGCCGGCGTGGTGTGCAGGAACGCGCGGAAGGCGTGCTGCAGCGTGCGCGGCGCGACCCCGGCGACGGCCGCCAGCGCGGCGAGCGCGAGCGGCTCGCCGAGGTGCGCATCGACGTGATCGCACGCACGGCGCACGTGCGCCGGCAACGGCGGCGTGCCGCGCGCGAGCGCATCGCTGTACGAATGCGGCAGGTGCGTGAGCAGCAGCGACATCAGCCACGCGGTGAGGTCGGCACCGAAGCTCGTCGCGGCCGTGCCGATGCCCGGCTGCGCACCGAGCCGGCACAGGTATTCGAAGGTCGGCAGCGCGAGCGCCGCGCCCGCGCTGGCGCCGCCGGCCGCGAGGTCGAACTGCAGCGGCCGCGTGAGCGTCGCGTGCAGCATGTGCTGCAGCTTGCGTTCGAGCGCGCCGCGTTCGAGCCGCAGCACGAGGTTGCGGCAGTCGGCGCTCGTGCGCAGGCGGCTCGCGAGCGCGGGCGACGACACGGTCAGTTCGCCGGGGCCCGCCCGCGCGACTGCGCGGCCGGCCTGCAGCTCGCATGTGCCCGCGAGCGTCAGCCTGAACAGGAAGTGATCGGCGTCGTCGCCGAAATCGATGCGCGTTTCGCGGCCGTAGCACAGTTCGAGTAGCGCGCCGTGATGCAGCGGCACTTCATACAGCTCCGCATGAAACGGATCGCGGCCGTACGCGGCCATCCGGTGCGGGCCGAGCCGGTACGCGACCGCGCGTTCGACTTCGTCGGGCGCCTGCAGTGTGCCGAGCCGGTTCGGCGCATGGCGTGAAAGGGCGATGTCCATTCATGGGCCTCGTAGCGGATGCGGGGGCGCGGCGGCCTGCGCATCGCCGCGATTGCGTTGCGTGAACGGGCGTGCCGTTGCGCGTTTTGAAGCGACGCCGGCGACGCGGCCGCGTAGTCTCGGAAGCACTCAATCACCGGGAGAAGACGATGAAGGCATGTGTTCTGGGCGGCGGCCACGGCTGCCATGCGGCGGCGATCGACCTGCTCGAAAAGGGCCACGACGTGACGTGGTGGCGGCGCGATCGCGCGCCCCACGCGCGGCTGCGCGAGCTCGGCGTGCTGAACGTGACCGACTATCGTGGCACGCGGACCGTGCCGCTCGGCGACGCGCGCGGCGCGATCCGCCTGACCGACGATCTCGCGGCCGCGCTGCGCGATGCGCAGCTCGTCGTGGTGCCGCTGCCGGCCACGTCGCACGACGCGCTCGCCGCGCAGGTCGCGCCGCTGCTGGAAGACGGCCAGGTCGTGTTCCTGCCGCCCGGCACGTTCGGCAGCGTCGTGTTCGCCCGCGCGGCGGCCGACGCGGGCAACCGTGCGCGCGTCGCGTTCGCCGAAACGGGCACGCTGCCGTACCTCGTGCGCAAGCACGGCGACAACGACGTCGTGATCAGCGCGTACGCGACGCGTCTGCCGACCGGCGTGTTTCCGGCGCAGGCGGCCGGCTGGGCGTTCGACGTGCTGCGCGCGGGCTATCCGTCGGTCGAGCCGGTCGAGGATGCGCTGTCCGGCGCGCTGATGAACGCGGGCCCCGTGATTCACCCGCCGCTGATCCTGATGAACGCCGGGCCGCTCGAACACTTCGACGCGTGGGACATTCACAACGAAGGCACGCAGCCGTCGATCCGGCGCGTGACGAACGCACTCGACGCCGAACGCATCGCCGTGCGCGAAGCGCTCGGCTATCGCGCGCCGCATTTCCCGCTCGCCGATCACTACGCGACCGACGGCGACGAGTGGATGTACGGGCGCGGCGCGCACGGCAAGCTGACCGATAGCGGCGACTGGCGCGAGAAGATCGATCTGCGTACGCATCGCTACATGCTCGAGGACACCCGGCTCGGGCTGTCGTTCATCGTGTCGTGCGGGCGCCGCGCCGGCGTGCCCACACCGGTTGCGCAAGGGCTGCTGAGCATCGCGAGCGCGGTCGCGGTGCGCGACCTGTATGCGGAAGGCCGCACGCTGGAACGGCTGGGGCTCGCGGCGTTGTCGACGGACGCGATGCGCACGCTGCTCGACGCGGGGTACGCGGCATGAGGGCGGGCGCCGATGTGACGCGCGTGCACGTGCTCGGCGCGGGACGCATGGGGCAGGGGATCGCGCTCGTGTTCGCCTTTGCCGGGATCGACGTGACGCTGATCGACTTCAAGCGGCGCGACGCGGCCGCGCAAAGCGCGTTCGACGCGCGCACGCGCGACGAGATCGCCCGGCCGTTGCACGCGCAGGTCGCGTTCGGCCGCATCGATGCCGCGCAGGTCGACGCGGTCTTCGCGCGTATCGCGATCGTCGCGCGGGACGGCGCGGCCGACGCGGTGCGCGATGCGCGCATCGTGTTCGAGGCGCTCCCCGAAGTGCTCGATGCGAAGGCGGACGCGCTTCGCTGGCTCGGCGGGCATGTCGATGCGCATGCAACGATTGCGTCGACCACGTCGACGTTCGTCGTCACCGCGTTGCAGCGCCATGTCGCGCACCCGGAACGGATGCTGAATGCGCACTGGCTGAATCCGGCGCTGCTGATGCCGCTCGTCGAGATCAGCCGCAGCGACGCGACGAATCAGGCCGTCGTCGACGCACTGGCCGCGCTGCTCGAACGCGTCGGCAAGAAGCCGGTGATCTGCGGGCCGGCGCCCGGCTATATCGTGCCGCGCATCCAGGCACTCGCGATGAACGAGGCCGCGCGGATGGTCGAGGAAGGCGTGGCGAGCGCGGCGGACATCGACACGGCGATCCGCACCGGCTTCGGCCCGCGCTTCGCGGTGCTCGGGCTGCTGGAGTTCATCGACTGGGGCGGCTGCGACATCCTGTACTACGCGTCGCGGTACCTGGCCGGCGAGATCGGCCCGCGCTTCGCGCCGGCCGCGAGCGTCGTGCGCAACATGGAAGCCGGGCGTGACGGCGTGCGTACCGGCGCGGGCTTCCACGACTACGCGAACGTGGACGTGCCCGCGTACATGCGGCAGCGGCTCGGCGAATTCGCGCGGCTGCTCGAACACCTGGGACTCGCGCCGGTGTTCGACGGCGCGCGGCGCGGCGGCGACGCGTAGCCCGGACGTCGCGGCCGCGAGCGCGCCCGGTGCCGCAGCGGCGCGTGCGCGGCGCAGCGAACCGGCGCGTCGCCTACCGGCCGGAAACGGTAACCGCATCGCCATCGGCGCGGCGGCGCCCGGCCCCAGCCCCGGAACCGTCCGCGCACTCATGCCGGATCGCCGCGGTTGCCGGCATCGGGCACGACACGCGTCTCGCGCATCACGCATAGCGTCGCGACGGTCACGAGGCCGAGCGCGACGAGGAACAGCGACACCGGCCACGACGCGTGATAGCGCGCGAGCAGCGCGGTCGCGATCAGCGGCGACATCCCGCCCGCGAAGATCGACGCGACTTCATGCCCGAGCGCGACGCCCGAGTAGCGCACCTCGGTGCTGAACAGCTCGCCGACGAGCGCGGGCAGCGTGCCGATCATCGCGCCGTGGCTTACGGCTGTACCGACCGTCAGCGCGAGCCAGACGAGCGGCGTCGCGCGCGTATCGAGCAGCCAGAAGAACGGGAACGCGCACGCGACGAGGCTCAGTGCGCCGATCAGGTACACCGGCTTGCGGCCGATCCGGTCGGACAGCCGGCCCCACGCGAGCATCGCGCCCATCTCGACGATCATCGCGATCATCACGCCGGTCAGCATCACGCCGTTCGGAATGCCGACGTACTTGCCGTAGACGAGCGAGAACGCGAGAAAGATGTAGGCGCCGCCGTTCTCGGCCACGCGCAGCCCCATCGCGAGCAGGATTTCCTTCGGATGACGCCGGATGCACGCGACGATCGGCAGAGGCGTGTGCGCGCCCTGCTTGCCGGCCTGCTCGAAGTCGCGGCTTTCGGGCAGATGGCGGCGGATGTAGATGCCGATCGCGAAGATGACGATGCTCGCGAGGAACGGCAGCCGCCAGCCCCAGGTGCGGAATGCGTCGTCCGGCAGCGCCTGCGCGGCGAGAAACGCGGCCGACGACAGTACGAAGCCGCCGCCCACGCCGAGCTGGCTCCACGCCGCGTAATAGCCGCGCTGCTCCGGCGGCGCGTTCTCGCTGATCATCAGCACGCCGCCGCCCCATTCGCCGCCGGACGCGACGCCTTGCAGCAGGCGCAGCGCGACGAGCGCCGCCGGCGCCCACACGCCGACCTGCGCATAGGTCGGCAGCAGCCCGATCGCGAAGGTCGACGCGCCCATGATCAGCAGCGTCCACACGAGCGACGCCTTGCGCCCGTAGCGATCGCCGACATGGCCGAACACGATTCCGCCGAGCGGCCGCGCGACGAAGCCGAGCGCGAAGGCCGCGAACGCGGCGAGGCTGCCCGCGAGCGGCGACGCGCCGGGCGGAAAGAACACGTGGCCGAACACGAGCGCCGCGGCCGTGCCGTACACGAAGAAGTCGTACCACTCCATCGCGTTGCCGGCGACGGAGGCGATGACGATCCGGCGCAGTGGCCGGTCGGCGAGCGGCCGGACGGCGCTCGGGGATTGCACGGTGTCGGTCGGGTACATGGCGGACTCTGAAGGGGACGCGGGCGCGTGCCGTCTGTCTGTGTGCGGCACTGCGGGTTAGTGTTGTCGGCCCCGCCGGCCCCGGTCAAATCCGCAGAAAAAGGGGCGTGTCATCACTCCCGCAAATGATGGTCGGCGTGCGCTGCCGCGCTGTCCCGCAGCAGCGCGATCATCCGCTGCGCGAGCGGCGGCACTTACGCGCCCGCGCGATGCATCGCGCCGATGCGGCGGTCCAGTTTCAGTTCGCCGGCCCGCAGGTCATGCTCGACCCGGCGACGCTCGCGGCGCTGAACCTGCGGCGCGGCGCGAGCGCGACGACCGGCGTGACGGTCGGGCTGATGACGCAGTTCTGAGGTGTTCTTTCAACAGTTTTAAGGAGTGCGATTCGATGATGCGAACTTCATCCCGACTGGCTGCGGCGCTGCTGACGGCGACATGCTTGACCGTCGCCGCGCATGCTCAACCCGAAGCCGCGAGCGCGGCGGTGCCGGCCTCGGCGGACGCGGCCGTGCAGGCGTCGGCGCAGCCGCCTGCGTCGGCCGGCCTGTCGCCGGCACAACGCAAGGCGGCCGATCGCAAGCTGCAGCGCCGCGTCAGCACGGCGCTCGCGCGCACGAAGAACCTGAATGCCACCCGCATCCTCGTCCGGGTGCGCGACGGCGGCGTGACGCTCGGCGGTTCCGTCACCGATACGAACCAGGCGAATCTCGCGGCGGCGGTGGCGCGGCGCGTCGACGGGGGCGCGTCGGTGTCGAACCTGCTGCGCATCGACGGCCAGCAGCCGTGAGTGGCCGCGCGCGGTCGTTTTTCCTTTCACTACGAGACATGATCCGATGCGACTTCGTCGACGCTTCACCGCTGTCCGGCGCACCGGCCGGCTGGCCGGCACGTTCACGCCAGCCGGCGGCCTCGCGCTTGCCGCGACCGCGCACGCCGCACCTCCTGCAATCGACGGCGCCACGCCGGGCATGATGCAGGGTTTTCCGCCGCCGGCCGACCAGATCGTCGACAAGGCGAACGCGTTCACGCCGGCGCGCCTGCGCTGGGCGTTGTGCAACACGCGGCTGCTCGCGCCGACGGCCGGCATCCGGCACGCGGCCGCGCCGATGCCACTGCCGGAGCGGCCGGCGCCCGGCCTCGACGCGTTGCCCGTGACGATCGGCGGTGAGACGCTGACACTCGATGCCTACCTGCGCGCGACGCACACCGACGGCTTCATCGTCGTGCAGCGCGGCCGGATCGTCTACGAGCGCTACTTCGACGGGTTCCGGCCCGACCAGCCGCACGCATGGGCGTCGATGACGAAATCGGTGACGGGGCTGCTCGTCGCACAGATGATCGAAGCGGGCGTGCTCGACGCGGGCGCGCCGCTCTCGCGCACGGTGCCGGAACTCGCCGACACGCCGTTCGGCAGCGCCACGCTGCCGCAGAACCTGGACATGGAAGTGCCCACCGCGTACGCGCCGGGCATTCCGCCCGATCTCGGCCTGTTCGGCGCGGTCGGGCTGCTGCCGCACCGCGAAGGCGCACCGGCCAGCATCGCCGATTTCCTGCTGACCGTGCGACGCGTGCCGGACGTCGCGCCCGGCAGCGTGTGGTTCTACCAGAGCGGGTCGCCGGAAGCCGTCGCATGGGCGATGCAGCGCGCGACGGGGCAGTCGTGGAGCGCGCTGGTCGAGCGCTGGCTGTGGCGCGATTTCGCGGAAGACGACGCCTACGGCGTCGTCGACCGCAACGCGATGGCGATGGCGAGCGGGGCCTGTACACGACGCTGCGCGACGCCGCGCGCTTTGCCGAGCGCGTGCGCACCGGGCTCGCCGGTGCACGCGGCGCGCTGCCCGCCGCGGCGATACGCGCGGCGCTGCAGCCCGCGCACAACGCGGCGCTGTTCGCGAAGGGCAACGTGGTCGCCGGCAAGGACGGCTATGCGTATCGCGACTACTGGTACCAGGTGAACGACGGTCAGGGCGCGTTCGCGGCGGCGGGGCGGTTCGGCCAGTCGATCCTCGTCGAGCCGAAGAGCGCGCTGACGATCGTCAAGTTCTCGTCGTCGCCCGACTTCGCGCCGCGCGCGCTCGATGCGCAGGGCGCGGCGGCACGGCCGCGTGCGGCGCTCGAGCGTGGCGATGCATTGAGTGCGGTGGCGCGAGCGGTGGCGCACCAACTGCGGTAACGCGGTTACAACCGTGGCCGCGAAGGGGCCGCCGCGGGATTACCGCTCGATCTGCCGGTTCCGGCGCGTATCCATTGCGCGCAGCGCGCGTTGATCGCCATCCAGTCGAGAAAGCGGGCATGGGCGTGGCATGCGGTGCGGAACGGTCGATCGCGTATGCATCGAGTATGCATCGAGCGGCGCGGCGATCCGGGGCGGCCGGCCGGGAATCCGGTCGATGCCGATGCCGGTGGTTGCGCGCCGACGGACATGCTAGGATTTCCGTCAAACAACTTCGGAGACTGCCATGCCGTTCATCTGCGAAAACGTTGAATGCCGTGCCGTGCTGGCACGCGGGCAGGTCAGGCCTCATCGCGAGGATGCCGGCTGGTGCTTCTACTGCCCGGACTGCAAGGCCCGGAACGAGTTGATGAACATCGGCGTGGCCGACGGCGCCGTCGAGCTGATCCAGCCGGAGCGCGCGAGCCCGCCGCACAAGGTCGTCGCGACGGCGCGGCCGCTGGACGACGGCCGATACGCCGCGCAGTTGAGCGTGCAGCGGGCGCTTGCGGTGAAAGGCACATATGCGGCCGAGGAGCACTGGGATCAGCTCGGTGTATTCGGCGACGCGCGGGAAGCCGTCGAGCATGCGAAGTCGTTCGCCACCGACCTGTTGCAGCGAGCGGCGTAACCGACATTTTCCGGTCGCCGTATCGCGCGTAGCGGGCGCCGATACGGCGCTACGGCGCCTTCGTCAGACGAAATTGCGCGCCGTCATGCAACGGGCATCTGCCCGGCCAGCGCCTGCGCGCGTGCGGCCACCAGCGACCGCACGCGTGCGCGGTCGGCCGCCGTTTCCGGCGTGAAGATCACGAGCGTCTGGTCGGGCCGCCCATTCACCGCGAACGCCGAATATTCGAGCGCGATTCGCCCGACCGCCGGATGGTGGATCTCCTTGGTTCCTTCTTCGTGCGACCGGATATCGTGGTCGCGCCACAGCGCGTCGAACTCCGCGCTCGCCGCGCGCATTTCGTCGACGAACGCCTGTACGGCCCGTGTCGCGCCGCCGCGCGCGACGTCGGCGCGAAACGCACCCACCGCGAACCGCGCGACGCGTTCCCAGTTCGCCTGCGCGCCGCGCACGCGCGGATCGACGAAGATGAGCCGCAGGATGTTGCGCCGTTCCGGCGCGAGCGTCGCGTAGTCGGTCAGCGTTGCGGCCGCCGCGTCGTTCCACGCGACGACGTCCCACGTCGCCGAGCGCACGATCGCGGGGCTCGCGTCGAGCGAATCGAGCACGTGCTGCACGCGCGGCGACACCTGGCCGCTCGCGTGATAGCGCACTTCCGGCAGGTGGCCGAGGCCGATCAGGAACAGATGCTCGCGCTCGGCGTCGTTCAGCAGCAGCGCGCGGGCGAGCCGGTCGAGCACGTCGGCCGACGGCGCGCCGCCGCGCCCCTGTTCGAGCCACGTGTACCACGCGGCGCTCACGTGCGCGCGCTGCGCGACTTCCTCGCGCCGCAGGCCGGGCGTGCGGCGGCGGGTGGCCGGCAGGCCGAGCGCGGCCGGGTCGAGTTTTTCGCGGCGGTCCCGCAGGTACGCGCCGAGCAGGTTGTCGCGGGTGTCAGCCATATCCTGTTAGTTCGTTTACCGGTAAACCGTCACGACTTCACCGTGCGCGGCCATCGACGGATAGTAAGCCTCCATGCCATCCGGAGGGTTTGAACATGCGTGTCTTTGTGACTGGAGCGTCGGGATTCGTCGGCTCCGCCGTCGTCGCCGAACTGATTGCCGCCGGGCACTCGGTGCTCGGTCTCGCGCGGTCCGACGCGGCTGCCGCGTCGGTGGCGGCCGCGGGTGCCGACGTCCATCGCGGGTCGCTGGAGGACCCCGACAGCCTCGCGCGCGGCGCCGAAGCCGCCGATGCGGTGATTCATACGGGATTCAATCACGACTTCTCGCGCTTCGCGCAGAACTGCGAACTCGACCGTCGCGCGATCGAGACGATCGGCGCGGTGCTCGCGGGCTCGGCGCGGCCGCTCGTCGTCACGTCGGGCCTCGCGCTCGTCGCGCCCGGGCGCGCGGCGACGGAAGACGATCCGCACGTACCGGTGTCGTCGTCGTACCCGCGGGCGTCCGAAGCGACGGCGGTCGCGCTGGAAGCGCGCGGCGTGCATGCGTCGGTCGTGCGCCTGCCGCCGTCCGTGCATGGCGACGGCGATCACGGCTTCGTGCCGCGCCTGATCGCGTTCGCGCGGGAGAAAGGGGCGTCGGCCTATATCGGCGACGGCGACAACCGCTGGCCGGCCGTGCACCGGCTCGACGCGGCGCGCGTGTACCGGCTCGCGATCGAGCGCGGCGTGGCCGGTGCGCGCTATCACGCGGTCGACGATACGGGCGTGCGGTTCCGCGAGATTGCGGAGGTCATCGGCCGCCGGCTGAACGTGCCGGTCGTCGCGAAAACGACGGCGGAAGCCGGCGAGCACTTCGGCTGGTTCGCGATGTTCGCGGGAATGGATGCGCCCGCGACGAGCGAGCGCACGCGTGCATCGCTCGACTGGGCGCCGACGCAGCCCGGGCTGCTGGCCGATATCGACCGGCCGCGGTATTTCGAAACCTGAGCGCGCGGGCGCGGCGATCGGTCGGGTTTGACCGGCACACCGCGCTCGCGGCGTTCAGATTGCGACGACGATCTTCCCGACTTGCGCATCGGTTTCCGCGTATCGATGCGCTTCCATGATGTTTTGGAATGCGGACGAACGTGCTCTCGATCGGCGGCTTCGGCGCGCCCGTCGCGGGCGCGTGGACGATCAAGCGCCGCGCGTCATTCGACCGGATGCAGATCCTGCAGCAGCGTCGGCACGAGCTCCGACACGGTCGGGTGGATGTGCATCGCGCGGCTGATCGTCGTGTACGGCGCGCCGGCAGCCATCACGTCGAGCATCCCGTGCACGACTTCGTCGCCGGTCACGCCGAGGATCGACGCGCCGAGGATCGCGTGGCTGTCCGCATCGACGATCACTTTCATGAACCCCTGGCTTTCGCCTTTCTCGACCGCCCGTCCGACGCGCGTCATCGGGCGCGTGCCGACGAGCAGCCGGCGGCCCGTCTGCTTCGCTTCCGCGAGCGTCATGCCGACGCGGCCGAGCGGCGGGTCGATGTACAGCGCGTAGGCCGTGATGCGGTCGGACACCTTGCGCGGATCGTCGTCGAGCAGGTTCGCCGCGACGATCTCGTAGTCGTTGTACGCGGTGTGCGTGAACGCGCCGCGCCCGTTGCAGTCGCCGAGTGCCCAGATGCCGGGCACGTTCGTGCGCAATTGCTCGTCGACGGTGATGTAGCCGCGTGCGTCGGTGGCGACGCCGGCCCGGTCGAGCCCGAGATCGTCGGTGTTCGGCACGCGCCCGACCGCGAGCAGCAGGTGCGAGCCCGCGACCTCGCGGCCGCCGCCCGCGCAGTCGAGGCCGACCGCCACGCCGTTGCCGTCGCGCCGCGCGCTCAGGCAGTTCGCGTCGAGTTGCACGTCGATTCCTTCGTTCTCGAGAATCTCGCGCACGGCTTGCGAGACGTCTTCGTCCTCGCGGCGGATGAGGCGCGGCCCCTTCTCGATGATCGTGACCTTCGATCCGAAGCGGCGATACATCTGACCGAATTCGAGCCCGATATAGCTGCCGCCGACGATAACGAGATGGTCGGGCAGGAAGTCGACGTCCATCATCGTCGAGTTGGTCAGGTACGGCACCGTGTCGAGGCCCGGCATGTCCGGCACCTGCGCGCGCCCGCCGACGTTGATGAAGATGCGCGCCGCTTCGAGCACGTCGTCGCCCACCCGCACCGTATCGGCGCGCTCGAATCGGGCGTGACCCTGAAACACGGTCGTGTTCGCGAGGCCGCGCACCCATTGCTCGACGCCGTGGTTCGAGCGGCCGGAGATCTGGTCCTTGCGCGCCTTCACGGCTTTCATGTCGACGGTGACCGGGCCGCCGACCGACACGCCGTATTCGCCGGCGCGCCGGGCGAGCTGCGCGGCGTACGCGCTCGCGATCAGCGTCTTGGTCGGAATGCAGCCGGTGTTCACGCAGGTGCCGCCGAAGCGCCCGCGCTCGACGATCGCGACTTTCAGGCCGGCGGCGGATAGCCGCGCGGCGAGCGGCGGTCCGGCCTGCCCGGTGCCGATGACGATCGCGTCGAAGTGTTGCGTCATGACGTACTCCTTCCTGTGCGGTTCACCTGCGGAGCGACGCGCACGCAAGCTGCCTGCCGCGCGACGGCAAGCGCCTATGGTAGACCCGCGGGCCGGTTGCCGCGAGGCGCGCGTCGACACACGGAATGCCGACGGACTAGGTATTTCCACTTGGTTGGCGCGATGGACAGGCGGAAAGCACGCATGACGGAGTGTCCTGTCGAAAGGAGGAACGGGGTGTCGACGGCGGGACTACAAATCGCGCCCGAGAAACTCGGTGCCCGGCACAGGGTTGAACGCGACGGGCGGCGCGGGCGTGAAGCCGAGCGACGCATACAGTTGCCGGGCGGCCACGAACTCGGGCAGTACGTCGAGACACATGCGCGCATAGCCGGCTGCCTTCGCGTCGTGCAGCAGCCGTTCGACCAATTGGCGGCCGACGTTCAGCCCGCGAGCGTCGGGACGCACATAGACGCGCTTCATCTCGCAGGTCGTCGCGTCGATCTCGCGAAACGCCGCGCAGCCCACCGCGCGCTCGCCGCGCCACGCGAGCAGCAGCAACCCGCGCGGCGCCGCGTACTTGCCGGGCAGCGCGGCGATCTCGGGCTCGTAGTCCTGGAATGCGAGGCTGACGGTCGGGCTCGCGATGTACTCGCGGAAGATTGCCTCGACGACGCGGGCATCGTCGGGATAGCGGGCGGCGCGGATCTCGATCATGGCGGGCGGTGCGAATCGCGGGAAACAGGGCCAGCATAGCAGCGCAACGCCGCTTTCGGTCATGTCCGAAGCGTGCCAGAATCGGCGCTTCGACCATCGGAAACGACACGCAGGCGCCGGCGATTCGGCGTCGCTCATCAAGGAGACTTCGATGACTGCATCGGCCGCCGTACTCGCCATCCTGGCCGCGCTGTTTCTCGGCGCGATGATCCCGGGCCCGAGCTTCGTGCTGGTTGCCCGCAATTCGATCGGGCTGTCGCGTCGCGACGGGCTGGCCACCGCGCTCGGCATGGGCATCGGCGGCATCGTATTCGGCGGCGTCGCGCTGGCCGGGCTCTATACGCTGCTGCAGGCCGTCGAATGGCTGTACGTGGGCCTCAAGGTGGCGGGCGGTGCGTATCTGATCTACATGGCGTCGAAGATCTGGCGCGGCGCCGACCGGCCGATCGCGATGGACGATCCGCAGGCGATGGCGGGCGGCAGCGCCCGCAAGTCGTTCCTGACGGGCCTCACGACGCAGCTCAGCAACCCGAAGACGGCGATCTGGTACGGCAGCATCTTCGCGGCGCTGCTCCCGCAGCATCCGCCGGTGTGGTGCTATCTGGCGCTGCCGCCGCTCGTGTTCGGCGTGGAGTTCGGCTGGTACACGATCGTCGCGCTGTGCTTTTCCACGCGCCGGCCGCGGGAGCTTTATCTGCGCGCGAAGAAGTGGGTCGACCGCGTCGCCGCCGGCGCGATCACGCTGCTCGGGCTGCGGCTGATCCTGAACGCGCCGAAAGCGGGGATCTGAGCGCTTTCGTTTTCGGGCGGGATCGCACGGCGGCTGGCCGGTTTCGTGGGCGGTCGCCGGAGCGAATGGTTCGAACGGCGAGAGCGGCTTGAACCGTCCCGCTAACGCGCGTCCGGGATAAGAAAGCGCCGTTCATTCCGCCCGACTCACCCGTCGACCCAACCGGCGCCCCGATCCGGCGGCTGGCCGAGCCGCCGCCGGCGATGTTCCCAAGTCCCGCCGCCGCCCGCCGAGCCTTGCCGGGCGGGCGTTCGCGTCCGTCGCGCGCCGCGCCGGACGGCGCCGCTCCCCCGATTCCGGCGGTCGGCTCCCCGACGACGTGTAAACTGCTGCCTTTTTTGACGGTTTGCAGCATGGTGCAAGCACCTCCGCGCCCGGCGCTGAGCGGCCCGGCGCTCGTCCGGCTCCTCGCGCGCGTGGCCGATGCCGACGTCGCGGAATCCCGGCAGACGCTGTCCGACCGGCTGAGCCAGTGGCTCGGCTGGACCGACGCGATCACGCTGTCGTCCGCGCTGAACGCGAGCGCGCCCGGCGTCGCGGCCGGCGTGCGCGGCTACGACGCGGAGCGGGACTGCGCGCGCGTGCGCCACGAGCTCGCGCAGGCGATCACGGCCGCCAACCGGCCGCGCGCGCGGCGCCGGCCCGGCGATCCGCCGCCGCCGGCCGCCGACACTGCCGATTTCGCCGACTTCCGCCAGCGTTACCTGGCGTTGCAGCAGGACATGGAAACGGCGATCGGCCAGTTGCGCGGCCGCCTGCGGGTCGCGGTCGCCGCGCGCTCGTCCGGGATGGCGCGGCTCGCGACGCTCGACGCGATCATGGAGCGCGTGCTCGGCGCGCGCGAGCGCAGCCTGCTGTCGGCCGTGCCCGCGCTGCTCGCCACGCGTTTCGGGCGGCTGCGCGACGCGGAGCGGCAGGCGCTGGCCGATGCGGAAGCCGCCGCAGCGGCAGTCGAGCCGGCCGAGGCCGTCGCGGCGCTCGTGCCCGGCGCATGGCTTGAGACGTTTCGCGACGAGATGCAAAGCATCCTGCTGGCCGAACTCGAAGTCCGGTTTCAAACGGTGGACGGGCTGCTCGCGGCCCTTCGCACCAGCTAATCAACACGCTATGTCCAGAATTCGCCTTGATCTCGTTGTCTTCGTCGCCGGTCTGCTCGCTGTGGGCTGGATCGGCGCCGGCTATGCCGCGTCGAACCCGCTGGCGGCGGCCGTCACGCTGCTGATCGCCGCGTGCTACGTCGCCGGCGCATGGGAACTGCTGCGCTACCGGCAGGCCACCGCCACGCTGTCGCGCGCGGTCGCCGGCCTGACCGAGCCGCCCGCGAAGCTCGACACGTGGCTCGACACGCTGCACCCGGGCCTGCGCGGCGCGGTGCGTGCGCGGGTCGAAGGCGCGCGCGTCGCGCTGCCGGGCCCGGCGCTCACGCCGTACCTCGTCGGCCTGCTCGTGCTGCTCGGCATGCTCGGCACGCTGCTCGGGATGGTCGTCACGCTGAAGGGCACGGGCGCCGCGCTCGAAAGCGCGACCGACCTCGACGCGATCCGCGCATCGCTGATCGCGCCGGTGAAGGGCCTCGGGTTCGCGTTCGGCACGTCGATTGCCGGCGTCGCGACGTCCGCGATGCTCGGGCTGCTGTCCGCGCTCGTGCGCCGCGAGCGGATCGACGCGGCGCAGCAGCTCGACGCGAAGATCGCGACGACGTTGCGCGTGCATTCGTCCGCGCACCAGCGCGACGAATCGTTCCGGCTGCTGCAGCGCCAGGCCGACGTGATGCCGGCGCTGGTCGACCGGCTGCAGACGATGATGACGACGCTCGAGGCGCGCAGCGTCGCGCTGCACGATCGCCAGCTCGAAAGCCAGCAGGCGTTTTTCGACCGGACCGAGCGCGCGTATGCGGGCCTCGCGTCGAACGTCGGCGACGCGCTGAAGGAAAGCGCCGCCGAAAGCGCGCGCGTGGCCGGCGCCGCGCTGCAACCGGTCGTCGCCGCGACGATGACGGGGCTCGCGCAGGAAATGGCCGCGCTGCGCGACACCGTGACGGGCGCCGTGCAACGTCAGCTCGACGGGCTGACGGACGGTTTTGAAAAGACCACCGGCAACGTGACGGCCGTCTGGAACCGTGCGCTCGACGAACAGCGCCGCGCGGGCGACGCGGTCGCGCAACAGCTGCAGACGACGCTCGGCCAGTTCACCGATACGTTCGCGCAGCGTTCGACGGATCTGCTCGACGGCGTCGCGACGCGCCTCGAATCGACTGAAAACCGCCTCTCGGACGCGTGGCGCGATGCGCTGTCGCGTCAGGAGCAGGTCGGCGAGGCGCTCGCCGGCCAGCATGCGCGTGCGCTGGGCGAAGCCGCCGCGACGTTCGAACGCCATTCGGGTGCGACGCTCGCCGCGATGCGCGAGTCGCACACGAGCCTGCAGACGCAACTGGCCGCGCGCGACGAAGCACGCGTCGCCGCGTGGAACGACTCGCTGGCCGCGATGGCCGCGAAGCTCGGCGACGAATGGCAGCGGGCGGGCGCGCACAGCGCGGGCCGTCAGCAGGAAATCTGCGACGCACTCGCACAAACGACGCGCGACCTGAGCGCACAGGCCGCGACGTTCGAACAACGCTCGAACGACCTGCTGTCGACGATCCGCGATTCGCATACGGGCCTGCAAACGCAGCTTGCCGCACGCGATGAAGAACGCCTGTCTGCATGGAACGCATCACTGGCCGCGATGGCCGCGAAGCTCGGCGACGAATGGCAGCGCGCGGGCGCACACAGCGTGGGCCGTCAGCAGGAAATCTGCGACGCGCTCGCGCAAACGACGCGTGACCTGAGCGCACAGGCCGCGACGTTCGAACAACGCTCGAACGACTTGCTGTCGACGATCCGCGATTCGCATACGGGCCTGCAAACGCAGCTTGCCGCACGGGATGAAGAACGCCTGTCGAAATGGAACGACTCGCTGGCCGCGATGGCCGCGAAGCTCGGCGACGAATGGCAGCGCGCGGGCGTGCACAGCGCGGGCCGCCAGCAGGAGATCTGCGATGCGCTCGCACGAACGACGCGTGACCTGAGCGCACAGGCCGCGACGTTCGAGCAACGCTCGAACGACCTGCTGTCGACGATCCGCGATTCGCATACGGGCCTGCAAACGCAGCTTGCCGCACGCGATGAAGAGCGCTTGTCGAAATGGAACGACTCGCTGGCCGCGATGGCCGCGAAGCTCGGTGACGAATGGCAGCGTGCGGGCGTGCACAGCGCGGGCCGCCAGCAGGAAATCTGCGACGCGCTCGCGCAAACGACGCGTGACCTGAGCGCACAGGCGGCGACGTTCGAACAACGCTCGAACGACTTGCTGTCGACGATCCGCGATTCGCACGCGAGCTTGCAGACGCAACTGGCCGCGCGCGACGAAGCACGCCTCGCCGCATGGAACGACTCGCTCGCCGCGATGGCCGCCGCGCTGCGCGACGAATGGGCGCAAGCGAGCGCGCAGGCCGCGACGCGTCAGCAGGACATCTGCGACACGCTGGCCCGCACCGCGAGCGACATCACCGCGCAGGCGAAAGTGCATGCGGGCGACACGATCAACGAGATCGCGCGTCTCGTGCAGGCTGCATCGGAGGCGCCGAAGGCCGCGGCCGACGTCGTCGCCGAGCTGCGTCAGCGCCTGTCCGACAGCCTCGCGCACGATACCGCGATGCTCGAGGAGCGCAGCCGTCTGCTCGCGACGCTCGAAACGCTGCTCGGCGCGGTCAATCACGCGTCGACCGAACAGCGCACCGCGATCGATGCGCTCGTCAGCACGTCGGTCGACCTGCTCGATCGCGTCGGCGCGCGCTTCAACGACACCGTCGATGCCGAAACGCGCAAGCTCGACTCGGTGGCCGCGCAGGTCACGGCCGGTGCCGTCGAAGTGGCGAGCCTCGGCGATGCGTTCGGCGCCGCCGTGCAGGTGTTCGGCGAATCGAACGACAAGCTGCTGACCCATCTGCAACGCATCGAGGCCGCGCTCGAGAAGTCGCTCGCGCGTAGCGACGAGCAGCTCGAGTATTACGTCGCGCAGGCGCGCGAGGTGATCGACCTGAGCATGATGTCGCAGAAGCAGATCGTCGAAGATTTGCAGCAGCTCGCCGGCCGGCGGGCGTCCGTCGGAGCGTAACGCATGCACGACGAAATCGACGGCGGCGCGTCATCCGCGCCGGTGTGGCCCGCCTTCGCCGACCTGATGTCGGTGCTGCTCGGCGCGTTCGTGCTGATCCTCGTCGGCGTGATCGGCATGCAGCTTCAGCTCACATCGAAGCTCGAGGAAGCCGTGCGGGCGCGCCAGCAGGAAGCGCAGCAGCGCAAATCGCTGGAGCAGGCGCTCGCCGGGCCGCTCGCGGCCGGCCGCGTGACGCTCGTGAACGGGCGCATCGGCATCAGCGGCAGCGTGCTGTTCGCGCTGAACTCCGACCAGTTGCAGCCCGCGGGCCGCGATCTGCTGCAGACGCTGGCCGCGCCGCTGGGCACCTACCTGAAGACGCGCGACGAGCTCCTGATGATCAGCGGCTTCGCCGACGACCAGCAGGTGCATGCCGGCAACCGCCGATTCGCGGACAACTGGGAGCTGTCGGCCAAGCGCGCGCTGACGGTCACGCGTGCGTTGATCGACGCCGGCGTGCCGGCGTCGTCGGTGTTCGCGGCGGCGTTCGGCTCCGAACAGCCGGTCAGCTCGAACGCGGACGATGAAGGCCGCGCGAAGAACCGTCGCGTGGAAATCGCGCCGGTGCCGCGCAAGTCGGCGTCGAACGGAGGGAAGGCGAAGTGACGCTCGACGCGACGCACGTGCGCGCGACGCTCGACGCGTGGCGCGAGCAGGGCGCCGACCGGCTCGATCCGGTGCGTTTTCACCGGATCGACGCGCTCGAACGGCGCGCGGCCGTGCTCGATGGCAGCGCGCGCGAATTGCTCGACGCACGGCTGGCGACGCTGATCGAAGGCTTCGCGGAGGTCGTTGCGCGGGCCGATGAAGCGAAGGTGGCGCGCGACACTGCGGACGCCGCGGCAGGTGCGCCCGTGCGCGGCGCGATCGCGGACCTCGTCGAACGGCTTGCGCGCGATGCGCAGGCCGACCGGCGCGGGCTCGATCCCGAGCTGGTCGACTACTTCCGCACGATGTGGTCGAAAGTCCGCACGGAACAGCAGTACCGCCAGTCGCTCGACCAGGTGCCGCGCAATGCGGGGCCGCTCAATTCGAACAGTCTCGTGCACCGGTCGCTCGCGACGATGCGCGAGCTGTCGCCGGAATACCTGCAGCAGTTCCTGTCGTACGTCGATGCGCTCGCGTGGCTCGAGGATCTCGCCGGCGGCGGCGCGCAGCCCGAGAAGGAAGTGCCGCGCGCGAAGACGGTGAAGAAGGGCACGCGGACCAAGAGCCGGTAGTGCGCGACCACGCGCCGCTGCGGCGGCAGCCGGTTACATCGACACCGAGCCCGACTTCGCGGCGCTTCGATACCGGGCCGCGCTGATGAACTTCGAAAAGCGCTCGCACCAGATCACGACCGACGTGTACTGCGCGGGGTTCACGTCGGCGGGAAGCGGCACGACGAAGTTGCCGAACGTCTTCAGGTCGGCCACGCGCGCGGCACGCGCCTTGATCGCGAGGAACGACGCCTTGGTGTCGACGAATTCCGGAACGAGGTAGATCTTGTAGTCGGGCCCCGGTGCTACGTCGCCTTCGAAGGCGATCGACGAATCGGTGATGGTCAGCTTGCCGTCGGCCCAGTGCAGCAGGTCGCTGCCCGGCAGGCCGCGTTCGAAGCGACCGGTATGGCGTGTGTTTTCGGCGGCCACCTGCAGTTCGACGGCGCTTGCGCCCTCCGATGCCGTCAGGATCGGAAGCACGTAGATGCCCGCGGCGAATGCAACGAGACCCGTCGCGAGATGCGACGCGATCGGTATCCAGATTCTGGTTTTCATGTCGGACCCCATGAGCGGAAACAGAGGGTGGCGCAGCGCCACGACCCTGTAGTCGCGCGGGCCGCCAGAATCTGACACCCGGCCGGCATTTGTTTGCGCAGGCCGTCTCCACGGCGCGGGGCCCGGCAGCCGCATGGCGACACGATGCCTAAAATTTTCCGCCGGCACGTGTCATCTTGGCGCTCGCGGATCGACTCACTCTCTGTCGACAACGTCGTCGATGCCAAGGAGAGTTCACATGAACAAGCTTGCTCTGTATGTTCTCGCGACGGTTGCCGCGACCGCTTCCGTTTCCGCATGGGCCGCGCCGCAGTCCACCGTGACGCGCGCGGAAGTCACGGCCGAACTGGCCGCATTGCACGCGGCCGGCTACCGTCAGACCGGCGAAGACCCGCACTATCCGGCGAAACTGGCGGAAGCGCTGACGAAGATCGGCTCGACGGGTGCGTCGGTTGCCGATACGAGCGGATACGGGACGATGTCGCCGACCGCGAGCGAATCGGGCTCGATTGCCGCCGACCGGCCGATCTATCGCGGACGATGATCCGCACAGGACATTGCGCCTGTCGACGGGCGCAATGTCCGATTCGTCTGGACTGCGATGCGTTTGCGGATGCGCAACGTCAGCCCGGCGGCGCGCCTTCGGCAATTGCCGCGCCGAGCGCGTGCAACGCATCGGCCAGCGCCGACGCGAACGGCGGATGCGCGGCGATGCCCGCCGCATCGAGCTGGCTGCCGAGGATCGGCAGCGCGATCGACGCGCGCTCGACGATGTGCGCGGACATCACCGACAGTGTTTCCCGCAGCGCCGCGTCCGCATGCGTCGCGCGCGGCGACGCATTCAGTACGGCGACCGGTTTGTACACGACGGCTTCGCATCCCACGACCCAGTCCAGCGCGTTCTTCATGACGCCCGTCACGCCGTGCGCGTATTCCGGGCTCGCGATCAGCACGCCGTCGGCCGCATTCAGGCGCTCGATCAAATCGCGCACGGCGGGCGGCGATGGGTATTCGGCATCGGGATTGAACAGCGGGAATTCGCCGAGACGATCGAAGCGCACGATGCGCATGTCGTGCGGCGCGACGAGCGCGGCCGCGTCGAGCAGCGCCGCGTTGTACGACTGCGCGCGCAGGCTGCCGCACAGTGCGACGATGTCGAAGCGGGGGGCTGAGTGGGGACGGGGTTCGGTAGCCATCAATGAGCGTGTCGATTTGCGTGTCGCGCAGCAGCGTCGCGCGAATCGCACGGATTATCGCACCGACGTTCGGTCGACGCCGGCCATCCCCGCCACGCGCGCGAATTCGTCTATTTCCCACCCGTGACCGAGCATCAGCCGCCGCGTATGCAGCGCGCCGTGCACGTCGTCGGCGACGGTTTCGCCGAGATAACGCAGCGCGCGCCCTTCGATATCGACGAAGCCGTGACGGTAATCCTGCGCGAGCGCGGTCCATAGTTGCGCGGCGCCGACCGACTGGCGCGCGCCGCTGATCAGGCACAGGCCCGCGTCGAGCCCCCAGCGATACAGCGTGGTCGCAAGGCCCTTGCGTTGCGCCGACCCGCGTAGCCGCGTATGCGGTGCGCGCAGGTAGCGATCCGCGCGGCGCGGAATTTCGGGCAGGCGGTTGAATACCGTGTAGCCGGCGAGCTGGCGCGCGGCCGGATCTTCGACATACAGGAAGTATTCGCCGTCCGCCTCGCGGTGGCGGACGATCAGGTCCGAGCGGCCGAGCGCGACCGCAGGCAGGCCGTGCAGGCGATGGCCCGGCTGATGCAGGCGCGCGTAGAGGGTGTCGAGTTCATCGTCGATGTCGTGCTGGGAATGGTGTACGTCGATGCGCATGGCAAAGGCCGCCCGTCCCGGGCGGTCCGAGAAAGTGGTTCATCGCAACAGGGAAAAGGAATGGGTGCGGCCCCCGGGCCCCGCGAAGCGGGCCGGGGCCGCGAATCAGCTGGGGATGTGCTGGAAACCGGCGGCGATCGCGGCGAGGCCCGCGATGCAGAGTGCGAACAGGATCAGGACTTTGTGGATCACGTCTCTCTCCTCATGAATGCGCGGCGCCGGCGGGCGGCATCGCTGAGACGGTGAGCGGCGGGCACGGCCCGCGCGGCGGTCGTGCGTGACGACGGTCGGGTGTCGGCGCGACGGATCGTGCGCGGACGGCCAGCACCCTACGCGAGGTGCCGCAGCGCGGCAATCGGGCCGGCGGAGAAAAGCGACGAAAAGCGGAGAAAGCGGCTGTTTCGCGACGATTGGTCGCATGGCGGCCGGTGGGTGCGTGACGATTCGCCGCGAGGATCCGGAATCGTCCGCGTGACCGTTTCCGGCCGCAGCCCGCTTTCATGCGGGAAATCGCATACACTTCCCGGCAAACGAACTCCACAAGGATCTGACCATGGGAGCGGGCCCGTCCTCGGATCGCTGAGCCGCAACAACCTGCTTCACCCGGTTGTTGCGGCGATCTCCTCTCGTCGATGACTCAGCAGGCAGATTGCCGCCGGATTTCCCCTTTCCGAGCGGATGCTTCGTCATGCCTGATCAAACCCGAAACCACACCCCGCCCGTATGGGCTTGCTCGCTGCCGTCGGCCTTGCTGCTGATGGCCCCTTTCGATCTCCTCGCGTCGCTCGCGATGGACGTGTATCTGCCGGTGGTGCCGGAGATGCCGTCCGCGCTGCACACGTCGGCCGCCGTGGTGCAGCTGACGCTGAGCGTCTACATGATCGTCCTCGGCGTGGGCCAGCTGGTGTTCGGCCCGTTGTCGGACCGGATCGGGCGTCGACCCGTGCTCCTGGGCGGCGCGCTCTTGTTCTCGGCGGCTTCCCTCGCGCTCGCGACGGCGGGCAGCGGCGGCGTGTTCGTCGCGTTGCGGCTGCTGCAGGCGCTGGGTGCGTCCGCCGCGCTCGTCGCGACCTTTGCAACGGTGCGCGATGTGTATGCCGATCGTCCGGAAAGCAGCACGCTCTACAGCCAGTTCGGCGCGATCCTCGCGTTCGTCCCCGCGCTCGGGCCGATGCTCGGCGCGGGCATCGCGCACGGTTTCGGCTGGCGCGCGATTTTCGTGATGCTCGGCGGCGCCGGATGCGTGGCGTTCGGCCGCGCGTGGCCGCGTTGGCACGAAACGCGGCCGCGGGCCGCCGGCAAGCCGCGGCAACCCCTCGTCTCGATCCTGCGCAGCCCGTCCTTCCTCGTCTATTCGCTCGGGTTCGGCACGGCCATGGGCGCATTCTTCGTGTTCTTTTCGATTGCGCCGCGGGTGCTGGTCGGGCAGGCCGGCTATTCCCGCACCGCATTCAGCGCGGCGTTCGCCACCGTCGCGATCGTGATGATCGTTGCCGCGCGTTTGGCGCGATGGTGCGTGTCGAACTGGGGGATTCCGGGCTGTTTCGTGCGCGGCGCCGGCGTCATGATGGCCGGCGCGATCGTGCTGGCGGCATGCACGGCCCTGATGGCGCCGTCGTTCGTCGCGTTCGTGATGCCGATGTGGATCGTCGCGATCGGCATCGTGCTGATGTCGTCGGTGACGGCGAACGGTGCGCTTCGAGAGTTCGACGACACGGCAGGCACGGCCGTGTCGCTGTATTACTGCGTCCAGAGCCTGATCGTCGGCGGGGCCGGCACGTTCGCGACGCTGGTGCTGCCCGGCGATACGCCGTGGCCGCTGGCCGCGTTTTGCTTCGTCATGCCGGCGGCATGCGTCGTCGCGCTCGCCGTACTGACGCGCAAGCGCGGATGAACCGAGGGGTGCGTGGGGCGGGCAGGGCCGATGCGTGACCGGCCCCCCGGCCCGGAAGCGCCGATCACGCCGCCTGCTGCACGCCGAACGCCTGCCTGATCCGCGCGAGCAATCCGTGCTGCGCGATCCACTCCGCATACGCGCGATAGTCAGGATCACGCATCAAATGGCGCTCTTCCGTCTTCGCCCGCGTGTAGTAGATCAGGTTGACCGCGACGAGCCCCGCGCAGTGCATCAGCCCGATCTGCCAGCCGTGCGGCTCCACGAACGGCACCGACACCATCCAGTACGACAGGTTCTTCGTGATGTACGCCGGATGCTTCGTGAAGCGGTACGGGCCCGACGTGATGATCCCGCGGTTCGTGAGGTTCGAGAACCGCAGCCCGAACGAGATCGTGCACAGCGCGTAGGTCAGCAGCAGCAGGATGATCACCGTGCCCCAGATCACGCGCAGCGTCGGGGCCGACGCCAGCCAGTTGTCCCAGAACATCGAGCCTTCGTAGCGGATGTAGTTGTTCGAGAACAGCGACCAGAACGGCTGGTAGCACATCAGCGCGGCCACCCAGCCGAGCGTGGTCGGCTCGACGGTGCGCACGTGGCTGTCGAGGATGCGGAACGTGCACAGGTAGCCGACGGTGCCGAACATCAGGTCCATCGTGAACGACAGGTCGTACATGAACATGAAGGTCGCGATCGACGCCGGCGCATGCATCGCGTTCGCAAGCGACGCGGTCAGGTGATCGGCGTCTTTCGACAGGTAGACGGTCATCAGCGGCAGGAAGAACGCCTTCACGCCCCAGCCGGCCAGCATCTCGCGCACCGGCTTCCAGCTCGCGGGCTGCTCGCGGCGGAACAGGAAGCGGCCCCACAGCAGGTATGCGTCGTCGGTCTCGCGCTGGTGGCGGTCCATCCATGCGAAGTAGAACGGCGCGGCGACGATCACGTACGGCGCGAGCGAGCGCAGCAGCGACCAGAACGGCAGGTAGAACGCGCCGTGATATTCGGGCAGCAGCCAGTAGATCACGCCGATGCCCGCATAGATCGACGTCAATGCGCCGAGCCGCGTCGCGACGCGCGCGATGCCGAGCGGCCGGACCGCCTGCCGCGACAGGCCCGCGCTCGGGCGCAGGTAGACGCGCGAGATGAAGATTTCGTGCAGCGCGATCGTGCCGATGATCGCGAGGCTCGCGATGACCGCGCGCGAGGCTGCATCGAGGGTCGGCTGGCCGCGCGTGATCCACAGCGCGAAGAGCCCGGCGGCAATGCCGAGCAGGCCGGCGCGCAGGGGCGTGGCGGAACGGGGTGGGCGGTCCTGAACCGCTGCGATGCCGTCGAGCGTCGAATTCATGATCGGGTCCTCGTACGAGTGAGGGCCGGCGCCCCCGCTTGGCGGGTGACGCCGGCCGTCGGCCGGGCTTGGTATGGATGCGTGCCCGGCCATTGGCCTGTGGTTCTGATAGGTAAAGCGTTACTTCTTGTTGCCGCCGCCGAGCAGGCCGCCGAGGAGGTTCGTCACCGGCGACAGCAGGTTGCCGGCGCCGCCCGCGGTGCCGCCGTTCGAGCTGCCGGTCAGGCCGCCCACCACGGTGCCGCCGCCGGCCGGCGTCGTGACCACGCCCGCCGCCCCGCCGGCGGCCGCGCCGCCTGCCGGCGTCGTCACCGCACCGGCCACCGCGCCGACCGGGCCGCTCGTCAGCAGGCCGCCGAGCGTGCCCGTCACGTTGCCGCCCGGCGTCGTGACCGTGCCGGTGAGGCTGGCGCCGAGCGGCGTCAGCGCGTTGACGAGGTTGGTGACCGGCGCCAGCAGGCCGCCGACACCTACGCCACCGGTGCCGCTGGTGCCACTCGTTCCGCCGGTGCCGCTCGTGCCGCCCGAACCGAGGCCGCCGAGCGCCCCCGTCAGCGAGCCGAGCAGGCCCGTGACCGGGCCGAGCGGGCCGCCGCTGCTCGTGCCGCTGGTGCCGCCAGAACCGCTCGAGCTGCCGCCGCCCAGGCCGCCCAGCCCGCCCGTCAGCGTGCCGAGCAGGCCCGTGATCGGGGCGAGCGGGTTGCTGCCGCCCGTGCCGCTGCTGGAACTGCCGGCGTTGTTGTCGTGGACGAGACCGCCGGTGGACGTCACCGTGTTGCCGAGCTGCGCCACGACGCCGCCGAGACCGGCGCCGACCGGGTTGTCGGTTGCACCGCCGACCTTCGTGCCGGCGCTGGCGAGGCCGTTGCCGAGCGCGCTCAGCAGGCCGTTGAGCGGCGTGCCGAGCAGCGTCACGCCGCCGAGCGTCTGGGTGGCGCCCGGCGTCGTGACACCGCCGGTCAGCGTGTTCGTGATCGGGTTGATCACCTTGCCGATCTGCGTCTCGAGCTGCTGGACCGGCGAGCTGTTCAGTGCCGTGTTGAGGCCCGACGCGGTCGAGTTGACGGCGCCGCCGACCGTGCCGACGAGATCGCCGACGAGCGTCGTGACCGGCGACAGCGGCGACAGCGGGCCCGAGCCGAGGCTCTTGACCGCGTTGCCGAGGCTGTTGACCGCGCCGCCGGTGCCGGTCAGCAGGCCGGTGGTCGACGTCAGCGTCGGTCCGAGCGGGTTGGCCGACACGCCGATCGAGCCGAGGCCGGCCGCAACGCCGTTGCCGAGCGCCTGCACGCCGTTGCCGAGGCTCGTGACCGCGTTGCCGACGCTGGTGGCCGTCGTCGGGTTCGTGCCGGGGATCTGCACGCCGCCGATCTGGCCGCCGCCATTCGCCACGGTCGTGCCGATTGCCGTCACGAGATTGCCGGATTTCTGCAGGACGTTGCCGAGCGGGGTGACGCCGGTGCCGGAGGTGCCGGAAGTGCCGGAGGTGCCGGAAGTGCCTGACGTACCGGAGGTGCCCGAGGTACCGGAGGTGCCCGAGGTGCCGGAAGTGCCCGAGGTACCGGAGGTGCCCGAGGTACCGGAAGTGCCCGAGGTGCCCGACGTGCCCGACGTGCCCGACGTGCCGGAAGTGCCCGACGTGCCGGAAGTGCCCGACGTGCCCGAGGTACCGGAAGTGCCTGACGTACCGGAAGTACCCGACGTACCGGAAGTACCGGACGTACCGGAGGTACCCGACGTACCGGAAGTACCCGACGTACCGGAAGTACCCGACGTACCGGAAGTACCCGACGTACCGGAAGTGCCCGACGTGCCGGAAGTACCCGAGGTGCCCGAGGTACCCGAGGTACCGGAAGTGCCTGACGTACCGGAAGTACCCGACGTACCGGAAGTGCCGGACGTACCAGAAGTGCCCGACGTACCGGAAGTGCCCGAGGTACCGGAGGTGCCAGAAGTACCGGAAGTACCCGAAGTACCCGAAGTACCGGAGGTGCCTGACGTACCGGAAGTACCCGACGTACCGGAGGTGCCCGACGTACCGGAGGTGCCTGACGTACCGGAGGTGCCTGACGTACCGGAAGTACCCGACGTACCGGAGGTGCCCGAGGTACCGGAAGTGCCCGAGGTGCCGGAAGTGCCCGAGGTGCCGGAAGTACCCGACGTACCGGAAGTCCCGGAAGTCCCGGAAGTCCCGGAAGTCCCGGAAGTGCCCGAAGTACCTGACGTACCTGACGTACCGGAGGTGCCCGAGGAAGTACCCGAGGTCCCAGAACTACCCGACGTACCCGAACTGCCGCCGCCCGAAGTCCCCGACGTCCCGCCGCCCGACGTACCCGAAGTCCCCGAGCTGCCGCTCGTCCCTGACGTGCTCGGCTTGATCGTCGGCGGGGTGGTCGGTCCATCGACCGAGCCGCAACCGTAGAGCGCGAGCAACGACGAGACGGCCATCGTTACCGTCGTCTTCTTGAAGAGTGTGTGCATGTTGGCCTCGACATTGGAAGTGTGTCCCGGCCATCTCTGCAAATTTCGCGCCATGGCAGATTCCCCGAAACGGTGTCGCGCTTTATTGCAGAAATCGGGAATATCTGCGCGATTTAAACGGTGTAACGGGTTTTTCGCGCGACGGGCACGCGGGGTGCGCCGGCGAGGCGGTTGCGATGTTCCCGTAAGCCGCCGTAACGCGCGGCGCGATGTTACGTAGCGTTCGATATCGCGTCACGCGGCCGGCCGCGAACCGAGGGGCCCATCTTTGACGAGATGCGCCGGCCCGACGAACATGGCGCGATCCCCGGCTGCCGACGAAGCCGAAGCGGCCGCGACTCCATCCACACAGGACACGGACATGAGCGAACAGGACAGGGAATACGGCAAGGCGCGACGCATCGACGTGATGGGCGCGGCGTTCGTCGAGCGCGCGATGCGCGATCTCGACGGCTTTTCACGCCCGCTGCAGAACTGGCTGAACGAGCACGCGTGGGGCAGTACGTGGCAGCGGGGCGGGATCGACCTGAAGACGCGCAGCCTGTGCACGTGCGCGATGCTGGCGGCGCTCGGCCGCAGTACGGAACTGAAGGGGCACATTCGCGGCGCGCTCAACAACGGCGCGAGCCTCGTCGAGATCCGCGAGGTCTTGCTGCACAGCGCGCTGTATGCGGGCGCGCCGGCGGCGGTCGAGGCATTCCGCAGTGCGCGCGAGGTGATATCGGATCTCGGGCTGTCGGTGCCCGACGACGAATCCTGATCCCGCCGCCGGCGCGGCGCCGGATCAGGTTCCCGCTTCGATCCGCGCCGCGTTCCGGTGCGCCAGCACGTCAGTGCGCGACCCGCGCCGTCTGCGCGACGCCATCGGCCGGCGCGGCGGCGACTTCGAGCAGCCAGTCGGCGGTCGCGTCAGGAAGCGTGACCGGCAGCATGTGCCCGCCGTCGACGACCTTCAGCCGCACGCGCGCCGACTTCTTCGCGAGCGCTTCGCCGTGATCGCGCCAGTTCAGGATCGGGTCGGCACGGCCGTACAGCACGTCGACCGGCAGCGCGAGATCAGCGTAGCGGCGCACCATCGCGGGCAGGTCGACGGGCGCCGACAGCAGGTCGGTCGCGGTCGCATAGAACACGTGCGGGCGCATCCCGAGCAGCCCGCCGCCCTTGACCGGGAAGTCGCGCGGTACGGCTTCCGGCGCGAACACCTGCTGCACGGCCTTGCGGCCCGTCAGGATCGTCAGCGGAATCGCGAAGGTCCACGACACGAAGCGGCGTACCAGCGGCGACGGCAGCATCAGCGGCTTGAACGGCGCCGGCGGCTCGCTCTGCTCGTGCGACAACGGCGCGATCAGCGCGAGCCGGCTCACGCGGTCCGCATGGTTGAGGCCGACCGCCAGCGCGATCGCGCCGCCGAGCGAGTGGCCGACCAGCACGGGCTTGTCGAGCTTCAGCGCGTCGATGAACGCGGCGACCGTGCGGGCCTGCGCGAACACGTTCGCCTGCGAACCCGCGCCGCGCAGCGAGCGGCCGGCGCCCGGGCGGTCGATGAGGATCACGCGATGCCGTTGCGCGAGCCGCGTGAGCGGCAGGTACGCGAAGTTGCGCAACTGCCCGGCGAGCCCGTGCACGAACACGAGCGGCGGGCCGCTGCCGTATTCGACGTAGTGGATGCGGTCGCCGCCGATGTCGACGAAGCGGCCTTCGGGCGGAAACGCGCGCGTCACGCGGCGGGCCACGTAAGCGGTAAACAGCGCGAGCGCGGCGAGCACCGCGACGACGCCGAGCAGCACGTTCTGGATCAGATGGAGCGTAGGAGTCATGTCTGGCCTCAGCGGGTTTCGAGTGCGGGTTCGGCAACCGGCGTCGCGGCAGCCGGGGCGCCCGTCGCACGGCGTTCGAATTGCATCGCCGAATCGGCGAGCGGGCTGAACTTCAGCGATGCGAGATCGCGCACGTAGTTCTGGTGGAACTTCCACGGCTTGCGGTGGCCCTGCTTCGGCAGGATGCCGGCCGCGCGCTGGATGTAGCCCGAACTCAGGTTGACGGCCGGCACGTCGCCGATGTCGCCGGCCCCGAGCCGCGGCACGCAGGTGTCGTAGCCGTTCGCACGCATGTGGTTCAGCAGCCGGCACACGTAGCGCGCGATCAGCTCGGCCTTCAGCGTCCACGACGCATTCGTGTAGCCGAACGACGACGCGAGGTTCGGCACGCCGCTGTACATCATGCCCTTGTAGGACACCGTCTCCGGCAGGTCGACCGGGCGGCCGTCGACCGTGACGCGCGCGCCGCCGAGCAGCTTTACCTTCAGCCCGGTCGCGGTGACGATCACGTCGGCGTCGAGCTGCTGGCCGCTCTTCAGCTGGAGGCCGGTCGGCGTGAAGCGCTCGATCTCGTCGGTGACGATCGATGCGCGGCCCGCGCGGATCGCCTTGAACAGGTCGCCGTTCGGCACGAGGCACAGGCGCTGGTCCCACGGCATGTAGCGCGGCGTCAGGTGCTTCGCGACGTCGAAATCCGGCCCGAGCTGCTTGCCGGCCGCGCGAATGATGAATTTCTTCGTCTGCTCGGGCTTGCGGCGCGACACGTTGTACAGGTAGATCGTCAGCAGTACGTTCTTTACGCGTACGAGCCGGTGCGCGAGCCGCGACGGCAGCACGCGGCGCAGCGCGTTCGCGATCTTGTCGCGCGCGGGCAGCGACACGATGTAGGTCGGCGAGCGCTGCAGCATCGTCACGTGCTGCGCGTCGGCCGCCATCGACGGCACGAGCGTGACGGCCGTCGCGCCGCTGCCGATCACGACGACGCGCCGGTTCGCGTACGCCAGGTCCTTCGGCCAGTGCTGAGGATGCACGAGCGTGCCTTCGAACGTGTCCATGCCGGCCCAGTCGGGCCGGTAGCCGGCGTCGTAGTCGTAGTAGCCGCTGCACATGAACAGGAAGCGGCATGTGTACACGAGCGTGTCGGTCGCACCGTCCCGCGTGCGCTCGACGTGCACCGTCCAGCGCGCGCGGTTCGAGTCCCAGTCGGCCGCGACCACCTTCTGGCCGTAGCGGATCGTCTTGTCGATGCCGTACGTGCGTGCGGTGTCGCGGATGTAGTCGAGGATCGTCTGGCCGTCCGAGATCGCCTTGTCGCTGTGCCACGGACGGAAGCTGTAGCCGAGCGTGAACATGTCGGAGTCCGAACGGACGCCCGGATAGCGGAACAGGTCCCACGTGCCGCCGATCGCGTCGCGCGCCTCGACGATGGCGACGCTCGCATCCGGGCAGCGCCGTTTCAGGTGATAGGCGGCGCCGATGCCGGACAGGCCGGCGCCGACGATCAGCACGTCGAGGTCGTGGCCGTCCGGGCGGGCGCCGCGGGCGGGCGGCGCGTCGCGCCGGTCGGTCGTCGTCGAGGTCATGCGGGGTCCTTGGTCGGGGTGGTCGGGTGCGCGGCCGGGGCGGCCGCACGTTCCAGATTGCGGGCGCGGGCGCGCCGCACGTGGCGCAGCATCAGCCACTGGTAGCCGGCGCCGAGCAGGCGCGCGATCTTGTCGAGCCGGCGCGCGTCGGCGCCGACGAGCACGCGGCGCGCATTGCGCTCGACCCCCGCGAGGATCTGCCGCGCGGCGTCGTCGGCCGTCGTCGTGTTGATCAGGCGGTTCGCCTGGCGGCGATGGGTCGCTTCGTCCTGGCCCGTCAGTGTGTGGATGCTGGTGTCGACGCGGCTCGCGTCGACGATGTTCGTCGCGACGCCGCCCGGATGCACGCAGGTCGCGCTCACCGGCGCGCCGTCGAGTTCGAGTTCCATCCGCAGCGCCTCGGTGAAGCCGCGCACCGCGAACTTGGTCGCGTTGTACGCGCTTTGCGTCGGCATCGCGACGAGGCCGAACAGGCTCGACGTGTTGACGACGTGCCCGTCGCCCGACGCGCGCAGATGCGGCAGGAACGCCTGCGTGCCGTGCACGACGCCCCAGAAGTTGATGCCGACGATCCATTCGAGATCGGCGATGCGCGCGGTTTCGGCGCTCGCGGCCAGCGACACGCCCGCGTTGTTGAAGATCAGGTTGACCTTGCCGTGCTCGGCGCGCACGAAATCGGCCCACGCGAACACCGCGTCGCGGTCGGCGACGTCGAGCCGCCGCGTGCTTGTGCGCACGCCGTGCCGCGCGCAGGCAGCCGCCGTGCCGGCGAGCCCGGTTTCGTCGATGTCGGCGAGCGCGACATCGCAACCGCGTCGCGCGAGTTCGACCGCAAGGCTGCGGCCCATGCCCGAACCGGCGCCCGTGATCGCGGCGACCTTGCCGGAAAACCCGTTCATCCGTTGCTCCTCCCGTTCCGCTTGTGCTGCACCGGCGGCGCGTCTATTGTGGTGTTGGTCGTCACCACTTTAGTTTTCGGGTGTCCTGATGTCAAATAGCGGAATGGAGAAAGCACTCGAAACGGAAAAACGGGGCCGCGCATATGGCGGCGTGGCGCCCGAGGTGCGGGCCGCCGAGCGCCGCGACGCGCTGATCCGCGCGGCGACGCGCGTGTTCGGCACGGTCGGGTTTCGCAAGGCGACCGTGCGGTCGATCTGCCAGGAAGCGAAGCTGAACGATCGCTATTTCTATGCGGCGTTCGACAGCACCGAGGATTTGCTGCGCTGCACCTACCTGCATCACGCGCAGCAACTGCACGACGCGGTCGCGCGGGCGGTGGCCGAGCGCGGCGGCGATCTGCACGCGAGCGTCGATGCGGGGCTCGCGGCGTTCTTCGCGTTCCTGCGCGACCCGTGCGCGGCGCGCGTGCTGCTGCTCGAGGTGATGGGCGTGAGCGCGGACACCGACATGACCTACCAGCGCATGCTGATCGACTTCGGCAAGCTGATCATGGCGATCGGCGCGCCGCGCGAAGCGGCGACGCCCGCGGAGCGCACCGAGCAGCGGCTGATCGGGCTCGCGCTGGTGGGCGCGATGACGAACGTCGGCGCGGCGTGGCTGCTCACCGACTATCGCGATCCGGAGGCGCAGATGGTGGCCAGTTGCAGGAAGGTGCTGCTGGGGACGTTGCGGGAGCAGGATTGAACCGGAGCGGCGCGAGACGGCGGCGCACGTTCAATTTCGAGACCAAATTCGGACTATAATCGGTCCTGTTGCGGCCATGCTGGACGGTGCTCCCATGAAATTCTCTACCCAGGTCAAACCCATCAGCTATCTCAAGAGCCATGCGGCCGAGATCGTCAAGGACATTTCGGAGAGTCGCGAGCCGATGCTGATCACCCAGAACGGCGAAGCGAAGCTCGTCGTGATGGATGTCAAGTCGTACGAGGAGCAGGAAGAGACGCTCGCGCTTCTCAAGCTGATTGCACTGGGCAATCGGGAGATCGATCAAGGCCACTTTCGTCCGGCCGAGGATGTCTTTGCCGATCTCGACAAGGACGACGATCAATGACACTTCGTGTCGTTATCCTTCGTTCGGCGGAAGAAGATCTGAAGGTGTTGAAGCGCTATCTCGTTTCGAATTTCGGCGCGGAAATCTGGCGAGCAGGCTATGGCCAGATCAAGGATGCCATTGCATCGATTCGCGCTTTTCCGAAACAGGGCAGGACTCCCGACGAGCTTGCGAATATCGACGTCGGTCAATATCGGCAGGTCGTTGCCGGAATGAATCGCATCATTTACGAAGTGCGCGCCGATACCCTCTATGTCCATATCGTCTGCGATACGCGGAAGGATCTGAAATCGTTGCTTATGAGAAGGCTCATGCTTGCTCATTGAAGCAGATCGGAACTTCACTCGCCATTCGCGCGTTTCGATCCGCGCGCTTGCACGTTCCGGCCCGCACGTTCTCGTCGACGGGCACGACTGACTCGATCGATGCATTGCTATCGCGCGTTGCGGGCCACCGACCGCTTGCCGGACGCGCGGCGCTCGGCGGGGATAATTTTCGCGTTTGTCGCGCCGGCGCCGATCCTCCCCTTCATCGCGTCGATGAACGCGCGCACCTTCGGCGACGGCAGACGCGTCGACGGAAACACCGCATGAATCCCCGCCGGCGCCGAGCGCCACGCAGGCAGCAGCCGCACGAGCCGGCCGGCCGCGATGTCCTCCGCGGTTGAGAAATCCGTCAGCAGGCCGAATGCGCCGCCGGCCAGCACGATCGCCCGGCAAGCCGTCGCGGTGTTCGACACGAAATGCGGGATGCAGCGCACCGACGCGCTGCCCCCGTTCGCACTTTCAAGCTCGACCGTGTGCGGACGCGCCAGCGTCGACAGCATCACGAACGGCAGCGCGGCGAGCGCATCCGGATCGCGCGGCAGCCCGTGCCGCGCGACGAACGCCGGGCTCGCGACCAGCCATTTCTCGTACGTGCCGAGCTGCACCGCGCGATAGTTCGAATCGGCGAGGCGGCCGATGCGGATCGCGACGTCGAGGTTGTCCGCGACGAGATCGACCACGCGATCGTTCGCGATGAGTTCGACATCGAGCCCCGGATGCGCGTCGCGCAGCGCGACGACGGCCGGCGCGACGACCTGCGCGCCGTAGTCGATCGGCACGCTCACGCGCAGCGTGCCGCGCAGCGGCCCCGCGTCGGACGACACCGCGTCGAGCGCGCTTTCGGCGGCGCGCACGATGCCGCGGCACGCGTCGTAGAACGCGCGCCCCGCGTCGGTCACGCTCAGCCGGCGCGTCGTGCGCACCAGCAGGTTCGCGCCGACCTCGGATTCGAGGCGCTGCATGTGGGTGCTGACGACCGTCTTCGCGAGGCCGAGCCGCTCGGCCGCGGCCGTCAGCGAGCCGGCATCGACCACCGCGACGAAGATCGCCAGCCGGTTCAGGTTCACGTCGCGCAAGTCGGCCATCGTCGATTGTCCTATGGGAAAGGATAATGTTTCATCGATTATCCGTCTTCTGGTGACGAACGGCGAGCGCTACGCTGCAGGGGTTCGTCGCCGACTCCCGGCGACGCGAGATTCCGGAGCGTTTTCCATGTCTGCTTCCCGCCAGCCCGCCTCGCCGATCCGTGTGTATTCGTTCCTGCTGTCCGGGCACGCGCATCGTGTCCGGTTGTTCCTGTCGCTGCTCGGCTTGCCGTCCGAGACCATCGACGTCGATCTCGCGGCCGGTGCGCAGCGCGAACCGGCGTTCCTCGCGCTCAATCCGCTCGGGCAGGTGCCGGTGATCGACGACGGCGGCACGGTGATCGCCGATTCGAACGCGATTCTCGTGTACCTCGCGAAGCGCTACGGCGACGCGCACTGGCTGCCCGACGACCCGGTCGGCGCGGCCGTCGTGCAGCGCTGGCTTTCGTATGCGGCCGGCCCGATCGCGTCCGGCCCGGCGGCCGCGCGGCTCGTGACCGTGTTCGGCGCCCAGCTCGACCCGGAGGCCGCCAAGCGCACGGCCGCGAAGGTGCTCGACGTGATCGACCGCGAGCTGGCCGCCAAGCCGTTCGCGGCCGGCGCGCAACCGACGATCGCGGACATCGCCGCGTACACGTACATCGCACACGCACCGGAAGGCGGCGTGTCGCTCGAACCGTATCCGCACGTGCGGGCGTGGCTCGCGCGCGTCGAGGCGCTGCCGGGCTTCGTCGCGATGCCGACGACGCGCGCGGGCCTGCTCGCCGCGTAACGCCAGCCGAAGCCACGCCTGCCCACGGAGAACATGATGAACGCCCCGACCGCCGTCGTACCGGGCTGGGAACTCGACACCGCGCCGTTTCACGCGGGCGAGCTGGCCGTGCAGCAGCGCGCGGGCGTGACCGAGGCCGCGGGTTCGGCCGGCCGGCGCGGGATCCGGCGCTTCATGCCGGACCAGCACCGGACGTTTTTCGCGCAACTGCCGTTCTTCGTGCTTGGCGGTGTCGATGCGCACGGCCAGCCGTGGGCGACGCTGCGCGCCGGTGAGCCAGGGTTCGTGACGTCGCCCGATGCGCGCACGCTGCGCATCGCCGCGCACGCGCTGCCCGGCGATCCGCTGGCCGGCGCGTGGCGCGCGGGCGCGCCGCTCGGCGGGCTCGGCATCGAATTCGATACGCGGCGGCGCAATCGCGTGAACGGTATCGTGCGCGCGGTCGACGGCGACGTGCTGACGATCGCGGTCGAACAGAGCTTCGGCAACTGCGCGAAATACATCCAGGGTCGCAAGCCGACGTTCGTCGCGCGCGATGGCGATGCGCAGGTCGAGCCCGACGTGTCGGAACGGCTGAACGACGCCGATCGCGCGCTGCTCGCGCAGGCCGATACGTTCTTCGTCGCGAGCGCGAACACGTCGGCGGACGCGGGCGCCGCGCGCGGCGCGGACGTGTCGCATCGCGGCGGGATGCCGGGCTTCGTGCGCGTCGACGACGCGCGCACGCTGACGACGCCGGATTTCAGCGGCAACCGCTTCTTCAACACGCTCGGCAATTTGCAGCACGATCCGCGCACGGGGCTGCTGTTCGTCGATTTCGACAGCGGCGACCTCATGTATGTCGCCGCGCGCGCCGAGATCGTGTGGGACGGGCCGCTCGTCGCGTCGTTCGACGGTGCGCAGCGTGTCGTGCGGTTCCACGTGCGGGAAGTGCGACGCATGCGCGCGGTGCTGCCGTTCCAATGGTCGGCGGTCGAGCGCGCGCCGCAGTTCCCGGCGATGGCGGCCGCCGCGGGTGGAGCGGTGGCGACGGCGGCCGCTTCGGTGCCGTCCGCATCGGCACCGGTATCGGCACCGGCGTGGCGGCCGCTGCGCATCGCGAAGATCGTCGACGAAGCGCGCGCGATCCGCTCGTTCCATTTCGAAGCGGCGGACGGCGGCGCATTACCTGCCTACGAAGCCGGCCAGCACCTGACGCTGCGCGTCGCGCTGCCGGGCGGCGATTCAGCGGCGATCCGCAGCTACACGCTGTCCGATGCACCGGGCGGCGCGCATTACCGGATCACCGTGAAGCGCGAAGGACGCGTATCGGCGTGGCTGCACGATCACGCACAGGCGGGCATGACGCTCGACGCGCAGATGCCGCGCGGGCGCTTCACGTTCGATCTCGCGAGCCCGCGTCCGGCCGTGCTCGTGTCGGCCGGCATCGGCATTACGCCGATGATCGCGATGCTGCGCCGCGCGCTGGCCGACGCCGCACCGTCGCGCCGCGTGGTGTTCGTGCATGGGGCGCGTGAAGCGGCCGACCGGCCGTTCGCGGCGGAACTGGCGCGTATCGCGGCCGCCGATGCGCGGCTGTCGCTCCACTGGTTCGACAGCCGCCCGCACGACGGCACGGCAGCGCGGGCGGGCCGCATCGACATCGCGCAACTGAAGCGGCTCCTCACGTTCGACGACTACGACTTCTACCTGTGCGGGCCGGCCGCGTTCATGCGCGACCTGTACGACGGGCTGCGCGTGCTGAACGTGCCGGACGAGCGCATCCGTTTCGAGGCGTTCGGGCCGTCGAGCGTCGCGCGCAGCGCCACCCGCGCGGCCGGCCTGCCGGCGGTGGCGGGCGTGCCCGTCGTGTTCCGGCGCTCGGGGCGTGAAGCCGCATGGACGCCCGCCGACGGCACGCTGCTCGAATTCGCGGAAGGGCAGCGCGTGGCCGTGCCGTCCGAATGCCGCTCCGGTTCGTGCGGCACGT
This sequence comes from Burkholderia metallica, assembly GCF_001718555.1. NCBI lineage: Bacteria > Pseudomonadati > Pseudomonadota > Betaproteobacteria > Burkholderiales > Burkholderiaceae > Burkholderia > Burkholderia metallica. Next base: position 593,944 of record NZ_CP013403.1, read on the forward strand.
GCGCAACGCGCGTGCTGTCCGGCGCGGTCGCCTACGACTCGGCGCCCGACGCGCCGGTCGCACCCGGCTGTGCGCTGCTGTGCGTCGCACGGCCCGCGCAAGGGGCCACGGCGTCGCTCGTGCTCGACCGCTGACGGCGCCTGCGACACGCCGCCGCAGACGGCCTGCTGCGCGAAAAGCGCACGCAACTGCTGCTTTTTTCGGAGACCGGTTGGATCGACGATAGCGTCAACCGATTCGATGAAAGGAGCGTCATCATGAAACTGCTCGGCATGATCAAGCTGGTCCTGTGGAGTTTCTTCGGCGTGCGCAACAGCAAGGCGCACGCGGCCGATCTCGCGAACGTCAACTTCACGCTGCTGCCGTTCGTCGCGATCATCCTCGCGGTGCTCGTCGGTGCGGTGATTTACGGCGTCGTGCATCTGGTCGTCGATCCGACCGTGACGATGCAGGGGTTCTGACCGGCAGCCGGATCGCGAGCGGGGGAACGTGCCCGCTCCGCTCGCAGACCGCGCGGCCGCGCACGAATGCGCTGGCCCGTATGGGCACCGTCGCCGTGCCGGACGAATCCCGCTTCCCCCCATTTCGCCCGATTCCAGGGCGTTCAGCCCCGCCCGGGGTAAAATGCGCGCCGCGCCGCGATGTCGCGCGCGACGGGCATGCCGCCGTTCCAGCGAACGGTGCGCGCAAATGCGTCGCGCCCGCACCGAGGCGTTCGAAGCGTCCCCCGCATGACAAGACCGCGCGATGCCGCCGGCCGCCCGACACGCCCCCGACGAACCGTCGACGGCTGCGTCGGTTCCCGGCGCGTCACCTGAATCCGATGTCCCATCCTGCGTCTTCCCGACCGGTCGGCCCGCGCGCGTGCCGTGTCGTCCGATTCGTCGGATGAATATCGTGCCGACGCCCGCGTCCGGCGCTCGGGCGCGGAGCCGTTCGCGGGCGCGCGCTTCGCAGCATTCGTAATGCAGCTTCGTAACGTGTTTCGACAGGGTCGAGTGGCGAGTTTTCCATCCAGAACAATGACGGTGAATAGAACAACAGCGTCGCGCGCAAGGCGGCGGCGCGCGAAGGTCGGACTTGGCGTCGGTGTCGGCATTACGCTTTTCGCGGTGCAGGCCGCCGCGGCGCAGGGCGACACGCCGGCGCCGGACGCCGGAGCGGCCGGCGGCGCGACGCTGCCGACGATCACGGTGAGCGGCGAGCGCGGCAATGCGCTGCGCGTGCGCAATGCATCGGTCGCGGGGCTCGACGATGCGCCGCTGCGCGACACGCCGGCGTCGGTGAGTGTCGTCACGCGTGCGCAGCTCGACGACCAGCAGGCGAAGCGGTTGAGCGACGTCGTGCGCAACGACGCGTCGGTCGTCAACGACTATGCGCCGGTCGGCTATTTCGAAGGTTTCGCGATCCGCGGGTTTCCGGTCGATCTGGCGAGCGCGATCCGGATCGACGGGCTGACGGTGTCCGGCGAGCAGAACGTGCCGCTCGAGAACAAGGAGCGCGTCGAGATCCTGAAAGGGCTCGCGGGCATCGACAGCGGTGTCGTCGCGCCGGGCGGCGTGATCAACTTCGTGACCAAGCGCTCCGCGAACGTCGCGAGCGTGACGGGCGGCGTCGACAGCCGCGGCTCGACGTCGGCGGCCGTCGATCTCGGCCGCCGCTTCGGCCCCGACAATCAGTTCGGCTTCCGGATCAATGCCGCGAAGGAGAACATGCACTCGTATGTCGACGGCACGAACGGACGGCGCACGTTCGGCTCGATCGCCGCCGACTGGGACATCAGCCCGCGTGCGAGCCTGCAGCTCAACGCCGAATTCCAGCAGTGGATCCAGCGTTCCGCGCCCGGCTACCAGTTGCTCGGCGGCACCGTCGTGCCGTCGGTCAAGACGACGTCGAAGGCGCTCGGCACGCAGCCGTGGGCGAAGCCGGTGACGACCGACGCGCTGAACCTGAACGCACGCTTCGACTACCAGTTCAACGACGACTGGAAAGCCTACATCGCCGCCGGCCGCAGCCGCACGATGATCGACGACAACAGCGCGTTCGCATACGGCTGCTCGTACGCGGCCAGTTGCGCGGCCGGCACGACGTCGCCGTTCTTCTTCGGCGCGAACGGCGACTACGACGTGTACGACTTCCGCAGCCCCGGCGAATACCGGCGCAACGACGATCTGCGCGCGGTCACGACGGGCAAGTTCGCGACGGGCCCGCTGCGGCACGAGCTGACGCTCGGCGTGAGCGTGCAGCGCCGCGTCGTGAGCATGGCCGACGCCGTGTACGACTACGTGGGCAGCGAGAACATCTACGGGCCCGACGTGACTTTCGCGCCTTCGCCGAATTCGCCGGGGCCGTCGTATCCGCGCCTCGATGCGTGGCAGTACGGTGTGTTCGGGCTCGACCGCATCAGCATCGGCGAACACTGGCAGGTGCTCGCGGGCGGCAAGGAAGTGCTGCTGCGCCAGCGCAGCTGGAGCAGCCTTGACGGCGATGCGACACATACCGACCGCTCGGTGTTTCTGCCGCAGGTCGCGCTCGTCTACAAACCGGTGAACGTGCTGTCGCTGTACGCGTCGTACAGCAAGGCGCTGTCGCTCGGCGACCAGGCACCCGTGCGCGCGACCAACGCGTATGCGTTCCTGCCGCCCGTCGAATCGCACCAGTTCGAGCTCGGCGCAAAATACGACTGGCTCGACCGGCTGAGCCTCACGGCCGCGGTGTTCTCGATCAGCAAGCCGTTCCAGTTCGCCGATCCGGACGCATCGGGTACGAGTTACACGTTCGTGCAGCGCGGCACGCAGCGGCACCAGGGGATCGAACTCGGTGCGGCCGGGCGCGTGACCGAGCGGTTGGGGCTGACCGCGAGCGTCGCGGCGATTCGCGCGCGGGCCTACGATTCCGGGTCGCCGGCGTACGAAGGGCACCAGATCATCAACGTGCCCGCGTTGCGCGCGTCGCTGTACGCGAACTACGCGGTGCCGGGCGTCGCGGGGCTGAACGTGCTGGGCGGCGTGGAGTACAGCGCGGCCCGCAACGCGAACGAAGAGGGCACCGCGCGCGTGCCGTCGTGGTTCGTGTTCAATCTCGGCGCGCGCTACACGACGAAGATCGGCGGCCATCGCACGGTGTTGCGCGTGTCGGTGGACAATCTGTTCAACAAGTTCTACTGGCGCGACGCGGGCGAGCAGCAGGGCGATGCGTACCTGTTCCCGGGTGCGCCGCGCACCGCGCGCGTGTCGTTGACCTATGATTTCTGATCGTCCGGAACCGGCCGCGTGACGCGCGGCCCCGGCAGCCAACCTGGAGAGCACAGACGATGTCCCCACTCGAAATCGCCGGCGTGATCGTCAGCGCGCTCGCGATCTGGCTGACCGCGAAGCGGCGCATGCTGTGCTGGCCGGTCGGGCTCGTGTCGGTCGCGCTGTACGGCTGGATCTTCTTCGACGCGAAGCTGTATTCGGACATGCTGCTGCAGGGCGCGTTCGCGGTGCTGCAGGTGTACGGCTGGCAGCGCTGGCTCGCGCAGCGTGCGCGTGAAGCCGAAGGCGGCGCGGCGCCGGCGGGCGACGTCGCACCCGTCACCGGCGTGCGGCCGATGCAGATGCTGCCCGACCTGGTCGCGGCCGTCGTCGGCAGCGCGCTGCTCGGCGGCATGATGGCGCGCTGGACCGATGCGGCACTCCCGTTCGTCGATGCCTCGCTGACCGCGTTCAGCCTCGTCGCGCAATACTGGACCGCGCGGCGCTACATCGCGTCGTGGGGGCTGTGGATCGTCGTGAACGTCGTGTACGTCGGGATGTTCGTGTTCAAGGAACTGTATCTGACGGCCGGACTCTATGCGCTGTTCATCGGGCTCGCCGTCGTCGGCTGGCGCGACTGGAGCCGCACGGCCGCGGCGCTGCGCGCGGCGGCCGGTGGTGCGCTGGCGACGGGCGGCGGCGCGCGCTGATTCGCGCGCCGATTCGGATTCAACTACGGAGCAACGTCGTTCATGTCATTCCCACTCGAGCCGGACGGAAACCTGTCGCGTGAGGTCGCGCCGCCGCAATTCGGCGTCGACGGCGAGCAGGCCGAACGCGACTGGCCGCTGATGACGCACGACGAGGTGGCGGCGGTGCTCGCACGGATCGACGGCGCCGGCGAGCCCGCGCGGCTCACCTGGCACAGCCCGCGGCAGTTCGCGGCGGCCGTGCTGGTGCAGATGACGGACGGCCGCGGGCTGTTCGTCAAGCGTCATCACGTGAGCCTGCGCGATGTCGAGGGGCTCGAGGAAGAGCATCGCTTCATCGCGCATCTGCGCGAACGCGGGATGCCCGTGGTTGACATCCTCGCGGCTCGCGACGGTGCGACCGCATTCGCGTCCGGCGAGTGGACCTATGAAGTGCACGTGCGCGCACCGGGTGTCGACCCGTATCGCGGCGTGATGTCGTGGCAGCCGTTCACGCATCCGTCGCACGCATACGCGGCCGGCCGCGCGCTGGCCGAACTGCATCGCGCATCGGCCGGCTACGATGCGCCGGCGCGGCCCGTGCGGACGCTGCTGTCGAGTTTTCGTGTGCTGTCGTCCGCCGATCTGGCGGGCGCGCTCGAACGCTGGGTCGACGCGCAGCCGCTGCTCGTGCGTGCGCTCGGCGCGCGCAACTGGCGCGGCGACGTGGCCGACGCGATCGGCCCGTACCATGCGCGGCTCGTGCCGCTGCTGCCTGCGCTCACGCCGTTGTGGACGCACGGCGACTGGCATGCGTCGAATCTGTTGTGGACCGAGGCGGGGCCCGGCGCACAGGTGCGGACCGTGCTCGATTTCGGGCTGGCGGATCGCACCTGCGCGGTGATGGACCTCGCGCTAGCGATCGAGCGCAATACGGTCGACTGGATGGCGCCGGCCGATGCGCGCCGCGTCGAATACGCGCAGATCGACGCGCTGCTCGACGGCTACGAATCGCTCGAGCCACTGGGTGACGAAGCCTATGCGGCGCTGGTCGCGCTGCTGCCGATCGTGCATACGGAGTTTGCGCTGTCGGAAGTCGCTTATTTCGGCTGCATCATCGATGCGCCGGCGATCGTCGACATCGCGTACGACGGTTACCTGATCGGGCATGCGCGGTGGTTCGGCGAGCGCGACGGGCAGCAATTGCTCGACTGGCTCGTGCAGCGCCGGCGCGCGAAGCAAGGGATCGTTTGATCTCGAGAGCGCGCTGATCGCTTCGCCCGGCGGTGGTTGATCGGTCGCTCGAATCATTATTGAATCGAACGTCGTCCGGACGGACTCGATGGGCGGTCGCACGCGAGTGTCGGAGACGCGCGCTTCAACGCAAGCGCGGTGGCGATAAATGAGCCAACTTCCTATCAACGGCCTGTACAGCAATCGTTGAGACAGCCGGGACTCACCTGAACGGTGACCTCACGGGTTTCCGATGTTGATTCGGTCGTGCTGCTGGCCGGATAAATTTGCGTTTTTATCTGAAATGGTGCGTTTATCAGCCCATCGTCTATGACGGCCTTTGCCACCGCGGCGGCGCGTTTCGTTGCAAGTCGATCGGGGGTGGTTTCGTTCCTGGATGCGCTGCCAATTATGTCGACCCAGTTTTGACGCGGATGTCTGGTATTGACTTCCGAGACCCATTGCTCGATTCGAAGTTTCTCGGATTGGGTGAGATCGGGACTGTTGGGCGGAAAGGCCACGAAAAATTGTTGCGATGGCAGATTCTGCGGTCCCTGGCATTCTGCTGAAGCGTCCGTGGTAAAAAAGGATAGAACTGAAAATATGGAGAGTGATAACGCAATCAAGATCTTCATGCTCAGTTCGACTCCTTACTCCGCAAATAAATCTTCGCCGTAGATCACGAATCCGGTGAGTGTATCCGCATTTCTCAATGCGAGGTCGGGATTGGCTCTTGCCCATGCGGTCGCTGTAGGGTCAAGTCCATATCGAGGGTCGCTGCTGCCGAAGGTATCGGCGAAATGTGTTACTTCGTGGATGAGCGTGGATAGCCGAGAATCTCCGAACATATTCTGATCGCGCAAGCCGGTGCAAAATTTCGTGGCAATGCTTACAAGCCTGCGCTCCGTGTTGGGGCCGCAGACATGAGCAGCCTCGTTTTCAATGTTGTTCATATTCGGGACGCAGCCTAGCATTCTATCGAGATTCGGATCGCTTCGAACGAAGTGGTGTGGCGTTAACGTTTTAAGAACGGAAAGGTGACGTGAGAAGCCACTGATAAGATATTGCCGTGTATTGTCGTCGCATCTATTGAACCAATGGATCATTCTTTCTTTTGTTCTTTCGTCGTACCGTCTCAGGTCTGTGATTCTTCGATCAACTAGAATTATGGACCATTTAAGCAGTCTCATTACCATAATTCTGAATTCTCTGTTGGTCATGTTCGGGCAAATGGGTGTTGTGTTGATGTAGACATGAACCATCGACCCTGGATTCGTGTTGGTGACAGCGCCGGAATGAACGAGAAACCATTCCTTGTCTTCGTCAGAATCAAAGTCGTACGCGTTGTGATTCGTGAAATTGTTCATTTCCTTAAATGTTCGCTGGATAGATTTTAAAGAGTGCAGCCCAATCTGGGTCATGAGGTGACATGATTGCGTTCGCGTTCCCGCAACCTTGAACGGTCATCTTTTCAAGTGAAAATGTCCATAGAACTTGTTCGAAATTTTGGAATGGGAAATTATTTTCTGTGATTCTGACGGGACCGAATTGAATGTGATGGCATCATCGGATTCGAACACCAGGCCGATGTCATCGGCCTGTACCACGCGCGGCTCGTGCGTGCGGAGTTCGTGCCGTCGGAAGTCGCTTATTTCGGCTACATCACCCATGCGCCGGCAATCGTTGATATCGTGCGACGGCTGCCTGATCGGGCATGCGCGCTGGTTCAGCGAATCGGATGGGCAATACTGAAAACGGGGTGAAGGTTTTTGCAATGAATAATTCGGATTGCGCGATCAAGAATGCTGATGGCATAACTGGTTATATTGAAACATTTGACAGGGTTATTATCCAATGATCATCACACGGGGGTTGAAATTTTTTCTGTCGGCTCTGACAATCCTGGTGTTCGCATTCTTCGGTGGACCGGCTGTCGCCTGTACTATCGGAGAGGAGGCGCAGATCCAACTGCCGTTCAATGCCACTGATATTTCCAATGCCGACAGGCTCGCAATAGCCAATATCGTGATTGAGGCGAAGAAATGGACCGATGTGGAAATTCAAGCGGTCGTGATTGCGGGTGCATATAAAAGTGAAAGGAATGTAGAGGGATTGAAGGAGATCCGAGCCGGTAGCGTTAAAGCGTACCTGCAGCAACTTGGCATCAAGAGCGAGAACATATTGATTGACAAGAAGACGTTCACAGATGAGATGGTGGTTAAGCATCCCGACGGCACGATGACGATCCATCAAATCGTGATCGAGTTGACGCCGATATGTAAGGGCAGTTGCGCGGGGCTTTGCGATGATCCTCGCGTGACGCCGACAAGCAAGGCGATCAAGTAATTTCAGTGCAGTGTGGCGCCGTATCGGCTGGGCTTCTTTTTCTTGCAATCAAACACGAGACCGAGACGTTTCGCGCTGGCGTCGCTCACCGCGCGCGTGACACTCGCTGTTAGCTCGTGCGCGAAGCCATAGGTTCCGGCGCTCGCTGGCGAGCGTTGCTGGACAACTTCTGCATGTCATTTGTGACGTGCGCCGCCCACGTATTCATGAACGGAATACGTTGCGCTGGCGGGTCGGTGTAGTGACACACCGCTTCATCCAATTGCTGCGCGCTCACGCGCTGCCGCCCCGAAGATGACGGAAATATCATCTTCGCCTCATGTTCGCACTGCGGCCTGACCGTAGCATCGGTCGCAAACCGTTACCGCAGAACCGAACATGCTCAAGCTCAACCTCGTCGTGGCCGTCATCTTCGCGATGGCCGCGACGGCTCATGCGCAGCCGTCGCCAGCGCCGGCGACGTGCGGCAGCGCCGCGCCAATCGCCGCCCCGCCCCCCGACGCGCCCCCTGTTCCGCCGTTGACGCTCGCCGACGCGCTGTCGGTCGCCGCCCGCAACAACCCGGCGCTGCGCGGCGCGCGCGCCGACGTCGATGCGTCCGCAGGCGCGCTGCTGCAAGCCGGCGCACGCCCGAACCCGGAAATCTCGTTCCTGCAGGAAGGGTTTCGCCGCGCCGAACGCACGTCGACCGCGCTGATCAACCAGACGATCGAACTCGGCGGCAAGCGCAGCGCGCGCGTCGACGTCGCGTCGTACGGCAGGGAAGCGGCCGATGCGTCGCTCGACGAGCAGGGCGCCGTCGTGCGCGCCGAAGTGATCGCCGCGTTCTACGGGCTGCTCGCCGCGCAGCGCCAGCTTCAGGTGACCGAGGAGTCGGCCGCGATCGCCGCGCGCTCCGCAGATCTCGCGAGCCGCCGTGCGCAGGCCGGCAAGGTGTCGCCGGTCGAGGCGACCAAGGCGCACGTGGCGGCGGCGGGCGTGCAGATCGAAGTCGTGACCGCGCGCGGCCGTGTCGAGGTCGCACGTGAAAAGCTGAACGCGGTGATGGGCGAAGCGCGCGACGGCCGGGTGGCGGTGCTCGGCGATCTCGAAGCGGTGCCGCCGGTGGCGCCGCTGTCCGCGCTGACCGCACAGCTCGACGATGCGCCGCTCGCGCGGGTCGCACGCGCCGAGATGCTGCGCTCGAACGCGGCCGTGTCGCTCGAACGCGCGCGGCGCATTCCGGACGTGACGATCAGCGCGGGCGTGAAGCGCGTGACCACGGGCGGCGTGCCGGACAACCAGGCGGTGGTCGGCGTGTCGATCCCGATTCCGCTGTTCAACACGAACAAGGGCGCGCTGCTCGAGGCGACGCACAAGGCCGAGCGCGCGAACGCCGATCTCGATCGCGAACGCATGCGTCTGCGGCTGGAACTCACGCAGGCGTACGCGAATTTCGAAGCCGCCGCGCAGGAAGCGCAGCGGCTGAAGGGCGACATCCTGCCGGCCGCGCGCGTCGCACTCGACGCGATGTCGCGCGGCTACGAACTCGGGAAGTTCAGCTTCCTCGACGTGCTCGACGCGCAGCGCACGCTGTTCCAGGGCCAGTCGCAATACGTGCGCGCGCTTGCCGACGCACATACGGCCCGCGCCGACATCGGCCGGCTCGTCGGTACGCCGCTCGCACCGCTTGCACCGGTCGCGCAATAGCGCAACGGACGCCTCTTTTACCTGAAGGATCACCATGTCACGCAGCAGAATCCTGATCATCGCGGCGGTCGTGCTCGGCGGCGCCGGGATCGTCCTCGGCGCACTCGGCGTCACGCGCAACGGCGGAGGCGCGGCTGCGCCGGCCGCGTCCACCGCCTCCACGCCAGCTTCGTCGACCGAAGCCGCCGGCGAGCGTGGCGGCGTCGTGCTCAAGCGCGGCAAGCTGTCCGTCGAAATCGTGATGACTGAAAAGCCCGGCGATGCGCGCCTCGTCGTCTATCCGTTCGTCGACGGCAAGCCGGCCGACAAGGGCGTCACCGTATCCGGCACGCTGGTGCGCTACGACCGCACGCACGAACCGCTGCGTTTCGATGCGGGCGGCCAGAAGTTCGTGTCCGCGCAGTCGATTGCGAAGCCGCACGTGTTCGACGCGACGATCGACGTGAAGGCGGGCAGCGACGCCGCGTCGTTCCCGTTCGCACGCGCCGACGGCGCGATTGCGCTGACCGACGCGCAGCTCGCCGCTTCGAAGATCGCGCTCGCGAAGGCAGGCCCCGCGCAGATAGCGACGCCGTTCCAGTTGCCGGGCGAGATCAAGTTCAACGAGGACCGCACCGCGCACGTGGTGCCGCGCGTGGCCGGCATCGTCGAACAGGTATCGGTGTCGCTCGGGCAGAACGTCGCGAAGGGGCAGGTGCTCGCCGTGATCGCGAGCACCGATCTGGCCGACCGGCGCAGCGAACTGCTGACGGCCGAGCGCCGGCTGTCGGGCGCGCGCGCGACCTACGCGCGCGAACGCACGCTGTGGCAGGAGCGCATTTCGGCCGAGCAGGACTACCAGCAGGCGCAGGTGCAGTTGCGTGAAGCCGAGATCGCCGTGCAGAACGCGCGGCAGAAGCTCGCCGCGCTGAATGCGCCGGTCGGCGCGGGCGCGCTGAACCGCTACGAACTGCGCGCGCCGTTCGCGGGCACGATCGTCGAGAAGCACGCGACACCGGGCGAGGCGATTGCCGCCGACGCCAGCATGTTCGTGATTTCCGACCTGTCGACGGTATGGGCCGAGATGGCGGTGCCCGCACAGCGGCTGAACGACGTGCGGGTCGGTCGCGACGCGACGGTCGTCGCGACCGCGTTCGAATCGCGTTCGAGCGGCCCGATCGCGTACGTCGGGTCGCTGCTCGGCGAACAGACGCGCACCGCGCCCGCGCGCGTCGTGCTGCCGAACCCGGACGGCGTGTGGCGGCCCGGGATGTTCGTGAACGTGTCGGTCGACGCGGGCAGGCAGGGCGCGCCGCTCGCGGTCGCGACCGACGCGCTGCAGGACGTCGACGGCGCACCGTCCGTGTTCGTGCGCTCGCCGAAGGGCTTCGTCGCGCAGGCCGTCGAAACGGGGCGGCGCGACGAGCGTGCGACCGAAGTGCTGAAGGGGCTCAAGCCGGGCCAGGAATACGCGGCGTCGAACAGCTTCGTGCTGAAGGCCGAACTCGGCAAGGGGAGCGCGGAACATGAATGAGCGTGACGTATGCGCGGTGGCGCAACTCGCGGCCCGGTTCTTGGCCCGGTATGCGGCCCGCTTTCCGGCCCGCCGGGTGACCGGCCGGGCGGCTCGTCCGGTGCGGGCGACCGTGCCCCGCTTCAAGGAATCCCGCCATGTTTGAACGCCTGATCCGCTTTGCGATTGCGCACCGCTGGCTCGTGATGCTGGCGATCGCGGCGGTGGCCGCGCTCGGCGTATTCAGCTACCAGAAGCTGCCGATCGACGCGGTGCCCGACATCACGAACGTGCAGGTCCAGATCAACACGGCCGCGCCCGGCTATTCGCCGCTGGAGGCCGAGCAGCGCATCACCTATCCGGTCGAAACGGTGATGGCGGGCCTGCCGGGCCTCGAACAGACGCGCTCGATTTCGCGCTACGGGCTGTCGCAGGTCACCGTGATCTTCAAGGACGGCACCGACATCTATTTCGCGCGGCAGCTCGTCAACGAGCGCATCCAGGAGGCGAAGGACAAGCTGCCGCCCGGCATCGCGCCCGCGATGGGGCCGACGTCGACGGGCCTCGGCGAGATCTACCTGTGGACCGTCGAGGCCGACGCGGCCGCGCGCAAGCCCGACGGCACGCGATATACCGCGGCCGACCTGCGCGAGCTGCAGGACTGGGTCGTCCGCCCGCAGTTGCGCAACGTGCGTGGCGTGACGGAGGTGAACTCGATCGGCGGCTACGTGAAGGAATACCGCGTCGCGCCGAACCCGGCGAAGCTGATGTCGTACGGGCTCACGCTCGCCGACGTCGTGCGCGCGCTGGAGCGCAACAACGACAACGTCGGCGCCGGCTACATCGAGAAGCGCGGCGAACAGTATCTGGTGCGCGTGCCGGGCCAGGCACGCACCGTCGACGACATCGCGAACATCGTGCTGACCAACGTCGGCGGCGTACCGGTGCGAATGAAGGACGTCGGGCTCGTCGACATCGGTCGCGAGCTGCGCACGGGCGCCGCGACGTCGGACGGCGAGGAGGTCGTGCTAGGCACGGTCTTCATGCTGATGGGCGAGAACAGCCGCACGGTCGCGAAGGCCGTCGCCGCGAAGATGGAAGACGTGAACCGCACGCTGCCGTCCGGCGTGAAGGCGATTCCCGTGTACGACCGCACCGTGCTCGTCGAGAAGGCCGTCGCGACGGTGAAGAAGAACCTGCTCGAAGGCGCGATCCTCGTGATCGCGGTGCTGTTCCTGTTCCTCGGCAACCTGCGCGCGGCGCTGATCACCGCGCTCGTGATCCCGCTGTCGATGCTGATGACCTTCACCGGGATGGTCAACGCGAAGGTGAGCGCGAACCTGATGAGCCTCGGCGCGCTCGACTTCGGGATCATCGTCGACGGCGCGGTGGTGATCGTCGAGAACTGCGTGAGGCGGCTCGCGCATGCGCAGGCCGCCGCCGGCCGGCCGCTCACGCGCGACGAGCGCTTTGCCGAAGTGTTCGGCGCATCGCAGGAAGCGCGTCGCGCGCTGATCTTCGGGCAACTGATCATCATGGTCGTGTACCTGCCGATCTTTGCGCTGACGGGTGTCGAAGGCAAGATGTTCCACCCGATGGCGATCACCGTCGTGATGGCGCTCGCGGCCGCGATGGTGCTGACCGTCACGTTCATTCCGGCGGCCGTCGCGCTGTTCATCGGCGAACGCGTCGAGGAAAAGGAGAACCGGCTGATGGGCTGGGCGCGGCGCGCGTACGAGCCGGTGCTCGCCGCGTTCATGACGCGCCCGGCGCGCGTGATGCTCGGCGCGGGCGCGATCGTGCTCGTCACGCTCGGGCTGGCGACGCGGCTCGGCAGCGAGTTCATCCCGAGCCTGAACGAAGGCGACCTGGCCGTTTCCGCGCTGCGGATTCCCGGCACGAGCCTGTCGCAGTCGGTGGAGATGCAGAAGTCGATCGAGAAGACGCTGAAGGCGCGTTTCCCCGAGATCGAGCGCGTGTTCGCGCGCACCGGCACCGCCGAGATCGCGGCCGACCCGATGCCGCCGAACCTGTCGGACGGCTACATCATGCTGAAGCCGGCCGACACGTGGCCCGACCCGAAGAAGCCGCGCGACCGGCTCGTGCGCGAGATCGAGGACGCGCTCGCCGAACTGCCGGGCAACGCGTACGAGTTCTCGCAGCCGATCCAGCTGCGCTTCAACGAGCTGATCTCGGGCGTGCGCAGCGACGTCGCGGTGAAGGTCTTCGGCGACGACATGGCCGTGCTGAACCAGACGGGCGAGCAGATCGCGGCCGCGCTGCAGAAGGTGCCGGGCGCGTCCGAAGTGAAGGTCGAGCAGACCACCGGCCTGCCGGTGCTGACCGTCAACCTCGATCGCGACAAGCTCGCGCGCTACGGCGTGAGCGTGGCCGACCTGCAGGATTCGGTGGCCGCGGCCGTCGGCGGGCAGAAGGCCGGCACGCTGTTCCAGGGCGACCGCCGCTTCGACATCGTCGTGCGGCTGCCCGACGAGCTGCGCTCGGACATCGAGGCGATCAAGCGCTTGCCGATCGCATTGCCGGCGCCGGCCGCAGGCGCACGCGCACCGCTCGCGGCGGCGCCGTACGTGCCGCTCGCCGAGCTCGCGACGATCGACGTCGCGCCGGGCCCGAACCAGATCAGCCGCGAGGACGGCAAGCGGCGGGTGGTCGTCAGCGCGAACGTGCGCGGCCGCGACGTCGGCTCGTTCGTCGCCGATGCGCGCGAGCGGCTGCAGCAGGACGTGCGCGTGCCGGCCGGCTACTGGCTGTCGTGGGGCGGGCAGTTCGAACAGTTGCAGAGCGCGAGCGAGCGCCTGAAGCTCGTCGTGCCGCTCGCGCTGTTCATGGTGTTCGTGCTGCTGTTCGTGATGTTCAACAACGTGAAGGACGGGCTGCTCGTGTTCACCGGCATTCCGTTCGCGCTGAGCGGCGGTGTGGTGTCGCTGTGGCTGCGCGGGATTCCGCTGTCGATCACCGCGGCGGTCGGCTTCATCGCGCTGTCCGGCGTGGCGGTGCTCAACGGGCTCGTGATGATCTCGTTCATCCGCAACCTGCGCGACGAAGGGATGCCGCTCGACGCGGCGGTGCGCGAAGGCGCGCTCACGCGATTGCGGCCGGTGCTGATGACGGCGCTCGTCGCGTCGCTCGGCTTCCTGCCGATGGCGTTCGCGACCGGCACCGGCGCCGAGGTCCAGCGGCCGCTCGCGACGGTCGTGATCGGCGGTATCCTGTCGTCCACGGCGCTGACGCTGCTGGTGCTGCCCGTGCTGTATCGCGTCAGCCATGCGGTGTCGTGGCGCGCGGCGCTGCGGGGCAGCGTCGGCGGCGGCTTCGGCTCGGGCGTGCTGCGCCGGCTGGGTTTCTTCAAGGGTGATGCGTGATGCGAATTCTGATTGTCGAGGATGAACCGAAGACGGGCGCGTATCTGCGCAAGGGGCTGACCGAAGCCGGCTACGTCGTCGACTGGGTCGAGGACGGCATCACGGGCCAGCATCAGGCCGAGACCGAAGAGTACGACCTGCTCGTGCTCGACGTGATGCTGCCCGGGCAGGACGGCTGGACGCTGCTGCAGAACCTGCGGCGCAGCAAGTCGACGCCGGTGCTGTTCCTCACCGCGCGCGACGACGTCGGCGATCGCGTGAAGGGCCTTGAGCTCGGCGCCGACGATTATCTGGCGAAGCCGTTCGACTTCGTCGAACTCACGGCGCGCATCAAGTCGATCCTGCGGCGCGGCCAGCCGCGCGATTCGAACACGCTGCGCGTGGCCGACCTCGAACTCGACCTGACGCGCCGCAAAGCCACGCGGCAGGGCGACACGATCCTGCTGACCGCGAAGGAATTCGCGCTGCTGTGGCTGCTGATGCGCCGCGAGGGCGAGATCCTGCCGCGCGCGACGATCGCGTCGCAGGTCTGGGACATGAACTTCAACAGCGACACGAACGTCGTCGATTCGGCGATTCGCCGGCTGCGCTCGAAGATCGACGACGCGTACGACCCGAAGCTGATCCACACCGTGCGCGGGATGGGCTACGTGCTCGAAGCGCGCGGCGGCGCGGCCGCATGATCGCGCGCCTGCTGCCGCGCACGCTGCGCGGACGCCTGACCGCGCTGATCATCCTGTCGACGTCGGTGATCCTCGCGTCGAGCGGGGTCGCGCTGTACGAAGCGCTCAGCAATCGCGTCGAAACGACGGCGGCCGAGCAGATGGCCGGCATTTCCGCCGCGCTGGGCGCGCACCTGGGCGAAGCGCGCTCGACGGCGGACGTCGCGCGCAACACCGATATCTGGATCGACCAGTTGCACGGCCATCCGAACATGGATCTCGCGATCTACGACGCGACGGGCATGCGCCTCGTCGGCACGCCCGGCTTCCGGCCGGTGGCGCCGCTGCTGTCGCTCGACGCGGGGCGCGTGCCCGTCGGCGTCGCGCCGCCCGGTGCGCGGCAGCGGTATCTCGTGACGGTCGTGCCGCTCGCCGGCGCCGATGCGCCGACGGTGCGCGTCGCAGTGCAGTACGACCGCAGCGCCGACATGCTGCTGCTGCGCACGCATGCCTATACGATCGTCGTGATCGAGGTGTTCGGCGTGGTGCTCGCGGCGGCGATCGCGTACGGCATCGCGGCGCTCGGGCTGAGCCCGCTGCGGCGGTTCGCGGCGCGCGCCGAGCAGATGTCGACGAGCCGGCTCGCGCATCCGCTGCCGGCGCTCGATACGGCCGGCGAGCTGAAGGAGCTCGAGCATGCGTTCAACGGCATGCTCGAACGGCTGAACGAATCGTTCACGCGGTTGAGCCAGTTCTCGTCGAATCTCGCGCACGACATGCGCACGCCGCTCACGAACCTGCAGGCGGCCGCGCAGGTCGCACTGTCGCAGCCGCGCGGCGCGGATGACTATCGGAGCGTGATCGAGTCGAGCATCGACGAATATCAGCGGCTGTCGCGGATGATCGAGGACATGCTGTTTCTCGCGCGTTCGGAGCAGGCCGGCACGTCGATCGACGTGCGGCGGTTGAATGCGGCGGAGGAGGCGGAGCGGGTGGCCGGCTACTACGAGCCGCTCGCGGAGGATGCGGGCGTGCAGGTGAAGGTCGACGGCCACGCGTGGGTCGATGCGGATCTGACGCTGTACCAGCGCGCGCTGAGCAACCTGCTGTCCAATGCGCTGAGGTACGCGCCGCGCGGCAGCGTCGTGACGATCGACTGCGTCGAGCAGGGCGGCGCGACGACGATCGCCGTGTCGGATACGGGGCCCGGCATCGACGCGCGGCATGTCGGGCGGATCTTCGAGCGCTTCTATCGCGTCGATCCGTCGCGACACAATTCGGCGTCCGGAACGGGGCTCGGCCTCGCGATCGTCCGGTCGATCATGGACAATCACGGCGGCGAATGCGGCGTCGACAGCGATCCGGGCCGCCGCACGACGTTCTGGCTGCGCTTTCCGCGACGGCCGGCCGAGCCGAACCGGCCGGCCGCCATCCGCACCTGACATCGCGGGCGGGGCCGCCCGCGCGGTTGCCCTGAGGCGGCCGCGCGCGGCGTGCTGCCCGTGGGGGCGTGGCCGAGCGTCATTGCTGCGCGGTCAGCTTGTCGTGGTTGTCGGTCTGCGGCTTCTTCTCGCCGCCATGCACGGAGATCCCGTGCAGCTCCTTGTTGCGCGCGACCAGCTCGCCGCTCGGCGGGTACTGCGTCTTGCTCATCGGCACGACGCCGTCGTGCTGCGCCTGCTTCAGCTCGTTGGCGACCTGCGCGCGGGTCTTGCCCTGCGTTTGCGTCTGTGTCTGCGCGAAGGCGGCTTGTGTGGTCGCGCCGAACGACAGCGTGGCGGTGACGATCAGTGCTGCGAATTTTGCGGTTTTCATCGAGTGCTCTCCGTGATCGGGGCCGCCGGGTGGCGAACCGTGGACCCAGTATGCGAAAACAGCCCTGCGTGATCGTGATCGCGAGATGAAAAATGCGTCAGATTGCGTGACCTGGCGATGCGCCGTTCGGACGCGACTGATCTGACGCGATCGTCATGTTCGCGTCACGGGGGCGATGTGCGCGAAGCGGAACATGAAGCCTGCCGATGGCCATGTGGCCTACGGCGTTCATGTCGTTCGCTGAAGCAGTCTCGAAAGCGGGCGGCCTTGTTCCGATTTTCACACCGGACCGAAAAGTGCATCGTCCCGTCCTTCGTTTAGCCTTGATCGCAGTCCTGATAGTCCCGTTGCTGGCTGGCTGCGCATCGACACGTTCCGGAACCGCCACAACCGCGTCCGCCGCCGGGCGCAAGCCGCCGCCGGCCGATCTCATGCCCGGCGAGCAGATCGACTATGCCGGGCATCGCTGCGGCAATCCGAACCTGTATGTGAAAACGCATACGTGCCTGTTTCCGCAGCGAAACGGTACGCGTTGAGCGCGACTGCTTGGTCTTCAGTGGTCGCGCGTGTGGCGGCAGTCGTTCGGACTCTGTCGGATCGTGCGGTTCAACGGAGCGTTCCCGCCCGGACCATCATCCGGTCCGTCGCGCCATGGCAAAAAAAGAGGCCCGGCACTCGACGTGTCCGGGCCTAACGCGTGACGTGCCGTGCGGCAGCGACCCGCTTGCGTGGTCTGGAACGGGCGCTGCCCGTCACGTATCCGATCGTAGCGATGCGAAGCTTCGCGAACCTGACCGGAACATGAAAACTTCGTCATGCGGCGCGCATCTTCCCGCCGCGCTCAGAACCGGTGGCGCAACCCGAGATTGACGATGCCCTGCGTGCGCGTTCCGCCGTAGCCGTAGGAGCCGATCGACGCCTGCGCCGTCTGCGTACCGCCGTCGAACGTGCGCTGTTCGCCGTTCGCCCGTTGCCACGCACCGACCGCATAGAGATCGGTGCGCTTGGACAGCACATAGTCGGCGCCGGCCGATACCTGATGATAGGTCGCGCCCGTGTCGCCGCGGGCGCGGGTGTAGCTGTAGCCGACGCCGACGAGCAGCGCGGGCGTCGCCTGATAGTTGAAGAAGCCGCGTGCGGTGTCGTACTTCTGCGTGCTGCGAAACGTGGACATCGCATCGGCCTTGTACAGCGCGTTGCTGTAGTCGATGCCGACCGCGAATGGCGCGAAGCTGTAGCGCAGCGCGCCGCGCGCGATGCCGATCGATTTCGCGGAGACATAGCCGCCATTGACGAGCGACCCGTCGAACGTGCCGTCGGAGGTGCCGTTCCAGCCGGTCCGGATGCCGTCGGCGAGCGATGCGCGATTGGCCGCGTAGTAGTAGCCGCCCGCCGCGTCGACCGGGCCGTTGCTGTACGACAGGCCGGCCGACCAGGTCTGCCCGGCGCCACGCTTGCCGGCCACGCCGCCGAGCGCATACATGCCGACGAACTGGAATCCGCTCATCACGGGCGATGTGTATTTGACCGCGTTGTCGGTGCGCGACGACGTGTCGTAGTTGTCGACGTCGCCGGGTGTCGCGTAGACGCTGCCGAAGTAGAAGTCGCCGGTGACCGGCCACGCGACATCCGCGAGCGCGTCGTACTGGCGGCCGAGCGTCAGCGTGCCCCAGCGCGCGCTGTCGAGGCCGACGAATGCCTGCCGGCCGAACATCCGGTTGCCTTGCCCGAGCGCGCCGGTGTTCGGATTGAAGCCGTTTTCCAGCGTGAAGATCGCCTTCAGGCCGCCGCCGAGGTCTTCCGAGCCCTTCACTCCGAAGCGGTTGCCGAGCAGATTGCCGTTGCCGAGGCCGACGAGGTGCTTGCCGTCCGCGTTGGCGTTCCATACGTAGGTCAGCGACGTATCGAACAGGCCGTATAACGTGACTTCCGACGCATGCGCCGCATGTGCGGTCGCGAGCAGCGCGCCAGACATCATGGCGAGCCGAATTGGCGTTTTCATGGAGTGCCCCCTGGTATTCAAGATGATCGTTGCGAGCTTGGGTCGATTCCACGCGACGCTGTGCGTCGTGCCGCCGAATGCGGAATATCCCCATCGCGTTGCCGATTCTGGGAAGCGTTCGGATCGTGACGGTGACGGACAAATGAGAAAAATGTCATCGCGGCGTCATGCGCGTCGAAGCATGCGACGCATTTGATTCGCACTGCGATGCAGAAGATGCCGGATCGGTGACGAAACCGTCATGCGGCGATCACGATTGCGCACCGCTACCGGATCAAAGTGAAGGCTCCCCTCCCGTCAGGGCTTTTCAGCAAGGAGCGAACAACATGAACCTTCACCGACCGATGATCGTCATTGCCGCTGCCGCACTGTCGATGGCGGCCTTTTCGCAGGCGGTGGCCGCGCAGCAGAAGACGCGTCAGGAAGTCCGGCAGGAGCTGGTACGGGCGCGCCACGACGGCGTGATCCCGAGCCCGAATCACGACTATCCGGCGAGCCCGGCCACGGTCGCGCGCAACCAGGAAATCCATCGCGCGACGGTGCATCGCGGCGAGGCGGCACCGCGGCTCGACGCGCACGACAAGCGCTTCGCGGCGCGTTGATCGTTCATTTGCGGCTGGCGACACAGTGCCCGCCTGCCGTCTCCCATTCGAACAGGAGCGTGACATGCGCAATTGCGCGAAAGGAATCGTACTGGCGGCGTGCCTGATGTCGACGGCCGCCATGGCGGCCGGCTGGCCGGAACGGGCGTTGTCGCACGCGTCGGCGCACGACGTCGGCCGGCGCGCGAACGAGCGGATGCGTTGCGAGTATGCAGCCGTCCCGGCAGGCGAGTGGAGCGCGACGTTCGCGCAAGGGCAATGCGAGGTCGACAACGGCCGGCTGACGTTCGTGCCGGCCGACGCGGGCGGCGAATCGACCGTCGCGGCAACGCAGGTCCTGCTCGGCGACGTCCGCACCGCATCGCATCAGTCGCGCAAGCTGAAGGAGCAGGTGCAACTGACGACGCGTGACGAAGTGATCGCGCTGAACGTGCTGACCGACGACGGCAGCCGCAAGTCGCGCGAACATGCGATCGACCTGTGGGCCGCGCTGCGCAACGCAGGCGTGACGCCCGTCAACGGCACCCGCATCGTCGATACGTATCCGGCGGGCGCGACCACGTGGTAGCCGGTGCGCGGCCGCGTCGCGCTTATCCGGCCTTCACCGATCCTTCGATCAGGAAGAACACGATGAAGCCGATGAAGAACGCGGCCGTTGCGAACGGCGTCTCCGGCACTTCGTGCGCTTCGACCAGCAGTTCCTCGGTGACGAGGTACAACAGCGCGACGGTGCCCAACCCGAGCAGGGCCGCGTAGATAGGGGCCGGAAGCCCGGCGAACGCCGCGTTGCCGGCGACGGCCGCGAGGCTCAGCAGCGCCGCGAGCCCGACCGGCACGGCGATCGACGGCAGACGGCCGATGCCGGCGGCCGCGAGCGCCGCACTGACCGACAGCGCGAGAAACAGCACTTCGAGCGTCAGTGCGACGGTCAGGATGATGCCGCTTTCGTCGCTCGCGGAGAACGCGATGCCGAGCACGAGGCCGTCGATGACGAGATCGATCGCGGTGACGATGACGAGGCTCACGGGCAGCCGCGCTGCCTCGAAGCGCGTCTCGATCGCGCCGGACAGCGCACGGATCGCGAGCATCAGCGCGAGGCCAAGCACGAAACCGACGACGACCGGAAACAGCGCGTGCGCGCGGTC
This sequence comes from Burkholderia metallica, assembly GCF_001718555.1. NCBI lineage: Bacteria > Pseudomonadati > Pseudomonadota > Betaproteobacteria > Burkholderiales > Burkholderiaceae > Burkholderia > Burkholderia metallica. The sequence goes on from NZ_CP013403.1 coordinate 614,238, forward strand.
CTGCGGCAGCAGTTCGAGCGCCGCGGCCGCGAACACGATGCCGCCGGTGAAATGCTGGATGACGCTGGACGTTTTCGGGCCGGGCGCGCGCCAGGCGGCGGCGACGGCGCCGAAACAGGCGGCCAGCAACGGCGGTAACGTGAGCAGCGCAAGCTTCGCGGTCGGTGTCATGGAACTTCTCGAACGGTTGGCGTACCGCGGCGGGCTCGGCATCGTGCTGCCCGGTTGCGTGGTACGGATCGTACGCGCCGGGCATCGCCCCGGCATCGACCGCAGATTGAACACCTTGAAGCCGCTTCAAGGTCAACCCGTTCGATGCAGGCCGCACCGGCAAGCCGGCGCGGCCGGGCCGGTCAAAGCTGCGCGAGCGCCTGGTCGAGATCGGCGAGCAGGTCGTCGACATGCTCGATGCCGATCGACAGCCGCACCGTTTCTTCCTTCACGCCGGCCTTCGCGAGTTCGGCCGGCGACAGTTGCCGGTGCGTGGTCGATGCCGGATGGGTCGCGAGCGACTTCGTGTCGCCGATGTTGACGAGCCGCGTGAACAGCTTCAGCGCGTCCTGGAACTTCGCGCCGCCGTCGCGGCCGCCCTTCACGCCGAACGTCAGGATGCCCGGCGCGCGGCCCGACAGGTAGCGTGCGACGAGCGGATGGTCGGGATGATCGGGCAGGCCCGCATAGTTCACCCATTCGACGTGCTCGTGGCGCGCGAGATGCTGCGCGATCTTCAGCGCATTGTCGCTGATTCGCTCGACACGCAGCGCCAGCGTTTCGATACCCTGAAGAATCTGGAACGCATTGAACGGCGAGATGGCCGCGCCCATGTTGCGCAGCGGCACCACGCGCGCGCGGCCGATATAGGCGGCCGGCCCGAACGCTTGCGTATAGACGACGCCGTGATAGCTGACGTCCGGCTCGTTCAGCCGCTTGAAGCGGTCCGCATGCTCGGCCCACGGGAACTTGCCGGAATCGACGATCGCGCCGCCCAGGCTCGTGCCGTGGCCGCCGAGATACTTCGTCAGCGAGTGCACGACGATGTCCGCGCCATGCTCGAACGGACGCAGCAGGTACGGCGACGGCACCGTGTTGTCGACGATCAGCGGAATCCCGTGCCGATGCGCGACTTCCGCGAGCGCGGCGATGTCGGTGACGTTGCCGAGCGGGTTGCCGACCGATTCCGCGAAGATCGCCTTCGTGCGCGCGTCGATCAGCGGTGCGAACGACGCGGGATCGCGCGGATCGGCGAAGCGCGTGGTGATCCCGTATTGCGGCAGCGTATGCGCGAACAGGTTGTAGGTGCCGCCGTACAGCGAACTCGCGGACACGATGTTGTCGCCGGCTTCCGCGATCGTCTGGATCGCGTACGTGACGGCCGATTGCCCCGATGCAAGCGCGAGCGCGCCGATGCCGCCCTCAAGCGCGGCGATCCGCTGCTCGAGCACGTCCGTCGTCGGGTTCATGATCCGCGTGTAGATGTTGCCCTGGACCTTCAGGTCGAACAGGTCGGCGCCGTGCTGCGTGTCGTCGAATGCGTACGCAACGGTCTGGTAGATCGGCACGGCGACCGCGCGCGTGGTCGGGTCGGGACGATATCCGCCGTGCACGGCGATGGTTTCGAGGCGCCAGTTCGATGCGGCCTGCTCGGTCATGGGTGCTCCATCTGTTGTTGTGGTGGTCGGGCGATTATAGGAGCACGTCCGCGGCTGCCCTTAGAACGAATGGTGGGTTGCTTATGGCGGCGCGACGCATAAAATGCCTGTTCCACAAACGAGGGGGCGCGCGATGAATCAGGATCGATGGAACCAGGTGGATGCGTATTTGTCGGCGACGCTCGTGCCGTCCGACGATGCGCTCGACGCCGCGCTGGCGGCGAGCGACGCGGCCGGGCTGCCCGCGATCAACGTCGCGCCGAACCAGGGCAAGCTGCTGCAACTGCTCGCGACGATTCGCGGCGCGCGGCGCATCCTCGAAGTCGGCACACTCGGCGGCTACAGCACGATCTGGCTCGCGCGCGCGTTGCCGCCGGGCGGCACGCTCGTGACGCTCGAACTGAACCCCGAGCATGCGAAGGTCGCGACGCGGAACATCGCGCGTGCGGGATTCGCGCAGGCCGTGACGGTAATGGTCGGCCGCGCGAAGGACAGCCTCGCACGGCTCATCGACGCAGGCGAGGCGCCGTTCGATTTCATCTTCATCGATGCGGACAAGGACAACAACCCGGCCTATCTCGACGCGGCGCTGAAGCTGTCGCGGCCCGGCACGGTGATCGTCGTCGACAACGTGGTGCGCGGCGGGCGCGTGGCCGATCCGGACAATCGCGAGCCCGACGTGGTCGGCGTGCGCGACGGGTTCGCGCGTCTCGCGGCCGCCCCGAATCTCACGACGACCGCCGTGCAGACGGTCGGCCAGAAGGGCTGGGACGGGTTCTCGATCTCGATCGTCGGCGCGTAACGTGACGCGTCAGCGCGCGGTGCCTGCCGCGTCGGCCCGTCGATACAGGCGTGGCCACTGATCGTCGAAGAGGCCGTTGCAGGTGCCGTGCGTGGCGATGTCGTCGAGCATGAAGCGCCGGCCGTCGAAGATCCACGACGCGCTCGAGCCGCAGTCGCCGGCACTGCGCAGCCGGACCTTGCTCGACAGCGTCGCGCGGGTGCGGTCGTAGCCGGCGTCGGTCAGTTCGTTCGCGAACGACGCCGAATCGAGCCCCGCGTTCGCGTTTTCGCCGAAGTTCATCGCCGTCGGCGCATAGGGCGCGGTTCGCCGCACGCGGTACCACAGGTCGGTGTGGTTATACATGCTGCTGGTCTGGCACGGTATCGCGACGAGCGCTTCGTCGGCGGAGATCGCCACCGCGCGCGACGCCTTCCTGCGATCGCTTGCCGGCATTTCATCTTCGACATCGGCCGCGCATTGCTTCACGTCGTCGCCGAATTTCGCGAGCACCGCGTCGACGAGCGGGCGCTGCTCGGCGGCCGCGAGGGTCGCGGTGGTCGGTGCCGGGGTGACGGCGGGCGGCAATGCGGGCGCGGCCGGCACCGACGACGCGGGCCGGCTGCCGGGGCGCAGCAGCGCCGTGACGGTGCCGACCCGGCCCTGCGTGTCGTCGATCAGCAGCAGCGCAGCATTCAATCCCGTCAACGGCGTGCGGGCCGTTTGTGCCGACGCCGGATCGCCGAAGCTCAGCAGTTGCGCATCGCGCGCTGCCGCGAGCCATGCGGCAACCGTCGCCGGATCGTGGGTCCTGATCCGGAACGGGTGCGCTTCGTCATCGTCCGGTTTGCCGCCGAACGCATGCCATTGGGGCGCCATTGCGTCGAACGGGCGGCCATCCACGCGAGCGGTGCGCAAGTCCAGCGGCGCCGACGCGTAGATGTCGAGCGATGCCGGTGCGTCCGGGCCGGCGTCGCGCGTCACGCGCAGGATGACGCGGGTGCCTGCGTCGTCGATGTCGTCGGCGTGGCTTTCGGCGATGCAGCGGTTGCCGTTGTCGCAGACGACCGACCAGTTCTTGAAATCGCGCTCGACCGGCGGTCGCGCGAGCGGACGGGCCTGGGCAACGATCGGGGACACGGCGAGGAGGGCGACGACGGCGAGCGTAAGGCGGTGCGACATGACGGTTCGTATCGACTATGGATGGGCGGGCGGAAGCGGTCCGATTGCAGGCGCATCGTCAGCCGGCGGCGCGCGTTGCCGAGTGACGCCAAGTATACCGCCGCAAAGGGGGCTGAGTTCGGCGCGACGACGCGTAGTGTGCGGGTACGCACTTTGCTCACCGGTCGAGGTCGGGTGTGTGCAGATGCGGAAACGGCGCGATGTCCGCAGGCATCGCGCCGTTCGTCTTTCACCGATCGTCGATCACGTCGCGCAGGAGTTCGTCGAGCATTGTCTCGATGAGTGCGCGGTCGCCAATCCTCCGGCCGGGCGTCGCGCTATCCCTCACGCACGTCACCTGGCGCAGCGCGTGCACCACTTCCACGAGGCTGCGCTGGGCCGCCATCACCCCGTCGATATCCTTGTAGGCCATCGGAATCTCGTCGACGACACCGGCGTCCTTCCGGTATTCGACGCCTTGCGTCGCCTTCGCCTGGTCGTCGGCCGTGAAGCGGCGCTTCGCTTCGGTGCGGCTCATCGTCCGGCCCGCGCCGTGGCTGCACGAGCAGAAGCTTTCCGGATTGCCGAGCCCACGCACGATGAAGCTATTCGCGCCCATCGGACCCGGAATGATAGTGGTTCGTCTTGTCCAGTATCGAATACTTGTCGACTAGCCGTTGGAAATTCGGCATCAGCGATTTCCACGACTCGGTCACCGCAGCCGGCATGCAGTCGCCCCACGTGCCCAGATCGCGACGGCCCGGCGCGCGGCAGTACTGCAGTGAGTGTTCTATCACGCTGCGCAGCTCGGTGAGCGAGTCGGGCAGATCGGACGCCGTCGGAGTCGTGCGCGCGGCCATTATCCCGCAGCCGGTCTTACTATGGACGCCAATCGTGACTGGTGCTGCGAATGCTCAGTCCTTTCTGGATGCTGTCGACGAGTTCACGTCAGTTTTTGAAGAACATCGGCTGATGGAGCCTAGCGAATTTCTCAATGCTAGTTATACAGTTTTAGAAGCAAAGGTCGCTTGCCTGCGGCTCGACAAAGTAGATTGCGCGAATGACCCTTTAGCACTGGACAACGCGCCAGATGTCAACGTCGGGAACTGAAGCCGCGCAACGTATCTCAAGGAATGGCCGAAATGAAAATCGTTGGGAGAGCAAGGCCGGCCTAAGGTGTACGGTAACACCTGTGTGAGTTCCGCGAGATACTTATCCACTGCACTATCTCTTGCATCCGCGTGCCTCGCCCTGCCAAAACATTGATTAAGTTGCTTGCTTCTCAAGTCAAAATTGACGGAAAAACCGCCATCCTCGTTCAGGCGAGGCAGTTTTACATTGGATCTAACAGATAGCTGTGGAGTCGCTTGCTAAGATTGACGACATCGACTCCGTGCGCCACGTCGAGTATGGTCTAATATTGTTGTTGCGGGATCAACTATGCCATTTTTCGACCAAGCCGGCTGCCTGAAATCCGGGCTTCTCGTGGTACAAACGTGATTTCTTTTCGTGCGCTGGTGGTCGGGGTTCTTGCATGGGGCAACAAGTAGTATGTAGCAAGGGTGGTGCAAGAGCATGAGAGATGAGGCCGACGGGTAGCTGCGGATGGCCCACGATGAAAAGAAGCAGATGCTGTTCATTAGAAAATGCGGGGGTAATTTTGTCAAAGTTTAAGAGTTTTATCGCGCAAGAATTGATTCTTGCAGCAACGGCGACCGGCGTCACCGCAATTCGGGACGGATACCGAGCTGTTCTCAATGATAATTACAAAAACTACTCGTTGGGTAAATATCTGACTGGGCAGATTACAAAGCACTATCGAACGCTTGACGGAATCGCCTCGGATTTTTCATCCGGCGATTCCCATCTGGAAGCATTGCTGGGAATGATAGCCCCCATTCCGACGGTTGCTTCGTTTCAAAATAGTCATTGCGGAGAAATTGCGGCGGCGCAATTCGTCGAAGAGATGCTCGGTTATAGGCGACTTTATTCCAAGCTCACGATGACAACGTCGGAAAATACGAACGCACATAAGATGGATGGTCTTTTCGTGAAGACAAGTTGTGTGCCGTATGAATATCTGTTCGTCGAAGCAAAAAGCAGCATTCTGCCAACTGAGTCCACGAAGACCAAGACGCATAGGTCGGGAATACTTACGCAAATGCTAAAGTCGCTTCACGAATACGATGACGAAGATCCACGATTTGAGTTTGCGAGAATTCGAGATAATTTGGAGTCGTCGTTCAAGGACGATGAAGCTAAGATTATAAAAAGTGATTTGACGCCTCCTGGGCCCGATAATTTGAAATTTATTGGTGTTTCCGTAACGAATGCGTGCACGGTGAACACGGAGGATGATGATTTCATTTTGTCGAGGAAATGCAATATCGACTTTAATTACTATGCGCTTGTGGTTACGGATTTGGCAGGGTTGGCTAAAGATGCATACGGTCGCTGGTTTAAAATTAAAGAGGCGGCGGCATAATGTTTACTATCGAACAACTTTCCTCGTGTCTGTCGCAGTCCTGGTTCTCTGAGGGCTATTATTCCCTTGAACGGAACCTCTTTCTGGCACGCTTGGGACAGCCCGGTGAACCCATCGACCGAACTGTTAGGAAGCAATTGAAACGGTTCTCGCAGGCCGTAATTTCCAGCGCTTCCGATTGGGAGAATCCTCGCGAGAGCGGTGCACGTTTGCTTTGTCAATATGCGGCAGACATCGAAGCAAGTTTGTCGATGGAGAGTGAGGCGGGCGTGCTGCAGCCTCACTTATCCCAACTGAAAGCAATCTTCTTATATGAACTCGCTGGCCTACCAGGCGCAAGCTCTTCCCATGCTACCCGGAACGGCTTTGATCGAGGCTTTCGCGCCTTCTTCACTCGCGAGAGTAACTCGCTCTGGCGGAATGTGGCTGGGAATTTGGGGGCGGTTCCAACCGAAATCGATGAGTCGCCTGACTATACGGAGCAAGCGGCTTCAATTTTGGTCGAACAGAGTCTCAGCGAAATCCTGACGAATGCTGGCCGTAGGATTCAGGATACTGGGGAGAGCGGGACTGGGACGGATGACTTGGAGTTGCTGGGCAATCTCGCCGGTGAATTTGCCTTAGGAGTGACTGGCGACGATGTTCTGGCGCTGAAAAAATTACTCGCATTACGCGCGACGAATAGCTCACTATCAGTAATCCCAAAGATTAGCTCGCTCTCCGTGGAGGACCTTCGTGCGATTTCTGCGCCGGTAGAGCTTTGGCCTGCGCAGGCAGTTGCGTTGAAGGAGGGGTTGCTTGACGCGGAGATGCGAAGTTTTGGATTCGCCGCGCCAACTGGCACTGGCAAGACTGCACTCGCACGCATTCTCATTGCCAACGCGTTACGAGCCAACCCGGGCAGCAAAATTTTTTATATTTGTCCTAGTCGAGCGCTAGTGCGTGAAGTCTGGTCGGATCTCTCAGTTTCGTTGAGCGGAATTGGGGCGAGTGTGTTCGAGGCGGGAGGGAATTTAACTGCTCACGAAAATCTTAGTCCTACGGAGGGCTCCCCGGATGTCGTTGTCTTTACTCCAGAGCGCGCAGATTTGCTACTTCGCGTCGATCCAGAATTCTTGGGGCAAACGTGTTTGGTGATTGTGGATGAAGCCCACCATATCGAGCAAGGTAGCCGTGGCATATTGCTTGAGTTCTACTTGTGGCGTTTGCGGCGGATGATTCCCGCTTCAGCAAGAATTATCCAGTTGTCAGCTGTCGCGCCAAACATTTCACAGCTGACGTCGTGGCTTTCGTCCAAACAAGATGCGCGTGCGGTCATGGTCGACTCACGAACCAGCAGGCTACGTGTTGGACTTCTGAATCGAACAGAAAGGGGGGCGGCTCAACTTCAGTTCCGTCAAGGGAGACCTTATACGGTGCTTTCTGAAGGGGCGCTTCCTAGAGATGCAATCGAGGGTCTTGCGACGCTGGCTAATAGTATGGCTAAGAACAGCATCGTTCTCGTTCTTTGCATGAGTCCGGGCTCTGCCGAGCGTGTTGCGAGAGCTGTTGCAGGTATGCGCGACGAGGAGCAAGACGTCAGCGACGACATCTCGGAGCGGCTCGACGCATGGGTTGAGCGTGAACTCTATCCGGAGTCTGAACTTCGGACGCACTACAAGAAGCGTGTCCTGTTTCACCATGCCCAAATGCCACCAAGAGTACGCCTCGGTATTGAAGAAGCGATCCGGGCCCGGAAGGTCGACGTCATATGCGCGACGACCACGTTAGCTGAAGGCGTGAACTTTCCGTTTTCGACCGTCATTGTCGAATCACTAATCGGACACGGCTTTCAGCTATCGCCACGTGCACTATGGAATATTGCAGGTCGCGCGGGAAGATTTGGTGTTGATGCTGAAGGGCTTTGCGTCTTATATCGTCCAGAGCTTTGGGCCAAGCGACTAAAGGGAAACACAATAGAGGACTATCTTCAAACCGCGTTGGTAGACATTCCTCCCGTCCAATCCGCGCTCGCGCAAGGAATCTCGAAACTGAACGAACTGGTTCAGGACAAGAAAATTTCACTGGATGATTTGGATGAAATCTCGCTATCCGAAATAAAGATCGACGGAAAGGCAACAGCGGACGCGAAGAATGTTCGTGCGCTGATTAACATCATGCGCGTAGGCTATGCCCATGCAAGCTCGACTGGCATCGTAGACATCGGTGCCGACGGAGCACCGGAGTACGAGAGTCAGCTTCTTGCCTCGCTGCAACTTAACGACTCGGAGCGAGCTTTTGCCGAACACGTGGGAAAGCGACAGCGGAGAGTCGTAAAAAAAGCAACGGACGAGAATCCAGCTCTTATTGAAATCGCGGCGAGAGTAGGTTGGTCTTTGGAAGCGCAAGCGAACATCTATAGATGGCTCCAGACTAGAGATGATTGGCAATTGGAGGGGTTCGGAAATCTTGTCCTTGGCGGGTATGTCATAAACGTTTCGAATGTCAGCTACCTGATTGGACCGGTTGCAAAGCATTTGCTAGCTTTCGATGGCGAAGCGCTCGGTGGCATGTATTCATACCTCGCGGAAAAGTGGATCGCAGGGATGCCCCTTTCAAAGTTCGAAGTACAACGCGGCACGTTTGGAGAGTTGATTGCGAGAATCTACGGCCGAATGCAGTATCTCCTGCCTTGGGGGCTCTTCGGAATGCACGAACTGCTTCAGTACGAAGCTAAGCTTAGGGGGCTGGTGGTTGGAGATGGTGTCAGTGCTCTGTCAGTGCTGGCCGCGGAGGGTGTACCGAACTTTGACGCGTTGACTCTGAGTTTGTCGCTAGGAATCGAGCGTGCCGACGCCACACGGCTATCGCAGGCATACAAACCATTTCGCACGAAAGCTATGCCTATTCAGGACTGGCTTGCTGCACTTCCATGGACCCGCGCGGAAGGAATTGTTCGAGGCCGTGACCAACGCCGTGTCGACCCAATGTTTCGAGTCTTGCATCATCGTTTGGCAAGAGAGCATATGAAGCAGGATTCGTAACAATATGGTCGATCAGAGCGTACAGCGCTCATACAGCGAGTGTTTCGGAAACTGGCTTCGCGGAAGTGTTGGGACGCCGCAGATAACTTCGCGTCAACTACGTGTGAACGAGGTAATTGCTAGTGCATTTGTACTCGCACGCGCGAGTTGGGGTCTCCTAACTATCAACACACGATAGCGTTCGGTACTGTATCAGCGAGATGTTCTGGAGAAGGTAGTCCCGCAGTGGGGCATTGTTGCGTGTCCAGCTCTCAACGAGGACGGTAGCGATGAGGCAATTCGCAATATGACGTTGTCACCGCTGCCGCAATAGACAAGGATATCTTCATTGTGCATTTCGTAGACACGTGGGCCAAGTTGTACGACGAGAATTCCAGCGCGGCGTGGGTCGGGGAAGTCTCGTCAGTCTGACCAAGGGCGTGCCATGGGCGCCTCCTGTTGTTTGTTATAGCGTCTACATGAAGAAGCCCATTTTCAGGACAAACTGATTCGCTATGCCTTGACTTGAGGCTACTCACAAGTAGAGTTTAATCGGCGCAGCAGTTGCAGCCCGTTACGCCGCTTCCAGCCTCGGCTGTCCGATTCGCATGCGAACAGCACGCTCACGTCGTGGCGGCGCTCGACTTCCGCGAGCTCCGCCATCACGCGCACCCGAACGGCGGGGTCGACCGGGTGCGCGCTGCGCACGGTCGTCATTGCGTTGTCGGCTTTCATTGTTGTCGTTTCCCTTTCGTTGTGCGCGGCCGCCGGCCATCGGCCGCGCACCGCGCTATCCTTTCACGCACACCATCTGGCGCAGCGTATGCACGACTTCGACGAGGCTGCGCTGGGCCGCCATCACCGCGTCGATGTCCTTGTAGGCCATCGGGATTTCGTCGACGACGCCCGCGTCCTTCCGGCATTCGACGCCCCGGGTTGCCTTCACCTGGTCGTCAACCGTGAAGCGGCGTTTCGCTTCGGTGCGGCTCATCGTCCGGCCCGCGCCGTGGCTGCACGAGCAGAAGCTTTCCGGATTGCCGAGCCCGCGCACGATGAAGCTCTTCGCGCCCATCGAGCCCGGAATGATCCCGAGCTGCCCCTTCTGCGCGGACACCGCACCCTTGCGCGTCACGAGCACGTCTTCGCCGAAGTGGCGTTCGCGCTGCACGTAGTTGTGGTGGCAGTTCACCGCGTGTTCGTCGACCGAGAACGGCTTGGCGATCACGCCGCGCGCCGCACCGATCACCGCGTCCATCATCGCCTGCCGGTTGCGGCGCGCATAGTCCTGCGCCCAGCCGACCGCCTCCACGTAGTCGTCGAAGTGGCGGCTGCCCTCGGTGAAATACGCGAGGTTGCGATCCGGCAGGTTCGCGATGTGCTGCCGCATGTCGGCCTGCGCGAGCTCGATGAACAGGCTGCCGATCGCATTGCCGACGCCGCGCGAGCCGCTGTGCAGCATGAACCACACGTGGTCCGCTTCGTCGACGCACACTTCGATGAAGTGATTGCCGGTGCCGAGCGTGCCGAGATGCGCGTAGTGATTCGTCTTTTCCAGCTTCGGATACTTGTCGACGATCCGCTGGAAGCCCGGTTGCAGCGACTTCCACGATTCGGTCACGGCGGCGGGCGTGCGATCGCCCCACGCGCCCGGATCGCGGCGGCCCGGCGCGCGGCCGTGCGGCACCGCGCGTTCGATCGCGCTGCGCAGGCCCGCGAGCGAATCCGGCAGGTCGGACGCCGTCAGCGTCGTGCGCGCGGCCATCATCCCGCACCCGATGTCGACGCCGACCGCGGCCGGAATGATCGCGCCCTTCGTCGGGATCACGCTGCCGATCGTCGAGCCCTTGCCGAGGTGGACGTCCGGCATCACCGCGACGTGGCTGAAGATGAACGGCATCTGCGCGGTGTTGCGCAGTTGCGCGCGCGCTTCGTCCTCGACGGCGACGCCTTGCGTCCACATCTTCACCGGCTTGCCGTTGGCCAGTTCCATCACCTGGTAATCCATGTCACTCATGTTCGTCACCTTGCTTCTTCGTTCATGAGGCACGGCGCCCGTGCGCCGTGCCCGATCGTTCATTGCGCGCCCTTGATGCTGACGAGTCCGTTCAGCACCTGGTCGAGACCGCCGAACACCGAGATGCGGTCGATCCGTTCCGCGACGCGCTCGAGCGTTTCCAGCTCCTTGAGTCGCAGCGCGGTCGGGTTTTCTTCCATCACCTTCGCGGTGTTCAACAGCGAACGCGTGGCCGCCGTTTCCTCGCGGCGGCGAATCACGTTCGCCTGCGCGGATTTCTCCGCTTCGACCACCTGTGCGAGGATCGTCTTCATGTCGCCCGGCAGCACGATATCCTTCACGCCGACGCTGCGCACGTCCACGCCCGAATGGCCGAGGCGGGCACGCACCTGCGCGATCACGACGTCGTCGATCGACTGCTTGTCTTCCAGCAGTTCGTCGAGCGAGCGCGTGCCGACCGCCGATCGCAGTGCGAACTGCAGCTCGCGATACAGGTGTTCGACCGGCTTCTGCAACTGGCCGAACGCGTGCAGCACGTCCGCATAGCACCACGTCGCCGACAGGTTGAGCCGCAGCGCGACCTTGTCGCGCGTCAGGATTTCCTGCCCACCGACTTCGATCGCCTGCAAACGCAGGTCGACGAGTTCGACCGCGACGTCGCGATTGAAGCGCCAGAACGCCGCGACGCCCGCGTCCAGCAGCCGCTCGATCTTGCCGTCGATCTTCAGCACGCCGACGTGGTACGCCGGCACCTGCGCCAGCAACACGCCCGTCAGGCCCGCCACGCCGCGCGCACGCAGCGCCGGTTGCGCGATGCGCGTGACGAGTGCGGCCGGCAGCATGCTGTCCTGCGCGAGATCGACGCGTTCGAGACGGTGCGCGGTCAGGCCGCGCCAGTACAGCCGGCGCGTGCCCGGCGCGAGGATCTCGACGAGCACGTCGTCTTCGTAGCGCAGGCCCGCTTCGTCGTCGGCGAGATCCATCGCGACGAAGTGCCGGGCGAGCACGTCCGGTGCGTCGTGGCGCAGGTAGTCGGCCAGTGCCGTGTCCGCGAGCGGCGCGTCGAGACGCGCGGTCTGCACCGACAAGCGCTTGAACGGATCGAAGGCCTTGAACACGCCCGGTTCGAGCACCTTCACGAAATCGCCCTCATTCATCAGCAGGGCGCGTTCGTTCTTTTTCACTACATGTCGCATCCACATATTCTTGTCCTTTTCTTCAACGACTGCCGGGTGACGCACGTCGTGCGGATCGCGGGGCGACGCAACCGGGCGGGCGGCGCGCCGGCCCTGCGCCGAAGTGCGCGGCGACGCATCCTGCATCGCGTCGTCGTGCGCCCTCGCGCGGGCCGTGCGGCCGTCCGGCCGATCGCGCGGAACCGCAACCGGTCCGACGCGCGGCGGGCCTTGCGGCCCGCACCGGCGGGTACTGCTTCTATCAAGAGACTGTCCTTGCGGACAGTGTTCGGGCGGGATTCGAACCCGCTACACACCGGCTTGCGCCGGCTGCTCTACCCGAATGAGCTACCGAACGGTGGGCGCCCCGGGATTCGAACCCGGGCGAAGTTCCAGTACGCGCCCGTTTGCCTTCGTCTGCCCATGGCGGCATGCGCGACCGCGACGAACCAGGTTCGGCGGCGGCGCACCAGCAGGGCTTGTTGAACCCTGGCTCGCGGGCCAGCGGGACATCCGGCGCTTTCTATTTAGCGAGAGGCGTGCCAGCGGGCGGTTTGATGCGCGCAATAAATCTCAACCCTTTGAAATAAAAGGAGAATTATTGTGTGTGGCGGATTGGGGATGGAAATCGGGCGATAACTCGATCCGGAGAAGTCGATACAATCAGATCGTTCATTATCGTGTGGGATAAGCATGCGCAAAACCGTCGCGATCGGTTTTCTCGGTGCCGTGCTCGACCAGGGTGGCGGCTCGCAGCGCCGCTGGCGTAACTGGCGGCCGACGATTTCGTTGTGCGAACAGCGCGACACGCCGATCGACCGGCTCGAACTGCTGCATTCGCCGAGCTACGCCCGCCTCGCGAACCGCGTGAAACAGGATCTCGAGCGCGTATCGCCGCATACCGACGTGCGGCTCATCCCGATGGAGATTCGCGACCCGTGGGATTTCGAGGAGGTCTATGCGACGCTGCACGATTTCGCGCGCCGCTACCCGTTCGATCTCGACCATGAGGACTACCTGATCCACATCACGACCGGCACGCACGTCGCGCAGATCTGCTGGTTCCTGCTGGCGGAAGCGCGCTACCTGCCCGCGCGTCTCGCGCAGACCGCGCCGCCGCAGAAGACCGACGAAGGGCCGAGCGGGCCCGGCACGATGTCGGTGATCGATCTCGACCTGTCGCGCTACAACCGCATCGCGCAGCGCTTCACCCGTGAGCGCGACGAAACCGTGTCGTTCCTGAAGGCCGGCATTGCGACGCGTAGCGCGCGCTTCAACGCGCTGATCGAGCAACTGGAGCGCGTGGCCGTGCGTTCGCGTGCGCCGATGCTGCTGGTCGGGCCGACGGGCGCCGGCAAGTCGTTTCTCGCGAAGCGCGTGTACGAGCTGAAGCGCGGCCGCCATCGGCTCGCGGGGCCCTTCATCGAGATCAACTGCGCGACGCTGCGCGGCGACGCCGCGATGTCGACGCTGTTCGGTCATGTGAAGGGCGCGTTCACGGGCGCGCAGTCTGCGCGGGCCGGGCTGCTGCGCGCGGCAGACGGCGGCCTGCTGTTTCTCGACGAGATCGGCGAACTCGGGTTCGACGAACAGGCGATGCTGCTGAAGGCGATCGAAGAAAAGCGTTTCCTGCCGGTCGGCGCGGACGTCGAGGCAACCAGCGATTTCGAGCTGATCGCGGGCACGCATCGCGACCTGCGGCAGATGGTGGCGGCCGGGACATTCCGCGAGGATCTCTATGCACGGATCAACCTGTGGACGTACGAACTGCCGGGGCTGGCCGAGCGCCGCGAGGACATCGAGCCGAACCTCGAATTCGAACTCGACCGTTTCGGCCGCGAGCAGGGCGAGCAGGTGCGTTTCAACGTCGAGGCGAAGCGGCGCTATCTCGCGTTCGCCGTGTCGCCCCGCGCGGCGTGGCCCGGGAATTTCCGCGAGCTGTCCGCGTCGGTTACGCGGATGGCGACGCTGGCCGATGCCGGGCGGATTACCGAAGCGCTCGCCGAACAGGAAGTCGAACGGCTGACGCGCACATGGTCGCCGCCGGGCGGCGCGGGTGCGTCCGATGCATACGTCGACGTGGTGTTCGGCGCGCGTGCGGCGGAACTCGACCTGTTCGACCGCGCGCAGCTCGAACGCGTGCTCGACGTGTGCCGCGTGTCGGCAAGCTTGTCGGAGGCCGGGCGCACGCTGTTCGCGGTATCGCGGCAGAACAAGAAGCAGCCGAACGATGCGGACCGGCTGCGCAAGTATCTTGCGCGATTCGGGCTGGATTGGGACGGCGTGCGGCAGGCGCTCGTCGGAGCGTGACGCGTACGTCATCGCGGGAGCGACAGGAGCCGTAGAAGCCCGGCCGAAGAAATCGGCTACGCCCCCACCACTGCGTTCCGGAACGGCGCCAGGAATGCCCACTCCGGCTGCGCGGCGGCGACATCCGCGAACCCGCGCGCGAGCGCGTGCGCCGGCAGCCACGGATACCCGAACGCCGCGTGCAGCGCATCGAGCTTCGCCGCCTCCGGATCGTCGACCGTATCCATCCGCGCGATGTGAATATGCAGCGCGGCAATCCGTGCGACGTCGTCGCCGTCAACGTCGAACTGCCAGCGGTACGTGCCATGCCCGATTCGCAACGCGCCGTTGTCCTTCTGCCGCATCACGACGAGCCACGACATCCCGCTGACGCCGTGCGGGTCGACTTCGGGTTCCGTGCAAACGTAATAGGTCCGGCACCGCTCGAACCGCTCGCCGAATTCCTCGACCAGTGTGCGCGCAATCGCGGCCGCGCCCGTCACGCGCGGCGGAAAATCGATATCGTCGTTCGCGAGCGAAAAGCTCAGTTCGGCGTCGGCCGCGAAGCACTCGGCGATCAGCGCGGGCCGGTTCAGGTCCTTCGCGCGCAGATAGCATTCGAGCAGCGCGCGAACCGTCGCGGGATGAAGCGGAAAGGGCATCGACGTACCTCCTGTATCGTGAAACCGGGCCGCAGGCGCCGGCCGGGCCGGGCCAAAGGCGTATGTGCCTTTGCCGTATAATTTCGTTTCAAAGCTAAATCCGCATGACCGTACGGAGCGTCGAAGTCATGGCCAAGCAGCAAGAGGAGTCCGTTCTGACCATTACCAACCCGGCCTGCCTGACCGACGGCACGGACACGCAATTCCGCCACCTGATCAACGGGCTGCTGCCGTTCGCGGCCCGCCTGCTGTCGGTGCGCGACGGCTTCGGCTCGCTGATCGGCCTCACCGGCATCCAGTATTCGCTGCTCGTGTCGGTCTCCCACCTCTCGCACGACGACGTCGTGACCGTCAACCGTCTCGCCGATCACCTGCACCTGAGCGGCGCCTTCGTCACGATCGAGACCGGCAAGCTGAAGAAGCTCGGCCTGATCGACAAACGCTCGGACCCCGACGACAAGCGCAAGATGCGGCTCACGGTCACGCCGGCCGGCACGAAGCTGCTGAAGGCGCTCGCCGACACGCAGCAGCGTATCAACAACGTGCTGTTCGAAGGCGTGACGAAGACCGAATTCAAGGCGCTCTGCTCGGTGATCGACCGCCTCGTCACCAACGGCGACCGCGCGACGCTCGATCTCGCGCACCTGATCGCGCGGCAGGAAAAAGGCTGACGCGCGGGCGGCCGCAGGCTCGCCCGCGATCGCCGGCCGGCCGGACTCGCCGGCCGCATTCAGTGCGCGGCCCACTCGATCGTATTCAGGTCGACCCCGTCGAGATGCATGTCCCACAGCGGGCTCAACGCGCGCAGCCTGCCGACCGTGTCGCGCACCTGCGCGATCACGCTGTCGACTTCGGCTTCGGTCGTGAAGCGGCCGAGCGTGAAGCGGATCGAGCTGTGCGCGAGCTCGTCGCTGCGGCCCAGCGCGCGCAGCACGTACGACGGCTCCAGCGATGCCGACGTGCACGCGGAGCCTGACGACACCGCGACACCCTTGATTCCCATGATCAGCGATTCGCCTTCGACGAAATTGAAGCTGACGTTCAGGTTGTGCGGAATCCGGTGGGTCAAATCGCCATTCACGTAAACCTCGTCGAGCGTCGACAGGCCGGCCAGCAGCCGGTCGCGCAACGCGCCGACACGGCGGCTTTCTTCCGCCATCTCTTCCTTCGCGAGCCGAAACGCTTCGCCCATCCCGACGATCTGGTGTGTCGGCAGCGTGCCCGAGCGCATCCCGCGCTCGTGGCCGCCGCCGTGCATCTGCGCTTCGATCCGCACGCGCGGCTTGCGGCGCACGTACAGCGCACCGATCCCCTTCGGGCCGTAGACCTTGTGTGCAGTCACCGTCAGCAGGTCGACGTTCAGCGCATTCACGTCGACCGGAATCTTGCCGGCCGCCTGCACGGCGTCGCAGTGGAACACGATGCCGCGCGCGCGGCACAGCGCGCCGATGTCGGCCACCGGCTGGATCACGCCCGTTTCATTGTTCGCGAGCATCACCGACACCAGGATCGTGTCGGCGCGCAGCGCCTGCCGCACGGTGTCGAGATCGAGCAGGCCGTCTTCGCGCACGTCGAGATACGTGACGTCGAAGCCCTGGCGTTCGAGTTCGCGACACGTATCGAGCACGGCCTTGTGCTCGGTCTTCACCGTGACGAGATGCCTGCCCTTGCCCTGGTAGAAGTGGGCGGCTCCCTTGATTGCGAGGTTGTTGCCCTCGGTCGCGCCGGAGGTCCACACGATTTCGCGCGGATCGGCGCCGAGCAGCGCGGCGACGTGCGCGCGCGCTTCCTCGACGGCCTGCTCGGCATCCCAGCCGTAGCTGTGGCTGCGTGAAGCCGGATTGCCGAACTGCTCGTGCAGGAACGGCACCATTTTGTCGACCACGCGCGGATCGACGGGCGTCGTCGCGCTGTAGTCCATGTAGATCGGGCGGGATTGCATCGAAGCGGCTCCGGAAAGCGGTATCTCCCGCGGGGCACGCACGCCCCGGGGCATCGGGTAGGCGCAGTGTACGTGGACATTCGCGGGCGCCGCGCAACATCCATCCCGGGAGTAGGGTTGTCTTTCAAACAAAGCTTTCAAGGTCAGGGTTTACGACAGCTTGAACCCGCCTTTGTATTTACATTTAATAAAAGCTAAATAACAAAGCTAAATCACGGTGCTTTGTTGGGCCGGATTCCACTGCGGAATCCGGCGTTGCAACCCAAGGAGGACGAGATGAGCGAGAACCATGCCGGAACCGGAAACGGCGCATGCGCCGACGAGCAGCGGCGCTTTCGCGCCGCGCTGTCGATGTTCGCGACGGGCGTCGCGGTGATTACCGCCCCGCGCAAAGCGGGGATGCCGATCGGCATCACGGTCGCGTCGTTCAATGCGGTGTCGCTGGACCCGCCGCTGATCCTGTTCTCGGTCGACCGTCGCAGCCTGAGCCTCGACGATCTGGCCGGCGCGGGCCGCTATGCGGTGAACGTGCTCGACGAGACGCAGCAGCACCTGTCGAACTGCTTCGCGAAAGCGAACGGCGACAAATGGGGCTGGCGCGCCGACGCGGCCGCCGATGACGACGGCACGGTGCTGCTGCCCGACGCGCTCGCGACGTTCGAATGCGAACCCTATGCGCAATACGACGGCGGCGACCACGTGATCTTCGTCGGCCGCGTGACGCGGCACCGCGCGCGCTCGGAAGGGCGCCCGCTGATCTTCTTCGGCGGCCGCTATCGCACGCTCGACGGCATGCATGCGCCGTCTGCCTGAATGCCATCCACGCTTCATTCCACCCAGGAGCACATCATGATCAAGAACGGGACTCAGCACATCGCGTCGCTGCGCGACGGGCGGCAGGTCTACCTGAACGGCCAGCCGGTCGGCGACGTGACCGCGCACGCGGCATTCCGCAATTCGATCCGCAGCTACGCGAGCCTGTACGACTACCAGGCGCGCGGCGAGAACGTCGAGAAGATGACGTTCGTCTCGCCCGATTCGGGCCGCCGCGTCAGCCGGATCTGGCAACTGCCGACGTCCTACGACGAGCTCGTCGAACGCCGCGCCGCGCTGGAAGCGTGGTCGGAGCTGCACTACGGCTTCATGGGCCGCTCGCCCGATCACGTTGCGTCGTGCCTGTCGGGCATGTACATGGGCGCCGACGTGTTCGAGCAATACGATCCGGCGCGCGCGGGCGCGCTGCGCGACTACTACCGCTATGCCCGCGACAACGACCTGTTCCTGACCTACGTGATCGTGAATCCGCAGGCGAACCAGTCGAAGTCGGCACACGAGCAGGAGGACAAGTACCTCGCGGTCGGCATCGTCGATCAGGATGCCGAAGGCATCACGGTGCGCGGCGCGAAGATGCTCGCGACGAGCGGGATCATGGCGAACGAGGTGTTCTGCAGCTGCATCCAGCCGCTGCGCGAAGGCGACGAGATGTACGCACTGTCGTTCGCGGTGCCGATGAACGCGAAGGGCATGAAGATCCTGTCGCGCAAGTCGTACGAGGAGCACGCGACGTCGGTGTTCGACAACCCGCTGTCGAGCCGCTTCGACGAGAACGACGCGGTGCTGTACTTCGACGACGTCAAGGTGCCGTGGGAGCGGATCTTCGTCGCCGGCAACACCGCGATGTGCGCGAAGCAGTTCCACGCGACGCCTGCGCACGTGTTCCAGAACTATCAATGCCAGGTGCGCCTGATGACGAAGCTGCGTTTCCTCGTCGGGCTCGGCCTGAAGATCTCCGAGGTCAACGGCACGAACGCCTTCCCGCAGGTGCGCGAGACGCTGGGCCAGCTCGCGGCCGAAGCGTCGATGGTCGAGGCGTGGGTCTACGCAATGGAAGCGAAGGGCACCGTCGTCAACGGCTTCTACGTGCCCGACCGCAACATGCTGTACGGCTCGCAGGTCGTCACGCAGCAGCTCTATTCGAAGGTGCTCAACACGCTGCGCGAACTCGCCGGCGGCGGAATGATCATGCTGCCGTCGAGCGCGCGCGATTTCGAGAACCCCGACCTGCTGCGCATCATCGAGAAGACGCAGAAGTCGCCCGTATGTTCGTCCGAGGAGCGCGTGAAGTTCTTCAAGCTCGCATGGGACGCGGTCGGCTCCGAATTCGCATCGCGCCATAACCAGTACGAGCTGTTCTATGCCGGCGCGTCGTTCGTCACGAAGGGGCACGCGTACCGCACGTACGACTGGCAGCGCGCGTCGCATCTCGTCGATTCGATGCTCGGCAGCTATTCGCTGAACCAGTCGTTGTCGACGCCGCGCGCGGCCTGACCGGCCGCACCGAACCGGCTTTACCCGCTATCGCATTCAGGAGAGACAGATGGCCATCAACAAGCTTCACGACGAATTCCACACGCTGGACATGCAGCGCGACTGGCGGCTGCCGGAAGGCTACGACCCGGCGTCCGGCGCGCAGGAACTGATCCTGTCCGGCGCGCTCGACACCGAGCGCAAGCGCGGCAGCCGCACGCGCCTGCTGCGCCTGCCGGCCGGCCTGCACACGAAGAAGCCGTTCGTGCACGACTACTGGGAGGAAGTGTTTCTGGTCGAAGGCGACTTGACCGTCGGCAACGACGAGCACGGCAACGGCGGCACGCCGTTCCACGGCTACACGTACGCGGTGCGTCCGCCCGGCGCATGGCACGGCCCGTTCAAGTCGAACGGCGGCTGCGTGCTGCTGGAGATTCACTACTACGACCCGGCGTAAGCACGGCCTACTACCGACAGAGGCGGGCGGCCGCGCATCCTGCGTGTGCGGCCCGCAACGAGGAGCATTCGATGAAAACCATCACGTTCGCGATCGACGGTCGCGACGGCCGCACCGAGCGCGCGATCGCGATCGATACGCTCGTGATCGCGGGCTGGACCGGCCGCGACACGGTCGCCATGGAAAAGCACATTCGCGAGCTGGAGGCGCTCGGCGTCAAGCGTCCGGCGACGACCCCGGTGTTCTACCGCGTCGCGGCCGATCGTCTCGATCCGTCGCCCGCGATCCAGGTATCGGGCGGCCGGAGCAGCGGCGAAGCGGAATTCGTGCTGGTGCGCGACGGCGGCGAGACGTTCGTCGGTGTCGCGTCCGACCACACCGACCGCGAGGTCGAGACCTACGGGATCACCGTGTCGAAGCAGATGTGCGGCAAGCCGTGCGCGAACACGCTGTGGAGGTTCGACGACGTGGCCGCGCACTGGGATCGGCTCGTGCTGCGCGCGTACGCGACGATCGACGGCGAGCGCGTGCTGTACCAGGAAGGCAGCGTGACCGCGATGCGCGCACCGGACGACCTGCTCGCGCAGTTCGCCCGCCACGACGGCCGCTTCGTCGACGGCACCGCGATGCTGGGCGGCACGCTGGCGGCGATCGGCGGCATCCGGCCGGCCGAGCGGTTCGAGGTCGAGCTGGAAGATCCGGTGCTGGGACGCACGCTGCGGCATGCGTATGAAGTGCACGCGCTGCCCGTGGCGGGCTGACGCGGTCGACGCATGCGCGGTTACGCGCGGCAGATCGCGATGATCTCCGCGCTGGTCGCGTCGTCGAACGAAGCGTGCTGCCAGTCGCCGTACCAGTCGGCCGACGAGAATCCGGCTGCGCTCACGCGCGCCCGCAGTTCGGATTGCGCGATGAAGCGCAGCCGGCTGGTGTTCGTCAGCACCGTATCGTCGCGGCGGAAACGGTAGTGCGTATCGAACGTCACGATCGCGTCGGCGACGGACCGCACCGCATGATGAAGATCGACGATGCCCGTTTCGCGCGACGCGACGCTGCGTGCCGAATGCTCGGGCGTCCACGTGCGCCACGGCGCGACGCGCGGGTTGCGGGTGTCGAACAGGAAGCGGCCGCCGTCGGCGAGCATGCGGCGCACCTCGCGCAGAGTCGAGTCGATCGCCGCGTCGGTCAGCAGACACTGGAACGCATGCCCGGTCATCGCCACCGCATCGAACGGCGCACCGGGCGGCAGGCCGTCGAGCCCGCAGGCGAGCCAGTGCACGGTGTCGGCGCCTGGCTGGCGACGCGCGTATTCGATCATCGCCGGTGCGGGATCGATCGCGACGACCTCGTGCCCGGCCGCCGCGAGCCGGCGCGCGAACGTGCCGGTGCCGCAGCCGAGATCGAGAACGCGTTGCCGCGCGGCGCCGATCGCGGACGCGTAGAACCTGAAATCCTGATCGCCCGCGTTGAACAGGTCGTACACCGCGACGAGGCGCGGGTCGGTATAGAGGGTTTCGCCGGCGGACGTCATGCGGCCGCGTGCGTCAGCGCTGCTGCACGGCCACGCGCAGCCCGAGCGCGATGAAGATCGAGCCGATGATCTTCCCCTGCCAGCGCGTGAGCCACGTGAGCCGCTTCACGATGCGGCCGAGCGGGCGGATCGAGCACGCGATCAGCGTGGTGTAGAGCGAGCTGAGCACGACGAAGATCAACCCGAGCACCGCGAACTGCACGAACGTCGAGCCGCGTTCCGGATGCACGAATTGCGGCATGAACGCGAGGAAGAACAGCGCGGTCTTCGGATTCAGCACTTCGGCGGGAATCGCCTGCAGGTACGCGTTGAGCGGCGTGACGGCGGATACTTGCGGCAGCGACGGATCGGACGCCTTCTCCAGCAGCGCGCGCACGCCGAGATAGATCAGGTATGCGGCGCCGACCAGCTTGACGACGTTGAACGCGAGCGCCGACGTCATCAGCAGCGCGGACAGCCCGACGGCCGCGAACAGCGTATGCACGAAGTCGCCGCTGGCGACGCCGAGGCCGGTCAGGATGCCGGTCTTGCGGCCGCCCTGCACGGTGCGGCTCAGCACGAGCAGCACGGCGGGGCCGGGAATCAGGAACAGGCCCAGGACGACGGCCGTGAAGGTGGTCAGGGTGGTCAGGTCGAACATGGCGGCTCCGGCAGGTGGGCGCAGCGGCGGGGGATCGGGGCATTGTATTCGCTTCGGCGCGCGCCCGCAGACGCGGCTTCGGCAGCCGCCCGGCCGCCCGGCCGCGCCGGCGCCTTTCTGGTATAAGCACGAAAGGATGCGCGGGCCCGGCGTCCGGTTTTTCTCCATCGTTCACCGTTTCATGCGCACGCTTCCATCGATCACCGATCCCGCAGCGGACGACGAAGTCTTCCACGTGCCGCGTCCGCTCGTCGTGTTCGGCGGCTCGGTCGTCGAGCCCGAATGGAGGCTGGAGCGGCACAGCCATCCGCAGGCGCAGTTGCTCTACACGCTGAGCGGCGTCGTCTATTGCGAGATCGAAGGCGGCGTGTGGAGTGCGCCGCCGCAATGCACGGTATGGATTCCGGGCGGCGTCGCGCATGCGGCGCGCGGCTCGGCCGGCGCGACGTTCTATGCGGTGCTGGTCGAGCCGGACGCCGCGCTCGACCTGCCCGCGCGCTGCTGCACGCTGTCGGTGTCGCCGCTGCTGCGCGAACTGCTGCTGAAGGCGGCGAGCTTTCCGAACCTGTACGACGTCGACGGGCCGCAGGGGCGGCTGATGGCGACGCTGCTCGACGAACTCGTCGCGGCGCCGGTCGAGGATCTGTACCTGCCGATGCCGGCCGACCGCCGGCTGCGCAAGCTGATCGACCATCTGCTCGACTGTCCGGCCGACAAGTCGTCGCTGCCCGAACTCGCGCGACGCGCGGGCGTCAGCGAGCGCAGCCTGACGCGGCTCGCGGCGAAGGAGCTCGGAATGAGCCTCGGCGACTGGCGTCGGCGGCTGCACGTCGCGCTGTCGCTGCGGATGCTGACCACCGGCCGCCGCGTGCACCAGATCGCGATCGACCTCGGCTACGAGAGCGCGAGCAGCTTCGTGACGATGTTCCGCAAGGCGACCGGCAAGTCGCCGACGCAATTCCTGACCGACCGGCAGCGCTGAACGGCGCGATCCGCGCCGCTCGCGTGCAATTGGCCGGATCGAGCAAGCAGTTGGCCGGCACGATAAATGACGCGATCGACCTTGACCCATAAAATGAGAATCGTTCTCATCTGGAGGCCGACATGCAGATCATCACGACCGAATTCCCGTTTGTCTGGTTGCGTTACACCGGTTCGACGCACACCGAGCCCGCCCGCCTGATCGCCGAACTCGATGCGCTGCTCGCGCGTCGCGAACCGTTCGTTCTGCTGACCGACGATGCGCCGTCCGGCGACGATCGCGGCGGCGACGATCACGAGATGCGCAAGCAGCTCGCGAAATGGAGCAAGGCCAACCGTGCGCAGTCGCGCGAATGGATCCCCGCGATGATCGCGATCGAGCCCGACGCGTCGCGGCGCGCGGCGCTCGACGCTTTTTCGGGCGCGTTCGAGAAGGTGTGGGGCTATCCGCTGAATGCGGCGGCAACCCGCGACGACGCGCTTGCGCTCGCGCAGCGGCTGCTCGACGACCCGGCGCGCGGCGCCGCGGCGGCGAACGGCTGAACCGTCGGCCGCGCCGGCGGCGCGGCGTTTCTCGATACGCATGCACGGTGCGCGAGCGGGCGCCGCGGCATGCGGCAAACCTGCAGGGGTGTGCGGTGGACAATTCGATCCGCGCGATGCGCATCTTCACGCGCATCGTCGAAATGAACAGCTTCACGCGCGCGGCGCAGGTGCTCGGCATTTCGCGCGCCACCGCGACGCGAACCGTGCAGGAGTCCGATCTTTCGCGGTTCGGGCAAGCTGTCCCAATCCGCGTAGACGCCGATCGTCGTCATTTCCCTCGATGCTCCCCATGCCGTTTTCTTGCCGGCTTCAGCAACGCGACCAGATCGGCTGCCGTCGTGCCGCGAGCATCGCCGGGTTCGGTGGTTCCGGCTGCCGGCGTGCCTGCTCCGGCCGCTTTCGTGGCGGCCGGCGCGCTTGCGCGCATGCGCCGGCCGGGCGTGGACGATGTGGCGGCGGAGAGGGCCGGCGCGGTGCGTCGGGCGGATCGTGGTTTGACGAGGCGGGCGTCCTGAAGCCGGCGGCCGAATTCGTCCGCGGCGGCCAGCTTTTCCAGATCGCCCTGGAGCCCCAGCACCTGCATGACGGACAGATAGGCGCCGATGGTGACGCCCGATCCGCCGGCTTCCAGCGAACGAAGCGTCATCGGCGACATGCCGGCGCGTTCCGCAACCTGCTTGGCCGTCAGCTTCCGGCGCAGGCGAGCAAGCTTCAGCCGCTCGCCGAATTCGGCGAGTAGCTGGGTCGATGCCGGCAGGAGCGGGGCTGTCTTTTGTGCCATGAGGCTAATATTTCAATGTTTTGCCAACGAAGATGCCAAAATATTAGCGTAATCGATGCGAGGCGTGAGCGACTTTGGGTCCGGTTGGCAAGTGAGAATGTAAATATTTTGGCTATTTTTAGGAAATTTAGCCAAAGTAATGTCATTTTTGACGGCCATCCCTCCGTGCGCAACGCGATTCGGCGGCCGGATATCGTCTGGCCGGCTGCGCGCAACGATCGCGGCTTGCGCGATCCAGACCGTTTCCTACACGGCCCTCAACCGCCCCAATTCGTCCGCCAGAAAGTCGACGAACGCGCGAATCCGCGCGGACATCTGGTGACGCTGTGCATACACCGCATAGATGTCCGCGCTCGGCGTTTCGTGGTCGGGCAGCACGACGACGAGGCGACCGTCGGCGAGATAGTCGCGGAGGTCCCATTCGGCGCGCATCAGGATCCCGTGCCCGTCGAGCGCCCACTTCACGGCGATCTCGCCGTCGTTCGTCGTCAGGTTGCCGTTGATCCGCACGGCTTCCGTGTTGCGTGCCGCGCCGCGGCCGCTGGTCAGGCGCCAGATCCCGTAACCTTCGTCGCCTTGCCGGATGCCGATGCAGTTGTGCCGCGCCAGGTCGTGCGGCGTGGCGGGCATCCCGTGCCGCGCGAGATACGCGGGCGCCGCGCACAGCAGCCGGCGGTTCGGCGCGAGCCGCCGCGCGACGACGCGCGTGTCGGGCGGCTCGCCGAAGCGGATGCACACATCGAACGCGTCGTCGGTGAGCGGCGGCGGCATGACCGACAACTGCAGTTGCACCGACACCTCCGGATAGCGCGCGACGAAGCGCGAGATCGCGGGGCCGACGTGGCTGCGCCCGAAACCGAGCGTCGCGTTCACGCGCAGCAGCCCCTTCGGCCGCTGCTTCGCGCTGCCGAGCAACTCGCCGAGTTCGTCCATCTGGTCGAGGATCCGGCGCGCGTAGTCGAGATACACGTCGCCTTCGGGCGTCAGCATCATCCGTCGCGTCGTGCGGTTGACGAGCGTCACGCCCGCGCGCCGCTCCATCTGCGTGAGCCGCTTGCTGACGGCTGCCGCGGTCAACCCGAGTTCGCGCGCGGCCGCGCTCAGGCTGCCCGATGCGGCCAGCGTCGAGAAGAAGCCGAGATCGGCCGGCTGGACGGTATCCACCATGACGGGATTCGTGAATCGAAGTTAAAGATGCCTTGATTCTAGCGCCGGTTCCTGCACTCCTGGTTCGGTAAAGTGCGTTCACGCTCACGATCAATCGAGGATGTCCGCATGAAGACCTACCGTATCGCAACGATTCCGGGCGACGGCATCGGCAAGGAAGTGGTGCCGGCCGGCAAGCAGGTGCTGGAAGCGCTGGCCCGCGGCAGCGACCGCTTCGCGTTCGAGTTCGAGGATTTCGACTGGGGCGCCGATTATTACCGCCAGCACGGCGCGATGATGCCGGCCGACGGCCTCGACGCGCTGCGCGGCAAGGACGCGATCCTGTTCGGCTCGGCGGGCGACCCCGACGTGCCCGACCATGTGACGCTGTGGGGGCTGCGCCTGAAGATCTGCCAGGGCTTCGACCAATACGCGAACGTGCGCCCGACGCGCATCCTGCCCGGCATCGACGCGCCGCTGAAGCGCTGCGGGCCGGACGACCTGAACTGGGTCATCGTCCGCGAGAACTCCGAAGGCGAATACGCGGGCGTCGGCGGCCGCGTGCACCAGGGCCATCCGATCGAGGCCGCGACCGACGTGTCGATCCTCACGCGCGCCGGCGTGGAACGCATCATGCGCTTCGCGTTCCGGCTCGCGCAGTCGCGCCCGCGCAAGCTGCTGACCGTGGTCACGAAGAGCAACGCGCAGCGGCACGCGATGGTGATGTGGGACGAGATCGCGAAGCAGGTCGCGCAGGAATTCCCGGACGTCACGTGGGACAAGGAACTCGTCGACGCGGCGACCGCGCGCATGGTCAACCGGCCGGCGTCGCTCGACACGATCGTCGCGACCAACCTGCATGCCGACATCCTCAGCGATCTCGCGGCCGCGCTCGCCGGCAGCCTCGGTATCGCGCCGACCGGCAACATCGATCCCGAGCGTCGTTATCCGTCGATGTTCGAGCCGATCCACGGTTCCGCGTTCGACATCATGGGCAAGGGGCTCGCGAATCCGGTCGGCACGTTCTGGTCGGTCGTGATGTTGCTCGAGCATCTCGGCGAGACGGACGCTGCCGCGCGCGTGATGCAGGCGATCGAGGCCGTGACGACCGACCTGTCGCTGCATACGCGCGACCTCGGCGGCAGCGCGACGACCGCGCAGGTGACGGCGGCCGTGTGCGAGCGCGTCGCAAACGCGGCGGTTGCAGCCTGACGATCAACGCGGCGCTACGCATGCGGGCCGCAACGTAGGCGGCGTGTGTGCGCAACCGGTAGCCGGGCGCCCCCCCGTTCATCGTCCCCGCGGTTTTTGATACCCGCGACTCGCGCGTCCGACGCGAGCCGGGCGCCGGCGCGCGCGCTTCGTCGCGGCGCCGGCGAGTATTCACCGGCAGAGCACGGCTCGACCTCGAAGGAGGAGACACATGCAAGCGGATCTGGAAACACGCGTCGCGCGGAAACTGATGTGGCGGATCATTCCGTTCGTGATGCTGCTTTACTTCGTCAGCTTTCTCGATCGCGTCAACGTCGGCTTTGCCGCGATGACGATGAACAAGGCGATCGGCCTGTCGCCGACCGCGTTCGGGTTCGGCGGCGGCCTGTTCTTCATCGGCTACTTCCTGTTCGAAGTGCCGTCCAACCTGATTCTCCATCGCGTCGGCGCGCGCATCTGGATCGCGCGGGTGATGATCACGTGGGGCCTCGTGTCGGCCGTATCCGCGTTCGCGGCCGGGCCGACGAGCTTCTACGTGCTGCGCTTCCTGCTCGGCGTGGCCGAAGCCGGGTTCTTCCCCGGCGTCATCCTGTACCTGAGCCTGTGGTTCCCCGCGAAGCAGCGCGCGGTGGCCGCCGCGTGGTTCATGGCGGCCGCGCCGATCTCGACCGCGATCGGTTCGCCGCTGTCCGGCGCGATCATGCAGATGCCGCCGCTGTTCGGGCTCGCCGACTGGCAGATGCTGTACATCGTCGAAGCGCTGCCGGCGGTCGTGCTCGGCTTCGTCGTGCTGAAGTGCCTGACCGATTCGCCGTCGAAGGCCGTGTGGCTGCAGCCGGACGAGCGCGACTGGCTGATCGCGAAGCTGAAGGCCGAAGCCGACGTGCGCCACACGCATGCCGGGCACACGGCCGGCGCGTGGCAGGCGTTGCGCGATCCGCGCGTGCTGGCGCTCGCGCTGATCTATTTCGGCACGTCGGCCGGGCTCTACACGCTCGGGCTGTGGGCGCCGCTGATGGTCAAGCAGTTCGGCTTCACCGCACTGCAGACGGGCTTGCTGACCGGGATCCCGAGCATCGCCGCCGTCGTCGCGATGATCGTCTGGGCGCGGCATTCGGATCGCACCGGCGAGCGCACGTGGCACGTCGTGATTCCGTGCGTGCTCGCGTGCATCGGCTTCGTGTTCGCGGGGCAGGCGAGCACCGCGTTGCTGACCGTGCTCGCGCTGGTCGTCGTCAACATCGGGATCAGCGCCGCGAAGGCGCCGCTGTGGGCGATGCCGAGCGCGTTCCTGTCGGGCGCCGGCGCGGCCGCGGGGATCGCGATGATCAACTCGATCGGCAATCTCGGCGGGTTCGTCGGGCCGTTCGCGATCGGCTGGCTGAAGAATGCGACGGGCGGGTATGCGGCCGGGCTCTATGTGGTGGCGGGCACGCTCGCGGTGTCGGCGGTCGTCACGCTGATGCTGAGCCGCAAGGGGGAGCGGGAAGCGGTCGCGCCGGGCGTGCGGCATCATTCGTGAGCGCGATGTTTGCGCCGAAACGCCGGACAGACGCGCATCGCATGCCCGCCCGGCGCCATGTTGCGTTACGTGCGATCAACCATGCGTGCGCGTCAGCGCATAGAACTTCACGACGGTGCCCGGCGTCGTGAGCGGCGTGCCGGACACGGCCGTCTGGTCGTAGTCGCCCGCCTTGAAGTAGAAATTCTCGCCGTCGAAGCTCGAATCCATCGTGAAGGTCTTGGTCGTGCCGTTCGCGGTGACGGTGATCGTCGTGCCGCTCAGGCTCAGCGCGTAGCTGAACTTCTTGCCGACACCGACCGTCGTGATCGGCGTGGTCGTCGACTTGCCGCCCTGGTTGGTGCTTTCGAGCAGCAGCTGCACGACGCCGCCGGACGTGAACTGCAGCTCGCACAGCGGCTTGCTCGGGCCGGTGCCCTGGAAGATCTGGCCGATCGTCGTGTGATCGGGCACCTGCGTGACGGCCACCGTCGCATTCAGCCGGTTCGTGCCGGAGGTCGGCCAGGTCGTGTTCTCGCGCAGCTCGGTGCGCGGATGCAGCGAGCCGGACGTCGTCCAGCCCTGCGTCGGGTCCATCATCACCATCGAGCCGTCGCTGCCGTCCGTATAGAAATACGTCGGGTTCACGTAGCCGCCCGCGAGCGACGAGCCGCTCACCGTGTCGACCTTGCCGGACGAGCCGGTCGGCAACTGCAGCGTGAACGGTGCGAGGTTGAAGTTCGAGCCGGGCGGATTCGACGGGCTGAGCGCCATCGCGGTGGCCTGCTGGCGGGCGGCGGCGGCCGGGCTGGCCGGATCGTCGCCGCCGCACGCGGACAGGCACGCAACGGACAGAACGGCGATGACGCACGGGATGATCCTGGTCTTCATGGTGTCTCTCTCTGATGGTCCGTGGCTCGGTGCCACGTTGAGGATAACGTTTTCCTTTTATGGCGCGCGATCGTCGAAACGAGACCGGTTGCCCATAGAAAGCACTCCAAAATACAGAAAGCAGGTAACGCTCGACGGCTGGAACAGTGATGCGGTAAATCTCGGGGAAATTGCGGAATATCTGAAGCTTGCAATCGGCTTTCCGTGAAGCGCGTCCGGCCGATCGAGGACGATGCTAACAAGAAGCGTTGGAGGAGTAAACGTTTTCCTATTCGAGCCTGAAAAGCGGATAGACGCCGATCGCTGCGAGGTATTCGCGCGCCGGCGTGTCGGTTACGACGCCGTCGCGGCGACGTGCTGCGCGATCCGTGCCGCGCAAGCGTCGGGCGTCGCGTCGGACGTATCGAGCACCATCTGGCTGAACGGCCGCGATGCATAGCCTTCGCGATACATCTCGGCGATCCGGCTCCGCTCCCAGTCCGTCAGCACACGCGCGCCGCGCTTCGACGACGCAACCGCTTCGGGCGGTGCGAGCGTCACGACGAACAGCCGTGCGTCGCGCGCATCGCAGGCGGCGCGCAGCCGCTCGAATTCCGGGTCGCCGATCGGATACGCGATGACCAGGTAACGCTCGCGCGCGTTCGCGATCTGCGTGACGAGACGTTCGAGCGCGATCGCCCATTGCACGGCGAACGGCGCGTCTTCGGGCGCATCGTGATCGTCGCCGTCGATGAAGCGCGCGTCGGGCAGCACGCGTGCGAGCGCGACACCGATCGTCGTCTTGCCGCTGTTGATCGGGCCGTTCAGGTGGATGACGGTAAGGGCGGTCATGAGTCGGCGCTGTAATCGGAAGACCGAAGCTTGCCATGACTCACGCGGCGGCGGTGCGATGACTCGGGTGCGTTACTCGGGGTGATGCGAATACGGGGGAAAGCAAAAAGGCGGGGGAGGAGAAGCGGCAGGCCTCGTGCGCGAAATTCGATCCGCCCACGCGGCCTGCCCGGCCATGCCGCAAGCGATGCGGCATGGCGTCGAGCGAAACGGCTTACTTGTCGTCGCCCTTGATCTGCGGCAGCGCCGATGCTTCGCCCGGTGTCAGCAGCCCGACTTGCGAATACACGCGCAGCTTGTCGCGCGTATCGGTGATGTCGAGGTTGCGCATCGTGAGCTGGCCGATTCGGTCGCGCGGCGAGAACGTCGACGCCACCTTCTCCATCGACAGGCGCTCCGGCTGATACGTGAGGTTCGGCGACTTCGTGCTCAGGATCGAGTAGTCGTTGCCGCGGCGCAGTTCGATCTTCACTTCACCGGTGATCGCGCGCGCGACCCAGCGCTGCGCGGTTTCGCGCAGCATGATCGCCTGCGGGTCGAACCAGCGGCCCTGGTACAGCAGGCGGCCGAGGCGGCGGCCGTTCTCGCGGTACTGCTCGATCGTGTCTTCGTTGTGGATGCCGGTGACGAGGCGCTCGTACGCGATGTACAGCAGCGCGAGGCCCGGGGCTTCGTAGATGCCGCGGCTCTTCGCCTCGATGATGCGGTTCTCGATCTGGTCGCTCATGCCGAGGCCGTGGCGGCCGCCGATGCGGTTCGCTTCCAGCAGCAGCTCGACCGGGTCGGTGAACTCGACGCCGTTCAGCGCGACCGGCTGGCCGGCTTCGAAGCGCACCGTCACTTCTTCCGCGGCGATCTTCACATCGTCGCGCCAGAACGCGACGCCCATGATCGGGTTCACGATCTTGATGCCGCTTTCGAGGCTTTCGAGATCCTTCGCTTCGTGCGTCGCGCCGAGCAGGTTCGAATCGGTCGAATACGCCTTCTCGGCCGACATCTTGTACGCGAAGCCGGCCTGGTTCATGAATTCCGACATTTCGGCGCGGCCGCCGAGTTCGTCGATGAACGTCTGGTCGAGCCACGGCTTGTAGATCTTCAGGTCCGGGTTCACGAGCAGGCCGTAGCGGTAGAAGCGCTCGATGTCGTTGCCCTTGTACGTGCTGCCGTCGCCCCAGATGTTGACGCCGTCTTCCTTCATCGCGGCGACGAGCATCGTGCCCGTCACGGCGCGGCCGATCGGCGTGGTATTGAAGTACGTGACGCCGGCCGTCGTGATGTGGAACGCGCCGCTTTGCAGCGCCGCGATGCCTTCGGCGACGAGCTGCGCACGGCAGTCGATCAGGCGGGCGCCGGCTGCGCCGTATTCGATCGCGCGTTTCGGGATCGCGTCGTAATCGTCTTCGTCGGGCTGGCCGAGGTTCGCCGTGTATGCGTACGGGACGGCGCCCTTGAGTTTCATCCAGTGCAGCGCAGCGCTGGTGTCCAGGCCGCCGGAGAAGGCGATACCGACCTTCTGGCCGGTCGGGAGGCTTTCGAGAATCGTGCTCATAGGAATTACCGTGGATTGAAGCCGGTGGGATCGTATTTCGCGGAATATGCGAGTATCGGCTGTCCGGAAGGTTGGAGCAAGGGCTGATTTTGGTGCAGAACCGTCGCCGCGCCTGTCGCGGCGGGCCTGACGAGGGATTAACCGGGTGGAGAGCGCCCCGCGGGCCGGCGCGAAATCGCAGCGATTCCGCCCCCGGCGAGCCCGCTCGGGACGCGTGTTATCGGGGTTGGATCGGGGCAAAAAGCGTGGCGGTCGGCGTCGTGATGCCCACCGCATCGTATCGAAAGGTATTTGAAAGTATGGCGTGTAAAGCGCCGGTCGCTGCCAACGTCAGATGTTCCACGACTGCGCGGTATCGAGCAGTTTCTCGCGCAACTGGTCGACTTCCCCGGCCAGCTTGGCCGTGATCGACACGTAGCCGGACAGTTGCGGCGGCGGCGCGTCGTGCGGCGGTTCGGCCGGCCGGCGGCGCGGCGCGAGCCGGCTCGGCGTGCCGAACTTGAGCGCGCGGCTCGCGCCGACCAGCGTGTCGCGGATGCGCCGGTTCATCGCCTTCATGTCGACGCGCATGTATTCGCGGGCCGCGACGTCGTCGCGGGCCGGGACCGCGCTCGACAGGATCTCCAGATAGCCGATGCACAGGCGCAGGCTGCGCTGGATCGCTTCGAGCTGCGCCATCGACGTCTCGCACTCCTTCGACACCGACGGCATCAGCGAGCGCAACTGCACGAGCAGCGCGCTGAGCGCGGCCATTTCCTTCAGGTGCGCGTCGTCGCTCACCTGGCGGTCGCCCGCGAGTCGCGCATGGACGGCCGCGCACGCGCGCAGCGCGTCGGCGAGCTTGTAGCGCCACGAGTAGGTGGCGTAGAGGGGCAGCGCGAACGAGAACGCCAGCGCGATCGCGATGCCGGTCAGCACGTTCACCGCGCGCCACAGGCCGTCGACGATCTCGTTGTCGCCGTGTCCGGCGACGATCACCATCGTGATCGCCGACAGCAGCGCGATGTAGCCGGCCTTGCCGATCGCGTGGTACGCGCAGATGCCGCATGCGAGCGCCATCAGCAGGTAGATCGCGAGCGGCGCGTGCACGAACGAATACAGCAGGATCAGCCCGAGCCCCGCGAGCGCGCCGATCGACGTGCCGAGCGCGCGCTCGGCCGCCTTCTTGCGGATGTTGCCGTGATGCTGGAGCCCGCCGACGACGATCAGCACGGTGATCGTCGACCATTCGCCGTGCGGCACGTTCAGCCCGGTGGACAGCGCGATCGACACGAGAATCGCGAGCGCGACGCGCGCCGCATGGATCAGCTTCGCGTGCCGGTAGCGGCGATACGGGTCGAGCAGCGGGCGGAGCGCGTGGCGCAGGATCGGCGGCAGCCGGGTCGGGAGCGGGGTGGTCATGGCGGAGCTGGAGTGGCGGAACGCGCACGGCGGCGTGCGCGGGCCGGCGCCGCGCCGCATGTGCAGCAGACGTAACGCTAGCCGAACGCGGGGGGACTGTCCACGGTGCGGTTGGTCATCCGGCGCGGCCGGCTGCCGCGCGCGTTCGCGTCACGTCACGTCGCGGTGGCGTCAGGCGTCGGCCGTGCGCGGCTGCGCTTCCAGCACGCGGTTGCGGCCGCCGGACTTCGCGCGGTACAGCGCCTCGTCGGCTTGCCGCAGCAGCGCGGCGGCGTTCAGGCGCCCGTCGACGGCGGTCGCCGTGCCGATGCTCGCGGTGACGCGCCGGTACGGGCTTCGCGCGTGCTCGATGTCGAGTTCCGCGATCGCGCGCCGGATGCCCTCGGCGACGACCACCGCGCCTTGCGCATCGGTGTCGGGCAGCGTGACGACGAATTCCTCGCCGCCGTAGCGGGCGACGTGGTCGCTGTCGCGGCGCAGGCAGCGCGACGCGGTTTGCGCGACGCGCCGCAGCACGTCGTCGCCGGCCGGGTGGCCGTAGTAGTCGTTGAACGCCTTGAAGTGATCGACGTCGACGAACAGCACCGACAGCGGGCGGCCGCTGCGCGACGCACGCTGTGCCTCCTTCGCGAGCACCGCGTCGAACGTGCCGCGGTTGTCGAGGCCCGTCAGCGCATCGGTGTGCGCGAGCCGGTACAGCTTCGATTCGGCGATCTGCCGGCGCCGCAGTTCGCGCGACAGCGCCATCGATCCCCACGCGATGAAGCCGGTGAACAGGCACATCAGCACGATGGTCCAGATCGCGCGGTGGAGCCACGGCGCG
Organism: Burkholderia metallica; assembly: GCF_001718555.1. NCBI lineage: Bacteria > Pseudomonadati > Pseudomonadota > Betaproteobacteria > Burkholderiales > Burkholderiaceae > Burkholderia > Burkholderia metallica. The sequence continues at coordinate 647,995 of NZ_CP013403.1, forward strand.
TAGATGTCGACTTCGGCGGGCGCGACGTCGACGATCAGCGGCAGGCCGGCGAGATGCTTGTAAACATAGATGCGCCGCACGCCGTCGATCGCGCCGGTGCCGGTCAGCGCGCCGGCGCGGGTGCGCTGCGATTCGACGAACAGCGGCGAGTCGTGCAGGTCGAGGCCGACCACGCGCGAGTCGAACGGCAGCCGCGACACGAGCGTGCCGTTGTCCTCGACGATCGCCGCGCTGCCGTGCTGGCCGACCGCGAGGCCGTCGAGCAGCGCGCGGAAGTAGTCGATGCTGAGCGTGCCGACGACGATGCCGGCGAAACTGCCGTCGGGCCGGCTGATCCGGCGGCTGAGCGCGATCGTCAGCGCACCGCCGCGCAGCCGGGCCGCATACGGCCGGCTGAGGTAGAGGCCCTGCGCGAGCCCGTCGCGATGCACGGCGAAGTAGTCGCGGTCGGCGAAATTGCCTTGCCGCGCGGGCGACGCGCTCGAATCGATCACGATATTGCCGTGCGCATCCATCACGAAGATCGAGCCCAGATATTCGCCGGTCGCCGCGCGGTCGAACAGCAGCCGGTGGCGCTGGCGCGGCGGCAGCGTCATCAGCTCCGGGTCGGCAATGCCGTCGACGACGTTCTGCAGCGACAAATCGTAGAGCTCGATATTGCGCACGATATCGCGTTCGATCAGCAGCATCAGGTTGCGTGCATTTTCGACCGCATGGTCGTATGCATCGCGCCGCGCCTCGATTAACAGCGACGTGGAAAGTCCCCAGCTGAACATCAGCAGCACGATCCCCGCAACGAGCACGCCGCGGGGCGACAGAATGCGGGCCACGATCGACGCGGTATGGCGGCGCAGCGCGGCGGGCAGCGTGAATGACTTCATCCTCGGGGGCGGCGGGCGGCGGATTGGCGCATCGTCGGCGATTCCGCACACTGATTATTTTGAATCGGGGCGCATTATCTCGCGATTTCACGGCATTCGTGCGCGCATGCAAAACATGCATGCGGATACGGCGATTCACAACGGTTACGCATCATTACCGCTTTGCATGCAGGCGATTTGATTTGAATCAATGATCGATATTGGGTGTTTTGTCTGAATAATCCAGTGATTACCCGTCGATTATGTCCGTCGGCGTGGTATCGACGGGAGGGCGGCGGACAGCGGCGCAACACCGGCGGATTTGGAAAAACGGACAACTGCCCGACGCGCGTGGTTTTTCCGCCGGTCCTCGCCCATGGCCGGTCCGGTGGGAGCCAACGTGTTGATTCCGCGAAATCTCCGCGGCGACGGCGGGCCGCGGCACCTGAGCTGTCCCCGTGGCGAATCAGGTAGAATCCGCGCTTCGCCGCAGGCGCCCGCCGCGCAACGCAAATCGGGGCCGCATCGAATGCATCGCAGGACGCGCACTGCGCTCCGATTCCGCATGCGCCGGCTACGGATGCCGGCCCGCTCAACGTTCGTCTCGTTTATGTCCGCAATTCCGAAATCCGACCCACCCGGTTCGCCCGCGAACCCACCCAAGCTTCATCGCGCGCTGAAAGCGCGCCACCTGACGATGATCGCCATCGGCGGCTCGATCGGCACGGGCCTGTTCGTCGCGTCCGGCGCGTCGATCTCGCAGGCGGGCCCCGGCGGCGCGATGGTCGCGTACATGCTGATCGGCCTGATGGTCTACTTCCTGATGACGAGCCTCGGCGAAATGGCTGCGTTCATGCCGGTGTCGGGCTCGTTCGCGACCTACGGCGCGAAATACGTGGACGAAGGCTTCGGCTTCGCGCTCGGCTGGAACTACTGGTACAACTGGGCGGTGACGATCGCGGTGGAACTCGTCGCCGCGCAGCTTGTGATGCATTACTGGTTTCCGGACGTGCCCGGCGTGTGGTGGAGCGCGGCCTTCCTCGGCGTGATGTTCCTGCTCAACGCGCTCACCGTGCGCGGCTTCGGCGAGGCCGAATACTGGTTCGCGCTGATCAAGGTCGTCACCGTGGTGGCGTTCATCGGCGTCGGCCTGCTGATGATCTTCGGCATTCTGAAGGGCGCGCCGAGCAACGGCTGGGGCAACCTGACGATTGGCGACGCACCGTTCGCGGGCGGCCTGCCGGCGTTGATGGGCGTCGCGATGATCGCGGGCTTTTCGTTCCAGGGCACCGAGCTGATCGGCGTCGCGGCCGGCGAATCGGAAAACCCGCGCACGACGATCCCGCGCGCGGTGCGCCAGGTGTTCTGGCGCATCCTGCTGTTCTACGTGTTCGCGATCTTCGTGATCGGCGTGCTGATTCCCTATACCGACCCGAACCTGCTGAAGACGGACGTGACCGACATCGGCGTGAGCCCGTTTACGCTCGTGTTCCGCCACGCGGGCCTCGCGTTCGCGGCCGGCGTGATGAACGCGGTGATCCTGACGGCCGTGCTGTCGGCCGGCAACTCGGGCATGTATGCGTCCACGCGGATGCTCTACAACCTCGCGACCGAAGGCCGTGCGCCGAAGATCTTCGCGAAGCTGTCGCGCGGCGGCGTGCCGCGCAACGCGCTGTATGCGACGACGGCCGTCGGCGCGTTGTGCTTCTTCACGTCGCTGTACGGCGACAAGACCGTGTACCTGTGGCTGCTGAACACGTCCGGGATGACGGGCTTCATCGCGTGGCTCGGCATCGCGGTGAGCCACTACCGGTTCCGCAAGGGCTACGTGAAGCAGGGCTACTCGCTCGACCAGCTGCCGTACCAGTCGAAGTGGTTCCCGTTCGGCCCGCTGTTCGCGTTCGTGCTGTGCCTCGTGATCGCGCTCGGCCAGGACTATCAGGCGTTCCTCGCGAACCGGATCGACTGGGCGGGCGTGGCCGCGACCTATGTCGGCATTCCGCTGTTCCTCGTCGTGTGGCTCGGCTTCCGGTTCCTGAAGAAGAGCCGTTTCGTGCGCTACGAAGACATGGAAATCGCGCCGTGGATCGCCGCGAGCCGCGGCGCGCAGCGCCAGCCGGTGGCGAATCGCGAAACCGCGGGTTGACGCGGGCGCGGCATGCGGCCGCGCGCGATGCGACGAAACGGGAAGCCTCGCGCTTCCCGTTTTTTTTGCCCGGCTTTTGCCTCCACGGGGTCAAAGCCGGTTATATTGCCCGACCCTACCGGGCCACGGCCCGGCCGGCGCGAGGCGCGCAGCGCGGATCGGCATCCGGCGCGCGACCTGCGGCGGCCGGCGCGATGCCCGGCGTTTTCATCGCTCCGTGCGGGCCGATACGGCCCGCGGAGCGCGCAACCCAGAGGAATCCATGAGCGCATCACCCGCCGAGCGGAAGGCCGGACCCGTTTCCATCGTGCGAATCGAAGCCGCGATCAACGCGTGGCGCGAAGTGTACCCGCCGGCTCCGGACGGCGAGGACGGCTACGCGCTCGATGCCGGCAGCAATTGTCTCGCCGAACTGTACGGCACGATGATCTGCTACCAGCTGCCGGACGTGCCGCTCGACACGCTGAGCGACGCGCAGCGCGACGCGCTCTACGCGACCGAGGTGTGACGGGCGGCGCGCGATGCCGAGGCGCCGCGCGTTGGCATCGATCAAGCAACGGGAAGCTCGCGGGCTTCCCGTTTTGCTTTGGGCGGCGCGCGGCCGCGCGTGGCGGTTTGCGCCGCCTGCGGTATCGTGACGACATCATTCGGCCGGGGTTGAGCGCCGGATCGCTGTCCGGGAGGCATCGAACATGGAGTTGAGACACCTCCGCTACTTCGTCGCGGTTGCGGAAGAGCGGAATTTCACGCGGGCGGCCGAACGGCTGCATATCGCGCAGCCGCCGCTGAGCCGGCAGATCCAGCAGCTCGAGGAAGCGCTCGGCGTGCCGCTGTTCGAGCGCAATGCGCGGCCGCTGAAGCTGACCGACGCGGGGCGCTTCTTCTATTCGCACGCGGTGCAGCTGCTCGCGCAGACGACCGAGCTCGAATCGATGACGAAGCGGGTCGGCAAGATCGAGCGCAGCATGTCGGTGGGCTTCGTCGGCTCGACGCTGTACGGGATGCTGCCGAAGATCATCCGGCGTTTTCGCGGCGAGTATCCGGCCGTCGAGCTGAGCCTGCACGAGATGTCGACGATGGACCAGATCAAGGCGCTGAAGGAAGGGCGCATCGACGTCGGGTTCGGGCGCATCCGCCACGAGGATCCGAGCGTGCGGCGCGTCGTGCTGCGCGAGGAGCGGATGATCGTCGCGCTGCCGGTCGGCCACGTGCTCGACAGCGCGAAGCCCGTGCTGTCGCTGCACGATCTCGTGAACGACACGCTGATCATCTTTCCGAAGGCACCGCGCCCGAGCTATGCGGACCAGGTGCTCGCGGCGTTTCACGACCGCGCGTTGCAGCCGCGCAAGATCTACGAGACGCGCGAACTGCAGATCGCGCTCGGCCTCGTCGCGATGGGCGAGGGCGTGTCGGTCGTGCCGCAGAGCGTGTACGGGCTGAAGCGCGACGACATCAGCTACAAGCCGCTCGACGATCCGAACCTCGTGTCGCCGATCATCATGAGCATGCGGATGCTCGACGAATCGGAGGACATCCGCGCGATGCAGGCGCTGATCTACCGGCTGTACGACGAGGCGAAGATGGACTATCTGCCGCCGCAGCCCGAATGAACGCGCGGGCGGTGGGGGCTTGCTTGACGCTGCGGGCGGGCGCGGGCCACCATCGCGCAATTCGATGCGGCCGCCGGCGGGCGGCCGTTCTCATGCAGACGACAGGCACATCACACACATGACCGCAATCGTGACCGAGGAGACCACCGTCGAGACGCCGCAAGGGCGTCTCTTCGCGAAACGCTGGCGCGGCGGCCCCGCGCAACCGGCGGCAGGCGAGCCGGCCGCACCGATCGTGCTGCTGCACGATTCGCTCGGTTGCGTCGAGCTGTGGCGCGACTTCCCCGCGCAGCTCGCGCGCGCCACGCAGCGTGACGTGATCGCATACGACCGTCTCGGCTTCGGTCGTTCCGATCGTCATCCGGGCACACTCGGCACGACGTTCGTGCGCGACGAGGCCGATCATGCGTTCGCGACGCTGCTCGAACAGCTTGGCGTCGATGCGTTCGTCGCGTTCGGGCACAGCGTCGGCGGCGGGATGGCGATCGGTTGCGCGGCCGCGCATCCGGAGCGCTGCCGCGCGCTCGTGACGATCGCCGCGCAGGCGTTCGTCGAGGATCGCACGCTGGCCGGGATTCGCGACGCGGGGCAGCAGTTCGACGAACCGGGGCAGCTCGACCGGCTCGCGCGCTATCACGGCGACAAGGCCGAATGGGTGTTGCGCGCGTGGGTCGACACGTGGCTGTCGCCGGCGTTTCGCGACTGGAATCTCGACGACGACTTGCGGCGCGTGCACTGCGCGACGCTCGCGATTCACGGCGAAGACGACGAATACGGGTCCGACGTGCATCCGAAGCGGATCGCCGCGCAGGTCGCGGGGCCGTCGTCGTATCTGTTGCTCGGCCGGTGCGGACACATGCCGCACCGCGAGCGGACCGACGACGTGCTGGCCGCTGTCGCGACGTTCCTGCGCGACGCGCGCGCGTGAGCGCGACCGCCGTCGGCGGGCCCGCGACCGCCGATCGTCAGAACGCGAGCTGGATCGCGAGATCGATCGCGAGCAGTGCGATCGAGCAGCCGATCCCGAGGACCACGTTCGGCAGCCGGTGCTCGAAGTCGCGATGATCCTTGCGCATCGCGGCGCCGAGCAGGAAGATCGCCTCGACGACGATCTGCAGCCCGACGAACAGCAGCATCAGCAGATATTCGTAACCCATCTGCTTGAACGCGGCGAACTGCATCCCGTGATCGCGGATCCATTGGCCGACGCGCAGCAGTTCGTACACGAACAGCAATGCGGGAAACAGGTAGCTGATGAAATAGGTCGGCGCGGTGGCGTGCCGTAGTTCGAGGTGGAAGTGCTGATGCGTGGATGCCATCACGAATCCCTCCTTGCAACGCATGATTGCGGTCGCGACGGCGGCGTGACGACGTGCCGATGAAGGGATTACCCGAGGCGTCGTGCGCAACCGTACGACATCAGCATACCGCTGCGCGGGAAATTTGGCATGCGATGGTTGCGATCGTCGTAAAAATGCCTACGCGCTGCGCGACCGGCGGTGCTTGCAAGTATCGATGGCAATCCGTCGCAGGGGATCGGGCACCCGCATTCGGCCGTGCGGGCCGTCAGAGCGATCGAGCGCTGGGCGCAGCCGGGCGCGCGGTAAGCGCGCGCATCGGCATCAGAAATGCCCGGTGAACCGGTAGCGGCTGCCCGGGTGCCACAGATTGGCGACCGACGCGACCAGCCCTTGCGACCATGTGCGCCGATGCAGCAGCAGGCACGGCTCGCGGTCGTCCATCGCGAGGTGGCGGCGCGTTTCGGCGTCGGGCATCGCGGCCTCGATCCGGTATTCGACGCGCTGCAGTGGCGCGACGCGCGTCAGGTACTGGTTCGGCGTCGTCGTCGTGAAGTCCTGCAACGCATATTCCGGCGCGCAGGCCGGATTGACCCAGCGCTCCTCGAGCTGCACGGGCGTGTCGTTCTCGAAGTGCAGCACGCGCGAATGGAAGATCGGGCTGCCGGTGTCGATCTGCAGCTCGTCGGCGAGCTTCGCGTCGGCGACGGCCGCGCCGACCTGCAGCACCTGCGCGCGATAGCCGTGGCCGCGCGCGGCGACTTCGTCCGAGATGCTGCGGATCGCGACGAGCGTCGATTCGTACTTCGGCGACGCGACGTAGGTGCCGGAGCCGCGCGTACGCGTGAGTACCTGTTCGGCGGTCAGCTCGCGCAGCGCGCGGTTGACGGTCATCCGCGCGACGTTGAATTCGCGCGCCAGCTCGTTCTCCGACGGCACCTGGTCGCCTTCCGCCCATTCGCCGGCATGAATGCGCGCGAGGATGAAGTCCTTGATTTCCTGATAGATCGGTGTGGTCATGGGATCACGATTCCAGAGTCGGCGGCGGCCCGCCGCCGAATGCCGATCCGGCGCGCGCCCGGCGCCGAGTGTACCGGTTTCGCGGACGCGCGGGCCCGGATTCCCCCGAATGATCCCTGTTCGGCCGGCGCGCGTCCATGCGGGATTGCACAGAGCGGCCGGCCTTTGCCGACGGGCGTGCGCTCAGAACCGATGCCGGATGCCGACCGTCCCGACCACCTGCGTATGGTTCGACGAAGCCGCGAGCCCCGTGACGTTCGCGAACCCGAGCGTCGCGCCCGACGGCACGCCGAACTGATGCTGATAGACGGTTTCCGCATAGACGTCGGTGCGCTTGCTCAGCGCGTAGTCGGCCATCAGCGTTACCTGATGCCATTTCGGCCGGTGGCTGCCGGCTGCGTCGTCGTAGCGGCCGTCGGTGAACGTATAGGCGCCCGCGAACGAAACCGCTGGCGTCAGCGCGTAACGCGCGTTGACTTCGTAGTTGTCGAAGCGCAGCGCGTTCAGCGCGCCGGGCAGCGACGATGCGGCCGTGTCGTCGAACATCGAATGCGTCCACAACGCGCCGACCGTCAGCCGGTCGAACGCATAGCTGCCGCCCGCGCCCATCACGCGCTGGCGCACGGCCGGGAAGTTCGGCGCGTCGTTGGTCGACAGCGCACCGCCGGGCGTCAGCCCGCCGCGGTTGAGTTGCAGATACGCGGCGCCGAGGCTGACCGGCCCGTTCGCATACGACACGCCGGCGCTGTACGCACGGTTGTTCGCGAAGCCGCCGGCCGCGTTGCTGAACCCGTACAGGCCGCCGAACTGCCAGCCGGCGAGCGTCGGGCTCGTGTATTTCACCGCGTTGTCGATGTAGAACGAATCGTCGAGGTTGTCGTTGTCGAACGGATGCGACGCGAGGTTGTTGCCGTCGCCGTTGTTCGCCATTGCGAGCGGGCCGAGCATGTCGACCACGGCGTCGTATTGGCGGCCGAGCGTCAGCGCGCCGTACCGGTCGCTCTGCAGGCCGACGTACGCGCGACGGCCGAACATCGTATTTCTGTAGGACTGCGTGCCGTTGTTCAGGTTGAAGCCGCTTTCGAGGCGGAACAGCGCATGCAGGCCGCCACCGAGATCCTCGTTGCCGCTCAGGCCGAACACGGTGTTCGACAGCAGGCCGCTGCCTTGCTGCCACGCGCTTTTGCCCGACTGGTTGTTCGTGTAGGCGATACCCGCATCGAGCATCCCGTAGAGCGTGACGCTGCTTTGCGCATGCGCGGCGGCGCCGAAGAACGCGAGGGAGAGGGTACCGACGACTGCTTTTTTCATTGAGTGTGCTTCCTGGAAAGGCCCGTTGCGACGGGAACGACGATCCGGCGCGCGCGCCGACGGCGTAACGGCGCGGCGCGTGGCGATGACGAGCCGCATGCGTTCGCGTCGGAAACGCGCGTTCGAATCGATGAAAGGGGGAGGCGGGCGCGAGACGTGTGTCGTGCGCGACCGCAACGGATGCCGGCTAGTGCTGCAGCAGGCGGATCGCGCCGAATTCGGCGGCCGGCAGCAGGCGGAGGATCGACAGGATCGCGGGCGACGCCTGCGACCGCGCGACTTCAAGCTCGATGCACGCTCGCCCGGTGCGGTTGTCGATCGCAGCCGTGTAGAAATTGAGCGCGGCACCGACGGCCTGATGCAGCAGGCGGCGCACGACGGCGAGGTTGTCCGATTCGATGCGAATCGACAGCAGCACGAATTCGTCGGCGGCGGTCCGGCGCCGCGATCGAACGATCGGCAGCGCGCGTGAAGCGGCGGTTTCGGTTGTGGTCGGTTTCATGCTGGCACCCCGGTTCGCATCGTGCTTCGCACTGCGGAGATTTCATGCTGGACATGCCGCCCATTCTAGGAATCACGGTGACGATACGGTGTATAGACTCGAACCGGCCGTGAAAAGAACGCATAAAAAACGATCGCGACCGCGGATGCGCCGCGAGAGGCGCGCGAACGTGTTCGCGACGTCGGGCCGCGCGCACGACGTGCGCGTGTCCATGACATGACGAACCTGCGGCGAAAGCTCGAACCGGTGCCGGCGCGCCCGCGGCACCCGCTGACGGAACCGCGGTTCGGCTACCGGCGGGTCGGTCTGGAAACGGTCCGCATGACCGACGGGCTGCGCGATGCGGCCTTGTCAGGTCTAGACAGGTGAAAGCTGGCGCCCGATGCGCTCGGAAAGCTTCCGTTTAGCGCGATGTAATCCGTAATCAATTGAAATTGAAGGGAAAATTCCACCGGCGAAACAATCCGGCGACAACTAGAGATAAACACGGATTGCCGGTGGACGGGCTGAAAAGGCAAAGTTGTATGTACAACTTGGGGCGCCGCCGGAACGGGCGATGTCCGGGTTGGAAGGGTTCGCGGCGGGGTGTCGTACAGCGGCGCCGGCGCGCGCCGGCCGCGTGCGTGCCGCGCTGTCGTCGGGCGCCGCGCACGGTGCGCGATGCGTGCGGCTTGATGAGCAGGCTGCATCACGTCGTGCGTAAGTATCGTTTGATGCGCAGTTAATGGCTATTGACAATCCAGCCACTTCGATCTGGGTCCCTCATATGATCTTCCAAGGATTTGGCCCGCTGCTGTGGGCCGGCACGGTGGAAACCGTGAAGCTCGCGGTGCTGTCGCTCGCCGCGTCGCTCGTGCTCGGCCTCGTCGGCGCGAGCGCGAAACTGTCGACGAATCGCATGCTCAGGTCGGTCGGCACCTTCTACACGACGCTGATCCGCGCGGTGCCCGACCTCGTGCTGATGCTGCTGCTGTTCTACGGAATCCAGATCCTGCTGAACAACGTGACCGACATGCTCGGCTGGGACCAGATCGACATCGATCCGTTCGTCGCGGGCGTCATCACGCTCGGCTTCATCTACGGCGCGTACTTCACCGAGACCTTCCGCGGCGCGTTCCTCGCCGTGCCGCGCGGCCAGCTCGAAGCGGGCTTCGCGTACGGAATGAGCGGCTGGCGCGTGTTCCGCCGCATCCTGTTCCCGCAGATGATGCGCTTCGCACTGCCGGGCATCGGCAACAACTGGCAGGTGCTGGTCAAAGCCACCGCGCTCGTGTCGATCATCGGCCTCGCGGACGTGGTGAAAGCGTCGCAGGACGCGGGCAAGAGCACGCTCGATTTCTTCTTCTTCACGCTGGCGGCAGGCGCGATCTACCTCGCGATCACGACGGTGTCGAACGTCGTGCTGCATCACCTCGAGAAGCGTTATTCCGTCGGTGTCCGGAGGCTCGCACTGTGATCGAACTCGTCAGCCAGTATTGGCAAAGCTATCTCTATACCGACGGCTACCGCTTCAGCGGCCTCGCGATCACGCTGTGGCTGCTGGTCGTGTCGATCGCGCTGGGCTTCGCGCTCGCCGTGCCGCTGGCAATCGCGCGCGCGTCGTCGAACCGCTGGATCTCGGGCCCCGTGTGGCTCTATACGTACGTGTTCCGCGGCACGCCGCTCTACGTGCAACTGCTGATGTGCTACACGGGCATCTACAGCCTGCAGGTCGTGCATAACCACGTGCTGCTCGACACGTTCTTCCGCAACGCGATGAACTGCACGCTGCTCGCGTTCGTGCTGAACGAATGCGCGTATGCGACCGAGATCTTCGCGGGCGCGATCAAGGCGACGTCGGCCGGCGAGATCGAAGCCGGGATGGCCTACGGGATGTCGCGCTTCAAGCTCTATACGCGGATCATCCTGCCTTCCGCGCTGCGCCGCTCGCTGCCGAGCTACAGCAACGAGGTGATCCTGATGCTGCACGCGACCACGCTCGCGTTCACCGCGACCGTGCCCGACATCCTGAAGATCACGCGCGACGTCAATTCGGCGACGTACATGTCGTTCCAGGCCTACGGCATCGCGGCCGTGCTGTACGCCGCCGTCGTGTTCACGCTCATCTGGGCGTTCCGCAAGCTCGAGATGCGCTGGCTCGCGTACCTCGCGCCGCGCGGCCACTAACGCTTTCGCAAGATTCGCAAGGAAGGATTCAGCATGTACAAGCTCACCGTCGACAACCTGCACAAGAAGTTCGGCGACAACGAGGTGTTGAAGGGCGTGTCGATGAAGGCGAAGGCCGGCGACGTGATCAGCATCATCGGCTCGAGCGGCTCCGGCAAGAGCACGTTCCTGCGCTGCATCAACTTCCTCGAGCAGCCGTGCTCGGGGCAGATCACGATCGGCAGCGAGCCGATCGGGACCACGCGCGACCGCAACGGCTCGCTGCGTGTCGCCGACCCGAAGCAACTTCAGCGGATGCGCACGAAGCTGTCGATGGTGTTCCAGCACTTCAACCTGTGGGCGCACATGACGGTGCTCGAGAACATCATCGAAGCGCCGATGGCGGTGCTCGGCGTCGGCAAGGACGAAGCGATCGCGCGGGCGCGCAAGTATCTGGAGAAGGTCGGCCTCGCGCCGCGCGTCGAGGGCATGTATCCGTCGCACCTGTCGGGCGGCCAGCAGCAGCGCGTGGCCATTGCGCGTGCGCTCGCGATGGAGCCGGAAGTGATGCTGTTCGACGAGCCGACGTCGGCGCTCGATCCGGAACTGGTGGGCGAAGTGCTGAAGGTGATGCAGAAGCTCGCCGAGGAAGGCCGCACGATGGTCGTCGTCACGCACGAGATGGGCTTCGCGCGCAACGTGTCGAATCACGTGATCTTCCTGCATCAGGGGAAGATCGAGGAGGAAGGGAACCCGCAGGAGATTCTCGTGAATCCGAAGAGCGAACGGCTCGGGCAGTTCCTGTCGGGGCGGTTGAAGTAAACCGGTCGTTGCGCGGCGCGATGCGTTGCCCGTGACGCCGCACCGGCGTCATGGGCGTCGCCGTGAAAACGCCTACTGTTGCGCGAGCGCGTCCGTCAGCGGCCGCTGCGCGACACGCACCAGATTGTCGCGGCTCGCACCGGGGCTCGACCATTGCAGATGCATGCTGGCCGGCCCGCTCGCATGCACGTACTCGATGCGGATCGGCACGTTGCGCTTCTGCGTCAGGTGAATGCGGCCCTTCGCGGTCGCGAGCCCCGGCTGTTCCTTGTCGATCACCTTGCGGCCGTCGATCCACACTCGCGCGACGTTGTCGCTCGTCACGCTGAACGTGTAGTTGTCGGCCTTCGGAATGTCGAGCGCGCCGGTCCAGCGGATCGCATAGTTCGTCGCATTCATCCCCTTCGACGCGTCCGGCGAATCGGTGCCGCGCTCGGTGTTCAGGTCGAAATCGACGAGCGGCGTGATCGACGAGAACACCGGCGTCGTGAACGTCGTGTCGTTGTAGTACGTCGCATTGAGCACGCGCAGCCGCGAGCTGAACGCGCTCGCGAGCGCCTGCACCTCGGCCGTGCTCCACGGGTGGCCGTCGGGGTAGAGCGTGCCCTGGAACGGCGTGGCCGGTTCGACGGTCGCCGGGGCGGACGCCGTCTGTCCCCAGTGGAAGCGCGTATTCGTGCGGCCGATCATCAGCTCCCACACGAGGAAGCCCGTCGTGCCGCCGTAGGTGGATGCGATGCCGGCCATCGTCTGGCCGGCCTGGCCGCCCGGCCAGCCGCGCTGCAGCGTTTCCGAATTCAGGCTGTCGAGCAGGCTCGGCGGCAGCGAGTAGTCGGGCGTCGTCGCGTTCTTCGCGTACGGGTGGAACGCGTGGAAATCGGAGAAGTAGTCGCCTTCCGGCTCCTGCACGTTCGGCGAATTGATCGGCTGCGTCGCGCCCGCGTTCAGGATCGCGATGCGGGCGTCGTTCATCATCAGCGCACGCGTGGGCTGCAGCGCGCCGTTGCCGCTGCAGCCGGGCTCGTTCATCGGTTCCCAGTACAGGATGCGCGGGTCGTTGCGGTGCGCGGACACGAAATCGGCGATGTAGTGCTGCAGGTCCTGCTTGTACGTGGTCGACGCGCCCGCCGCGACCGGCTGCAGGTACTGCTGCTCGACCGACTGCCCGGGCGACTGCACCCAGCGGCTGTTGTGCACGCCGAAGATCGGCGCGGGCTGCGGGCCGTAGGCGGGATCGACGTGCCAGCAATCGTCGTAGAAGATCGGCGCGACCTTCAGCCCGTGGCGCGCGGCGATGCCGAGCAGGCTGTCGAACTTCGCTAGGAACGCGTCGCGGTCGTTGACCCAGTTCAGGTAGTGCAGGTACACGGTGATCGTGTTCATGCCGTACGTCTGCGCGTAGTCGAGCTCGCGGTCGACGGTCGCCGGATCGTAGTTCTCCCAGAAGTCGATCGCGTTGACCGCATTCCACGGGTTGTACACGGCGCCGACCACGCGCGAGAAGTCGTAGGTTTTCGGTGCGACGTCCGGATAGCGGCTGACCGTCACGTTGCTGAACGCGACGCTCGCGCCGAAGCGGCGCAGCCCGAACGCACCCGCGCGCAGCGCGGTCGTCAGGCCGCTCGTCGCGTCGTTGATGCTGATCGTCTGCGTGCCGTCGACGTACACGTCGATCGCGTTGTTGCGCGTGACGACCTTCAGATGGTGCGTGCTGCCCGGCACGATCGCCGGCGCCGGGTAGTCGATGAAGTCGGTCCAGTCGTTCCGTTCGCGGCCGACCTGCACCACGTGCCGCACCGCGTCGAGCCCGATGTAGTAGCCCGTCAGCGCGTCGGTGCCGACCGTCGGGTTCGTCACGTGCACGATGAAGCCCGCGTTCGCGGTGTTCGTGCCCGGCGCCGGTGCGCCGATCGTGACGTCCGCTTCGTACGACGCGTGGCCGTATGCCGGATGCTGCGCGTTCGTGACGAGCTTTGCGCCGTCCGTGTTCGTGCCGTCGATCCGGATCGTATTGCCGCCGCCGCTCGTCCACGCCGGGCCGTACGTATCGAAGTCGGCGAGCGTCAGCGTCTGCGTGTCGGTCGCGACGGGCGGCGCCGGCGGTGCATAGGGCGGCACGCCGTGCGGCGACACGCGCAGCGCGGGCGTCGGCCCCGGCAGGCCGAGCGTGACGAGCTGATTCGGGAAGTGCGACGGGCCGCCGTAGCCCGTGTTCATGAAATCGCCGGACGCCGTTGCGTTCGCGGCTGCGGCGCTGTCGGTCGATGCGGCATCGACGGACGCACGCGCGGCGAGCGCGGACGCCGACGGCGCGGACGAATCGTCGCCGCCGCACGACGCGAGCACGACGACGACCGCCAGTGCGGCGGGCTTGAGGCGAGACGTGATAGTCATTCTGGACTCCGTATGAATGAGGAGAAGCGGACGACTGATGACTCGATGCGGATGAAGCGGTGCCCGGACAGGAAGCGTCCGGAGCGGTACGCGTGTGATGTGCGGACGGGCGGAGCGGGCAGCGCGGCGGGTTCGCGCGCATTCGCTTCCGGTCACCGTCTCGTCGTGTTGCCGTGTCGTGGCGCGGGGTTTTGCCCGATGCCGACGCAAGTATAGAAATGCTTTGAAATTATTACTAATAATTTAGCGATGGTGTTTACCCTGAAGCGTTCGACGGCAAGGACAAGCAGGCCGGGCGGCGAAGCCGCCGCACCGCGTAGTCGTATGCGGGGAATGAAGCGGGTGCTCGCCTACGCGCTGGCCGATTGCGCGGCCGTCTCGACGGCGCGCACCGACCCGCGCTCGACCAGCGGCCCGTCGAGCTTGATCGCGCGACGGCGCACGGGCATTCCGACCGCGCGGTTCTGCTCTTCCTGCAGCAGAATCTCGACCGCCCAGCGGCCGAGCTCGTAGTTCGGCAGCACGATCGTCGACAGCGGCGGGTGCGTGTGCCGCGCGATTTCCTGGTCGTCGTAGCCGAGCACCGAGATGTCGTCGGGCACGCGCATGCCCAGATGCTTGACGGCCTCGATCGCGCCGAGCGCCATCAGATCGTTCGCGCAGAAGATCGCAGTAGGCGGATGCGGCTCGCGCAGCAGCGACAGCGCCTGCTCGAAGCCGGTGTCCGAACCCCAGTCGCCGTCGCGCACGAGTTCCGGCGCGAACGGGATGTCGGCCGTCGCGAGCGCGGTGCGATAGCCCTTCAGGCGGTCCTTCGCGGCGTCCTGCCACGGTTCGCCGTTGATGTAGCCGATGCGCCGGTGGCCCGCGCGCAGCAGGTATTCAGTGGCCGCAAGCCCGCCGGCGACTTCGGCCGGCACGATCGACGACAGCCCGCCTTCCGTCGTATAGCAGTTGAGCAGCACGGCCGGCACGCGCAGCAGTTCGGACGGCAGCGTGACCTTGCGCGTATAGACGGTCGCATAGACGACGCCGAGCAGGTTCGGCATCGCGAGCACGGATTCGAGCACCTGGCGCTCGATGTCGACGTTGCCGTGCGTCGAGTACACGGCGAGGAGCTTGCCGTTCGCGTAGGCCGCGTCGCGCGCGCCGTCGACGTTGACGACCGGGTGCGGGCTCGTCGAGATTTCGTCGGCGAGATAGACGATCAGGTCGCGCTCGCCGTCGTGCGTC
The DNA here is from genome assembly GCF_001718555.1 of Burkholderia metallica. Taxonomy (NCBI): domain Bacteria; kingdom Pseudomonadati; phylum Pseudomonadota; class Betaproteobacteria; order Burkholderiales; family Burkholderiaceae; genus Burkholderia; species Burkholderia metallica. The sequence continues at coordinate 663,336 of NZ_CP013403.1, forward strand.
ATCGTCACTTCGCGCGGCAGGAAGCGGTAGCCGAGCTCGTGCGCGATCTTCACGACCTTGTCGCGGGTGGCGTCCGAGAATTTCGTGCCCGCCGCGTTGTTCAGCACGAGAGAGACGGTGGATTGCGACACGCCGGCCAGCTTGGCGATGTCGGTCATCGTGGGGCGACGTTGAGTAGAGCGTTTCACGGTAGGAGCGCGGTCCGGCCTCGGCAGGGTGGGCAAATAAAATCGGTAATGAACAGCGGGTCGGATCAACCTGACCCGACGGTAACATCGGCCATTCGGGCCGGCAATCAAGCTTTACGCGGGCTGCGCCGGATTCGTCGACATTCGGATAATAATATCAACAAATATTATTGACCACGCGGGCCGCGCCATGCCATTCTTTGCCGCACATGCCCGCGGCCGGATGCTGCACGCCGGCCGCGGGGTCGCCAGCTTCATCCCGGGATGAACGATGCCGATGGTAACGCCCCGCAATGCCGGCCTGATCGAACTCGCCAGCGGTACGGCCCGCGTGCGCGTCGCGCCGCAGGCCGGCGGCGCGATCGCCGCGTACTACGAACACGGGCCCGACGGCCCGCAGCACTGGTTCCGGCCGACCTCCGACGCAGCGCTCGCGAGCGGCGATCCGCTGCGTTTCGCGAGCTTCCCGCTGTTTCCGTATTGCAACCGCATCCGCGACGCGAAGTTCGAATTCGACGGCCGCACGATCGATCTGTCCGGCCCGGACGATGCATATCGCCATGCGCTGCACGGCCACGGCTGGCGTCGCCCGTGGGAAGTCGAGCGGTGCGAGGCGGCGCGGGCCGACCTGCGTTTCGAGCATCGTCCGTCGCCCGGCCGCCCGGGCGACTGGCCGTTCCATTACGAGGCGCGCCAGTCGATCCGGCTCGACGGCGCCGTGCTGTCGATCACGCTGTCCGCGCGTAACCTCGGCGCGTCGCCGATGCCGTTCGGCATGGGCCATCACCCGTATTACCCGCGCACGCCGGATACCGTCGTGAAGGCGCACGTCGATGCGATGTGGCACGCCGATGCGGACGTGCTGCCCGTTCGCGTCGGCGCTCATCCGGCTGTCGACGCGCTCCGAAACGGGATGCCGGTCGATGCGTTCGATCTCGACAACAATTTCGTCGGCTGGTCGCGCGAAGCCGCGGTGATCTGGCCGGCGCGCGGCCGGCAGGTCGTGATGCACGCCGAGCGGCCGTTCGACCAGCTCGTCGTGTACGCGCCGGCCGGCGCCGACGCGCTGTGCGTCGAGCCCGTCACGAACACGACGGACAGTTTCAATGCGAAGGAATCCGTATCGCTCGTCGGCGGCTGCGTGCTGGCGCCGGGCGAGTCGCTGCAGGCGATGCTGCGGTGGACGCCGGGCCCTGCCTGACGGGTTCGGCGATACGGGATTATCCCGAGTCGGGCAGGCGATAATATCGAGTAATAATATTAGTTCGTGACGTCGAAGCCGGCCGTATGTGCGACGGCGCGCGGGCCGATCACAACACTTGGAGACGATGATGCCGAGCCGTGCAAAGCTGCAACGTATCGTGGTGACATTGGGGGTGACGCTCGGGTGCGTCGCGATCGCGCACGCGCAGGACAATGCGCAGAAGGTCGGGACGAGCTCCGCGCAGACCTGCACGAATCCGAAGCCGGGCAGCGTGAAGCTGACCGATCTCGTGGTCGGCTTCTCGCAGTCGGAGAACGAGCAGAACCCGTTCCGCGCGACCGAAACCGCGTCGGTGCGTGCCGCGGCGAAGGCGGCCGGCGTCAAGCGGCTGCTGTACACGAATGCGAACGCGAACCAGGCGAAGCAGGTCGCCGATATCGAAAGCATGATCAACCAGGGCGCGCAGGCGCTGATCGTTGCACCGAACGATTCGACCGGCCTGCAGCCCGCGCTTGCGCAGGCGCGCGCGAAGGGCATCCCGGTCGTGACGATCGACCGGCAGACGGCCGGCACGCCGTGCCAGGATTTCATCACGTTCCTCGGCTCCGACTTCTTCCGGCAAGGGCAGCGCGCCGCGCAGGCGCTCGCCGATGCGACGGGCGGTAAAGCCACGATCGCCGAGATCCAGGGCGGCTACGGCAATACCGTCGAGAGCCAGCGCACCGACGGTTTCGCCGACGGCCTGAAGAAATTCCCGAACATGAAGATCGTCGCGTCGCAGACGGCGAACTGGTCGGCCACCGAAGCGCAGAAGGTGATGGAGCAGGTGCTGCTCGCGCATCCGGACGTGAACGCCGTCTACGCGCAGGCCGACACGATGGCGCTCGGCGCGATGACCGCGCTGCGGCAGGCCGGCAAGCAGCGCGGCGTGACGGTCGTGTCGATCGACGGCACGAAGGATTTCGTCACCGCGATCGCGAACGGCTCGGCCGCGGCGAGCGTCGAGACGAACCCGCGCTTCGGCCCGCTCGCATTCAAGTCGCTCGAAGCGTGGTTCGCCGGCAAGCCGGTCGCGCAGAAGCAGATCATGGAAGACGCGCTGTACGACAAGGCGAACGCGAAGCATTCGCTCGAAGCGAATCTCGTGTACTGATCCGGCAACCGGGCAACCGGTCGGCAACCGCTCACACGCGAACGCGAGGCGCACGATGGACGCAACGCTACCCGCCGGACCCGGCGCCGACGATGGCGCCGGCGGCAAACCCGTCGTGCTCGAGACGCGCGGCATCGGCAAGACGTTCGGCGTCGTGCGCGCGCTGGCCGGCGTGTCGCTGTCGCTGCGCGCGGGCGAAGTGCACGGGCTGATGGGCGAGAACGGCGCCGGCAAGTCGACGCTGATCAAGATCCTCACCGGCTTTCACCAGCCCGACGCGGGCGAGATCCGCGTCGACGGCGTACCCGTGTCGTTCGACAGCCCGCGGGCCGCGCAGCGCGCGGGCATTTGCGCGGTCTACCAGGAAATCAACCTGATTCCCGAGCGCAGCGTGGCCGAGAACATCTTCCTCGGCCACGAGCCGCGCCGCTTCGGCCCGTGGATCGATCGGCGCGCGATGCGCGCGCGCACGCGCGAGATCGTCGAGCGCTACGGGCTCTCGGTCGATCCGGCCGACAAGGTCGGTTCCCTCGGGCTCGGCCAGCAGCAGATGGTGTCGATCGCGCGCGGCGTGTCGCTCGGCGCGCGCGTGCTGATTCTCGACGAGCCGACGTCGGCGTTGAGCGGGGCGGAAGTGGAAGTGCTGTTCGGCGTCGTCGATCAGTTGCGCGCGACGGGCATCGCGATCGTGCTCGTGAGCCACCGGTTGTCCGAGTGCTACCGGATGTGCGACCGGCTCACCGTGCTGCGCGACGGCGCGGTGGTGCGCAGCGACACGCCCGACCGGCTGCCGCGCATGACGCTGATTGCGGCGATGCTCGGCCGCGAAGTCGGCGCGCACGGGCCGCGCGAACAGGCGCAAGCCGCCGCGGCCGATCGCACGCAGGCGCCGGCGCTCGCCGTCGACGGGTTGCGCTGGGGTACGCGTTTGCGCGACGTGTCGTTCCGCGTCGCGCCGAAGGAAATCGTCGGGCTCGCGGGATTGCTCGGCGCCGGCCGCACCGAAACGTTCAAGGCCGTGTTCGGCGCGCAGCAGCCGGACGGCGGCGCGGTGCGCATCGGCGGCCGTGCGCTCGACGGCACGGACCCGGCGCGTGCGATTCGCGCGGGGCTCGCGTTCCTGTCCGAAGATCGCCGTTCGGAAGGCATTTTCTCGAAGCTGTCGGTGCGCGAGAACATCGTCGTGTGCGTGCTGCCGCGCATCGCGCGTTTCGGCTTCATTTCCGTGCGCAAGCAGGAGGCGCTCGTCGAACGCTACATCCGCGAGCTGGGTATCAAGACGTCGCACGCGGGCGCGCCGATCTCGACGCTGTCCGGCGGCAACCAGCAGAAGGCGCTGATCGCGCGCTGCCTGTCGACCGAGCCGACGGTGCTGCTGCTCGACGATCCGACGCGCGGCATCGACGTGGGCGCGAAGGCGGAAGTGCATGACCTCGTCAAACGGCTCGCCGACGACGGGCTGGCAGTCGTCGCGACGTCGTCGGAGATGGACGAGCTGCTCGAGCTGGCCGACCGGCTCGTGATCCTGCATGAAGGGGCGACGAGCGGCGAGTTGTCGACGCGCGGCGCGAGCCCCGACGACGTGACCGCGCTGCTCGCGAATCAGGCTTGAGCACCGCACATCGACCAGAGAATGAGGGAAGCGTGAATCTAGCCAACCTGACGAGCGAGCGGGACGACGCACGCCGCACGTCGCGCCGCGCGTTGTTCGCCCAGGCGCGCGACCACAGCGTGTATCTCGCGTTCGTCGCGCTCGCGGTCTTCAACCTGATCGTCACGCCCGGGTTCTCGAATCCGCTCGCCGCGCGCAGCCTGCTGTTCCAGGCCGCGCCGATCGTGCTGATCGCGCTCGGGCAGAACCTCGCGATCGCGACGCGCGGCATCGACCTGTCGGTCGGGTCGGTGATGGCGCTGTCGAGCGCGGTCATCGCCGTGTGTCTGCCGTACGGAACGGGCGCCGCATGCGCGGCGGCGATCGCGACCGGGCTCGCGGTCGGCCTCTTCAACGGCGGTCTCGTCGCGCGGCTCGGCATCGATCCGCTGATTTCCGGGCTGGCGCTGCTCGTTGCCGCGCGCGGGCTGGCGCAGGCGTTGCTCGGCGGGTCGCGCGTGAGCCTGCCGCCTTCCGATGCGTTCGATTTCATCGGCATCGGTACGTTCCTCGGGCTGCCGGTCGTGATGTTGATCGCGCTGGCGTGCGCGGCGATCGTGTTCTTCGTCGTGCGCAATACCACCTTCGGGCGCTACACGATCCTCGTCGGTGCGAGTCGCGAGGCCGCACATCTCGCCGGCGTGCCGGTGCGGCGCACGCTGCTCGCGGTGTACGCGGCAAGCGGTGCGCTCGCGGGCCTTGCCGGCCTGTTCGCCACCGCACGGCTCGGCGCAGGCGATCCGAACTACGTCGGGGTGAACTTCGAACTCGATGCGATCGCCGCGTCGGTGATCGGCGGCACGCCGCTCTCCGGCGGGCGCGTGTCGATCGTCGGCACCGTGTTCGGCGTGCTGCTGCTGCAACTGCTCGACGCCAGCTTCATCATGAACAACATCAGCTACACGTATGCGCAGATCCTGAAGGCCGCGTTCATCCTCGGCGCGCTGTACCTGCAGCGCTCGGGAGCCTGACATGTCGACCGCGCCGATTCCCACGCACACCGCGCAGGACGCGAGCCGCGCGCGCCGCGCGCAATTCGTCCGGCTCGTGCAGTCGCGCGGTGCGATCGCGATCCTCGTGCTCGTGTGCCTGATCGCCGGCCGCGTGTTTCCGCATTTCCTCTGCGCGCCGAACCTGCTCGACATCGTCGCGGCCGCCGCCTTCGTCGCGCTGATCACGATCGGGCAGAGCTTCGTGATCATCCTCGGCGGGTTCGACTTGTCGGTCGGCTCGCTCGTCGGGCTCGGCACCGTGATCGCCGCGTATGCGGCGCCGTATGGCTGGGGCGCCGCGCTCGCCGCGCCCGTTTGCGCCGGGCTGATCGTCGGGCTCGCGAACGGCTGGCTGATCGCGCGCGCGCGGATGGCGCCGTTCATCGTCACGCTCGCCGCGCTGCTCGGATTGAAAGGGCTGTCGCTCGTGCTCGCGAGCCAGGACATGCTGATCGCGAATCCGGGGTTCTTCGCGACGATCGCGAACGGCTCGCTGTTCGGCGTCGGCAATCTCGTGTGGATCGTGTTGATCGCGTATCTCGTTGCCGCGTTCGTGCTGAATCACACGCGCTACGGTGCGGGCGTGTTCGCGATCGGCGGCAACGAGGAGGCGGCGCGTATGCTCGGCGTGAACGTCGAAGGGCTCAAGATCGTCACGTACGGGCTGAGCGGCGCGCTCGCCGGGCTGGCCGGCGCGCTGCTCGCGTCGCGGCTCGATTCGGGGTTGCCGGGTGCAGGCAACAGCTACGAGCTGCAGTCGATCGCCGCGGCGGTGATCGGCGGCGTGCTGCTGACGGGCGGCGTCGGCACGCTGTTCGGCCCGCTCGCGGGCGTGCTGCTGCTCGGCGTGATCGAGAACGTGATCAACCAGGTCGGCACGTTGAGCCCGTACTACCAGAACCTCGCGAGCGGCGCGTTCCTGCTGCTCGCGGTGATCGCGCAGACGCTGCTGACCGGCAAGCGGCGCAAGCGGTAACGACCCGGCGCGGTGTCGCGCCGCCGCACACTGGAACGCTAAATGCTTGTCACGCGGGATCCTTTCGATGAAGGAGCACCGCGATGAGCACCCCGACCCCCACCGCCTTTTCCCATGTGAAGCCGCAGGACACCGCGTATCGCGGCGAAGGCCTGCGCGACTTCTTCCTGTATCGCGATCTCGGTATCGCGGCCGCGACGAACGGCAAGGTCGTCGCGCAACTCGTCAGGGCAAATCATGCACCGGAGGCGGGCACCGGCTGGCACCGTCACGAGGCCGAGTTCCATATCGTGATCATGCTGAAGGGCTGGGCGCGCTTCATGTACGGTGAACAGGAGACGCTGGTGAGCGCCGGCGATTGCGTGCACCAGGCGCCGGGGATCGTCCACTACCTGTTCGACTACTCGCCGGACATGGAGTACCTGGAGATCGTCGGGCCCGCCGATTTCAAATCGATCGACGTCGACGGCCCGTGCGCGGTGCCGCCACCGACACCGTGGGCAGAGTCGGGGGCGTAGCGGTGCGGTGTTTCCGCATGCATCGTCCGTCCGCCTGTTTGTGAAAACCGCCTTCGGGCGGTTTTTTGTTGGGCCTTCCATGGAAGCCCACGTGGGGTCCGCGTTCCCGTGTTCACATTCTTTCGAATTCCGAATGACCGCGAAGCTGAAGATCCGGAAAGAAAAGAAAGTCGTTCGTCAGCTTCGACGCGTTGGCGCCGCCGCGATGTCAAAGATCGTCAATTGCGCGTGAACGCGGTGCACGGCCCGTCGACGACCGGCGTTAAGGAGGTACCAGCCGGATCACCGGTTGACCTACCCGGGAGAGATTTCATGAAGCGCATCGCAAAGATCCTGACGGCCACCGCAGTGGCATGTGCCGTTCTCGTGCCGGCACTGGCGGAAGCGCATTCGCACCGTGTGTGTCACTTCGATCACCACCACCACCATCGCGTGTGCCGCTGGGTGCGGTAACCGCGACTTTCCCGGGAATACCCGGAACGCATTCTTCATACAGGCAAATCAGGAGAGGACCATGAAAAAGACAATGTTGATCGCCGCGCTGGTCGCCGGCATGGGTATGTCGATCGGTGCGTTCGCGCAGGTTCCGGCCAGCGCGCCGGCCGGCACGACCGGTCTGTGCAAGGACGGCTCGTTCTACTCGGGCGCATCGAAGAAGGGCGCATGCGCGGGCCACAAGGGCGTGAAGGCCTGGTACGGCGCATCGTCGGCGGCCGCCGCGAGCGCGCCGGCCGCAGCGCCGGCCATGGCGGCCTCCGCCGCCCCTGCGTCCGGCACCGCGCCGGCGAAGAGCGCGGCCGCAACGACCGCGGCGGCGGCACCCGGCGGCGGCCCGGGCAAGGTGTGGGTCAACGACAGCACGAAGGTCTATCACTGCTCGACCGACAAGTATTACGGCAAGACGAAGCACGGCAGCTACATGTCGGAAGCCGACGCGAAGGCGAAGGGCTACCACGCGTCGCACGGCAAGGCCTGTTCGTAACGCAGGCTGACGCGCGAGGCCGCTTCCTCGCGCGTCGTCCGCAAGCTGCAGCAACGCACGCCCCGCCATCGATGGCGGGGCGTTTCATTTTCAGTGTCGTAGGCCTTCAGTGGGCTGGATGCAGCGGCGCGTCGGTCGCCGCGTCGTGCGCGGTTGTGCGGGCATCGAGCAGCGCGCGCAGCGTCACATAGTGCGTGCCGTCCGCGTTGCCTTCCGCATCCGCGGTGCGATCGTACGGCTCGTTGTCATGGATCGTCGCGCGCACGATCGGATAGATCTGCGTTTCCCAGCGGCTGCCGTTGAACACACCGTAGTGGCCCGCTCCCGTCTGCACGTGGTGCGTCTTCAGGTACGGCGGCAACCCCGAACACAGCTCCTGCGCGGCGACCGTCTGGCCGACTGCGCAGATATCGTCCTTCTCCCCTTCGATCGTCAACAGCGCGGTGCGATGAATCGCCGCCGGTTCGACGAGCCGGTCGCCGACCGTCAGCTCGCCGCGCGCGAGCGCGTATTGCTGGAACACCTTCTCGACCGTTTCCAGATAGAACTCCGCGGTGAGATCGGCGGTGGCGAAGTATTCGTCGTAGAAGTGCCGCAGCGTGTCGGCTTTTGCCGGGTCGCCTTTCGCGCGCTCGTAATACAGGTCGGCGAACGACGCCGCATGGCGATCGGGATTCATCGACATGAACGCGCCGACCTGCACGAACCCCGGATACACGCAGCGTTGCGCACCGACGAAGCCAGCCGGCACGACGCTGATCAGGTTCCGCGCGAACCATTCGATCGGCTGGCTCGTCGCGAGCGCGTTGACCTTCGTCGGATTCACGCGGCAATCGATCGGGCCCGCCATCAGCGTCAGGCTCGCGGGCTGCGCCGGATCGCCGCCGGCAGCCATCAGCGCGACCGCCGCGAGTGCGGCGACGGTCGGCTGGCAGATCGCGAGCACGTGCGCATCGGGGCCGATCTGACGGATGAAGTCGATCACGTGCGCAACGTATTCGTCGAAGCCGAACCGTCCGGCCGTGAGCGGGATGTCGCGCGGGTTGTGCCAATCGGTGATGTACACGTCGTGGTCGGCCAGCATCGTATGCACCGTGCCGCGCAGCAGCGTCGCGAAATGCCCGGACATCGGCGCGACGATCAGCACGCGCGGCTGGCGCGCCACTGGCAACGCCTTGCGGAAATGCAGCAGCGTGCCGAACGGCGTGGCGGCGGCGGCTTCCTCGACGACCGGCACCGTTTCACCGTCGACGACGATCGACGTGATGCCGAACGGCGGACGCCGATGCGAGAACGCGCAGCATTCGAGCAGTTCGCACAGCGCGTCGAGCATGCGGCCGGTCGGCGTCGCGGTGGACGGCGGCCACAGCGCCATCGTCGCGCGTGTGGCCGCGGCCCATGCGCGCGCCGGGCGCGTGCATTCTGCAGACCATTGGTAGAACGGATAGGCAAGCAGATTCATGACCGTCGCTCGTTGTGCCGCGTTGCATTGAACGAGGCAAGCGATGTGCCAGCTTGCGGCTGGCACGCGCGTTGCACGCGGTTCGGGAACGCGACGACGCAGATGGCACGCCCCACACGGCAGCCGCGCGCGATGCGTTGCCCAGCCGGCCTGGCGTGCGGCATGTGCCGCGACAGCGTGCGGTGGTGCGCCAGTTCGGCGAATGGGCGGCACCGGCATGGTGCGGGTGGCGCGACGCGGCGTCCGTTTTCGGTGCAGGGGCGCGAACGGTCTTGAACAGGGGAGCGACATGGAAGTCACCGGACGGACGACGTTGACCATCAGCAGCCGCAATTACTCGTCGTGGTCGATGCGCGGCTGGCTGCTCGCGAAGTTGAGCGGGCTCGGGTTCGATACGGTCAGCGTGCCGATCGACGCCGCGTCGCGCGCGGAGTTGCTGTTGCTGTCGCCGTCGATTCTCGTGCCGTGCCTGACGCACGACGGCAACACCGTGTGGGACACGCTCGCGATCGCCGAATACCTGAACGAAATCCGGCCGCACGCGCGGCTGCTGCCTGAAGACCGGAAAGCCCGCGCGCATTGCCGGTCGATCTGCGGCGAGATGCATTCCGGTTTCAGCGCATTGCGATCCGCGTTGCCGATGAACCTGCGCGCGCACTTTCCCGGCTTTCGCATCTGGTCGCGCGCGCAGCACGACATCCAGCGGATCGTGACGATCTGGCGCGAGTGTCTGGCCGCGTACGGCGGCCCCTGGCTGTTCGGCGCGGAGATCGGCATCGCCGACGCGATGTATGCGCCCGTCGTCACGCGCTTCCTGACCTACGACGTGAAACTGGAGCCCGACGTCGCCGAGTACTGCATGCAGGTGCTCGCCCATCCGTTCGTGACGGAGTGGATCGACGCGGCGAAGGCGGAGCACGAGGACATCGACGAACTCGACATGGAGTTCTGACGCACGGGGCCGCTCGCCGCTTTCAATTGCACTACACGCGCAGGCGATGAAATGAACTTTCCCGTGCGGCTGCGCGACCCGCAAACGTTTTACGTTGATTTCGGTTCGAAACGAGGACGAATTCCCTAAAGGATGTTGAGCCCGATGACGTAAACGGGTCACGGGGACGACTCGCGATCGCATGCTTTCGACATGCGACGCGCAGTCCGCAACATTCAGCGCAGCAGGGGAATCGACTTGAATCGTCAGCAATCGTGGACGCGTACGGCGGCGCCCGGGGAAATCATTTACTCCGAGGGTTTTGCGGGCGAGCCCGTCATCTTTCTGATCGCCGACGGCAAGGTCGAGCTGTCCACGCGATGCGACGACAAGCGCGTGATCGTCGCGACGCTCGGCCGCGGCGAGTTCTTCGGCGAATCGGCATTGCTCGCGGCCGAACCGCGTGCCCATACCGCGAAGGCGCTTTCATTCTGTCAGCTGACGGTCGTGCCGGCCGGCATGCTCGACGAGGAAATCGAGCGCGTGTCGGCGCTGCTGCGCCACATCGTGCGAACGATGATCCGCCGCGTCAAGCGCAAGGACGACCAGCTCGCCACCTACACGCATGCCGACTTCATGCCGGGCGTGCTGTCGTATGCGCATGTGCTGGCGCTGATGGCGGGCGCCGAAGCGCGCGACGGCGGCGACGCGTGGGTGCGCCGGCCGATGCAGGCCCATGCGGCCGAAACCTCGGTGCCGCTTGCCGAAGTGATCCGCAAATGCCGCGCGATTGCCGGCCATTCGCGCCCGCACGTGCTCGCGATGCTGCGACGCATGGAGAAGCTCAACCTCGTCACGATCGAAGCGGCGCAGGCGGACCATGCGGGCGGGGCAGTCGACTATGCGGCTTCGTCGGATGCGCGCCAGGTCGTCACGTTCGACGCCGCGCGCGTGATCGATCGCGCGCAGCAGGTGGCCGATCACGATCTCGATCTGTCGATCAACAGCGAGCTCGAACTCATCGAGCTGGCCGATCTCGAATCGCTGATCGGTGTCGAGAGGACGATGCTGCTCAACAAGCTGTCGAACGGCGAGATTGCCGACGAAGTGTTCGCGTTCCGCAAATCGAAGGTGCTCAGCTACGTCGAGCAAAAGGGCGTTGCGTACTTCTCGCGACGCAACGCGCGTCGCGCAGAGGTGCGCTCGCTGGAGGATCTCGTGTCGATCGACCAGCGCACGCTGTTCGACGTCATCGGCACATTCGACACCTACGATCTCGCGAAGCTGATCGCGAACCTCGACGATCGCGCGGTGGCCGACAAGCTGTTTTCCGTGATGACCGAGGCGCGGCGCAACGAGGTGTCGTGGGTGATGCGTCGCGAGCTCAAGCTCGATCCGGTCGAGATCGAGGACATCGAGCAGCGCGTGCTGGATGCCGTGCGCGCGGTGAAGGCGCCGGCGGCGGCCATCGCGCCGGTCGCATCGGCGTCGGATGCATGACGAGGAGCCGCGTATGGATCTGTTGACCCTGGCCGGTGTGGTGCTGGGCGGCGCCGCGATCGTGTTCGGTTTCGCGCTGGAAGGCGGGCACTTCTCGATGCTGTTCCAGTTCGAGGCGCTCGTGATCGTGCTTGGCGGCACGCTCGGCGCGGTGATGATCCAGAACACCTGGGCGCGCTTCTTCGACGCGGTGAAACAGCTGCGGCTCGCGTTCGTCCGTGCGCGCGAGGTCGATCGCAAGAACCTGTCCGACCTGCTCGAATGGGGCGACCGCGCGAAGCTCGACGGGCTGCTCGCGTTCGAATCGATGGACGTGAGCGGTATTCATCCGTTCGCGCGCCGCGGGCTCGAGCTGCTGGCCAACGGCGTGTCGACCGCCGTGCTCGAAGATGCGTTGCAGCGCGAACTCGATGCGTACGAACGCAGCCGCCTCGCTGCCGCGCGCGTGTGGCAGCAGGCCGGCGGGTATGCGCCGACGTTCGGCATTCTCGGGTCGGTGCTCGGGCTCGTGCAGGTGACGAGCCACATTCTCGAACCGGCGCAGCTCGGGCCAGGCATCGCGGTTGCGTTCATCGCGACGCTGTACGGGCTGGCGTTCGCCAACCTCGTGTTCCTGCCGCTGTACGGCAAGCTGCGCGCGCAGATCGACAGCGAATTGCGGTTTCGCAAGCTGTATCTCGACGGCTTGCTGGCAATATCGCGCAAGGAATCGCCGCATACGATCGAAACGCGGTTGACCGGTGACGTGCGCGGGCGTGCGGTCGAATCGCTCGCGTGATGGGCGCATGTCGTACGACGAACCCGGATTCCCAATCGCATGACTGCTCGAACTGACGGTGCATCCACCACCGATCGCGACGACGACGAACTCGACGGCGTGCAATCGGGCCGCTGGCTGATTTCGTACGCGGATCTCATCACGACGCTGATGGTGCTGTTTCTCGCGCTGTATGTGCTTCAGCTCGCGAAATACAACGCGCTCGATGCGCGGTATCAGACGCTCGCGCGGCATGCCGACAGCGCGGCGAGTGCATCCGCTGCCTCTGCCGTAACACCTGAGCGCTCGCCGCCGTGGCTCGCGTTGCTCGATTCGTTGAAGTCGAACGGCCGGATCTCGCTGGTGAAGGCACCGCATGGTGTCGAGATCGGCATCGACGCGAAGATCCTGTTCAACGTTGGCGATGCGCGCTTGCTGCCCGATTCGTCGCCGGTGCTGAACCAGATTGAGCAGGCATTGAGCGCGCATGCAACCGGTGACATCCTCGTCGAAGGCCACACCGACAGCGTGCCGATCGCGAACGCGAAATACGAATCGAACTGGGAGCTTTCGTCGGCGCGCGCGGGGAGCGTGGTGCGCTACCTGACCGAGCGGGGCATCGCACCGCATCGGCTCGCGGCCATCGGGCGGGCCGATACGCAGCCGCTCGTCGCGGGGGACGATGCCGCTGCGCGGGCGCGAAACCGGCGGGTGACGATCTTCGTTGCGTATTGATTGGCGCTGATCGCGTGCTCATGAGCGGCCGCTTATGCCCATCAGACAGCAACATAACGAATCTCGCATGATGAACATCTGAAATCAGCGATGCGGTTCCGCGCGAGCATGCCGATAACCCAAACTGGCTCAGACCGAGCGGTTATCGAGGGTTCCCCATGCACTTCTGGCGCAAGCTTTCCATTCAGAACAAGCTGATTCTCAGCATGACGAGTTGCCTGCTCGTGTTCGTCGCGATTTCGAGCGGACTCAGCATCCGTCTGATCGGCAACGCGGTGCGCGACCGTGTCGTGCGCGAAGAACTGCCGACGGCCGTGAACGGCATCCGCGCCGACGTGCAGCGGCAGATGGCCGGCCCGATCGCCGCGTCGCGAATTCTCGCGCGCGATGCGTTCCTGCTGCAATGGGAAGCCGACGGCGAACCGGACGCCGGCACGCGCAACTGGATCCAGCTCGCGAAGAACGTGAAGGACGAGCAGAAGGCCGCGTCGGTGCAGTGGGTGTCGGTGAAGAGCGGCAACTACTACAACGAAGCCGGTCTGCAGCGGAAGGTGACCGACAAGGATCAGTGGCTGACCGGCTTCCTGTCGTCCGGCAAGGCGTTCGACGTGAACATGGACCGCGAGGTGACGGTCGGCGGCTACATGATGTTCATCAACAGTCGCGTCGAACTCGACGGCGTGCCGATCGGCGCGGCGTGCATGAGCTTGTCGGTCGATGCGCTCGCGAAGGGCATCGCCGCTTACCGGATCGGCGAGACCGGCTTCGCGTATCTCGTGCGTCCCGACGGCGCGATCATGATGCATCGCGATTCGTCGCTGATCGACGGCAAGCATTTCATGAAGGACCAGCAGGGGCTGCCCGGCGATGCGTCGTCGACGCTGCTGGCCGGCAAGCCGTATGCGTACCTGAGCTACAACGGTGAAGGCGGCGCGCGTTTCATCGCGACGTCGTTCATTCCGGAGTTGAACGCATATGTGGTCGTCGAGGTGCCGCAGGTCGAACTCCTCGGGCCGGTGACGCGTGCGATTCGCAGTGCTGCGCTGGTCGCGGCGGTGGTGGGCCTTGGCGTCGCGTTGCTCGTGATCTGGCTGGTGGGCCGCGCGATCGCCGCGCCGATCCGCCGCGCGGCGACGCTGCTGTCGGAGATCGCCAGCGGCCAGGGCGACCTGACGCGCCGGATGACGGTCGAGAGCCAGGACGAGATCGGGCAGTTGTCGGATGCGTTCAACCGGTTCGTGTCGTCGCTGTCGACGCTGGTGCATAGCATTCGGGCGGCTTCTGCATCGATCGCGACCGGGTCGGCGCAGATTGCGACCGGCAATGCCGACCTCAGCGAACGTACCGAAGGGCAGTCGAGCAACCTGGAGCGCACGGCTTCGTCGATGGAACAAATCACGGCCGTGGTGCGGAACAACACCGAGACGGCGACGACGGCCGCGAAGATGATCAACGGCGCTTCCGATGCGGCGGCGCGTGGTGGGCAGGTGGTGGGCGAGGTGGTGAGCACGATGCAGGAGATCAGCGACGCGTCGCAGCGGATCTCCGAGATCATCGTGATGATCGACAGCATCTCGTTCCAGACGAATATTCTGGCGTTGAATGCGGCTGTCGAGGCTGCGCGGGCCGGCGAGCAGGGGCGCGGGTTTGCTGTCGTGGCTTCGGAAGTGCGGAATCTCGCGCAGCGCAGTGCGCAGGCGGCGAAGGAGATCAAATCGCTGATCGAACATAGCGCGGGGACGGTGAATACCGGGTCGCGGCTGGTGAGTGAGGCCGGGAAGGTGATGCGCGATGTCGTGACGCAAGTGCAGGGCGTGAGCGCGATGATGAGCGAGATTGCCGAGGCGAGCCTGGAGCAGAGTGCCGGTATCGATCAGATCGGGGACGCGGTGCAGTCGCTCGATCAGATGACGCAGCAGAATGCGGCTTTGGTCGAGGAAAGTGCGGCGGCTGCGGAGAGTTTGAAGCAGCAGGCGGCGGAATTGACGCGGCTGGTATCGGCTTTCAAGGTGGATGAGTAAAGTCTGATTCGCGATTTAGAATAGGGCGTTTCTGAGGGACGGCTGTCGTGGGGTCACGGCGGCCGTTTGCATATCGGCGCGGGATTCGGTGACGTCTATAAATATGAAACGCATTTCCAGGTGGAAGATCGGGGTGGGGGCGGTGGTGCTCGTCGCGGTAGTGGCTGCCGTGGGCGCGAAGGTGGTTGCGTCGCCTGCCGATTCTTATCTTGCTTATCGAAAGAAAGCCGTCGACACGGTTGCAGCGGCGCGGATTGAAGACCGGGCGGATCTGGACAAGAAATACACGGCCGACGTGAATGCGCGGTTGGTCAAGCTGGTCGGGATGGTCAGGGCGAAAGGGTTTTCCGCTAAGGCGGGGAGTAACGTGTCGACCCTCGTTGTCGATAACGGGATGACGCCCGGGCCGGACGGACTGTTCTTTAAGTCGAATGACGGGAAGGTGAATCTCGTCGTGACGACGGTTCCGCTTTTGAAGGCCTGGGTGGCGACGGCGGATGCGGGGATCAAGTCGGCGGATGACGTTGCGGCGATTTTCGATAGCGAGACGTTTTACACCGACGTGCTCGGTGGCGACGCCGCGGAGTTTCGGTTTGCGGAATTACCGGTGAAGCGAAAGCCGGCTGATGCGACGGTGAAAGCATGGCTGCTGGGTGACAGCCAGGACGGCATGCCGGATGGGCCGAAAACGTTGGCAGTGTCGATCAGGCAGGGCGCGCGGGTTTATATCCTGTGGCGGGATGCGACGTTGCCGACGATCGCCGCTTGCAGTACGGAACACGTGGCCGAGGAACAGCGGCCAGCCTGTTTCGCGCAGCAATTGCCCAAACAGCGGCGCTATTCACGGTTTGTGTCGGAAGCGCAGGCGATGGTCGATGCGGTTGTTCAGTAGGATGCAATTGTCTCGATGGCCGTTGAGTCAGGCGATATCGCGAGGCGATCGGGTTCGCTAGGGTTTTGAAAGAGTCGACAGTACCGGGGACATCGCCGACAATCGCGTCGCCCACGACTACCAGAGGGGAGTAAATGCAGTCCGAGCTTCCTATGGCTGATGCCCTGCCACGGGGTATCGACAAGGCAAAAATTCGATCGCAGGCGCAAAAGAAGTTCGCCGGGTCTCTGGCCAATGACACGAAATGGAACGAGCTGATTTCATTCATGCGTGGTCTGGACGGATGGCGGCCTTCGTACCGTTCAAAATGGATCAACGGGCATGTGTCGGGATGGGATGTCGAGTGGTTCTACCACCTGCCGTTTCCATTTGTGGGGGTTGAGTGGATGGATCTCGGATTGCGTGAGCAGGCTTCGGTCAGGCACGAGGTCATCGATCACTCAACGCTTGTTTTGAGTAAGCTGGCAGAAATTGGCTTCGAGTTTGAGGTCAGGGGTGACGTCGCCAGAATCTGGGGCTATGCCCCGAAGTCCTATGAAGATTTTCCGCCGGATGACTTTTCCGGAGCTTGATCGTCTTGCGTCAGTGGGCGCCGACGATGTCTTCTGCGTCGACCGCTGACTGGCGTTGTACCGACGGCTACCGCAGCACATCCCGACACCGTGGTGAATGGGCCACTACAGGCAAATCCGATGGACCGCTCAGGGTCCAGGCCGGCCATCGATTTCGCGTGCAAGCGCATCGTTCGACGCGCGTCACGGACGGGGGTGCACCGATAGAGGCAAGCATCGAATTCCGGTTTCGTTCGAAACAGCGGGCGTCAAATCGTGGAGTAGTATTCCCCCATGTCCAGGTTATTGCCCGGCCTATACGGCGCACAGTCGACCCATCCGTGACGACGGCGGCAAGCTCGTTAAAGAGTTTGGAAACTGCTTCAACGATACGTGTGATGGCACAGGCCGCGGCGATGACATTGATGG
The DNA here is from genome assembly GCF_001718555.1 of Burkholderia metallica. Lineage (NCBI taxonomy): Bacteria > Pseudomonadati > Pseudomonadota > Betaproteobacteria > Burkholderiales > Burkholderiaceae > Burkholderia > Burkholderia metallica. The sequence goes on from NZ_CP013403.1 coordinate 680,278, forward strand.
GAAGGCATCATGTCAACCGAGTGGAAGCACCGCGTCAGACTGTTTGTCCAGCGTTTCTGGCAACCGACCAGTGCGTGCATGACCTGCATGCCCGGGAGCTGGGGAAATATCATGAGCGTTACCCACTGGACTATCGCAATTCATACGGGTCTGCTTACCGGACTCCTGGCCGTACTGTTGACTTTCACGCCCGCGGCGAAACTCTACCCGCATCGATACGGCAATGCGCTGGTCGTCGGCATCCTGACAACATTGGGCGACGTCTACTCGCACACGAGTCACTACCGTATCCCCTATGTCGAGCACATCGTGACGGGGGCAATTTCAGGTCTCCTGACGCTTGCGGCCTCCTATCTCTTCGAAGACCGCGCGCGACGTCTTCGGGTGGCGTGGGCTCGGTTTTTCGGACAATTTAGCCGCTGACTTTCCGAGCCCGCCTGGCCGAACGGAAAGACGCCCCCGACGAGGCTGCGCTTCATGACCGGAGGCTGCGCACGGACATCCGGAACGCGCGACGGGCAGGAGCAGGCGTTCGACGTAGCAGGATGGACCGTCACCGATCGCCGATCATTCAAAAAAGTGCGAACCATGATCGTTCGCTCGTTGTTTCGATCGTCCGGCTCGAAGCAAGCAACGGAGCCGTCAATCGATCCGGCGACAAATCCCCGCAACCGCGAACCCACCCTAACCCGCCCGCGCCTTCACAACCTTCCCCCGCTGCAATACATATTCGACGCGCTCGCCTTGACCGGCCACCACGTCGATATCCTCGAGCGGATTCCCGTCCAGCACGACCAGATCCGCGATCGCTCCCGCCGCCACGACCCCGAGCTGGCCCTGCATGTTGACGATTTCCGCCGCGACGGTCGTCGCCGACCGGAGCGCTTCCAGAGTCCCCAGCACCTCGGCCCGGATCCGGAACTCCCCGCACTGAAATGCGTGCATTTCCCCGAGCAGATCCGACCCGAATCCCATCTTCACGCCGGCGTTCGCATAGACTTCCAGCGATTCGCGCCCCTTCTGCTGCACGGAAGCCACCTTTGCCACCGATTCGGGCGGCATCCCGAACTCCGCGCCGTGTTTGGCAAGCGCGTCGTAAGTGACAAGCGTGGGCACCACAAACGCGCCGTGCTCGTGCATCAGTTTCGCCGCCGCGTCGTCCACGAGATTGCCGTGTTCGATCGTCCTTACCCCACAGCGCACCGCCCGCGCGATTGCCCGCCCCGTGTACGCGTGTGCCATCACATAAGTATTCGCGGCCTCGGCTTCATCCACGATGGCCCGAATCTCGTCCTCGGAGTATTGCGTGTTCGCAATCGGGTCGGTCGGTGAAGCGACGCCACCCGACGCCATGATCTTGATCTGCGTCGCGCCTTTCTGAATTTCTTCACGTACCGCGAGCCGCACACCTTCGACCCCGTCCACCACGCGCGCAATCGCGCCCGTCCTGAAACAGCACGAGCAAGGCTCCAGCAAGTCCCCGCGAGGCCGAAAATCCCCATGCCCGCCGGTCTGCGACAACGCCTTTCCCGACGGAAAAATCCGCGGCCCCGACACCAGCCCGGTCTCGACCGCCTGCATCAAGCTCCAGTCCGCACCGCCCGCGTCGCGCACGCTGGTGAACCCGCGCGACAACATCGCATCGAGAATCGGCAACGACCGAATCGCGGCGAGAATGTTCGGCTGCGTCGCATTCGCGCCAAGATTCGCATTCGAAGCCAGCACATGTACATGGCAATCGATGAACCCCGGCATCACGGTCTTGCCGCGTACGTCGATGCGCTGCGCATTCGGAAAATCCACCGGTCGATCGGTCACTTCGACGATCCGGTCGCCGTCGATCACGACATGATGATGATCGAGCAGCACGCCCCGTTCGAGATCGAGTACGTTGCCGCCTTGAAGCACGGTAATGGTCATGGAGAGGGATCCTTATCGATTGACGGAAGCGGCACGCCTGGCGTCCTTCACGAAGCGCGTTCCGATGAAGCTGACGGCCGCCGCGAGGGTCACGTAGAAGGCCGGCGCCATATTGCTGCCGGTGCGGGCGATGAGCCACGTGATCAGGAACGGCGCGAAGCCGCCGAAGATCGTGACCGCGAAGTTGTACGCGACGGACAGCCCGGTCGACAGCACCTTGGTCGGGAACAGTTCCGCGAACGCCGCGAGGATCGGCCCCGTGTAGATCGCGATCAGCACGCCGAACACGGCCTGGAACACGATCAGCGACATGAACCCGGGCGCATGATTGATCCACGCGAACATCGGCCACGCCAGCACGAAGATCGCAAGCGCCGATCCGGACAGGAACACGCGCCGTCCCCACACGTCGGCGAGTTTGCCGACGATCGGCGAGCAGCACATGATCATCAGCCCGCCGACCATGCCGGCTGCGAACCCGGTCGATTGCGGCAGATGCAGCGTGCGCACGGAATACGTCGGCATGTAGAAGAGCAGCACGTACGTGCAGACGGTCCACAGAATGACCATCGAAAAGCTCGCGAACGTCTCGCGCGGGTAGGTGGACAGCACATCCTTCAGCGGCGAGCTTTCTTTGGCCTGCGCCTCGACGGCACTGAAGGCGGGCGTCTCGTCGATATGGCTGCGGATGAAGTAGCCGACGGGTCCGACGATGATCCCGAGCAGGAACGGCAGTCGCCAGCCCCAGCTATGCAGCGCCTGCACGTCGAGCGACGTCGTGACGAAGGTGCCGGTCGCGGCGCCGAGCAGCACCGCGAAGCCGATGCTCGACTGGATCCAGCTCGAGTAGTACGCGCGCTTCTCCGGCGGCGCGTATTCGGTGAGGAACGCGGTGGCGCCGCCCATCTCGCCGCCGGCCGAGAAACCTTGCAGCAGCCGCGCGACGACGATCAGCAGCGGCGCGGCGATGCCGGCCTGTTCGTAGGTCGGCGCGAGCCCGATGAGCGCGGTGCCGGCTGCCATCATGAGAATGGTGAGCGACAGCGCGGCCTTGCGCCCGACCTTGTCGGCGTAGATGCCGAGCACGATGCCGCCGACGGGCCGCATGAAGAAGCCGACGCCGAACGTCGCGACGGTCAGCAGCACGGACGTCAGTTCGTTGCCGGTCGGAAAGAACAGTTTCGCGATGATGACCGCGAAGAAGCTGTAGACGGTGAAATCGAACCATTCGAGACCGTTGCCGATCACGGTCGCGACGACGGCGCGGCGACGCTGCTGCACTGCCGCATCGACGGCAGGCGCGGCGCGCGGGGAAAGCGTTCCTTGCATGGTCTCTTCCTTTGCCAGAAGACGGGACGGGCGCCCCGCGTGAACCCCATGCTAAGGACAGCGCGATTTTTTTCTGAAACGAAAGATTTGCATGCATGCATGCGCTACGCGCATGCATCGCGATCAGGACGCGATCTGCTTCTCCGCTTGTTCGAACAGCCAGCGTGTGAACAGGCGCGCGGCCTGGTTCTGCGCGCGGTCGTTCGGCGAGATCACGTAATAGCCGCCGCCGTGGCTCGCGGAGGCTTCCGTCACGCGCACGAGCAGGCCGGCCTCGATGCACGCGTCGATCATGTAGCGCCAGCCGAGCGACACGCCCTGGCCGAGAATGGTCATCTGTACGATCTGCGGATACGAATTGATCGTGATGTCCTGCGGCAGTGCCTTCTGTCGATCGATGTCGTTCTGGTCGAACCATTCGGGCCACGACATCCATTGGCGCTGTCCATCTTCCAGGCGCAGCAGCGTCTCGTTCGCAAGGTCGGCTGCGTCGAGCGTGCGGCCGGCCAGATAGCCGGGCGCGCAGACGGGAAAGACTTCCTCGTCGAACAGGCGGCGAGCGGTGTATTCGGCCGGCGCCTGCTGGCGCACGTAGTAGACGCCGACGTCGAATTCCGCCGGCGACATCGACGCGAGGCCGTCTCTGACGATCAAGCGCAGCTTGATGTTCGGATAAGCGGCGCGGAAATTCGGCAGGCGCGGCGTGAGCCACAGCAGCGCGACGCCCGACGAGCATGCGATGGTCAGTTCGAGATCGCCGTACGGCTTCATCACGTCATGCGTGGCTTCCGCGCATTGCGTGAGCAGATGATGGACCTGGGTCGCGTATTGCTCGCCGGCAAGGGTCAGCCGCAGTGAACGATGCTCGCGGACGAACAGCGAGCGGCCGAGGTATTCCTCGAGCTGCTGGATCTGGCGGCTGATCGCGCTTTGGGTCAGATGCAGTTCGGAGGCGGCTTTCGTGAAGCTCGCATGCCGCACGGCGGCTTCGAACGCGACGAGGCACTGAAGGGGCGGCAGAGGCGTAATGCGCATGGCGGCTAGGGAGGTCGAGGAGGCTGCCGATATGATACGAGCGGATCGAAAGGAAATCACAAGGAATCAGGGCGCCGCCGCCGGCCGCCGCATTCGTGCGAAGATTGAGCGCACATCACCCTCGCCCGAGAACGACGTGACCCCATCCAATCCTGAGAGCAACGCGAACGCCGCCCACCCGCCGTGGATGCCCGTCGCCCTGGCCGAACTCGGCATCCGCCGCCACCCGCCCGGCAGCATCAATCCGCGCATCGTCGAATACAACAACCAGACGAACCTGGTCGGCTACGACGACAAGATTTCCTGGTGCTCGTCGTTCGTCAACTGGTGCCTGGCGCGCGCCGACATTCGCGGCACGGGCTCCGCGCTCGCGCGTTCGTGGCTCGAATGGGGCAGGCCGCTGGAGCGCCCGGTCTACGGCTGCATCGCCGTTCTGACGCGCGACGATCCCGCGAGCTGGAAAGGGCATGTCGGTTTCTACCTGCGTCACGATGAAGAACAGGTGTATCTCTTCGGCGGCAACCAGCTGGAAGAAGTGCGCGAACTTGCGTATCCGTTGAATGAAGTGATCGGATACCGCTGGCCCGTTGCCGGATGATCTCGCGGGCGATGTGTGAATAAAGGCGCAGGCCGTTCACGCGGCGTGCGTTCGCATCAGGCGCCGGCTTCAGTTCTTCGCCACCGCCTCCATCCCCGGCCCACCCGCCGTGTCATTCCTGCTCCACCCACCGCCAAGCGACCGATAAAGCGCGACCGCCGCCAGCGCATGTTCGCGCCTGACCTGATTGAGCGAATCCGAATCCCGCAGATACACTTCCTGCGCCGACAGCACATCCAGAAAATCCGTCGCACCGCCCTTATAAAGCTGATTCGCCAACCCAAGCGCCTTGTCCGAAGCCGCGAGCGCACTCCCGAGCCTGCGCGTCGCCTCGTCGGAACTGACGAGATTCGCCCGCGCATCCTCGACTTCCCGCAACGCCTGCAGCATCGTCTGCCGTAACCCGAGTTCCGATTCGCGCATCCGGCTTTCGCTCTGCGAGATATCGGCGGTAATCCGCCCCGCATTGAAGATCGGACTCGTCGCGCTTAACGCGGCACTGAACAGGTTATCGGTCAATGTAGGCAACCCGAGATAAGAAGCGGCCAGAATCCCGTCCGTCAGGTTCAACGAAAACTTCGGATACCGTTCGGCCTTCGCCACCCCCACCTGTGCGGCACGCCGCTCGACCTGCGCATACGCCGTCAGCACATCGGGCCGCCGCAGCAACGCCTGCGAAGGCAACGTCCCCGGCGCGCCCACCGGCGGCGCCGGAATCTCCCCCGCCTGCGCGAGCACGAGCCGATCGACCGATTCCGGCGTGCGTCCCGAATACACGGCAATCAGATTGAGCTGATGCGCGATCTGAGCCTGCGTGGGCGGAATCCGTGCTTCGAGCGCATCGAGCTGGTTCTGCGCACGCGTCACGTCGAGCTCGGTCGACAACCCGAACGCCTGCCGCTTGCGCGTGAGTTCGAGCGCATGCTGCCGGATCTTCGCGTTGTCCTGCAGGATCTTCAATTCCTGCTGTGACCAGCGCAGATCGACGTACGCGGAAGCCGCGTCGGCCGCGAGCGCGAGCCGCATCGCATCTTCCGCATGCTGCTGCCCGACGAGCTCGGCCTGCGCGGCGAGCAGGTCGAGCCGTTCACCGCCGAACACATCCGGCGACCAGCTCAGCGCGAGCCCCGCGCCGGCCTGCCGCACGTAGCCGAGCGGCGGCGGCGTGTTCTGCCGCGCGTCGGCCGCGTGCGCGGTCGCGTCGAGTTCGGGCAGCAGCACCGCGCGCTTCTGCACGGTCAGCGCCTGCGCCTGCTTCACGCGTTCGGCGGCGGCCTGCAGGTCGAGGTTGCCGTCGAGCACGGCGGCGATCAGCCGGTCGAGCACGGGATCATGGAATTGCGCCCACCACGCGGCGGCGTCGATGTCCGCGCGCGGCACGTCAATGTCCCACGCATCGGGTGCGAGCGTTCGAACCGAGTTCTGCAGCGCAGGATGCTGCGCGGGCTGCACCGCACACCCTGCGGCGAGTGCGCTGACGGCGAGGGCGACGAGAAGTTTTTTCATGATGGAGAGGACCTCAGCCTCAGTGCGCGTCCGGCGGCGGCGCGTTCAGGGAAATGGGTTTCGAGAAGACGACCGCGATCAGCGCGACGACGAAACACAGCGACAGCGCGTAGTACGCATCCGCATAGGTGAGCGTCAGCGCTTCGCGATAGATCAGGTGATGCAGGTTCGCGAGCCCGGCTTGCGCGGTGTTCAGCGTATTGCCGGCCACGGACGCCCAGTACGCGGCCTGGCGATCGAGCAGGGACGCGATCTGCGGTTGGCCGGCGCTCACGTGCTCGTTCAGGCGCAGGTAATGAAAGTTCAGACGGTCGTTGAGCATCGTCGCGCTCACCGCGATGCCGATCGCGCCGCCGAGGTTGCGCATAAGGTTGAACAGCCCGCTAGCCGATTTCAGGCGCGATTGCGGCAGCGAACCGAGCGCCATCGTCACGATCGGCGGCACGCTGAATTGCTGGCCGATGCCGCGCAGCGCCTGCGGCAGCAGCAGTTCGCGCCAGCCCCAGTCGTGCGTGATCGGCGTGTACAGATAGCAGCCGAGCCCGAAGCAGATCAACCCGAACACGAGCAGCGAGCGCAGGCTGAAGTAGCGCGCGGCGAACGCATACGCGCAGAGCGCGATCAACTGGAACGCACCGACCGACAGCAGCGCGATACCGATCTGAAGCGAGCTGAACGCACGCACCTGCGCGAGAAACAGCGGCGTGAGGAACACGGTCACGAAGATCCCGATGCCGGTCACGAATGACAGCAGGCTGCCAATCCCGAAGTTGCGCACGACGAGCGCGCGCAGGTCGACGACCGGGTCCTTCGCGGTCAGCGCATGCACGACGAACAGGAAGCCGCAGATGCCGGAGATCCACGCGCAGATCACGATCACGTCGTCGCCGAACCAGTTCTTGCGCGGGCCTTCCTCGAGCACGTATTCGAGGCAGCCGAGGAAGCCCGACATCAGCGCGATGCCGAGATAGTCGCCGCGCTTGATGAGGCTCAGGTCGGGCTCGTCGATGTGCACGTAGCGCGGCACGAGCGCGGCCACCGCGATGCCGGGCACGAGGTTCAGGTAGAACAGCCAGTGCCACGACCATTGATCGGTGATCCAGCCGCCGATCACGGGGCCGATCGCCGGCGCGAGCGACGCGAGCGCGCCGATGGTCGTCGACGCGATCAGCCGCTGCCTGCCGGGGAACAGCACGAACGCGGTGGTGAACACGGTCGGGATCATCGCGGCGCCGAGCGCACCCTGGAGCCCGCGAAACAGGATCATCGAATTGATGTCCCACGCGATGCCGCACAGCATGCTGGTGATCGTGAAGCCGACGGCCGACGCGGCGAACAGCCAGCGCGTCGACATCACCTTCGACAGCCAGCCCGACATCGGGATCACGATGATCTCGGCGATCAGGTAGGCCGTCTGCACCCACGACAGTTCGTCCTGGCTGGCGGACAAGCCGCCGCCGATGTCGCGCAGCGACGACGCGACGATCTGGATGTCGAGCGTCGCCATGAAGAAGCCGACGCACATCAGCGCGAACGCGAACACGCGCTGCTTCGTCGGTTGCGACGCCGGGTCGCCGGAAAACGCGGTGGTCATCGTCGTCTCCCGTTCAGCCTGCGTGGCCGGTATGCACGGTCACGACCGCGGACAGGCCGGGGCGCAGCACGTGTTCGATACCGGGCTGTGGATCGAGATGCACGCGCACCGGTACGCGCTGGACGATCTTCGTGAAGTTGCCGGTCGCGTTCTCGGGCGGCAGCACGCTGAAGGTCGCGCCGGTGGCGGGCGCGACGCTGTCGACGCGGCCGTGCAGCCGCGTGCTCGACGCATCGAGCGACACGTCGACGCGATCGCCCGCGCGCATCTTGCGAAGCTGGTCTTCCTTGAAGTTCGCGTCGATCCACAGGCCGGACGCGGGCACGACCGTCAGCAGCGGCACGCCGACGTTCGCGAGCATCCCGACGCGGCCCGTGCGGTTGCCGACGTAGCCGTCGACCGGCGAGCGGATCGTCGTGTATTCGACGTTGAGCGCGGCGACGCGCTGCGCGGCAAGCGCGGTGTTCACGCGGGCCCGCGCATCGGCGAGCTGCGCGCCGAGCACGTCGAGCTGCCGCTTCGACGCGAGCAGCGCAGCATCGCTGCGTTCGACGGCGGCGCCGGCCTTCGAGTAATCGGCGTCCGCGCGCTCGACGATCTGGTTCGAGACGGCGTCCGACTTCACGAGTTCACGGTAACGCACGCGGTCGGACGCGGCGCGCGTCAGCTCGGCCGACGACGCGTTCTTGTCCGCCGCGTGCTGGCCGATCACCGCGAACTGCAACTGCTGCTTCGCCTCGAGCTCGGCCACGGCGGAGCGCGCGCTGTCGACTTCGGCAGTGGCCTGCGCGAGTTTCGCGTCGTAGTCGCGCGCATCGAGCTGCACGAGCACGTCGCCGGCCTTCACGCGCTGGTTGTCGGTCACGAGGATCTTGTCGACGAAGCCGCCGACCTTCGGCGCGAGCACCGTCACGTCGCCGCCGACATACGCGTCGTCGGTGCTCTCCTGGAAGCGCAGCACGAACAGCCAGTCGAGCGCGGCGGCGGCGACGACGACGATGACGGCACCCACCGCGATGCGCATCCACGGCACGCGACGCCGTTGCTTCGCGCTCTGGTCGGGTGTGGCTGCTTCACGCGATGACGCAGCGGCTTGGGTCGTATCCATCGATTCACCTATGTATATGCACGTATCAAGACGATCGACGACGTGTCGTCGATCGGGAAAGGGGCTAGCGTTCCGGCAGGTTGTGCGTGATCCGGAACAATTCGTCTCTCAGGCGGGCCGCCTGCGCCGACCCGAACCGCTGCTCGAACGCTTGCTGCGCGGCGAGCCAGTGCACCTGCGCGTCGGCGATCTTCGTTTCGCCGTGCGCGGTCAGCGCGAACGTCTGGCCGCGGCACGGCGGCTCGATCCGGCCGGCCACCAGCGCGGCGCCGACGAGCGGCTTGAGCGCGCGCAGCAGCGCGGTGCGCTCGATCACCAGCACGGCCGACAGCGTCGCCATCGTCAGGCCCGGCCGGTCGCGCAGCAGCGCGAGAATGCTGTACTGCGACGGCGTCACGCCCGCCTGCGACAGATAACGCTCGTAGAACTGCGAGATCCGGCGGGCGGCTTGCCGGACCGCGAAGCAATCGTCATCGTTGAGCGTCGTCTTGTGCATGTACACATATTAGGGGGCTATACGGCGCGAAGCGAGCGGCGGGGCAGGATCAGATTGTTGTCGCGGCTGTACCAATCGGCGTCAGGCCGCGGCCGGCACGATCCAGCCTTCGCGGTCGCAGTACGCGGCCGTGTAGTCGATGAACGCCTTGACCTTCGCGGGCAGCAGCGCGCGGTTCGCGTACGCGAGCTTGATCTCGACGCACTTGTCGACGAGATCGGCATCCTCGAGCAGTTGCACGAGCGCACCCGACGCGATTTCGGCTTCGACGAGCGTGCGCGGCACGACGCCGATCCCGAAATCGTGCATCACCATCTCGCGATTGAAGACGGGGCTGTTCGACGAGATGTCGAAGCGGAACGGCACCGTCAGCAAGTCGCCGTCGACGCGGAACGACAGCGCGGGCCGGCGCAGCGACGGCGACATCGGCACGAACGAATGCTCGGCGAGATCGGCCGGCGCGACCGGGCGCGCATGGGCGCGCAGGTACGCGGGCGTCGCGACGATCACGAGCGGAATCCGCTCGACCAGCCGCACGACGGTCGATTCGTTCGTCAGCATGTAGGGCACGACGATGCCGATGTCGTAGCCTTCGCCGACGAGATCGACGGGCCGCTCGGTCAGCGTCACGTCGAGGCGCACCTTCGGATGCGTGGCCTTGAAGCCGGCGATCAGCGGCACCAGCCGGTTCAGCGCGGCCGTCGTGTGCGCGACGAGCCGAAGCAGGCCTTCGGGTTCGCGCGTCGGCGCCTGCGCTTCCGCTTCGAGCGAGTCGAGTTCGTCGAGCACGGCCGCGCAGCGTTCGTAGATGCGCTCGGCCGTTTCGGTCAGCGACACCTGGCGCGTGGTCCGGTGCAGCAGCCTGCTGCCGAAGCGCGCCTCCAGATCCGCGACCGCGCGCGACACGACGGGCCGCGCGAGGCCGTGCATGTCGGCGGCGCGCGTGAAGCTGCGCATCTCCACCACCGACCGGAAAATCCGCAGCTTGTCGATGTAGTCCATGTCCGTCTCCTTGACGCGAGGGCCGGCCGCCGGCCGTGTTACGGCGGAGTGTACATTGACTTTATGCATATGCACATATAAATTGCCAGGCATGAACGACACCTCGATTGCCCAGGCGTGCAACTGTCTCGCGCTGCGTCAGGCGGCGCGCTTCGTCACGCAACTGTACGAGCGCCATCTGGCCCCGGTGGGCGTCACGCCCGCCCAGTTCTCGATCATGGCGAACATGAAGCGCCAGCCGGGCCTGCTGATGAGCGAACTCGCCGATGCGCTGGTTATGGACCGCACGACGTTGCTGCGCGCGCTGAAGCCGCTGCAGCGCGACGGCTTCGTCACGACGGCCGCGTCCGAGCACGATGCGCGCGCCCATGCGCTGAGCCTCACGAAGCTCGGCGAGCGGACGTTCGCGCGGGCGTTGGTCGCGTGGCAGGCCGCGCAGGACGATTTCGAAACGCAGTTCGGCCGCGACCGCGCGAAGGCGCTGCGCGACGAATTGTTCAGCGTGACCGCGGAACGCTAGGCGACCGTTCGCGGTAAACTGGTGCGAAATTAGAGCCAATGGTTTCTTTGTACGCGGGAAGATGTGTAAATTGGTTTTTTAAACGGTCCGGATAGATTGCTATCTGGACAGTTTTTATTTCCAGTTGTAGAGTCCCCTGACGGATTTCGTGAACCGGCGCCGCCGGTTCCCGTCAGAGGAGCCACCGATGCTGCAGTTGAGCGACCGCGACAGCGCGATGCTGCGCGGGGATTTCGGCGAGGGCGTCGCGCGCGCGATGCGGATCGTCGCACGCACCGCGCAAGTGATGTCCGCGCCGCACCTGATCGACATCACGTCCGCGCATATCGACGGCTGCCTGTACCACGGCCGGACAAGCCTCGACTTCGTCGAGTATTTCGTCGAGACCGGCGCGAAGGTCGCGGTGCCGACCACGCTGAACGTCGGGTCGCTCGACCTGATCCATCCCGAGCTGTACCACGGCGACCGCACGATCCAGCGCGACGCGCAGCGCCTGATGGACGCGCATCTGCAGCTCGGCTGCGAATCGAGCTTCACGTGCGCGCCTTACCAGTTGAAGAATCGTCCGGCGAAAGGCGAGCAGATCGCGTGGGCCGAATCGAACGCGATCGTGTTCGCGAATTCGGTGCTCGGCGCGCGCACGAGCCGCTACGGCGATTTTCTCGATCTGGCGGCCGCGATCACCGGGCGCGCGCCGTACGCGGGGCTGCATGTCGAAGCGAACCGCGCCGCGCGGATCGTGTTCAACGCGCCGGACTTCAGCCGCCTGCCGTCGCGCGACATCCATTTCGCCGCGCTTGGGCTGCTGGTCGGCCGGATCGCGGGCGCGATCGTGCCGGCGATCGTCGGGCTGCCGGCGGACACCACCGAAGACGAACTCAAGGCGCTCGGTGCGGCCGCCGCGTCGAGCGGCGCGGTCGCGCTGTTTCATGCGGTGGGCGTGACGCCCGAAGCGCCGACGCTCGACGCCGCGTTGCACGGGCAGGCGGCGCCACGCACGGTCGACGTCGCGATGGCCGATCTCGACGAGATTCGCCGCACGTTGAACCACGGCGCGGCCGGCGATGCGCTCGTCGCGGTAGCGCTCGGCACGCCGCATTTCTCGCTGGCCGAATTCCGCACGCTCGATACGTTGCTCGACGCGTACGACGGCAAGCCGGCCTGCGATTTCTACGTGAACACGAGCCGGTTCATCCTGTGGGAGCTGGACGAAGCCGGCCTCGCGGAGAAATTCGCCGCGCGCGGCATCCAGATCGTCGTCGATACCTGCACGTACATCACGCCGGTGATGAAGCAGCTGTCGGGGCTCGTGATGACCAATTCGGGGAAATGGGCGTCGTATGCGCCCGCGAACATCGGCGTGAGCGTCGCGTACGGCAGCATGCGCGAGTGCGTATGGTCGGCGTATGAAGGAAAGGTGCGATTCGATGACTGACGCGACGCGCAACGTATTGACGGGCGACACGCTCGTGCCGGGCCGCGCGTGCGCGCGCCCGTTCGTGCTCGACAAGCCGCTCAGCTTCTGGGGCGGCTACGATTCCGGCGCGGGAAGGATCGTCGATCGCGGGCATCCGCAGGCCGGCGCGAGCCTCGCCGGCACGGTGATGGTGATGCCGCACGCGAAGGGGTCGAGTTCGAGCAGCAGCGTGCTGGCGGAGGCCGTGCGCAACGGCACGGGGCCGGTCGCGATCGTGCTGAAGGAGCGCGACCTGATCATCTCGATCGGCGCGATCGTGGCCGCCGAGCTGTATGCGATTGCGGTGCCGGTGGTGTGCGTGACGGACGACGTGTACGACGCGATCGTCGCGGCAACGGGCGACGTGCGGATCGACGCGGGCGACGGCGATGGCGGTGCGCGGATTGATCTGAGTGACGACGCGCGTTCGGGCGGCCCTGGTTCGACCTGAACGAGCGGCGCGCACTGGCGGCGAATCAGCCGGTGTGCGCGGCGATGCGATCCGGCGCGTGCAGCTTCGTGCGCCCGCACGAGCGGCGTGGTCAGATGAAGCGCACGTGCCGGGTTTCTTCCTGCGTGAGCGACAGCGCCTGGGTTGCCGCATGCATTTCGCGTTTGCCGCCCGGCTGAGCCAGTCTTCTGATTTCGGGCCACACGATCACGCCGAACAGGATGCGCAGGAGCGCACTCAGCGCGCACAAACCGATGGCAGCCGCGCTGATCAGCGCAAACACGTCGAACGTCGATTCCATGCTGAGCGTCACCGCGGATACGATCCCGCTGACCACGGCGGCGGCGATCACGCAAACGAGCATGACAACGAGGTCGGTCCGGGCGCCAGCGATTTTGGCGGGGCGCAGCAGAAAAGCCGAGCCGTCGGTCATGTTGCGGATGCCGTAGACGATCCGGCGATCCTGGCCGTCGGTATAGGCGACATTCAATCGATCGCCGTCGGCGATGAACAGGCGTGTCGTCCGGTTGGTCCTGAATACGAGCGGGGACTCGAGCGAATCGAGCTGGAGCGTGATTTCCTCGATTGTTTGCGTGGTCGCACCCAGGTTGTTGCTCCAGACCTTCGTTTCGATCGATTGCTGGCCGATGGCCGTCACGCGACCGGACGTGGTTTGCATCGCATGGTTCGTCATGGGCTGCTCCTTTCCACGTCGAAACCGGACGGTTCGCATTGCCAGCTATCCTGGGCTTCGCGTCGCTGCGGCTGGAAGATCAGATCGGACAGGCCGGCGATGGCGAGCAGGCTGCCCGTCAGACTGACGATGGCCACGACGGTGGCCAGTGCCGACACGAACGCCCAACCCGAATGGAGTGCCGCGGCAGCGATGCCCAGGCTCAGCACGAGCACGCACGACGCCCACGCGAGCAGCGACAGGTTCCGCCGCTTTTGCGCGACCACGTCGTACGGCGCGATGGCAACGTTGCCGCTTCTGATCCACGCGATCCGGCGACGGCCGCGATGCGCGAAGGTGCAGGCGCGCACCCGCATGCCGGGCTTCAGTTTCTCGATCTGCTTGAACGCTTCCGAGTCGACGTCGTCGGCCGTGACGAAGTAGCAGACGTTCTGCATCGTCAAACGGTATGGCGGGGCCTTCCTGACGTCGGCCTTGAATCGGACGAGGTTGGTATCGACGCGGTCGATCGTCGCGTCGATCAGCGTGGTGCGATTGGGCATGGGTCGGAGCGGGCGCCGGTTCGCGCGGCATCGTTTTGATGTGGCGCCCATCATACGCGAACGCTTTCGGCCGACCGTCCGGGTTTGCCGGGCGACGGGTCGTCCGGCGCGCGACACCGAAATCCGCGCGTCGCTGCCGCCGCACCATGGCGCCGACGGCTCGGCGTCATTCGCGCACCGGTGCCCGAGTCGTCGCCGACCCTGTCACTCCGGCCGCCGCTTCCCGATACGCACTTGGTGTCTGCCCGGCCCAGCGCCGGAACGCGCGCGTGAAATTCGCCGGGTCGGTGAATTGCAGCCGCTCGGCGATCGTCTTCAGGTCGAGATCCGATGCGGCGAGCAACTGCTTCGCGTCGCGAAACCGCGCTTCGTCGAGCAATTGCCGGTAGCTCGACCCGGCTTCCTCCAGACGCCGCCGCAGCGTGCGCGTCGATACGAGCAGCGCGTCGGCGAGCGTCTCCGGCCCGGGGTAGTCGCCGGCTCCGCGCGCCAGCTCCGCGCGCACGCGCTCGACCAGATCGCCGTCCTCCTGACGCACCTGCGCATACTCGCGCTCCACCTGCACCAGCGCCTGCCGGTGCGCGACTTCGTCGGCGAGCGGCAGCGGCCAGTCGAGCACGTCGCGCGCGATCCACAGCGCATTGGCCGCGCAGCCGAATTCGACCGGCGGCAACTGGTCGCGATAGCGCGCGAAATAGGGCGGCTCCGGCCATGCGAACCGCAGCGCGATCGGCGGCGACGCGCGCCCGGCCCATTGCGAGATGTTCTGCGCGAGCCCCGTCAGCACGAATTCGAACATCACGTGATGCTGCAGCACGGGGCTCGCCTGCACGCCGTGCAGTTCGAGCGTCGCGCCGCGTTCGTCTTCCGCATAAGTCAGCCGATATTGGCGGTTGCGCATCCGGAAGTAGCGCTGCGTGACGGTGAGCGCTTCGCGGATGTCCCGCGCGGTCAGCGTCGCGTAGCCGAGAAAGCCGTGTACGGTCGGCTTCAGCAGCAGCCCGAACGCGAGCCCGATGCCCGGATCGCCGCCGATCTCGATCGCATTGAGCACGAGCCGCCCCCATTGCGACGGCGCGACGCGCGCGTCCGGCTCGGCCAGCACCGCATCGCGCAGGCCCGTGCCGGCGCGCACGGCGGCCAGGTCGACGCCGCGCGCGGCCAGCGCCTGCAGCAGCAGGCGCGTATAGGCGACCGGAATCGTCGGCCGGCGCAGCCCGAGGCGGTCCTTGGCGAGAGGGGAAGTCATGTCGTCTTGGCCGGAAATGACAAGCATTATGGCTGTTTGCCCCCTCACGTTCAAGGCGGCGCGCGCCTACGATGTCACGCATCGCCCCTTGGCTGAATCCTCATGACGACCTCCTTTCCTCACTTGCTCGCGCCGCTCGACCTCGGCTTCACGACGCTGAAGAACCGCGTGCTGATGGGCTCGATGCACACGGGCCTCGAAGACAGCCGCAAGACGCTGCCGCGGCTCGCCGAATATTTCGCCGAACGCGCGCGCGGCGGGGTCGGGCTGATCGTGACGGGCGGCTTCGCGCCGAACGTGGCCGGCTGGACCAAGCCGTTCGGCGGCACGCTGATGACGTCGGCCGCCGCGCGCCGGCATCGCGAGATCACCGATGCGGTGCACGCGGAGGACGGCAAGATCGCGCTGCAGATCCTGCATACGGGCCGCTACGGCTATCACCCGTTCGCGGTCGCGCCGTCGAAGATCAAGTCGCCGATCTCGCCGTTCGCGCCGCACGAACTGAGCGCGCGCGGCGTCGAACGGCAGATCCGCGCGTTCGTCCGCTGCGCGACGCTCGCGCGTGAAGCCGGGTACGACGGCGTCGAGATCATGGGCTCGGAAGGCTACCTGATCAATCAGTTCATCTCGATGCACACGAACAAGCGCACCGACCAGTGGGGCGGGGCGTACGAGAACCGCATCCGGCTGCCGATCGAAATCGTCGAGCGCACGCGCGAAGCGGTCGGCCGCGATTTCATCCTGATCTACCGGCTGTCGATGCTCGACCTGATTCCGGACGGCAGCGACTGGAGCGAAACCGTGCAGCTCGCGAAGGCGGTCGAGCGCGCGGGCGCGACCCTCATCAATACGGGGATCGGCTGGCACGAGGCGCGCGTGCCGACGATCGCGACGTCGGTGCCGCGCGGCGCGTTCGCGTGGGTGACGAAGAAGATGAAGGGCGAGGTCGGCATTCCGCTCGTGACGACCAACCGGATCAACCGGCCCGAAGTGGCCGAGCAGATCCTCGCGGACGGCTGCGCGGACATGGTGTCGATGGCGCGCCCGCTGCTCGCGGATGCCGAGTTCGTCGTCAAGGCCGCGCAGGGCCGCGCCGACGAGATCAACACCTGCATCGGCTGCAACCAGGCGTGCCTCGATCACGCGTTCAAGAACCGGATCGCGTCATGCCTGCTGAATCCGCGCGCATGCCACGAGACGGAGCTGAAATACACGCCCGCGCAACAGCCGAAGCGCATCGCGGTGGTCGGCGCGGGGCCGGCCGGGCTCTCGTGCTCGACCGTGCTCGCGCAGCGCGGCCACCACGTCGACCTGTTCGACGGCGCCGCCGAGATCGGCGGCCAGTTCAACATGGCGAAGCGGATTCCGGGCAAGGAAGAGTTTGATGAAGCGCTGCGCTACTTCGGGCGCCAGGTCGAGCTGACCGGCGTGAACCTGCATCTGAACCGGCGCGTCGACGCGAGCGACCTGATCGCGGGCGGCTACGACGAGATCGTGCTCGCGACCGGCGTTGCGCCGCGCGACCCGAAGATCCCGGGGCAGGACGGGCCGAACGTGCTCAGCTACATCGACGTGCTCGCGGGCAGGCAGCCGGTGGGCCGGCGAGTGGCGGTGGTCGGCGCGGGCGGGATCGGCTTCGACGTCGCCGAATATCTGGTGCAGGAGGGGGAATCGCCGGCGCTCGATCTGCAAGCGTGGAAGGCAGAGTGGGGCGTGACCGACCCGGCTGCGACGCGCGGCGGCGTGACGCGTGCGCAGGTTTCGGCTCCGGCACGGGAAGTGACGCTGCTGCAACGCAAGGCCGCGCCGCTCGGCAAGGGGCTCGGCAAGACGACCGGCTGGATTCACCGCGCGACGCTGAAGATGAAACAGGTGAAGATGGTCGGCGGCGTGAACTACGAATTGATCGATGCGCGCGGGCTGCACGTGTCGTACGGCGAGCAGCGCACCGATCACGAACTGATCGAGGCCGACACGATCGTGCTCTGCACCGGGCAGGAGCCGCAGCGCGCGCTGCTCGCCCCATTGCAGGCGGCCGGGCGCTCGGTGCATCTGATCGGCGGCGCGGAACTGGCCGCCGAACTCGACGCGAAGCGCGCGATCGATCAGGGTGCGCGGCTCGCGGCGCGGCTGTAACGGCAGGGTGGCGGTTGCGTTCGCGACGAGGTTCGTCGCGTGACGGCGTGCAGCCGGTGCGACGATACACGTATTGCCCGCCGCTGGGCCGAAGGCGCGCGCAGGCGGGCGGTGCGGTGACCGTGCCGTGCGCCTTTGCGGGCCTCCGTGCGCCACTCCGCAACGAGGCGGCGCGAAACCGGCCAGCCGCGCACGACCGGTGCCCGGCGCCGCTCAGGCCGCTTCGGCCCGTTCTTCCTCTTCCGCTTCGAGCATCGCCTTGACGATCAGATAGACGGCCGGCAGGTCGTCGTCGTCGCGACGCCAGTCGACCGGTTCCTCGACGTCCGCGGCGACCAGCCGGCTGCCGCGCAGCCGGATGAAGGCATCGACGACGGTCGGATCGTTGCGGCTCAGGAAGCCGGCATTCGAGAACGCCAGATCCTCGACGTTCAGCAGCGCCTGCCAGCTCATCGTGCGGACGGCGGCCGGGTGGGTGCGGCGGCGCAGGCCGAGCGCCCGCTGAGCGGGGCCGCCGACGACACGCTGCAGATCGACGACCGCCCGCTGCGCGGCGCGCTCGAAGTGGACGGGATTGAAGCCGGGTTGCTCGGGATCGAATGCGGATGACTGGAACATGGTCGCCTCACAAAAGTCCGTCCGTCTGTGGATGACGGAATTCGGGTCAAATGGTGCAAAAGCACTGTAAATATATACAGTGTTCGACGCGGTTTCAAGTCCCGGATGAAGAATCTTGGCCGCGCGGACGCGGCGGATGTCGGGGCGGCCGATGGAGGCCGGTAGGCGAGCGCTGCCCGCTCGCTGGCGTGCCGATTCCGTCGGCCGTGCCGCTTACACCGATTGCGCGATTGTCTCCCGCAGCCACCGATGCGCCGGATCGCGATGCGCGCGCTCGTGCCACAGCATCGACATTTCATAACCGGGCACGTCGACCGGCGCTTCGACGACACGCAGCGCGGGCACATCGCGCACCAGCCGCTCGGGCACCATCGCGACGAGATCGGTGCTGGCGACGGCCGACATCACGAACAGGAAATGCGGGACGGACAGCACGACGCGCCGCACGGCCCCCGCTTTCGCGAGCACTTCGTCCGTCACGCCGAAGAAGCCGCCGCCGTCGGGCGACACGATCACGTGCTCGAGCGTGCCGAACTGCGCGAGTGTGGGGCGCCGCTTGAGCTTCGGATGGCCGGCGCGGCCGATGAGCACGTATCGCTCGACGAACAGCGGCAGGCGCCGCATGCCCGGCGGCGAACCCTCGGTCGTATGGAAGGCCAGATCGATACCGTTTCGTTCGGCATCCTGCTCGATGCGCGGCGGCACGAGTTCGACGACGGCGAGCCGCGT
Source organism: Burkholderia metallica (assembly GCF_001718555.1). Lineage (NCBI taxonomy): Bacteria > Pseudomonadati > Pseudomonadota > Betaproteobacteria > Burkholderiales > Burkholderiaceae > Burkholderia > Burkholderia metallica. The sequence goes on from NZ_CP013403.1 coordinate 699,261, forward strand.
ACCGGGCGCGGCCGACCGCAGCGCATTCAGCGCGGGCAGCACGATCGTCGATTCGCCGTAGTCGGTCGCGGCCACCCGCCATGTGTTCGTCGCGGTCGCGGGATCGAACGGCGTGGCCGGAATCACCGCGCGTTCGACGGCTTCGAGCGCGTCCCGCAACGGCTCGCGCAGCGCTTCCGCGCGTGCGGTCGGCCGCATCCCGCGCGGCCCCGGCAGCAACAGGGGATCGCCGAACAGGTCGCGCAGTTTCTGCAACTGCACGCTGACCGACGGCTGCGACATGTTCAGCTTCTCGGCCGCGCGTGTGACGTTGTGCTCGGCGAGCAGCACGTCCAGCGTGACCAGCAGGTTCAGATCGAGTCGCCTGAGATTATTCATCGCTATACCTGGAATATCAGGAATTCATTTCAAATATACCTTTGGCCGCGGCATCCTGCAGTCATTCAATCGACGGAGTGACGAACATGAACGTGCTGATCGTGTATGCCCATCCCGAACCGCGTTCGCTGAACGGCGCGCTGCGCGACTATGCCGTCGCGCATCTCGAAGGGGCCGGCCACGCGGTGCAGGTGACCGACCTGTATGCGATGAACTGGAAGGCCGCGTTCGACGCGGGCGACGTGACCGATCGCGCGCCCGATGCGCGCTTCGATCCCGCGCTCGATTCGAAGCGTGCATTCGAGACGGGCACGCAGCGCGACGATATCGCGCGCGAGCAGGCCAAGCTGAAGTGGGCCGACGCGGTGATCCTGCAGTTTCCGCTGTGGTGGTTCTCGATGCCGGCGATCATGAAGGGCTGGGTCGAGCGCGTATATGCGTACGGTTTCGCATACGGCGTCGGCGAGCATTCCGACAGCCACTGGGGCGACCGTTACGGCGAGGGATCGCTGGCGGGCAAGCGCGCGATGGTGATCGTGACGACCGGCGGCTGGGAATCGCACTACAGCCCGCGCGGCATCAACGGGCCGATCGACGACGTGCTGTTTCCGATTCAGCACGGGATTCTGTATTACCCGGGTTTCGACGTGCTGCCGCCGTTCGTGATCTATCAGACGCACCGGATGGACGAAGCGCGTTTCGCCGAAACGCGTGCGGCGCTCGGCAAGCGTCTGGACGCACTGGAGACGACGCCGCCGATTCCGTTCCGGCGGCAGAATGCCGGCGATTACGAGATTCCGGCGCTGACGCTGAAGCCGGAGATCGCGCCGGGAGCGGTGGGGTTTGCCGCGCATCTTGCGCTCGAGCAGTGACGGCGCGAGCTCGTCACGGGTCGATGCGTCGTTCGACGCGCAGGCGGCCCGGCGGCTCGAAGTAGGTGCCGAAGCGCACGAGCCCTGCGTTCTTGAGATGGCAGGTCATCTCGAAGCTGACCAGGATGCCGGGATCGCGATTGTCGACGATCCCGACGTCGATCGCGCGAATACGCGGCTCGTACTTCAGCAACGTTGCTTCCATCTGCTGCTTGAGCAAATGCGCCGACGCGGGGAGTGCCTTGTAGATGTTCGTCAGGTCGGGCAGCCCGTAGTCGGGCAGGTGCTTGAGCGCGCCTGCCCGCGTATTGAGAATACGGCGCACGTTCTGCTGCACGCTCAGGCATTCGAGCGTGCGGTCGTCGTAAGCGCCGATCGGCTCGCCGCCGATCTGGCCGAGCAGCATGTCGTAGAGCGACGGGCCGGCGGTCATCGGTCGTTCCGTTGCGTCGTGCCGGCATCGCCGGCCGTCGGCGCATCGACGAAGTCGATCGTCAACGATCCTTCGGTGGTGACCGACAACAGGATTTGCCGCGGCGTGATACCCGCTGCCATCCTGGCGAGCAGTTCGCGCGAGACGGCCGGCAGCACGCGCCGGTTCAGGCACGCGTCGACGCTGCGTGCGCCGGATTCGCGCGATACGCAGTGCCGCGCGATCGATTCGATCAGGCCGTCCGCGCACGTCAGGGTCACCGCGTGTTGCCGATGGAGACGTTCGGCGATCTTGTCGAGCTTGAGCCGCACGATCGAGGCGAGCGCAGCAGCATCGAGCGGCCGATAGACGAGTGTCTGAAAGCGTGCGAGCAGGGCGGGCTGGAAGTGCGCGACCAACTGCGAATGCACGGCTTCGCGTAGCGCTTCGTGCGTGATTGCCGGATCCTCGGCCGTTGCATCGTCGATTTGCGCGCTGCCGAGATTGGATGTCATCACGATCACGCAGTGGCGGAAATCGATTTCGCGCCCTTCGCCGTCGCGCATCGTGCCGCGGTCGAACACCTGATAGAAAATGTCGAGCACGTCGCGGTGCGCTTTCTCCACTTCGTCCAGCAGCACGACGCTGTACGGACGCTGGCGCACGGCTTCGGTCAGGACGCCGCCGCGCCCGTAACCGACGTAGCCGGGCGGCGAGCCCTTGAGCTGCGACACCGTATGCGCCTCTTGGTACTCGGACAGGTTGATCGTCGTCAGCGCGGCCTCGCCGCCGAACAGCAGGTCGGCGAGCGCCAGCGCGGTTTCGGTCTTGCCCACGCCGGACGGCCCGGTGAGCAGGAACACGCCGAGCGGTGCGTGTTCGCTCTTCAGGCCGGCCTTCGCGGTGCGCAGGCTTTCCGCCAGCGCGCCGATCGCATCGTCCTGTGCGACCACGCGCGCGGCGAGCATCGCTTCGAGCGCGAGCAGGCTGCGCAGTTCGTCGTCGACGAGATTGCCGACCGGCACACCGGTCCATTCCGCGACGACGCGTGCGATGGCTTGCGCATCGACGTCAGCGGCGATCATCGGCGACTTGCCCTGAACTTCCGATAGCGCATCGATGGCGTCGGAAAGGGCCGCCGGATCGGGCGCAGTGACGGCCGCGCCGCGAAGCTTGCGCAACACGTCGACGCGTTCGCGTTCCCTAGCGTACTGGTCGAGCAGCGTGTCCGCGGTGTCGCGTACGGCGTCGAGTTCCGTGTCGATCGTCGCGCGTCGTCCGGCAACGTCGCCGATCCCGGCGCGGGAATCCGCATCGAGCGCGGCGCGTTCCAGTTCGAGTGCCGCCAGTGTCGCGCGTGTCTGCTGCAATTCCACCGGTGGCACGTCGAGCGCCATGCGCACGCGCGCGGCGGCCGTGTCGAGCAGATCGACGGCCTTGTCCGGCAGTTGCCGGGCCGGAATGTAGCGGCGCGACAGCCGCACGGCCGCGACGATCGCGTCGTCGCGAATGTGGACGTCGTGATGCTGCGCATAGCGGCTTGCGAGCCCGCGCAGCATCAGGCACGCCGTGTCGTCGTCGGGCTCGTCGACCTTGATGACCTGGAAGCGTCGTTCGAGCGCCGCGTCGCGTTCGAAGTATTCGTTGTACTCGGCCCACGTCGTCGCCGCGATCGTGCGCAACTCGCCGCGCGCGAGCGCCGGCTTGAGCAGGTTGGCCGCGTCGGCGCCGCCGGCCGCGTTGCCCGCGCCGATCAGCGTGTGCGCTTCGTCGATGAACAGCAGAATGGGTGTCGCCGAGTTCCGCACTTCGTCGATCACGTTCTTCAGCCGCTGCTCGAATTCGCCTTTGACGCCGGCCCCGGCTTGAAGCAAGCCGAGATCGAGCGTCAGGATGCGCGTGTCGCGAATCGTCTCCGGCACGCTGCCTTCGATCACGCGCAGCGCGAGCCCTTCGACGAGCGCGGTCTTGCCGACGCCCGGCTCGCCGACCAGGATCGGGTTGTTCTTGCGGCGGCGCGCCAGCACGTCGATCATCTGCCGGATCTCCCGGTCGCGCCCGAACACTGGGTCGATCTCGCCACGGCGGGCCTTCTCGGTCAGGTCGAGTGCGAAGCGCGCGAGTGCGTCGTCGTCGGTGGTGCGAGACGGTGCCGGTGGCGCGTGACGATCGATGGACGCCGCTGTCGCAACGTTGCCGGACTGATCGGCGGTGGGCGACGTCTGCGGCTGCAACGTCATGCCGTCGGACGCGTTCTCGGATGAACGTCGCCCGATCCGGGGCAGCACGCGCCGGATCTGCGCGCTCGAAACCGACAACAGCGGCCACGCACGCTGCGTGCGCAACACGTGTGGCGCGTCGACGATCGCCTGCAGCAGATGGCCCGAGCGAATGGTGCCGTCGGAATCGTCCGACATCGCATGCGTCCACGCATCCTCGATCACCGTGGCGAGCTGCCGCGACAGCGCCGGCATGCCGCGCAGCGTGCGCGGCATGCGGTCGATCACGTCGATCAACGCATCCCACACCGCGTTGATATCGAGACCGTAGTGGCGCAGGATCGCCGGAATGTCGCCGTCGTCCGCTTCGATCAGTTTCAGCACCCAGTGCTCGACCGCGATTTCGTCGGCGAGCCGGGTCTGGCACAGGCTCGCGGCGGCTTCGAGAGCGCGCGCGCAATGGGGATTGAGGCGGCGAATGAGATGGGAGGCGTCCCGGAGAGGCGGCGTCATGTCGATATCGGATCAGGAGGGGAGGCGGGCGTGCATTCGTCGACGCCCATGCGAACCGGCGGGCGCGACTGCGAATCGGCGACCGGCGCAGCGGCACCCGGCGCGCGGGCGCGCCGGATTCCGCCCGTCGGTCAGCGCGTCAGGAACGTTCGTTCCACGTGTCCTTGTGGATGATGTTGCCGTCCTTGTACGACCACGTGATCGTCTCGTAGCGCAGTTCGACGTCTTCGAGATGGTTGTGTTTCTCGTAGGCGGGGTTCTTGATGTCGAGCATCTTCGGCTTCACGGCGACGATCTTCACGTTGTCGAGCTTCGTGTTGAAATACTCCTTCTCCTTGCCCGCGTCGTCGATCTTGTACCACTTGATCTCGACCGACTTCAGCGTCTGGCCGCTCGTCACGGCCTTGTACAGATACGGCGTCGACGCGTCCGTCTCCTTCGTCAGCGTGATCGGCTTGTGCACGCGTGTACCGGTGAGCTTTCCCGTATTGCCGTCGGTCGGAATGTGCACGCCGTGGTCGAACGCGACCAGTTCGACGCTGCCTTCGCGATCCTGGACGGTCACCGAACCCTTGATGTCCGCACCGCCGTCGTCCTTGAGCCACATGTAGGCCGGAATTGCCATTTGTTCACTCCTTCTTCTTCGTACTGCGAATCGCCGGAACCGGATTCCGGCGCTGACAAACCCGGGACGGATGCCCCGGGAACCCAAACGTGTATTACCTCGCGGCGCCGGTCGAGACGGCCGGCGCCGGCATGTCGGGCACCAGCGTGATTTCGACTCGACGATTCCTGGCCCGGCCCGCGGGCGTGGCGTTGTCCGCGATCGGCCGCGTATCGCCGTAGCCTTGAATCGCGAATTGCGTCGTCGGCATGCCCGATGCATCGACGAGCCAGTCGCGCACGGCGGTCGCGCGGTCGATCGACAGCTTCAGGTTGCGGTCGGGGCGCCCCTGGTCGTCCGCATAGCCGGCGACGAGCACGCGCTTGCCGGGATTGGCCTTGATCAGTTCGAGCGCATCGACCATCGCGCGCGTGGTGCCGGGCTTGAGCCTTGCGTTGCCGCTGTCGAACAGCGACATGCTGTCCAGCGTGACGACGGCGGGCGGCGGCGCGGGCGGTTGGTAGGAGGCGATCGCGTCGCCGAGCACCGGCAGCAGTCGAGCGCCGCGATACGTGCCGAACGACAGTCGGAGCGGCACGCCGATGCGCGCATATCGATCGAGCTGATCGCGGTCCGACGAAAGGGTTTTGAGCGCATCGCGTTTCGCGGCCTCCTGCGTAGCGGGGAGACGGTTATAGCGCTCAACGTGGTCGCCGATTCGGGTCATCAGCGCTGCGTTGTTTGTCGCTGCACCGCAGATGGCGACGGTGGCCGCACAAGCCGCGATCGCGACGACATGCGCGACCGCGGTGACGCGCGGCGATCGCCGCGCGCGGCGCGGCATCGCGTCGATCAGCGGCTGCGGCAGCGGCCACGGCGCGGGCGATGCCGATAGTACGGCCGGCGCGATGCCCGTGCGCGCCCGGACTTCGCGTTCCCATGGCTTGTCGAGGGCCGTCGCCGGACCATGGTCGATCCAGCCGGCGCCGAACAACGGCCAGGGCGACGCAGGTTGGCGTCGGTCCGTCAGCGTGTCGAACACGATACGGCGAGTCCATCCGATCATGGATGCGATCCCGGCGGCGCGGGCCGCGGCAGCAGGGTTTGCGCCGGCGTGGAGGGCATCGGATTCGGCGGCGTCGATCGCGGCGTCGAACCGGTGCATGTCCGCGATCGGTGAGCGTGCCGATACGCTATACCACCGGGTTGCCGGTCCCGCTGAAACGGCCGAATCGGAGAGTCGCTGATAGATCGCGACATAGCCCGGCAGCGACGTGCCGAGCATGCGCGACGTGTCCGCCACTGCCTGCCGGATGACGCGCAGCGTTTGCGACAGCAGGTCGTCGCTCGCATGAAGTCCCGGCGCGACCGACAACACGATGCAATCGGGCGCATGACCGTTCCGCCACTGGCGGACCGCAACGGCAAGGCGGGGAAGGTCCTGCGGGCGATCGGCCCGCAACCAGATGGCGCCGTCGCCGACGTGGATGAAACGCGACGGGCTTGCGCCGCGATCGAACATGGCGGGCAGACCGTCCCCGATGACGAGAACGAGCGGCATGCTGGTGCGCAGCGCGACGGGCAGGTCGGCGGTTGCCGCGCCGAGTTGCGCGATCACGCGCACGTGCCGTTCGCGGGCCTGCGTCAATCTGCACGCATGCAACCCGACGATCAGCGCCGACAGCGCGACGACGATGGCCATCAATCCCCACATGACGTCGCGGTCGACGGGCAACACCCTTCCGATGACGGCAAGCGCCAGACCGGCCGAGATCGTCACGACCGTGCGCAGCGGGTAGCCGAGTCCCGACAGGGCCGCGCGTGCGGCATCGGCATCGGCGCGTGTTGCTGCCGACGGGACGGCGGTATCGACGTTCACGGCCGCGTCGCTTGCTGGACGAGTCGTGCCAGTTCCGCGTCGAGGATGCGATCCCACGCGAACCACACGATGATCGCGATCGCGCAGGCGGTTCCCGCAATCGCCCACGGAGACAGGTGTCTGAGCCGATCGATCAGCCGCGTGTTCGACCGGTCGGTGACGAACCCCGGCCGCGCGGCCGGTCGCAACTGGTCGATCCGGGCGACCAGCGCAGCGATCAATGCCTGCCGCTTCGCTTCGCCGTCGTGGGCATCCGGCGACGGACCCGAGCGGGCGGCGTAACGGCCGCGGAACCCGAGGCCGAGCACGGCCGCATAGCATTCGAGCAGGTCGACGTTCGGCGCGGGTTCGCGCATCCGCTGCTCGAGGCGCTCGTAAATGCGCGTTCCCGCATCATGCGTGCCGAATCGGTCGACCTGCAGCGGTTGGGACTCCCACTTTCCCTTGTCCGACGCGGGAAGGTAGCGCAATGCCGCCTCATCGATCAGCCCGCACTGGGCGAGGACGGCGTCGTCCCGGACGTCGGCCGCGACCCCTTGCGCATCGAGCGCCGTGGCGAACTGCGCGATGAGCGTGACGCACTGCTGACGCAGGTTCTCCTGGCCGTCGACCTGCCCGCCGTTCGACAGGTGAGTGACGAGCAGCGCGGTATCGCGCAACTGCGCCCGTATCGAAGGCCGGGGCGCACGATCGGAGGATGGCTCGCGCGCGAGCAGCGCGGAATCGTGACGGGAGGAGACGATGGCATTCATCAGCGCAGCACCGCATAGAGTTCGATCGACGCGTCCGGAATCGACGCGGGCAGGTAGATCTGGCAAGCGCGTGAGGCCAGCATCCGCGCATGCGCGGCGTCATGCGCGTCGAGCGCGAAGTAGTGGTTGTCCAGCCGGACGGGAATGGCACCGGGCACGCGCTGCACGGCCTTGAGCGGAATGCCGGCCACCGCGGAGTTGACGATGTGCTCGACGTCGTCCGGCGCACCGATCTTGCACAGGCGCGGGAACTGCTCGACCAGATCGAACGCCGGCAATGCTGCGTTGACGGACAGGTACCAGTCCGCTGCGCCTTCGACGATCCGCTCGTCGCGGAACTGGCCGACCCACGTTGTGGTTGCCGTGTGTGAAAGCCCGATCGACACGACCCGCGACGGAATGATCGCGTCGAGCAGATCGCGGATCAGCGATTCGAGCGTCGCGAAGACGCCGTGTGCGGCGGCATGATCGTAGGGCGGGATGTCGGTCAGCGGCACGCGCGTGGAGAACGTGATCAACGATCCCGCCAGCTCGGCGAGTATCAGGTACAGGCGATCTGTCGGCTGCGCCGGATGCGACGCGAGGAAGCGCAGTTGCGGCCATGCTTGATGGATGCAGTGCAGCAGCCAGAAGAGCTGGACGTCGGCGATACCGTATTCGGCGACCTGCTCGATCCGTTCGCTGCGCCGCGCGCCGAGAAGCGCGCTTTTTGCGGCGAGGATATCCGCAAGCCGATGGATGCGCTCGATATGCAGCGGATGGCCCGACAGCGACAGACAGGGCGGCACGTATCCGCGATCGACCTGGAACTGGCCGCTCGTCGTGCGCGTCAGGCGGGCGATTGCGCATGTCGTATCGTCTGCGTGCGATTCATGGTCGTACAGCAACCTGACCGCATGGCGTTCGGCGGCGATCTCGGCTTCCGCCGTTCCGTTCAGGTCCGTCACCTTGACGAATTCGCGGTACGCGCGACGCGGGCGGGCCAGTGCCGTTTCGTCGAAACGGCAGTTGCTGCCGTTTGCGTCGGGCAGCGCGAGTGCGGCGAGCACGTCGACGGTCTGGGCATCGGCCGGAAACTCGCGGGCGAGGTCGCGCGCCGGCGGCAACGCATCGGCGACGGTCGTGTCGACCGGCGTGCCGTCGGGGAAGCGCAGTTGCAGCCGGGTGAGCTTCAGGCGTCCGGAAGACAGTGCCTCCTCGTCGATCTCGACGCTCAGTGTTCCCCATGGCGATACGGACAATGCCGACGCCAGTTGTTGCAGCGCGAACCCGTTCCAGCGGTCCTGCTGCTGGAAGTGCTGCTGCGTGAGAATCAGCCCTTCATGCCAGAGCGGCTTTTCGATCCGCATGGTGTGGTCAATATCGATTTGGAATTATGAGGCGCCGATTCTAACCATCGTTTTCTGATTTCGTATACCCCGTGATTAGAGGAATTGTTGACGAATGTGTCATTTATATAGAGATATGATCGGATTCGGTGGTTTGGATTTTGAGGGCGATCTTGTTTTCTGATTCGTGGGTTTGTGATGCGCTGTTTTATTGAGATTTTAGTGATCTTATGAGTTGATTTTTGTGTATAAAAATCAGCTAGTTAGGCTGAATGTTTGGTTATTTGAGATTGACTTTGGATGTGGGTCGAGGTCGGTTTGATGATGTGTGGACGGTTTTCTGTATTCGTACTTGTATTGTTTTATGGCTCGAATTTGTGATTGAAGGTCGATTTCGAGTTTAGGTTGTTTACTTCATGTGAAAGTGCGTGATATTTTCTGCCGGCTGAATCGGATGCCGTGCCGCGAATATCCGAATCGGTCGTCCGTCAATACGTGCTGCGCGGTTGAGCAAGGGTGACGTGAACGACAGCGCACCGGTAGTTGCGGGTGCACATCGCGGAATCTTCAAGCTTCCTTGGATAAGGAGAACGAATTGGATAGCTTTCAGCGAGAGATCCCGAAGAGCCGGGTGTCGATCACCCTTGATCTGCATACGGGCGGGGCGCAAAAGAAGGTCGAGCTGCCGCTGAAGCTGCTGGTGGCGGGCGACTTCAGCGCCGGCCGGGAGCAGGCGCCGCTTGCCGAGCGGAAGAAAGTGAACATCGACAAGAACAACTTCGATGCCGTGCTGGCCGATTACGCACCGGATCTCAAGATCGCTGCGGACAACACGCTGGCCGGCGACGGCTCGGAGTTGCCCGTCAACCTGTCGTTCCGGTCGATCAAGGATTTCGAGCCCGAGCAGGTCGCGCGCCAGATTCCCGAGCTTCAGGCGCTCCTTGCGATGCGCAATCTGCTGCGCGACCTCAAATCGAATCTGCTCGACAACGGCATGTTCCGCCGCGAGTTCGAGAAGGTGCTGAAGGACGAACGCCTGTCCGCGAAGCTCCGTGGCGAACTCGCGCAGATCGCGACTGCCGCGACGCAGCCGGAAGGGCATGCGTGAGCGACGCCAGGCAAAGCGCGCGTTCAGCGCATTTCGCAACATCGTAGCGATTCGATCGCAGACAGGACCCGACATGAAACCCACCGAAACGCAGCAGGCCGGCGCGACCGAGACCGTTGTGCTGGACGCCCCGCACGCGGATATCGACAGCGTCTATGCGTCGCTGTGCAGCAAGATCAACCTGAAGCCCGTCAACGAAGCACGCCCGCTCGAGGCGTTCCGCGACAACGACATGCTGTCCGAGGCGTCGGCCGACGAGCGCATCGCGCGCGGGATGGGCGCGTTCCTCGAACTCGTCGCGAAGGCGAGCCAACCGGTCGACCGGTTGGACAAGTCGTTGCTCGATTTCCATATCGGCCAGATCGACCGGCAGATCGGCCGTCAGCTCGATGCGGTGATGCACGCGCCGGAATTCCAGGCGCTCGAAGCGCGCTGGCGTGGCCTGAAGATGCTCGTGAGCCGGACCGATTTCCGCAAGAACGCACGCATCGAGGTGCTGGACGTGTCGAAGGACGCGCTGCAGCGCGACTTCGAGGACACCCCCGAACTGATCCAGAGCGGCCTGTATCGGCTGACGTACATCGAGGAGTACGACACGCCGGGCGGCCAGCCGATCAGCGCAATGATCAGCGATTTCGAATTTGCCCATTCGCCGATGGATGTCGCGCTGCTGCGGAACATCTCGAAGGTGGCCGCCGCTGCGCACATGCCGTTCATCGGCTCGGTCGGGCCGGCGTTCTTCGGCAAGCAGTCGATGGAGGAAGTGGCGGCGATCCAGGACATCGGCAACTACTTCGATCGCGCCGAATACATCAAGTGGAAGAGCTTCCGCGATACCGACGACGCACGTTACGTCGGCCTGACGATGCCGCGCGTGCTCGGCCGTCTGCCATACGGCAAGGATACGGCGCCGGTGCGGGCGTTCAACTACGAGGAAGCCGTCAAGGGCCCCGACCACGACAAGTACCTGTGGATGAATGCGTCATTTGCGTTCGCGGCGAACATGGTGCGCAGCTTCGTCAGCAATGGCTGGTGCGTGCAGATTCGCGGGCCGCAGGCGGGCGGCAAGGTCGAGGATCTGCCGGTCCACCTGTACGACCTCGGCACCGGCTACCAGCCGAAAATTCCGACCGAAGTATTGATCCCCGAAACGCGCGAATTCGAGTTCGCGAATCTCGGTTTCATCCCGTTGTCGTTCTACAAGAACCACGATTTCGCATGCTTCTTCTCGGCGAGTTCGGCGCAGAAACCGGCGCTGTACGAGACCAAGGAAGCGACCGCGAACAGCCGCATCAATGCGCGGCTGCCGTACATCTTCCTGCTGTCGCGTATCGCGCACTACCTGAAGCTGATCCAGCGCGAGAACATCGGCACGACCAAGGATCGCCGTCTGCTCGAACTCGAGCTGAACGGCTGGATCAAGGGGCTCGTGACCGAGATGAAGGATCCGGGCGATGAGCTGCAGGCGTCGCACCCGCTGCGCGACGCGAAGGTGACGGTCGAGGACATCGACGACAACCCGGGTTTCTTCCGGATCAAGCTGTTCATCGTGCCGCACTTCCAGGTCGAAGGGATGGATATCGGGCTGTCGCTCGTGTCGCAGATGCCGAAGGCCAAGAACTGATCCGACGTTTGTGTGTGAGCCGCCGGGGAGTCGATGGTTGCCCCGGCGGAGCAGCGCGTTTTGTGCAACCGAGAGAATCCATGTCGATGATTTTGCCTACGCAGGCTTATGAATTGAAGCTGGCGCCGCATCCGGCGCCGTTCTCGATCCTGAGGTTCACCGGGCTGGACCGCGTGAGCCAGCTTTATCGGTACGAGATCGAATTCACAAGTCCGGCGGCGGTGATTCCGATGGATCAGGTGCTGGGTCGGCCGGCGAGGTTCAGTGCCGATCCGATCGATCCGAACATGGATTACCTGCGGAAGATGTTCGGGGAGAACGCGGCGCGGTTCAGCACGAAGCCTGCGGCCTATACGGTTCACGGCGTGATCACGCAGTTCGACGAGTTGGAGACGTCGGCGGATGAAACGCGCTACCGGGTCGTGCTGGAGCCGACGCTGGCCGATCTCGATCGTGGTGTGACGAGCCGTTTGTTTCAGAAGCAGTCGGTCGAGGAGATCGTGACCGGTACGTTGCGGCATTACGGGTATCGCGCGGGTGTCGATTTCCGGTTTCAGTTGCGTAGACAGTACAAGCGTCGCGAGTACGTGACGCAGTATCGCGAGACGACGTTCGCCTTCATCCGGCGCATTTGCACGGAAGAGGGGATCTGGTTTCGCTGGGAGCAGAAGAAGGACCATGCCGTGGTCGTGTTCGGCGACGATCTGGATGCGTATGCGCGCAAGCAGCGTACGGTGCCGTATCGACGTGACTCGGGGCTGGAGAGCGCCGGCGCCGAGGCGATCAAGGCGCTCGGGCGCGAGATGAAGCGCGTGCCGGAGGCGGTGCGGCTGCATGACTACAACCATCGGCAGGCCGAGGTGTCGTTGCTGGTCGAGGAAAACACAGCGCGTGACGACAAGACGACGAACGCCGTCGATTATCGCTGGGGCGAGCATTACGAGACGCCCGACGAGGGTAAGCAGGTCGCCCGGTTGCGGCACGAAGCCTATCTGGCCGAGCAGATCACGTTCAAGGGGACGGGTAATCCGTTCTGGCTCGAAGCCGGTGAGGTGATGCGGATTGAGCCGAAGCCGGCCGATGCGAAGCATGGGGTGTTCGTGACGTCGGTCGAGTCACACGGCGGGCGGAACGAGTCGTACTGGGTGGCGTTCGAGGGGATTCCGTCGGATCGCGTGTGGCGTACGCCGATGGCTTCGGTGTCGCGGCCGGTGGTTGACGGGATTCTGCCGGCGCGCGTTACGTCGCCGGGGAATTACAAGTATGCGTATCTGACCGAGCAGGGCTGGTACGTGATCAAGCTGCCGTTCGATCTCGATGAATGGAGCCCGGGTGGGACGAGTCGGCCGGTGCGGTTTGCGAAGCCTTATATCGGCGACAACTACGGGCATCACTTTCCGCTGATCGACGGGGCGGAGGTGGCAATCGTTCATACCGACGGCGATCCGAACCGGCCGGTGATCATCGGGGCGATGCATGACAGCGTGCATCCGGATCTGGTGAACAACCTGAACCATACGCGGAATCTTATTCGTACGGCGGCGCGGAATGAGTTGCGGATGGAGGATAAGGAGGGTGTCGAGCATATTCATCTCACGACGCCGACTCAGACCAGTGAGCTGAATCTGGGGCACATGGTGGACGATGGCCGTAACGAACGCGGTCAAGGGGCCGAGTTACGGACGGACGGGCATCTTGCGGCGCGCGGCCCGAAGGGCTTGCTGTTGAGTACTGAAGCGCAGGCTGCCGCCTCGGGGCATCAACTCGACATGAAAGAGGCGCAGGAGCAGTTGCTGCGGGCGATTGATCGCATGGAGTCACTTTCCGAGGCGGTACGGGCGGCGGAGGCGACCGTCTCCGAGTTGCAGCAACAGAAGTCATTCTATGCGGAAGCACTGGATGGCTTGAAGCGTTCGGCGATTCTTGCGAGTGCACCATCAGGTATCGGGCTCACGTCCGGGGAGCATTTACAGGTCAATGCCGACCGGAACTTGATCGCGACGGCGGGCGGGAATTTCGACGTCGGGATCATGCGGAGCTTCACCGTCGCGGCGGGAAGGCAGGTATCGCTCTTCGCGCAAGCACAGGGGGTACGGGTCACTGCGGCTAAAAAGGATGTCGTCGTCCAGGCCCGCACGGGTGCGATGGCGTTGTCGGCGTCGAAGGACATGAACTTCACCAGTAGCGATGGTGCGATTCTCGCGGCCTCGCGCGGAGCGTTGACGCTGACAAGCGGTGGCGCCTATCTCAAGATCGATGGCGGCAACATCGAACTCGGATGCCCGGGAGATATCACGCTCAAGTGCGGAAATTTCCACTGGACCGGTCCTGCTTCGCTTTCGACTCCTCTGCCGAGTATGCCCATCGGGCCATGCAAGGAGTGCTTGCTTGATGCACACCGTGGTGTCGAAGCGATGACGGAGGTCGCCTGATGACCGGAACCGGGCTTGAGAAGCCAACCAGTGACTTGGACGCGGCATGGGACGCGTGGCGTGATCGATTGTTGGCGCAATTCGAAGCGTTCGATGCAGAGCGCGTTTCGGCGCACCTGTACATACTTGCCGATGCGCGCGCCAATCCGGACGTCGACAAACTGCTGGCTAACGTCCCCCGGCTTGAATGGCGGTCACTGTGGGATGGCAGCGTTCTCGAGTCCTATACGGACATTGCCCCCTATCTGATTGCGATCGATCGCTTCGCATTTGATGATCCGCGCGATCTACAGAGTCGGCTTGTCCGGCGGCTCTGGAGGGAGTCGATCGGACTGTACATGCTGACGTGGATATGGTCTCCGTTTCCGATTCGGTCTCTGGTCGAGCATTTCCGATCGTTCTGCCGTTACTCGACGCCAGACAAGCGCGCGTACTTCCTGCATTTCTATGACAACCGGATTCTTGCCCGGTTACGGGCAGTTTGGAGCGCGGAACAGGCTCGGACATTTCTCGCGCCGTGTGCCGAGATCTGGTATCGCGAGCGTGAATTGAGCGAGACCGTCTGGCCCAACGATGCGGGTGTGGTCGATGCGGTCGTCGAGGGAGAGCAGGTGATGACAATTGAGCAGCATATGGTGTTGCTGCATCTCGGTCGTGCCGACAAGCTCGCGATGCAGTTGCGCATGATGTATGGAGCGATGCTCGACGATTTCACGGAATTGACGCTTTATCAGTGTGTTTCCGAACAACTGGAACGTGCGCGTCGATACCGTATTGCCGACGATGACGACCTGTTGAACTACGTCTCAAAGGGCGTCGTCATTTCGCCGCGATTCGATGAGCATCCGGTGATTCGTGAGCGGTTGGCGCATGCGATGCGCGGCGAGCGGACGTTCGGAGACGCGTTGAGTCGTATCGACGCCGATGTCTTGCGGGAGGCGACACGCGCGACTTCGGAGTCCGGGAATGATGGAGAGGTCTCGCATGATTAGGCGGCTCTTTGCGTTGTCGGTGGTATTGCTCGCACTAGCGGGTTGCGATGCGTTTTCGTCTAAGCCGACCTACCGTGGTGTCAGCATCATGGGGCTCAATTACACGGCCTTCAATCTGAGCGAGTTCACGATTCGTGACAAATATGGCAATAGAGCGAGTGGAGGGGGAGATTTGCCGCCGAGCGCGGGCGCCGGAAGCCTAACTTGTTGCTACAAGCTGAAGGGAACGGATTTCACGGTCGAATGGGAGGTATATGACCAGGACGAATTCATGAAAGACCCCTACGCCCCCATCAAGAAGATTCACAAAACAACGGAGGTTAAATTTCCACCAGAAAAGGTTACGGGAAGAGTTGGGGAGGACGTGCTTGCCGTGCACTTTTACCCGGACGATCACATCGAGTTTGAGATCCGTAGCGACATGAGTGGGACGAGGATCGATTACACGGAAGTGGATCACTGGTTTCAGACTAAATACGGTAAGGCGGCGAACCCGGACGGAGACGACATGGCCGTGGCCTACAGGCGCACGGCACGTATCGCGTCACAGGGTTGGCTGAAGTATCGGCTGACCGACGCGGCGGATCTGGAGCAGTACGTGTACTACAGGCAGCTTGTGAATCCAAAATTTGATGAACATCCGATCGTGCGGCGAATCTTGGCGGAGACGAAAGGCCGGCCAGGCGCCTTTGGCGCGGCGATGCAGAGCCTGCCGGATGCCGTTGTGCAAGAGATCAAGCGGAGTCGCTTTAACTAGGCGTCGTTTCGCGGTTGTTGTGTTCGTGACTCGGAGGTATTTCAGCAATGGTCAAGCGGTTTTTCGTCTTGCTCGCCGTCGTCTCGACGTTAGCCGGTTGCGACGCGTTTTCATCCGAACCGACCTACCGTAGTGTCAGCGTCATGGGACTCAATTACACACCGTTCAATCTGAGCGAGTTCACGATTCGTGACAGATATGGCAACAGAGCAAGCGGTGGGGGAGATTTGCCGCCGAGCGCGGGCGCCGGAAGCCTAACTTGTTGTTACAAGCTGAAGGGAACGGATTTCACGGTCGAATGGGAAGTTTATGACGCGGATGAAGCCATCAAGGATCTATATGCGCCCATCAAGAAGATCCACAAGACGACGGAAGTCAAATTTCCGCCGACAAAGATCAAGGGTGGAGCAGGAGAGGACGTGCTTGCCGTGCACTTTTACCCGGACGATCACATCGAGTTTGAGATTCGTAGCGACATGAGTGGGACGAGGATCGATTACACGGAAGTGGATCACTGGTTTCAGACTAAATACGGTAAGGCGGCGAACCCGGACGGGGACGACATGGCCGTGGCCTACAGGCGCACGGCACGTATCGCGTCGCAGGGTTGGCTGAAGTATCGCCTGACCGACACGACGGATCTGGAGCAGTACGTGTACTACAGGCAGCTTGTGAATCCCAGGTTTGATGAGCATCCGATCGTGCGGCGAATCTTGGCTGAGGCGAAAGGTCGGCCAGGCGCCTTCGGTGCGGCGATGCAGAATCTGCCTGACGTGACTGTCCAAGAAATCAAGAATTACCGTTTTGAGTGAAACCCTGTCAGAGAGCGGCATGACTAATAAAACTCTCCTCGATTCATGTGATAGAACCCCGCCCGAAGTTCGTGCTGCGATAGGCGAGAATCAGAAGGCATACCCGAAAGACGACTGCATTCCGTGCGGTGCCGTTGTACATATCGGATTTTTCTTCGACGGATTCGGTCGTCATCGAGACCACGATGACAAGAACACTTCCCGATATTCAAACATTTGTCGCCTCTGGGAGGCTCATCGTGAAAACAAGGATCGACGTCAGAGGCAAGAGCCCAATCAGTTCTGGTATCGATTCTACTATTCTGGTCTCGGGACAGAGTTGAACAAGGAGGCGAGAGAGGGGCAAGTCGTCTCTGCGATATTTAAGCTCGGAAAGCAAGGAGCCGAAGCGGCAGCTTCGATCGGAGTTAACGTCGGCGAGAGCGTAACCGGCTTGAAACGGCTTCCCACCAATCCAAAAGATACTATTACGGAAGGATTCAAGAAGGGCCTCAAGGAATTCTCGTTTCGACCAGTCGTGCAGTCTTTCAAAGATCTGGTCGACTCAGTCGAATCCGCGCCGCGCAATATCGGCCGCGTGCTGCAACTGCAGCGTGACAACCGCTGGGTTCGACGCGGTCGCGCCGCTACGCGCGCGATTCTTTACGACGCGAAGAAGAATTTACCGTCAATCGCCCAAAGTGCCGCTAAATCGGTGTTCTTTGGCGTGGCGATCGATTCGATTCCATGGTTTCGTGACGACCGAGCCGTTGCGCGCGTATTTGGAACAGGTGTCGAGGATCGGATGGCGGCCGCGATGACGCAGTTTGAAAAATCAGTCGACGACGTCAAGCAGAAAATGCCGAAAGTCCAGCGGATTCAGATATCCATTTTCGGTGCAGATCGGGGTTGTGTTATTGCTCGGGCGCTGGCGAACGAGTTGACTCAAAAGTACAAGCGCCCGAGCGATACGAAGTTGGCTTATACAGATCCGAAAGATCCCAACCAAACGGCTATTCCGATCGAAATCAAGTTCCTGGGGCTGCTGGACGCCGTGTCGTCGGTGATGGAGGAAAACAAACTGCTCGGGATTGTGCCGATCCTTGGCCTGCTCAAACAGAACTACGGGGATCGCGACCTCGCGGTCCCGGCGTCGGTGCAGCGATGCGTGCATTTTGCTGCGGCACATGAACTGCGCTTCTATCAGCGGCTCGATAGTCTCGAGAACACGCGCGGACTTCAGTACCTCTATCCTGGAACGAGCGAAGACATCACCGGTGGCGCACCGCCTGGAACGCTTGGAGCACGTGCGGAACTGCAGCGAGTCGTTTTGCGTGACATGCTTAACGAAGCGGTTTCGCATGGTGTCGTGCTCGATACGATGGAAGATCTATTCAAGTTCAAGGGTGAAACGTTCATGAAATTTACCCTGGCAAAACCCATCTCCGACGGAAAATCCACCTACAAAATCGGAGAACTGATCGACGCCTATCGACAGATAGTCCCTTACGTCGCACGTCTGAATTTTCTTGAACACATGCAGGTTTTCCTGCGCTGGATGGCAGTTCGCTACCAGTCGCCGGCATTTCGCTACCAGTCGCCGGCATTTCGCGCAACCGTGACGAGCGGCTTCGATGACCTCGCCGCCCGGCATCGGGTACTTCTGAAGGAACGCAACGATGCAGAGGCAGCGTATCTCGCGCTGCGCAATCAGCGGCCGGCTGCGGATCGAGAGACGCTTGGCAGGGCCTATGCGCGCTGGCACAACGCGGTGTTGCCGGAAATGAACGCCGGTCGCGACGCGGGTATCGAGCAAAAGCGCCCCTCCGTAGGCGTCTGGGACCGCATCCAAAGCGAATCGGAAGAACTGATGCAACGCGAATCCCGGCAAGCGGGACTGCAAAAATCGGCAGATCTTGTGCGCGAAATGGCTCAGGACGGTTCATTGCCGTGGGACGCGGACCCGGAGTTCAGCGCTTCGATGATCGAGGCGTGGATGATGACGCCGGAACAGGAAGCGCTGATCCAGGCGTGGAAGATGGGCCTGAGCGGCAAGAACCCGCTGCCGCCCAAAGTCATGGCGCTATTCGACTTGCTGGTTCACGACACGATGCTGACGAGCTGGCACGACCATGTGCTGTCGTCGAATCTGTATTTCCAGACACGTGCTATCGACACCTTCGGCGCCAGCGATTACGTCGACGAGGACAAGACGCGCAAGCGCGAAGAACAGCACGGTGAGCGCGTCAGGCAGGTCAGCGAGGCGATGAAGCCAGCTGCCCGGTTGCCGGGGCGCTTATAACCCAATATCAATTTCGCTCACTGTCGAATTGCAGTGGCGATTCCAGTTTATTTCGGGGGTACATATGGCGGGCATCGTGCGCGTCGGAGACAGCCATACCGGCGGTGGCCATGTAACGGCCGGCTCGAATACACGTTTTTTCATGGGTCGTCCGCTTGCTCGACTCCACGATCCCGTTACTTGCCCGCAACACGGCGACAACCGTATCGCGACGGCAACTTCGGGTGCGTTCGATGACGGTCTGGAAGTCGCTCAACACGATGATTTGTGCGAGTGCGGGTGCCGTTTGATTTCTTCTCTTCCGAATAGCGGGCGCCGTTAATCGATGGCACTGGATTTCTCGTCCCTTCCGCCTGAGAAGCCGGCCCCTGATGAATCGCCGTCGCGAATTCTCTGGGCTGCGGTGTTCATTGTGCTGACAGTGGCTGGCGTATTGGTGGTGTTGATGCTATGGCCGGAGGGCGAACCGACTTATACGCCGTGGTTCTGGGTATGCGTCACCGTCTATCCGACGGTTTTTTCCGCCTTCGTGGTGTCTCGGCGCTATCGGGCGCACGAACTCGAATGCGCGAAAGTTCAAGCCTGGAATGATGCGACCAGAAAGTACAAAACGCAGGCTTTTGCGCGCGAGAGCGTGCCAATGCTGGTTCTTGCGGCGGCTGCCCGTGTAACGGCTGACGATACGGAAAATGGCATCGAACAGATCGTCGATGGAACGCTGAAGCTAAGCGCCAAGGCTTCGGAGCAGAACGAAAACGAATCGGTTTCAGCAAGATGGTTCGAGCCGATCGAAGCTTGCCTGGCCGCTGACGATCCGGAGCGTCATGCAGAGGTCCTCGGATGGCTGTACGAGCGACTGTTGAACGATCTGAAGAAAACCCTCAATGCGCTCCCTGCGGACCTGCCGCTACGCGTCTTGCTCGATATTTCCGGCTATGTCGGAGGCCACGACGTGGTCGAGCTGTGGCGGGCGGAATGGAGGCGCCACGAGTTGCGCTTCGCGAGAACGGACCGTGCGGCCGAACCGCTCGACCTGATGGCGCTCGATGCCTGGCTTGACGATCGGAATGGGTCGTTGCATCAGCATGCGGTCTTGCTCGTATCCGTGGCGCTCAACAAAGCGATTGCAGAGCAACCCGCGCCCGGATCGGCTGAGGCCGCGGTCGGATTGTTGCTGATTTCCGATGTCCTTGCGTCGCGTTTCGAATTGCGGCCGATCGCTGCATTCCATCGTCCGCGGCGAGCCGGCCATGACGATCCCGGCCACGCGCTGACCTATGGGCTTCAGTGGGGCGATGCGGCGCCGAACGATGTCGGAGCGCTGTGGATGACTGGGCTTGATAGTGCAGCGGCAGGCTTCCTGCGCACGGCACTGAGAGCGGACAGTCCGGAAGGAAAGAAAGACGGAGTGGTTCCGGAGTTTGACCTCGATCGAATCGTCGGCAACGCGGGAATCTCGGCAGGATGGCTTGCGGCAGCTTGCGCAACGTATATGGCTTGTCAATCGCCAAAGCCGCAGGTGATCGCACAGCGCGACGAATGCCATGTGCTGATCGCTGTCGTGAAGAACCTGAATAACGCATCAACAACACACGCACTTCCGAATGAACCGGATTTTCAAACTTGACTTGTTCGGGGCTCTTGCCGTTGTCGTTCTTCCAGGGCTGATCGTATGGAGGCGACCGCACTGGATGGGGGTGGCCGAAGCGGATCGAGGAGTGGCGCTCGTCATTTTGTGCGCCATCTTCGTGGCAATCCTGTTGATTTTCAGCTTCAGTGACTCGTCTCGGCCGGCAAACGGCTGGCGTGCCGTGAAGAAGTGGGTCAATGATCGCGCTCGTCACACGCCTGCTCCGTCGGGAAGCGGTCCGACGGTCAATGTTGCGACTCGTGCCGACTTGCTTACGCAGGTCCTGAGGGAGCGGCACGGCTGGCGATGGCGTTATTGCGATCGCTGGGTGCTGGTCGTCGGCGACTATCCGCTCGTCCGGCGGCTCGCGCCGGGCTTGGCCGATTCCGGCTACGCGATGCGTGGCAATACGGTCATGCTGTATGCGAGGAAAATTGACGACAAACTCGATACGGAATGGCTCGATCGGATTCGTCGCCTGCGCCGCCGCCGTCCGATCGATGCGATTGTGGCCATCACCCGTCAACGAAGTGCCGGCGATGCAGCGTTCGACGTGGATGGACTCGCCTCACAGCTTGCTCGCTTTGCACGCACGTTGCGTTGGGCCGCGCCGGCCTATCTGCTGGATGTTACGGACTTTGGGAGCAAACGTGCCAGTCCGGACGAAGCGATGGGCTTCACGTGGACGAACACGCACGTGAGCGAGGCGACGATTGACGAATCGCTGCGAAATCTCGTCGACCACCTCTCGGACACGGGTGTCGCGCGCTTGGCTGCGAATGCCGATGATCGTTACCCTGCCGAACTGGCGCAGCATGTTTCAAGGTTGCACGGAGCGCTATCCGACCTGCTGCATCGAACGGCTGAATCCGCTATTTCGAGACATACGCTTCACGGGTTGATGTTTGCGCCCCTATTCAAAGATCGCGCATTGATGTCTCCGGAATTCGATTTGGTGGATGGCGATTCGAAGGGGAGCGATCCGTCGCACAGTCACCAACACCGAACCCTCTGGCAAACCATCGCCGACCACAGCCGCAACGTCCACGGCCGCCGCGTCGGCTTTTCGCCGTCGACCGCCGCAGCGTGGATGGCGATCGCCGTGATCGGCCTCTGGCTCGCCGGCACGATGCTGTCCGGCTTCGTCAACCGCGCAACGATTGGAAGTGCCGCAGACACGCTCTCGAAGCTCAAGGGAACCCAGAATCTCACACAGTCACTGCAAACGCTCACCGACCTTGACCGACAGATCGACACGCTTGAAGCTCACCAGCGCACCCGCGCACCGCTGAGTGCCCGCTTCGGCCTGAATCGCGATCACGCATTGCTCGATGCCCTCTGGCCGCACTATGCCGATGCGGCAAACCGCATTCTCGTCGCCCCCATCCGCCAGAAACTCGAGTCCCGACTGCATCAACTGGCATCGCTCTCCGATGCAGAAATCGCCAACAGCGGCGATACCCAGGTGCAGGCCGCGTACGACACGCTCAAAACCTATCTGATGCTCGCGAAACCGGAGCGCGCGGTGGCTGCATTCCTGGCACCGCAGCTCGTCGCGACGTCCATGCCCGCGCGCCCCGTCAATTCATCGTTGTCCCCGGGCAGATGGGAGGACTTGCGGCAGCAAGCCATTACATTCTTCACGAACCATCTGGGGCCCGGCGCGAAGTCGGCGTCGGCTGCGTTGGCAATCGCACCGGACAGTACGTTGATCGCAGCGACGCGCCAGACGGTGATCGGCGTTCGGGGCATTCAGAATTCCCGGGACGCGGTCTACCAGCAGATCCTCGACGAAGCGGCACCGAAGTACCCGCCGGTATCGCTCGCCACGCTGCTGGGTGACGCAGCATCCCAGGCCGGTACAAGCGGCGCGACAAGCCGCGGCTTGTTCAACACGACCATGACCATACCGGGCGTATTCACGCGCGCAGCATGGGACGAACGGATCGCCAAGGCCATCGACGAAGCCGGCGAGCAACACGACGTGTCGAGCGACTGGGTGCTTTCCGATACCAAGGCCGCCGGCCAGTCCTTGTCGACACTAAAGAACGAACTGCGCCAACGCTATTTCGACGACTATGCGCGCGCCTGGGCACAATTCCTCAACAGCGTGCGCTGGCAACCGGCACCGACGCTTTCCGCCACGGCCGATCAATTAACCTTGCTGGGTGATCCGCAACGCTCGCCGCTCGTCGCGCTGATGAACGCGATCGTCTATCAGGCGGGAACGGGAGCCAATACTCAGTCGCTGTCCGACACGCTGATCAGCAAGGCGCAGCAACTCGTCGGCGGCGACGAAAAGGATCCGTCGAAGCAGGTCAAGCCGCCGCTCGCGCCGCTGGCCGCGGCGTTCGGGCCGATCCTGCGCCTGACCGGCAGCGATCTCCTCTCCGGTGAGCCGGCCAACGGCAAAACCGCCGCCGCGCAAATGGCTGCAACCGGCGACCTGAGCCTCGCCCGCTATCTGGAGCGCATCACGGCCATGCGCCTGAAGACGTCGCAGATTGTCTCGAGCGCCGATCCGGATGCGGTTGCGCGACTGGCCGCCCAGTCGGTGTTGCAGGGCAAGACGTCCGATATCGCCGACAGCCGCGACTATGCCAGCCGGGTTGCAGCGAGCCTCGGCGAGCAATGGTCCGGCTTCGGCGCGCTGTTCCGCGCGCCGTTCGATCAGGCATGGCAGGTCATCGTGCAGCCGGCCGCGTCGAGCCTGAACGAAATCTGGCGCACGGCGATCGTGGCCGACTGGAACAAGTCGTTCGGCGGCCGCTATCCGTTCGCGGATTCGGACAACGATGCGTCGCTGCCCGAGATGGCGCGCTTCATGCGGCCGGATGGCGGCGTGATCACGCAATTCGTGACGACGCAGCTCGCCGGCGTCATTGAGCGGCAGGGCGACCGCTGGGTGCCTGCGCAGGGCACCGATTCCGGTGCGCTGACGATCGATCCGGGTTTCCTGAGCGGATTGAACAAACTCACGCGCATTTCGACGGTGCTGTTCCCGTCCGGCGATGCACGCGTGCGCTATGAGTTGCAGGCGGTGCCGACGCCGGGCGTTACCGACATGCGATTCGTGTTGTCCGGCCGTGAATTGCACTACTTCAACCAGAAGCAGGAATGGACGCCGTTCGAATGGCCCGGCCAGTCGCTCGAAAACCTGTCGCATATCGAATGGCAGACGGAGCAGGGCGGCTTGCGGGCGGCGCTCGATTCGCAGGGGCGCTTCGGACTGATTCGCCTGTTCGAGCGAGCGAAGGTCACGCAACAGGACAACGCACGCTACCTGCTGACCTGGACGCCGGATACGAGCCAAGGCATCCCGCTGAAGGTGCAACTGCGCAGCGAGGTGGGCGCGGGCCCGCTCGACGTTCTCCAGTTGCGCAACTTCGTGCTGCCTGCACGGATTTTCATGACCGGGGCGGCGAGCGCCGGGCCGAAGGTGTCGACGGCCAGTCCGCCGCCGTTGCCGGCCGCGGCGATTGCCGCGGCCAGGCACGCCGCCGTGCCGTTGCCGCCGGGGCTGCCGGCTGCGATGACGTGGCCGGATGAAGCGACGCCGGTGGAGGCCGGGAAGGAGCCCCGTCAGACGACCGCGATAGCTGAAGCACGTCCGAGCGCGTCCGTCGAGAAACCACCAACGAGCGAGCCGCGGATGGCGCTGTCTTCGCTGGCGACGACTTCGGCATCTTCCGATGTCCCCACCAAACCGTTCGGATACGCCCTCCGTTTGCTGGGCGACGTATTTGCGTTCCGAGACCTGCCATGACGCTTGCCAATTTCGTAAAGACACTTGTAGGCGGTCCTCGCGTCGATTCGCTGCATGAATCCCGACAGACTGCCTGGGCGGCATGGCTGGTTCCGATACCCGGGGAGCAAGCATGTGGCCGCGATCCCGGTTACGAGGATGCGTTCTTCGAACTGAAGGACGAGGCAAACAAGCTGTCGGGAATCGACGACGGACTGATCGTCCGCACCTGCGAGCAATTGCTCAAGGAAACCGGGAAGGATCTGCGACTGGTCGGCTACTACGCGTTTGCGAGATTGCGGCAGGACGGTCCGGCCGGCTTTGCCGACGGACTCGAGCTGGCTGCTTCGCTCGTCGACCGGTTCGGCGAGGCCGTGCTGCCCGCGCGGTTCGAGGCGAAGCGGGCGGCGCTGGAAATGCTGGCGACTTCGCGCATGATCGACACGCTGGACAGCCGCGGCGACTTTGCGACAGCCGATCTCGAACGTGCGCTTGCTGCGCTCGACGTGCTCGTCGAACAGACAGGAAACTGGCCCGAAGCCGCACGCCCGAATCTGCAGCCGCTGGTTGCCCGTTTCGAGCGCAAGGAGGAACCGGCTCGCGGTGCGAATCCGGGCGCGATCCCGCCGCAAAGGACTGCGCCGGTTCCCGTGTCGAACGGGGCGATCGCGTCGACGCGCGACCTGCTCGATCAGGCACGTTCGATGGCGGCGTGGTTGCGGGAGCGGGAAAACGGCTACTTGCCGTCGGTACGCGTCGTGCGCAGCGTTCGCTGGGACACGTTGCACGACGTGCCGCCGTCGGATACCGCATCGCACACGCGTCTGGCACCGCCACGTGCCGAATTGCGCCAGCAGATGAAGCGTCTCGTGCTGCAGAAGCACTGGCACGAACTGCTCGAGCGCGTGGAAGGCGCGTTCATGGAAGGCGTGAATCACCTGTGGTTCGATCTGCAGTACTTCCAGCATGTCGCGCTCGATCACGTCGGCATGCCGTACAGCGCGTGGCGCGAACTGCTGCGCGCCGACTTCGCGCTGTTTCTCGAACGACTGCCGGGCATCGAGCGCCTGACATTCAGCGACGGCACGCCGTTCGCCGACGACACGACACTCGAATGGATTGCGCGCTACGCGGTCGTGCGCGATTTGGAGGCGGGCGAGACGGTCGCGCCGTTGCCCGTTTTCGCCGATAGCGAAAGCGACGCCGCCGGCGACTGGCCGGAGATCGAAACCCAGGCCCGTGAACTGGCCGCGCGCGAAGGCATCGAGACGGCCTTCGCATGGCTCGAAACGCTGCCGGGGATGAAGACCGATCGCCATCGCTACTTGCAGCGGTTCGTGATGGCGCGTCTGGCCGATCATGCCGGCCGGCCCGATACATCGTTCGCGCTGCTGGCCGAACTCGACGCGTCCACCCGGTCGCTGCCGCTGATGCGCTGGGAGCCGGCGCTGACGTTCGATGTCAAGCAGCAACTGATGAAAGCACTGAAGGCGATGAGCAACCGCAAGGATGCCGACAAGCCGGCACTCGTGCGACGCATCGCAGAACTGCAGGCCGAGCTAACCGTGCTCGATCCCGCCCGCGCATTGACTTTGTCGTAACGGATTCTCATGGACAAAAACGATCCCATCCTGCGCTACTACGAAGCGGAAATGCGCTACCTGCGTGAATCCGGCAAGGAATTCGCGAAGGCGCATCCCGACCGTGCGCGCCTGCTCAATCTCGACCGTGTCGGCGATCGCGATCCGTACGTCGAACGTCTGTTCGAAGGTTTTGCGTTCCTGACCGGCAGGCTTCGCCAAAAACTCGACGACGAGTTGCCCGAACTCACCGAAGGGCTCGTCAGCCTGTTGTGGCCGCACTATCTGCGGATGATTCCGTCGCTGTCGATCGTTGAGCTGACGCCAGTCGCCGAGACACTGCAGAAAACGGTAGTCGTGCCGGCCGGCGTGCCGGTGCGTTCCGCGCCGATCAACGTGCCTTCCCCGAGCGGCGCGGAAGGCGTCGCGCCGCGGGCGGTGCAATGTCTGTATCGGACGACGCAGGCTGTCGCGCTGCAGCCGATCTCGATCACGCATGCCGGGCCGGCCGTGCGTCACGACGGCCGCTCGGTGATTCGCGTCGGCTTCGCGTTGCAAGGATCGGCGCTGCGCAAGGAGACGGATCTGTCGCGGCTGAGGCTGCACCTGAACGCCGATCTGCCGACCGCGTTCGCGATGCATCTCGCGTTGACGCGCCAGGTCGATTCGATTCATTGGCGCGTTCCGGAAATACGCGATGGCGAATCCGTGCCGCTCCCGGGCGTCACGATCGAGCCGGCGGGATTTTCGACGGAAGAACGGCTGTGGCCCAAAGCCGACGCGGCGTTTTCCGGATATCAGCTGCTGCTCGAATACTTCACGTTCCGCGAAAAATTCCTGTTCGTCGATTTGTGTGGACTGGAGGTCACGAAGCTGCCCGAGAAATCGACCCGCTTCGAACTCGAGATCGTTTTGAAGGCAGCTTACCCGTCGGATCAGCGGTTCAACGTCGATAACGTTCGACTGTTCTGTTCGCCGGTGATCAACCTGTTCGAACTGGATGCCGAGCCGATCGAGATCGACCATCACGAAACCGAATATCGCGTGGTGCCGGCCGGTCATCAGGGCGAGCATGTCGAAACGTATTCGGTCGATGCAATCGCGACGTTCGACCACGATACGGCCGAGCGATACGAATACGTGCCGTTTGCGACGTTCCGGCACCGCGGCGGCATGCTGCGGCACGAAGCGCCGGAACGCTATTTCCACACACGTGTGCGCTCGGGCGTGTCGGGGCTGCACGAAATGTGGGTGATTCTCGGCGGTCATGCGTGGGAAACGATGGATACGCTTCCCGAGGAAAGCCTGTCGCTGCGCGTGACGGGCACGAACGGGCTGCTGCCGCGCAAGGGCTTGCGCGAAGCGAGCCTCGACGAACTCGCGGCCAGCACGCCGAACGTCGCGGGTGTACGCAATCTCGTCTCGCCGACGTTGCCGCTGTATCCGCCGACGGAAGATCGCTTCCAGTGGCGCGTGCTCTCGCATCTCGCGCCGAACTTCCTGTCGATGATGAATGCGGAAGTGCTGCGCGGCGCGTTGGCGCTGTACGACTGGACGAACGAGGAACTGAACCGGCGTCGGCTTGCCGGCATCCTGCATGTATCGCAGGAAATGATCGAGGAGGTGTCGGGCGGGGCGGTCGAGCGCGGCGTGCTGATCGAGGTCACGCTCGATACCCATGCGTTCTCCGGTGAAGGCGACGTGATGCTGTTCGGCGAACTGCTGCACCGATTCTTCGGTGCGTATGCGGAAATCAATCTGTTCACGAAGCTGGCGATCGTCAGCCTGCCGTCCCGGTCGCGGACGGAATGGTCGCGCAGCAAGGCACAGCGGGCACCGCTATGAGCGCGTCGATCGGTCGGGCGAGTAACGAAATCACCGTGTCAAACGGCCTGCCGCCCGTGGCCGCAAGACTGTTCGAACGCGCACCGAAGATGACTTTCATGCAGTTCTGCCGTCTGCTGGAGGCATGTGCGCCCGAACGTCCCGGGCTCGGCACGCGCGACACGCCGGAGCACGAGCCGGTGCGGTTCCGGCCGCGTCCGCGGTTGGGGTTTCCGGCGGCCGAGGTGGCCGCTGTCGAATTCGACGACGAGCACATGGATGCACCTCCGACCGTGCGTACGACTTTCATGGGGCTCTACGGTGTCGATGCGGCCATGCCGTCGCACACGATCGACGAGATCGCGTTGCGGGAAGAGGGACATCAGGCGGTCGAGGCGTTTCTCGATCCGTTCAATCACCGCGCGGCAACGCTGCTGTATCGCGCATGGAAGAAATACCGCTACGCGGAGCGCTTTCGGGCCGGCGGTATCGACGATTATTCGCAGAGCCTGCTGTGTCTGGCGGGATTCGGCTGGGGTGACAAGCCGTCGCGGGCGGGCTTGCCGGATTCGCGGATGCTGGCGTTGCTGGGGTTGTTGATCCAGCGCACGCGTACGTCCGAAGGGCTGGCCGGCGTGGTGGCGCTTGCGGCGCCGGGGGCCGATGTTCGTGTCGACGAGTTCTGGGCCGTAACGACGAACACCGGCCGACCGACGCCGTTGACGTCGGCGAAGCCGGATGCGGAAGCGCTTTCGGACGGGCAGCGCCACGGGCTCGGTGGCGGCCATGTGCTCGGCAGGCGTCTTGCGTATCGGAGCCGGGCCGTGTGTTTGACGGTGCGACCGGCCGATGCGCAACAGGCTCAGGATTTGTTGCCGGGCGCATGGCTGCATCGGGAGGTGATGGCATTCATCCGGCTGTATGTCGGCACCAAGGCCGACGTGCATTTGCGGATGAGCGTGTCGACACGGTTCGTTCCGCTCCCGACCGTCGGCGTCGAACGTCGCGATCCCGCGCCGCGCCTTGGCTGGACGACGGTGTTGCCGTCAATCGACGACCGCCTGATCGATATCGCGCTCGGCGTGTGCGAGGCGTTTCCCGCACCCGGCCCCGACCCGCAACTCGCGTCGCACGCAACCTGATTCCGGAGTGTCCATGTTCCATCGAGTGAGTGCGGCGACCGCTGCCGCCGTATTGCTGCTGTCAGGGTGTGGTGCCTGGCAGTCGGTGTCGGACGCGTCGTCGAATGCGTATCGCGCCGTATTTTTCAAGCAGGTGAAGGTGCTTGACGTCGATTTGACTGCGCGCGCGGCGTTGAACCCGGACGATGCGGGCCGACCGACATCGGTTGCCGTTCGTGTCTATCAGTTGAAGGATCGCAAGTTGTTCGACGCTGCGTCGTATGAGGATCTGCTGAAGAACGATCGGGCCGTGCTGGCTCAGGATCTGCAGGCCGATATGTCGGCTGTTGTAAACCCCGGCGCTTCGTCGAGCTTGTCTCAACCGATGCAACGCGAGACGGCGTATGTGGCGATCGTTGCGTTGTATCGCGCCCCCGGAGCCGCCGGAGACTGGAGACGAGTTATCGAGAAAAAGAAGCTTGATCCGGATAAGCCTTTACGCCTCGACCTGACGTCGAGCAGATTACAGATGACGGAGGACATGCCTAAGTGAAAGTCGCGCAATCTATTCTGAGTGGGAGCAAGCCCTTTGGGTTCTCTAAACAGCTAGGACTGGCAATTTGGCTTGGCGCCATCGTGTCCGTTCGCGTGGCGGCTCAAGATGTACCGTCCCCACTCATCGTGCCGCTCGCTGGAAAGCCCGAAGACTTTGTTCCAAAGGGCTGGAAGCTCGAATTTCAGACGAAGGGCGATCTGAACGGCGATGGCCGCGACGATCTTGCGCTGGTTCTGCGTGACAATGATCCCGCGAACGTGATATCTGATGACGGCATGTGCGAGAGTCCGTTCGACGCGAATCCGCGCATCCTTGTCGTCGCCTTTGCACAGCCAGATGGGCAGTACGCTCTCGCGCTGCGAAACGAAACGCTGATACCGACCCGGGAATCACCGTGTCTGGCGGATGCCTTGGAAGAGGGGAACGTGAGCATCGACCGGGGTACGTTGCAGGTCGGGCTGGGTCGCTTTGCCAGCGCTGGGAGTTGGGAAATGGGATCGACCACCTATACGTTTCGGTGGCAGGATCGGAATTTCATGCTGATCGGCTATGACAACTTCTCGGTGATGCGTAATACGGGCGCCGTGCGTACGCTCAGTGTGAACTACTCGACGGGCAAGGCCAAAATGTCGATCGGGCGTGTGTCCGACGACCGCGAACGCACTCGATGGGTAAAGCTGCACGCGCCGCGTCGCTGGACGCTCGACCAAGTCGGCGATGGGTTCGAATTCGCCCAGTCGTTGCCGACAGTCGAATAGTCGTTCATGCAGGTTTGCGTAGCGCCACCGCGACACCATGTCACGCGGCTCATGCCGCCGGATACCCGGCAGCATGAGCCGCTGCCGGATTCACCGATCGTCGTCCCGAATGGAAGAAGGATGCCGGCACAGCGCCCGCACTTCCATCTCCATATACGGAAACAGCGGCAACTGGCTGAGCAGGTCATGCAGCTGCTGCACGCTTTCCACATCGAAGATGCTGACGTTCGCATACTGCCCGGCGATCCGCCACAGATGCCGCCAGGTGCCTTCGTTCATCAGCCGCTGGCACATCGCCTTTTCCTCGGCCTTCAGCGTGGCCGCCTTGACCGGGTCCATGTCCGTCGGCAGACGGACGGTCATTTCCACATGAAACAGCATCCTGCACTCCTTGCGTTGTCGATTCGTCGAACGGAAAGGCCGCTCAAGCCTGCGCGCGGGCCCGCTCGACTTCGCTCGCCGGCACGTCCTGCTTTTCCTTGAGCAGCGAGAAATCGAAGTCGATCAGCGCGAACTGCCCGTCGACGCCATACGGTTTGCCTTCCGCGCCTTCGGCCTGCTTCACCGGCGGGATCAGCCCGTCGCGCGTCGCGAACGCGAAGTCGTCCCACAGATGCGGATCGCCGTCGATGTTGATCTGCGTCGTCAGCTTACGATAACCGTCCGCCGAAACGAAGAAGTGAATGTGCGCCGGACGATGCCCGTGGCGGCCGAGCTGGTCGAGCAGTTGCTCGGTCTTGCTGCCCGGCGGCACGCTGTAGCCGACCGGCAGCACGCTGCGGAAGCTGTAGCGGCCGTCGGCATCGGTGCGGATCGAGCGGCGCAGGTTGAACGCGGGCTGCGATTGATCGAAATACGAGTAGTTGCCGAGATGGTTCGCGTGCCACACCTCGACCAGTGCGTTCGCGAGCGGCACGCCGTCCTGGCCGAGCACCTGGCCGCGCATGATCAGCGTCTGGCCCGGATCGGTGCCGTCGTCGAGGCGCGCATGGCCGACCGACTCCGGCGCGCCGGCGACATACAGCGGCCCTTCGATCGTGCGCGGCGTGCCGCCCTGGATGCCGGCCTTTTCCTCGGCTTCGTCCATGCGCACGTCGAGGAAGCGCTCGAGGCCGAGGCCCGCGGCGATCAGCCCGAATTCGCGGCCGGCTTCGTTCAGAAAGTTCAGGGCCGTCCAGAATTCGCTCGGCTGCACGTCGAAGTCCTCGATCGTGTAGCAGATGTCCTTCACGATCCGGTTGACGATCGCGCGCACGCGCGGGTTGCCCGGCTTCTCGGCGGCGTCGTCGAAGGTCTTCAGCAGTGCATCGATGGCTTGCTTGTTCATCTGTGTCTCCGGTTTCGGTTGTCGTGTGGGGTCAGCGGGCGTCGCGTCGCATCCGTTCGATGCGGGCCCAGTCGAAGGTGATGCCGAGGCCGGGCGTCGCCGGCAGGTGCAGCTTGAAATCCGCGTAGCGCAGCGGCTCGACGAGGATTTCCTCGGTGAGCAGCAACGGGCCGAACAGCTCGGTGCCCCATTTCAGCGAGTCGAACGTGCTGAACAGTTGCGCGGACGCCATCGTGCCGGCCGCACCTTCGAGCATCGTGCCGCCGTACAGTTCGATGCCGGCCGCCGCCGCGATCGATGCCACGCTCGCCGCGCCCTGCAGGCCGCCCGACTGCGCGATCTTCACCGCGAACACGTCGGCCGCGCGATCCTGCGCGAGCGCGAACGCATCGACGGGGCCGTGCAGCGCCTCGTCGGCCATGATCGGCACGTGCGCGAGCTGCGTGAGGCGCTTCAGCCCCGCGCGGTTGGTTGCCGCGATCGGTTGCTCGACGAGGCTCACGCCGGCTTCCGCCAGGCGCGCACCGGCCCAGATCGCGTCGGTCTCGCTCCATGCCTGGTTTACGTCGACGCGCACGTCGCCGCGATCGCCGAGCGCACGCTTGATCGCAATCACGTGAGCGACGTCGTCGGCGACCGCGTTCGAACCGATCTTCAACTTGAATGCGCGATGGCGGCGCGCATCGAGCATCGCCTCGGCTTCCGCGATGTCGCGTTGCGTGTCGCCGCTCGCGAGCGTCCATGCGACATCGACCGCGTCGGTCCGGCGGCCGCCGAACAGTTCCGACAGCGGCACGCCGAGGCGGCGCGCCTGCGCATCGAACAGCGCGGTCTCGACCGCGCACTTCGCGAAACGGTTGCCCTGGAACAGCTTGCGGGCACGCGCGAGCGCGGCACCCGGGCGCGTCGCGTCCATGCCCTGCAGCAGCGGCGCGAAGTAGGTGTCGATGTTGACCTTGATGCTTTCCGGGCTCTCCTCGCCGTACGCGAGGCCGCCGATGGTCGTCGCTTCGCCGACGCCTTCGATACCGTCCGTGCATCGAACGCGGACCAGCACGAGGGTCTGGCAGTTCATCGTGGCGACCGACAATTTGTGGGGCCTGATCGTCGGCACGTCGACGAGCAGCGTGTCGATGCGTTCGATGGTGGCGGCAGTTGCTATCATGCGATTCCTCCTGTTGGTGCACATGGTAGGAATTCCCGCCCCGCGTCGTCCAACACTCTTTCCGACTACTTCCATACCTTTGAGGCATGAAATGGAATTGCGTCAGCTCCGCTACTTCATCGCCGTCGCCGAGGAAATGAACATCACGCGGGCGGCCGAGCGGTTGCACATGACGCAGCCGCCGCTGAGCCGCCAGCTCCAGGCGATCGAGGACGAGATCGGGTTGCCGCTGTTCGAGCGCGGGGCGCGGCCGCTGAAGCTGACCGATGCGGGGCGCGTGTTCTATGCGCAGGCGAAGCGTCTGGTCGACCAGGCCGACGAACTCGGCCCGCTCACGCGGCGGCTCGCGCAGCTGTCGGAGCGGATCGTGATCGGTTTCGTGCCGTCGACGTTGTACGGCGCGCTGCCGGACGTGATCCGTGCGTTTCGCGAGGCGCAGCCGGACGTCGAGCTGTCGCTGATCGAAATGTTCACGCTCGAACAGCTCGGCGCGCTGAAGGGCGGGCGGATCGACGTGGGGTTCGGCCGGCTGCGCTTCGACGACGACCAGCTGGTGCGCGAGGCGCTGATCGAGGAGAAGCTGATTGCGGCGCTGCCGGTCGGGCATCCGCTCGCCGATCCGGGCCGGCCGCTGACGCTCGCGGATATCGCGAACGAGACATTGATCGTCTATCCGAGCACGCCGCGGCCGAGCTTCGCCGATCAGCAGCTGTCCGCGCTGCGCGACGGCGCGCTGGTGCCGGCGGCCGTTCACGAAGTGCGCGAGCTGCAGACGGCGCTCGGGCTCGTGGCCGCGCAGGTCGGCGTGTCGCTGGTGCCGGAGAGCGTGGAAGGCGTGCGCGTGAAGGGGGTTGTCTATCGACGGTTGCCGGAGCCGGCCGCGACGTCGCCGATCATCATGAGCCGCCGGCTGCACGGCGAAAGCGCGGCGACGGCCGCGTTTTGCGCGATTGCGCGAGAGATGATCGCCGCGGCGGGGTGACTCGGCGTTGATTCCATAAATCGCAACTAACTGTCATTTTCGGCATCCGCTGCCGAATGTGGAAAAGGGCGGCGCGATGCCGTGCCGGCGCTTGCCACACGACCGGCAAGTCGTCGCGTGGAAGCGTCCGGCCCGCCGCCTTGACAACGATTACCGCTGCCCGTCGAGCGTCTCCGACGGCGATTCGCCGAACTTCTCCCGATACGCGATCGCGAACCGTCCAAGGTGCGTAAACCCGCAATCGAGCGCGACATCGGCGATCCGCCGGCCGGACGCCGCGCCGCGCAGCAACTCGCGCGCATGGTCGAGCCGTGTCGCACGCAGGTATTGCATCGGGCTCATCCCGCGGAACTGCAGGAACGCGTCGCGCAGCGTGCGTTCCGGCACGTTGGCGGCCTGAACGATATCGGCGAGCTGCAGCGACTGCGCGTAGTGCGCGTTCACGAACTCCTGCGCGCGGCGCACGAAGCCCGGCGCCGGGTCGCGGTGCGACGCCCGCAGCACGGACGGCGGATGGCCCTCGATCAGCAGGTCGATCAGCAAGTGCTCGAGCTGCGACGCCACACGCGGGTTCGCATTCGCGCGTTCGAGCAGTTCAGGCGAGCGTGCGACCAGCATCAACTGCTGGCGCCACGCGGCGAGTGCGGCGTCGCTGACGTGCAGCACGGGGTCGAGCGTCGCACGCGGGTCGCCGGTCAGCGAACCGACGGTCGCCGCGTCGATGCGCAGCACGAACTGCTCGCAATCGGCCGACAGCACCGCGTCGAAGCGCTCGCCGGGTGCGCACAGCACGCCGGTCTGGCCGTCCACGCCGAGCTGCCGCCCCATCGCGCGCACCTCGGCCTGGCCGGACAGGCAGAACATCAGCAGGTAATAGCCGTCGACCGCGTCGACCTGTACGCGCATCGCGTCGCCGAACGCGATCGTGCCCATCCCGAGCCCGCCGAGCCGGACGAAATCCATGTGCGATGCGCCGCGCCCGCGGCCGCCCGGCAGCAGCGCGTGCGGCTGCATCACGCGCGAGATCCGCTCGCGCGTCTCGTCGAGATCGCGGGACTCGAACAGCCGGTGCGCGCGCAGCGCGAGCGGCTCGAACGACGTTGGGGACATGGGCATCGGCCTTGGAGTAGACGGCGTGCGCTTCGATCCGATCAATGGGTCTCGATCGTGCGCCGGTCGCGTGTGCCGTCATGCTAGCGCAGAAATCCGCCGAAAGTGGATATTGCGCCGCCGCAATCGCACTTTCCGGATAGACGGCGAATATTAGCTTTTCAAAAATCGGCTCCATGCAATCAACGAAACGGAACCACAAGGAGTCCGACATGGAGCAGACTGAATCGCCCGTCGTTTTCGCCGAGCGCGGCGACGCATCCGACGTGAGCTTTCCGCACGACGACGGCTCGCGCGTGCCGTACAAGGTGTTCAGCTCGCGTGCGGTCTACGATCGCGAGCAGGAGCGCATCTTCCGCGGGCCGACGTGGAACTTCGTCGCGCTCGAAGCGGAAATCCCGAACGCCGGCGACTTCAAGAGCACGTTCGTCGGCGACACGCCGGTGGTCGTCACGCGCACCGAGGACGGCACGCTTTCCGCATGGGTGAACCGCTGCGCACACCGCGGCGCGCAGGTGTGCCGCAAGTCGCGCGGCAACGCGAGCTCGCATACGTGCGTGTATCACCAGTGGAGCTTCGACAACGCGGGCAACCTGCTCGGCGTGCCGTTCCGGCGCGGCCAGAAGGGGATGACCGGGATGCCGGCCGACTTCGACCCGAAGCAGCACGGGCTGCGCAAGCTGCGCGTCGACAGCTATCGCGGGCTCGTGTTCGCGACGTTCAGCGACGAGGTCGCGCCGCTGCCTGAGTATCTCGGCGAGCAGATGCGCCCGTGGATCGACCGGATTTTCCACAAGCCGATCGAGTATCTCGGCTGCACGCGCCAGTATTCGAAGTCGAACTGGAAGCTGTACATGGAGAACGTGAAGGACCCGTATCACGCGAGCATGCTGCACCTGTTCCATACGACCTTCAACATCTTCCGCGTCGGGATGAAGGCGCGCTCGATTCCCGATGCGAACCACGGGCTGCACAGCATCATCACGGTGACGAAGACGGGCGACGACACGTCGGCCGCGTACAAGCAGCAGAACATCCGTTCGTTCGACGAGGGCTTCCATCTGGAAGACGAATCGATCCTCGATCTCGTTTCCGAATACGACGAGGACTGCACGAACCATATCCAGCCGATCTTCCCGCAGCTCGTGATCCAGCAGATCCACAACACGCTGGTCGCACGCCAGATCCTGCCGAAAGGCCCCGACAACTTCGAACTGATCTTCCACTTCTTCGGCTACGCGGACGACACGCCCGAACTGCGCGCGCTGCGCATCAAGCAGGCGAACCTCGTCGGGCCGGCCGGCTACATCTCGATGGAAGACACGGAAGCGACCGAGCTCGTCCAGCGCGGCACGGTGCGCGATGCCGACGCGACGTCGGTGATCGAGATGTCGCGTGGCAATCCGGACCAGCAGGACACGGTGATCACCGAAAGCCT
Source organism: Burkholderia metallica (assembly GCF_001718555.1). NCBI lineage: Bacteria > Pseudomonadati > Pseudomonadota > Betaproteobacteria > Burkholderiales > Burkholderiaceae > Burkholderia > Burkholderia metallica. Next base: position 735,460 of record NZ_CP013403.1, read on the forward strand.
GATCCGCAAGTTCTGGGTCGGCTACCAGAAGCTGATGGGCTATTGAGGCGGGAGCGAAAAAATGACGGAAGACATGAAGACGTGGTTCGAGATTTACATGCTCCAGAACCGCTATATCGGCCACCTCGACAACGACCGGCTCGAACACTGGCCGGAAATGTTCACCGAGGACTGCACGTATGAAATCGTGCCGAAGGAGAACGCCGATCTCGGGCTGCCGGTCGGGATCGTCCACTGCACGAACCAGCGGATGCTGCGCGACCGCGTGGTGTCGCTGCGGCACGCGAACATCTACGAAGAGCATACGTACCGGCACATGACGTCGGGGCTGACGATCGTCGCGGAACGCGACGGCGAGATCGACACCGAAAGCAACTACGTGGTCGTGCAGACGCGCAGCAACGGCGAGTCGAACGTGTACCAGGCCGGCAAGTATTACGACACGGTCGTGCGCACGCCGGACGGGTTGCGTTACAAGACCAAGCGCGTGATCTACGACACGTCGCGCGTGCAGACGCTGCTTGCCACCCCGATCTGATGCAAAAAGCAAGGAAACGACATGACTGAAGCAACGCTTGCCGAATGGCATCCGCTCGGCGCTTTCGACGAATTCTCCGAAGACGAACCGGCGGCGCGCGTCGCCGGCCAGAAGCCGATCGCCGTGTTCCGGATCGGCGACGAACTGTTCGCGATGCATGACCTCTGCACGCACGGCCATGCGCGGCTGTCCGAAGGCTACGTGGAGGACGGCTGCGTCGAATGCCCGCTGCACCAGGGGCTGATCGACATTCGCACCGGCGCGCCGAAATGCGCGCCGATCACGGAGCCGGTGCGGACCTATCCGATCCGCATCGTCGACGGGCAGGTGGAAGTCAATGTCGGCTGACCCGTTCGTGATCGTCGGCGCCGGCCATGCGGCGCGGCGTACGGCCGAAGCGCTGCGCGAGCGCCGCGCCGATGCGCGCATCGTGATGATCGGCGCGGAGCGCGAGCTGCCGTACGATCGGCCCGCGCTGTCGAAGGATGCGCTGCTGACGGACGGCGGCGAGCAGCGTGCGTTCGTGCGCGACGCGGCGTGGTACGACGCGCAGCGCATCGAGCTGCGGCTCGGCACGCGTGTCGATGCGATCGAGCGCGATGCGCAGCGCGTGCGGCTCGACGACGGCACGACATTGCCCTATGCGCGGCTCGTGCTCGCGACGGGGTCGCGCGTACGCACGTTCGGCGGCGAGATCGACGCGGGCGTCACGCCGCACTACGTCCGCACCGTCGACGATGCGCGTGCGTTGCGTGCGCAACTTGCTGCGGGCCGTCGCGTGGCGGTGCTCGGCGCCGGTTTCATCGGTCTCGAAGTGGCGGCCGCGGCGCGGCAGCTCGGCTGCGACGTGACGGTGATCGACCCGGCCGCGCGTTTGCTGCAGCGTGCGCTGCCGGAAGTCGTCGGCACGTATGCGCGGCAACTGCATGACGCGCGCGGTGTGCGTTTCCACACGGCGACTTTGCCGCGCGCGATCCGTCGCGCTCCGGACGGCGGCGCGGTCGTCGAGACCGATCGCGGCGACGTGCCGGCCGACCTCGTCGTGGTCGGCATCGGCGTGGTGCCGAATGTCGAGCTTGCGCAGGCGGCCGGACTCGATGTCGACAACGGGATACGTGTCGATGCGGGCTGCCGCACGGTCGATCCGGCAATTTTCGCGGCGGGCGAGGTGACGATGCACTTCAATCCGCTGCTCGGGCGTCACGTGCGGATCGAGTCGTGGCAGGTGGCCGAAAACCAGCCGGCCGTCGCGGCCGCGAACCTGCTCGGCGGCAATGAAACGTATGGCGAGCTGCCGTGGCTGTGGTCCGATCAATACGACTGCAACCTGCAGATGCTCGGGCTGTTCGGCAGCGAGCGCACGATCGTCGTGCGTGGCGATCCGGCGAGCGGGCCGTTCACGGTGTTCGGGCTGGGCGACGACGGCAGGATCGTCGCGGTGGCCGCGGTGAACCTCGGGCGCGACATCGGCGCGTCGCGCCGGCTGATCGCGGCGGGGGCAGTGCCGGACCCGGTGAAGCTTGCGGATCCGGGGGTGAACCTGAAGACGTTCATGTAGCAGGCGCGCGGTCGTCCGGTCCGGCATGTGCCAGCGATGCCGACCGGCGCCGTGCCGCCCGCACGACGGGTGTGGCAATGTTTGTCGGCAGCACCGCAACCGGTGCATATTAGCGGCATCGTTCGCCCGACCGGTTGCCCATGACGCCAGACAAATCCCTCGAACTGAAACGCAGCAAGCGCCGCGCGCTGTGGCTGCTGCTGGCCGCCGTCGCGCTGTTCGTCACGACGATCCTGCTGCCGCGCGGCCCGTGGGTCGACGGCTTCAAGGCCGTGGCCGAAGCCGCGATGGTCGGCGCGCTCGCCGACTGGTTCGCGGTCGTCGCGCTGTTTCGCCGCGTGCCGATCCCGTTCGTGTCGCGCCATACCGAAATCATCCCGAAGAACAAGGACAAGATCGCCGACAACCTCGCGGTGTTCGTGCGCGAGAAGTTCCTCGGCCCCGACGCGCTCGCCGCGCAGATCCGCCAGCACGATCCCGCGCGGAAGCTCGGCGCATGGCTCGGCGAGCCGGTGAACACCGACGCGCTCGGCGGCTACGTGACGAAGCTGATGAGCTTCGCGCTCGACATGACCGACGACGCGCGGATCCAGTCGTTCGTCCACGACGCGTTTCGCGCGGTGATCGACCGGGTCGACCTGTCGCAGTCGGCCGGCGCGATCCTCGACACGCTGACGAAGGACGGCCGCCACCAGGCGCTGCTCGACGACGCGATCGAACAGGTGGTCGACGTGCTCGACAAGGAGGAGAACCGCGAGGTGATCGCGGGCTTCATCGTCGAATGGCTGAAGACGCAGTACCCGAAGGTCGAGAAGATCATGCCGACGCAGTGGTTCGGCGAGAACGGCGCGCGGATGCTCGCGAGCGCGGTGAGCCGCGTGCTCGAAGGCGTGGCCGCCGACCCCGGGCACGAGCTGCGGCAGCGCTTCGACCGGACGGTCGTGCGTTTGACCGAGCGGCTGAAGCACGATCCCGTGTTCATCGAGAAGGGCGAAGAGATCAAGCGCTATATCCGCGACGGCGCCGCGTTCAACGAGTATGCGCGCGACTTGTGGGACCAGTTGCGCGCGTGGCTGAAGGCCGATCTCGCGCGCCCCGATTCGGCGCTGCACCGGCAGGCCGCGACGCTCGGCGGCTGGCTCGGCGCGCGGCTGGCGGAGAGCCCGGCATTGCGTGCGTCGCTGAACGAGCACGTCGAGAAGGCCGTGCACGAGATGGCGCCGGATTTCGCGGATTTTCTGATGCGCCACATCCGCGACACGGTGCGCAACTGGGATGCGCGCGAGATGTCGCGGCAGATCGAGCTGAACATCGGCAAGGATCTGCAATACATCCGCATCAACGGCACGCTGGTGGGCGGCCTGATCGGGCTCGGGCTGTACCTCGTGTCGCTCGTGCCGCGCTGGGCGGCCGGCTGGCTGCACTGACGCGGCCACGGGCATCGCACCGCGGGTGCGACGGGCCGCGCCCGCGGATCATGCGTGCGCTTTCGCGCCGTGCAGTTGCAGGCCGAGCGCCTTGATGACCTTCAGGATCGTGCCGAAGCTCGGGTTGCCGTCGTGCGACAGCGCCTTGTACAGCCCTTCGCGAGACAGGCCCGCATCGCGCGCGACCTGCGACATGCCGCGTGCGCGCGCGATCACGCCGAGCGCGTGCGCGATGAAGGCTGGATCGTCGCCGGCTTCCTGCAGGCACGCTTCGAAGTAGTCGGCCATGTCGTCTTCGGTTTTCAGATGGTCGGCCGAATCCCACGGCCGGGTGCTGATCTTGTCCATCGGTTACTCCATGTCGAGATGCGCGAGCATTGCGTGCGCGGCGCGGATGTCGGCCTGTTGCGTCGATTTATCGCCGCCGCAGAGCAGGATGACCCAGATCGTTGCGCGCCGGACGTAGTAGACGCGATAGCCGGGGCCGTGGTCGATCCGCATCTCGACGACCGGCGATCCGGCGGACTTCCAGTCGCCCGGATTGCCCATCGACAGGCGGTCGATGCGTGCCTGGATGCGGCGCTTCGCGACGCGATCCGGCAGGCCGGCAAACCAGGTGTCGAAGACGTCGGTGGTCCGGACGCTGAACGTAGGGGCACTGTAGGGCAAGGATGGCAATGTGTCAACCATGGTTCACATGTCCGGTGAGTTGAATTCCGTTGCCTCCACAGTAGGGCCGCGCGCTTCGCGTGCGTGCCGAATGGCCGTTCGGCCGAAGTCGGGATCTTCGTAATCCGTCTACAATCAAAAATGTCTTTGCCGCCCGTGCGCGCCTGCCGCGCGCGGGCGGGTCCGTTTGTCCTCCGTATCCGGGGGCGCCGCCGCGCGTCGCATGTCGCCCGGCGGGCAGTGCCGTGGTCAGTGTCCAGTAGGTAAAGCGTCCGCGTGCCGTAGGCCGGCGCGCGTTCTGAACGCCGCGTGTCCGTAGGCCGGGCAGGCGGCATCAACCGAGAGTCCCCATGAAAGCATCGGATCTGTTCGTGAAGGCGCTGGAAGCCGAAGGCGTCGAGTACGTGTTCGGCATTCCCGGCGAAGAAAACCTCGATCTGCTCGAATCGCTGCGGCGATCGAAGATCAAGCTCGTGCTGACCCGGCACGAGCAGGCGGCCGGGTTCATGGCCGCCACCTACGGCCGCCTGACGGGCCGCACCGGCGTGTGCCTGTCCACGCTCGGGCCCGGCGCGACGAACTTCGTCACGGCCGCCGCGTATGCGCAGCTCGGCGGGATGCCGATGCTGATGATCACCGGGCAGAAGCCGATCAAGTCCAGCAAGCAGGGCCACTTCCAGATCGTCGACGTGGTCGACATGATGCAGCCGCTCACGAAGTTCACGCGGCAGATCGTGTCGATCGGCAACATCCCGTCGGCCGTGCGCGAGGCGTTCCGTCGCGCGGAGGAAGAGCGCCCGGGCGCCGCGCACCTCGAACTGCCGGAAGACATCGCGCACGAGGAGGGCGACGGCAAGCCGATCCCGCGCAGCTACAGCCGGCGGCCGGTGGCCGAGGAAAAGGCGGTCGCGCACGCGGTCGCCGCGATCCAGGCCGCGCGCCATCCGCTGCTGATGATCGGCGCGGGCGGCAACCGCAAGACCACCTGCAAGATGCTGCTCGAATTCGTCGACAAAACCGGCATCCCGTTCTTCACGACGCAGATGGGCAAGGGCGTGATCGACGAGACGCACCCGCTATGGCTCGGCAACGCGACGCTGTCCGACGGCGATTTCGTGCACCGCGCGATCGAGCATGCGGACTGCATCATCAACGTCGGCCACGACGTGATCGAGAAGCCGCCGTTCTTCATGCGCACCGACGACAAGACGGTGATCCACGTGAACTTCCTCGGCGCGCAGGTCGACCCCGTCTACTTCCCGCAGATCGAGGTGGTCGGCGACATCGCGAATGCGGTGTGGCAGATGAAGGAGGCGCTCGCGCCGCAGCCGCACTGGGATTTCGCGCGCTTCACGATGATCAAGGAGCATTTCGACGCCCATCTGGAGAAGGGCCAGCACGATCCGCGCTTCCCGATGTACCCGGTGCGGATCGTCAACGATCTGTACAACGCACTGCCGGTCGACGGCATCGTCTGCCTCGACAACGGGATGTACAAGATCTGGTTCGCGCGCTACTGGCGCGCGCACGAGCCGAATTCGCTGCTGCTCGACAACGCGCTCGCGTCGATGGGCGCGGGCCTGCCGTCGGCGATCGCGACGAAGATCGTGCATCCGCAGCGCAAGGTGATCGCCGTGTGCGGCGACGGCGGTTTCATGATGAATTCGCAGGAGCTCGAAACGGCCGTGCGGCTGAAGCTCGACCTCGTCGTGATGATCCTGCGCGACGACGCGTTCGGGATGATCCGCTGGAAGCAGGAGAACATGAACTTCCCCGATTACGCGATGACGCTGCAGAACCCCGATTTCGTGTCGTACGCGCAAAGCTACGGCGCGCACGGGCATCGGGTCGAATCGGCGGACGATCTCGAACCGCTGCTGCGCGAGTGCTTCACGACGCCGGGCGTGCACGTGATCGACGTGCCGATCGACTACTCGGACAACGAGCGTGTGCTGAACCGCGAGATCAAGCGCCTGTCGGCGCAACTCTGAATCCCGTTCACAGGAAGGAGCCGTTCCATGTTGAAGGAAAGCTATCCGTACTACCTCGCCAACGAAGCCGTCTACGCGAACACCGATCTGGAAGTGACGGACAAGTTCAGCGGCAAGGTCGCCACCCGCGTCGCGCTGGCCGACGCGAAGGCGATCGACGCAGCGATCGGCGCGGCGGTCGACGCCGCGAAGCCGATGCGCGAGCTGCCGGCCTACAAGCGGCAGGCCGTGCTCGATCATTGCGTCGCGCGTTTTCGCGAGCGCTTCGACGAGCTGGCCGAGGCGCTGTGCATCGAGGCCGGCAAGCCGATCAACGATTCGAAGGGCGAAGTCACGCGGCTGATCGACACGTTCCGCGTGGCGGCCGAGGAATCGGTGCGCATCGACGGCGAGATCGTCAACCTCGAGATCTCCGCGCGGGCGCAGGGCTATTCGGGCTACACGAAGCGCGTGCCGATCGGCCCGTGCTCGTTCATCTCGCCGTTCAACTTCCCGCTGAATCTCGCCGCGCACAAGGTCGCGCCCGCGCTGGCCGCCGGCTGTCCGTTCGTGCTGAAACCCGCGAGCCGCACGCCGATCGGCGCGCTGATCATCGGCGAGGTGCTCGCGGAAACCGACCTGCCGAAGGGCGCGTTCTCGGTGCTGCCAGCGCATCGCGACGGCGCGGACCTGTTCACGACCGACGAGCGTTTCAAGCTGCTGTCGTTCACGGGCTCGCCGGCCGTCGGCTGGGCGTTGAAGGAGAAGGCCGGCAAGAAGAAAGTCGTGCTGGAGCTCGGCGGCAACGCGGCGGCGATCGTCGACGCCGACCAGCGCGCGCAGCTCGATTACGTGGTCGAGCGTCTCGCGTTCGGCGCGTACTACCAGTCGGGCCAGAGCTGCATCGGCGTGCAGCGGATTCTCGTGCATGCCGATCTGTACGACGCGCTGCGCGAGAAGCTGATCGCGAAGACGCGTTCCCTGAAGATGGGCGATCCGAAGGACCCGTCGACGTTCGTCGGCCCGATGATCTCCGAATCCGAATCGCGCCGGCTGTCGGGCTGGATGGACGCGGCCGTCGCGGCGGGCGCGAAGATCGTCGCGGGCGGCAAGGTCGACGGTGCGATGTTCGAGGCGACGCTGCTGGAAAACGTCGGCCGCGAGCAGGACCTGTACCGGAAGGAGGCGTTCGGCCCGGTCGCGATCCTCGAGAAGTTCGACCGCTTCGACGATGCGCTCGCGCGCGTGAACGACAGCGACTTCGGGCTGCAGGCCGGCGTGTTCACCGATTCGCTCACGCATGCGCAGCGTGCATGGGACGAACTGGAAGTCGGCGGCGTCGTGATCAACGACGTACCGTCGTTTCGCGTCGACAACATGCCGTACGGCGGCGTGAAGGATTCGGGCCTCGGCCGCGAAGGCATCCGCTACGCGATCGAGGACATGACCGAGCCGCGGCTGATGGTCGTGCGGCGCCGGTAACGCGCAAGCCGGGCAGCGCGGCGCCGACGCGGCACGCGGGCGGGCGATCGGGCCGGCCCGCGTGCCGTTTTTCATGGCGGCGCGCGCAACGGGCCGGCGCCGCCGTGGCATCGCGGCGCGCCGCGCACGGTTGCCCGATCGCGCTCGACTGCGGGCCTCGCCTCGTGATGTAATCGCGCGAAACTGCCGACCGGGGTACGACACCGGAACGCGCGAATTCATTCTTCACGAGGTCGATTCATGTCTCCCGTCTCGGCATTCAAGCTGGTTTTGCTGTCATTCCTTGCGATCGTCGCGCTCGAATGCATCGCCAAGCGGCTGCGGCTGCCGCCCGCGGCCGCGCTGCTGATCGGCGGCATCGGCATCGCGTTCATTCCCGGCCTGCCGCCGATCAATCTCGATCCCGAACTGGTGCTGCTGGTGTTCCTGCCGCCGCTGCTGATGGATGGCGCGTATTTCTCGGTGTGGGAGGAGTTCAAGCGCAACGTCGGCGGCATCCTGCTACTCGCGATCGGCGCGGTCGTGTTCACGACGTTCGCGGTCGGCTTCGCCGTGCATTGGGTGGCGCCGTCGCTGCCGTGGGCCGCCTGCTTCGCGCTCGGCGCGATCGTGTCGCCGCCCGACGCCGTCGCGGCGAAGGCGGTGCTCGAACGCGTCGCGCTGCCGCGCCGGCTGATGGTGTTGCTCGAAGGCGAGAGCCTGCTGAACGATGCGGCGGGCCTCGTGCTGTTCCGCTTCGCGGTCGCGGCCGCGCTTACCGGTGCGTTCAGCCTCGAACACGCGGTGGTGCGCTTCGCGGAGCTCGGGCTCGGCGGCGTGGTGATCGGCTTCGTGGTCGGCAAGCTCGTCGTGTGGTTCCTGAAGCAGCTCGACGACGACTATCTCGTGATCACCGTCGCGGTGATCGCCGGCTGGATCGCCTATATCGCCGGCGAAATGGTCGAGGTGTCCGGCGTGATCGCCACCGTCACGGCCGGCATGATCGTCGGCTGGCATCAGCACGAGGTGTTCTCCGCGGCCGTGCGCACGCGCGGCACCGCGTTCTGGCAGGTGATCGTGTTCCTGCTCGAAGCGATGGTGTTCGTGCTGATCGGGCTGTCGCTGCGCGGCGCGATTCACCGGCTCGGCGGCTTCGAGCAGGTGCTTGCCACGATGGTGCCGCCCACGGTCGCGGTGCTGGCGGCGGTGATCGTGTCGCGCTTCGTGTGGATCTACGCGGTCGAGGCGCTGAAGTGGCCGGTGCGCGGGATCGCGCGGCGCGGCGAAGCGCCGGACTGGAAGGCCGCGACGATCATGAGCTGGGCCGGGATGCGCGGCGTCGTCACGCTGGCGATCGCGTTGTCGCTGCCGGAGGCGATGCCCGGTCGCGACGTGATCCTGGTCGCGTCGTTCGCGGTGATCCTTGTCACCGTGCTGCTGCAGGGCACCACGATCGGGCCGCTGATCCGGCTGCTGCGCCTGCCGCAGCGCGACGAGCGCGCGGCGCATCACCTGACCGAGCCGCAGACGTGGGCCTACATCGAGGCCGCGCAGCTCGCGGCGATCCAGCCGCTCGTGCGCGACGAGAACGGGGTCGTGATCCACCCGCGCCTGCTCGAGCAGTACACGTATCGCGCGGAGCTGACCGAGCGGAACAAGAACGAGGTCGCGTATCCGGCGGAAGTGCGTGCCGCGCACTACGACGTCGTGCTGGCCGCGATCAAGGCCGGGCGCACGGAACTGCTGCGGCTGCATCGTTCGGGCCGCATCCACGACGAGATGCTGCACGCGCTCGAACGTGACCTCGACCTGCAGGAAGTGTCCGCGCAGCACGCGCGCGGGTAAGGCCGCACCCAGCGGTCACACCGCCGTCATACCGCCATCGGGCGGCCGGCTTCGGCCGGCCCCGAAGCGCGCGGGGCGATCGTCGCCCCGGGCGCTTTTTTTTCGTCCTCCGCCAGCCGATTCGGCGCATCGCCATCCATCCCTCAATTCGGCGGCCAACGAGCCTTGCAGCGCATGCAAACCTTATGGCGCCGCTCTCGCAAACGTTATCGTCGTTCGAATCCGGAAATGATCTGATTTAACTGTTTCCGTCTGTTTCTACATATTTGGCAAAACTAAACCGGAAGGAGATACATGCTGTGTTCTAATTTCATTTAGAATCAGCCGGTTATTTTTATTGAGAGAAAGGATGCGGAGGTAATGCGACCGTCTACGGGGAAAATCGGCGGTCGAAGCTCCGCAGGGCCGTGGTGACAGGCCAGATTGGCGGAATCGGACGGGGTTTTCAACCGTCAAAATAAGATAGTGTCTAAGCCGGATAAACAACTCCCATGAAAGAATCGACTGGAGAATCGGCGTTTGAAACTGTATTTATGAACGAATCGAGCGGTGATAATGCCTCGGATTGTCTTGAATCGGGGTTGTCGGTCCTTCTCGTCGACGATCAACCGTTCGTCGGCGAGGTGATCCGTCGCGCGCTGCGCAGCGAACACGACATCGACCTGCACGTGTGCACCGATGCGCACCGGGCGATGGCGGTCGCGCGCGACGTGAAGCCGACCGTCATCCTGCAGGATCTCGTGATGCCGGAGATCGACGGCCTCGATCTCGTCCGTGCGTGGCGCGCGGACGCCGGCACCGCGCGCGTGCCGATCATCGTGTTGTCCGCGAAGGAGGAGCCGATCGTCAAGCGCGAGGCGTTCATCGCCGGCGCGAACGACTATCTGGTGAAGCTGCCCGACGCGATGGAGCTGGCCGCCCGTATCCGCTATCACTCGAATTCGTACCTGATGTCGCGGCAGCGCGACGAAGCGCTCGATTTCCTGTCGCACGACATGCGTTCGCCGCAGACCTCGATCCTCGCGCTGCTCGACGTGTACCGGGCCGAGCACGGCGAGATGCCGGCGATCATGGAGCGCATCGCCGGCCATGCGCGGCGCGCGCTCGCGCTGGCCGACGGCTTCATCCACCTGACCCGCGCGCAGTCCGAGCGGCGCGCGCACGAGGTCGTGAGTCTCAACGAGATCGTGCTCGACGCCGCCGACCAGCTGTGGGAGAAGGCGGCCGGGCTCGGCAGCCGGGTCGCGGCGAACGTGCCCGACACCGAATGCGTGACGATGGGCGACCGCATGATGCTGACGCGCGCGGTCGCGAACCTGATCGACAACGGGCTGAAGTACGGCCCGGCCGGCACGGACGTGCATTGCACGCTGAGCGGCGACGACGGCGCGTGGCTGATCGGCGTCGAGGATACCGGCGCCGGAATCGCGCCGGAGCAGCGCACGGCCGCGACCGAGTCGTTCGTGCAGCTCGAATCCGCGCATGGCGCGGCGCGCAGCGGCTTCGGCCTCGGGCTCGCGTTCGTCCGGGCGACGGCGGCGCGGCATCGCGGCCAGATCCTGATGCGCAATACGGCGCGCGGCTTCATGGTCGCGCTTCGGCTGCCGGCGCAGGCGGAGCGGTGATTTTGCGGCGCGGCCTGCCGGCGCCGCGCTGCCCGCAGACCCCGATGCGCCCGTGGCGCGCCGTCCGGCGCGCAGGCGGGTGCGGATTTTTTCAACGCTGATTTTAGAAAGCCCATAACGAACATGGCCACCGTGACGCCCCGCGCGACCAATGAAAGCCTGCATCCGACGATCGGCGCTGCCCGGCTGACGCTCGGCAATCGCATCCTGCTCAGCTTCGGCGTGCTGTTCGTGCTGATGCTGGTGACAGCCGGCGTGTCCTACGAGCGACTGCGCGCGATCAACAGCGAAGCCGTCAGCATCGAGCGCGACTCGCTGCCCGGCGTCTACCTCGCGTCGTCGCTGCGCGGTGCGGTCAACGAATCGTTCACGCTGCTGCAGCAAGCGACCTTCGTCGACACCGACCCCGAAATCGTGCAGCGCGATCTCGCGAAGATCTCCGATGCGCTGAAGGATGTCGAATCGCTGTCGACCGACTATCAGGCCACGACGTTCCGCGACGACGACCGGCAGCGCTTCGCGACGTTCCGCGGCGCGTACGACCGCTACGCGCCGCTGCTGAACGAAGCCGTGCAGAAGAGCCGCGTGTCGCACGAGGAGGCCGTCGCCGCGTACGCGAAAACGCTGCCCGCATGGACCGAGGTCGTGCGCAACGCAAACGTGCTCGTGCAGGAAAACCGCAAGTTCGCCGAGCAATCCGCGAAGCTGATCCGCGAATCCGTGCAGGACACCGAAGTCGTGCTCGCGGTCGCGGTGGCGTTCGTGCTGCTGTCCGCGCTCGGGCTCGGCTACGTGCTGTACCGTTCGGTGATGGTGCCGATGGCGCGGCTCATCGAGGTGCACGACGTCATGCGCACCGGCAACCTGACGCGGCGCCTCGACCTGCGCCGCCGCGACGAATTCGGCACGCTCGAGACGGGCTTCAACCGGATGGCCGACGAGCTGACCGAGCTCGTCGCGCGCGCGCAGCAATCGTCGCTGCAGGTGACGACGTCGGTGGCCGAGATTGCGGCGACGTCGCGCGAGCAGCAGGCGACCGCGAACGAAACCGCGGCGACGACGACCGAGATCGGCGCGACCTCGCGCGAGATCTTCGCGACGTCGCGCGACCTGCTGCGCACGATGAACGAAGTGGCCGGCGTGGCCGATCAGTCGGCGACGCTCGCGGGCGTGAGCCAGAGCGGGCTCACGCGGATGGGCGAGACGATGCGCAGCGTGATGGACGCGGCCGGTTCGGTGAACGCGAAGCTCGCGATCCTCAACGAGAAGGCGCTGAACATCAACCAGGTGGTCGCGACGATCACCAAGGTGGCCGACCAGACCAACCTGCTGTCGCTGAACGCGGCGATCGAGGCCGAGAAGGCCGGCGAATACGGCCGCGGCTTCGCGGTCGTCGCGACCGAGATCCGCCGCCTGGCCGACCAGACGGCGGTGGCGACCTACGACATCGAGCAGACGGTGAAGGAAATCCAGTCGGCCGTGTCGGCGGGCGTGATGGGGATGGACAAGTTCTCCGAGGAAGTGCGCCGCGGGATGCTCGACGTGCAGCAGGTCGGCGGGCAGCTGTCGCAGATCATCGCCGAGGTGCAGACGCTCGCGCCGCGCTTCCAGATGGTCAACGAAGGGATGCAGACGCAGGCGAACGGCGCCGAGCAGATCACGCAGGCGCTGTCGCAGCTGTCGGAGGCCGCGCAGCAGACGGCCGAATCGCTGCGCCAGTCGTCGCAGGCGATCGACGACCTGACGCTCGTCGCGAACCAGTTGCGCACCAGCGTGTCGCGCTTCAAGGTCGACGCGTGACGCGCGCCGACACGCAGAACGGCGCGCACGCGCTGTTCCTGATGTTCGAGCTCGACGGCGAGCGCTACGCGCTCGACGCGGCCAACATCGACGAGGTGCTGCCGCTCGCGGTCACGAAGGCCGTGCCCGGCGCACCCGACTGGATCGCCGGGCTGCTGATGCGCGGCGGCCAGCCGGTGCCGGTGCTCGACGTGCCGATGCTGGCGCTCGGGCGCCGCGCGCATGCGCTGCGCTCGACGCGGCTCGTGATGGTCCGCTACCGGGTGGACGAAGCCGGCGCCGAGCGCACGCTCGGGCTGATCGTCGAGCGCGCGACGCAGACGATGCGGATCGATCGCGCGGCGTTCCGCTCGAGCGGCATCTCGACCGCGCGCACGCGCTGGCTCGGCCTCGTCGCCAACACGCCCGAAGGCGTCGTGCAGCAGGTGTCGGTATCCGACCTGGTCGACGACGTGGCGCGCCTATATCTGTTCGATGGCCTGCCGGGCCACGGGGGAGAGTCCGCATGAAAGAGTCCGAATCGCGATTTCGCGGCTGGCTGCTGCGCGAAACCGGCATCGACCCCGATTCGCTCGGCAACGATTTCCTGACCCGCGCGCTGACGGAGCGCGTGCATGCGCTGCAGGCGGACGGCGAGCGCCTGCCGTCCGCGACGCGGCTGCCTCCGACGCAGGACGCGCTGGACGCATACTGGCAGCAGCTCAACGCGTCGGCCGACGAGCGGCGCGCGCTGATCGAGCTGTTCGTCGTGCCCGAGACCTGGTTCTTCCGCGACCGCGAGGCGTTCGCGACGCTCGCGCGGCTCGCGGCCGAACGGCTCGCCGCGCTGCCCGGCCGCGTGATCCGCGTACTGAGCGCGCCGTGCTCGACGGGCGAGGAGCCGTATTCGGCGGCGATGGCGCTGCTCGACGCCGGGGTCGAGCCGGCCAGCTTCACGATCGATGCGATCGACCTCAGCGCGCGCGCGATCGAGCAGGCGCGGCTCGGCTGCTACGGGCGCAACGCATTTCGCGGCACCGCGACGGAGTTTCGCGCGCGGTATTTCACGCCGACCCGCGACGGCTGGCTGCTCGACGAGCGCGTGCGCGCGTGCGTGCAGTTCAGTCAGGAAAACCTCGTCGAACCGGCCGCGGATACGGGCATTCGCTACGATTTCGTGTTCTGCCGCAACGTGCTGATCTACTTCGACCGGGACGCGCAGGATCGCGTGATCCGCTCGCTCGACGCGCGTCTCGCCGACGACGGCATGCTGTTCGTCGGGCCGGCCGAAACGGGCGTCGCGATGCGGCACGGGATGCGCTCGGCGCGCGTGCCGCTCGCGTTCGCGTTTCATCGCGAGCCGGCCGGCGCGGCGCTGGACGCCTACGCGGCCCGGCCGGCGGCACCGCTGTCGGCGGCGGCGCCGTACCGGCGCGCGGAGCGCTTCACGGTCGCGCCGCTCGCGGCGTCGCGTTCGGTGCTGGCGGTCACGCCGCCGGGGTGGCGCGGCGACGCGCGGCAGCCGCTCGCGGTGTCGCCGCCCGCGATGCGCGCGGCCGCATTCGACGCAGGGGCCGACCTGCCGGTGGCGACCGGTGCGTCCGCATCGGCCGCGCCGGCCGCACCGGTCGCCGAAAGCGCCCCGCCGACGCTGGAAGAGGCGCAGGCGCTCGCGAATGCCGGCGCGTTCGACGAGGCCGAGCGCGTGCTCGCGCAGTTTTCGGCGCGTGTCGGGCCGCATGCCGATGCGTTCTACCTGAACGGGCTGATCGCGGATGCGCGCGGCCGCGCGGCGGAAGCGGGCGACTTCTACCGGAAGGCGCTGTACCTGCGACCCACGCACCACGAAGCGCTGACCCATCTTGCGACGCTGCTCGACGTCGGCGGCGATCGCGCGGGCGCGCAATGGCTGCTCGAGCGCGCACGGCGCTCGGCCGGCTGACGAGATTACGGGTTGGGGACCGACACCGCGATGACCAGAGGAACTCATGAACCGCGCCGCCGCTGCCATTGACGAGACGACGATCGACGTCGACGATTGCTGGAACCGGATCGGCACGCGCGGCGACCGCACGTGCGAGCGGCTGAACGACTGCCTGCGCTGCCTGAACTGTCCGGTGTACGCCCGTCACGCGGCGAAGCTGCTCGAGCGCCCGCTCGACGGGGCCGAGATGGCCGACGCCACGCGCCGGATGAGCGCGCCCGGCGCGCCGCACGTGCACGACGCCGATGCCGATACGCGCCACGCGGCGCTGGCCTTCCGGGTGGCCGACGAATGGCTCGCGCTGCCGATCGGCGTGCTGCGCGAGATCGCCGGCACGCGCCCGATCCATTCGCTGCCGCATCGCCGCCATTCGGCCGTGCGCGGCGTGGTCAACATTCGCGGCACGCTGCGCATCGCGATCTCGATCGGCGCGCTGCTCGGCCTCGATGCCGGCAAGGGCGCCGGCGGCGCCGACGACGGCCGCTTCACGCGGCTCCTGGTGGCCGCGCACCAGGGCGAGCCGGTCGTGTTTCCGGTCGACGAAGTCGAGGGCGTGCTGCGCTTCGGCGCCTCCGACTGGGTGCCCGTGCCGGCGACGGTCGGGCGCGCGAGCGCCGGCCTGTCGCGCGGCGTGCTGTCGTGGCGCGGCAAGTCGGTGGGCCTGCTCGACGACGACCGCCTGTTCGACGCAGTCACACGGAGCATGCGATGAGCGGCGATGACGACCTGAGCCACCTGTCGCTGCTCGAGCTGTATCGAGAGGAAACGCGCACGCAGACGCAGGCGCTGTCCGAGCGGCTGCTCGCGCTCGAATCGGGCGAGCCCGATTCCGTCGCGCTCGAGGCGTGCATGCGCGCCGCGCATTCGCTGAAGGGCGCCGCGCGCATCGTCGGCGTGCCGCTCGGCGTCGACATCGCGGGGCGGATGGAAGAGTGCTTCGTCGCCGCGCAGGCCGGCACGATCGCGTTGACGGCCACGCACGTCGACGTGCTGCTGGCGGGCGTCGATTTGCTGGTGCGCGTCGGCGATCCGCAGGGGCAACCCGTGACGCAGACGGAGATCGACGTGTTCGCGGCGGCGCTGACGGGCGCCGACGGCGCGCAGACGATGCAGGCGCCGCCTGCCGCGCCGCCGCCGCCGGCGTCGCCGTCGGTCGTGCCGTATCGCGAGCACGACGGCGCCGCGAACGAGCCCGTCCGGGCCAGCGCCGCGGTGCCGCCGCTCGCCGTGTCGGGCACGGTGCCCGATCCGGTCCAGGCCGGCCGCGTGGCCGGCGCCGGCGCGATGCGCCGCGTGCGCGCGGAAACGCTGAACCGGCTGCTGAGCCTGTCCGGCGAGTCGCTGGTCGAATCGCGCTGGCTCAAGCCGTTCGCCGAATCGATGCTGCGCGTGAAGCGCGCGCAGCGCGACGCGGCCCGCTCGCTCGATCTGATGTACGAACAATTCGCCGACGATCTCGACGCGGGCATGCTCGCGTCGATGAACGAAGTGCGGCACATGCTCAACGACCTGCAGCGTTCGCTCGCCGAGCGCATGGACGAGTTCGACCGCTTCGAGCGGCGCAGCACGCATATCGCCGAACAGCTTTACGACGAGGCGCTGCAGTGCCGGATGCGGCCGTTCGGCGACGCGACCCGCGCGTATCCGCGCATCGTCCGCGATCTCGCGCGCTCGCTCGGCAAGCAGGTGCGTTTCTCGATCGTCGGCGAGGGCACGCAGGTCGACCGCGACATCCTCGACCTGCTCGACGCGCCGCTCGGCCACCTGTTGCGCAACGCGATCGACCACGGCGTCGATTCGCCGGACGCACGGCGTGCGCGCGGCAAGCCGGCCGAGGCGAGCGTGACGCTGGAGGCGCGCCACAGCGCCGGCTCGCTGCTGGTCAGCGTGATCGACGACGGGCCCGGCGTCGACATGGACGCGCTGCGCGCGGCCGTCGTGCGCCAGCGCCTGACCGACGACGAGACGGCCGCGCGGCTATCCGACCCCGAGTTGCTCGAATTCCTGCTGCTGCCGGGCTTCTCGATGCGCGATGCGGTCACCGACGTGTCGGGCCGCGGCGTCGGCCTCGACGCGGTGCAGGAGATGGTGCGCGGCGTGCGCGGCGCGGTGCGGATCTTCAACGAGCCGGGCGCGGGCATGCGCTTCGTGCTGCAACTGCCGCTCACGCTGTCGGTGATCCGCAGCCTGCTGGTCGAGGTCGGCGGCGAACCGTATGCGTTCCCGCTCGCACACGTGCGCCGCACGCTCGAACTCGCGCACGACGACATCGACGTGCTCGAAGGGCAGCCGCATTTCCCGTTCGACGGCCGGCGCGCGGGCCTCGTCGCCGCGCACCAGCTGCTCGACGCGGGTGAGCCCGACGTCGCACGCGCGAGCACGGCGGTCGTGGTCGTCGGCGGCGAACCCGAGCTGTACGGCGTCGCGGTGGACCGTTTCCTCGGCGAGCGGATGCTCGTCGTGCAGCCGCTCGACAGCCGCCTGCAGAAGATCCAGAACATCGCAGCCGGCGCGCTGCTCGAGAACGGCGATCCGGTGCTGATCGTCGATGTCGAGGACCTGATCCGCTCGGTCGACAAGCTCGTGCGCGGCGGGCAGCTCGCGCGGCTCACGCGTGACCCGCAGCTCGCGCTGGCCGACCGCCGCCGTCGCGTGCTCGTCGTCGACGATTCGCTGACGGTGCGCGAGCTCGAACGCAAGCTGCTGGAAAAGCGCGGCTACGACGTGACGGTCGCGGTCGACGGAATGGAAGGCTGGAACGCGGTGCGCAGCGATGCGTTCGATCTCGTCGTCACCGACGTCGACATGCCGCGCATGGACGGCATCGAGCTCGTCACGCTGATCAAGAACGACCCGATGCTCAA
The DNA here is from genome assembly GCF_001718555.1 of Burkholderia metallica. NCBI lineage: Bacteria > Pseudomonadati > Pseudomonadota > Betaproteobacteria > Burkholderiales > Burkholderiaceae > Burkholderia > Burkholderia metallica. Next base: position 753,180 of record NZ_CP013403.1, read on the forward strand.
GCGCGTACCGGTGATGATCGTGTCGTACAAGGATCGCGACGAGGATCGCCGCCGCGGGCTCGATGCGGGCGCCGACTACTACCTCGCGAAGAGCAGCTTCCACGACGAGGCGCTGCTCGACGCGGTGCACGACCTGATCGGAGATGCGCGAGGATGAACATCGGCATCGTCAACGACCTGCCGCTCGCCGTGGAGGCGCTGCGCCGCGTGCTCGCGCTGCGCACGGATCACCGCGTGCTGTGGGTCGCGACCGACGGCGACGAGGCGGTGGATTTCTGCGTCGCGCATCCGCCCGATCTCGTGCTGATGGATCTCGTGATGCCGAAGGTCGACGGCGTCGCCGCGACGCGCCGGATCATGGCGCGCGCGCCGTGCGCGATCCTGATCGTGACGGCGAGCGTCAGCGCGAACACGTCGTCGGTCTACGAAGCGATGGGCGCCGGCGCGCTCGATGCGGTCGACACGCCGACGCTCGCGCTCGGGCTGTCGACCGACGCGTCGCCGCAGGCGCTGCTCGCGAAGATCGACCAGATCGGCCGGCTGCTCGAAAGCCGCACCGCGACGCTCGTGCCTCCCGGGCCGGCGCCCGTGCGCGGCCAGCCGACGCTCGTCGCGATCGGCGCGTCGGCGGGCGGCCCGACCGCGCTCACCGCGCTGTTGCGGGCGCTGCCGGCCGATTTTCCGGCGGCGATCGTGATCGTCCAGCATGTCGACCAGGCGTTCGCGCTCGGGATGGCCGAGTGGCTCGACGGCTATACGCGGCTGCCGGTGCGCGTCGCGCGGCAGGGCAGCGTGCCGCAGGCCGGCGAGGTGCTGCTCGCGGCGACCAACGATCACCTGTACCTGGCGCCGCGCGGCGTGCTCGGCTACACGCGGCATCCGGTCGAGACGCCGTACCGGCCGTCGGTCGACGTGTTCTTCAACAGCATCGCCGACGGCTGGCAGGGCGAAGCGTTCGGCGTGCTGCTGACCGGCATGGGGCGCGACGGCGCGCTCGGCCTGCAGGCGATGCGCGCGAAGGGCTGCTACACGATCGCGCAGGACGAGGCGACCAGCGCCGTCTACGGGATGCCGAAAGCGGCCGCGGCGATCGGCGCGGCGTCGGCGATCCTGCCGCTCGAACAGATCGCGCCGCAGCTGATCTCGCGCATCGCGCGGCCGCTGCGCGGCTGACGGCATTCAGGCGCCGCGCGACGCCGTCCCGTGCGACCGCGTTGCGGGCGTCGTCGGGCGTCGCGTACAATGGCGGCCAGCGGAGATGGCATGCCTCCCTGCGGTCGTATCCGGCGCGTTGCACGGTGCGGCCCTCAACCGCCGGTCAGCCCGGCTGATGATGCCTGCGTGTTCCTGGGTCGTCAGGAGGTCGCAGGCCGTCCACGCGGTATTCTGCCGCCCAGGTTTTGATGTTCCGTCGAATCTGGAAATCATGTTTTTCACGACTTCTGCCGATCTTCTCGCGACCGTGCGCTACGTGTGCCGCTGGCTCGCGCTCTCGGCCCTGCTCGGCACGCTGGCCGGCACGGCTTCCGCGTGGTTCCTGATCGCGCTCGACTGGGCGACCGGCACGCGCGTGGCACACCCGTGGCTGCTATGGGGGCTGCCGGCCGCCGGTTTCGCGACCGGCTGGATCTATCATCGCTTCGGCCAGTCGGTCGCGCGCGGCAACAACCTGCTGATCGACGAGATTCACGACCCGAAGGCGCTCGTGCCGAAGCGGATGGCGCCGCTCGTGCTCGTCGCGACCGTCGTCACGCACCTGTTCGGCGGCTCGGCCGGCCGCGAGGGCACGGCCGTGCAGATGGGCGGCGCGCTCGCGGATCGCGTCACGCACGTGTGCCGACTCGATCGCGAACATCGCCGCGTGCTGCTGATGGGCGGCATCGCGGCCGGGTTCGCGTCGGTGTTCGGCACGCCGCTCGCGGGCGCCGTGTTCGGGCTCGAAGTGCTCGCGATCGGGCGCGTGCGGTACGACGCGCTGCTGACCTGCGTGGCCTGCGCAATCGTCGCGGACGTCGTATGCCGCGCGTGGGGCGTGCATCACACGGCCTATGCGATTCCGTTCGTGCCGACCGTGTCGGCGACGGGGCTGGCCGCGACGGTCGTCGCGGGCATCGCGTTCGGCGTGGTCGGGCGGCTGTTCGCGTTCGCGACGCATGCGCTGACCGCATGGTTCCGGCGCGCCGTCCGCTATGCGCCGCTGCAGCCGGTGCTCGGCGGCCTGCTGGTCGCCGCGGCCGCTACCGCGCTGAACGTGCCGCAATATCTCGGCCTTGGGATTCCGACGATCGAGGCCGCGTTCCACGGCCCGCTGCCGCTCTACGATTTCGCGGGCAAGTTCGCGTTCACCGTCGTCACGCTCGCGTCGGGGTTCAAGGGCGGCGAGGTGACGCCGCTGTTCTACATCGGCGCGACGCTCGGCAACGCGCTCGGCCAGGTGCTGGCGTTGCCGGTGCCCGTGCTCGCGGGGCTCGGCTTCGTCGCGGTGTTCGCCGGCGCGGCCAATACGCCGATCGCGTCGACGATCATGGCGATCGAACTGTTCGGCGCGGATATCGGCGTGTATGCGATCGTCGCGTGTGTCGTCGCGTATCTGTTCTCCGGGCACGCGGGGATTTATCGCGCGCAGCGCGTGGCGGTGGGGAAGGGCGCGCAGGCGGAGGTGGAATGAGGCGGGGCGGATTCGAGCAAACGCAGTCCGTATCCTGGCGTGAGCAGTTGCCCCACGCACCCATGCGGCACCCAAGGTGACGAAAACGGAGCGCGCGACATCCAATGACACTGGAAGACTTTCTGACCGAAGCGCGGCGCCTTGCCAGGCCATGCCGGCAATACCGCTTCGCGGAACACGGCGAACTCGTCACCGGCTACTGGCATGGGGTCGAAGCCGGCGCGTTATGCGTTTCCGCCGAGCGCGACGGCGCCTGGCTGAACGTGTATCTCGACGAGGACGGCACATCGGGCCGCGTGGAAACCACCGTGCAACCGGTCCGGTCCGAACGCCCGCTGTACCGTTCCGACGCAACGTCGCTGCCACCGATCGACGCGGTGTTCCGCTTCGGCTCCGCCGCGATCGACACGTATCTGAACGCGCACGGCTGGCAACGCGGCTGGGGATTCAACGACAACTTCAAGGGCATCGCGGCGCACGACTACGCGCGCGAGTGGATGGCGCAATGTCCGCTGTACACGGGCGGGGTGGTCGCCGTCGCGGGCGGCTGGAACATGCGGTGGCCCGACGACGGGGATGAATGGCTCGACCTCGACCTCGATCTCGTTGTCTGGACGTTCGAGGAAGCGGAGCCGTGGGTCGAGGTGTTTTTCGACGGCAGCCGGTACGCGGTGATCCAGCGGATCACCTAGCGCGTGGCCGGCAGCCGTTACTGCTTCGGCAGGCGGGCGACGTGGCGCGCCAGCAGTTCCTCGATATCGATGCCTTTTTCCGCGAGCAATGCGGTGACGACGCCGTTCAGTTCGCCGAGCGTTTCCTTGACCGATTCCCGGATCGTGTCGACGACCACCTGCGTGCTGCGCTCGATCTCGATGTTGACCGTGTCGTTGACGCCCTTCGCATCGAAAGTCGTCGCGCGTCGCGTTTCGGGAATCAGCCAGACGTCGAACCAGCCTTCGTCGCGATTGACGTCGGACACCGTCAGGCTGCAGCCGTTGATCGCGATATAGCCCTTCGCGAACACGTAGCGCTTGAACGCGTCCGGCACGCCGATGCGCACCATCCGGTTGTGTTCGGACACCGCGATGTGCCGGATCGTCCCGGTGAAGTCGACGTGGCCGGACAGCGGATGCCCGCCGATCTCCGCGCCGTCCTTCGCGGCCCGCTCCACGTTGACGCGGCCGCCCGTCGCGAGATCGGCCAGCGTGGTGATCCGCAGGCTCGGCAGCATCACGTCGAAGTCGATCAGCTCCGGCGAATGGATGGTCGTCACCGTCAGGCAGACGCCGTCGACCGACACGCTGGCGCCGATCTCGATGTCGTCGGTGAACCGCTCCGGGAATTCGATGCTGAAGGTTCTCAGTTCCCCGTGATCGGCGATGGCCTTGATGGTGGCAACGCCCTGGACAATTCCTGTAAACATGGTCGATCCCTAGTCGCAAATTTCCTGGTCGACATGATAAGTGATCCCGGAAGCGGCGGCCTGGCGCCGCTTGGCGTCGGGGTGGCCGGCGGGGTTCGCGGGCGAAAAAAGGCCGTGCACGTGGCACGGCCTCGATCCGGATCCGTTTATCGACGCGCGCCGGCGGTGATGACCGCACCGCCGGCGCACGTTGCGACACGCTCGCGTCACACCGCGGCAGGCTCGCCGAGCGGCCCGGCGGCATCGTCCGCGATGCGCCGCGGCGAATCGGCGAGCCCCTTCGCGAGCTCCAGCGCCTGCCGTTCGAACAGCCGGCGATAGATGCCGCCGTCGATCCGGATCAGCGCGTCGTGGTTGCCTTCCTCGATCACCTTGCCGCGATCGAGCACCAGCAGCCGGTCGAGCGCACGCACGGTCGACAGCCGGTGCGCGACCACGAGCGTCGTGCGGCCGACCATCAGCCGCTCCATCGCCTGCTGGATCAGCAGCTCGCTTTCGCTGTCGAGGCTCGACGTGGCTTCGTCGAGGATCAGGATCGGCGCATCGGCGAGGAATGCGCGTGCGATCGCGACCCGCTGGCGTTCGCCGCCCGACAGCTTGATTCCGCGTTCGCCGACGAGCGTGTCATAGCCGTCCGGCAGCGCGGCGATGAAGTCGTGCGCGCTGGCGAGCCGCGCGGCGCGCTCGATGTCGGCCCGACTTGCTTCGGGGCGCGCATACGCGATGTTCTCCGCGAGCGTGCGGTGAAACAGCACCGGTTCCTGCTGGACGATCGCGATCTGGCTGCGCAGCGAATCCTGCCGCACCTGCGCGATGTCCTGGCCGTCGATCGTGATGCGCCCGCCCGACACGTCGTACAGGCGCTGGATCAGCTTGATGAACGTCGTCTTGCCCGACCCGGAATGGCCGACGAGGCCCACGCGCTCGCCGGGCGCGATGCGCATCGAGAAATCGTCGTACAGCGGCACCGGATGGTTGCCGTAGCGGAACGTCACGTGCTCGAAGCGGATCTCGCCTTGCCCGATCCGGATCGCCGGCGCGCCGGGACGATCGTCGATGCCGAGCGGCTGGCGCTCGAGCGCGACGAGTTCTTCCATGTCGTTCACCGAGCGCTGCAGGTTGCGGATGTGCATGCCGACGTCGCGCAGGTAGCCTTGCAGCATGAAGAACATCGTCAGCGCGAACGCGATGTCGCCGACGCTCGCCTCGTCGTTCATCCACAGCCGCAGCGCGACGCCGATCATCGCGGCCTGCATCGCGACGAGCATCGCGCCCTGCAACCCGCCGTTGAGCGTGCCGCGCACCCACGTGCGGCGCGTGCGTTGCCGCCACTTGCCGATCACGCGCGCGAGCCGCGCCTCCTCGCGCGTTTCCGCGCCGAACGCCTTGACGACCGCGTTGCAGCTCACCGCGTCGGCGAGCGCGCCGCCCATGCGCGTATCCCACAGGTTGCCGAGCCGCGCGGCCGGCGCGACGATGCCGAGCGACACCGCGACCGTCACCGCGATGTACAGCAGCGACCCGGCGCCGACGACGAGCCCCATCACGGGCCAGTGCGTGCCGAGCAGCACGGTGGCGCCGACGAGCATCATGACCGACGGCAGCAGCGCGATCAGCACGGTGTCGTTCAGCAGGTCGAGCGCCCAGATCCCGCGCGTGATCTTGCGCACCGTCGAGCCGGCGAAACTGTTCGCGTGCCAGTCGGTCGAGAAGCGCTGCACGCGATGAAACGACGCGGCCGCGATCTCGCTCATCATCTTCAGCGTGAGCGTGATGATGTTCAGGTAGACGCCCTGGCGCAGCAGCGTCGCGCCGAGCCCGAGCGCGGCGAGCGTGCCGAACGCGACGAGGGCCGCATGCCACGCGGCGGCGCGGTCGGTCAGTCCGGTCGACAGCGCGTCGACGAGGCGGCCGGCGAACAGCGGCGTGAGCACGTCGGCGAGCGCGGCGAGCAGTGCGAGGCCCGCGACCGTGGCGGTGCGTGCCGGCTGCTTGCGCCAGTAACGGAAGGTGAAGCCGAAGACGGCCTGGAACGCCTGGCCGCCACGATGGGTGGTTTTTCTGGTCATTGATCGTTGCCCGGCGCATCGCGCGACGGGACTTTCCGGTTCGGAGAACATCGAAAACGCAACAGCCGGGCCGCGCGGAAACCGGGCGGCGGAACGAAACGGGCTGTCGGGAAACGGCGCGGCTGACGGGTTAGCGGAACACTCGGGAGCCGGCGCGAACGGCGGGCTGGATCAGCTACGCCGTGGGACCACGTTCGGGAAGGTGGCTGGCATTCGGAACATCTGCACCTCCCTGAAGTGAACGGTTGAAAGGACGCCGAAAAGACGTGAAAAGATTCTATCAGGACTGCCGGGCGCGCCGCAATGTCCGACGAATGCGGCGTTGCAGCGTCGATACGGTTAGTATTCGGGGTTTCGGCCCTTCTTTTGCGGCCTTTTCGCGGTGCGGCGGCGCAAGGCCGGCACGCCCGTCGATTACACTTCGGCGTCCGCGGCGCGCGGCTTCACGGCCCCGCGGATTCACCACGATACATTCTGAGGAAACGATGAGCGACGTTCAGCAAGGCATCCTGACCCCGATCGATACGGTGGCCCGATACCTCACTTTCACGATTTCGAACGACGGCAACGTCGCGGCGGCGCTGGCCGCGCTGCGCGAGATCGTCGACGGACGCGACACGGTCGTCGGTTTCGGGCACGCGCTCGCCGCGTATCTCGGGCATCCGGTTCCGGGCCTGACCGAATACCCGACGTTCTCGGTGAACGACCGCACGCTGCCGGTCACGCCGGCCGACGTATGGGTCTGGCTGCGCGCGGACGACCGCGGCGAGGTCGTGCTGCGCACGCGGGCGATCGAACGCGCGCTGGCGCCGGCATTCGTGCTGCAGGACGCGGTCGACGGTTTCCGCTATTCGAACGATCGCGACCTGTCAGGCTACGAGGACGGCACCGAGAACCCGGAAGGCGACGACGCGGTGGCCGCGGCGATCGTCACGGGGCAGGGCGTGGGGCTCGACGGCGCGAGCTTCGTCGCGGTCCAGCAATGGCTGCACGACTTCGACCAGATGGAGCGCATTCCGTCGGGCGACATGGACGACATCATCGGGCGCCGCCGCTCGGACAACGAAGAACTCGACGACGCGCCCGAATTCGCGCACGTGAAGCGTACCGCGCAGGAGAGCTTCGAGCCGGAGGCGTTCATGCTGCGCCGTTCGTCGCCGTGGTCGGACGCGCGCCGCGCGGGCCTCTACTTCGTTGCGTTCGGCTGCTCGTTCCGCGCGTTCGACGTGCAGATGCGCCGGATGAGCGGCGTGGAAGACGGCATCGTCGACGGGCTGTTCCGCTTCACGCGGCCGCTGACCGGCGCGTATTTCTGGTGCCCGCCGATGAAGGACGGCAAGCTCGACCTGTCCGCGCTCGGCCTGTAAGCGCCGGATGAGATCGACGAAACGGGGGCCGCGCAGCGTGCGCGGCCCCCGTTTTTTTGCGCGCCGACCGTGTGCGGTGCGCGTTACGTATTGCGCCGTATCAGCTCAACGTCGTGTCGATTCGCGTGCCGCGCTTGATGAACTGCGTGACCGGCGTCTTCTCGCAGATCTCGGCGAGGCGCTGGCGTTGCGCATCGTCGAGCGGGCCGTCGAGCGTCACGACGCGGCGCACGTATTGCGTGCCGTCGCGATCGGCATGCAGCTCGGTGCGCACGTCGATGCGCGCGGCGGGCCACGCCTTGCGCTGCATGTACATGCGCAGCGTCGCGGCCGTGCATTGCGCGAGGCCGGCCAGTACGAACGCGTACGGCGCGGGCCCGCGATCCTGGCCGCCTTCGCGCGGCGCTTCGTCGCCGGTCAGCGCATGCGTGCCGGCCTGCAGCTGAACGACGTAGTCGGGCGCATCGGCGTCGAGGACGGCGGCGGCGTGGATGAGCGGCATGGCTGGTCTCCGGGAAGAAGGAAGAAGGAAGCGGGCGCCGGATGGCGGCGCGCAGCCGTCAGCATATCGCCCCGGGCGCGAGCGCGTGCGCCGGGCGGCTATGAGTGAGCGACGCCGGCGCTGCTGCGCACGAGCGCGGCGATGCGCTCGCGCACCCACTGGTGCGCGCGATCGGCGTCGCGCGATTCGTGCCAGTACGCGAGGAGCGGGAACGGCTTGAGTTGCAGCGGCAGCGGCCGCACGACGATCGGCAGCATCGCGGCCATCCGCACCGCATAGGTATGCGGCAGCGTGACCAGCAGGTTGCCGGCCGCGGCGATCTGGCACGCGGCGAAATAGTGCTGGCACGTGAGCCGGATATCGCGGAGGCGTCCGTCGTTGCCGAGCAGCACGTCGAGCGATTGCGGCTCGCCGAACGACGACACCGTGACGTGCTGCGCCGCGAAATAGTCGCCGCGCCGCAGCGGCTCGCGCGCGAGCGGATGATCGCCGCGCAGCGCGACGACGAGCGAATCGTCGAGCAGGTGCTCGGTGGCGATGCGCGGGCCCGTCGGCACGCGGCGATCGACGGCGAGATCGAGATTGCCCGATGCGAGTTCGCGCTCGATGTCGGCCACCGCGATGCGGCGGCTCACGAGCCGCAGGCCCGGCGCTTCGTCGGCGAACGCGGCGACGATTCGCGGCAGCGCGATCGATTCGAGCACGTCGCGAATGCCGACCGTGATGCTCAGGTCGAGCGTCGCGGGATCGAATGCGGACGGGGCGCGCGCGGTGCCTTGCAGGCCCTTCAGGTGCAACTGCACGTCCGCGATGATCGAACGCGTGCGTTCGGTTGCCACGACGCGGTTGCCCTGGCGCACGAACAGCGGATCGTCGAAGTGTGCGCGCAGCCGGTTGAGCGCATGCGTGACGGCCGGCTGCGTGAGATGCAGCGCGCGGGCGGCCGCGCCGATGCCGCCGTGCACGTAGACGGCGTCGAGCACGCGAAACAGGTTCAGGTCGAGACGGTGATCGGCAGGCACGGGGCGCGGAGCGGCGTGGTGAACGGTGGATCGATTCTAAAGGATGCGAGGGCAACGGCCGCGCGCGCTTTCGTGCGTGTGGATCGTCGGCATCGAATCGGCGCGAATATCGTTTGCGCCGATATGCGGTTACGCATTATCCGAATATCCGACGCGATATGCGGTAATGAATTGCGCGGATTGCGGTGCAGGAAATCGTAATAATTGGCGATATCTGTCTGTACGATTCCGTACAGATCCGCCGGTAACCGTTAACAGCCTGTAGTAATCCGCCATCATGCTGTCCACGTCGGCCATTTCGCGCCAAAGGCGCGACCCGTTCGGCTAAGATGCCGTCGCTTCATATTTCGGGATAGCCGTCCTGTCGCACGTATTCAAACCAAATATAAGCCTGACAGTTCGACGGTAATAGAGAAGTCGAACAAGTCGGGGGCTTGGCCAGTGAATGCAGCAGATCAAAGGTGGGTCGTCATCTATTTGAGTACGGGGTTTTCGTTGGCACAGGCCGCGCGTCTCGGCGAGGCTTTCAATCTGGCGAATCGCCTGCACGCATACGGTGCGGATTATCAGCTGAAGTACGTTTCCGAAAGCGGGGGACTGGTGCAGTCGTCGTCCGGCGTGAGCATCGCGGCCGATCCGCTCGGCGACGAGCACGGCCGCCGCGCGCTTGCGTTCTTCCATCTTCACGGCGATCGCGCGGCCGTCAATTTGGATGACGCATTGCGGCGGCGTCTCATCGACGTTCGTCGTCATGCGCGCTGGATCGTCGACGGAATGGATCTGCCCGCGCTTGCCGCGATGCAGCGTCCGTCGGCGGCGAGCGACGGGCGATCCGGCCGCCGGGCCGCCACGACGGTCGAACGGCAGGCCGGTGAAACCGACGTGTTCGCCGCCGTGTTCGACATGTTCCGCGCCGATCTCGGCGACAGCGCCGCGCAGGAGATCGCCAGCAACATGATGCGGCCGGTCGAGCACCGCTATACGCAGTCGATGTGGGCCTTTCGCGAGCTGAGCGCGAGCCCGTCGATCCGGATGTCGGCGCAGCGGCTGCGCGCGCAGAGCGTGAACCGCATCTCGATCGCGAGCGCCGCACAGGCCGCCGCGATGAGCGAGCGCAATTTCCTGCGGCGCTTCAAGAAGGAGATCGGCGTGACGCCGACCGAGTTCGTCCAGCACGTGCGGATCGAGCGCGCCTGTCACATGCTGGTCCACACGACGCTGCCGGCCGACAAGGTCGCGCGCCGCACCGGGTTCGGCAGCGGCGAGCGGCTCGCGAAGCTGTTTCGCCAGCGCATGCTGATGTCGCCGACCGAATTTCGCGTCACCGAGCGCGAACGGATCCTCGCTCACGGCGCCACGCCGCCCGATGCGAACGGCGGCGTTCGCGCCGATGCCGGCGCGCATCGCGCCGCGCTCGCCGCCGCCGCGCCGGAGCAAACCGCACGGATACCCGTAGAATCGACCTGTCGCGATTTCGATTCCCGGTTTCCATGCCCTTCCTCCCCACTACCGCCACCGCCCCTTTCTGCCCGTCGGAAGTAAAGGGCAGCATCACGATCGATGCGGGCGCGCCGCGCTGGCAGAAGCTCAAGCGCTTCTTCGGCCCCGGCCTGCTGGTCGCGATCGGCTACATGGACCCCGGCAACTGGGCGACCGACATCCAGGCCGGCTCGCAGTTCGGTTATTCGCTGCTGTGGGTCGTCGCGTTCTCGAGCCTGGCGGCGATCTTCCTGCAGATGCTCGCGGCACGGCTCGGGCTCGTCGCGGGCAAGGATCTCGCGCAGGCCAGCTACGACCGCTACGGCCGGTTCGGCCGCATCGTGCAGTGGGTGACCGCCGAGGTGTCGATCGTCGCGTGCGACATCGCGGAAGTGCTCGGCTGCGCGCTCGCATTCAAGCTGCTGCTCGGCGTGCCGCTCGCATGGGGTGTCGTGCTCACCGCGCTCGACACGGTGATCGTGCTCGGCCTGCAGGGCAAGGGGTTCCGGCAGATCGAGGCGATCGTGCTCGGGCTGATCGCGACGATGGCATTCTGCTTCGTCGCGCAGGTGGCGATCACGCCGCCCGACTGGCACGCGGTGGTCGGCGGGCTCGTGCCCGGCGATCCGGGCCACGACCGCAAGGACGCGATCGTGCTCGCGCTCGGCATCGTCGGCGCGACGATCATGCCGCACAACCTGTATCTGCATTCGTCGGTCGTGCAGACGCGGCGGGTGGTCGGCGGTGCGCGCGGCATGATCCGCGACACGCTTGCGCTGGTGCGCATCGACACCTGCGTGTCGCTGTTCGTCGCGATGCTCGTCAACGCGGCGATCCTGGTCGTCGCGGGGGCGGCGTTCCATGCGACCGGTCAGCACAACGTGACCGACATCGAGCAGGCCTACCGGCTGATCACGCCGATCGCGGGCGGCGCGGCCGCGCTGCTGTTCGGCATCGCGCTGCTCGCGTCGGGGCAGAGCTCGACGCTCACCGGCACGATCGCCGGCCAGGTGATCATGGACGGCTTCCTGCATGCGAAGATCCCGTGCTACCAGCGCCGGCTGATCACGCGCGGGCTCGCGCTCGTGCCGGCACTGATCGGCGTGCTGTGGCTCGGCGACGGCTCGGTCGGGCAACTGCTCGTGTGGAGCCAGGTGCTGCTGAGCCTGCAGCTGCCGTTCGCGATGTGGCCGCTGATCCGTTCGGTCAGCGATCGCAACACGATGGGCGAGCACACGATCGGGCGCGGGATGCAGGTTGCCGCTTGGGCGCTGTTCGCCGTCATCACCGGCACGAACCTGCTGCTGATTACCGGTGTCGCGGGCTGATACAGCCTGTCACAGGCTGACACAGTCGGGCGGCGCGCATGCGGTAAACTGCGGTCTTTCGATCGTCGTCCGAAGTCCGTTATGTGGAGTGAAATCAGCAACATCGGCGATGCCGCGCTGACCTTGCCGATCGCGCTGACGTGCGCGGTATGGCTCGCGCTGACCGACTGGCGCCTGGCCGTCCGCTGGGGCGTGCTGCTCGCCGCGGGGATGGGCGTCGTCGGCGCCACCAAGATCCTCTATGCCGGCTGCGGCATCGAGTTGCCGCAATTCGATTTCCGCATGATCAGCGGCCATACGATGCTGTCGACGTCCGTGTGGACCGTCGCGCTGTCGATGCTGTGGCAGGCGTTCCGGGCCGGCAAGGCGCCCGGCATCGCGGCCGGGCTGGCCGTCGGCGCGGTCACGGCCGTCGCGCGCGTGTTCGACCATTCGCACAGCGTGCCGGAAGTGATCGCCGGCTGGATGCTCGGCGCGCTCGTCGCGCTGCTGTTCCTGCGCGGCTACGACGGCACGCGCCAGCGGGCATTCTCGCCGCGCGTCGGGGCCGTCTGCCTGTTGCTCGTGTCGGGCATCGCGTACGGGCATCGTGCACCGTTCCAGCAGATGATCGATACCCATTCGCCTCAGCTCTGCGCGTTCGTGCGCGCGCCGTCGGGCGCCGGGTTCTGACGCGCCCCGGCGCCGCTTTCCTGCCGCCGGCATTCGTCCGGCGGTGGCTCGATTCCCCGCCGTTCAGCCCCCCGATTCCCGATTCATGATCGCGTTGCCGCCTGCGCGCAACGCAGCCCACCGGCCCTCGCCGCAGCGACGAACGGCCCCGTTCAGGGCCGCGTGCCGGTGCGCGCAGGTCATGATCCCTGTCTATGACTGGGCATAACGATTATTCATTTCATCGATCGGCGGCATTCGCGTACGCTGGCTGTCGTTCAACGGGCGCGGGCAGCCCGGCGCCGGCTGGTGCGCGTCGCGTTCAGGTCGATATACTCGCGGAAACCGTGCGGCGCGTCGTGATGCCGACGCGCAGTCGAGCGGCCCGCGTCGGCCGGAACCGGCACGGCAAACCCGTCGCGGTAGCGTTTCGCGACGACGATTCATGACAGGAGCAGGCCACATGACAGTCGTTTCTCCGCGCCTTGCCGGCAAGTGCGCATACATCACGGGCGCCGCGGGCGGCCTCGGCCGCGCGATCGCGCGCCGGATGGTCGAGCAGGGCGCGCGCGTGTTCGTGACCGACATCGCCGACGCGGCGGTGCTCGACGCGTTCGCGCAGGAGCTCAACGCGGGCCACGCGACGCCGGTCGCGTTCGCCGCGACGCAGGACGTGCGCGACGAGGCGCGCTGGCAGGCGCTGCTCGCGCAGGCCGTCGATGCGATGGGCGGGCTGTCGGTGCTCGTCAACAATGCGGGCGTGGGCTCGATCGGCTCGCCCGCGCAGATCGAGCTGAACGAATGGCGGCGCGTGATGGCGATCAACGTCGAGAGCATCGTGCTCGGCTGCAAGCATGCGCTGTCGTATCTGGCCGAAAGCCATCCCGCATCGATCATCAACATCTCGTCGGTGGCCGCGTTCAAGGTTGAGCCGGATTTCACCGCGTACAACGCGTCGAAGGCGGCGGTCGCGTCGCTGACGAAGTCGGTCGCGATCGATTGCGCGCGTCGCGAGATCGACGTGCGCTGCAACTCGATTCACCCGGCGTTCATCCGCACCGGGATCGTCGAGCCGCTGTTCCAGTCGCTCGGCGAACGCGACGCGACGCGCAAGCTCGCGCGCGGCATTCCGCTGCGCCGGCTCGGCGAGCCGGACGACGTCGCGCATGCAGCCGTGTATCTCGCGTCCGACGAGAGCCGCTTCGTGACCGCCGCCGAACTCGTGATCGACGGCGGCATGTGCGCGGTGTGACGCGCATCCCGAACCACAACGACCGGAGGAGACCCTCGTGTCCACACCCGTGAACCGCCAACTGCTGCTGAAGACGCGCCCGGAAGGGCGGGTCGGCCGCGAACACTTTTCGCTCGTCGAGACGCCGGTGCCGGCGCTCGCGGACGGCGAGGTGCTCGTGCGCGTGCTGTATCTGTCGATGGACCCGACCAACCGCGTGTGGATGAGCGACGTGCCGCAGTACCTGCCGCCCGTCGCGATCGGCGAGGTGATGCGCGCGCTCGGCATCGGGCGCGTGGTGGCGTCGCGTCATGCGGGCTTCGCCGACGGCGATCTCGTGCAGGGGCTCGTCGGCTGGCAGGATTACGCGGTCGTGCCGGCCGACCAGGCCGCGCAGCTCGTGAAGCTGCCCGCGCAGTCGGGCCTGCCGCTGCCGACGCTGCTCGGTGCGTGCGGGATGAGCGGGCTGACCGCGTACTACGGGCTGACCGACATCGCGCCGGTGCAGCCGGGCGAGACGCTCGTGGTATCGGCGGCGGCCGGCTCGGTCGGCTCGATCGCCGGACAGATCGGCAAGATCCACGGCGCGCGCGTGGTCGGCATCGCGGGCGGCGCGGACAAGTGCCGCTACCTGACCGAAACGCTCGGCTTCGACGCGGCCGTCGACTACAAGACGGACGATTTCCGTCAGCAACTGAAGGCGGCGACGCCGGACGGCGTGCACGTGAACTTCGAGAACGTCGGCGGCGAAGTGATGCGCGCGGTGCTGTCGCGGATGGTGATCGGCGGGCGTGTCGCGCTGTGCGGCGTGATCTCGAACTACAACAGCGGGCGCGCGGCGGACGACGTCGGCGTGCTGATCTCGAAGCGGCTGACGATGCGCGGCTTCCTGATCCTCGATTACCGCAAGAGCCGCGAAGCCGTGCAGGTGCTGTCCGGCTGGCTGCGCGACGGACGGCTCAAGGCCGAGGAGACGGTGGCCGACGGCCTCGAGAATGCGCCCGACGTGCTGAATCGCCTGTTCGACGGCGACCATCGCGGCAAGCTCGTGCTGCGCGTCGATCCGGACGCGTGACCGGTTCGCGGCGCAGCGTGCGATGCCGTTCGTGCGCTGCCGCGAGAGCGTGTCGAATGCGCTGCGTTCGGTCAATCGGGCGCTAGTTTAGGACTTGTCCCATATATTGTCCGGACGTCTCTCCCTAAAGTGATGGCCAGCAGACAGGCGGCGTGACCGATGCGTCACGCCGCTTTTTTTCTGGTCATGTGGCGAGGGAGAAGAAACATGCGAAACGGCGTGAAGCGGGCGGCATCGGTGGCGATGCGCAATCGAACGGTGCGGCGCGCCGGTATCGTGCGGAGGATGGCGATCGGGCTCGGCGTGGCGTTGTCGATGTCGCATGCGGTGGCGGCGGCCGGGCACGCGGCGCCGGGCGGGATCGTGCGATTCACCGGCGCGCTCGTCGATCTCTACGATGTGACGCTCGATGCGGGACCGGGTGGGGTGGTCGAAGACGGCGCGGCGGCAGGCACCGGCGCGGTGGCAACGCTGCGATTCGATGCGCACGGCCGGCGCTTGCCGGGCGCCGACGTGACGCTGGTCACGCCTGACGGTGCGCGGTTCGCAGCCGATGCCGGATCGGGCATGCGCGCAACGTGGCGCGATGCACTTGCCGATCGAGGCGTGCCGCTGGTATCGGGCCGCGCGTGGCGCGTGGGCCCGTACGGCGGCGTGATGACGCTGGCGGCGGACGAAGAAACGGGCGCCGTGGCGCCCGTGCTGATCCGCATTCGTCATCCGTGACGGCGGGTGCCGCCGGTGCGCGGCACGCGCCGTGCGGCATGTCATTCGCCCTGTTCGGCGCGTGCGTAGATGTCCCAGCTCGCCATGAACAGCGCGGCGACGAGCGGCCCGATCACGAAGCCGGTGATGCCGAACAGCGCCATCCCGCCGAGCGTCGAGATCAGCACGACCCAGTCGGGCATCTTCGTGTCCTTGCCGACGAGGATCGGGCGCAGCAGGTTGTCGACGAGGCCGATCACGCCGACGCAGAACGCGACGAGGATCACGCATTTCCACACCGCGCCGATCATCAGGAAGTAGAGCGCGGCCGGCACCCACACGAGGCTCGCGCCGATCGCGGGCAGCAGCGACAGGAACGCCATCAGCGCGCCCCACAGCACGACGCCCTCGATGCCGAGGATCCAGAAGATCAGGCCGCCGAGCGCGCCCTGCACGAGCGCGACCGCGATGTTGCCCTTCACCGTCGCGCGCACGACCGTCGTGAACTTTGCGAGCAGCAGGTGCTTGTGCTCGTCGTCGAGCGGCAGCGCGCGACGCACGCGGCGGCCGATCTCGCCGCCGTCGCGCAGCAGGAAGAACACCAGATACAGCATCACGCCGAAGCTCACGACGAACTGGAACGTGTTCTGGCCGATGCTGAGCGCCTGCGTGGCCGCGAGCTGGCTGATCTGCGCGGCGCCGTCGGTCAGCTTCTTCTGGATGCCGGGGAGGTTGCTCAGCCCGTATTTCTGCAGCAGGTGCTGGATCGACGACGGCAGCGCGTGGATGACGTCCTGGAAGTACTGCGAATAGTTCGGCTGCGCGGTCTTGATTTCCTGGTACACGTACGCGATTTCCTGGACGAGCGTCCCGGCGACGAACACGAGCGGCAGGATCACGATCAGCACGATTAGCGACAGCGTCACGAGCGCGGCCAGGTTGCGCCGCTTGCCGAAGCGCGCGGCGAGCCAGCGCTGCACCGGCTGGAACAGGATCGCGAGAATGGTCCCCCAGAACACGGCGCCGGAAAACGGCGCGAGGATCCAGCAGAGTCCGACGGTGACCGCGGCCAGCAGGAAGTAGAAGAATTTTTGGTGGTCGTGTCCGCTATCCATGGATGACATTCGGGCAGATTGATGCGTGGTTTGATTGAATCTCGTGGCCTCGTGCGCGATTGGTTTGCGATCGTCACGGGTTCGCGGCGCAATGCGCCGCGGGGCGGCTCGAACCGGAGTATGCCCGCAAAGGCGCCGCCATCATAGCGGCGGCGCGCGGCGCATACGAAAACGCCGCGGCCGGGGCCGCGGCGCTGCCGGGAAGCAAACGCGGCACAACGCCGCGTGCCGCATCGTCAGATATGGAGCTTCGTGACCTTGGTGCCGTTCACCGACAGGTCGCCCATCAGGCCCGCGTTGGTCAGGACCAGCACCTCGACCGGTGCGGTGGCCGTGGTCGTATCGACCGCGCCGTTCGCGCCGACCTTCACGACCGCGACCGATGCGTCGGCGCCCGCGGACCAGCCTTCGGACCTGCGGAACGAGTCGAGCGCATCCTGCGTCATGAACAGGAACACGATCGCCTTCGACTGGGCGCCGGCCTGCAGGCCGACCGACAGCGACGACGTGTTGTAGTAGCCGACCGTGCTGCCGCCGACGCGCAGCGCGCCGTTGCCGGACTGGCCGCCGACGATGAAGCCGGCCTGCAGCACGTTCGGGAACACGAGCACGCCGCGCGATTTCGCGACGAGCTCACGCGAACCCGGCACCGTCGAATAGAGGCGCGACAGCGTCGCGTTGACGCTGGCGTCGATCGATTCGCGTTTCGACGCGCTGGCTGCCGCGTTGTCCGGTTTATCCGGCGTGGTCGTGCAGCCTGCGAGCGCGAGGCTGCCGAGCAGGACCGCGGCGGCGGCTTTCATGGCAAAGGTCTTCTGCATGGCGTTTCTCCTTCGTTGTCTGATTGAGGGCGGACTGAAGACGAACGGGGCGGGCGGCGGGGAGCCGGCTCCGTTCAACGGCGGGCAAGGAGCAGGCCCGCAACGAACGCGAGGCCGGCCACGACGCCGGCGGTTTGCCACGGGTTGTCCTGCACCACCTGCGACACGCGTTCGGCCGATTCGCGCAGCCGGGCGGCCGCGCTGCCCGACGCATGGTCGAGCGCACTGCGCGCTTCGTCGAGCCTCGACTGCACGCGCTTGCGCAGCGCGGCAATATCGCCGTCGCCGTCGTTTTTCAGAAGATCTTCGAGTTCGTCGACCAGCCCGCGCAGATCGTCGCTGACGTCCGCATGCAGGTCGCGGGCCGCCGAGCGCGTCGTGCGTCCCACGCGCCGGCCCGTGCGACGAATGTCGGACAGGCCGCGGTCCAGCTTGTGTTCGATCGAGTCGGTGAGCGCCATGGTGTTTATCCTCCTTCGATTCAAGGCTAATTTGAAGATAAGACGAATCCCAGCAACCAGTGTGATTCATTTGGCCCGATTGAGTTTCGAGACAAATTTTCAATTCGTCGGCAGGATTGCCGCAAAGCCCCGCCACACGGGGCGGCGCGGCGGTTGAAAAAAATTCGCATTCGCGGCGAAGCGGCGTATCGGGCAGTGCTACGCGGTGAAGGCACGGTAAATATGGGGCGCCGGGGTCGCCAGGTAAATAGTGCCGTTGCAGGTCGTGTGCTGATGCAATTGCACTAGTCCACCCCTGTTCGAGGAGCAGGGTTCGTGCCCGGAACGGCCAACGTGCCGGCATCGCCAAGCGCGACGTCGATCACGACGGGATCGTGATCCGACGAGCGGTACGCGTCGGGTGCGTAATAAGACGCCCGTTGCGCGGCCGTTTTGTAATCGGGCACCGGTTGCAGCGCGACCGGCTCGTCGGCATTGATGTGCCAGACGTGGGCGGCCTTCACGCGCGCGGCGAGCGCCGGCGTGGCGAGTGCGTGGTCGAGGCTGCCCGCTTCGCCGCGATATACGTAGCTGTACGCAGCATCGCCGACGAAGCGGGGCACCAGGTTCGTGTAGCCGCGCGATTCGAGCGCGCGGACCGGATCTTCCTTCGCGTAGCTGTTCAGGTCGCCGATCAGCAGCACGCCATCGGCGGCGACGCCTGTCGGCGACGTGGCGAGCCAGTCGGCCACCCGCGTGGCGGCGCGTGTGCGCGCCGCGTTCCAGCAACCCTGGCCGTCCGACTGGTCGCGATCGGCGCCGGTCGCGTTCGGGCAGTTCTTCGATTTCAGGTGATTGACCGCGACCGTAAAGGTGCGCGTGCCGCCGATGCGCCGGAATGTCTGCGCGAGCGGCGGGCGGTGCCGGCCGCCGAGCGCGAGGCTCGCCGCGCGCCCGGCCGGCTCGACCGTGCGGCTGTCGTAAAGCAGCGCGACCGCGATCGCATCGCGGCCGAGCCGCGCGGTGCCGGGATCGACCGCGCGCCAGCCGTCGCCGAGCTGCGCGGCGAGACGCCGCACGGCGCTGGTCTCGCCGTGGCCGTTGTTCGCGATTTCCATCAGCCCGATCACGTCGGCACGCAGCGCGCGCAACGCCGCGACGATCTTCGCCTCCTGCCGGGCGAACACGGCGGGCGTTTTCGCGCCGCGGTTGGCCGGGGCGTCGAATCCGCCGCCATGCCCGTCGCCGTTGAAATAGTTGAATACGTTGAACGACGCGACACGGAGGTCGGCGTCGGGATGCCGGGCCGGCGCACCGGTACGCGGGTTCGCGGCGGCATCGAACACCGGCGCCGCGCCGGCAACCGGTTGCAGCCGCCACGCGCCGTAGCGCAGTTCGAGCACGCCTTCGACGCCGCGCACCGTATAGCCCGCGCGCAGCGTGTTGGCGGCGCTCAGCGCGGGCGGCGGATAGCGCACGGTCGCGGGATCGCGGCGGTTCGAGCCGTCGTCGAGCACGATGCGGTTGCGTACGTTGGCTGCCGCGAGCGCGGCGGCCTCGGCCGGCGCTGCGACCTGGGTCGGGATGCGCAGCCGGCCGTTGCTCAGGACGACGCTGCCGTAGCGGCCGAGGTCGTGGGTATCGCTGACCGTCAGCGTTTGCGGCAGGCGCACGCGCATCGCCTCGTGGGCGGCCAGCACGGCGTGCGCGGCGACCGGCAGCGTGAGCGTTGCCGGCGTGACCGTCTTCCCGCGTGCGCAGACGGTCACACCGCCCGACAGCGTGAATTGCGTCCGGCCGTATCGCTCGTCGATGCGGCCCGTCAGATGCACGAGATCGCCGGCCTTTGCGCGCGCGTTCGGCGCGTACACGAACACGCCTTCCGGAACGCCCGGCCGATGCCGTCGCTGCGCGTCGGCCTGCTGGACGAAGAAGCCGCCGAGGCCGTCGGCACCGTCGAACGCGGCGGTGACCACCGCTTCGATCGACGTCGTTTGCCCGGCCAGCGGCGACGGGCCGGCGGCGCTGCGCAGGTCGGCAATCGGCGTGGTTGCGCCGCCGCAGCCGGCGCTGAGCGGCGGCATGGCCGCGGCCGGCCGGGCGACGAGGGCGGCGAGGACGGAGAGGGCAATGAACGGTGCGGCGAGCGGCAGAAGCAGGCGTGACATGGGGCGGTCCAGTGGAAGACAATCCGACGGTTCGGGAGCGCATCTTGACGGCAAAATGCCGGGAAGCGGCCGAAATGGCCATCCGGCCAGTGCCGATCGGCCGACGATGCAGGCCATGCGGCGGCTGCTACGCTTCGGCATCGGTCGACGCACCCCGATCGCGCGGCGAGAACTGCCGCGCCCCGATCTCACAGGAGAACTCCATGTCTTACATGCTGTTGATTGTCGAGCCGACCGACCAGCGCGCCGGGCGCACGCTCGACGAAGGTCAGGCGCTGTATGCGCGGATGGTCGATTTCGCCGAGTCGCTGAAGGCGCGCGGCGTGCTGCGCGGCGTCGAGTCGCTGGAGCGCTCGGAGCGCGGCACGCGCGTGCAGGTGCGCGACGGCGAGACGCGCCTGCTCGACGGCCCGTTCGCGGAAGCGAAGGAGATGGTCGGCGGTTTCTTTCTCGTCGACGTCGACACGCGCGAGGAGGCGATCGAGATCGCGCGCCAGTGCCCGGCCGCGCAGTGGTGCACGGTCGAGGTCCGCGCGGTCGGCCCGTGCTTCCTGTGAATGCCGCGACTCGGTATTTACCCTGATTTGTCGCTGAATGTGTCGATTGGGCCATCTTCCGGCCGTCGTCCGGATAGGGCGCCGATGAACGGGCGCCGCCTTCCATCGACGACAAGGAGCAAACGATGCGATTCATGATCATGATCCGGGCGAACGCCGTCAGCGAGTCCGATGCGTTGCCGGACAACCGGCTGGTCGAGGCCATGACCGTCTATCACGAGGAACTGGCCAAAGCCGGCGTGCTGCTCGACGCGAACGGGCTGCGGCCGAGCGCGCGCGGCTGGCGCGTGCGTTACACGGGCGGCAAGGGCACGGTGATCGACGGCCCGTTCGCCGAAACGAAGGAACTGATCGCCGGCTATACGCTGATCCAGGTGCGTTCGCGCGACGAAGCGCTCGAATGGACGCGCCGGTTCCCCGCGCCGTTCGGCGCCGAGATGGATTGCGAGATCGAGGTGCGGCCGCTGTTCGAGCTCGACGACCTCACGCCGAGCGATGCAGTCGAGCGGTTCCGCGAGCTTCACGTCGGCCGTACCGGCGCCTGAATCCCCACCCGAATCCGGTTTCACAGGGAGCACCCGTCATGCACAAGATGGTCTTCATCAACCTGCCCGTGGCCGACCTGCCGCGCTCGAAGGCGTTCTACCAGGCGCTCGGCTTCGAAGTCGTGCCGGCCTACACCAACGACCAGGCCGCCTGCATCAAGATCGGCGACACGATTTTCGCGATGTTGCTTGTGCGGCCGTTTTTCCAGACCTTCACCGGCAAGACCATCGTCGATCCGGCGACGCAGGTGCAGGCGCTGTCGTGCCTGTCGTGCGAAAGCCGCGCCGAGGTCGACGCGATCGTCGCGAAGGCGCTGGCGGCCGGCGGGTCGGCGCCGCAGCCGCCGCGCGAATACCCGAACATGTACGGCCACGGGTTCGACGATCCGGACGGCCATGCATGGGAGCTGATGGCCATGCCGCTGGATGCGGCCGCCGAGGGGCACGCGCCGTGACGCGTGAGGCCACTCACCGTGCGATCGAAGCGGTCTGGCGGATCGAGGCGCCCAAGATCATCGCGCGCGCCGCGCGCGTGGTGCGCGACGTCGGCGTGGCCGAGGAACTGGCGCAGGACACGCTCGTCGCGGCGCTCGAGCATTGGCCGGTCGACGGCGTGCCCGACAACCCGGCCGCGTGGCTGATGACGGCCGTGAAGCGCCGCGCACTCGACCGGGTCCGGCAGGAATCGCTTCACGCAGCGAAGCGCGACCAGCTCGGCCACGAGATGGACGCGCTCGAAGCGCATGTCGTCCCCGACATCGCGGACGCGATCGCCGATGCGAACGACGACATCGGCGACGATCTGCTGCGGCTGATCTTTACGTCGTGCCACCCGGTGCTGTCGACCGATGCGCGCGTCGCGCTGACGCTGCGGCTGCTCGGCGGGCTGACGACGGGCGAGATCGCGCGCGCGTTCCTGACACCCGAGCCGACGATCGCGCAGCGGATCGTGCGCGCCAAGCGCACGCTCGCGGCGGCGCACGTGCCGTTCGAGGTGCCGGCTGCCGATGCGCGGCCCGCGCGGCTCGCGTCGGTGCTCGAAGTGATCTATCTGGTGTTCAACGAAGGCTATGCGGCGACCTCCGGCGACGACTGGACGCGCCCGGCGCTGTGCGACGAGGCGCTGCGGCTCGGCCGTGTGCTGGCCAGCCTCGCGCCGGACGAGAGCGAGGTGCTCGGGCTCGTCGCGCTGATGGAACTGCAGGCGTCGCGCATGCATGCGCGTACCGACGCGCAGGGCCGGCCCGTGCTGCTGCTCGATCAGGACCGCAGCCGCTGGGATCCGCTGCTGATCCGGCGCGGCCTCGCGGCGCTCGAACGCGCGACGAAGCTCGGCGGCGTACGCGGGCCGTATGCGCTGCAGGCCGCGCTGGCTGCCTGTCACGCGCGGGCACGGCGTGCGTCGGATACCGACTGGGCGCAGATCGTCGCGTTGTATGACGCGCTCGCCGAGGTCGCGCCGTCGCCCGTCGTCGAGCTGAATCGCGCGGTGGCCGTCGGAATGGCGTTCGGGCCGGCCGCGGCGCTCGAACTCGTCGACGTGCTGCGCGACGATCCCGCGCTGGCGCGCTATCACTGGCTGCCGAGCGTGCGCGGCGACCTGCTGGCGAAGCTGGGCCGCGCCGACGAGGCCAAGGCCGAATTCCGCCGTGCGGCGGAGCTCACGCGCAACGAGCGCGAACGCGAACTGTTGCTCAGGAGGGCGACGGATGCGTGACGCGTTCCGCGCGTAGCGGGCAACCGTAGCGGCAGTCGGCAGCCGCTACCGGCACCCAGCAGCCGAAGCCCCCCGCACTATCGCCCGGATTGAAAAAGCCTATTGGGGGATGCGAACGCCAGCGCCTAGATTGAAGAGCACGATGCGCGCGCCCCGACACACGCATCGTTCCCCACATCTCTGAATCGGCCCCGGCTTCGCACGCGGCCGCGCCGACTCGAACGGAGGCGCAAATGGCTCAACTCAAGGGCAGCAAAACCGAAGAGAACCTGAAGGCCGCATTCGCGGGTGAATCGCAGGCGAACCGGCGTTATCTGTATTTCGCTTCGAAGGCCGACGTCGAAGGCCAGAACGACGTCGCCGCGCTGTTCCGCTCCACCGCCGAAGGCGAAACCGGCCATGCGCACGGCCATCTCGAATACCTGGAAACCGTCGGCGATCCGGCGACGGGCTTGCCGTTCGGTTCGTCGCGGCTGAATCTCGAAGCAGCGATCGCCGGCGAAACGCACGAATACACCGACATGTATCCGGGCATGGCGAAGACGGCGCGCGACGAGGGTTTCGACGAAATCGCGAACTGGTTCGAGACGCTCGCGAAGGCCGAACGCAGCCACGCGAACCGCTATACGAAAGCGCTGGACAGTCTCGTCGACTGACGGGCCGCAGCGGGCCGCACGGCAGGCCGTGCGACCGGCAAGCGGCCGGCCGTTCGTTCATCGCTGCCCGCGTCGTGCGGGCGGCGCCGGCGCGCATGCGCCACGCTGGAGCGCGCCATGCCCCACAAGGAAGGCAGTCTCGAAGCCCCGACCCGGCATCCGCTCGACTGGCAGTCCGATGCGTTCTACGACCAGGCCGCGATCGATGCGGAAATGACGCGCGTGTTCGACATCTGCGCCGGATGCCGGCGCTGCGTGTCGCTGTGCGGCGCGTTTCCGACGCTGTTCGATCTGGTCGACGACACGCCGATGGGCGATATCGAGGAAGTGCCGAAGGCAGCGTTCGGCAAGGTCGTCGACCAGTGCTACCTGTGCGACCTCTGCTACATGACGAAATGCCCATACGTGCCGCCGCACGCATGGAACGTCGACTTCCCCCACCTGATGCTGCGCGGCAAGGCCGCGCGCTACCGGCGCGGCGAAGCGACGCTGCGCGACAAGGTGCTGTCGAACACCGACGCGCTCGGCCACTTCGCCGGCATCCCGGTCGTCACGCAGGCGGTGAACGCGGTGAACCGTACGCCGCCCGCGCGACATGCGCTCGAAGCGACGCTCGGCGTCGATCGCCACGCGTGGCTGCCGGAATTCGCGCCGCGCAAGTTCCGCCGCGCGGCGAAGCCCTCGGACGGCCCGCCCGTGCGCGACGGCGAACGCACGCCCGGCAAGGTCGCGATCTACGCGACGTGCTACGTGAATTTCAACGAGCCGGGTATCGGCCACGACCTGCTCGCGATCCTCGCGCACAACGACATCCCGTACGAGCTCGTCGCGCGCGAAGCGTGCTGCGGGATGCCGCTGCTCGAACAGGGCAATCTCGCCGGCGTGGCCGCGAAGAAGGACGTGAACCTGCCGGTGCTCGAACGCTATGCGCGCGAAGGCTATGCGCTGATCGGCGCGATCCCGAGCTGCGTGCTGATGTACAAGAGCGAGCTGCCGCTGATGTTTCCCGGCGACGACGCGGTGCGCGCGGTGGCCGACGCATTCTGGGACCCGTTCGAATACGTGATCGCGCGGCATCGCGACGGACTGCTGAAGACCGATTTCAAGACGGGCCTCGGCACCGTGTCGTATCACGTGCCGTGCCACGCGCGCGTGCAGAACATCGGCCGCAAGACGGCCGACGCGCTGTCGCTCGTGCCCGATACGCGCGTGAACGTCGTCGAGCGCTGCTCGGGGCATGCGGGCACGTTCGGCGTGAAGAAGGAATTTCATGCGGACGCGATGCGGATCGGCGGGCCCGTGTTCAAGGCGATGGCCGAGCCGCAGCCGGATTTCGTGTCGTCGGATTGCGCGCTGGCCGGCCATCACATCGTGCAGGGCATCGACGACAACGGGCTGCCGTCCGCGCCGCTCGCCCATCCGCTCACGCTGCTGCGTCGCGCGTACGGCATCTGAGCCGCCGCCGGCCGACCCACGAGGATCTCCCATGGCGCTGACCCGCGACTCCCTGCTGACGCTCGAAGCGTACGCGAAGATCCGCAAGGCCGAACACGCGCGGCTCGTCGCGTACAAGCGCCGGCGCGCGGTGGCGCTCGGCAACCACCTGCGCTTCCTGTTCGAGGACGAGACGACGATCCGCTATCAGATCCAGGAGATGCTGCACATCGAGAAGATCTTCGACGAGGCGGGCATCGAAGGGGAGCTGGAAGCGTATCTGCCGCTCGTGCCCGACGGCACGAACCTGAAGGCGACGATGCAGATCGAGTACGAGCACGAGATCGAACGGCGCGCGGCGCTCGCGCGGCTGATCGGTATCGAGGATCGCGTGTACCTGCAGGTCGACGGGCACGCGAACGTCTATGCGATCGCCGACGAGGATCTCGAACGCGACAACGCCGACAAGACGTCGGCCGTGCACTTCGTGCGCTTCGAACTCGCCGCGCCGATGCGCGCGGCGCTCAAGGGCGGCGCGGCGCTGTCGATCGGCTGCGATCACCCGGCCTATACGATGCCCGCGCAGCGCGTGGACGCGGACGTAACCGCGTCGCTGGCCGGCGATCTGCGCTGACCCGTCCGCCGCGCATCGCGCACGCCGCCGCGCGCCGTCCTCCATTTTTTTCGTTCCGACCGGAAACGGGATATCGCCCCCCGCCGCCCCCCGCGATGCGGCGCGGGCGCTCGCCCGCCGGCCGCGAAGATGTAACAGACGTCACGAGTTTGCGCGTGACGACAAATGTGCATCGGGCGTCATCGAGCTTTCATCACTCGCAGAGAAACAATAAAAAGATTGTGCACGGAGATAATTAAAATCGGCGAGATTCGAATGATTTACCGATTCGTGAATATCTTGTTACCGTTTTTTCCCTGATTTACCGATGTCGGGAAGCAATCCGCGGGATTGTTGCCGACGAGGGTCGGAGCAGCCCGGAAATGCCCATGGGCGGGTCTTCTGAACCCGCCTCAAAGCCCCGCCGGACGGGCCTTTGCAGCGGTGGGCATAAAGATCGCGCAAAAAAATTCAAGCGTAAATACATTACCCGCCCATGGCAGGTTGTTTCAGTGCGTAACATTAAGTCATTGTCATATTGAGATAAACCCTAGGGATGGTATGCTTCGTGCACAAAAATTCCCACATTGGAGTGAGACCGTGATTTGTGCGCCATTGCCGGGAATGGCGGCACCGTGAAAGTGCGGTGTCGCGCCGGCATGCACAACACCGGATAACCATAATGTGCAACCTGGCCGCCCGGCGACGCGAAGCGTCGCGACGGCGCCGCCAATCGCAGCCCCGGCCTGGCTGCGTGGAGAGATCTACTATGTTCTTCGATGAGCTTAACGATGAAGAGTGGTTTCGTCTTTCACCGCTGATCGCCGATGAACCCATCCGGCTGAACCGTCGCGGGCGGCCACGAGCCGAACCGCGCGTCGTCGCCAATGCGGTGCTCTGGATCCTGACGACCGGTGAAGCCTGGTCGAAGCTGCCCGGGCGCT
Organism: Burkholderia metallica; assembly: GCF_001718555.1. Lineage (NCBI taxonomy): Bacteria > Pseudomonadati > Pseudomonadota > Betaproteobacteria > Burkholderiales > Burkholderiaceae > Burkholderia > Burkholderia metallica. Next base: position 779,710 of record NZ_CP013403.1, read on the forward strand.
ATCCGTCCGGGCCGACGTGCCGTCGCCGCTACGAGGAGTGGCTCGCGTCCGGCACGCTGCTTCAGATGATCGACGTGCTGACCCAGTTCAGCGGGCGCACGTTCGCGTATATCCCGCCGCCGCCGGTGCCGGCCGTGCCCGCCCGTCGCGCCGAGCCGGAGCCCGACAACGACCGCCTGCGCGGCGTGTTCTGGCAGAACCCCGAGTCGTGGCAATTGCCGGTCGCGCACGCAAACGTTTGGGGTGGCGAGGGCGCATCGCAGACGGTCATGCCGGACGACGCGCGCGCGAGCGACGCCGATGCGTCGTTCGTCGTGCCCGGTGCGCGCTCGATGGGGTTGCGTCATGCGCATGGGTCGTCGGCGAGCTTCGCCGCGGCCGAGCCGCAGGTCGACGAGTATCGCGGCTATACGATCTGCGGGATCGCGCAGCCCGTGCAGAACCTGATGTATCGCGCGTGGGCCGAGATTTCGCAGGACGACCGGCGCGTCGAGCGCTCGGGCCTCATCGGCCCGCGTTTCACCGATGCCGAGGAAGCCGAGCAGTTCGCGCTCGACTGGGCGCGCCAGTGGATCGATCGCCATGGCGCGAGCGACGAACCGGTGCGCGCGCCGCAAGGCGAGGCGCTGGCCGGCCTGTCTGCGCTCGCGCGTGCGGAGTCGGACATCAAGCGCTTCATCGCCGAACGTCACGCGAGCACGCTGTCCGAAAGCCGCAACGATCCGGTGCAGCCGGAGCGGCGCGAATACGCGTACCGCGTGGGCTGATCGTCGTACCGCCGGCCCGCGCGGGCCGTTGTGTGCCACGACACCCGCGCCGAAACTCCGCCGTACCTTCCGTCTCCCCATGCCCGCATCGCCCGGGGCGCCAAGATTGCAGCGGCGCCCCGGGCGTACGCGTCGTCACTGGCGACCGTAGGTATCGTCGAAGCGGACGATGTCGTCTTCGCCGAGATACGCGCCCGACTGCACCTCGATCAGTTCGAGCGGCATCTTGCCCGGGTTCTCCAGCCGATGCGACACGCCGAGCGGGATGTACGTCGATTCGTTTTCGGACAGCAGGAACGTTTCGTCGCCGCGTGTGATGCGCGCGGTGCCGCGCACGACGATCCAGTGTTCGGCGCGGTGGTGGTGCATCTGCAGCGACAGCCGCGCGCCCGGTTTCACGACGATGCGTTTCACCTGGAAGCGTTCGCCCATGTCGACCGAATCGTAGTGGCCCCACGGGCGATGCACCTTGCGGTGATCGGCGGCTTCCGCGCCGCGTTGCGCCTTGATGCGCCCGACGATCTTCTTCACGTCCTGCACGCGCGACTTGTCCGCGACGAGCACGGCGTCCGGGGTTTCGACGACGACGAGGTTCTGCGTGCCGACGCACGCGACGAGCCGGCTTTCCGAATGGGCGAACGTCGATTCCGCGCCTTCGAGCAGCACGTGGCCGCGGCCGACGTTCCCGGCTTCGTCCTTCGGCGAGATCTGCCAGATCGCGTCCCACGAGCCGACGTCCGACCAGCCCGCGTCGAGCGGCACGACGACGCTCTCGCACAGTTGCGGCTGGCTCGCGAGCGGCTCCATCACCGCGTAGTCGATCGAGTTCGACGGCGACGCGGAGAAGGCGTCGCGATCGACGCGGAAGAAATCGCCGTCGGCCTTGCCCTGGGCGACCGCCTGTTCGCAGGCCGCGAGGATCGCGGGTTCGAGCTGGCGGATCGCGTTCAGCCACACCGACGCGCGCACGATGAAGATGCCGCTGTTCCACCAGTATTCGCCCGATGCGACGTACTGCCGGGCGAGTTCGAGGTGCGGCTTCTCGACGAAACGGTCGAGGCGGCGCACGTCGAGGCTGCCGGTCGCGGCGTCGCCGAGCGGCGCGCCGACGCGGATGTAGCCGTAGCCGGTTTCCGCGCGCGTGGGCACGATGCCCATCGTCGCGATCTTGCCTTGCATCGCGCAGTGCACGCCGGCCGCGACGGCTGCGTGAAAGCGCGGCAGGTCGGCGACTGCGTGGTCGGCCGGCATCACGGTCATCACCGCATCGTTGCCGTCGGCGACGAGCCGCAGCGCGGCGAGCGTCAGCGCGGGCGCGGTGTCGCGGCCGGTCGGCTCGAGCATGATCGAGGCGGACTTGCCGGTGAGGCGCAGCTGTTCGGCGGTCGTGAAGCGGTGATCCTCGCCGCATACGATCAGCACGTCGTCGTTCAGCGGATGGTCGGCCGTCAGGCCGTCGAGGCGCAGCGCGGTCGACTGCAGCAACGAATGGTCGCCGAGCAGGCCGATCAGTTGCTTCGGAAAGCGTTCGCGCGACATCGGCCACAGGCGCGTGCCGGAACCGCCGGCAAGAATCACCGGTTGCACGGCGACGCGCGTGCCGGCGACGGGGGCGGCGGAAGAAGAATGGCGCGTTTCGGCAGCCACGGCCGGAGCATTCATGATGACACTCTCCACGGTTGAAGTCGGTGCCTGTGTTTGTAGCATGAAGTAAATCGACAATAAAACCGGGCCGATTGCCGAATATTCGCCGGGCATTCATCGGGAAGAATTTTCCGCGTCGTCATCCGATGCAAATAAAAAAATAAAAAATAAATCGGTGAATCGGCTGGTCTTGACCGCCGGCAAAGGGCGCACGGAAAGCGTAAAGCTGCCGAAAAATTGCCGGTTTCAACCCGTTTCGGGAAAACCTGCCGATTTAATTCAAAAACTTCGCGGCAAGAATTTCCGATTATTTTTCGAAATACTTGTGCGCTTGAGGAGGAATTTTCTTGTCGCTTCAATAGCGTCATGCAACGTTTGAATCGAATGCGCGGCACGGGTCGCACAAGGAGCTGTTCGGCAAACGCCTGTTCAAAGAGGAAGCGGACATGTTGAGCGTGCTGGCGAGAGTCATCGATATCGCGATGGTCGTGACGGGGGCGCTGATCGCCGCCGCGCTGCACGGCGGCAGCATCTGGCTCAACGACCTGCAGCGCACGATGATGCTGTTCGATTGCCTGCTCGTCGTCGTGTGCTTTCCCGCCTTCGGCATTTACCAGTCGTGGCGCGGCAAGCGTCTCGTCGGGCTGGTGGGGCGGGTCGCGTTCGCGTGGCTCGTGGTCGAGCTCGCGGGCATCCTGCTGAGCTTCAGCTTTCATCAGTCGGGCGACCTGTCGCGGCTGTGGCTCGGTTACTGGGCGCTCGCGACGATGGGGCTGCTCGCCGGCTCGAAGGCGTGCGTGCACGTCGTGCTGCGGCAGCTGCGCCGCGGCGGCTACAACCTGAAGGCGGTCGCGATCGTCGGCGGGACGCCGGCGGCGCGGCGGCTGATCGCGCAGATGCGGGCACGGCCGGAAGCCGGCTTCAATCCGGTGTGCGTGTACGACGAAAGCGAAGCGCCGGGCGAAGTCGCGCTCGACGACGTGCGCATCGAGCGGCAGTTCGAATCGCTGGTGTGGCTGGTGCGCAGCCGCGCGATCAGCGAGCTGTGGCTCACGCTGCCGATCACGCAGGAGCGCCGGATTCACCAGATCGTCACGGTGTTCCGCCACGACTTCGTGAATATCCGCTTCATCCCGGACGTGCGCACGCTGTCGTTCTTCAACCAGGAAGTGGTCGAGGTGCTCGGCGTGCCGGCGATCAACCTCGCGGCGTCGCCGATCACCGACGTGCGGATCCTGCCGAAGTTCGTGTTCGACCGGCTGTTCGCGCTGGCCGCGCTCACCGCGCTCGCGCCGGTGATGGTGCTGATCGCCGGGCTGATCAAGCTGACCTCGCGCGGGCCGGTGTTCTTCCGCCAGAAGCGCAAGGGCATCGACGGGCACGAGTTCGAGATCTACAAGTTTCGCTCGATGAAGGTGCACGAGGAAGCGGCCGGGCAGGTGACGCAGGCCACGAAGAACGACTCGCGCGTGACGCCGGTCGGCCGGTTCCTGCGCCGCACGAGCCTCGACGAGCTGCCGCAGTTCATCAACGTGCTGAAGGGCGAGATGTCGGTGGTCGGCCCGCGCCCGCATGCGCTCGCGCACGACGACATCTACAAGGATCTGGTCAAGGGCTACATGTTCCGCTACCGGATCAAGCCGGGCATCACCGGGTGGGCGCAGATCAACGGCTTTCGCGGCGAGACCGACCAGATCGAGAAGATGATGGGACGCGTGAAGCTCGATCTGTACTACATGCAGAACTGGTCGTTCTGGCTCGACATCAAGATCGTCGTGCTGACGCTCTGGAAAGGCTTCACCGGCAGCAACGCTTACTGACGCAGTGCCGCTCCGGCATTCCGGTTTTACGAATTTCGAATCATTGGTCAAGAGGTCCGACACATCATGAATCTGACTATCATCGGCAGCGGCTACGTAGGACTCGTCACCGGCGCGTGTCTGGCCGACATCGGGCACGACGTGTTCTGTCTCGACGTCGACCAGGCAAAGATCGACATCCTGAACAACGGCGGCGTGCCGATCCACGAGCCGGGCCTGAAGGAAGTCATCGCGCGCAACCGCTCCGCGGGCCGCCTGCGCTTTTCGACCGACATCGAAGCAGCAGTGGCGCACGGCGACGTGCAGTTCATCGCGGTCGGCACGCCGCCCGACGAGGACGGCTCGGCCGACCTGCAGTACGTGCTCGCGGCGGCGCGCAACATCGGCCGCTACATGACGGGCTTCAAGGTGATCGTCGACAAGTCGACGGTGCCGGTCGGCACGGCCGAGCGCGTGCGCGCGGCGGTGGCCGAGGAACTCGCGAAGCGCGGCGGCGACCAGATGTTCTCGGTCGTGTCGAATCCGGAATTCCTGAAGGAAGGCGCGGCGGTCGACGATTTCACGCGGCCGGACCGCATCGTGATCGGCTGCGACGACGACGTGCCGGGCGAGCGCGCGCGCGAGCTGATGAAGAAGCTGTACGCGCCGTTCAACCGCAACCACGAACGCACGCTGTACATGGACGTGCGCTCGGCCGAGTTCACCAAGTATGCGGCGAACGCGATGCTCGCGACCCGCATCTCGTTCATGAACGAACTCGCGAACCTCGCCGACCGCTTCGGCGCGGACATCGAGGCCGTGCGCCGCGGGATCGGCTCCGACCCGCGCATCGGCTATCACTTCCTGTACGCGGGCTGCGGCTACGGCGGCTCGTGCTTCCCGAAGGACGTCGAGGCGCTGATCCGCACGGCCGACGAGCACGGGCAGGCGCTGCAGATCCTGAAGGCCGTGTCGTCGGTCAACGCCACGCAAAAGCGCGTGCTCGCCGAGAAGATCGTCGCGCGCTTCGGCGAGGACCTGACCGGCCGCACGTTCGCGATCTGGGGCCTCGCGTTCAAGCCGAACACCGACGACATGCGCGAAGCGCCGAGCCGCGAGCTGATCGCCGAGCTGCTGTCGCGCGGCGCGCGCGTCGCCGCGTACGACCCGGTCGCGCAGAAGGAGGCACGCCGCGTGATCGCGCTCGATCTCGCCGATCACCCGGACTGGCTCGCGCGCCTGAGCTTCGTCGACGACGAGGCGCAGGCCGCGCGCGATGCCGACGCGCTCGTGATCGTCACCGAATGGAAGGCGTTCAAGAGCCCGGATTTCGTCGCGCTCGGCCGCCTGTGGAAAACGCCGGTGATCTTCGACGGCCGCAACCTGTACGAGCCGGAGGCGATGAGCGAGCAGGGCATCGAATACCACCCGATCGGCCGGCCGGGCTCGCGCCAGGCCATCGCCGCCCGCGTGCCGGGCACCGCGCCCGCGAGCGCGTAACCCGTTTCCCCGTCACTCGTCACGAGGCGCCATGTTCCGGAACATCCTGATCGTCTGCCACGCGAACGTCTGCCGCAGTCCGGCAGCGGAAATGCTGTTCAAGTCGCACGCCGCGTCGCGCGGCGGCCCGCGTCCGACGTTCCACTCGGCCGGCGTGCATGCGAACGACGGCGACGGCATCGATCCGGTGATGCGGCAGTTGCTCGCCGAGCGGGGCGTCGATGCGACGCCGCACCGCTCGCGGCGGCTGTCGCGCCGGCTCGTGCGCGACGCCGACCTGATTCTCGTCAGCGAGCGCGGACAGATCGCGGCCGTCGAATCGGTCGACCCGTTCGCGCGCGGCAAGGTCCACCTGCTCGGCAAGTGGGAAGGGGCCGAGATTGCCGACCCGCACGGCGGCCCCGAGGCCGATTACCGCGAGAGCTACTCACTGATCGAACGTCTGGTTCAAGGATGGCTACAGAAACTATGCTGAAACGCCCGATGCGCCCGGTGGCGCTTGCCGTCGCGCTGACGACTTTCCTGTCGGCCTGTGCAACCGCGCCCGGCAACTATCTCGACTCGTCGAACCTGAAGGACGAAGGCCGGCAGCAAGCGGCCGAGACCTATCCGGTTCATTACATCGACGCGAAGGTGGTGATGGACCAGCTGCAGAAAGCGCAGGTCGACCATCCGCTGCCGCCCGGACGCTACACCGATCCGTCGCAATACGTGTATCGCGTCGGCCCGCAGGACATCCTCGGCGTGACCGTCTGGGACCACCCCGAGCTGACGACGCCGCAGGGCCAGTCGTTCTCGAGCGGCGGCAACACGACGCAATCGGTCGCGGGTGCGCTGCAGCAGCCGTATACGACCGCGCTGCCGGGCCAGGCCGATCCGTACGGCCAGACGGTGGCCGCCGACGGCACGATCTTCTTCCCGTTCGTCGGCCGCATCCACGTGGCCGGCAAGACGGTCGCGCAGATCCGCGAGCAGATGGCCGCGACGCTCGCGCGCTACGTGAAGAATCCGCAGCTCGACGTGCGCGTGCTGTCGTTCCGCAGCCAGAAGGTGCAGGTGACGGGCGAGGTGAAGCAGCCGGGCCCGCTCGCGGTGAGCGACGTGCCGCTGACGCTCGTCGACGCGATCTCGCGCTCGGGCGGCTCGACCAACGAAGCCGACCTGCAGCGCGTGCGCCTCACGCGCGACGGCAAGCTCTACACGCTCGACGCGAACGGCGTGCTCGATCGCGGCGAGGTGAAGCAGAACGTGATGCTGCAGCCGGGCGACATCGTCAACGTGCCGGACCGCAGCGACAGCCGCGTGTTCATCATGGGCGAGGTCAAGACGCCGGTCACGGTGCCGATGCTCAAGGGCCGGCTGACGATCGCCGATGCGCTGACCGCGGGCGGCGGCATCCTCGACACCGACGCGAACCCGCGCAAGATCTACGTGATGCGCGGCATGCGCGACAACCCGACCAAGCCCGAAGTGTTCCGCCTCGACATGACGCAGCCCGATGCGTTGATGCTGTCGAGCCGCTTCCCGCTTCAACCGCTCGACGTCGTGTACGTCAGCACGGCCAGCTCGGTGCAGTTCAACCGCGTACTGCAGCAGGTGCTGCCGACGATCCAGACGATCTTCTACATGCGGCAAATCACGCGCTGATAGCCCGCCGGGGCGGCGCCCGCCTCCCCGGCACCACTCAAGCGGGAACGAATGGTGAACACGCAAGCGAAACACTCCTACGCAGACCTGAGCGCGAAAACCGAGGAAGAGGACGTCGTCCTCGGCCAGTTGCTCCAGGTGATCATGGACGACATCTGGCTGCTGCTCGGCATCGCGGTGACGGTTGTCGCGCTCGCCGGCCTCTACTGCTACATCGCGAAGCCGGTCTACCAGGCCGACGTGCACGTGCGGGTCGAAGGCAACGACAGCACGACGCAGGCGCTCACGCAGACGCAGACGGGCGCGATGATCAACAGCGGTCCGCAGCAGGCGCCGACCGATGCGGAAATCGAGATCATCAAGAGCCGCGGCGTGGTCGCGCCGGTGGTCGAGCAGTTCAAGCTGAACTTCTCGGTCGTGCCGAAGACGCTGCCGGTGATCGGCAGCCTCGCCGCGCGCGTCGCGACGCCGGGCCAGCCGGCGCGGCCGTGGCTCGGCCTGAAGTCGTATGCGTGGGGCGGCGAAGTCGCCGACGTCGATTCGATCAGCGTCGTGCCCGCGCTCGAAGGCAAGAAGCTGACGCTGACGGCCGGCCCGAACGGCACCTATTCGGTCGTCGATCCGAGCGGCATGCGGCTACTGTCGGGCCATGTCGGCGAATCGTCGCAGGGCGGCGGCGTGACGCTGCTCGTGTCGAAGCTCGTCGCGCGCCCCGGCACGCAGTTCACGGTGGTGCGCTACAACGACCTCGACGCGATCAGCGGTTTCCAGGCCGGCATCCAGGTGACCGAGCAGGGCAAGCAGACGGGCGTCGTGCAGATTTCGCTCGAAGGCAAGGACCCGGACCAGACCGCCGCGATCGCGAACGCGCTCGCCCAGTCGTACCTGAATCAGCACGTGATCGCGAAGCAGGCCGAGGCGACCAAGATGCTCGACTTCCTGAAGAGCGAGGAGCCGCGCCTGAAGACCGATCTCGAACGCGCGGAGGCCGCCCTCACGCAGTACCAGCGCACGTCGGGCTCGATCAACGCGAGCGACGAGGCGAAGGTCTACCTCGAGGGCAGCGTGCAGTACGAGCAGCAGATCGCCGCCCAGCGCCTGCAGCTCGCGTCGCTCGCGCAGCGCTTCACCGATTCGCATCCGATGGTGATCGCCGCGAAGCAGCAGCTCGCGGAGCTGCAGGCCGAGAAGGACAAGTTCAGCAACCGCTTCCGCAGCCTGCCGGCTACCGAGGTGAAGGCCGTTCAGCTGCAGCGCGACGCGAAGGTCGCCGAGGACATCTACGTGCTGCTGCTGAACCGCGTGCAGGAACTGTCGGTGCAGAAGGCCGGCACGGGCGGCAACATCCATCTCATCGATTCGGCGCTGCGTCCGGGCGACCCGGTCAAGCCGAAGAAGGTGCTGATCCTGTCGGCGGCGGTTTTCCTGGGGCTGATCCTCGGCACGGGCGTCGTGTTCCTGCGCCGCAACCTGTTCCAGGGCATCGAGGATCCGGACCGCATCGAGCGCGCGTTCAACCTGCCGCTGTACGGGCTGGTGCCCCAAAGCGCCGAGCAGGTGAAGCTCGACGCGCAGGCCGAGAAGGGCGGCAGCCGCACGCGTCCGATCCTCGCGAGCCTGCGTCCGAAGGATCTGAGCGTCGAGAGCCTGCGCAGCCTGCGCACCGCGATGCAGTTCGCGATGATGGACGCGAAGAACCGCGTGATCGTGCTGACGGGCCCGACGCCGGGCATCGGTAAGAGCTTCCTGACGGTCAACCTCGCGGTGCTGCTCGCCCATTCGGGCAAGCGCGTGCTGCTGATCGACGCCGACATGCGCCGCGGCGTGCTCGACCGCTACTTCGGCCTCACGTCGCAGCCGGGGCTGTCCGAGCTGCTGAGCGACCAGTCGGCGCTCGAGGAGGCCGTGCGCGAGACACCGGTGCAGGGCCTGTCGTTCATCTCGGCCGGCACGCGCCCGCCAAACCCGTCGGAGCTGCTGATGTCGACGCGCCTGCCGCAATACCTCGAAGGGCTCGGCAAGCGCTACGACGTCGTGCTGATCGATTCGCCGCCGGTGCTGGCGGTGACCGACGCGACGATCATCGGCCGGATGGCCGGCTCGACCTTCCTCGTGCTGCGCTCGGGCATGCATACCGAAGGCGAGATCGCCGACGCGATCAAGCGCCTGCGCACCGCGGGCGTCGACCTGGAAGGCGGGATCTTCAACGGCGTGCCGCCGAAGGCGCGCGGCTACGGCCGCGGCTATGCGGCCGTGCACGAATACCTGAGCGCCTGACCCGCATCGCACGTAACCGGGCGGGCGGCGCACGCCGCGCGCCCGGCCGACAGGAGAACCAACGATGAAAATTTCCGTGCTCGTTCCGACCTATCGGCGTCCCGCCGACCTCGCGCGCTGCCTGCTGGCGCTGCAGCGGCAGCATCGGCTGCCCGACGAGGTGATCGTCGTCGCGCGCCCGGAGGACGATGCCACGCACGAACGGCTCGCCGATCCGGCGGTCGGCGGCGCGCTGCCGCTGCGCATCGTGCCGGTCGACGTGCCGGGCCAGGTCGCCGCGCTGAACAAGGGGCTCGACTCGGCGAACGGCGACATCGTCGCGATCACCGACGACGACGCGGCACCGCATCCCGACTGGCTCGCCCGCGTCGAGTCGGTGTTCGCCGCCGATCCGCGCGTGGGCGCGGTCGGCGGGCGCGACTGGGTCCACGAGAAGGGCCGCGTGCTCGACGAATCGCGCGAACGCGTGGGGCAGCTCACGCTGTCCGGCAAGATCGTCGGCAATCATCATCTCGGCGTCGGCGGCCCGCGCGAAGTCGACATGCTCAAAGGCGCGAACATGAGCTACCGCCGCGCCGCGATCGAGCGGCTGCGCTTCGACACGCGGCTGCGCGGCGCCGGCGCGCAGGTGCACAACGACATGGGTTTCAGCATGCGCGTGCGGCGCGACGGCTGGAAGCTCGTCTACGACCCGGCGATCGCGGTCGATCATTTTCCGGCCGAACGCTTCGACGACGATCGGCGCGATGCCGCGTCGCTGAATGCGATCAGCAACGGCGCGTACAACCTGCACCTGATCCTGCGCGAGCACTTGCCGCCGCTGAAGCGCGAGATCGCGTGGTGGTGGTGGACGCTCGTCGGGACGCGCGTCTACCCGGGCCTCGCACACGTGCTGCTGTCGCTGCATACGACGAAGCGCGAGCGGATGCGCGAGCACTGGCGCGCGGTGCGCCGCGGCGCGCGCGACGCCCGCCGCGCGAACCTTGCCCCCCATCGTGCGGCGATGCCGCCGGTGACGTCTTGAACGGCCTGCGCGCCTCGCGCGCGGCCACCCACGGAGGGCTCGCATGACTGCAACGAACGTCCACGTCCATCTGTTTCACGGCGCCGATCCGCGTACCTACCGGAAAGGCGAGAACATCGGCTGCCTGTACGGCTATCACCACGCCGAGTCCGCCGAATTCCGGCTGACCTATTCGCAGGACGGCGGCGAGAACCGTGTCGTCGGCCTCGCGCGCCGCGCGCTGAAGGCGGCGCTCGGCTTCGACCTCGTGCACGCGTGGCGCAACCGCGCCGCGCTGCTGAACACTGACGTGATCTGGACGCACACGGAACAGGAGCATCTCGCCGCGTCGCTGATCCTGAAGCTCGCCGGCGAGCGGGGCAAGCGCCCGCTGCTGCTCGCGCAGAGCGTGTGGCTGTTCGACAAGTGGGGCAGCTTCGGCGGTCCGCGCCGCTGGCTGTATCGCAAGCTGATCGCGCGCGCCGATGCGCTGACCACGCTCGCCCGCGACAACGCCGAGCTGTGCCGCCGCTATCTCGGCCGCGACGCCGAGTTCGTGTACTACGGGCTGAATACGCAGGACTTCCCGCTCACCGAGCCGCGGCAATGGCACCCGAACCGGCCGCTGCGGATCGCGGCGATCGGCAACGACCGCGACCGCGACTGGCGCACGTTCCTCGCCGCGTTCGGCGGCGACGCGCGCTACGACGTGCGGCTCGCGACGCGCCGCCGCGTGCCGCGCGAGTGGCACGCGCCGAACGTGCAGATCGGCTCGGCGTCGGGGCTCGCGAAGCAGCACGAGCTGTATGCGTGGGCCGACGTGATCGTCGTGCCGCTGCGGCCGAACTTCCACGCGTCGGGCATCACCGTGATGCTCGAGGCGGCAGCCGTCGGCAAGCCGATGATCGTATCCGACGTGGGCGGGCTCAGCGACTACTTCCCGCACGATACGGCTGCCTACGTGCCGGCGTTCGACGCGCAGGCGATGCGCCAGGCCGCCGATCGCTTCGTCGCCGATCCGGCCGCGGCGCTCGATTGCGCGCGGGCCGCCGCCGCGTGCCTGCGCGAACGCGACCTGACCACGCAGGCGTTCGCCGAGCAGCATGTGCGGATCACGCGCGACATGCTGCGCCGGCGCCGCACGCCGGCGGCCGCGGGCGTGGCGATGCCGCTCGCGGATTCGCACCCGTCGTCGCGGTGAGCGCGGATCGATGAGTACGATCGCCGCCGAACGCGCCCCGTCGCGCAACCGCCGCCGCCTGCCCGAACCGAAGCACTGGGTCGGGCAGGCGGGGCTGTGGACGTTCACCGCCGCGCTGATCGCCATTCACCAGGGCAAGGTGCTGACGCTCGCGTTTCCGGTGCTGGCCATCGCGGTCGGCCTGTGGCTGTATTTCAAGAGCCCGGCGCGCTACGTCGGCTTCATGTGGTGGGTGTGGTTCCTGAGCCCGGAAGTGCGGCGTCTCGCCGACTGGTCGAAGGGCGCGTTCACGCCGACGAGCCTGATCCAGGTCGCGCCGCTCGCGGTGACGATGATCGCCGGCCTCGGTCTGATCCGGCATTACCGCGTGCTCGCGCAGCGGCGCGGGATTCCGATCCTGCTGATGCTGTTCGGGCTCGCGTACGCGTACCTCGTCGGGATCGTGTCGAGCGGCGTGATGGCCGCGACCTACGACCTCGCGAACTGGGTGTACCCGGTGCTGATCGGCTTTCACATCATGGTCAACGCGCGCGACTACCCGGAGTACCGCGACGTGCTGCTGTCCACGTTCATGTGGGGCGCGCTCGTGATGGGCCTGTACGGCATCGTCCAGTATTTCGTGATGCCGCAGTGGGACGTCCTGTGGATGATCGGTTCCGACATGGGTTCGCAGGGCGAGCCGGTGCCGTACGGCGTGCGCGTGTTCAGCACGATGAACTCGTCGGGGCCGTTCGCGTTCGCGATCATGGGCGCGCTGGTGTTCGTGTTCGCGGCGCCGCAGAAGATCCGCTGGTTCGCCGGCGTGGCCGGTTTCGTGTCGTTCGCGCTGTGTCTCGTGCGCTCGACCTGGGGCGGCTGGGTGATCGCGCTCGCGATCCAGCTCGCGCAGTCGAACAACCGCGTGCGGATGCGCATCCTGATCAGCGGCGTCGTGCTGGTCGGGCTGTGCGTGCCGTTGCTGACCGTCGGGCCGGTGGCCGATCGTCTCGGCCAGCGTCTGCAGTCGATCACGAACCTGAAGGACGACCGCAGCTACGACGACCGCAACAAGTTCTACGCGACCTTCGCGCAGACGGCGTTCACCGACGTCGCCGGCGAAGGGATGGGCGCGACGGGGGCATCCACGAAGCTGTCGAGCGACAGCGGCGAGCTCGGCAAGTACGGCAGCTTCGACAGCGGCGTGATGAACGTGCCTTTCGTGCTCGGCTGGCCCGGCACGCTGCTGTATCTCGCCGGCGTCGCGATGCTGTTCGGCCGCACGCTGCGCGCGGCGTTCAGGCTGCGCAAGGACAAGTTCGTCGCCGCGTGCCTGAGCCTGTGCCTGTCGACCCTCGCGATGCTCGTGTTCACGAACTCGCTGATCGGCACGGGCGGCCTGCTGATGTTCACAGCCATTTTTTCGATTCTTTCCGCGGCGCACTGGCAAAAGACGCAACGCCAGCTGGCCGCCGCGCGTTTACGGGGAGGCGACCATTGAGAATCGCAATCGTCACGCACGTCGTGCGACATAACGACGGGCAGGGCCGCGTCAATTACGAAATCGCGCGCGCGGCGCTGGCCGAAAACTACGAGGTCACGCTGGTCGCGTCGTACGTCGCGCCCGAACTGCTGGCCGACCCGCGCGTGCGCTGGGTGCCGGTGAAGGTCGGCGGCTTCTGGCCGTCGAATCTCGTCAAGCAGCAGGTGTTCGCGCTGAAGAGCGCGGCGTGGCTGCGCGCGCATCGCGACGCGTACGACGTGCTGCACGTGAACGGCTTCATCTCGTGGATCAAGGCCGACGTGAATACCGCGCACTTCGTGCACGGCGGCTGGTTCAAGAGTCCGTACTATCCGTTCGGCCCGACCAAGGGGCTGTGGTCGGCTTACCAGTACGTCTACACGCGCGTGAACACCACGCTCGAGCGCTGGGCATACCGGCGCTCGCGTGCGATCACGGCCGTGTCGCAGAAGGTGGCCGACGAGATCGCCGGGCTCGGTATCGACAGCCGCAAGATCAGCGTGATCTACAACGGCGTCGACGGCAGTGCGTTCGCGGGCGCACAGGCCGACCGCGCGGCGTTCAAGCTGCCGGACGACGCGTTCCTGCTGCTGTTCGTCGGCGATTTGCGCACGCCGCGCAAGAACCTCGGCACCGTGCTGAAGGCGCTGACGAAGCTGCCGGAGAACGTGCATCTGGCGGTGGCCGGCTATCTGCCCGGCAGCCCGTATCCGGACGAGGCGCGCGCGCTCGGCATCGCGTCGCGCGTGCATTTCCTCGGTCTCGTGAAAAACATGCCGACGCTGATGCGCTCGGTCGACGCCTACGTGTTCCCGTCGCGCTACGAAGCGATGAGCCTGTCGCTGCTCGAGGCGATGGCGGCCGGGCTGCCGGTCGTCACCGCGCGCACCGCGGGCGGCGCGGAAATCATCACGCGCGAATGCGGGATCGTGCTGGAGGACCCGGACGATCCGGCGGCGCTCGCACAGGCGATCGGCTCGCTCGCGGCGTCGCGCGACACCTGTCGCGCGATGGGCGACGCGGCCCGTGAACTGATGACCGGCTTCGGCTGGGCGCACATGGGCGCCCAGTATGTCGCGCTTTACCGGCGCATCGGCCAACCCTCGCAGCCGACCGCTTTCGAGCGGGTCGAGCCTGCGCTCACGCAGGAGCACTCTTGATGTCCCACTCTTCCCGGCCGATCAAATCGTTGCAAATCGGCATGCACTGGTTTCCCGAGCGCGCCGGCGGCCTCGACCGGATGTACTACTCGCTCGTCGGCGCGTTGCCGGGCGCGGGCGTCGAGGTGCGCGGGCTCGTCGCCGGCTCGCCGAAGGTCGCCGACGACACGGCCGGTGCGATCCAGGGCTTCGGCCCCGCGTCGGAGTCGCTCGCGCGCCGGATGCTCGCCGCGCGGCGCGCGCTGCGCGAGCAGATCCGCAGCGAGCGGCCCGACGTGATCTCGTCGCACTTCGCGCTGTACACGTTCCCGGGCCTCGACGTCACGCGCGGGATTCCGCAGGTGTCGCACTTCCAGGGGCCGTGGGCGGACGAAAGCCAGGTCGAAGGCGCCGCGTCGCTCGGCCAGCGCGCGAAGCGCTATCTCGAACAGGCCGTCTATACGCGTTCGTCGCGGCTGATCGTGCTGTCGCAGGCGTTCGGCCAGATCCTGACGAACCGCTACGGGATCGATCCGTCGCGCGTGCGCGTGATTCCCGGCTGCGTCGATACCGCGCAGTTCGACACGCCGCTCACGCCCGGCGAGGCGCGCCACAAGCTGCAACTGCCGCAGGACCGGCCGATCGTGCTGGCCGTGCGCCGGCTGGTGCGGCGCATGGGGCTCGAGGATCTGATCGACGCGATCGGCCTGCTCCGGCACCGCCACCCGGACGTGCTGCTGCTGATCGCGGGCAAGGGCAAGATCGGCGAGGAACTGCAGCAGCGCATCGATGCGGCCGGGCTGCAGGACAACGTGAAGCTGCTCGGCTTCGTGCCCGATCACCATCTCGCGGCGCTGTACCGTGCGGCGACGGTCAGCGTCGTGCCGACGGTCGCGCTCGAAGGCTTCGGGCTGATCACCGTCGAATCGCTCGCGTCCGGCACGCCGGTGCTGGTCACGCCGGTCGGCGGGCTGCCGGAGGCGGTGGCGGGGCTGTCCGACGATCTCGTGCTGCCGTCCACGGGCGCGGGCGCGATCGCGGAAGGGCTCGGCGCCGCGCTGTCGGGTGCGATCACGCTGCCCGACGCCGCCGCGTGCAAGCGCTATGCGCGCGATCATTTCGACAACGCGGTGATCGCGCGGCGCGTGGCCGGCGTGTACGAAGAGGCGATCCAGGCGGCCGGCTGAGCGCGCCCATCCGGCGCGAGGCGTGCGCGCCGGTTCGCATGCGGGCCGCTCACGGCGGGCCGGCGTTCTTCATGCAACACACGGCGCCGGCGCGCGTCACGCGCGCCTGAGCGTCGCGGCCCAGACGCCGAGCGCCGCCACGCTCACGACCGCGCCGAGCACGCAGACGCCCGTCCATCCCGCGCGCGCATACATCATCGTCGACGCAATCGCGCCGAGCCCGCTGCCGGCTGAATAGAAGAGCATGTAGCAGCCGACGAGGCGCGCATGCGCATCGGGTCGTGCGCCGAGAATCAGGCTCTGGTTCACGACGTGGACGGCCTGCCCGCCGACGTCGAGCAGCACGATGCCGACGATCAGCAGTGCAATCGACGTATCGCCGAACGCGAGCGGCAGCCACGAACACGCGAGCAGCGCGAGCGCGGCGCCGGTCGTCGCTTCGCCGCGCCCGCGATCGGCGAGCCGGCCCGCACGGGCCGCCGCCGCCGCGCCCAGTGCGCCGACGAGGCCGAACGCGCCGATTTGCGTATGCGACATCGCATGCGGCGGCGCGCTCAACGGCAGCACGAGCGCGCTCCAGAAGATGCTGAATGCCGCGAACATCAGCAGCGCGATCGCGCCGCGCACGCGCAGCACGCGTTCGTCGCGCAGCAGCGACACCATCGATCGCAGCAGCGCCGCGTAGCCGATGCGCTCGCGCGGTGCGCGCTCGTCCGGCAGCAGCCGCGACAGCACGACGAGCATCGCGATCGCGAGCGCGCCCGACACGAGATAGACGGCCCGCCAGCCTGCGAGATCGGTGACGACACCGGCCAGCGAGCGCGCGGCCAGCAACCCGACCACCACGCCGCCCTGCGCGGCGCCCACCACGCACCCGCGTTCGCCCGCGCCCGCGAGGGCGGCCGAGCAGGCGATCAGCCCTTGCGTCATCGCGGTGCCGAGCAGCCCGACGGCGACCATGCCCGCCAGCAGCGCGACGCGCGTCGACGACGCGGCCACGCCGAGGCAGGCCGCCGTCAGCAGCAGAAGCTGCACGGCGATCAGGCGCTTGCGGTTCAGCCGGTCGCCGAGCGGCACGACGAACAGCAGCGCGAGCGCACAGCCGAGCTGCGTCGCGGTGATGACGCCGCCGACGGCCGCCTGCGACACACCGAAATCCCGCGCGATCGAGTCGAGCAGCGGTTGCGCGTAGTAGACGTTCGCGACACTCGCCGCGCAGCAGACGGCCAGCAGCGCGACACGTGCCGCGGACAGGCGGCCGCCGTCGGCCGGGGGCGCCGCATGCGCAGCGGCGTTCGATGCAGCGGTGCCGGTATGACAGGAAGACGCCACGGGTTCCCTCGTGCAAAGTAGTTGCAAATTAAAACTGGTTTGGAGTGTAGGGAAAGTAGTTTTAAAATGCAACCTGTTGTGCGGCGGGCGGCAGCTCGCGCACGGGTGGCCGGCGCTGCCGCGACGGCGGCCGGCACGAATGCGGAGAGGAACATGGCCAGGCAGAAAAGTCTTGCGGATTCGCCGTGCCCGGTGGCGCGGGCGACCGATATCGTCGGCGATCGCTGGGCGTTGCTGATCGTGCGCGACGCGTTCGACGGCGTGCGTCGCTTCGGCGATTTCCGCGCGAGCCTCGGCGTCGCGAGCAACATCCTGTCCGACCGGCTCCGGATGCTGGTGGACGCCGGCGTGTTCGACGTCGTGCCGGCGTCGGACGGCAGCGCATATCAGGAGTACGCGCTGACCAGAAAGGGCGAGGGGCTCTTCCCGGTGATCGTGATGCTGCGGCAGTGGGGCGAGGCGAACCTGTTCGCGCGCGGCGAGCCGCATTCGGTGCTGGTCGATCGCGGCACCGGGCGCGCGATCCGCAAGCTCGCGCTGCGGCACGACGACGGCCGGCCGTTGAAGGCGGCCGAGACGGTCGTGAGGAAGCTCGGCGACGAGGCCGCCAAGACGCGCCCCTGAGCGTCGTGCGAACGGGCGACACCGTCGGATAGACTGTCGCGATCGTCATCGACCGGAGCCGCCTCGCCATGACCCATCCGCTGGATTCCGCCGGTTACCGGCGCCTGCTCGACCTGCAGCGCCGGATTCACGACCACGGCGAGCGCGAAGCGGCCGAGGACGGGCGCGACCATCGCGATCCGGCGGAGCCGCTGTGGCTGACCGATTTCAATCATGTCGACGTCGCGCCGATGCGGGCCGGGCTGCATGTCAGGTACTTCGGCGAAACGTGGGGCGAACCGTTCGACTGGACGCTGGCGTGCCTGGCGCAACGGGACGTCGCGAGCGTCGTGACCGATCTGGCATTCAGCGGGCCCGACGAAGGTGCGAACGGCACGCGCGAATGGGATTTCGGTCCGCTGCTCGATTCGGATGCGCGCTTTCCGATGCTGCGTTCGCTGTATGTGCGGCCGACCGAGCCGGCCGATCACAACCAGTCGATGATCGTGCGCCGCGACCTGATCATGCAGGAGGGCGGCGAGATTGCGCGCTTTGCCGCGAAGGCGCCGTTTCTCACCGAACTGACGGTGCCGAACGCACCCGATGCGCGGTTCTTCGACGTGCCGTTGCCGTATCTCGCGCGGCTGCGCATCGGCGGCGCGGACGACACGCAGCAGTTCATCGAACGTCTTGCGGGCAGCGACAACATGGCGTCGCTCGGCTCGCTCGATTTCTCCGAGTCGACCGCGTTGCATTCGACGTGGAAGCACGCGCGCGTCGCCGGCAGCGTGACGTCGTTCGACGCATACGAGCGCTTGCTGAAGAGCCCGGCCGGCCAGCGCCTCCACGCGCTGACGCTGAGAAATACCTGTCTCGACCGGGACGCGCTCGAAGCGCTGCAGGCGCTGCATCCGCGGCTGTCGTTCATGGTGATCCAGGCCGGCAGCGGCGGCTACGTGCGTCACTTCGAGGGCAACGTGTTTCCGTGGCGTCACCTGATTCAGCGCGATCCCGGCGACGCATGACCGCCGCCGTTCAATCGGCCGCCGTCGCCTGACGCGCGGGCGGTGCGCCGCGATGCGCGTCGGGCCGCACCCATGTCGCGAGCAGCGCGGCGACGGCGAGCAGCGCGACCGACACGGCCGTGTCGATCCGCAGGCCGGCTACGACCTGCGCCGCGCCGCCTCCGCCGGCGAGCGCGCCGAACGCGGCCACCCCCATCGCGCCGCCGGCCTGCCGCGCGGTATTCAGCACGGCCGACGCGATGCCCGCGTGCTCGGGCGCGACCGACGCGAGCACGGCGGTCGTCATCGCCGGCACCGCGAAACCCATGCCCGACGGAATCAGCAGGAACGGCACGAGCAGGGCGGCCAGCGGCGTCGATGCGTCGACGAAATGCAGCGACCCGTAACCGAGCGCGGCGACGAGCGCGCCCGCCAGCATCGGCGCACGCGGGCCGTGATGCGCGACGACGCGGCCGCTCGCGAGGTTCGACAGCAGGAAGCCGCCCGTCAGCGGCAGGAACGCGAGACCGGCCTGCAACGCCGATTCGCCGCGTGCGCGCTGCAGATACAGCGCGAGCACGAACACGGTGCCGTAGTACGTGAGGTTCACGCAGATCCCGAACAGCACGGCCGCGCTGAACGTGCGATGGCGGAACAGCGACAGCGGCAGCATCGGCGTGGCCGTGCGCGCTTCCGCCGCGACGAACGCGAGCGCGGCAAGGGCGGCCAGCGCGAAGCCGCCGGCGACGACCGGATGCGTGAAGCCGAGCGGCCGCCATTCGATCACGGCGCCGGTCAGCGCGGTCAGCATGACGATCGCGATGAACTGGCCGCGCAGGTCGAGCGTGCGAATGGAAGTGGATGGCGCGGACGCCGTGGCCGCCGCGCGACGTGCGGGCACCCACGCATAGGCGGCCGCCAGCCCGGCCGCGCACAGCGGCAGGTTCACGAGGAAGATGCCGCGCCAGCCCCACGCCGCGATCAGCAGGCCGCCGACCACAGGGCCGGCCGCGATCGACACAGAACCGGCCGCCGTCCATCCGCCGACGGCCCGTGCGCGCAGGTGCGGGTCGTGCCGGCACGCGTCGTTGAGCAGCGCGAGCGAATTGGGCAGCATCGCGGCGGCGCCGACGCCTTGCAGCGCGCGCGCCGCGATCAGCATCGCGGGCGTGCTCGCGGCGCCGCACGCAAGCGACGCGAGCGCGAACAGCGCGAGGCCGGCGACGTACAGGCGACGTGCGCCGAAGCGGTCGCCGAGCGCGCCGCCCGACAGCATCAGCACCGCGAACGCGAGCGTGTACGCATCGACGACCCACTGCAGGCCGGCCACCGGCAAGCGCAGGTCGGCGGCGAGATGCGCGAGCGCGATGTTGACGATCGTCACGTCGAGCTGCGTGACGACGAAACCGGTGCTGACGGTCGCGACGATGCGCGCGAGCGCGGGCGGAAAGGGGGAGGCGGGGGCGGTCGTATCCATGCGTCAAGCGTAGGACGCGGCCGGTAGCGGATGTTTCAGTGGGACGTGAAGCGTCGAAACGCTGAAGTGTCGAAACGCGAAACGATGGAACGCCGAAACGCGAAACGCGAAACGCAGAATGCGGAGTGCGACGCAGCGGGAACGAAGGGGAAGCGAAGCCGGAACAAAGGGGGCAAAGCGGGAATGAGGCGGAGAGCGAAGCGAGAACCAACGAAGACGGCGCACAGGCCGGCGCCGACCGCGCTTTCTCGAACCTTGCCGCTACACGCGTCGCTGCGTGCTCAACACAGGCCCGCGGCTGCGTTCAATGCCGTTCGCCGCGCCAGCGTCCCGGCGCGACGCCGAAGCGCTTCGTGAACGCGTGCGTGAACGTGCTTTGATCGGCGAAGCCGACCCTCCCGGCGATATCGACGAGCGGATCACGGCCGTCCGCGAGCAGGATCACGGCCGCGTCGAGCCTGAGCCGTTGCAGGTAGCGATGCGGCGTTTCGCCGAACGCATCGACGAACAGTTGATGAAACCGGCGCATCCCGTAGCCGCAGTGCGCGGCGAGGTCGGCGATGCGCAGCGGCTCCGCGAGCCGTGCGCGCAGCCAGCGGTCGATGCGCGCGAAATCGAGGCCCGATGCGGGCGCCGCGATACCGCGTTCGTCGAGCAGCGCGCCGCACAGCCGTGCGGCAGCCTGCCACTGGAAACGGTGCGCAGCGGCGCGCTGTGCGTCGCCGGCGTGAGCATCGAGTTGCGCGGCGGCCGCCGCGATCTGCGCGACCAGCGCGGTGAGCGCCGGATCGATCGCCATCGCGCGCGCGCTGTCGAACAGCCGCTGCGGTACCGCGAGCGATGCGAGCGGAAGATTGAGCACGAGCTGGCGGTTCTCGCCGAGGCCCGCGTAATCGTGGCGCGCGCCGGCCGGAACCAGCCATGCGGCGTGGCGGTCCAGACGCTGGCTGACGCCGTCCACCGCCATCACCATCGCGCCGTCGATGCCGAGCACGATCTGGTGAAAGTCGTGCACGTCCGACGCTTCGCGCATGTCGTAGCGTTGCAGTGCGACGGTGGGAGACGGAAGGTGTGCCATGAGGCGGGGCGTCAGCCGGCGGCGCGAGCCGTATCAGACGTCGAGCAGTTCGACTTCGAACACGAGCGTGGCGTTCGGCGGAATCACGCCGCCGGCGCCGCGCACGCCGTAGCCGAGTTGCGGCGGAATCGTCAGGCGACGCACGCCGCCGACCTTCATGCCCTGCACGCCTTCGTCCCAGCCCTTGATGACCATGCCGCCGCCGAGCACGAACGCGAACGGGTCGTTGCGATCCTTGCTCGAATCGAATTTCTGACCGTCGGTCAGCCAGCCCGTGTAGTGGACGCTGACGGTCTTGCCGGCTTGCGCTTCCGCGCCGGTGCCTTCGGTCAGGTCTTCGTATTTGAGGCCCGATTCGGTCGTGATGACAGACATGACTTCTCCTGAAAAAGGATGGGTAAAACCGCTATTGTAGGCGAGCGCGCAGCGGGCCGCCCCGTGCGGTTTCCGGCCGGTCCCGCGCGTGCTGCGGACCGGGGCGGCCCATCTCGGCCGCGATCGCCCGGCACGCAAATGGAACGCGCGTTTGAATTTTTCGCGGACCTTGCGACAGCGGTTGCACCGCGCGCGTGCGACGCGCGTATGAATCGGTGCTACCGGGATGCCCGGCCGAATGCCGCGCGCGGGCGCCGGCTTCCGCGCAACGCCCGCCGCACGGGGATTTCGGACCATCGGTGCGATGCGGCTTCACTCCCAGAACATTACGCGCGCACGGTCTCGCGCGTTCGAATCCCCCGCCGTCCCGACGCTGTTCGAGCGCCGTTTTTTCCACCTCATCGACCGTGCACTGTTTGGAAGCGCGCATCTACCGCGCGGCTTGCGCGCGCGGCTGCGGGCGGCCTATCTTTACAGCTGTCGATGTCAAGATTTTGGCGGTGCGCGACGCACCGCCCGGGCCCGCGCCGGCCGCGTCGAACGATGCGCCGGGCCGCCCCGGAACCAGGAGAACGATGAACATGAAGTCAGCCGCTGCCGCCACCGCAGCCGGGATCATGCCGGTGCGCCGCGACCTGCGTTTCGACCTGCCGGTCGAACGCGCGAAGGACTGGCATGGCCTCGGGTCGCACGTGACCCATTTCTTCAACGCGCTGTCGCTGCTGTTTCCGGCCGGCGAACGCTTTTTCATGGATTCGGTGCGCAACTATCGCGACCGGATCGACGATCCCGTGCTGAAGCAGCAGGTGCTCGGCTTCATCGGCCAGGAGGCGATGCATACGCGCGAGCACATCGAATACAACGAGCTGATGCAGGCGAACCGTCTGCCCGCGCGCAAGCTCGACAAGCGCGTGTGGGCGGTGCTCGGCTACATGAAGCGCAAGCTGCCGCATTCGGTACAGCTCGCGCATACCGTCGCGGCGGAACACTACACGGCGATGCTCGCCGACTGGCTGCTGCGCGATCCGACGCGCCTCGACGGTTCGGTCGAGGGCTACCGCCAGATGTGGATCTGGCACGCGCTCGAGGAAACCGAGCACAAGGCCGTGTCGTTCGACGTCTGGAATGCGGCAATGAGACCGGGGTTGCGCCGTTACCTGATCCGCATCGGCGTGTATCTGCTGACGACGCTGACGTTCTGGCCGACCGTGTTCCTGATGCACGCGACGCTGTTGTGGCGCGATCGCGGCGCCGGCCATCACGTGCGCGGCATGCTGCGGATGGTCGCGTTCCTGTACGGGCCGCGCCGCGGGCTGTTCCCGCGCATCGCCGGCGAATGGCTGCGCTTCTTCCGGCCGGGCTTCCATCCGTGGGATCACGACAATCATCACCATCTCGCGCGGGTCGATGCGCTGGCCGCCACCTACGGCGAACACCGCGGCGCGCCGGCCGGCCGCGGCCGCACGAGCGCACCGGCGCCGCTCGCGTCGGGCCGCTGATATGCCCCCATGCCGGCGCGCGCGGCGCCGTGCCGCGCCTGTTGCGTTCCCGCATCGGCCGGCTTCCTCTGACGATTGACCGAAATCAATTCGAACCGGGTTCGCGGGCGTCCCGTCGGCCGGTCGAGCGTCCGCGCACGCATGCGCGGGCGAGCCGATTTCGCGCGCGCGGCATCGTCCGAGCACGCCGCGCGCCAGCACCGGCGCGGCTTTGCGCGCCGCGCAGCCGCCGGTTCACCGCGCGCGCCGCATCCGCCACCGGGATAACACCCATCTAGCCGCGCGCGGGCCGCATCGATATACCGTTCATGACAATGTCCACCTCACGTGCGATTCCTTCACGGGGGGATTTTATTCGGACGGAAATGCGGCCAATATGTCGGTTCGATCGAGGTCCGTCGTGCGCGACGGCGAGCCGGCGCGCGATACCAACGCCAAGCGGGGAACAACGATGGTTGCTAGGTCACCTGACGCAAACGGGCACGCGGCGCCCGAGACGACGCATGTGTCCGTCACCGCGCCCGAGGACGGACGCAAGCTGTTCGTGATCATGCGTTCCCCCGACGAGCCGTTGCTGGCGCAACTGCGCGGGCTGGGCTGGGAAATCGCGGTCGCGAAGACGGCCGGCGCCGCGCAGAACATGACGTCCGGCGTGAGCGTCGCGGCCGGGCTGGTCGATTTCACCGGATTCACGTCGCGCGACTATCCCGCGCTGAAGGCGTGTCTGAGCCAGCCGTCGATCGGCTGGATTTCCATCGCGCAGGCCGGCATCACGATCAGCCCCGCCGTGCGCGAACTGATCCGCAGCTACTGCTTCGATTACGTGACGCTGCCGTTGCCCTATGAATGGATTTCGCACGTGCTCGGCCATGCGCGCGGGATGGCCGCGCTCGATCGCGTCGACGGCGCGGCCTATGCGGCGTCGATCGGCGAACACGGGATGATCGGCAACTGCGAGGCGATGCAGCAGCTGTTCAGCACGATCCGCAAGGTCGCGAAGACCGACGCGAGCGTGTTCATCTCCGGCGAGTCGGGCACCGGCAAGGAGCTGACGGCGCTCGCGATTCACGAGCGCTCCGGCCGCGGCAAGGGGCCGTTCGTCGCGATCAATTGCGGCGCGATTCCGCACCACCTGCTGCAGTCGGAACTGTTCGGCTACGAGCGCGGTGCGTTCACCGGCGCGAACCAGCGGCGGGCGGGCCGGATCGAATCGGCGAACGGCGGCACGCTGTTTCTCGACGAAATCGGCGACATGCCGGTCGAAAGCCAGGCGAGCCTGCTGCGCTTCCTGCAGGAAGGCAAGATCGAGCGGCTCGGCGGGCAGGAATCGATTCGGGTCGACGTGCGGATCATCTCGGCCACCCACGTGGATCTCGACGGCGCGGTCGAGGCCGCGCGCTTTCGCGCGGACCTGTATCACCGCCTGTGCGTGCTGCGCATCCACGAACCGCCGCTGCGCGCGCGCGGCAAGGACATCGACATCCTCGCGCACTACGTGCTGCAGAAATACAAGTCCGACAGCGGCCGCAAGATCAGCGGCTTCACGTCTGCCGCGCTCGACGCGATGCGGCGCTACGAATGGCCCGGCAACGTGCGCGAACTGATCAACCGCGTGCGGCGCGCGATCGTGATGGCGGAGAGCCGGTTGCTGACGCCGCACGATCTCGGGCTCGACACGCCCGGCGAAACCGAGCCCGTGACGCTCGAACAGGCACGCGCATTCGCGGAGCGCACCGCGATCGAGAATGCGCTGCTGCGCAACGATCACCGCATCAACAAGGCTGCCGCCGAACTCGGCATTTCACGCGTGACGCTCTACCGGATGATGATCGAGCACGGGCTGAACGATCACGACCACAACGGCGACAACGGCGGTCACGACGGCACGCCGTCCGGCGACGCGGGGCATCAGCGGGTCGGCTGAGCGGTGCACGCACCGGGTCGGCGACAGGTCCGGTGCCGGTGCGGCGCGAACGTAGCGGGCGGCCGACTTCGGTCGGCGCACAGCACGGCCAACCTGCGGCACGTGTGCCGCCGACCGCATGTAAAGCGCATGAAACATTTCGCCGCGGCCGCCCGGCGAAATTGCGCCGCAAATCGGGGTGAACGTCGGGCGAACGGCCTGCCGCCCGTCGGTAATAATGTCGCGCTTCATTGTTCAGCCTTATCCCGCAAGGCACGGCCGTCACGTGGCCCGGCGCATGCCGCGCGCCCCATGTTTCAGTTTCGTAACTTCCCGCCTTCCGCACTCGTTCCGACTGCCGTGCTGCGAGGCCGATCCCTTGTCCGGACGGGCTCGCGCGAAGCTGGCCCGGTCCTTGCGGAAGTAGGCGTGCGAAAGTCGACGATGCAAGGTCCGTCCGGTTCGACAGCGAACGCTGTCGGTCGCGGCCAGGGCCCGGTCCGCGGGGATGCGGCGTCGGAGCGCGGCACAGCAGCCGCATTCCGGCGAGTACGGAACGTCGTCGCCTGATCGTCGGGGCACCGGTGTGGTCCGGTTGCCGGAACAAGCAACGAGACTGAAACGGGGTAGAAAAATGATCGATCGCCACACGCCGCGGCCGGCAGGCCGCGATCGCAGTGAGTCGACGCGTCGCCGCTCGAGCGTCGTTCTCGCCGCCGGCCGGCATGCGTCGACAGGCCATCTCTCCGCGCCCGGTGCGAGGCGGATCCGGCTGATTGCCGGTCATCCGCGCCGGGTCGGTACTTTCCTGCATGCGAACACGGTTCGCAAGGGCATGTGCGCACGGGCGCCGGTTCCTCGACGCCCGCTCTTCGCGTACTGACCGTACGATTGAAACGGCACGATTTTCCTTCGCGCCGGCCTCGCCGCGGCGAACAGATCGATCTGCAGTCCGGATGAAATGCGCAGCGTCGTGCCGCCCGTGCGGCGGATGACGCATGCGATGCGACGCGACGGCAACCGGCCTCATGCCGGTGCCGTCCGGTGGTGAGGGGAGGGGCGGTCGGACGCGCGCGACGGGTGTGGCGCCCGTACGCGCGCGACGCCGTTTCAGCCGCCGTAGATGTCGAAGTCGAAGTATTTCGACGCGAGCCGCTTGTAGGTGCCGTCCTTGACCATGTCGAGGATCGCGCCGTCGATCTTCGCTTTCAGGTCGGTGTCCTCCTTGCGCAGCCCGATGCCGGCGCCGATGCCGAGCACTTTCTCGTCGACGAGTTCGGGGCCGACGAACGTGTAGGTCGCGCCGCGCGGCGATTTCAGGAAACCGATCGCCGCCTGCACTTCATCCTGCAGCGCCGCGTCGAGGCGGCCCGACGTGAGATCCGCGTACACGCCGTCCTGGTTCTGGTACGACACGACGTTCGCGCCTTGCTTGCCCCAGTACGTCTTTGCGTACGTCTCCTGCGTCGTGCCCTGTTCGACGCCGATCGATTTGCCCTTCAGCGATTCGGCCGTCGGCAGCAGCGGCGAGCCCTTCTTCACGACGAGCCGCGTAGGCTGGTTGTAGATCTTCGTCGTGAAGCCGATCTGCTGCGCACGCTGCGGCGTGATCGACATCGACGACAGCACTGCGTCGAACTTCTTCGCCTTCAGCGCCGGAATCATCCCGTCGAAATCGTTCTCGAGCCACACGCACTTTGCCTTCAGCCGCGCGCAGATCTCGTTGCCGAGGTCGATGTCGAAGCCGACGAGCTTGCCGTCGGGCGCCTTCGACTCGAACGGCGCGTAGCTGGCGTCGGTGCCGAAGCGGATCGTGGTCCAGTCCTTCGCGACGGCGGGGCCGGCGGAAATCGCGAGCAGGGCGATCGAAACAGCGGCAATCATTCTCTTCATGGTGCGTTCCTTGGCGGGTGCTTCCGGGTTCCGGGCGACACGGTTTCACGGACCCGCCGCAGCTGCGCGCGGTGTCCGCACGGGCATTAACGCAGAAAATAAAATAAGAGTCCAGAATGGACAAAAAATATCGTTTTCCGGGTGGCACGCGACGACGCCGATCGATCGACGGGTCTCGACCCTTGCAAAAATACGAAAATGGACTAGTCTTGTTAGTAGATTCATTTAGAGACTAACGATCATGTCACAGCCCGCGTATGAGTCCTATTCCCCCCCGCCGCAGGCATCGGTCGCGCAGATGTCGGCGGCCGGCCTGCGTGCGTTTTTCAACATCGCGCGCGACTGGGAACTGACGATCGACGAGCAGATCGTGCTGCTCGGGTCGCCCGGCCGGTCGACGTTCTTCAAGTGGAAGGCCGCGCCGGAAGCGGCGCGGCTGCCGCGCGATACGCTCGAGCGGCTATCGCTGCTGCTCGGCATCTACAAGGCGCTGCAGATCCTGCTGCCGCAGCCGGCCGCGGCCGATGCGTGGGTCAAGCGGCCCAACGACGCGGCGCCGTTCGGCGGCAAGCGCGCACTCGACCGGATGCTGGCCGGCAACGTCGGCGATCTGGTCGCCGTGCGGCAATATCTCGACGCGATGCGAGGTGGATGGGCGTGACGCTGCCGAACCAAGCACAACCCTGGCCCACGTCCGCGGTCGACTGGGCGCCTGCCTATCGCGTGATTCCCACCCGTTTTCCGGCGATCAACCTGTTCGACCGCGTGGCGTCGGCGGACGATTTCGACGCGCTTTACGCGCTCGAATCGTTGACCAACGACCGCATCCGCAACGAAGTCGGCACGCTCGACCTCGTGCCGCCTGCCGAGCGCCGCTACGGGCAGGGCTGGGGGCCGATCATGGCCGCGTTCACGCACCTGAATCCGCAGGGCAGCCGCTTTTCCGACGGCAGCTACGGCGTGTTCTACTGCGCCCGTTCGCGCGATACCGCGATCGCCGAAACGCGTTACCACAGCGCGCTGTTCCTGGCTGCCACGAAGGAGATGCCGATGCGTCAGCAGATGCGGCTCTACACGGTGATCGCGCAAGGCGACGTGGTCGACGTGCGTGCGTGGCCGAAGCGCGATCCGGCGCTGCTGCATCCGCTCGACTACAGCGCCGGGCAAGCGCTCGGTCGCGCAGTGCGCAATGTCGGCGGCGCGGGGATCGTCTATCCGTCGGTGCGCGATCCGCGCGGCGAATGCCTGGCGGCGTTCCGCACCGCGCTGCTGCGCGACTGCCATCACGCGGCGTACCTCGAATACAACTGGAACGGCTCGGCCGTCGATGCGGTGTTCGAACTGAACCAGGTCGGCTAGGGTACGGTAGTCGCGGGCATCAGCGGCATCAGCGGCAATCAGCACACCTGCGCATCACGGCAGCGGCCAGTCGCCCGCGCGGCGTTCGCGTGCTTCGGCCTGCGTCATCGACCAGGTGCGCCCGGTGCGCGGCTCGGCGAGCGTGAGCCGGCCGGCCGGTGCGAACGCGCCCGTGTCGATGAACCATTGCGCGCCGATCCGCTGCGGGGCGCGCACCGGCGTATGCCCGGTGCAGGTCAGCGACAGCCCGGCCTGCCGCGCGGGATCGGCGAGCCCCTGGACGAGATCGCGGCCCCAGATCAGCCGCTCGCGCACGTCGTGCGAGTAGCTGCCGGAGTCGAGATCGGCGTCCGAGCCGAAGAACTCAGCATGCAGCACGTTGAAGCGCCCGGGACCGTCGCCGACCACACGCACGAGCGGCAGCGCGTCGACGCGCGCCGCATGCGCGTGCAGCCGTTCCGGCGGCAGGTCGGCGCCCCAGTCGCCGCCGATCCCGCGCCACGCGTCGGGTGGCAGCTTGCCGCGCGCGACGAGGCTCAGCACCTCCTCGTGATTGCCGCGCACGACGTGGCACCACGGGCGGTCGAGCAGTTCGAGCGCGGTTTCGGACGCGGGACCGCGATCGACGAGGTCGCCGACCGAGAACAGCCGGTCGTGAGCCGGATCGAAGCGGACGTCGTGCAGCAGCGCGCGCAGCACATCCACGCAGCCGTGCAGGTCGCCGACGACGAAGTCGCGCCCGGCCGCGTTCGCCGGATGGTGGCAGAGGGGAGCGGTGGCAGTCATCTGAATAGCTTAGGCGCTCGCGCCCATCGCCACGTCACGACGGAATGGCGATAATCGGGGCGCGTGACGCGTCGGCGCGGCGCAGCGGGCCGTCCCGTGCGCCCGCCGAACCCTTTCCATCCGCTTTCGGAATCACACGATGACGTTTTATCCGCAGGTATTACGCAACCGGCCGCGCATGGTCGCGGCATTCGTCGGCGGCGTGCTGTGCGCGGTGCTGTTGCCGTTTCCGCTGCGCGCGACCGCGCGGGCGCTGATCGGCTGGGATTGCGCGGTGTGGCTGTATCTCGTGCTGATGTGGGTGCGCATGGTCACCGCGCATCATCACATGGTGCGCGAAGTCGCGATTCGCGAGGATGAAAACGCGACGACCGTGCTGACTGTCGTATGTCTTGCGACCGTCGCGAGCGTGGCGGCGATCGCGATCGAACTCGCGACCGCCAAGAGCGTCGGCTTCAGCGCGGGGCTCAGCCACTACGCGATCACGGGCGCGACGCTGTTCGGCGCGTGGTTCCTGATCCCGACGATCTTCACGCTGCACTATGCGCGGCTCTATTACGGTTCGCCGGCCAAGGATCGCGCGCTGCGCTTCCCGGACCAGAACCTCGAACCCGATTACTGGGATTTCCTGTATTTCGCGTTTACGATCGCGGTCGCGTCGCAGACGGCCGACGTGTCGATGACGAACCGCTCCGCGCGGCGTTCGGTGCTCGCGCAGTCGATCCTGTCGTTCTACTTCAACATGGCCGTGCTCGGGCTGTCGATCAACGTCGCGGCGGGCCTGCTGAGTTGACGCAGGCCGACGTCGGCGGCGGCGTTACTTGAGCAGTTCGTACGGGCCGCCACGCTCCAGCGCCCGTTGGTAGGCCGGCCGCGCGTGGATCGCGTCGAGAAAGCGCGCGATCGCCGGATGCCGGCCGTCGCCGCCGCGCGCGGTCGCGGCTTCGAGCGGAAAGCTCATCTGGATGTCGGCCGCGCTGAAACCGTCGCCGACGAACCAGCCGGTGCGGCTCAGCGTGTCGTCGATATGGCCGAGATGCAGCGCGATCTGCGGGTCGACGAAGCTCGATTGCAGCGTCGCGGCGATCTTGCGCGCGACCGGTCGTGCGAAGAACGGCATCGGCGCATGCGCGATCCGCAGCGCGACGAGCTTGAGCAGCAGCGGCGGCATCGCCGACCCCTCCGCGTAGTGCAGCCAGTACGTGTAGTCGTGCCGCTCGGGCGTGCCGGGCGGCGGCGCCAGGCGCCCGTTGCCGTAGCGTTCGACCAGGTACTCGATGATCGCGCCCGATTCGGCGTACGTGCGGCCTTCGTCGGTGACGACCGGCGACTTGCCGA
Source organism: Burkholderia metallica (assembly GCF_001718555.1). Lineage (NCBI taxonomy): Bacteria > Pseudomonadati > Pseudomonadota > Betaproteobacteria > Burkholderiales > Burkholderiaceae > Burkholderia > Burkholderia metallica. The sequence goes on from NZ_CP013403.1 coordinate 810,019, forward strand.
GCGGATGGATCGCGCGCAATGCGGGCGGCGCGAGCATCGTCTTCGGATCGCGTTCGTAGCGCACGATCTCGTACGGCACATCCAGTTCTTCGAGCAGCCAGAGCACGCGCTGCGAGCGCGAGTTGTTCAGGTGGTGGACGGTGAGCATGTCGACGCCGGGAAGTGGGGGCGGGAACGACATCATACCCAGCGCGGATGGCGCGTACGGGAAATGCGTCGCGCGGTGACGCGCCACGTCCGGCCGGCCGCACCTGGCCGATCGCACCTGGCCGGCCTCACCGATCCATCATGCGCGCCGTACCGCGATCCACGCGCCCCAGAACAGGCTCGCGAAAAAGCGCAGCGGCGCATCGAAGCCCGAGTCGTGCAGCAGGCCGAACACCGCGTCCTCGGACGCCGGCGGATCGGCGCCCTGCAGGATCTTCGCGAGTTGCGCGCGCACCGCGTCGGGCGTCGCGCCTTTCATCCGCCAGCGCTGCTGCCATGCATCGAGCAGGCGAGGGTGGTCCGCGTAGCGACGATGATTGCCGGCGAGCACGAGCGGCGCGCCGGGTTTCAGGCGCCGCGCGATCGCCTGCAGCAGCGCCGCCTTCGCCGCGTCGCCCGGCACGTGATGCAGCACGCCGATCAGCGTCGCGCCGTCGAACGCGGGCGCATCGGGCAACGCATCGACACCGTCCTCGACGAACGCCGTGCGCGCGCCGAAGCCCGCGGCCTCGACGTTCGAGCGCGCGAGCGCGAGCATCGGCGCGGACGGATCGACGGCCGTGAACCGCCAGCCCGGCTCGAGCGCGGCCGCCACGCAGATTTCCTGCCCGGTGCCGCCCGCGCCCGCGACGAGAAGCCGCGCATCAGGCGCATCGATCGCCGATGCGAGCATGCATGCAGTGAGTTCGTGACAGGCATCGTAGCCGGCGAGCGCGATGCGCGATTGCTCGGCGTATTCGTGGGCGCGCGCCGGATCGAATTTGGCGGCGCTGGAGGGAAGCGACATGACGGGTTTCTCCGGTCGGAAGCGGGCGACGTGCCCGCGAGCATGCCGCAGAGCGTAAGCGTGCGCGGCCGGCGCAACAAGGCGAGCAGTCATTCCGGTATGCCGGCTACCCGACTCGCGTCGCGCCGGCCGGACCGCCGGTTTCCCAGGGGTCGATTCGCATTTAAAAATGTCCGGGAACGCTGCATCGCCATGGAAAATCCGGCGCATACTCGTTTCTCTCCCCTTCGCCTGGCCGTCGCATGCCGGGCCCCGATGCGCCGCGCCGCTGGCGCGGCCATGCCGCTCGGTATGCATGAGGAGCGCATGATGTCCGATTGTCCGCACGATCCGTATGCGCAGCACCATATTCATTGCCTGCCGTTCGGCGCGCAGCCCTGTGGCGCGCTCCGCGCGGCGCCGCGCACGCATTTTCGCGTGTGGGCGCCGGGCAGCACGCAGGTCCAGCTCGAACTCGATACCGGCTTCGGCCCGTTGCGCGTCCCGATGACGGCAGCCGGCGCGAACTGGTTCGAAGTTTTTGCCGATTGCGGCGCGGGTTCGCTTTACCGCTATCGGCTCGACGATGCGGTATCGATTCCCGATCCCGCGTCGCGCTCGCAACCCGAAGGGCTCAACGGCCCGAGCCAGGTCGTCGATCCGCGCGCGTTCACGTGGCGCAACACGTTCTGGCACGGGCGCGCATGGGAAGACATCGCGCTCTATGCGGTTCGCCCGCACGGGGTGGGCGGCTTCGACGGCGTGCGCCGGCGCCTGCCGCAGCTCGCGCGGCTCGGCGTGACCGCGCTGGAGCTGCTCGCGTCGCACGACAGCCTGCCGTTCGCGCCGCTCGCGGCCGAAGGCGGCCCCGACGCGCTGAAGGCGCTGATCGACGATGCGCACGGCTACGGTCTCGCGGTGCTGCTGGAGCTCGATTACGCGCGCTTCGGCAGCGGCACCGAGGCGCTGCGCCACTATGCGGCGCCGTTCTTCCACACGCGCGACGATCCGTTGCAGGCGCCCCCGCTCGCGCTCGATCATCCGGAAGTCTGCGATTTCTTCTGCGACAACGCGCTGTACTGGATCGACGAATACCGCTGCGACGGGCTGCGCCTGCGCGAAGCCGACCGGATCGGCGCGTCGTGGCTGCGCGAGATCGCGGACCGCGTGCGCGCGGCCGTGCCGGCCGACCGGCTGATCCATCTCGTCCTCGGCAGCGAACGGCATCCGGCGCATCTTGCCGATACCCATTTCGATGCGCAGTGGAACGGCTGCGGCGAGCGCGCGCTGCACCGGCTGACCGGGCGCGACGTATCGGCCCATGAAGGCATTTCCACGCACCAGTCGATCCACACGCTCGCCCGCGCGCTGACCGCGGCCGGCGCGGCCTTCCAGCCGGCCGGGTCGACGGAGGGCACGGGCGCCGACACCGGGCTGTCGCTGACGTCGCTGGTGCTGTCCGACGGCGCGTGGCGCGACTGCGGCCACGGCGATCCCGGGCAGGCGGCCGGGCTGGCCGCGCTCGCGCTGTCGCTGCTCACGCCGCAGATTCCGTTGATCTTCGACGAAACCGCGTGCGATGCCGATCGCGCGCATTTCGTGCAGTCGGCGCTGGCGGTGCGCGCGAAGCTGATCTCGCCGCGGCTGTCCGATTGCCGGCCGCGCGAGGCGCGTGCGCTGAAGTCGGACGGCGACGGCGATGCCGACGCGCTGCTCGCGTCATGGCAGCTCGCCGACGACGAGACGCTGACGATCGCGTTGAACCTGTCGCCCGACGCGGTGCCGTTCGACGCGCCGCGCGGGCGGGTCGTGTTCGAGACGCCGGCGCGTGCGCGCGACCGCGTCGACGACGGGGCGTTGCCGCCGTATTCGCTCGTCGCATGGCTGACGGGGGACGTGAACCGGTATGCGCTCACGCACGATGCGCGTCGCCTCGACGACGGCGCGTGGCGCGGATTGCGTCCGAACCTGAACGCATGACGATGTGAGCGGGCAAGCAACCGCACGGCCGGGCGCAGGTGGGCCCGGCCGTGCCGCAGGCAAGGCCCGCGTTACCAGAACCCGCGAATGCCGGCGATGCCGTAAGCGCCGTGGCGGCGCGCGTCGTCGAGATGGGCGCGCGTCATGCCGCCGAGGGCCAGGACGGGCATCGCGGCTTCGGCGGCCAGTGTTTCGAACCGCTGCCAGCCGAGCGCCGGCGCACCGGGATGGCTGAGCGTCGGCAGCACCGGCGACAGCGTGACGAAATCCGCGCCGGCGCGCGCGGCCAGCAGCAGATCATCGTGGGTATGACAGGCGGCGGACACCCATCTTCCGGCGGGCAACGGCCGCTGCGTGGCGGCCCGCAACGCGGAGCCGTCGAGATGCCAGCCGGCGCCGTCGAGCCGCATCACGCCGGCCGCATCGATCGGCCCGTTCAGCATCAGGTGCGCGCCGGCCGCGCCGCAGCGCGCGAGCGCGTCGGCGGCGAGCCGGGCGAACGCGCTCGCGTCGAGCGACTTCACGCGCAGTTGCACGAGCGTCTCGCCGCGTGCGAGTACCGCCGACAGCCGGTCGAGGAACGCCGCGCAATCGGCCGCCGACGCGGACGCCGGTTCCGGCGTGATCACGCAGCAGCGCGGCAGCGCGGCGTTCATCGCGTACGGCGAAGCGCGGCCGTCATTCGTCGGCCTCTTTCGCGATCTTCGGGTACACGCGTACGAGCACGATGCGCGGCCCGTTCATCTTCTTCACGACGACGTCGAAGCGGTCGAACGACACGCGCTGCCCTTCGGTCGGCAGATCGCCGAGCGCCTGGATCACGAGGCCGCCGACCGATTCCGCGCGGCCTTCGTCGATGTCGATGCCGAGCGCCTGTTCGAGCGACACGACGGGCAGGCTGCCCTTGCCCATCAGCGTGCCGTCGTCGAGGCGGCTCCAGTCGGCGTCGCCCTGGCGGAACTCGTCGTGGATCTGGCCGACCAGCGCGCCGAGCAGGTTGTCGAGCGTCAGGAAGCCGATCGGCTTCGCGCCCTTGTCGCCGACCAGCGCGAAGTGCGGCGCGCCCTTGCGGAAGCGGCGGAACAGCTCGAGCGCAGGCGTGTCGGGCTTCACGTACTGCACCGGGCGCACGTAGTCGGACAGGTCGTCGAGCGCCGCGCCCGCGTGACGCGCGAGCAGCAGGTCCTTCAGGTGGATCAGCCCGCTCACCTGCTCGCGCGACGCATCGTCGAACAGCGGATAGCGGCTGAAGCGGTGCCGCGCGACGATTTCCATGTTGTCGGGCAGCGGCAGGTCGCGGCGCAGGCCGATCATTTCATGGGCCGGCCGCATCAGGTCCGACACGGTCATCGACGAAAAGTCGAGCGAATGCGCGAGCGTGTTCCACTCGTCGTTGCTGTACGTGCCGCGCGCCGGCTGCGCCGGATTGCCGGTCGTGCTGCGGCGGCTGCGCAGGATCAGCTTCAGCTCGTCGGTCGAGTAGTGGGCGTCGCTGCCGTGGTCGGCGGACAGCCCCGCGAGCCGCAGCACCGCGTTGGCGCTGTTGTTGAGCACCCAGATCGCCGGATACATCGCCCAGTAGAACGCATAGAGCGGCAGCGCGACCCACAGGCCGACCTTCTCCGACTGGCGGATCGCCATCGATTTCGGCGCCAGCTCGCCGACGACGATGTGCAGGAACGAGATCAGCGAGAACGCGAACACGAGCGAGATCAGGTGCACGACGCGTTCGGACTGCACGCCGAGCAGGTCGAGCAGCGGGCCGAGCAGTTGCGCGAAGGCCGGTTCGCCGACCCAGCCGAGGCCGAGCGACGCGAGCGTGATGCCGAGCTGGCACGCGGAAAGATACGCGTCGAGCCGGCCGTGCACGATGCCGAGGATGCGGCCGCGCAGGCCGTGCTTGCGGGCCAGTGTCTTGACGCGCGTGGCGCGCAGTTTGACGAGGCCGAATTCGGCCGCGACGAAGAACCCGTTCAGGGCCACCAGGAACAACGCGCCGATGAGCGCGAAGATCTGTAACAAAGAAGCACTCCGGTTATTGCAGGCCCGTCAGTATAGAGCCGGAAAGGAATCTGTAATGTGTCGGACGGCCGATTGCTTACACCGGCGCCTCGCAGGGGACCGAGAACGTGAGGGTGGTCGTGGCGCCGTCGGCGAACAGGTCGTGCGCGAACGTGCCGCCGTGCGCGAGCGCGACGCGCTGGCAGAGCCCGAGCGTCCACGCGACCCGCTTCGCGTCGCGCTCGCGCAGCATCTCGCGTCGCGCGAACGATTCGAACGCGTGCGGCTGCGCGGGATCGGCGAGCGCAGCGGCGTTCACGGCGCAGGTGGCGCGCGCGGTGAACTGCGCGCGGTCGCGTGCGCACGCGAACGTCACGCGGCCGCCGACGGCGCTGGTTTCGACGGCCGCCGTCAGCATCGTCCACAGCGCCTGGGCGATGCGTTCGCGGTCGGCGGTGAGCGACGGTTCGCCGTCCGGCAGCGTCACGTCGAGCGCGACCTGCCGTGCGTCGGCGAGCGCGAAACGCACGAGCGCGATCGTGTCGTCGAGCAGCGCGCGCAGCGCGAACGGCTGCGGCGCGACGGCGAGCAAGCGCGTTTCGGTGCGCGGCGCATCGAGTACGTCGTCGATCAGCGCGACCTGCTGCTCGATTCCGGTGCGAATGCCCGCGAGCGCGCGCTGCAGGTTCGGATCGGCATGGGCGAGCTGGCGCTCGAGCACGTATGCCCAGCTGTGCATCGCGTTCAGCGGGCTGCGCAGGTCGTGCGACGCGGTGGAGAGCGCCTGGTCGCGCAGGAACAGCGCCGCCTGGGCGGCGTAGTGCGCTGCGCGTTCGCGCAGCAGGTCGGCGGCGGGATCGACGGAAGGAGACGTCACGGAGCTGGCCTGTCGGAAGCGGTTGGCGTGGAAGTCACGCGAACCGCCATTATAGGGACGGTGCGGGTCACGCCGGCAGCGCGTCCTCGTCCTTTTTCCGGGCGTCGCCGTTCGGCAGCAACTGGCATGCGAGCAGGCCGGCCAGCATCAGCGCGCAGCCGACGAGCGCGCGCAGCGTCAGCGTCTCGCCGAGCGCGGCCCAGCCGGCGATCGCCGCGAACACGCCTTCCATGCTGAAGATCACGGCCGCGTGCGCGGGCGCCGCATCGCGTTGCGCGACGACCTGCAGCGTATAGCCGACACCGACCGACAGCAGGCCGCCGTACAGCAGCGTCGGCAGCGCGCCGCGCAGCATCGCGGCGCTGACCGGCTCGACGGCGAGGCCGACGACGAGACACGCCGCGCCGCACACGAGGAACTGCAGGAACGCGAGCACGAGCGGATCGTGCCGCTTCGCGAAACGGCCGACGGCCATCACGTGCGCGGCGATGATCACGGCGCCGGCCAGCTGGAACCAGTCGCCGTACAGCACCGAGAAGTGCTCGTCGATGCTGAGGAAATACAGGCCGATCGCCGCGAGCAGCGCGCCGAACCATGTGCCCGCGCCCGTGCGGTGACGGGCGAACACGCCCATCAGCGGCACGATCACGACGTACAGCGAGCTGATGAAGCCCGCATTGGCGATGCGCGTGTACTGCAGGCCGACCTGCTGCAGCGAGATCGATACCGCGAGCAGCCCGCCGAGCGCGAGGCCAGGCAGCAGCAGCACCGGTTCGCGGCGGATCGCCGCGAACTGCGCGCGCGCCGCCGTGTTCAGCATCAGCAGCGGCACCAGCGCCAGCGCGCCGAGCAGGAAGCGCAGCCCCGTGAACAGGAACGGCCCGATCACGTCGAGGCTCAGGCGTTGCGCGACGAAAGCCGAGCCCCAGATCGCGGCGGCGGCGAGCATCAGCAGGTTGGCACGGAGGTGCTTGCGGGCGTCGGACTTCATCGGAATTCTTCTGGAGATTACGGGCAGCGGAACCCGCCAGTTTACGCCGAGATTGCAAGGCTGTCGGCAAACCTGCGCAAGGCGGCGGCCGCACGGGCGTCGCGTACGCGTGAATACAGGACGACCTGCGAGAGCGGCAGCGGCGGCAGCCCGAATTTCGCGCCGACGTCGACCAGCGTGCGCGGCGCGACACGTCGCGCGAGCGGGCAGACGGCGAGCCCCGCGGCGGCGGCGGCCGTGACCGCCGCAACGCCGCCGCCGGTGAAGCGCTCGCGCCACGGCCGCCCTGCATGGTCGAGCGCGCGCAGCGCGGCGGCCCGCACGCCGCACGGGCCGGCCAGCACCGCGAGCGGCAGCGGCTCGCCCGCGCGCGGGGCCCAGTCCGGCGCGGCGAGCCACGCCAGCGGTTCGGAAAACAGCAGCGTGCCGTCTTCGCGCGGCGGGTCTTCGCCCGGCTCGTGCCGCACGATCACCGCATCGAACCGGCGTTCGTCGTATTGCGCGAGCAGGTTCGTCGACGTGCCCAGGTGCATTTCCAGCGACAACCCCGGGTCCTGCCGGTGCAGGCTCGTGAGCACGGCGGGCAGGTCGGGCACCGAGACATGCTCGCTGACGCCGAGCGCCAGCCGGTGCGTGCCGGCCGAAATGGCGCCGAGCGCATGGTCGTGCGCGTCGAGCAGCGCGCGGGCGGCCGGCAGGAAATGCTCGCCGTCGGCGGCCAGCTTGACGACGCGCGGCGTGCGCGCGAGCAGCGGCTTGCCGAGGTGCGCCTCGAGCCGCTTCAGCTTCAGGCTGACGGCCGACTGCGTGGTGCCGAGCGCGTCGGCGGCGCGCGTGAAGCTGGCGAGATCGGCCACCAGCACGAACGCGCGCACGGTATCGAGGTCGAGGACTTTCATTTCAGATGAAAATGGATGAAATATTCATTGATGACTGTTCATTATAGTTTGGCGAGCCTAACCTGACGTCGTGTTTTCGTTCTTCCACGTCACTCTCACCGACAGGAGCAGGACCATGCCCTTCACCCGTATCGCCGTCCGCGAAGGCAAGCCGGCCGCGTACCGCGCGGCGCTCGTCAATGGCGTGCATCGCGCGCTGATGCACACGTTCAACGTGCCCGAGGACGACATCTTCATGGTCGTCACCGAGCATGCGGCCGAGAACTTCGTGTTCGGCCGCCACTACTACGACATCGAACGCAGCGACGATCTCGTGATGATCCAGATCACCGCGAACAACACGCGCACGCTCGAGCAGAAGCGGGCGCTGTACCGGGCGATCGCGGACAACCTCGCGGCGCAGCCCGGCGTGCGGCAGCAGGACGTCTTCATCAGCCTCGTCGAGGTGCTGAAGGAGGACTGGTCGTTCGGCAACGGCATCGCGCAATACGCGGTTTGATCTGCGACAGCGCGACAGGGCCGGATCGTCGCCGGCCCGTTTTTGCGACGTGTACTATGGAAGCTGCTTCGCGGGCGACGCCGGCGCGGACGATGCGCCGGCGATTCTTCATGTGCAGGAGCCTCCATGTCGCGTGTGCTGGAAATCGTGTTGTCGCTGTCGCTGGAAGGATGGCCGGTCAAGGCTGCGAGTCGTGCCCGCGGCACGCAGCGCGATTTCGGCGCCGAACTCGTGCGCGCGTGGCGAATCTGCCCGCAGGTCCGCATGCGCCGCGGCCACGAGCGCGTGACGATCGAACCCTGCCGGATCGAGGAGGCCGAGCCGAGCCCCGGCGCGAGCTGGTGGACGTGGGTCGAGACGAATGCGCACGGCAGGCGGGTCGTCGCATCGCGCACGCAGGCGTTTGCGCCCGGTGTCACAGCGCGCGAACTGTTCGACGCGGAACATGCGGGCATCGTCGTCGCGATGCCGTTGCCCTTGCCCGAAGCGGCCGGCGCGTCGACAGGCGAAACCGACGGCGCCGCACCCGACACGGCCGCGCGCCCGGAGGCGGCCGACAGCCGGCCGGAAGCGTCGGCGCTGCGTCTCGTCAGCGAGCGGCGGCGCGGGCGCTGGGCCGACGATAGCGGCGTCGTGGTCGAGATGACGCTCGACGACGTCACGCTGCATCGCGATAGCGAAGCGCCGCGCCGCTACGTCGAGCTGCGTCTCGCCGCGCCCGACTGGGAAACGCTGCCCGCGCGCACGGCCGCACTGCACGCGTTGTTCGCCGCGGCGCGCGAATTGAGCGGTGCGTGGCCTGCGTTCGTACAACTGACGAGCGTGATCGATCGCGCATGCGCGGACGAGCCGGCTGCCTGCGGGCCCGTCAAGGCGCAGCTCGTCGACCTGACCGGCATGCGTACGCAGCGCGCCGCGCTGTTCGCGCTGTCCGGCGACATCACCGCGCAATGGCTCGGCAACGAGGTCGGCGTGCTCGAGCACGACGATCCCGAATACGTGCATCAGATGCGGGTCGCGCTGCGCCGTCTGCGCACGCTGATGCGCTTCTTCCCGCGCTTTGCCGACCGCCAGTGGCGCGACACGCTCGGTGCCGACCTGCGCTGGCTGGCCGCGCTGCTCGGCACGGTGCGCGACTGGGACGTGTTCGCGACCGAAAGCCTGCCTGCGCTGATCGAGGCCGACGGCGGCGACGGCGAGTGGAGCGGCACGCTCGACGCCGCCCGCGCGCAGTGCGCGGCCGCGCGGGTCGAGCTGCGGCAGGCGCTGCATTCGGCCCGCTATGCGCGGCTGACGCTCGGCTGGCTCGAATGGCTGGGTTCGCTCGCGCTGCCGTCCGCCGAAGACGGCGATGCACCGTCGCTGCGGCGCCACGCGACGAAGCGCGTGCGGCGGCTGTTCGGTCATCTGTACGCATCGCCGTCGCTCACGTCGCTCGACACGGCCGCGCGCCATCAGGTGCGCATCGATGCGAAACGGCTGCGCTATGCGCTCGAATTCTTCGCGTCGCTTGCGTCGCGCCGCACGCGCACCGACACGGTCAAGACGCTCGCGCGCGTGCAGAGCGTGCTCGGCGAAGCGAACGACACGATGGTCGCGCTCCAGCATCTTGAAAAACTCGGCGCGCCGCCGTACCAGCTCGGTTTCGTGCGCGGCTACGGCGCGGCGCTCGCGCAGCGCGCGGCGCGCGACGCCGAGACGCTGCTGGCCAGCCTGCGGCCGCCGAAACTCGACGGCAAGCCCGGCTGAGCGGCTGACCGGCACGCGCCGACTATAATGGCCGCCCGCTTCCTGCTCGATTCTTTCCCGTTTCCTTCCCGATTGCCGCCCGTATTCCGATGACCGACGCACCGCATTCTTCCCCGTCCGCCGAACCGTTCGAACTGGGCGGCGAGCTATGGCTGCGCGCGGGCGAGCAGACGCTCGGCGGCGCGACTCGCATCGCGCTGCTCGCGGCGATCGGCGACACCGGTTCGATCACGCGCGCGGCGAAGGCCGTCGGCCTCAGCTACAAGGCCGCGTGGGATGCGGTCGACACGATGAACAATCTCGCCGGCGAACCGCTCGTCGCGCGCTCGACGGGCGGCAAGGGCGGCGGCGGTACGACGCTGACGCCGCGTGCGACGTCGCTGATCGCCGCGTTCCGCACGATCGAGCGCGAGCATCGCCGGTTCATCGAGGCCGCGAGCGCGGCCGTGGCCGGCTTCGACGTCGACTGGGCGCTGATCGGCCGGATCGGGATGAAGACCAGTGCGCGCAACCAGTTGTTCGGCAAGGTCGCATCGATCGTGCGCGGCACCGTCAACGACGAGGTCACGCTCATGCTGCCCGGCGGGCAGCCGATCGTTGCCGTGCTGACGCACGAGAGCGCCGACGCGCTCGGCTTGCAGGCCGGCGCGGAGGCCTGCGCGCTGGTGAAGGCGTCATGGGTCGTGCTCGCGGTCGACGACGGCGGGCACGAGTTGAAGGTGTCCGCGCGCAATCAGCTGCGCGGCAGCGTGCAAACCGTTGCGGCGGGCGCGGTGAACAGCGAGGTGACGCTGGCGCTCGACGGCGGCGGCACGCTCACGGCCGTCGTGACCAACGACAGTGTCGATGCGCTGCGGCTCGACGTCGGCCGGGCGGCGATCGCGCTGTTCAAGGCGTCGAGCGTGATTCTTGCGGTGACGGGCTGACTCCACGCGAGGCGATCCACCTGCGCGCGTCGGCTGTCGCGTGACGGACGGTGCGAAGCCGGTATCGCCGTCGTATCGGGCCGGTGCCGGCTTCGTTGCCGCTTTCTGCTTGTGCCGCTTTATGTCGCTACATGCCGCTTCATGCGGCTTCTCTCAGGCTCCAACGTGCGTGTTGCCACCACCACGACCACGGCCTCGCGCGCTCACGTGATGCGCGTCGGCCACTCGGCGTGCGGCGCAGCCGCCTGCACGCGTCCTTCGCTCAACTGCACGACCTGGTCGCCGAACGCGGCGACGTCGTCGGGATCGTGCGAGATCAGCACCATCGGGATGTCGAGCCGCGCCTGCAACTCGGCGAGCTCGTGGCGCATGCGCTGGCGCATCACGCCGTCGAGCGCCGCGAACGGTTCGTCGAGCAGCAGGATCCGCGGCTGCGCGACCAGTGCGCGCGCGAGCGCGACGCGCTGCTTCTGGCCGCCGGACAGCTGCGACGGATACTGCCCCGCGAGCGCTTCGAGATCGAATGCCTGCAACCAGTACGCGACTTCCGGCGGCACCGTCTTCGCGCGCGGATTGCGCAGCCCGGCCGTGAGGCCGAACGCGATGTTCTGGCGCACGTTCAGATGCGGAAACAGCGCGTAGTCCTGGAACAGATACGCGACGCGACGTTCGCGGGTCGGCACGTCGATGCGGCGCGCGGCGTCGAACAGCGGTTCGCCGTTCAGCGAGATCGTGCCGGCGTCGGGCGACAGCAGCCCGGCGATCGCCTGCAGCGTCATGCTCTTGCCCGCGCCGGACGGCCCGAACAGCACGACGCGCTGCGTCGTCGCGGTGAACGACACGTCGAGCGTGAAGCGGCGCTCGGCGTTCGCGTAGGTCTTGCGGATGTCGACGACGAGGCTCATGCGGGCCTCCGCCGAAGCCACCCGGCCACGCAGCACGATGGGCGAGGCGAGCGCGTCATGTCAGCTGGCTCCGCCGCGCGCGCGACGGCACGAGCCAGCCGGTCGCGAGCAACACGAGCACGCAGGTGATCGACGTCACCAGCACGAGGAAGTTGGCGGTATGGTCGTCGCCGGCCTGCACGGCCGCGTAGATCGCGACCGACAGCGTCTGCGTGCGGCCGGGCAGGTTGCCCGCGATCATCAGCGTCGCGCCGAATTCGCCGAGCGCACGCGCGAACGCGAGCAGCGCGCCCGCGAGAATTCCGCGTGTGGCAAGCGGCAGCGTCACGCGGAAGAACACGGCGACTTCGCCGAGCCCGAGGGTGCGCGCCGCGCGCTCGAGATGCGGGTCGACGCCTTCGAACGCGGCCCGAGCCGATTTCAGGATCAACGGAAACGCGACGACCATCGACGCGATGACCGCGCCCTGCCACGTGAAGACGAGCTCGATGCCGAGCCGGTCGAGCCACGCGCCGAACACGCCGCGCCGGCCGAGCAGCACCAGCAGGTAATAGCCGAGCACCGTCGGCGGCAGCACGAGCGGCAGCGTCAGCACGGAATCGACGACGTCGCGCAGCGGCGAGCGCCAGCGCGCGAGCATGAACGCGGTCGCGACGCCGAGCACGATGTCGAGCGCGGTCGCCCATCCGGCAACCTTCAGCGACAGCAGCAGCGGTACCCAGGCGTCTTGCATCGCGCTACGCTCACTTGCCCGCGGGCTTGAAGCCGAACGTCGACAGCACGGCCTGGCCCTGCGGCGACGCGACGAAGTCGATGAACGACTGCGCCTGCGCGGCGTGGCGGCTGTCCTTGACCACGGCGATCGGGTAGGTGATGGCCGTCTGGGTCGGCACGGTCAGCGCGACCTTCACGCGGCCCGGCATGATCGCGGCGTCGGTGCCGAACACGAAGCCCGCGTCGACTTCGCCGCGCGCGACATAGTCGAGGCTCTGGCGCACGTTCGCGGCCAGCACGCCTTTCGCGCTGACCGCGTCCCACACGCCGGCCGCGCGCAGCGCGCCTTCCGTGTAGCGGCCGACCGGCACCGATGCCGGGTCGCCGTACGCGATGCGCTTCACGCCGGCCGCCGTCAGGTCGTTCAGCGACGTCGGCGCGGCGGCACGGCTGTCGGCCGGCACGATCAGCACGAGCGAGTTCGCCGCGAAATCGCGACGCGTGCCGGGCACGATCACCTTTTCGGCGACCGCGCGATCCATCGCCTTCTGGTCGGCCGACGCGAACACGTCGGCCGGCGCGCCCTTGGCGATCTGCTGCATCAGCACGTCCGACGCGCCGAAGTTGAACAGCACCTTGGTGTCCGGGTGCTGCTTTTCGTATGCTTCGCCGACGGCCTTGAACGCGTTCGTCAGGCTGGCGGCGGCCGACACGACCAGTTCGTCGGCCGCGGAAGCGGGCGCGCTGAACGCGATGCCGGCCGCGGCGAGCGTGGCGATCGGCAGCAGGCGGAGCAGGGTGCGGCGAAGCGGGCGGGCGGTTGAGCGCATGGTGAGTTCGTTCGAATGGGTGGAAACCGTAATCGTAATATAGGGCGGGTTATAACGCTCGACATACCGCTCATGCGACGGTGCGCATGGAATGATCAGACTTGAAAACGGGCAGCGATGACGACCGCGCGGCCGCTCACGTATGGAGCGTCAGCGGCGCCGATCGGGTGCGCTGCAGCGCGGACGGTTGCGACGCGGGGCGGTAGTTCGGGTTCGCCTTCCAGCGCGCGCGCACGAACGGGCGCTCATGGCCCGACAGTTGCAGCGCCACCTTGGTGACCCAGCGATGCGACGGCACCGTGATGCCGTGCAGCGCCACGGTCACGAGCGCGAGGCTCGCGACGACCGCCGGCACCGACCAGCGGTGCGGCACCGCGCGCCAGGAACCGGCGATGAATGCGAGCGCGGCGAGCGCGCCGACGATGCACCCGGTGATCGATTCGGACGGCGAGTGCGCGTCGAGCGCGACGCGCGATACGCCGACCGCGACACCGGCCGCGAGCCCGAGCGCGATGCCGGCGATCCGCACCGGCGTACGCGTGCGGATCAGCGCGAGGAAAATCGCGACCGGGTAGACCGACGTCGACAGCATCGCGTGGCCGCTGAATCCCGTGAAATCCCACTTGCGGATGCCGATCCCCCAGCCGAGGAACGCGATTTTCGTGAGCGCGACCACGCCGATCGCGGCCGCGAGCACGCCGAGCCATGCGGCCGCGCGTTGCAACGAATAGCCGAGCGCGAGCCAGACGGCGATCGTGATCGCGAGCGGCAAGGTCAGGCCGGCACCGCCGAACGCGGTGATCGTGATCCACAGGTGAGACGACAGGTCGAACATCGGGAAGGGGACGAACGAGGGCGGGGACGATGCTTAAATCAACGCGCGAGCCGGAAAGAACGACTACAACGGATACAAGCGGCGAAACCCCAGTATAGCGCCGCGTGCGCACGCGCCCCGTTTTTCCCGCGGGAGGGAACTATCCGCGGGCAGGAAAAATCCCAGAAACAATGTTATGGTGCATTGCACAAAGTCGAACGCTGCATCCGCTGTGGTGCCCCTATTTTTCCTGACTGCGAGCCCGATCGATGACCAAAAGTCTGACCAAGGTGTGGCTGGGCGGCATGAAACGCATGCTGTCTCCGGCCGCCAAGCGTGCGGCGCGCGATGCGCAGCGCATCACACGCGACGCACTCGAGGCCGCGGCCTCTCCCGCCGTATCCGATCTGTCCCCGCCGCGCGAATCGCGCGTGCGACCGCGCGCGGCCGCGTGGGCGGCCGGCGAGTGGACGCGCGGCGAACATCCGATGGCGCCCGCGCTCGGGCGCCTCGTCCAGAATCTTGCCTACGGCCTCTACGTGCCGCCCGGCCGCCGGCGCGGCGCGATGCCGCTCGTCGTGATGCTGCACGGCTGCCAGCAGTCGGTCGACGAATTCGTGCAGGGCACGCGGATGAACCTGCTGGCCGACAAGCACGGCTTCGCGGTGCTGTATCCGGAGCAGTCGACGCGCGCGCACGCGCATGGCTGCTGGCACTGGTATGAGGACACCGACCGCGCGGGTCGCGGCGAGGCGAACACGGTGGCGTCGCTCGTCGACGCCCTCGTCGACGAACACGGTTTCGACGCGTCGCGCGTCTATGTCGCGGGGCTGTCGGCTGGCGCGGGTCTCGCGTCGCTTCTTGCGCTGCACCATCCCGACCGTTTCGCGGCGGTCGCGCTGCACTCGGGCCCCGCGCTCGGCGAGGCGAATTCCGGCATCACCGCGATGGACGTGATGCGGCGCGGCGTGCGGCAAAATCCGGCCGCGGCCGTCGATGCGCTGGTCGATGTCGCCGCGTATCCCGGCATGCCGGCGCTGATCGTCCAGGGCGATGGCGACCACGTGGTCGCACCGAAGAACGCCGACCAGCTGACCGTGCAGTTCATGCGCCTGAACGGGCTCGCCGACAGCCGCGGCGCATTGCGGGGCGGCGAACGGGTCGAGACCCGCGAGGCCGGCGCGCAGATCACTGATGTCTGCCGCGACGGCGAGCCGGTCGTCCGGCTTTGTCATGTGAAAGGGCTCGATCACGCGTGGGCCGGCGGCGATGAAGCCGTACCGTTTCACGCGGCGGTCGGCCCCGACGCGAGCGCGATGATCTGGGCCTTTTTCGAAACCCATCGGCGCGCTGTGGCGACCGAACGACGCATCGTCTGATCGACGCTGGCCAAGAACTAGGGTTTTCCCTATAATTCGGGAAAACCCTAGTCAAAGAACCCTTGGATTGCGAGATCGACCATGTACCTGCTGAGCCACCTTTTCCTGATGTTGACCAAGAACGCTGAAACGGCTGCGAAAGAGCGCGCCGAGGCGTACCTGTCCGAAGCGACCGACATCTATGACCTCGAATTCCGCATGCGCAAGATCGATCGCGAAGCGGCGATGAACCGTCCGTATTCGCTCGGCGCGCGCTAAGCAGCGCAGCGCGGGCCCTCGGGTCCGCCATTCCGGCGAGTCACGCAGCAAAAAAGGGCGCGTGCGACATCTGGTCGCACGCGCCCTTTTTGCATTCACGGCCTCGCGTCGCGTCAGACCACCGTCAGGCGCACCGGCACGTTGTTGCGTGTCGCATTCGAATACGGGCACACGTGGTGCGCCTTGTCGACCAGCGCCTTCGCGTCGGCCTTGTCGAGCCCCGGGAGCGATACGCGCAGCTCGATGTCGAGCCCGAAGCCGCCTGCGTCGTTCGGGCCGATGCCCACTTCCGCCGTGACCTGCGTGTCGGCCGGCAGCGTCTGCTTGTTCTGGCCAGCGACGAATTTCATCGCGCTCAGGAAGCAGGCCGAGTAACCTGCGGCAAACAGCTGCTCCGGATTCGTACCTTCCGCGCCCGTGCCGCCGAGTTCGCGCGGCGCGGCCAGCTTCACTTCCAGCTTGTTGTCGGCGGATACCGCGCGGCCGTCGCGGCCACCCGTGCTCGTGGCACTGGTCTTGTACAGAATGTTCATCGTGCAGCTCCTGTCTGGAAAGGGAGGAAAAGCGGTCCGGTCGAACGGGGTGTCGCCGGCCACGAGGAAAATATAGAACACAAATCATTAGTGTGCAAATTAATTTTCGAAGAAAAAGCCGTTAGTCCCGGCCCGGGTCGCCGAGGTTCGCCCGTCAGCGTTCGTTGGCGGCCGACAGCGCGTCGCGCAGCTGCTGGAGATCGACGCGCAGCCTGACCAGGAATTCGGGGGATTGCTGCATCGCGCAAAAGAGATCGGCCGGCACCGAGCGCGCGCGGTCCTTCAACGCCCGGCCCTCCGGCGTCACGCGTACGTTCACCACGCGTTCGTCGGCCGCGCTGCGCACGCGTTCGACGTAGCCGAGCGCTTCCAGCCGCTTCAGCAGCGGCGTGACCGTGGCCGGGTCGAGGTCGAGCCGCGCGGCGATGTCCTTCACGGCAATGTCGTCGCGCTCCCACAGCACGAGCATCGCGAGATATTGGGGATAGGTCAGCGACAGCTTGTCGAGCAGCGGCTTGTACGCCTTCGTCATCGCGTGCGAAGTCGCGTAGAGCGCGAAGCAGAGTTGCTCGTCGAGCGTCTGGGGCAGCGGGTGCAGGCGGTCCATGATCCGGGAAGCGCGATGAACGCGCGAACAATTTGTACGCAAATCATTTTGCGCGCAAAAGATCGGGATGAACAGGGGCGCCGCGGCGGGGAAGGAGGGCGCCGGAAGCCAGCCCGGCGCGGAGAACGGCGGGCCGGCGCCGCGCGCCGTCCGGGGAGGGTTTCAGCGGCCCGACGGGGTGGGCGTCGCGGTCGGTTCCTGCACGCCGAAGCAGCCGCGATAGGTCGCGTAGAACGAGCAGTACAGCATCGTGACGATGATGATCGTCACCGGCATCATGATCGTCAGCGCATAGGCGCCGGCGCCGAGCGCCTGCAGCAGCAGCGACAGCGCGAGCGACGTGCCGAGCGCGACGCAGAACCACAGCGCGCCGTACACGACGAACGCGCCGCGATTGCGCCAGCAACTGACGACGCTGAAGAACAGCGCCTTGGCAGGTGGCACGTCATGCCACGCGACCAGCACCGGCGCGAACCAGAACAGCATCGCAACCGGCAGGTAGAGCAGCGTCGCGAAGAACAGCGCGCCGAGCGTGCCTTGCGCGGCGAGCGTTTCCGGCGTCGTGTTCGCTTCGTCGGCCGCGCCCATCATCACGTGGAACAGCGCGCCGCCGTCGACGAACGACGAAGCCGCGAACACCAGGATCATCGACGCGACGTAGATCACGCCGAGCACGAGCAGCCGCTGGGTCGCGACGGTGCCGTACGAGCGGAAGCCGTCGACGAGGATCGTCGGCATCACGGTCTTGCCGGCCACCGTGTCGCGGCACGCGGCCATGAAGCCGACCGCGACGCCGGGAATGAAGACCAGCGGCAGCGCGGAGCCGATCACGGGCACCATCGAAATCAGCGTGATCGCCAGCAGGTACGTGAAGAACAGCGTGATGAACGCGAGCGGGTTCCGGCGGAACAGCCAGATGCCTTGACGGAACCAGACATAGCCCGTTTTCGCGGGCACTTCGATCAGTTGCATGCGGTTTGGATCTCGGGAAGCGCGGGCGTATGCGCGATACGCTCGCGCAGGATGCGTTCGAAATGACCGGGGTCGTGCGGCTTGAGCATCTCGGCCGCGCGCGGCAGGTAGAAATCGTACAGGCGCGACACCCAGAAGCGGTACGCGCCCGCGCGCAGCATGTCGCTCCAGTGACGGCGCTCCTCGGCCGTGAACGGCCGGACCGTCTGGTACGCGCGCAGCAGCGCATCGGCGCGCGCGGTGTCGAGCACGCCGGTCGCAAGGTCGACGCACCAGTCGTTGACCGTGACCGCGACGTCGAACAGCCACTTGTCGCAGCCCGCGAAATAGAAGTCGAAGAACCCGCCGAGCCGCACGTCGTGGCCGGTGTTAGGCGCCGCGTGCGCGAACAGCACGTTGTCGCGGAACAGGTCGCAATGGCACGGGCCGGCCGGCAGCGCCGCGTAGTCGTCCGACGCGAAGAAACGGGCCTGGTGCGCGAGTTCGCCTTCCAGCAGCGCGCGCTGCTCGTCCGTGACGAACGGCACGATCGCCGGCACGTTGTCCTGCCACCACGGCAGGCTGCGCAGGTTCGGCTGGTGGCGCGGATAGTCGCGGCCGGCGAGGTGCAGGCGCGCGAGCATCTGCCCGACCTCGATGCAGTGTTCGACCCCCGGCGCGAGTTCGGCGGAGCCGTCGAGCTTCGTGACGATCGCGGCCGGCTTGCCGTGCAGCTCGCCGAACAGCGCGCCGTCGTCACGCGGGACCGGGTCCGGCACCGGCACGCCGTGGCTGGCCAGGTGGCGCATCAGGTCGAGGTAGAACGGCAGCTGTTGCGCCGTGAGCTTTTCGAAGATCGTGAGGACGTATTCGCCGCGCGTCGTCGTCAGGAAGAAATTGCTGTTCTCGATACCGGACGGAATGCCGCGAAACGCGAGCACGTCGCCCAGTTCGTAGTGGCGCATCCATTGCGCGAGATCGGAGTCGGAAACAGCAGTGAAAACGGCCATGCGGGATGCGTCAGGTCAGGGTGTCGGCACGCGGGTGGCGTGCGTCGCGACAGCAGGTGAAGGGGGGCGGTGCGCGGCGTTCGATGCGCCGCGCCGCGGAATCAGTAGCGCAGGTTCAGCGACGGCAGGCGCGTGATCGGGATGCCCGCGTCGTGCGGCTTCGGCGACGTGTCGGGCGTCGAGCTCATCTGGTAGCGCGTGCCGAAGTTCGACTTCACGTCGATCTCGACCGGTTTGCCGCGATCGCGGTACTCGGTCACTTCGGTGCCGTTCTTGCTCTTTTCGTGGAAGCTCGGGGTGCGGCGGATGTCGGCGAAGTCGACTTTCGACGTGACTTCGGCGGCCGGCCGGTTGATCTTGCGGAGATCGGGGAGGCCGGCGGCCTCGTTGGCCTCGGCCCGAGCCTGCGCGTCGGCGTCAGGCGTGCCGCCGGCGGCGTAAGCGACGCTGGCGGCGGCAAACGCGGCGGCAGCGGCGACGAGAATGAGCGGCTTCATGATGAGTCTCCAGTGAACCCACCGATTTTAGCAAATACTGCGCGCCATCCGGCCCTCGCGTGCATGGGGGCTCAATAAGGGTGACCGGGTTCCGTGGTAATGTCGTCCGATCAGACGAGGTGATGAAAATGAAGAACGATTTGAGCCGCCGACACCGACTGCTGACGCCCGAAAGCCCGGCGGTCGAGGCATTCGACGATCCGGTCGCCGCCGTCGCGCGGCTGTCCGCCATTTACGACACGAACACGGGCTTCCTGCGCGATGCGTTCGCGCGCTATCGCCGCCACGAACCGATCACCGAGCACGTGCGCGCGTGCTACCCGTTCGTACGGATCCGCACCGACGTCAACACGCACGTCGATTCGCGCCGTTCGTACGGTTTCGTCGCGGGCCCCGGTGTGTTCGAGACGACGGTCACGCGCCCCGACCTGTTCGCGAACTACTACCGCGAGCAACTGCGCCTGCTGGCGAAGAACCACCATGTGAAGATCGAGATCGGCGTGTCGTCGCAGCCGATTCCGATCCATTTCGCGTTTCCCGAAGGCATCCATCTCGAGGGCGAGCTCGACCGCGACCGCCTGCTCGCGATGCGCGACATCTTCGATACGCCCGACCTGTCGTATCTCGACGACCGCATCGTCAACGGCACGTTCGAGCCGGCGCCGGGCGAGCCGCATCCGCTCGCGCTGTTCACGGCCGCGCGCGTCGACTTCTCGCTGCACCGGCTGCGCCACTACACGGCGACGTCGCCCACGCATTTCCAGAACTACGTGCTGTACACGAACTATCAGTTCTACATCGACGAGTTCGTGAAGCTCGGCCGCACAGTGATGACGGAGAGCGACGATCCCGAGGTGCGCGCGTACCGCAGCCAGTACAGCTCGTTCGTCGAGCCGGGCGATGTCGTCACGTACAACGCGAACCTCGGCAGCGAGCCGGTCGAGGGCGCGGCGCCGCCGCGCCTGCCGCAGATGCCCGCGTATCACCTGAAGCGCGCGGACGGCAGCGGGATCACGATGGTCAACATCGGCGTCGGCCCGTCGAACGCGAAGACGATCACCGATCACATCGCGGTGCTGCGTCCGCACGCGTGGGTGATGCTCGGCCACTGCGCGGGGCTGCGCAACACGCAGCGTCTCGGCGATTACGTGCTCGCACACGGTTACGTGCGCGAAGATCACGTGCTCGATGCCGACCTGCCGCTGTGGGTGCCGATTCCGGCGCTCGCCGAAGTACAGCTCGCGCTCGAACGCGGGGTGGCCGACGTCACGCAGCTCGACGGCGTCGAACTGAAGCGCGTGATGCGCACGGGCACGGTCGCGAGCGTCGACAACCGCAACTGGGAGCTGCGCGATCATCGCGAACCCGTGCAGCGGCTGTCGCAGAGCCGCGCGATCGCGCTCGACATGGAAAGCGCGACGATCGCCGCGAACGGCTTCCGCTTCCGCGTGCCGTACGGCACGCTGCTGTGCGTGTCCGACAAACCGCTGCACGGCGAACTGAAGCTGCCGGGCATGGCCGACACGTTCTATCGCGGGCAGGTCGACCAGCATCTGCAGATCGGCGTGCGGGCGATGGAGATCCTGCGCACGAACGGGCTCGACAAGCTGCATAGCCGCAAGCTGCGCAGCTTTGCGGAAGTGGCGTTTCAATAAGCCGGCAAGCCTGCCCGCGCCGGCGGCGCTTTCAATGACGAAGGCCGCCCGCGAACGTCAGGTTCGCGGGCGGCCTTGCGTATCGAGCGGCCGTGCGGTGTCGGTCAGCACTCGCCTTTCTTTGCGTGTCCCGGCGGGCAGTGGTAGCCGCGGCGATCGTCATGGCCGTGATGACGCTGGTGGTCTTCCCACTCGCGGCGTTCCCAGTAACGATGGCCGTCCCAGTAGCGGTCGCCATGCCAGCCGACGATGACCGCGGGCGCCGGAGCGACCACGACCGGTGCGGGCGTGCCGATGTTGACGTCGACGTTGACGGCATGGGCGAGGCCGGACAGCGAAAGTCCGAGGCCGGCGAAGGCGAGGGCGATCAGCGAGCGTTGCATGTTCTTTTCCGTGGTGTCGTTGTAAAGGGCCGGCGCGACGCGATGGAAGCGAGGGGGATCGTTCCACCGGGGGGAAACGCCGCACCGACACATACAGTGTGCTGGCGCACGACGGAAAACGCGAGGCGGGTTTGTTACGCCGGATTGGCGGCCCGCAGGCGTGCGGCGAAGGTATCAGGCCGCGTCATTTGACAATGACGGCCCGCGTGTGCGGAAGGTAATGCGCGCGTTGCCCGCGATCGGCCACGCGGATTTGACATTCGAACGCGTACGGCCGCGAAGCGCGATTAATGGCGCGTTACAAAGTGACGCGCGGCAGGGGGGGCGGGGCCGCCCTGCCTGCCGCGCGAAACGCGGTGCGCCGGCCGTCGGGCCGGCTGTCGTCGCGAAGCGATTACAGATAGAACATCCGGTCTTCTTCAGGGCGCGGCGGATGACCGTCATCGTCCGAGCCTTCCTCTTCACCGCTGTCCTCGTAGAACGCGAGCACCGCGTCGAGCACCTGGTCGGGATCGTCGATCACCTGCATCAGATCCATGTCTTCCGGATTGATGAGGCCCATCGGAATCAACTGGTCGCGGAACCACTGCAGCAGCCCCTTCCAGAATTCGCTGCCGACGAGGATGATCGGCACGAGGCGCGACTTCTTCGTCTGAATCAGCGTGAGCACTTCCGACAGCTCGTCGAGCGTGCCGAAGCCGCCCGGCATCACGATCACCGCATCCGAGTTCTTCACGAACGTGACCTTGCGCGTGAAGAAGTGGCGAAAGCGCAGCGAGATGTCCTGGTAGTGGTTGCCGGCCTGCTCGTGCGGCAGCTCGATGTTCAGGCCGACCGACGGCGCCTTGCCGGCGTGCGCGCCCTTGTTCGCCGCTTCCATGATGCCGGGGCCGCCGCCGGAGATCACAGCGAAACCGGCGTCGGACAGCTTGCGCGCGATCTGCACGGCGAGCTTGTAGTGCGGCGTGTCGGGTTTGAGGCGGGCAGAACCGTAGATGCTGACGGCCGGGCGGATCTCCGACAGGTACTCGGTCGCCTCGATAAACTCTGCCATAATCGTGAACATCTGCCACGATGCGCGCGCCTTCTTGGCCGTCGCGCGTTCTTGATCTGCGAGCGAACGCAGACTCGGAATCACTTTTCTCTTGTTCATAATGCCTGAAGAACGAAATCTGGAAGGTAAGACCCTGCTATTGGTTGACGGTTCGAGCTATCTGTATCGGGCTTACCATGCGATGCCTGATTTGCGTGGCCCTGGCGGGGAGCCGACCGGAGCGCTCTACGGAATCATCAACATGCTGCGCCGTATGCGCAAGGAAGTCAGTGCAGAGTATAGCGCTTGCGTGTTCGATGCAAAGGGCAAGACGTTCCGTGACGACCTTTATGCCGACTATAAGGCAAACCGTCCGTCGATGCCGCCCGACCTCGCACTGCAGGTCGAGCCGATCCACGGCGCGGTGCGCGCGCTCGGCTGGCCGCTGCTGATGGTCGAAGGCGTCGAGGCCGACGACGTGATCGGCACGCTCGCGCGCGAAGCGGAGCGGCATGGAATGAACGTGATCGTGTCGACCGGCGACAAGGATCTCGCGCAGCTCGTGACCGACCGCGTCACGCTCGTCAACACGATGACCAACGAGACGCTCGATCGCGACGGCGTGATCGCGAAGTTCGGCGTGCCGCCCGAGCGCATCATCGACTACCTCGCCCTGATCGGCGACACCGTCGACAACGTGCCGGGCGTCGAGAAGTGCGGACCGAAGACAGCCGTGAAATGGCTTGCGCAGTACGACAGCCTCGACGGCGTGATCGAGCATGCGGGCGACATCAAGGGCGTGGTCGGCGACAACCTGCGCCGCGCGCTCGACTTCCTGCCGCTCGGCCGCAAGCTCGTGACCGTCGAGACGGCGTGCGACCTCGCCCCGCATCTCGAATCGATCGAAGCGTCGTTGAAGACCGACGGCGAAGCGCGCGACCTGCTGCGCGACATCTTCGCGCGCTACGGCTTCAAGACCTGGCTGCGCGAAGTCGACAGCGCGCCGGCGGAAGGCGGCGGCGCGGATGCACCGGAAGGCGAGCCGGCGCCGGTGGTGGCGGCCGACATCGTGCGCGAATACGACACGATCCAGACCTGGGCGCAATTCGACGCGTGGTTCTCGAAGATCGACGCGGCCGCGCTGACCGCGTTCGACACGGAAACCACCGCGCTCGACCCGATGCTCGCGCGGCTCGTCGGCCTGTCGTTCTCGGTCGAGCCGGGCAAGGCGGCGTACCTGCCGGTCGCGCACCGCGGCCCCGACATGCCCGAACAGCTCCCGCTCGACGAGGTGCTCGCGCGGCTGAAGCCGTGGCTCGAATCGGCCGATCGCAAGAAAGTCGGCCAGCACCTGAAGTACGACGCGCAGGTGCTCGCGAACTACGGCATCGCACTGAACGGCATCGAGCACGACACGCTGCTCGAATCGTACGTGCTCGAATCGCATCGCACGCACGACATGGACAGCCTCGCGCTGCGTCATCTGGGCGTCAAGACGATCAAGTATGAAGACGTGGCCGGCAAGGGCGCGAAGCAGATCGGTTTCGACGAAGTGGCGCTCGCGCAGGCCGCCGAATACGCGGCCGAAGATGCGGACGTGACGCTGCAGCTGCATCACGCGCTGTATCCGCAGGTGGCGCGCGAAGCGGGCCTCGAGCGCGTGTATCGCGAGATCGAGATGCCGGTGTCGCTCGTGCTGCGCAAGATGGAGCGCACGGGCGTGCTGATCGACGATGCGCGCCTGCACGCGCAGAGCACCGAAATCGCGACGCGCCTGATCGAGCTCGAAGGGCAGGCGTACGAGCTGGCCGGCGGCGAATTCAATCTCGGCTCGCCGAAACAGATCGGGCAGATCTTCTTCGAGAAGCTGCAGTTGCCGGTCGTGAAAAAGACGCCGAGCGGCGCGCCGTCGACCGACGAGGAAGTGCTGCAGAAGCTGGCCGAAGACTACCCGCTGCCGAAGCTGCTGCTCGAGCATCGCGGGCTGTCGAAGCTGAAGTCGACCTATACCGACAAGCTGCCGCGCATGGTGAATCCGTCGACGGGCCGCGTGCACACGAATTACGCGCAGGCCGTCGCGGTCACGGGCCGCCTGGCGTCGAACGATCCGAATCTTCAGAACATTCCGGTGCGCACGGCCGAGGGCCGGCGCATCCGCGAGGCGTTCATCGCGTCGCCGGGCCACCGGATCGTGTCGGCCGATTATTCGCAGATCGAACTGCGGATCATGGCGCACATCTCGGGCGACGCGTCGCTGCTGCGCGCGTTCTCGCAGGGCGAGGACATCCACCGCGCGACGGCCGCCGAGGTGTTCGGCGTGACGCCGCTGGAGGTCAATTCCGACCAGCGCCGGATCGCTAAGGTGATCAACTTCGGGCTCATCTACGGGATGAGCGCGTTCGGGCTTGCATCGAACCTCGGCATCACGCGCGATGCCGCGAAGCTCTATATCGACCGCTATTTCACGCGCTATCCGGGCGTCGCGCAGTACATGGAAGACACGCGCGCGGCGGCCAAGGAGAAGGGCTACGTCGAAACCGTGTTCGGTCGCCGCCTGTGGCTGCCCGAGATCAACGGCGGCAACGGCCCGCGTCGCCAGGCGGCCGAGCGCGCGGCCATCAATGCGCCGATGCAGGGCACGGCGGCCGACCTGATCAAGCTGTCGATGATCGCGGTGGACGACTGGCTCACGCGCGACAAGCTGGCGTCGCGGATGATCATGCAGGTGCACGATGAACTGGTGCTCGAGGTGCCGGACGACGAACTGTCGCTGGTGCGCGAGAAACTGCCGGAAATGATGTGCGGCGTGGCGAAGCTGAAGGTGCCGCTGGTGGCCGAAGTGGGCGCCGGTGCGAACTGGGAAGAGGCACACTGACGCACCGTCGCGCGGTTCCCGATTCCTGCGGCATATTGTTGCAGGGATGCTGAATATCGAGATGGTTTGCTTGTGGTCAACGCGCAAGCTCCCGGACAATGCAGGTCATTGACTCGGGGCATGCGCGCCCCGCGTTCCGGGATCGGTTGCATCGAAGTGCTTCGAACTGCACATCGATGATGTCCGAACCGGTTAATCCACCGGGTGGCGCGAATGCATCGCGTTCGCATCGCCCGGCGGCAGCAGTTTCGAATCGCAAAGGGGGAACAGATGCATCGGATCATCATCGTAGGCGGAGGCGCGGGCGGCCTGGAACTGGCGACGCGGCTCGGCGACCGTTACGGTGCGCGCGGCAATCGTTCGGCGCGCGCGCTCGTCACGCTCGTCGACCGCAATCCGACCCACATCTGGAAACCGCTGCTGCACGAGGTGGCGGCCGGCAGCATGGACCCGTTCACTCAGGAGCTCGAATATGCGGCGCAGGCGCGCTGGCACGGCTTCGAGTTTCAGCAGGGCGGGCTGACCGGGCTCGACCGCGCGGCGAAGCGCATCACGCTCTCGCCGGTCAACGACAGCGACGGCGAGGAACTGCTGCCGGCCCGCGAGCTGGAATACGACACGCTCGTGATCGCGATCGGCAGCACGACTCACTTCTTCGGCGTGCAGGGCGCGGCGGAAAACGCGATCGCGCTCGATACCGTCGGCGAGGCCGAGCGTTTCCGCAAGCGGTTGATCGGCGCGTGCATGCGCGCCGAGCACCAGGCACCGGTGCCGACCGCACCGGGCGAGGCGGCCGAGCCGCGCATCCAGGTCGCGATCGTCGGCGGCGGCGCGACGGGCGTCGAGTTGTCGGCCGAACTGCGCAACACCGCGCAGGTGTTGTCGGCCTACGGGCTGCACAAGCTCGACCCGCGGCACGACGTCGGCATCGTGCTGATCGAATCGGGGCCGCGGATTCTCCCGGCGTTGCCGGAGCGCGTGTCGTCGGCGACGGCCGAACTGCTCGAAAAGATCGGCGTGCGGCTGATGCTCTCCGAGCGCGTGACCGAAGTGGCGCCCGGCGCCGTCCATACGGCGAGCGGCAAGACGGTGCGTGCCGACCTGACGGTCTGGGCGGCCGGCATCAAGGCGCCGTCCGTGCTCGCCAATCTCGACGGCCTCCAGGTCAACAGGCTCGGCCAGCTCGAAGTGCGCCGCACGCTGCAGACCTTCACCGACGACAACGTGTTCGCGCTCGGCGATTGCGCGGCCTGCGCATGGCCGGGCAACGAGCGCAACGTGCCGCCGCGCGCGCAGGCGGCGCACCAGCAGGCGAGCTTTCTGCTCAAGGCAATCGGCTGCCGGCTCGACGGGCGCCCGCTGCCCGAATTCACGTATCGCGACCTGGGCTCGCTCGTGTCGCTCGGCCATTTCAGCGCGGTCGGCAACCTGATGGGCGGGCTGATCGGCGGCAACATGCTGATCGAAGGGCTGTTCGCGCGCTTCATGTACATGTCGCTGTACCGGATGCACATTGCCGCGCTGCACGGCTATCCGCGCATGATGCTCGACACGGTCGCGCACTGGCTGCGGCGCACGACGCTGCCGCGCGTCAAGCTGCACTGAGCGCGCGTTCGACGGGCCGCCCGCGGGTTTCCGTGCTGCCGAATCACCCTGTCGTAATCGAGTCTTACAACGCCGACAGTTGACGCGACAACGGAATATTGGGCATCTTGTCCGGGTTTCCGTTAGCGGCGGGGTGCCAACCGCCGCGACCTCCGCGCCGAGCGACGGCGCGATGCCCCGTCATGCCGTCTTCGTGGCCGTGACGGCGGCGCCCAATCGAGGAGTGCATTCATGTTGAAACCCGAAGTCGACAGCCTGGTTCCCCACGTTCCGTTCTCGCGCCGCAAGTTCATGCAGGCCGCGCTGGGCGGGGTCTTCGCGGCGGCCGTGCTGCCCGTGTCGGCGCAGACGGTCACGACCGACAGCGAAGGGCTGGACGTCGACACCGTCGAGATCCGCTCGGGCGATGCGAGCGTGCCCGCGTATCGCGCGCAGCCGAAAGACAAGACGAACCTGCCGGTCGTCATCGTGATTCACGAGATCTTCGGCGTGCACGCGCACATCGCCGATGTGTGCCGCCGCTTCGCGAAGCTCGGTTATCTCGCGATCGCGCCCGACCTGTTCGCGCGGCAGGGCAATGCGGCGAAGTATCCGACGATCAAGGATCTCGTCGAGCACATCGTCAGCAAGGTGCCCGACCGCCAGGTGACCGAGGATCTCGACGCGACCGTCGCGTGGGCCGGCAAGAACGGCGGCGACCTGTCGCGTCTCGGCGTGGTCGGGTTCTGCTGGGGCGGCCGCCAGAGCTGGCTGTATGCGGAGCACAACCCGCACGTGCGGGCGGCCGTTGCGTGGTACGGGTTCGTCGAAGGCAAGACCGACGAGATGACGCCGTTCAACCCGGTCGATCATGCGTCGCTGCTGAAGGTGCCCGTGCTCGGCCTCTATGGCGAGAAAGACGCGAACATCACGCAGGCGTCGCTCGCGGACATGCGCAAGGCGATCCAGGCGAGCGATTCGAAGCTCGCACGCGAATCGGAGATCGTCGTGTATCCGGATGCCGGTCACGCGTTCTTTGCCGATTACCGGCCGAGCTACGTGAAGGCCGATGCGGAGGAGAGCTGGAAGCGCGCGATCGCGTGGCTTCACAAGTACGGCGTGATGTAAACGGCAAGCGGCGGCAGATGCCGCCGCTTCGTCACGACTGCGCCGCGCCGGTGCTTGGCTTACGGTGTCGGGCCGGTTGCGATCGGGCGCGACGGATCGGCGCTCCATTCGCTCCACGAGCCCGGATACAGCGACGCGCCGTGCAGGCCCGCAACCTCGAGCGCAAGCGCGTTGTGGCAGGCGGTGACGCCCGAGCCGCATTGCAGGATCACGCGATTTGGCTCGGTGCCCGCCAGCACGGCGGAAAACGCCTCGCGCAGCTCATGGCCGCTCTTGAAGCGGCCGTCGGCGGCCAGGTTGTCCTTGAAGAAGCGATTGCGCGCACCGGGGATATGGCCGCCCACACGATCGATCGTTTCGTTTTCGCCGCGATAGCGGTCCGGTGCGCGCGCATCGATCACGACGCGCGTGGGCGACGTCACGTTCGCGAGCACGGCAGCCGCATCGACCGTCGATTCGAGCGGCGCAGCCGTGCGGAAATCGCCGGCGGCCGGTTGCGGCACGTCGGTCGTCAGCGGCTGGCCGGCGGCTTCCCAGGCCTGCAGCCCGCCGTCGAGCACGGCGACCGAATCGTGGCCGAGCCAGCGCAGCAGCCACCACAGGCGCGCCGCATAGGCGCCGCCTTGCGCGTCGTACGCGACGACCTGCTGGCCTTGCTTGAGGCCGCGGCTCGCGAGCAGTGTGGCGAGTGCGTCGCGCGTCGGCAGCGGGTGGCGGCCGTTGGTGCCCGTCTTGCGGCCCGACAGGTCGCGGTCGAGATGGAGGTACTGGGCGCCGGGGAGATGGCCGGCCGCATAGGCGGCTTCGCCGGCAGCGGGATCGGCGAGATCGAAGCGGCAGTCGAACAGCGCGACGCTGCCGGGCGCCGCCGCCAGGCGCTCGGCGAGATTGGCGGCGGAGATGAGCGTGGTGTAGTGGGTGTGTGGCATGACGGCTCCCTGGAGTGCGAATGGCCTGACATTCCAAGTCTAAACAAAAAAAGACGGGCCGAAGCCCGTCTTTTCGTCTGCCGGATGGCGTGCGGCGTCAGGGCGCCGCACCGGCCGTCAGAGGTCGCCGAGGTGGCGGCGCAGGAACTCGTGGAAGTGCTGCATGCCGTCTTCCATCGGGCTCTGGTACGGGCCGACCTGCGACTCGCCGCGTGCCATCAGCGCACGGCGGCCGGCGTCCATCCGCATCGCGATTTCGTCGTCCTCGACAGCCGTTTCCATGTAGGCGGCACGTTCGGCTTCGACGAATTCGCGCTCGAACAGCGCGATTTCCTCGGGGTAATAGAACTCGACGATGTTGGTCGTCTTCTGCGGGCCGCGCGGGATCAGCCACGACACGACGAGCACGTGCGGATACCACTCGATCATCAGGCCCGGGTAGTAGACCATCCAGATCGCGCCGAACTCCGGCGGCACGCCGTTGCGGAACTTCAGCACCTGCTCGTGCCATTTCTGGTAGGTCGCGCTGCCCGGCTTCGCGAGCGCGTTGTGCACGCCGACCGTCTGCACGCTGTACCAGTCGCCGAACTCCCACGTGAGGTCGTCGCACGACACGAAGCTGCCGAGGCCCGGATGGAACGGGACGACGTGGTAATCCTCGAGGTAGACCTCGATGAACGTCTTCCAGTTGTAATCGCACTCGTGCACTTCGACGTGATCGAAGAGGTACTCGGAGAAGTCGAAATGATGTTTCGTGCCGAGGTTCGCGAGGTCGCGCGCGACATTGCGGCCTTCGGCCTCGAACAGCAGCCCCTGCCAGTTCTGCAGCGGGCTCTTGCCGAGGTTCAGGCACGGCTTGTCGGGGAAGTGCGGCGCCCCGAGCAACTGGCCTTCCAGATCGTACGTCCAGCGATGCAGCGGGCACACGATGTTCTGCGTATGGCCGCGCCCGTTGAGCATGATCGCCTGCCGGTGCCGGCAGACGTTCGACAGCAGTTCGATCTGGTTCGTCTGGTTGCGGACCAGCACGCGGCCTTCCTTCTCGGACGGCAGCGCGAAATAATCCCCCGCCTCGGGCACCATCAACTCGTGCCCGATGTAACGAGGTCCTTTCTTGAAGAGGGTTTCGATCTCGCGCTCGAGTAGCGCCTCATCGAAATATGCAGTGACTGGAAGCTGGCTGTGAGCCGACTTCAACTGAAGCGCGTCGCTCAGATTGGACATTCCCACTCCCGGTGTTAGCGTGAAAGCAGTGAACAACCCAACCATCGAAAAATCGATTTAGGGAAACGCAGAATTATACCCGGTTCGCCCCGCAAGGCTAGGATTAAGTGCCTGATTTGTGTCAATTTTTTGTCGGGCGACAATCGGGAGGCGCACAATGTACGCCGAACGTGGGGCCGGAATCTGTACCCGGGTGCCCACGACGGCAGGTCGGAAAATTCTCTTTTGCCGTAGAATGTCCGACTTGTTTTGAAATTTGACACCCTCGTCCATGGCGAAAACCGCATCCCCAGGCGCCACGCCGCCCGGCAATGGTACCGAACCGTTGCCGGACAATTACGAAACGGCGCTCGCGGAACTCGAGACGCTGGTTGCCCGGATGGAAGGCGGCGCGTTGAGCCTCGAGGATTCACTGGCGGCGTATCGCCGCGGTGCGACCCTCGTTGCGTTTTGCCAACAGCAGCTTGAGAAAGTGGAGCAGCAGGTTCGCGTGCTCGACGGCGCGACGCTGAAGCCGCTTTCGTCCGGAACGGCCGCCACGGACGGCGAAGACGACGATCTATGACATTCGAACAATGGATGCGGTCCGTGCTAGACCGTGTCGAGGACGCTCTCGGCCACTATTTGCCCGCTGACACCGCGGTGCCGGCGACGCTTCACGAGGCGATGCGCTATGCGGTCCTCGGCGGCGGCAAACGCGTTCGCCCGCTGCTGTGCCATGCAGCAGGCGAACTGACCGGCGCGACGGAAGCGGCGCGCAATGCGGCGGCGGCGGCACTGGAGATGATCCACGTCTACTCGCTCGTGCACGACGACATGCCGTGCATGGACGACGACGCGCTGCGTCGCGGCAAGCCGACCGTGCACGTGCAGTACGACGAGCCGACGGCATTGCTCGTCGGCGACGCGCTGCAGTCGCAGGCGTTCGTCGCGCTGACCGACGCCGCCGCGCTGTCGCCGGTGCAGCAGGCCGCGCTCGTGCGCGAGCTGGCGCTGGCGAGCGGCTCGATCGGCATGGCCGGCGGGCAGGCGATCGACCTGGCGAGCGTCGGCCTCAAGCTGACGCGCGAGCAGCTCGAGACGATGCACCGGATGAAGACGGGCGCATTGCTGCGCGCGGCCGTGCGGATGGGCGCGCTGGCCGGCGAGACGCCGTCCGCGGAAACGATGGCGGCGCTCGACGTATACGCGGGGGCCGTGGGTCTGGCCTTCCAGGTCGTCGACGACATTCTCGACGTCACGACCGATTCGGCGACGCTCGGCAAGACGGCCGGCAAGGACGCGGCGAACGACAAGCCGACCTATGTATCGATCCTCGGTCTCGAGGCGTCGCGCGAGCTCGCAGCGCAATTGCGCGCCGAAGCGCACGACGCGCTGAAACCGTTCGGCGCACGCGCACAGCGTCTCGCCGAACTTGCCGACCTGGTAGTGAACCGGGTCAGCTGACGCGAAAGCCCGCCGCCGCGCACCTGCCACGGTGCGTGCAATAGAATGCGGGCGCGTTTGATTTCCTACAATGGAACGACGATGTACGACTTGCTGAAAACCATCGACGACCCGGCGGATTTGCGCCGCCTCGATCGTCGCCAACTTCAACCGCTCGCGGACGAGCTGCGCTCGTTCGTGCTCGACAGCGTGTCGAAGACGGGCGGCCATCTGTCGTCCAACCTCGGGACGGTCGAGCTGACGATCGCGTTGCACTACGTGTTCAACACGCCGAACGATCGCATCGTCTGGGACGTGGGCCACCAGACCTACCCGCACAAGATCCTGACGGGCCGCCGCGACCAGATGCATTCGCTGCGCCAGTACGACGGTATCTCGGGCTTCCCGCGCCGCAGCGAATCCGAATACGACACGTTCGGCACCGCGCACTCGAGCACGTCGATCTCGGCCGCGCTCGGCATGGCGATCGGCAGCCAGCTGAACGGCGACGACCGCTTCTCGATCGCCGTGATCGGCGACGGCGCGATGACGGCCGGCATGGCGTTCGAGGCGATGAACAACGCGGGCGTGTCGGAAGATGCGAAGCTGCTCGTGATCCTGAACGACAACGACATGTCGATCTCGCCGCCGGTCGGCGCGCTGAATCGCCATCTCGCCCGCCTGATGTCGGGCCGCTTCTATGCGGCTGCGCGCGCGGGCGTCGAGCGCGTGCTGAGCGTTGCGCCGCCGGTGCTCGAACTCGCGCGCAAGCTCGAGGAGCACGCGAAGGGCATGGTCGTGCCGGCCACGCTGTTCGAGGAATTCGGCTTCAACTACATCGGCCCGATCGACGGTCACGATCTCGATTCGCTGATCCCGACGCTGCAGAACATCCGCGAACTGCGCGGCCCGCAGTTCCTGCACGTGGTGACGAAGAAAGGCCAGGGCTACAAGCTCGCCGAAGCCGATCCCGTGCTCTACCACGGCCCCGGCAAGTTCAACCCGGCAGAAGGCATCAAGCCGTCGACCACGCCCGCGAAAAAGACCTACACGCAGGTGTTCGGCGAATGGCTGTGCGACGAAGCCGAGCGCGATACGCGCGTCGTCGGCATCACGCCCGCGATGCGCGAAGGCTCGGGCATGGTCGAGTTCGAGAAGCGCTTCAAGGATCGCTACTACGACGTCGGCATCGCCGAGCAGCACGCGGTGACGTTCGCGGGCGGCCTCGCGACCGAAGGGCTGAAGCCGGTCGTCGCGATCTACTCGACGTTCCTGCAGCGTGCGTACGATCAGCTGATCCACGATGTCGCGCTGCAGAACCTGCCGGTCGTATTCGCGATCGACCGCGCGGGCCTCGTCGGCGCGGACGGCGCGACGCACGCGGGTGCATACGATCTCGCGTTCATGCGCTGCATCCCGAACATGACGATCATGGCCGCATCCGACGAAAACGAATGCCGCCAGATGCTGCACACGGCGCTGCAGCAGCCGAACCCGACTGCGGTGCGCTATCCGCGCGGCGCGGGTACGGGCGTGGCGACGGTGAAGGAATTCACCGAGATCCCGCTCGGCAAGGGCGAAGTGCGTCGCCGCACGTCGCAGCCGGAAGGCAAGCGCGTCGCGATCCTCGCGTTCGGCACGATGGTCGCCCCGTCGCTGGCCGCCGGCGAAGAGCTCGATGCCACCGTCGCGAACATGCGCTTCGTGAAGCCGATCGATGCAGCGCTCGTGCGCGAGCTCGCCGAGACGCACGACTACCTCGTGACGGTCGAGGAAGGGTGCGTGATGGGCGGCGCGGGCTCGGCCTGCGTGGAAGCCCTGATGGAGAGTGGGGTTATCCGACCCGTACTACAATTGGGCCTCCCTGACCAGTTCATCGATCACGGCGACCCCGCGAAGCTGCTGTCGCAATGCGGCCTCGACGGCGCGGGTATCGCGAAATCGATTCGCGAACGCTTTCTGAATCCGGCGGCCGATGTCGCCGGTCAGGCGAAGCGCGTCGCATAAGCCGGCGCCGCCCGACGGCGGTGCCGGTGCGACTGGCGCGACCGGTCTTCATTGATGCGGAAAACATGGGCCTGCGGGCCCATGTTGCTTTTCCGGCTGCCGCATGACGCGGCGTGCGCGTCGTCGAACGCGCGGCTTACAAGGATTGAACAAGATGAACCAGATGAATCCCGCCTTCGTGATGCCCGACGTGCAGAGCACGGTGGATACCCGCCAGATTCCGATTCAGCGCGTGGGCGTGAAGGCGGTCCGGCATCCGTTGACGGTGCGTACCGAAGGCGGCGGCGTGCAGCCGACCGTCGGCGTCTGGAACCTCGACGTGCGCCTGCCGGCCGACCAGAAGGGCACGCACATGTCGCGCTTCGTCGCGCTGCTCGAAGAGAACCGCGCGCCGCTGACGGTCGAGCGTTTCCGCGCGATGCTCGCGTCGATGCTGGAGAAGCTGGAAGCCGAGGCCGGCCGCATCGAAGTCACGTTCCCGTACTTCGTGAACAAGACGGCGCCGGTGTCGGGTGTGCAGAGCCTGCTCGACTATGAAGTGACGCTCGCGGGCGAAAGCCGCAACGGCGACACGCGCCTGTTCCTGAAGGTGCTCGTGCCGGTGACGAGCCTCTGCCCGTGCTCGAAGAAGATCTCGCAGTACGGCGCGCACAACCAGCGTTCGCACGTGACGATCGATGCCGAACTCGCGGCCGACCTGCCGGTCGAGGCGCTGATCCGCATCGCGGAGGAAGAGGCGTCGTGCGAGCTGTGGGGCCTGCTGAAGCGTCCGGACGAGAAGTTCGTCACCGAGCGTGCGTACGAGAACCCGAAGTTCGTCGAGGATCTCGTGCGCGACGTCGCGCAGCGTCTCGATGCGGACGAGCGCGTGATGGCCTACGTGCTCGAAGCCGAGAACTTCGAGTCGATCCACAACCACAGCGCGTATGCGCTGATCGAGCGCGACAAGCGTCAGGCGGCATAACGCTGCGTCTTTTTGTCGCGCCGATGAGAAAGGCCGCTCGAACGAGCGGCCTTTTTGTTGTCGTGCGTGCGTGCGGTGCGGTGCGGTGCGGTGCGGTGCGGTGCGGTGCGGTGCGGTGTGGCGTTGCGTCGCGCGGCTCAGCGCGCGAGCGACGCGAGATCCCAGCGCGGCTTCACCGTGAATGCGTAATCGGCATTCGCCTGCTCGGGCCAGCGGCCGAGCCGCAATGCGCCGGCGAGCGCGATCATCGCGCCGTTGTCGGTGCAGAGCGCGAGGTCGGGATAGTGGACGTCGAAGCCGCGCTTGGCCGCGGCGGCCGACAGCGCGGCGCGCAACTGTCGGTTCGCGCCGACACCGCCCGCGACCACGAGGCGCTTGAGCTTCGTCTTCTTCAGCGCGGCGAGCGACTTCGCGACGAGCACGTCGACCGCCGCGTCGACGAAGCCGCGCGCGAGGTCGGCCTTCGCGCGTTCGAGCGCTTCGCCGTCGAGCTTCGCCGCTTCGAACTTCTTCATCTGCGTGAGCACGGCCGTCTTCAGGCCGCTGAAACTGAAGTCGAGATCGCCCGAATGCAGCATCGGGCGCGGCAGCACGACCGCCCCCGGCGTACCGGTTTCGGCGAGCTTCGACACTTCCGGGCCGCCCGGATAGCCGAGGCCGATCAGCTTGGCCGTCTTGTCGAACGCTTCGCCGGCCGCGTCGTCGAGCGTTTCGCCGAGCGTCTCGTACACGCCGACGTCGGTCACGCGCATCAGTTGCGTATGGCCGCCGGACACCAGCAGCGCGACGAACGGGAACGGCGGCGGCTGCTCGACGAGCAGCGGCGACAGCAGGTGGCCTTCGAGGTGATGGATGCCGACGGTCGGCTTGTTCCACGCGAGCGCGAGCGCATTCGCGATGCTCGCGCCGACCAGCAGCGCGCCGGCGAGTCCCGGGCCTTGCGTGAACGCGATCGCGTCGATGTCTTCGCGGCGCGTGCCGCTTTGCGCCATCACTTCCTCGAGCAGCGGCAGCGCGCGGCGGATATGGTCGCGCGACGCGAGTTCGGGCACGACGCCGCCGTACTCGCGGTGCATCGCGATCTGCGAATGGAGCGCGTGCGCGAGCAGGCCGCGCTGCGTGTCGTAGAGCGCGAGGCCGGTTTCGTCACAGGAGCTTTCGATGCCGAGAACGAGCATGGGTGCGGGCAGGGCGCGCCGTATCGGACGCGCCGCGGGAAGGTCAACGTAACCGGAAAGTATAGCAGGCGGGGGCCTGCCGCCGCTGGCTGCGGCCCGGGCCGGAGGCCGGGCGGGTACAATCCGCGCCATGGAAACTTATGACATCGCCGTGATCGGCGCGGGTGCGGCCGGGATGATGAGCGCCGCGGTGGCCGGGCAACTCGGTCGCCGCGTCGTGCTGATCGATCACGCGCCGCGGCTCGCCGAGAAGATCCGCATCTCGGGCGGCGGCCGCTGCAACTTCACGAACCTGTACGCGGGCCCCGACAACTACCTGTCGTCGAATCCGCATTTCGCGCGCTCGGCGCTGGCGCGCTATACGCCGCGCGACTTCCTCGGGCTGCTCAAGCGCCATCACGTGACCTGGCACGAAAAGCACAAGGGCCAGCTCTTTTGCGACCATGGCAGCGACGCGATCATCGACATGCTGAAGCACGAGTGCGACGCGGGCGGCATCGCGTGGCGCCGGCCCGTCGTCGTCGACGCGGTGCGTCACGCGCCGGCCAACGGCTTCACGCTCGACACGCAGCAGGCGGGGACGATCGGTGCGCGCGCGCTGATCATCGCGACCGGCGGTCTGTCGATCCCGAAGATCGGCGCGACCGACTTCGGCTACCGGCTCGCGAAGCAGTTCGGCCACAAGCTCGTCGATACGCGGCCCGCGCTCGTGCCGTTGACGTTCGCGCCGCAGGACTGGGCGCCGTTCGCGGCGTTGTCCGGCGTATCGCTCGAAGTGCGCGTATCGACCGGCGACAGGAAGCGCGGCGGCGAATTCGTCGAAGACCTGCTGCTGACCCATCGCGGCCTGTCCGGGCCCGGCATCCTGCAGATTTCGAGCTACTGGCAGCCCGGCGACCCGATCCGCGTCGACCTGCTGCCGCAGCGCGACACGGTGGCCGACCTGCTCGATGCGAAGCGCACGTCGAAGCGCCAGATCGGCTCGCTGCTCGCGGACTGGGTGCCGTCGCGCCTCGCCCATGCATGGCTCGACACGCACCGCGTGGCCGCCGACGCGCGGCTCGCCGACCTGCCCGACAAGACGCTCCGTCAGATCGGCGACGCGCTGTCCGGCTGGACGCTGACGCCGAACGGCACCGAGGGCTACAAGAAGGCCGAAGTGACGAAGGGCGGCGTCGATACGCGCGAGCTGTCGTCGTCGACGATGATGAGCGCGCGCGTGCCGGGGCTCTTCTTCGTCGGCGAGGCGGTGGACGTGACGGGCTGGCTCGGCGGCTACAACTTCCAGTGGGCATGGGCGTCCGGTACCGCGGCCGGGCAGGCCGCGGCGGAGTACGCGCGCGGCGCCTGAGACGCCGCGCCGGCGCCGTTCTGGCGGGGCCCGGCCCCGTGCCTTTAGGCAATCGCTCTGCTATACTCGGTAGTCTTTCCCTGCAAACCTTTATTCGTGTCGGATCATGACGATCATTCGCGTTAAAGAGAACGAGCCGTTCGAAGTTGCAATGCGTCGCTTCAAGCGCACGATCGAGAAGAATGGTCTGTTGACCGAGCTTCGCGCGCGCGAGTTTTACGAGAAGCCGACCGCAGAGCGCAAGCGCAAGAAGGCTGCTGCGGTGAAGCGTCATTACAAGCGGATTCGCAGCCAGACGTTGCCGAAGAAACTGTACTGAACGATTGGGCGCCGCGCGGTTCGCTGAGCGGCGCACCGGCGACTCCGTGCGGTCGCGGAAGATCATGCATGATCGCGCGACCGATCAGGCGAGCCGCCGATGCCGGATTCGAGCAACCCGCTTGAGACATTGTCCCAAGCGGGTTTTTGTGTTGACGCCCTTTGGCGGGCGTCGGATTCACGTTTCCTTCCCGGGTGAAAGATGAGTTTGAAAGAGCAGATCAGCGAAGACATGAAGGCCGCGATGCGCGCGAAGGAAAGCGAGCGCCTGGCAACGATTCGCTTGCTGATGGCCGCGATCAAGCAGCGCGAAGTCGACGATCAGGTCACCCTCGACGACGCGGGCATCACGGCCGTGATCGACAAGATGATCAAGCAGCGCAAGGATTCGATCAGCCAGTTCCAGGCGGCCGGCCGTGACGACCTCGTCGCGAAGGAGCAGGCCGAACTGGTCGTGCTGAGCGGCTACATGCCCGAGCAGCTGTCGGAAGCCGAGGTGGCTGCCGAAGTCCAGGCCGCGGTCGCGCAGACGGGCGCCGCCGGCCCGCAGGACATGGGCAAGGTGATGGGCGTGCTGAAGGGCAAGCTTGCCGGCCGTGCCGACATGACGGCCATTTCCGCGCTGGTCAAGGCCGCGCTTTCGAAGTAACACCGGTTTCTCCGGCGCGCGCCGTGCGGGCGCCGGGGGTGTCGTATTGTCTTTTTTTCGCTCGATCCCACGGTGATTCCGCATTCGTTCCTGCAGGATTTGCTGAACCGCGTCGATATCGTCGACGTGGTGGGCCGGTACGTGCAGCTCAAGAAGGGCGGCGCCAATTTCATGGGGCTGTGCCCGTTCCATAACGAGAAGAGCCCGTCGTTTACCGTCAGCCCGACCAAGCAGTTCTATCACTGCTTCGGTTGCGGCGCGCACGGCACGGCGATCGGCTTCCTGATGGAACACGCGGGGCTCACGTTCCCGGAAGCGGTGCAGGAGCTCGCGCAGTCGGTCGGGCTGACCGTGCCGCACGAGCCGTCGATGCGCGGCGGCGGTGGGGGCGGAGGCGGTGGCGGCGACTATCCGGCGCCGGTGTCGAAATCGGTCGCGACCGCGTTGTCCGACGCGATGACCGCCGCGTGCGACTACTACCGCAAGCAGTTGCGCGGCGCGACCGTCGCGATCCAGTACCTGAAGAACCGGGGCCTGACCGGCGAAATCGCCGCGCGCTTCGGGCTCGGCTATGCGCCGGACGGCTGGCAGAACCTCGAGGCCGCGTTTCCCGACTATCGCGACGAGTCGCTCGTCGAGGCGGGGCTCGTGATCGTCAGCGAGAAGACCGATGCGCAGGGCGTCGCGCGCCGCTACGACCGGTTCCGCGAGCGGATCATGTTCCCGATCCGTAACGTGAAGGGGCAGGTGATCGGTTTCGGCGGACGCGTGCTCGGCAGCGGCGAGCCGAAGTACCTGAATTCGCCCGAAACCCCGCTGTTCAACAAGGGCAGCGAGCTGTACGGGCTATTCGAGGCGCGGCTTGCGATTCGC
This sequence comes from Burkholderia metallica, assembly GCF_001718555.1. Lineage (NCBI taxonomy): Bacteria > Pseudomonadati > Pseudomonadota > Betaproteobacteria > Burkholderiales > Burkholderiaceae > Burkholderia > Burkholderia metallica. Next base: position 848,988 of record NZ_CP013403.1, read on the forward strand.
GAGCGCAAGTACGTGCTGGTCGTCGAAGGCTACATGGATGTCGTCGCGCTCGCGCAGCTCGGGTTCCCGAACGCGGTCGCGACGCTCGGCACCGCATGCACGCCGATTCACGTGCAGAAGCTGCTGCGCCAGACCGATACGGTCATTTTCAGTTTCGACGGCGATTCGGCCGGGCGGCGGGCAGCCCGGCGCGCGCTCGAGGCCTGCCTGCCGCACGCCGGGGACAACCGCACGATCCGGTTCCTTTTTCTGCCGGCCGAGCACGATCCGGACAGCTACGTGCGCGAATTCGGCGAGGCGGCGTTCTCCGAGCAGATCGAGCGCGCGATGCCGCTGTCGCAATTTCTGCTGAACGAAGCAATTTCCGGCAAGGCGCTCGATCAGCCGGAAGGCCGCGCGAAGGCGCTGTTCGATGCGAAGCCGCTGCTGCAGGCGCTGCCCGCGAATGCGTTGCGCGCGCAGATCATGCACATGTTCGCCGACCGCCTCGATATCCCGTTCGAAGAGGTCGCGGCGCTGTCCGACGTCGATACGCGGATCGCGCCGCCGCCGCGCCAGGCGCCCGCGCGCAGCGAGCGGCGGCGCGTGACGGACAGCGAAAAGCGCGCGCTGCGCACGCTGGTGATGCATCCGCGCATCGCGTCGCAGCTCGACGACGAGCAGATTGCGACCCTGCGCGCGTTGCCGCGCATCGGCGAACTGTTCGCGGAAGTCGTCGAGCATGCGCGCGCGCTGGGCGACGGCGCGGAATTCCGGCTGCTGTCGGATGTGCTGCGGACGTCCTCGAACGGCGCGACTTACGAGGAAATCTTCCGCGAAATTCTGGACTATGATGAAAACGTCCGCGACTTGCTGTTACAGAATCCGGAAGACGAGACGGTGCCCGAGCGGCAGCGCGAGCAGGAGCGGATCGCGGGGGAGGAACTTCAGGCGGCGGTGCTCAAGATGCGTTACGACGCCTGCTGCGACCGGCTCGACAGGCTGGCGCGGCAATCCGCCTTCACACCCGAGGAATTGGCCGAATTGACGGAATTGAACCAGCAGCGAACCGACATGAAGCGTCGGCTCGGGCTGTAGGCGGCCGGGGAGCTTAGAGAGGGTTCCCCAGCGTGCTATAATATAAGGTTTCCAGCGGTTTGTTTTCCAAGCAGAGGCGAGAATCGCGATGGCAAAGACGACAGGCGGAAAGAAAGCAACAGGCAAGGGCTCGACGGAGCCGACCAAGAAGGTCACAGCGGCCAAGTCTGCTTCTTCCACCAGGACGACGTCTTCAGCCACGACAGCCCCGGCAGGAAAGAAAACCGCGGCCGGCACTGCTCAGGCTGCGCCGGCACCGGCAGCCAGAACACGGGCTGCCGCCAGACCCGACTCCGGGCCGGCCAAGCCGGCGGCGAAGCGGGCAAGTGCGAAAAGCGCAAGGGACACGACTGCCGCCGCGGACGAAACGGCAGTACGTACTACTCATGCACCCACGGTTCAACCGGCTGTCGTCCAGCAGCCGCGAGTCGATATAGCCGGTACGGCGAACTCCATGACCAAAAAGCTGAACGAAGTATCCGTCGAAGACGACGCAAATCAGAGCGACGAGCAGCCCGCAGCGGCGGCTGCACCGGGCAAATCCAAGGTGCGCGATCGTCGCGCCAAGGAAAAGGCGCTGCTGAAGGAAGCGTTCGCGACGAGCACGCCGGGTACGGCCGAGGAGCTCGAAGAGCGCCGCGTGAAACTGCGCGCGCTGATCAAGCTCGGCAAGGAGCGCGGCTTCCTGACGTACGCCGAAATCAACGACCACCTGCCGGACAACTTCACCGAGACCGAAGCCCTGGAAGGCATCATCGGCACGTTCAACGACATGGGCGTGGCGGTCTACGAGCAGGCGCCGGACGCGGAAACGCTGCTCCTGAACGACAACGCGCCCGCCGCGTCGTCGGACGATGAAGTCGAAGAGGAAGCGGAAGTCGCGCTGTCCACCGTCGATTCGGAATTCGGCCGTACGACCGATCCGGTCCGGATGTACATGCGTGAAATGGGCACCGTCGAGCTGCTCACGCGCGAAGGCGAAATCGAGATCGCGAAGCGGATCGAGGACGGCCTGCGCCACATGGTGATGGCCATCTCCGCGTGCCCGACGACGATCGCCGACATCCTCGCGATGGCCGAACGCGTCGCGAACGAAGAGATCCGCGTCGACGAGCTCGTCGACGGCCTGCTCGATCCGAATGCGTCGGACTCCGCCGATACCGACGGCTTCTCCGCGAAGGAAGCGGAAGCCATCGAGAACGAGGACGAGGAAGCCGAAGAGGAAGAGGAAGAAGAGGAAGAGGAGGAAGACGACGGTGCCGCGCAGGCATCGGCCAACGCCGCCCAGCTCGAAGCCCTCAAGCGCGCGTCGCTCGAGAAGTTCTCGCAGATCAGCGAGTGGTTCGACAAGATGCGCCGCGCGTTCGAAAAGGAAGGCTACAAGTCGAAGGCCTACCTGAAGGCGCAGGAAACGATCCAGAGCGAACTGATGACGATCCGCTTCACCGCGCGTACCGTCGAGCGCCTGTGCGACACGCTGCGTGCGCAGGTGGACGAAGTGCGTCAGGTCGAGCGCCAGATCCTGCACATCGTCGTCGACAAGTGCGGGATGCCGCGTTCGGAATTCATCGCGCGCTTCCCGGGCAACGAGACCGATCTCGACTGGGCCGAGAAGATCATGGCCGAAGGCCATTCGTACAGCGCGGTGCTGTCGCGTAACGTTCCGGCGATCCGCGAACAGCAGCAGCGCCTGCTCGACCTGCAGGCGCGCGTCGTGCTGCCGCTGAAGGACCTGAAGGAAACCAACCGCCAGATGGCGGCCGGCGAACTGAAGGCACGCCAGGCGAAGCGCGAAATGACCGAGGCGAACCTGCGTCTCGTGATCTCGATCGCGAAGAAGTACACGAACCGCGGCCTGCAGTTCCTCGACCTGATCCAGGAAGGCAACATCGGTCTGATGAAGGCGGTGGACAAGTTCGAATACCGTCGCGGCTACAAGTTCTCGACCTATGCGACGTGGTGGATCCGCCAGGCCATCACGCGCTCGATCGCGGACCAGGCGCGCACGATCCGTATTCCGGTTCACATGATCGAGACGATCAACAAGATGAACCGCATCTCGCGGCAGATTCTGCAGGAAACCGGTCTCGAGCCGGATCCGGCAACGCTCGCCGAAAAGATGGAAATGCCGGAAGACAAGATCCGCAAGATCATGAAGATCGCGAAGGAGCCGATCTCGATGGAAACGCCGATCGGTGACGACGACGACTCCCATCTCGGCGACTTCATCGAGGACACCAACACGGTCGCGCCGGCGGATGCCGCGCTGCATGCGAGCATGCGCGACGTCGTGAAGGACGTGCTCGATTCGCTGACGCCGCGCGAGGCGAAGGTGCTGCGGATGCGCTTCGGCATCGAGATGAGCACCGATCACACGCTCGAGGAAGTCGGCAAGCAGTTCGACGTCACGCGCGAGCGGATCCGTCAGATCGAGGCCAAGGCGCTGCGCAAGCTGCGTCACCCGAGCCGTTCCGACAAGCTGAAGTCGTTCCTCGAAGGGAACTGATTTCCAGCGTCTCTGCTGCGAACGCCGTCGGCATCCGCGTGATGCCGGTGGCGTTCGTCTCCTTTGTTGTTACAATGCCGGCCCGGCGTCTTCGCCGGGGCGGCGCGTAACACGCTTCGCTTCTCATCAGGGCTTGTAGCTCAGCGGTTAGAGCAGTCGACTCATAATCGATTGGTCGCGGGTTCGAACCCCGCCGGGCCCACCAGATTTCATGCGCGCGCTTGCGCGGCATGCCGAAACCCGCGATGGCTTCATGCGTCGCGGGTTTTTCTTTGCGTGCACGCGTAACACGTGACGGGATCAGGAAAGTACCGAGAAGGCGCCGCACCACCATCAATCGAAGTATGCTGTGGCGCGGCCGTTTCACACGCAATACCGATTGCGGCCGAAGGCAAGCCAGACAGCCGCGCGATCCGTCCGGCGGCGAGAACAAACAGACATCGGCCGGGAGTGGGACGGCAATCATGATCATGCTGCGTACGTGGGGTGCGATTCTTTCGTTGCTGGCGCTCGTTGCATGCGCGAGCCTGCCGCCGCAGGCCGAGCGCACACCGACGCACGCATACACCGATACGGACGACACGCGGCTCGGCATCGCGTTCCGGCAGCAGGCCGCCGCCCATCCGGGGCAGGACGCGTTTCATCTGCTGACCGATCCGGTCGATGCGCTGGATGCGCGCGTGTTGCTTGCCGATCGCGCGGACCGGTCGCTCGACCTTCAGTACTACATCTGGCATGACGACCTGACCGGACACGAACTGGCCGACGCGATCATTCGCGCGGCCGATCGCGGCGTGCGCGTGCGTGCGCTGCTCGACGATCTCGGCACGAACGCGGACGACCGCAAGCTGCTCGAGATCAGTTCGCACCCGAACATCGAGATCCGGCTGTTCAATCCGGTCGCCACGCGCCGATTCAAGAAGATCGGCACGGTGTTCGAGTTCTCGCGCGTCAACCGGCGCATGCACAACAAGGCGATGATCGCGGACAACCAGGCCGCGATCGTCGGCGGCCGAAATATCGGCGACGAGTATTTCGGCGCATCGTCGATGCTGGAGTTCGGCGATCTCGACGTCGTCGTCCACGGCCCGGTCGTAAAGGACATCTCGACCGAATTCGACACGTTCTGGAATTCCCCGTACGCGTATCCGATCAGCGCGCTGGTCGGGCACGACGCGACGCCGGGCGGGCTGGATCGCGAGCGCGAACGGTTGCGCGACTACCTGCGGGCGATGGAGGACAATCCGTACGTGCTCGAGGCGCGGCAGCGGCTCGACCGGATCGTGCATGGGCAGGGCACGGAACTCTCGTGGGGCCGTGCGACGGTGCTGTACGACGATCCGTCGAAGATCGCGCATGCGCCGAAGGACAGCGCCGGGCACCTGCTGCCGCAGTTGCGGGCGCTCGCGTTGCAGCCCGAACATGACCTGCTGATCGTGTCGCCGTATTTCGTGCCGGGCAAGGAGTTCGTCGAGCGGCTGCGCGCGCTCACGGCGCGCGGTGTGCGCGTCACGGTGCTGACGAACTCGCTCGCGTCGACCGACGTGGCGGCCGTACATGCCGGTTACCGGCACTACCGAAGCGATCTCGTCGCTGCCGGCGTCCGGCTTTACGAACGGCGGCCGTCGGGCGACAAGAGCATTTCGAAGCAAGTCATCATCGGGTCGTCGCGCGCGTCGCTGCATGCGAAGACCTACGTGTTCGACCACAAGAGCATTTTCATCGGGTCGATGAATCTCGATCCGCGCTCGCTGAACCTCAATACCGAGATCGGCGTGTACTGCGAGAGCCCGGCGATTGCGTCGCAGGTGGCCAACGATCTGGAGACACGGCTCGATCGAATCGCGTGGCGGGTCGAGCCGAGGCCCGGCACGGCGGGCGGCGGGCAACTCAAGTGGATTCAGACCGATTCGGACGGCAAGGTCACCGAGCTCGATCACGAGCCGGAAGTGTCGCCCGCGCGGCGGATGGAAGTCTGGTTTCTCGGGCTGTTTCCGATCGAATCGCAACTGTGAGCGACGCTCAGCCGCGCGTGCGGCCGAGCTGTTCGATGACGGCCGCGAACTGCGTCGTCGCGGTCTCGATCGTCGCGTCGTTCAGGCCGGCGTATCCCAGCACGAAGCCGTTGTACGGCCGGCCTGCGCCGACCCGATAGCTGCTCAGCGACTGAAGCAGCAAGCCATGCGCGGCTCCCGCGCGGGCGACGTCGGTATCGTGCAGCGGCATCGCGAGATCCGCCGACAGATGCATGCCGCCCGGGCTTCCCCGAACGCGCAACGCAGTGCCGAGGTGGCGCGCGAGCGCCGCCTCGAGGCTGCTTCGCCGCTCGGCGTACAGCGTTCTCATCCTGCGCAGGTGGCGCGCAAAGAGGCCGGTGTCGATGAATTCGGCCATCGCGAGCTGATCGGCCGGGTGGCCGCGATGGACGAGTTCGCGCAGCGTTCGGGTGAAGCGTTCGACCAGCACCGGGGGCACCACCATGAATCCGAGCCGAAGGGCGGGAAACATCGTCTTGCTGAAGGTGCCGAGATAGCAGACCGGCGCGTCGGCTTGCAAGCCCTGGATCGCGGGCAGCGGCTGCCCGCCGTGGCGGAACTCGCTGTCGTAATCGTCCTCGATGATCCAGGCGCCGCACGCCCGCGCGCGTTCGACGAGCGTCGCTCGCCGCCGCGGGCTCATCAGCGCGCCGAGCGGGTATTGGTGCGACGGGGTCGTGTAGATCAGCTTCGGCGGCAGGGTGCGCCACTGCTCGTCGGTGGGCACCATTCCTTCCTCGTCGACCTCGATCGGGACGAGAGCCAGACCGGTCGACCGGAACGCGGTTCGGGCGCCGTTGTAGCAGGGATTCTCGAGCCAGCCGAATTCGCCGGGATTCGCCAGCATGCGGGCGCACAGTTCGAGGCTGCCTTGCGTGCCGTCGGTGATGAAGACCTGGCCCGTTTCGCAACGCACGCCTCGCGAGACCCGGATGTATGCGGCGACGGCGCGCCGCAGTTCGGGCAGTCCTTCGACCGGGCCGTAGGCGAGCTGCGCGGGCCGGATGACTTTCCACGCGCGCTCGATGCAGCGGCGCCATTGAGCGACGGGGAATTCGTCGAGCGACGGAAGGCCGGGCACGAACGGCAGCATGCGTTCGGGTTCGGGATCGGCGTTCTCCAGCCCGCGCACGCGCTCGGACAATTGAACCGGCGCCGTGCGGCTTTCGCGCGCTGCGGCCGAACGGTCGCACCCGTCCCATAGCGTGATCGTGCCGTTGCGCGTGGCCGCGACGAAGCCTTCCTCGGCGAGACGCTCGTAGGCATAGACCGCCGAATTGCGTGCGATCCCCAGCTCGGCGGCGAGCACGCGCGTCGACACGAGCCGCGTGCCGGGCGGGATTTGCCCGTCCAGCAGCAGGTCGCGCAGGCGCCGGTAGAGAGCTTCCTGCTGGCTGTGGCGCGTCGTGCCGTCCGGGCTGGCAAGCGACGAGATGAGCAGCGCGAGATCCATGAGCTGGTTCCAGAATTTATCGTTGAGCTGGTTCTTTTGAAGAGTCGGTGCGCGTCGTATCGTTCACGTTCTCGCGGTGCCGGCCGGCACGCGGGCGTTTCCGGCGATCGTCGCGGAAAGCGGAACGCGCGTATTTTGATCGATCTGGCGGGCGACTGTCGATGGGGCGATCGACCGCGCGTTCACGCATTGAAGTTGTGCGAGTTCGATTCCATTAACTTCGTAGTGCAAATATATTTCGAGCGGATGCCTGCAGCTTCCCGAACCGCAGGCCGCTCGATGCGCGTCAGCGCGCGCAAACAGGAAAACGAAACATGAAAGACCAGAACGTCATCCCGTCCACGTCACGCACCACCATTCGCAGGCTGCCGGAACTGGCGAATCGCGATCGCACGATGCTCAATCGCATCGTGGACGAAGCGTACGTATGCCACATCGCATTCGGTACAGGCGACGACACGCACTGCATCCCGACCGCGCACTGGAGACGCGGCGATGACCTCTACGTTCACGGGTCCAACGGCAGCCGGATGATCAAGGCGCTGTCGGCGGGCGCGCAGGCGTGCGTCGCGATTACGCTGCTCGATGGTCTCGTGCTGGCCCGGTCGGCCTTCAACCATTCGATGAATTATCGATCCGCGGTGATCTACGGGCGCTTCGACGTCGTGGAGGGCGGCCCGGACAAGCGAGCGGCGCTGGATGCATTGATGGAGAAGATCGCGCCGGGACGCACGCATCACGCGCGGCCGGGCAACGTGAATGAAATCAATGCGACCAGCGTGCTGCGGATCGCCCTTGCTGAAGCCGCGGTGAAAGTCGGCGATTCGATGCCGTCCGACAAGGACGAAGATCTCGCGCTCGCCGTCTGGACGGGAATCCTGCCGCTGAAGACGACGCGCGGCGCACCGGTTCATGCCGACCGCGACATGCCGGTACCGGACTACGTTCGCAACTGGGCCGAGTGATCTGCGGGGCCAAGACCGTGCGGTTTCGCGGTACGCGGCCGCATGCAGTGCGTGGGGCGATGCTGCCTTCGGGTCGAAGCGCGATTGCAGGGTTGACGCGTGCATCGCCGCGCCTGCTGCGCGCTCCGCGAGCTGGCGCGAAATGCAAAAACCCGCGACGGCCGGGCAGCCGTCGCGGGTCGTTCATGCGATCGGGTCCGGCTCCAAGCGTGCGCTACGGGCTGCACGCGGAACCGGGCGGTCGTCGATCCATCAGCGTGCGAAATCCGGCGTGCTCTGGATGAACGCGTTCAGCTTCGAGATGTTCACGCTGCCGAAACCGGTCGTCGCGTCCCAGCCTGCCTTCGCCTTGTAGCCGTAGGTGCCGCTGCCGTTGTTGCCGGACGTGACGTCGTGCAGCAGCGCCGCGTTGCTCGGGAAATACTTGTAGATGCTCGACGCGGGGAACCCGAGCGCATTGTTGTTCGCGGACTGCAAGCGCGCCCAGATGCCCGTGAAGATCGGTGCGGCGAGGCTCGTGCCGCCTTCGTTGTTCAGGTAGCCCGAGCCCCACAGCGTGTCGGACGTCTGGCCGTTCACGACGAGAATCGCACCGGTGCGCAGGTCCGCATCGAAGCCGACGTCGGGCAGCGCGCGCTTGGTCGATCCCGTGAGGCTCGACGATTGCCACGACGGCGCGGCTTCGTACTTGCTGTACCCGCCGCCCGTGGACCACACGGTGCCCGGCTGCCAGCTCGGATCGTTCCAGACGATCTCGCTGTTGTACGCGCGGGTCGACGTGTTGGTGAACAGCGTCGTGCCGCCCACCGCGATCACGTACGGCGACGTTGCCGGCTCGCTCACCGTGTAGGTCGAGCGCGACGGCGTGCCGCCCGCGCATTCGTACGCGCCGTGATCGCCGGCGGATACGGAGAAGGTCTGCCCTTGCGCGATCGCCTGCTTGAAGATGGTGTCGTCGGTTGCCTGCGAGCCGGTGCTGTTCGCGGACGATTCGCACACGCCGAGCGATACGTTGATCACTTTCGCGACGTTGTCGGTCACGGCCTTGTTGTACGCGGCGGTGATCGCCGTGAGCGTCATCGACGGCGCGACGTAGAACACGACCTGCTTCACGCTGCCGCCGGCCGCGCCGACGATCGACTGGCTGTCGAGGTTCCATTCGACGGTGCCGTCGGTGTCGGTGTACGAACTGCCGGACGGGCCCGTCTTCACGATGCTGCTGCTGATCGTGCCGAGGCCGTTGTTCGCGGCGAACGTATTGAGGTCGCTCACCGTCTGCGACAGATCGCCTTCGGAGATGATGCCGACGGTGGTCTGCGACGCCGTCGGCGTGCCGTCGCCGCCGTAGATCGACGAGAACTCGGTCGGGTTGTGGGGCACCGCCGATGCGCCGGACGGAATCGTCAGGTTGCTGGTGTTGCCCTGTGGCTTGCTGCCCGCGCCCGTGTGCATCAGCTCGACGTTCTGCAGCCCCAGCACCGCGCCCACGACGCCGCCGATCGCGTTCGGCACCTGCGCGGCGTCGGTGTTCGCATAGACGCTGCGGCCGTTGTGCGTGAAGCGCTTGAGCGTGGTGCGGAACGCGGACTTGACGGTCGCCGCGGTGCCGGACGCGGATACCAGCAGCCGGTTCGGCGCGACCACGATGTTCACGAAGCCCGCCTTGCGCAGATGGGCGACGACGGAGGCGACCTGCTGGTCGGTCGGCGCGTATTGCGCCGCGAACTGCGCCGGCGTGAGGAAGTGCCGGTAGTGCGGGGAACCGGGCGTATGCAGGTCGTGCAGGTACTGGTCGAGCTGTGCTTCGTTGCGCAGGTTCAGCCCGAGCACGATGTCCACCGATTCGCCGGGCGCCATCTCGATGGCCGCCGCCGCAGCGGCAGCCGTGCTCGCGGCAGGCGCACCGGCCGCACCGGCTTCGTTCTGCTGCACGAGCGGCAGGAAACCCTTGGTACGCGTTTCGGTCCAGCCGGCGGCAGGCGCGGCGTGAACGGTGGCCATGCCGCACGACGCGGCAGCGGCGACGGCGAATGCGAGCTTGACGAAGCGCTTGTGTTTTTGATTCTTGTCTGCAACCTGATTCATTTGAATTACCCCTCCGGTTGAACATCGAACGGCACGAACAACGACGGTCGACAGCGGCGCGGGTCATGCACCGCCGGTTTCTGTCGCACGCGTGCGGATGGCACGGACGCGACAGGGCCTTTCGCCCGATCCGGAAAGCGGTTTTTCTCCGGGGGCGAAATACGGAAAATGCGGTAACGAGAGGGCTGCGCCGCGATGCGATGCAGCCGCGCGGACAGCGCGCGGGCGGGATTGCTAGAGCAACAGTTTCGTTGTCCTGCTCATTTGATTCGATCCTTCGGCCTGCTGCCGGATGGCAGTCGTCCAGTGAAATGCATCGGGGTGTTGCATGCGCCGGCGAGAACGATACGGCCGGCGGCGAGCACGGCGGTGCAGCGGAAGCGAAAAAACGTAGAGCGGAAGCGCTTGCGTGGCGAGCAATTCGTCAGATTGACTGGATCGGACGGTATCAAGAACGAAAGCGCGGTGTCAAACTTTTTTTGATTATATGAAACTAAATTAAAGCGAATAAGTGAAATGTTTTTGAAACTATTGGCAGTGATTTGTAATATTCGCGCTCGGAAAAGAAAGGAAGGCCCAATTCGAATTGCCGATACTTTCTGGTTCGATGCGTAATTCGCGCGACGAGGCTGACCGTGTTCGAGGCATGACTCGAATTGCCGACGCGCTGCGGGTGACTCGGCGTAGTCGCTCGCCATCAGGATCTGGCGCTGGCGGCGCCCGATATCGAAGCAGATCTCGGCAGCGAAGGGGGCGCGTCTTTCTTCTCCCGATCCGGCTCGGATCGCGTTCTACCGGCCGCTCGACGATTTTTTCTGATTTCTTCGGGTGTACACAGGCGGGGCACGAGACGGGCTCCTTGCGCCGCGCATCATCTTTATTCCGTAGTAGTCCTGCTTTTCAATCGAGGAATTTCGCGTCCGCTACGAATCGCCTTCGTCAGTCGCGTTCGCGCCATGCATAGGAAAAACGGAGACCGTCGCCGAGCGTGCACTGGAAAACCTGGGCCGGCGCGACGGGTTGATACGTGGTGGGCGAAAGCGAGCGCACCGTCACCGTCGCGCTTTCATCCTGCATGACGCGGTACTGGATCAGTTCGAGTACCGTCGTTCCGCTCGGCTGGACGGTCAGGTGCTGGTTGGCGAACGCGAGCGTGTTGCCGCCGACTTCCATGAAGTCGCGTATCGCGAAGCCGCCTGACACGGTGGGCACCGTTGCCTGCGCTTGCGCGGGCTGCGCGTTCCGGCACTGGTTCGGTGAAAAGATCGCGGTGACGGTCGTGCCGGCAAACAGCCGCGTGCGCAACTGCCGATACGAATTGGCGTTGTCCGGCTGGGTGCTTGCGGCCGTCGCCGCGAGACTGGTTGCCGCACCGGCGGCAACAAGAACAATGGCGAAGCGATTCAGCATTTTCCTGTCTCCGTGCGATGAAACCAGCGGCACGATAGCACGGTGCGATCGCATCGTTCAGACGGTCGATTCGTAGTCGCGCTACTGTTTTGCCCCCGCTTGCCGCAGCGCGTCCGCGGCATATGTATTGCCGTGCGACAGCGCGAGTTGCAGCAGCGACTGGCCGCGCCGATCGACATGATCCGGATTCGCCCCGCGTGCGACCAGCAGCGGAATCAGCTCGAAGCGATTGAACAGCGTCGCGAATCCCAGCGCGGTTTCGCCGGCGCCGTTCGTCTGGTCGATCGGGCAATCCGTGTCGATCAGGCGCCGCGCGATGTCGGGTTCGTTCCTGAAGAGGGCGCCCATCAGCGCGGTGTTGCCGTGACGGTCGCCTACGCATGCGTTTGCGCCGGCCGACAGCAGGTAGTCGAGTGCGGCCGGCTGGCCGTCGTAGGACGCGAGTATCACGGCCGTAAAGCCGTGGCCGTCGGCGGCGTCCACGGGATAGCCGGCGTCGTGCAACGCGCGCAGGATGTCGACGCGTCCGACGCGGGCGGCGTCGAACCAGTCATCGTCGTAGTGGCGCAGCGCGGCGGGGTCGGCTCGCGAATACGCCGGCCGGTCGGGAAGGTGCGCGCAGCCGGCGATCGCGGCCAGCGCCAGGGCCGCGGCGATCGAACGGATCGCGCGCGTCAGGCGTTCGGATGGCATGAGGATGTCCTGATGGATGGGTGAGGTCGACGTGCGCGGCGCGGCACCCCGCACGTCGACGGCGGCCGCAGCCGCGGGATCAGTTCTCGCTCAGCTTCGCCGCGAGCGCCTGCACTTGCCCGACGTCGGCGTGAACGGCCTGCGCGAGACGCGTGCCGTAGTCGGCATCGGCCTTGTAGAAGTACGACAGCATCGCGTACTGGTTGGGTGCGTTCGTCACCTTGCCGAGATCGCCGGACAGCGCGGTGATCAGGTCGTCCCTGTCCTGCTGCGACAGGCTGCGGTAGTACTCGCCCGCCTGACGGAACAGCAGCTTCTTGTGGATCGCCTCCTGCTGCGTCGTTCCGCCGAGCGCCATGCGTACGGACTTGTACTGCGGATTCGGCGCGAGTTCATGCAGCGTCGACGGTTCGTAGTTCACTTCGCCCTTGCGGTCGCCGGCGTTCATCGCGCCGTCCTGGTTGTTGCTGACCACCGGCACGGCAGGCCGGTTGATCGGCAGATCCTGGTAGTTCGCGCCGAGCCGGTACATCTGCGTGTCGGCGTAGGCGAACAGGCGATCCTGCAGCATCCGGTCTTCGGACGGCTCGATGCCGGGCACGAGCCGCGACGGGGCGAACGCCGATTCCTCGGTCGACTGGAAGTAGTTGTCGGGCACGCGGTTCAGCGTCATCGTGCCGATCTTGCGCTCGGGGACGCCGGTCCAGACTTTCGTGTCGTCCAGTGCATCGAAGTCGAACCGGTTCAGTTCCTGCGGCGTGAGCACCTGCACGTACAGATCCCACTTCGGGAAATCGCGTTGCTTCAGCGCCCCGTACAGGTCGTTCGTCATCATGTTCCAGTCGTGCCCGATCGACGCGGCGATATCCTGCGGCCGCAGGCCGTGCACGCCTTGCCGGCTTTTCCAGTGGAACTTCACGTAGTGCACGTCGCCGCGCGCATTGACGAACTTGAACGCGTGCACCGCGAAGCCGTCCATGTGACGATACGAATCGGGCATGCCCGCATTCGTGTACAGCATCGTCAGCATGTGCGTCGCCTCGGGCGTGTGCGCGAAGAAGTCGAATGCGAGGTTCGGGTCCTGCACGCCGGTCACGGCGCTCGGCTTGTTCGCGTGAACGAAGTCGGGGAACTTGATGCCGTCGCGAATGAAGAACACGGGCCAGTTGATGCCGACCATGTCCCAGTTGCCCTGCTGCGTATAGAACTTCACCGCGAAACCGCGCGGATCGCGCGCCTGTTCGGGCGAGCCGCGATAGCCCATCACGGTCGAAAAGCGCACGAATACCGGTGTGCGGGTGCCCGGCGTGAAGACCTTCGCTTTCGTCAGGTCCGAGATGTCGGCGCTCGGCTCGAACTCGCCGAATGCGCCGGTGCCGCGCGCATGCACGACGCGCTCCGGAATGCGCTCGCGATCGAAGCGCTGCAGTTTCTCGATGAGTGCGGAGTCTTGCAGGAGCACGGGGCCCGCCGGGCCGGCCGTCTGCGAATTCTCGTTGTCGCCGATGGGCGCGCCCGTGTCCCGGGTAAGTTCGGCGGCATGGGAAGACGCGGAAAGTGCAACGCAGACCGCGGCGACCGCGTGTCTCAGCACGCGACTGGAGGATGAAGACATGACGATGGAACTCCTTGAATCCGATCGGTGGTGGGGAAACCGGTTGAATTAGAAGAGATCGTCAGATGATTGGCTAATTGATATTGGGTATGCAGCCGATAGTATCGGCATCGATGCGGTGCGCGCCCCGTCGTTGTTGGTGCAGCGAACAAATATTGTTGCGTGCGCAATGAGTCGTTGTGTCGTGCGATCCGCGTTGCGGGCATCTGTGCCGCGCCAGCGTCGCCAGACCCGGCCGCGCGGCACCGATTCCCTCGTCGTCAACCCGCGCCGGTCTGCCACCCGAGCCCGAGGCTCTTCTGCAGCGACACGTAGTCCTTGATCAGTTCGGCTTGCCCGGCGATCACGTTCTGCTGCGCGGCCAGCGTTTCGCGTTGCGTATCGAGCAGGTCGATCATCGAGGCGACGCCCGCGCGATAACGCTCATCCATCAGCGACCGGGAATGCACGGCCGACGTCTGCACCCTGGCGAGCGCGACGACGTGCTCGCGCTGGTGCCCGTAGCGCTGCAATGCGGTGTTCGCATCCTGCAACGCGCCGAGCACGGCCTTCTGATAGTTCGCTTCCGCTTCGTCGCGCGATGCCTCGGCCGCGCGCACCGCGCCGCGCGTGCGCCCGAAGTCGAGAATGTTCCATTGCAGATACGGCGCACCGACCCAGTTGAAGTTCTGCTTGCGGAACAGATGCCCCGGGTCGGTCGCGCTGAAACCGAGATCGCCGAGCAGCGTCACCTTCGGGAAATAGTCGGCGACATGCTCGCCGATCTGCGCATTGCTCGATGCGAGCCGACGCTCGGCCGCGCGAATGTCGGGGCGCTGTTTCAGCAGCGTGGCCGGGTCTCCGATCGCCACGCTGGCGGGCAGCGTCGGCAGCGGGGGGGCCGCGGTCGACAGCGCCGCGTCGAGCGCGCCGGGCGCGCGGCCCGTCAGGATCGCGAGCCGGTCGAGCGACTCCGTTACCTGCGCGTCGAGCGGGATCAGCGACGCGCGCGTGTTTTCGACCTGGGTCGTCAGGCGTTCGATGTCGGCATCGGCGGCGACGCCGCGTGCGCGGCGCTGCTGCGTGAGTTCGAGCATCTTCTGCTGCAACTCGGCGGTACGCCGCGACAGTGCAAGCCGCTGCTGCTGGTCGCGCAGGTCGACGTACGCGTTCGCGACTTCGGCCGCGATCGATACCTGCGTATCGGCGAGATCGGCGTCGACCGCTTCCGCCTGCGCGGACGCGGCTTCGACCGCGCGGCGCGTGCCGCCGAACAGGTCGATTTCCCAGGTTGCATCGAAGCCGGCCGAATAGAGCTGAAGCGGGCCCGAGCCGCCAGGCGTCGGCGACGTGCCGCCCGACTGGTTCGAGCCGTTCGACGGCAGCAGCGAACCGAGCGCGCCGATGTCCGGTTCGCGCGTGCGGATGGCGGCGACGGTGGCCGACGATTTCGGCAACTGCGCCGCACGCTGTTGCGAGAGCTGCGCACGCGCCGCGCGCAGGCGCGCCTGCGCGGCGTGCAGATCGGGGTTGTACACGAGTGCGGCTGTGATCAGCTCGTCGAGCTGGCGATCGTTCAGCGCGTGCCACCACGCGCTCGGCGCGGGCGCGGTGGCGTCGACGCCGGAGGCCGGCGCGCGCACGAAGACGGGCGCATCCGGTGCGGCGGGCGCGCCGCGATAGTCGGGGCCGACCGTGCAGCCGGCGAGCAGGCACGCGGCCGCGCACAGCGTGAGCGCGGGGCGGCGGGGCAGGGACAAGGGTTTCATCGCGTAAGACGGTTCAGTGGCCGGACGACATCGGTTGCGGCCCGCGCGGCGTTCTCAGCAGCAGCGCGAGCGGTACGCAGGCGAGCAGCGCCAGGCCCAGCAGATAGAAGGTTTCGGAATAGGTCATCACGACGGCCTGGATCTGGATCTGCTGCGCCAGTTGTCCGAGTGCGCGCATGTTCGAATACGCGAGGTCGCCGGTGTGCGCGAACCAGTTGGCCGCGTAGGCCGACAGCCGGTCCTGCCCGATCAGCGAGTTGGCGGTGACCGATTCGCGCAGCGCGGCCGTGTGGAAGGTCGTACGCCGATCGATCACGGTGCCGATGATCGCGAGCCCGATCGAGCCGCCGAGATTGCGCGCCATGTTGTAGAGCCCGGCCGCATCGCCCGAGTCTTCGCGCGCGACGGCGGCCATCGACGCCTGGTTGAGCGGCATCATCGCGAGCATCTGCGCGACGCCGCGGATCAGTTGCGACCATACGAAGTCGTGGCCGACGCTCTGCGCGGTCAGGCTGATGTCGAGCATGCAGCTCAGGCAGAACAGCAGCAGCCCCGAGATCACGAGGATGCGGAAATCGACCTTGCCGAGCAGGCGCGGCAGGATCGGCATCACGAGAAATGCCGGCAGCCCCGACAGCAGCATGATCGCGCCCGCCTGTTCCGCGTTGTAGCCGGCGACGATCGCGAGGAACTGCGGCAGCAGGTAGGACACGCCGTACAGCCCCGCGCCGACCGCGGACACGATCACGATTACGCTCGCGTAGCGGGGGTTGCGCATCAGCGACAGCCGCATGATCGGCCGCTTCGCGAAGATCTGCGACAGCGCGATCAGGATCATGCCGAACAGCGACACGACGCTCAGCGTGACGATCATCTGCGATTCGAACCAGCGTTCGCGCTGACCTTCCTCGAGCACGACGGTGAGCGAGCTCAGCCCGATCGCGAGGCCGGCGATTCCGAGCCAGTCGGCATTGAAGAACGTGTTCCACTGCGGGCGGTCCGACGGCAGTCCGAACCACAGCAGTGCCATCAGCAGCAGGCACACCGGCAGGTTCAGGAAAAAGCACCAGCTCCAGCTCACGTTCTCCGCGAGCCAGCCGCCGAGCACGGGGCCGAACAGCGGCCCGAGCAGCACGATCAGGCCGAACAGCGTCATGCCGACCGGCAACTGCGACAGTGGCAACCGCGTGCGGATGATGGTCTGCGCGGTGGGGATCAGCGCACCGCCGGTGAAGCCCTGGCCGATCCGGCCCGCGATCATCATCGGCAGCGAATGCGACCAGCCGCACATCATCGAGAACGCGATGAACAGCGCGGAGTTCGTCAGCAGGAAATTGCGCAGCCCGAACACGCGCGTGAGCCACGCGGCGAGCGGGATCATCACGATCTCCGACATCAGGTAGCCGGTCGAGATCCACGTGCCTTCGGTGCCGGTCGCGCCGATTTCGCCCTGGATCTGCGGCAGCGCGGAGTTCGTGATCGAGATGTCGAGCGTCGCCATCAGCGCGCCGAGCGCGCCGGCCGCGACCGCGATCCAGTCGGTCACGCTCGCGCGGCCTTCGTGCGGCGGCGCGGGCATCGTGGCGGACGGTTCAGCCATGATGCGTCTCGTCGCGGGCCGAGCGCGTATCGACGTCGACCGTCACCGACAGCCCCGGCAGCAGCATGCGCTGCGCGCGCGCGTTCGCCGCGAGGCGGATGCGCACCGGCACGCGCTGGACGATCTTCGTGAAGTTGCCGGTCGCATTCTCGGGCGGCAGCAGTGCGAACTGCGCGCCGGTGCCGGGTGCGAAGCTGTCGACGACGCCGGACAGCGTGCCGTCCGGCAGCGCATCGACGTGCAGCTCGACGGGCTGGCCGATGCGCATGTTGCCGATCTGCGTTTCCTTGAAGTTCGCGACGAGGTAGATCGAGTCGACCGGCACCACGGTCAGCAGCCGCGTGCCGGGCTGCACGTATTGACCGACGCGCACCGTGCGATCGCCGACGCGGCCCGCGAGGGTGCTGCGCACGATCGTGTTGTCGAGGTCGAGCTGGGCCTGCGCGGCGCTGGCCTGCGCGGCCTCGAGCTGCGCGCGCGCCTGCTGGAGCTGCGCGGTGAACGATGCGATCTGCGTGCGCGCGGCGGCGATCGACGCATCGTTCGCGGCGAGCGTCGCGGCTGCCTGGTCGCGCGTGCTCTTCAGGTCGGCCACGCGTTCGTGCGTCTCGGCGCCGGTCGCCGCGAGCGGCGCATAGCGCGCGTATTCGTCGCTGGCGTGCTGCGCGTTGATCCGCGATACCTTCGCCTGCGCAGTGGCCTGCTCGAGATTCGCGCGCTGCTGGCTGATATCGGCCTCGGCGCGAGCGATATCCGCGCGGCGCGCGTCGACGGTCGCGAGCGATTGCGCGAGCGCGACCTGGTACTGGCGCACGTCGAGCCGCACGAGCGGATCGCCGGCCTTCACAGCCTGATTGTCGCGCACGTAGACATCGGTCACGTAGCCGGCGACCTTCGGCGCGGCCGTCATGCTGTCCGCCTGAAGGTACGCGTCGTTGGTGCTTTCGATGAAGCGGCCGACCGTCCACCAGCGGCCCAGCCACACGGCGCCGCCGATGGCCGCGAGCACCGCGACGACGAGCAGGATGCGCCGCTTCGATCCGTTGCCGTTGCGCGGCATTGTTGTGGGTTCCTGACGATCTGCTTTCTGTGGCGGCTCTTGCTGCGTCGACATGCTGGGATCCAATTTATTCCAAGTGGAAGAATTATTCCAGTTGATAGAATTGTGTCAAGTAGAATGTCGATCGATCGAATGACGAGGACGGCATGAACGAAGCGAAGAAGCTGCGCCGCACGTCGGCGGGCGGTTACGCTCGCGGCGACGAAACGCGCCAGCGGATCATCGAGGCGGCGATCGAACTGTTCGGCGAGCGCGGGTTCGCGGGCGCGTCGACGCGCGAGATCGCCGCGATGGCCGGCGTGAACGCGCCGGCGCTCCAGTACTACTTCGAAAACAAGGAAGGCGTGTACCGCGCGTGCGTGGAAACGATCGCGGAGCACGGCTGGGAGGTGTTCGCGCCGTCGGTCGGCCATGCGTGGGCGATGCTCGATGCGGATGCGGACGTCGACGTGCTGATCGACGCGTTCGTCGGGCTGCTGCGCGCGCTGTCGGACCGGATGTTCACCGCGCCGAAGACGCTGAACCAGCGGATGTTCTTCGCGCGCGAGCAAGTCGGCCAGGAGCCGGCGAGCGCGAGCGAAATCCTGATGACGCGCATGCGCAAGCCGCTCAACGACGTGAGCGCCGAACTGATCGGCCGCATCTCGGGCCGGCCGGCCGACGACCCCGTCACGCGCTTGCGTGCGCTGAGCCTGTTCGGGCAGATCACGGTGTTCCACATCGCGCAGCGCTCGGCGCTGCAGTTGCTCGGATGGGAAGCGTTCGAGGGCGAGCGTGCGGCACTGCTGATCGACACGATCGCCGACCAGACGCGCGTGCTGCTCGAGCAATGGAACGCGCAGCGCGACGCATCGGCTGCCGGCCCGAAAGCCGGCTCGACGCGCGGGCAGGGCGCGGCGTCGAAACGCAACGCGAAGGCGGGGGCGTCGACGCCCGCCGCGAAGCGCACCCGGCGCGTGAGCAAGCCCGCCGCGCGTTGAACGCGGCGCGACGTCGGCTCGGGCCGGTCAGCCCGGCTTGCGCGCCGGTGCGGCGGGCGACGGCGGCCGGGCCGTCGGTTCGGCCGCGTGGCCGTTGCCGCCGTTGCTGCCGTTTTCGTCATCGCCGCCCGCCCGTGACCCGTCCGCGTACGCGATGACGCTGCGCTGCGGATTGGCGATCCGGATGCCGCGTTCGCGGAACGTCTCCGCGATCCGCCGGTTGAATTCGCGCTGCACGCTCCAGCGCGTCGAGTCCGTGCATTGCATCTGTCCGGCCAGCGCGATCGCCGCGCCGTCGACCTGGTCGATACCCCAGTAGCTGAAGTCCGACAGGATGCCGTCGCGGTATTTCGGGTCGTCGCGCAACGCGGCGCCGATCTCCTTCAGCGTCGCGATCGCGCGATCGATATCCTCGCCGTAGGCAATGCTGATCTTGACGGCTGCGTTGCCGAGCCCGCGATTCGTGTTGTTGACGGTCGTCACCGAGCTGAACGGGATCGTGTACAGCGACCCGTCGCCGGCGCGCAGCCGCACGGTGCGGATCGACAGGTACTCGACCGTGCCGGACACGCCGGCGAGCGTGACCCAGTCGCCGACCTGCATCGCGTTCTCCATCAGCAGGAAGATCCCGGTGATGAAATCCTGCACGAGCTTCTGCGAGCCGAAGCCGAGCGCGACGCCGAAGATGCTGGCGCCGGCCAGCAGCGGGCCGACGTTCACGCCGAGCTGGCTGAGGCCCGTCAGCACGACGACGAGCGCGATCATCACGAACAGCAGCGAGCGCAGCATCGGCAGCAGCGTGCGCAGCCGCGCCGCGCGCACGAGATTGCCTTCGCGCGTCCAGCGCTGCAGCCGGCGCTCGATCGCGATGTTCGCGGCTTCCCACACGATGAGCGCGACGATGGCCGCGATGGCGATCGTCACCAGCGCCGACGCGAGCCGGTGACCGATCGTGCCGGTTTCGAACGCGCGGAAGATCGGTACGCCCCAGATCTGCAACAGCAGCACGACGGTGACGATGCCGATCGCGCCCGACACGAACTGACGCAGCAGCGGGTAGTAGCGGTATGCGTGCAGATGGACGAGCGTGCGGTCTTCGTCGCGGCGCTGGAACACGCGTGCGAGTGCGCCGAACACGACGATCGACACGATCCGCATGAAGATCATCACGGCGATCGAGCGGCCGCCGAGCGTGATCAGCACGCGGTAGCCGTTGTGGACGTCGAGCGCCCACACGAACCACAGCGCCATCACGATGAATACCGCGACGGGCGCCCACGCGTCCGCGAGCGCGTTGGCGATCATCGCGACCGACGGACGGTCGTCGCCGGCCGCGCGGATGCGCGCGGCGACCGGCCTGCGGCACTGCAGGATCAGCGCCGAAACCATCAGGTGCGCGACGAGCGCGACCGCTTTCAGCAGCGCGACGTGGCCGGCGTCGGTCAGGCCGAAGTTCGCGGCGATCTCGACCACGGCCGTGCACGCGCCGACCACGATCGCGATTCGCGCGATCGAGCGTTGCGCGAAGCCGGCCCACGCATCGCTGATGTGCAGCAGCCGCAACTGCCGCGCATCGGGCTGGAAGAACAGCCGGCTGACGATCGTCACGAGCCGGCAGATCACGTAGATGTCGATCAGCGCTTCGAGCGCCGATTCGATCGGGGTATCCGTATCGGCGATCATCGACATCGTCAGGCTCGCGACGCCGACGAACACGAGCAGCGGCACGGCGCGCAACGCGAGACTGACGAGCGCGCGCGGCATCCGGTGCAGCAGCGTGGTGTGGCGACGCGCGTGGCCGCGGGCCTGCGACGATGCGGGCGCGGCGTCGGGGGTATCCGGCGGGGCGTCGTCATCGGGCGTAACGGAGTTCGGTACAACGCGCTCCGGTGCAACGGAGTCCGGCGCGGTGCCGTGCGACGCGCCGGCCCGCCGCGCGGCCACTGTGGCCAGCGCGCGTCGCAACAGCCGCTTCGCGAGCCATTCGACGGCGAGCGCGGGCACGAGCACCGCGATGATGATCCAGAGCGCTTGCGCAAGATCCGCGCGTTCGTCGGCGCGGACCAGTTTCTCGCGCCACCAGCTTCCGACCGAGCCGATATCGAGGAGCGAGTGCAGCGATTCCTTCAGCGCACCGCCGATTTCGATGGTCCAGCGCGATCCCTGCCGCACCAGCATCGACGCGAGCCCGTTCGACGTGAGCGCGGCCGGGGCCGCGGCCGCAGGCGCGCTGCTGGCGGCCGCCGCATCGCTTGCCGCGACCGCGGGCGTGTTCAGCGCACCGACGGCCGCGATGGCGCGCAGCGTCGTTTCGACCTGGGCGCGCTCGCGCGGATTCTGGAGCACATTGAGTGCCTGCTGTGCCTGTTGCGGCGTCAGCGCGGGCGCGGCGCCGGAAGCGGCCGGCGCGGCGGCCGGGGCGGGAGCGGCCGCGTGGGCGGCCGAGACGACGGCGGCGAGCAGCCAGCCGAGGAGGACATGTCGCATGGGGTGGGCATGCGGGCGCGCATCGGCCCGCTAGGCTGAACGATGGACGGAAGTTAACATGATCGCGATCGGAACCGAATAGTTCCGTCGACGATCGCCCGAATCGGGCCTGCCCGACGCAGCGCGGACGTTTGCGGTGGGGGCGTTGATGCGGTCATGTATGGACGCGGACGGTAGACATCCGGATGAATCACGGCACCGTGATCGTCGAAATGAAATGTATTTGTAACTTTTTCCGGTCGACAATGGCGAGTGTCGCGTTCATCGCATCGCGCCGCATCGAATTAATACGGAGTCCTGCGCGATCAGGTTTGTCCGTCGTGAAATATCGGCAGAACGTATCGTGCGATTTCTTCGATGACTTCGCGCATGGGGCGGTCCGTCCCAGGATTCAGCGTGACGTGATGCGTGCCCGCCGCGCGCATGTCCTGCAGGATATCGATCAATGCGCGGCGTCCGGTTGCATAGCCGAGCGGCAACGCGGTGGCCGGCGCATCGGGATTCGCGGCGAGGTCGAGTCGCATCGACACGCCGAACGCGCGAAAGGCCGGCGACGCGAGCCGGTCGACCGCCGCGCGCCACATCGAATAGCGTGCGCGCTGCGTATCCGGATCGCGATGGTACGTCATCCAGCCGATCGAGTGCCGCGCGATCCAGTCGACGCTTTGGCCACCCGAGCCGACCACCAGCATCGGCACCGCGTCGGCGCCGCGCGGCAGCAGCGTGAATTCGGGCGCATCGGGCGGCGCTTCGTCGGGAACCACGCGCGACGGCACGCCGAGCGCGGCCGCGACGACGTCCCAGTGCGCGCGGTAGCGGTCGCGCCGCGTGTCCGGATCGACGCCGAACGCCGCATATTCGGGCGGCCGGTCGCCGGAGCCGAGCCCGAGGATGAAGCGTCCGCCCGACAGCGTCGCGACCGACAGCGCGCCTTTCGCGATATGCAGCGGATGACGCAGCGGCAGCACGATCGCGCCGCTTGCGAGCACGATCCGGCGTGTGCGCGCCGCCAGCGCGCCGAGCAGGACCCACGGATCGAGGTGCCCGACCGGGTCGGGGTAGTCGGCGCTGTTCAGCGGCACGTCGCGAATCCACAGCGCGCGAAAGCCGAGCGTGTCGGCCAGGGCCGCCAGCTCGAGCTGCTCGTCGAAGTCGGCGACGATATGGCCCGCGCGAAGCAGCGGAAGCGTGAGGCCGATCGACAGCTGCCCGGCCGAAAAGACGCGGTGCGCGACGTCGGGGCGGGCAGGGGCGGGCGTGGTCATGTCGGGTCCTTGGAGGCAGGCGAAGCGAACGTGCGACGTTGCGTGTCCGAATGCTAGCGTGTTTGCATCCCGGTTGCGCGGCACGGCATGCGCGGTGACGGGCGCATGTCGAGACGACGACAGCCATGCAGGCAGCCGGCCGGGCATAATCGACGCCTTCCGTCATTGAAAACAACGCATCCGGATGAACACGCTTCGACACACGGCGATCGGTCTGGCGGCGAGCGCGCTGCTGTTCGCGCTCACGACTGACGCGCGTGCGGACGACGCGGCGCGCGCCGCCGTCTGCAAGACCGCCGAGGAGACGGGCTACACGGCCGACATCCGCAATTGCCTCGCGCTGAAATACGGCGCGGCCGACCGGCGCTTGAATGCCGTCTACAAGACGAAGATGGCGAGCCTGGACGAGCAGGGCAAGACGCGGTTGCGCAACGACGAACGCCGCTGGCTCAAGATGCGGGATGCCGCATGCGCGGAGGCGCGCCAGCCCGATGCGGGCGGCACGCTCGGGCTCGTGGAGGTCGACAGTTGCTTCGTCGACGAAACCGAGCGCCGCATCAAGGTGATCGAAGCCTTTCGTTGAGTGGCGGTGTCGCGGCGGCCACGGTGCTACGCGATCCGCAGCGTCGTGCCGCGCAGCGCGAGGCCGAGGCGCGACACCACGCGTCGTGACGCGCGGCGCATGCGACCCGTTCAAGGGTGCGCGGCACCGTGGGGCGATTGTAAGCCGACCGGCAGTCGCGTTGATGCAACGCCGCGCCGCCCGCGCGGGCCGGGCCGGCACGACCTGTCGGCGCGCCCGGCCGACGCCCGCTGATCCGGCACGCGTTTCAGTTTCGAAACGTTCGCGCGGCCCGTCGGTGCGCGATTCGCGTCGATCGCGCCGCCTCGACCCGCGCGGCCTTGCGGCATGAAGCATGGTGCGCTCCTTGCATATCTGTACGGGCCGTGAGCGCGGTCGCGGACGCAGTCGGTCCGGCGATCGCTTCAGTGGGTCGGACGTATCGGAGACGGGGACAAGAGAATGAGAACAGACCGAATCGCAACGTGTCGTGTTGCAAACATGAATCGCCGACCTGCCAGGATATTCGCTTCGCCTTCGATCGAGGCGACCTGAGCGCGCGGCTTTCCGTTCCATCCGAGCAATCGGGTTCGTTCTGAACGACGACGTGCAGGTGTGGCGCACGAGGCCGACGGGTGCCTGTCGGCCGTCGGGGACGAACGTCGAATGCGTTGGGATGGCCCGGATCCCGGATCGTCATGCCGCCGCGCGCAACGCGAGTCGTCGCGCGGCGCCCGCGTGCGTGCGCCGTGCATCGCGTCGGCGCGGCGGGTCCGGCCCGGATCGCAGCGGAAAGCCTGCGCGCATCGATGCGTTCGGCATCGCGGAACACATGCAGTCCAGGGGAAGCGTTCGCCGCCGGCGGTATGGCGGACGCCGCGAAATCGTGCTGTCAGTTGATCCACTACCCCGATGGATCAATTGTTGAAGCGCCCATCGCCGAGTGGCGGATGGGCGTCTTTTTTTGCGCGCCGGTGTGCGACGCGCGCCCCCGGCCCGATCGCGCGGCGTTCTGTATCATGTGCTGGCGTGCCTGGCCGCCCGTGCGGGCGCACGGTTTGCCGGCGCGCCCGATCACGCGTTGAGAACATGAACGACAAAGCCCACCACGACTCCTCGAGCACCGACGTCGACCCGGCCGCTCTCGATGCGCTGCACACGTTCGTCGAGCGTCATCCGCGCCTGCTGGTGCTGACGGGTGCGGGTATCAGCACCGACTCCGGCATTCCCGGCTATCGCGACCGCAACGGCCAGTGGATGCGCTCGCCGCCGATCCAGCTCCACGAATTCCTCGGCTCCGATGCCGCGCGCCGTCGCTACTGGGCGCGCAGCATGATCGGCTGGCCCGTCGTGGGCCGTGCGCAGCCGAACGGGTCGCACGTCGCGCTGGCGCGGCTCGGCGGCGCGGGGCGGATCGAGCGTCTCGTCACGCAGAACGTCGACGGGCTGCACCAGCGCGCGGGCAGCGGCGACGTGATCGAGCTGCACGGCGGCATCGACGGCGTCACGTGCCTCGACTGCGGCGCGCGGCATGCGCGCGCGACGATCCAACTGATGCTCGAGGCCGACAATCCCGAGCTGCTGGGCGCGCAGGCCGAGCCGGCCGCGGATGGCGACGCGCACCTCGAATGGGCCGCGCTCGACACGTTCCGCATCCCGGCGTGCCCCGCGTGCGGCGGGTTGCTGAAGCCGGCGGTCGTGTTCTTTGGCGAAAACGTGCCGCGCGAGCGCGTGGCGCTCGCGTCGCAGGCGCTCGACGCGGCCGATGCGCTGCTCGTCGTCGGCTCGTCGCTGATGGTGTATTCCGGTTACCGCTTCTGCGTGTGGGCGCAGGCGCGGCACAAGCCGGTCGCCGCGCTCAATCTCGGCCATACGCGCGCCGATCCGATGCTGACCTTGAAGATCGAGGCGCGCTGCGCGCCCGCGCTCGGCGCGCTGACCGCGCGGCTGGGCCTCGCCGGCCATACACCGGAGCTAGCGTCGTGACCGGCCCGGCAGCGTCGCCCGATCCGTCCGCGCGGCTGTCGGCGCCGGCGGCCGAACGCAATCGCGGGCCGATCCTCGACGTGTTGCGCCGCGTGCTGCCGACGAGCGGCCGCGTGCTCGAAATCGCGAGCGGCACCGGGCAGCACGCGGTCCACTTCGCGCAGGCGCTGCCGGGCCTGCACTGGCAGCCGAGCGATCCCGATGTGCAGGCACGCCGCTCGATCGCCGCGTGGGTCGCGCATGCCGGCCTCGCGAATGTCGCGCAGCCGCTCGCATTCGACGTGCGCGACGCGTCATGGCGGTTCGACGCGCTCGATGCAATCGTCTGCATCAACATGATTCACATCTCGCCGTGGGCCTGCACCGACGCGCTGTTCGCGGGCGCGTCGCGCGTGCTGCGCCCGGGCGGCGTGCTGTTCCTGTACGGGCCGTATCGCCGCGAGGGCCGGCACACGGCGCCGTCGAACGAAGCGTTCGACCTGCAATTGCGCAGCCGCGACCCGTCGTGGGGCGTGCGCGATCTCGAGACCGTCGTCGCGCTCGGCCTCGATCGCGGGCTCGACTGCATCGAGGTGGTCGAGATGCCGGCGAACAACCTGAGCGTCGTGTTCCGCCGGCTGCCGCACGCGGAACAGTGACACGCAAGCGCGCATCGCCGCCGGGTTTCCACTATCCTTTCGCCTGTGCGCGCGACCCGGCTCGGGTCACGCCCCGTTTTTTCCGGAGAATTGACTAATGGGCAAACAAGCAATCGGTGTGATCGGGCTCGCGGTGATGGGCCGCAATCTCGCACTCAATATCGAGAGCCGCGGTTACGCGGTGTCTGTGTACAACCGCAGCCGCGAGAAAACCGACGAACTGATCGCCGAATTCCCCGGCCGCAATCTGGTGCCGACCCATACGCTCGAGGAATTCGTCGCGTCGCTCGAAACGCCGCGCCGGATCCTGATGATGGTGAAGGCCGGCGAAGCGACCGACGCGACGATCGCCTCGCTCAAGCCGCTGCTCGAGAAGGGCGACGTGCTGATCGACGGCGGCAATACGCACTTCACCGACACGATCCGCCGCAACCAGGAGCTCGCGCAATCGGGCCTGCACTTCATCGGCACCGGCGTGTCGGGCGGCGAAGAGGGCGCGCTGCGCGGCCCGTCGATCATGCCCGGCGGCCAGCGCGACGCGTACGACCTGGTCGAGCCGATCCTCAAGCAGATCGCGGCGAAGGCGCCGTCGGACGGCGAGCCGTGCGTCGCGTACATGGGCCCGGACGGCGCGGGCCACTACGTGAAGATGGTCCACAACGGCATCGAATACGGCGACATGCAGCTGATCGCCGAGAGCTATGCGGTGCTGAAGGACGTCGCGGGGCTGACCAACGACGAACTGGGCGCGGTGTACACCGAATGGAACCAGGGCGAACTCGACAGCTACCTGATCGAGATCACGTCGAAGATCTTCGGCAAGAAGGACGACGAAACCGGCAAGCACCTCGTCGACGTGATCCTCGATCGCGCCGCGCAGAAGGGCACCGGCAAGTGGACGAGCCAGAACGCGCTCGATCTCGGCGTGCCGCTGCCGCTCATCACGGAGTCGGTGTTCGCGCGCGTGCTGTCGTCGCTGAAGACCGAGCGCGTCGCGGCCAGCAAGATCCTGTCGGGCCCGGCCGCCGCGCCGTTCGCAGGCGATCGCGCCGCGTTCATCGAAGCGGTGCGCCGCGCGCTGTATCTGAGCAAGGTGATCTCGTACGCGCAGGGCTTCGCGCAACTGCGCACGGCGTCCGAAGAGTACGGCTGGAACCTCGATCTCGGGACCATCGCGAAGATCTTCCGGGCGGGCTGCATCATCCGCGCGCGCTTCCTGCAGAAGATCACGGATGCCTATGCGAAAGACCCGGCGCTCGCGAACCTGCTGCTCGACCCGTACTTCAAGGACATCGCCGCGAACTACCAGACGGCGCTGCGCGACGTCGTGGTCGCCGCGGTGAAGGCCGGCGTGCCGGTGCCGGCGTTCGCGTCGGCGGTCGCGTACTTCGACAGCTACCGTTCCGAGCGGCTGCCGGCGAATCTTGTGCAGGCGCAGCGAGACTTCTTTGGCGCACACACGTTCGAGCGCACCGACAAGCCGGGCAGCTTCCACGCGAACTGGTCGTAAGCGTCGGGCGGCGGCGGCATTGTTGCGAAAATCTATTCTTTGAATAGGGTTTTTCTATCCCGGATGCCGACATTGTTAGCTCCGGGGAAACAGTGTTTTCGTTCTTTCATGGTTTTCCCTAGGGGACGTCGGGACTAAACTCTGTTCCATCGCTGCAGACATGGTGTGTGCGGCGGAGCAAAAAAATCCCGGAGGTAATCATGAAATCGCTGATCGCAACGTTCGCCGCAGCTGCCGTCCTCGCCGTTCCCGCCGTGTCGTTCGCCCAACAGAATGCGCCGGTCACCCGCGCCCAGGTGAAGGCCGACCTCGTCGCCGTCCAACAGGCCGGCTACAAGCTGGGCAGCGACCGGACGAACTACCCGGAAGGTATCCAGGCTGCTGAAGCCCGCCTGAACCCGCAACAGAACGTCGCTGCCGCCGATACCACCGGCTACGGCGCACAACCGGTTGCCGCGCAGGAATCGGGCGCACCGGCCAAGGCCAAGACCGGCTGGCAAGTCAAGCGCATCGCCGACGACGCGCCGATCTACAAGGGTCGTTAATGGTGCGGCCGCCTCGGCGGCCTGATCCGACCCCTGAAGTACGAACAGCCCGCCGTTCCGTGATCCGGAACGGCGGGCTGTTTTCATTGGCGGCGCGCGTCGCGCGCCTGCCGCCGGTTCAGTGCAGCGGGCGTCTGCCGCGCCCGATATCGCGGAACAGCGCTTCGGCCGGCTCCAGCACCTGGAGCCACGTTTCGTCGTAGCCGCTCAACGTGTCGAGCGCCTCGCGCAGCCGTTCGATCGCGAGCACCGGCAGCTCGACGCTGTGGCGCGTGGCGCCGGTCATGTGCGCGACGCTCGCGAGCTGGACGAGCGCATCGGCCGCCTCGGCGACGTCGGTGGCGAACAGCAGGTGCCGGTTGAGCAATTCGACCAGGCCGCTGGAACCGGAGAAGTCGTCGGCGTTGAGCTGCACGGAAAGAAACGTCGCGTTGTTCATTGTCATGCTCCTCGTTGTCGTTGGATCGCGCAGTGCATCACCGAGTATAGGCGGCGATCGAAGGGGAGAATGTGACGGGACCGATACGGCGGGCAAGGGCGGCCACGCGGGCGGCGAATCCCCGTCCAGCCTGCCCGGCGGCCCGCGCGGCGCGGCTTGCAGGCCGCCGGCGCGCTGCTGCGGCGCCGCAAGATTGTTGCCGGATCGGGCCTCTGTCGCGGCTCTGCCCGCCACAAATGGTATCTTTGCCGGTCGGGACGACGCGGAAAAGGGGCCGGTGAGCCCATTCGCGACGACGTTCCGCCGTGGAAACTGACGGCCGCGCGAGCGGTCGGATACTGATTGGTCCGGCCGTTGGGCCGGACATCGTGCGTCGCGCGCCGGGGGGCGGCGGGTGGCGCAGCGACGCAAATCCGGGAGGACCCTTGAGAGAAACTTTTCCCATCCACGATGCGCTGACGCGCCGGCTGCCGCAGGCGGCGCTCGTTGCCGCGGCCATCGCGCTGACGGGCTGCACGATGACGCCATGGACCGACAACTGGCAGCCGACGCGTCAGCCGGCACCCACGACGGCCGCGACGCCGGGCGTGATCGCCGGCTACTACCGCGTGAATCCGGGCGATACGCTCGCGGGCGTCGCGAGCGCCTACGGGCAGCGCGTGCAGGACGTGGCCAGCTGGAACCACATGGCGCCGACCGATGCCGTGTATCCGGGCCAGGTGCTGCGCGTCGCGCCGCCGCCGGCCGCGGCACAGCCCGGGCAGCCGCCCGCGGCGGCCGCCCAGCCGGGTTCGCTCGCGTGGCCGGCCACCGGTGTCGTGGCGACGCCGTTTTCGGCCGGCAAGACGCGCGGCGTCGTGATCGCCGCATCCGGGCCCGACCGTTCGGTGCGGGCCG
The DNA here is from genome assembly GCF_001718555.1 of Burkholderia metallica. Lineage (NCBI taxonomy): Bacteria > Pseudomonadati > Pseudomonadota > Betaproteobacteria > Burkholderiales > Burkholderiaceae > Burkholderia > Burkholderia metallica. Next base: position 878,545 of record NZ_CP013403.1, read on the forward strand.
CGGCGGCCGGGCGTGTGGTCTACGCCGGATCGGGCGTCAAGGCCTACGGCCCGCTCGTGATCCTGAAGCATGAGAACGGGCTCATCACGGCCTATGGACACAACGGCCAGTTGCTCGTCAACGAAGGCGACGCGGTGCGCCAGGGCCAGCCGATCGCCGAAATGGGCACCGACGCAAGCGGGCGCTCGACGTTCGAGTTCGAAGTCCGCCAGAACGGCAAGGTCGTCGATCCGATGAACTTCCTGCCGCGCAACGGCGGCTGACGGCCCGCGTCACTCCGTGTGCGCCGGGCGGCGCACACGCCCGCCTTTTCAGCATTCCCCGCTTCATCCTTTCCCGAGCGTAACCGCGCCGGAGGGTCGCGCGCGATTGCCGACCCAGCGAATGCCCAGCGCGAGCGCCGCCGCACCGATCGCGATCAGCGAGCACTGGATTGCGACCGGCAGGTAGCCGTGCGGCCGCGGATCGACGAACGGATACGGATACCAGTTCTCCAGCGAGCCGCGCACGAGCGTATAGCCGAGATAGACGACCGGAAAGCCGAGCCAGGCGAACGCGCTGCGCCGCGGGATCGGCAGGCGCGGCTCCACGTACAGCCAGTCGCACAGCATGACGAGCGGCACGATCCGGTGCAGCACCCAGTTGTTGAACGCCGGCGTGACGTGACGCAGCGCATCGAGCCGCGCGAGCAGGAGTTCGTAGACGATCGCGGTGATCAGCACGTACAGCACCGCGGCGCCGCGCATCGATTCGTAGCGGGCCGAGCCGGGGCGCGTGATGCGCGGGAGCCCGGCCGCGAGCATCGCGGCCGCGTAGAGGCTGCTCAGTTGCGTGAAGTAGCTGAGGTAGTTGCCGAGATGAAAGCCCGGCAGGTGCCAGTAGTTGGCGACGCTGTGCAGCGTGGTGGATACCGCGAGCAGCGCGGCGATCAGCCGATAGGCCGCAACGAAGAACGCTTTGCTCATGATGCCCGCGCGCCGTCGCACCAAAATTTCATCGTGCCACAGCCGTTCGCGCGCGCGATGCGGATTTTCCATATGACGCGCCGTGCGGCGCGGGGTTGCGATTCGTCGGATATTTGCGCGCGTCGTGCAAAACCGTGCGCCCGTGCGGCTACAATCGGGGCAGCCCTGCCGGGCGGCCGGCCGGTTACCGCATGCGCTCCTCCCCGCATACCACACGAGACGAAGCATGAGAAACATCCTCGCGAAACAGACGCGCTACAGCTCGCCGGCGATCTTCTTCCACTGGGCGGTTTTCCTGCTGGTGGCGCTGGCCTACCTCGCGATCGAGATCCGCGGGCCGAAAGGCAGCGACAGCCGGGTGTTCTGGATGAACGTGCATCTCACCGCCGGCACGCTCGTGCTCGTGCTGTCGGTGCTGCGCGTGCTGTGGCGCGCCGTCAGCCGCGTGCCCGAGCCCATTGCGCAGGCGGCGCTGCTGCGCTGGCTCTCGAAACTTGCGCATGTCGCGCTCTACGTGTTCATCATCGCGCAGCCGCTGCTCGGCATCATGATGGTCAACCTGGGCGGCAAGCCGGTGTCGCTCGACTGGCTCGGCGTGTCGTTCACGCTGTTCGGCCCCGACAAGGCGCTGCGGCCGACGATCAAGGAAGCGCACGAACTGCTCGGCAATGCGTTCTACTTCGTGATCGGGCTGCACGCGCTGGCCGCGCTCTACCATCATTTCATCCGGCGCGACGACGTGCTGCGGCGCATGGCGCCCTGAACGGCGCGTGTCGAAAGCAGGCGGCAGGCGGGGGCGCATGGTTGTGTTGACAACCATGCGCCCCCGGTCCGTTTACCGGCATCCGTACTGGTCAGCCCGTTGAACATTCGGTAACATCTCGGCTGTTTTTACATTCCGCTTACTGGCCGCCGCGCATGCTGCACCGACATCGTCACCTGACCGCCTGGCTCGGCGTGCTCGCGATCTGGTTCGCGATCGCGGCGCCGCCGGTGTCGCAGTGGCGCGTCGCGCAGGCGGCCACGCCCGACGCGATCGTCTGCGGTACCGAGCATCGCGCGCACGGGTCGCCCGATGCGAGCCGCCTGCACGATCATGCGCTGCATCTCGATGCGTGCGGGTACTGCGGCTTTTTCGCGCACAGCCCCGCGATCGGCGGGCCTGCCGCCGCGGCACTCGCTTCCGTTTCCGTCGTTTCCGTATCCGCCGTCGCGCCGCCTGCCGTCGCGGCGCGTGCCGACCGCTATCCGCGCGCGTACCCGCGCGCACCGCCCGAGCGCGCCTGACGCGCTGTTTCCGTTTTTTTCATCGCCGCTATCCGTGCGGGCCGTCGAGGCCGCGTGGAGGGCGTCACTCGGGCTTTCGATCATGACCATTTTCCAGTTGCGTGCGCCGCAGGCGTCACGCAATGCCTGTGCGCGGCGCATGCCGCGCGTGCTGAAACTCACCGTTCCCGCGCTCGCAGCCGGCGCGCTGGCCGCGAGCGCCGCGGCGGCCGAAACGGCGCGTGCCGCGGGCGTGCCGCGCGACGACCCGGCCGCGCCGCTGCCGGCCGTCGAAGTCGTCGCGTCGCCGCTGTCTACGCCGCTCGTCGTCGTCACGGACCCGAAGACCCCGCGCCAGCCGCTGCCCGCCAGCGACGGCGCGGATTACCTGAAGACGATCCCCGGTTTCACGTCGATCCGCAGCGGCGGCACCAACGGCGACCTCGTGCTGCGCGGGATGTTCGGTTCGCGGCTGAACATCCTGGCGAACGGGATGTCGACGCTCGGCGCATGTCCGGGCCGCATGGATGCGCCCACGTCGTACATCGCACCGGAGAGCTACGACGAGGTCACCGTCGTGAAGGGGCCGCAGACGGTGCTGTACGGTCCCGGCGCGTCGGCCGGCACCGTGATGTTCGAGCGCGTGACGCCGCGCTTCGACAAACCCGGCATGCGTTTCGACGGCAGCGTGGTCGGCGGCTCGTTCGGCCGCAACGACCAGAACATCGACGTGACGGCCGGCACGCCGGACGTCTACGGCCGCGTGAGCGCGAACCACGCGCATTCGCAGGACTACAAGGACGGCAACGGCAACACCGTGCCGTCGCAGTGGGACAAGTGGAACACCGATGCGGCGCTCGGCTGGACGCCGGACGACCATACGCGCGTCGAGCTGACCGCCGGCACCGGCGACGGTTATGCGCGCTACGCGGGGCGCGGCATGGACGGCGCGCATTTTCGCCGCGAGACGTTCGGCCTGTCGTTCGACAAGAAGCATCTCGGCGACGTGCTCGACCGGATCGAGGCGCGCGTGTACTACAACGAAGCCGATCACGTGATGGACAACTACACGTTGCGGCAACCGGACCCGACCAGCAGCATGCCGATGCGGATGGCGTCGGAGGTGCGGCGTCGCACGTTCGGCGCGCGCGCGGCCGCGACGTTCCGTTTCGCCGACGACTTCAAGCTCGTGACGGGCGTCGATGCGCAGTCGAACCGGCTCGACTCGCGCTCGGCGATGGGGCGGCAGAACTACGGCGACATGCCGTGGGATGCGCAGGCGACGATGTGGAACGCGGGCGTGTTCGGCGAGCTGACGTGGTACGCGAGCGACGTGTCGCGCGTGATCGGCGGCGCGCGCGTCGACTATGCGAGCGCACGCGACAAGCGTGCGACGACGAGCGGCATGATGATGAGCAAGCCGAATCCGACCTTCGACGACGATCGCACGCGCGTGCTGCCGAGCGGCTTCGTTCGCTACGAGCGCGACCTCGCGTCACTGCCCGTCACGTGGTACGCGGGCGTCGGCCATACGGAGCGCTATCCGGACTACTGGGAGCTGTTCTCCGCGAAGCGCGGGCCGGCCGGCTCGGTCAACGCGTTCTCGGCTGTGCAGCCTGAGAAGACCACCCAGCTCGACATCGGCGCGCAATACAAGAGCGAACGGCTCGATGCGTGGGTGTCGGCCTACGCGGGCTACGTGCAGGACTTCATCCTGTTCAACTACGCGGCCGGCATGATGGGCCCGACTACGCAGGCGACCAACGTCAACGCGCAGATCATGGGCGGCGAAGCGGGCGTGTCGTGGAAACCGGTTTCACCGCTGCGCATCGAGACGTCGCTCGCGTATGCGTGGGGGCGCAACGTCGCGAGCGGCGATCCGCTGCCGCAGATGCCGCCGCTCGACGCGCGCATCGGGCTCGAATATACGCGGGGTGCGTGGTCGGCAGGGGGGCTGTGGCGCATCGTTGCGCCGCAGCATCGCTACGCGCTGAACGAGGGCAACGTGGTCGGCAAGGACTTCGGCCCGAGCGCCGGATTCGGCGTGCTGTCGCTGCACACGCAGTACAACGTCAGCAAGACCGTGCAGATCTCGGTTGGCGTCGACAACGTGCTGAACAAGGCCTACACCGAGCACCTGAACCTCGCCGGCAACGCGGGCTTCGGCTATCCGGCGAACTCGCCGGTGATGGAGCCGGGCCGTACCGCCTGGGTGCGCGTGAGCGCGAAGCTGTGACGCATCGCGCGTGTGCGTTGCAGCATGCGCGCGCATGAACGCGGCCCCGCCCGAACGGGCGGGGCGCGTCAACCGATTAGAGAACCGTGTCTAGTCGGCGCGCAAACGTTCGCGACTCGTGCTTCACTCCCGCATTCGATGCATGCGGTGGTTCCGACGTTCGCGACACATCGTGTGGATCGATTGGGCTTCATTCGCACCGGCAGCACAATAATCAGGAGAACATGCATGGCCAGATCGATGCGTTCCAGGGTGGTGGCAGGGGCAGTGGCATGCGCGATGAGCATCGCGCCGTTCGCGGGGGCGACCGCCGTGACGACGTTGGCGACGACGCACGCGGCGATGGCGGCGACCGCGCCCGCCGACGGCTACGCGGCGACGCGTTATCCGATCATCCTCGTGCACGGGCTGACGGGTACCGACAAGTACGCCGGCGTGCTCGAGTATTGGTACGGTATCCAGGAGGACCTGCAAAAGAACGGTGCGACCGTCTACGTCGCGAACCTGTCGGGGTTCCAGAGCGACGACGGCCCGAACGGGCGTGGTGAACAGCTGCTCGCATACGTGAAGACGGTGCTCGCGGCGACGGGGGCGACCAAGGTCAATCTCGTCGGCCACAGCCAGGGCGGTCTCACGTCGCGCTATGTCGCGGCCGTCGCGCCCGATCTCGTCGCGTCGGTGACGACGATCGGCACGCCGCATCGCGGCTCCGAGTTCGCCGACTTCGTGCAGAGCGTGCTCGCCTACGATCCCACCGGGCTGTCGTCATCGGTGATCGCCGCGTTCGTCAATGTGTTCGGCATCCTGACGAGCAGCAGCCACAACACGAACCAGGACGCGCTTGCCGCGCTGCAGACGCTGACGACCGCACGGGCAGCGACGTACAACCAGAACTACCCGAGCGCGGGCCTGGGTGCGCCGGGCAGTTGCCAGACCGGCGCGCCGACGGAAACCGTCGGCGGCAGCACGCACCTGCTGTATTCGTGGGCCGGCACGGCGATCCAGCCGACGCTGTCGGTGCTCGGCGTCACCGGGGCGACGGATACGAGCACCATTCCTGTCGTGGATCCGGCGAATGCGCTGGACCTGTCGACGCTCGCGCTGTTCGGCACCGGCACGGTGATGATCAACCGCGGCTCCGGGCAGAACGACGGGCTCGTGTCGAAGTGCAGTGCGCTGTACGGCAAGGTGCTGAGCACGAGCTACAAGTGGAACCATCTCGACGAGATCAACCAGTTGCTCGGCGTGCGCGGCGCGTATGCGGAAGATCCGGTCGCCGTGATCCGCACGCATGCGAACCGGCTGAAGCTGGCGGGCGTGTAATCGATGACGGTACGAGAAGGGCGCGCGCCGCTGGCGCGGCGCGCCGTGGTCTACGGTGTCGTGGGGCTGGCGGCGATTGCCAGCGTGGCGATGTGGAACGGCGCCGGCTGGCATCGCGGGGCCGGTACCGCCGGCGAGTTGCCGGACGCGTCGGCGGCAGGCGGCTCCGCCGCCGCACCGGCGCAGGCCGCCGTGCCGGCCAGCGCGGGATTGCCGCCGTCGCTGGCCGGCTCCAGTGCGCCGCGCTTGCCGCTCGATGCCGGCGGCCGTCTTGCGAAATCGCACGCGGTGCGCGATTTCTTCGACTATTGCCTGACCGCGCGGAGCGACCTGAGCGCGGCCGCGCTCGACGCGTTCGTCGTGCGCGAGATTGCCGCGCAGCTCGACGGCACCGCGGCACAGGCCGACGCGCTCGACGTGTGGCACCGGTATCGCGCGTATCTCGACGCGCTCGCGAAACTGCGCGACGCCGGCGCGGTCGACAAGTCCGACCTGGGCGCGTTGCAACTCGCGCTCGACCAGCGCGCGTCGATCGCGTATCGCACGCTCGGCGACTGGAGCCAGCCGTTCTTCGGTGACGAGCAGTGGCGGCAGCGCTACGACCTCGCGCGGCTGAAGATCGCGCAGGATCCCGCGTTGACGGACGCGCAGAAGGCCGAACGGCTCGCCGCGCTCGACCAGCAGATGCCGGCCGGCGAACGCGCCGAGCGGCAGCGCATCGACCAGCAGCGCGCGGCGATCGACCAGATCGCGCAACTGCAGAAGAGCGGCGCGACGCCGGATGCGATGCGCGCGCAACTGACGCAGACGCTCGGCCCCGAAGCCGCCGCGCGGGTCGCGCAGATGCAGCAGGACGATGCATCGTGGCAGAGCCGCTACGCGGATTATGCGACGCAGCGCAAGCAGATCGAATCGGCCGGCCTGTCGCCGCAGGATCGCGACGCGCAGATCGCCGCGCTGCGGCAGCGCGTGTTCACGAAGCCCGGCGAAGCCGTGCGCGCGGCATCGCTCGATCGCGGGGCGGGCGGCACGCCGTAACGTGGGCGCGGGCCGCTATGCCGCGCGCGTGAGATCGCGCGGCAGGTGTTGCTCGATGGTATTCGCGAGCGTGTCGAACGCGGGCCCGATGCCTTCGTGCGCGACGCACGCATAGCCGAGCAGCAGGCCGCGCTGCGCGGTGTCCACGCTGCTGTAGTAGCTGGTGAGCGGGCGCACGATCACGCCCGCGTCGAACGCGCTCTGCGTGACCGCGCGATCGTCGCACGCGTCGGGCAGGCCGAGCACGAGATGCAGGCCGGCCTCGTCGCCCATCACGGGCAGCGCGTCGCCGAAGCGCGCGCGGATCGCGTCGATCATCAGCTGCCGGCGCTCGCCGTACAGCGTGCGCATTCGTCTGACGTGCGAAGTCAGGTGGCCGTCCATGATGAATTCGGCGAGCACGGCCTGCTGCATCAGCTGGCCTTCGCGGTACAGCTCCGACAACCCGGTGCGGAACGTGTCGACCAGATGCTCGGGCACGACCATGTAGCCCATCCGCAGCCCCGGGAACAGCATCTTGCCGAGGCTGCCGACGTAGATCACGCGACCGCCGTCGTCGAGCCCCTGCAGCGATGCGAGCGGGCGGCTGCCGTAGCGGAACTCGCTGTCGTAGTCGTCCTCGATGATCCAGCAGCGGTGCCGGCGTGCGTATTCGAGCAGCATCCGGCGCCGTGCGAGGCTCATCACCATCCCGAGCGGGTATTGATGCGACGGCGTGACGAGCACGAGCCGCGGCGGATGCTGCATGTCGCTCGCGCGCGGGTCGAGCCCTTCCTGGTCGACCGGCACCGGCGTCAGTGCGAGGCCGGCCGCCTGCAACACGCTGCGCACGCCCCAGTAGCACGGCTCCTCGACCCACGCGCGATCGCCGATGTCGGACAGCAGCCGCACCGCGAGATCGATCGACTGGTGGATGCCCGTCGTGATGATCACCTGGTCCGGCGAGCATTTGACCGAGCGCGCGACACGCAGGTAATCGGCGAGCGCGCGCCGCAACGGTCGGTAGCCGCCGCCCGGCGCATAGGTCAGCAGCTCCGGATTCGCCTCCTTCCACAGCCGCGCCTGCAGGCGGCTCCACGTCCGGCTCGGGAATTCCGACACGTCCGGCACGCCCGGCATGAACGCCCCCCACTGGCGCCGCGACACGCCGGCGTGCTCGATCAGTTGCCGGCCGCGCATCGACAGGCCGCCCTGCGCGTCCGGCAGCGGCGCTTCGTCGGCGCTCGACGGCGACGGCGCGGCGCCCGGCACGTGGATCGCGGCGGCGTCCGGCCGCGTGTCGGCCACGTAGGTACCGCTGCCGGTGGTCGTCAGCACATAGCCTTCGGCCGTCAACTGGTCGTACACGTGCAGCACGGTATTGCGCGCGATCGACAGGTCGGCCGCCAGCGTGCGCGAACTCGGCAGCTTGATTCCTGGCCCCAATTCCCCGGTCAGGATGGCCTGTTGCATCTGCTGCAGCAACTGCCGGTACATCGGCTCGGGCGAGCTGCGGTCGAGACGGGCGGAGAGCCAGTCGGCGAGGATCACGGTATCCAAAGTGGTCCTACTAGTAATATTGAAATGGTTCCCTATTGTAGAACCGTGCGCGCCGTATAGTGGCTCGCATCTCAAAATCAATTGTCGCGAAGCAAGGGGACAGCCACGATGAAGTCCGATGATGTGATCGTCAGCTTTCGCGGCGTGCGGAAGACCTACGACGGCGAAACGCTGGTCGTCAAATCGCTCGACCTCGACATCCACCGCGGGGAATTCCTGACGCTGCTCGGGCCGTCGGGCTCCGGCAAGACGACCTGCCTGATGATGCTCGCCGGCTTCGAATTCCCGACCGGCGGCGAGATCCGCCTCGACGGCGAGCTGCTGAACACCGTGCCGCCGCACAAGCGCAACATCGGCATGGTGTTCCAGAACTACGCGCTGTTTCCGCACCTGACGGTCGAGCAGAACGTCGCGTATCCGCTGACCGTGCGCAAGCTGCCGGCGGCCGAGCGCGTGGAGCGTGTCGCGCATGCGCTGAAGATGGTGCAGATGGAGCGCTTCGCGAAACGCTACCCGGCGCAGCTGTCGGGCGGCCAGCAGCAGCGCATCGCGCTCGCGCGTGCGCTCGTGTTCGAGCCGAAGCTGGTGCTGATGGACGAGCCGCTCGGCGCGCTCGACAAGCAGTTGCGCGAACACATGCAGTACGAACTGAAGGCGCTGCACGAAAAGCTCGGCGTGACCTTCGTGTACGTGACGCACGACCAGGGCGAGGCGCTGACGATGTCCGATCGCGTCGCCGTGTTCGACAAGGGCATCGTGCAGCAGCTCGACACCGTCGACCGCCTGTACGAATCGCCGTGCAACGAATTCGTCGCGAACTTCATCGGCGACAGCAACCGGCTGCGCGGCACCATCGCGCGCGTCGACGGCGAGTTCTGCGAATTCCGGCTCGACGACGGCACGAAGCTCGTCGGCCGCCGCATCGGCGAAGCCGCGGAAGGCGCGCCGGCCGTCGCGTGCATCCGCCCCGAACGCATGAGCCTGGCCGTGCACGGCGCGAACGGTCACGCGAACGGCGCGGCCGCCAACCGGCTGAGCGGCGAGGCCCGCAGCCTCATCTATTTCGGCGATCACGTGCGCATGCGCTGCGCGCTGCCGGGCCAGGACGAATGCTTCGTGAAGGTGCCGCTCGGCACCGGCGCGCTCGATGCGTTCTCGCCCGGCGCACCGGTCGCGCTCGCGTTCGCGCCCGAACACCTGCGCGTGTTCGCTTGAGCAGGGTTTTCCCGATTTTCCGCAGCACGTCGTCAACAACAACTGCCCACTTCCACCACGAGAGGAGAGGAACCACCATGAACCGAGCACGCTTTACCGCACGGCGCACCGCGCTGGCACTGGCGCTCGCCGTCGTCGGCGCATCGGCATCGGCTGCCGAGCTTACGGTCGTCAACTTCGGCGGCGCGAACGGCGACGCGCAGAAGGTTGCGTTCAACCAGCCGTTCGAGAAGGCGACCGGCAACAAGGTCACCGCCGTCGAATACAACGGCGAGCAGGCGAAGGTGAAGGCGATGGTCGAGGCGAAGCACGTCAACTGGGACGTGGTCGAAGTCGAATCGGGTGACCTGAACCGCGGCTGTGACGAAGGGCTGTACGAGAAGCTCGACTGGTCGAAGATCGCGAAGAAGTCCGACCTGATTCCGGAATCTCCGCAGGTGTGCGGCGTCGGTTTCTTCGTGTGGTCGACGGCGCTGTCGTACAACGCGGACAAGCTGAAGTCGGCGCCGACCGGCTGGGCCGATTTCTGGAACGTGAAGAAATTCCCCGGCAAGCGCGGCATGCGCAAGGGTGCGCGCTACAACCTCGAATTCGCGCTGATGGCCGACGGCGTCGCACCGAAGGACGTGTACAAGGTGCTCGGCACGAAGGCCGGCCAGGACCGCGCGTTCAAGAAGCTCGACGAGCTGAAGCCGTACATCCAGTGGTGGGAAGCGGGCGCGCAGCCGCCGCAGTTCCTCGTCGCCGGCGACGTCGTGATGTCGACCGCGTACAACGGCCGCATCGACGCCGCGCAGAAGGAAGGCAAGAACCTGAAGGTCGTGTGGAACGGCAGCATCTACGACCTCGACTACTGGGCGATTCCGAAGGGTTCGCCGAACAAGGCGCTGGCCGAGCAGTACATCGCGTATTCGCTGACGCCGAAGCCGCAGCAGGCGTATGCGCAGCACATCGCGTACGGCCCGGCGAACATTGCGGCGATCAAGGCGCTCGACCCGAAGACGCTCGCGAACCTGCCCAACTCGCCGGCCAACGGCAAGAACGCGGTGCTGGAAGACATCGGCTTCTGGACCGACCACAGCGACGAGCTCGAGCAGCGCTTCGCCGCATGGGCGACGAAGTAACCGGTCAGGCCTCCTGAACGGTGTCCTGATGCAACCGGCCGCGCGGCACGTCGATCGTGTCGCGCGGCCTTCCGCCGGAACGTGCCCGGCCGGAGAGAACCGTTGAATACGATGACGATCGCGCCTTCCTCGCCGCCGAACGCCGCGCTCAAGCGCGAGCTGAAAGCCGCCGAGGCCCGCAAGCGCACGATGGCGCTGCTGCTGGTCGCGCCGCTCGCGATTTTCCTGCTGCTGATTTTCGTCGTGCCGATCGGCACGCTGCTCACGCGCGCGGTGCAGAACCCGGAGATCGCGACCGCGTTGCCGAACACGGTCGCCGCGCTGTCGGGCTGGGACCGCAAGGCGCCGCCGGCAGACGCCGCGTACGTCGCGCTCGCGGCCGACATGACGAAGGTGGCCGACAGCGAGGCGATGGGGGCGCTCGCGCGGCGCCTGAACACCGAGATTCCCGGCTATCGCTCGCTCGTCGCGAAGACGGCGCGCGCGATGCCGCTGAAGGGCGACAATGACGCGGCGCTCACGCCCGCGCAGATGCGCGCGAAATTCATCGACCTCGATTCGCGCTGGGGCGACGTCGCATACTGGCAGGCGATCGCGAAGAACGGCAGCCAGGTGTCGCCGTTCTACCTGCTTGCCGCGCTCGACCACAAGCAGGACGGCTTCGGCCATATCGTGCAGGCCGATCCCGACCAGTCGATCTATCTTGCGATCTTCGGCCGCACGTTCGTGATCGGCGTGGCCGTCACGCTGTTCGCGCTGCTGCTCGGCTACCCGCTCGCGTACTGGATCTCGACGCTGTCCGAGCGTCGCGCGAACCTCGTGATGATCCTCGTGCTGATCCCGTTCTGGACCTCGGTGCTCGTGCGCGTCGCCGCATGGATCGTGCTGCTGCAGAGCGAAGGGCTCGTCAACAAGGCGCTGATCGGCAGCGGGCTGATCTCGCATCCGCTCACGCTGCTGTTCAACCGCGTCGGCGTGTACATCTCGATGACGCACATCCTGCTGCCGTTCATGATCCTGCCGCTCTACAGCGTGATGAAGTCGATCCCGCCGACCTATCAGCGCGCGGCCGTGTCGCTCGGCAGCCATCCGTTCGCCGCGTTCTGGCGCGTGTACGTGCCGCAGACCTATCCGGGCGTCGGCGCGGGCGCGCTGCTCGTGTTCATCCTCGCGATCGGCTACTACATCACGCCCGCGCTGCTCGGCGGGCCGAACGACCAGATGGTCAGCTACTACGTCGCGTACTTCACGAACGTGACGATCAACTGGGGGATGGCGTGTGCGCTCGGCGGGCTGCTGCTCGCGGCGACGCTCGTGCTGTACGCGGTGTACGGGCGCTTCACGCGCACCAACGTGAGCCTCGGCTGAGCGGCCGGGCCGGAACACGCCACGAAACGGGAAGGGGATTCGAACCATGAAACTCGCCAGGCCGCTGTTCGCGCCGCACATGTCGTTCGTCGAGCGCGCGTGGTACGTCGCGCTGCGCGTGCTCGTCGTGCTGACGCTGCTGTACCTGATCCTGCCGGTGCTCGCGATCGTGCCGCTGTCGTTCTCGTCGAGCACGTTCCTCGTCTATCCGATCCCGGGTTTCTCGACGCGCTGGTACGAGAACCTGATCGCATCCGACGAGTGGCGGATGGCGGCGAAGAACAGCTTCATCGTCGCGCCGTCGGCGACCGTCGTCGCGACCGTGCTCGGCACGCTCGCGGCGATCGGTCTGACGAAGGCCGACTTCCGCGGCAAGGGGCTGCTGATGGCCGTGCTGCTGTCGCCGATGATCGTGCCGGTGGTCGTGGTGGGCGTCGGCATGTACCTGTTTTTCGCGCCGCTCGGGCTCGCGAACACCTACACGGGGCTGATCGCCGCGCACGCGGCGCTCGGCGTGCCGTTCGTCGTGACGACGGTTGCCGCGACACTGCAGGGCTTCAACCAGAACCTCGTGCGCGCGAGCCTGTCGCTCGGCGCGAACCCGGTGTCGACGTTCTTTCGCGTGACGCTGCCGGTGATCGCGCCGGGCGTGATGTCGGGCGCGCTGTTCGCGTTCGCGACGTCGTTCGACGAGGTGGTCGTCACGCTGTTCCTCGCGGGTGCGGACCAGACGACGCTGCCGCGCCAGATGTTCACCGGCATTCGCGAGAACATCAGCCCGACGATCGCTGCGCTCGCAACGATCCTGATCATTTTCTCGACGAGCCTGCTGCTGGCGCTCGAATGGCTGCGCGGGCGCAATGCGCGGCGCGCGGTGAGCTGACGAGGCGGGCCGGCGTGCCGCGCCCGCTGGTCGTGCTTCCCGCACGGCCACGCGGCGGCTTTCATTTCGCTGACTGACGACGCGGCGGCCTGCACGTTCGATGCGGCTCTGCAACAATACGGGGCGCGGCGGCGCGCGTTCCGTGCGGTGCGACCGGAACGCCGCCGCGAGTCCAATCCGCGACGCGGCACCCCGCGTCGCTCGTCAGCCGAGCTTCATCTTGTCCGAATTCGCTACCCCAGCCGGCGCGCATGAGCCGGCCGTCAACTGGCGCGCGATGTCCGCCGTGCTGCTGGCCGTCGCGCTCGCGACGCTCGACACCGCGATCGCGAACACCGCGCTGCCCGCGATCGCGACCGACCTGCATGCGTCGCCGGCCGCGTCCGTGTGGATCATCAACGCATACCAGCTCGCGATGGTCGCGACGCTGCTGCCGTTCGCGTCGCTCGGTGACATCGTCGGCCACAAGCGCGTGTACGTCGCCGGGCTCGCGGTGTTCACGCTCGCATCGCTCGGCTGCTCGCTCGCGTCGACGCTGCCGATGCTGACGGCCGCGCGGATCGTGCAGGGCTTCGGCGCGAGCGCGATCATGAGCGTCAACGTCGCGCTGATCCGCGGCCTGTTTCCCGCGCACCGGCTCGGGCGCGGCGTCGGCTTCAACGCGCTCGTGGTCGGCGTGTCGTTCGCGGTGGGGCCGACCATCGCATCGCTGATCCTGTCGGTTGCCGCGTGGCCGTGGCTGTTCGCGGTGAACGTGCCGCTCGGCGTGTTCGCGCTTGCAGTGGCGATTCCGTCGCTGCCGCAGACGGCGCGCGGCAAGCATGCGTTCGATCCGGTCGCCGCATTGTTCAACGTGATCACGTTCGCGTCGCTGATCTTCGCGCTCGGCGAATTCGCGCAGCGCGGGCCGCTTGCCGTCGTGTGCGCGGCGGCCGCGGTCGCGGTCACGTTCGGCTGGCTGCTGATCCGCCGCCAGGCCGGGCATCCGGCGCCGATGCTGCCGGTCGACCTGTTTCGCCGGCCGGTGTTCACGCTGTCGGCACTGACCGCCGTGTGCGCGTTCGCCGCGCAGGGGCTTGCGTTCGTGTCGCTGCCGTTCTATTTCGAAACCGTCCTGCATCGCAACGCGGTCGAGACGGGGTTCCTGATGACGCCGTGGTCGGCGATCGTCGCGTTCGCCGCGCCGATCGCGGGCCGGTTGTCGGATCGCTATCCGCCAGGCCTGCTCGGCGCGATCGGTCTTGCATTGCTGAGCGCGGGCATGGTGTCGCTCGCCGCGTTGCCGGCGGCGCCGGGCGTCATCGACATCGGCTGGCGGATGATGCTGTGCGGCGCGGGCTTCGGTTTTTTCCAGTCGCCGAACCTGAAGGCGCTGATGTCGAGCGCGCCGCCCGAGCGCAGCGGCGGCGCCAGCGGGATCATCGCGACCGCGCGGCTGATCGGGCAGGCGACGGGCGCGGCGCTCGTCGCGCTGTCGTTCGGGATCGCGGGGCGCCACGGGCCGACACTGGCACTGATGCTCGGCGCGGGCTTCGCCGGGGCCGCGAGCGTCGCGAGCGGGCTGCGGCTCTTTGCGCCGTCGCATCGGGCCGGTGTGCCGGCCGCGTCGGAGCCCGCGAGCGAGCGCGCGACCGAGTAGGGATGGGCACGGTCCACGCGCAGGCCGACGATCGGACCGCGATCGCCGTAAAGTCTCGAACCGGCGCGCAACGCACTCCCGCCGCGCGCCGGCCGTCACGCTTCGCTTAGAACCCGCCTGACTTGATCAGCTTGTTGAGGTTCGCGATGTTCAGGCTGCCGAAGCCGGTCGTGTAGTCCCAGCCGGTGCCTGCCTTGTAGCCATACCCCTGATAGCCGTTGTTCCCCGATACCACGTCGTAGCGCACGAGCGACGGGTTCGACGGAATGTCGGCGTAGAAATTGCCGGCGGGGAAGCCGATCCCCGTGCCGTTGGCTGCGAGCAGACGCGCCCAGAAGCCCGTGAAGATCGGTGCGGCGAGGCTCGTGCCGCCGATCTGCTGCAACTGGCCGTAGTTGTAGATGTACGCGCCGGTGCTTTGCGCGGCGTCGAACGCGACGTCCGGCAACTGGCGGTTGCTGCCCGACTGCCACGACGGCGCGGGCAGGATCGTGCTGACGCCGCCGCCCGTCGACCACAGCTTGCCGTTGCCGTCGAGCCCTTCGTTCCACACCGTCTCGTTCGAGAACGCGCCCGCCGACGTCGTGTAGAGCGTCGTGCCGCCGATCGCGAGCACGTGCGGCGACGAAGCCGGCCACGACACCGTGTAGTTCGCGCCGTCCGGATAGCCGCGGTTGTTGCACTCGTACACGCCTTCGTCGCCCGACGAAACGGAGAACGTCTGGCCTTGCGCGGCGGCGGTCGTGAAGATCTGTTCCTCGGCGTCGATCGTGCCGTCGGCGTTCGCGTCGGTTTCGCACCAGCCGAGCGACACGTTGATCACCTTCGCGGTGTTGTCCGACACCGCGCGGTTGAACGCCTGCGTGAGCCCCGTGTTGCCGCTGGCGTTGAGGTCCGCCATGTAGAACACGAGCTTGCCGACCTGGCCGCCGGCCGAGCCGACGATCGACTGGCTGTCGAGATCCCATTCGCCCTGGCCGTCCTGGTCGTCGGTATAGCTGCCGCCCGAGCCGTTGGTCTTGACCGTCTGCGTCGACACCGTGCCGTAACCGTTGCTCGACGTGAACTGCTTCAGGTCCGCGAGCGTCTGCGACACGCCGCCGATCGTGATGATGCCGACGGTCACGCCGGCCGCGGTCGGCACGCCGGTCGCGTTGTAGAGGCCCGGGAATTCCTTCGGATAGTGGCCGGTGGCCGTGCCGGCCGCGAGCGCCTGCGGCTTCGCCACGTTGCCGATGCGCAGCATCGGATGGGCACGCGCGACGTTCTGCAGCCCGAGCACCGAGCCGACGACGTCGCCGAGCGCGCGCGGCACCTGTGCGGTCGACGTGTTCGCGTAGCCCGAACGGCCCGCGTACTGGAAGTGCACGAGCGACGTGTTGAACGCGGCCTTCACCGTGCCGGCCGTGCCGCTGGCGGAGACCAGCAGCCGGTTCGGCGCGACCTCGACGTTCGTGAAGCCGCTCTTGTGCAGATAGTCGACCACCGACTTTACCTGCGCTTCGGTCGGCGCGTAGCTGGAGAGGAACTGCTCGGGCGTCAGGTACTGGTGGTAGTGCGCGCTGCCCGGCCTGTTCACGTCGCGCGCCAGTTGCTTGAGCTGCGCGGCGTTGCGCAGCTTCAGGCTGACGACGACGTTGGTCGTTTCGCCGGCCGCGAGTTCGAGCGACGGCGCCGCGCTGCGCGCCATCAACTGCGGGCCGGTCAGAAAGGCCTTCGTATGGGTGTCGACCCAATCCGTCGCCGCATGCGCCGCAGCGGCGGCGAACACGAGCGGTGCCACGCACGCGAGGCGGCGGGGCGACGGCAGGGGCAGGGCAAACCAGGCATTCCTTTTCATCGGGAGTCCTTTTTAGGAGAAACGACGTTGCTGGAGCCCTCGACCCTTGTGGGGTCGCGAGCGGTGACGAGCGTAGGGCGTCGCTGCCGTTCAGGTAGCTGCCAGTTTCCCTAGCTGTCAGTTCTGACATCGGCACGTGTGCGCGCAGGCAGGGCGGCCCGCGCGCACGCGATCGCGCCCGCGACGAACGGAACCGGTTCTCGACACGACGGCGCGGCAACGCGCGACGTTCGTACGCACGAGTCGCTCGTCGCGGCGCCGGAACGTACACGATCGCAGAGCGGATCGACGCGTGCGTGCAGCGTGCGTGTCCGGTCGTTGCCGCGTGCCGCGTCGCACTATGTGGTCAAACGGGGCGATGCGGCACGAACGGTTTCGCACGTGCATAAAAAAGAGGCCGGCCGGTCGCGAACGTTTCCCGAACTGTGGAACGGGGCTTCCGGCGGTCTTGCGGGCGGCTTTCGGATCGCATGCGGCAATTGCGGATTAGAGGGATTGCTCGAATCCAGACCTGCGCATGGGCGTGCCGGGCGGACGACGGGCACACGCAAGATCGCGCAGCGTCGTGCGTGAAATTCCGCCTTGACTCTCGCCGTTCACCGGATATCCTTCAACCCATAACCAGCGAGTTATGAATAAGGACATGCAGAACGCCCACGACATGCTTTTCAGGACGCTTGCCGATCCGACGCGCCGTGCGCTCTTCGAGCGGCTGTGCGCGGACGGCGAGCTGACGGTCGCCGCGTTGACGGCCCACGCGGGCGTCTCGCAGCCGGCCGTCTCGAAGCATCTCGGCGTCCTGAAGCAGGCCGGGCTCGTGAGCGACCGTCACGAAGGCCGGCAGACGCACTACAGCGCGCAGCCGCAAGCGCTGGCCCCGTTGATCGACTGGACGAGCCAGATGGCCGGCTTCTGGCAGAACCGGTTCGACGCCCTCGAAGACCTTCTGAAAAGGATGGATCAGTAATGAACCAGGCCACCACCGAAACGCGCTCCGTCGTCGTCGAACGGGAGCTGCCTCATCCGCCGGAGAAGATCTGGCGCGCGCTCACGCAACCGCATCTGATCGAGGCATGGTTGATGAAGAGCGACTTCGAGCCCGTCGCGGGCCGCGCCTTCAGCTTCCGCGCCGACTGGGGTTCGGTCGACTGCACGATCCTGACGATCGAGCCGCCGCGCGCGCTGTCTTATACGTGGGCCGCGTACGGGCTCGAAAGCGTCGTCACGTGGACGCTCACGCCAACGCCCGCCGGCACGCACCTGCGGATGGAGCAGGTCGGTTTCCGCACGGATCAGGAGCAGGCGTACCGCGGCGCGCAGCACGGCTGGGTCCGGTTCCTCGACGCGCTCGAACAGGTCCTGGCCCGCCCGGACGCAGGCACGGAGGCGCGCACATGAGCACCACGGACCTCACGCCGTCGCAGCGTATCGACGCGCTGATCGCCGGCATCGACGACTGGCGCGGCAAGACCTTCGCCGAGCTGCGCGAGACGATCCTCGGCGCGCAAGCGGGCATCGTCGAGGAATGGAAATGGATGGGCAGTCCCGTTTGGGAGTGCGACGGAATGATCGCGGTGGCGAATGCGCACAAGGGCAAGGTGAAGGTGACCTTCATGCACGGCGCGCACCTGCCCGATCCCGACCAGCTGTTCAACGACGGCCTCGACGGCAATGCGCGGCGCGCGATCGATTTCTTCGAAGGCGACCGGCTCGACAAGCGGGCGCTGAAGCAGCTCGTGCGCGCGGCGATCGAATACAACCGCACGCATTTGAAGAAGAATGCGCGGCGAGCGGGCGCCGGTGCCGGCGCGAAGGCGCGTGCGGACAACGCGGCGTGACGCTTTGGGCGACGCGCGATTACCGGCAGCACTTGCGCGGACGTCGAACGTCCCGGGCAGGATTGTCCTGAATGCCGCTGTCCGCGCCTCGACGCGTCGCGCACTGTCCGTCAGCGGCCCTACGTACGAGCGCGGATCGCGTCACTTGCCCTTGCGTCGGAACGTGAACAGGGTGCCGCCGCAGCAGTTGCCGTCTTGCAGATAGACGGTGAAGGTTTTGTCGACGACTGCATAGCTGACCGTCACGATGTCCGGACTGTCGTCGGGCAGAAAATTTCCCGACATCGCGGGGACGAAGTCGATCGCGTCGCGGGCGAGCAGGTAGAGCTGCTCGTCATGCACCGTGGTGGCAGGCGACAGTGCTTTCAGCCCGTCTTCGACGACGCTGTCGTGGGGCGCGCCGATCTCGTACTGCATCCCCGCGTCGCGGTACGGGATCGACACCAGTACCTTGCCATCGACGTTCAGGCGCGTGGCGAGCGCCGGGTCCACGGTGATCGTCATGCTGTCGAGTCGCCGCAGATCCTTGCGCGTGAGGCTCACGTCCGAGAATTCGCGCCGCGCCATCGAAATGCTCGATACGTTGGATTCCCATCGGCCTTTGTTCCGCCACGAGTCCCACATCGCATTGGCGCCACCGGAGCCGGAGACGCTGTCGAGCGCGTAAGTGCCGATCGCCTGCGTGAGAATCTCGCGCTTCGAGCCGATGACGATTTCAGAGGTCTGTCGCGCGTCGACGGGCAGGCGCCGAGCACCGTCGGACGATGCCCAGGTGCCGTCTAGCGCGTTGCCGGCCACCTTGCCCGTGAACGTGCCGGTGCGTTGCCCGGTGCCGCCTGTCTCGTCCATCGTGAAGCTGCCCGACGGGTCGATCTTGCCGCTTAGCGGAATATCGGTGTGCTTGCCGACGTAGCGGTAGCTGCCCGTCAGCTTGCCGTCGACATTCTTGACGTCCATCGTGAACGCATAGCGGCCGCCGATCCGTCCTGCAAAGCGCTTGTGGAAATACTGAAGATCGGCGAGCGTCGCCGTGGCGATCATCAACGGGAAAAGTGTCGCGGCGAGTTGCAGGGCGAGGCGGCGCATGGCGTGGGGGCGGGATCGACGGTCGCGCCATTGTGACACGCGATGCCGATCGAAAACGTGCGTGCGGTCGGTGCCCGGCAATTCGGAGACGGAAAAAAAGCCCGACACGAGGTCGGGCATCCAAATCGGCCGCAGCCGCCCGCGAGGCGGCTACGGCACCTGCAACAGCGCTTACGCTGCGAGCAGCGAGCGCAGCACGAACGGCAGGATACCGCCGTGCTTGTAGTAGTCGACTTCGATCGGCGTATCGATGCGCAGCAGCACCTGCACGCGCTGCGATTCGCCGTTCTTGCGGTGGATCACGAGCGTGACGTCCTGCTGCGGCTTGAAGTCGTCGCCGAGGCCTTCGATGTCGTACGTTTCGTCACCGGTGATGCCGAGCGACTGGACGCTGTCCGAGCCCTTGAACTGCAGCGGCAGCACGCCCATGCCGACCAGGTTCGAGCGGTGGATGCGCTCGAAGCTGCGTGCGATCACGGCCTTCACGCCGAGCAGTTGCGTGCCCTTCGCGGCCCAGTCGCGCGACGAGCCCGTGCCGTACTCTTCGCCCGCGAACACGACGGTCGGCGTGCCGGCGTCGACGTACTTCATCGCCGCATCGTAGATCGACAACTGTTCGCCGCTCGGCTGATGAATCGTCAGGCCGCCTTCGACACGCGTGCCGTCTGCGTTCACCGGGATCATCAGGTTCTTGATCCGGACGTTCGCGAACGTGCCGCGCATCATCACGTCGTGGTTGCCGCGGCGCGAGCCGTAGCTGTTGAAGTCGGCCTTCTGCACGCCATTTTCCTTCAGCCACTTGCCTGCCGGCGAGTCTTCCTTGATCGAGCCTGCCGGGCTGATGTGGTCGGTCGTGACCGAATCGCCGAAGATGCCGAGCGCGCGCGCGCCCTTGACCGTGGGGATCGACGCAGCCGGTTCCATCGAGAAGTCGTTGCCGAAGAACGGCGGCTCGGCGATGTAGGTCGACTTCGGCCAGTCGTAGACCTGGCCCGATTCGCCCTCGATCTTGCTCCAGAGGTCGCCCTTCTTGGTCAGCTTCGAGTAGTTGTCCTCGAACTTCTTCGGATCGAGCGCGAACTTGAGCAGCGCGTGGATTTCTTCGCTCGTCGGCCAGATGTCGCCGAGGTAGATGTCGCGGCCGCCCTTGCCCTTGCCGACCGGCTCGGTCATCAGGTCGCGCGTGATGTTGCCGGCGATCGCGTACGCGACGACGAGCGGCGGCGACGCGAGGAAGTTCGCGCGGATGTTCGGGTGGATGCGCGCTTCGAAGTTACGGTTGCCGGACAGCACGGCCGCCGCGACGATGTCGTTCTTCGTGATCGCTTCGTTCAGTTCCGGCGTGAGGTCGCCCGCGTTGCCGATACAGGTCGTGCAGCCGTAGGCCGCGACTTCGAAGCCGAGCTTCGACAGGTAGGGCAGCAGGCCCGTCTTCGTCAGGTACTCGGTGACGATGCGCGATCCCGGCGCGAGCGAGGTCTTGATCTTCGGATCGACGGTAAGGCCGGCCTCGACCGCCTTCTTCGCGAGCAGGCCGGCGGCCAGCAGCACGCTCGGGTTCGACGTGTTCGTGCACGACGTGATCGCGGCGATCAGCACGTCGCCGTTCTTCACGTCGACGTTGTTGCTCGTCGTGTACTGCTTGTCGAGGTCTTCCGCCTTCTTCGCGAAGCCGTTCTCCGCGACCGGCTTCGAGAACAGGTCGGTGAACGTCGACTTGACGTTGCCGATCTCGATGCGGTCCTGCGGGCGCTTCGGGCCGGCCAGCGACGGTGCGACCGTTGCGAGGTCGAGCGTCACCGTCTTCGTGTAGTCGATGTCGCCGGCCTTCGGGATGCCGAACAGCTTCTGCGCCTTGAAGTAGTTTTCGAACGCGGCGATTTCCGCCTTCGTGCGGCCGGTGCCTTCGAAGTAGTCGATCGTCTTTTCGTCGACCGGGAAGAAGCCCATCGTCGCGCCGTATTCCGGCGCCATGTTGCCGATCGTTGCGCGGTCCGGCAGCGACAGCGACTTCGTGCCTTCGCCGAAGAATTCGACGAACTTGCCGACGACCTTCTCCTTGCGCAGCATTTCGGTGATCGTCAGCACCAGGTCGGTGGCCGTCACGCCTTCGCGCAGCCTGCCTTTCAGCTCGACGCCGACCACGTCCGGCGTCAGGAAGTACACCGGCTGGCCGAGCATGCCGGCTTCCGCCTCGATGCCGCCCACGCCCCAGCCGACCACGCCGATGCCGTTGATCATCGTCGTGTGGCTGTCCGTGCCGACGAGGGTGTCCGGGTAGTACACGGTGTCGCCGCCGTCCGCCTTCTTGTGGACGCCGCGCGCGAGGTATTCGAGGTTCACCTGGTGGACGATGCCGACGCCCGGCGGCACGACCTTGAACGTGTCGAACGCCTGCATGCCCCACTTCATGAACTGGTAGCGCTCGTTGTTGCGCTGGAATTCCAGCTTCATGTTCAGGTCGAGCGCGTCCTTCTGGCGGAAGTAGTCGATCTGGACCGAGTGGTCGACGACGAGATCGACCGGGACCAGCGGCTCGATCTTCTTCGGGTTCTTGCCCGTGCGCTCGGCGACGCCGCGCATGGCCGCGATGTCGGCGAGCAGCGGCACGCCCGTGAAGTCCTGCAGCACGACGCGCGACACCACGAACGGAATCTCGTCGACGCGCTTCGCATTCGGCTTCCAGTTCGCGAGCTGCTCGATGTGCTCTTCGGTGATCTTTTTGCCGTCGTAGTTGCGCAGTACGGACTCGAGCACGATACGGATCGACACCGGCAGGCGTTCGATCTTCGTCTTCAGTTCCTTGCCGAGCTGCGGCAGCGAGTAGAACTTGCCTTTGCCGGAACCGCTGTCGAATTCCTTGAGGGTCTTGTGGAGATTGTGGGCCATGGTGATTTTCCTGGGTTTAAGGCTAGGAAACAAAGAGTCCTGTATCTGACGGCTATATCACATACAAGTCGACGTACTCATCGACCGGCATTGCTTCGAGCTTTGCCTGGTCCAGCGACACGTCGAGAATCGCTTGTTGCTGCTTGGCCGGAAAACGGCGGGCGAGGTTGGTCCTGAACTTCTCGACCAGGAGCGGGGTGCCTTCGGCCCGCCGCCGCCGGTGGCCGAGCGGGTATTCGACCGCCACCTCGGCAAGCTTCGACCCGTCGGTGAACTCGATCGTCAGTGCATTCGCGATCGAGCGCTTGTCCGGGTCGTGGTAATCCTTCGTGAACTGCGGATCCTCGACGCACACGACTTTCGCGCGCAGCGCGTCGATGCGCGGGTCCGCCGCGGCCGAATCCTCGTAGTCGGCCGCGGTCAGCCGGCCGAACAGCAGCGGCACGGCGACCATGTACTGGATGCAGTGGTCGCGGTCGGCCGGATTGGCGAGCGGGCCCTGCTTGTCGATGATGCGGATCGCGGCTGCGTGCGTACGGATCGTGAGCCGGCCGATGTCGTCGGTGGTGCGGCCCGCGGCGGAGAGCTGGGCGTGCAGCTGCAGTGCGGCCTCGGCGGCCGTTTGCGCGTGGAATTCGGCGGGAAACGCGATCTTGAACAGCACGTTTTCCATCACGTACGTGCCGTACGGGCGCTGGAAGCGGAACGGCCTGCCGTCGAACAGCACGTCGTAGAAGCCCCAGGTTTTTGCGGTGAGCGCCGACGGGTAGCCCATTTCACCCGTTTTCGCGATCAGCGCGAGGCGCACCGCGCGGGACGTCGCGTCGCCGGCCGCCCATGATTTGCGCGAACCCGTGTTCGGCGCGTGGCGGTAGGTGCGCAGCGGGTGGCCGTCGACGAACGCGTTGGACACCGCATTGATCAGCTCGTCGCGCGTGAGCCCGAGCAGCCGGCCGACGACGGCCGTCGATGCGACCTTCACGAGCAGCACGTGGTCGAGCCCGACCGCGTTGAACGAATTTTCGAGCGCGAGGCAGCCCTGGATCTCGTGGGCCTGGATCATCGCGACCAGCACGTCGCGCATCGTGAGCGGCTTCCGGCCGGCCGCGACGGCCGTGCGGGAGAGCCAGTCGGCCGTCGCCAGGATACCGCCCAGGTTGTCGGACGGATGGCCCCATTCGGCGGCGAGCCAGGTGTCGTTGAAGTCCAGCCAGCGGATCATCGCGCCGATGCCGAACGCGGCCTGGACGGGATCGAGCTGGAAGGAGGTGCCCGGCACCTTCGCGCCGTTCGGCACGATCGTGCCGGGCACGACGGGGCCGAGCAGCTTGGTGCAGGCAGGGTAGGACAGCGCCTCGAGTCCGCATCCGAGCGTGTCGATCAGGCAATGACGCGCCGTCTCCAGCGCGAGCGCGCTGTCGATGCCGGCATTCAGCACGTAGTCGACGATATCGACGAGTACCGTATCCGGAGCAGGGCGGACGTTGGAGACCGGGGCGGACATCGAGGGGCCGATGGGAACGCGCTTAGTTCGTTGCCGGCTTCAGCTCGTTCGATTGCGTCGGTGCCGGCGTGCCTTGCGCCATTTCCGGCGTCACGCATTCGTCCGCGAGGCGCTCGCCGCCGTTCGCGTCGGAGAACAGCATCGCCTTGGTCGGGATCACGACCAGCTTGAAGCCTGCTGCCGGATCGTAGAACGTGTCGGCGCCCGTCGTCGTGGTCTGACGCGGCAGCTTGTAGTTCTTCTTCGCCCAGTGAACCGTGACGACCTGGTCACGCTTCATATCGCCAGCGAGGTCGAACGACAGACCTTCCTTGCAGGACCACTTGACCGCGCCTTCCGGCACCGGATCGACCTTGGCCGCGGCACGCGCCTGGGCTTTCTTGCTGCGCGGGATGATGCGCTTGGCCGGCGCCGGGCGCTTGGCCGCTGCCTTCTTCGCGGTCGTCGTGGCAGTACCCTGGGCAAACGCGCTCGGAGCCGACACCAGCATCGTGGCGGACAAGGCGCCGATGGCGGTAGCGATCAGGAGTTTCTTCATGGAGTCAGAACCTTTCGATAATCAGTTGACAAGGGCCGGCAATCGAAACTGCCGGCCGGTTTGAAACTGCACGCGCCCCGAAAGCGCGCAGCGGCCGCTATTTTCACCTATTTGGCCGCGTATATATCAGGTTTTCGGGCTCCGTTACGTTTTTTGTCGTTTCGCAAACCTCTATCCGGTTCGCGCGTCGTCGCATGCATGAAACTCGGGTATCGGCGCCGCGGCGCGCGCTTACGGCGCGCTGCCCGCGGCGGCCGGCCCGTACAGCGGCGCGGCCTCGGCCGGCACGGGCTGGCCGGCGGCGCGCGCACGGCGCAGCACCGACCAGTAATACCGGTAACTCGCGCGATCGTGCAGCGTATCACCGTGGCGTGTCGGCCCCCAGTCGGCGGCCTGCGCGGCCAGCAGGATTTCGGCGGCCAGCGCGATTTCGTCGGTGCGCGGTGCGAATGCGTCGACGATCGGGCGGATCTGCGCGGGGTGGATGCTCCACATCCGCGTGAACGCGAATTCGTCGCGCGCGCGGCGTGCATCGCCGGCGACGACGCTCATGTCGCGCACCTCGGTCGTTACGTTGTGCGACGGCGTCTTGCCGTGCGCGTGGCAGGCCGCGGCGATTTCCAGCTTCGCGCGGCGCACGAGCGGGTGCTCGAACTGGCCGGGCGAGCGCATCGCGGAATCGGGGATCGCGCCGTGGTGCGCGGACACGAAATCCATCAGCCCGAAGCTCAGCGTGCCGACCGTCGGCAACGCGGCGAGCGCCGCCGCCTGCGCGAGCGCGCCGTGCGTCTCGACCAGCACGTCGACGGGAATCGGCTGCGCGATGCCGAGCTCGCGGCGCGTGCCTTCGACGAACGCGGTCATTTCGGCCGCGTCGGCGGCACTCGCGACTTTCGGGAGCGTGATGTAGGCGGGCGCGCGCGCCGCGCGCAGCACGATGCGCACGTCGTCGCGCCAGTGCGGGTGGGAAAAGTCGTGGATGCGGACGCCGACGCGGCCGAAGCGGTTCTCGTCGCTGCCGAGGATGTCGGCGACGAGCGCCGCGTGCGCGGCTTCCTGGCCGACGGCCGCGCCGTCCTCGCAGTCGAGCGTGATGTCGAACACGGGGCCCAGCTCGGCCTGCAGCGCGAGCGACTTGCGCATCAGCTTTTCGCTGCCCGCGTAGTGATCGCAGCAGGGCAGGATCGGGGGCGGGGACGCCCCGTCGTACAGCACTTGTGCAGGAGTGAGCGCGGCCATCTCGTCTACGTCAGGGGAGCGGGTCAACGGGGAGAAAATCGGATTCGGACGCGTTCTGGGCCGGTGCGCGGCTGGCGCGGGCGGCAAAACGTGTGCGGATCGGATCGGTCGGCCCGCGCCGGCGGCAGCCGGTGCGGGCCGTGCCGGGCTGCCCGAAGGCCGCCCGGCACGATGCGTGATGCTTAGTTCTTCAGCAGGTGGGCGACGCCATCGCGCTCTTCGAGCAGCTCGGCCAGCGTGCCGTCCATCTTCTCGCGCGAGAACGCGTCGATTTCCAGGCCTTCGACGCGCTTGTACTCGCCGTTTTCGCACACGACCGGCACGCCGTAGATGATGTCTTCGGGGATGCCGTACGAGCCGTCCGACGGGATGCCCATCGTGACCCACTTGCCGTTCGTGCCGAGGACCCAGTCACGCACGTGGTCGATCGCCGCGTTGGCCGCCGATGCCGCCGACGACAGGCCGCGCGCTTCGATGATCGCCGCGCCGCGCTTGCCGACGGTCGGGATGAACGTGTCGCGGTTCCACACGTCGTCGTTGATCAGCTTCAGCAGCGATTCGCCTTCGGCGGTCGCGAAGCGGAAGTCGGGGTACATCGTCGGCGAGTGGTTGCCCCACACGGCGAGCTTCTCGATCGATGCGACCGGCTTGCCCGACTTGGCGGCGAGCTGCGACAGCGCGCGGTTGTGGTCGAGGCGCAGCATCGCGGTGAAGTTCTTCTTCGGCAGATCCGGCGCCGACTTCATCGCGATGTACGCGTTCGTGTTCGCCGGGTTGCCGACGACCAGCACCTTCACGTCGCGGCTCGCGACTTCGTTCAGCGCGGCGCCCTGGACCGTGAAGATTTCGGCGTTCGCCGACAGCAGGTCCTTGCGCTCCATGCCCTTCGAGCGCGGACGTGCGCCGACCAGCAGTGCGACGTCGGCATCCTTGAATGCGACCTTCGGATCGTCGGTGATCACGACGCCCGCGAGCAGCGGGAACGCGCAATCGTCGAGTTCCATCACGACGCCTTTGACGGCGGCTTGGGCTTGCGGGAGGTCGAGCAGTTGCAGGATGACCGGCTGATCCTTGCCGAGCAGGTCGCCGTTCGCGATGCGGAACAGCAGGGAGTAAGCGATTTGACCTGCGGCGCCGGTGACGGCAACGCGCTTTGCGGGCTTAGCCATTGAAAATCTCCAGGACGGGTGAAGCGTTGGACGCTAGCGAAAACGCCATTCTATGCGCGTTGTGCGTAACGTTGCATTGAAGCAGGGCGGAGGACTCGCGATGGCAGACGCGGTGAACCTGGAGACGGCCGTGGCACGTAGCCGGGGACGCGCTGTGGCACCCGCGAACCCTTGCTCGACCGGGAGTGTAGGAGCCGTCACGCGCAAAGTCAAACGGTATCATATGTCTTATATAAGACAGATGTTTTGCGGAAATTGAGTGGACGAAAAAGTGCGGTTTGTGATGAAATGCGCGCCATGACATCGAACCAGGCGAATACCGCGAATCAGACCGGCGCAGGCGGCCCAGGGCAGCCGGGCGCGAGCGATCCCGCACCTTCGCCTGCGGCGGCGCCGTCGCCGACGTTCAGCCCGTTATACCAGCAGATTAAGTCATTGATCACGCAAAGTCTCGAATCCGGCGAATGGAAGCCGGGCGAGATCATCCCGAGCGAGGTGGAGCTCGCGGCCCGCTACAAGGTCAGCCAGGGCACCGTGCGCAAGGCGATCGACGAGCTGGCCGCCGAAAACCTCGTGGTCCGGCGGCAGGGCAAGGGTACTTTTGTTGCGACGCACAATGAAGATCGCGCGCAGTTCCGTTTCCTGCGCCTGCTGGCCGACGACGGCGCCGAACATCCGCACGTCAGCCGCCTGCTCGAGTGCCGGCGCCTGCGCGCGCCGGCCGAGATCGCGCGGCAGCTCGACCTGAAGCCGGCCGATCCCGTCGTGCAGGTGCGCCGCCTGCTGGAGTTCGAGAACGAAGCGACGGTGCTCGACGAGATCTGGCTGCCGGGCGCGATGTTCCGCGGGCTCACGTTCGAGCGGCTGAGCGAGTACAAGGGGCCGCTCTACGCGATGTTCGAGACCGAGTTCGGCACGCGGATGATCCGTGCGACGGAGAAGATCCGCGCGGTGGCGGCGGAGCCGGCGGTGGCCGACCTGCTGCACGTGCCGGCGGGGTTCCCGCTGCTGTCGGTCGAGCGCGTGTCCTATACATACGGAGACCGGCCGGTGGAAGTGCGTCGCGGCTGGTATGTCACGACCGGGTACTACTATCAGAATGACTTGAGTTGACGGTGTATCGGCTCAAGCCGAGTGCGTTCGCGAATCCCACGCTCGCGAAGCACGTTTCGGGCCGCCTTTGTTCTTGTTCGCGCAATTATCCAGAGCAGACTTTCGCTGCAGCGCGATATAAAAAGGCGCTAAAATCGCGGATTAGTGTGACAACATAGTAGGGGTCTAGCATGACTGATGCAGTAAGAAAGCCGAGGCCGGAATACCGGAACATCGGATTCGGCGATATCACGATGAAATATCGCATGCCGCTGGCAGCGATATTGTCGATCCTCCATCGAGTCAGCGGCGCGCTGCTGTTCTTGTTCCTGCCGTTCCTGCTGTTCCTCTTCGACCAGAGCCTCACGTCCGAGCTCAGCTTCGAAGTCTTCAAGGCTTTCCTCTCCAACATCATCGTCAAGCTGATCGTCCTCGCACTGTCGTGGGCCTTCTTCCACCATTTCTGCGCCGGCATTCGCCACCTGCTGATGGACGTCAACCACGACGCCGTCACGAAGGAAGGCGGCAAGCGGACGGCCGTCGTCGTCTTCGTCGTCTCGATCGCGCTGACGATCGCCATGGCACTCAAACTGTTCGGAGCATTCTAAGAAAATGGCAGCCAACAACCGAATCGGCTCGAAGCGCCTCGTCGTCGGCGCACACTACGGCTTGCGCGACTGGCTTGCGCAGCGCATCACCGCCACGATCATGGCGGTCTACACGGTCATTCTGCTCGTCCTGTTCTTCGGCGCACACGACTTCTCGTACGAAGGCTGGGCCTCGATCTTCGCCGCGCAATGGATGAAGCTCGCGACCTTCGTGATGCTGCTTTCCCTCTTCTACCACGCATGGGTCGGCGTGCGCGACATCTGGATGGACTACGTGAAGCCCGTCGGTGTGCGCCTGCTGCTGCAATCGCTGACCATCGTCTGGCTGCTCGCATGTGCGGGCTATGCCGCGCAGATTCTCTGGAGAGTGTAAAGAATGGCTGCAATCAAAACTAACCTCCCGCGCCGCAAGTTCGATGTGGTGATCGTCGGCGCAGGCGGCTCCGGCTTGCGCGCGGCGCTGCAACTGTCGCGCGCGGGCCTGTCGGTCGGCGTGCTGTCGAAGGTGTTCCCGACCCGCTCGCACACGGTGGCCGCGCAGGGCGGTATCGGTGCGTCGCTCGGCAACATGAGCGAAGACAACTGGCACTTCCACTTCTACGACACGATCAAGGGCTCCGACTGGCTCGGCGACCAGGACGCGATCGAGTTCATGTGCCGTGAAGCGCCGAACGTCGTGTACGAACTCGAGCACTTCGGCATGCCGTTCGACCGCAACGCGGACGGCACGATCTACCAGCGTCCGTTCGGCGGCCACACCGCGAACTACGGCGAGAAGCCGGTCCAGCGCGCTTGCGCGGCCGCCGACCGTACCGGTCACGCGCTGCTGCACACGCTGTACCAGCAGAACGTCGAAGCGAAGACGCAGTTCTTCGTCGAATGGATGGCGCTCGACCTGATCCGCGACGCGGAAGGCGACGTGCTCGGCGTGACGGCCCTCGAGATGGAGACGGGCGACGTCTACATCATGGAAGGCAAGACCACGCTGTTCGCGACGGGCGGCGCGGGCCGGATCTTCGCGGCATCGACCAACGCGTTCATCAACACCGGCGACGGCCTCGGCATGGCCGCGCGTTCGGGCATCGCGCTGCAGGACATGGAGTTCTGGCAGTTCCACCCGACCGGCGTGGCCGGCGCGGGCGTGCTGATCACCGAAGGCGTGCGCGGCGAAGGCGGTATCCTGCGCAACGCGAACGGCGAGCGTTTCATGGAGCGCTACGCGCCGACGCTGAAGGACCTGGCGCCGCGTGACTTCGTTTCGCGTTCGATGGACCAGGAAATCAAGGAAGGTCGCGGCGTCGGTCCGAACAAGGATCACGTGCTGCTCGACCTGTCGCACATCGGCGCCGAGACGATCATGAAGCGTCTGCCGTCGATCCGCGAAATCGCGCTGAAGTTCGCGAACGTCGACGCGATCAAGGAACCGATCCCGGTCGTCCCGACGATCCACTACCAGATGGGCGGCATCCCGACCAACATCCACGGTCAGGTCGTCGGCACGTCGCGCGGCCACAAGGATCCGGTCAACGGCTTCTACGCAGTGGGCGAATGCTCGTGCGTGTCCGTGCACGGCGCGAACCGCCTCGGCACGAACTCGCTGCTGGACCTCGTGGTGTTCGGCCGTGCGGCCGGCAACCACATCGTCGAGCACGTGAAGAACCAGAAGGAACACAAGCCGCTGCCGGCCGACGCAGGCGAATTCTCGCTGGCGCGCCTGAACAAGCTCGACAAGTCGAGCTCGGGCGAATACACGCAGGACGTCGCGAACGACATCCGCGCGACGATGCAGAAGCACGCGGGCGTGTTCCGTACGTCGGCGCTGCTGAAGGAAGGCGTCGAGCAGATGGCCGGCCTGGCGGCACGCGTGGACAACATCCACCTGAAGGACAAGTCGAAGGTGTTCAACACCGCGCGCGTCGAAGCGCTCGAGCTGGAGAACCTGATCGAAGTGGCCCGCGCCACGATGGTGTCGGCGGAAGCACGCAAGGAAAGCCGCGGCGCGCACGCGCACAGCGACTACGAACACCGCGACGACGACAACTGGCTGCGCCACACGCTGTGGTACAGCGAAGGCGATCGCCTCGACTACAAGCCGGTTCAAATGAAGCCGCTGACGGTCGAATCCGTGCCGCCGAAGCCGCGCACGTTCTAAGCCGAGTCAAAGGAATCCGAAATGGCAAAACGCATTTTTGAAGTCTACCGCTACGATCCGGACAAGGACGTGGCGCCGCGCATGCAGACGTACGAGCTCGAGATCCAGCATGAGCGCATGCTGCTCGACGCACTGGTCAAGCTGAAGGCACTGGACGAGACGCTGTCGTTCCGCCGCTCGTGCCGTGAAGGCGTGTGCGGTTCGGACGCGATGAACATCAACGGCAAGAACGGTCTCGCGTGCCTGACGAACCTGAACGACCTGCCGCAGAAGATCGTGCTGCGTCCGCTGCCGGGCCTGCCCGTCGTGCGCGACCTGATCGTCGACATGACGCACTTCTTCAACCAGTATCACTCGATCAAGCCGTATCTGATCAACGACGCGCCGCCGCCGGAGAAGGAACGCCTCCAGTCGCCGGAAGAACGCGACGAACTCGACGGCGTGTACGAGTGCATTCTGTGCGCGAGCTGCTCGACGTCGTGCCCGAGCTTCTGGTGGAACCCGGACAAGTTCGTCGGCCCGGCCGGTCTGCTGCAGGCTTACCGCTTCATCGCGGACAGCCGCGACACCGCTACCGGCGAGCGTCTCGACAACCTGGAAGACCCGTACCGTCTGTTCCGTTGCCACACGATCATGAACTGCGTCGACGTTTGCCCGAAGGGCCTGAACCCGACGAAGGCGATCGGCAAGATCAAGGAACTGATGGTTCGCCGCGCGGTTTGATATGACGACCCCCAAGCTCACTGCGTTCGCTGCCCCCCGAGGGGGTGTCGACACCCTTGGGGCGGCCCTGCGGGAGTCTGCGAGATGAGCGACGATTCGCATCAATCCGACCCGCACCGTCGCGCACGCCTTCGCTGGCGTGCGCGGCGGGGTCTGCTGGAGAACGACATCATTTTCGAGCGTTTCTTCAGCAGATACGAGCATGACCTCACCGATGCAGACGTAGGCGCGTTGTCGCGCCTGCTCGATCTGAGCGACAACGACCTGATGGACTTGCTCCTCGCGCGCAAGGAACCAGAAGGCGACCTAGACAGCCCGGACATTCACCGGCTGTTGGAGATGCTGCGCAACGTGTAACGCCAAGGTGTAACGCGCTGTGCCCGTTATCGAATCCCGTTTCTTTATTTCGATTGAGGATGTGCCATGACTCCGTCTGATGTTAAAGCCACGCTATCGTTCAGCGACAACTCGCCGAGCGTCGAACTGCCGATCTACAAGGGCACGATGGGCCCGGACGTGATCGACATCCGCAAGCTGTACGGCCAGACCGGCAAGTTCACGTACGACCCGGGCTTCATGTCGACGGCAGCTTGCAATTCGGCGATCACGTACATCGACGGCGACAAGGGCGAGCTGCTGTACCGCGGCTACCCGATCGACAACCTCGCGCAAAACGCGGACTTCCTCGAAAGCTGCTACCTGCTGCTGAAGGGTGAACTGCCGAACGCAGCGCAGAAGAAGGAATTCGTCGACACCGTCACGAAGCACACGATGGTGCACGAGCAGATGCACTTCTTCTTCCGTGGCTTCCGTCGCGACGCGCACCCGATGGCGATCCTGGTCGCCGCAGTCGGCGCGCTGTCGGCGTTCTATCACGACTCGCTCGACATCAACGATCCGCGTCACCGCGAAGTGTCGGCGATCCGCATGATCGCGAAGCTGCCGACGCTCGTCGCGATGGCATACAAGTACAGCATCGGTCAGCCGTTCGTGTATCCGAAGAACTCGCTGTCGTACAGCGCGAACTTCATGCACATGATGTTCTCGAACCCGTGCGAAGAGTACAAGGTCAACGACGTGCTCGTCCGCGCACTCGACCGCATCCTGATCCTGCACGCCGATCACGAGCAGAACGCATCGACGTCGACCGTGCGCCTCGCCGGCTCGTCGGGCGCGAACCCGTTCGCATGTATCGCGGCCGGTATCGCCTGTCTGTGGGGCCCGGCGCACGGTGGTGCGAACGAAGCCGCGCTGAACATGCTCGAGCAGATCGGTTCGCCGGACAACATCCCCGAATTCATCAAGCAGGTGAAGGACAAGAATTCGGGCGTGAAGCTGATGGGCTTCGGTCACCGCGTGTACAAGAACTACGACCCGCGTGCGAAGCTGATGCGCGAAACGTGCTACGAAGTGCTGAACGAACTGGGCCTGCACGACGACCCGCTGTTCAAGCTCGCGATGCAGCTCGAGAAGATCGCGCTGGAAGACGAATACTTCGTGTCGCGCAAGCTGTACCCGAACGTCGACTTCTACTCGGGCATCGTCCAGCGCGCGCTGGGCATCCCGACGTCGATGTTCACGTGTATCTTCGCGATGGCACGTACGGTCGGCTGGATCGCCCAGTGGAACGAAATGATCGGCGATCCGGAGCAGAAGATCGGCCGTCCGCGCCAGCTGTTCATCGGCGATACGCCGCGCGAAGCGAAGCCGCTCGACGCACGTTAAGTCGTGCGCGGCGCGAACGGCCGGCAGGCCGCTCGCGTCTGGCGAAACGCAACGTCACGACACCCCGACGGGTCACCCCGTCGGGGTGTTTTCATTTGTGCGGCCGCGGCTCGTCCGTCACGGCGCGGCGCTCCAGCGACGGCGGGCGTGTGTCGAGTGCGGGCGTGTCGTCGTCGGGCGCGCGCCCGTGCTGCGCGAAGCACTGCCGGTAGGCGCCCGGCGTCATCCCGCGGGCGGCGAGGAACTGGCGGTTGAAGTTCGCGGCATTCGGAATGCCGCAGCGCGCGGCCACGGTCGCGATCGGCCAGTCGGTGCCGACGAGATGGCGGCACGCATGTGCGAGCCGCAGCCGCTGCACGTAGCGTCCGACGCTTTCACCGAGATGCCGGACGAACAGGCGCTGCAGCGTGCGTTCGGACATGTGCGCGGCGGCGGCGAGCGCGTCGACGCGCAGCGGTTCGTGGAAGTGCCGGTCGATCGCGTCGAGCACGCGGTCGAGGCGCTCGGCTTCGGGCGCGGCCGTGTCGGCGGGCGGTGCCGCGCCGTCGGCGCGGTCGTAAGCGTGCGCGGTGGCGAGCGGTTCGCCGCCGGCTTCCGCGAGATCGGCGAGCGTGTCGAGCGCGGCCGCGAGCCGGGTGCGCGGCGACGGATCGAGCAACTGCGGCAGCCGCGCCCGCATCGCGCGGGCCGCATCCGCGTCGAAGCGCAGGCCCGGCGCGGCACGCCGCAGCAGCGAGCGCAGCGGCGCGTATTCTGGGCAACAGTCGGCCAGCCGGCGCACCCAGTCGCCGTCGAACCAGATGACGAGCGCGACTTCGGGCGCATCGGGATCGATGCGGGCGTTCGACGCCCAGGTATGCGGCAGGTTGGGCGGCACGAGCACCAGGTCGTCGTCCGCGTAATGCGCGACGTGATCGCCGATGAAACGACGGCCGCGGCTGTTGAGCGTCAGCGTCAGTTCGTATTCGGGATGGCGATGCCATTCGAACGGGATGCGCGCGAGCTGGCGGTGGTACACGCGGATCGAACTGCCTGGGGCGAACGTCACGTGCTCGTACTGCGGTTTCATCGCGGCCTCCGGGCGAGGGCCGGCATCGCGCCGTGGCATGATCGTGAGCGATCGTCACGACGGAGCGATGCCATGTTTTCACATGTTTGCGTGGGTGTGACTGACACCTCGCGCGCCTACGATTTCTACGCGCCGCTGTTCGCGGAACTCGGGCTGCGTCTGAAATTCCGCGAACCGGACGGCTGGTCGGGCTGGATGCCGGCCGACGCCGACCGGCCGCTGTTCTTCTTCGGCCGGCCGCTCGACGGCCGCGCGCCCGAGCCGGGCAACGGCCATACGATCGCGTTCGCCGCGCCGACGCGCGCGCACGTCGATCGCTGCCACGCGCTCGCGCTGCGTCACGGCGGCACCTGCGAAGGGCCGCCGGGCCTGCGGCCGGACTATCACCGCGACTACTACGGCGCCTATTTCCGCGATCCGGACGGCAACAAGCTGTGCGTGGTCTGCCATCGCGCCGAGTGATGCACGGTTGTCAGGATTGTATCGATAGTTGGCCGGATAGGGGTACTCGCGGGTGGGCGCCGGTCGTACGCTGACGGCACATCACGACACCTGTCCGCGAGGAGACCACGATGCAACTGACGATTGACGACCTGCCCGCCGCGATTCGCGACGCGAAAAGCGCGCTGCGCGCCGACCTGCCTGCTTACGCGGCCACGTTCCGGGAACTGGAAGGCGACATCGCGCGGCAGGTCGACGCGATCCGGCGCGCGCACGCGTACGGCCATGACGTGATCCCGGTGGTGCCGTTCGCGGCGATCGCCAGCGGGACCGTCGATCCGCACGCGATTGCCGCGATCCGCACGCATGGCGCGGTCGTGATCCGCGGCGTGTTCGACGCGCGGCAGGCGCGCGACTGGAACGACGAGATCGGCGCGTACCTGGATGCGAACCGCTTCGCCGAGCGGCTCGATGCGCGCGCCGAGGATCGCTATTTCGGCAACCTCGCGTCGGGCAAGCCGCAGATCTACGGCGTCTACTGGTCGAAGCCGCAGGTGGCCGCGCGCCAGTCGCCGGCGCTGACGCAAGCACGCGTGTTCCTGAACCGTCTGTGGCGGCATGCGGACGGCGTGCGCACGCACTTCGATCCCGACCAGGTGCCGGCGTATGCGGACCGGATCCGCCGCCGGCCGCCCGGTTCGACGTCGCTCGGACTGTCGCCGCACGTCGACGGCGGCTCGGTCGAGCGCTGGCTCGGTGCGAATTTTCGTCAGGTCTACCGTCACGTGCTGGCCGGCCGCTGGCGCGATTACGACCCGTTCGATGCGGCGTTCCGTCCCGACGTCGAGGAGATTCCGTCGCCGGCCGTGTGCTCGATGTTCCGCACCTTCCAGGGCTGGACCGCGCTGACGCCGCAGGGGCCCGGCGACGGCACGCTGCAACTGATCCCGGTCGCGAACGCGATGGCCTACGTCGTGTTGCGCGCGCTGCAGGACGACGTCGCCGACGACGACCTGTGCGGCGCGCGCCCGGGCCGTGCGCTGTCGATCCGGCCCGAATGGCACGCGCTGCTGCTCGACGCGCTGGTGCCGATCCCGCACATGGAGCCGGGCGATGCGGTGTTCTGGCACGGCGACGTCGTGCATGCGGTCGAGGATGCGCATCGCGGCAAGGGCGACAGCAACGTGATGTACATCGCGGCCGCACCCGGTTGTGCGAAGAACGACGCGTACCTGCGGCGCCAGCGGGCCGCGTTCTTGCGCGGCGAGAGCCCGCCCGATTTCCCTGCCGATCATTTCGAGGTCGAATTCGACGGGCGCGGCGCGGAGGGCGATCTCACGGCGCTCGGCCGTTCGCAGCTGGGGTTCGCGCCGGGCGCGTAGCCGGCATCCCGCATGCGCGCACGGCCGTTCGCCCTGCGACGAACGGCCGTGTGCCGAATCCGCTGCGCGCCATGCGCAATTCGACGCAATCGGCTGCGGGCGCAGCGGAAATCGACGCGAATTGCGGAAATTGGCTTCCGATAATGGTCCGGACACAACGCAGCCGCCCCGTGCACGGCACGGGCGCGGCGCTGACCATGGAGGAGTCGATGCAATTCACGCAAGCGATCGTTCGCCGTCCCGCGCCGTCCTGCGGCGCGGGCCTGACCACCGCCGACCTCGGTGCGCCCGACTACGACAAGACGCTCACCCAGTTCCACGCCTACTGCGACGCGCTGCGCACGCTCGGCGTTGCGCTGACCGAACTGCCGCCGCTGGACGCGTTCCCCGATTCGCACTTCGTCGAGGACACCGCGGTCGTGACGCCGGAATTCGCGGTGATCACGCGGCCCGGCGCGCCCGCGCGGCGCGGCGAGACGGCGCACATCGAAGCGGCGCTCGCCGCGCATCGCGACCTGCTGCCGATGCAGGGCGGCCGTCTCGACGGCGGCGACGTGATGCAGGTCGGCAAGCGCTTCTACATCGGCCTGACGGGCCGTACCGACGCCGAAGGCATCGCCGCGTTCGAATCGCTGGTGTCGCGCTACGGCTATTCGGTCGTCGCGGTGCCGGTGGGCGCCGGCCTGCATCTCAAGTCGGTCGTCAACGCGCTCGGCGACGACACGCTGCTCGTGACCGAAGCGCTCGCCGCGCATCCGGCGTTCGCCGACTACCGCCGGATCGCGATTTCGGCCGCCGACGAATACGCGGGCAACACGCTGCGCGTGAACGGCACGCTGATCACGCCGGCCGGTTATCCGCGCGTGCACGACGCGATCGCGTCGCTCGGCATGCCGCTGCACGTGATCGACACGAGCGAGTTCCGCAAGATGGACGGCGGCCTGACCTGCCTGTCGCTGCGGTTCTAGCCGATTGGTGCGCGGGCGCTTCGGCCGGATAATGTGGCCCCCGCGCGGAACGGCAGGCGTTCCGCGCACCAGCCACGACCCGACCGGAGCGAACGCGGATGACCGACAAGAAGATGCAGCTCGACAAGATCGATATCCGGATCCTCGACATCCTGCGCACCGACGGGCGGATTTCGTACCGGAAGCTGTCGGAACTCGTGAACCTCACGCCGCGGCCGTGCCAGGCGCGCGTGGAGCGGCTCGAGGCGCTCGGCGTGATCGAAGGCTACCGCGCGGTGATCAACGCGCCGCGCGCGACCAAGCCGATCGTCGTGATCGCGCAGATCACGCTGGCCGACCACGGGCGTTCGCAGGCGCCGTTCGAGGACGAAATGCGGGCGAATCCGGCCGTGCTCGATTGCTGGCTCGTCAGCGGCACGTTCGATTTTCTCGTGCGGCTCGCATGCGAGGATCTCGACGAGTACCGGCGGATCGCGAACGTGTGGCTGGAAAGCCCGCGGTTCCGGATCGAGAGGATCGTGACGACGGCCGAACTGCAGGCGATCAAGCGCAGCGTCGTGTGACGCGGCCGGCCGGGAAGGGCCGGCTTCAACGCGAATGACCGGGCCAGACGATTTGCATTCCGAATCAAATCGCCGGGCTCGAATCCAATCAGGGTGAACACTATGGATGCTTTGCAAGCTGCAGCGGAGACGGCCGCACCGTCCGGAACGACGCTGAAGCGCCGCCTGCAGGGGCGTCACATCGCGATGATCGCGATCGGCGGCTCGATCGGCACGGGGCTGTTCGTCGCGTCGGGCGCGTCGGTCGCGCAGGCGGGGCCGGGCGGGGCGATCGCCGCGTATATCGCGATCGGGCTGATGGTCTATTTCGTCGTCACGGGCCTCGGTGAAATGGCCGCGCTGATGCCGGTGTCGGGCTCGTTCGCGATCTACGGCGAGAAATACGTCGACGAGGGCTTCGGCGTCGCGCTCGGCTGGACCTACTGGTACAGCTGGGCCGTGACGATCGCGATCGAGCTGGTCGCCGCGCAGATCGTGATGCGCTACTGGTTTCCGGCCGTGCCCGGCATCTGGTGGGGCGCCGGTTTCCTCGTGCTGATCTTCCTGCTGAATACGCTGTCGGTGCGCGGCTTCGGCGAGTCGGAATACTGGTTCTCGCTGATCAAGGTCGTCACCGTCGTCGCGTTCATCGCGGCCGGGCTGCTGATCGCGGCCGGCCTGATCGGCAACGGGCATCCGGTCGGTTTGCGCAACTTCACGACGGGCGACGCGCCGTTCGTCGGCGGCGTGCACGCGATGATGAGCGTCGCGCTGATCGCGGGCTTCTCGTTTCTCGGCACCGAGCTGGTCGGGATCACGGCCGGCGAATCCGAAAACCCGCGCAAGACGATCCCGCGCGCGGTGAAGCAGATCTTCTGGCGGATCATGCTGTTCTACGTGTTCGCGATCTTCGTGATCGGCCTGCTGGTGCCGTACACGGACCCGAACCTGCTGAAGAGCGACGTGACCGACATCGGCGTGAGTCCGTTCACGCTGGTGTTCAGCCACGCGGGTTTCCGGCTTGCGGCCGGCGCAATGAATCTCGTGATCCTGACGGCTGTGTTGTCGGCCGGCAATTCCGGCACCTACGCGGCCACGCGGATGCTGTACAACCTCGCGGCGGAAGGGCGCGCGCCGGCGATGTTCGCGACGCTGTCGCCGGGCGGCGTGCCGCGCAATGCGCTGTATGCGACGATGGCCGTCGGCGGGCTGTGCTTCCTCACGTCGCTGACCAACAACCAGAGCATCTATCTGTGGCTGCTGAATACGGTCGGCATCACGGGCTTCATCGCGTGGCTCGGCATCGCGGTTTGCCATTACCGGTTCCGCAAGGGATTTCTGAAGCAGGGCTACCGGCTCGAGCAACTGCCGTACCGCGCGAAATGGTTCCCGTTCGGGCCGCTGTTCGCGATCGCGATCTGCATCGTGATCTCGCTCGGACAGGATTACCAGGCGTTCTTCGCGGCCCGCATCGACTGGATGGAAGTGCTGTCGATCTACGTATGGATTCCGCTGTTCGTCGCGATCTGGTGGGCGTATCGCCGGGCGCGCAAGAGCCGGCTCGTGCGCTACGACGAGATGGACATCGGGCCGTGGCTGACGCGTTCCGTCGAAGCCGTCGATGCAGCGGCCACGCAGCACGGGCAGCCGCGCTGACGGCCCGGCACCGAGCGCGCGGAACGGGCGCCGGCGCGTATCGAGCGGCCGGTGCCGATGCGGCCGCCGCGCATGAAGCGATGCGGCGGCCGTACCGGCGTTATTTGTCCAGCTCCGGATAGTGCCGGAAAATGCCCATGTCGTTGAACGGGATGCGGCGTTCCGACTCGAGATAGTGCGCGACCGGCGGATGCAGCGCGACGCGGTCGTGCAGCGCGACGAGCCCCGCGATCTTTCGCTCCGCGC
The DNA here is from genome assembly GCF_001718555.1 of Burkholderia metallica. Taxonomy (NCBI): domain Bacteria; kingdom Pseudomonadati; phylum Pseudomonadota; class Betaproteobacteria; order Burkholderiales; family Burkholderiaceae; genus Burkholderia; species Burkholderia metallica. Next base: position 917,848 of record NZ_CP013403.1, read on the forward strand.
GCTTCATCGCTTTCGGAAACGCGTAGCGCAGGCCCTCGATCAGCTGGAACGTCGACAGGTCCGCGTAGCTGAGGGCATTGCCGGCGAGGTAGCCGCTCTTGTGCGGATTCTGGTCGAGTACACGTTCGAAATAGCCGAGGAATTTCGGCAGCCGGTTTTCGAGAAAATCGGCGGCGCGCTCGGCGGCTTCCGCTTTCTGGTCTTCGTAGTAGAGGCAGCTTGCGATCGGATGGTGCGTGTCGTGGATCTCGGTGACGAAATCGGCGATGGTCAGCTGAAGCTGGTGCACCCACAGCCGGCCGGCTTCGTCGTCGGGCGCGAGCCCGAGCCGCGCGCCGAGAAACAGCAGGATGTTCGCGGTCTGCCCGACGACCAGATCGCCGGCCTTCAGGAACGGCGGCGCGAACGGTACGCATTCCGCCTTCGTGCCGTCCATCATCCGCATCATGGCCGGCACACCCATCCCGCGCCCCGATTCACGCGCGACGTCGACATAGTCGGCTTCGGCCGCTTCGAGCGCTAGCCGCACGTACTCGCCACGGCCCTGGATCTCGGGCCAGTAATACAGTTCGTATTGCATGCCGTGTTCCCGTTCGTTGAACCGGCTTGCGCCGGCATCGTGACGACCGGGCGGCCGCGCGTCGCGCGCCGCCCGCTGCGATTAAACAGTCTAGGCGATGGCAGGAAAAGTGCCGCGCGCTATGCGTTGCGCTCGCCGCCTTCGGGGCCGTAGAAGAACACCCAGGTCGAGAAGTCGTCGGAGAAGCCGATGAAACGACGACGGCACACGCTCGCCATGGATGAAACGCATTCGTCCATCGATGAAACGGCGTGACGGTCGTCGGATTTCGATCGACGGGTTCACCGCGATTTAACAAACGCCCACTACTATCCCGCTGCGTCAATCGACCGATGCGCAGCGATTCGATTCGAGCGTCGACGCTGCGACTCCTCGCCCGACCGCTCGACGCGCCCGGTCGTTATTTCCCGTGAACCCGCGATTTGCAACGCCGTGGCCGGCTGCCGGCGTCGCTCGCATCGTTTCGTATTTCTCATGAATCTGAACCCGTCGGCTTCCTTGCGTAGAAAATTCCTTGCTGCCGCGCCCGCGATGGCCGCGGCACCGCTGCTGAGCGCATGCGGTGGCGACGACGTCGCGTCGGCCCCCGTCACCGATGCGGCGCTGGCCGCACAGATGTCCGCGAAGCTGAACGCCCAGCTCGGCGATGCGGCGACGGTCAGTGCGATCATGCCCGCGCTGACCGACGTCGGCTTCGCATGGTCTCTCCCGACGGTGCCGGCCGCGCAGATCGGCGCAATCGTCGCGTACAGCTTCGGCAATCGCCCGAATGCGGCGAGCGGCAATACGTCGAGCACCGGCGGCAACCAGTCCGCGCTGCCCGATCCCGGACCCGTCAACGAGGCGCTCGCGGACGCCGTGTACCGCATCCGCCAGTTGAAGCCCGTCAAGGTCTACGCGCAGTGGGAGATCGCGCGCTTTCTCGTGTCGAAATACGGGATGGGCACCGACGTGCTGTCGTCGATCGAGCCGGTGGTCGCGAACGATGGCTCGATCGTGTACCTGAGCACCGCGGGCGTCGCGGCCGTGGCCGTGTCCCGCGCGGGCGGCGCGACGGCGATGGGCACCGTCGCGGTGGTCGGCCATCGCGATCATGCGAAGCGCTGCATCCAGACCTCGCAGCAGGCGGGCATGCAGGCGGCGGCGGTGGCAGAGGTGCCCCTGCCGACGACGTACGACCCGCAATCGGGCCAGCCGTGGACGCGCAACCGCAGCCTCTATCTCGTGCACGACATGTACGCGCAGATGCTGACGCGCGCGATGACCGCGACGATGCAGGCGTTCCCGAAGGGCTGATGCCTTCCGTTTCTCATTCGAATCCCGTGACCATGACGAACCGCCGCCATTTCCTGGCCTCCACTTCATTGTTCGCCGCATCGTGCGCCGCCGCTGCGCCCGCTTTCGCGAGCGACGCCCCCGCCTCCGATGCGGAACTGCAGCGCCAGATGCTCGGCAAGCTGACGCACGAGCTGAACGACCGGACGGCCGCCGCCGACGAGACCGGCTACCTGCTCGACACGTTTTTCTCGTGGACGCCGCCCGCCGTCGACGCTGCCGGCATCGGCACGATCGTCGCGTTCAGCTTCGGCGCTCGCGCCGCATCCGGCACCACGCCGGTGCCGGGCCCCATGAGCGAGGCGATCGCCGACGCCGTGTTCCAGCTTCGACAGAAGGTTTCGGTGCCGATCTTCGCGCAGCAGGAAGTCGCGAGCGCGCTCGCATCGAAGTACGGGCTGACGGCCGGCGTGACGTCGATCGCGACCCCGGCCCCGGTTGCCGGCAGCCCGATCCCCACGCCCGACGGCGTGGCCGCCGCGATCGTCAGGCAGGCCGGCTCGGCCGCGGCGCTCGGCAAGGTCGGCGTCGTCACGCATCGGGACCAGGCATCGATCGCCGTGCGCGTGTCGAATGCGGCGGGGATGCAGGCGGCGGTGCCGGCCGGACTGTCGCTGCCGGACGCATACGATGCATCGGCGCAGCAGCCGGCGATGCGGCGGCGCGATCTTTACCTGATGAGCAACGCCGGCATGCAGCTCGCGATGCTGCGGCTCGACCTGATCAATCGCGAATATCCGAACGGCTAGGCCCGCGGGTCCGCGTGCGGCGAGCGCGCTGCGGGCGGCGCGTTTTCACGCTCGCCGCCGCCCGGATCATGCGTGCCCCGTTTGCCGGGTAATGCCGATACAGGTATTGGCACTACCAGCCAAACCACTGTTTTTAATGGGTTTTTTCGCGCGCGGCCTGCGCCGCGACGCGTTCTGCGTGGCATAATCGACCGCATCCGCAAGGCTTGTAGTCACAACGACCCCGCATACCCATGGCACAGACTCTCTACGACAAACTGTGGAACACCCACGTGGTCCACACCGAGGAAGACGGCACGACGCTGCTTTACATCGACCGTCAGCTGCTGCATGAAGTCACGAGCCCGCAGGCATTCGAAGGGCTGAAGATGGCGCAGCGTCCGGTATGGCGCATCAGCGCGAACCTGGCCGTGTCGGACCACAACGTGCCGACCACCGATCGCAGCCACGGCATTGCCGATCCCGTCTCGAAGCTGCAGGTCGACACGCTCGACGCAAATTGCGACGCGTTCGGCATCACGCAGTTCAAGATGAACGACGTGCGCCAGGGCATCGTCCACATCATCGGGCCGGAGCAGGGCGCGACGCTGCCGGGCATGACGATCGTGTGCGGCGATTCGCATACGTCGACGCACGGCGCGTTCGGCGCGCTCGCGCACGGCATCGGCACGTCGGAAGTCGAGCACGTGCTCGCCACGCAAACCCTGCTGCAGAAGAAGAGCAAGAACATGCTCGTGAAGGTCGACGGCGCACTGCCGCGCGGCTGTACCGCGAAGGACATTGTGCTCGCGATCATCGGCAAGATCGGCACGGCCGGCGGCACGGGCTACGCGATCGAATTCGGCGGCTCGACGATCCGCGCGCTGTCGATGGAAGGGCGCATGACCGTCTGCAACATGGCGATCGAGGCCGGCGCGCGCGCGGGCATGGTCGCGGTGGACGACACGACGATCGATTACCTGAAGGGTCGCCCGTTCGTGCCGACCGGCGCGGAATGGGATCAGGCCGTCGAATACTGGCGCCAGTTCAAGTCGGACGACGGCGCGCAGTTCGACCGCGTGGTCGAGCTGAACGCGGCCGAGATCGTCCCGCAGGTCACGTGGGGCACGTCGCCGGAAATGGTCACGTCGATCGACGGCCGCGTGCCCGATCCCGAGCGCGAGAAGGATCCGGTCAAGCGCGACGCGATGGAGCGCGCGCTGGCCTACATGGCGCTCGAGCCGAACACGCCGATCGAATCGATCAAGGTCGACAAGATCTTCATCGGCTCGTGCACGAACGCGCGAATCGAAGACATCCGCGCGGCTGCGTACGTCGTGAAGAAGCTGAACCGCCGCGTGGCATCGAACGTGCGGCTCGCGATGGTCGTGCCGGGCTCGGGTCTCGTGAAGGCGCAGGCCGAGCGCGAAGGGCTCGACAAGGTGTTCACGGACGCCGGCTTCGAATGGCGCGAGCCGGGCTGCTCGATGTGCCTCGCGATGAACGCCGACCGGCTCGAACCGGGCGAGCGCTGCGCGTCGACGTCGAACCGCAACTTCGAAGGCCGTCAGGGCGCGGGCGGTCGCACGCACCTCGTGAGCCCCGCGATGGCGGCGGCCGCGGCGATCGAAGGTCATTTCGTCGACATTCGCCAGTTGGGGTAACGCGTGACGGCATCGAAGGTCATTGCGCGGCTGGTTGCCGCGCTGGCGCTGGCGGGGCTGGGCTTCGGCCTCGCGGGCTGCAACACCGTCCGCGGCTTCGGCGAGGACGTCAACGCCGCCGGCAGCGCGCTCAAGCGCGCCGCGGACTGACACCGCCACCGAGAATTTGTCGATGTGTGCCGGCCGCGTGCCGGCCCTTCAACCGGATAGACGGATCATGGAAAAATTCACTGTACATACCGGCGTCGTGGCGCCGCTCGATCGCGAGAACGTCGACACCGACGCGATCATTCCGAAGCAGTTCCTGAAGTCGATCAAGCGCACGGGCTTCGGTCCGAACGCGTTCGACGAATGGCGCTACCTCGATCACGGCGAGCCGGGCCAGGACAACTCGAAGCGTCCGCTGAATCCGGACTTCGTGCTGAACCAGCCCCGCTACCAGGGTGCGTCGGTGCTGCTCGCGCGCAAGAACTTCGGCTGCGGCAGCTCGCGCGAGCATGCGCCGTGGGCGCTGCAGCAGTACGGCTTTCGCGCGATCATCGCGCCGAGCTTCGCTGACATCTTCTTCAACAACTGCTTCAAGAACGGCCTGCTGCCGATCGTGCTGACCGAGCAGCAGGTCGATCACCTGTTCAACGAGACGGTCGCGTTCAACGGCTTCGAGGTGACGGTCGACCTCGACGCGCAGGTCGTGCGCACGGGCGACGGCCGCACGTATCCGTTCGAGATCACCGCGTTCCGGAAGTACTGCCTGCTGAACGGTTTCGACGATATCGGCCTCACGCTGCGCCACGCGGACAAGATCCGCCAGTTCGAGGCCGAGCGCCTCGTGAAGCAGCCGTGGCTCAACACCAAGCTGGTCGGCTGAAGTCCCCTTTCGGGCGGGCGCGCCGGCGGCGCGTTCGCCGGCCTGCCTCCATAAAAACCTACCCAGTCAGGAATTTCGCATGAAGATTGCAGTGCTGCCCGGCGACGGCATCGGTCCGGAAATCGTCAATGAAGCGGTGAAGGTGCTGAACGCACTCGACGAGAAGTTCGAACTCGAACAGGCGCCGGTCGGCGGCGCGGGCTACGAGGCGAGCGGCCATCCTCTGCCCGACGCGACGCTCGCGCTCGCGAAGGCCGCGGACGCGATCCTGTTCGGCGCGGTCGGCGACTGGAAGTACGACTCGCTCGAGCGCGCGCTGCGCCCCGAACAGGCGATCCTCGGGCTGCGCAAGCATCTGGAGCTGTTCGCGAACTTCCGCCCGGCGATCTGCTATCCGCAACTCGTCGATGCGTCGCCGCTGAAGCCCGAGCTGGTCGCGGGCCTCGACATCCTGATCGTGCGCGAGCTGAACGGCGACATCTACTTCGGCCAGCCGCGCGGCGTGCGCGCGGCACCGGACGGCCTGTTCGCGGGCGAACGCGAAGGCTTCGACACGATGCGCTATTCGGAACCGGAAGTGCGCCGCATCGCGCACGTCGCGTTCCAGGCAGCGCGCAAGCGCGCGAAGAAACTGCTGTCGGTCGACAAGGCGAACGTGCTCGAAACGTCGCAGTTCTGGCGCGACATCATGATCGACGTGTCGAAGGAATACGCGGACGTCGAGCTGTCGCACATGTACGTCGACAACGCGGCGATGCAGCTCGCGAAGGCGCCGAAGCAGTTCGACGTGATCGTCACCGGCAACATGTTCGGCGACATCCTGTCGGATGAAGCGTCGATGCTGACGGGCTCGATCGGCATGCTGCCGTCGGCGTCGCTCGACAAGAACAACAAGGGCCTGTACGAGCCGTCGCACGGTTCGGCGCCGGACATCGCGGGCAAGGGCATCGCGAATCCGCTCGCGACGATCCTGTCGGCCGCGATGATGCTGCGCTACTCGCTGAATCGCGCGGAGCAGGCCGATCGCATCGAGCGCGCGGTCAAAACGGTGCTCGAACAGGGCTATCGGACGGGCGACATCGCGACGCCGGGCTGCCGGCAGGTCGGTACGACGGCGATGGGCGACGCGGTGGTCGCGGCGCTGTAACGCAAGCATGTAGAAAGGGCGCGAACAGGCCGCGAAATCGGCCGGTTCGCGTGCGGTTGGTCGTTGTGCGGGCCACCGGCTTTGTGTAGACTCGAACGATGGCGCTTAAATCCCTGATCTCCCCGGTCTTGAAACTCCACGGCAACACTGCCCGTGCGGGTGCGCGCGCCATCGTCATCACGAAAACCATTACCACGAAAACGATCATTAAACGCTGATCGTCCGTCGTGCCCGCCTTTTTCCCCGCGCGGTCACAGCGGGGACGGAAATGGCGGGGAAGCTCCATCAAAGGGTTAGTCATGAACGTAGGTCTCGTAGGTTGGCGCGGCATGGTCGGCAGCGTCCTGATGCAGCGCATGCAGGAAGAGGGCGATTTCGACCTGATCGAACCGGTGTTTTTCAGCACCAGCAACACGGGCGGCAAAGCGCCGTCGTTCGCGAAAAACGAGACTACGCTCAAGGACGCGACCAACGTCGACGAGCTGAAGAAGTGCGACGTGATCATCACGTGCCAGGGCGGCGACTACACGAACGACGTGTTCCCGAAGCTGCGCGCGGCCGGCTGGAACGGCTACTGGATCGACGCGGCATCGTCGCTGCGGATGAAGGACGACGCGGTCATCATCCTCGATCCGGTCAACCTCGACGTGATCAAGGACGCGCTCGTCAAGGGCACGAAGAACTTCATCGGCGGCAACTGTACGGTCAGCCTGATGCTGATGGCGCTCGGCGGCCTGTTCCGCGAGAACCTCGTCGACTGGATGACGGCGATGACCTACCAGGCCGCGTCGGGCGCGGGCGCGCAGAACATGCGCGAACTGCTGTCGCAGATGGGCACGCTGAACGGCGCGGTTCAGGCGCAGCTCGCCGATCCGGCTTCCGCGATCCTCGACATCGACCGCCGCGTGCTGGCCGCGATGAACAGCGATGCGATGCCGACGAGCAACTTCGGCGTGCCGCTCGCCGGCTCGCTGATCCCGTGGATCGACAAGGATCTCGGCAACGGGATGTCGAAGGAAGAGTGGAAGGGCGGCGCGGAAACCAACAAGATCCTCGGCAAGCCGGCCATGGGCGAGCCGGGTTCGATTCCGGTCGACGGCCTGTGCGTGCGGATCGGCGCGATGCGCTGCCACTCGCAGGCGCTGACGATCAAGCTGAACAAGGACGTGCCGCTCGACGAGATCAACGGCATCCTCGCGTCGGCGAACGACTGGGTGAAGGTCGTGCCGAACGAGCGTGAAGCGTCGATGCGCGACCTGTCGCCGGCGAACGTCACGGGCACGCTGACGGTGCCGGTCGGCCGCCTGCGCAAGCTCGCGATGGGCGGTGAATACCTGTCGGCGTTCACGGTCGGCGACCAGCTGCTGTGGGGCGCGGCCGAGCCGCTGCGCCGCATGCTGCGCATCCTGCTCGACAAGTAAAGCCCGCTTCCGGCCCGCGCTCCGCGGGCCGCGTTGCACCAGACTGCGCGCCGCGCCGGCCTTGACGATATCGAGGCCGGCGCGGCGCGTTTTTCATGCGCGGGTCAGCGCATGTTCAGGAGCGTCTGGTCGACGGTCTGCTGGGTCTTGATCGTCTGCGCGTTCGCCTGGTAATCGCGCTGTGCCTTGATCAGATTCACGAGCTCGGTCGTCAGGTCGACGTTCGAGTTTTCCAGCGCGCTGCCCTGCAGCGTGCCGTGGTTCGTGCTGCCCGGCGCGGAGATCTGCGGCACGCCCGACGCGGCGGTTTCCACGTACTGGTTGCCGCCGATGTTCTCGAGCCCGTTCGGGTTGTTGAAGTTCGCGAGCGCGATCAGGCCGAGCACCGTGCTCTGGCCGTTCGAGTAATTGCCGGTCAGCTTGCCGTCGGTGCCGATCGAGAACGTCGTCAGCGTGCCGCTCGCGAAGCCGTCCTGCGCGAGATTGTTCACGCCGCTTTTCCCGCCGAACTGCGTCGTGCCGCTCAGGTCGAGCGTCAGGTTCTGCGGATTGGCGCCGCCCGATGCGTTGGGGATCGAGAACGCGAACTGGCCGACGCTCGGCGTCGGCTGGCCGGTGGCGGCCGACGTGGTCGAGCTGATCCGGCCCGAGGCGTCGAACGTGACGGTGCCGAGATTCGTCGGCGTCTGGCCCTGCACGCCGGCGTACGCCTGCCAGCTGCCCGCCGCGTTCTTCGTGAAGTACATCGACACCTGTTGCGCGCCGCCGAGCGTGTCGTACACCTGGATCGACGAGTTGTAGTTGTACGTGGTGTTGTCGCCCGCGTTGAACGGCGTCTTGGCCGGCACCTTGTCCTGCGAGTTCAGGTTGAACTGGCCGGTGATCTTCGTCGTCGCCTGCGGCGCGATGTTGCTGGTCGGCGCCTGTAGCGGCACGGTCGCCGCGGTGTTGATCACGCCGCCGGGGCCTGCCGCATAGCCCATCAGGTTGCGGTTTTGCGCGTCGACGATCGCGCCGCTCTTGTCGCGGTGGAATACGCCGTCACGCGAGTACGTCGTCACGCCGTTGTTCGACATCTGGAAGAAGCCGTTGCCGTTGATCGCGATGTCGAGCGACGACTTCGTGGTGTTGATCGTTCCCTGGCCGAATTGCTGCTGCACCGACGTGAGCCGCGTGCCGATGCCGATCTGCGTGTTGGTCGACGTCGCGACCGAATTCGCGTACATGTCCGCGAAGTTCGCGCGGCCCTGCTTGAAGCCGACCGTGTTGGCATTCGCGATGTTGTTGCCGATCACGTCGAGATGGTTCGCCGCGCCGGCCAACCCGCTCAAGCCCTGTTGATAGCCCATGTTCGATCCCCGTAACGAGCTGGTGAGTAAATGCAGTCGTGCGACTGCGCGATGCCTCCCTGGCACCTCGCGGCGTCACCCCGGCCGACTGCACGCCCGCATCGACGGCAGGAGCGGGTGCGAGGGTCGAACTGCGCCGATTCTTGTTTGAAGACGATCGTAACGAGGGCAATTATTCGATCTGTGTAATTTTGTGTAATGTAATTGAATTGCTGTCGAAATGATTGATTTCGTGCGAACAATGGAGCGGGGGTAGGCTGGAGAGCCTTGTAGGTCGGGGGTTTTGCGGTGGGAACGTTCAATCCGACGATAAGAGAGGGGAGTTGGCCTCTTATCGATCAATTGAAATGGATTTGAATGGGGTTGGTGAATGTCCGGATTTATTCTGATTGGAGATCGTTAATCCATTAACGGCGGGAAGCGTGAATTATTGAGCAGGCGTGCCCGATTTTCCGGTCATGGCGCGCCATCGCGCCCGCAGCCGCGGCACGCGTTCGGAATGCGATGCGGTCGGGCGGTTTTTCGGCTGCGGGCGCGGTGCGCTTCCGATCGATCGACGGTGCGGGTCGCAGCGTGCGCACCCGCGTGTCGACGTAGCGCGTTCGCCGGCCGCGCCGACGCGCGAACGCGGCCGGTTGCGCCGGTCGGCGACGAATTCGGCCCGAACGCGATCGTGTGAAGTAAACTACGCGGTTACGACGCACAGACCCGCCGAAAGCGTCGCGTTCCACGCGACGCTTTTGCATTTCTGCGGCAACTTTTTGACGCTTTCAACCGCGAATCCGAGCCGCGCCCGCGCGCGGCGATAGAGCCAACGATGTCCCGAATTTCCTTGTTTCCGCGCCAGTCCCGTCTGTCGCGCGCCGTGCGTGGCGCGCTGGCGATCCTGGCGCTCGGCGCAACCGCATCGGCCTGGGCGGCCGGCACCGGCGAGCTGCCGGCGTCCGCTGCCGGCGGTGCAGTGCCGCTCACCGTCACGGTTCAGCCGGGCCAGTCGCTGAACGACATCGCGAAGGCCGCCACGCAATCGCACGATCCCGCTGTGCTCGCCCGTGCCGGCCGCGCGCTGTTCGACGCCAATCCGCAGGCGTTCATGAAGCGCGACGCGAGCCGCCTGAAAGTCGGCGCGACGCTGACCGTGCCGGCGCTCGACGCGACAGGCGCGGCGCTCGTGCCGGCCGCCGCGTCGGCCGCATCGGCTACGGCGGCGGCTTCCGCGCCCGCTGCCGCATCGGGCGGGACGGCGCTCGCACAGCACGCTGCGTCCGCACCGCATCCGGGCTCGGCCGTGCAACCCGCGCCGGTGGCGTCGGCCATGCATGCGGCGCCGGGCGGCGCAAGCGTCGCGACGGCCGCCGGTGCGTCGGCATCGGCGTCGGCGTCGGCGTCGGTCGGCGCTTCGGCTGCGAACGGTGCATCGGCTGTCGTCAGCATGCAGCCGGCGGCGCCTGTCTCCGGCGCAAGCGGTCCGCACGTGTGGAGCGGGGCGATCCAGTCGGTGCCGTCGACCGCGAGCGGTGCCGCGGTTCCGCCCGCTACTTCGGGCAGCCAGGTTTCGGGCATCGGCGAACCGGCAGGCGCGGCGCCCGTCGCGGGTGCGTCGCAGCCGCGGCCGTCGAGCCTGCAGCAACTGCTGGCGCTGAAGAATCGCGTGCTGATGGAATTGCAGAAGCACGGCATCGGCAAGCCGGCCACGACGAACGAGGTCACACCGGCTCCCGCGCCGGCACCTGTTGCGCCGCGCCCGGCCGCGAACGATGCGGGTGCGTCCGCTGCCGCGCCGACGGCAGGCGAAGCCGCGTCCGGCGTCGCCGCGAGCGCGGTGCAGCCGGCATCGGTAGCGGCGCCCGCGCAACCGGCCGCGCCGGTGGCGGCACCCGCACCCCGTACCGAGCAGATGGACTGGCGTCCGGCCGCGCTGGCCGGCGCGGCCGTGATCGTCCTCGCGGCAGGTTTTGCGTGGCGCAAGCGCCGCAAAGGCCGGCGCGCGGACGATGCGGATACGGGCGCGGGTACGACGGCAGCCGCAGCGGGCGGTGCCGCGACTGCGGTGGCGGAAACCGAAGCCGCGCCGTCCGTCGAGCCGGAACTGCCGATTCGGCCCGAGACGCCGGTCTCGCGCGACGCAGCTTCCGACTCGAGCCTTGTCGCGGCAGTGGCTGCAGCGGCGCAGCCGGTCGAGACGCCGGATACGGCTGTGCCGCCGGCGCCGGAAGCGGCGAAACCGCACGACGAGCCGCCCGAATTGCCGACGGCGCACACCGCGGAGCCGCTCGCGAGCGACGCGGCTCGGGTGCCGCACGATGTCGAGCCGGAAGAAAAGGTGGCTGCCGAAGAGCCGGCGGAAAAGCTTGCGGGAAAGCCCGCCGAGACGCCAATTGCCCCCGCCGCAGCCGCCCCCGCAGCCGCCGACGCGCAGCATGCCGCGCTGATGCAGAACGCGATCAGCGCGCTCAACAGCCTCGACATGCCGTTGCCGCCGCGCACGCCGGACGAGCCTTCGCTGGCGGCCGACGGGTCTGCCGCGCCGGCAGCGCCGTCCGACACCGATAGAATTGCAACTAACGGTCAAGCCGCCCAGCGCCCGCCGATTGGCTCGATCGATCCGGCCCCGGAACATCCGGCCGACCAGGACGACGAGTTCGACTGGGAGCCGGACGCGCCGACGCCTGCCGGCCACGCGGGCAGCCCGGGCGCGCCGTCGTCGCTGGCGCCGCTCGGCGGCGCGCAGTTCGGCGCGCTGAAGCTCGATTTCGATCTCGACCTGCCGGCCACGCCGGGCGCCGCGTTGCCGGCGCTGACGCCGGACGAGCTTGCCCGCATCGCGCGCAACAAGCTCGACCTCGCGGCCGAATACGTCGAGCTGGGCGACCTGTCCGGCGCGCGGACGCTGCTGCAGGAAGTGATCGATGCCAACGACGCCGCGACGCGCGACGATGCGCGCGCGCTGCTCGCGAAGCTGGCGGACGAAGCGTGATGCGGATCGCGCTCGGCATTCAGTACGACGGCGCGGCGTTCTGCGGCTGGCAGGCGCAGCCGCACGGCAAGACCGTGCAGGACCGGCTCGAACACGCGCTGGCCGAGTTCGCGCGCGTGCCGCTGCATACGACGGTGGCCGGGCGGACCGACACGGGCGTGCACGGGCTCGGGCAAGTCGTGCACTTCGATACCGACCTCGATCGCGAGGTGTTCTCGTGGGTGCGCGGCACCAACGCGTTCCTGCCGTCGACCGTGGCGGTGCAATGGGCGAAGCCGATGCCGGAGACGTTCCACGCGCGCTTCTCCGCGTTCGAGCGCACCTATTACTACGCGCTGTACGTGCATCCGGTGCGCTCGCCGATGCTGGCGGGGCGCGCCGGCTGGATCCATACGCCGCTCGACGACGACGCGATGCGCGCTGCCGCCGCGCACCTGATTGGCGAGCACGATTTCTCGTCGTTCCGGTCGTCGGAATGCCAGTCGAAGACGCCGGTCAAACACCTGTACGAGATCGACGTGCGGCGCGCGGGGCATTTCATTCATTTCCGCTTCCGCGCCAACGCGTTCCTGCATCACATGGTGCGCAACCTGATGGGCTGCCTCGTGGCGGTCGGTCGCGGCCGCTATCCGGCCGACTGGCTCGCCGACGTGCTGGCCGGGCGCGACCGCACGCTCGCGGCGCCCACATTCATGGCCGACGGGCTGTACCTCGCCCACGTCGGCTACCCGGCGGAATTCGCCGTCCCGCCCGCGCAGCTCGGCAGCGTGCCGTGGAGCAGCGTCTGGGCCGATCTGGACCCTCAATCATGACGGATCACGCCGTGTCTTCCTCGACCCCCGCCGCGACCGGCCTGCCGCCGCGCACGCGCATCAAGCTGTGCGGGCTGTCGCGCCCCGACGACGTGCTGCACGCGGCGGCGCTCGGCGCCGATGCGATCGGTCTCGTGTTCTACCCGAAGAGCCCGCGCGCGGTGTCGATCGCGCAGGCGGCCGAGCTGGCGAGCCTGGCGCCGCCGTTCGTGTCGGTGGTCGGGCTGTTCGTGAATGCGACCGAAGCCGAGATCGAGGCCGTCGTGCACGACGTGCCGCTCACGCTCCTGCAGTTTCACGGCGACGAGACGCCGGAGCAGTGCGACGCGCTCGGCCGCGCGGCACGGCTGCCGTGGCTGCGCGCGGTGCGCGTCGGCCCCTCGACGCAGCCGTCCGATTTGGTAGAATCGGCTCTTCGTTATTCGAAAGCGCGCGGCCTCCTGTTCGACACCCTGGTGCCGGATTACGGCGGTAGCGGCAAGGTCTTCGATTGGTCTCTTATTCCCGCAGAGCTCGCGCATCGGGCCGTTTTGAGTGGTGGCTTGAGCGCGCAAAACGTCGGTGATGCGATTCGCCAGTTGCGCCCGTTTGCTGTCGATGTCTCGAGTGGCATCGAAGTGGAGGGCGCGAAGGGCGTGAAGGATCACGCCCGGATGGCGGCGTTCGTACGCGCGGTGCGCGAAGCGGACGCCGGGTGATGCAAGCCGGTGCGGCCCCGAAAGCGCGGCGCACCGACCGATCGAGAGAGACACCATGTACAACCTTCCTGATGATCGCGGCCACTTCGGCCCGTATGGCGGCACGTTCGTCGCCGAGACGCTGGTTCACGCACTCGACGAGCTGCGCGCGGCGTATGAAAAATTCCAGAACGACCCCGGTTTCGTCGCCGAATTCGAGCGCGAGCTGAAGCATTTCGTCGGCCGCCCGTCGCCGATCTACCACGCGCAGCGCTGGAGCGAGACGCTCGGCGGCGCGCAGATCTACCTGAAGCGCGAAGACCTGAACCACACGGGCGCGCACAAGATCAACAACGTGATCGGCCAGGCGCTGCTCGCGAAGCGCATGGGCAAGAAGCGCGTGATCGCCGAGACGGGCGCCGGCCAGCACGGCGTCGCGACCGCGACGATCTGCGCGCGCTTCGGGATGGAGTGCGTCGTCTACATGGGTTCGGAAGACGTGCGCCGCCAGGCCGCGAACGTCTACCGGATGAAGCTGCTCGGCGCGACCGTCGTGCCGGTCGAATCGGGTTCGCGCACGCTGAAGGACGCGCTGAACGAAGCGATGCGCGACTGGGTCACGAACATCGAGAACACGTTCTACATCATCGGCACGGTCGCGGGCCCGCACCCGTACCCGATGATGGTGCGCGACTTCCAGCGCGTGATCGGCGACGAGTGCAAGGTACAGATGCCCGAACTCGCCGGCCGGCAGCCCGATGCGGTGATCGCATGCGTGGGCGGCGGCTCGAACGCGATGGGCATCTTCTATCCGTACATCGACGACACGTCGGTGCAGCTGATCGGCGTCGAAGCGGCCGGCGACGGCCTCGACACGGGCCATCACGCGGCGTCGCTGATCGCCGGCAGCCCGGGCGTGCTGCACGGCAACCGCACGTATCTGCTGCAGGACGAGAACGGCCAGATCATCGAGACGCATTCGGTGTCGGCGGGCCTCGACTATCCGGGCGTCGGCCCCGAGCACGCATGGCTGAAGGACAGCGGCCGCGCGCAGTACGTCGGCATCACCGACGACGAAGCGCTGAAGGCGTTCCACGACTGCTGCCGGATCGAGGGGATCATCCCCGCGCTCGAGTCGAGCCATGCGATCGCGTATGGCGTGAAGCTCGCGCCGACGTTGCCGAAGGACAAGATCCTGCTCGTCAACCTGTCGGGCCGCGGCGACAAGGACATGCACACGGTCGCCGAGCGATCGGGCATCGAGCTCTGACCCCGACCGATGCGTGACCTGATCGAAGAACCGGGCGGCGGCGCCGCGAGCGACGCGGAGGCGGTTCAGCCCGCCGCTGCCGTGCCGCGCGCGCTGCCGTCCGGGATCGAACTGCACAACCGCGATTTCCTGACCGATGCCGTGCATCTGCCGGACGCGTCGATCGACCTGATCGTCGCCGATCCGCCGTACGGGCTCGGCAAGGACTACGGCAACGACTCGGACAAGCGTTCGGGCGACGATTTCCTCGCGTGGACGCGCGCGTGGCTCGAGCTCGCGATTCCGAAGCTGAAGCCGAGCGGGTCGATGTACATCTTCTGCACGTGGCAGTACGCGCCGGAAATCTTCAGTTTCCTGAAGACGCAGCTCACGATGGTCAACGAGATCATCTGGGACCGACGCGTGCCGAGCATGGGCGGCACGACGCGCCGTTTCACGTCGGTGCACGACAACATCGGCTTTTTCGCGGTTTCCAAAGCGTATTACTTCGATCTCGATCCGGTCCGCATCCCGTACGACGCCGACACGAAGAAGGCCCGCTCGCGCAAGCTGTTCGAAGGCAGCAAGTGGCTGGAGATGGGCTACAACCCGAAGGACGTCTGGTCGGTCTCGCGCCTGCACCGGCAGCACGCGGAGCGCGTCGATCATCCGACCCAGAAACCGCTGGAAATCATCGAGCGGATGGTGCTCGCCAGCTGCCCGCCGGGCGGCCGCGTGCTCGATCCGTTCATGGGCAGCGGCACGACCGCGGTGGCCTGCGCACGGCAGGGGCGCGACTTCGTCGGCTACGAGATCAACGAAAGCTATTGTGCGATCGCGCACGAGCGTGTGAACGCGCTCGCCGCGCCGGCGTGCGCGTGAATCGCGCCGCCGCATCGCCGAACGCAACGCATCCAGGAAAATTGCCATGTCCCGTATTCAGCAGACCTTCGCCGCGCTCGCCGAACAAGGCCGTAAGGGCCTGATCCCGTTCATCACGGCCGGCGACCCCGATCCCGCGAAAACCGTCGAATTCATGCACGCGCTCGCCGCAGGCGGCGCGGACGTGATCGAACTCGGCGTGCCGTTCTCTGACCCGATGGCCGACGGCCCCGTGATCCAGCGCTCGTCGGAGCGCGCGCTCGCGCGCGGCGTCACGTTGAAGAGCGTGCTCGCCGACGTGAAGCGCTTTCGCGAAACCGACCCCAAAACCCCCGTCGTGCTGATGGGCTATGCGAACCCGATCGAACGGATGGGTGTCGACGCGTTCGCGGAGCAAGCGCAGGCGGCCGGCGTCGACGGCGTGCTCGTCGTCGACTATCCGCCGGAAGAGGCGGGCGTGTTCGCCGAGAAAATGCGCGCCGCGCAGATCGATCCGATCTTCCTGCTTGCGCCCACGTCGACCGACGAACGCATCGCCGACGTCGGCAAGATCGCGAGCGGCTACGTGTATTACGTGTCGCTCAAGGGCGTGACCGGCGCGGGAAATCTGGATGTTTCGAGCATTGCGGGTAAAATCCCGGCCATCAAGTCGCGCGTGCCGGTTCCGGTAGGCGTCGGCTTCGGCATCCGCGACGCCGAAACGGCGCGCGCGGTGGCCGAAGTGTCGGACGCCGTCGTGATCGGCAGCCGCCTCGTGCAGCTGCTCGAAAGCGCCGCGCCGGAAGGCGCCGCCGCCGCGCTGAAGACCTTCATCGCCGAGCTGCGCGCCGCCCTGGACGGCGCGGGCAAGACGGCGCGATAAACACAACAGGAAGCGGGAACGGGCCGGTTGGCCCGGCCCGCCACGGAACAGGAAACCATACGATGAGCTGGCTCGACAAACTGTTGCCGCCGAAGATCAAGCAGACCGACCCGAAGAGCCGCAAGGGCATTCCGGAAGGTCTGTGGGTCAAGTGCCCGTCCTGCGAGGCCGTGCTGTACCGCAACGACGTGGACGCGAATCTGCACGTGTGCCCGAAGTGCGATCACCACATGCGCATCGGTGCGCGTGAGCGCCTCGACGGGCTGCTCGATCCGGAAGGCCGTTACGAGATCGGCCAGGAAATCGTGCCGGTCGACTCGCTGAAGTTCAAGGACAGCCGCAAGTATCCCGATCGTCTGAAGGAAGCGATGGACGACACGGGCGAAACCGACGCAATGGTCGTGATGGGCGGGGCGATCCACACGCTGCCGGTGGTCGCGGCCTGCTTCGAGTTCTCGTTCATGGGCGGCTCGATGGGCTCGGTGGTCGGCGAGCGCTTCGCGCGCGGCGCGCAGAACGCGCTGGAGCAGCACGTGCCGTTCATCTGCTTCACCGCATCGGGCGGCGCACGGATGCAGGAAAGCCTGCTGTCGCTGATGCAGATGGCGAAAACCACCGCGATGCTGACCAAGCTCGCGGAAGCGAAGCTGCCGTTCATCTCGGTGCTGACCGACCCGACGATGGGCGGCGTGTCGGCGAGCTTCGCGTTCCTCGGCGACGTCGTGATCGCCGAACCGAAGGCGCTGATCGGCTTCGCCGGCCCGCGCGTGATCGAGCAGACGGTCCGCGAGAAGCTGCCGGAAGGCTTCCAGCGCGCCGAATTCCTGCTGAAGACGGGCGCGATCGACATGATCGTCGACCGCCGCAAGATGCGCGACGAGATCGCGCAACTGCTCGCGCTGCTGCAGCGGCAACCGGCCGACGCGCTGGCCTGACCGGCGCGAGGTTGTGCACACTGCGCGTCGCCTGGCTTCAGCGTCAGGCGGCGCGCTTCGTTTTTTGGCGTAGTGGCGGTCCCGATCCAGATTTGAACCGATGAGCACTTTTCCCACTCTCGACGCGTGGCTTTCGCATCTCGAACGCGCGCACCCGGTCGGCATCGACATGGGCCTGACCCGCATCGGGCAGGTCAAGGCGGCGCTGCAGCTCGAATTCGCGTGCCCCGTCATCACCGTCGGCGGCACGAACGGCAAGGGCTCGACCTGTGCATTCCTCGAGACGATTCTCGTGCGCGCGGGCTACAAGGTCGGCTGCCACACGTCGCCGCACCTGCTCGAGTTCAACGAGCGCGCGCGCGTGAACGGGCAGAACGTCACCGACGACGAACTGCTGCCGCACTTCGAGGCCGTCGAAGCGGCGCGCACGTCGCTGTCCGAGCCGGTATCGCTCACGTACTTCGAATTCACGACGCTCGCGATCCTGCACCTGTTCGCGTCGCGCGGGCTCGACGCGGTGATCCTCGAGGTCGGCCTCGGCGGCCGGCTCGACGCGGTGAACATCATCGATACCGACTGCGCGATCGTCACGAGCATCGACATCGACCATACCGAATACCTCGGCGACACGCGCGAGAAGATCGCGTTCGAGAAAGCCGGGATCTTCCGCGCCGGCAAGCCGGCGATCTGCGGCGATCCGGCCGCGCCGCAAACGCTGATCGACCACGCGGAGGCGATCGGCGCCGACCTGTGGCTCGTCGGCCGCGATTTCCGCTACGAGGCGCAGGCGGGCGCCGAGCGCCAGCAGTGGAGCTACCTCGGGCGCGAGAAGCGCTACCCGGCGCTCGCGTATCCGGCGCTGCGCGGCGCGAATCAGCTGATCAATGCGTCGGCCGCGCTGGCCGCGCTCGAAGCGTTGCGTCCGGTGCTGCCGGTGTCCGCGCAGGACATCCGGCTCGGGCTCGCGAACGTCGAGCTGCCCGGGCGCTTCCAGGTGATGCCCGGCAAGCCGGCGATCGTGCTCGACGTCGCGCACAACCCGCACGCGGCGGCCGTGCTCGAGCAGAACCTCGGCAACATGGGCTTCTTCCCGTACACGTACGCGGTGTTCGGCGCGATGCACGACAAGGACATCGACGGCGTGCTGCAGCACCTGAAGGGCGAGATCGACCACTGGTGCGTGACCGACCTGCCGCTGCCGCGCGCGGCGTCCGCGGAGCAGCTCGAAGCCGCGCTGCGCAAGGCCGGCGTCGAGGAGGGGCCCGATTCGAGCGTCACGCGCTACGCGTCGCCCGCGGAAGCGTTTCGCGATGCGCTAAAAAGAGCATCCGAGAATGATAGAATCGTGGTTTTCGGCAGTTTCCATACGGTTGCCGGCGTGCTGGCCTACCGTAAATCGCAGCAACACTGACTGACGGGCAGTTTCGGACTCAGCCATACATGGGAATTTTCTCGTTCGGCAAAAAAGACGACGACGCGCCTCCGCGGCGCGGCGGTCGCACCGGGACCTCCCGGAACGTGCGCACGGAGCGCACCACTGAACGCGTCGAGCGACGCTCGCGCCGCACCGAGCGTCCGGAATCGGACGCACTGCTCCTCGATCCGACCCTTCCAGAAAAGCAACGCGCGCGCCGTCGCCTCGTCGGCGCGATCGCGCTCGTCGTCGCCGCCGTGATCGTGCTGCCGATGGTGCTCGACTCGCACCCGAAGCCGGTGACGGACGACATCGCGATCGACATCCCGAACCGGCCCGCGCACCAGGCGGTCGCGCCGCGCGACGACGAGTCGTCCGACGTGCAGGCCGGCGTCGCACATGACGAGCCGCCGGCATCCGATACGGCCGTCGCCGCCGCGCCGGCGCCCGCGCCGAAGCCGGCCGCCAGGCCCGATACCACGACCACGGCGAGCGTGACGCCGCCGAAGCCCGAGCCGAAACCGGCCGCGCCCGCGGCAAAGCCGGCCACGCCGAAGCCCGCGCCCGTCGCGAACGCCGACACCGCGAGCCCGGACAGCGGCGACGCGTCGTCGCCGGCGTCGCCGGCCGGTGCGCGCTTCGCGGTGCAGCTCGGTTCGTTCAAGGACGACGCGACGGCCCGTTCGTGGGCGACCAAATTGAAATCGGCGGGCGTGCCCGCATATGTCGAGCATCGCAAGCAGGCGGACGGCAGCACGGCTACACTGTTGCGTGCAGGCCCGTTCGCGGATCGCGCGGCGGCGTCCGCCGCGATCGCGAAGGTGCGCGAAGCCGGTCTGACGCAGTAACGCACGATGCTGACGGCTTTCGACTACGCTGTATTGGCGGTGATCGCGTTGTCGGCGCTGCGCGGCGCGTGGCGCGGCTTCGTATCGGAGATTTTCGGGCTGATCGGCTGGATTGCGGCGATCGTGATCGCGGGCCGCTACGTCGGGCTGGTCGTGCCGTACATTCCGGCGAACTGGCCGGGCGGTGCGCTGACGCAGTGGGTGATCGCCTTCGCGTTGATCGTGATCGGCGTGGTGCTGGTCGCCGGCGTGGCGAACGCGCTGCTGTCGCGGATCGCGCAGGCGAGCGGCTTGGGCGGCGTCGACCGCTCGCTGGGCATGATGTTCGGGCTCGTCCGCGGCTGCGTGCTGGTGGTGCTGCTGGTCGCGGCGGCCGGGCTGACCGAACTGCCCAAACAGGAATTCTGGCGCAATGCGCTATTGCGTCCTATTGCCGAACAGGGCGTGCACGAGCTGAAGCAGCTCCTGCCCGACGGCATGGCCCAGTACGTACGCGTGTGACGACGCGGCCGGGCAGGACGGAACCGATTTTGTCATTCTGAAGGACATGCCATGTGCGGCATCGTAGGCGTTATCTCCCAATCCCCGGTCAATCAGCTGATCTATGACAGCCTGCTGCTGCTGCAGCATCGCGGTCAGGACGCGGCGGGCATCGCGACGGCGGACGGCAGCAATTTCCACATGTACAAGGCGAACGGCATGGTGCGCGACGTGTTCCGCACGCGCAACATGCGCAGCCTGCCCGGCACCTACGGCATCGGCCAGGTGCGCTACCCGACGGCCGGCTCGGCGTCGAGCGAAGCCGAGGCGCAGCCGTTCTACGTGAACGCGCCGTTCGGGATCATCCTCGCGCACAACGGCAACCTGACGAACTGGCAGCAACTGAAGGACGAGATGTTCCGGATCGACCGCCGGCACATCAATACCAATTCCGACAGCGAAGTGCTGCTCAACGTGTTCGCGCACGAGCTGCAACTGTCGACCACGGGCCTCGAGCTCGATCCGGCGTCGGTGTTCAAGGCCGTCTCGGGCGTGCATCGCCGCCTGCAGGGCTCGTACGCGATCGTGTCGTTGATCGCCGGCTACGGCCTGCTCGCATTCCGCGATCCGTTCGGCATCCGCCCGCTGTGCATCGGCAAGCTCGAAACCGAACACGGCACCGAGTGGATGGTCGCGTCGGAGTCGGTGGCCGTCGAGGGCATCGGTTTCGAATTCGTGCGCGACGTGCAGCCGGGCGAGGCGATCTTCATCGACCCGGCCGGCAACTTCCACAGCCAGCAATGCGCGGAACAGCCGACGCTGAATCCGTGCATGTTCGAATACGTGTACCTCGCGCGTCCGGATTCGTGCCTCGACGGCGTGCCCGTCTACAACGTGCGTCTGCGCATGGGCGACTATCTCGCCGAGAAGATCAAGCGCGAGCTGCCGAACGTGCCGATCGACGTCGTGATGCCGATTCCCGATTCGTCGCGCCCGGCCGCGATGCAGGTCGCCGCGAAGCTCGGCGTCGAGTACCGCGAAGGCTTCTTCAAGAACCGCTACGTCGGCCGGACGTTCATCATGCCGGGGCAGGCCGTGCGCAAGAAGTCGGTGCGCCAGAAGCTCAACGCGATGAGCATCGAGTTCAAGGACAAGCACGTGCTGATCGTCGACGATTCGATCGTGCGCGGCACGACCTCGCATGAGATCGTGCAGATGGCGCGCGATGCAGGCGCGAAATCGGTAATCTTCGCGTCGGCGGCGCCGCCGGTGAAGTTCCCGAACGTGTACGGCATCGACATGCCGACGCGCGGCGAACTCGTCGCGCACGGCCGCACCGACGAGGAAGTCGCGAAGATCATCGGCGCCGACCACCTGATCTACCAGGACGTCGACGATCTGCGCCGCGCGGTGCGCGACATCAACCCGAAGCTCGAACGCTTCGAGGCGTCGTGCTTCGACGGCAACTACATCACCGGCGACGTGACGCCCGAGTATCTCGACGCGATCGAGCGCGCGCGCCTCACGCCGGCGTCGCAGGCCGATCGCGATACGGCCGGCGACACCGAACGCTCGCAGATGAACCTGCAGCTGTCGGTCGAGTGACACCGGCGCACGCTTTCGTCGACGCGTGATACGATGTGGCCTTGCGTCGATTTGATATCAGCTTGCGGACGCGGGGCGATTTCCCCAAACAGCTAAAGCGAAGGCCGGTGGCAACCGGCCCGAGTCGATCGCTGTCGTACCGCACCGAAGCCCGCTGATGCCGACGCATAGCGGGCTTTTTGTTTTGCCCTGGGTTTGACCGGGTTCGCGCCACGCGCGCGGCCATCGAATACGGAAAACGAAACATGGACGACTCCCTCAACTTCGACACGCTTGCCGTGCGCGCGGGCACGCTGCGCAGCGACTTCAACGAGCACTCGGAAGCGCTGTTCCTCACGTCGAGCTTCTGCTTCCAGAGCGCGGCCGATGCGGCCGAGCGCTTCGCGAATTCGGAAGACTACTTCACCTATTCGCGCTTCACGAACCCGACCGTCACGATGTTCCAGGAGCGTCTCGCGGCGCTCGAGGGCGGCGAGGCGTGCATCGCGACCGCGTCCGGCATGGCCGCGATCATGTCGGTCGTGATGGCGGCGCTTCAGGCGGGCGATCACCTCGTCAGCTCGCGCAGCCTGTTCGGTTCGACGCTCGGGATGTTCTCACAGATCTTCAGCAAGTTCGGGATCACGACGACCTTCGTCGACCCGACCGACCTGAACGCATGGAAGGAAGCCGTGCGGCCGGAAACGAAGATGTTCTTCCTCGAGACGCCGTCGAATCCGCTGACCGAACTCGCGGACATCGAGGCGATCGGCAAGATCGCGAAGGCCGCGAACGCGCTGTTCGTCGTCGACAACTGTTTCTGCAGCCCGGTGCTGCAGCAGCCGCTGAAGCTCGGCGCCGACGTCGTGATGCACTCGGCGACGAAATTCCTCGACGGCCAGGGCCGCGTGCTCGGCGGCGCGCTGGTCGGCTCGAAGGAATTCATCATGGGCAAGGTGTTCCCGTTCGTGCGCAGCGCGGGCCCGACGCTGTCGGCGTTCAACGCGTGGGTGCTGCTGAAGGGGATGGAAACGCTGTCGCTGCGCGTCGAGAAGCAATCGGCGAACGCGCTGGAAATCGCGCGCTGGCTCGATTCGCATCCGGCGGTGGCGCGGGTGTTTCATCCGGGCCTCGAGTCGCATCCGCAGCACGAACTCGCGAAGCGTCAGCAGAAGGCGGGCGGCGCGATCCTGTCGTTCGAGCTGAAGGGCGACACGCCCGAGCAGCAGCGCGCGAACGCATGGCGCGTGATCGACAGCACGAAGCTGATCTCGATTACCGGCAACCTCGGCGACACGCGCACGACGATCACGCATCCGGCGACGACGACGCACGGCCGCATCACGCCGGAAGCGCGCGCGGCCGCGGGGATTACCGAAGGGTTGATCCGCCTGTCGGTCGGGCTCGAGAATGCGGGCGACCTGCGTAACGATCTGGCGCGCGGCCTGGAAGGCTGAGCGGCGCGGGGCGTTCGCCGACGTAGGAACGCATCGACGTATCAACGGCAACGGGCCGCCTGCGAAACAGGCGGCCCGTGGTTTTTTCCGCGTCGAGCGAGGTCGTCCGGCGCACCGTATTCGCGCGTGCGCCACGCGTGATTCAGCCGGCGTGCGCGGGCGTGTCGCGCATCGCATCCACCATCCATCGCAGCGTTTCGTCGAGCGGCGTGACGGGCAGCTCGCCCACCGCGCGCCGCAGCTTCTCGCGCGACCCGCTCAGGCGCTTCACCTCGTTGTGCCGCACGAAACGCGGATCGACCGTCACGTCGATTACGTAACCGGCGATGCGCGACAGCATCGCCAGCACTTCCTTCAGCGAATACGCGCGCTCCGAGCAGACGTTGAGGATCTCTCCGGCTGGCGCAGTCTGAATCAGTTTCAGATAGGCGGCAGTCACATCACGCACGTCGGAGAAGTCCCGGCGTACGTCGAGATTGCCGAGCGAAATCCTCGGTTCGTTGCGAGCATAGTGCGCGACGAGCTTCGGCAGCAGATACGCATCGCTCTGGCCCACACCCGTGTAGTTGAATGGTCGCGCGATCACGATCGGCAGCCGATCGGCCCACAGCTTCGCTGCATATTCCATCGCAAGCTTGCTGATCGCGTAGTCGTTCGCGGGGGCGGGCGGAACGCTTTCGTCGAGCACGCCAGCCGTCGAGTTGCCGTAGATGTTTGCGCTGCTCGCGAGCAGCACGGCCGACGGGCGGCGGTCGAGGTCCGCGAGCGCCGCCAGCAGGTTGCGCGTGCCGACGACGTTGACCGCGTAGGTCTGCGACGGGTCGTCTTGCGTGACATGCGCGCGCGCGGCAAGATGCACGACCGCATCGGGGCGCGCATCGGCCGCGGCCGCGCGTACTGTATCCGCGTCGAGCAGGTCGACGGGCAGCAGCGTGCAGTTAGCGAATACTGGATCGTCGGACGGCGGCGAACCGGGTGCGACCGCGCCCCAGACTTCGTAGCCGGCGGCTTCGAGATGTTGCGCCATGTAGCGGCCGGTGAAACCCGTCAGGCCCGTGACGAATGCGCGGCGCGGTGCGTGTTCGATATCAGAACGTGTCATGGTGTTGGTTCCTCGTGAGGTCCGCTTCGACCATCATCTGGCAAAGTTGTTCGAGCGTCGTCTTCGGCTCCCAGCCGAGCTTGGATTTCGCCTTGTCCGCGCAGCCGATCAGCAGGTCGACTTCCGCGGGACGATAGAACTTCGGATTCACTTCCACGAGCACGTTGCCGTTCGCCGCGTCGAGGCCGCGCTCCTGTTCGCCCTTGCCGGTCCATTCGATCTGATAGCCGGCCGCCGCGAACGCCATCCGCACGAAATCGCGCACGGTCTCGGTGCGGTTGGTCGCGAGCACGTAGGTGTCGGGTTCGTCGGCCTGCAGCATGCGCCACATGCCTTCGACGTATTCGAGCGCGAAGCCCCAGTCGCGCTTCGCGTCGAGGTTGCCGAGCTCGAGGCGGCTCGCCTTGCCGAGTTTGATCTTCGCGACGGTGTCGGTGATCTTGCGCGTGACGAACTCGCGGCCGCGCAGCGGCGATTCGTGATTGAACAGGATGCCGCTGCTGCCGAACAGGCCGTACGACTCGCGGTAGTTCACCGTCATCCAGTGCGCGTACAGCTTCGCGACGCCGTACGGGCTGCGCGGGTAGAACGACGTCGCTTCCGTCTGCGGAATCGACTGCACCTTGCCGAACATCTCGGACGTCGACGCCTGGTAGAAGCGCGTCTTCGGACTCACGACGCGGATTGCCTCGAGCAGATTCAGCGGACCGAGGCCCGTCACTTCGGCGGTCGTCGCCGGCTGGTCGAACGACACGCCGACGAAACTCTGCGCGGCGAGGTTGTACAGCTCGTCGGGCTGTGTGCGTTCGAGCAGGCGCAGGCTCGAGCCGGCGTCGGTCAGGTCGTGCTCGACGAGCGTGAGGTTCGGGTGCGTGTCGACGCCGAGCTCGGCGATGCGCCAGAAATTCACCGAGCTGGTGCGGCGGTAGGTGCCGGTGACCTCGTAGCCCTTGTCGAGCAGCAGCTTGGTCAGGTAGGCGCCGTCCTGCCCCGAGATCCCGGTGATGATGGCCTTCTTGCGGGTTTGGCTCATGACGTTGTCCTGGTAGAGACGATGGAAAGGGAAAGTCAGGCGGTCGTGCCGGCGGCGGCCGGCAGCGCGCGGCGCGCGGGACCGCGCGTCAGGCGCCGTTCGAAGCCGTACCAGCTCAGGGTCGCGTACGCGAGCGTGATCGCGAGCGCCAGCGCGGCCGTGACGAAGCGGTTCAGGTGCAGCGGCCACAGCGCGTACAGCACGCTCAGGTGGATCAGGTACACGGTGTAGCTGACGGTGCCCACGTAGACGAGCAGCGGGTTCGTCAGCACGCGCTGCACGACGCCGCGGCCGCGCAGCGCGATCACGACGATCGACGTGCAGAGCAGCAGCGAGATGCTGTAAAGCGCCGCATTCGACATCGGCGTGTTCGCCGCGCGAAAACGCGGGAACGACAGGTGCAGCCAGCCGAGGATCGCGAGCGACACGAGCGCGCCGACGATCGCGAGCGGATAGAACGGCTCCAGCGCACGGCGGTCGCGGCGCAGCGCGATCGCGAGCAGCGCGCCGGCCGCGAGCAGATCCATCCGGAACGGCGTCAGGTAGTAGATCGGCCAGAACGAGTCGAACCACGGCGTCGCGATCGCGCGCAGCACGGGCGCCGCGACGATCAGCGCGGCGGCGACCCACAGCAGCGCGCGCTCCGAGCACCACAGCACGACGAACGGCCAGAAGATGTAGAACTGCTCCTCGACCGCGAGCGACCACAGCACGTTCAGGCTGTCATGGCCGATGCTGCCGAGCGACAGCCCGATGTTGGTCGAGAAAAATGCGAACCACGGCCAGTGCGGCAGCCAGCTCGCGCCGAACAGGATCGTCGACACCACGAGCAGCAGCACGTACGGCGGCAGGATGCGGCGCACGCGGCGGGCGTAGAAGTGGCTGAAGTACGACTGCCCGCGCGCCTTGCGGTCGAGCAGGATGCCGGTGATCAGCAGGCCGCTCAGCACGAAGAAGAGGTCGACGCCCATCCACAGCGGCGCCTTCAGCGCGTGCTGCAGGAACACGGCGCCCACGGCGATCGCGCGCAGCCCGTCGAGCTGCACGATGCGGCCGTGTTGCGGCGGGGTGAGGTCCGCGGGTCGCGAGATGCCCGTCATCGCGCCGCTCCTTCGCGACGCGCGGCGTGAGCCGGGGCGTGTCGCACTTCCGATGCGTGAACGTGAACGTAATGCATGCCATTAAATGAAATATCGAATCGAAATCGATTCTAGGGAAAAGAAATCGGCAAAAAAACGCGCGTCATTTATCTGCTGGCCCACATTAAATCGCCGGTCATTTCGGTCGGCGGACGAAAGGCCACTGCCGGGCGAGCCCCGACTGGCGTCGAGAAGCGGCATTTTCTACAGACTGGAACGCGAAAAGGCGGTCGTTATTGCCGTTCTGGAGCGGCTTTGCGCGCTTGTTCCGGCTCGATATTTCAGGCGGAAACATCCCCAAATATTTCCAAATTTCTTGTGATTATTTTTGCTTGTAACCTGCATCGCGACGTTTGAAACCTATTTAGCGACAGCGTGCGCCGGCGGCAGTCCGCGGCGGACGCCGGTCGCTGTTGCATTCAGTCTGGAGAAGCGCATTGCGACGTCTGATTCTGGTAGGCATGACGGTATGCGCGACGTTGCTCACGAGCGCCGTACCGGCCGAAACGGTGTTGCCCGCGACGACGTCGTGGATCGGCAATACGTTCGGCTATGGCGACGGCAGCTGGACGCAGATCGACATTCGCGCGATCGCGGTGACGCCGGAAGGCAAGGTGTATACGAATGCGCCGTGGGACGAGAGCGGGGCCGAGGCGAGCGTCTACCATGACGGGAAGATGCTCGGCTTCGCCGGCGGCACGCACGGCTGGGGCAACCTCGGCGGCAGCGCGATCGCCGTGAACAACAAGTACGCGTATGTCGCGATCGGCGTCGGCAACGAGCGCGGCCACCTGCAGTCGCCCGGCATCTGGCCGGACAAGGGCAAGCAGTGGTTCGGCATCTCGCGGCGCACGATCGGCGACATGAAGCAGCCGGCGCCGTTCCGCGCGGCGCCGCAGGTGGCACCGGGCGGCCGCGCCGACGCCGGCCGCGCGCGGATGGCCGCGAGCTTCATGGTGATGAACGAAGTGACGGCGCCCGCGCGCTCGGAAGTGGGCGAGCAGAAGGCGGAAGTCGGCGGCCTCGCGGCCGACGACAAGACGGTGTTCGCGACGAATCCGTCGCGCGACGCCGTGGACGTGTTCGACGCGGAAACGATGCAGCGCAAGGGCACGTGGAGCGCGCACGAGCCGGGCCGCCTCGCGCTCGCGGGCGACGGCACGCTGTGGCTGCTCACGGACACGATCAACGGGCCCGCGCACCTGGTGCACGTGCGCGCGGACGGCCGCAAGCTCGACGACGCGCCCGCGCTGCCGGCAGGCACCGATGCGGTGGACGTGGCCGTCGACGCGAAAGGGCGCGTGCTGGTCGCGGACAACGGCCCGCGCCAGCAGATCCTGATCTTCTCGAAAGGCAGCAACGGCTATGCGCAGTCGGGCGCGCTCGGCGAGCGCGGCGGCATCTTCGCGGGCCCGGTGCCGGGCCGGCCGGGGCCGCAGCGTTTCAACGGGCTGACGGGCGTCGGCGTCGACCGGGCGGGCAACGTCTACGTGTCGATGAACGGCATCGGGCCGCGCCACGACACGATCGGCGCCGGGCTCGGCGCGGTGCTCGAAAGCTATACGCCGGACGGAAAGTTGCGCTGGCAGGTGCAGGGGCTGCTGTTCGTCGACGGCGCGTGGCTCGACCCGGCGCGGCCGAACAGCGTGTACACGGGCAACAAGCGCTTCGAGCTCGACCTGTCGAAGCCGCCCGGCCAGGACTGGAAATACGTCGGCTTCCTGTCGAACCGCTTCAAGTATCCGGACGACCCCGTGTTCCATACGGACCAGTGGCCGGGCATGCCGATCGCGCGACGCGTCGACGGCCGCACGTTCCTGTACCTGACCGACATGTACGCCGATCACCTGAAGATCTACCGCTTCGACGCGAAGCGCGACGGCGAGGTGGCGATTCCGTCGGGCCTGATCGCGGGCCGCGCGCGGCCGGTCGACAACGTGCCGAACAAGCCGCCGGGCGGCGACTGGCTGTGGCGCGACGCGAACGGCAACGGCCGGCTGGACGCCGACGAGTTCGAAATCAACACGACGGGCAAGGCGAAGGCGGGCGGCTGGGGCTGGTGGGTCGACACGAAGGGCGACATCTGGCGCACGAGCGACGTGCGCGGCATCCACCGCTTCCGCTACGGCGGCGTCGACAAGGCGGGCAACCCGGTCTACGCGTACGACAAGGTCACGACCTACCCGATGCCGCAGCCGTTCACGCAACTGCGCCGCGCGATCTACGACGCGCAGACGGACACGCTGTACGCGACCGGCTACACGGCCGACGCACCGCCGCAGCCGGGCATCAACAAGGAAGTGGGCCGCGTGCTGGTGCGCTTCGACAAGTGGTCGACGGGCTCGCCGGTCGTGCGCTACCAGGTCGCGCTGCCGTGGCAGCTCGATGCGAAGCCGATTTTCGACCTGATCGGGATCACGGTCGAGGGCCGCTATCTGTTCGGGGTGGAGCCGGTCGGCAAGATCCACGTGTACGACAAGGAAACCGGCAAGGAAGTGGGCGTGATGAGCCCGGGCGCCGAAGTCGGCAAGGCATCCGGCTGGGTCGACGTGCCGTTCGGCATCAGCGCGTTCCGGCGCGAGAACGGCGAGTACCTCGTATTCGTCGAGGAAGACGCGCGCGGCAAGGTACTGATGTACCGCTGGAAACCGTGACGGGCGGCGTCACACAAGGCACAAGCATGGACAAAGGCATACTCAAGAACGTTTCGATCAACTTTATCGGGCTGATCCTGCCGACCTTCGTGTCGCTGGTGACGGTGCCCGCCTATATTCACGCGCTCGGCGTCGAACGCTACGGTGTTGTGAGTCTCGTATGGACGCTGATCGGCTATTTCGGGATCCTCGATCTCGGGATGAGCATGGCCGCGCAGAACCACATCTCGAAGGCGCTCGCGAGCGGCAACGCCGACGAAAGCGCGCGCGTGTTCTGGAGCGCATTCTGGCTGAACCTCGGCACCGGCATCGCGGGCGGGCTGCTGATCTATTTCGGCGCGTTCGTCTACACCGCGTACTTCACGAAGGTGTCGGCGGCGATGCAGCACGAGGTGTATCTCGCGCTGCCATGGCTCGCGCTCGCGATTCCGCTCGCGAACGTGTCGTGGGTGTTCGCCGGCGCGATCAACGGCGCCGAACGGTTCGGCGTGTTCAACACGAACCAGACGATCGGCACTTTCCTGTTCCAGCTGCTGCCGCTCGGCGCCGCGTGGTGGATCGCGCCGAACCTGCAGACGGTGCTCGCCGCGGCCGTCGTCGCGCGGCTGGTCGCGGCGGTGATGCTTGGCCACGCCAGCATCAAGGTGCTCGGCATCCGGAGCATCGATCCGCCGCAGTGGGGCACCGCGAAAGGGCTGTTCAACTTCGGCGGCTGGATGCTGATCGCGAGCACGACGAGCATGATCGCCGACACGCTCGACCGCGTGATGCTCGGCGCCGGCATGGGCGCGAAATTCGTCACCTACTACACGGTGCCGCAGAACCTCGTCACGCGGCTGAACATGCTGCCGAACGCGCTGGTGCGCACGCTGTTTCCGCGCCTGTCGGCGGTCGGCCGCGATCATGCGGACGCGCTCGCGCGCCAGTCGCTCGAATTCCTGAACGGCGTGTTCACGCCGGTCGGCATCGTCGCGATCTTCGCGCTCGCGCCGTTTCTCACGCTGTGGGTCGGCGCGGACCTCGCCGCGCACTCGGCGCCGGTCGGCCGCGTGCTGGTGATCAGCGTATGGCTCGTCGGCCAGGCGAGCGTCACGCGAATCCTGATCCAGTCGCAGGTCAACCCGGCCCGCGCGGCATTCGCCGGGCTCGTCGAGATGCCGTTCTTCGTCGGCGGGCTGTGGTTCGGCATCCATCACTTCGGGCTGATCGGCGCGGCGGTGGTCGTCGCGGCGCGCGCGCTCGTCGACTACGGCGTGCTGCTGTATCTGTCGGCGATCCGGATGCGCGCGATCGTGCTCGACATGCTCGCGCACCTGGCCTTCCTGCTCGCGAGCCTGTTGCTCGCGCAGGCGTGGCCGGGGCTCGGCGAGTCGATCGGCATGTGCGCGGTCGTGCTGGTGCTGAACGTCGCGTGGTCGCTCACGATGACGCCGGGGTTGCGCGCACTCGTGCGCGACCTGTTTGTCCGTCTCAATGCGAGGAAAACAGCATGAATCGCGATCTGGCGGAACACGCCGTATTGAATCTCGCCAACGCCGATGCGGCCGTGGCCGAAGCCGGCGACGCCGCCGCACTGCGCCGGCCCGGGCCGGCCGAGCGGGCCGCCGCGCGCCAGCCGGCGCGCGCGCTGCGCGTGGCGATCGTCCACGACTGGCTCGTCACCTATGCCGGTGCCGAACGCGTGCTCGAGCAGATCGTCGCGTGCTTTCCCGACGCGGACCTGTTCAGCCTCGTCGACTTCCTCGACGATCGCGCATTCGTGCGCGGCAAGCGGGTGACGACGTCGTTCATCCAGAAGCTGCCGTTCGCGCGCACCAAATATCGCAGCTACCTGCCGCTGATGCCGCTCGCGATCGAGCAGCTCGACGTGTCCGAGTACGACCTCGTGATCTCGAGCAGCCACGCGGTCGCGAAGGGCGTGCTGACGGGGCCGGACCAGGTGCACATCAGCTACGTGCATTCGCCGATCCGCTATGCGTGGGATCTGCAGCACCAGTATCTGGAACAGTCGAACCTCACGCACGGGCCGAAATCGCTGCTCGCGCGGATGATCCTGCATTACATCCGCAACTGGGACACGCGCACCGCGAATGCGGTGGACGGCTTCGTCGCGAATTCCGCGTTCATCGCGCGGCGGATCAAGAAGGTCTACCACCGGGACGCGGCGGTGATTTTCCCGCCGGTCGACGTCGACGCGTTTTCGTTGAACGCGCAGAAGGAGGATTTCTACCTGACCGCGTCGCGGATGGTGCCGTACAAGAAGATCGACCTGATCGTCGACGCGTTTTCGCGCACGCCCGAGCGCAAGCTCGTCGTGATCGGCGACGGCCCCGAGATGCAGAAGATCCGCGCGAAGGCCGGCCCGAACGTCGAAATCATGGGCTACCAGCCGTTCGCGGTGCTGCACGACCGGATGCGGCGCGCGAAGGCGTTCGTGTTCGCGGCCGAGGAGGATTTCGGGATTTCGGTGGTCGAGGCGCAGGCGTGCGGCACGCCGGTGATCGCGTACGGCAAGGGCGGTGCGCTCGAAACCGTGCTCGATCCGCAGTCGAGCCTGAACCCGACCGGGCTCTTTTTCGACGAACAGACGCCGCACGCGATCGTCGCGGCCGTCGACGATTTCGAGCGCGCGCCGCAGCGCTTCGCGCCGCACGCGTGCCGCGCGAACGCCGAGCGGTTCTCCGCCGATACGTTCCGGCGGCGCTTTCTCGACTATGTGGAGGCCACGCTGCCCGGCTCGACCGCGCAGCGCGGCACGGCCGTCGCGCCGATGCCGGCCGCGCGCGGCCCGGCGACGCTCGTGCTCGACCAGAGCGGCGTGCTCGGCGGCGCGGAGCTGTCGCTGCTCGAGATCATGAAGCACATGCGCGCGAACGCCGATGTGCTGCTGTTCGACGACGGCCCGTTCCGCGCGGCGCTCGACGAGATCGGCGCGCGCGTCGACGTGGTCGACCAGGGCGCGCTCGCGGGCGTGCGCAAGCAGGGCGGCGTGTCGTTCGGCGCGGTGAAGCAGCTCGCGCGGCTGGTGCGCGACGTCGCGCGGCGTGCGCGCCGGGCCGAGGTGATCTATGCGAACACGCAGCGCGCGATGGTGGTGGCCGCGCTCGCCGGGCGGCTCGCGCGCAAGCCGGTGGTGTGGCATCTGCGCGACATCGTCAGCACCGACCATTTCGGCAGCAAGCAACTGCTGGCGATCAAGTACTGCGCGCGGCTCGGCGTCACGCGCGTGATCGCGAATTCCGACGCGTCCGCGCAGGCGTTCCGCGCGCTGACGGGCTTCACGCCGCAGCACGTCGACGTCGTGTTCAACGGCATTTCGGCCGAGCCGTTCGATGCGCTGGAAGGCGTCAGCCAGGCTGCGCTGCGCGCGCGGCTGGGGCTGCCCGAGCACGCGTGGCTCGTCGGCTCGTTCAGCCGCCTCGCGCACTGGAAGGGGCAGCACGTGCTGCTGGAGGCCGCCGCACGGCATCCCGACATGCACGTGGTGCTGGTCGGCGCGCCGCTGTTCGGCGAGGACGACTATGCGGCGCAGTTGCACGAAATCGTCGCCCGGCACGGGATGGACGAGCGCGTGCATTTCCTCGGGTTCCAGCGCGACGTGGCCGCGTGCATGACGGCGGTCGACGTCGTCGCGCATACGTCGATCACGCCCGAGCCGTTCGGGCGCGTGATCGTCGAGGGGATGCTCGCGCGCCGGCCGGTCGTCGCGGCCCGCGCGGGCGGCGTCGTCGAGATCATCGAGGACGGCGACAACGGGCTGCTCTGCGCGCCGGGCGATGCGGCCGCGCTGGCCGATGCGCTGGGTACGCTGAAGCGCGACGGCGCGCTGCGTGAGCGACTCGTTGCGAGCGGGCGCGCGACGGCGGTGCGCCGGTTCGGCACCGAGACCTGCGTGGAGCGGGTCGAGAAGATCCTCGCGGATACGGCGAAGGCCGCGAAGGCGAAGAAGCGGTAGGCGGCGCGAGCCGGCGGGAAACGGGCCCTCATGCGGCGGTGTGCTGCGTGGGGGCTTTGTTTTTCAGTGTGGTTTTTTTGTCGGGTGAGTGGGGCGCGGGTTTGTTGTGGGGGGCGAGCATGTTCCCGGGCGCGCGTCGATTGGGGGCGGGCGATGCGTGAGGATGTTGCGAGAGGTTGGCCTAAGAGGTTGGTGCAAGAAGGTGGTGCAAGCAGTCCCGCGCGGCGAACGTCGCTCCGGGACGGCCCAGGCGGCCCGTAGCGCGGCCGTAACACCGGCGGCCAGCCCCTGGCACCCACGCGGCGCACCGACGCGTTCAGACCATGTAAGAACCCCCGCGCAGCATCACGTCGCGCGGGGGCACGAGAAAGCGCGCCAGCCGGTTCAGGCAGCCCGTTCGGGCGCCGGCGCGACGACGCGGGCGGATCGGGTCGGCTTGAAGCTGGCCGACCACGTCATCGCGGGCCGCTCGAACATCCGGTAGAACAGGTACGCGACGGGAATCGCGGCGGCCATGAACGCGAACGACGGCCAGATCGACAACTGCAGCTCGGAATGGAACAGCACCGAGCCGAGGCAGACGAACAGCGGCAGGTGGATCAGGTACAGCGAATAGCTGAAGTCGCCGAACCAGCTCAGCACGCGCAGCGGCGGCGTCGGGCGCGGCGGACGGGCGAGCGCGCGGTACAGGAAGCACGCGAAGCCGGCCGACCACAGCTGGAATGCGCCGTACTGACCGAAATGGAATGCGCCGCAGCCGCCGGCCAGCAGCACGGCGGCCGCGCCGTACCACGCGCGCGACGGCACGGTGGCCGTGCCGTGCGCCTGCTGCGCGCGCACGTCGGCGATCCACGCGCCGATCGTCCAGGACAGCCAGTACGACGTGAAGAACTGCAGGTCGTGCCGTTCGAGCAGCCACGCGGACGCGACGTTGACGAGCGCGACCGCGGCCACGACCGCCGGCATGCCGATGCGCCGGCGGATCGCGAACAGCAGCGGGTAGATCGCGTAGAACTGCACTTCGAGCGACAGCGTCCACAGCGCGCCGTTCGACCCGTACGTGTAGCCGGCGACGCCCTGCAGCGAGAACAGGTTCACGAGGAACGCGACGAGGCCGACGTCGCGGATCTTGTGGCTGACGGGCTCGATCTGCAGGCTGACCGAGTCGAGCGCGAGCGTGAACAGCAGCGCGGCGAGCAGCACCGGGTAGATGCGCGCGAACCGGCGCACCCAGAAGTTCGGCGCGTCGAGCCGGTACGCGGGATCGGCGGCGAGCTTGAGCGCCGCGTTGCGGTGGATGCAGTAGCCGCTGATCACGAAGAAGATCGGCACGCCGGCGGAGCCCCACGCGAACGGGAAGGTCAGGTAGCCGGCGATCGCGCCCGGGGTGAGCGCATGGCCGTAAGCGTGATGGAAGCCCTGCATCCCGACCCAGACGACTTGCCGGCAGTGGAAATAGGCGACGAGCAGCGCCGCGAAGCCGCGCATCGCGTCGATCACGTGTTCCTTGTGATCGGCGACGGGCGGCGCGGCCAGAGACGATCCGCTGAAAGCTTGCATGCGATTCGATTCCTTGCGACGGATGGACGGGAAGTTTCATTCAATCGTAATGCGCAAGAATTCGATCAATGAATAAAAAAATCTCGCCCTGAAATATCGGTATTCCGCATCATGGTTCAATCGCGTTCAGAAAGCGGTTCTGCGACACGGGTCAATTATTTACCGATTTTTTTCTGATAGTTTGAAGCTCCAGTTGATTGATGCAAGGAGCGGCAAGATGGACATGCATTGGATCGCGAGCGCTGCAGTACTGCTGGTCATGGCCGTGCTGTCGGCGTACCGCGAGGCGCTGAAGAACGAGCCGATTCGCCCGGGTCTCGAACGGGGCGGCGTGCCCTATATCGAGGAATTCGAATCGTAAGAATTTGTATCTGGAAAATCGGTAATTTGTTTCTGCCTCGGCACTCGGTTCGGTAATGTCGACCGGGTTGAAAGGATTATATTTTTTCCGGAATAATTGGGCAATCAGTCCATATCGAAAATGAGCGGAGTCGAATTGGCCGTACCGTCGATTCTCGATATGCCGTTCGGAACACAATCGCGCCGGGTCGCAGGTCGACGCGGCGCAGTCAACGCAATCAGGATGCGAACATGTTGAAAGTCACCAAGGCCGTGTTCCCCGTTGCCGGTCTCGGCACGCGGTTCCTCCCGGCAACGAAGGCGAGCCCGAAGGAAATGCTGCCCGTCGTCGACAAGCCGCTGATTCAGTACGCGGTCGAGGAAGCGATCAACGCCGGTATCACCGAGATGATCTTCGTCACCGGGCGCAGCAAGCGCGCAATCGAGGATCACTTCGACAAGTCGTACGAGATCGAGGCCGAACTCGAGGCGCGCGGCAAGGAAAAGCTGCTGGAGCTCGTGCGCGGCATCAAGCCGAGCCATGTCAACTGCTTCTACGTGCGCCAGCCGGAAGCGCTCGGCCTCGGTCACGCGGTGCTGTGCGCGGAGAAGCTGGTGCACGGCGAGCCGTTCGCGGTGATCCTCGCCGACGACCTGCTGCACGGCGAACAGCCGGTGCTCAAGCAGCTCGTCGACGTGTTCGACCACTATCACAGCTCGGTGATCGGGGTCGAGACGATCCCGCGCGAGGACAGCCGTTCGTACGGCGTCGTCGAAGGCCGCGAATGGGAAGAGGACATCATCAAGCTGTCGGGCATCATCGAGAAGCCCGCGCCCGAGGATGCGCCGTCGAATCTCGGCGTGGTCGGCCGCTACGTGTTCATGCCGACGATCTTCGATCACCTGCGCAAGCTCAAGCCGGGCGCCGGCGGCGAGTTGCAGCTGACCGATGCGGTCCAGTCGCTGCTCGCGAACGAGCAGGTGCTCGCGTATCGCTACTACGGCACGCGCTTCGACTGCGGCAGCAAGCTCGGCTATCTCAAGGCGACCGTCGAGCTCGCGCTTCAGCATCCGGAAGTAAGCCGCGAATTCGAGGCGTATCTGCGTACCTGCTTGCCCGCGCTGGCTGCTGTCGCCTAGGCAGCCGCGCGCTCCGTTGTTTCAGGTGGTGGTTGTTCCGTTGGCCCCGGCCGCTCGCGCGTCGGGGCTTTTTTGCGTGTGCGGGGCGCGGATGCGTGATCGTGGTGCAGATGCGTGATTGGCGCGCGCCGTCGGCGTGCAGGGTGGCGGGTTTGCGCGGCTGGGCGTGCCGTGCCGCGTGCGAGGCGGGGCGTTCCGACGGGAACGAATGCCACGCCTGAAACCGGTGCCGCAGCGGGCGGCAGAGTGATCGGACGGGCGGTGCGGTCCGGTAGCGCGATGCGCTGAAATTCGACGTTCGACCGCACGGTTTGCGCCGGGGCCGGTCGATAATGCGACGCCACGACGCCACGACGCCACGACGCCACGACGCCACGACGCCACGACGGCGCGAAACCGCGTCGGTCGATCGTCAGCTTGCGCGCGCGGCCCGAATCGCGGTTTTCCCGTTCGATTGCCGCCGCGTCCGTGCGGCGTTCAACGCGCCGACGTGCTCGGCCGCGCGACGAAATGCCGGGCCAGCATCGCGGCGACCGGCTTCTTGAAATCGAGCAGCCGCTTTTCAAGATAGCGCCAGGACAGGTGTGCGAGCAGCACGGCGAGTGCGAACTGGAGTATCTCTGGCAGCGTGTCGCGCACGATTTCCGGTATCGCGACATGTGCGACGTGCGTGGGCAGCACGCCGAAGCGCGCCGGAATCAGGTTGTGGAACAGGTAGAAGCCGTAGCTGATGGTGCCGAGATAGACGAGCGGCGCCCGGTCGAGCAGCGCGACGACGGGATGCCCGGGTTTGCGGACGATCCACAGCAGCAGCGCGCCGAGCGACGCGGACAGGCCGAGATCCGCGAGTCCCGCGAGCGTGTCGGGCAGCGCCGTGCACGCGGGCAGCACGAGGAAGAACACGACGCCTGCCGCGCCGAGCCAGCCGGGCGGCGCGCGCCGTACGGCGGCCGTGCCGCGATCGGCGAGCGCCATCGCGCCGACGCCGCCGAGCGCGATCAGCGCGAAATTCCACGGGGAGAACGCGTAGATCAGCACCGGCGACGCGTCGCACAGGTAGAGCGCGAGATGCGCGAACGCACACAGCACGACGGCCGCGACGCCGAGCGCGACGTGTCGCGCGGCAGGCACCGCGAGCAGCGCGAGCGGAGCGATCAGATAGAACTGCTGTTCAACCGCGAGGCTCCAGAAGTGCGACGTGGAGCCCGGCCAGCCGTCCTTCACGACACCGATCCAGTAATTCGACAGGAACGCCGCGTGCCACGCGAGCCCGAGATTGACGCCGCGCTGGTAGAACAGCGCGTGCGCGATCGCGAGCGCGGCGAGCAGCAGGTAGTACACGGGAAAGATCCGCAGCGCCCGCTTCGCGAGGAACAGCGCGAACGCGTGGCGGCGCGTCATGGTGCCGCACTCGACGGCCTGGCGATTGCGATGCAGCTCGCCGACGATCAGGAATCCGCTGATGAGGAAAAACGTCCACACGCCGAGCTTGCCGACGTCGACGGCAAGGACGTGGCCTTTGTGGGACAGGAAAACGAGGATGACGGCGAGGGCTCGCAGGCCGTCGAGTCCTTTGACGTATCTGGCTTCGCGCATGGAGGCATCCGGGCATTGAGCGCGCCCAGTATAGGTGCGCAAATATCGAACGTAATTCGTGTTCGGGTGCCTACGTGAAGGCGTTTTTCGATGCTCGAGCGTCGATGAACGCGGCCGCATGCAAAAAAACCTGCGGGAAACCCCGGGAAAACGCATAAAAGTACTGCACGAAGCGTCAAGGCGCTTGTAGAATCCGGCGTTGAAGCGCGCGCGTTGCACGCTTCGTGTATCCAACGACCACACCTGGTAGGAGAAACATGGCGACTTCCGCAAAAAAGGTGGCCAAGAAGGCTGCCGCACCGGCGACCAAGAAAGTGGCTGCCAAAAAGGCTGCGCCCGCGAAGAAAGTAGTGGCGAAGAAGGTTGTCGCGAAGGCGGCACCGGCCGCTCCGACGCCGCTGAAGGACAAGTTCACGAAGGCATCGCTCGCCACGCACATCGCTGAGCGCGCAGCTGTCGAAGTGAAGGCAGTCAAGGCAGTGCTCGTCGCACTCGAGAACGTCGTGCTGGGCTCGGTCCACAAGAAGGGCGCGGGCGAGTTCACGCTGCCGGGTCTGCTGAAGATCACGGCACAAGTCGTGCCGGCGAAGAAGAAGCGCTTCGGCAAGGATCCGTTCACGGGCGAAGAGCGTTGGTTCCCGGCGAAGCCGGCCAGCGTGCGCGTGAAGGCACGTGCGCTGAAGAAGCTGAAGGACGCGGCAGCGTAATGCCGCCCGGCGGCTGCCGAATGTATTTCGGCAGCCGCTGCGATGTCCGACGATCCCCGTACGCGAAAGCGTGCGGGGATTTTTATTGCGCTGCGCAAATCGCGCGGCGGAGAAGCAGAGAAGCGGTGAAGCGGTGAAGCGGTGAAGCGGTGAAGCGGTGACGCGGTGAAGCGGTGAAGCGGTGAAGCGGTGAAGCGGTGAAGCGGTGAAGCGGTGAAGCGGTGACGCGGTGAAGCGGTGAAGCGGTGAAGCGGTGAAGCAGTGAAGCGGTGGTCCGGCGGAAGGCCGGTTCGGCGCGTGGCGCAGCCGGGATGACGGCCGCGCATGCGCGATGACGAATCTCTATCCTCGCCCGGGTTCGCGGTCGATTCGCAGCCGCCCGTCGCGCTCGCTGCGCCCGTTGCATGCGCATCGCGAGACTGACCGCATCCATTCCCGACGAAATCGCCGCCCAGGTCGCCATGGCGTGCCGCACGATCGAGCGGCATCTCGGCGCGACGTTGAAGGCGATACACCTGTTCGGGTCGGCGCTCGACGGCGGCCTGAAACCGCGCAGCGACATCGACCTGCTGGCGACCGGCTCGGCCCGGCGAGCCGACGAGCCGACGCGACATGCGCTGATACTCGACCTGTTTGCCTTGTCGGCGCCGCCCACCCGCG
Organism: Burkholderia metallica; assembly: GCF_001718555.1. Taxonomy (NCBI): domain Bacteria; kingdom Pseudomonadati; phylum Pseudomonadota; class Betaproteobacteria; order Burkholderiales; family Burkholderiaceae; genus Burkholderia; species Burkholderia metallica. The sequence goes on from NZ_CP013403.1 coordinate 957,002, forward strand.
ACGGCGGCGTGCGCGCACTGGAAGCGACCGTCGTGCGCACGATGAAGTCGTGCCGCGGCGTCATCCGGCGCGGCGCGAACTGCAGTGGCGAGTGGCTGCGTCGCGACCCGGAAGCCGGCATCGTCGAACCGCCGCTCGTCGATCACGATCTTGCGATCCTGTTGACGAAGGTGTGTTGGCACAGTGTCGTGCCGGCCAGCACGCCGGCGATTGCATCGCTCGAACCGGTGCGCACGTGCGATTTCTCCACCGTGCTGCTCGCGACGGTCGCGCAGTGGAATGCCGAACCAGACCGGTGCAGTGACGAGCGCAACGTGGTGCTTGCGCTCGCACGCATCGGGTACAGCGCCGCGCCCGGCAGGATCGCGCCCAAGGACGTCGCCGCGACTGGGGTGCTTGGGAGTGCCTGCCGGAAACGTACCGGCCGGTGGTGGCGGCCGCGCGCCGCCTATTTCGGCGGCGACGAACACGCGGCGATCCTGTCGGGCGAACCGCTCGCCGCATTCATCGGCCACGAGTGGCGAACGGCCGAATCGATGCTGCTGTCGACGCAGCGGCAGATGCCGCGAACGTGATCGACGTGCGGGCCGGCACCGATCGGGATCGTTGGGGCCTTCGCACGGCAACCGCACGCGCATGCCGTCGGAGCCGCACGCCCGACATCCGTCAGCGGCCCGGCGCGCCTTCGCGCATGCGCGGTGCGGCGTGCTGCGTCAGCTCGCCGTGCCGGCGTAGGCGGCTTTCAGCGCGGCGTCGTCGAGCTTGATCATCTGCATCATCGCGGCGGCCACGCGCGTGGCCTTGACCGTATCGCGGTCGGACACCATCGGGATCAACGTCTCCGGAACGATCTGCCACGAGACGCCGTAGCGGTCCCGCAGCCAGCCGCACGCGTCGGCGGTGCCGCCGTTGCCGATCAGCGCATCCCAGTAGCGGTCGAGTTCCGCCTGATCGGCGCAACTGACCAGCAGCGAGATCGCGTGATTGAACGTCTCGGTGCGCGAGTGGCTCATCGCGAAGAACGGTTGCCCGAACAGCTCGAACTCGACCATCCGCGTGCCTTCGGCGCCGGGCACCGCCGTGACGCGCACGACGCGCGAATCCGGAAAGATGCCCGCATAGAAGGCCGCGGCTTCTTCGGCTTCCGTCGAATACCACAGGAAAGGCGTGATCTTTTGAATCGTCATGACGAAGCTCCTGTCTGTCTCTCTGTCTGTATGGGACTGGGGCGAACCATGTGCCGCCATCGATACGACGGACGACGCTCGCCGAAATCGACATGCGGAGCAAACAATCGTCACACCGGATGAACCAGTGGGTGCCGACAGTGCGGATGGTAGTCGTCGCGAGAAGAAATGGCGACCTGCGCGGACATCCGGAAAGGCGGCTGCGCACGCGTTGCGGGCGCCAGGTGCCGCTGCCGGTCGGCCGAGGTACATCGGGACCGTTTTTTGCGCGGCGGCCCGTGCAGAGGGTGCCGGGCTGGCTGCCGGCGACGGACGAAAAAAAGCCAGCCACGGCCGAAACCGGTGACTGGCTTTCCAGGTCGGCGGCAGGGCGTCGGAGACGCCATGCACACCGGATACTTCGTTTTTAGAACTTGTGGCGCAGGCCGAGCGCGACGATTTCCTGCGAGCTCTTGCCGGCGATGCCGTACGAGCCAACCGATGCCTGAGCATCGCTGCCGTCGGCGTTGTGGCCGCTTGCATGCTGGTATGCGCCGACCAGGTACACGTCGGTGCGCTTCGACAGCGAGTAGTCCGCGCCGAGCGAAACCTGATGGTACTTGGCGTTGTTGTCGCCGCTACCCTTCGTGTAGATGTAGCCGAGGCCCAGCAGCAGCGGTGCCGATGCCTGGTACGTGACGAAACCGCGACCCGTGTTGTACTTCTGGTTCGTGCCGAACGTCGACGCGCCGTCAGCCTTGTACTGGGCGTTGCTGTAGCCCGCACCGACCGTCACCGGACCGAATGCGTACTGGGCGGCCACTTGCGCGATGCCGATCGACGTCGACGACGTGAACGCGTTGTTGATGAAGGTCGTGCCCGAGTCGCCGTCGAAGATTGCGTCCGACGTACCGGTCCAGCCGCTGCGCTTGCCAGCGGTGAGCGCCGATGCGTTGTTTGCGTGGAAGTAACCTGCAGCCACGCCGAGCGGGCCGTTGTTGTACGCTGCGGCTGCGGCCCACGTCTGGCCCTTGCCGGTCGAGCCGGCGACGCCGCCGAGCGCGTACATGCCTTCGAACTGCAGGCCGCCGAACACCGGCGACGTGTACTTGATCGCGTTGCTGACGCGCAGGCTGTTGTCGTTGTTGTCGACGTCACCCGGCGTGGCGAACACGCTGCCGAAGTAGTTGTCGGCCGTCACTGCCTGAACCAGGTCGACGAGCGGGTCATACTGACGACCCAGCGTTACCGTACCGAACTGGCTGCTTTCCAGGCCGACGAAAGCCTGGCGACCGAACATGCGGCCACCCTGGCCCAGTGCGCCCGATGCCGAGTTGAAGCCGTTTTCCAACTGGAAGATCGCCTTCAGGCCGCCACCGAGGTCTTCGGAACCCTTCAGGCCGAAGCGGCTGCCTTGCAGGTTGCCGCTACCCATCGACCACGAATTGTTACCTTGACCGGCGTTGCCGTGAACGTACGTGATCGACGTGTCGATCACGCCGTAGAGCGTCACGCTCGACTGAGCCTGAGCGGCACCAGCGGCACCCAGCAGGGCGAGCGAGAGGGTCGAGAGAGCAAGTTTCTTCATCGTTGAGTTTCTCCACGCAAGTGATTCATCGTTATTTGTTGCGGATTGGAGAATAGCTCAGTGCCATACACGCAAGAAAGCTTAAAAAATAAAGTGTCTCGAAAAGGTAACAGCGGGAAAAAGTCCATATATATCAAGCACATCAACGACTATTCCCATTTTTGAAATAGTTGACAATTGTTGCGGTGCGATTGTTTCAACGGACGGTGCGCATCGCGGCGGGCAGCCTGTTTTGGCCCGTTGCCGCACGGAAAAAGGCGCATGCAAACGTTTGCGGTTGCAGCGACGATTACGCACGCAGGTAAAGAGCGTGTCAACGCCGCGCGATTGCGCGGCGGGTCGCGTGGTTGCAAGCGGTGGACGGGTTGTGCAGGGGTGCCCAGCAGTGTCGGGAGCGAAGCGAATCAATCGTCGCCGTTGCGAACGTCGAGCCCGTCGGCTCGAACGGGCGCCGCCTGCGCGGCACCGGCGGGCCGATGCGCGTTGCCCCGGGCCGCCGCGAATTCCGCGCCGAGTAACAACACGATCGCGGAGAAGTACAGCCACATCAGCAGGACCGCGAACGATCCCGCCGCGCCGAACGCACTGGCCGTGCCCGCATGCGCGAGGTACAGCGCGAACAGCTTCTTGCCGCCGGAGAACAGGATCGCGGACACGACGCCGCCGATCGCGGCGTCGCGCCATGCGACGCGCGCATCGGGCAGAAACTTCATCAGCGACGCGAACGCGCCCGCGAGCACCGCGATGCCGACGAAGAACTGCACGAGGTTCGTGACGACCACATACGGCGAATTGCCCAGCAGCCACGTGCCGACGAACGTGATCGCGGTGTCGAGCACGAGCGACACGATCAGCAGGAACGCGACGCCGAGCACGAGCCCGAACGAGATCAGCCGCACGCGCACGAGCCCGAGCATGCTCGACCAGCGGTTTTCGGTGGCCGGCCAGATCACGCTGAGCGCGGCGCTGAGCGACGCGAACGTGGCCGACGCGCCGATCGCGAGCGCGGCGAACGAGATCAGGGTGGCGAGCCCGCCGCGCTCGCCCGCGCGGTGCGCGTTCTGCACGATCGTCTGGATGCTGGCCGCCGCATCGTCGCCGATCAACTGGTGCGCCTGTTCGAACACCTGGCCGCGCGCGGCATCGTCGCCGTAGAACCAGCCGGCCACCGCGATCACCATCACGAGCATCGGCGCGAGCGAGAACGCGGAGAAAAATGCGATGCCCGCGGCCATCGCGGAGCAGCGGTCGGCCGAAAAGCGCTTGAACGCGGTGAGGGCCCAGTTGGCCTGTCGCTGGGCGAGACGGCTGGCTTCGGAAGTGATCGGTCGTTTCATGACGGTTCGGGTGCGCGCGGAACGCGGATCATCGTTGGTAATCATACAATTCGGTATTGATCCGAGGATTCGAACATAGTTGCGCGAACTGTCTATAATTCCTTTCAGTTTCCCCACCCCCACAATAACGCCGAGACCAGCCATGCTACAAATGTCCCGGCGCCAGTTCCTGAAGGTGACGGCTACGTCGCTTGCCGGATCGAGTCTAGCCCTGATGGGCTTCTCGCCGTCCGAAGCGCTCGCCGAAGTCCGACAGTACAAGCTGGCGCGCACCGTCGAAACGCGCAACACCTGTCCTTACTGTTCAGTGGGTTGCGGCATCCTGATGTACAGCCTCGGAGACGGCGCGAAGAACGCGCAGCCGAGCATCATCCATATCGAAGGCGATCCCGACCACCCCGTCAATCGCGGCACGCTGTGCCCGAAGGGCGCGAGCCTGATCGACTTCATCCACAGCCCGAACCGCCTCACGCACCCCGAGTATCGGGCGCCCGGCTCGGACAAGTGGGAGCCGATCTCGTGGAATGACGCGCTCGACCGCATCGCGAAGCTGATGAAGGCCGACCGCGACGCGAACTTCGTCGAGACGGCGGAAGACGGGGCGAAGGTCAACCGCTGGCTGACCACCGGCATGCTGGCCGCGTCGGCCGGCAGCAACGAAGTGGGCTACCTGACGCACAAGACGGTCCGCAGCCTCGGGATGCTCGCATTCGACAATCAGGCGCGTGTCTGACATGGCCCGACGGTGGCAGGTCTTGCCCCGACGTTTGGCCGTGGAGCGATGACGAACCATTGGGTCGACATCAAGAACGCGGACGTGATTCTCGTGATGGGCGGCAATGCAGCCGAGGCCCATCCGTGCGGTTTCAAGTGGGTGACGGAGGCGAAGGCGCACCGCAAGGCGCGGCTGATCGTCGTCGACCCGCGCTTCACGCGTACGGCCTCGGTGGCCGATTACTACGCGCCGATCCGCACCGGCACCGACATCGTCTTCCTGGGCGGCGTCATCAACTATCTGCTGACGAACGACAAGATCCAGCACGAGTACGTGAAGAACTACACGGACTTCTCGTTCATCGTGCGCGAGGATTTCGCGTTCAACGACGGCATCTATTCCGGATATGACGCCGAGAAGCACGCGTACCCGGACAAGTCGAGCTGGGACTACGAGCGCGGCGACGACGGCTTCGTGAAGGTCGACCCGACGCTGCAGCATCCGCGCTGCGTGTACAACCTGCTGAAGCAGCACTACGCGCGCTATACGCCGGACATGGTCCAGCAGGTCTGCGGTACGCCGAAGGAGAAATTCCTGAAGGTGTGCGAGATGCTCGCGACCACCGCGGTTCCCGGCCGCGCCGGCACGGTGCTGTACGCGCTCGGCTGGACCCACCACTCGATCGGCGCGCAGATCATCCGCACCGGCGCGATGGTGCAGCTGCTGCTCGGCAACATCGGCATCGCCGGCGGCGGGATGAACGCGCTGCGCGGCCACTCGAACATCCAGGGGCTGACCGACCTCGGGCTGATGTCGAACCTGCTGCCGGGCTACATGACGCTGCCGATGCAGGCCGAGCAGGATTTCGACGGCTACCTGAAGAAGCGCGTGCAACTGCCGCTGCGGCCGAACCAGCTGAGCTACTGGAAGAACTACAAGGCGTTCCACGTCAGCTTCATGAAGTCGTGGTGGGGCGATGCGGCGACCGCCGAGAACAACTGGGCTTACGACTACCTGCCGAAGCTGGACAAGCAGTACGACCTGATGCAGGCGATCGAGCTGATGAACGCCGGCAAGATGAACGGCTACATCTGCCAGGGCTTCAACCCGCTCGCGGCGGCGCCGTCGAAGGTGAAGACGGCGGCCGGCCTCGCGAAGCTGAAGTGGCTCGTGATCATGGATCCGCTCGCGACCGAGACGTCCGAGTTCTGGAAGCATCACGGCGACTACAACGACGTCGATGCGTCGAAGATCCAGACCGAGGTGTTCCGTCTGCCGACCACCTGCTTCGCGGAGGAAAACGGCTCGCTCGTGAGTTCGAGCCGCGTGCTGCAGTGGCACTGGAAGGGCGCGGAGCCGCCGGGCGAAGCACGGAGCGACCTCGAGATCATGTCCGGGCTGTTCCTGCGCATGCGCAAGATGTACCAGACGGACGGCGGCAAGTATCCCGACCCGATCGTCAACCTGACCTGGCCGTACGCGAACCCGGAAAGCCCGACGCCCGAAGAGCTCGCGATGGAGTTCAACGGGAAGGCGCTCGCCGATCTGCCCGATCCGAAAGACCCGACCAAGACGCTCGTGAAGAAGGGCGAGCAGCTCGCCGGGTTCGCGCAGCTGAAGGACGACGGCACGACCGCGAGCGGCTGCTGGATCTTCTGCGGCGCATGGACGCAGGCCGGCAACCAGATGGGGCGGCGCGACAACTCCGACCCGACCGGCATCGGCCAGACGCTGAACTGGGCGTGGGCGTGGCCGGCGAACCGGCGGATCCTGTACAACCGCGCGTCGTGCGACGTCGCCGGCAAGCCGTTCGACCCGACCCGCAAGCTGATCGGCTGGAACGGCAGCGCGTGGAAGGGCGCCGACGTGCCGGACTTCAAGGTGGACGAATCGCCCGAAAACGGGATGGGGCCGTTCATCATGAATCCCGAAGGTGTCGCACGCTTCTTCGCGCGCGCGGGGATGAACGAAGGTCCGTTCCCCGAGCACTACGAGCCGTTCGAGACGCCGCTCGACGCGAACCCGCTGCACCCGAACAACCCGCAGGCGCTGAACAACCCGGCTGCCCGCGTGTTCCCGGACGACCGCGCGTCGTTCGGCAAGGTGGCGGACTTCCCGCACGTGGCGACGACGTACCGGCTGACCGAGCACTTCCACTACTGGACCAAGCATGCGCGGCTGAACTCGATCATCCAGCCCGAGCAATTCGTCGAGATCGGCGAAGATCTCGCGAAGGAAGTCGGCGTCGCGCACGGCGAGCGCGTGAAGGTGTCGTCCAAGCGCGGCTACATCGTCGCGGTCGCCCTCGTCACGAAGCGGATCAAGCCGCTGACGGTCGACGGCAAGAAGGTCCAGACGGTCGGCGTCCCGTTGCACTGGGGCTTCAAGGGTCTGACGAAGCCCGGCTATCTCGCCAATACCCTGACTCCGTCCGTGGGCGACGGCAACTCCTATACACCGGAATTCAAGTCGTTTCTGGTGAAGGTCGAAAAGGCGTAAGGGGAAAGAGATGGCATTGCAATCGCTGGATATCAAGCGCGTCTCGGCCACCACGACGCCACCGCCCACGGTGCGCGAACCGGTGACCGGGAGCGTCGCGAAGCTGATCGACGTATCGAAGTGCATCGGCTGCAAGGCATGCCAGACGGCATGCATGGAGTGGAACGACCTGCGCGACGAAGTCGGTACCAACGTCGGCGTGTACGACAACCCGGCCGACCTGACCGAGCATTCGTGGACGGTCATGCGGTTCTCCGAATACGAGAACCCGGCGGGCGACCTCGAGTGGCTGATCCGCAAGGACGGCTGCATGCACTGCGAGGATCCGGGCTGCCTGAAGGCGTGTCCGTCGCCGGGCGCGATCGTGCAGTACAACAACGGGATCGTCGATTTCCACGAGGAGAACTGCATCGGCTGCGGCTATTGCGTGACCGGCTGCCCGTTCAACGTGCCGCGGATCTCGAAGAAGGATCATCGCGCGTACAAGTGCACGCTCTGTTCCGACCGCGTCGCGGTCGGCCAGGAACCGGCCTGCGTGAAGACCTGCCCGACGGGCGCGATCGTGTTCGGCACCAAGGAGGACATGAAGCAGCACGCGGCCGAGCGGATCGAGGACCTGAAGGAGCGCGGCTTCGAGCATGCGGGGCTGTACGACCCGCAAGGGGTGGGCGGCACGCACGTGATGTACGTGCTGCACCACGCGGACAAGCCGTCGCTGTACCACGGGCTGCCCGACAACCCGTCGATCAGCCCGATGGTGAAGCTGTGGAAGGGCATCGCGAAGCCGCTCGCGGTCGCCGGCCTCGCGCTCACGGCGCTCGCCGGGTTCTTCCACTACGTCCGCGTCGGTCCGAACGAGGTGAGTGACGAAGAGGAAGCCGCCGCGCGCGCCGAGGCGCGACGCATCAAGGAGGACGCGAAATGAAGCACGACGACCCCAACCTGATCGTCCGCTACACGCCGAACGAGCGCACGAATCACTGGATCACCGCGATCACGTTCGTGCTGCTCGCGCTGTCCGGGCTCGCGCTGTTCCATCCGTCGATGTTCTGGCTGACCGCGCTGTTCGGCGGCGGCCAGTGGACGCGGATCCTGCACCCGTTCGTCGGCCTCGTGATGTTTGTGTCGTTCGCGATCCTGGTGGTGCGCTTCTGGCACCACAACATGCTCGACGCGGACGATCGCCAGTGGCTCAGGCAGATCGACGACGTGCTGACCAATCAGGAAGACAAGCTGCCGCCGGTCGGGCGCTATAACGCCGGACAGAAGCTGCTATTCTTTACGTTGGTGGCGTGCCTGCTGCTGCTCCTGCTGTCGGGAGTCGTGATCTGGCGGCGCTACTTCTCGTTCTACTTCCCGATCGGGGTGATCCGCGCGGCCGCTGTCGTGCATGCCGTGGCGGCCTTCGTGCTGATCGCGAGCATCATCGTGCACATTTATGCGGCGTTGTGGGTGAAGGGCTCGATCGGTGCGATGGTGCGCGGCACCGTCACGCTGGGCTGGGCTCGCAAGCATCACCCGAAGTGGTTCCGTGAAAGCGTGAAATGACGCACCGGAGCGGGCCGGCTCGCCGATCGCGGCGGGCCGGCCCGTCAGCCGTCGGAACCGCCTGAAAGCGCCGACTCGTCGGCGCTTGTTTATTTGGAAGACATTCTCGTGACACAACGTATTCTCGAACCGACCGAGATCTCGGCACTCGATCATTCGGCCATTCCGCGCTTTCGCCTGCCGGAGCGCGCCACCGCGTTCGCGGCGCGCGCCGCGCGGCTGCGCAAGCTGGCCGACCTGAACCCGATCAGCGGCTACCTGCGGCTGATGGCCACCGTCGCCGATGCGCAGCACGCGACGCTGCAGACGCTCGAACTGCCGCTGCCGTCGAAGGACGCGATCGCGCGGGCGCAGCAGCATTCGATGCCGCTCGTGCCGGCGCTCGACGGCGAGCGCGATGCGCGCTGGCGCGCCGTGCTGTACGAGCTGCTCGACCGCGTCGAAGGCGCCGGGCTCGTGAACCCGCAGCTCGCGAAGCTGCTCGACCGGCTGCGCCTGATGGCGCCTGTCGAACTCGATGCGCAGGCCGACGCGATCCTCGCGCTGCGCTTCGCCGAAGTCGATCCGGCCACCGCGCCGTTCCTGATGGCCGCGCTGCAGGTCGTCTGGACGGATCTCGCGAGCCGCGTTGCGCCGGCCGACGTCCCGTATCTCGACCAGCCGGGGCTGTGCCCCGTATGCGGGTCGCATCCGGTCGCGAGCGTCGTGCGCGTCGGCGGCCAGTACCAGGGCTACCGTTTCCTGCAATGCGGGCTGTGCACGACCGAATGGCACATGGTGCGCACGAAGTGCTCGCACTGCGATTCGACGAAGGGCATCGCGTATCACGGGATCGAGGGCGGCAGCGAAGCCGTCAAGGCCGAATCGTGCGACGAGTGCAAGACCTATCGCAAGATCGGCTATCAGGACAAGGACTACGAGTTCGAGCCGCTGGCGGACGATCTCGCGAGTCTCACGCTCGACCTGCTGATGAACGAGGCCGGCTATCAGCGCAGTTCGCCGAACCCGCTGTTGTGGCCGGACGTTGCGCGCGAAGCGGATTGACGGCAGGGGCCGGGGCGGCGCGCAAGCGCGGGGCCGGCCCACTGTGAAGCATGAGACTGGAGCCACCTCGACGTGACCGAACCCGGTTTGAATGAATTGAATGCCGTGCTGGCGCGCGTGCCGTCGGTCGAGCGCGTGCTGTCGTCGGCGCCGCTGCAGCCGCTGCTTGCCGACTACGGCCGCACACGCGTGCTGAACGCCGTGCGCGCCGAGCTCGATCGCTGGCGTACCGCCGCGCAGCACGACCCGGCGGGGGCCGAACCGCTCGACGAGCCGCGCATCGCCGCGGCCGTCGCGCGTACGCTGGCCGCGCAGAGCACGGGCGCCGTGCGCGCCGTGTTCAACCTGACCGGCACCGTGCTGCACACGAACCTCGGGCGCGCGCTGTTGCCCGACGATGCGGTGCGGGCCGTGGTCGACGCGCTCACGCGCCCCGTCAACCTCGAATTCGACCTCGCCACGGGCCGCCGCGGCGATCGCGACGACCTGATCGACGATCTGCTGTGCGAACTGACCGGCGCGGAAGCCGCGACCGTCGTGAACAACAATGCGGCGGCCGTGCTGCTGACGCTGTCGGCGCTCGCGACGAAGCGGGAAGTCGTCGTGTCGCGCGGCGAGCTGGTCGAAATCGGCGGCGCATTCCGCATTCCCGACATCATGAGCCGCGCGGGCGCCCGGCTGCGTGAAGTCGGCACGACCAACCGCACGCATCTGCGCGACTACGCGGATGCCATCGGCCCGCGCACCGCGCTGCTGATGAAGGTGCACTGCAGCAACTACGCGATCAGCGGCTTCACGAAGGAGGCGACGCTCGCCGAACTCGCGCCGCTCGCGCGCGAGCACGGGCTGCCGGTTGCCGTCGATCTCGGCAGCGGCACGCTCGCCGACCTGACGCAATGGGGGCTGCCGCACGAAACCACCGTGCAGGAAACCGTGGCCGCCGGTGCAAACGTTGTCACGTTCAGCGGCGACAAGCTGCTCGGCGGCCCGCAGGCCGGCCTGATCGTCGGCGATCGCGCGCTCGTCGCGAAGATCAGGAAACATCCGCTCAAGCGTGCGCTGCGCGTCGGCAAGCTGACGCTCGCGGCGCTCGAACCCGTGCTGCGTCTCTACCAGTCCCCCGAATTCCTGCGTGACCGGCTCACGACGCTGCGCCTGCTCACGCGCGCGCAACACGAGATCGCCGAGGCCGCCGAACGTGTGCGTCCGGCGCTGCAGGCCGCGCTCGGCAGCGGTTTCGACGTGACGGTAGAGCCGATGTTCAGCCAGATCGGCAGCGGCGCGCTGCCGGTCGACCAGTTGCCGAGCGCCGGGCTCGTCGTGCGCACGGCGGACGGCAAGCGCGCCGGCCGCGCGCTGGCGCAGCTCGAGAAACGGCTGCGCGAATGGCCGCGCCCGGTGATCGGCCGCGTGGCCGACAATGCGCTGCGGCTCGACCTGCGCTGCCTCGAAGCCGCCGACGAGGCGGCGTTCATCGCGCAGTGCGGGGCGTTCGCGGGGCCCGCTGCATGATCGTCGGTACCGCCGGACACATCGACCACGGCAAGACGACGCTCGTGCGTGCGCTGACGGGCGTCGATACCGATCGCCTGAAGGAAGAGAAGGCGCGCGGCATCTCGATCGAGCTCGGCTATGCGTATACGCCGCTCGACAACGGCGACGTGCTCGGCCTGATCGACGTGCCGGGCCACGAGAAGCTGATTCATACGATGGCGGCCGGCGCATGCGGGATCGACTTCGCGCTGCTCGTGATCGCGGCCGACGACGGTGTGATGCCGCAGACGCGCGAGCATCTCGCGATCCTGCAACTGCTCGGCGTCACGCATGGCGCGGTCGCGCTGACGAAGTGCGATCGCGTCGATGCCGCGCGCGTGGCCGACGTGCGCGACGAGATTGCCGCGTGGCTGCGCGACTCGACGCTGGCCGGCGTGCCGATCTTCGAAACGCGTGCGACGGCTTCGGGCGATGTCGGCGTCGCCGAGTTGAAGCGCTACCTGACGGACGCTGCAATCGCATGGCGCGCGCGGCGCGACGACGGCCTGTTCCGGCTCGCGGTCGATCGCGTGTTCACGCTCGCGGGGCAGGGCACCGTCGTGACGGGTACCGCGTTCGCGGGCCGCGTCGCGACCGGCGACACGCTCGCGATCGTGCGCACGGGCGGCGCGGCGCGCGTGCGCAGCATCCATGCGCAGAACCGGCCGGTCGAGGCCGGCCGTGCGGGCGAGCGTTGCGCACTGAATCTGGCGGGCGTCGACAAGGCCGAGGTGGAGCGCGGCGATACGGTCGCCGATGCGCGGCTCGTCGCGACGTCGCCGCGTCTCGACGTCGAACTGACGCTGCTCGCGGACGCGGGGCTCACCCTCACGCACTGGGCGCCGCTGCACGTGCATCTCGGCACGCTGCATCGGGTCGCGCACGTCGCGCTGCTCGACGGCGATACGCTCGCGGCCGGCCAGCGGATGCGCGTGCAACTGGTCTTCGACGAGCCGGTGTTCGCGCTGCCGGGCGACCGCTTCATCGTCCGCAATCCGCAGGCGACGCGCACGGTCGGCGGCGGTCGCGTGCTCGATCCGTTCGGGCCCGCACGCAAGCGTCGCACGCCGCAGCGTCGCGCGTGGCTCGACGCGCTGGCCGAATGGCTCGACGAAGGACGCGTCGATGCATTGCTCGCGCAGGCGCCGCTCGGTATCCCGCGCGCGATGCTCACGCATCTGACGGGTTTCGCGCCGAACGCGCTCGCGTTGCCGGACGATGCGCTGGCGATCGGGCAGCGCGATGCCGCGTCGAACGACGGCGCGGTGATTGCGCATGCGCACTGGCGTGCGATGCAGACGCGCGCGATCGATACGTTGCGTGCGTATCACGAACGCATGCCGGACGAGCAGGGGCTCGACGCCGCGCGCTTGCGGCGGATGGCTGCGCCGCTCGCCGGCGATGCGCTGTGGCGTGCGCTCGTCGACGCGCTGGTGGCGAGCGGCGAAGCGGCGCGCAGCGGGCCGTGGCTGCATTTGCCGTCGCATGCGGTGAGCCTCGAGCCGCGCGAGGAAGCGCTGGCGCAGCAGCTGCTGCCGCGGCTGCATGCGGGGCGCTTCGATCCGCCGTGGGTGCGCGACCTGGCGCGCGATACGGGGGCGGCCGAGGACGCGGTGCGGACCTTGCTGCGCAAGCTCGCGCGGCGCGGCGACGTGCACCAAGTGGTGCGCGACCTGTTCTATCACGCGGACGTCGTGCGTGAGCTTGCTGCACTGGTCGCGCATCTCGCGCCGTCGCTCGGCGGCGGGCTCGACGCGGCGACGTTCCGCGACGCGACGGGGCTCGGCCGCAAGCGCGCGATCCAGATTCTCGAGTTCTTCGACCGGGTTGGGTATACTCGCTTCCACCGCGATCTTCACTTCCTGCGGCCTGACAGCGGTTGGGCGGGTATTCAGGCGTAGGCACTCGTTGGTCTTTTGATTCTTTTCCCCACGGAAGGCATTCGTATCCGGTGGTACGGCCGGGCTTCAAATCCGGTTAGGGGCGTTAGACGCTCCTGGGTAGGTTCGACTCCTGCTGCCTTCCGCCACAATGGTTTCGGAGAATCGCACTTCGCCTAAATGTGCGCGATTCATTTCCGCAAATTTCTCCCTTTTCCGCAAAGCTATCGTTTTGTCGGCTTCACCTTGTCGCCGCGGCGGTTGCGCACGTAGAGGCGAGTCTGATCTTCCCGGAGGAACGGACGTCGACCGAAATTTGAGCCATCGACTCAAAATTCAATCGACGCGGACGCCGACATCGCGACGCGCCTCGTTGGCGATTGCTCGATAGTCAAGACCGAAGCAGCGGATTGCATGAATGCCCACGGCGCGCGCCCACAGACGTCATCTAGGCGGCACGACGTCGGTTGCGGTATTCGGCGGGGTAAGAAATCCGGCTGATCGGATTCGGGCGGGGCGCATTTTGTGCGTGTGGCGCTGCAGCTCGGACTGGGCCGATTGTCGGTTCGATGAATGTAGGCGATGCTGTCTGACTTTACGGAAATCAATGCATGGGTCTGCTGATCATCTCGATATGCGTCGCTGTCGCCGTATTTTTCATCCTGTGAGCGATTCCGGTCGAGCGGCGTCTACGTTTTCAATCCCGGACGAAGAGGCTTTGGCGATGCAGTATTGGATTCGCAAGCTGCCGTGCGAGTGGTAGTTGTAGTCGACTGCCTTCCACCGCACGGGCTTCAAGTCGTTCGGGTATGCTGACGGAGTTTCGCGCGCCCGTTCGTGATGCTTCCCGGCGAAGATCCAATCCCGTCGGGACAGCCCTCCGAATTTCGCTCATTCGCATCCAGGGATAAAACGCACCGCGGCGTGCCGCGCGGCTTGGCCGGTGCGCACGCCCGGCCGATCTGCACCATTTCACGCCGCTCCGGTCGATGTAACGTGCCTTCGCCTGCGTTCGAATGACCATCCGGGCGGCCAGGTCGTATTCGAGCCTGCTTCTGTCAAGCTTGCAAGTCTTCACCAAGCCGGCGTGGCTCATCCGGCTTGGCGCGCGTGAGCGATGTCAACGCCCGTAGTCCATTCTCACGCCGACAGGCGTCGCATTCACGCCGCATTTATTCGACGAGACGGTGTTGATCGGCGACGTATATTTATCTTTTCCGCCCGTGTTGAAATAGGTGACGAGCAGAGGGCTGAAGGTAATGCCGGTTTTTACCAGGGAGGTACAAGGATCGGAACTTCCTTCTACCCAGCTCCCCGGATAACTCAATGCCATGTTGCCGCGCAGAATCTCGAATTTCCCGATCTCGACAGTCTGGACCGGATCGCCGGCGCCATCGAGTACGTCGACGGTGCCGGACAGGACTGCATGCTGAGCAGTGCTTTCGATCAGGGTTGCCGTGAGGTGATAGGTATATCCTTGTGTCGTCGGCAGATTGAGCGCGCAGGTAATGCCGCTTCCGCCATCGGCGCCTTTGGCACAATTGCTGTTGTAGAGTTGGCCCGCATTTTTACCGAAATACGAGAAATGCGCCTGGCCGCCGTAGCCGTAAGATTGCACGGTCGGGTTGATGCCGATGTATATCGTATCTCCGCCACCGGCTCCGTTTGTCGGATCCAGCCAGAATTGAGTCGCGACAAATCGTGTGCCGATCGGGTTGGAATTCAGTTTGTTGAAGGTGAAGCTCGTCTCCAGCTTGTCGAAATATCTTGCGGGGCGGCTCGCTGGAAAGTCGTAGTCAATATTTATCACATTCCCCGTAGGGTTTGTCGGCGGGAAGTACGTTCCTTGATTGATGCCGGCGAAGCCTGGCGTGGAGGCGAGCAGCAGGCTGCAGAGCAGGAGCGCGCCGTGCGGATTTTTTCTGACGGAGCGGCCAGCGTGGAAGCGGTCGAGTTTCGATTTGCCAATCATTTCATGATCCTTGGTCTTTGGATTGCTATGAATTCTGATTAGAAACGTTACTTAAAAAACAAAGCGGATGCCTATGGGGTGGTATGGAAACTATCTGCCCCGGTGTTTCATTTCGGTGAAAATTCAGCGTGACAATTTGCTTGTCTTGATCGTTTGTTGTTTCGTTTTTATAATTGTTTCAAATAAAGCATCGTTTGAATGCTGTGTGTTATCTATTAAATCAATATTGCGGTGACTCACGCTCGAGGAAATGCACTTGAGCGGCGCCAGTATGGGTATCGTTTGAGCGATGGTCAAGATGTTTTGTGTAATATAGCCTGATTGTGAAATTAAATTATCGGTTATGAAATTTCTAATTTCAAAAATATCCGGACGATTTTGTGTCTGCTGGAAGCGGTAGTGGCAATCCGTGAACGGTAGCCTTGAGGTGGTATTTCGCGGCGAGTCACAAATATCGGAATTGATCGGATAAGACTTGTGGTTTGGCTTGTGAATCGAGCCGCGCCGCGCAGAATAAAGCGCGGGCATGACTTCGAGAGAAGTCGGTGAGGTGCGGAACAGTTGTGTCTTCTGAATGTAGAGGCGGCGAAGTGCTGGTCAAGGAACGGCGAGAGCACCGCGTGGTGTGAGCCGACGGCATGGGTTCTTTTGCCGTGCCACGTCACCGTCCGTATCGACCGCATCGACGATGGCTCGAGCACGCAGGGTGTTGCTGGCCTCGACCTGTCCACGGATCGCGCTTGCGGTGGAATCTGCCTTCGAGGTCGATTGTGGGTGTCGCACACGCCCGGGTCGGTTCGACACCGGGCGTGTGCGATACCCCCTCGTTCTTTCCTGTCTCCCCGGCCCGCGCCAATCGACGTGCAAGTGCACGCCGGCGCCAGTGCCGGCATCCGCGCCCGACGAAACTTGATCGGGAAAATTACTACAAGTCTGCGAATTATTTTCCAGCTATAGTGAAATCACTGAAGGTAGACGCGGCACCTTTTGCCGATACCGTTCAGGTAATGACTGTAGACGGGTGCTGTATGAAAAATAAAATCGAAAAGACGGTCGGACCCATCTGGGGTGTGGCCGCAGGGTTGCTTCTCGCTGTCGCAGGATTGAGTCTCGGCATTTTCCCGCAATCCCTGAACAGCTCGGGAAGCGCGAACGACTTCATGGCGTCCGGCGTGGCGATGCTGGGCATCTTCCTGGTCGTCTATTCCACGCACGAGTTGCGAAGAAGGCGTCCGCACTGAGCGCTCACGCGCCGCCGGTTCACGCACGTTGATCCGGGCCGGCTGCCGGCCCGTGAGCGCGCGCGCCCGTAACGCGCGTTACGTCTTGCCGATTTCGTGCCGGTACACGAGTTCGACGATGCGCTTCGTCGGAATGCTGGCGCGCAGCCCGTCGACGCTGTCGACCGGAAACCACTTGCATTTATCGATCTCGTTGTTCGCTTGCGGCGTCTGGTCCGGGCCGACTTCCGCGAAGAACACGTGATGGATCTTGGCGAGCCCAGTGAACTGCATCGAATAGACGAGAGGCTGGCCGGTGATGCCGGTTTCTTCGAACAGCTCGCGATGCGCGGCTTCGAGCGGCGCTTCCCCGCGCTTGATCGTGCCGCCGGGAAGGGCCCAGCGCGACGCGGCGCGCGCGACGAGCAAGACTCGTTCGCCGCGATAGCAGACGATGGTCGCGCGTTCCTTGACCGGAACGGCGCTCGCTTCGGGGGCGATATTGGGTGCGGGGCGCTGGGGCATGCGGTGATTCTAACCAGCGCAAATCGATCGGCCAAGTGACCTGACCGGGTTTGACTTTTGGCCGCCGCCAGCACGCGGCCGGACGCATCGACGTTGCCGCCAGGTGCCGAGCTTAAGTGGATCGAGACCGACATCGCGTCGCCTGTCGAAGCGGCTATGCACATTGCGCAGGCCGCGCCTGCCGCGTTCGACGTGCCGGTCTGCAACGCGGGCATCCGTGAGGCGGCTGCCTTCACGGACGCCCCTGCGTTCCCGGACGAGTTGCTCGTCCGCTTACTTCTTTTCCGGCAGGAACCAGTTCATCACGAGCGCACAGATGCCGCCCGTGGCCACACCCGATTCGAGCACGTTCTTCAGCGCGTGCGGCAGGCTGTTGAGGATGTCCGGCACCTGCGACACGCCGAGGCCGAGCGCGAGCGACACCGCGATGATCAGCAGCGCGCGACGGTCGAGCTGGACACCCGCGAGGATGTTGATGCCCGATGCGGCCACCGCGCCGAACATCACCATCGCCGCGCCGCCGAGTACGGGCTCGGGCACGGCCTGCAGCACGCCGGCGACGACCGGGAACAGCCCGAGCACGACCAGCATCCCCGCGATCCAGATGCCGACGTGGCGGCTGGCGACGCCGGTGATCTGGATCACGCCGTTGTTCTGCGCGAATACCGAGCTCGGGAACGTGTTG
Source organism: Burkholderia metallica (assembly GCF_001718555.1). Taxonomy (NCBI): domain Bacteria; kingdom Pseudomonadati; phylum Pseudomonadota; class Betaproteobacteria; order Burkholderiales; family Burkholderiaceae; genus Burkholderia; species Burkholderia metallica. The sequence continues at coordinate 974,714 of NZ_CP013403.1, forward strand.
AACACGCCGGCCAGCAGCGAGTTCGCGCCGTTTACGAGCACGCCGCCCTTGATCCGCTGCATCCACACCGGGCCTTCGACGGGCTCGTTCGAAATCTTGCTGGTGGCCGTGACGTCGCCGATCGCTTCGAGCGACGTGACGAGGTAGATGATCAGCATCGGCACGAACAGCGACCACGAGAAGCCGATGCCGAAGTGCAGCGGCGTCGGCACCTGGAACAGCGCGGCCTGGTGCATGCCGGTGAAGTCGAGGCGGCCGAGGAACGCGGCCGCGAGATAGCCGATCGCGAGCGCGATGACGAGCGCGGTGCTGCGCACCCACACGACCGGCACGCGGTTCAGCAGGATGATCGTGCCGAGCACGAGGCCGGACAGCGTCAGGTTCTCCGCGCTCGCGAACGTGCCCTTGGCCATCGCGCCGAAGCCGCCGCCCATGCTGATGAGGCCGACCTTGATCAGCGTGAGGCCGATCAGCAGCACGACGATGCCGGTGACGAGCGGTGTGATCAGGCGCTTCACGAACGGCAGGATGCGCGACACGCCCATCTCGACGAACGACCCGGCAATCACGACGCCGAAGATCGCGGCCATCACGGTCTCGACCGGCGTGCCTTGCTTGACCATCAGGCTGCCGCCGGCGATCAGCGGGCCGACGAAGTTGAAGCTCGTGCCCTGGACGATCAGCAGGCCGGCGCCCAGCGGGCCGAAGCGCTTGCACTGGACGAAGGTGGCGATGCCGGAAATCACCAGCGACATCGACACGATCAGGGTCGTATCGCGGCTGGATACGCCGAGCGCCTGGCAGATCAGCAGGCCGGGCGTGACGATCGGCACGATGATCGCCAGCAGGTGCTGTAGCGCGGCGACGAAGGCGACCATCGGCGCCGGCCGGTCGTTCGGGCCGTAGACGAGGTCGCGGGCCGAATGTGCGGCATCGGCGCCGTGGGCGGCGGGTTGGGCGGAGGAGGCGGGTTGCATGGCGAGCGGGCCGGACAAGGTGGAAAGTGCGGCATTTTAGCCGAACGGCCCGCCGGCGCCGCCGGGGGCAGCGCAATAGCGGGGATTCGACGGGATCGGGTAAAAATGGCGGAGGATCGGCGCCCAGCGGGTGACGACCGCGGCGCCCGTCGGTCAGCGGGCTTGCCGCGCGGCGGGCACGGTCGGGATGGCGGTCGGTGCGGGGATCGCATGGAATCCGGGTAGCGCGGGAATCCGCTGTTCCATGAACTGCAGGAACGTGCGGGTGCGAAGCGGCAGATACCGGCGCGATGCGTAGACGAGGTGCAGCGCATGCGGCGGCGCCATGGCCCACCTCGACAGCAAGCGCACGAGCTGCCCGCTGTCGATCAGGTCCTGAACGAGCCACGCGGGCGCGCTGCCCACCGCGTTTCCGGCCAGGAAGCATTCCCGCAGCGCGATCGAGCTGTTCACGCGATACCTGCCGTGCACCGGAACGACGACCTGCTCGTCGCCGCGGGCGAATGTCAGTTCGTTGCCGATGTCCGCGCGCGCGTAGCCGACATACGCATGCTTCGTCAGGTCTTCCGGGCGGCGAAGCTTCGGGGCCTGCGCGACGTATCCCGGCGTGGCGACCAGCAGGCGCGGCGACGACGCGACGTGGCGCGCCACGGCATCCGGCGGCAGCAGGTGGCCGAGGCGAATCGCGACGTCGACGCCTTCTTCGACGAGGTCGATCACGCGGTCGGTCAATTGCAGCTCGACTTCGATCTCGGGCCACGCGGAGAGGAAGTCGAGCACGAGCGCGTTCAGCCTGAGTTCCCCCAGCCCGAGCGGCGCATTGACGACCAGCTTGCCGACCGGCCGCACCGTTTGCCCGCGCACGTCGGCCACCGCGCTTGCGTATTCGTCGATCACGCGCTTGCAGCGGTCGTAGAACCGCCGGCCTTCGTCGGTGGGCGCGAGGCTCGTGGTCGAGCGTTCGAGAAGGCGCACGCCCAGTTCCCGTTCGAATGCGGCGACGATCTTGCTGATCGTCGGCTGGCCGGTGCCTTCCTCGCGCGCGACCGCCGAGAAATTGCCGAGCTCGATCGCGCGGACGAACACGCGCATGGATCGCAGCGAATCCATCTTATTCCCTTATGGCATGAGTCTGATTCAAGTTTCGCATGTTCCAGCGCAATCGAGAATGACCTAACGTTCACGCACCTTTAATCCCCGATGAGGAGTCGACATGAACGAGGCAACGCCATCTTCGGCACTGGACGGTGCGCACGTGGTGGTATTCGGCGGGAGTTCCGGAATCGGCCTCGCGGCCGCGGCCGCCGCGAAGGCGAAAGGCGCCAGCGTGACGCTGATCGGCCGGACCCGCGCGACGCTCGAAGCCGCCGCGCAAGCGATCGGCGGCGCGCGCATCGCGGTGGCCGACATCGCGGACCGGCATGCGGTGCAGGCCGCATTCGACACGATCGCACGCGTCGATCACCTGGTCGTCACGGCCGGCCGCTTCATCGCCGGCAAGCTGGGCGAGACCGACCCCGATCACGTGCTGGTCGCGCTGCAGGAGCGTATCGCCGGGCCGGTCTACGCGATCCGGGCCGCATTGCCGCGGATGCCCGCGACCGGCTCGATCGTGCTGACCGGCGGCCAACTGTCGGATCGTCCGGCCGCGCAGGGCACGTCAGTGATCGCCGCGGCCGTGCGCGGCGTCGAGGCGCTGGCGCAGTCGCTCGCGCTGGAGCTGAAGCCGATTCGCGTGAACGTCGTTGCGCCCGGCTTCGTCGAGACGCCGCTGTACGACGTGTTCGGCCCGGACGCGCGCGGCACGATCCTCGCGGGCGCCGCGGCGGCGTTGCCCGGCGGCCGTGTCGGGCGCGCCGACGAAGTGGGGGATGCGATCGCGTTCCTGCTGGGCAACGGCTTCATGAACGGCGAGATCCTGCACATCGACGGCGGCGGCCGGCTGGTCTGAGCCGCGCGTCAGCCCGCAGCGCGCGTGCGCGCGCGGCTCGCCGGCGGGCGCGGCGCGCGGGCATCCGGATACGCTTGCTGGCAGACGGCGATGACCGCATCGCGCAGGCGGCGATGTACCGGGTCGCCGTGCATGCGCGGATGCCACAGCGCGGAAACGAGGATCTCGGGCAGGCGCACCGGAATCTCGAAGCTGCGCAGCCCGAGGGCCTCCGTCAGCCCCGGCGAGAACGCGTTGCCGAGGCTCGAGCGCGGTACGAGCGCGATCAGGTCGGTGCTGGCCGCGACACGCATCGCGTCGGGATAGCCCGGTACGACGACGCACACGGTGTGGCCCGGGTGGGCCGGAGCGGCCGGGTCGTCGGCCGGCCCGCCGAAGTCGCCCAGCTGCGAGGCGATCACGTGACGGCAGGCCGCATAGCGGGCGGGCGTGATCCTGCCCGACGCGAACAGCGGATGGCCGGCGCGCGCGACCGCGACGTGCCAGTCGTGGAACAGCATGCGCGTGTGCAGTTCGGGCGCATCGTCGCCGCGTTTGCCGATTTCCAGATCGACGGCGCCGTCGCGCAGCGCCTGCGGATCGCGGTCGGGCTTCGGGACGAAGCGCACGCGCACCTGTGGCGCGACCTCGCCGAGCGCGGCGACCACCGGGCCGGACAACATTTCCATGAACGACGCGGCCGCGCGGATCGTGAACGTGGCGGCGTGCGTCGCCATGTCGACGTCGGCCGTCGCCGGCCGCAGCACCGCGCGCGCCTCCGTTGCGATTGCGTGCACACGGTCGCGCAGCGCGGCTGCGTGCGGTGTCGGCACGAGCTTGCGTCCGGCGCGCACGAGCAGCTGATCGCCGGTGGCGAGCCGCAGCCGCGTGAGCGTGCGGCTCATCGCGGACGTGCTCAGGCCAAGCCGGCGCGCGGCGCCGGTCACGCTGCCTTCCGACAGCAGCACGTCGAGCGCGGTGACGAGGTTCAGGTCGATGTCGTCCATGACGACAGGATACGCCACCGGGCGACATCACATGGCGTCTGATGCAACTATGTATTGAATACGATGCGTCTGGCGCCTGTCGTGTTGCGCGCCTATAGTGGCTGCATCACGAAACCCGGCAAAGGCGCACACCATGCAATCGACCGCATCGAACCAGCACGTACCCGCGATCCTGCTCGTCGCGGCGTCTCGCGGCCTCGGGCTCGCGATGGCGGAGGCATTTCTGAAGCGGGGCTGGCGCGTCACGGGCACCGTGCGCGCAGGATCGGGGCGCACGCAATTGCACGAGCTCGTCGACCGGTTCGACGGCCGGCTCGACATCGAGACGCTCGACATCTGCGAGCCGGCGCAACTGGCCGCATTGCGCGCGCGGCTGGCGGGCCGGCGCTTCGACATGCTGTTCGTGAATGCGGGAACGACGAACGAACCGACCGAGACGATCGGCGAAGTGACGACCGACGAATTCGTGCGCGTGATGATCACGAATGCGCTGGCGCCGATGCGCGTGATCGAGACGCTGCAGGATCTCGTCACCGACGACGGCCTGATCGGCGCGATGTCGTCGGGGCAGGGCAGCGTCGCGAACAACGTGAACGGCATGCGCGAGGTATATCGCGGCAGCAAGGCCGCGCTGAACCAGTTCATGCGCAGCTTCGCGGCGCGTCAGGCCGATACGCGTCGCGCGATGGCGCTGATGGCGCCCGGCTGGGTCCGCACCGACCTGGGCGGGCCCGATGCGCGGCTGACGATCGCCGAGAGCGTGCCGAGCCTCGTCGACGTGCTGCTCGCGAAGCGCGCGCGGCCCGGGCTCGAATTCCTCGACTATCTGGGGCGGACGGTGCCGTGGTGAGCGCGAACCGACACCGGACGACGCGGCAGCTTCGAGCGGATTCACGATGCTCGGGAAACTGCCGATAGGGTTGCGTGCGCAACGAGTCGCGGTGCGTCGCATAACCGGATGCGCTTGACGGCAAGCGCGTGGAAGGCTTCACGCGCAGCGCGGGCTTCGGCGCCCACATGCTGGAGATGTGCGGCCGCTGGCGCGACCTTGCGGCGATTTTTTGCGACGGGGTGGCCGTGCCGCAGGCGGTGCCCGGCACGCTCGCCGGTTCCGCGCATCGATCGCATGCGTACGCGGACGGCGCGTGCCTGCATTTGTCGCTGCGCGGCGACGTCGCGATGGCCGGGCGGGCCGCATGGTAGCGCGCGGCCCGGGACGCAGTGAACGCGGTGCCGATCCCATACAATGCAGCGTTGAGTCGTCACCACGGCGGCGGGCCGCTGCGTTCGTCGTACATGCGCGATTCGCTGGGCACGGCGTTGCCGGTGCTGCGGACGACGTACGCGGCGCGCGGCGGCACGGCACGAGGCGGTTGCGATATCGACGAGCGACCGCGCGTGGTGGAGTTTGACCCGTCGGCGTGACGGGCCTTCGTCGAACCGTCGTCGAACCTTCGTCGAATACGGAGCGCAACATGAACGAACCCTACCTGCAGGTCATCGCGCATTTCTACGCGAAACCCGGCAACGGCGACCGCGTGCTCGAATTGCTCGCGGAGCTCGCACCGGCCACCCGCGACGAGCCGAAGAATCTCGACTACGCGTATTTCCGGTCGGCGGAGAATCCCGACCACATCGTGATCCTCGAGCGCTATTCCACCGAGGACGGCCTCGACGTGCATCGGGAAACGCCGCATTTCCAGCGGATCGGAATCGGCGCGATCATGCCGTTGCTCGATCGCCGCGACGTGACGCGCTACATGGTGCAGGCGGACACCGGTACGGCGACGCCACCAGGGGGCACCCGATGAACCCGTTTCAATTCCGTACCGTTCCGACGCAGGTCGTCGAATTCGGCGCCGCGCGCCGGCTCGGCGCGTTGTTGCGCGAACGCTTTCCGGCGCTCGTGCGCGTGTGCGTGGTCACGGACGCGTTCCTGCATCGCAGCGGCGTGCTCGCGCCCGCGCTGGCGAGCCTCGCCGCGCACGGCTGGCAGGTCACCGTGATCGACGACGTGATCGCCGATCCGCCCGAACACGTGGTGCTGGAAGCGACCGAGCGGGCGGTGGCGGCCGATGCCGAGATCGTGCTCGGCCTGGGCGGCGGATCGTCGATGGACGTCGCGAAGCTGATCGCGGTGCTCGCACCGGGGCAGCAGGCGCTGGCGGACATGTACGGCGTCGACAAGGTCGCGAGCGCGCGGCTGCCGCTCGTGCAGATGCCGACGACGGCCGGCACCGGCTCCGAAGTCACGGCCGTGTCGATCGTCACGGTCGGCGAGGCGCGCAAGATGGGCGTCGTGTCGCCGCACCTGTTCGCGGACGTCGCGATCCTCGACGCCGAACTGACGCTCGGCCTGCCGCGCGCGGCGACGGCCGCCACCGGCATCGACGCGATGGTGCATGCGATCGAAGCCTATACGTCCGCGCGGCTGAAGAACCCGGTGTCCGACATGCTGGCCGTGCACGCGCTGACGCTGCTGTCGCGCAACCTGCTCGCGGCGTGCGACGACGGCCACGATCGCCAGGCGCGCGAAGCGATGCTGGTCGGCGCGATGTTCGCGGGGCAGGCGTTCGCGAATGCGCCGGTCGCGGCCGTGCATGCGCTGGCCTATCCGGTCGGCGGGATCTTCCATGTGCCGCACGGGCTGTCGAATGCGCTCGTGCTGCCGCACGTGCTGCGTTTCAACGCGCCGGCCGCCGCGCCGCTGTATGCGGAACTCGCGGCGATCGTCGCGCCGTCGGCCACGGGCAGCGACGAAGCGCGGACGCATGCGCTGATCGCCGAGATCGACCGGCTGATCGCCGCGACGGGCATCCCGCGCACGTTGCGCGAAGTCGGCATCGGCGAAGGCGATCTGCCGAGGATGGCGTCGGACGCGATGCTGCAGACGCGCCTGCTCGTGAACAATCCGCGCGAGGTGACCGAGGCCGACGCGCTGGAGATTTACCGGCAGGCGTGGTGACGCGGCGGGCATGCGCGCCGCGCCGCCCGTCGTCAGGCATTCACGATGCGCTCGCGGCCTGCCGCGCGGGCCATGCCGCGCCGCACGCGCATGCGAGCGCAAGCGCGACGAGCGCGCAGCCGGCCCACGGCGTGACGAGCAGCGCGCGGCGTTCGACGAGTACGCCGCCGAACGCCGCGCCGAGCGCGACGCCCGCATGCATGGCCGATACGTTGATGCCGACGCTCGCATCGGCCAGCGACGGCGCGGTGTGGATCAGGTAGTTCTGCACGATCGGCGAGATCGACCAACTGATGCCACCCCACAGCATCATCGCGGGCACGAATGCGAGCGGCGACACGCCCGCGGCCGCCGGCAGCACGGCCATCGCGACGAGGAACACGGCCGGGCACGCGCACAGCGCGCGCGCCGCGCCGAGCCGGTCCGAGAAGAAACCGCCCAGCCACGCGCCGGTCACGCCGGCGATGCCGAACACGACGTACAACCCTTCGAGCGCGGCCGCGCCGGGCGACAGCAGCGCCTGCAGATACGGCGTGAGATACGCGAACAGCGTGAAATGCCCGCCGATCATCGCGATGGAGACGAGTTGGGCGGCAAGCAGCCGCGGGCGCGCGAGCACGGCGCGATAGGACGGCGGGGTGGCCGCGGCTGTCGCTTCGTTGGCGGCGGCCGGCGCCATGCGCGGCAATCGTCGGCCGAGCCAGATTCCGAGCGGCAGCGCGGGCACGGCGATCGAGACGAACACCGCACGCCAGCCGGCCCAGTCGGCGATCCGCATCCCGATCGGCACGCCGAGCACGAGCGACGCGCTGATTCCCATGAACACGATGCCGATCGCGCGGCCGCGTTGCGACGCCGGCGCGAGTTCGGCCGCGAATCGCGTCGCGACGAGGATCAGCGTCGCGCAGCTCGCGGCCATCAGCACGCGCGCGGCGAACAGGCTCGCATAGCCGGGGCTGGCCGCGGCGCACAGATTCGCGGCCGCGAACACGCCGAGCGCCGCGAGCAGCGCGGTGCGCCGCTCGACCCGCGCGACGCAGGCGGCCGCGACGAGCGCGGCAAGCGCGAACACGGCGGAGAAGATCGTGGTGAGCTGGCCGGCGGCGGCGATCGACACATGAAGGCCGGCCGAGATCGCCGGCAGGATGCCGACGCAGATGTTTTCGGCGACGCCGGCCAGGAACACGGCGGCGGCCAGCAGGTACACGCGAACGTCCATTGAAACCCCTCCTGTACGGACGACGCGACCGCGCCGGGTAGGGGCGGGGCCGCATCGGATCGAATCGACGGATGGGTTTCGACGCGAGGCTTCGGTTATCCCGGAGAGGTGGACGGTACCGCACGGTCGGGCGGCGCGCAAGTGAGCATGCTTGCGCGCGCCATGTGTCGTGCGGTGATCTCGAAGCGGTCGACGTCGAACCGTATCGTCCTGATGACGAGCCTGCGTCGCGACCAGATCGCGATGTGCGACCGCAATCGCCATGAATAGGTCGCGCAGGCGATGACGATGTCGGATGCGATCGCGATGCGCACGTGACGATGCCGGGGAAGTCGCTGCACGCGTGACTTCGGCGGCGGTCGCCGCCGTCACCGGGTCACCGAGCAGCGCGGCCCAGCAGCGTGGGAATGTCCTGCTTCAGCAGGCCGACGACGGCCTGTACGCGCGGCGGCAGCGGGCGCTGCGCATGGACGAGCACGTTGAGCGCGAAGTCGGGCAGCGCGTACCGCGGCAGCAGCTCGACGAGCGTGCCGGACGCGAGCGCGTCGGCGCAGGCCGGCTGCTGGACCACGCCGATTCCGCCGCCGGCCGCGATCGTGTCGAACATCGGACGCCAATGGCTCGTCGTCATGATCGTGCGGATGCGCGCGTATTCGAGCGGGCCGCCTTCGTGCTGCAGCGGCAGCCGTTCGCTGGCGAACACGCCTTTCACGCGGATGAACGGATGGTGCGCAAGCTCGGCCGCCGTGTCGAGCGGGCCGTGCTGCTCGAGATACGACGGCGCGGCGACGAGCCGGCGGCCGACCGCGCCGACCGGGTATGCGATGAATCCGCCGTCGCCGAGCTGGCCGACGCGGATCGAAATGTCGACGCCTTCGGTGACCGGATCGACGATGTCGTTGTTCAGGACCAGATCGATATGCAGGTTCGGATACGCGGTGCGGACATGCATCAGCACGCGCGGCAGCACGACTTCGCCGAAGCATTGCGGCGCCGCGAGCCGGATCGTGCCGTCGAGCGCATTCTCCGACTTCGAGACCGATGCGACCGCATCGTCGGCCGCTTCGAGCAGCGCCTTGCTGCGTTCATAGAAGATCCGGCCTTCTTCCGTGCAGACGAGCGTGCGCGCACTGCGCATCAGGAGCCGCGTGCCGAGATGCTTCTCGAGCCGTTCGATGCGCTCGCTGACGGCCGGCTGGCCCATGTCGAGATCCCGCGCCGCGCCGGACATCGTGCCGCGCTCGACGACCCGGACGTAGATGCGCATCGTCGCCAGCAAATCCATGAAGTCGCGCCCCTTGTCCGGTTCCGGTTGATGCCGATCGACGGATGGTACCAAAGCGGGGCCGCCCGAAGGTGCGCGGCGAACCGATACTGACCATCGGTGGCCGAAGCCGCGTGTGTTCGCCGGGACGATCGGCGACAATCAACAGCGGTGCGATCGACTGGGGACGACGACATGACGCAACAGGATGAAGCGGGTCGCACACGCTGCGTGGCGTGGCAGATCGTGCAGACGTGGCAGGCGGCCGAATGGTGCCGGCTCGTCGAGTCGCGAACGGGAATCGACCTGTCGGGTTCGGTATCGGGGGCGATCGGCGGTTCGCCGTTTCGCATCGATTATGCGATCGCCTGCGGCGCCGACTGGCTCACGCGCTCGGCGCGCATCACGCAGTGGAGCGGTGCGCTGCCGCCGCGTCAACGGGAGATCGCGTGCGATGCGGGGCGGTGGACGATCGATGGCGTCGACGTACCGGCGCTCGCGGGTGCGACCGATGTCGATCTCGGTTTCAGCCCGTCGACGAATACGTTGCCGATCCGGCGGCTCGCGCTGGCCGTCGGCGACACGGCCGTGATCCATACCGCGTGGCTGCGCTTTCCGGATTTCGAATTCGTGCGCGGCGAGCAGCGCTATACGCGCACCGCGCCGCACGTGTACCGCTATGAAAGCGGTACTTATGCGGCCGATATCGCGGTCGACGAAGCGGGGCTCGTGACCGATTACGACGAATGGCGGCGCATCGGCGCGGCGCCCGCGCGTTGATTTACGCGTGCCGCGCCGCGCGTCGGCGGTGACGGTGGTCGGTGACGTGCGTCAGCGTGCGCTGGCAACCGACAGCTTGCCCGGAATCAGCTTCAGCGTGCTGAACGCGTCCGCGATGTTCTGCTGATACGCGAGCGTCGCGTCGGTGATCGGCTGCACGCCGTAGCCGGCGCGCTTGAGCGCGACTTCGAGCGTCGGCGCGTCGAGGCCGACGAGCGGCGACAGTTGCGCGGCGACTTCCGGCGCATGGTCGCGCGCCCAGCGGTCGACCGCGTCGACTTCGTCGAGCAGCGCGCGCACCACCTGCGGGTGAGCGGCCGCATACTTGCGCGCGGCGAGGTAGTACTGCGTATTGCGCACGAGCCCTTCGCCGTTTGCGATCACGCGCGCGCCGATCTGCCGCTCGGCGGCGGCCAGGTACGGGTCCCAGATCACCCATGCATCGACGTTGCGCTGCACGAACGCGGCGCGCGCGTCGGCGGGCGTCAGGTAGATCGGCTGGATGTCGGCATACGTCAGGCCCGCGTGCTCGAGCGCCTTCACGAGCAGGTAGTGGACGTTCGAGCCCTTGTTGAACGCGACCTTCTTGCCGCGCAGCTGCGCGACGTTGCGGATCGGCGAATCGGGCAGCACGACGATCGCCTCGCCCTGCGGCGCGGGCGGCTCGTTGCCGATGTAGACGAAATCGACGCCGCCCGCCTGCGCGAAGATCGGCGGCGTCTCGCCGACCGTGCCGACGTCGATCGCGCCTGCGTTCAGGCCCTCGAGCAATTGCGGGCCGGCCGGAAATTCGAGCCATTGCACGGTGACGCCCTGGCTCGCGAGCCGCTTCTCCAGCGTGCCGCGCGCCTTGAGCACGACGAAGTTGCCGTATTTCTGGAAGCCGATGCGCAGCCGCGAGCCGCTGTCTTGCGCGTGCGCGGGCAGGCCGGCGAGCGGGCCGAGCGCGAGCCCGGCCAGGCCGGCGGCCGCGCCTTGCAGCCACTGGCGGCGATGCGGATTCGCCGGGGTGGGTTCAACGTCTGCGTGCGGTGTGTCGTTCATCGAAGCGTCCTGCTTGCGGGTTCACGGGCCGCGCGCGACAGGCGGCGCGGTCGGCGCGGGGCGGGGCCCGATGCGGACAATGCGCGCCACGGGCCGGCCCGCGCGCCGGATTCAGGACGATACGGCCACGCGTGCCGGCAGCCAACCAACGAATGCGCATATGCAAATCAGCGGCAAGCGCAATGGCGTCGTTCGGGGGCGGTTATGCGCGCGGGAGCACGCCGGGGCGGGGTGGCTCGGCGCGCAGTGCGGACGGTATCGCATGCGTTGCATGCGCGGCTGCTCGGCGCCTGACGCCCGGCCCCCGACTCGCGGTGCCAGGCGAAGCGCGAACCGAAACCGGCAAACGCCAAACGCCAAACGCCAAACGCCAAACGCCAAACGACCGCCGCGACACTCAATCGGAGCCGGCCGGCCCTTCCTCGATCGAATCGACGCGATCCGGATAGAACGCGAGGTGGCCGCGGATCGCATCGACGGCCGGATAGGGCGCCTCGTAGGTCCAGACGGCATTGACCGCTCGCGCGCCGCCGGCCGGAATCGAGTAGTAGGCGGCGTCGCCCTTGTACGGGCAGTACGTCGCGTGATCGGTGCGTTGCAGCAGCGTCATGTCGGCGTCCTCGCGCGGAATGTAGAGCACGGCCGGGTAAGCGGCTTCGCGCAGCGCCAGCGCGCGGCGCGTATCCGCGACGATCTTGCCGGCCGCCTTGACCACGACGCGCCGCGGGTGCGGTTCGACCGTGATCGGATGATCGGGGCCCGGCGTCTTCACGGGGCGGGTGGACGTATCGGAGCTGACGGGCATCGTGGGTCCTCCTGGAATCGGCGGCGCGGCGGTGCCGGGACGATCCCGGGGCACCCTTGCCGACGTTGGCCAGCCGATACGATGCGCCATTTCGGGCGAGTCTGCAGGGGGCCGGAAGATGGCCGGAAGACGGCGCGCAAGCAGACCGCCCGGGAAGGCCGCCCGGGAAGGCCGCCCGGCGCTCGCGTGGACGTTTCCGCGCACGGGCAGCGGGATGCATCCGCGACGATAAGCAACGCGAAATTAATTGGTAAGCGATCGGCGGGAGGCGCGCGAAGATCGGCGGTCGTCATTCGCATGACAGCCATCCGTCATCTCCGCCACCATGAAGAATGCTTTCGTTTCGTCAGCCGCGCGCCGTGCGCGCGGCATCCCCCATGCCGCTGCCGCGCTGCGCGGCATCGCGGCGTCGCTGCTGCTCGCCGGCGCGCTCACGCCGGCACTCGCCGCGCCGGCCGGCAAGACGCTCGTGTACTGCACCGAAGGCAGCCCGGCGGGCTTCGATCCGGGCCAGCACACGACGAGCACCGATTTCGACGCGAGCACGTACACGGTCTACAACGGGCTCGTGCAGTTCAGGCGCGGCACGCTCGATCTCGAACCGTCGCTCGCGACGAGCTGGGACGTGTCGCCCGACCAGCGCACGATCACGTTCCATCTGCGGCGCGGCGTGAAGTTCCAGACCACCGCATGGTTCACGCCGACTCGGCCGTTTCAGGCCGACGACGTCGTCTTCACGTTCCGCCGGATGCTCGATGCGGACGATCCGTTCCGCAAGGCCTATCCGGTCAGCTTTCCGTATTTCAGCGATCTCGGTTTCGACCGCAACGTCGAACGCATCGACAAGGTCGACGACTATACGGTGCGTTTCGTGCTGAAGACGCCCGACGTCGTGTTCGTGCGCAATCTCGCGATGGCGTTCGCGTCGATCCTGTCGGCCGAGTATGCGTCGCAGCTCGCGGCGCGCCATCGCGAGGCCGACATCAACCAGTTCCCGGTCGGCACGGGGCCGTTCCTGCTGCGCACGTACCAGAAGGACGCGCTGATCCGCTACGACGCGAATCCCGACTACTGGAAACCGGACGACGTGAAGCTCGCGCGCCTCGTGTTCGCGATCACGCCCGACCCGGCCGCGCGCCTGCAGAAACTGGTGGCCGACGAGTGCCAGGTGTCGGCGTTTCCGCGGCCGGCCGATCTCGACACGGTGCGGCGCGACCCGAAGCTCACGTTGTTCTCCGGGATGGGCTTCAACGTCGGGTTCGTCGCGTACAACACGCAGCATGCGCCGCTCGATCGCGTCGACGTGCGGCGTGCGCTCGACATCGCGATCGACAAGTCGGCGATCGTGAAGACCGTGTTCAACGGCGACGCGAAGATCGCGACGAACCCGATGCCGCCCGCGCAATGGTCGTACAACCCGCGCCTGAAGGATGCGCCGCGCGATCCGGCGGCCGCGAAGGCGCTGCTCGCGCAGGCCGGCTTCCCGAACGGCTTCGACCTGACGCTGTGGGCGATGCCCGTGCAGCGTCCGTACAACCCGAATGCGCAGTTGATGGCGCAACTGATCCAGCAGGACTGGGCGAAGATCGGCGTGCGCGCGAAGATCGTCAGCTACGAATGGGGCGAATACAACCGCCGCGCGAAGCACGACGGGCAGCACGACGCGATCCTGTACGGCTGGTCGGGCGACAACGGCGATCCCGACAACTGGCTCGGCACGCTGCTCGGGTGCGACGCGGTGCACGGCAGCAACCTCGCGAAATGGTGCAATCGCGACTTCGAGAAGCTGGTGGACGCGGCGCGTTCCAACGCGGACGTCGCGAAGCGCACGGCGCTGTACGAGCAGGCGCAGGTCGTGTTCAAGGACCAGGTGCCGTTCACGCCGATCGCGACGTCGATCGTGTCGCTGCCCGTGTCGAAACGCGTGCACGGGCTGACGTTCTCGCCGCTCGGCGGGCACCGCTTCGATGGCGTGTGGCTGGACTGACGGACGGGCCGTGCGGACGCGCGCGGTTTGCGCTTTCGTCCGCACGGCGTGACGGGAAAGACCGGCGCGATGCGCGCCGGGGGCGACCGGGTGCCGCCGGTGCGGCGTTCAGTTGAGCGCGACGGCCGCTGCCGTTTCGACCGGCGAGCCTTCGAGCGCGACCGACGGCCGGCCGTCCGGGCCGACCGGCACGTCGCCGGTGAGCGTCGTGCGATAGAGCTGGCGGTCGAAGTCGAGATCGAAGATGTCGACGGGCGCGAGGTGGGCGGTCGCGCGGTTGTCCCAGAACGCGATGCTGCGCGGCTCCCACTTGAAGCGGATCGTGAATTCCGGCCGCGTCACGTGTTCCCACAGCAGTTCGAGTAGTGCCTGGCTCTCGCGCGGCGCGAGCCCGACGATCGATTTCAGGAAGCTCGGGCTCACGTACAGCGCGCGTTCGCCGGTCTCCGGATGCACGCGCACGAGCGGGTGTTCGGTCACGAGCGGGCGGCGTTCGACCGCGTCGTCGAACGCGCCGGTCGCGCGCGCACCGGCCGGCGGCGTGAAGCGATGAACGCCGCGCAGGCCGTCGACGAAGCCGCGCAGCGGCGCGGACAGCGTGTCGTAGGCGCGCACGAGGTTCGTCCAGTGGGTGTCGCCGCCGTACGGCGGAATCGTCACGCCGCGCAGGATCGATGCCCACGGCGGGTTCACGGCGGCCGTCACGTCGGTGTGCCAGCCGGTCCACGGCCGGCGCACCGGCTCGCCTTCGAAGCGGGTGGCCTTGCGATGCTTCGCGATCGAATAGACGGCCGGATGCCCGTCGACGTGCCCGAACACCGGGTGCCCGACGGTCGGCTCGCCGAACTGCGCGGAGAACGCGACGTGCTGCTCGTGCGTGAGGAACTGCTCGCGGAAGAAGATTACCCGCCACTTCAGCAGCGCAGCGCGAATCGCGGCGATCTGCGGCGTGGTCAGCGGTTGCGTGAGATCGACGCCGCGGATTTCCGCGCCGATGTGGGCGGACAGCGGAATCACGTCGACGGGGTGGGCAGCGGGTTCGAGTAGGGCGCTCATGCGACGCTCCTGGCGGAAGTGAACGGGGCGCAGGGCCGACATCGTTGCGCGGGCAGGCGTCGGGCCGGTGGCGGGAAGGGCATGGTTGGATGTCCGGTGGGGGGAAAGCGGGGCGGGCGCGGCGGCGCGCATCGCGCACCGCCGCCGCGGGACGCGCGCGTTATTGCAGCGTCGCGCCCGGCCCCTTCAGCAACACGCTCCGGCGGCCGTCGATGCCGACCGGCACGTCGCCGTGCACCGTCGCGCGGCGCACCACACGGCGTGCATCGCCGTAGTCGTTGATCGCGTAGTGCTGCGTCGCGCGGTTGTCCCAGATCGCGACGTCGCCTTCCTGCCAGTTCCAGCGCACGGTGTTCTCGAGGCGCGTCACGTGCTCGTGGAACACCTGCAGCAGATGCGCGGAATCCTGTGCCGACAGCCCCTTGAGCCGCTGCACGAAATGCCCGAGCACGAGCGTGCGTTCGCCGGTTTCCGGATGGACGCGCACGACCGGATGCTCGGTTTCGTAGACGGTCGACGTGAACACCTCGCGGTAGCGCTTCAGTTGCGCGTCGTCGGCATGCACGTGCGTCGACGCGTAGTCGTACGCGTTCGTATGCAGCGCCCACAGCGTGTCGGCGAGCGCGCGCAGCGGGTCGGGAAGATGCGTGTATGCGGCGGCCGTGTTGGCCCACACGGTGTCGCCGCCGAACGGCGGAATCACGACCGCGCGCAGGATCGAGATCTTCGGGTACGCATCGACGAAGGTCACGTCGGTGTGCCACGAATTCGCGCGCGCGCCATGGGCGGAATCGAGTTCGAGCAGTTTCGCGCTGCCGTCGACGGACGGTACGGTCGGGTGGGCGACGGTATCGCCGAAGCGGCGCGCGAACGCCTCCTGCGCGGTGTCGTCGAGATGCTGCTGGCCGCGGAAGAACAGCACCTTGTGGCGCAGCAGCGCGGCGTGGATCGCATCGAACGTCGCGTCGTCGAGCGTGCCCGACAGCCGCACGCCGGCGATCTCGGCGCCGATCCGGCCGGCGACCTGGCGAAGCTGGAGCGGGTCGGCGGCCGTGCGCGGCGCGGCGTGCGAAACAGGCGAGGACGAGTGAGCGGCGTGCTGGACTTCTGACATCGGGAGTCTCCTGGAGTCGGGTCGGTCGAATCTCCATTCAAGCAGGGACCGCGCGCAAGCGGAACCGATGATTCGTCACAACCTTAGCGTGTGCGCTGCGATGATCGATATGTGTCGTCATGCTGAACGAATCGGGGCGTCGCGCGTGCTACCACGCGAGCCGCCATTCGCCGATCCGGTGCGGGCGCGGAGTCTCGACGGGCGTGCCGCCCGGGCGATCGTCGCCCGGCGGGTCGCGGTCGTCGAAATCGGCGAGCACGGTGTCGCGCAACCGCGCGAACTCCGGCGAATCGCGCCGGCGCGGGCGCGGCAACGCGACGTCGACGATGCGCTCGATGCGGCCCGGGCGCGGCGCCATCGTCACGACGCGGTCGCCGAGATACACGGCTTCGTCGACGTCGTGCGTGACGAGAATCATCGTGATGCGCTCCTGTTCCCAGATGCGCAGCAGTTCGTTCTGCATCCGCGCACGCGTCTGCGCATCGAGCGCGCCGAACGGTTCGTCGAGCAGCAGCACGCGCGGGCGGTTCACGAGGCCGCGCGCGATCGCGACGCGCTGCGCCATCCCGCCCGACAGCTGGTTCGGATACGCGTGCTCGAAGCCGTTCAGCCCGACGAGCGCGACGTGATCGGCCACCGCGCGCCGCTTCGCGGCCGCGTCGAGCGGCGCATTGCGCAGCGCGGCCTCGATGTTTTGCGCGACGGTCAGCCACGGGAACAGCCGGTGATCCTGGAACACGATGCCGCGCTGCAGCGACGTGTCGCGCACGCGCTCGGCGCCGGCCCGGATCTCGCCCGCGTAGTCGGTGTCGAGCCCGGCGATCAGCCGCAGCAGCGTCGACTTGCCGCAACCGCTCGCGCCGACGATCGTCACGAATTCGCCGGCGCGCACGTGCAGCGACACGTCGTCGAGAACGGCGAGCGCGGCGCCGCGTTGTGCGTAGTGCTTGCTCACGTGGAGGATGTCGAGCGAATCGGATGCGAGGGTCGTCATGGCGGCGCGAGGAACGTGGTGGCGGGAAAGGAAGGGCGATCAGCGCGGCAGGTCGCCGCGGCGGGCCAGCACCGTGCGCTCGATCGCACGCGCGATCGCGTTTAGGGCCCAGCCGGTCACGCCGACGACGATGATCCCGAACAGCACGAGATCCATCCGGAACTGCTCGCTGCCGTCGATCAGCGTGTTGCCGATGCCGCTGCCGGCGACCAGCAGGTATTCGGCGCCGAGCGTCGCGAGCCACGAATAGATCAGCCCGAGATACAGCCCGGTGAAGATCGACGGCAGCGCGGCCGGCAGGATCACGTAGCGCACGAGTTGCAGCCGCGAGTAGCGCAGCGCGCGGGCGACGTCGACATACGCGCGCGGCACCGCATGAATGCCGTCGCAGGTGTGCGCGGCGACGGGCAGCAGCGCGGCGAGCGACAGGAACACGACCTTCGCGACGTCGCCGAGGCCGAACCACACCGAAATCAGCGGAATCCATGCGAACAGCGAGATCTGCTTGAACGTGTCGAAGCTCGGGCCGACCATCCGCGCCGCGACGCGCGACAGCCCGAGCGCGGCGCCGAGCAGCAGGCCGCCGGTCGCGCCGAGCGCGAAACCGCACGCTTCGCGCGCGAGCGACGCGGACAGCGCGCGACCGAGTGCGCCGCTCGCGGCCTGCGCCCACGCGGTGCGCAGGACGTCGGCCGGCCCGACCAGCAGCCCGCTGTTCACGAGATGCGCGGACGCGATCGCCCACCACAGCGCGAACGCGACGAGCGGCAGCACGAAACCGCGCCAGTCGGGGGTGTGCAGGCGGCGGGCGGCCGTGGCGGCCGGCGGCGCAGCGTCTTGCGAGGCGGAATGCGTCACGGATGGGTCTCCTTCGATTGCGCGGGCAACGGCGTTCAGCCGCGGAACGCGGACGGCACGCCTCGGCGCAGGCGCGCTTCGAGCGCGTCGAGCAGCCGGTTGATCAGCAGGCCGACCGCGCCGACGACGATCACGGCCGCCATCACGAGGTCGAGCTGGAACAGTTGCCGCCCGTACACGATCAGGTAGCCGAGGCCTTCGGACGATGCGACGAGCTCGACGACGACGAGCGCGAGCCACGATTTCGTGAACGCGAGCCGCACGCCGGTCGCGAGCGTCGGGATCGCGGCGGGCAGCACGACGTACACGATGCGTTGCCGGCGCGTGTAGCCGAATATGCGTGCTACCTCGTCGAGCGCGGGCGGTGTCTGCCGAAACCCTTGCAACGTGCTCAGCGTGACGGGGACCAGCGCCGCATGCGCGATCAGCAGGTACTTGAGCGGCTCGCCGACGCCGACGAGCAGCAGCAGGAACGGCAGCCAGCCGAGCACCGGAATCTGCACGAGCGCGTTGAAACCGGGCAGCACGTAGGCTTCCAGCGTGCGCGACAGGCCGAGCGCGGCGCCGATTGCGAAGCCGAGCAGTGTGCCGGCCGCGAATCCGACCAGCACGCGCTGCAGGCTGATCAGCGTGTGGCGCACGAGGTCGCCGCTCGTCGCGAGATCCGCGAGCGCGTCGTACACGCGTTGCGGCGGCGGCAGGATCTGCGGCGCGATCCAGCCGCGCGCGCTGCCGACGCTCCACAGCACGAACAGCAGCGCGGGCAGCAGCCACGGCGCGAGCCGCCACGCCCACCGTTTCACGGCCGCCGCACGATGCGGCGGCGCGGCGAGCGCGGGGCGGCCGGACGGCGCAACGGAAATCGCGGTGTCGCTCATCGGGCGGTCCGGGTCAGGAAAGCGGTTTGCCGGCCGCGTCGTAGCGCTGCCAGTAGTTTTCGAGCTTCAGCGTGCGCAGCGCGTGGTCGAGATACTTCGGCTCGAACCAGCCATCGACGTTCACCGGCTGGCGGATCAGCTTCAGCGCGAGCGCATCCTGCGCGACGGACTTGTAGCGCGCGACGAGGAACGGATCGATCAGCGGCGACAGGCGATCCTTCAGGCGCTGGTTCGCATAGTCGGCCTGCCACGATGAAACCGGCACGCCGCTCTTCGCCCACAGCCGGAACAGCGCATCGCGGTTCGCTTCGTCGGACGACCATTGCGCGCCCTTCACGAGTGCGTTGACGACACGCTGCACGATGTCCGGATGCGCGCGCTCGAAGTCGTCGAGCACGAGCAGGTGAGTCTGGCGCGTGAGCTGCGGGCCGTCGTTCTGCGATTCGTAGATGATCTTCGCGAGCCCCGCGTCGCGCAGCTTGTAGAGCTGGTAGTCGCCCACCGATGCGTCGATGCCTTTCGACGCAAGCGCGGCGAGCGCGCTCGCGGAGTCGAGGTTGATCACGCGCAGGTCGCGTTCGCTCAGGCCGTTCCTCGCGAGCGCGTTGTCGGCGACGAGCTGCAGGTTCGTGCCGCGGAAGATCGACACGCGGCGCTCCTTCAGGTCCTTGATCGAGCGGATCGCGGAGTCGGGCGGCACCGCGATCTTGACGCCCGAGCGCACGCTCGTGGCGAGCAGCAGGCGCGTCTTGATCCCGTTCGCCCGCGCGAGCACCGCGGGCAGGTCGCCCTGGTACGCGAAGTCGAGCGCGTTGTTCGCGATCGCCTCGTTGACGGCCGGCCCCGCGCCCTTGAAGAACAGCCACTGCACCTTGATGCCGTCGGCCGCGAACTCCTTTTCGACCAGCTGCTGCAACTGCGCGGTGGCGGCGCTCGATCCGCCGAACGTCGGCGGATCGCCGGTGCCTTGCTGGGCGACGCCGATGCGGATGGTGGTGACGGGGGCGGCATGCGCGGCGGCGGCCGGCAGCGCGAAGAGGGACGCGATCAGCAGCGATCGAAGCAGGCGCAGTGGAAGCATGAATCGATGGGTCCGGAACGTTGGAAAACGAGGCCGGGCGTGAGCCCGTCGGCGCATTCTCGATCACGTGCCAAGGCCGGACAAGAAACGATTTGAACTATGCTTATCGCGGTGGGCCGGGTGACGATACATGCGGCGCCGGAACGTCGCCCGTGCGGCGGCGCATGACGGCCCGGATGCGTTTCATCTCGACGCACACCGGGGCGGCAGTCGTCGTCGGCCGCACGCCTTCCCGTTCACGCGGATACGTTCCGGATCGCGATCGATCCGACATCGACGCGCCGCGGCAGGATCGCGTCGGCCGCCGCGCGGTCGGCGACACGCTGCAGCACGTCGATGTCCGCGCTGCTGACGCTGCGCTGCGCGAGCGCGGCCCGGTGCGTGATGTCGGAGGCCGCGTCGGGCGGCAGGCGCGTGAGCGATGCATAGACGCCCGCATAGTCGGCCGGGTGCGCGAGCGCCCATTGGCCCGCGCGGGCGAGCCGCGCCAGCACGTCCGCGAGCGCCGCGCGCTTCGCGGGATCGTCGAGCGTGTCGACCGGCGACGTGAGGAACGCCAGCCCGGAATTGATGCCGCTGCCGTCGCGGACGATGCGCGCGCCGCGTCGTACTGCATGCCCGTAGTACGGATCGAACGTTGCCCAGATCGCGATCCGCTTCGCCTCGAACGCGGCGAACGCGTCGACGGGCAGCACGAAGCGCACGTCGACGTCGCGCGGCGCGAGGCCGTGTTCGTGCAGCGCGCCGTACAACTGGTACTGCGAGATGCTGCCGCGCGCGGACGACACGACGACGGTTTGCCCTTTCAGGTCGGCGACGGTGCGGACCGGCGAATCGGGCTGCACGACGATGCCGAGCGATGCCGGCGAGCCGACCCGCGTCGCGACGATCCGCAACGACGGATCGCCGAGCGCGGCCGTCAGCACGGGCAGGTCGCCGGCCGGCGCGAGATCGATCGCCCCCGCGCGCTGCGCCTCGAACAGCGGCGCGGCACCCTGGAAATTGGCCCAGCGGAACCGGTAGCGCGTGCCGTCGAGCACGCGCGCGGCTTCGGCGAGCGCGCGCAGGCCGCCGGCCTGGTCGCCGAGCACGAGCGTCACGCCCGACGGGTCGGCGGCGGCCGCATGGGCGGGGCGGGCGATGCCGCCGGCGAGCGGCGCGGCGGCGAGGGCGGCAAGACGCTGCAGCGCGCGGCGACGCGCCGCAGCGGAAGAGGGGTTCATCGGCGGTGGTCCTCGGTGATCCGCGCGCAAGGCGGCGCGGCTGCCGGGCAGGTTACGAAATCGGTTTCCGGCCGACAAACATCGAATCGTGCAATGCATATTCCGTATCGCGCGGCGACGGCTGTCACCGCCGATACGGTCGATACGGCCGCTGTCGCCGCACGCGGGCGATTCACGCGGCGTCTTGCCCGGCCGCCGGCACGCTCGCGCAGGCAGCGCCCGTCGCGTTCGCGAGCGGGTTCGCCGATGCGCCGACGGTGAGCGGCGTACTCGCGCTCGTCACCGCGCGCGTTGCATACAAGTTGCTTACGCAACCGATGCGCGACGGCGCGTGACGAACCGGCGCACGCACGCCGTGCATTGGACGCGCTTGCCCGGAACCATTAAGCTGGCGCGTTCCGGTTTCACGTAGCGTATTCAAGATGTCATCGACGATCGAGATTCTGTTGCCCGTGTTCGGGCTGATCGCGGCAGGGTTCCTGTGCCGCCGGCGCGGCGTACTCGGGCCGGCGGCGGCCTCGGAACTCAACCGGTTCGTCGTGTGGCTCGCGCTGCCCGCGCTGCTGTTCCAGATCATGGCGCACGCATCGTGGCATCAGCTGTATCAGCCGGCCTTCGTCGCCACGTTCGCGCTGACCTGCGCGCTCGTGTTCGCCGGCGTGCTCGCGTGGCGCCTGTTCGCGGGGCGCGGGCTCGCCGATGCGAGCATCGATGCGATCGCCGCGTCGTATCCGAACACCGGCTATCTCGGCTTCCCGCTGTGCCTGCTCGCCTTCGGCACCGACAGCCTCACGCCGACCACGATCGCGACCATTCTCGTCGCGTGCGTGCTGTTCGCCGGCGCGATCGTGCTGATCGAGATCGGGCTGCAGCGCGACCGCGCGCCGCTGCGGCTGATGGGGAAGGTGGTCGGCGCGCTGCTGCGCAACCCGCTGATCGTCGCGCCGCTGGCCGGCGTTTGCGTGTCGGCCGCGCAGGTGCCGCTCGGCGCGCCCGTCGACACGTTCCTGAAGCTGCTCGGCGCGGCCGCGAGCCCGTGTGCGCTCGTCAGCCTCGGGCTGTTTCTCGCGGAGAAGCGCGACGCGCCCGGCGCCGCGCCGCGCGGCAGCATCGCGCTGACGGCGGTGAAGCTGTTCGTGCAGCCGGCGCTCGCGTGGTGGCTCGGCGTGCGCGTGTTCGCGCTGCCGCCGGTTCTCGCGCAGATCGCGGTCGTGCTCGCCGCGTTGCCGACCGGCACCGGGCCGTACATGCTGGCCGAGTTCTACGGGCGGGAAGCGCACGTGACGTCGCGCACGATCCTGTTGTCGACGCTCGGGTCGATCGTGTCGCTGTCGGTGCTGCTGGCGCTCGCGCGGCACGTCTGACGCGACCCACCGTCCGAGCGCGTCACGTCAGCGTGTCAGCGCGTCGCGGTCGGCCTGCGCGGCGTGCAGGTCGCGCGTGGCGTCGCGCAGCTTCTGCTGCTTGTCGGCGAGCTTGCGCTGCGCGTTGCTCAACTTCTTCGCATCGCCGCGTGCTTCGGCGTTGTGGATGCGTGCCTTCGCGTCCTCCACGTCATCCTGCGCACGCTGCAGATCCCGCTGTTTGTCGACCACCTTGCGTTCGGCGCGCGCGAGCTGGCCGGCGTCCGTGCAATGGGTCTTGATCTGGTCGAGCGCGGCCTGCTGGCGCATCGCCTGATTGGCATTGCCGAACCGCTTCGCGGTGTCGATCTGCGTTTGCAACGCGCGGATGCGCGTCGCGCAGTCCTGCGTTTCGGCGAACGCGCCGGTGCTCGCGAGCAGCGCGACCGGCACGGCCAGCGCGATGAGTGCCTTCTTCATGCGGTTTTCCTCGATAGGGCGCGACGGGCATCGTCGATGCCGATGTCCATTCGCCAGTGTGCGAGGCGTCATTCTGACGATACGGTGCGGGCCGGGTAAATAGGACCGGTCTGACAGCGCGTTGCTGTCGCGCGAATCGTCGCGGCGTGCGGGCGTCGACGGTCAGTGCGGCTTCGTCGCGCCGCGATGGATGCGTGCCGCATGGGCGACGCGCGCCGGGTGTGACGCGCGGCAATGTGTCGCCCGCCTGCGGCGCGTGCGCCGCGCGGGCTCCGGTGTATCGGCGGCGGGCGGCGCGGTTGGTCGGCTATCCGCATCGGCAGCGGCGGCGGCCACCGCGGCGACGGCCGGCCGCATCGCGTCGGCGTCGAGCCACGTGCGCGTCGCTTCGACGATCAGCCCGCGCAGCCAGCGCACGCCTTCGGTGCATTCTCCCGCTTCGTTCCAGGTCATCCGGTACACGATGTCCGGCGGTTCGGCCGGCAGCGCGACGGCGGCGAGCGGCAGCAGCTTCGCATAGTGCCGCGCGAGCCGGTACGTGGTGGTCAGGAGCATGTCGGTGCGCACGAGCGCATGCGCGGCGAGTTCGAAGTGCGGCAGCGTGACGACGATCCGCCTTTGCAGGCCCACGCGTTCGAGCTGCCGGTCGATCGCGCCGGACGCTTCGAGCCACGACGGCGTCGGGCACAGCTGCGGCGCTTCGGCAAAATCGGCCGCCGTCAACGCGCCGCGCCGCGCGAGCGGATGCGTCGCGCGCATCAGGCACACGATACGATCGTCGAACAGGTCGTCCTGCCGGAAGCGCGACGCGCGCGCCGGGCGATTGTCGATCACGACGTCGAGTTCGCCGTCGGCCAGCGCACGCTCGTCGTCGAAGCCGTCGCCGAGCGGATGGAACACGAGTTGCGCGTTCGGCGCGCGTTCGCGAAACAGCGCGACGAGCTTCGGCACGAACAGCACGTTCAGGTAGTCGGGGCAGCCGATCCGGTAGGTACGCACCGACGTGCGCGCGTCGAACGTCGGCTGCTGGATGCGGATGAAGTCGATCACGCGCAGCGCGTTGCGCAGCGGCTCGATCAGCCGCGCGCCGAACTCGGTCGGCACCATCCCGTAGCGGCTGCGCACCAGCAGCGGATCGCCGAGCAGCGTCCGCAGCCGCTTGAGCGCGGCGCTCGTCGCCGGTTGCGACATGTTCAGGCGCACGGCCGCGCGCGATACGGTGCGCTCGGTCAGCAGCACGAGCAGGATGCGCATCAGCCGTGCATCGAGCACGTCGAGCGCGCCCGCGGCATCGGCCGCGGCGCGGGGCAGCGCGGCCGGGTCTAGCGGGTCCCGCATGCCGATACGCGTCCCGGCGACGCGATGCCCGAGTGCGATGCGGGGGCGGGCCGGCCGCGCATCATTTTGCGAAGGTGCCCGGCCAGCCGACGATCCGCTTCGGGCGCGGCGGCGCGTACGTGCGGACCTTCGACGTCTTCAGTTTCAGGCGCACCAGCGACTCGGCGAGCGCGACCGCGGCCGACACGCCGTCGACGACCGGCACGCCCGTGCATTCCGCGATCTGCCGGTCGAGGCCGGCCATCCCGCCGCAGCCGAGGCAGATCACTTCGGCGTGATCGTCCCTCACCGCGCGCTCGGCCTGGCCGACGATCGATTCGATCGCGCGGGCCGGGTTCTCTTCGAGTTCGAGCACCGCGAGGCCGCTCGCGCGCACCGACGCGCAGCGCGCGTCGAGCCCGGCGAGTTTCAGGCGATCCTCGATCAGCGGCACCGTGCGGTCGAGCGTCGTCACGACCGAGTAGCGGTGGCCGAGCAGCATCGCGACGCTCGCGGCCGCTTCGGTGATGTCGACGACGGGCACCGTCAGCAGCTCCTGCAGCCCTTCGCGGCCGTGTTCGCCGTAGCCGGCCTGGATCACCGCGTCGTACGGCTCGTCGTAGCTCAGCACGCGATCCATCACGGCGATCGCCGCGAGGTAGCTCTCGAAGTTGCCCTCGACCGACTCCGCGCCGAAGCGCGGCGTCAGCCCGACGATCTCCGTGCCCGGCGATGCGGCGGCCTGCGCCTGCGCGGCGATCGCGTCGGTGATCGACTCGGTGGTGTTGACGTTGACTACCAGGATCCTCATTGCGACTCCGTATGCGGGTGTTTCAGTGTCGCGCGCAGGCGACCGCGATGGATTCGCCCGAACGCTCGTCGTATTGCCGGTTGCGATCGGCCGTCAGCCAGTACACGCTGCCCGCGATGGCCGCGCCGAGCAGCCACGAGAACGGCGTCATCGCGCTGAACGCGGGCACGACGGCGAGCGTGATCGAGATCAGCGCGGACGGCACGAGCGCCGCGAGCGCCTTGCGGTTCACGCCGCGCGTGTAGAAGTAGGCGCCGGTCGGCGCTTCGGTATAGAGATCGGGCACGTTCACGCGCTGCTTGCGCACGAGCCAGTAGTCGACCGTGATGATCCCGTACAGCGGGCCGAGCAGCGCACCGAGGCCGGACAGGAAGTAGACGATCACGATCGGGCTGTTGTACAGGTTCCACGGCAGGATCAGCACGGCGATCGTCGCGCTGATCAGGCCCGCGCGGCGAAACGACAGGCGGTGCGGCGCGAGGCTCGTCAGCACGAAGGCCGGCGCGACGAAGTTCGCCATGATGTTCACCGCGACCGTCACGATCAGGAACGCGAGACAGCCGAGCACGAGGAACAGCTTGTTCGGCACCGTCGCGATGATTTCGGTGGGGCTGTGGATGATATGGCCGTTCAGCTTGAACTGCGCGCCGGCGAGCACGAAGCTGATCGTCGCGAACACCAGGATGTTGACGGGCAGGCCCCAGAAGTTGCCGACGCGCACCGTCTTCGCGCTCGGCGACGAACGGGCGAAATCGCAGAAGTTGAGCACCAGCGTGCCGTAGATCGCGAGCCACAGCGAGCCGCCCGCGAACACTTCGGTCCACATCCGGAAGCCCGTCATCGGCTTGCCGATCGACATCGCGAGATGGCCGCCCGTGCGGCTATACATCCACGCGGCGAGCGACAGCGTCGTGACGAGGATCACCGGGCCGGCCAGCCCCTCGTACTTGCGGACCATCTCCATCCCGTACGTGAGGATGCCGATCTGCACGAGCCAGATCGCGACGAACGTGACCCAGCCGAGCGTCGACAGCCCGAAGATCGCGTTCTGGTCGAATGCGGCGAGGCCCGGCCAGATCGCGGTGAGCAGCACGCGCAGCACGACCGACGCGAGATAGGTCTGGATACCGAACCATGCGATCGCGATCACCGCGCGGATCAGCGCGGGCAGCAGCGCGCCGTAGATGCCGAAGCTCATGCGGCTGATCACCGGGAACGGCACGCCGGTCTTCTGGCCCATGTAGCCGGTGAGGTTCATGAAGCAGTACACGAGCATCGCGCCGATCGCGAGCGACGCGAGCATCTGCCAGCCCGACAGGCCGAGCGCGAACAGCCCGATCGCGAACGAATAGTTCGCGATGTTGTGCACGTCGTTGGTCCACAGCGCGAAGATGCTGTAGCGGCCCCACGTGCGGCCCTCGGCCTTCGTCGGCGCGAGGTCGGGATTGTGCAGCCGCGGGCTCAGCGCGGGGTCGCGCGCAGCCGAATCGGTTCGATGCGATGCGTCGTCCGCGCGGGGCACGATGCCCGCGCGGTGGGTGGCTTCCAGTTGCACGCCGTTGTCTCCTTCCATGTGCGGGGCGCGAAACCGGCAGCGTGGGAGCGCTGCGCCGGCCCGGCCGCCGTGGACGTTATGTCTCGGATTTGTTCCCGAGTATGGGTGGGCGCCACCACGATGGGAAATTAAATATTCCGTTGGGGGGTATTTGAAAAATGAATGGGGCGCGTACGGCCGGGTGGATGACGGGCGGCATGCGGCTTGCTCGCCAACAAGTTCCATCCACATCGACATCAGCGGAGGTGTCATGCAGCGATATTCCATTCGTCACGTATCGCGAGCCGTCTTCGCCGGCATCCTGATTGCGGGCCTGGCGGCAGGCGCGGGTTGCCAGAAGAAGAACGACAACGGTGCCGCGAGTTCCGACTCGGGTGCGAGCGGCATGTCGGCCGCGCCGTCCACCGCACCGTCGGCTATGCCGAGCAGCGGCGCGATGGGCAGCAGCGACAGCGGCGCGAGCATGCCGGGCGCGGCCTCCGCGCCGGCCGGTGCGAGCGGCGGCTGACGCGCGGTTCGCGGCATGGGCGGCGCCGGCTGCGCGCCGGCAGATTCGCTGCCCGTTCGAGGGCCGTGCAGTGCCGGCCGGGCACGCGCGCCGGCCGGCGTGCGTGCGCGCGGCCGTGCGCATGAAGGATTTGCAAGAATCGTTGTAGCGATTTCCGGACCGGCGACGCCCGCATGAAGCCGGCGTTCGCCGGCCGGGCAAGGAGGTGCGATGCAGAACGCGGAATCGAACTCAACCCCGGAAAAGCAGCGCGAACAGATCGAGAAGAGCCCGGTAAAGACGCCGGCGGCCGGCGGCGACATGCCGGATGCGGCGACCCAGGCGGCGGAGGTCGCGCGGCGCCCGCTGACGCCCGAGGCGATCGCCGGGAAGATGCCGACGGGCCTGCCGCCGATCGACGTCGACGCGCATGCGGTCGACAGCGGTGACCCGGTGCGCCGGGCCGCCGGCCGGATCGTCACGCTCGACAACGCGAACATGGCGATGACCGACAGCACGGTCGACGTCGACGGCAAGGGCCTCCAGGCGCGCAGCGGCGCGTCGGAACGGCAGGACAACGTGATCTATTCGAACGCTTCGCTCGACGACGCGGTCGACACGCCGGACCAAGGGCTTGGCGGAATCGAGAGCCGGTCATCGGGCAACCTGCCGCAGATCGCGACCCGGCCGGGCTGGCGCGTGCGCCACGTCGGCGACGTCGATGTCGAGCACGGCAGCAGTACGCGCGCCGAGCACGTGATCCGCTTCGAGCGGACCGATTGATACGGAGGTCGAACCATCGAGGCGGCCGGTGCCGAGCGCACCGGCCGCCTCGACCGTTTCAGGCCCTTACTGCGGACCCAGTTCCTGCGCGGACGTATCGGCGTCGTTGCCCTGCGCGACGAGCACGTGAATGTCGTTCGGCGTCACGTCGCCGACCCCGCCGGACGGAATCGTCAGGAGCAGCCAGTCGGCATTGTTGTTGATGTTGACCGGCGCGGTCTTGAGGATCGGCGTCTTGCTGCCGGCCGTCGTGACGATCACCTGGTAGCTGCCGCCGTTCAGATAGACCGAATCCTGCGTCGACGCCGGCACGGCGTTCTGGTACGCGGTGCCCGCCATCGTCGGGCTCTGCGTCGTGATGTCGGTGCCCGGCGGCACGACGTACACGTCGACGTTCTGCGCATTCGGCGATGCGTTGAAGCTGCGCACGCGCGCCTTGTCGGACAGCAGGCCCTTGTCGTACGGATCGTCGATCACCGAGATCAGCGACGTCGTGCTCGGCAGCGCGATCGTCGTGTAGTGGTGGCCGTTCGCCGCGCTGAACGATTGCGAGGCGACCGTCGACGTCGTGCCGGACACATCGTAGCTGGCGTTCTGCGTGCCCGAATCGACGTCGTGATAGCGCGTCACGCCCTTGTACGCGATGCCCGACTGGTCGAGCTTCGCATTCAGGTAGTAGTCGAGGTTCGGCCCGGCCGGGACCGCGTTGATGAAGCGCGCCTGCGGCTTCGAGATACCGAGTACCGTGCCGGCGTCGTTGCCGTCGCCGCCACATGCCGCGAGTACGGAAACGACCGAGCACAGGGCTACCAGCGTTCGTATTGATTTCATGTTGTCCTCTCGTTCAGGGAGCCTGCTTGCGATGCGGGGTCGCCGCGCGAAAAGTCGCGCGGGGCGCAACGCCGGTTGAGGGAAGGATGGCTGTCCGCCGGATCGGCGGGCGCGTGGATGGCGCAAGCGGTGTGCCTGCACGGCGCGGGGCGGCGAGAAAGTGACGAGGCGGGCGACGGGAAGCGGCGGCGGGACGCGCGCACGCGCCGTTGGAGCGCGGCGCGTGGGAGGCGAGATGGCCCGCGCGATCGGCGCGGTTGTAAAAACGACCGTACCGCGCGGGCAGCGTGTGGCGTCAGCGGTTCACGAGCCGGGCCGGATAGGCGAGCGCGAGTGCGCAGCCGACCACCATGCATGCGGCGAAACCGTACAACCCCGCGCTTTGCGTATGAAACGTGTCGCGCAGCCAGCCGATGAAATAGGTGCTGCCGAATCCGCCGAGGTTCGCGATCGAGCACGCGAACGCGATCCCGCCGGCTGCGGCCGGCCCTTTCAGGAACGTCGACGGCAATGCCCAGACGACCGGCATCGCGGCGGCCGCGCCCGCGTTGATCAGCGAGAACAGCAGCACCGTGCCGAACGTGCCGTGCGACGACGATGCCGCGATCGCCAGCGCGACGGCCGACACCATGAACGGCACGACGATATGCCAGCGGCGCTCGCGCGCGCGGTCGGAGCTGGCGCCGCAGTACAGCGTCGCGAGCACGGCCGCGGCATTCGGAATCACCATCAGCCAGCCGATGTGATACGCGTCCTTCACGCCGGTGTCGCGCAGGATCGTCGGCAGCCAGAAGCTCACCGCATAGAGGCCGAGCAGCACGCACAGGTCGATCAGGCCGAGCGCCCATACCTTCGGATCGGAGAACGCGTTGGCGAGTGCATGACTCTTGTTGCCGGCCGGATCGGCGTCGAGATTCGCGCGCAACGTGCGCTTCTCGTCGGCGTTCAGCCAGTGCGCGGATTCGATGCCGTTGGGCAGCCAGCGCAGCACCGCGAAGCCGAGCAGCACCGACGGCAGCGCTTCGAGCAGAAACAACCACTGCCAGCCGCCGAGCCCGTGCGCGCCGTCGAACGCACGCATGATCCAGCCGGAAATCGGGCTGCCGATCATGCTCGACAGCGGCAGCCCGACCATGAACAGCGCGACGATCCGCGCGCGGCGCGCATCGGGATACCACTGCGTCAGGTACAGCAGCACGCCGGGCAGGAAGCCGGCCTCGGCCGCGCCGAGCAGGAAGCGCACGACGTAGAACTGCATCGGCGTGTGCACGAACATCGTCGCCCCCGACAGCAGCCCCCACGTGATCATGATCCGCGCGATCCACAGCTTCGCGCCGACGCGTTGCAGCACCAGGTTGCTCGGGACTTCGAACAGGATGTAGCCGGCGAAGAACAGGCCGGCGCCGAGCCCGTACACGGTATCGCTGAACTTCAGCGCGTCGAGCATCTGGAGTTTCGCGAGCCCGATGTTGATGCGGTCGAGATAGGCCGCGAAGTAGCACAGGCAGAAGAGGGTGATCAGGCGCAGCGTGACCTTGCGATACAGATTGCCGTGCAGCGCGCCGTCGGGGGAAACGGCGGCGCTCGGGTGTGCGGTAGACATGGGATTGCCCCTGTTCGAATGTGACGGATGAATGGGTGGCCGATCGACGCGAGCGGACGTTCCGCTGCGCACTGGAGTCTGTATATCACGGCAATTAAATAGCGTACACACTAGAAAATACCGAATCGCACAGGCATGATTACGGCCGCTGGGAGGAGGGTGTTTGCGTGTGAAAAACCGCGTGTTGAACGAGGTTTTTTACGGAAAGTCGTACGATTTATAAGAAGAGGACAGGTGTGGTCGGCATGCACAAAATTCGTGCGTATGCGCTTAAAAGTAGAGTGTGTGCACGGAAGTCTGCCAATGCGCTCGAGCATCTGCGCGGAAACCGGCTTGCCCCTGCGGCGGCGCCAGTCGCGGCGACGCGCGCGGCGGACGAGGCAAGCCGTGTCGGGCGATCGTCGGGCGCACCGCGCGCTGACCACCGCGCATCCTGATGCACCGCAATGAAGCGGCACCCCGCCGGCCGGTCGCGCCGAATGGAGGGTGTACACTGCTTGTCTTTCCCTTACATGCGGCGTGGGCCTGCACTTTCATGGCGTCTTCGAAGGATTCCTACGACTTTCACGATCAGATCGGGCACTTGCTGCGCCGCGCGTATCAGCGGCACGTGTCGATCTTCCAGGAAGCGATCCCCGATTCGGATCTCACGGCCGCGCAGTTCGTCACGCTGTGCGCGGTCAAGGAGCGCCAGGCGTGCTCGCTCAACGACATCGTCAAGGCAACCGCGATCGACCAGGCGACGATTCGCGGCGTGGTCGATCGACTGAAGGCGCGTGCACTGGTCGAGGTGCTGCCCGATCCGAACGACGGCCGCAAGCTGATCGTGCGCGCGACCGCTACGGGCCTCGCGCTGATCGACCGCACGGTGCCGTTCGCGCGGCAGGTGACGGAGCGCACGTATGGCACGCTCAATCCGGGCGAACGGGTCGCGCTGCAGTTCCTGCTGCGCAAGATGATGGACGAAGACGGCGACGCGTGACGTGCGCCGCCCGTCGGGCGCGATCCCGCGATGAAACCCGTGGCCTCTAGACCGTGCCGGCTGCCGTTTGCGCACCGACCGCATCGACCGCACCGGTCGTCATCAACCGGCCTGCGTCGCGCAACGCGGCGCGGACCGTCTCCGGCGTAAACGGCGGCGCGTAGAACCGCACGCCGGTCGCATCGAACAACGCGTTCGCGACGGCGGCGGGGCCCGGCACCGACGCCGATTCGCCCGCGCCGAGCGGCGGCTCGCCCTGCCTCGGCATCAGCACGACGTCGACGTCCGGCACTTCCGCGAAGGTGAGGATCGGATAGCTCGCCCATTCGCGCGACGCGACCTTGCCGTCGGCGAAGCGCACGCGCTCCTTCAGCGTGCGGCTCAATACCTGGATCACGTTGCCGTGGATCTGATGGCGCACGCCGTCGGGATTGATCATCGTGCCCGTGTCCTGGCCGACCGTGACGCGTTCGATGCGGATCTCGCCCGACACGCGATCGACGCTCAGGTCGACGATCCATGCCGACCACGCCGCGCCGAAACCAGGGAAGCGGCTGTGTACGTAGCGCGCGTACGCGATGCCGCGGCCGTGCACGTGCCGCGATCCGTCGCGTTCGCGATCTTGGCGCGGCACACGCGGCGTCCAGCCCGCGCGCTCGGCCACCGCCTGCAGCAGTTCGATCGCGCGCGCATCCTGCAGATGGCGCAGCCGGAACGCGAGCGGATCGACGCCGGTCAGCGCCGCGCATTCGTCGGCGAACGCATCGTGCGCGAACGAGTTCGGCAGCGCCGACACGCCGCGCAGCCACGACGCGCGCACGAGCGGCGCGAGATCCTCGCAGACGAAGCGGCGATGCGGGCTCGCGTACGGCGACACGGCCGTGCGGTCGCCCATCTCGAACACGCGCGGCCCGGGCGCGATCGCGCCGGTCAGCAGCGCCGCGAGCAGCGGCGCGTCGTTGGACGGATAGCGCGTCGTGAAGTCGTAGCCGAGCAGGCGGCCGTCGCGCGTGACGGTGCCGGTCACCTGAATCAGCTGGCCCGTGCCTTTCGGTTCCCACAGATGTTCGTCCGCGCGCGAGAGCTGCACGCGCACCGGGCGGCCGACCGCGCGCGACAGCAGCAGCGCGTCGCCGCATACGTCGTCCGCGCCGTTGCGGCCGTAGCAGCCGGCCGCTTCCATCCGCACGACGTCGAAATCGGCTTCGTCGCGCGCGATGAGCGTCGCGAGGTCGTAGCGCAGCGACACGGGATTCTGCGTGCCGGACCACACGGTGATCCGGCCGCAGCCGGGCGCGCGGTAGTCGGCGAGCGCGCAGGACGGGCCGATCGAGCCGTGCATCTGGTACGGCCACGCATAGGTGCGCGACAGCGTGATCGTGTCGGCCTGCGCACGCGCGGCGTCGACGTCGCCTTCATCGAGCAGCACGCGGCGCGTGGCCGGCGCGGCGGCGATCGCGGCGGCCGGCTCGTCGAGCGGCGGCAGCGCGGGGAGCGGCCGCCACGTCACGCGCAACTGCCGCGCCGCGCGGATCGCGTGTTCCTCGCGCTCGGCCACCACGCCGACGAAATCGCCGATCGTCACGACGGCCACGAGCCCCGGCACGTCGGCCACCGACGCGCGGTCGACGTCGACGAGCGACGTGCCGACGAATGCGCCGCTGTCGTGGCCCGCATACGGCGGCCGCACGACGCGGCCGTGCAGCATGCCCGGCACGCGCACGTCGTGCACGAACGTGAGCTGGCCGGTCGCCTTCGCGGGCAGGTCGACGCGCGGCGACGAACGGCCGACGATCCGGTATCGGGCGGGGTCCTTCGTGCGGGTGTTCAGGTCCAGCGTCAGCGCGATCCGGCGCGCGGCGACGAGCGCGGCGAACGTTGCCGTATGTCCGTTCGCCGAGATCGTCGCGTCGTCGACGTGCAGTTGCGCCGCGTCTGCTCCGAACCGTTCGGCGGCGAGTGCGAGCAGCGCATGACGCGCCTGCGCGGCCGCGCAGCGCAGCGGTGCCGCGGAAATCTGGATCGTCGCGCTCGCGATGGTCGGGCCCTGGTTCGGTGTCGCGGCCGTGTCGCCGAGCACCATCGTCACGCGCGCGGCCGGCACGTCGAGTTCCTCGGCGACGATCTGCGCGAGCGACGTCCGGATGCCGGTGCCGAGATCGACGTGGCCGTTGAATGCGAGGATGCGGCCGTCGTCGAGGATCGCGACGAACACCTCGGGCAGCGCCGGCACGTAGGACGACAGGCTGCCCGGCTGGCCGGGCGCCGGCTTGACGGGCGGCGCGGGCGGCCGGATCACGGTCAGGCAGCCGTCGCGCGCGAGCAGTTCGGAGCGGTTCACGGATCGAGGGTCCTGTCGAGGAGGGGGCGGCGCGCGGCCGGCTGCGGCGTGTGCGGGGCGAGGCGGCCGGCGGCGCAGCCATCCGGTTCGCGGTGTGTGCCAAGCACGGTGACGGTGGCCGTCGCCGCGAGCATGCGCGGCACCAATCTAGGCCGCCAAAAGCGCAGCGTCAATCGCGCGGACGGGTGCCGGCCAGCCACGCCGCCAGCCCGCCGCGACGCTTCAGCGCGTGCGCGCCTGCATCGCATCGATCGCGGCGACCGCATCGTCGAGCGGCATCACGGCCGCGTATTTCTGCTGCATGTCGAACAGGTTCGCGTCGTGCGGTGCAATCGCGCGATCGCCTACACAGTCGGCGAGCACGAGCGGTCGGAACCCGTGCGACATCGCGTCGACCACGCTCGCGCGCACGCAGCCGCTCGTCACGGCACCCGCGACGAGCAGCGTCTGCACCGCACGCTGCGCGAGCCACGGCGCGAGCTGGGTGCCGAAGAACGCCGACGGCACGGTCTTGCGCACGACGAGTTCGCCGGGCGCGGGCGTGAGCTCGGGCACGATCGCGCTGTTCGGATGGTGCTCGGTCAGCGTCGCCATGCCGGGCACCTTCAGCGAGAACACGTTGTCGTCGCTGCCGTCGTCCGCATACACGATGCGGCTGTGCGCGACGGGCCAGCCGCGTGCGCGGGCGAGCGCGAGCGCATGCGTCGTGCGCGCGATCGCCGGCGCGATGTTGCCGCCGCCGAACGTCGCGGGATCGGCGAAGCCGACCACGAAGTCGACGATCAGCAGGCCGAGGTTGCCGTGCGGCGGCAGCGGCGTGCCGAAACCCTGCTGGCGATAGACGTTCGCTTCGGCGTGGCGGGAAAGATCGTTCATGGTGTCGGGTGCTCGTGGGTCACGCGGGTTGATCGGTCACGCGGCCGTCGCGCACGACGGTTGCGCCGTCGAGTTCGACCGTGCAGCGGCGCAGCGGGATGTCGATGTGGCAGGTGGTCGTGCGGGTGCCGCCGCCTTCGTTGTTCGGGCCGAGCGAGAACAGGAAGTTGCCCTCGAACGCGCGCGCGTCCATCCCGATCGTCGCCTCGCGGTCGTACAGCCCGAGCGTCGACCAGCGTGCGCGCGGCTGCAGCCCCCAGCCGATGTGCGAGATCGCATAGCCCTCGGGGTCGGCGAAGGTTTCCATGTAGTCGCGCAGCAGGGCGGCGTCGACGCCGCCTTCGATGCGCGTCGCATAGCCGCCTTCGACGGTCAGTACGATCGGTTCGCTCACGTAGCGCTTCTGCGGCAGCAGGATGTCGCCGCGATCGATCACGATCGTGCCGCGCGCGGTGCGGTCGTTCGGGTAGGTCAGCGCGAAGCCGCTCGGCCAGTGGTCCCAGCGGCCCGGCGCGTCGACGAAGCCGTACTCGGCCGTCGGCGGAAACTCGCCGAGCGGACACACGAGCGCGGTGCCGGCCGCCGACGTCACGCGCATCTCGCGGGCGGCGGCGATCCGTTTCGCCGCGGCCAGCACGCGCGTGCGGTCGGCGAGCGTCGGCACCATCCGCACCAGCACTTCGGGCGGCTCGACCGCGAGCAGGATCTTCGTGCCGGCCTTCAGGATCTCGTGCTGTTCCGGCGAGAACAGCAGCGTCATCAGGTCGAGCACGAGATCGCTCTCGCGCAGTGCGGCGATCGCCGCGCGGTTGCCGGTCAGCGGCGTCGTGCCGAGATACGCGAGCGGGTCGCGGCTGAACGCCTTGTCGCCGTTTACCGGCGGCAGGTCGAGCCGGTTGACGATGGCGCCCATCGATTGCGTCGCGATCAGCGCGCACGACAGCGTCTGCGGATGGGTGGCCGCGCTCGTCAGGATCGTGACGGTCTGGCCCGGTTCGAGGCGCGACAGCGTGAGCACCTGCTTCCACGCGTCGATCAGTTGAATGTCGCTGACTGGCATCGTCGGCTCCGGTAAAGGCGTGAAGGAAAGGGGCGGGCGCCGCGCGATCAGGCCGCGAGCGGCGCGCCGAGGAAGTCGCCGAATGCCGCGTAGAAGCCCGGTGCGTTGTCCCACGGAATCATGTGGCCCGCGTCGGGCACGCGCACGTGCCGCATCGACGGCGTCGCGCGCTGCAGCTCGGCGACGTCGTCGTCGCGCACCACGTCGCCGCGCTCGGCCGTGATCAGCAGCGACGGCACCGCGAGTTGCGCGGCGTCCGCGTGGAAATCGTCGGTATGAAACCCTTCGTACGATGCGCGCACCGCGCGCTCGTCGCAGGTGTGCAGCCATTCGGCGCGCAACTGCAGTTCGGCGTCGGTCCAGGTCGGGCAGAACGCGCGCATGCCGTCGGCGTCGGTGCCGGCGCGCGCGAGCGCCATCGAGTCGATGTACCACGGCAGCTTGCCCGGATAGTCGCGCCGGTTCGGGCCCGACACGGGCGGATCGACGAGCACGACCGACGCGAGGCCGCGGATGCCGCGTCGCGCGGCGCGCGCGGCGATCCGCGCCCCCATCGAATGGCCGACGAGGCTCGTGCGCGGCAGGCCGAGCGCGGCGACGAGCGCCGCGACGTCGTCGGCCTGCGCGTCGAGGCCGTAGTCGAGCGACGGCGACGCGTCGGACAGCCCGCGCCCGCGCACGTCGAGCACATAGGTATCGAACGCCGCGCCGAATACTTCGCCGACGAACCCCCACGTGATCGCGGGGCTCGTGATGCCGGGAATCAGCACGATCGCCGGGCGCGCCGCGCGTGCGCCGGTCGCGCCGCCGTAGCGCAGATAGTGCTGGCGGATGCCGTTGGCGCGGACGTTCGCGCCGTACAGGAAAGTCGAGGGCATGGATGGACTCCGTCGAAAGGGCCGCGCTCAGTACGCGCCGGACAGCAGCGCGCCGGCGCCGGGCACGACCGGTTCGAGGTCGAGTTCGCGCAGCATCGCGTAGGTCGTCGCGATCGCGGCCGTAATCACGGGCTTGCCCGTCATCGCCTCGACCTTCGCGACGGCCGGCAGCGACGGCATCTGCACGCACGCGGACAGCACGATCGCATCGGCGTCCTGGTACGGCAGCGTCTTCACGATATCGGGCAGGCGCGCCGGGTCGTGGCGGCCGACGTCGAGGTTGTCGGGGATTTCCAGCGCGCGGTACGCGAGCACGTCGAAGCCTTCGTTGCGGATGTAGTCGACCACGAGTTCGGTGAGCGGCAGCATGTACGGCGCGACGACGACGATCCGCTTCGCGCCGATCACCTTCAGCGCGTCGACGAGCGCGCCGGCGCTCGTCAGCACCGGCGCCTGCGCGCCGTTGTCGGCCGTGTGCTTCGTCAGGCGCGCCTGCGACACGCGGTGGTAGCCGTGCCCCATCGCCATGATCGCGACGAGGCACGCATAGCCGAGCACGTCGACGCGCGCGTCGCTCAGTTCCACCGCGCAGCGGTCGGATTCGGCGTCCATCGCCGCGAGTTCTTCCTTGACGACCTTCTTCATCCGCATCCGGCTCGAGTGATACGTGAAGCGCTCGGGACGGATCGCTTCGCGCAGCCGCAGCATCGCGGGAATCTCGGTTTCCATCGTCGTGTTGGAACTCGGCACGATCTGGCCGATGCGGTAGGTCTTGCTCATGACGGGAGGCTCCGTGTCGGTAAGAGTGGGGCGATGCGCTGGCGCGGGATCGCCTGATGTCGAGCAAAGTCTAGTGTGTACATTTGAAAATGGCAATGGATCAAAATGATGTCAATCGTGCCGTAAGCGTTTGTCGATAAGAAAATTAAAGGAATTATTGGTGTTTTCCCGAATGCTGTTGCGACGGCCAACAATCCGCTTGTCCTGAATAAATTGAGTGTGTACGCTACATAAACGCCATTCAATCCGCCCGTTCCCGCGCCGCGTTCGGCAACGGGCCCACGATCAGGAGATCCGCATGAGCACACCCCGTATCGCAATCATCGGCGCCGGTCTCGGCGGCACGGCCGCCGCGGCGCTGTTGCAGCGCCGCGGCTACGACGTCGCGCTGTACGAGCAGGCGCCGGCGTTCTCGCGCCTCGGCGCGGGCATCCATCTCGGCCCGAACGTGATGAAGATCATGCGGCGCATCGGCTGCGAGGAGGCGCTGGAGGCGATGGGTTCGCATCCGGATTGCTGGTACAGCCGCGACTGGCGCACGGCCGACGTGCTCGCGCAGATTCCGCTCGGCGACTACGCGCGCAAGACCTACGGCGCGAGCTACCTGACCGTGCATCGCGGCGATTTCCATGCGCTGATGACGCAGGCGGTGACGCCCGGCACGATCCGCTTCGGCAAGCGGCTCGCGGCGGTGGACGACACCGGCGATGCGGTGCGCCTGACGTTCGCCGACGGCAGCATCGAGACGGCCGACATCGTGATCGGCGCGGACGGCGTGAATTCGCGGATCCGCGAGCACCTGCTCGGCGCGGAGCCGCCGCGCTACACGGGCTACGTCGCGCACCGCGCGGTGTTCCCGGCGTCGCTGCTCGGCCACAAGCCGTACGACATGTGCGTGAAGTGGTGGTCGGAGGATCGCCACATGATGGTCTACTACGTGACCGAGAAGCGCGACGAGTATTACTACGTGACCGGCGTGCCGCAGGCGGAATGGCCCGAGGGCGTATCGATGGTCGACAGCAGCCGCGACGAGATGCGCGAAGCGTTCGCGGGTTTTCATGCGGACATCCAGCACCTGATCGACGTGTCGCCGTCGATCACCAAGTGGCCGCTGCTCGAACGCGATCCGCTGCCGCTGTGGTGCCGCGGCCGCCTCGTGCTGCTCGGCGACGCGTGCCATCCGATGAAGCCGCACATGGCGCAGGGCGCGGCGATGGCGATCGAGGACGCCGCGATGCTCGCGCGCTGCCTCGGCGAAGTCGGCGTCGGCGATTACGCCGCAGCGTTCGCGCTGTACGAGGCGAATCGCGCGGCGCGTGCGTCGAAGGTGCAACTCGTGTCGCACAACAACACGTGGCTGCGCACGAACGAGGATCCGTCGTGGGTGTTCGGCTACGACGTGTTCGACGTGCCGCTCGTCGCGCCGTCGCGCAACGGGATCGCGGCGGCGGCCTGACACGTGCGCGGCGCTTCGCTGCGTCGCCGCGGCGGGCGCCCGTGCGCCGGTACGCCTGTTTTTCGGCGTGTTATATGTCGGGCGCGCCGGTGGCCGTGCCCGCCGCCGGCCGCTTGCCAACGGCCGCCTTCGTCCCGCGCGCCGCATTCCGGATTCATTCATGTCCCATTCCGCTTCTTTGTCGCGGCCGCCGGCGTTTCGCGTGAACGGCACGCCGCACACCTTCGACGACGCGGCGCCCGATGCGCCGCTGCTGCTGGTCCTGCGCAACGACTGCGCGCTCAACGGCCCGAAATACGGCTGCGGGCTCGGGCAGTGCGGCGCATGCACGGTGCTGGTCGACGGGCAGGCGACGCGTTCGTGCGTCGTGCCGGCCGCCGCCGCGAACGGGCGCGACGTCACGACGCTGGAAGGGCTCGGCTCGCGCGACGCGCCGCATCCGATCCAGCGCGCGTTCATCGACGAGCAGGCCGCGCAATGCGGTTACTGCCTGAACGGGATGATCATGAGCACGAAGGCGCTGCTCGACCGCAATCCGGCCCCGGACGATGCGGCGATCCGCGATGCGTTGCGCTTCAACCTGTGCCGCTGCGGCACGCACCTGGAGATCATCCGGGCCGTGCAGCGCGCGGCGCGCTATCTGCGAGGCGATGATGAAGCCTGACGCCGCCGTGCCCGTCGCGGCGGAGCGCGCGACGGTGTCCGGGCCGCGCGATGACGCGGGCGCCGATGCATTGCGCGCGCACCATGCGCACTACACCTGGCCGATGGACGATGCACGCGCGCAGGTAGCGCTCGACATCGAGGCGCGCACCGGGGCCGACGGGCGAATGACGACGTGGCGCTATCGCGCGCAGGCGGCAACGGACGATCCTCACGCGCCGCACGGTGCGCAAACCGAATGCACGGAACCCGCCCCCGTCGCGCCGTTCGTCTACCGGCACGCGCAGACGTCGATCGAACTCGCCGACGCCGGCCACGCGATTCCCGGGCAGGCGCACGCGTTCGCGCGCGAATCCTTCGTCGACGAACTCGCGGGCGCGTTGCGGCGTGACCCGGTCGCGTTGCGCCTGCAGCATCTCGATGCGGCGCGGGACGCGGGGCCGCGCGAAATCATCCGGATGGTCAGCGAGCGCGCCGCATGGGGCGCGCCGGCCGCGATCGACCCAGGTGCGCAGGCGCGCCTGCGCGGGCGCGGTTTCGCTTTCGACGGCGCCGTCGCACCGTCCGGCAACACGCCACCGGCCGCTGCTGCTGCCGCCGCCGAGAGACAGGACGGCGCTGCGCAGTGGTCCGCATGGGTCGTCGATCTCGACGTCGACCGCACGACGGGCGACGTCGCGGTGCGGCGCGTCGTGGCCGGGCAGGGCGCCGGCGAGCCGGGCGCCGCGTCGATGGCCGGCTTGCCGGCGTGGCAGATCGAGGCGGCGATTTCGCGCGTGATGGGTGCGCGCCTGTCCGCGCGGCCCGCGCATGACGAACCCGGCGCGGGCACGCCGCCGGACGCGATCGCACACGAACTGGTGGCGCTCGACGCCACCGCGCATCGCGCGCACGGCGAACTGTCCGCGCACGATGCACGCCGGATCGAGCAGGCGGCCGCGCCGGCCGCGGCGGCGATCGCGAACGCGCTGTACGACGCGACGGGCGTGCGGTTTCGCGCACCGCCGTTCGATGCCGCGCGCATTCGCGCGGCGCTGGCGCGGCCGATGCCGGTCGATGCCGGCGAAGGGCCACAGGGCGCCCCGCGCCGTGCGTCGCGCTGGCGCCGCTGGCTGGCCGGCGGCGGCGTGGGCGGCGTGGTCGGCGGGCTGATCGGTCTCGCATGCGCGATCCTGCCGGGCCCCGCGCCGATCGCCCCCGTGACGACCGGCGGCGCGGACGGCGCGATGTGGAGCGCGGCGACGCTCGAGCGCGGCCGGCAGGTGGCGCTCGCCGGCGATTGCGCGGTGTGTCACACCGCGCCCGGCGGCGCGACCAACGCGGGCGGGCTCGCGCTCGATACGCCGTTCGGCACGATCTACACGACCAACCTCACGCCCGATCCGGAAACCGGCATCGGCGCGTGGTCGTATCCGGCGTTCGCGCGCGCGATGCGCGAAGGCATCTCGCGCGACGGCACGCACCTGTACCCGGCGTTCCCGTACACGGCGTTCGCGAAGCTGAGCGAGCCGGACCTGCTCGCGCTCTATGCGTACCTGATGTCGCAGCCGGCCGTGAAGCACGCGCCGCCGAAGACGACGCTGCCGTTCCCGCTCGACCGGCGGCGCCTCGTCGCCGGCTGGAACTGGCTGTATCACGATGCGCGGCCGTTCGCGCCGGACCCGGCACGCTCCGCGATGTGGAATCGCGGCAAGTACCTGGTCGACGGCGCCGGGCACTGCGGCGCGTGCCACACGCCGCGCAACGCGCTGGGCGCGGAGCGCGGCGGGCGCGCCTACCTGTCGGGCGGCGAGGCAGAGGGATGGGTCGCGCCGCCGCTCGTCGCGTCGGCGGCGGCGCCGGTGCCGTGGACGGAAGGCGCGCTGTTCGACTACCTGCGCACGGGCTTCTCCGCGCAACACGGCGTCGCGGCAGGGCCGATGGCGCCCGTCGTCGCGGGGCTCGCGGCGCTACCCGAGGCCGACGTCCGGGCGATCGCGCACTATCTCGCGTCGCTGTCGCCGCCCGTCGATGCGGCGGCCGCCGCCGACGCGGCCGCGCGGCACGCGCGGGGCGCGGAAGCCGTCGCGACGCTGGGCCTCGAGAACGGTCGCCGCGCTTTCGACGCCGCGTGCGCGGTCTGCCATGCGGAATCGGGCGGCGTCGGGCATTTGGGCGTCCGCCCGCTGATGGGGCTCAACACGAGCGTCAGCCAGGCCGCGCCGGACAACCTGCTGCGCGTGCTGCATCACGGGATCGACCAGCCGGCCACCGGCGCGCTCGGCTACATGCCGGGCTTCGGCGACGCATTCGACGATCGGCAGATGGCCGAACTCGCCGCTTACATCCGCGCGCGCTACGCGCCGGGGCAGCCGGCATGGCCGAATCTCACGCAAGCGTCGGCGCGGATCAGGCAGGAGGCCGCGCACTGATCGGCGACCGCGCCACACGCGCCAGCCGGGCCGGCCGGGAAAAATGACCCATTGACGGCATCCGACCCGGAAACGGGGCAGAAATAATGGCGCATTTTCATCATCGTTTAACCATTCGAAACAATGTGTTCACCGAAAGGGGCATGATCTCCGGCGATCGGGCAGGCATACTGTCGCCTATGTTGTTCAATGCGTGCAGAACGGCGCGCGCCTGCCCCACATGTCCACTCCAGTTTCCTTTCGAACCCTGCGATGGTTGACCGTCGCGGCTGCCGTATGCTTGCTCGCCGCGTGTTCGACCGCTTCCGACGTGACCGCGACGTCGAACCCGAACGTGTTTACCGTGACGACGCGCACGGTCGGCGTGTCGACGACCTGGGCCGACGCCCATACGAAGGCCGTCGACGAAGCCACCAACTACTGCACGCAGCGCGGGATGCGCGCGAGCGTGAAGCAGGAATCGCTGAGCGGCGGCAGCCGTGCCGCCGCGCGCTCCGAACTCGCGTTCGAGTGCCATCCGACCTTCGAGACGGCGTCGAACCCGCGCGGTTGACCGACCGGCGGCATTGACGCGCCGCCGTCGCCGGCACAGCGCTTCCCCCGCAAGCAAGACGACCCGCGATGCGTTTGCGCACATCGCGGGTCGGCGCACGTCCGGCGGCAGGCGGCGGTTACGCCGGCTGTGCCTCGTACAGCTTCACGCACGCGGAGAAATCGAGCGTGCCGAGCCCCTGCTGGCTCATCGACTGATAGAGCTGCTGCGCGAGCGCGCCCATCCAGACCGGCTGGCGTGCGTTTCGCGCCGCTTCGGTCGCGAGCCCGAGATCCTTCAGCATCAGGTTCGCCGCGAAGCCGCCCGCATAGCCGCGCGCGGCGGGCGCCGTGTCGCTCACGCCCGGATACGGGTTGTACGTGTCCGAGCTCCAGCAGCGGCCGGTCGACGTGTTGATGATGCCGGCCAGCACGGCCGGATCGATCCCGAGCGCGGCGCCGAGCGCCATCGCTTCCGACACGCCCATCATCGAGATCCCGAGCAGCAGGTTGTTGCAGATCTTCGCGACCTGCCCGGTGCCCGTGCCGCCGCAATGCACGACGTTGCTGCCCATGTCGAGCAGCACGGGGCGGATGCGCTCGAACAGCGCGGCGTGGGCGCCGACCA
Organism: Burkholderia metallica; assembly: GCF_001718555.1. Lineage (NCBI taxonomy): Bacteria > Pseudomonadati > Pseudomonadota > Betaproteobacteria > Burkholderiales > Burkholderiaceae > Burkholderia > Burkholderia metallica. Next base: position 1,017,712 of record NZ_CP013403.1, read on the forward strand.
TGAAGGTCAGCGTGCCGGCCTGCGCGCCGCCGGTGCCGCCCGACACCGGCGCGTCGGCGAGCGGCAAGTCGTGCTGCGCGGCGGCGTCGGCGACCGCGCGCACGGTGCCGGGGTCGATCGTGCTGCAGTCGACCAGCGTCGCGCCCGCGCGGGCGCCGGCCAGCACGCCGTCGTCGCCGAGGTAGACCGTGCGCACGTGCTGCGCGGCCGGCAGCATCGTGATCACGACCGCGCCGCGCGCGGCCGCTTCACGCGGCGAGCCGGCGGCCGTCGCGCCTGCGCGCACCGCGACGTCGACCGCATGCGCGTCGAGGTCGAACACCGTCAGCGTGTGGCCCGCTTTGAGCAGGTTGGCGGCCATCGGGCCGCCCATGTTGCCGAGTCCGATGAAGGCGATTTCCATGGTCGGGCTCCCGGGCTCAGCGCAGCGCGATCGTGGTGTTCACGCCGCCGGCCGTCGCGTCGTCGTCGAACCAGCGCGCGGTGACCGTCTTGGTCTGCGTGTAGAACTGCACGACCTGCTTGCCGTACGGGCCGAGATCGCCGAGCTTCGAGCCGCGCGAGCCCGTGAAGCTGAAGTAGGGCACGGGCACCGGAATCGGGATGTTGATGCCGACCTGGCCGACGTCGATCTCGCTCTGGAACTTGCGCGCGGCCGCGCCGCTCTGCGTGAACAGGCCCACGCCGTTGCCCATCGGGTTCGCGTTGACGAGCGCGATTGCGTCGTCGAGCGTGTCGGCTTCCATCACGACCACCACCGGCCCGAAGATTTCTTCCGTATAGATCGACATGTCGGTCGTCACGCTCGAGAAGATCGTCGGGCCGACGAAGTTGCCGTGCTCGTAGCCGGGCACCTTCACGTCGCGGCCGTCGAGTTCGAGCTTCGCGCCGGCTTTCACGCCCTCGTCGATCAGCGCGGTGATGCGCGCATGCGCGGCCTTCGACACGACCGGCCCGACGTCGGTCCCCGGCTCGTGGCCCGCGTTGACCTTCAGCGCCTTCGCCTTCTCGACGAGATCGGGCAGCCAGTCGCGCGCCGTGCCCACCAGCACGACGACCGACGTCGCCATGCAGCGCTGGCCGGCCGCGCCGAAGCCGGCGCCGACGAGCGCGTTGATCGACTGTTCGCGATGGGCATCGGGCAGCACGACCGCATGGTTCTTCGCGCCCATCATCGACTGCACGCGCTTGCCGTGCTGGCTGCCGAGGTTGTACACGTGCGTGCCGACGCGCGTCGAGCCGACGAACGAGATCGCCTTGATGTCAGGATGTGTGCAGAGGCGGTCGACCACCGTCTTGCCGCCGTGCACGACGTTCAGGACACCTTTCGGCACGCCGGCCTCGATCGCGAGTTCGACGAGCTGCATCGTCGACAGCGGGTCCTGTTCCGACGGCTTCAGCACGAACGTGTTGCCGCACACGATCGCCATCGGGAACATCCACAGCGGAATCATTCCGGGGAAGTTGAACGGCGTGATGCCCGCGCACACGCCGATCGGCTGGCGCAGCGTGTAGGTATCCACACCGCCCGCGACGTTCTCCGCGAATTCGCCTTGCTGCAGCGTGCCGATCGAGCATGCGTGCTCGACCACTTCGAGGCCGCGGAAGATGTCGCCTTGCGCGTCGGGCAGCGTCTTGCCCTGCTCGGCGGTCAGCGTGTGCGCGATCCGTTCGAGATTGCGGCGCACGAGATCCTGGAACTTCAGCATGATGCGCAGCCGTGCGCCGATCGGCGTCGTTTTCCACGTCTGGAACGCGCGCTGCGCGGACGCGATCGCGGCATCGACCTCGTCGAGCGTCGCAAACGGCACGCGGCCGATCGTTTCCTGCGTCGCGGGGTTGACGATGTCGCCCCATTCGGCGCTTTGCGATTCGACGAACGCGCCGTCGATCAGCAGCTTGGCGGTGGGCAGCGCGAGGGTGGTCTGGGGAACTGCGGCGTTCATGACGATCTCCGGGAAAACGGTGTGATGAAGAAAAAGGGGGCCCGCATCCGCCGCGCATGCACGCACGGCGAACGACGGGACGAACCCGAATCGGGTGAAGATGCGCGCGCTCAGACGTCTGCGCGCGCCGGGCGCATCAGCGCGGTACATACGAGCGCGAACACGCCGAAGCCGACGAGATACGCGATCACATAGTGCGGCTGGCCGCCGCCGGCCTTGAGCAGCGACGTCGCGATCATCGGCGCGAACCCGCCGCCGATCACGCCGGCCAGTTGCACCGACAGCGAGATGCCGCTATAGCGGATTTCCGCCGGGAACTGCTGCGCGAACAGCAGCGATTCTGGCGCATAGAGAATCGGGAACACGACGCCCAAGCCGAGCACGATCGCCCACCATGCGTACGACGTCTGCTGCGTGCCGAGCATCATGAAGAACGGCGCGGCGAACGCGCACATCAGCACGAGGCCGATCGCGAACATCCGGCGCTGGCCGATGCGGTCGCTCAGGTGGCCGCACAGCGGCATCGTGACGAGCGACAGCACCGCGCCGGCCGTGATCGCGTGCAGCATCTCGGCCTTCGGCAGATGCAGCTGCTGCGTCGCGTAAGCGAGCGCGAACGTGACGACCATGTAGAACCACGTGTTCTCGGCGGCACGCGCGCCGACGATCGTCAGCACTTCGCGCGGATGGCGGCGCAGCGCGGCCGTCACCGGCGACTTCTCGGCCTTGCCCTGATGCTTGACCTTCTCGAAGTCGGGCGACTCGGGCACCTTCGCGCGGATGAACCAGCCGAGGCCGACCAGCGCGATGCTCGCGAGGAACGGCACGCGCCAGCCCCACGACAGCATGTCGGCGTCGGGCAGCGCGGCCACCGCGGCCATCGCGACCGACGACAGGATCAGGCCGAGCCCGACACCCGTTTGCGGCAGGCTGCCGAACAGCCCCTTGCGGCCCTTCGGCGCATGCTCGACGGCCATCAGCACCGCACCGCCCCATTCACCGCCGACGGCCATCCCCTGCAGGAAACGCATCGCGATCAGCAGCGCGGCTGCCCAGTAGCCGATGCGGTCGTACGACGGGATCAGCCCGATGATCATGCTCGGCACGCCCATCAGCAGCAGCGTGATCATCAGCATCGACTTGCGCCCGATCCGGTCGCCGAAATGGCCGAACACGATGCCGCCCATCGGCCGCCCGATGAAGCCGACCGCGAACGTGCCGAACGCGGCCAGCGTGCCGACGACCGGGTCCAGCGACGGGAAGAAGATGCGGTTGAACACGAGCGCGGCGGCCGTGCCGTAGAGAAAGAAGTCGTACCACTCGATCGTGGTGCCGGCCATGCTGGCCCAGCCGGCCAGCAGGTAGTGCTTCGCGGTGCGCGCGGGTGCCGGCGCCGCGACTGTCGCATGCTCATCGAGGGTGGATCGCGTCTGCATGGTGTCTCCGTGGTGGTGCCGCGGCTCGTAGTCCGCAGGTCACGGTCGAGTATAGTTATGCGCAGATTCATCATGTACCGATAAAGAAACCGGTTGGATGTGCATTTATGCATATCGACGGCCGGCCCGGAGACCCCCGCTTTTTTCCTCGCCGATGCGACACGCCACCGAGCCGGTTTCCGGCAACCTGAACTGGGACGACCTGCGCTTTTTCCTCGAAGTCGCGCGCACGCAGCGCGCGAGCGGCGCCGCGAAGCGGCTCGGGGTCGACTACACGACCGTCGCGCGCCGCATTCGCGCACTCGAAGCCGCGATGGGCACGCTGCTGTTCGACAAGTCGCGCTCCGGCGGCTTCACGCTGACGGCCGAAGGGCAGCGGCTCGTCGCGTACGCGGACGCGATGGAGACGACCGTGCAATCCGCGTGCGACCAGGTCGCGAATACCGGCGAGGCGCTGTCGGGCCACGTGCGGATCGGGTCGACCGAAGGGTTCGGCTGCTTTTTCCTCGCGCCGCAGCTCGCGCGGTTTCGCGCCGCGCATCCGCACGTGACGGTCGACCTGCTGCCGGTGCCGCATTTCGTCAACCTGCCGAAGCGCGAGGCCGACCTCGCGATCACGCTCGAACGGCCCGAGCGCGGGCCGTACGTGGTCACGAAGCTGTGCGACTACCGGTTGCGGCTCTATGCGACGCGCGACTATCTCGCGAATCACGCGCCGATTACCTGCACGGACGATCTCGCGCAGCACGCATTCATCAGCTACGTCGACGATCTCGCGTTCAGCAACGAACTGCTGTACCTCGACCGCGCGGTGCCGGGCGCGACGGCCGGCTTGCGTACGACGAGCGTGATCGCGCAGCATTTCGCGGCGCTGCAGGGCGGCGGGCTCGCGATCCTGCCGTGCTTCATGGCGGCCGCGCAGCCGGCGCTGGTACCGGTGCTGCCGCACGACGTGGTCGTCACGCGGTGTTTCTGGCTGACGTGCCGCGAGGATCTGCGCAAGCTGCGGCGCGTGACCGCGCTGTGGGACTACCTGCGCGCGGCGGCGGATGCGAATCGCGCGTTGCTGTCGGGGGAATCGGGCACGCTGCGATTCGTCGGCGAGCCGGAATAACGGCGTGGCGGACGCGACGGTCGCCGTGGCGACGACGCGATCGATCCATAGGAAAAGAACGGCCGACGAAGCGCAACCGGCCGGTTATCGGGGGAAACGTCGATGGCTTTGACGCATGCGGGCAAGGTTTTCGTGGTCTGTGTGGCCGTGTTCGGCGTCGCCGCGTACTGGCTCGCGTCGCGCATGGTGCGCCGCCAGAGCGGCGGCAAGCGCGGGTCCGGCGGCGCGGTCGCGTTCTGGTGGCTCGTGTGCTTTTGCCTCGTGTCGCTGTTCTTCCCGTTCGCGTACTGGATCGGCGACGAACTCTACGAACTGGCGGTGTCGCCGAAATACGAGGCGACCGTAGTGTCCTACCAGTCCGAGTGGGACACCTGCGAGAGTCGCGACAGCAGCGGGCGCACCGATAGGTACCCGTGCATCAAGTACACGTCGATACTGGAAGCCGTGATGCCGGATGGCGGGCGGGTCGTGCTGCCGGGCAACATCCGCTCGGGCAACGTGCCGGAGATCGGCGAGCGCGTCGATGTCGTCTTGCCGCCGGGCGCGCATCAGTTGCACGAGCGCAGCGTGCGCAGTATCGGCCTGCTGGCCGGCGGCGGGCTGATGGTCGCGATGATCGGGTACTTCCTCTACCTGATCGCGGCGTACGGCGCGGGCCGGAACCTCGACCGCGCGGCCCGCTTCGGCGTGGCGGCGGTCATCAACGGGCTCGTGCCGCTCGGCGCGCTGCTGATGGAAATCGCGTTCCTGAGCGTGCCTTACCGCTACTGGATGCGCGGCAATCCCGACGACTGGCCGGTGTGGGTGCTCGCGCTTGCGCTGCTGTTCGCACTCGCGCTGCTGCCGTTGCTGCTCATCTACGCGCGAACCGCGTGGCGCGCGGTCGTGAAGTAACGCAGACGGCGGCGCGCGTGTGCGATCATGGCCGCACCGACAGCCGCCCGGAGACGCTCGTGGAAATTCATTCGCAGTGGACGTTCGATTGCCGGCCCGAGCACATCTGGCCGCATTTCCTCCATGCCCGGATGGACGACACGCGGCCGTTGCTGTTCCGCCTCGGCGTGCCGAAGCCGGTCAGCTGCCGCGTGCTCGAAGGCGTGCCGGCGGTCGGCAACACGCGGCAGTGCACGACCGATCGCGGCACGATCGACCAGCGGATTCTCGTGCTCGACGAAAATCGCCGGCTGCGTTACCGGATGGTGACGTCGACGGTATGGTGTCGCGCGTGGGTCGGGCTGCTGGAGGACGAATTCACGCTGACGCCCATCGATGGCGGCGCGACGCGCGTCGAGCGGCGCACCGTCTTCAGCGCGCGCGGTTTCTTCAGGCCGGTGCGGCAGATCGGGTTGTGGCTCGCGCTGCAGCAGGCGCACCGGTATGCGGCGCGCAACTGGCGGCGTCTGGCGATGGCGGCGCAGGGGCAGGCCGCGCCGCCCGCGGTCAACCCCGGCAACCGAGCCGATCGGCGAGTTCGTTCAGGTCCCTGACGTCGAAGTCCCACGCGTCGTCGGCTTTCAGGTCGGTCGTCTGGCCCGGGCCGTGCTCGGTCGGCCGCAGCACGAACGCGGTCGACAGCCCCTGCCGGCGCGCGGCCGCGAGATCGCCGTTGTGCGCGGCGACCAGGCACAGCTCGGCCGGTTCGATGCCGAGGATCTCGACCGTCCCGCTGTACACCTGCGGCGACGGCTTGTACGCGTGAACGACTTCCGCGCCGAGAATCGCATCCCACGGCAGCCCCGCGCGTTTCGCGACGTCGACCATCAGCCGGATGTTGCCGTTCGACAGCGGCGCGATGATGAAGCGCCGCTTCAGCCGGTGCAGTGCCGCGACGGCGTCGGGCCACGGGTCGAGGCTGTGCCATGCGAGGTTGAGCGCGTCGATGTCGGCGTCGGGCACGTCGACGATCCCGTAGCGGTCGAGCGTGCGGACGAGGTTCTCGCGGTGCAGCACGTCGAGCCGCACGTAGCGGCGGCGCCCGCTGCGGACTTCCTCCATCGACGGCGAATATTCGGCCCGCCACGCATCGGCGAACTCGAACGGGTCGAGCGCGGGCGCGTGGCGATCGAGGAACGCGGCGGCGCCGCGTGCGACGCCGCTTCTCCAGTCGACGATCGTTCCGAAAACATCGAAAACGAGCGCCTTGATTTCGGCAGGGTTCGTCATGGTGATCCCTTGAGGGTCGATCGATGAAGTGTCGAATCGACGTGCCGCCGGATGGCGCGACGCCGGTTCGATCGACATTGAATCACGGATACGGCAACGCGGCTGGGCCGGCCGCCCTGTCGAACCGCCCGGCGGCGGCCGCGCGGAGGGCGGGCCTGCCGGCACGACGATACCGCGCGACGTCGGCACCGGTGAAGCAGGGCGCCGCCACAATCTGACGAATCGTTTTCAAACGCGGTGCGCGCCCGGCGCGGCCTTGCGCCGGCCCGTCGCGCCGGATGCCGACCTTTCGATAAGCTGACTGTCGGCTGCCCGGCCGCGCCGACCGCGCGTAACCCCTGATACGCGCGGATGCGCCGATTGCCATGGATTGGTGTTAAATATATTTTCGCGCGTTGGCACGGCGCGCAATACGGGGCGCACCGGGTATCGGCGTAAGCCCGGGGCGAAATACGGCACGCAGGATCGAAGACGAAACGGGCGCACCAGACCCGATCGGACAGACGGCAGGATTCATCTTGAATACCGAACCGCAAAGTTCTCGTTACAGTCTCGGGCTCGCGGCGGAAGTGCTCGCGTCCGAACAAAGCGTGCTGAGGCTGATCACGCGCAACACGCCGCTGCCGGAGCTGCTGGCCGAAGTCTGCCGGCGTGCCGAAGCGTTGCTCGGCGACGGCGCGTCGTGCACGATCCTGCTGCTCGATCACGACGGCGTGCACGTGCACGTCGGCGCCGCGCCGTCGCTGCCCGCGCAGTACGGCGCGGCGGTCGAAGGCGCGTCGATCGGCCCCGCGGCCGGCTCGTGCGGCACGGCGATGTACCTGCGCCGGATGGTCGCCGTCGAAGACATCGAAACCGATCCCCTGTGGGCCGACTACCGCGCCGTCGCGTTGCCGCTGGGCTTGCGCGCGTGCTGGTCGGTGCCGTTCCTCGACGACACGGGCGCGGTGCTCGGCGCGTTCGCCGTCTATCACCGCACGCCGCGCCTGCCGGGCGACGTGGAAACCGAACTGCTGCGCGACATCGGCAACAGCGTCGGCCTGGCGGTGCACCAGGACCGGATGGTGCGGCAGCTCGCGCGCAGCGAGGAGCATCACCGGCTCGTCGTCAACAGCCTGAACGAAGGAATCCTCGTCGTGTCGCGCGACGGCGTCGTGGTCGCGAGCAATCCGAGCGCGAACCGGATGATGCGCGTGAAGGGCGACCTCGTCGGCCGCCGGCTGTCGACGGTGATCCTGCGCAAGCTGCACGAGGACGGCACGCCGATCGCGCCCGACGACTGGCCGAGCCGGCGCGCGCTGATGACGGCCACGCCGCTGCTCGACTACACGGTCGGCTTCGGCCTCGCGGACGGCGACATCATCTGGGTGCGCGGCAACGCGGTGCCGATCGTGAAGCCGGGCGAGACGCAGGCCGATTCGGTGCTCGTGTCGTTCAACGACATCGGCCCGGTGCGCGAAGCGCAGCAGCAGTTGCGCTACATAGCCACGCGCGATGCGCTCACGGGTCTCTACAACCGCCGCTGGCTCGCCGACCGCATGCGCGAGCTGTTCGGCGGGCGCGATGCGGCGGCCGGCCCCGCCCGCGTCGCGATCCTGTTCATCGATCTGGTCGGCTTCAAGAAGGTCAACGACACGGCCGGCCACGACGCCGGCGACGCGCTGCTGCGCAGCGTCGCCGCGCGGCTCGCGGCCTGCGCGGGCGGCCGCTATGCGCTCACGCGCGTCGGCGGCGACGAATTCGTGATCCTGGTCGACGACTGCGACGATCCCGACCGGCTCGCGGCGCTCGCGCGCGAAGTGATCGACGCGATCGCGAAGCCGTTCGCGATCGCGAACAACGAATACTGGCTCGGCGTGTCGATCGGCATCAGCGTCGCGCCGCGCGACGGCGACGATGCGGTCACGCTGATGCGCAACGCCGATTCGGCGATGTACGACGCGAAGCAGCGCGGCCGCAACCACTTCACGTTCTTCACCGCGCAGCTCAACCTGCGGCTGCAGCGCCGCTTCGCGATCGAACAGTCGCTGCGGCGCGCGCTGTCGTCGGACATGCTGCGGCTCGCGTATCAGCCCGTCGTCGATGCGCGCAGCGGCCGCACGGTCGGCGCCGAAGCGCTGCTGCGCTGGACGAGCCCCGAGCTCGGGCCGATGTCGCCGGCGGAGTTCATTCCGGTCGCGGAAGATACGGGGCAGATCGTCGCGATCGGCCAGTGGGTGCTCGAAACCGCGTGCCGGCAGGCGGCCGAATGGCGCCGCACGATCGCGCCCGACCTGATGCTGGCCGTCAACCTGTCGCCGCGGCAGTTCCACGAAGGGCTCGTCGAATCGGTCGGTCGCTGCCTCGCGCAAGCGCGGCTCGATCCGTCCGCGCTGGAGCTCGAAATTACCGAAGGACTGCTGATGAACGACACGGACACCGTGCTGCCGATGCTCGAGGCGCTCACGGACATGAACGTGCGGATCTCGGTCGACGATTTCGGCACCGGCTATTCGTCGCTCGCGTACCTGAAGCGCTTTCCACTGCACAACCTGAAGGTCGACCGCTCGTTCGTGTCGGGCGTGCCCGATCATCACGACTCGGTGGCGATCACGCAGGCCGTGGTCGCGATGGCGCATTCGCTCGGGATGAAGGTCACGGCCGAAGGCGTCGAGACGCAGGCGCAATCGTGGTTCCTGCAGCAGATAGGCTGCGACATGCAGCAGGGCTACCTGTTCAGCCGCCCGCTGGACCCGAACGACTACGCGCGCCGGCTCGGCGCCGCGTGAGCGCGGCGCGCGCGCGGCGTTCAGCCGGCGCGCGGCGTGCCGAAACCGCCGGGCGTGGGCGTGGGCGCCGGCGGCGGCGCATCGATCTCGACGCGGTTCTTGCCGTCGTGCTTCGCGCGATAGAGCGCGCGGTCGGCCGCTTCGATCAGCACGGTCGTCGGCAGGCCGGACATCGGCACGATGCTCGCGCCGCCGATGCTGATCGTCACGGTATCGCCGGTCGACGAATGCGCGTGCTGCAGCCGCAGCGCCTCGACCGCGAGGCGGATCTTCTCGCCGAGCAGCCGCGCGGCGCCCGGCGACGTGGCCGGCATCACGACCGCGAATTCCTCGCCGCCGAAACGCGCGGCGAGCTCGCCCGACTGGCCGAGGCAGCGCTCGATGGTCGACGCGATCTGCTTGAGCACGCCGTCGCCCGACACGTGGCCGTACGTGTCGTTGTACAGCTTGAAGTTGTCGACGTCGATCATCAGCAGCGACAGCTCGCTGCGCTCGCGCGTGCCGCGCCGCCATTCGGCGGCGAGGTATTCGTCGAGATAGCGCCGGTTCGACAGCCCGGTCAGGCCGTCGGAATGCGTGAGGCGGCGCAGCTCGAGATTCGCTTCGAGCAACTGCTGCTGCGATTGCCGCAGCGCGCGATAGGCCTCGTCGCGCTGCAGCAGGTTCATGTACGAGCGCGAGTGGTAGCGCACGCGGGCGACGAGCTCGATGCGGTCGGGCAGCTTCACGAGGTAGTCGTTCGCGCCGGCCGCGAACGCGGCACTCTTGATCACGGGCTCTTCCTGCGTCGACAGCACGATGATCGGCACGTCGCGCGTCGCCGGATTCGCGCGATACGCTTTCACGAGGCTCAGCCCGTCGATGCCGGGCATCACGAGATCCTGCAGGATCACGGTCGGCCGCGTCTCGATCGCGGTGGCCATCGCGTCGTCCGAGCGCGGGCAGTAGTGGAAATCGATGCCTTCTTCGTCGACGAGCGCGCGTCGTACGGCTTCGGCGACGATCGTCTGGTCGTCGACCAGCAGCACCATCGCCGGCACGTCGACGGGCGGCATGCCGCCTGGCGGGCGAGTCAGGTCAATGGTCATGGTCGAGGCGGGTGGGGGCGAGGGCAGGCATGGGTGTTGCGCGTGTTCATCGGGCTCAGATTCGTGCCAGCGCCGCCAGTTCGCCCGCGATGCGCCCGAGCGGCAGGATCGCGCGCGCCGCGCCGAGCGTCGCGGCCGCCTTCGGCATGCCGTACACGGCGCTCGTCGCTTCGTCCTGCGCGATCGTATGGTAGCCCTTCATCCGCAGCGCCTTCAGGCCGATCGCGCCGTCGCGGCCCATGCCCGTGAGCAGTACGCCGATCACGCGGCCGGCCCAGTGTTCGGTCAGGCTGTTGAAGAACACGTCGACCGACGGACGATACGGCGTGGCGGCCGGCTCGCGCGTGTATTCGAGGGTGCCGGCGCGCGTGATGCGCAGGTGGTCGTCGGTCGCGGCGAGCAGCGCGACGCCCGGTTGCGGCCGGTCGCCTTCGCGCGCGACGCGCACCGTGAGCGGCGTCTGCCCGTCGAGCCATTGCGCCATGCCTTCGGCGAATGCGCGGTCGACGTGCTGGACGATCACGATCGGCGCATTGAAATCGGCCGGCAGGCTGCCGAGGATCGACGCGAGCGCGCCGGGGCCGCCGGCCGATGCGCCGATCGCGACCAGCGGGCCGCCCGCGGTGCGGGAGGCCGTGCCGGCGACGCGCGCGCCGACGGGTGCGTCGAGCAGGCGGCCGATCTGGTCGATCTTCGCGAGCAGCAGCCGGGTCGTGTCGCCGGCCGCGCCGTCGCCGAGCCGCGGCGTATCGACCGCGTCGAGCGCGCCGGCGCCCATCGCCTCGAACACGCGCCACGCATTCGCGCCGATGCAGCTCGTCACGATCAGGATCGCGCACGGTCGTTCGGATCGCATGATCCGCCGCGTCGCTTCGATGCCGTCGAATTTCGGCATGATCAGGTCCATCAGCACGACGTCGGGCGGCTGCGCGGCGCACAGCTCGACGGCCTGCGCGCCGTCGGTCGCGACCCACAGCACGCGGTGCTCGGGCCGGCGCGCGATCGCGCGGCGCATCGCCTCGACGGCAAGCGGGAGGTCGTTGACGATGCCGATGTTCACAAGCGGAATTCTCCGGTCGGTTCGTAATGTTGGAGGTAGGCCGGGTTCATGGAAGGGGCTGCCGGTTCGGCGCCGCCGTACGGCATCGGCGGCCGGACGGCACGGCATTGTTTTTGGTTGGCGACGCCCCGCATGCTGTCATGCGGCGCGGGCGGCGGCAATCGAAAAATTTGCGCATTGCGCTGTTTCAGTACGTTTCCTCTATCCTGTTTGCGGGCCGCGGCGAAGTCGAAGCGCTCACGACGGAACGCGACCGCGCCGGCAACGGTGCGGTCGCGAACCGACGATCTTCACGCAGGCCGACTACCGGCAACTGCGCGCGGGCCGGCGGTTCGACATCGGCGCCGGCGCGCTGGCACGTCGGCCGCGTAGCCCGCGCGCGCCCGTCGCCCGGTTCAGCGGCCGAAGGCGGAAACCGGCCGTACGCCACCTGCGCGGCTGCGCGGCTGCGCCGTCAATGGCTGCGCGCGTACCCCTGGATCAGCGCGCGCATCATCCCTTCGACCGTCGCGTCGAGGAGGTCGCTTTCCTGCTCGGATTCCTCGACGAGCGCGGCATAGGCGGTCGCGAGCGTCACACGATCGACCTCATGGTGCTGTTCCATCAGCGTCACCATCCCGTCCTTCGCCAGATGAGCGGAGAACGCGCGGCTGCCGATGGTCTGGAATACGTCAATCATGGCGGCTCTCCCGTCCGTTGCCGATGCTTTCCAGTGTAGTCGGCGCACCGCGGCCACGCCACGCGCGGCGACTCGTCGCACGCCGCCCCCGGCGAGCGAACGTGCGTGCCGCGACCGGTGCGCCCGCGCCGCGCGCCGGCCGCCGACCGACCACCGATTCATCGGATGAAACACCCGCGACACATGGGCCGGGCACGGTGTCTGCATCGTTCAACGTTTACCCGAAGCTGCAAATCGTCGACTATTTATCGATAAAGTATCGTGTTAGATTGCGCCGACCGAGCCCGGTCCAAACCGGGCAGGCTGCGCGGGCCAACGCGCCGCGCGTCCGAAACAAGGAGGAGCAATGCTGGTGCTGATTGGAGTGCCGATCGTCGTGATCGGCTTTGCGCTGCGCTTCAATGCGCTGCTGGTGGTCACGATCGCGGGGCTCGCGACGGGGCTGGCGGGCGGGCTGAATCTCGTCGACATCGTCAGCGCGTTCGGCAAGGCGTTCACCGAAAACCGCTACATGGGGCTCATCTGGCTGACGCTGCCGGTGATCGCGCTGCTCGAGCGCAACGGGCTCAAGGAGCAGGCGAAGCGGATGATCTCGCGCGTGCAGGCAGCCACCACGGGCCGCGTGCTGATGCTGTATTTCGTGTTGCGCCAGGCGACGGCCGCGCTCGGCCTCACGTCGCTCGGCGGTCATGCGCAGATGGTGCGGCCGCTGATCGCGCCGATGGCCGAGGCCGCCGCCGTCAACCGGCACGGCGAGCTGCCCGAAGCGGTGCGCCAGCAGATCCGCGCGCATGCGTCGGGCGTCGACAACGTCGCCGTGTTCTTCGGCGAGGACATCTTCATCGCGATCCAGTCGATCCTGCTGATCAAGGGCTTTCTCGAACAGAACGGGATCGCCATCGAGCCGCTGCACCTGTCGGTGTGGGCGATCCCGACGGCGATCGCCGCGCTGCTGATCCACTGCACGCGCCTTGCGCTGCTCGACCGCCGGCTCACGCGCGGCTTCGGCCTGGTGGGGCAGGAGGGCGCGCGATGATCGGCCTCGAATCGCTGTACACGCTCGCGGGCCTGATGTTCGCCGCGTTCGCGTACTTCAACCTGACGGACCGCACGAACCCGCGCCGCGTCGTCAATTTCGCGTTCTGGGCGATCTACGCGGCCACGTTCCTGTTCGGCGCGCTGCTGCCGCATTTCGTGACGGGGTGCCTCGCGATCGCGCTCGCGGTGATCGCCGGCTCGGGCAAGCTCGGGCGCGGCAAATCCGACGAAGCCGGGGAGGCCGCGGCCGTGCGGCGCGAGACGATCGCGCAGCGTTTCGGCAACCGGCTGTTCCTGCCCGCGCTGCTGATTCCGGTCGTCACGCTGATCGGCACGTTCGCGCTGAAGCTCGTGCCGTTCGTCGAGCAGAAGAGCGTAACGCTGATCTCGCTCGTGCTCGGCACGCTCGTCGCGTTCGCCGTCGCACTCGCGATGCTGCGCGATTCGCCGGTGCATGCGGTGAAGGAGGCGCGCCACACGATGGACGCGGTCGGCTGGGCCGCGATCCTGCCGCAGATGCTCGCGGCGCTCGGCGCGCTGTTTGCGGTCGCGGGCGTCGGCGGCGTGGTGTCGGGGCTCGTGAAGGACTGGGTGCCGATCGATTCGCCGTTCGCGGTGGTTGCGGCCTACACGGTGGGCATGGCGCTGTTCACGATGATCATGGGCAACGGCTTCGCCGCGTTTCCCGTGATGACGGCCGGTATCGGCCTGCCGCTGATCGTCCACCAGTTCCACGGCAACCCGGCGATCGTCGGCGCGATCGGGATGCTGAGCGGCTTCTGCGGTACGCTGATGACGCCGATGGCCGCGAACTTCAACATCGTGCCGGCGGCGCTGCTCGAACTGAAGGACAAGAACGGCGTGATCAAGGCGCAGTGGCCGACGGCCCTGCTGCTGCTCGCCGTGAACACGCTGCTGATGTATGCATTCGCTTTCCGCTTCTGACCGATGGACGAGATGCCCATGACCGACCGACTCACGCCCGAACTCGCCTCGAAATTCGCGTCGCTCGCGCTCGCGCACCTGACCCGCGAATATCCGAACAAGCTCACGCATTCGCTCGCAGGCCCGCACGACGTGCAGGGCCCGCGCGCGCTGCATCCGATCTTCTACGGCAGCTACGACTGGCATTCGTGCGTGCACGGCTACTGGCTCGTGCTGCGCGTGCTCGAACGCTATCCGGCGTTGCCGGAAGCCGAGCGCATCGTCGCGACCGTCGATGCGCACTTCACCGATGCGAACGTCGCCGGCGAGCGCGCGTATCTCGCGCTGCCGCACAACAGCGGCTTCGAGCGGCCGTACGGCTGGGCGTGGCTGCTCGCGCTCGCCGCGCAGCTCGAGCGGCTCGCGCTGAAAGGGGCGATGCCGCAGGCCGCGCGCTGGGCGAAGACGATGGCGCCGCTCACCGAGCTCTTCGTGTCGCGCTTCGAGACGTTCCTGCCGAAAGCGACCTATCCGCTGCGGGTCGGCACGCACTTCAACACCGCGTTCGCGCTCGCGCTCACGCTGGACTTCGCGCGCGACACGCAGCGCGACGGGCTCGCGGCGCTGATCGTCGATACCGCGAAGCGCTGGCACCTGAACGACGCCGGATGCCAGGCGTGGGAGCCGTCGGGCGACGAATTCCTGTCGCCCGCGCTGATGGAAGCCGAGCTGATGCGGCGCGTGCTGCCGGCCGCCGAATTCGACGGCTGGTTCGCGCGTTTCCTGCCCGATCTCGCGCGCGGCGAGCCGGCGACGCTGTTCGAGCCGGCGACGGTCAGCGATCGCAGCGACGGCAAGATCGCGCACCTCGACGGGCTGAACCTGAGCCGCGCGTGGTGCCAGCGCGCGCTCGCCGGCGCGCTGCCGGAAGGCGACGCGCGGCGCGCGAAGCTGCTCGACGCGGCCGACCGCCATCTCGCGAGCGCGCTCGCGCACGTGGCCGGCGACTACATGGGCGAGCACTGGCTCGCGACGTTCGCGTTG
The DNA here is from genome assembly GCF_001718555.1 of Burkholderia metallica. NCBI lineage: Bacteria > Pseudomonadati > Pseudomonadota > Betaproteobacteria > Burkholderiales > Burkholderiaceae > Burkholderia > Burkholderia metallica. Next base: position 1,032,972 of record NZ_CP013403.1, read on the forward strand.
CTGGCGCTGGACGCATAGCGCGCGAAACCCCGCAGGCGGCAAGGTCTTCGGCGCGCGGCTATACTCGCCGCTCGGGCCGTCTCGTGCGATGCAGGGTGCGCGACGCGGCCGTCCTTCCGTTCACTGCCTCGCCATGGACAAGCTCATTTCGTACGTTGCCGCGATCCACGGACTCCCGGGCCCGGTGTCGGTCGTGTCGCATGCGACGTCGCACGACCGCTGGACCGACGACGACGTCGAAGTCACGCGGGCCGAAACCGAATACCGCTTCGACAACGGCGCGGTCGTGCGCCGCTCGGTCGAGCAGGACCGCGCGCCGTCCGATCTGCTGTGCGCCGAATGCTGGATCGACTACGACGTGATCCGGCAGCCCGATGCGCAGCCGATCAGCCCGACGCGGCAGACGTTCGACAACGCATGCCGCGAAACCTTCTGGTTGCGATACCACCTCGCGTGAACGTGTGAATGCGTGAGCGCATGAGCGCGTTCGACATACAGCACCGCGATCGACGAAGCGGCCGCGAGGCTCCGCGAGCAGCAGGTGAACGATGCGATCGCGCGCGGTGCGCGGCTGCTGGTCGGCAAACCGGCGCCGTTCGGCGGCGTGAAGGATTCGGCGCTCGGCTACAAGGAAGGCGTGCAGGAAGCGATGAAGCGCTTCACGAACGCGAAGGCGCATTCGCTTCCGTGGTGAATGCGAGCGGGAAGGGCGCATCGCACCTTCCCGCCGCTACCGGCAAGGTCGGTATTACTGATAGAAGTTGAGCGTGACCATCGCCGAACGGCCCGGCGCCCACGTCGCGTAGATCGGATACGCGCTCGCGTAGTACTTCTTGTCGAACAGGTTCTGCACGTTCAGTTGAACGTCCATCGTCTTGTTCACGCGCCACGTCGCCGCCGCGTCGAAGCGCGCATAGCCGGGCGTCCACTTCTTCGTCGTCGCCGATACCGACGCATAAGTCTGGCTCATCATCGTCGCACCGGCGCCGAGCGTGAGCTTCGGCATCACGTCGTAGCTCGTCCACAGCGTGAAGTTGTGCTTCGGCACCATCACCATCGGCAGACCCGATGCGCCCGGGCTGCCGGGGCCGGCGTCGGTCGTGATCGCGTTCAGGTACGAGTAGCCGCCGAACACGTGCCACTTCGGCGTCACGTTGCCGGCGAAGCCGAATTCGAAACCGCGCACGCGCTGCTTGCCCGCGTTCACCGTGTGGCCGAGGCCGTCGCTGACGCGCGCGTTGGTCTTCTCGGTCTGGAACAGCGCGGACGTGAGCGACAGCTGGTCGTGCAGCACGTCCCACTTCGCGCCGATCTCGATGTTGCGCGAACGCTCGGGCGCGAGATCCTGATTGGTCGCGGTGATCTGGTCGGTACCGCCACCGAGGCCGCCGTTTGAGCCCGGCGGGTTCGACGACGTGCCGTACGACGCATACAGGCTCACGTTGGTCACCGGCTTGAACACGAGGCCGAACTGGTAGCTGAACAGGTTCGACGTGTTCGACAGGTCGGCCACGCCCGCCTGCTTGCCGGTCGTGTCGTAGCGGTCGAAGCGCAGCCCCGTGTTGAACTGCCAGCGCTCGGACAGCTTCACCGTATCGAAGATGTACGCGGAAACCGTATCGGTGCGCGTGTTCGTCGTCGCGCCGGGGAAGCCCTTGTCGCCGTTCAGCACGATGCTGCCGGTCCACGGCATGTTCGGATTCCAGCCGCCCGCGAGCGGCGTGCAGTTGCCGGCCACCGAGCACGGGCCGCCCGAGCGGATGTTGTTGCCGGCCGAATCCGACACGAGATAGCCCTCGTAGCGCGCCTGCTCGTGGCTGAACTCCACGCCGGCCGTCATCGTGTGCTTCATGCCGAACAGGCTCGCGCTGCCGGTCACTTCCGTCTGGTTCGAGAAGCCGTTGAGCGCGTACTTGCCGCTCTTCGCCTGCAGGCTCAGCATGGACGGGTTCGACGCGAGGATCTGCGGATTCGTCGCGACGTAGTCGAGCGTCGAGCGGCCGAACATCGTCGTGTTCTTCAGCTTCCAGTCGTCGTTGAGCTTGTGCTCGACGCGTACTTCGGCGGTGTCGGTCTGCCCGTAGCGGTAATCGCGCGTGTTCAGCCCGAAGAACTGCCCGCGATCGGTCGGCACCGGCGTGCCGCCCGACGCGCGGAACGGCACGCTGAAGTCCGGCATGTCGTACGAGTTCATGTGGTAGTAGCTGACCGTGACCGTGGTCGGCGTGTTCAGCCCGAACACGACCGACGGCGCGACGCCCCAGCGCTTGTTGTACACGTCGTTGCGGCCGGCCTGGTTCGCGTCGTGGCCCATCACGTTCAAGCGCACGGCCGTCGTGTCGTTGAGCTTGCGGTTCGCGTCAACCGTCGCGCGCTTGTAGCCGTCGGTGCCGAAGCCGATGCTGCTGTTGATGAAGTCGTCGTTCTTCGGCGTCTTCGTGACGATGTCGATGCTGCCGCCCACCGAGCCGCGCCCGGCGTAGACCGAATCGGGGCCCTTGATCACGCTGATCTGCTCGACCGCGAACGTCTCGCGATTCTGCAGCCCCGAGTCGCGCATCCCGTCGACGAAGATCGAGTTGCGCGATTCGAAGCCGCGAATCACCGGGCGATCGGCCGACGGGTTCGCAGCCGCGTCGCCGCCGAGGAACGTGATGCCCGGCACCGAGCGCAGCGCGTCGGCGAACGACGTGACGTTCTTTTCCTTGATCAGCTGCTCGGGGATCACCGTGACCGAACGCGGCGTGTCGAGCAGCGGCGCGGTGAACTTGTACGACGGCGAACGCTTCACCTGCATGTCCGACGGCGCGGTGGACTGGACCGTGATCGTCGGCAGCGTGGCCTGCACGTCGGCGGACGGGGCGGGCTGGCCGGCGGCGGGTGCGGGAGCAGGGGCGGTTTCGGCGGACGCGAGCAGCGGGGTCAGGAATACGGAGCAGGTCAGCGCCGACACGAGGGCGCGAGGCCTCGTCTTGAACTGGGCGGGCATAGCGAGAGGCAGCAAAAGGTTCGGTGAGCGGGCGCGTCTTCTCGATGGCGGCGCGGCGGGCGCGCGGATCGGAAAACGTCAATGTAAATGCGTATGATTCGTATTTGCGGTCGCAATTGTACGGATTGGTACTAATTCTGTAAACGATCGAATGGTTTCTGTACTAATCCGGTCAGGGTTTTGTGGGGGCGCGCTTGCCTTTGCATCGCGTGCAACACCGCTTTCCATCGCCCGGCCGGCGCGCGGCGGCGACGACTCGCTACACTGCCGTACCGGATGGACGGGCCCCGGCAAGCTGGCCCCGAGCAAGGAGACAACACACGATGGACACCCCACGCGCAGCAGTCGTCACGTACCGCGGCGATGCGATCGAGAACACGCACGTCGCCCATGTGGCGGTGGTCGACGCCGGCGGCCGGCTGCTGGCCCGGTTCGGCGATCCGTTCCGGATGACGCTCGCGCGGTCGGCGGCCAAGCCGGCCCAGGCGCTGTCGGTGATCGAGACGGGCGCGCCCGAGCGCTTCGGTTTCGACGATGCGGACATCGCGCTGATGTGCGCGTCGCACAGCAGCGAGGACCGGCATATCGAACGCACGCGCGCGATGCTGGCCAAGGTCGCCGCGCACGAATCGGATTTGCGCTGCGGCGGCCATCCGCCGTTGTCGGACGCGGTGTACCGGGCGTGGATCAAGCGCGACTACACGCCGACCGGCGTATGCAGCAACTGTTCGGGCAAGCACGTCGGGATGCTGGCCGGTGCGCAGGCGATCGGCGCCGCGATCGCCGATTACCATCTGCCCGACCATCCGATGCAGGTGCGCGTCAAGCAGGTGGTGGCCGACGCGTGCGGGCTGCGCGACGACGAAGTGAACTGGGCGATCGACGGATGCAACCTGCCGACGCCGGCGTTTTCGCTGGACCGGCTCGCGCGTCTTTACGCGTCGCTGGCCGACGGCGCGGACAAGGTGGACGCGGGCGCCGGCGCGCTCACCGATCGCGTTCGCGCGCTGGCGCGCATTCATCGTGCGATGACCGCGTATCCGGAGCTGGTGGCCGGCGACGGACGCTATTGCACGGTGCTGATGCGCGCGTTCGACGGGCAGGTGGTCGGCAAGCTCGGCGCCGACGCATGCTACGGGATCGGCGTGCGGGCATCGGCGCGCACGCGGGAACTGGGCGCCGACGGCGCGCTCGGCATCTCGGTGAAGATCGAGGACGGCAATCTCGACGTGCTCTACATGATCGTCAGCGAACTCCTCGAGCGGCTGCAGATCGGCACGGCCGCGCAGCGCGCGCAACTGGCCGCGTTCCACCGGCCGCGGATGCTCAACACGCAGGGCGTCGAGATCGGGCGCGCCACGTTCCCGTTCGAATTGCAGGCAGCCTGAACGGCGCCGATGCGCAGCTGCCGCCGGCCCGCGCATGAGCGCGGGCGCGGGCGCTATGCGCGCGCGCCGCGAATCTTCGTCAGTTCGAGTGCCGACAGCTCGCCGATCTGTGCGAGGTGTTCCGCGAGAAAATCCTTCAGCACGCGCAGCTTCGCCGAACTGCGCCGGTTCGCCAGATACGCGATGTAGATGTATTCGCCGGTCAGCCGGTTCTGCAGCCGGTAGCGCGGCAGCACGGCTTCGAGCCGGCCGCTCGCGAGCAGGTCGCGCACCAGCCAGATCTCGAATTCCGCGATGCCGAGCCCCGCGCAGGTCGCTTCGAGCAGCAGCTCCGAGTGGTCGGTGACGAGGTTGCCGCCCGGCAGCACGCTGTGCTGCGCGTCGTCGCGCACGAAAAACCAGCGCGGATCGCCTTCGGGATGCACGTAGCGCAAGCAGTTGTGGTGCTTCAGGTCGTCCGGCGTGGCCGGGCGCCCGCAGCGGTCGAGATAGCCGGGCGTCGCGCAGAGGATGCTGTCGTTGCGCGACAGGCGGTGGACGACGAGGTTGTCCAGGTAGTTCTCGCCTTCGTGAATGTCGAGATCGAAGCCGCCGGCCACGAGGTCGTTGTGGTTGTCGGTGAGCCGCACGTCGAGCTGGATCGTCGGGTAGCGCGCCAGGAACGGCGCGACCAGCGGCGCGAGGTGGCGGCGGCCGAACGCGACCGGCGCGGTGAGCTTCAGTGGGCCGCTCGGGTGGGCATTGAGTTCCGCGACGACGCGCAACGTGTCGTCGAGATCGGCGATCAGCGTGACCGCGCGTTCCAGGTAGATATGGCCGGCTTCGGTGAGCGTCACGCTGTGCGTGGAGCGGTGCAGCAGCGCGACGCCGAGCGCTTCCTCGATCGCCGTGACCTTGCGCGCGACGGTCGACGTCGACACGTGCATCTCCTTCGCGACCGCCGAAAAACTCCCCGTTTCGACCACCCTGACGAACGCGCGCATCGCGCCCAGGTGATCGACGCCGGTTTCTCTCGCGCCTTTTTTCATTCGATTCTCGCTGTTGCATTCCACGCAAAACCGCTTTCGATAATACAGAGGCGAGCATGTTTTTGCAAAGGCATAGAATGCGAACCCGTCGCGTCGGGAAGCGGCGAACGACGGGCGGCACGAGACATTCAGGAGGGCACGATGGCAGAAAACGGCTTCCGCGTCGAAGCGGATCTTTTAGGTAAGCGAAGCATTCCGAATGAGGCCTACTACGGCGTCCACACGCTGCGAGCGAAAGAGAATTTCGACATTTCCGGCCGCACCATCGCGTCGCTGCCGTATCTCGTGATGGCGCTCGCCGCCGTCAAGGAGGCCGCAGCGGACGCGAATTGCGAACTCGGGCTGCTGTCGCAGCAGCATCGCGACGCGATCGCCGCCGCGTGCGTCGAGATCCGCGAAGGGCGCCTGCACGACCAGTTCGTCGTCGACATCATCCAGGGCGGGGCCGGCACGTCGACCAACATGAACGCGAACGAGGTGATCTGCAACCGTGCGCTCGAAATCATGGGGCACGCGCGCGGGCAGTACGACTATCTGCATCCGAACGAGCACGTCAATCTCGCGCAGAGCACCAACGACGTCTATCCGACCGCGATCCGGGTCGCGACCTGCTTCGCGCTCGAACATCTGCTCGAGGCGATGGCGCGCCTGCGCGATGCGTTCGCGGAGCGGGCCGATGCATTCGCCGGCTTGCTGAAGCTCGGCCGCACGCAGTTGCAGGACGCGGTGCCGATGACGCTCGGCCAGGAGTTCTCGACCTATGCGGTGATGCTGACCGAAGACATCGCGCGACTGCAGGAAGCCGGCTGGCTGATTCGCGAGATCAATCTCGGCGCGACCGCGATCGGCACCGGGATCACCGCGCATCCGCAGTACGCGGAGAAGGCGCTCGCGGCGCTGCGGCGCATCACCGGGCTCGACCTGAGCACCGCGCCGAACCTGATCGAAGCGACGCAGGATTGCGGCGCCTTCGTGCAGGTCTCGGGCGTGCTCAAGCGGATCGCCGTGAAGCTGTCGAAGATCTGCAACGACCTGCGGCTGCTGTCGAGCGGCCCGCGCGCGGGATTCGGCGAGATCAACCTGCCGCCGGTGCAGGCCGGCTCGTCGATCATGCCGGGCAAGGTGAATCCGGTGATCCCGGAAGTCGTGAACCAGGTCGCGTTCGAAGTGTTCGGCAACGACCTGACCGTGACCTTCGCCGCCGAGGCCGGGCAACTGCAGCTCAACGCGTTCGAGCCGGTGATCGCCAGCGCGCTGTTCCGCAGCTTCAGCCACCTGACCGCCGCGTGCACGACGCTCGCGCAGCGTTGCGTGAGCGGGATCACCGCGAACCCGGAAAGGCTGCGCGAAACGATGGAGCGTTCGGTCGCGCTCGCGACCGCGCTGAACCCGTACATCGGCTACAAGCGCGCGACCGCCGTGGCGGCCGAAGCGCATGCCACCGGCAAGTCGATCCGCGAGGTCGTGCTGGAACGCGCGTGGATGACCGATGAGCAGCTCGAAGAGGCACTGCAGCCCGACGCGCTGATCCGGCCGCGCGTGCTGTGACGCCGCCCGCGCGGCGCCGGCGCGTGCCGCCGGCGGCCCGCGCGCAATCGTTGCGCACGCGCGCCGACGCGGGGCGCGACACATCAACAGACAACAAACGGAGACTTACGATGACCCACTCCAGCAAGCGCCCGGCCGATCCGGCCGGCGGCGCGCAATCCCGTCATGCCGATCCGGATGCGATGTTCGCGTCGCACGAAGCCGGCTATGCGAAGCAGTTGAAACCGCGCCACGTGCAGATGATCGCGATGGGCGGTGCGATCGGCACCGGCCTCTTTCTCGGCGCGGGCGGGCGCCTGCAGCACGCGGGGCCCGCGCTTGCGCTCGTGTATCTCGTGTGCGGCGTGTTCGCATTCCTGATCATGCGCGCGCTCGGCGAGCTCGTGATGCACCGGCCGACCAGCGGCAGCTTCGTGTCGTACGCGCGGGAGTTCCTGGGCGAGCGCGCATCGTTCGTCGCGGGCTGGATGTATTACCTGAACTGGGCGACCACCGGCATCGTCGACATCACCGCGGTCGCGATCTACATGAAGTACTGGGCCGTGTTCACGGACGTGCCGCAGTGGGTGTTCGCGCTCGGCGCGCTCGGGATCGTGTCGGTGATGAACATGATCGGCGTGAAGGTGTTCGGCGAGATGGAGTTCTGGTTCTCGATCGTCAAGGTCGGCACGCTCGCGCTGTTCCTCGCGGTCGGCGCCGTGTTTCTCGCGAGCGGCCATCCGGTCGCCGGCCAGATGCCGGGGCTGCACGTGATCGCGGATCATGGCGGGATCTTTCCGCACGGCATCCTGCCGGCCGTGCTGATCGTGCAGGGCGTCGTGTTCGCGTATGCGAGCATCGAGCTCGTGGGCGTCGCGGCGGGCGAGACCGCCGATGCGCGCAAGGTGCTGCCGAAGGCGATCAACAGCGTGATGTGGCGGATCGCGCTGTTCTACGTGGGCTCGGTCGTGCTGCTGACGATGCTGCTGCCGTGGACCGCGTACAGCGCGCACGAAAGCCCGTTCGTCACGTTCTTCAGCAAGCTCGGCGTGCCGTACGTCGGCACGGTGATGAACATCGTGGTGCTGACCGCCGCGCTGTCGAGCCTGAACTCCGGCCTCTATTCGACCGGGCGCGTGCTGCGCTCGCTCGCGATGGGCGGCTCGGCGCCGCGTTTCGTGTCGCGGATGAATGCGCGCGGCGTGCCGTACGGCGGCATTCTCGTTACGGTCGCGATCAATGCGATCGGCGTGCCGCTGAACTACATCGTGCCGGCCCAGGCGTTCGAGATCGTGCTGAACATGGCGTCGCTCGGCATCATCTCGACCTGGGGCTTCATCGTGATGTGCCAGATCCAGTTCCGCCGCGCGGTCGATCGCGGCGAGCTGCAGGCCGTGTCGTTCCGGATGCCCGGTGCGCCGTTCACGTCGTGGCTCACGCTCGCGTTCCTCGTCGGCGTGCTGGTGCTGATGGCATTCGACTACCCGGGCGGCACGTGGACCATCGCGACGATTCCGGTCGTCGTGCTCGCGCTGGTGGTCGGCTGGAAGCTGGCCAAGCGCGGGGTGGCGCGGGAGCTGGCGGCCGGCGCGCGGGCATCCGCGGTCACACGCATCGTCGCCGATCCGGCGCAGGGCGCCTGACGGCCGGCGGTACGCGCCGGGCACGCCGCGCCGTCCGCGGGCGGCGTGCCGGTGCGTTGAGGTGCGTTGAGGTGCATTGATATGCGTCGAAGTGCGGGTGCCGTCAGTTCAGCCCCGCGCGTTCGCCGACCCATCGGCCGAAATCGCCGGCCATCTCCGCGGTCAGCTCGTGGCCGGCTTCATACAACCGCATGTCGTGCGCGACGCCGAGCGCCGTGAGTTTCGCGTCGGCGGTGTCGGCCCACGCGACGGGCAGCTTGTCGTCGGACCGGCCGTGCATGATCAGTGCATGCAGCGGGCGCAATGCGTCGCGCGGCGCGATCAGCGGATCGATTTCGGGCAGGATGCGCCCGCACAGCACGGCGAAGGCTGTGACGTCGCCCGGCGACGTGAGGCCGACGCTCGCGCTCATGATGCCGCCCTGGCTGAAGCCGGCGATCACGGTCGGCAGGGCGGCGCCCGCGTCGTCGCGGGCCCGCAGCGCGCGCAGCAGCGTGATCAGCCGCAAGCGGCTCGCGTCCGCGCGGGCCGCGTCGATTTCGGGGCCGTTCGGGCCGAAGCGCACCGGAAACCATGCGTGCTGGCCGGGCCCGAACGCGAGCGGCGCGCGCAGGAACGCGATTTCGACGCGCGGATCGATGGCGCCGGCGAGGTTCAGCAGGTTGGTTTCGTTGCCGCCGACGCCATGCAGCAGCAACAGACGGGCAACGGGGCGGCCGGCGGCCGCGCGCAGGCGGTACTGGAGGCCCGACTCGGGTTCGGTGGTCAGCGGCAGGGCGTCGGTCATTGCTTGGGTCCGAAAGGAGGTGATCCGGCAGTCTAAAGCGCGCGACGGGCGACGAGAATCACCGAATGGCGATTGATTGTTTCCTGACGGGAACGAATGGGCGCTCCACGGCGCTCGACTGTCTGTCGGGCATAGGCCGAAGCGATGACTCGTCATCGGGGCGTCTCGCTACTAAAACATCTACATTTTGTAGATACATGGTGGCGGCGACGGATACTGCCAAGATTTTCAAGCATGGCGGATCGCAGGCCGTGCGTCTGTCGAAGGATTTCCGCTTCGAAACGGCCGAGGTCCGGATTCGTCGCCACGGCTCGTCCGTCATTCTCGAACCGGTTCCGCAAGACTGGGCATGGCTGACGCCGCTGATCGGCCCGGTCGACGCCGATTTCGAGGCCGCGGCAACGACCGAGCCTTCGGCTCAGGAGCGTCCGGGTCTGGACGTATTCGAATGAAATTTCTGCCGGACACCCATGCCGTCATCGCCATCCTGAAAGGCGCGCCGGCGATGCTGGCCCGGCTGCGCACGTATCGGCCGGCGGATTTCGGCATGCCGGCGATCGTCGTGCACGAGTTCTACTACGGTGCATACAAAAGCCGGAGAGCGGCAGCGAACGTTGCACGTGTCGAGGCGCTTCAGTTCGAGGTGGTGTCGTTCGATGCGGAAGATGCTGAGCACGCCGGCGAGATTCGTGCGCAACTGAGCGCGGCAGGAACGCCGACCAGTCCGTACGATGCGCTGATTGCAGGGCAGGCGCGTGCCCGAAGTCTGGTGCTCGTCACGCACAACGTGCGCGGGTTTGCACGCGTTCCCGCGCTACAGGTCGAGGACTGGCTCGACGGCACGCGCTCGCGATCGGAAAGGGGGCTTGCGCGCGCGACCGCGACGTAGCGCCCGGCGCCGCTAGGGAAAACCATAGTGCGCCCGCGAAAGATCGAGTAAGCACGCAGTCAGCTTCGCTGGTCAGAATCGCCGCACTCATTCAAAAAGCAAACCAGGAGACAGGCGATGCATGACGGGATGGTGAAAAAAATCGAAGCGCATCCGAAGTATGCGCTGCTCAAGCGACGACGCAACACGCTCGGCATCTTTCTGACCGTGCTGATGCTGATCGTGTACTACGGCTACATCGCACTGATCGCATTCGACAAGTCGTTCCTCGCGAAGCCCGTGAGCACCGGCGTGACGAGTGTCGGCGTACCGGTCGGCATGGCGGTGATCGTGTTTACCGTCGTCATCACCGGCATCTACGTGCGCCGCGCGAACAACGAATACGATCAACTGACGCAGGACATCCTGCAGGACGTCGCGCGATGAAGAAGACACTTTCGACGATGCTCGTCGCGCTGCTGGCCGCGAGCGCATGCGGCGCGGCCTTCGCGGGCGGCGGCGAGGTCGGGCAGACCGCCAAGCAGGCGACCAACACGACGGCCATCGTCCTGTTCGCGCTGTTCGTGGCCGGAACGTTGTGGATCACCAAGTGGGCGGCGTCGCGCACGCGTTCCGCGGCGGATTTCTACACGGCCGGCGGCGGCATCACCGGCTTCCAGAACGGCCTGGCGATCTCGGGCGACTACATGTCGGCGGCATCCTTCCTCGGCATTTCCGCCGCGGTGATGACGTCGGGCTACGACGGCCTGATCTACTCGATCGGCTTCCTGGTCGGCTGGCCGGTCATCACGTTCCTGATGGCCGAGCGGCTGCGCAACCTCGGCAAGTTCACGTTCGCCGACGTCGCGGGCTACCGTTTCGAGCAGGGGCCGATCCGCAGTTTCGCCGCGGTCGGCACGCTGGTGGTGGTCGCGTTCTACCTGATCGCGCAGATGGTGGGCGCGGGGCAACTGATCAAGCTGCTGTTCGGTCTCGACTACTGGGTGGCCGTCGTCATCGTCGGCGCGCTGATGATGGTCTACGTGCTGTTCGGCGGCATGACCGCGACCACCTGGGTGCAGATCATCAAGGCGTGCATGTTGCTCGCGGGCGTGACGTTCATGGCGATCATGGTGCTCGCGCAGTACGGCTTCAGCCCCGAGGCGCTGTTCGCCAGGGCCGTGGAGGTGAAGACCGCGATTGCGGCGAACGCCGGCAAATCGCCGGACGACGCGACCCGTATCGGCTTGTCGGTCATGTCGCCGGGCGGCTTCATCAAGGACCCGATCTCGGCGATCTCGTTCGGCATGGCGCTGATGTTCGGCACCGCCGGTTTGCCGCACATCCTGATGCGCTTCTTCACGGTGCCGGATGCGAAGGAAGCGCGCAAGTCGGTGTTCTGGGCCACCACGTGGATCGGCTACTTCTACGTGCTGATCTTCATCATCGGCTTCGGTGCGATCACGCTGGTGCTGACCAATCCGGAACTGGCCGACGTCGCGAAGGGCGTGATCAAGGGCGGCGCGGGAACGGCCAACATGGCCGCGGTGCTGGTGGCGAAGACGGTGGGCGGCGACGTGTTCTACGGTTTCATCTCGGCCGTGGCGTTCGCGACGATCCTGGCGGTGGTCGCCGGGCTCACGCTGTCGGGCGCGTCCGCGGTGTCGCACGACCTTTACGCGACCGTCTTCAAGAACGGCAAGGCCGACAGCGCCGACGAACTGAAGGTGTCGCGCATCACGACGCTGGTGCTCGGCGTGATCGCGGTGCTGCTGGGCATCGCGTTCGAGAAGCAGAACGTCGCGTTCATGGTGTCGCTGGCGTTCGCGGTGGCGGCATCGGCGAATTTCCCGGTGCTGTTCCTGTCGATGATGTGGAAGGGCTGCACCACGCGCGGCGCGGTGATCGGCGGCTTCCTCGGGCTGGTCTCGTCGGTGGGGCTGACCATCGTGTCGCCGTCGGTGTGGGAAGCGACGCTCGGCTATCCGAAGGGTTCGGCGTGGTTCCCGTACACGTCGCCCGCATTGTTCTCGATGACGATCGGCTTCGTGGGCGTGTGGCTGTTCTCGGTACTCGACACGAGCGCGCGCGCGAAAGCGGAGAAGGGCGCGTTCGCCGCGCAGCAGGTGCGTTCGGAAACGGGGCTGGGCGCGACCCGCGCGAGCAGCCACTGAGCGGTAGTTGGCAGGTCCCGCCCGCCCCGGGGCGGCGATGCGACGTGATGCAGCGTCGCGCGTCGCGCCGGGGCGGGCGGTATCGTTTCAAGCGTGGGTCGAATCACCCGACGACCACGAACCAATCGCGAATTCGCATGGATTCGCCGATAATGCGCAAACGTTTTGCGAAAACCCGATTGCGGTTAATTCGCGGATCAAATAATTAACAATAATTATCCGTATCCAGGAAGCTCATCGGGGTGCCGCAGCGCCGTCCGAAGCCTTGAGGCAGCGGGTTAACGGCAGATTCCTGAAAAACTTTAGGGATTTTCATTCGCAATTATTAATTGCATTTTTATCAATGAACGATTGATTTCCGGTCATCGGAACGTCATACACCATCCCCGATAATTCGCCGCTCACATTCTTTCAATAGACCAGAGGGCGATCGAAGCCGGATCGCTGCGGGGAGCTGTACTCATGACCATCCGTCATCGCATTACGCTGCTAGTCGTCCTGACGTTCTTCGCGCTGTCCGCGATCGGCATCTATGCCGTGTACCAGACCCGCAAGAGTGCGTCCGACGTGCGTCAGGTCACCCAGGGAATCGTGCCGAGCGCGCTCGCGTCCGCCGATCTCGTCGCCGACGTGAAGAACATCCAGATCGCGACGATGACGCTCGTCTACGCGCCCGATGCGAACACCGCCGCCCAGGCGCGCGACGAGCTGAAGGCGAAGCAGGCTGCGCTGCGCGCCGCGCTCGACGTGCAGGCGAAATCGGCGGTGGGCCACGCGCAGGTCGGGCTCGTGTCGCAGGCGAAGGACAGCGCGGCGAACTATTTCGCGGCGATCGACGACACCGTGAAGATGAAGGCCGACGGCAAGCCCGAGATGGCGCAGGCGTACCTGTTCGCGAACGTCGCGCAGTATCGCGACGAACTCGAAAGCATCGTCGACACGCTGCGCGTCGAGAAGAACCGCCAGAAGGACGACGCGATCAGCGCGCTGAACGGCATGCTCTCGACGACGGCGACCGCGATCGCGGGCGTCGCCGGCACGGTGATCGTGCTGCTGACCGCGCTCGGCCTGCTGCTGTATCGCCAGATCACGCGCCCGCTGATCGGGATGCAGACGGCGATGAGCGAGATCGCGACGAGCCAGGATTTCACGCGCCGCGTGCCGGTGGGCCGGATGGACGAAATCGGCCATTCGATCGTCGCGTTCAACGGGATGATCGAGAAGATCCAGGAGAACTCCGCGCAGCTCAAGCAGAAGACGGCCGACATCCAGGCGATGCTGCAGAACATGCAGCAGGGGATTCTGACCGTCGTCGAAGGCGGCGTCGTGCATGCGGAGTATTCGGCGTACCTCGAAACCATCTTCGAGACGAACGACATCGCGGGCCGCGACCTGATGGCGCTCGTGTTCGACGATTCGAACCTCGGCGCCGACGCGCGCTCGCAGGTCGACGCGGCCGTGCACGCGTGCCTCGGCGAAGACAGCATGAACTTCGCGTTCAACGAGCACCTGCTCGTGAACGAAGTCGCGAAACGGATGCCGGACGGCCGCGACAAGTGGCTCGACCTGAGCTGGTCGGCGATCACCGACGAGACCGACACCGTCGTGCGCCTGATGCTGTGCGTGCGCGACGTGACCGAGATTCGCGAGCTGACCGCGCAGGCCGGCGAGCAGCAGCGCCGCCTCGAGATGATCGGCGAGATCCTGTCGATCAGCCAGGACAAGTTCCACGACTTCGTGCACAGCGCGAAGGGCTTCCTCAGCGAGAACGAGCGGATGATCCGCCAGCACGAGCGCGCCGATCACTCGATCGTCGCCGCGCTGTTCCGCAACATGCACACGATCAAGGGCAATGCGCGCACGTACAGCCTGCAGCACCTGACGAACATCGTCCACGAAGCCGAGCAGGCGTACGACTCGCTGCGGCGTGCGGACGGCGGCCCCGAGTGGAACCGCGATGCGCTGATGGAGGACCTCGCGCGCGTGCGCGAGGCCGTCGAGCACTACGCGACGATCAACGCGGTCACGCTCGGCCGCAGCGGCGAAGCGGTGCAGGGCGCCGACTTCATGATGGTCGAACGCGCGCACATCCGCGAGAGCCTGCGCGTGCTCGACGGCGCCGATCCGGCGAATGCGTCCGACTGGCACGCGGCGCGCGATGCCGTGCGCCGCATGCTGAGCCAGCTCGGCACGCAGGGCATCGGCGACGCGCTCGGCGGCGTGATCGAATCGCTGCCGTCGCTCGCGGCCGAGCTCGACAAGCCGGCGCCCGTCGTGCACATCGACAGCCACGGCCACCGCGTGCGCAGCGAAATCGTCGCGACGCTGAAGAACGTGTTCATGCATCTGCTGCGCAATTCGATGGACCACGGCATCGAATCGTCGGACGAGCGTCGCGCGGCCGGCAAGGCGGCATCCGGCACGATCGACATCGCGGTCGGCGTGGGCGGCGGCGAGCTGTGGTTCGTGCTGAGCGACGACGGCCGCGGCCTCGCGCTCGACCGGATTCGCGGCATCGCGCGCGAGCGCGGCTGGATCGATGCCGGCGATGAAACGGCGCTGTCGGACGAAGCTGTCGCCGAACTGATCTTCCGGCCGGGTTTTTCGACCGCGAGCACGTTGACCGAAGTGTCGGGGCGCGGCGTCGGCATGGATGCGGTGCGCAGCTTCCTGAAGCGCGACGGCGGCGACATCGCGCTGCGCTTCACCGACGATCGCGTCGGCGCGCCGTACCGCGCGTTCGAGACGATCGTGTCGTTGCCGGCCCGCTTCGCGGCGGACGGTGCCGCGCAGGGCATCGCGCACGAGCATGCGCGCAGCGCGGATATCGGCGCGGCGGAGTGACGACGTGATCGTGCAGGCGTGGATGATTCAGGTGGCCGCCGCATTGGCGGGCGGTGCGGTCGTCGCGATCGTGGCGGCGGTCGTGTTTCGCGTGACGCGCAAGCGGCTCGTCGCGGTGCTGGAGCACGACGCGGACACGTTGCGCGGCACGCTCGACGCGGCCCAAGCGCGTGCGGCGGAGGCGGTGGCCGCGCATGCGGAAGCGGCCGACGCGTGGGCGCAGCGCGAAGCGCAGCTCGAGGATGCGCTGGCGCGCGAGGCGTCGGCGGCCGGCGCGCAGCGCGACGCGCTGCAGGCGCTGTCGGCCGATCGCGCGGCGCTCGCGCAGCACGTGCTGAAGATCGCCGACGAAGCCGCGCGTCTGCGCGGGCTGGCCGGCACGTTCGAGCGCTGGCACGAGCAGATGATCTCGCTGACCACGCAGAACCACGACATGCGCACGAAGAACCAGGAGCTGTCGGCGATCGTCGCGCACGTGTCGATCGTGTCGCTGAACGCGTCGATCGAGGCCGCGCGCGCCGGCACGGCCGGGCGCGGCTTCTCGATCGTCGCGAGCGAGGTGCGCGGGCTGGCCGCGCGTTCGCAGCAACTGTCGAACAGCTATCGCGACAGCCTGAACCGCAACGATCTCGTGACGGCCGCGACGTTCCAGGACATCCAGGCCGGCGGCAAGATGATCACGGCGGCGCTCGCGACCGTCGAGACGCTGGCCGGGCAACTGCATGCGCGGATCGAAGGAGGCGCGGCGTGATCAGCGCGCAGGCCAAAACGGGCTTCGAGCGAATCTTCTTCGATGCGGCGCGCACGCGGCTCGCGTCCGGCGGCACGTGCGACATCCGTCCGGCCGCCGGCCCCGCCCAAGACGGGCACGATCCTGCCCACGCGAAGTCGCGCGCGAAGCAGAAGGGTTCCGAGCAGGTCGCCGTGCTGACGATCTCGGCGCTCCATTTCCGCCTGCTGCTCGCGCTGCGCTTCAGCGACGACGACGCGACGCGCCGCCATTTCGTCGGCGCGACCGCAAGTACGAACAATGCTCGGCCGCTGCCCGACGCGTTCATGGAAGTGGCGAACCTGTGTTGCGGCGCGATCAACCAGGCGCTGACCGTGCCGTTTCCCGACCTGGGCATGTCGACGCCGTACCTGCTGAGCGGAGCGAGCATCGACTACCTGCCCGCGCTGGCCCCCGGTCACGTGGCGTCCTACGACCTGACGCTCGACGGCGACGTGCGAATCGGCGCGACGCTGTGCGTGTGCGCGAACGCGCCGGTCGATTTCCACGTGCCGGATACCGCGGTGATGGAAACCGGCGGCGAGCTGGAACTGTTCTGATCGACCCCGATCGACCCGGATCCACACTTAGGAACCCTGAAATGACCCTCGACAAGCCAGTCAGCAAGGTGCTCGTGCTCGACGACAGCCGCGCGCACGCCGACGCGATCAAGCGTTTCTGCGACGAGCACAACCTGGTCGGCCTGACCGTGCGGCGCAACCGGCTGCTGAAGGTGCTGCGCTCGAACATCGACCTCGGCGCGATCCTGCTGGCCGAGGATTACGGCGGCTCGCCGGCCGAGAGCGCGATCATCGCGACGCAGATCGACGCGCTGCGTCCGGAGCTGCCGATCATCCTGCGCCGCGAATCGCTCGCGTCGCGCGACGGGCTG
Source organism: Burkholderia metallica (assembly GCF_001718555.1). Lineage (NCBI taxonomy): Bacteria > Pseudomonadati > Pseudomonadota > Betaproteobacteria > Burkholderiales > Burkholderiaceae > Burkholderia > Burkholderia metallica. The sequence goes on from NZ_CP013403.1 coordinate 1,049,881, forward strand.
CCGGACGCGCTGGCACGCGTCGCGTGCGCGGCCTACGTCGCCGACGACATGACGCCGCTCAAGCGCGCGGTCGACGAATACCTGTTCGGCCGCGACTACCCGAACGCGCTCGTGCGCGGCATCTCGGAGATCACCGAGGCGCGCATCGACAGCCTGTTTCCCGGCATGACGATCGAGCATGAAACGCCATGCATCGTGCGCGACCAGATCATCTTCGGCGAGGTGTTCAGCCTGATCGCGCTCGAAAGCGCATGGTGCCGCGGCTACATGCTGCTGCAGACGAGCGAACAGCCGCTGCTCGACATGCTCGGCGGCACGCGCGACGCCGGCCGCGCGCCGGATTTCCGCGACGTGAACAGCGTGCTCGGCGAGCTGACCAACCTCGTGTGGGGCGCGTTCAAGAACCGCTATCTCGGCGACGCCGAGGCACTCGCGCGCCATCCGGTGCAGGTGCCGCTCGTCGTCAATCACAAGCAGAAGTTCATCTCGTTCGGCGGCGATTGCCCGCAGCTCTGCTTCAAGTACCGGATGACCGACCCGGCATCGGGGCGCGCCGTCTGTCTCGACCAGCGCTTCGTGTTCAGCCTGAGCTGGTCGCCGGAGGATTTCCGCGAATCGGTGCAGGACGTGGGGCCGATGGTCGAGTCGGGCGAGCTCGAACTGTTTTGACGATTGAAGTCAGCAACAACGAAAGGAAGGGGAATACGACATGGCAAAGATTCTGGTGGTCGACGATTCGGGCACGGTGCGCGACGAGGTCGCGGGCTTCCTGCGCAATCACGGGCTCGACGTCGCGACGGCCGTCGACGGCAAGGACGGGCTCGCGAAGCTCAAGGCGACGCCCGGCGTGCGCCTCGTGATCAGCGACGTGAACATGCCGAACATGGACGGCCTGACGATGGTCGAGAAGATCCGCGGCGAACTGGCGAACGCGACGGTCAACGTCGTGATGCTGACGACCGAAAGCAGCCCGGCGATGAAGGAGCGCGGCAAGGCGGCCGGCGTGAAGGGCTGGATCGTGAAGCCTTTCAAGGGCGACGCGGTGCTCGACGCGCTGAAGAAGCTCGCGGGCTGACCTGCAGCGGGCCACGCACGCGGCCACGGTCGGCTGCAGCGCTCAGCGCTGCGGCTCGGGTTGCACGGCCGCCACGTCGCCGGCGGCGGCCGGCACGCGCGGCGCGGGCGTTTGCCACTGCACGACGATCATCCCCGCGAAGATCAGCGCGACGCCCGCGATGCGCCCGGGCGTCGCGAGCCGCTGCGCGAGCCCCATCAGCCCGTAGTGGTCGATCAGCAGCGACGCGAGCATTTGGCCGGCCACGACGCAGACGATGAAGGTCGTCGCGCCGAGCCGCGGCGTGAGGATCAGCGCGAGGGTGATGTAGATCACGCCCGCGAGGCCGCCGAGCCACATCCACAGCGGGCGCTGCAGCGCGTCGCCGATCAGCGGCGCGTTCGCACGCGTGGCGAGCAGCACGGGCAGCACTGCCAGCAGGCTGACCGTCAGCGACGCGACGCTCGCCCACAGCGGGTGGCCGAGCGCGCGCCCGAGCGCGGCATTGCTGCCGCCTTGCAGCGGCACGAGCGCGCCCGCGACGAAGGCCGCGACGGCGAGCGGAAGGGTGGCGAAGGAAAGGGAAGTCGTCATCGTGGTCCATCGTGAAAGAAATTTGAAATGATTGTTATCCATTAAGATCGCGAATGGAAATTCGTTCTTCGGATGCTTCATATTCCTTTCATGAATAATCTGGCCCGCATCGACCTGAACCTGCTCGTGACGCTGCATGCGCTGCTGAGCGAAAAACACATCTCGCGCACCGCCGTCCGGCTGCACCGCAGCCAGCCGGCCGTCAGCCACGCGCTCGCGCGGCTGCGGGAAATCTTCGGCGATCCGCTGCTCGTGCGGCGCGCGGGCCGGTTGGAGCTGACCGCGCGCGCGAACGAGCTGGTCGAGCCGTTGAACGACGTCCTCGGCCGGCTCGGCGCGCTGATCGAGCCGCCGGCGTTCGATCCGTCGGCGGCCACGCGCGTGTTTCGCATCGCGATGTCCGATTACGGCGCGAGGATCGTGCTGCCGGCGCTCGTGAAGACGCTGCGCGCCGACGCGCCGGGCATCGAGCTGATCGTGTCGCAGGGCACGCGCGAGGCGATGCGGATGCAGTTGATGGACGGCGAGGTCGATCTCGCGCTCGGCGTGCTGCCCGCGGTGCAGCGCGACCTGCACGCGCAGCCGCTGTTCGTCGAATCGTTCGCGTGCATGGCCGATGCGAGCCGCCTGCCGCGTCGCGGCGAACTCGCGCTCGACGCGTGGCTCGCGCGGCCGCATGCGCTCGTCGCGATGCGCGACGGGATGGACAACGAAGTCGATCGCGCGCTCGCGCGGCTGCGGCGCGAGCGGCACATCGCCGTGATCCTGCCGTTCTGGGGCGTGGCCAACGACCTGATCGCCGGCACCGACCTCGTGCTGACCGTCGCGCGCCGCAATCTCGACCGTGTGCGCGACGACGCGCGCCTGCGCGTGTTCGAGCCGCCGTTCCCGATCGATTCGTTCGAGTTCGCGCAGCACTGGCATGAACGCCGGCACGGCGACGCCGCGCACCTCTGGCTGCGGCAGACGATCGCGCGCGTCGCGAGCGGCGGGTAGCCGCGCGGCGCGGCCGGCCGCGCGCGCAATTTACAGCGCGGAGCGATGTCCGTATCCTGCCCGATGCCGAGGGCGGCGTGCCCGCGCGACCTGCGCGGCACGCCCGGCATTCAGGACCAACCATCAGGAACGGGACCTCCTCCGATGACAATCAAGATCGATCGGGCAGCGCTCGTACGCGGCGCATGCGCGACGCTGGCGGCCGCGCTGGCAAGCGGGTGCGCCGGCACCGGGCAGCAGAATCCGCAACAGGCGGCCGTCGGCGACGGTTCGTCGTACACGTGCCACCCCGTGCAGGCCGACGGGCAGGCCACGGGCGGCAGGGGCGTCTACGGGTGCTACTTCGTGCTGCACGATCCCGCGACGAAGGAGGCGCTGCCGTACACGCGCTATGCGTTCGTGCTCTACGCGCGCGCAGCCCAGGACAACCGGGAACTCGAAGTCGAAGGCACGACCGACGCGCGGGGGCGCACGATCTACATGCGTTCCGCCGCGCCGATCGATGCGTCGCGCATGGTGCTCGTCCGCACGATCGGCGACGGCCCGACGGCGCGCATCCCGGTGCTGGTCCGGCCGCAGGACGGCCAGCGCATTCCGTTCGCGCAGTACAAGGTCACCGGCTGCAACGGCCCGTACGAAGGCGTGACCGACGAAACGGGGCGCGGCGTGATGTATCGCTGCAAGACGCCGTCGAAGATCGACGTGTCGTTCTATCAGTCGCGTCATTGAGGCGAGCGCGATGGCGTCCGGAGCCGGCCGCAGTGCCGCGCAGCAGACGGAGATGCTGATTGCGAAGGGCATCGTTTTCACCGTCGCGGGCACGTGCCTGCTGATCGGCACTGCACTGTACGCGCAGTCGACGCGTGAATTCCTGCAGGCGTCGGTCGTCGTGCCGGGGCGCGTCGTCAAGCTGAACGCGGGGCCGCATCATCCGGAGATCGCGTTCACGACGCTCGCGGGCGAGCGGGTCGAATACGCGCAGGGCGGCGCGGTCAGCGTGCAGGACGGCGCGAGCGTCGAGGTGCGTTATCTGCCCGACGCACCGAAGATGACGGCGCGAATGAATACGTTCGGGGGGATCTGGGGCGGCGTACTGACCTTCGGCGCGATGGGTGCCGTCTTTTTTCTCGTCGGTGTCGGCCACCTGCGCTCGGGCGTGCGCGCATGGCGCGGCAGGCGGATCGGCCGCGCGCTGAAGCCGTAGCGCGTTCGTTACCGGCCTGACGGCGCGACGCTCGCGAATTCGTCGACGACGGCTTCGATCACCGCCTGCACGCGTGCGGTCTTGTACAGATCGGCATGCGCGACGAGCCACACGTCGAAATGATTGCATCGTCGGGGCATGAGGCGCACCAGTTCCGGCTCGGTTTCCGCGCGAAAGCACGGCAGCTCCGCGATGCCGAGCCCCGCAAGGGCGGCTTCGACCAGCATCATCGTCGACGATGTCTGGAACATCACGCGGCCGCGCGACGTCGATTCGCCGCACAGGGCGTCCCACATCGTCGGCACCACCGGCTGCTGGTACATCACCAGATCGTGTCCCTCGAACGCGCTGCCCGCGGCCGGTTCGCCACGCTCGGCCAGGTAGCGGCGCGATGCGTAGATGCCCGTTTCGAGATGCCCGAGCCGCCTGACGATCAGGTCCGGCGATTCCGGCCGCAACGTGCGAATCGCGAGATCCGCTTCGCGGCGCGTGAGATTGGCGATCTCGGCCGACGTCACGCACACGACGTCGATGCCGGCATGCCTGCGCCGCAAGCTGGCGATGGCGGGAATCACGAAGCGCTTGCCGAGCGTGTCGGTCGTGGCGATTCGCACGGACCCGGCAAGCTGCTCGTCGAGGCCCATCACGCGCCGCTCGATCGTGAGCGACGCCCGTTCCATCGTTTCGGCGGGCTCGAGCAACGCCTCGCCGGCGGTCGTCAGCACATAGAGGGCGGGCGTTCGGAGAAACAGGCGGGCCGAGAGTTCGTCTTCGAGCGCGGCGATCCGACGCCCCACCGTCGCCTGATCGACGTTCAGTTGCGCCGCGGCGCCGCGCAGCGTGCCGGTGCGCGCGAGGGCCAGGAAGAAGCGGGCGTTGTCCCAGTTCATGCGGGTCGGCAGTGTCATCGGGCAGGATGGCGGCAGGCAGTGGAGATGCATATCTGCATCAGGCAAATGCGAAATTATCACTTTTCCGCATCGCGTGCCGTTTCTAGACTCCCGGCATCTGCCTGGAGGTTTCATGCCCGATTGCACGCCTGTTTCCCTTCCCGTACCCGTCATGGCAGCGGGCCGCCCGACGGCCCGCGAACGCCGCTTCACGCTTGCGCTGGTCGCGATCGGAATGTTCATGGCGGTACTCGATACGACGATCGTCAACGTTGCGCTGCCGGCGATGCGCGCGAGTCTTGGTGCGACGGTCGCGGCGCTCGCGTGGATCGTCGACGCGTACACGCTCAGCTTCGCCGCGCTGATTCTCGCGGGCGGCGCGCTGTCCGACCGGTTCGGCGCGAAGCACGTCTATCTCGCGGGGCTGGCGCTGTTCGTCGCCGCATCGGCGGGATGCGGCTTCGCATCGTCCGTGGCCGTCCTCGTGGCCGCGAGATTCGTGCAGGGCATGGGCGCCGCGCTCTTTTTACCCGCGTCCCTCGCGGTCGTGCGCGGCACCTTCGACGTGCCTGCCGAGCGGGCGCGGGCGATTGCGGTCTGGGCGGGCATCGCGTCGGTTGCGGTGGCCGTGGGGCCGGTGCTGGGCGGCATCCTCGTGGACGATTTCGGCTGGCGCAGTGCGTTCCTGATCAATGTGCCGACCGGCGCGGTCGCGTTTGCCGGGGCGGCCGTACTCGTGCGGGCGTCGGTCGCGCGGCAAACGCGCCACTTCGATTGGGCCGGCCAGTGTGTCGGGGCGATGGCGCTCGGCGCGCTGTGTTTCGCCGTGATCGAACTGCCGACGCGCGGCCCGGGCGCGGCGGAAGTCCGGTGCGCGCTGCTGGTCGCCGGCCTCGCCGCCGCCGCGCTGGTCGTCATCGAGCGGCGTGTTCGCGATCCGATGGTTCCGCTGGCGTGGTTTCGCAATCGCACCTTCGTCGCGATGAACCTGATGGGCAGCCTCGTCTATGTCGGCTACTTCGGCTTGCTGTTCGTGCTGAGCCTGTACCTGCACGGGAGCCTCGGCATGAGCGCGCGGCAGACGGGGCTGACGCTGTTGCCGTTCGCGCTGAGCCTGTCGCTCGGCAATCTGTTGTCCGGAAAATTGCAGGGGCGGGTGCACCCGGCCCGGCTGATGGCAAACGGTCTCGGGATGGCGGCGCTGGCCATTCCGGCGCTCGCGGCCGCGCTTGCGCTGCGCGCGCCGTGGCCGGTGGCCTGGACGGCGATGGCCGCATTCGGCACGGGGACCGCGCTGTCCGTGGCGCCGATGATCGCGACCGTACTCGAACAGGTGCCCGCGGACGCGGCGGGCGTGGCGTCGGGATTCCTCAATGCGGCGCGACAGGCGGGAAGCCTCTTCGGCGTGGCCATCGCCAGCGCCGCGACGATGCTGTTGCCGAATCCGACCGCCGCGCTGTGGGCGGTTGCGGCGGTCGCTTGTGTCGCCTATGCGACGGCCGCCGTTGCCGCGCGGACGGCCGGCACGGCGAAAACCGCGCAGCGAGGCCGCTGACGCGCGAATCGCGTGGTCCGCACGCGGGTACGGCGGCACGCAGACCACCGCGCACGCACGTGCGGCCGCGCGACTGGACGCCGCGCGGAATGTGGAGGACCATTTATCGTCACGGTGCCGTGAGCGTGCGTGCCTCATCGGCCGCCCGTTCGCGCCGCATCGACTCCTGCCGAACCCCATCGAGCGGAACATCATGGAATCCGATCAACAGACTGCCGGGCCGATCCTGCTGCGCGATGCGCACGACGGCGTCGTCACGCTACGGCTGAACCGGCCGCAGCAGTTCAACGCGTTGTCCGAGGCGATGCTCGCGGGCCTGCACGATGCGTTTGCGTCGCTCGCGGCCGATCCGCACGTGCGCTGCGTCGTGCTGGCCGCGCAAGGCAACGCGTTCTGCGCGGGCCACGACCTGCGGCAGATGCGCGGCAAGCCCGAACTCGACTACTACCGCACGCTGTTCGCGCGGTGCAGCCGCGTGATGCTCGCGATGCGTGCGTTGCCGGTGCCCGTGATCGCGCGCGTGCACGGCATTGCGACGGCGGCCGGCTGCCAGCTCGTCGCCGCGTGCGACCTCGCGATCGCGGCCGATACCGCGCGCTTCGCGGTATCGGGCATCAACGTCGGGCTGTTCTGTTCGACGCCGGCCGTTGCATTGAGCCGCAACGTCACGGCGAAGCGCGCGTTCGACATGCTCGTGACCGGGCGCTTCGTCGATGCGGCGACGGCCGCCGCGTGGGGGCTCGTCAACGAGGCCGTGCCCGAGGACGCGCTCGATGCGGCCGTCGCGCGCAAGGTCGCGGAGATCGTCGCGAAGAGCCCGGCGGCGGTTCGCTACGGCAAGCAGATGTTCTACCGCCAGCGCGAATTGCCGCTCGACGAAGCCTACGCGTACGCGGGCGACGTGATGGCGCGCAACATGATGGAAGAGGACGCGGGCGAAGGCATCGATGCGTTCCTCGAAAAGCGCAAGCCGACGTGGCGCTCGTAGTGCATTGACGAACGCGCGTGTCGAGCGAAGCGGGAAGGGCGGCAACGCGCGCCTGCCGCTTGCCCGGAAACGCAAGCGGGCCGCCCGAGGCGACCCGCAACCGAAGCCATCACCGAAGCAGTACACAAGGCGGCGCGAGGGCACGCCGCCGCATCGACGCCGGTCAGCGTCCGTAGCTTCCGGTGCGCAGCGCGGGCTGTTCGCTCGACGCACCCGGCGGCACGATCACGACCGGCACGCGACGCGCGAGTGCGCACATCAGCTCGTAGCCGATCGTGCCGCTGGCTTCCGCCACGTCATCCACCTTCACCTGGTCGCCCCACAGCTCGACGCTCGACCCGATGCCCGCGTTCGGGCACGGCGTCAGGTCGACGGTCAGCATGTCCATCGACACGCGGCCGACGACGCGCGTCATCACGCCGTCCACCGCGATCGGCGTGCCGGTCGGCGCGTGGCGCGGATAGCCGTCCGCATAGCCGCACGCGACGACGCCGATCCGCATCGCCCGGTCGGCCGTGAAGCGGCGGCCGTAGCCGACGGTTTCTTCCGGTGACAGCGTCTGCACGCCGATGATCCGGCTCGACAGCGTCATCGCGGGCATCAGCGGCGTATCGGCGATATGCCGCGATGCACCCGTCGGAGACGCGCCATACAGGATCGTGCCGGGCCGCACCCAGTCGCGGTGCGCGCGCGGATGCCACAGCACGGCGGCCGAATTCGACGCCGAGCGCTCGCCCGGAATCCCCGCCGTGGCCGCATCGAACTGGTCGAGCTGCCAGTCGACTTCGCCTTCGTCGGCGTTCGCGAAATGCATCATCAGCGTGATCTTGCCGATCGACGGCGCGTTGGCTGCACGTTCCCACGCGGCACGGAAAGCGGCCGGGCGATAGCCGAGCCGGTTCATCCCGGAGTTCATCTTGAGCTGGATGTCGATCGGCTGCTGCGGCTTAGCCGCGATCAGCAGGTCGAGCTGTTCGTCGCAATGCACGGCTACCGTCAGCCGGTAGCGATCGGCCAGTTCGACGTCGGCCGGCTCGAAGATCCCTTCGAGCAGCAGCACGGGCTTGTCCCAGCCGAGCTCGTGCACGCGCACCGCTTCGTCGAGATCGAGCAGCGCGATGCCGTCGGCGGCAGCGAGGCCCGGGTAGATCCGCTCGATCCCGTGGCCGTATGCGTTGGCCTTGACGACGGCCCACACGCGCGATTGCGCGGCGGTGCGGCGGATGAAGTCGAGGTTGTGGCGGACGGCGTCGGGGCGGATATGGGCGACGATGGGACGGGGCATGGCGATGTCTCGGATCGGATGTCGTTCGGGGCGCGGCGCGCGGATTGAAACGGCAGGCTGGCGCGATAGTGCGTCAGGCCAGTGTTGAACGCTATCTTATTGGTGTTCGACCAGTTTTAATTAACGTATTTGTCGATGATTTGGTGGAATTTGAGGTGTCGCACAAGGCTCGCCGCGGCTGCCGGCGGCCCGTGCAGCCGAGTCTCCCGTCTAGAAAACCGGTGCGCGAACGGCACGACGCGATGCTAAGCTCTCGGCGATCTTGTCATTGATCAATGTAATCATAAAGGAGGAGACTTTTGATGACGACGTCCCAGCTGTGCCTGTTCATCGTCGCGTTGTTGCCGTTCCCGATGACGTTTCTCGCGAAGGCCCGCAAGGGCTACGACAACCACGCGCCGCGCGAATACCTGGCGAAGCTCGAAGGCTGGCGCGCCCGCGCGCAGGCCGCGCACCAGAACACATGGGAAGCGCTCGCGCTGTTCACGGCCGCGCTGGTGGTCGCGTGGCACAACGGCGCGAACGTGCATCGCGTCGATCAGCTCGCGATGGCATTCGTCGCGTTGCGCGTCGTGTATATGCTGATGTACCTGCTGAACTGGGCGTCGCTGCGCTCGCTCGTGTGGTTCGGCGGGATGGCGTGCGTGGTCGCGCTGTTCTTCGCCGCGCCGTAAGCGGCGCATGCGGGCGAGGCCCGCGCGTTACTTGCCGGTCGCGCCGCCCGTGCCGCGCACGAGACTGTCGTTGGATGCGCGCGCAACGATCGGGCCTGCGACCGGCGCGGCTTGCGCTTCCGCTTCGCGACGCAGGAACGCGATCAGCGGATCGAGCAACCGGTGCCGCGTCGACGGGTTGCGGCGCAGCACGAAGCGCCACGACGCGGCGCGTTCGATGCCCGGCTTCAACGGCACCAGGCGGCCGCTGCGCAGGTCGGGCTCGATCAGCGGCATGCGGCCGAGCGCGATGCCCGCACCGCCGACCGCCGCGCCGATCACCTGGCTGAAGCTGCTGTAACGGACGATCTTCGTCTCGAAGTCGCCTGGCAAACCGAATTCCGACGCCCAGTTGCGCCAGTCGATCTCGGGGCTGTGCTCGTGCATCTCCTGCAGCAGCCGCGACCGGCACACGTACCCCGATGCGTACGGAAACAGTTCGGGGCTGCAGACCGGGAACACGGTCTCCCGCATCAGCACGTCGTCGTCGGCCCGCAGCCGGTGCGCGGGCACGTGCACGATCGCCAGGTCGATGCCGCTGCGCGCGAAATCCGGCTCGTCGTCGAGCACGACCGCGTGCAGTGGCGTGTCGGGATGAAGCGACGAGAATTCCGCGAGGCGGCGGGCGAGCCACATTGCCGAAAACGGCGCGTTGGCGGAAACCGTCAGCCGTTGTGCGGTGCCGCGAATCTCCGCACAGGCGTCGGTCAGGCGCGACAGCGCATCGCTGACGGCCGGCAGCAGGCGTGCGCCGGCCGGCGTGAGGCTGATGCCGCCGAGCCCCGTGCTGCGTTCGAGCAGCCGCGCGCCGAGCGATTCCTCGAGCGCGCGGATCTGGTGGCTGACCGCGCTGGTCGACACGTTCAGCTCGACTGCCGCGCGCGCGAACCCGCCGAGGCGGACGGCCGCCTCGAAAGCCCGCAATGCGCTGAGGGGAGGGAGATGCGACATGCGGGGTATTGTAGTTGACTCAACACCCGTTGAAAAATCATCTTTTGCCGCGCGCGGGCTGCGCGGGTAGCCTCGATCCGGTCAACAAAAACGTCACAGATACGACTGGAGGGCTTCATGTATTTCGACCGACGACTATGGGCGATGATGGCGGGGCTGCGCTGGCGGGTGGCCGCGGCCGTCGCGCTCGGCCTGCTCGCGATGGGTGTCGGCATCCTGCGCTTCGTATTTCTCGGCCGCGTGCTGGCGCTGGTCTTTTCCGGCGCGCCGGCGCGCAGCATCGGCGAAGCCGTCGCTGCAACGGCGGCCTGCGTGCTGCTGCGCGCATGGCTCGATCATCGCCGCACGGTGCTCGCGCAGCACACGGCCGGGCGCGTGCAGGCCACGCTGCGCGCGCGGCTGTTCGACCGGATCGCCGCGCTCGGCCCCGCGTGGTTCAGCGGCGAACGCACGGGCGGCGTGATGCTGGCCGTCGTCGACGGCGTCGAGCAGTTGCAGACCTTTTTCGGCACCTACCTGCCGCAGCTCGTGATCGCCGCCTGTGCCCCGGTGATGATCTTCGCGGTCCTCGCGTGGTGGGACGTGCCGACGGCCGCGATCCTGCTGGTCGCGGCTCTCGTCACGCTCGCGTTGCCGCAGCTCGTGCATCGCGCCGACAAGCGCGCCGCGCTCGCGCGTTCGGCCGCGTTCAAGGCATTCGGCGAGGAGTTTCTCGACGCGGTGCAGGGCCTGCCGACGCTGAAGGCGTTCGGGCAAAGCACGGCGTTCGGCGCGAAGCTGGCCGCGAAGGCGCGCGCGCTGTCCGACAGCACGTTCTGGGTGCTCGCGCTCGGCCTGCTGACGCGCTTCTTCACCGATCTCGGCACCGGCCTGGGCGCGGCCGTCGCGATCGCGGTCGGCGCGTGGCGCGTGCGGCACGGCGACATGAGCCTGGAGGCGCTGCTGATCGTGCTGATGGCCGGCAGTGAAATCTTCCGGCCGCTGCGCGACCTGCGGTCGGTGTTGCACCAGGGGATGATCGGCCAGTCGGCCGCGAATGCGATCCACGCGCTGCTCGACGCGCAGAGCCACGCGCCGGCCGCCGACGCGCCGCGCGTGACGGGCCTGCGGCCGGAGATCGCGTTCGACGCGGTCAGCTTCGCGTATCCGGGCCGCCGCGCGGATGCGCATGCGGCGCTGAGCTTCTCGGTGCGCGAAGGCGAGACGGTGGCGATCGTCGGGCCGAGCGGCGCGGGCAAATCGACGATCGTGCGCCTGCTGCTGCGCCAGCACGATGCGCAGGGCGGCGCAATCCGCATCGGCGGCCGCGACGTGCGCACGCTCGATGCCGGCCAGGTGCGTGAAATGATCGCGGTCGTCGCGCAGGATGCGACGCTGTTCGACGGCAGCGTCGCCGACAACCTGCGGCTCGGCCGCCCCGACGCGACCGACGCGGACATGATCGCCGCCGCGCGCGCGGCCAACGCGCACGATTTCATCTCGGCGCTGCCCGACGGCTACGCGACGCGCATCGGTGAGCGCGGGCTCATGCTGTCGGGCGGTCAGCGCCAGCGCATCGCGATTGCGCGTGCGCTGCTGCGCGACGTGCCGATCCTGCTGCTCGACGAGGCGTTGTCGTCGGTCGATGCGGAGAACGAAGCGCTGATCCAGCAGGCGCTCGACCGGCTCACGCGCGGGCGTACGACGCTCGTGCTCGCGCACCGGCTGTCCAGCGTGATCGGCGCCGACCGCATCCTGGTGCTCGACCAGGGACGGGTGGTCGACGAGGGCACGCACGCGGCGCTGATCGCGCGCGACGGCCCGTATCGCCGGCTGATGGGGCCGCAACTGGAAGCGGTCGCCGAAACGGTCGGCGCGACGGCGCCGGCCGGTGTTACCGCACGCGTATCGTCGGGCCCGCAGGTGCGGCCGCTGAACGACGATGCGGCCGAAGTCGGCTGGCCGGAAACCTTGCAGACGCTGCTGCGCTTCGTGCGTCCGTGGACGGGCAAGGTCGTGCTGACGGTGCTGTTCGGGATCGGCCGCGTGCTCGCGTTCATCGGCGTCGGCGTGATCGGCGCGCTGGTGGTTGGAGCGGTGCCGGGCGGGCACGTGAGCCCGGCGCTAGTCACCGCGCTGCTCGTGATCGCGCCGGTGGCGGCCGTGCTGCACTGGCTCGAATCGTGGCTCGCGCACGACATGGCCTACCGGCTGCTCGCGGAAATGCGCATCGCGCTGTTCGCGACGCTCGAACGTCTGGCGCCGGCCGGGCTGCTGCGCCGCCGGTCCGGCGATCTGGTGTCGCTCGCGACGCAGGACGTCGAGACCGTCGAGTATTTCTATGCGCACACGCTCGCGCCCGCATTCGTCGCGGTGCTCGTGCCGGCCGCGGTGCTGGTGCTGCTCGCATCGATTGCGTGGCCGCTCGCGCTCGTGCTGCTGCCGTTCCTGTTGTGGGCCGGGCTCGCGCCGGTGCTCGCGCGGCGCGAGGTCGACCGGCTCGGCACCGGCGCGCGCGAAGCGCTCGGCCAGCTTGGCGCGCACCTGACCGAAACGATCCAGGGGCTCGCGGAGCTGACCGCGTTCCAGGCCGTGGCGCGCCGGCGCGACGCGTTCGTGGCCGAAGTCGATGCATACCGGAAGCAGCGCGCGAAGCTGCTCGACGACCTGTCGTCGCAGAGCGCCGCGCTGGAAGTCGCGAGTGGGCTCGGCGGGCTGGTCGTCGCGGCGCTCGGCGCGCTGCTGTGCGCGCGCGGCTGGTTTCCGCGCGAGTCGTTGCCGCTGCTGGTGCTGGTCGCGGTGGCCGCGTTCATGCCGGTGGCCGAAATCGGCCAGGTCGCGCGCCAGCTCGCCGACACGATCGCGTCGACGCGCCGCCTGCGTGCGCTGGAGAAGGAACCCGTGCCGGTGACCGACGGCACGCACGCGATGCCCGCCGATCCGGCGGTGCGTTTCGAAGCCGCGAGCTTCACGTATCCGGGCCGCAGCGTGCCCGCGATCGACCGCGTGAGTTTCGAGGTGCCGCGCGGCAGTACCGTCGCGCTGGTCGGCGCATCGGGCGCCGGCAAATCGACGGTCGCGAGCCTGCTGCTGCGCTTCTGGGACCCGCAGCAAGGCCGCGTGACGCTCGGCGGCGTCGACCTGCGCGACTTGCGGCTCGACGACCTGCGGCAGCACATCGCGCTCGTTGCGCAGGATACCTACCTGTTCAACGACACGCTCGAAGCGAACATCCGGCTCGCGGCGAACGATGCGTCCGACGCGGACGTGCGGCGTGCGATCGACCATGCGGCGCTCGGCGAATTCGTCGCGCGGCTGCCGGACGGGCTCGCGACGCGCGTTGGCGAGCGCGGCGTGCAACTGTCGGGCGGCCAGCGCCAGCGTGTCGCGATTGCGCGCGCGTTCCTGAAGGATGCGCCGGTGCTGATCCTCGACGAAGCGACGTCCCATCTGGATACGATCAGCGAGCAGCAGATCCGCGCGGCGCTGGAAGACCTGATGACGCAGCGCACGTCGATCGTCATCGCGCACCGGCTGTCGACCGTGCGCAATGCCGACCTGATCCTCGTGATGGAGCACGGCAGCGTGATCGAGGCCGGACGGCATGCGAACCTGATGGCGCGGCAGGGTGCGTATGCGCGGCTCGTGTCGCATCAGGCGAGTGGGGTGGCGGCGTAAGCGATGCCGCAGCGGCGCGCGGCCGGCCGGTTGGGGCGCGCGCATTCGGCAACATGTGTTGAGCCGCACCGGCGATTGAGGGCATCGCGCGGGCGGCCGCCCCGGCGCCGCGCCGCACGTCGAACCGACGACGATCCGCGCTGACACGTGAACCCAAAACGGGTTGAAAAACGGCCCGACGAGCGCGCTCGCGGCGGCGATCAGCGCCGCGCGGTCGCGCCGCCATCCTCCTCTCGCGCATGATGCCCGAGGCGGCAAACCTGCCCGTCCGGGCCACTCACCACTCACCGCCAACTGCTCGCCAGCCGCCGCCATCGGCCCGCGCGGCACGATCCGTCCCGGCCGCCTCTCCCCTCGAGCCGCACTTCCTTTCCTCCGATTTAACCGCGTCGCACGCGCCGGGTTTGTCTCGATGCATTTCCCTGTTGCGGACTTTTTTGTCGTCGTAGTATCGCCATTGACAACACTTGTTGCACTAATGTCTAATTCGGCATCGCATGTTGCGGTGCGGCTCGATGTCGTCGTTACCGCCGGCCGGCTGGCCGGTCATATCGCTCAATTATGCGGAGAGAAACCATGAGTCGCCGTTCCTTCCTGAAAGCCGTCGCGGTTGCTGCCGCGCTCGGCGCCAGCCTCGCGCACGCGGATACCAGGACGCTCGTCGTCGGGACCGATACGTCGTTCATGCCGTTCGAGTTCAAGCAGGGCGACAAGTACGTCGGCTTCGATCTCGACCTGTGGGCGGAGATCGCGAAGGACCAGGGCTGGAAATACACGATCCAGCCGATGGATTTCGCGGGCCTGATCCCGGCGCTGCAGACGCAGAACATCGACGTCGCGCTGTCGGGGATGACGATCCGCGAGGAGCGAAAGAAGGCGATCGACTTCTCCGCGCCGTACTACGACAGCGGCCTCGCGGCGATGGTGCAGACCGGCAACACGTCGATCAAGTCGATCGACGACCTGAACGGCAAGGTGATCGCCGCGAAAACCGGCACGGCGACGATCGACTGGATCAAGGCGCACCTGAAGCCGAAGGAGGTCCGCCAGTTCCCGAACATCGACCAGGCGTACCTCGCGCTCGAAGCGGGCCGCGTCGACGCGGCGATGCACGACACGCCGAACGTGCTGTTCTTCGTGAACAACGAAGGCAAGGGCAAGGTGAAGGTCGCGGGCCAGCCGGTCAGCGGCGACAAATACGGGATCGGCTTCCCGAAGGGCAGCCCGCTCGTGCCGAAGGTCAACGCGTCGCTCGTGAAGATCCGGGCTGACGGCCGCTACGCGCAGATCTACCGGAAGTGGTTCGGCGCCGAGCCGCCGAAGATGTGAGCGTGAGCACGCGCCATGGCGCGGCCGGGCGGCCGCGCCGGTCTTGAATCGAACGGGGAGCGATACGTGAATTTCGATTGGTCGGCGATCTGGGCAGCGCTGCCGGACCTGATGGACGGGGTCCGGCTGACGGTGTTCATCGCATTTTTCGGGCTGGTGGGCGGCTTCGTCGTCGGGATGATCGCGGGGATGTTCCGCGCGTACGGACCGAAGGCGATGAACGTGCTCGCACAGGTTTATATTGAACTGATCCGCGGCACGCCGATCGTCGTGCAGGTGATGTTCCTGTATTTCGCGCTGCCGCTGCTCGCGCATATCCGCATCGACGGCCTGACGGCCGCGATCATCGCGATCACGGTGAATTCCGGCGCGTATCTCGCGGAAGTGGTGCGGGGCGCGCTGCTGTCGATCCCGAAGGGGCTGACGGAAGCGGGGCTCGCGATGGGCCTGTCGATGCCGCGCGTGCTGCTGAAGGTGGTCGGGCCGCTCGCATTCCGGCGTCTGATTCCGCCGCTCGGCAACCAGTGCATCGTGAGCCTGAAGGACACGTCGCTGTTCATCGTGATCGGCGTCGGCGAACTGACGCGCAAGGGGCAGGAAATTATCGCGGGCAATTTCCAGGCGGTCGAGATCTGGACGGCCGTGGCCATTATCTATCTGCTGCTGACCGGCGCGATGACGCTGACGCTGCGGCTCGTCGAGAAGAGGATGCGCATCCTGTGAGCATGATCGAATTCCAGAACGTGTCGAAGAGCTTCGGCCACGTGCCGGTGTTGAAGCATATCGACCTGAAGATCGACGCGGGCGAAGTGGTCGTCGTGATCGGCCCGTCGGGCTCGGGCAAGTCGACGATGCTGCGCTGTATCAATGCGCTCGAGAAAATCACCGGCGGCGAGCTGCTCGTCGATGGCCAGAGCGTGCGCGGCAACGCGACGACGATCCGCAACATCCGGCTCGAAGCCGGCATGGTGTTCCAGCAGTTCAACCTGTTTCCGCAAATGACCGCGCTCGAGAACGTGATGTTCGGGCCGATCCAGGTGCGCGGCGCATCGCGTGCCGATGCGCGCGACCAGGCGATGGCGCTGCTCGACAAGGTCGGCCTCGAATCGCGCGCGAATCATTACCCGTCGGAGCTGTCGGGCGGCCAGCAGCAGCGCGTCGCGATCGCGCGTGCGCTCGCGATCCGGCCGCGGCTGATGCTGTTCGACGAGCCGACGTCGGCGCTCGATCCGGAATTGCGCCACGAAGTGCTGAAGGTGATGCAGGATCTGGCGACCGAAGGGATGACGATGATCGTCGTCACGCACGAGATCGGCTTCGCGAAGCGGGTCGGCACGCGGCTGCTGTTCATGGATCAGGGCGGCATTGCCGAGGACGGCCATCCGGTCGACCTGATCGACCGGCCGCCGACGCCGCGCCTGAAGGAATTCCTGAAACACGTGTCCTGAACGAAACCGAAACATCCGACATGCCGCTTTCCCTTTCTCCCGTCATCGCCGGCACGCCGTTCGACATCGGCGTGCGCCTCGGCGAACTCGCCCGCCCGGTGTTCGACGCGTACATGCAGCAGAGCAGCGCGTGGCAGGCCGTGCGCCGCTGGCGCGGCGATCCGTTCGTCGCCGCGCTGCGGCAGGCGGCGCAGGCCGCGTACCCCGACCTCGTCGCGGAGCTGGACGGGATCGCGGCAGGCGTCGGCTGGCCGGCCGAGGACATCTTCCTGTGGAACTGCCGCGGCGAGCTGATCCACAACGCGCCGGACGGCTGCACGACGCTCGCTGCGCGCGATGCGAACGGCACGCGCTGGATCGCGCACAACGAGGACGGCGATCCGTACCTGCGCGAACGCTGCCTGCTCGTCGACGTGCATCCGGCGGGCAAGCCGGGCTTCGTCAGTTTCTACTATCCCGGCTCGCTGCCGGGCCATACGTTTGCCGCGAACCGCGCGGGCATCGCGCAGGCGATCAACAACCTGCGGATCCGCACACCGGCGCCGGGCGTCCCGCGCATGATCCTCGCGCGCGCCGTGCTCGACGCGACGTCGCTCGATGCGGCGGTCGACGTGCTGCGCGGGCATGCGCGCGCGAGCGGCTTTCATCACACGCTCGGTGCGACCGGCGATGAACGCGTGCTGAGCATCGAGGCGAGCGTCGCGCGCTGTTCGGTCGTCGATGTCGCACGGCTCGCGGGCCACGCGAACCATCTCGTGCATCCCGGTTGCGACGCGGAGGCGCAGATCGTCACGCAGTCGTCTGCCGACCGCCAGCGCCGCGTTGACGCGCTGACGCCCGGCATCGACACGATCGACGCCGCCGCGCTGCTGCACGTGCTCGGCGATCGCGCGCCGCAAGGGCTGCCGATCTACCGCGACGATCCGGCCGACCCCGACGACGAGAACACGCTGGCAACCGCAGTGTTCGCGATCGGCGCGGCATCGATCGATTTCACGATTCATCAACACGGCACGCAGCGTTTCGCGACGCGCATCGTGCCGTCCGGACGCGCGCACGACGCGTCCTGAACCATGAGGCAACGCATGACGACCGTTTTCCATCGCGCTCCGCGCGCCACGTTGCCCGTCGCCGTCGCCGGCGACGGCATCGAAATCATCGACTCCACCGGCAAGCGCTACATCGATGCGTGCGGCGGCGCGGCCGTGTCGTGTCTCGGCCACAGCAACCAGCGCGTGATCGACGCGATCAAGCGGCAGGCGCAGCAACTGGCGTACGCGCATACGTCGTTCTTCACGACCGACGTGGCGGAGGAACTGGCCGACCGGCTCGTCGACGCCGCGCCGGCGGGCCTCGAACACGTGTATTTCGTGTCGGGCGGCTCCGAGGCGATCGAGGCCGCGCTGAAGCTCGCGCGCCAGTATTTCGTCGAGAAGGGCGAGCCGCAGCGCCGCCACTTCATCGCGCGGCGCCAGAGCTATCACGGCAACACGCTCGGCGCGCTCGCGATCGGCGGCAACGCGTGGCGGCGCGAGCCGTTCCTGCCGCTGCTGATCGAAGCGCACCACGTGAGCCCGTGCTATGCGTACCGCGACCAGCAGGCCGGTGAAGCCGACGAAGCGTATGCGCAGCGTCTGGCCGACGAACTCGAACGGAAGATCGTCGAGCTCGGCGCGGAAAACGTCGCGGCGTTCGTCGCGGAGACGGTGGTCGGTGCGACGGCCGGCGCGGTGCCGCCCGTGCGCACGTACCTGAAGAAGATTCGCGCGGTGTGCGACCAGTACGGCGTGCTGCTGATCCTCGACGAAATCATGTCGGGAATGGGGCGCACGGGCTATCTGTACGCGTGCGAAGAAGACGGCGTCGCGCCCGACCTGCTGACGATCGCGAAAGGGCTCGGCGCGGGTTACCAGCCGATCGGCGCGACGCTGGTGAGCGACCGGATCTACCGGACGATCGTCGACGGCTCGGGCTTCTTCCAGCACGGCCACACGTACCTCGGCCACGCGACCGCCTGCGCGGCCGCGCTCGAAGTGCAGCGCGTGATCGCCGAAGAGCATCTGCTCGACAACGTGAAGGCGCGCGGCGAACAACTGCGCGCAACGTTGCGCGAGCATTACGGTTCGCATCCGCACGTCGGCGACGTGCGCGGCCGCGGCCTGTTCGTCGGCGTCGAACTCGTGCGCGATCGCGACACCAAGGCGACGTTCGATCCCGCGCTGAAACTGCATGCGGCGGTCAAGCGCGAGGCAATGCAACGCGGGTTGATGGTGTATCCGATGGGTGGCACGATCGACGGCGTGCACGGCGACCACATCCTGGTCGCGCCGCCGTTCGTCAGTACCGCGCAGCAGATCGACACGATCGTCGAACGGCTGTCCGGCGCGATCGGCGCGGCGCTCGCCGCGGCCCACGCGTGAACGCGGACCTCACCGAAGGCTCACCATGACCAACAGACTGCCTCCTTTCGATCCCGCGTCGGCCACCGACGAACAGAAGGCCGTGCTCGCCGACATTCTCAGCGGCCCGCGCGGCAACCTGAACGGGCCGTTTCTCGGCTGGATCGCGAGCCCCGAGCTCGCTCAGCACGCACAGAAGCTCGGCGCGTTCTGCCGCTATCGCACGGGGCTGCCGCTGCGCCTGTCGGAACTCGCGATTCTCGTGACTGCGGCGCGCTGGCGTTCGCAGGCGGAATGGCACATCCATTATCCGATCGCGCTCGACGCAGGCGTGCCGGCCGCGACGGCCGACGCGATCCGGCGCGGCGTCGCGCCCGCGTTCGAATCGGACGACGACGCGCTGATCCATGCGTTCGCGAGCGAGCTGTACGACACGCGCCGCGTGAGCGATGCGACGTTCGCGCGCGCGCAGGCGCGCTTCGGCCACGAGACCGTGGTGAACCTCGTCGCACTGCTCGGCTATTACGCGCTCGTCGCGATGACGCTCAACACGTTCGATATGCGCGCAGACGGACAAACTGATTTGCCGTTTCCGGAATAATCGCCGCCGGCGCGTGCGTCGGCAGCAGGTCGCGCGCGCATCAGGATTGCCCGAAAAGCCCGTATTTTCGGGCTTTTCGGCGTTTCGGCGCGGATCGATCCACCGCCTCGCCGCGTCGTGACAGGCGCGCCGTACGATCTGCGCGTCAGAGCAGGAAAATTTCCCCGTACCTAGAATTTTGGCAAACAGCTTACGGGGGAAATATCGATGCGCTGGGTCCTGTTGATCGTGTTCATTGCGTGTGTCGCGTACACGCATCGGCGCGGCAAGGTTCGGCACCCGTTGTTCAGGCAACTATCCGACCACTCGACCTTTACCGCACCGCTGAACTGCTTTTCGTACGCGTTCTCGTCGGTGCCGACCACGCCGTTTCTCGACACGAATCATTTTCCGGAACTCGCGGTGCTGCAGCGCGAATGGCGCACGTTCCGCAGCGAAGCGCTCGCATTGCGCGACGCGAGCCGGATCAAGGCGTCGGGCGAGTACAACGACATCGGTTTCAATTCGTTCTTTCGCCACGGCTGGAAGCGTTTCTACCTGAAGTGGTACGACGCGCCGCATCCGTCCGCGCAGGCATTATGTCCGCGCTCGGTCGAGATCCTGTCGCGGATTCCGTCGATCAAGGCGGCGATGTTCGCGCAGCTGCCGCCGGGCGGCAAGCTCGGGCTGCATCGCGATCCGTATGCGGGCTCGCTGCGCTACCACCTCGGGCTCGATACGCCGAACGACGACGCGTGCCGGATCGTCGTCGACGGCGAGTCGTACGCATGGCGCGACGGCGAGGCCGTGATGTTCGACGAGACGTATCTGCACTGGGCCGAAAACCGCACCGCGCACGATCGCGTGATCCTGTTCTGCGACATCGATCGCCCGATGAAATATCGCTGGGCGCAGCGCGTGAACGATGCATTCGGGCAACTGTTGATGCGCGCGGCCGCGTCGCCGAACGAAACCGGCGATCGCACGGGCGGGCTCAATCGTGCGTTCAGGTACCTGTATGCAATTCGCCGTGCCGGCAAGCGCCTGAAGGCGTGGAATCGCACCGTGTACTACATCGTCAAGTGGCTGCTGTTCGGCGGGATCGCGGTCGCGATCTTCTGCATCTGACGGGCGTGCGCGGTATTTTTTCCGTCTGACGATAGGGCGCGCGGCACCGCGTCGGCGGCCTTTGCCGACATCAATGCAACCAAATGTATTCATGCGGGATCAACGCACGCCGGCCGCGTATGATGGCTTGTTCACGTGGATACGATCGGTGAGCAAGCATGACGAGTACCCGTAAAACCATGATGATCGCAGGCGGCCTCCTGGTCGTCGCGGCCGGCTCCGCGTACGTGATGCTGCTGCGCGCGGACCACCGTGCGATCGAAGACGCCGGCATCGGCGATTCGGCCGCGCCTGTTGCCGCGGCGCCCGCGGGCGACGATCACGCGGTGCAGGGCGCGATCGCGCCGTCGGCACCGACGGCAACGAAGCAGGCGGCTGCCGCGCCGTCTTTATCCGCACCCGCACCCGCACCGGCCGCAACCGCGCGCGTGGGCGCCGCGCCTGCGGCGGCTCCCCCCGTTCCGATAGTCAGCGACAAGCCGCAACCCGAGACGAAGCCGGCCGCGCCGCCGCCCAAGGTCAACGTCGTGACGGTGGATGCACAGGATTCGACCCCGCCGGCACCGGCCGCCGCACTCGCTCCGTCGGCTGCGCCCGCGCAGGCCGCGCAACATGCGCCGCGCAAGCGCGATGGCCTCGACCGCCACGCAGCCGCCGCACCGGCCGCGACGAAATCCGAAACGCCGGAGACGGCCGCGCTCGTCAGGGAATCGGCGAAGCTCGATCCGTCGCTGCCGCCGCCGTCGACGCCGTCGACGTCATCGATGCAGGCGACGTCGGCGAGCACCGGTTCGTATCGTCAGGGAAAGGCGTCGTCCGGCGCGAATCCGGTGGCCGCCGCGATGACCGAGCAACTGGTCAGGCAGTCGAGCAGTTTCAAGTCGACGGCGCCTGCGCCCGTGCCGGCGAACGACGGCCCGGCCGCGCCCCAGTAAGCGCCGATGTCTTGCGTATAAAAAGGGCCCCGCACGCCGACCAAAGCATGCGGGGCCAAGAGAGACAAACGCGTATGTCGACGGGCTGACGCGCGTTACGCGGCGACGGCCTCTTCGGCCTGCGGCTGCGCGGCGGCCACCGGCGCCACGTCCTGCCGGATCAGGTGATCGAACGCGCCGAGCGATGCCTTCGCGCCTTCGCCCACCGCGATCACGATCTGCTTGAACGGCACCGTCGTCACGTCGCCGGCCGCGAATACGCCCGGTATCGACGTCGCGCCGCGCGCATCGACGACGATCTCGCCGTGCTTCGACAGTTCGACCGTGCCCTTCAGCCATTCGGTGTTCGGCACGAGGCCGATCTGCACGAACACGCCTTCGAGCTCGATGCGCTGCGTGTCGCCCGAGCGCAGATCCTTGTAGACGAGCCCGTTCAGCTTGCTCCCGTCGCCGGTCAGCTCGGTCGTCTGCGCCTGCGTGACGATCGTCACGTTCGGCAGGCTGCGCAGCTTGCGCTGCAGCACTTCGTCCGCCCGCAGTTGCGCGCCGAATTCGATCAGCGTGACTTCCTTCACGATGCCGGCGAGGTCGATCGCGGCCTCGACGCCCGAGTTGCCGCCGCCGACCACCGCGACGCGCTTGCCCTTGAACAGCGGGCCGTCGCAGTGCGGGCAGTACGCGACACCGCGGTTGCGGTATTCGCGCTCGCCCGGCACGTTGATTTCGCGCCAGCGCGCGCCGGTCGCGAGAACGATCGTCTTCGCCTTCAGCACCGCGCCGTTCGCGAGGCGGATCTGGTGCACGTCGCCCGGAATCAGCGCATCCGCGCGCTGCACGTCCATGATGTCGACGTCGTACTGCTTCACGTGCTGTTCGAGCGCGGTCGCGAACTTCGGCCCTTCGGTTTCCTGCACCGAGACGAAATTCTCGATCGCCATCGTGTCGAGCACCTGGCCGCCGAAGCGCTCGGCGACGACGCCCGTCGCGATGCCCTTGCGCGCCGAATAGATGGCCGCGGCCGCGCCCGCCGGGCCGCCGCCGACGATCAGCGTGTCGAACACCGGCTTGTTTTCCAGCGATTTCGCGGCGCGCGCGCTCGCACCCGTATCGAGCTTCGCGAGGATTTCCTTCACGCTGCTGCGGCCCTGGCCGAACGATGCGCCGTTCAGGAACATCGTCGGCACGGCCATGATCTGGCGCGACTCGACTTCATCCTGGAACAGCGCGCCGTCGATCGCGACGTGACGGATGCGCGGGTTGATCAGCGACATCACGTTCAGCGCCTGCACGACTTCCGGGCAGTTCTGGCACGACAGCGAGAAATACGTTTCGAACGCGTAGTCGCCGTCGAGCGCGCGGATCTGTTCGATCACGTCGTCGTCGAGCTTGATCGGATGGCCGCCCGTCTGCAGCAGCGCGAGCACGAGCGACGTGAATTCATGCCCCATCGGGATGCCGGCGAAGCGGATGCCCGCCGGCTTGCCGGGCTCGCCGATCGAGAACGACGGCTTGCGCTCGGCGTCGTCGCGGCGTTCGGTCACGCTCACGCGATCCGTCAGCGACGCAATCTCGTTCAGCAGCGCCAGCAGTTCCTGCGATTTCGCGCCGTCGTCGAGCGACGCGACGAGTTCGATCGGGCGCGTGATCTTTTCGAGGTACGCTTTCAGTTGGTTCTTGAGATTGGCGTCGAGCATGGCGTTTCGGATTCCGTATTGATGAGGCGGGTCGGGCACGTCGTGCCGGAGGAGGGTGCGGGCCGCATGCTGCCGCGGCCCGTCTTGGTGCGGCTCGCGCGCCCCGGGCGAGGCGCGCGCGGCGATCGTCAGATCTTGCCGATCAGGTCGAGCGACGGGGTCAGCGTTTCCGCACCCGGCGTCCACTTGGCCGGGCACACTTCACCCGGGTGCGCCGCGATGTACTGCGCAGCCTGCACCTTGCGCAGCAGTTCGCCTGCGTCGCGGCCGATGCCGTTGTCGTGGATTTCGCACAGCTTGATCTCGCCTTCCGGGTTGATCACGAACGTGCCGCGCAGCGCCATCCCTTCTTCCTCGATCAGCACGTCGAAGTTGCGCGACAGCGTGAGCGTCGGGTCGCCGACCAGCGGGTACTTGATCTTGCCGATCGTGTCCGACGTGTCGTGCCATGCCTTGTGCGTGAAGTGCGTGTCGGTCGACACGCCGTAGATTTCGACACCCAGCTTCTGGAATTCCGCGTAACGGTCGGCGAGGTCGCCCAGTTCGGTCGGGCAGACGAACGTGAAGTCGGCCGGGTAGAACACGACGACGGACCACTTGCCCTTGAAGTTTTCTTCCGAGACGGGCACGAACTCGCCGTTGTGGTATGCGGTTGCCTTGAACGGTTTGATTTGGGTGTTGATGATCGGCATCTGGTGGTTTCCTTTGCTTCGGTGTGGAGTGGAGTGTTGCCAGTATCCGGGTTCACCCTGAGTTTGTGAAATTGCTTGTTTCAATCCGCGGCATCGGGAATTTCTATCTGCTTCCGGCCCTTGTTTGACGACGATGCGGGGAGGCTCGTCCGGCGGCTTTGGATCGCGGAGCAGGTCGCGGCGAAAGGAGGGACGCGCGCAGCCGCGCGCCTCGCGTCAGATCCGGTACGGCATCCGGACGCCGGGCTCGGTGGGAGGAAAGTCTTTCGCGTTGCGCGACACGAGCAGCAGGCCGTTTACTTGCGCCGATGCCCAGACGATCGCGTCGGGCAGGCGGATGCGGCGTTCCTTTCGAATGGTCACGGCGCGATCGGCAATCGTGCTGTCGAGCGCGATGACGTCGAACGACGAAAGCCACGCGCGGATCGGGGCTTCGTCGCGTGCGGACGTACCGACCAGGACCTCCATCCACGAGATCGTGCTGATCGCACGATAGTCGTAGCGGCCCAGTTCCGCGCGGGCGGATTCCACGCCGCCCAGATAGTCGATCAGGATGTTGGTGTCGAAGAGCGCTTTTACCATTCCGAACGCAATTCCTCCTGGTAGGCGAGCCCGTCGACCGCGCGATCCTTCCAGAGACCGAAGACGTCGTCGGCGAGCGGGCGCTTGTGCAGGGCAATGTAGGCATCGATCGCGTCGCGGATGACCGCGGCGCGGGGACGACGTTCAGTCTCGACGATGGCGGCCAGCTCGTCGAGCTGGCCGTTCGACAGGTCGATCAGAATCCGGCTCATGACAGCCTCCGATATATGATATGTATATCGTATATATTCAATCGCGCGCGTGCAAGACCCGGGCAGGAGGCGGCGCGGCGAGTGCTCGCGCATCCGGCAGCGCGAGCGCGGTGCGCCGCTCAGATCCCCGCCATCTTCCTCAACCACGCCGCGAGCCGCCGCGCGCCGTCCGGCGTGTCCGCATCCTCGCGCGTGCACAGGTAGTAATCGCGCCCGTCGTCGAGCGCGTGATCGAACAGCTTCACGAGTTCGCCGTTCGCCAGTTCGCGTTCGACCAGCGGCGCGCGCAGCAACGCCGCGCCGAGATCCGCGCGCGCGGCGCTCAGCGTGAGCTGGCCGTCCTCGAACATCGGCCCCACCGCATGCGACACGTGCCGCACGCCGGCCCCCTGCAGCCAGTTGACCCACGTGCTGCGGTCCTCGTCGTGCACGAGCGGTGCGCGCGCGAGATCGGCCGGCGTGCGAAACGGCCCGTGGCGCTTCAGGAACGCCGGGCTGCACATCGGCACCATCGCGCCCGGCAGCAGCCGCTCGCAGCGATAGCCGGGCCAGTCGCCGGTGCCGAAGCGGATCGACAGGTCGGACGCATCGCTGCGGTAGTTGCGGTGATGCGCGTACAGCACGGTGACGTCGACGTCCGTGTTGTCGGCGAGGAACGCGTGCAGGCGCGGGATGAACCAGCCGATGCCGAGCAGCGGAATCAGGCTGACGGTGATCTGCCGCAGCGACGAGCGGTCGCGCACGAAGCGCGTCGCGCTGCGCAGCACCGAGAACGCGGCGCTGATCGAGCGGTAGTAGTCGCGGCCTTCGTCGGTGAGCGCCAGCAGCCGGCCTTCGCGCACCGTCAGCGGCGTCTGGATGAACGCTTCGAGCAGCTGAAGCTGATGGCTGACCGCCGACGGCGTGATGTCGAGCTCGCCCGCCGCCGCGGTGACCGACCCGAGACGCGCGAAGGCTTCGAACGCACGCACCGCGCGCAATGGCGGATCGTGCGGCAATTGTTCGATATTTTTCATGTGTCGAATTTTATCGAAAAGTCAGGGTAAGCGACAACAAGAAAATGTCGTTTATTTACAGCGCAGTAGGTTAATGTGCAGGGAATGGCATAAGCATCCAACAATTGGGTATTTGGGGTTTGGGTGCTGAATATTTAATATTTTTCATGTTTTGATTCGACTCGCCGATCCCCGCACATGAAACTCGCCTTCCTCCCCGCCAGCCTCGCATTTTCGGCGGCCGCCCTGGTCGCCTCCGTTCCCGCCTTCGCGCAATCCGCGCCGCAGACGATCCTGATCGGTCTCGCCGCGCCGCTCACCGGCCCGTCCGCGCGGATCGGCAAGGATCTGCAGAACGGCGCGCAACTCGCGATCGACGACGCGAACGCGAAGCATCCGACCATCGGCGGCAAGGCGGTGGTCTACAAGCTCGTCGCGGCCGACGATCAATCCGATCCGCGCACGGCCGTCGCGGTCGCGCAGCAGTTGGTCGACCGGCACGTGATCGGCGTCGTCGGCCATTGGAACACGGGCTGCAGCGTGCCGGCGTCGCGCGTCTATCGCGATGCGGGCATTCCGCAGATCGCGCCGGCATCCACCGGCCATCAATACACGCAGCAGGGCTACGCGACGGCGTTCCGCATCATGGGTCACGACGATGCGGGCGGCAACTTCACGGGCGCGTACGCGGTGAAGACGCTGAAGGCGAAGCGCATCGCGGTGATCGACGATCGCACGTCGTTCGGCGCGGGGCTGGCCGACCAGTTCATCAAGGGCGTGCAGGCGAACGGCGGCGCGATCGTCGACCGCCAGTACGTGAACGACAAGACGACCGACTTCAGCGGCGTGCTGACGGCAATCAAGGGCAAGCGCGCGGATCTCGTGTTCTTCGGCGGGCTCGACGCGCAGGCCGCGCCGATCGCGCGCCGGATGCGCCAGCTCGGCGTGAACGCGCCGCTGCTCGGCGCGGGCGGCTTCGTGAGTCAAACCTTCCTGTCGCTCGCGGGCAAGGACGGCGACGGCGTGACCGCGCTCGAACCGGGCCTGCCGCTCGCGCGGATGCCGGGCGGCAAAGCGTTCGACACGCAATACCAGGCGCGCTTTCATGCCCCGATCGAACTGCATGCGCCGTTCGCGTACGACGCGGCCGCCACGCTGATCGCGGCCGCGCAGAAGGCCGGCACGACGCAGCCGGCGAAGCTGGTCGCGGCGGTGCGCGCGATCGACCGGCCCGGCGTGACGGGACGCATCGCGTTCGATGCCGACGGCAACCTGAAAGACCCGGCCTTCACGATCTACCAGGTGCGCGGCGGCAAGTGGACCGTCGTCGACGTGCTCGGCGGCGCGCGCACCGCGGCGCGGCAATGAACCACGACACAACGGAGACGATCCCCATGACCGAAGCGACCTCCCCATCCGCCGCCGCCCCCGAGGACACGCGCCTCGGCATCCTCGCGCGGCGGCGCATCGAAGCGGAAATCATCAAGCCGATCTACGAGATCATGAAGCGCGAGTTCGGCACCGAGCGCGCGCAGGCGGTGATCGCGGAAGCCGTGCGCGGCGCGGCCGTCGACGCGGGCCGCACGTTCGCCGCGCAGGAGCCGGACGGCACGAGCGTGCAGTCGTTCATCGCGCTGCAGGTGCTGTGGGAAAAGGACGATGCGCTCGACGTCGAGGTGAAGCGCGCGGACGACGCGCACTACGACTACGACGTGCATCGCTGCAGCTACGCGGAGATGTACCACGCGATGGGGCTCGGCGAGATCGGGCACCTGCTGAGCTGCGCGCGCGACAGCTATTTCATCCAGGGCTATGCGCCGGACATCGCGCTCACGCGCACGAGCACGATCATGCAAGGCGGCAAGCGCTGCGACTTCCGCTACGCGCGGCAGGCCGCGCCGGAGAACGGCGATGCGTGACGACACCGCCAACGTCAGCTTCACCGTGGATGCCCAACGCGCGAGCGCGGGCGTGCCGCGCGTCGACGGCGCGCGCCTGTGGGCGTCGCTCGACCGGATGGCCGAGATCGGCGCGACGCCGAAGGGCGGCGTCTGCCGTCTGGCGCTGACCGATCTCGATCGCGAGTCGCGCGACCTGTTCGTGCAATGGGCGCAGGACGCCGGCTGCACGGTGCGCGTCGACCGGATGGGCAACGTGTTCGCGCGCCGCGCGGGCCGCAACCCCGACGCCGCGCCGGTCATGACGGGCTCGCACGCCGATTCGCAGCCGACGGGCGGCCGCTACGACGGCATCTACGGCGTGCTCGGCGGGCTCGAGGTCGTGCGCGCGCTGAACGATGCGGGTATCGAGACCGAGCGCCCGATCGACGTCGTGATCTGGACCAACGAGGAAGGGTCGCGCTTCGCGCCGGCGATGGTGTCGGCCGGCGTGTTCTCGGGCGTCTACACGCTCGAATACGGGCTGTCGCGCACCGACGCTGCGGGCCGGACGATCGGCGAGGAGCTGGCGCGGATCGGCTACGCGGGCGCGGAGCCCGTCGGCGGCTATCCGGTGCATGCGGCGTACGAGCTGCACATCGAACAGGGCGCGATTCTCGAACGGGCCGGCAAGACGATCGGCGTCGTGACGGCCGGGCAGGGGCAACGCTGGTACGAGGTGACGCTCACCGGTGTCGATGCGCACGCGGGCACGACGCCGATGGAATTCCGCCGCGATGCGCTGGTCGGCGCCGCGCGGATGATCGCGTTCGTCGACGCGCTCGGCCGCCGTCATGCGCCGCACGCGCGCGCGACGGTCGGGATGATCGACGCGCGGCCGAATTCGCGCAACACGGTGCCGGGCGGCTGCTTCTTCACGGTCGAGTTCCGCCACCCCGACGACGCGGTACTCGACGCACTGGATGCGGCGCTGCGTGCGGAACTGGCGCGCGTGGCCGACGAAACCGGTCTCGGTGCGCAGATCGAGCAGATCTTCACGTATGCGCCGATCCCGTTCGCACCGCGCTGCATCGACACGGTGCGCGATGCGGCCCGCGCGCTCGGGCTGCCGCACATGGACATCGTGTCGGGGGCGGGCCATGACGCGTGCTATGTCGCGCGTGTCGCGCCGACGGGGATGATCTTCGTGCCGTGCGTCGACGGGCTGAGCCACAACGAAGCCGAAGCGATTACGCCCGAATGGGCGGCGGCGGGCGCCGACGTGCTGTTGCGCGCGGTGCTGCAGAGCGCGCAGGAAGCTTGAGCGTACGTTGCGCGGCGCGCCGGCGGGAAGTGCGCGCCGTGCCGGTTTTCCGCTGACGTTGCGTGCGTGCGGCGCGCGTCAGGCCGCCGGCGACGGTCGGTCGAGATAGCGCCGCATCACGTGAAATGCGGTATCGGTGCGCCCCGGCATCGTCACCATCGCCCCGTCGGCTGCGAACCCGAGCTTTTCATAGAACCGGTACGCGGCTTCGCGTGCCGTGCACCACACGAGCGCGGCGCCGTGCGCGTCGGCGTGCCGCACGCAAACCTGCACCAGCATTCGCCCGAAGCCCAGGCCGCGCACGGCCGGGTGGACGGCCATCCCGCGCAGCCGCCACGCCGGCTGCGCGGGATCGTCGTCGCGCGGCTCTTCGCAGAGCGACGCGATCGCGACGATACCCGACGCATCGCGCACGCCGACGTGCAGGGTTGTCGGCGCATGATCGCCGGCGAGTTCGCACGCGTTCAGATCGCCGTTCAGCAGGATCGTCGCGCGCAGCGGGTGCGTTTGCGCGGCCGTGATCGTTGCAACGGTAAACAGCGTATCGCCTGACGTCATCGAGGTTCCTTGCGGGGGCGAGTCATACGTCATTGACCGGCCTTGCGCCGCGCCATGTACGCGAGATACGCGACGATCTGGTCGAGTTCGCGCTCGCTCAGCTGATCGGGGGGAAACGCCGGCATGCTGCGGCCCGGCCAGTCGCGCACCGATGCCGGGTTGCGGATATAGCGGCGCAGCGCGGCGGGCTGGAAGTAGTCGACCGGATTCATCGGCGTGTTCAGGTCGGGGCCGGCATGGCTGCTGCCCGCGCCGTCGAGACGATGGCACGCGAGGCATTGCGTGACGAACAGTCGCTGGCCCGCGCGGGCCGGATCGTTCGCGGGCAATGCGGGATCGACGGCGAGCGACGGCCAGCGCGCGAGCGGCGACGATTCGATCGTGACGCGCACGATCTGGTACGGCCACTGCTCGCCGCGCACCGACGACGCGTGCGGCCCGAGCCAGACCAGATAGAACGGCCCCGCGCTGACCTGCTTGCCGGGCAGCTTCGGCCACGGATGCGCCGGGTCCTCGATCGCGAGCCACGGAACGGCGCCGGCCGGCGTGCGGCGGGCGACGAGGTCCAGCGGCAGTTGCGCGGCGAAGCCGTCGGCCGCGCGGGTTTCGAGCACGCCATCGGCCGGCAGCGGCGTGTCGCCGAGCAGCGCCGCGAACGGCACCGCGCGGAACGTCATCGGCCGGCCGTACGCGATGTCGCGCGGCACGTGGACGTCCGTCGCATCGGGGCGCGCGAGCAGCGTTTGCCGCGTGAGGGCGCGGGCCGTGCCGTCGGTGTCGAGTTCGAGCGCGGACTGCGCCGACGCGTGTTGTCCGACGACGCAGATCGTCAGCAGCAAAAGCGGAAACCACCGGCGCATCAGCATGCGTTCTCCGGGAAGGGGCGTTGCGGCGGCGACATGCGAAGCAGGCCGCGGCCGAGGGAAGGAATCGGGCGACAGTCTATCCGGTACGCGCGACGCTGGCGACTGCGGCGCAAGCGGCGCGCGTGCCCGACGATCGGGGCGGGGCACGCTGCGGCAGCGCGCAACGCGACGCGGGAAAGAGCGGATCGACGGATCAGGGGCGGGCGCGCTCGCCCCCACCGC
Organism: Burkholderia metallica; assembly: GCF_001718555.1. Lineage (NCBI taxonomy): Bacteria > Pseudomonadati > Pseudomonadota > Betaproteobacteria > Burkholderiales > Burkholderiaceae > Burkholderia > Burkholderia metallica. Next base: position 1,080,609 of record NZ_CP013403.1, read on the forward strand.
GTTGACGGCCAACCCGCTGCCGGGCCTGCGTCAATGACTTGAACAACGCGCTTCGCCGTTCGGCCATGGCGTCTCGTGCGCCGGTTCGAAATCCGCTTCGCGCGCGCCCGACGGCGTCAGCGACACGAAATGCATCGCGGTGCCGCTCGCCGGGAAGCCGGCGATGCCCGTCGTGCTCCACGGAATCGGCGAGCGCTGCACGCCGCCGACCGCGATGTCCGCGGGCCCGAGCGCGAGCGTCAGCAGCCGCCCGTCGCGGATCGGCACATACGCATGCGCGCCCGACACCCCGATGCCGGACTCGCGCACCGACGCGGGCAGGCAGTCGAGCGTCGCCGTGCGGCGGCCGTCCGGCGCGATCAGCATCGCGACGCCGCGATCGTCCGCCGTCGTCGTGACGACGAGGAAGCGATCGATCGCCGGCACATAAGCCGACGAGTACACGTAGTACCGGATCGCGTCGTTCAGCGTCCCGAGCTTGTCCAGCTTCGCGGTGACCGGGTCGAACATCGCGTATTCGAGCGTCGCGTCGGTGCTGCCTTCGATGAATTTCTGCCACACGAGCAGCGCGGTGTGCGGCGAGCCCGCGACGACGGGCCACCACTCGCGGCGGCGCGGCGCGACCGCGACATGGTTGAGCACGCGCCCGGCCGCGTCGTAGGTTTTCACGTAGACGCCGTTGCCGGTGCCGAGGTTGTCGACGCCGCCGCCGTCGATCCAGTCGGCCGAATAGAACACGACGAAGCGGTCGGCCGCCGTGGCGACGTGCCCCGAGTGGCCGCCGGACTCGACGTCGTTCGGATACGGCTTGACCGGCTTCAGGTCGCGCCGATAGACGCCGTATCGCTGGCTCACGACGTTCGGCGTGTTCCAGCCGTCCTCGAACGTGACGAAGATGTCGCCGCGCGCGTTCTGCGCGACCGATACGGGTTCCTGCGCCTCGGGGCGGCTGATGAACGGACGGACGTGCACCAGTTGCGGCTTGCCGGGCAGCCATTCGCCGACGTACACGTCATGCGGCCAGTTACCGCTGCGCAGCGCGCCGCGCGGCGCGAGGCCCGAGCTGCTGAAGAACACCCAGCGCCTGCCGTCGCCGGCGTCGGCCACGCCGATGCCGTGCATGAAGCTGCGCGGATCGACGCCCGGGCGGGGCGATGCCGCAGCCGGCGCCGGCACGGTGACCGTATGCACGACCGGCGGCGCGGCGGCGCAGGCAGGCGGCGGCGCCGTGACGATGCCGCAGGCGCCGCCCAGCGCGGCCGCGACACCCAGCGCAGCCGCGTGCGCCGCACGCGCGCGTCGCTTCATTCGACCGTCACCGATTTCGCGAGATTGCGCGGCTTGTCGACGTCGGCGCCGCGCGCGCAGCCCACGTGATACGCGAGCAGTTGCAGCGGGATCACGTTGACGATCGGCGACAGCAGGTCGCCCGATTCGCGCACGCGGATCAGGTGCGTGTCGCGGTCGGCGTCGATCTCGAGCGCGCTGCCGGCCAGCACGTAGAGCCGCCCGCCGCGTGCGCGTACTTCGGCCATGTTGGACTTGAGCTTCTGGAACAGGCGGTCGTCCGGCGCGATCGTGACGACCGGCATCGCGCTCGTGACGAGCGCGAGCGGGCCATGCTTCAGCTCGCCGGCCGCATAGCCTTCGGCGTGGATGTACGACACTTCCTTGAGTTTCAGCGCGCCCTCCATCGCGATCGGGAAATGAATGCCGCGCCCGAGGAACAGCGCGTTCTCGGTGCGCGCGAACTTCGCGGCCCAGCCCATGATCTGCGTTTCCAGCGCGAGCGCGTGGCTGATGCGGCCGGACAGCGCGCGCAACTGCTTCAGGTGCAGCGCGACCTGTGCCGCGTCGAGCCGGCCACGCAGTTGAGCGAGCGTCAGCGTCAGCACGAACAGCGCGACGAGCTGCGTCGTGAACGCCTTGGTCGACGCGACGCCGAGCTCGATGCCGGCCCGCGTCAGGAACCGCAGCGGCGCGTTGCGCGCGATCGTGCTGGTGGCGACGTTGCAAATCGCCATCGACAACGTCTGGCCCGTCGCGCGGGCCTGTTCGAGTGCGCCGATCGTGTCGGCCGTCTCGCCCGATTGCGAGATGCCGACGACGAGCGTACGCGGATCGGCCACCGTGTCGCGGTAGCGGAATTCGCTGGCGATCTCGACCTGCGCGGGGATGCCGGCGATGCTCTCCAGCCAGTATTTCGCGGTCAGGCCCGCGTAGTAGCTGGTGCCGCAACCGAGCAACAGCACGCTCCTGACTCTCGACAGCTGGGCGCGCGTGCCGTCGGTCGCGTCGAACAGTGCCGGCGAGATCGCGTCGATGCCGTCGAGCGTGCTGTCGATCGCCTTCGGCTGCTCGAAGATCTCCTTCTGCATGAAATGCTGGTACGGGCCGAGCACGGCGTCGCCTTCGCGCGCCTTCACTTCGCACAGCGGGCGCCGCGCTTCGTGGCCGCCCGCGTCGACCACCGCGATGCGCTCCGGGGTGATCAGCGCGACGTCGCCGTCTTCCAGGTAGACGAAACGGTCGGTCAGGTCGCCGAGCGCTGCGCAGTCCGACGCGAGGTAGTTCTGCTCCGCGCCGATGCCGATCACGAGCGGTGAGCCCGCGCGCGCGGCGACGAGGCGCTGCGGCTCGCGCGCGCTCAGCACCGCGATCGCGTACGCGCCGTGCAGCCGTTTGACGGCGCGCACGACCGCGTCGAACAGGTCGTCGCGATAGAGGCTGTGGATCAGGTGCGCGATGACCTCGGTGTCGGTCTGGCCGCGAAACACGTAGCCGCGCTCCCGCAATTCGGCGCGCAACGTGTCGTGATTCTCGATGATCCCGTTGTGGACGACCGCGATCGTGTCGCCGGACATGATCGGATGCGCGTTCATTTCCGACGGCGCGCCGTGGGTCGCCCAGCGCGTATGCGCGATGCAGGTCCGCGCTTCGAGGCCCAGCGTCAGCACGCGGGCCTGCAGGTCGGTTACCCGCCGCAGCGTGCGTTCGCTGCGCAGGCGGCCGTCACCCTGCACGGCGATGCCGCACGAATCGTAGCCGCGATACTCGAGCCGGCTCAGCGCATTGACCAGTTGCGGCACCTGATTGTTCAGGCCGCTTGCTCCGACGATTCCGCACATGATTCACCTCGTCCACAAGAAGTTGGCGGCTGGCGCGCGGCGCGCGTCAGCACGATTTCGGCAACGGCATCGCGCCGTGCGGGCACGCGTCGCTCCCGGCGCGGTCCCTTTCCGGTGACTTATTCGCGGGGTTGCGGCCCTGCGTGCGCGACCCATTCGATGCCGGAAATCGAGCCGTTCGCGTCGTGCGACGCGACGAGAATGCGCGTCGTGCGCCGCGCGCCGCGCCGGCGGGCGCCCGCGAGCGCGGTCGGCGGCACCGCGCGCATCTTCACGCTGGCCGAGCGACGCAGCATCTTCGACGTGCGCAACCGGTACGCGAACGGGTGCACGACGCGCCCGGCGATCAGCCACGTGACGATCGTGCCGGCGATGAGCGCGATACTCGTTACGTAGAACACGATCTGCTCGATCGGCATCTCGGCCTCGTTGAACGGCAGCAGGTAGCGGTACGTGTAGATGCAGATCGATGCCCATACGCCGCCGACGAGCGCGGGCCGCAACAGGCGGTACCACGCGACGAGCACGGGCCCGACGAACCTGCCGCGTTCGGCGATGATTTCGCGCGGTGCGCGCAGGGAAAGGTCAATAATCGGCGCGTTCTTCATGTCGAATGCCTCGGTCGGGACTGACCCATACGGCCCGCTTGCCGCGGCCCCGCAGTACGACGGCGGGCAGGGCGACGACGGTGGTGATCATGCTGATCAGCCAGAAGGCGACGGGGTACCAGATGGTGTCAAGGAAATACATCAGGAGTTTTTCGTCGTAACGACGATCGATCATGCTGCCGATGATCAGCTGCAGGATGCAGGTCGCGACCAGCAGCATCCCGTGCCAGTGCGGCACCACGGATACATGCCAGTTCGGCGGAAGCGGGTAGACCACGTCGATCAGCGCGAGCAGCAGGATGAACGACATCGAGTACGCCCACGCGATGCCGATCAGGTACTCGGCGAACAGCGGCCACATCATCATCTGCGTCGGCCGCGCGAGCGTGCCCGCATATTTGATCAGCACCTGGATGCCGCCCTTCGACCAGCGCAGCCGCTGCCGGTACAGCCCCTTCAGCGTCTCGGGCATCAGGATCCAGCTGAGCGCATGCGGCTCGTACACCACACGCCAGTCCCGGCACTGCAGTTTCCAGCTGATGTCGATGTCCTCGGTCAGCATGTCCGAGCTCCAGTAGCCGACGTCGGCGAGCGCGGTCTTGCGGAACATCGTGATCACGCCCGATACCGTGAAGATGCGGCCGTACACCTGCTGCGTGCGCTTGATCAGGCCGACGATCGACGAGAATTCGCCGACCTGCATGCGCCCCAGCAGCGACGTGCGCGTGCGGATGCGCGGATTGCCGGTTACCGCGCCGACGCCCGGATCGGTCAGGAAATGCTCGAGCATCCAGCCGGCCGCGTCGTGCGCGAGCAGCGCATCGCCGTCGATGCAGAGCAGATATTCCGCGTTCGATACCGCGGCCGCGGTCGTGAGCCCGACCGCCTTGCCTTCGTTGCGCGCGTGATGGATCACGAGGAGCCGCGGAATCTCGACGGCCAGCTCGTTGAGGATCTCGCCGGTGCGGTCCTGGCTGCCGTCGTTGACCGCGATGATGTCGTAGTTCGGATAATCCATCGCGTTCAGATGACGGATCACGCTGCGCGCGTTCGCCGCCTCGTTGAAGCACGGCACGACGATCGAGATCTTCGGAATGCCGCTCGCCGCGATCGTGCGCGTCGACAGCGTGCGGCCTTCTTCGAGCAGGAAGTAGTGCACGACACCGCCGATCATCCACAGGTACGACATGAAGAACGGATAGTAGAAAACGAAATCCTGCAGGCGCTGGATGATGCTGTGGGTGGTCATGGCGTCTTCGTGCCCTGGATGGGTTGCATCTGCATCAGCGCGTTGATCGAGGTCGGGTCGAGGCGCGACTTCAGCGACATCACGTCGCGCATCGCGTCGAGATCCGGCTGATCGTTCAGGAAGTTGTCCGGGTAGTAGCCGAAGTTCACCGCGCCCTCGCTGCGCAGCCGCCGCATCTGCGCAAGCAGCGTGCCGGCCGCCACCGCCTTGCGCGCGTGCCAGTCGTACGACTGCAGCTCGAACACGGTGCGCCGCAGCCCGAGCTTCTTCGCGCGGACGGCCTGCACGAGCCGGTCCATCCAGCCTTCGGGGTCCTTCGCCTGTTCCATGTACGGCATCGCCATCAGCGCGACGTAGTCGTAGGCGGCGAGGAAATCGTCGTAGTTCTGCGCGTACCACGCCTCCGATTCGGGCTTGAGCACCGGCATCGCGAAGATGTTGCGCGCGGTCAGCACGTCGCCCACGTTCTGGTGCGCGAGCACGACCTGTTCGAGCTGGCGCGTCAGGTCGATCAGGTAGCGCGACTTCTGCCGGGTCCAGCGCTTCATCAGGTCGGGGTTCTCGCGGATCTTGCCGACGTCGGCCGGCAGCCCCCACTGCGCGTAGATGCGCTGCGCATGCCGGCCGGCATCCTCGTAGTCGTCGAGCACCGCGTCGTCGCTGAACAGGATGCCGCTGAACGACGCATGCTTGCTGAGATCCTCGTAGATCTGCTGGATCATCAGCCGCGCGTCCGGATCGAACGGGCTCAGCCGGAACGTGCGCGTGCCGTTCTCGCGGGCCGGCGCGCCGCCGTACGCGCTCACGGCCTCGAGCGCGCGCAGCTTGTCGGCCGGCGGCCGGAACGCGAGCACCGGCATCCATGCGTACACCTGCACGTTGGCGCGCGTGTTGAGCTGCCATGCGGCGCGCGAGAAGAGATCGGCGCGCATCGGCAGGTGCCGGTTCGGGAAATACACGGCTTCGGCCACACCCGTGCCTTTCGGGTCCGCATACGCCTGCAGGTACACCGATTTCGGCTGCATCCGGTAGATGCGTTCGATCAGCTTGCCGAGATTCTCTTCCTGTCGCGCGGGGTTCGGATCGTAGACCTGGTCGAGATCGACCTGCACGGTGCGCTCGGGCACGTCGACGTCGCCGCGGTTCGATGCCGGCTCGCGCATCGAGCGCTCGAACCCGCCGATGTCGACGTCGTACATCAGCAGGATCCGCCGCAGCCGGTCGAGCGGCACATCCGGCGTGTTCGGGCCGGCGTCGAGGCTGAACTGGATGTCCATGCCGAGCGACGTCGAGATCTGGCGCACGGGCTGGTTTTCAGCGCCGTACGGCCACACCATCGAGCGGGCGACGATGCCGGTGTGTTCGCGGATCTGGCGCACGCAGGTCTGCAGGTCGTCGTGCACGCGCGCTTCGAATTCGGCGTCGGTTTCGTAGCGTTTCTGGTCCGGCAGGTACAGGTGTGACGTGGTCGCCGGCAGCTCGTTGCCTTGCGGATTCGCGATCGCGCCGTGATGGAGATTGTGCGTGTGGCAGCCGAGCTCGACGAGGTTCGACTGACCGAGCGCTTTCACCTCGTCCCACGACATGAAGTAGTCGCGCGGCACCTGGACCTTGTCGCTGAGGCGGATCGGCGTATCGGGGGGCGTATCGATCCACGCGGTGACGATGCCCATCACGGCCGGATACTTGAACCGCTCGAGCAGCGGCAGCACCTTCGTGTAGTGGCTGCGAAAGCCGTCGTCGAACGTGAGCAGCACCGCGCGCGGCGGCAGCGGCTTGCCGCCGTGCCGCGACTCCTCGATCTGCTTGACCGTGATGGTGTGGTAGTTGTTGGTCTGCAGCCACGAGAAGATCGCGGTCAACGTGCCGGTATCGACCGCGAACGGATCGAGCATCGCCGACGGCGACGGCGACGAAAACGACGCCATCAGGTTGTCGCGCACGTCGTGCAGGCAGATCACGCGAAACGTCTTGCCGTCGGCCGGGTCGGACGGCGGCAGCAGGTCGATCATTCTGGCCTTCGTCACACCCGGGAACAGCGAGCACGCGGTAAACGCGCCGAGGCATCCGCACATGAAGGTCCGTCTGGATTGCATTGCGCGCTCTCCTTGCTAGAACGGCAGGTTGACCGACATGAAGCCGGTTTCGGAACGCTCGTGCTGGCCGTCGTACGCGTGGCTGCTGACCTCGACGCCGTAGCTCAGCGTGATGTCGTGCTTGAAGGTCCATGCATGTTCGAGGCGCGCGCTCCACAAGGCGCTGGTGCCGAAGCCGCGCTCGTTGTACGCGCCGCCGGACACCGACACGCGCTGCTGCAGCCCCAGGTCGCCCTTCTTCCACAGCGTCAGCTGATGCATGACGGTGGCCGCGGCCGCGTAGTCGCGGCCCGGGCTGAAGTAGGGGGCGTCGTGCCGCGTGTTGCTGTCGGTGCCGAGATCCAGCGACACGTTGACGAGCTGGTTGGCGCTCGTGTATACGCGTTGCGTGGCGCCCGCCGAGATCTCCTGGTGCAGGTTCGAATCGCTGTAGCGGCTCACGCCGTAGCTCAGCCTGACCTGGCGACGGTCGTTCTGGCGATAGACGACCGACACGTTCGCCGAGCGGCCCCAGATGTGCGCGGCATACGCTTTCCACGGCAGCGAGTTGTCGTTGGTGTCGAGGTCGCCGCTGACCGTCCAGTAGTCGTTCAGCGCATACGCGATCGTTCCGCGCCCGCCGGTTCGGCCGTCCCCGCCGAGCGAGCGCGTGACTTCGCCCTGCACGGTCAGCGGCCCGTGCCGGTAGTCGCCGCCGACGCCCGTGCGGGTGCGGCTCAGGTTGCCGCCATCGGTCTGCGCGTAGCCGAAGAACGTATGCGAGAACACGCGCCAGTTGTCGCCGAACGGCTGCGAATAGATGTAGCTGTCCGACGTGAAGCTGTTGTCGGCCAGCGCGCTGTTGCCGTGCTCGAAGCTCAGGTCGGTCGTGAACACGGGGCTGCGGTACGCGTTGTAGTCGCGCTTGAAGCCGCGCACGGCGCCGCTGTCCGGGAACGTGTTGTCCAGGGTCTGGTCGACGCTCTTCGCGCTCGCGTAGTCGTCGGCTACAAGCGACGCGCGGCCGAGGCCCGCGAGCATCTCGACGCTGTCCGGGTGATCGGTCAGCGACGCGCGATACATCGCGATCGCCTGGCGCGGATGCGACTGGCCGGACACCGCGTCGGCGTGCGCCGCACGGATCTCCGCGTTGAACGGCACCTGTTTCTCGAGCGCTTCGAGCGCGGCGATCCCTTCGTCGACGTGGCCGGTGTAGATCAGGTATTGCGCGCGCAGCCGGTAGTAGCGCAGGTAGTCGCTTTCCCCCGGGCCGTAGTTGACGACCTGGCTGGCCGGCGGCAGCGACTTGCCCATGTCGTCGAGCGCCTGTTTCGCGCCCGCCGGGTTCCCCTGGTCGACGTACGACCAGAACAGCCCTTCGCGCAGCTCGATCGGGCGCGTGCGCGCGCCGTACTGGAAGCCGCGGGTCGCGCGGTCGGTCGGCGACGCGGTCGCCTGTTGCAGCGCGCGCTGGTACACGGCATTCGCCTTGCCCGGTTCGCTCAGGTACAGGTACGCGTCGCCGACGGCCGACAGCGCGTCGATCGAGATCTCCGCATTGGACGGAATCGTCTCGAACGTCGCGACGGCCTTCGTCATGTCGCCGCGCGCCGCATAGGCGATCGTGCGATCGCCCGCGAGCGCCGTCCTGACCGGCGTGTACTCGGGCGTGGCCGGCATCCGCTTGTCGAGATCGTCGGCCGCGCGCAGCGCATCGTCGATCCCGTCGAAGCGGTCGGGACTCGTCATCGCGCGCGACTTGTCGCGTCCGCCGCGCACCTGCTGGCGAATCGACAGTTCTTCGAGCTGCGCGATGTCGACGGCGGAGAAAGCATCGGGCCGCGCCTTCGCTTCGTCGAGCGCCTTGACCGCGCCGCCGCTCGCCGCGAGGCCGAACACGTCGTTGCGCACGGTCGCGACGTCGGCGGTACGCAGGTTCGGCGCCTGCGCATTCGGCGTTTCGACGTCGGGCCCTTGCGAGCGCTGGATCGCTTCGCCCGGTAGCTGGGCGCCGGGCGTCTGCGAGTTCGGCGTTCCGGACGACGGCAGCGGCGAGCCGGGTGACTGGGGCATCGGCGCCGGCGAGTTCGGCATCGGGGTGCCGGAGGCTTGCGCGGTTTGCGTCGGCGTAGTCGACGGCGCGGCTTGGGCGATCGTCAGCGGGGCGATCGTCAGCGGGGCGTTCGACGTCGGCACGGCCGGCGCCGGGGAACCGGGCGCGGGCGTGTCGGACGTCGTCGCGGTGGCACGTGCCGGTGCGTCGGAGGGGCGGTCGATCGCGACCTGCGCAAGCTGCATCGGTGCGACCGGCGTTTCGGCGACCGGGGCCGGTGTGTCGGGCTTGTCCGGCGATCGCGGAGCCGGCACCGGGGCGCTCGATTGCGGCGCGTCCGGTTCCACCACGACCGTGGTCGGCGTCGGCGACGCCTGCACGATCGGCGTCGAAGGATCGGACGCCTGCGCGATCGGCGTCGGCGCAAGCGGGGGCGCCGCGCCTCGCGTGCGCCCGTCCGATGCGCTCGTCGGCTGCCCGTCGGGCGGCGGCGCATTCGACGTGCCGCTGGTCCCGGCGATGTCGCTGACGTCTTCGGCGCAGAAGCTGGGGCCGGACGCGACGAGCAGCAACACCAGCGGTGCATGCAGGAGGATCCGTCGGCTGGACGGAGCGACGGTGGTGCATGGTTGTTGATGATTGTCGTCCACGGTGTGTCCTCACAAGGTACGGCCGCATCGGCTGCATGCCGACGCCGCATGCCGCTGCGCGCTGCGTATGGCACGGCCGTGCGGCGTTCGGCCTACAGCCGATTGCGGACCGCTTGCCCGAGCAACGCGCGCGACTCGCTGTTCTTCGGGTCGATCGCGAGCGCGCGGCTCGCGTTTTGCTCGACGCAGCTCCATTCGTCGATCACCGCGCACGAGCGCGCCTTCGCCAGCGCACGCGCGCTTTCCAGTTCCGGGCGCGTGATGCTCGCCGTCTGCATCCGTGCCGAATCGGCGCCGTACGGCTGCGGATTCGGCGCGAAATCCAGGCGCTTTTTCGTGCCCGCGAGCGTTTCGGTTCGCGGCGTGCGGTGGGCGGCGCCTGGCCGGACGGCGGCGAGGCCGCGGGCCGGCGCGGAACGCGAGTCGGCCGTCAGCATTGCGGGCGCAGCATGCGACGATTGCCGGTGTTTCGCGATGCCGTGGGTTCGCGCCCGTGGCGCGGTGTCCGGCCCGACCGCGAGCATCGCGGGCGGTGCCGCCGATACAGCGGGCGCATCCGGAGCGGACGGCTGCCGCGTCGCGGGCGGCGCGGCCTCGGCGAGTGCCGGCGCGGGGGCGGCCGACGCTCCGGACATGCCGGACGCGCCCGTCATGCGCTCGCTCGCGGCCACGATCGCGTGGCGGTACTTCCCGACGGCGGTTCCGATCGCGCCGGAGAGGTCGTGCGTCATGCTGGCATGGCCGATCCTCGTGTCCCGTTCGGTGTACGCGAAGATGCCGAAGATCGCGGCGAACGCGACGAAGCTGAGCGCGGCGTTCTTTCCTGGCCCCCAGGACGGTTTCGGCTGATGAACGGGCGAGCCGTCCGGTCGTTCTGCGCGAGTCATTCCGAACTCCTCGATTCGATACGTTGCGATGAAAGGCGTGATCGGGGCGGGGTGGGCGGCAGCGCTCACCATCGCAACTGCGTGGTCAGCACGCCCGTTTCGACGATCGCGAACTGGGTGGCGCCCTGATAGGTCCCTTCGACCCGGTAGCTCGCATCGGGCACGCTGAACAGGCAGCGCGATCCGGATGCGTTGAATTCGACGAGTACGCGGCCATGTCGGCGCAGGCGCACCTGGACGTTGGAGAGCGGCTGCCCGGTCTGCGCCGACACGAACGACACGCCCAGGTTGTACGGGCGGCCGTCGGGCGGAAGCGGGGCGGTGCCGTCGATCCGCGCATCGCCGCAGACGTACGAAATGACGTAGCGGCCCGCACCCGGAGCGGACGCGGCGGCGGCGGATGGCTGGGAAGCGGGCGTCTGGGCCATCGTATTCACGCAAAGCGCGGAGATGACGGCGCCCAGCAAAGGGTGAGCATGCTGCTGTCGAAACGAGGAAGACATTGAACCTCCCGTCCGGAATCAATGGCGCGCATTCATTCCGAGTCAGATTTTCCAACGTTATTTTTGCGACACGCTATTGATACACGATGGAATATGAGCCAACAACCGCATGTGGCCGGAATGGGACGGCTTTGAAATGTCTTATTTAAATAGGATTGCCGTTGATTCGTATGAAACTATTAATCATGAAGAAAGTCGAAATTGCCGAATATGAATATTGCTATTCGGTAGCGATGATCCATGGCACATGGAATCACGTCGGACGTATCGACTTTCGTGCCGAAAAGTAACGACTGATAAAAGGAATTTTTGCTGCCGTGTCTGATATCGATCCGGACACGAATTGCGTGATTCGAAATCAAGAGGCCACGCTTCGCGTATTTTAGACGGTTGCAGATAAATCGAAACTTTTATTTTGATATGTAACAGGTTATTTCCGACCAGATAATCGGTCTGATAATAAAGACCCGGTTATGTCGCATGTAAAGTAAATCATTTGCGGAATGCAAACGTTTGCCATTTGCCTGGTAACGATTTCCCGTCTGGCGCGATAATTTTCGGGCTGTGACGGGATCGTGGCTTGCTACGGAAGAGCGGGGCGTGTGCGCGGAAAATGCGATATGCGACGGCCGCATGCGTCCACCGGATCACCGCAAAGGGTCCCTGCGTTCGCGCGTCGATCGAGACGACGCGAACGCGACGATCAGAGGCTGCCGGCTGCGCTGCGTCGTGCGACGCGCATCGCCGGCGCGGGCGCCGGTTCGGCCGAGTCGATCGCCCCATCGAGCGCCGCGGGCGGCCGGTTCATGATGTAGGTCCACAGCTGCTCGGCTGCGAGCCCGCGCTTGCGGGCCGACCGATACAGGCGAATTTCGAGCTCGGTGATCCAGTCGCCGTCGCCCGCGCACACGAGCGTGCCTTCCGCGAGCTCCTTCGCGACGCAGCTTTCAGGCAGCCAGCCGATCCCGTGTCCGGCCACGACCATCCCTTTCAACGCCTCGGACATGTGCGTCTCGAAGCAGCGTTGCAGCACGTACGGCTCGGTGGCATTCAACAGCAGCATCTCGACGATGTTGCCGAGAAACGCGCCCGACGAATACGCGAGCAGCGGCAGCGGCGCATCGGGGGTGCCGGGCAACCGGAACACGGGCGCGCCGCGCGCGTCGGGCGTCGATACCGGCAGAATCCGTTCGACGCCGAGGCTGACGAACGGGAAGTGGTTCGGGTCGAGCACGATCGGCAACTGCGGATGGTGATAGCCGAGCAGCAGGTCGCATTCGCCTTCGACGAGCTGCTGCACGCCTTCCGGCACGTTCACCGCGTTGACGCGCGCGGTCACGTGGCCGACCTCGCCGTTGAGCTGCTTGAGCCATTCGGGAAACAGCGTGAAGACGAGCGTATGGGCGACCGCGAAACGCACGACCTGGTCGCTGGCCGCGAACTGGTCGTAGCCGTTCACGAGATTGCGCGCCGCATACATGCTGCGCAGGATGTCCGCGGCGAGACCGCGGAACATCTGGCCGGCCGGCGTGAGCGTGATCGGGTTGATGCTCCGGTCGACCAGCTTCGCGTCCATCCAGGTTTCGAGTGCGGCAATTCGTCTGCTGAATGCCGACTGCGTGAGATGACGGTTACGGGCGGCCCGGGAAAAACTCCTGGTATCCGCAAGGCTCAGGAAATCTTCCAGCCACTTTGCTTCCATTTCGATCTTCGCTTTTTATAGTCGCGGGCCTGAAGGGCGGCGCCGCTTCGCTGCACGAACGGTCTAGCGTACCGCGCCTCGTGCATGTCGCCCGATGTTTTTTTTCGATCGGTGTCAGTCGAAATACGCATGGGCGTTGTCGGCGGGATTACGGCTGCATAGGTTCGAGGTGCCGGACCCGGCTAACCGGTCAGTTCATCGCGTCGAACTGCCGGCACGGCCGCAGACGGTACTTCCCCCCTAGGGCCGGTTGCGCCGTGCGCGTACCGGCCCGCCTTTTCGATCCGTTCGTTCCGGTGGTCCGGGGGCCCCGGGCGACGGGTTTATGGTGCAGTGCAGATTGCACATTCGTGACACGCGGGGGAACTATGTTCGTCAGACGCGGCGCAGCATGGGCCGTGCCCGAAGGCGGCGCACCGCCGTCGCCCGTCGCGTCGGGCGTTGCACCGACATGGTGCGCGATGCCGCACGGGCGTGCCTGGCGGCGCGCGAAAAGGGGGGATTATCGAGCGGATTCCGCAAGGCACGTTCCTTGCAAAGTAGTGGTTACGCCGGTCCGGCATGCGCAATGCCGGGGAAAACGATCGATGGAGAAAAGATCGATGAAGCCATTCGATGAAATGCTGCAATCCGGCGACATGGTAAGGGCGCCCTACGCGCGCCTGAAGCAGTGGCTCGACACGCAGAATCCCGCGAGCCTCGCCCAGAAGGCCCACGATGCGGAAGGCGTGTTCCGCAGGACGGGCATCACGTTCGCCGTCTACGGCGATGCGGAGGCCGCCGAGCGGCTGATCCCGTTCGACATCGTCCCGCGCATCATCTCCGGCGCCGAATGGGGCCGCCTGTCGCTCGGTATCGAGCAGCGCGTGATGGCGCTCAACGCGTTCCTCGACGACATCTATCACCGCCAGGAAATCGTGCGCGCGGGCATCGTGCCGAAGCACCTGATCGCGCACAACGAAGCGTTCATTCCGGAGATGATCGATTTCCGGCCGCCCGGGAACGTCTATACGCACATCATCGGCGTGGACATCGTGCGCACCGGCGAGAACGAGTTCTACGTGCTGGAGGACAACGCGCGCACGCCGTCCGGCGTGTCGTACATGCTGGAAAACCGCGAGACGATGATGCAGCTCTTCCCCGAGCTGTTCCAGCAGGTGAAGGTGCGTCCGGTCGAGACCTATCCGCAGATGCTGCGCCAGTCGCTCGCGGCCGTATGCCCGCCGGGCGGCAACGCCGACAACCCGACCATCGCGGTGCTCACGCCCGGCATCCACAATTCCGCGTACTACGAACATTCGTTCCTCGCCGACCAGATGGGCGTGCATCTCGTCGAAGGCAGCGACCTGCAGGTGATCGACGGCCGCGTCGCGATGCGCACGACCGAGGGCTTCCGCCCGATCGACGTGCTGTACCGCCGCGTCGACGACGCGTTTCTCGATCCGCTCACGTTCCGCCCCGATTCGGTGCTCGGCGTGGCAGGCATCATGGACGTGTACCGCGCCGGCAACATCACGATCGCGAACGCGCCCGGCACGGGCATCGCCGACGACAAGGCGATCTACTCGTACATGCCGGAGATCGTCGAGTTCTACACGGGCCGCAAGGCGCTGCTGGAGAACGTGCCGACCTGGCGCTGCGGCGAGGCGGACAGCCTGAAGTACGTGCTCGACCATCTCGACGAACTGGTGGTGAAGGAAGTGCACGGCTCCGGCGGCTACGGGATGCTGGTCGGGCCGTGCGCGTCGAAGGCCGAGCTCGAAGCCTTTGCCGCGAAGCTGCGCGCGCGCCCGGCGAACTACATCGCGCAGCCGACGCTCGCGCTGTCCACGACGCCGATCCTGTCCGAAGCCGGGCTGGCGCCGCGCCACGTCGACCTGCGGCCGTTCGTGCTGGTGTCGGACCGGATCCGCATCACGCCGGGCGGGCTCACGCGCGTCGCGCTGAAGGAGGGATCGCTCGTCGTCAACTCGAGCCAGGGCGGCGGCACCAAGGACACCTGGGTGCTGGCCGACTGAGCCGGACACGAGCGCGCCGGCACCGGCGCGCGAACCGAACGAAGACGGAGTGGACACGAGATGCTTCTGGGACGTACTGCGAGCGGGCTCTACTGGATGTACCGCTATATCGAGCGCGCGGAGAACATCGCGCGCATCGTCGATGCCGGGCTGCGGATGGCGCTCACGCGCACGTCCGACGCGCCGGCCGAATGGTCGTCGGTGCTCGTCAGCTCGGGCACCGATCACGGCTACCGGCAGAAATACGACGCGTATGCGGCCGATACCGTGACCGACTACCTGCTGCGCGACCGCGACAACCCGTCGAGCGTGCTGTCGTGTATCGAGGCCGCGCGCTCGAACGCGCGGATGGTGCGCACGGCGCTCACGCGGGAGGCGTGGGAGAGCGTGAACGGCGCATGGCTCGCGCTGCGCCGCGCCCTGGCGCAACCGGTGCCGGAAAGCGCGCTGCCGGCCGTGCTCGACGAGGTGAAGCGCGAAACCGCGCTGATCCTCGGCAGCTTCTACAGCACGATGCTGCGCAACGAGATCTTCGATTTCGCGCAGATCGGCGCGTTCGTCGAGCGTGCGGACAACACCGCGCGGATCATCGACGTCAAATACCACCTGCTGCTGCCGTCGGTGTCGCACGTCGGCACGATCCTCGACAACTACCAGTGGGAGACCATCCTGCGCTGCGTCGCCGCGCACCGTTCGTACCGCTGGGTGTACGACGTGCAGTACAAGCCGCTGAACATCGCCGACTACCTGATCCTGAACGGCCGCATGCCGCGCTCGCTGCGCTATTGCTACGGGCGGGTCGTGTCGAGCCTGAACCTGCTCGCGAAGGATTACGGCGTGACACACCCGTGTCACGACACGGCCGCGAAGATCCTGCAGATGCTGTCCGATACCTCGGTCGAGCGGATCTTCAAGAGCGGCCTGCACGAGTTCCTGACCGACTTCATCGGCCGCAACAACAGCCTCGGGCTCGAAATCGCCCAGGCTTACAACTTCGACTGAGACTTGCCATGCGACTCGCCATTCGACACATCTCGCGTTACCGGTTCGACGATCAAGCCACCCATGCGCTGCAGCGGCTGCGGCTGCGCCCGCAGTCCGGCCCCGGGCAGACGGTGCGCGCATGGCAGGTCACGATCGACGGCGTCGAGCCGACGCTGTCTTACGACGACGGGTTCGGCAACCGGATCGACCTCGTGCGGCACGACCGCGGCGCGAAGGCCGAGGTCGTCGTCGTCGCGGCCGGCGTAGTCGAGACGCAGGACCGCGCGGGTATTCTCGGCAATCCTGAAGGTTATGCGCCGCCGTGGATCTTCGAGCGCGAAACCGCGCTCACGAAGGCGGGCGACACCGTGCGCGCGCTCACGCAGGCGCTGCCGATCGAGCCGCGCAGCCTCGACGCGCTGCACTGGCTGATGACGGAAGTGCACGACCGCATCGCGTATGCGCCGAACCTGGCCGCCGACGCGCCCGTCGACGCGGAAACCGCGCTGCAAAGCGGCGAGGGCACGAGCCGCGACCATGCGCATGCGTTCATCGCGGCCGCACGCGTGCTGAAGATTCCCGCGCGCTACATCTCGGGCTACGTGCTGGCCGACAACGCGATGCAGCGCATCGCCGACGCGAAGCAGAACACGGGCGACGAAGAAGAAGAAGCCGCGCTCGCGCTGCAGACCGGCGACGGCATGCAGCAGGTGCTCGGCGCGTCGCACGCCGTGCAGTCGCAATCGCAGGGGGTGCCGCAACCGGCGCTCGGCGCGCAGCCGCAGGCCGCCGCGCTGATGCAGCAGCCGGCCGGCCATGCGTGGGCCGAGGCCTATGTCGAGGGGCTCGGCTGGGTCGGGTTCGATCCGTTCATGAATCGCTGCCCGGACGAGCGCTACGTGCGCATCGCGGTCGGCCTCGACTATCGCGACGCGCAGCCGGTGACGGGGCTCGGCGCGACGGCCGTCGGCCTCGAGATCAGCGTCGTGCAGACGCCGGAACTGGTCTGACCCGGCGCGCGCTTTCGCCGAATCCGCCACGCCATGCCGCCGCGTCGCAGCCGACGCGGCGCGCGCGGCCGGCCTGACGTGAACCGACCCCAACCCGAATCGAGCTCCCATGTCCATCCACGTCGCGCTGCATCACACCACCCGCTATCGCTACGACCGGCTCGTCAACCTCGGCCCGCAGGTCGTGCGGCTGCGGCCCGCGCCGCACTGCCGCACGCCGATCCTCGCGTATTCGATGACCGTCGAGCCCGCGCAGCACTTCATCAACTGGCAGCAGGACCCGTTCTCGAACTATCTCGCGCGGCTCGTGTTTCCGGAGCGCACCGAGCACTTCGAGATCACGATCGACCTGGTCGCCGAGATGTCGGTGTACAACCCGTTCGACTTCTTCCTCGAAGCGAGCGCCGAGCAATACCCGTTCAGCTATGACGACGCGCTGAAGACCGAGCTCGCGCCGTATCTCGCCCGCGACCCGCAGACGAGTGCGGCGCCGCTGTTCCGCGCGTATGTCGACGGCGTCGATCGCACGCCGGCCGGCACCGTGAACTTCCTCGTCGCGCTGAACCAGCAGTTGCAGCGCGATATCGGCTATCTGGTGCGGATGGAGCCGGGCGTGCAGACGCCCGAGCAGACGCTCGAACTCGCATCGGGCTCGTGCCGCGACAGCGCGTGGCTGCTCGTGCAGCTGTGCCGGCATCTGGGCATCGCCGCGCGCTTCGTGTCGGGCTACCTGATCCAGCTCACGCCCGACGTGAAGTCGCTCGACGGCCCGAGCGGCACGTCGGTCGATTTCACCGACCTGCACGCATGGTGCGAGGTGTACCTGCCCGGCGCCGGCTGGATCGGCTTCGATCCGACCTCGGGCCTGCTCGCCGGCGAGGGCCACATTCCGCTGGCCTGCACGCCGCAGCCGACCAGTGCCGCGCCGGTCGAGGGGCTGATCGACGAGTGCGAGGTGTCGTTCGAGCACGAGATGGCCGTGGCGCGCGTGTACGAATCGCCGCGTGTGACGAAGCCGTATACGGAATCGCAATGGGATGCGGTGCGCGCGCTCGGCGCGCACGTCGACGGCGCGCTGGCGGCCGGCGACGTGCGGCTCACGCAGGGCGGCGAGCCGACCTTCGTGTCGATCGACGATCGCGACGGCGCCGAATGGAACACCGACGCGCTCGGCCCGACCAAGCGCGGCTATGCGACCGAACTCGTGCAGCGGCTGCGCGCCGAATACGGCGAAGGCGGCTTCCTGCATTTCGGGCAGGGCAAGTGGTATCCGGGCGAGCAGCTGCCGCGCTGGGCGCTGTCGATCTTCTGGCGCGCGGACGGCCAGCCCGTGTGGCACGATCCGTCGCTGTTCGCCGACGAGCGCGAGCCGTCCGCGTACACGACCGACGACGCGAAGCGCTTCATCGATGCGCTGGCCGCGCGGCTGAACCTGACCGGCGAATTCATCCGGCCGGGTTACGAGGACGTCTGGTACTACCTGTGGCGCGAGCGCCGGCTGCCGGTCAACGTCGATCCGTTCGACTCGCGGCTCGACGACGAGCTCGAGCGCGCGCGGCTGCGCAAGGTGTTCGAGCAGCAGCTCGACAGCGTGGTCGGCTACGTGCTGCCGGTGAAGCGCGCGGACGATGCACCGGGCCGCGATCGGCCGGGCCTCGACGGGCCGCGCTGGCAGACGGGCCCGTGGTTCTTCCGCGACGAGCGGATGTACCTCGTGCCCGGCGATTCGCCGATGGGCTACCGGCTGCCGCTCGATTCGCTGCCGTGGGCGAGCCGTGCCGACCATCCGTATCTCGTCGAGCGCGATCCGTTCGCGCCGCGCGACGCGTTGCCGAACGCGGACGCGATCCGCGCGCGCCATGCGGGCCCGGCCGATGCGCCGCGCTACCTGTCCGGCGTGCATCGCGACGCAACCGCGCCGACCGTAATGCAGTGGCGCGACGACGGCGCGGCCCGCAACGGCGGACCGGCCGCGCGCGACGCGAGCCGCGTGCCGGCGCGCTTCGAGTCGGCCGCGTGGATCACGCGCACCGCTCTGTGCGTCGAAGTGCGCAACGGCATCCTGTACCTGTTCATGCCGCCGCTCGCCGCGCTCGAGGATTATCTCGACCTGCTCGCCGCGATCGAGCTGACCGCGCATGCGCTCGGCGTGAAGCTCGTGCTCGAAGGCTATCCGCCGCCGCGCGACGCGCGGCTGAAGATGCTGCAGGTGACGCCCGACCCCGGCGTGATCGAGGTGAACATCCATCCGGCCACGAACTTCGACGAGCTCGTCGACCACACCGAATTCCTGTACGACGCCGCGTGGCAGTCGCGGCTCTCCAGCGAGAAGTTCATGGTCGACGGCCGCCACGTCGGCACGGGCGGCGGCAACCACGTCGTGCTCGGCGGCGCGACGCCGGCCGACAGCCCGTTCCTGCGCCGCCCGGACCTGCTCGCGAGCCTGATCGCGTACTGGCACAACCACCCGTCGCTGTCGTACCTGTTCTCCGGGCTGTTCATCGGGCCGACGAGCCAGGCGCCGCGTGTCGACGAAGCGCGCAACGACCAGCTCTACGAACTCGACATCGCGTTCGCGGAGATCCAGCGCAACACGCTGCTGCGCGGGCAGGACATGCCGCCGTGGCTCGTCGACCGCGTGCTGCGCAACCTGCTGATCGACGTGACCGGCAACACGCACCGCAGCGAGTTCTGCATCGACAAGCTGTATTCGCCCGATTCGTCGACCGGCCGGCTCGGGCTGCTCGAACTGCGCGCGTTCGAGATGCCGCCGCATGCGCGGATGAGCGTCGTGCAGCAGTTGCTGCTGCGCGCGCTGGTCGCGCGTTTCTGGGCGGCGCCGTATACGACGCCGCTCACGCGCTGGGGCACTGCGCTGCACGACCGCTTCATGCTGCCCGCGTTTCTTCAGATGGATTTCGACGACGTGCTGACCGAGTTGCGCGACGCCGGTTTCGCGTTCGATCCCGCGTGGTTCGCGCCGCACTTCGAATTCCGTTTCCCGCTGTTCGGCCAGATCGCGGTGAACGGGCTCCAGCTGTCGCTGCGCGGCGCGCTGGAGCCGTGGCACGTGATGGGTGAGGAGGGCGCGCCCGGCGGCACGGTGCGCTACGTCGATTCGTCGGTCGAGCGGCTCGAAGTGCGCGTGACGGGCCTGAACGACAACCGCCACGTCGTGACCGTCAATGGCCGCGCGCTGCCGCTGCAGCCGACCGGCACTGTCGGCGAGTACGTCGCGGGCGTGCGCTACAAGGCGTGGTCGCCGCCGTCCGCGCTGCATCCGACCATCGGTGTGCACGCGCCGCTCACGTTCGACATCGTCGATACGTGGCTGCAACGCTCGCTCGGCGGCTGCCGCTATCACGTCGCGCATCCGGGCGGGCGCAACTACGCGACGTTTCCCGTCAATGCGTACGAGGCCGAGAGCCGCCGGCTCGCCCGCTTCGTCGAGATGGGGCATACGCCGGGGCGCATGGACGTCGCGGCCGCCGCGCCGAGCCGCGAATTCCCGTTTACGCTCGACCTGCGGCGGCCGTGACCGGGCGATGACGGAACGGACGACGATGCGCGGTGCGCGACCCGCGGGCGCGCCGGGCGCTGGCGGCCCGGCCGGAATGCTAGGATGCGGGCAGATTGCGGCCGCGCGCCGCGGCCTGCCGCCCGTGCGGCGGCGCGCGTGCGCGGTTGCGCCCTGACGACGGAACGCTATCTTGCCGCCCATTGACACCGATCATCTCGCCGCCCTCGACGCGATGCCCACGCTTTTCGATACCGGCGCGCAGCCGGATGCCGCCGAACTGGCCGCCGCGCTCGCGGCGCCGGCCGCCGCCGGCCGCTACGACGAACTGCGCGGGAGCGCGGCCGGCCTGACCGCGCCTGCGCTCGCGCCCGCGTGGCGCAGCTTCTTCACGTCGATCGGCAGCGATGGCGTGGCCGATCTCGACCGGCGCGCCGATGCGCTGCACCGGCGCATGCGCGAGAACGGCCTGTTCTACCAGCTGCACGAGCAGCGCGCCGGAGACGGCGCGGCCGGGCCGTGGTCGCTCGACCTGCTGCCGCTGATCGTCACGCCCGAGGACTGGGTCGGGATCGAGCGCGGCGTGCTGCAGCGCGTGCGGCTGCTCAACGCGACGCTGGCCGACCTGTACGGGCCGCAAACCATCCTTGAGCGCGGGCTGCTGCCGCCGGCGCTCGTGACCGGCCATCCCGGCTACCAGCGTGCGATGCGCGGCGCGCGCGTGCCGGGCGATACCTGGCTGCACGTCGTCGCATTCGATCTCGCGCGCGGCCCGGACGGGCAGTGGCGGATCGTCGCGCAGCACACGCAGGGCGCGGCCGGCCTCGGTTATCTGCTCGAAAACCGGCTGATCGTGTCGCGGCTCTTTCCGAGCGGATTTCGCGGGCTGCGCGTGCAGCGGCTCGCGTCCGCGTACCGCGCGCTGCTGCAGAGCATGCAGGCGCTCAGCCCGGCCCGCAGGAATTCGCGGATCGTGCTGCTCACGCCCGGGCCGCACAGCGCGACGTATTTCGAGCACGCGTATCTCGCACGCTACCTCGGCCTCACGCTCGTCGAAGGCGGCGACCTGACCGCGCGCGACAACTGCGTGTTCCTGAAGACGCTGCGCGGGCTCGAACCCGTGCACGGCATCCTGCGGCGCGTCGACGACGCGTGGCTCGACCCGCTCGAACTGCGGCCCGATTCGATGCTCGGCGTGCCGGGGCTGCTGCAGGCCGTGCGCGCGGGCAACGTGCTGCTCGCGAATGCACCGGGTTCGGGCTTCCTCGAATCGCCGGCGATGCTCGGCTTCATGCCGCGTCTCGCGGAAGGGCTGCTCGGCGAAACGCTGACGCTGCCGGCCGTGCATTCGTGGTGGTGCGGCGAGGCGGCCGCGTGCGACGACGCGTTGCCGCAGCTCGCGCGCGGCATCGTGAAGGCATCCTATCCATCCGACGTGCAGGCCGGCGGCGCGTTCGAGCCGGTGATCGGCGCGCGGCTCACGCAGGCGCAGCTCGCCGAGTGGCGCGCGCGAATTCTCGCGCGGCCCGAGCACTACACGGTGCAGGCCGACCTGCCGCTGTCGCAGGCGCCGACCTGGCCGCGCCAGGACGCGCCCGACGGCCCCGGCAGCGCGCGCATCGTGCCGAAGCCGCTGTTGCTGCGCGTGTTCGCGCTCGCCGACGGTGCGCAGCGCTGGCGGCTGCTGCCGGGCGGACTGTCGCGGGTCGGCATGCGCGATACGCTGTTCAACGCGCCGATGCCGCGCGGCGGCAGCACCGTCGATACGTGGGTGATGACCGAGGGCATCGTCGATCCGACGACGCTGCTGCAGACGCACCTCGGCCCCGACGACCTCGTCGAGCAGCCGCGCGCGATCGCGAGTCGCGCGGCCGAGAACCTGTTCTGGCTCGGTCGCTATACCGAGCGCGCGACCAACCTGATGCGCCTCGCGCGTGCGGCGCTCGAACGGCTGCGCGGCGAGGACGACGTCGACAGCCCCGCGCATCTCGAACTCATCGATACGTTGTGCCGCGACACGGGCCTGATCGCGGCCGATGCGCCGAACGCCGTCGATGCGCCGCGCGCGTTCCAGCACGCGCTCGCGACGGCGCTCACGCGCGGCGCGGATCGCACGTCGGGCATCGCGTCGTGCCTGTTCGGGATGCGCGGCGCTGCCGCCGCGATCCGCGAACGGCTGTCGAGCGACCAGTGGCGGCTGATCGACGACGCGACCCAGCTGTTCGCGGACAGCGCGGGCCAGCCCGAAGCCGAGGAGCAGATCGGCAACGAGGCGCTGCAGTTGCTGGAGCGCGTCGGCCTGCTGCTCGGTGCGATCACGGGCGCGCAGACCGACAACATGACGCGCGACGACGGCTGGCGCCTGCTGTCGATCGGCCGGCAGATCGACCGGCTGGACTTCCTGGGCAGTGTGCTGAAATTCGCGTTCGACGAAGGCGCGGTGCACCGGCAGGACGGCTTCGAGCTCGTGCTGGAGCTGTTCGACAGCACGATCACGTTCCGGTCGCGGTTCCAGCGCGGCTTCGACGTGGCGCCGCTGCTGTCGCTCGTCGTGCTCGATACCGACAACCCGCGCTCGCTCGGCTGGGTCGTGCAGGCGCTGCGCGGCCGGCTGACGAAGGTCGAGCGCAGCGAAGGCTACGCGCTGTCCGAGCTGGCCGAGACGATTCCCGACGTGCCCACGTGGTCGCTGCACGAGCTGTGCGAGACCACGGACGGCGGCCGGCACGACACGCTGCTCGATGCGCTCGACACGACGGTGAAGGCGGTCCGGGAACTGTCGAACCGGATCGGCGAGCGCTATTTCAGCCACGTGCGCGAGGCGGGCAGGACGCTATGGTGACGACGAAAGGCGCGACGAAAGCGGTGCCGGGCGCGGCGGAGACGCGCAAGACACCGGCGCCGGCCGCGACGGCCGTGGCGCCGGGCCGGTTGCTGCGTGTCACGCACGATACCGAATACCGTTACGCGGCGCGTGTCGAATCGGCGCAGCATCAAGCCCGCCTGCAACCGCTCGTCACGCCGCGCCAGCAGGTGCTGTCGTTCGCGCTCGACATCGATCCGGTGCCGGAATCGGTCGGCACCGAGATCGATGCGTTCGGCAACGCGCGCGCGTCGTTCGCGTTGAACCAGCCGCACGACACGTTGCTCGTGCGCAGCCGCAGCACGGTACGCGTGATGCCGCCCGTGTGGTCGCTCGGCGCGCGTGGCGCGCCGCCGCCTGCGATCGCGCATCCCGGTGCCGGGCACGCGACCGCATGGGAAGCCGTGCGCGACCGCCTGCGGTTCCGCGCGGGGCAGCCTTACGACCCGGCGAGCGAATTCGTGTTCACGTCGCCGCACGTCGCGTGCGATCCCGAACTCGCCGCGTATGCGGCCGCGAGCTTCACGCCGCAACGGCCGCTCGTGCAGGCCGCGTGGGACCTGATGCGGCGCGTGCATGCCGATTTCGCGTATACGCCGAACAGCACCGACATCACGACGTCCGCGCTCGATGCGCTGCGCTTGCGCAAGGGCGTGTGCCAGGATTTCGCGCACGTGATGATCGGCGCACTGCGCTCGCTCGGACTCGCCGCGCGATACGTGAGCGGCTATCTGCTCACACAGCCGCCGCCTGGGCAGCCGCGGCTGATCGGCGCCGACGCGTCGCATGCATGGGTCGACGTGTACGACCCGGCATGGCCCGAGGACGGCGGCTGGCTGCAGCTCGATCCGACCAACGATCGCGCGCCGGGTGATGACTACGTGATGTTGTCGATCGGCCGCGACTATGCGGACGTGACGCCGCTGCGCGGCGTGATCCGCGGCGGCGGCGCGGATCAGGAGCTGAAGGTCGGCGTGACGGTGGAGCCGCTCGACGCGCCGTGACGCATGCCGCGTACCTGCGCGCATGCCGTTTAAGTCTTCGTTAATACTGCACGCCTAGCATGGTCATGCCGGCGAACGGATCGGGCTCGATCCGGGGCGCCGGTGGCACGCGCGGGTGCGTCGGCGTCACGGCGCCGCACTGTCGCGCATCGCCATTCCCTTGCAACGGCGGCGGATCATGATCAAGACCTTCGACTACACACTCGGCAGCGAGACGATTCCGCTCTGCGCGAGCTTCGGCGCGGGGCCGGCGTGGCGCCGTGTGCTCGTGAGCCGCGCGGATTCGATGGAGACGCTGGTGGTGCTCGACGCGCGCGGCCTGTCGGGCCTGCTGAAGGTGGCGACCGAAGCGCCGGAAGGGCTGCTCGACGATGCGATCCGCAAGGTCGGCGACGAGCAACTCGTCGAGCGGGCGATCAGCGGCAAGGCGATCGTCGAAGCGGCTCTGTGACGACATATGTGGCACACGGGCGGCGCGGCTGACCGGATCGAGGAGTATGCTTTCGGTCCGACCGGCTCTTCGACGCTGCCTCACGCTCACGACCGGCACTGCCATTCCCGCATCCCGCCGCTATACGACGATTCGCATGATCGCGTATCACGTCACTGCTGCAGTTCGTCCCGTTCATGCTGTTCGTCCAGCACGAGCGATCGCTGAATGCGCTTTCGGCGTGGTCGTGGCAGTTCCGAGTGTTGCAGGGCGCGTTGTTCGTGTCGGCGATTGCGGGGCTGGTCAGTCACGTCGCACTTGCGTTGCGTCGCCGCTAGGGACGCACGCTCGCTCTGGCGACCTGGGGCGCATGGTGTGTCGTGTGGCTCCTGTTGTCGACGTGGGTCCCCGTGCTCGTCGGGTTGCCGTTCGGCATCATCGGATTCGCGCTGATGTACAACCGGCCCCGCAGCGACTACCTGAGCCTGCCGCAGGTCACGCCGGGTTCGACGGGGCGGCGCTTCGTGTCTTTCGGTCTGCTGGCCGCAGCGTCGGCACTGTATTACTGGGCGATATCGTATGCGGCGGCCCATACCGGCGCTTTCGCCTACATCATTCCGAATATCCGGCCGAAGAATCTGCTGCAGGCGGCGGCAGTCCTGCTGGTTCTGGGCACCGTCATCGCGCCGCGCGGGCGGCGCATGTGGAACTGCGGCATGGCGCTGATGACGGCTGCGACCGCGATGCTGGGCATGCCGGCGGGCTGCGTGTCGATCGCGACACCGCTGGTTCGCCATATGCCGCAGGAATATCAACGCATGGCGATTGCCATTCCGTGGCAGCCGATCATGGTCTACGTGGCCTTGACGTTCTGTGTTGCGCTGGTGCTGATTCGCGTGACGAAGCCGCCGACGCGTAGCGACTGGGAGCTAGGGGCGAACTCCGACGCGCCTGCGGATCCGGCGCGCGGGGAAACGACTTCCTGATGTCGCGCGGCTAGTCCGCGAACCGGTCCGTCGCCGCGATCAGCGCTTCCAGGATTCCCGGCTCGTTGTATGCATGCCCGGCGCCGGGCACGATCTCGAACGTCGCATCCGGCCATGCCTTCGACAAATCCCACGCGGTGCGCGCAGGCGTCGCGACGTCATAGCGACCCTGCACGATCACGCCCGGAATGCCGGCCAGGCGATGCGCGTCGCGCAGCAGCTGGCCTTCGTCGACGAAGCCCTTGTTCACGAAGTAGTGGTTCTCGATGCGCGCGAATGCGAGCGCGTAGCGACCGTCCGCGAAGTGCGCGGCGAGTTCGGGGTCGGGCAGCAGCGTGATCGTGCGGCCTTCCCAGATGCTCCACGCGCGCGCGGCTTCGAGCTTCGCGGCTTCGTCGTCGCCGGTCAGCCGGCGATGGTAGGCCGCCATCAGGTCGCCGCGCTCGGCTTCCGGAATCGGTGCAACGAAGGCTTCCCACAGATCGGGGAACAGCCACGATGCGCCTTCCTGGTAGTACCACAGCAACTCCGCGCGACGCATCGTGAAGATGCCGCGCACGACCAACGCGCTCACGCGCTCGGGATGCGTTTCCGCGTACGCGAGCGACAGCGCGCTGCCCCACGATCCGCCGAACACGAGCCACTTTTCGGCGCCGACCATCTCGCGCAGGCGCTCGATATCGGCGACCAGATGCCACGTCGTGTTGTTCTCGAGGCTGGCGTGCGGCGTCGAGCGCCCGCAGCCGCGCTGGTCGAACAGCAGGATGTCGTAGCGCTCCGGATCGAACAGGCGGCGATGGTCGGGGCTGCAGCCGGCGCCGGGGCCGCCGTGCAGGAACACGGCGGGCTTGCCGGCCGGGTTGCCGCAGCGCTCCCAGTAGATGCGGTGGCCGTCGCCGGTGTCGAGATGGCCGTGGGCGTAGGGTTCGATCGGTGGGTACATGACGTTTCCTGATTGAAAGGTCGGTGAGATACCGGGCAACCGGTGCTGGAAGCAGATCGCCATTATGCCCAACTCACCCGAACGACGTGTTCCGCCCCCGGCATCGCGGACGATCGTCATCCCCGTCGAGCGCGATTGAAAAAATCCGTAAAAAAACGCATCGCGTCGTTCACGTTTTTCGATTCAATATGTCGTCGCATTTCATGCATGTGCCACGCGTGAAATGCGCTCATGACGCTGGCCATGCGTCGCGAATCAATGAGAAATCAAAATAATTCCGGGGATTGTGAATGGAAAGCGATTCTCTGACGAGGAAAGAGCGCGAGATCGTGTCGTTGATCGCGCGGGGGATGCGCTGTACGGAGATTGCCGCGGCATTGGGGGCCGCGCCGATGACAGTCCGCAAGCACCGCGCGAACATCGTGCGCAAGCTCGGCCTGAGCGGCACCGCGCAGCTGGTGGCCTACGCGGTCGAACACGCGCCGCCGCTCGCGGACGACCTCTCTCGTTGCGAAGATCGCCGCGCTCGGGCCGCGTGAGCGGGATGTGCTGCGCCTGATCGGCGCCGGGTTCGCGAGCAAGGAAATCGCAAGATTGCTCGACGTCAGCCCGCGCACGGTCAGCAAGCATCGTGAAAACATCATGCGCAAACTGTCCATTCACGAACTTGCCCGTCTGGTGAAAATCGGCCGTGAATTGTGATGCCGGCGATTGCCGTTTTCGTTACGCAATCGGAGGTATTGAGGGGTATTCGTATTCGGCGCAATTTGAATGCCGGGCGGATATCGCATTGCATTCGCTCATCAGCGGGCGAATGCGCAATATTCCGAGGGCGAATTCACCCGATTTTCATCATGAAAAGGAGTGAAAAATGGAAGGCGAAAATACGATTGTCTGGAAGGACGATCGCACCACGCAGCTTGCCGTGGCGCAACGCGTCAATCAGTTCGGCGGAGAGTTCCTGGTCGACGTCCTCGATCCGCAGCAGATCAAGGAGTGGACGAAGCTGCTCGAACCGCGGGCCGCCGAGGATCTCGCGGAAGGCGATACCGCGCTGTTCACGTGGCCGTTTCGTCCCGTGTCGAACGCCGCGATCTACGGCGGCGTGGTGGTCTCGTCGGTCAGCACGTTCGCGCTGCTGACCGGTTTCGCGATCTGGCGGCGCTACAGCGTGGATGCGGAACTGAGCCAGAACCGGATGCGCTTCCGCCTGCGTCCGCCGCCGCACGCATAACGGCCGGCCCGGCCGCCGCCCGTTCGGGCACGGCGGCCGCGTGACGTACCGCACGCGCCGGCGGGACAGCACGGCGGCGCGCGCGGAACCGAAATCACAGGAGATCCATCATGCCAGTTGACAATTCGGCGGCCGAGTCCGCCCGGAGTCTGTTGAACGGTATCGACTACAGCGCCCTGATCGGCGGCCCGTTGCAGGCCGCGATCACCGCGCAGGCGATGGCCGCGAAATCCACCTACGAGTTCATCGACAAGGTCGGCCTCACGACCGACACCGACGGCGTGAAGCAGGCCGTCAACGTCACCTTCCTGTACCAGAAGGACGGTCAGATGGTGAAGCTGATCGTGCCGCTGCTGACGATCGTGCCGGTGCCGCTGATCCTGGTCGACGAAGTGACGATCCAGTTCAAGGCGAACATCAACGCGGCCGCGTCGTCGACGTCGGAAGAGTCGAAGTCGGAGGCGATCGCGGGCGAACTGTCGGCGCAGGGCAAGATCGGCTGGGGGCCGTTCAGCCTGTCGGCGCAGATGAAGGCCAGCTACTCGAGCAAGAAGGATTCGAAGGCGACGCAGGATTCGCGCTATTCGGTCGAGTACACGCAGGACGTGTTCGTGCACGCGTCGCAGGCCGGCGTGCCGGCCGGGCTCGCGACCGTGCTCAACATCCTGTCGAGCGCCGCGACCGGCGCGAGCCGCAACGGCGACATGCAGGTGAGCCCGGCGCTGTCCACCGTGATGTCCGGCGATCCGTCGCAGCAGCAGATGCTGCAGGTGCGCCTGCAGAATTCGAGCGGGCTGTTCGCCGGCAATACGGAAGTCGTGTTCCAGATCGATCCCGCGCTCGCGGACAAGTTCAGGATGAGCCGCGCGCCGTTCGGTTCGTCCATCCCGTTCGATTCGGCCGGCAAGGTCACGGCGTTCAGGACCGACGGCGACGGTTCGTTGTCCGTCCTGTTCTGGGCCGAAGGCGACGTTCCCGAGCAGGCGATCGACCTGACGGTGTCCGCGTCGATCCCCGCGCCGGACAGCGGCAAGACCGACGCCAAGTCGGTCGTCGTGCCGGTGCGCATCCTGCACCGGTTGCCGCCGCCGGTGCCGCCTTCGCTCAGCAGCGAGCCGGCGACGCTCTCGATCGCCAAGGACCAGTTGGGCAAGGACGTGCTGACCGCGCGGAAACCGGACGGCACGCCGGCGGCGGGTGTCCCGCTGAAGTTCGCGTTCGACGCCGGCGGCAAGGCCTTCGAGGTCAAGGCGCACAACGAGGACGTGACGAGCGTCCCGCCGAAGACGGATGGCGCCGGCAAGGTCGAGATCGAGTGCAAGGCGCTCGACGACAGCAGCCAGTCGGTCGTGACCGTCAGCGCGACGATCGACGGCGTCACCGTGTCCACGACCCTCACGCTGCAGGCCAAGCCCTGATCCGCCCGCTGTGACAACCCGCCCGCGCCGGCTTGCCGGCGCGGGTCAGAGGAGAACACCGATGACCAATCTGCGGGATATCGCCGCCGCGTTCCTCGACAGTCTCGCGGGCGCGCAGCACGACGCGAACCTGTATTCGAAGCGCCTCGCGGTGAAGTATCGCGAGGATCCGCTGCTCCAGTATTTCCCGGTGCCGAACGGCCTGCTCGACGAGGCGAACGTGACGCTGCGCTTCGCGATGCCCCCGGGCGCGGACAGCGCCGGCGGCGACGAACGGGCGGCGCGGCTCGATCCGGACACGCCGGCGGCCGATGCGTTGCCGTCGCGGGTCGCCGTCGCCGATCTGGCGACGGAGGCCGGCGCGCGGCTGCTGCAGGATCTGGCCGGCGCACTCGGCCCCGTGCGCGGCGCGAGCGGGGCGGCTGGCGCGCGCGACGACCGGCTGCGCGACCGGATCGACGCATTGCGTTCGTCGCGTGTCGCGCGCGAGCTCGGCAGCAACCTGCACGCGCTGCTCGGCGACGCGCTGACACAGGCCATGCGCGGCACGCCGCCGTCGCTCGACGCGTTGCGGGCCGGTTTGCTCGACGTGCTCCACGCGTCGCTCGACGACAGCCTCGCGGACGTGTTCGACGCGGACGATCGCACCGATGCGGGACGCGCGTCGTTCGAGGCGGCGCTCGACAGGAGCTGGGCGGCGCTGGACGGCCTGATCGCGGCGGCCGCCGAGCGGCAGCGCGGCATCCAGGCGGAGGCCGCGCGCGTGCCGTCGCTCGCGGTGACGCTGGACCCGGCCGCGCTGCAGGGCATTCCGGCCGAATTCGTGCAGACGCTGACGCTGCGCGCGAAGCTGCGCAACTACAAGTGGGTGCTCGTCGGCGAAGGCGGCCGCGAGCGTGACGAACTGGTTGTCACGGAGTGATGCCATGACCGATTCCATCAGCCCCGTCGTCGATCTTCAGTACCTGTTCGCCGCGCCGATCGAGGCCGTGATCGAGGCCGACTTCATGGCCGCGCGCCAGTTCGTCCAGTACGTTCGCGAGTTCGGCTTCGTCCGGAATCCGTCTCGCCGCTGCGAGCCGGGGGAGCCGGACGACAGCGACTTCGGCGATCTGCGGATGATCACGTTCTACTACGAACAGGTGATCGACAAGTACCGGACCGAATGGCGCCGGGTGCAGGTTCCGGTGCTGTCGCTGATTCCGCTGCCGCTGCTCGAAGTGAAGACCGCGACCTTCGATTTCGGCGTGCGCCTGCTGCTCGCCGAGCGCGTGAAGACGACGTGCGCGATCCCGCTGCTGCCCGGCGATGCGGACGACGCCGCGCCGCGCCAGTACCGCTGGAGCGCGATGCTCGCGCGCGGCCGGCCCGAGGCCGGCGGCCGGACGCGCGAGGACGTGTCGCCGTTTCTCGAGGCGAACATCGGCGCCAAGGTCGAGGTCGGGCAGGCCGGCATCCCGGCCGGCATCGGCAACCTGCTGGCGCTGCTGGGCATGAATGCCCAGGTCGGCGGCGCCGGCACCCAGGCCACCGGCGACGGTGGCGACCACTCCAGGAGGGAGTCATGAAGACGAGCGAGAAGATGCTGAACGACGCACCGGGTTTCATGTGTCCGGTCTGCGCGCGCGGGCGGGTGAAGCTGTCGCTGGCGGATTTTCTCGGCAGCAGCGACGTTCGCTGCCCGATGTGCGGCACGTCGTTCCAGATGGACAAGACGGGCTGCGCGGAGCTGGTGGACCGGCTGCAGGATCTGCAGGTTGCGCAGCAGAACGTGCGGCTGCTGGAGAAGAAAGCCGACCGGTGACGGCGGCGCCGCGACCCTGCCGCGGTCGGCGGGTCGCGGCGATGCAGCAAGCGGCTGGCGTTGCGCGCCGCCCCGGACCGGTTGGCACGGGCGGCACGGGCGGCACGCGTTTCGCGCGCGGCATCGGGATTTTTGAAGCAATTTCATTCGGATATTTTTCATACAAAATCCCGGCGGCGGATCGGCGTGCCGAAGCGGGGCGCCGGTTGGCCGCCCCTCCACCGTGCCAACGGAAACCAGCCGATGAATCATCGCGTCACGCAGTTGACCGGGTTGCGCGCCGTCGCGGTGGCGATGGTCGTGATCGGACACGCCGAGCACGTGCTGCCCGGCGGCTACACGGGCTGGTACGCGCCGTTGCGGCTGTTCGCCGACGGCCGGCTCGGCGTACTGATCTTCTTCGTCCTCAGCGGCTTCCTGATCACCACCGTGTTGCGCGCCGAGTTCGCGTGCACGGGCGGCATCGCGCTGACGTCGTTCTACGTGCGCCGCGCGCTGCGGATCTGGCCGGCCTGCTACGTGTATCTCGCGGCGGTCGCGATCGTGGCCTGCGCCGGCGGGTTCGACGTCGACCGCCGCCAGTGGCTGTATGCGGCGCTGCATCTGTGGAATTACTCGGCGTGGTTCGGGCTGACCGGCGACAACACGCTGCATCCGGACGGCGCGTGGTATCTCGGCCATTTCTGGTCGCTTGCGCTCGAGGAGCAGTTTTACTGGTTCTGGCCGCTGCTGTTCGTGTACGGGATGCGGCGTGGCGGCACGCGCTGGCTGGCTGCGTTGATCCTGATCGTGCCGCTCGTGCGCGCCGTCACGTATTGCGTGGCGCCCGCGCTGCGCGGGCAGCTCGGGACGATGCTGCACACGGGTGTCGATCCGATCCTGATCGGCTGCTACGCGTCGCTCAACCGCGAACGGCTCGAAGCGTGGATTCGTTCGTGGCGCAACGAGACGCGCATCGTGACGGCGATCATCGCGGTCGTGTTGATCGGCATGCCGCTTGCCGAACATCGGCTCGGCGGATTCTGGAATGCGACGTACGGTGTGACGCTCGAAGCCGCGCTGATCGCGATCGTGATCGTCGTGCTGAATTTTCGTCGCGAGTTCTGGTGTGCGCGATGGTTGCGTACGCGGCCTGTCGTGTTCGTCGGTACGATCTCGTTCAGCCTTTATCTTTGGCAGCAGCCGTTTGCGAATCCGGATCTACCGGTTCCGCATGCGTTCCCGCTTGGAATCGTGTGGGCGTTGCTGGCCGCGACGGCCAGTTATTTTCTCGTTGAAAAACCGTTCCTGCGGCTGAAGGATCGGTTTGCGGCGCGCGAGACGCGGCGCGTGCGCGACGATGCGCTGCGGATGCCGGCGTCGGGCGACGCGATCGGAGCGAAGGTGGCGGAGTAGGCGGGCAGGAAGTTGCCCGCCGCGTTCCTACCTGAATCGCTTCATCGCGGCGGGCGAATACCAGAAGTTTCGGAACATATCGATTCCATATGACTTGCCGTCGTAGTGGACGATCGTGCGCGTCGTGCGCTTTCCCGTATCCGAGTATTCGCGGTCTTTGCGCTGCGACTGCGTGATGTGCGCCGTGATCGACAGATCGGCGAAGCCGTGACTCGATGTTTTCTCGACGGCGATCGTCATGCGGGCGTCTTCGCTGCGCGCGTCGCCCACGCCAGGGCCGCAGGCTTCGCCTTCAACGCTGACCCAGCCATAGAGGTTGGTGCCAAATACCGGACGGATGCGGTTGCTTTCGCGTACCCACAGCGTCAGTTCCTCGCTGGCATCGGCATCGGGACAACTCGGCCCGCGCGCGCTGCTCGTGAACACGACGCCGAATGCACGCACGTCGGGCGACAGTTGGTACCGCGCCGTATCGATGCGATAGCTGTTCTCGCCGATCTCCGTCGCCGCATCCTCTTCGACGACCGACTTTTCGGCCGCCACGACCTTGCCGCCCTCAACGAGCGCGATGACCTGCAACTTGTGGCTTTCGTCCGGGTTCTTGCTCTTCGGCAGCGAATCGAACGCGACGGCCGCGATCGTCGTTTCGGGCGCATTCGGCATGACCTTGCACGCTGACGCGACGACGAGCCGGTTCGTGTCGCGTGCGGCGACGCGCGCGTTCGTGATGCCGGCCCAGCGGGCGACTGCGACGACGGTTGCGTCGTCGCAAGTCTGGTTGTCGGCTGCATGAGCGGCGGGGGCGGTGGCGAGCGCCAGCAGCGGGGCGACGTGCAGGATTCTCATGGTGGCGACGGGAAGTAATCCTTATCAAATTTCTCGGGATGAGAAAAGGCCCTCGCGGGCCTTTTCAGATGAAGGAGCGGGCAACGCTTACTGCGTCAACGCCGTAAACCCGTCCAGCAACCGATCGACGTCAGCGGCCTGAATCGCGCCCATCGTCGAAATCCGGAACAGCTCCTTCGACAACCCGCCTTGCCCTGCGTAGATCACGAAGCCACGCGCCTTCAGCCCGTCGTGCAGCGTCTCGTACGTCACACCTTGCGGCAACCGGTACGCACGCAGCACAACCGACGATTCACCTTCCGGCAGCACCAGCGGCATCCCGCGCGCGGCAAGCCCGGCTTGCGCCTGATCGGCCAGCGCCTTGTAATGCGCATGCCGCGCACGCCAGCCACCGGCCTCGTCAAACTCCCGCAGCGCCTCGACAAGCGCGTAATAGGCATGCACGGACGGCGTAAACGGCGTGTTCCGCTGATCCTGCAGCTTTGCGAGACGGCCGAGGTCGAGGTAATACGCACGGCTTGCCGCCTTCGCGAGCGCGCTGCGACGCACGATCACGAACGCTGCACCCGGCACGCCGTGCAGGCACTTGTTCGCGGTCGCGGCAACGGCATCGATATCGCCACCAGCGAAATCGATCGCTTCCGCACCGAAGCTGCTCACACCATCGACGAGCATCTTCACGCCGCGCGAACGGCACACCTCGGCAATCGCACGGAGATCATTCAGCCGACCCGTCGTCGTTTCATGATGAATCACCGCAACATGCGAGTACCCACCCGCATCGAGCCGTGCACCGATCTGCGCGAGATCGGGCGCCTGCATCCACTCATGCTTCAGCACGTCATGCGCGACGCCATATTGCGTCGCGATCTGCGTAATCCGCTCGCCATACACGCCGTTCTCGATCACGAGCAGCTTGCCGTCCTTCGGCACGAGCGCCGCGATCATGCTCTCGACGGCAGCCGTGCCCGAACCGGTCATCAGCACCGCCGCCCACTCGGCCGGATCAAGCTCGTACGCGGCGACGAGACGCGCCCGCGCCTCATCCTGCAGGTCGAAGAATTCGCTTTCGCGATGGCACAGGTCGGGTTGCAGCAGGCTGCGGCGCACGCGTTCGGTGAGCGTGACCGGGCCGGGGTTCAGCAGCAGCATCAATGGGCTCCTTCAACGTGGGCTTCGGTCTGCGCGGCGCCGATGTGCCGCATCAGACGGGTCTTGACCTCGACCGGCGTGACGGTCGGGCGGGGTAGGCCGTCGGGCACGCCGGTGCGGATCGCCAGGCGCACGAACTGCACGCCGTCGGCCGGCGCGGCAAGCGTCGCATCGAGCACGTCGAGCGTGTCGCCTTCGAGCGCCGACGCATAGCCGCACGCGGCAGCCACGCCCGCGAACGAAACATGTTGCGACACCGTCGCCTGGCCGCCCGTCGACTCGTGCGCGCCGTTGTCGAGCAGCACGTGCGTGAGGTTGGCCGGGCCGTAGGTGCCGAGCGTCGCGAACACGCCCATGCGCATCAGCGCGGCGCCGTCGCCGTCGACGGCCACCACGCGCAGGTCGGGGCGCGCGAGCGCGAGGCCGAGCGCGAGCGGCGTCACGCAGCCCATCGAGCCGACCATGTACAGCTGGTTCGGGCGATCGTCGATCGCGTAGAGTTCGCGGCCGCAGAAGCCGGTCGACGCGAGCACGACGGTCGAATCGACCGGCGTGTGCGCGATCACGCGCTGCAGCGCGTCCTGGCGGGTCGGCCACGCGTCGGCCGACGCGGCGCGCGCCGACGCTTGCGCGGCCACGTGCGCGCGCGGCTGCGCCGCCGGGTTCGCTTTCAGCTCATACGGCGCGACGCTGCCTTTCTGCATCACGAGCGCGTACGGGCGGCCCGTCGCGTCCATGTGCGCGATCGCGCGGTCGAGTGCCGGGCCGACCTGTTCGGGGTCGGTCGGGAACGTCTCCCACGGGATCTCCATCGTGTCGAGCATCGCGGGCGTGATCGGGCCCATCAGCGCGTGCTGCGGCTCGTCGGCCACGCCGGGCTGGCCGCGCCACGTGACGATCAGCAACTGCGGCAGGCGGAACGTCCACGTGAGCGACGTGAGCGGGCTCACCGCGTTGCCGAGCCCCGAGTTCTGCATCATCGCGATGCCGCGCTTGCCGCCGAGCGTCGCGCCCGCGATCAGCGCGACCGCGTCGCCTTCGTTCGCGGCCGACACGTAGTGCAGCGTC
Organism: Burkholderia metallica; assembly: GCF_001718555.1. Classification (NCBI taxonomy): domain Bacteria; kingdom Pseudomonadati; phylum Pseudomonadota; class Betaproteobacteria; order Burkholderiales; family Burkholderiaceae; genus Burkholderia; species Burkholderia metallica. Next base: position 1,116,136 of record NZ_CP013403.1, read on the forward strand.
GGGTCCTGCAGCACATAATTGATGAACGGCGTCAGGTACGAGCAGGGCACGCCCGCGTACCAGTCGAAACCGCGCGCGCGCGCGGCCTCGACGAACTGGGCCGCTTCGATCATTGCGCGCCCCCGTTGCCGGTGCCCGGTTCGGACAGCGGCGTCTGGCCGTGCGCGAAGTCGCCCGCGCGGCGGAAGTCTTCGAGATCGTTGACGCCGCGCCAGTGGCCGTGCACGTACTGCACCTCGATCTTCTCGCCGGCTGCGACGAGTTCGTTGAGCAGCGCCGGGATGTCGAGCGTGTCGAAGTCGGGGCGCGCCTGCAGCGTCGCGAGCATCGCCTTCAGGCGCTCCACGCCTGCGCCGCGCACGTTCAGGAGACCGATCCAGCGGCCGTGCGGCGTGCCTGCGGCGACGTCGCTCGACACGCGTTGCAGGTACACCTTCTGGCCGAACAGGCCGCGATCGTCCTCGGCCGAGCAGAGCGCGAAATCGCGCACGCTCTGGTTGGTCTCGGTGAGCGACGAATCGACCACCACGCTGAACTCCGCCTCGCTTTCCGCGAGGTCGCGCACGATGTAGCTGCGGAACAGCAGGTCGCCGTACGAGATCACGGTGTCGCCGGTCAGGCGATCGGCCGCGCACGCGAGCGACGCGAGTTCGCCCGTCTGCGCATGGCGTTCGTTGACGACGAGCTTGATGCCCGACGTGTCGATCGCGTCCGCGCGATAGCCGCCGACCACGGTGATGTCGTTCACGCCGTGCGTCTTGAAGCCGTCGACGAGCCAGCGCAGCAGCGGCTTGCCGGCGACCGGCAGCATGACCTTCGGCTTGTCTTCGGTCACGGCTTCGAGGCCCTTGCCGCGGCTCGCGGCGAGCACGATCGCGGCGTTCGACGCGCGCGACGACGACGACAGGTAGATGCGCTCGGCCGCCGAGTATTCGTCGGCGTCCTGCAGGCGGAAAATTTCGTTGACCGATGCGACGCGGTCCTCGACGTTGATCAGCGTTTCGCTCTCGTGGATTTCGCGCGCGGTCGCCTGCATCGCGGACGCCGATGCGCGGATCAGGTGGTTCGCCCAGATCACGGTGCTGATGCCGGCCTGGCGGAACACGTCGGTCGGCGTGCTGTAGTACTTGGTCGGCACGATCACGAGCGGCGCCTTGCCGCTCCATTCGCGCGCGAACTGCAGGATTTCGTCTGGGCGCGACAGCTTGCTGTGGATCAGGATCGCATCGGCGCCGGCTTCCGCGTACGCGTTCGCGCGGCGCAGCGCCTCGTCCATCCCCCAGCCCGCGATCAGCGCCTCGACGCGCGCGACGATCGAGAAGTCGGGATCGGTCTGGGAATCCTTGCCGGCCTTGATCTTGCCGCAGAATTCGTCGATTTCGGCGAGCGGCTGGCGCTCGCCGCCGATGAAGCTGTTCGTCTTCGGGAACTGCTTGTCCTCGATGCACACGCCCGCGATGCCGCGCTGTTCGAGCTTCTTCACGAGGCGGCGCACGTTGTTGAAGTTGCCGTAGCCGGTGTCGCCGTCGAGCAGGATCGGCAGGTCGCTCGCGTCGGCCATGAATTCGAGCACGTCGACGACCTGCGTCCAGCTCGCTTCGTTGTTGTCGCGCACGCCGAACTGCGCGGAAATCGCGAGGCCCGATGCCCAGATCCCCTTGAAGCCGGCTTCGCGGACGATCCGCGCGGACAGGCCGTTGTGCGCTTCCATCAGGAATTCGAGGTCGCTGCTGACGAGCATGCGGCGCAGGCGCGCGCTGCGCGATTCGGTGAAGTTGGGTTCGCGTGCGTTCATCGTGCGGCTCCTGCGGTAGTACGTTGAATCAGGGGAAGGATCTCTTGCGTGGCGCGTGCGACGTCGTTCGGGAAGTCGATCTCGATCCACGGCGAGCCGGTCACGTCGGCGACGTCGAACGCATGACCGCCTTCGAGCAGCAGGTCGCGCACGGCTTCCTCGTGCGGCATGTTCGCGCGGCCGCTGTCGACGTAGCCCGCGACGATCGCCGCGAGGCGGCGCGCGGTGCCTTCGGTGAAGCGGAAGAAGCCGACCGATTCGCCGATCGTGTCGTAGTCGAGGTCGACCGCGAGCTGCTTGCGCAGCTCGACCGGCACGCCGTTCTTCAGGCACAGCTTGACGGGCTCGTCGCCGGCCTCGAAGTCGCGGTCGATCAGCAGGCGGTCGACCGCGCGGTCGGCATCGGCCACCAGCGCATGCAGGATGTTCTCGTCGTACAGCACGTCGGCGTCCATCAGCAGCACGTCGCCGCCGCGCGTCATCGCGTCGGCGACGGTGTGCACGGTCAGCACGCTGCCGAGGTCGTAGCGTTCGTTGATCACGATCTCGGCCTGGCGGCCGAGGCGCTTCAGTTCCTGTTCGACCTTCTCGGCCTGGAATCCGAGCCCGAGCACGATCTCGTCGACGCCGGCGGCATCGAGCACGCGCAGATGGCGCTCGAGCAGCGACACGTCGTCGAAGCGCAGCAGGCACTTCGGGAACTGCGCTTCGGGCGGTTGTTGCAGGCGCAAGCCGAGGCCTGCCGCAAGAATGATGGCTCGCATGGGTTCTCCAACCAAAAAGCCGGCGATCTGAACGATCAGTCGGCGAGCGGCTGCGGCGCACGGCGCCGCTGCCAGTTTCTTTCACTGAAATGCAGATAGAGCAGGCCGGGCAGGCCGAGCGCGAGTTCGCGCGCGCGTTTCGCAAGCGACAGCGCGAGCGCCGCGTCGGGCGGCAATCCGACCAGCGGCGCGAGGAGCAGGTAACCGCCTTCCTGCGCGCCGAGCGAGCCCGGGATCGCGAAGGCCGCGCCGCGAATGGCCTGGCCGACGCTCTCGAGCAGCAGCGCGTCGAGCCAGCTCACCGGGTGTCCGAGGAAGTGCAGCGCGAGCCACACTTCCGCGGTGCCGACGATCCAGCCGACGAGACTCAGTGCGAACGTCTTCGCGACTTTCGCACGATCGCGGTACAACGCACCGACCGCGCCGTCGATCGCGTCGGCGCGGGTGGCCAGCGACGACCAGTCGCGCGGGCCGAGCAGCTTCGACGCGAGGCGCAGGCCGCGGCCGAACAGCCCGCGCCGCTGCGCCAGATAGAACAGCACGGCGAGGGCGCCGAGCACGCCGGTGGCGATCAGCGCGGGCGTGCGCAGGTGCGCGACCGATTCGTGCGTCGCATACAGGCTGAACGCGGCGATGCCGATCAGCGCGAACGCCATCTGCGCGAGCGCCTGCATCGTCGTGCCGACGGTGACGGCCGCCGCCGCGTCGGCCATCCGCGTGCCGCGCTGCGCGAGGTGGCGCACCATCAGCACGGGGCCGCCGATCTGCCCGGCGGGCAGCAGGCTGTTCACCGATTCGCCGACCCAGCGCGCGCGCAGCGCGTTGCCGAGGTCGGCGCCCGGCTGGCCGCGGCGGAACATCACGGAGATCGCGACCGCGTCGATCACGAGCGGCACGACGTGGAACGCCGCGACGAGCGCGAGCCCCCAGCCGGCTGCGAGGAACGTGGACGCGACCGCGCCGACGCCCTGCCAGGCCAGCAGTGCAACGAAGAGTGCGGTCCCGAGGGACAGCAGGATGAGGCCGGCGCGTGTCATGACCCGGTCGTGCGTCGCGTGGCCAGCTGCTTGAACACCTGGCGGAAACCGAAATACGCGATCGCATCCTTCATGTTCGAAATGAAGCGCTTCCACGGCCGCATGCCGGGGTTCGTCACGTATTCGAACGTGAGCGACACGCGGATCTCGTTCTGGCCGAGCGGGGTGATGCGGTGGCGCAGCTTGTCGCCGTCGAACAGCACGATGCCGCCGTCGGCGATCTGCACGGAGCCCGGCTCGTCGGCGACGTCCGGGTTGCGCGTGTGCAGTTCGTAGTCGAGCCGGCACGACGATTCGTCGATCACGCCGATCAGCAGCGTGTAGCGGCGGCCGTCGTAGTACGACGTGTCGTAGTGCCAGCCGATGTGGTCGCCGGGCTTCGTGTAGTAATACAGCGCGTAGGCGTGCGGATCGTCGTCCGGCGACAGCATCAGCTTGTCGCCCGTGACTTTCTCCAGGAAGCCGATCAGCGCCTTCGAGCGGTACAGCTCGGCGATGTACGGCGCCTGTTCGTCGATCGTATGGCGGCTCACGCTGCCGCCCTGCTTGTGGCCGGGCAGGTAATTGCGGTTCAGGCCGGCCTGCAGCGCGCGGGCGGCTGCCGCGAGCTTCGCGTGCGCGTCGGCCGGCAGGAACTGGTCGAGGTACAGGAACGAGCCCTGGCGCGTGTAGTCGGCGCGCAGGCGGTCGAGGTCGAGACGGCCGACACGGTCGGCCACGGTGCGATCGGGATCGGCCGCGGCCGCGCGCACGGGCGCGGGGCGTGCCGGGCTCAGCACGGAGTCGTCGCGCGTGCTAGGAGTCATTTGGAAGCCTGGATTTCGGTTGGATTCTGCGAGGCATTGCCGCGCCGGACGATGCGCCACCAGTCGATCACGACCCAGGCGGCGAACAGCGGGGCGCCGATCGACGCCGCCAGCAGGAACGGCTCGACGCCGTCGAACAGCGTCACGAGCGGCAGCAGGTACAGCACGTCTTCGGTCTCGAAGCCGCCGGCGAATGCCTGCTTGGTGCCGGCCTTGCCGGCGAACGATTCGATCCGCATGCGCAGGAAGAAGATCAGTGCGACGGCGGCGCCGGCCACCGCGCCGAGCAGCACCGGCGACGCGGCCATCTGGCCGCCCTGGGCGACGATGCCGACGCCCATGCTGACGAACAGCGCGATCGTGACGAGCGCATCGGCCGCGAGGTCGTAAAAATGACCGATCTTGCTGGATTTGCCGCTGATGCGCGCGAGTTCGCCGTCGGTGTGGTCGACGAAGTTCGACAGCACGATCAGGAACGCGCCTGCATTGCTCCAGCCGAAGCCGCCGTGCGCGAGGCACCAGGCGCCGGTGAGGCCGATCAGCAGGCGAACGGTGGTGAGGTGATTCGGGGTGACGGGCGTGTCGACGAGCGGTCGGACAAGCGAGCGCGCGAGCCGCGCATCCCAGGTGCGCGGCAGGGGCGGTTCGGAGCGTGTGGCGGTTTTTCTTTGGTCCATCGGCGAAATATATACGGAATTGTAATTTGGTGCTTTTTATTCGATCAATGTCCTGACATGCGGGAGTGTTACCGCATCTTGCAGCGATCGGCGCGCCGAAAAGCGCGTGCGCGGCAGCGCCGCCGGACGGGGGTTGCGGGACGCGTATTCCAGTGTGGTTCGCGTCGCGCGACTGTCAAGGGCCAACGGGCCTCGCAGGCCGGCGCGGCGGTACTTTTCGCGCGGTCCGGCGTGCGTCGCGCAGCGCGTGCGAACTTGACGTGCGTCAGGTCGCGACGATGCGCATCGGGCGACAATTGGCCGCGCCGGACGGGCGTCGGCCATTGTCGATCCGGCGACGATAAATTGCCGTCGAAACGCGTCGATTGATGCACGCAGGTTGGCGATCGTCGACCGGTCGTTCGTTTCGATGCTTTCGTGCTCCTTTCGCATGCGGCGGATTTAAACGGTACGTCCGTCACAGAACGGCCGTTCGATACCCGGCAAATTCGGTAAGGATCTTTTTCATTCAGCGGACATTTCGCGGGGATCGCCTCTGCGATACTCCGACCGTGCCTGTGGTGCCGGCCGCCCCTCGCGGCCCCAAGGGCTTCATGTCGCTCAGGAGACACCCCCCGCGACGTCAACGACAGACCCCACGCGTCAGAAACCAGCCATGTCTTCATCACGCATCCTCGCTCCCGCCCTGCGTTCGCTCGTCCGCACCGCCGACGAAGCCGCCGCGCTGATCCGTCCCGGCATGACCGTCGCCATGAGCGGCTTCACCGGGTCGGGCTATCCGAAGGCCGTGCCGGCCGCGCTTGCCGCCCACATCGACGCGGCGCACACGCGCGGCGAGGACTTCCGGATCAACGTGCTGACGGGCGCGTCGACCGCGCCGGAACTCGACGGCGCGCTCGCCCGCACCAACGGCATCTCGATGCGGCTGCCGTACCAGTCCGACCCGACGTTGCGCGACAAGATCAACGGCGGCGAAGTCGACTACCAGGACGTCCACCTGAGCCACGTCGCGCAGTACGCGTGGTTCGGGCTGTATGGCGATCTCGACGTCGCGATCGTCGAAGTCGCCGGTATCCGCGAGGACGGGCTGCTGATTCCGTCCGCGTCGATCGGCAACAACAAGACCTGGCTCGAACGCGCGAAGCACGTGATCCTCGAAGTGAATGCGCGCCAGCCGCTCGGCCTCGACGGGATGCACGACGTCTATTACGGCACCGCGCTGCCGCCGCACCGCAAGCCGATTCCGCTGACGAAGAGCGACGACCGGATCGGCGAGCCGTACCTGCGCTGCCCGGCCGACAAGATCGTCGCGATCGTCGAGACCGACGCGCCGGACCGCAGCAACGCGTTCTCCGCGCCGGACGCGACATCGAAGCAGATCGCGCTGCAACTGATCGACTTCCTGCGCCACGAAGTGAAGCGCGGCCGCCTGCCGGAAAACCTGCTGCCGCTGCAGTCGGGGGTCGGCAACATCACGAACGCGGTGCTCGCCGAGCTCAGCTCGGCCGGTTTTTCGAACCTGACCGCGTACACGGAGGTGATCCAGGACGGCATGCTCGACTTGCTGCAGGACGGCACGCTGAGCTTCGCGTCGGCCACCGCGCTGTCGCTGAGCCCGGCCGCCGTGCAGCGCTTCGCCGACGAAATCGCGACGTTCCGCGAGAAGATCGTGCTGCGCCCGCAGGAGATCAGCAACCATCCGGAACTCGTGCGCCGGCTCGGCTGCATCGCGATGAACGGGATGATCGAGGCCGACATCTACGGCAACGTGAACTCGACGCACGTGATGGGCACGAAGATCCAGAACGGCATCGGCGGCTCGGGCGACTTCGCGCGCAACGGCTACCTGTCGTGCTTCATGTCGGCGAGCACCGCGAAGGGCGGCGCGATCTCGCGGATCGTGCCGATGGCGAGCCACGTCGACCATACCGAGCACGACGTCGCGGTGGTCGTCACCGAGCAGGGCCTGGCCGACCTGCGCGGCCTGTCGCCGAAGCAGCGCGCGCGCAAGGTCATCGCGACCTGCGCGCATCCCGACTACCGGCCGTTGCTCGAGGACTACTTCGAGCGCGCGTCGCGCGACAGTTTCGGCAAGCACACGCCGCACCTGCTCGCCGAGGCGCTGTCGTGGCACGAGCGCTACGTGCGCACCGGCACGATGAAGGTCTGACGCGGCGTGCAGTGCGCGGCGTGCGGCGGGCGTGCGCGGTGTGTGCGCCCGTCAATCCATCGCCGCGTGTGCGATCTCGACGCTCGCCGTTTTCTGCGGCGGGCGGATCAGCAGCAACAGCGGAATCATCAGCAGCGTCGCGACGAACATCAGCTTGAAGTCGTTCAGGTACGCGATCATCGACGCCTGCTGGTTGATCGTGCGATCGAGCAGCGCGATGTCGATGCGGCTGCCGGCCATCGCCTGCACGGCCGGGTTGAACGGCGTGATGTGGGTCGCGAGGTCGGCGTGCGCGACCTGCGTGTTGCGCGTCATCAGCGTCTGCACGATCGAGATGCCGATACTGCTGCCGATGTTGCGCATCAGGCTGTAGGTGGCCGTGCCGTCCGCGCGCAGGTCCGGCGGCAGGGTCGAGAACGACAGCGCGCTCAGCGGCACGAACACGAGCCCCAGCCCGAAGCCCTGGATCACGCCGGGCCACACGATGTCCGCTTCGGACAGCACGACCGTGTACTGCATCATCTGCCATAGCGCGAGCGCGGAAATCGCCAGCCCCGCGAGCAGCAGCATCCGCGCATCCACGTATTTCAGCAGCCTTCCGACGAACAGCATCGCGATCATCGTGCCGGCGCCGCTCGGCGCGGTGACGAGGCCGGTCGTCGCGACCGGGTAGCCCATCAGGTTCTGCAGCATCGGCGGCAGCAGCGCGCGCGTCGCGTACAGCACCGCGCCGACCACGAAGATGAACAGCGTGCCCGTCGCGAAGTTGGGGTCGCGCAGCAGTTCCGACTTGAAGAACGACGCCTTGCCGACGGTCGCCGTATGCACGAGGAAGAACGCGAAGCTGAGTGCCGCGACGAGCGCCTCGATGCGGATCTCGTACGAGCCGAACCAGTCGAGCTGTTCGCCGCGGTCGAGCATCGCCTGGAACGCGCCGATCGCGAGCGCGAGCGTCGCGAAGCCGAACGCGTCGAACTTCACGTGCGGACGCGGCGCGCGCGCGGGCAGGAAGGTCATCACGCCGGCGAGCGCGAACGCGCCGATCGGCACGTTGATGAAGAACACCCAGCGCCAGTTGTAGCTGTCGGTGAGCCAGCCGCCGAGCGTCGGGCCGAGGATCGGGCCGACCATCACGCCCATCCCCCAGATCGCCATCGCCTGGCCCTGTTTCTCGCGCGGATTGATGTCGAGCAGGATCGATTGCGACAGCGGCACCAGCGCGGCGCCGAACACACCCTGCAGCAGCCGCGCGCCGACGATCTGCACGAGTGTCTCGGACAGCCCGCACAGCGCCGACGCGACCGTGAAGCCCGCGATCGACACGATCAGCAGCCGCTTCACGCTGAGCCGGTCGGACAGCCAGCCGGTGAGCGGTGTCGCGATCGCCGCCGCGACGATATAGGAAGTCAGCACCCATGTGATCTCGTCCTGCGACGCGGACAGCGTGCCCTGCATGTGCGGCAGCGCGACATTCGCGATCGTGCTGTCGAGGGTCTGAATCAGCGTGGCGAGCATGATCGACAGGGTCAGCATCGGCCGGTTCAGGGCGGGCGAGGCGGGGGCGTCGGCGGCGGGGTTCAAGCGGGTGTCTCCGTAGCACGGTCGCCGTGGGCGGCGATCCGGTTGGGCGGGAATTATAAGCACGCTTATTATATATCCGCTCATCGCCGGGTCGAGGGGCGGTCGGTATCGACCTGGGGTCTCGCCGCTTCGCTACGCGCTCGGACGGCAGGTTCTTCGCGCCGCTCGACCGCTTATCGGACGGCATCGAACCCAACTGCACAACGCGCAGCCGGCGACGAACGGTGAAACGGGACTCGGCAACGGCTGGAAGAAGACAAAGGCCCGACGCCGGCCAGCGTTCTCAGGGCGGGACATGCCCGTTGCCCCCGTGAAATGCGCGGTGCAGTCGTGCCGCCGGCAGCCGGAACCCATCGAAGCGACGCGTCCCGGATCGATGTCGGGGTGAGCGCCGCACGAATTCCCCGCGGGCATCAGGCGGGGGAGGATGTCACCCTATAATCGGCGGATGGACAAGACTTACGAGAACCGGATCGGTTATCTGATCGCCGACGTCGCGCGCCTGAACGGACGCCTGTTCGACCGGCGCGCGAAGCGCATCGGGCTGACGCGCGCGCAGAGCCGCGTGCTCGCGTACCTGACGTGGAAGGGCGAGATGAATCAGGCGCGGCTCGCCGAATGGCTCGAGATCACGCCGATCTCGCTCACGCGGTTGCTCGACCGGATGGAAAGCTACGGCTGGATCGAGCGCATCGCGAACGACGACGATCGCCGCGCATTCGTAATCCGCCTGACCGACAAGTCGCGCGAGATCTTTCCGCAGATGCTCGAAGTGGGAGACACCGTCGCCGACGACGGGCTGCGCGGCTTCACGCCCGACGAGCGCGATACGCTGGTGCGGCTGCTCGGGCGCATGCGTCACAACCTGATCGACTGCGGCGGGGAGTGAGTTGCGTTGTCATCCGTGCCGATACCCGGCACGGCCTTCGTGCTGCCCGCGCAGCGCCTGTCGCGCACGACGAAGCGCTCGCGTGGACGTGGACGTCGACGTGGGTCGATGAAGCCGACACGATCCGTCACCGCTTTGGTGACACCGTGCTCAACGAGCCAGCGCCGCGAGCGTGCACGCCGCCATATAAAGCCCCACCCCATAGGACAGATGCGTGCCGAGACTGCGCCGGCGCGCGACGCCCGGCTGCGGCGTACGCGACGCCGCGATGCCGAAGCTGAACGCGGGCTGCATCACGAAGAACGGCGCGGCCACGCTGCCGAGGCCGGCGACGAGCGCGGGGAGCGGCGTCGGCGCGGCGATCCAGTCGGTGCCCGCGATCGCGACGGGCAGCGCCGCGAACGCGATGCCGATCGCGTAATGCGCGAACCAGCCGAGCGCGCGTTCGCCCGGCACGGGCGGCGCGGCGGCGATCGACGCGTGCCGGAACCGGCCTTGCGCCATGTGACCGATCCAGCGGCCGACCAGCGCATAGTCGAGCGACGGAATGCCGAAAGCGCGCCGCCGGAACAGTGTCCACAGATCCATCACGAGCGTTGCGCCCGCGCCGATCAGCGACACGTCGAGCAGGATGTCGGGCACGCTCATCGCGACCCTCCCGGGCGCCCGGTGACGGCTGCGCGGCGCGGCGGAATACGGTGGGGTTTCGGCGGTTTCATGGCGATCCGGGCTTGTCTTGATGAAGTCGAGCGACTATCTTGCAACTTCAAGTTCACTTGACGTCAAGCATGAGCCGGCTGGACATTGCAGAGGTGGCGCGACGCTCGGGATTGCCCGCGTCGACGCTGCGTTACTACGAGGAAAAAGGGCTGATCGTTCCGACCGGTCGCCACGGGTTGCGGAGGCAATACGACGAATCGGTGCTGGAGCGGCTGGCGCTGGTCGCGCTCGGGCGCGAAGCCGGTTTCTCGCTCGACGACATCCTAGCGATGGTCGGCACGGACGGCGTGCCCGCGATCGACCGCGCGAAGCTCGACGGCAAGGCCGACGAACTCGACCGCACGATCCGCCGCCTCGGCGCCGTGCGCGATGCGTTGCGGCATGCGGCCGTGTGCCCGGCGTCGAACCATCTCGAATGCCCGTCGTTCCAGAAGCTGCTGCGCATCGTCGCGCATCGTCATCCGGCGCGCCGCACGAAGGCGGAACGCGCGTAGGCGACGCGCATGCATCGGCGGCTGGAGGGCGCGGCGGCAGGGTGGCGAGCCGTGCGATACCGTGCCGCATATCGAAAACAGGAACGACGGGGTTGCCGCGTGTGGTTCTTACTTGTGCTGTATGTGTTGCCCGCCGCGTATGCGGCATCGAAAGTCGGCCCGCATTACGGGTTTCTCGCGGGGTGCGCGACGCTCGCCGCCGTGCTGGCGGCGCAGACCGCGCTGCTGGCATGGGGCAGCGCATGGATGAGACGGCGGCGCGGCGCTGCCGGGCTGGCCGCGCCGGGTGCCCCGCTCGATGATCCGGAAGACGAACCGGACGACGAGCCCGGCGACGTGCCCGATGTGCCGCTTCGCTACGGCGAGCATGCCCGCTTCAAGCAACGGGTCCTGATGGCTGACCGCGCGCGGCCCGACGCCGCGCGCCGCTTCTACGACGCCGCGAAGCGGACGATCGAAGCGTACGTGGAGGTCGAGACGGGGCGTGACGGTTCGGCGGCGGCGATGGTGTCGGCGGCCGACCTTGCGCCGGCAGATGGCCCGCCGGCCGCGCCGCCGGACGAAACGCTGACCGTGTTCGTGTCGAACGACGGCGCGTGGGCGGGTTTCCGCGTCGGCGACGACAGCTTCCGGTTCCGCCGCGGCGCGATCACGCGAATGCGGCTCACGCAGGTGATACCGATTCGCTGGTCGGGCGGCTACACGGTGACGTTCTGGTTCGACGTGCCGAACCGGAAGAGCGGGGCCGATGACGTGTCGTATTCGACCTGGTTCGATCTCGGCGTGGAACATTCGCGCCACCGCACACGCGCGCTCACCCATGCATGCGGCGAGATCGCGTCAGTGCTCGACGTGCCGTTCGACGTCGACGATACCTCGGACGACTGACTCATCCCGCGTAGTACACGCGGCATTCCTGCTCGCGCCCGCGCACGATCCGCTTGCCGACGAGCGAGCCGTAGGTTTCGGTGAACACGATGCGCTGGTGCTCGCACTGCAGCGCGTCGTAGAAATAGAGCGAGACCCAGTCCGTCGGCCGTGAGGCCTCCGGCGTGCGCATCGCCGCATGCAGGCACAGCGCCGTGAAATGCCAGCCGCCCTTGGTCATGTGCATCACGGGCAGCGGCACGTAGCCGTCGGTGCTCGGTCGCCGGTGCGCACTCGTGCGCTGCGCGACGCCCGGCGTCGGCAATACGCCCGCGGCGGCCCGGTTGCGATACAGGCGGTCGATGTAGAGCAGCAGTTCGACCGGCGGCTCCGTGCCGGGCCCGGCATCCTGCACGTGACCCTGCCAGCGCCGCCGGCGGCTCAGCACGTCGTCGAGCGCGGTGCGGATGCCGGCCGCGCGCCGCGGGCCGACGCCCGCGATCGTTTCGAGCTGGCCGTTGCGGGCCGCGCGTTCGAGTTCCTCGAGCGTATCGATGTGCAGCAGGTCGTGAATGCGCAGGGCGAGCGCGTGGCCGATGCCCGGCACTGCTTCGAACGCGGAAGTGCGCTCGGCGTCGCCGCCCAGCCGGTCGAGCAGGCGCCAGCGCCCGGTCACCAGCAGCTCGGCAATCGCCTGCGCGACGCCCGTGCCGATCTCGGGCAGCGTGCCGAGCGCATCGACGCCGCCGGATTCGAACAGGGTACGGACGTCGACGTCGAGCGCATCGACCGTCGCGGCCGACGCGCGATAGGCCGCGACCCGGTACGGATTCGCGCCCTGGTCGGCCAGCCGCTGCGCGGCCTCGCGCAGGCAGGCCGCGATATGCCGGTTTTCCTCGTACGTTTGGCTGGCGGTCGTCTGCATGGCGAGGGACCCGGGGAAGCACAAACGAAATGGACACGGCGAACGATGCGCCGGTCGGCCTTTCACCATTGTCGCGACGCGCGATGAAGAAAACTTGACGCACGTCAATGGCAAACGTAGCACAGCTGCGAAGCGCACGGTCGTGCCGGTTGGCGGCACGACCGTGCGTCGCGTGACGCGATCACACGTCGAGGAACGACTGCGCGTTCTCGGCCTCGGCGGCCGTGCGCAATGCGGCGAGCGCCCGTTTCTCGATCTGGCGCACGCGTTCGCGCGACATGCCCGCGTCCTGCGCGATCGCGTCGTAGGTATCGGGCTCGGCGCCGCCGAGGCCGAACCGCCGGCGCAGCACGTCGGCCTCGGCCGGCGTGACCGACCGGAGCAGCGACCTCACGCATTCGCGCATGCGCGTGTCGGCCAGTTGCTCGAACGGGCTGGCCGACGCCTGGTCCTCGATCAGCTCCACGAGGCCGGTGTCCGCGTCGGGCAGCGGCGTGTCGAGCGAAACCGGCTCGGCAGGCAGCGCCAGCACCGCGCGCAGCTTGTCCTCGTCGATGCCGGTCTCGGCCGCGAGTTCGGCCGGCGTGGCCCGGCGGCCCGTCCGCTGGCGAAAGCGCAGCAGATGGCGCTGCACGCGCTGGTACTGGTCGCCGACGTGCACGGGCACGCGGATCGTGCGCGAGCGATCCGCCACCGCGCGCGCGATCGCCTGGCGGATCCACCAGGTCGCATAGGTCGAGAACTTGAAGCCGCGCCGGTATTCGAATTTCTCGATCGCGCGCATCAGGCCGAGGCTGCCGTCCTGCACCAGATCGGGCAGGTCGACGCCGCGGTTCATGTACTTGCGCGCGATCGACAGCACGAGCCGCAAGTTGGCCTCCAGCATCGCGCGCGTGGCGTCGCGCACTTTCTGCTGGCCGTCGGCGAGCGCGGCGGCGAGCGCCCGCCGCGCGACCGTGTCGAAGCACGCGGCTTCGCCCGACACGGTGTCGAGCGGCTCGGACGCGAGCGCACGCACGACGCGGCTCGCATCGTCGACGGCCGGCGCGACCCATGCGATCGAGCCCAGCAGCGCGGCCACGTGATTGCGCGCGTCGCGGTATGCGTCGGAACGCACGCCATGCGCGTGCAACGCGCCGCGCAAGGCCGTGACGGCCGCCTGCAACGCGTCGTAGCTGGCCGGCGCGGGCGTGTCGGCGGTGTCGTCGTCGGACGCTCCGGCGCTGCCTGGCGTCGCCGTTGCTCGGTGCCGCGCGAGCAGCGCGTCGACCGCCGCCGGATAGCCGGCGAGCGCGTGCAGTATCTGGTGGCGGCCCGTCTCGAGCTCGCGGGCGAGCACGATTTCGCCTTCGCGCGTGAGCAGCGGCACCGCCTGCATGCGCCGCATGTAGAGCGCGAGCGGGTCGGTCGACGCGCGCGTGCCGTGTGCGAGGTCGCCGAGCATCGCGCGTCCTTCGTCGAGCGCATCGCGATCGACGTCGACCGGCGCCGAACCGGCGAACGGCGCGGGCGCGGCCGGCTCGTCGAGCACGGCGATGCCGATGTCGGCGAGCGCGGCGCGCACGACGTCGAGCGCGTCGGAGCCGTCGCTTTCGGGCGGCAGCGCGTCGACGAGATCGGCGTGGGTCAGATAACCCTGCTCGCCGGCGAGCGCCAGCAACTGGATGATCGGATCGAGCGGTGTGTCCGCCCGGAAGGTGGGGCGTGGCGTAGTCATGTCGATGGCGGCGCGAGCCGCGTTCCTGTCTGGGCGGGCCGAAGCTCGCCGGGTTCCGGCAGCCGGTTGCTCGCGAACGCCCGTTCGCGCCGGCCGACCTGACATCGTTCAAGTTGAGGGCATTTGCGCGAACTTCAACGCGAACGCGGCAAACCGGCCAGCATGCGGCGTGCCTGCACGCCTGCCGACGGCAGGAAACAAAAAGTAACCGATCATACCGGCCGGAAATCTGCAGCGGACGTAAGCTAGAGTCAGGCGCGCCGCCCGGCGGCGCGCGGATTCTGCCGGAGCACGACATGACCTCGATTCCTGCCGCGCGGTGTGCGGCATTCGCATTGGCAACGCTGACGCTCGGCGGTTGTTATTACACGAGCCCGTACGGGTATGCGCCGTATTACGCGCCGGCCCCGGCCGTGCTGAGCCAGCGCGAGAGTACGGTCGCGCCGGCTGCACCGGGCACCGCCGTGCCGCGTCCCGCATCGCCGCCTGCGCAGGCCGCGCAGACCTCGCCGGCAGCTGCGCCGCCCGTCGTGGAACCGGCCCCCGTCTACGTCGCGCCGGCTTATCCGCCGCCGTATCCGTATGCGTATCCGTACTATGCGCCCGCGTATTACCCGGGCTGGTACGGCTGGGGCGCGCCGGCGATCTCGGTCGGCTTCTGGGGCGGCTGGGGCGGCGGCTGGCGTGGGCATGGCGGGTACTGGCATCGTCCGTGGGGCGGCGGCCACTGGGGTGGCGGCTGGGGCGGACATCGGCATTGACCGGCGCGCGGCGGTACGGCGCGGGAGAGCATCATGAGAAACACGATGGTTCGAAGTCTGTGCGTCGTCCTGCTCGGCCTTGCGGCCGCGCCGGGCGTCGCCGATGCGCAAAGCAGCGCGTACACGAATGCGCCGGCCGAGCTGTTCGCAGGGCCGGCGCCCGACTACCCGGTGGTGGCGCAGATTCCGCCCGGCACGGCGCTCGACGTGTTCGGCTGCGTTAGCGACTACTCGTGGTGCGACGTCGCGCTGCCGGGCGTGCGCGGCTGGATCGATGCGCAACTGCTCGACTATCCGTACCAGGGCAACTACGTGCCGCTGTACGAATACGGCGCGGTGATCGGCGTGCCGATCACCGGATTCGCGATCGCCGGGTACTGGGACCGCTACTACCGCAACCGGCCGTGGTATCACGACCGCGATCGCTGGGCCCATCGCCCCGAGCCGCGGTTCGGCCCCGGCGGCATGCCGCCGGGACAGGGGCGTCCGCAACCGGGCGGGCCGATGCAGGTCGCGCCGGGCGGGCCGCCTCCCGTGCATGACGCGCGGCCTTCGGCCGCGCGCGGTGGCTGGAACGGTGCGATCCGCACGCCGCCGCCCGCTGCAACGGCGCCCCAGGCGGCGCCCGCCCCCCCGCAGCAGGCAGTTCCGCATCCGGCGCCGATGCAAGGCGGCAATGCGCGACCGTCCGGGCCGCCGGCTGTCGGACGTGCGCCTGCCGCGCCGGGCGGCGCGCCCGGTGCGATGCCGCCGCCGGTGCATCAGGGCGGCGGCGGTTTCGGCGGGCGGCCGCAAGGCGGCGGGAACGGTGGCGGCGGTCACGGCGGAGGCGGGGGTGGCGGCAGCGGCGGCGGCGAGGAGTTTCGCCACTGACCGGCCGCGGAGTAGCGCGCGTCGCGGCGCCGCGTACGGACGAAAAAAAGCCGCTCCGGGGAGCGGCTTGCGGAGCGACGGGCGGGGCGGTCGCACGGTCGGCAGGCCGACCGGCCACCCCCGCTCGCGCCGGCGGTGCAACCGCCGGCTGGCCGTCGTGTCAGTCGTCGAGCAGCGACAGGTCGCGCACGGCGCCCTTGTCGGCCGACATCACCAGCTTCGCGTACGCCTTCAGCGCGGCCGACACCTTGCGCGGACGCGGCTGCGCCGGTTTCCAGCCCTTCGCGTTCTGCGCTTCGCGGCGGCGCGCCAGTTCGTCGTCGGACACCAGCACGTTGATCGTGCGGTTCGGGATGTCGATGCGGATCTTGTCGCCGTCGCGCACGAGGCCGATCGCGCCGCCCGCGGCCGCTTCCGGCGAGCAGTGGCCGATCGACAGACCCGACGTGCCGCCCGAGAAGCGGCCGTCCGTCAGCAGCGCGCACGCCTTGCCGAGCCCCTTCGACTTGATGTAGCTGGTCGGGTAGAGCATTTCCTGCATGCCGGGGCCGCCCTTCGGGCCTTCGTAGCGCACGATCACCACGTCGCCGGCCTTGACCTTGTCGTTCAGGATGTGCTCGACCGCCTCGTCCTGCGATTCGGTCACGTGCGCGGTGCCTTCGAACACGAGGATGCTTTCGTCGACGCCGGCCGTCTTCACCACGCAGCCGTCGAGCGCGATGTTGCCCGTCAGCACGGCGAGGCCGCCTTCCTTCGAGAACGCATGCTCGTACGAGCGGATGCAGCCTTCGGCGCGGTCGAGGTCGAGGCTCGGCCAGCGCGTGTTCTGGCTGAACGCGACCTGCGTCGGGATGCCGGCCGGGCCGGCCTGATAGAACGTGCGGACTGCTTCGTCCCGCGTGCGGACGATGTCCCACTGGTCGAGCGCGTCCTTCAGCGACGGCGCGTGCACGGTCGGCACGTCGGTGTGCAGCTTGCCGGCGCGGTCGAGCTCGCCGAGGATCGCCATGATGCCGCCGGCGCGGTGCACGTCTTCGATGTGGTACTTGTTCGTGTTCGGCGCGACCTTGCACAGCTGCGGCACAACGCGCGACAGGCGGTCGATGTCCTTCATCGTGAAATCGATGCCGGCTTCCTGCGCGATCGCCAGCAGGTGCAGGATCGTGTTGGTCGAGCCGCCCATCGCGATGTCGAGCGTCATCGCGTTCTCGAACGCCTTGAAGCCCACCGAGCGCGGCAGCACGCGTTCGTCGTCCTGCTCGTAGTGCTGGCGGGTGAGTTCGACGATGCGGCGGCCGGCGCGCTTGAACAGTTGCTCGCGATCGGCGTGCGTGGCCACCACCGTGCCGTTGCCGGGCAGCGACAGGCCGAGCGCTTCGGTCAGGCAGTTCATCGAGTTCGCGGTGAACATGCCCGAGCACGAGCCGCAGGTCGGGCACGCCGAGCGTTCGACTTCGGCGACTTCGGCGTCGGAATACGACGGGTCGACCGCGATCACCATCGCGTCGACCAGGTCGAGCTTCTTCACCTCGATCGCCTTGGTGACCGGGTTCGCGAGGCGCGTCTTGCCGGCTTCCATCGGGCCGCCCGACACGAAGATCACCGGGATGTTCAGGCGCATCGCGGCCATCAGCATCCCCGGCGTGATCTTGTCGCAGTTCGAGATGCACACCATCGCGTCCGCGCAGTGCGCGTTCACCATGTACTCGACCGAGTCGGCGATGATGTCGCGGCTCGGCAGCGAATACAGCATGCCGTCGTGGCCCATCGCGATGCCGTCGTCGACCGCGATCGTGTTGAACTCCTTCGCGACGCCGCCGGCGGCTTCGATTTCGCGCGCGACGAGCTGGCCGAGATCCTTCAGGTGCACGTGCCCGGGCACGAACTGCGTGAACGAGTTGACGACCGCGATGATCGGCTTCGAGAAATCGTCGTCTTTCATGCCGGTGGCGCGCCAGAGCGAGCGCGCGCCTGCCATGTTGCGACCGGCGGTGGAGGTTTTGGAGCGGTAAGTGGGCATTGTCGTTGCTGAAGAAATATCGCGGGAAAAGGGTGGAGGCACGGGGAATAAAGGCCTCTCTCGCGCCCGTGCGAACAACCTCTTGAGCTGCGCCCTGGGCAAACCCGACGATTATCCCACAGCCGCCGCGGGCGTGGCGGTCACGGGCCGGCGCCGGGCCTGCCCGGCAGGCTCGGGGAAGCATGCGCGGAAGGCCGCGGCGCGCACGGGAGACCGGCCACTGAAGCGGGCGTGGAAGCGGCCATGGCCGCGGCCGCCGCCACGCCGGGCGCCCGTCGACCGGGGCCTCTCGACCTGCGACCGGCGACGCCCGCGCGATCCGGCCCCGCGCGCGGGCGCTCAGTCGAGCAGCGTCAGGATCTCGTCGTACAGCGGCTTCGGAATCCGCACGCCGTGCGCGAGGCTGCGCGCGCGGGCGTCGAAGCGCCGTTGCGACGGCAGCCGCGCGCCCTGCGCGACGATCGATTCGAACATCCGTTCGCCGCGCGCGAGCCCCGCGTCGAGGTCGTCGCCGAGGAAGACCTTCGGGTCGAACGCGATCACGAGTTCGCCATGGCACGGCGTCGCGCCGACGCCTTCGTCGAAGTCCATCGACTCGCGGCTCGTCATGTCGCCGATCAGCGCACCGCCGAGCAGTTCGACCATCGCCGCGAGCGCCGAACCCTTGTGGCCGCCGAACGTGCGCATCGCGCCCTGCAGCGCGGCCTTCGGGTCGGTGGTCGGCCGGCCTTCGGCATCGATCGCCCATTCCGGCGGGATCGCCTTGCCTTGCTTCGCGTGCAACTCGATGTCGCCGCGCGCGATCGCGCTCGTCGCGAAATCGAACACGAACGGCACGCCGCCCGGGCGCGGCCACGCGAACGCGATCGGGTTCGTGCCGAACACGGGCTCGCGGCCGCCTTCCGGCGCGACCCAGCTATGGCTCGGATTCATCGCGATGCCGACCAGCCCCTCGGCCGC
This sequence comes from Burkholderia metallica, assembly GCF_001718555.1. Taxonomy (NCBI): domain Bacteria; kingdom Pseudomonadati; phylum Pseudomonadota; class Betaproteobacteria; order Burkholderiales; family Burkholderiaceae; genus Burkholderia; species Burkholderia metallica. The sequence continues at coordinate 1,135,192 of NZ_CP013403.1, forward strand.
GATTGCCTCGACCTCGGGCCACAGCGCGGAGAAGTGGTAGCAGCGGTTGATCACCATCGCTGCGATGCCGTGCTGCTTCGCCATCTCGACGAGCACGGGCAGGCCCGTTTCGAAGCTCAACAGCGAGAAGCCGCGATGCGCGTCGACCGAGACGATCGACGACGACAGCCGGTGCAGCGTCGGCACGGCTTGCGGATCGACCTTGCCCTTCTTCAGCGAACGCACGCAGACGAGCAGCCGGTACACGCCGTGCGAATGGCATTCGTCGCGCTGGCCCTGCGCGATCACGTTGGCGATGGCTCGCGCATGCGCGTCGGACAGGCCGTGGTGCGTCAGCACGCGCAGCGCGAGTGCGTGGACTTCGTCGAGCGACAGGACGACTTCGGCGGTGTGCTCAGACATGATTCCCCCCGCGCGGCGCGGGCACGCCGTCGATGCGTTGCGGCACGTTCAGCGGATTGTCGCTGCGGATCGCGTCCGGCAGCAGTGCATCCGGCACGTCCTGATACGACACCGGGCGCAGGAAGCGCTCGATCGCGCGCGCGCCGACGGACGTCGTGCGCGTGTCGGACGTGGCCGGGAACGGGCCGCCGTGCACCATCGCATGGCCGACCTCGACACCCGTGCCGAAGCCGTTCACGAGCAGGCGGCCGGCCTTGCGCTCGAGCGTCGGGCGCAGCGCGGCGAACAGCGGCGCATCGCCGTCGGCGAGATGCGCGGCGATCGTCAACTGGCCTTCGAGTGACTTCAGCACGCGATGCAGCGTGTCGGCGTCCGGGCAGCGCACGATCAGCGAAGCGGGGCCGAACACCTCGTCGCGCAGTTCGGGATGCGCGACGAACGCGTCGGCCGACGTCGCGAGCAGCGCCGCACGGGCCTGCAGGCGGTTGCCTTCCGCGCCTTGCGCGAGTAGCTCGACCGCGGCGTGTTCGCGCAGCGCCGCGACGCCTTGCTCGTAGCTGGCGTGGATGTGCGGCGTCAGCATCGTCTGCGCGGGTGCTGCACGCACCGCCGCGGCGGCCGTTGCCTCGAACGCGCGCAGCGCGGGCCCGTCGACCGCGAGCACGAGGCCCGGGTTCGTGCAGAACTGGCCGGCGCCGAGCGTGAGCGACGCGACGAACTGCGGCGCGATCGCATCGTGACGCGCGTCGAGCGCGGCGGGAAACAGCAGCACCGGATTGATCGAGCTCATTTCCGCATAGACGGGAATCGGCTCGGGGCGCGTGGCCGCGATGTGCATCAGCGCGACGCCGCCGCGACGCGAGCCGGTGAAGCCGACAGCCTTGATGCGCGGATCGGCGACGAGCGCCTGGCCGATCTCGCGGGACGCATCGAACAGCAGCGAGAACACGCCGGCCGGCATCCCGCATTCGCGCGCGGCCTGCTGGATCGCGCGGCCGACGTATTCCGACGTGCCCGGATGCGCGGAATGCGCCTTGACGATCACCGGGCAGCCGGCGGCCAGCGCCGAGGCCGTATCGCCGCCGGCGACCGAGAACGCGAGCGGGAAGTTCGATGCGCCGAACACCGCGACGGGCCCGAGCGCGACGTTGCGCAGCCGCAGGTCGACACGCGGGAGCGGCTTGCGCTCCGGGCGCGCCGGATCGATCCGCGCGTCGAGAAAGCCGCCGTCGCGCACGAGCGACGCGAACAGCGCGAGCTGGCCGACCGTGCGGCCGCGCTCGCCTTCGATGCGCGCCCGCGGCAGGCCCGTTTCGGCGACGCAGCGCTCGATCAGGTCGTCGCCGAGCGCCATGATGTGGCGGCCGATCGCGTCGAGAAACGCGGCGCGGGCTTCGAGCGACGTTTCGCGATAGGTGTCGAACGCGTCGTCGGCGAGCGCGCAGGCCGTCTCCAGGTCGCGCAGGCTTGCGCCGCCGAACGCGGGTTCGAGCGGCTCGCCGGTTGCGGCGGCGATCGCATGGAGGGTGCCGTTCTGTCCGGCGACGGCCGACTGGCCGATCAGGAGCTGACCTGTGAGTTGCATGGTTTTCCTCGAAAAAACAGGGGCCGGGCGTGGGGCGCCCGGCCGAAGGGATCAGGGGTAGGTGCGCGGGCGCGTCAGTCTTCGTCGTCGTCGAGTTGCAGCTTGTCGGTGCGCACGCCGGTATTCGCGCCCCAGTAGTAGATGACGAGCGCGACGGCCGCGACGACGACCGTGTCGTACGGATGCGCCAGCCGGCCCGTGCCGCCGAAGCCGCCGAGATACGACAGCGCGATCATCGCGGCATAGAACGCGATCAGCCACGCGGACGAGCGCACCTGCTCGGCGAGACTCAGGTGCGCGGTCGGCACCCAGCGGCGGCATGCAAGATAAATGACGAACATCACGATCTGCAGCCCGAGCAGCCAGGACACTGTGCTCCAGCCCGACCAGTAGACGATCAGCGCGGCGATCACGAACGACGCGGGCCCGGTGATGCCGAACGCGCTCGCGCGGAACGGCCGCGGCAGGTCGGGCGCGGTGCGGCGCAGCGCGGCGACGGAAACCGGTGCGACCGCATAGCTCAGCACCAGCGCGGCCGACACGATGTTGATCAGCGCTTCCCACGACGGGAACGGCAGCGTCCAGAAGATCGCGAGGCCGAACGTGAGCCACAGGCCCGCGCGCGGGATGCCCGACGCTTCGTCGACGCGCGTGAACACCTTGAAGAACGTGCCCGTCTTCGCCCAGCCGTAGACGACGCGCGGCGTCGCGTTCATGTAGATGTTGCCGCAGCCGCTCGGCGAGATCATCGCGTCGGCGACGACCATCACCGCGAGCCAGCCGACGCCGAGTGCGAGCGCGATGTCGCGGTACGGCAGCGAGAACGCCTTGCTCACGTCGTGCCAGCCGGCGGCGAGCATGCCGGTGGGGATGCTGCCGATGAACGCGAGCTGCAGCAGCACGTAGATCAGCGTCGACAGCAGGATCGACAGGATCAGCGCGATCGGGATCGTGCGTTGCGGATTGCGCACCTCGCTCGCGACCGACACGATCGGCGTGAGCCCGAGATACGCGAAGATGATGCCGCCCGCGGACACGGCCATCTCGATGCCCGGCATCCCGAACGGCGCGAAGCCGTGCAACGTGAGGTTCGCCGGCTTGAAGAACGTGAACAGCACCGCGATCACCGACAGCGGCACGATGAACTTGAAGATGCTGATGACGTTGTTCGCCTTCGCGAATGTCTTCACGCTCGAATAGTTTAGGTAAAAGAAGAAGCAGAGCAGCGCGGCCTGCACGAGCCAGCCGAGCGTGGTCGGATCGCTCGATCCTGCGGCCGTCAGGCCCGGAAACCACGCGGCCGCATACTGGCGCGCGGCGACGACTTCGATCGCGATCAGGCTCGAAAAGGCGATCAGCGTGATAAAGCCCATCAGGTAGCCGAGCAGCGGGCCGTGCGAGAACACCGGGTAGCGAACCACACCGCCGGCGCGCGGCAGCGCGGCGCCGAGTTCGCAGTAGACGATGCCGAGCAGCAGCACCGCGAAGCCGCCGAGCAGCCACGAGAAGATGCCGGCCGGGCCCGCGATCGTCGACACGTGACTCGCGGCGAACAGCCACCCCGAACCGAAAATGGCGCCGAGACCGATGAACGTGAGGTCGGTCAGCGACAGCTGTTTCTTGAACTTGCCGTGACCCGCGTCGGGGTGCGCGGAACGGGAAAGCGGGACAGACGGGTGAGCATTGCCTTGGCCTGGCATGGGCGTGTCTCCTGACGGAATATCGGCACAGGCTCGAGGAGCGCCGCGCTCCGACGGAGCAGCGGCGCGAGCCTGCCGGCCGGCGTCGCCCGGTTCGAACGACCGGGGCGGGCGGCGGGGCGTTCACGCGCGGCGCGGGCTTGGCGCCGGTGCGAACGGCCCGCGGGCCATGCCGGACCTGGGACGGCGGCGCGCAGGGCTCGCCTGCACGCCGCCGCGGGGGGCGTCGGTCAGAGACCGACGTCGGGCAGCGTCGGGCGCGTTTCGAGCGCCTTCGCGACGATCGCCTTCACTTCCGCGAGCGTGTCGCCCTGCAGCGCGAGGCGCGGCGGACGCGTGACCGCGCTGCCGCGGCCGACCAGTTCTTCGCACAGCTTGATGCACTGCACGAGGTCGGGGCGTGCGTCGAGGTGCAGCAGCGGCATGAACCAGCGATACAGCGCGAGCGCTTCGTCGAAGCGCTTCTGCTTCGCGAGGCGGAACAGCGTTTCGCCTTCCTTCGGGAACGCGTTCGACATGCCCGACACCCAGCCTTCGGCGCCGACGGCGATGCTCTCGACCACGACGTCGTCGAGGCCCGCGAACAGCACGAAGCGATCGCCGACCGCGTTGCGCAGGTCGATGAAGCGGCGCGTATCGCCCGACGAATCCTTGAAGCAGACGATGTTTTCGCAATCCTGCAGCGCGATCAGCACGTCGGGCGTCACGTCGTTCTTGTAGATCGGCGGGTTGTTGTAGACCATCACCGGCAGGTCGGTGCTCGTCGCGACCGCGCGAAAGTGCGCGGCGGTTTCGTGCGGTTTTGCCGAGTAGACCAGCGCGGGCATCACCATCACGCCGTCAACGCCGACGCGCTGCGCTTCACGCACCGTGTTGCGCGCGAATTCGGTCGTGAATTCGGCGATGCCGGCGATCACCGGAATCTTGCCGCCGGCCGCGTCGCGTGCGGCTTCGATCACCTGGAGCTTCTCGCTCGTCGACAGCGACGTGTTTTCGCCGACCGTGCCGCAGACCACGAGGCCCGACACGCCGTCGTTCACCAGGTTCTTCACCACGCGGTGCGTGGCGTCGATGTCGAGGGAAAAGTCCGGCTTGAACTGGGTGCTGACGGCCGGGAAGACCCCGGTCCACTGAATGGCGTTTCGGCTCACTTCAATCTCCTACGTGTTTGTATCGGTCGGCCGACAGGTGTCGGTGTGCAACCAGTATCGCTGCGCCGATGCCGATCACGCTTGAGTCGTATCGCGGAGCAAAATGACGAAATCGGCACAGCGGCCGGACGGCGCGGCAACGGCGCGTCGCACTATGCCGATTTCGTCGTCGTCCTCATCGAAAAGCCACAAGCGGGCGGACGCGCGACGGAGGAAGCTGTGCTCCTTTCCCCACTTCGGACGGCTCATGATGAAGCGCATCCAGATCATCGATTCGCACACGGGCGGCGAACCCACTCGGCTCGTCGTGTCCGGTTTCCCCGCGCTCGGCAGCGGCACGATGGCCGAGCGCCGCGACGTGCTCGCGCGCGAGTACGACCGCTACCGCACCGCCTGCATCCTGGAGCCGCGCGGCAGCGACGTGCTGGTCGGCGCGCTGCTGTGCGAACCCGTGTCGCCCGAAGCGGCGGCCGGTGTGATCTTCTTCAACAATAGCGGCTATCTCGGGATGTGCGGGCACGGCACGATCGGCGTCGTGCGCACGCTGCATCACATGGGGCGCATCGCGCCCGGCATTCATCTGATCGAAACGCCCGTCGGCACCGTCGAGGCGACGCTGCACGACGACCTGTCGGTCAGCGTGCGCAACGTGCCCGCGTATCGCCACGCGAAGGGCGTCGCGCTCGACGTGCCGGGATACGGCCCCGTGACCGGCGACATCGCGTGGGGCGGCAACTGGTTCTTCCTGATCAGCGACCACGGGCAGCGCGTCGCCGGCGACAACGTCGCGGCGCTCACCGCGTACGCGTCGGCCGTGCGCGCAGGGCTCGAACGCGCGGGCATCACCGGCGCGAACGGCGGCGAGATCGACCATATCGAGCTGTTCGCCGACGATCCCGAACACGACAGCCGCAGTTTCGTGCTATGCCCGGGCCTCGCGTACGACCGTTCGCCGTGCGGCACCGGCACGAGCGCGAAGCTCGCGTGTCTCGCGGCCGACGGCAAGCTCGCGCCGGGCGCCGTATGGCGGCAGGCGAGCGTGATCGGCAGCGTGTTCCAGGCGAGCTACGAAGCCACCGACGGCGGCATCGTGCCGACGATTCGCGGCAGCGCGCACCTGAGCGCGGAAGCGACGCTGCTGATCGAGGAAGACGATCCGTTCGGCTGGGGCATCGGGTCGTGAGCGAAACGAAGACCGACGTCGTCGTGATCGGCGCCGGCATCGTCGGCGCCGCGTGCGCGCACGAACTCGCGCAGCGCGGGCTGCGTGTGCTCGTCGTCGACGACGCGAGCGGCGGCGCGACCGGCGCGGGCATGGGGCACCTCGTCGCGATGGACGACAACGCGGCGGAACTCGCGCTGAGCCGTTACTCGATCGAACTGTGGCGCGCGTTGAGCGGCGAGATGCCCGAAGGCTGCGCGTATCGCAACTGCGGCACCTTGTGGCTTGCCGCCGATGCGCACGAGATGGATCTCGCGCGTGCGAAGCAGGCGGCGCTGGCCGCGCACGGCGTGGCGGGCGAGCTGATCGACGCGGCCGCGCTCGCGCAACGGGAGCCGATGCTGCGTGCGGGCCTCGGCGGGGCGCTGAAGATCCCCGGCGATGCGATCCTCTATGCGCCCGTCACCGCGAACTGGCTGCTGCAGCGCGCGCCGCGCCTCACGTTGCGGCGCGACCGCGCCGTCGCGGTCGACGGCCCGAGCGTCGCGCTCGCGAGCGGCGACACGCTGCACGCGGAGCGGGTGGTCGTCGCGAATGGCGTTGCGGCGCGCACGCTTCTGCCCGAACTGCCGCTGCGCCCGAAAAAGGGCCATCTGCTGATCACCGACCGCTATCCGGGCCACGTGTCGCACCAGCTCGTCGAGCTGGGCTATGCGGCGAGCGCGCATGCGAGCGACGGCACGTCGGTCGCGTTCAACGTGCAGCCGCGGCCGACCGGCCAGTTGCTGATCGGCTCGTCGCGCCAGTTCGACACAGAAGACGCGCGAGTCGAGCCGCCCGTGCTCGCGCGCATGCTGCGCCGCGCGGTCGGCTATCTGCCGGATCTCGCCGACCTGAACGGCATCCGCGCATGGACAGGATTCCGTTGCGCGAGCCCCGACGGGCTGCCGCTGCTCGGCGAGCACCCGGCGCGGCCGGGCGTGTGGCTCGCGGTCGGGCACGAAGGGCTTGGCGTGACGACCGCGCCGGGCAGCGCGCGGATCGTCGCCGCGCTGATGGACGGCGAGCGGCCGCCCATCGATATCGAACCGTATTTGCCGGGACGCTTCCTGAGCGCGTCCCCCGTAGCCGGAGCGCTGACATGATCATTCATCTGGACGGCCGTGCGCTGACGGTGGCCGACGGCGCGACCGTCGCGGCCGCGGTCGCGGCGAGCGGCGACGATACGACCCGCGTGTCGTGCACCGGCAGGGCGCGTGCGCCGTTTTGCGGAATGGGCATCTGCCAGGAGTGCCGAATGACGATCGACGGCCGGCGCCGGCTGGCGTGCCAGACGCTGTGCCGAGACGGGATGCAGGTGGAGCGCACGCGATGAAACAGGAACGACTGAGCGTCGACGTCGCGATCGTCGGCGCGGGCCCGGCCGGGCTGTCGGCCGCGCGGGCCGCCGCGCGCAACGGCGCGACGGTTGCGATCGTCGACGACAACCCGCGTGCGGGCGGCCAGATCTGGCGGCAACACGCAACGGCCGCACCGGCATCGGCCGCCGCCGAGCGGCTCGCCGTGTTGCGGCAGCTGAACGTCACGCACCTCGCGGCGACGCGCATCGTCGCCGAAACGCAGCCGGGCACGCTGCTGCTCGAGGACGACGAGCGCGGTCGGCTGCTCGATTTCCGCACGCTGATCGTGTGCTGCGGCGCACGCGAACTGCTGCTGCCGTTTCCGGGCTGGACGCTGCCGGGCGTCACCGGCGCAGGCGGCTTGCAGGCGCTGATCAAGTACGGCCTCGACGTGCGCGGGCAGCGGACGGTGATCGCGGGCAGCGGGCCGCTGCTGCTGGCGAGCGCGGCGACGGCGCGTGAGTCCGGCGCGCGCGTGCTGCACGTACTCGAACAGGCTGCGTGGGGCGACGTGGCCGGTTTCGGCGCGGGGTTGTGGCGCTGGCCGTCGAAGCTCGCGCAGGCCGCGAAGCTCGTCACGGCCGTTTATCGGCCCGATGCGCACGTCGTCGAGGCGTTCGGCCACACGCGGCTCGAACGCGTGCGGATTCGCCAGGGCGACCGCGAGTTCGAAGTCGACTGCGACCGGCTCGCGTGCGGCTTCGGCCTCGTGCCGAACACCGTGCTGCCGAGTCATCTCGGTTGCCGGATCGAGAATGGCGCGGTGGCGGTCGACGCGCACCAGCGCACGAGCCGCGACGGGGTTTTCGCGGCGGGCGAGTGTACGGGCGTCGGCGGCAGCGAACTGGCGATGGTCGAGGGTGAAATCGCAGGCTATGCGGCGACCGGGCAGACGGCGCCGCTGGCCGAGCTCGTCGCGCGGCGCGCGCACTGGCAGGCGTTCGCGGATGCCGTGCGCGAGCGTTTCGCGATCCGCGAGCCGGTTCGCCGGCTTGCGCGGCCCGACACGCTGCTGTGCCGCTGCGAGGATGTGCGTTTCGATGCCGTCGCGGGGGAGCCGGGCTGGACGGCCGCGAAGTTGCAGTCGCGCTGCGGGATGGGGGCGTGCCAGGGCAGGGTGTGCGGCGCGGCCGCGCAGGCGCTGTTCGGCTGGACGCCGCCGGTGCCGCGGACGCCGCTCGTGCCCGCACGGGTCGGCACGCTGATGCTGGACGGCACGGCTTCCTGCGACGGCGCGTGAGCCATCGCGGCAACGCGGCAACGTGGCAACGTGGCAACGTGGCAACGTGGCAACGTGGCCCCATTGACATCGGGCCGCGCCGTTCATTCCACCTTCACTTTCTCCCAACCGCCCACCTGCGGCGCCGCGCACGCGCGCAGACACTCGATCGTCGCGGCCACGGCCGCGCGATGCGCGCTGTCGGGGTGCCAGTACATCGACACCGCGCCCTGGCCTTCGAGCTGCATCGGCAGAATCCGGATCGCGTTCAGTTGCGCGAAGCGCTGCGCGGCACGATGTGACGCGACGCCGAGCAGGTCGGTGTTGTTCAGCAGCGTGAGGTTCAGGATCGACGAATTGGATTCGACGCAGTGCGGCGGCCGCACGCGGCCGGCGGCCGTCAGCGCGGCTTCCAGCGCATTGTGCACGGGCGTGCCCGCCGGCCACACGATCCACGAATAGGCGAGCACGTCGTCCCAGCCGACCGACGCCGCGCCGGCGAGCGCATGGCCGGGCCGCGCGACGAACACGACCGGGTCGACGTACAGCGCTTCGGCGCGCAGCAGCGGATCGACCGACGTCGAGCCCGAGCGGCCGACGACGATATCCAGTTCGCTGCGCGCGAGCTGCGGCATCAACTGGTTCATCGTGCTTTCGGTGAGCCGCACCTGTGCACGCGGCATCCGTTTCAGCAGTTGCGACACCGCGAGCGGCACCGTATCGGCCGCCGCGACGCCCGACGTGCCGATCGTCACGAGGCCGCTGCCGCCTTCGCGCAGCGCGGCCATGTCGTCGCGCGCGACGTCGAGCTGCGCTTCGACGCGGCGCGCGTGCTCGATCAGCGCTTCGCCGTAGGGCGTCGGGCGCAGGCCGCGCGCATGCCGCTCGAACAACGGCAGCCCGACATCCTCTTCCAGCTCCTTCAGCCACTTCGACAGCGCGGGCTGCGTGGTCGCGAGCGCCACCGCCGACTGGCTCAGGTTGCCGGTGCCGGCGACGCTCAACAGTACCTGCAGATGCCGCAGTCGCAGCCGGTGGGTCCAGTCCATCGCATGCCTCGTCGCAAGTTGGTATATCCATAATGATATGGATCAGATGATTTGACCATTTTACCGGGTATGGCTGCGTCGAATATAAATGCATTCACGGACCGCAACGGTCCCCGCCCCGACATAGCGCCGACGCCGATCGGCCGACTCAAGGAGACATCATGACGACCTGTCCGGACGCGTCGCGCGCCGCCTACTACGCACGGATCGCCGAGCAGCGCCTCGCGCCGTTGTGGGAATCGCTGCACACCCTCGTGCCGAAATCGCCGCAGCCGGCCGCGCAGGCCGCGATCTGGAAGTACGCGCAGGTGCGCGACCTCGTGATGCAGGCCGGCAGCGTGATCAGCGCCGAAGAGGCCGTGCGCCGCGTGCTGGTGCTGGAGAACCCGGGGCTGCCCGGCAAGTCGAGCATGACGCCGACGCTGTACGCGGGGCTGCAGCTGATTCTGCCGGGCGAGATCGCGCCGAGCCACCGGCATACGCAATCGGCGCTGCGCTTCATCGTCGAAGGGCGCGGCGCGTGGACGGCCGTGAACGGCGAGCGCACGACGATGCATCCGGGCGACTTCATCATCACGCCGTCGTGGGCATGGCACGACCACGGGAATCCGTCGGAAGACGAGGGCGGCGAGCCGGTGGTGTGGCTCGACGGGCTCGACATCCCGCTGCTCGCGCACCTCGACGCGGGCTTCGCGGAGAACTACCCGCAAGCCGTGCAGCCGGTGAATCGCCAGGAAGGCGACAGCTTCGCGCGCTTCGGCCACAACATGGCGCCGGTGCGGCATCGCGCGAGCGATCCGACGTCGCCGGTATTCAGCTATCCGTATGCGCGCACCCGCGACGCGCTCGACGCGCTGTACCGGAACGGCGAACTCGACGCGTGGGACGGCGTGAAGTTGCGCTACGTGAACCCCGCGACGGGCGGCTGGCCGATGCCGACGATCGCCACCTTCATGCAGTTCCTGCCCGCCGGTTTCGACGGCCGCACGTATCGCAGCACCGATGCGACGGTCTATTGCGTCGTCGAAGGCGGCGGCACCGCGCACATCGGCGGCAGCGCGTTCGCATTCGAGCCGCACGACATCTTCGTCGCGCCGTCGTGGGCGCCCGTGCGGCTGTCGGCGTCGTCCGACAGCGTGCTGTTCAGCTATTCCGACCGGCCCGTGCTGGCCGCGCTGAATTTGCTGCGCGAAGCGCGCGACTGACGCCCGACGCCGACGATTTCGACGATCCGTTTTCATGCGCCGCCGCGGCGGCGCGCCTCCCTTCATCCGTATTTACGCTGGAGCCGTTCATGACTTTCGTTTTCCCGCCCGAAGCGCCCGTGGCGCTGCCCGTCGCCGGCAGCGATGCCCGATTCGCGGTGCGCCGCGTCTATTGCGTCGGCCGCAACTACGCAGCCCATGCGCGCGAAATGGGCTTCGATCCCGATCGCGAGCCGCCGTTCTTCTTCTGCAAGCCGGCCGATTCGATCGTGCCGGTCGCCTACGGCGAAACGCTCGAACTCGCGTATCCGTCGCAGACGCAGAACTATCACTACGAAGCGGAACTCGTCGCGGTGATCGGCAAGGGCGGCGCCGACATTCCGCTCGAGCGCGCGCTCGAACACGTGTGGGGCTACGCGGTCGGCCTCGACATGACGCGCCGGGACCTGCAGATGAAGATGCGCGAAATGGGCCGGCCGTGGGAAATCGGCAAGGCGTTCGACCGTTCGGCGCCGATCGGTCCCGTGCATCCGGCGAGCGAGGTCGGTCATTTCGAGCAGGGCGGCCTGTGGCTGACCGTCAACGACGCGACGAAGCAGAAGAGCGACGTGTCGCACCTGATCTGGTCGGTTGCGGAGACGGTGGCCGACCTGTCGAAGTTTTTCCGCCTCGAACCGGGCGACGTGATCTTCACGGGCACGCCCGAAGGTGTCGGCGCGGTGGTCGCGGGCGACGTGATGAGGGTCGGTGTCGAGCGCCTCGGCGAACTGACCGTGCGCGTGGTCTGACGCATCTTCCCCGAAAGGTCACATCGTGCAACTGCATAGCTTCTTCAACAGTTCGACGTCCTACCGGGTGCGCATCGCGCTCGCGCTGAAAGGGCTGCCGTACGACACGCTGCCGGTGAACATCCGCACCGGCGAGCATCGCGAGGCGGCCTACGTCGCTAACGTGAACCCGTCGGCCGCGGTGCCGGCGCTGGTCGACGGCGATTTCGGCCTCGGCCAGTCGCTCGCGATCGTCGATTACCTCGACCAGCTCCAGCCGACGCCTCGACTGATCCCGCTCGAGTTACCGCGTCGCGCGCGCGTGCTGGAGCTCGCATCGCTGATCGCATGCGACATCCATCCGGTCAACAACCTGCGCGTGCTGCGCTATCTCGACAGCGAACTGAACGTGACGCCGCAGCAAAAGACCGCCTGGTACCGGCACTGGATCGCCGAAGGAATGGCCGGCGTCGAGCGGCTGCTCGCGCGCGCGGACCAGGGCCCGTGGTGCTTCGGCGACACGCCGACGCTCGCCGACGTGTGCCTCGTGCCGCAGGTCGCGAACGCATTGCGGATGGATTGCGACCTGAGCGCGTATCCGCGCAGCCTCGCGGTGTTCGAACACGCGCGGCACGAGCCCGCGTTCGACGCGGCACAGCCGCGGCGGCAGCCGGATTACGTCGCGTAACACGAAGCAGGAGACAGACATGAGCGAGACAAAAGACAACGGCCGGCGCGTGCTGGTGATCGGCGGTGGCATCGGCGGGCTCGCGACGGCGCTCGCGCTCGCGCGCCAGGGCATTCGCGTGAAGCTGCTCGAACAGGCGGGCCAGATCGGCGAGATCGGCGCGGGGATCCAGCTCGCGGCGAATGCGTTCAACGCGCTCGACGCGCTGGGCGTCGGCGAGGCCGCGCGCAGCCGGGCGGTGTTCACCGACCGGCTGCAGTTGATGGACGCGATCGATGCGCGCGAAGTTGCGCGCATCGATACGGGTGCCGCGTACCGCGAGCGTTTCGGCAATCCGTATGCGGTGATTCATCGCGCGGACATTCACCTGTCGATCTACGAAGCGGTCAAGGATCATCCGCTGATCGAATTCCGCACGAGCACGCAGGTGTGCAGCTTCGAGCAGGACGGCAACGGCGTGATCGTGATCGACCAGCACGGCGAACGCTACCGTGGCGACGCGGTGATCGGCTGCGACGGCGTGAAATCCGCGATCCGTCAGGCGCTGACCGGCGATGCGCATCGCGTGACGGGCCACGTCGTGTATCGGGCGGTGGTCGACGTCGAGAACATGCCGCGGGATTTGCAGATCAATGCGCCGGTCGTATGGGCCGGCCCGCATTGCCATCTCGTCCACTATCCGCTGCGCGGCGGGCGGCAGTACAACCTCGTCGTCACGTTCCACAGCCGCGAGCAGGAAACCTGGGGCGTGCGCGACGGAAGCAAGGAGGAGGTGCTGTCGTACTTCGACGGCATCCATCCGCTGCCGAAGCAGATGCTCGACCGGCCGACGTCGTGGAAGCGCTGGGCGACCGCCGACCGCGACCCGGTCGAACGCTGGAGCGCGGGCCGCGCGACGGTGCTCGGCGACGCTGCGCACCCGATGACGCAATACATCGCACAGGGCGCGTGCCAGGCGCTCGAGGATGCGGTGACGCTCGGCGCGGCCGTCGCGCAGACCGACGGCGACTTCGAGGCCGCGTTTGCGCTGTACGAACGCGTGCGGATTCCGCGCACCGCGCGCGTGCTGTATTCGGCGCGCGAGATGGGGCGGATCTATCACGCGAAAGGCGTCGAGCGGCAGGTCCGCAACGGGCTCTGGGTCGGTCGCACGCAGGCGCAGTTCTACGACGCGCTCGACTGGCTGCACGGCTGGCGTGCGCAGGATTGCCTGAAGCTGCCCGCTTGACGCGGCACTGTCAGCCCGATTCCGGCGGCGCGCATTTCAACGACACGACGCGCGCCTGCCTTCCTGGAGGAGACACCATCATGGCCGATACGCTGTCCGTCGACGTCAGCGAATGGATCGACCGGCATCGCGTGGCGCCGTTTCAGGCCGCGATCGTCGTCCTGTGCTTTCTGATCGTCGCGATCGACGGGTTCGATACCGCGTCGATCGGGTTCATCGCCCCCGTCATCCGCGCGGAATGGGGCCTGTCGCCCGCGCGGCTCGCGCCGGTGTTCGGCGCGGGGCTCGCCGGGCTGATGGCCGGTGCGCTCGTGTTCGGGCCGTTCGGCGACCGGTTCGGCCGCAAGCGCCTGCTGCTCGCGTGCGTCGCGTGCTTCGGCATCGCGAGCGCCGCGTCGGCGAGCGCAGGCGGACTGACCGAGCTGATCGCGTGGCGCTTCGTGACCGGGCTCGGGCTCGGCGGCGCGATGCCGAATGCGATCACGCTGACGTCCGAATACTGCCCGGCGCGGCGCCGTTCGCTGCTGGTGACGACGATGTTCTGCGGCTTCACGATCGGCTCCGCACTCGGCGGGCTGGCGGCCGCGTCGCTGATCGAGCACCACGGCTGGCGCGCGGTGCTCGTCGTCGGCGGCGCCGCGCCGCTGCTGCTTCTGCCGCTGCTCGCATGGCGGCTGCCGGAATCGGTGCGCTATCTCGTCAATCGGCGCGCACCTTCCGCGCGGATCGCGGCGATGCTGGGTCGCATCGCGCCCGATCCGCATCTTGCGAACGCGACGTTCATCGCGCCCGCCGGCAAGCCGGCCGGGTCGCCGCTTGGGCGCCTGTTCGGCGCCGATCTGCTGCGCGGCACGCTGCTGCTGTGGCTCACGTTCTTCATGAGCCTGCTCGTCATCTACCTGCTGTCGAGCTGGTTGCCGACGCTGCTGCGTACGACCGGCGCGACGCTGCAGACGGCCGCGCGCGTGACCGCGATGTTCCAGGTCGGCGGCACGCTCGGCGCGATCGTCCTCGGCGCGCTGATGGACCGCTTCGACCCGCATCGCGTACTGGCCTGCAGCTATGCGGCGGCCGGCGGATTCGTCGCGGCGATCGGCGTGTTTGCCGCGTCGCCGTGGGGCGCCGCGCTCGCCGTGTTCGCGGCCGGCTTCTGCGTGTCGGGCTCGCAGGTCGGTGCCAATGCGCTGTCCGCCGCGTTCTATCCGACCGAGTGCCGCACCACCGGCGTGAGTTGGGCGAACGGGATCGGACGGGGCGGCTCGGTCGTCGGATCGATGGCGGGCGGCGCGATGCTGGCGATGGGCGTGCCGTTGCCGACCGCGTTCGCCATCGTTGCGGCGCCGTGCGTGATCGCGGGCATCGCGGTGCTGGCGCTCGGCGTGGTGCGTGCCGAGGCGGCGCGCAGGCCTGCCGCGCAGGCTGCGGCGGTCGAGGCGGTCGAGATTGGCCGATCCGCATGAGCACGGAAAAACCGGATCGCGCCAGATCTTCGGTGGACGATGCGGGGGCCGCCTGACGTTCGTCCGTGACGCGTCGATTCGCCGTATCAGGCGTGTTCACGTCTACTGGCCGTCGTTCAACAACGTGCTGGCGCCCGGGACGCGGCTCGGCTGGACGAGCGTCGGGCGCCGGCATGCGCGCGTGAAGATGCTGAAGTTCGGATGCTGAAGTTCGCGCACAGCCGACACGTGGCGTCAGGATCGCTCCCGGTTCGATCTTCTCGAATTCCGACCGCTTCGACGGCTCCATCCGGCTCGCTTGCACGCGCGGGTTCGATGCGGCGCACGAAGCGGCGTTCGAAACGCTCGGGCGCCTCGCGCGGGGAGCCACGGCGGCCTGGTAAGCGCGGTGGCGGCCGGCCGGGCTTGCGAATACGCGAGCCCGCCGGCAATCCGGGCCGCCGGCTCGGCCAGCCGCCGCCATTTCATCGGCCGACCGAGTGCGTGGCGAGGTGCTGGCGGATCAGCGACAGATAACGATCGCCGACCGAGAAATCGCGCGCGGCGCGGGGCCGCTCGGCCTGACGCAGCGTGGCCGGCGCGCTCATGCCCAGATAGCGGCACACGGCCGACGGAAACGGCTTGCGCGTGTGCCCGAGCTGGCGCGCCGCGCGCTCGACGCGGGCATCGCCGACCTGGGCGCGCAGCCATGCCAGCACTTGGCGATCGGCGTCGTTGACGATACGGACCAGATGTTCCATCTCGCACCTCACTGTTCATAAATACAGTACTGTAAATATAACCAGTGTTTGCGGCGACCGCAAGCGGGCACGCACGCGATTGGCCGTTCGGCCAGGGTCAGCGGGCCGGCGCGGCGGTCCGCGCGATCCGGGCGGCAGGCGCGGCGCGGGCCGTGGGGGCGGCGGCTCCCGCATAGCGCGCGTCGGTCAGCGTGCCGAGGAACGCGACGATGTCGTCGATTTCCGCGTCGGTCAGCGCGGGCGGCGTACCGGGCCGGCGGTTCATCGGCGTCGAATTGACGTTGATGTTGCCGCGGTACGCGGCCGGCACGTCGTCGAACGTTCTGGCCCCGTGATACCAGAAGCCCGGGTCGGTCGAGCGCGTGTTGTAGAACGCGACCGCATCGCGCAGCGTCGTGAACACGCCGTTGTGCATGAAGGACTGCTTGAGCGCGACGTTGCGCAGCCCCGGCGTGCGCAGGTAGCCGCACCATTGTGTCGGCTCGGGCCAGCGCAGCCGTCGCGCGGTGTCGCACAGTCCGTTGTCGAAATGGCGCGGATCGCGGTTCGCCGGCAGCGCGCGGTTGCGCGGCACCGCGATCGCGTCGTAGCCGAAGTCGGTGAACAGCGAGCGCTCCGGGCGGCTCGACGTGTCCGACAGCGTGTGGCAGGTCATGCAGTTGCCCTTGTCCGGATTCCGGAACAGCGCGAGGCCGCGCATCTCGGCCGGCGCGAGCGGCTTGCGCGTGCGCAGGAACGCGTCGAAGCGCGACGTGAACGGCGCCATCTCGTCGCTCTGCAGGTAGGCTTCGACGGCCGCACCCAGCGCACGCACCAGTTGCTCGGGATCGCGCCGCACCGACGCACCGAAGCGTGCGGCAAGATCGGGCGCGAGTTCGGTTGCGCCGACCTTGCGCAGCAGCGCGGCCGGCGACCGGTTGTTCATCTCGTCCGGATCGAACAGCGGCCCGCGGATCTGCTCGGCGAGCGTATCCGCGCGGCCGTCGCCGAACAGGCCGCCGAACGGCGACGGCGCGGGCGCGTCGTCGTCCTGATAGAAGTGGCGGCGCGGCACGTAGCGCACATAGAGCAGCGACGGTGCGTTGCGCCGGCTGAAGTGCCCGGGCCGGCTGCCCTCCGGCACGCCGGGCCCCGCGAGCGACGCGGCCGACAGCGTCGGCGCGAACGCGCGGCCCGGATCGTGGCAGCCCGCGCACGACATGCCGCGCGGCTCGGACAGGCGCGCATCGAAGAAGATCCGGCGGCCGAGCGCGACGAGCGTCGGGTCGGGCGCGAAGCGCGCGGTCGCCGCATCGATCTTGGCCGTCACCTGCGGGGTGCCTTTGCCGATCGTGTCGACGACCCGCGACGGCGGTGCGCCGGGCAGCAGGACCGTTTCGGCCGGCGCGGCGTGGGCCGCGAGCGCAAGGCCGGCGAGCGTCGCGGCCGCGAGCATGCGGACCTTGCGCCCGCCGCGCGCGGCAGCGGAGCCCGCGGCCGGAACCGAACCCGCATGCCGACGGATGTCCGCCATCGTCGCGCGCCGGCCCGCCGCGCCCGTCAAACCGCTGCCCAGCCTGACATCGTCACTCACGGCGCGATGAACCCCGTCTTGTCGCAAGCGAGCGTCGTGCCCGACTGGTTGCACGACGCGAGCAGCTTGCCGGCGGCCGAATACGCATGGAACACCCAGCCCGTCGCCGGGGCCGCGCGACGTTCCATGATCAGGAAGCCGAAGCTGTTGTTGTGCGACAGCCGCTCGATCACCGCGCCCGGTGCGGGCGTCAGGCCGGCCGGGAACGGATCGGGCAGCGCGACGTCGAGGTTGTCGCCGCCGTTGCCGGACACGATCGTCGCCGGATGCCCGGACGAGAAGTTGATCGCCTGGAAGTCGTGCACGTGCCCGTGCAGCGCGACGTTGCCCGGCGCGGGCGTGCTGCCCGCGATCGGCGCGAACGCGAGGATCGGATGATGGTTCGTGAAGATCGTCGTCGTCATGCCGGCTTTCGACGCGAGCGCGGCCACCGTCTGGAACTGCTTCTGGTAGATGCCGAATTGCGCGTCGGTCGTCTTGAGCGGCGTGCGGCCGACCTTCGCGGTGTCGAACACGATCACCTGCGAGCCGCCGCCGAGCGACACCGCATAGGGTTCCGAATAGTTCGCGTTGTTGTCGTTGGCCGGATCGTCGCACGAACGCGCGGCCGAATACGGGCGCGGATCGAGGAAGCGGAACCAGCCCTGGCCCGCGCGCGCGCATTCCTCGTGGTTGCCGCGCACGACGACCCACGGCGCCTTCGCGAGCAGCGGCGCGGCCGGGCGGAACAGGTCGGCCTGCCACGTATCCCAGCCGTAGCCCCACGGGCTGTCCTTGCAGCCGGCGATGTCCGGCGGGCAGGCGTTCTCGCGATAGTGGTAGTCGCCGATGTGCATCACCAGATCGGGCGACAGCTTCGCGACGCTGGCCGCGATCGTGTCGAGCGGCCACACCGTCGCGTCGTTGCACGCCTGCCATGCGTTGTCGGCCTTCTTCATCCGGCAGCCGGTGTCGGCGATGATCGCGATGCGTTGCGGCTGCGCCTTCGGCAGCGGCAACGTGCGGCCCGCGACGCTCGCCGCCAGCGCGCCCGCCGGCAGCGTCGCCTCGCAGACGGACACCGGGAAGCTCGACGGTTTCGAATCGGCCGGGTCGCTTGCGGTCGGCCGCTGGGCGACGGTTGCGGCGCCCGCGCGCAGCGACATGCGCGACAGCTTGCCGTCGACGCTCAGTTGCGGGCACAGCGGATCGGCGGCCGACGCGGGCGTGTAGTTCGTGATGACGCGCGCGATCGCCTGGTTCGTGTCGCCGATCTCGACCCATGCGGCCTGGACGTTGACCGACGCACTCGCCGGATCGGCCGGCGAATCGATGTGGTTCGAGCACGCGGACAGCGCGGCGAGGGCAACAAGGGGAGCGCCGCGCACGAGCAGCGCGCGCGTGAGGAGTCGTCGCATGGGAGGCACCGTAGGAAAGTCGTCAACGATACGCAGCGAGAATGTAAGAAATGTGAAAAAACGGGGCGACGAGCGCGCGTTCACGGGCCGGGCGCCGCTATTGCGACGGCGGTCCGTAGTCGCCGGAGGGCTTGACCTCAAGCCGGCTTGAAGCAGCACAGTGCGATGCGCGATCAACGAACCCGAAGGGGAATTGCGATGGAATCCAGCCGGCCCAACGAAACGCAATCCGCGCTGTGGAATGGCCCGTCCGGGCGCGCGTGGGTCGATACGCAGGCGACGATCGACCGGATGTTCGAACCGCTGGCGCGTTTGATCGTGGAGGCGGCGGCCACGTCGGGCGCGCGCAGCGTGCTCGACGTCGGCTGCGGAACGGGCGCGGTCACGCTTGCGATCGCGCGGCGGCTCGGTGCGCACGCGCGATGCACGGGCATCGATATCTCGGCGCCGATGATCGATGTCGCGCAGGCGCGCGCCGAGCGCAGCGGCACACATGCCCGCTTCGTGTGCGCCGATGCGCAGACGCACGTGTTCGAGCCCGCGAGCGTCGACCTGATCGTGTCGCGCTTCGGCGTGATGTTCTTCGACGATCCGGTGCGGGCGTTCGCGAATCTGCGGGATACGGCGCGGCCGAATGCGCGGATGCGGTTCGTCGCGTGGCGCGGTGCGCCCGACAATCCGTTCATGACGGTCGCCGAGCAGGCCGCCGCGCCGTTGCTGCCGAACCTGCCTGCGCGGCGCCCCGGTGCGCCGGGGCAGTTCGCGTTCGGCGACCGGCGGCGGATCGCGTCGGTGCTGTCGGATAGCGGCTGGGCAGACATCACGATCGAGCCGGTCGATCTGCCGTGTGCGTTACCGGAGTCCGCGCTGGACGACTACATCACGCGACTCGGCCCGGTCGGGCTTGCGTTGCTGGAGGTGGACGACGCCACACGGCGGCGCGTGGTCGACGCGATGCGCGCCGCGTTCGAGCCTTACGTCGACGGCGCGGATGTACGCTTCGACGCGGGTTGCTGGCTCGTGACGGCGCGCGCGCCGTCCGCATGACAGGCGCGGTCAGGAAGCGGAAAGGGTGGCCAGTGCATCGTTGTTCGCGCGGGACGAAGCCGGGCCGCGCAACGGACGCGCGTCAGCGCCGCCGCGCGCGCAGCATCAGCCACGCGCAACCGCCGGCGACCATCGCGAGACCGAGCAGGACGGCCTCGACGCCGAGCGCGAACCCGGGCGGCATTTCGCCGCTGTTCGGCACCGGCGACAGGTTGATGCTCATTGCGACGGCGCCGCCGGCGAGCAGCGCCGCGCAGACGATCCAGTAGACCTTGCCGCGCGGCGCCGCGGCACGGATGCGCCACAGTGCGATGCCGATTCCGCCGAAGTAGAGCACCGCAAGCGTGCCGAGCGCGATGACATCGGACGCGCGACTTTGCAGGAGCCCGGTCATCGTGCGGCTCCGTCGGCCAGGGCGACCGGCCCCGGCGCGTTTAAGGCGACACACGGGTTCATTCGGCTTCCGTCGCGTGCCCCGGCGCGCGGCTCAGCAGATGCGTGCGCTTGTCGGCCGCGAGCGACACGTAGCGTTCGTACTGGCGCAGCACGTCGGCGATCACTTCGTCGCCGCGCAGGTATTCGACGTCGTAGCCGAGCCGCCCGTCCTCGAAGAACGTGACGATCCCGTACACGTGGGCCCGTTCCGCTTCCGGCTCGGCCGCCTCGCGCACGAGGAACGCGGCCGCGGATTTCGCCGTCACGCGCACGCCGTACACGAAGTCGCGATGATCGGCGGTCGGCACGATGAGGCGCACGGCATCGTCGCTGTCGCGCTGCACGTTCGCATCGACGCCGCTCGTACGCAGCTCGTCGGCGACCTTGCGCAACGCGGGCTCGACCGTCTCGGCGATGAACTGGCGCGCTTCGGTTTCGGTCGTCTGCCGAAGAATGTGCGTGAGGCGATGGCGCCAGTGCTGGCCGGTCCAGAAGCTCGCGGCGGGCGCGAGGTCCTGCGAATAGTGCACGCGGTCGGCCGCGAGCCCGCGCCACAGCCCGTAGCAGAGCGCGATCATGATGATCGCGACCGGCAGCGCGGCGATCAGCGTCATCGCCTGCAACGCGCCGAGGCCGCCCGCGACGAGCAGCACCGCGGCCGTCACGCCGAGCAGCGCGGCCCAGAACAGCCGTTGCCAGACGGGCGAGTGCGCGTTACCGCGCGTCGCGATCTGGTCGATCACGAACGCGCCCGAATCGGCGGACGTGACGAAGAACACCGCGATCAGCACGATCGCGACGATCGACAGCAGTTGCGGCAGCGGCAGGAAATCGAAGAAGCGGAACAGCAGCGCGTCGACGTTGGTGGCCGTCTGCGCGAGCGCGCCGGCCGCGCCGTGCGTATCGAGCCAGATCGCGCTGTTGCCGAACACGGTCATCCACACGAGATTGAACGCGGTCGGCACGAGCAGCACGCCGATCACGAACTGGCGGATCGTGCGGCCGCGCGAGATGCGCGCGATGAACATGCCGACGAACGGCGACCACGATACCCACCATGCCCAGTAGAGGATCGTCCAGCCGCCGAACCAGCCTTCCTCGCGCGGCGGTGCATACGCGTACGTGCGGAACGACAGGTCGACGAGGCTCGACAGGTACTGGCCGATGTTGTCGCCGAGCGCGCGCAGCAGGAAGGCGGTCGGGCCGGCGACCACCACAAACGCGAGCAGCAGGAACGCGAGCAGCAGGTTCAGCTCGGACAGCCGCCGCACGCCCTTGTCGAGGCCGGTCGCGGCCGATACGCCCGCGAGGATCACGACGACCGCGACGAGCCCGATGCGGAACACGTTGCTGCCGGTATCCCAGCCGGCGACGGTATGCAGGCCCGCGCTCAGCTGCATCACGCCGTAGCCGAGCGTCGTCGCGATGCCGGCGACCGTGCCGACCAGCGCGAACGCGTCGACCGTGTGGCCAATCCAGCCGTTGATGCGTTCGCGCAGCACCGGATACAGCCCGGAGCGCAGCGTCAGCGGCAGGTTGTAGCGGAAGCCGAAATACGCGAGCACGAGCCCCATCAGCCCGTAGATCGCCCACGCGTGGAAGCCCCAGTGGAAGAAGGTCATCAGCATCGCCTCGCGCGCGGCGGCGGGCGTGCCGGGGTCGACGGTGGGCGGCTTCAGGAAATGCTGCATCGGCTCGCCGACGCCGAAGTACATGAGGCCGATGCCCATGCCGGCCGCGAACAGCATCGCCGTCCACGACACGAAGCTGAATTCGGGTTCGGCATCGTCGGGGCCGAGCCGGATGTTGCCGAAATCGCTCGCGGCGATCAGCACGAGAAACACGAGGAAACCGGTGACGGCGAGCACGTAGAACCAGTCGAAGCGCGCGATGACCCATTGCTGGCCGGCGGAGAACAGCGCGCCGGCTTCGCTCGGGAGCAGCGCGCACACGACCAGCAGCGCACCGATGACCGCAAGCGCGGGCAGGACGACCTGCGGCTTGAAGGTCGTGCGGGGCGAGGGGCGGGAATCTGTCATGGTGGGCATCCGGTTGTGGGCGCAACGAGGCGCGACGCCGCCCGGCACGCACGTCGCGTGTCGGACCCTGATACGGCGTGCGTCGAGTGTACCGCGGTGTCGGAACTGCAAGAAGGGGGCATGCAGAAGGAGAAACCTGACGAATTGTAAGGCATTGGGGGGATCGAGAAAACCCGCGCGGCGGGTTGACGGCGAGCGGCGTATGCCGCGCGACGGACGCGGTTCGGATACCCGGACGACCCGCGCGACGTGCGCGCAGTGCACGAATCGCGTGTCGTCCGGCGGGGGGCAGCGCGCGGAAGGCGCTGCCGCGATGGTTCAGAAGGTGTTCAGAACGTGACGGCGATGCCGGCCATGCCGACGAACTGGCCGTGCGTCGTCGACGGCGTGAGCTGCTGCGAATCGCCGACGATCGGTGCCGCGTCGACGATGTGGCCGGCGCCTTGCGCGCCGAGCGTGCGGCCACTCGAATGCGTGTACGCCTGCAGCGCATAGAGCGTCGTGCGCTTCGACAGGCTGTACGACTCCTTCAGCGAATACTGCTGGTAGCGGGCCGCGCTGTCGACGCCGTTCGCCCTCGACGCGAGCGTGTACGCGAATGCGCCGGCCACCGAGAACGCCGGCGTGAAGCGGTAGGCGGCGAGTGCGCCGTAGGTATTGAACACGGCCGTGTCCGTGAACGCGGAGCCGTTGCCGGGCAGGTACTTCACGTTCGAATAGTTGATGCCCATCGTCAGGTTGCCGAGCGTGTAGTTGCCGGCCGCCGCGACCTGCTCGACGGCTTTCGCGCTCAGGTAGCCCTGGTTCAGCACGGATACCGCGAAGCTGCCCGACGCGGCGGTCGCCGGATTCTGGAAGCCGGCCGACGAGCCCGAGCTGTTGATGCGCAGGTAGCCGGCCGCGACGCCGACCGGCCCGTTCGCGTAACGCAGCGCGGCGCTGAACGTGTTGCCCTTGCCGGTCGCGCCGGCAATGCCGCCGAATGCGTACATCGCGCTGGCCGTCATCCCGCCGACGGTCGGCGACGTATAGGTTACCGAATTGTTCACGCGGATCGTCGTGTCGAGGCCGTCGATGTCGCCCGGATGCGCGCCGGTCGCGCCGGTCAGCCAGCTGCTCGACGCATACGGGCCGACGAACAGGAAGTAGGGCGTGTACTGGCGGCCGGCCGTCATCGTGCCGTAGCGATCGTTGCGCAGGCCGACGAACGCCTGGCGATTGAAGATCGTGCCGGCGGCGGCCTGCGCGCCGTTGTTCAGGTTGAAGCCGGCCTGCAGGTCGAAGATCGCATGCGTGCCGCCGCCGAGATCCTCGTCGCCGCGCAGCCCGAACTTCGACGCATACAGGTTGCCGTCGCGCAGGTAGAGGTTCGAGTGGCCCTGCTGGTTGTTCACGTACGCGAGCGAATCGTCGACGACGCCGTACAGCGTCACGCTGCTCTGCGCGTGAGCGGCGGTCGTGCCGAGCGACGCGGCCGATAAAATCAGGATTGCATAACGGTTGACGGGTGCTTTCATCGTCGAATCTCCAGATCTCTTCATCTTTTGAAGGTGGACGGGAGGCTCGGTCGCCTCCTCTGTGACCGGCGGCGGGCCGCATGGACGGCCCGCGTTGCCCGGGTTACGCGGTTCAGTTGTCGAATGCGACGACGAGGCGGCGCCACGCGCGATCCTGCGCATCCTGTTCGACGCGCGCGCCGCGTACGGCGACCGGGCCTTGCAGCGACGCGGGCAGCAGCACCTCGACGCGATCGGCCGGGCGCGCCGGGCGGCCGTCCCAGCGCACCGACACGCCGAGCGCGCCCGACGCCTCGCGGCCGGTTTCGATGCGCCACAGCCCGTATTCGCCGTCGCGCCATGCTTCCGTCTCGCCGTCGTCCTCGATGCATTCGCCGTACGCGACGCCGTCCTCGATGCGCGGTGCGACGAGGAAGCCGCGCGTGTCGGCGCGTGCGCCGAAATGCTGTTGCGCGACGTTCAGCGGCAGCACGCGGCCCTCGCGCAGCAACATCACCGGCGTGTCGAGCGGCGCGGGCAGCGTCACGCTCGTGCCGCCGTCGAACGACCGCGCGCTCGCGCAGCACATCCAGCGCGCGCCCGACGGCAGGTAGACGGTGCGCTCGGTCAGGCCGGGATCGACGACCGGCGCGACGAGCAGCGCGTCGCCGAGCATCATGTCGTCGCATTCGTCGTAGCAGCGCGCATCGCCGGGGAAATCGGCGAACGTCGGCCGCAGCACCGGCTCGTAGCGCGTCGTCGACAGCCACAGCAGGTGATAGAGGTAGGGCAGCAGCCGGTAGCGCTGCTTGATCAGCGACGCGATCTGCGCGGTGATCTCCGGATACATCCACGGTTCGTTGACGGTGCCGTCGTCGTTCCACGAATGGATGCTGAAGCGCGGCATGAAGATGCCGAACTGCACCCAGCGCAGCAGCAGTTCAGGCGACGGCGCGGGCCCGGAGAAGCCGCCGATGTCGTGGCCGATGTTCGACACGCCCGACAGCGCCAGCCCGAGGCCCATCTTCAGGTTGTAGCGCAAGGTTTCCCACGACGTGTAGTTGTCGCCGGACCAGGTCTGCACGTAGCGCTGCATGCCGGCGCCGCCGGAGCGCGACACGAGGAACGGCCGCCGCGCCGGCGCATGCGCGCGCTGCGCTTCGCGGGACGCGCGCATCATCAGCATCGTCTGCAGCACCTTGGCTTCGCGCGCCGGGAACGGCCGGCCGAAGCCGTGCGCGATCGCGTCGGGCGACCAGATCTCGTACTCGTTGTTGTCGTTCCAGGTCGACTCGATCCCGTATTCCAGCAGCGCCGACGTGACCTGCTCGCACCACCAGCGGTACGCGTCGGGCTGCGTGAAGTCGAGATACGCGCCGACTTCGTCCCAGAACTGCACCCATGCGGGCTCGCCGGACGCCGAGCGGATCAGCAGCCCGCGCGTTGCCGCGTCGTCGAACGCAGGATGGTCGCGCAGCAGGCACGGCTTGATGTTCGCGCACAGGCGGATGCCGTGGTCCCGGTAATGCTTCACGAAGCCCTTCGCGTCGGGAAATTTCTCGCGGTTCCAGTTGAACACGTAGCGTTTCGCGCCGATCGACGTATAGCCCGACGACAGGTGGAACGAATCGCACAGGACGTCGTGCGTATCGCACTGGTCGACGAACCGGTTCATCTGCTGCTGCGCGTCCGGCGCATCCGTGTAGCTCATCGTCGAGCCCGAATAGCCGAGCCCCCATTTCGGCGTGCGCGCGGGGCGCCCGGTGAGCCACGTGAAGCGCCGCGCGGCGGCGAGCGGCGTGTCGGGCGACGCGATGAAGTAGTAGTCGAGATCGCCGTGTTCGGCGACGAAATAGCGGTACGGGCCGTGATAGTTGTCGAGTTCGCGGCCCATGTCGAACGCGCAGTCCGACAGCGTGTCGTAGAAGAGGCCGAAGCCCTGGCATGCATCGGGCGACCACGTGATGTAGAACGGGATGTGCTTGTACAGCGGATCGGTGTGCTTCGCGCTGTAGCCCATCGCGTCGATGTTGCGCATCTCGAAGCGCGCGCCGGTGCGGTCGAGGTCGCCCGCGCGTTCACCGAGGCCGAATACCTTGTCGCCGTGCTCGCGCGCAACGTAGTGATACGCGCGATCGTCCCACCACCCGAAGTTGTACGCCTGCGTCGCGCGGTCGGCGAGTGCGACGCGCCACACGCCGTCCGCGCCGCGCATCGACCACGTGCAGCGGCCGCCTTGCCGGCGCACCGCGAGCCGGATCTGCGCGGTCTCGATGCACACGCCTTCGTCGTCTTCGACAAGCGTATAGGCGGGCAGGGCGAAGCCGTCGAGGTCGAGGCGGTCGCGGCCGTCGAGCGGCACGTCGTCGAGGCCGGGCGCGATCGACCACGTGCGCGGGTTGCGCGCCGTCGCGTCGGGCAGCACGCGCACGCGCACGATGTCGTCCTCGAGCACGAAGATCTCGATGGTTGCACCCGCATCGGACGCGAGCAGCACGCGGTTCGCGTGCTGACCGGCGACGCGGAACCCGGGCGGATGAAGAAGCGAAGTCATGAATGCGATTCCTGGTGAGAACGAAGGTCAGGCGTGCCGTGCGAGCAGGCGTTCCTGCTTCGACTGCCCGCGGATCAGCACCGCGAGCAGCGTGACGCCGATGAGGTCGAACAGGCCGAGGCACGCGAACAGCGGGGTATAGCCGATCTTGTCGGCGAGCGCGCCGACCAGCAGCGAGAAACCGAGCCCGCCGATCCACGCGGCCATCCCCGCGAAGCCGCTCGCGGTGCCGACTTCCTCGGGATCGAACACGTCGGCCGACAGCGTGTTGACGAGCGCGGAGATCATCTGGTGCGCGAAGCCGCCGACGCAGAACAGTGCGATGGCCGTGTACGGCGACGATACGAGCCCGATCATCGCGGGCCCGAGCATCAGCACCGCGCCGAGCGCGACGCCGGCCACGCGCGACCACACGAGCGGCAGCTTGAAGCGCGTCGCGAGATACGGCGACAGGTAGCCGCCCGCGATGCCGCCGAGATCGGCCGCGAGAAACGGCATCCACGCGAAGATCGCGATCTGCTTGAGTTCCATGTGGCGTTCGGTCGCGAGATACAGCGGAATCCAGAAGCTGAAGGTCTGCCACGCGGGCTCGGCGAAGAAGCGCGGCAGCGCGATCGCCCAGAAGCGCCGCGCGGTGACGACGTCGCGAATGCGGCGCTTCGACACGGGCGGCATCGTCGCCTGGCCGTCGCGGATCAGCGCGCGTTCCTGCGACGTGATGCGCGGATGGTCGGCGGGCGAGCGGTACTGCGTGTACCAGAGCGCGGCCCACACGAAGCCGAGCGCGCCGGTGACCATGAACGCGGCCTGCCAGCCGAACCGCATCGAGATGAACACGACGAGCGGCGGCGCGATCGCCGCGCCGAGCGACGTACCCGCGTTGAAGTAGCCGACCGCGACGGATTTCTCGCGATCGGGAAACCATTCGGCGACGGCCTTCATTCCCGACGGAATCGCGGCGGCTTCGAACAGGCCGAGGAAGCCGCGCAGGATGCCGAGCGACAGCCAGCCCGACGCGAAACCGTGCGCGACGCCGACCACCGACCACAGCATCGCGAACAGCGCGAACCCGAGCCGCAGCCCGATCAGGTCGACGACGAAGCCGCACACGGGCTGCATGATCGTATAACCGATCTGGAACGCGCCGACGATGTACGAATACTGCTGCGTCGAGATCGAAAAGACCTGCTTCAGCTCGGGGGCGAGCACCGCGAGGGAATTCCGTGCGAGGTAGTTGAGGATCGTGCCGAGACATACGAGCACGATGATCCACCAGCGCAACGCCTTGACTGTCTTCACTGCTGTCTCCTGTCGGGCAGGGCCGGCGCGCGGCGCCGGCCCGATCCATGACGACCCACCATTCGGAGGGCCTGTTTTTCGCCTGATTCATACGATGTCCGATCTTGAATGCCGCCAATTTCCCCGTTTCACGTCGGAGGAGTGGCGTTCAAGCGAACATCCTGTCGTCATTGAAGGGTGATGTTATCTGACGACTGATCATTTTCGAACATCCTATGTTCGAATTCGAATCCGGTCAACGCCAAATTGCATTCGAACGAACTTGCTCGGGGTTTTCCCGATGGGCGAAGGGCGGCGGCGTGCGTTGCGCCGCATGGCGATCACGCGCCGAAGGCCCGTGCGGCGGGGCTGGGCGAGCGATCGGACGACCGACACGTGCGGGAAGAGGGTGTGACAACCGCAATGAAAATTTATTTCTTTTCATTATCGAGATTGTGTAAATTAATTTTCATCATCCTTGCAACTCCCCTTCGCATGACGCCACTCGTTTCGCCCGACGCCAGCCACGACGAACCCGCGATCGCCGAGCGGATCGCGTCGGCCATGCCGTTGATGACGCCGATTCACCGGCGCATGGGCGAGTTCGTGCTCGCGAACCCGTTCCGTGCGGCGACGATGCGCATCGACGAACTCGCGCAGGCCGTGAATGCGTCGATCGCGACCGCGAACCGCTTCGCGAAGGCGCTCGGCTTCGACGGCTATCCGGCGATGCGCGCGGCGCTCGTGCGCGGCTTCGAGGCAACGCTCGGCCCCGTCGAGCGGCTGCGTTCCGCGCAGGAGCAGGAGTCGGGCGTGCGCGGCGCCGCGTGGATCGACGCGGTGTTCGACCAGGCCGTCGCGAATATCGGGAACACGCGTGCGCAACTGGACGCGACCGATGTCGAGGCCGCGGTCGAGGCGATCGTCGGCGCGCGACGCGTGCTGATCCTCGGCGCGGGCTCGAGCGCGTTTCTCGCCGGGCTGATGGAGCACGGGCTGTCCGTCTGTCACGACAACGTGCAGTCGCTCGCGCTGCTCGGCGGCCCGTCGCATGCGGCGCGGCGGCTGTACACGGCCGATTCGCGCGATCTCGTGATCGCGCTCGCGTTTCCGCGCTACGTGAAGGACACGATCGAACTGGCCCGCCGCGCGGCCGCTCGCGGTGCGCGCGTGCTCGGTATTTCCGACGGCCCGCAGTCGCCGCTTGCGCCGATCGCGTCGCTGAACCTGTACGTCAGGGCCGAACGGCGCTTCGCGGCCACGTCGGAGGCGGCCGTGCTCGCGATGATCGAGGCGCTGATCGACGCGGTCGCGCTGCGCACGCACCGGTCCGCGAAATCCGCGGCCGAGATGACCGAATTCCTGCTGCCGTGGCTCACGCAGCCGCAAGCGACGCCGCCCGTCGCCAACCCTTCTTCTCACCGTCCGAAAAAACCATGACTTCATCCGCGATCGTTGCGATTCACGGCGGCGCAGGCACGATCCTGCGCGATGCGATGGATTCCGATACCGAACGGCAGTACCGCGCCGAACTGACCGCGATCCTGACGGCCGCGCAGCAGGTGCTGGCCGATGGCGGCAGTGCGCTCGACGCGGTCACCGTCGCGGTGCGGATGCTCGAGGACTGTCCGCTGTTCAACGCCGGGCGCGGCGCTGTTTATACGGCCGAAGGCAAGCACGAACTCGACGCGGCGGTCATGGACGGCGCGACGCTCGGCGCCGGCGCGATCTGCTGCGCGACGCGCGTGCGCAACCCGGTGCTCGCCGCGCGGCGCGTGATGGAAGCGAGCGAACACGTGCTGTTCGCCGGGGCGGGCGCCGATGCGTTCGCGGCCGCGCAGGGGCTCGAACTCGCGGAGCCCGGCTACTTCGCGACCGAAGCGCGTCACGCGCAGTGGGTCAAGGCGCGCACGGCGGCCGGCGCGATGCTCGACCACGACGCGGCCACGTTCACGTTCGGCGCTTCGCCATCGCAGCAGCAGCCGGCCGAGCCGCTCGATCCGGACCGCAAGCACGGCACGGTCGGCGCGGTCGCGTGCGACCTGAACGGCCACATCGCGGCGGCGACGTCGACGGGCGGCATCACGAACAAGCAGCCGGGGCGTGTCGGCGATTCGCCGATCATCGGCGCGGGTTGCTATGCGGACGACGCAACCTGCGCGGTGTCGGCCACCGGCACCGGCGAGATGTTCATCCGGCTCGCGACCGCGCACGACGTGGCCGCGCAGATCGCGTACCGCGGCGCCTCGCTCGCCGACGCCGCGCACGACGTCGTGATGAACAAGCTGCCGCGCGTCGCGGGCCGCGGCGGGATCATCGCGGTCGATGCGCACGGCAACGTCGCGATGCCGTTCAATACCGAAGGAATGTACCGCGGCTACGCGCGCGTCGGTGAAGCGCCGGTGGTCGGCATCTATCGCGACGACGACACGGCCTGATCCGGACCGCACGAGGAGGACCCACGATGACTTCGAGCCGTAACCCGTCCGGCCTGGTGCTGCCCGAGCAGCGCGTGGTGGCTGTCGACGACCTGTCGGTCACGTTCCGCCGCGAAGGCGCGACGTTCGACGCGGTGCGCAACGTGTCGTTTCACGTCGATCGCGGCGAGACGCTCGCGATCGTCGGCGAATCGGGCTCGGGCAAATCGGTGACGTCGCTTGCGCTGATGCGGCTCGTCGAGCACGGCGGCGGCGCGATCACGAGCGGGCGGATCGCGTTGCGCCGGCGCGGCGGCGCGATCGTCGATCTGGCGCAGGCCGGCGGCGCGGCGATGCGCGGCATTCGCGGCGCGGACATCGCGATGATCTTCCAGGAGCCGATGACGTCGCTGAACCCGGTGTTCACGGTCGGCGACCAGATCAGCGAGGCGATCGCGCTGCACCAGTCGAAAAGCCCGTCGGAAGCGCGCGCGGAGACGCTGCGGCTGCTCGACCTCGTGCGTATTCCGGAGGCGCGCCGCGTGTTCGCGCGCTATCCGCACCAGTTGTCGGGCGGGATGCGGCAGCGCGTGATGATCGCGATGGCGCTGTCGTGCCGGCCCGCGCTGCTGATCGCCGACGAGCCGACGACCGCGCTCGACGTGACGATCCAGGCGCAGATCCTGCAACTGGTGCGCGGGCTGCAGGACGAAATGAACATGGGCGTGATCTTCATCACGCACGACATGGGCGTGGTGGCCGAAGTGGCCGACCGTGTGCTCGTGATGTATCGCGGCGAGAAGGTCGAGGAGGGCGAGTCGGAGCGCATCTTCGCGGCGCCCGCGCATCGCTACACGCGTGCGCTGCTGGCGGCCGTGCCGAAACTCGGCTCGATGCAGGGTACCGACGCGCCCGAGAAATTCCCGCTGCTGAAGGTGGAGGGCGCGAGCGCGGCGGCACCGGCGGCGTCGCCCGCACCCGCGGCGAACGACGGCGCGCAGCCGCCCGTCGACCGCGCCGCACCGCCGATCCTGCGCGTGCGCGATCTGGTGACGCGCTTCCCGGTGAAGAGCGGCGTGTTCGGCCGCGTGTCGCAATACGTGCATGCGGTCGAGCGCGTGAGCTTCGAGCTGCGCGCGGGCGAGACGCTCGCGCTCGTCGGCGAATCGGGCTGCGGCAAGTCGACCACCGGCCGCTCGCTGCTGCGCCTCGTCGAATCGCAGAGCGGCTCGATCGAGTTCGACGGCCGCGACATCAGCGCGCTGAAAGGCCCGGACCTGCAGGCGCTGCGCCGGAACATCCAGTTCATCTTCCAGGACCCGTTCGCGTCGCTGAACCCGCGCCTGACGGTCGGCTTCTCGATCATGGAGCCGCTGCTCGTGCACGGTGTCGCGAGCGGCCGCGACGCGCAGGCGCGCGTCGACTGGCTGCTCGACAAGGTTGGCCTGCCGCCGGAGGCCGCGCGCCGCTATCCGCACGAGTTCTCGGGCGGCCAGCGCCAGCGGATCGCGATCGCGCGCGCGCTCGCGCTGAACCCGAAGGTCGTGATCGCCGACGAATCGGTGTCGGCGCTCGACGTGTCGGTGCAGGCGCAGATCGTCAACCTGATGCTCGACCTGCAGCGCGAGCTCGGCGTCGCGTACCTGTTCATCTCGCACGACATGGCGGTGGTCGAGCGCATCAGCCATCGCGTCGCGGTGATGTATCTCGGCCAGATCGTCGAGATCGGCCCGCGCCGCGCGGTGTTCGAGGCGCCGCAGCATCCGTACACGAAGAAGCTGATGAGCGCGGTGCCGGTGGCCGACCCCGCGCGCCGGCATGCGCCGCGCCAGCTCGCGGCGGATGAAATCCCGAGCCCGATCCGCGCGGTCGGCGACGAGCCGGTCGTCGCGCCGCTCGTCGCGGTCGGCCCCGATCATTACGTCGCGACGCACCGCGTCGGCGGCGCGTATTGAAGTCATGCATCGCCGCGGCGATGCGCGAGCTTGCAGGAAGTCGAAACCGAAACGTCCGTGAGGCGTCACCGATTCACCGTTAGGAGCCCAGCAAAATGACCAAGCAGCATTCGTTCCCGATGTTTCGTCCGCGCGCGTGTTTCGTCGCGCTTGCCGGCGCGTTCGCGCTGTCGGCCGCGGTGCCCGCGTTCGCGCAGCAGACCGCGGTGATGGCGGTGGATTCGACGTTCACGACGATGGACCCGTACGACGCGAACGACACGGTGTCGCAGGCCGTCGTCAAGTCGTTCTACCAGGGGCTGTTCGGCTTCGACAAGGACATGAAGCTCGTCAACGTGCTGGCGACCGGCTACGAAGCGAGCCCGGATGCGAAGACGTACACGATCAAGCTGCGCCAGGGCGTGAAGTTCCACGACGGCACCGATTTCAACGCGGCGGCCGTGAAGGCGAACTTCGACCGCGTGACCGATCCCGCGAACCACCTGAAACGCTACAACATGTTCCGCGTGATCGAGAAGACCGAAGTGGTCGATCCGTACACGGTGAAGCTCACGCTGCGCGAGCCGTTCTCGGCGCTGATCAATACGCTCGCGCACCCGTCGGCCGTGATGATCTCGCCGGCCGCGCTGAAGAAGTGGGGCCGAGACATCGCGCTGCATCCGGTCGGCACCGGGCCGTTCGAGTTCGTCGAATGGAAGCAGACCGACGACCTGAAGGTGAAGAAGTTCGCCGGCTACTGGAAGAAGGGCTATCCGAAGATCGATGCGATCGACTGGAAGCCGGTGGTCGACAACAACACGCGTGCGGCGCTGATCAAGACGGGCGAAGCCGATTTCGCGTTCCGCATCCCGTTCGAGCAGGCGGCCGACCTGAAGGGCAATCCGAAGGTGGACATCGTCGAGCGGCCGTCGATCGTGCAGCGCTACGTGTCGCTGAACATGCAGCAAAAGCCGTTCGACAACCCGAAGGTGCGTCAGGCGCTGAACTACGCGGTGAACAAGGAAGCGCTCGCGAAGGTCGCATTCGCCGGCTTCGCGACGCCGTCCACCGGCGTGGTGCCGCAGGGCGTCGACTACGCGACGAAGCTGGGCCCGTGGCCGTACGACCCGGCGAAGGCCCGCGCGCTGCTGAAGGAAGCCGGTTATCCGAACGGCTTCGAGACGACGCTGTGGTCGGCCTACAACAACTCGACGTCGCAGAAGGCGATCCAGTTCGTGCAGCAGCAGCTTGCGCAGGTCGGCGTGAAGGTGCAGGTGCAGGCGCTGGAAGCCGGCGAGCGCGTCGCGAAGGTCGAGAGCGCGCCGGACCCGGCGAAGGCGCCGGTGCGGATGTACTACATCGGCTGGTCGTCGTCGACGGGTGAAGCGAACTGGGCGATCACGCCGCTGCTCGCCGGCGCGTCGGCGCCGCCGAAGCTCGTCAACACCGCGTACTACAAGAACGACACGGTCGACGGCGACCTGACGAAGGCGCTCGAGACGGTCGATCGCGCAAAGAAGACCGACCTCTACGCCGATGCGCAGAAGCAGATCTGGACCGATGCGCCGTGGATCTTCCTCGTGCAGGAGAAGATCGTGTATGCACGCAGCAAGCGGCTGCAGGGCGCGTACGTGATGCCGGACGGCTCGTTCAACTTCGACGAAATCTCGCTGAAGTGACAGTGGTGATGACGGCGGCTCGTCCGCCACGCGGTGCCGGCGGCGCACGCCGCCGGCACGCTGATTCGATCGGTGCCCCATGCTGAATTTTCTCGTCAAACGCCTGTTCGGCCTGCTGCCCACGCTCGCGATCGTCGCGGTGCTGGTGTTTCTGTTCGTCCACCTGCTGCCGGGCGATCCGGCGCGGCTCGCGGCCGGGCCCGAAGCCGACGATGCGACCGTCGCGCTGGTGCGTGCCGATCTCGGCCTCGACCGGCCGCTGCCCGCGCAGTTCGCGAACTTCTTCGTGAAGATCGCGCACGGCGATTTCGGCCTGTCGACGCGCAGCAAGCGGCCGGTCTCGACCGAGATCGGCGAGCGCTTCATGCCGACGCTGATGCTGACGCTCGTCAGCATGGCGTGGGCGACGGCGTTCGGGATGGCGATCGGGATCGCATCGGCGGTGTGGCGCAACCGCTGGCCGGACCGCCTCGGCATGACGCTCGCGGTGTCGGGCATCTCGTTTCCCGCGTTCGCGCTCGGCATGCTGCTGATGGAAATCTTCTCGGTGAAGCTCGGCTGGCTGCCAGTCGTGCCGGACGGCTCGTGGAAGAGCTACGTGCTGCCGTCGCTGACGCTCGGCGCCGCGGTCGCGGCCGTGATGGCGCGCTTCACGCGCGCGTCGTTCGTCGAGGTGCTGAACGAGGACTTCGTGCGCACCGCGCGCGCGAAGGGCGTGCACGAGCCGATGGTGGTGCTCAAGCACTGCCTGCGCAACGCGATGATCCCGGTCGTCACGATGATGGGGCTGCAGTTCGGCTTTCTGCTCGGCGGCTCGATCGTCGTCGAGGTCGTGTTCAACTGGCCGGGGCTCGGCCGCCTGCTCGTCGATGCGGTGACGATGCGCGATTACCCGGTGATCCAGGCGATCGTGCTGCTGTTTTCGCTCGAGTTCATCCTGATCAACCTGACCGTCGACGTGTTGTACGCGGTCATCAACCCGACCATCCGGTTCAAGTGAGGCGCGCATGAACGCGACAGTCCAGACCGCGGCGCCGGCCGCATCCGCCGCGATCCGCACGCCGTGGCGCGAATTCTGGCGCAAGTTCCGCAAGCAGACGGTTGCGCTCGTCGCGGGCGGCTTCGTGCTCGCGCTCGTCGTGCTGGCGTTCGTCGGCCCGCACGTCGTGCCGTTCGATCCCGAGAACTATTTCGACTACGACGCGCTGAACGCGGGGCCGTCGGCCGTGCACTGGTTCGGCGTCGATTCGCTCGGCCGCGACATCTTCAGCCGGATCGTCGCGGGTACGCGCATCTCGCTCGCGGCCGGCTTCTTCTCGGTCGCGCTCGGCGCGGTGATCGGCACGTTCTTCGGGCTGCTCGCCGGCTACTACGAAGGCTGGTGGGACCGCATCACGATGCGCGTGGCCGACGTGCTGTTCGCGTTCCCCGGCATCCTGCTCGCGATCGGCGTGGTCGCGATCCTCGGCAACGGGATGATCAACGTGATCTGCGCGGTCGCGATCTTCAGCATCCCGGCGTTCGCGCGGCTCGTGCGCGGCAACACGCTGATGCTCAAGCACATGACCTACGTCGAGGCCGCGCGCAGCATCGGCGCGTCGGACTGGACGATCATCATGCGGCACATCCTGCCGGGCACCGTGTCGTCGGTCGTCGTCTACTTCACGATGCGGATCGGCACGTCGATCATCACGGCCGCGAGCCTGTCGTTCCTCGGGCTCGGCGCGCAGCCGCCGACGCCGGAGTGGGGCGCGATGCTCAACGAAGCGCGCGCGGACATGGTGACGGCGCCGCACATCGCGATTTTCCCGAGCCTCGCGATCTTCCTGACCGTGCTCGCGTTCAACCTGCTCGGCGACGGGCTGCGCGACGCGCTCGATCCGAAGCTGGAGCGCCGCTGATGGGCATCGCACCGATGTGGACGGCGACGCTGCCGGCTGGCCCGCGCGGCACGATCGCCGACGTGCCGGGCGTGACGGTCGGCCATTGCACGCTCGATGCGGGCAACGTGCAGACCGGCGTGACCGTCGTCAAGCCGCATCCGGGCGACGTGTACCGCAGCAAGGTGCCGGCGGGGGCGGCCGTGATCAACGGCTTCGGCAAGAGCGTCGGGCTCGTGCAGGTCGACGAACTCGGCACGCTCGATACGCCGATCGCGCTGACCAACACGTTCGGTGTCGGCGCGGTCGCGCACGCGCAGATCCGCGCGGCGATCGCCGCGAATCCGCGGATCGGCCGCGACTGGCCGACCGTCAACCCGCTCGTGTTCGAGTGCAACGACGGGTGCCTGAACGACATCCAGGCGTTCGCGGTCACCGCCGCGCACTACGACGACGCGTGCCGCGCGGCATCGCGTGACGTCGCGCGCGGCGCGGTGGGCGCAGGGCGCGGGATGTCGTGCTTCGACCTGAAGGGCGGGATCGGTTCGGCATCGCGTGTCGCGGTCGCGGCAGGCAGGCCGTATACGGTCGGCGCGCTCGTGCTCGCGAATTTCGGCCGGCTGCCGATGCTGACGCTCGGCGGCGTAGCGCTCGGGCGCATCGTCGCGCAACGGCGGGCGGCCGACGCCGCGCATGCGGCGCCGCCCGAGCAGGGGTCGATCATCCTGCTGCTGGCCACCGACGCGCCGCTCGATGCGCGGCAACTGTCACGCGTCGCACGCCGCGCGGGGGCGGGCCTGGCCCGCACCGGCTCGGTCTACGGGCACGGCAGCGGCGACATCGCGCTCGCATTTTCCACCGCATACACGATCGCGCACGACGCGTCGACCATTGCGCTGCCGGCCCTCGTCGCCGATGCGGCGCTCGATCCGCTGTTCCTGGCGGCGGCCGAAAGCGTCGAGCACGCGATTGCCGACGCGTTGCTGCAGGCCGTGACGGTGGCCGGGCGCGATGGCCACGTGCGGCAATCGCTGCGCGATGCGGTGCCCGATCTCGATCGCTTGTTCAACGAAGGCCACGAAGGACGTCTTACCCAGTCATGAAGATCCTGATTTCGACCGATATCGAAGGCGTCGCCGGCGTGTTCGCGACCGAGCAGACGCGCGCCGGCAATCCGGAATACGAGCGCGCGCGCCGCTGGATGACCGCCGAGGCGAACGCGGCGATCGAAGGCGCGTTCATGGGCGGCGCGCAGGCCGTGTGGGTCAACGATTCGCACGGCGGTTTCCGCAACCTGCTGCCCGACGGGCTCGATGCGCGTGCGCGCGTCGTGCTCGGCAAGCCGCGCACGCTCGGGCTGATGGCGGGCCTCGAACAGCAGCCCGATCTCGTGTTCATGATCGGCTATCACGCGAAGTCGCAGACGCACGGCGTGCTCGCGCACACGATCAACAGCTTTGCGTTCACGCAGGTGTGGCTGAACGGCGTCGAGCTCGGCGAAGCCGGGCTGTACGGCGCGCTGGCGCGCGAATACGGCGCGCACGTCGCGCTCGCCACCGGCGACGACGTGTTTGCCGACGAAACGCGGCCGCTCTTTCCCGATGCGCATTTCGAGGTCGTCAAGACGGCCGGCGGCGCATCGAGCGGCGAGACGCTCACGCCCGCCGCATCGTGTGCGCGGATCGCAACGGCGGCGCGCGAAGCGGTGGCGCAGGCGCTGTCGGCCGGCGTGCGTGCGGGCGCGCATCGACCCGCGCCGGCCGCTTGCACGTTGCGCGTGCAGACGGCCGCACTGGCCGACCTGTTCTGCATGCTGCCGTCGCTCGAGCGCGTCGATGCGGTGACGCTGCGCTTCGACGGGCCGTCGGTCGAGCATGTGGTGCGCACGCTGAACAGCCTGTCGGCGATGTCTTTCATGTTGCGGTGACTGCGCGTGCGCCATGCTGCTTGCGTGTCGCGCGTCGTCAGCGGTCGACGGCGTTCGCCGTCGCGCCGAGCAGGAACGCCTCGATCGCCGCGACCAGCGCGAGCGGCGTCTCGTTCATCGGATAGTGGCCCGCGTTGCGCAGCACGTCGACGGTGGCGCGCGGATAGCGGCGCAGGTAGGTGCGCGCCATCAGCGCCGCGTCGAACGCCGGATCGTGCTCGCCGATCAGCACTTTCACCGGATGGATGCCGACGATGGCGTCGCTGAAATCCGTGTCGGCCCATGCGCGGAAGTACGCGCCGAACGCAGCCGGCGACGAACGGGCGGCCGAATACGCGGCTTTCCACTCGACCCACGCGGCGGGTAGCCGGCCGCCGGTGCTGCGATCGATGAGGGTCCGGCGATCGGCGACGTGGTCGGCGGCGCGCTCGAACAGTGCGCGTTTCTCCGCGTCGAACGGCAGGCCGCCGCACGGCACGGGCGTGACCGGCACCAGCGCGCGCACCCGTCCGGGCGCGATGACGGCGACTTTCTCGGCCGCCATCGCGCCCATCGAGTGGCCGACGACGCTGAAGGTCGCGAAATCGAGCGCGTCGGCCAGCGCGAGCGCGTCGGCGGCGATTTCGTCGATCGTGTAGCGGCCCGCGGCATCGCGCATGCGGCCGTAACCTCGGTAGTCCATGAAGACGTAACTGAAGTGCTCACGCGACAGCCACGGTTCGACGGGTTCGAATGCGTGGGCGTCGCCGAACCAGCCGGGCAGTACAAGAACAGGGTGGGGGCCGTCCCCCACGCGATGAAACGTATTCGGCATGTCCGCTCCGATGCAGTGATGATCCGGCCGATCAGGCCGGCGGGTCTTGCGGCCGTCAGCGCGCGCAAGGGTGGAGCGGATCGTAGATTGCGCGAAGGCGACCCGCCTTCGATATCGGGTCATTGATGATGGAATTCGGGCCGTGAGAAATACGCTGCTAGATCCCTACGAAAACATTCCGCGGAGCGTGGTCGTGATCGCCTGCGACTACGCGGCGGGCACGACGTTTCCGGAGCACGCGCACGGGCGCGGGCAGTTCGCGTTCGCGTCGCGCGGCACGATCAGCGTCTCGACGCCGCACGGGCGCTGGCTGGTGCCGCCGCAGCGCGCGTGCTGGGTGCCGGCCGGCGTGCGGCACGAAATGACGATGACCGGGCCGGTCACGATGCTCAACACGTTCGTGTCCGGCGACGCCGCGCGCGAAGCGGGCCTGCCCGACCAGTGCGGCGTCTATGGCGTATCGGCGCTGCTGCGGCAACTGATCGACGATGCGATCGACCTGCCGGCGCTGTACGACGTGGACGGGCGCGCGGGCAAGCTGATGGCGCTGCTGGTCGCGGAAATCGCGACGATGCCGCGCCTGTCGCTGCATGCGCCGCTGCCGGCCGATGCGCGGCTCGCGAAGGTGTGCCGGCACCTGCTCGCATCGCCGTCGATCGCGGCCGATCTCGACCAGGTGGCGGCCGACGCCGGCGTGAGCCGGCGCACGTTCACGCGGCAGTTCCGTGCGCAGACCGGCGTGAGTTTCGCCGCGTGGCGCCAGCAGGTCTGCATGCTCGCGGCGATCGCCCGCCTGAGCGACGGGCAGCCGGTGACGCGCGTCGCGCTCGACCTCGGGTACGCGAGCGCCAGCGCATTCGCGTCGGCGTTTCGCCGCATCCTGGGCGACACGCCGAGCCGCTATCTGGAGATCCGGCGCTGACCGCAAGCGGTCGGTGCCCGCGCTGCCCGCGCGCCCGTCGCCGCAAAAAAATACGCGCCTGCCAACTTCGGTCAGACGCGTTCAAAGGCACCCGGTCAGAAAAAAATGCGCGCACAGCCAGCCGGGCGGTGTCGCGCATTACATGCGTAATTGTTTCCGATTCCGATTTAATCCTGTTGGCGCGTTGCCGATAACGAAGAATACGCCGTGTAACGCGCAAACGATATCGTGTTGATTCGACGATTCATGTGCAGTCGCAGCAAGCGTTTCAATCGATCGTTTGAAATCGGGCCGGAAGCCGCGAGCGATAACCCTCCGCAGCCGCCGTGCGCCGCGATGCGACGCATCATCGAATGTTGGCGACGACACAGGAAAAACGCCGTGTGGCGCGATGCCTTTCGGTATCGCGCCACACGGCGGTGCGGTGGCGTACGAGGCGCGGCGCGGCAAGCGCCCGCGCACGCGTCACACGTCGAAGAACACCGTTTCGTCCGGCCCCTGCATGCGGATGTCGAAGCGGTAGACGACCGGGCGGCCCGGCTGCGCGTCGCGCCTGGCGACGAGCGTCGCACGGCGCTCGGCCGGCACCGCGTTCAACACCGGGTCGACCGCGTTCGCGGCGGCTTCGTCGTCGAAGTACACGCGCGTGAATGCATGGGTGAGGATCCCGCGCATCATCACGGTCACGTTGATGTGCGGCGCTTCGTCGGCGGCGATGCGGCCCGGCTTCACCGTCTCGACGACGAAGCGCTGCTGCGCATCGGTACCGGTGCCGACCCGCGCGAAACCCGTGAAACCGGATTTCGCGATGTCGTCGCGCGACGCGGGATAGCGGCCCGCACCGTCCACCTGCGTGAATTCGAGCACCGCGTCGCCGACGACCTGGCCGTCGCCGTCGAACACCTGGCCGACCAGCAGCACGTGCTCGCCTTCGGCGTGAGGCGCGGCGATCGTCGGCGTGAACAGGCTCTTCAGATCGTAGTCGTACTGCTGCGGGCACAGGCCGTACGCGAAGTACGGCCCGACCGTCTGCGAAGGGGTTTGCTTCAGCGTCGTCATGGTTCAGCGCTCCATCGGGGTAGCGTCGCGGCCGCGCAGCACGATGTCGAATTCGTAGCCGAGCGCATAGCCTTCTTCGGTGATGTCCATCGAGAAGCGCGAGATCAGGCGATCGCGCGCGGCCTCGGGCGTGCCCTGGAAGATCGGGTCGTACGCGAGCAGCGGGTCGCCGGGGAAGTACATCTGCGTGACGAGGCGCGAGCCGAAGTAATCGCCGAACAGCGAGAAGTGGATGTGATTCGGGCGCCACGCGTTCGGATGGTTGCCCCACGGATACGCGCCGGGCTTGATCGTCAGGAAGCGGTAGCGGCCTTCGTCGTCGGTCAGGCAGCGGCCCGCACCGAGGAAGTTCGGGTCGAGCGGCGCGTCGTGCTGGTCGACCTTGTGCACGTAGCGGCCGGCCGCATTCGCCTGCCACACCTCGACGAGCGTGTTGCGCACCGGCTTGCCGCCTTCGTCGAGCACGCGGCCCGTGACGACCATCCGCTCGCCGAGCGGCTCGCCGTTCTTGACGGCGTTCTTCGTCAGGTCATGGTCGAGCGCGCCGAGATCTTCGGCGCCGTAGACGGGCGCGTACTGGTCGCGCAGCTTTTCCTTCAGCGGGATCAGCGGGCGCGTCGGGCCGCGTTTCACGGACGAACGGTATTCGGGGTGGACATAGGCCGGATGCGACGGCCAGTCGCGCGGCGTGAGGATCGTGGGGGAATCCATCGGGCGTCTCCTGATAGGTTTTTCGCAAAGTGGATGGTGCGACTTTAACCAATCCGGAAAGTTATGCAAAATGACCTTTTTTAGCGAAACGCATAACCATTCGTTATGTTCGGCGCGCCCATGAAAATTCCGCCGGACAGGATGCCTGTCCGGCGGAAA
This sequence comes from Burkholderia metallica, assembly GCF_001718555.1. Taxonomy (NCBI): domain Bacteria; kingdom Pseudomonadati; phylum Pseudomonadota; class Betaproteobacteria; order Burkholderiales; family Burkholderiaceae; genus Burkholderia; species Burkholderia metallica. The sequence continues at coordinate 1,176,269 of NZ_CP013403.1, forward strand.
AAGCGATCGGGCTTCGCGTCGTCGGTGACGACTCCGTGCACGGCCCTCCAGCCAGCCCGTCGCCGCTTTTTTGTGTTTTCGTTCTTGTTGTTATCGGGTCTCCCTGAGCGCGCCCGTCACGACTGACGGCCGGGATCGAACACGATCCCGTCGAATTCGAGCGACAGTGTTCCGCTGCGCAGCAGTGCGGCCGGCGTCGCGTTCCGGTCGGCGCCGAGCATGTCGGTCACGTAGTCCGCGCAGAACCCGCGCCGCGCCCACAGGTTCAAGCGCTTGCCGAGCAGCGCGTCGATTCGCCGCTCCGCCGTCGAATGAAGCTGGCGCTGCGCATCGGCGGTCGGCGCCGCGACGCGGCGGGCCAGCGCGATGCGCCCGCCGTCGGTGCGGGCGACGAAGCGCGACAGCGGCGTGAGCTTCGTCCACGCAAACGCGGATTCGGCGATCACGGGTTCGTCGCCCGACGTATCGACGACGATGCCGAAGCGATTGGCCCACGCGCCTGCCGCGTCGCGCGGCGCATTCGACGGTACGCGGATGAACACGAGATCCCCGACGTGCGCACTCGCGGCCAGTGTACGGACCGTGGCGAGCGGCATCGTGCGATCCGTGTCGCGGGCATCGCGCGGCGCGGTGAGGGGCGATTCGTAGCAAGCGGTGTCGGTTCGGGTGGTCATGTCGGCTCCGTCGTTCGGTGACAGCACGGAGCGGATTATGCAGACAAGTATCCGAAAGTGTTCATCTGCGTGCTCGGGTGGCCTAATATCAGACCTGGAGCATCATTTTTCGATACCAAAATGACCGAAACCGCCCAACTCATCGACACGCTGAAGCGCCAGTTGAAGGCGCAGGGCATGACCTACCGCGACGTCGCCCGTGCGCTCGACGTCTCCGAGACCAGCGTGAAGCGGCTGTTCGCCAGCGGCCGCTTCACGCTGGAGCGCGTCGTGGAGATCGCCCAGCTGCTCGGCTATACGCTGGCCGAGCTCGTGCAGGAGGCGTCCGTATCGGCGCCGAAGCTGCACGTGCTGACCGAGCAGCAGGAGGCGCTGCTCGTGTCGGACGACAAACTGCTGCTCGTCGCCGTCTGCGCGATCAACTACTGGACGGTGCAGGACATCGTGTCGGTCTATCGGCTGACGAAGGCCGAGTGCGTGAAATACCTGCTGATGCTCGACCGGATGAACGTCGTCGCACTGTTGCCGGGCGACCGGATTCGCGTGCGCGTCGCGCGCGATTTCGACTGGCTGCCCGGCGGGCCGATCCGCCGTTATTTCCATGCGCACGCGCTCGGCGATTTCCTCGACAGCGGCTTCGACGGCGAAGGCGAGACGATGACGTTCTCGCAGGGGATGCTGACGGAGGCGGCGCACGCCGAACTCGAACTGGAGCTGCGCCGGTTGCGCAGCAAGGCGGCCGCGCTGCATACGGAATCGTCGTCCGCGCCGCTCGCGCAGAAGCACGGGACGAGTTTGCTGATCGCGAAGCGCATGTGGGAGCCGGCCGGTTTCCGCGCGCTGCGGCGCAACGCGTGACTTATCGTCGAGGGCTTGGGGCGAGACGGAAAGTTATGCAAAATGGCGTTATATCGTCCATCGCATAACCACTCGTTATGAATAACCGTATCGCCGACGGCCGGGTCAAGTTCCGGCACCTGCAGTGCTTTCTCGCGGTCGCGCAGCAGGGCGGCGTGCAGAAGGCGGCGGAAAGCCTGTCGATCACGCAGCCGGCCGTATCGAAGACGATCGCCGAACTGGAGGCGATCCTCGGCGTGAAGCTGTTCGAGCGCGGCCGGCAGGGCGCGCAGCCGACCCGCGAGGCGCAGTTGTTCCTGCCGCACGCGAACGCGTGCGTGCTGGCGCTGCGGCAGGGCGTCGGGCTGCTCGCGCGCGAGGGCGGCGCCGCCGCGGCAACGCTGGAAATCGGCATGCTGCCGACCGTCGCGGCATCGCTCGCGCCCGCGCTGATGAAGGCGCTCGCCGAGCGCTGGCCGCGCGTCGTCGTGCGGATCGCGACGGCCGCGAACGCCGATCTGCTGGAGCGCCTGAAGTCCGGCGCGATCGAGTGCGCGATCGGGCGGCTGTCGGAGCCGGAGCGGATGATCGGCCTCGCGTTCGAGCAGTTGTACAACGAGCCGCTCGTCGCCGTCGTGCGCGCCGGGCATCCGCTGCTGTCGAGCGCGGCGCCGGCCGCCGAGCTCGCACGCTTTCCGGTCGTGCTCCCGCCGTTCGGCACGCTGATCCGCCAGTCGGCCGAGCAACTGCTCGGCGCCTGCGGCGCGCCGCCGCTGGATTCGTTCATCGAGGTGCTGTCGGTGTCGGTCGCGCGCGCGTTGGCGCTCGAGAACGACGCGGTCTGGTTCGTGCCGCTCTATGCGGCCGAATACGACCTGTCGGCCGGCGCGCTGGCACGCGTGCCGCTGCCGTCGGCAGGCACCGACGAGCCGGTCGGGCTCGTGCTGCGCACCGATGCGCAGCCGTCGCCGGTCGCGCGGACGCTGATCGACGCCGTGCGCGAGATCGCACGATCACGGTTCGGCGACAAGCGCCCGCACCGGACGCCGCGCGCCGCGCGCAAGCCGGGTCGCGGCAATCGCTGATCCTTGGGGCCGGGCGGCAAGCCCGGCCCGGTTCCTGTCTGCGCTTCCGGACCGGCCATCCGGCCAGTAGCCGTCATCGTGGTGCTTGGCATATCGTATCGTTTTTGGTGCGCTTGGTGACAAGACGATGGTGCGACAGCAGATCCCGGTCACGCTCGGCGTGCGGTTCTTTCGCACGGCCCGAGGCAACGAGCCGGTGCGCGAATGGCTCAAGGCGCTCGGGCAGGCGGAGCGAAGGACGATCGGCGAAGAGATCAAGACCGTGCAACCGGGCTGGCCGCTCGGCATGCCGCTGGTCCGGAAGATGGCGCGGGATGTGTGGGAGATCCGCGTGATGCTGCCGGGGCGGAGCGCCCGCGTGCCGTTCACGGTCGTCGGCGACACGATGGTCCTGCTGCACGGCTTCTTCAAGCAGTCGCGGGCCACGCCGTCGGACGAGCTCGACGTCACCGTCGCGCGCCTGAAGGCGCTGACGCACACCCTTTGAATTTCCGGTTGCGCCTGAACGCGTCGTTTCCGACGGTCGGGCAGCCGGCCACGCCATGCACAGGAGTACGACATGACGACCACGAACAATCCGCACATCGGCAGCGACTTCGATACCTTCCTCGAAGAGGACGGCAATCTCGAAGCGGCCACCGCCACCGCGATCAAGCGCGTGATCGCGTGGCAGATCGGGCACGAAATGAAGGCGCAGCACATCACGAAAACCGCGATGGCCGTGCGGATGAAAACCAGTCGTGCCGCACTCAACCGGCTGCTCGACGAAACCGACACGTGCCTCACGCTGGCGACGCTCGCGAGCGCGGCCGCCGCGCTCGGCAAGCGGCTCAGCTTCGAGCTCGTGCCGGCCTGACCGACGCGATGCGCGCGGCGATCCGGGCCGCGATTCGGCCAACGATCGGCCGGCGCGTCGCCGTGAGCGGGCGGGTGTCAGCCCGCGCACGCAGGGCGGGTCATTTGCGCGGCGCGGCCACCTGCAGATAAAGCAGCGCGCCACCCGCGAGCAGTAGCGGGCACAGAATGTACCAGCCCGTCGTCAGAAACAGCCCGGCCACCGCGACCAGCGATATCCACGCGCAGCGGTAAGCGATGCCGCCGCGCGGCAGCAACTTCAGCGCGGCGGCCGCACCGAGCCCATACACCATCACGAAGCACCCGGACGTCACGAGCACGAGCGGTTTCGGCCCGACGTCCGAGATCGTCGTCGCGGCCAGTGCGACGGCCGCGAGCGCGGCGATCACGCCGAGGCTGCGGCGCGGCACGCCGCCCACCTGGCTGCCTTGTGCGAGCCACGCGGGCAGCGCGCCGTCGCGCCCGAGCGCCGCGCCGAGCTTGGCCGCACCCGCGAAATACGCGTTCATCGTGCCGAGCGTGAGCAGCAGCGCGGCCGCGGCGGCCAGCACCTGCGCATGACCGCCGATGCCGCCCGCGATCAGTTCGGCGAGCGGCGCACCCGATGCGCCCGCCGACGGGCCGAGCACCGTCACGCTCGCGGCGGCGACCGACAGATACAGGAACCCGACCACCACGACCGCGATGCCGGCCGAGCGCGGCATGTCGTGCGCGGGCCGGCGGAATTCGGCCGCGAGATGCGTGATCGCTTCCCAGCCGGCGAAACTCCACACGAGCAGCGCGGCGGCCTGACCGACCGCGAGCCAGCCGTGCGGCGCGAACGGATGCAGGTTCGCGGTGCGCGCATGCGGCGCGGACGCGAGCACCGCGGCGAGCAGCAGCGTGACGAGCAGCGCCGACAGCACGAGCTGCATGCGGCCCGACACGGTGACGCCGAATGCATTCGCGGCCGACACGGTCGCGATCAGCGCGGCCGCGGTGACGATGACGGTCGTCTGCCCGCCGCCCGTGACGGCCGCGACGTAGGCGCCGCCGAACATCGCGGCGGCCGGCGCGCCGGCCGGCACCGCGAAGTAGAAGCACCATCCGACGATGGCCGCGGCTTTCGGCCCGAATGCGCGCCGCGCGTAGGTGGAGACGCCGCCGGCATCGGGATAGCGTGCGCCGAGTGCGGCGAAGGTGGCCGCGAGCGGCCCGGACAGCACGACGAGCGTGGCCCACGCGAGCAGCGAGGCCGGCCCCGCGACTTCGGCGGCCAGCGCGGGCAGCGCGATCACGCCGGTGCCGAGCACCGCGCCGATATAGAGCGCGGCGCCCTGGAAAATCGTCAACGAGCCCGCGTGATGCGTCGCGGGCGAATCGGCATGCGAGGACATGGGCAGTGGTCTCCGGAGGTCTTGTCGTGTTGGCGCGCGGGCGGCCGCGCAGAAAATCGTTCGATGCTACCCGAACGCCGGTGGCAATGCGGCGTGGCGATCAGTAGTCCGTGCGGTGCGGCGTGGCAGCCGATGTCAGTAGCGGCGTGCGAGCCGCAGGCGCGCATCCTCGCGCGCGGCGGGAGTCAGGTCGGGCGAGAAGTGGAATGCGCCGGCCACCAGCGATGCGACGGGCACGCCGTCGCGGAACAGCACGCGGTTGCCGGCCAGCGCCGGCACCTTGTCACCGGGCAGCAGCGTGCCGGCAAGATTCAGCGGGTCGGCGCCCGTCACGCACACGGTCTGCCCGTCGCCCGGTTGCCGCCGCAATTCGCGCAGGATCGGGATCGCTTCGGGCAGCGCGAACTGTTCGCCCGCGAGCCCGGCGACGAAGCGCCCGCCGCGAATTTCGCCGCGCGCTTCGAGCCGCTGCAACACGCGCACGAGCTCGCGCCAGCTCGGCAGCCAGTCGGCTTCGCGTTCGAGCAGCCGCCAGAACACGACGCCATAGCGGCGCAGCAGCGTCCATGCGATGTGTTCGAGCGCGTCGGGATCGGTCGCGGCCTGCCCGCGTTTCGGCGTCGGTGCGCCGTCCGGCGGCGCGCGGCGTTGCACGAGCGCCCAGCGGCCCGCGTCGTCCATCCCGCCGATCAGCGCGCCGCCGCGCCGCGTGCGCGGCGCATAGGTCGCACTGCGCTTGACGGCCGGTTTCAGCAGGGCGCGCAGGCCCGCGTAGCTGTCCGCATTCACGAGGCCGGCCGACACGAGTTCGCCGAGCGCCTGTTCGAGTTCGACGGGCAGCATGTGCAGGTCGTCGAGCAGCGCATCGAAGAACATCGCGCCGTGGGCGGCGAGGGCGTCGCGCACCTGCGCGGCCCGCGCGGACAGCGCCGGTTGTGCATCGGGGTCGCGCAGCGCCTGCCATGCGCAGAGGTGGCGGCGCGGCAGCAGCACGATCGGCGTCGTCTTCACGGGCGTGCCGGCCGCGCGCGCCGGCGCGCCGATGCGGGTCCACACGAGCTTGCCGGAGCGGCACAGCTCGTCGAGCCCGCCCGCCGTGTAGTCGGTGAGCCGCGCGGGCAGCAGCGCGTCTTCCCACGCGCCCGCCGCGGCCTCGTAGCCTTCGAGCTGTTCGACCACTGCCGCGAGGGCATCGCGGCCGGTGCCACGGGTGTCGGGCGTCAGGTGCTGCCAGTGGAACAGGAAGCGCATGAAATCGGCGCGCTCGACCGGCTCGATCTCGCGGCGCAGCCGCTTGACCGTATAGCGATGAATGCGCGCAAGCAGATGGCGCTCGCACCATTCGTCCGTTGCCGCGCCCGGCGTGAACCGGCCGCGCATCACATAGCCTTCGCGCTCCAGCGCGGCGAGCGCCGTCGCGACCGACGCAGGCGGCAGGCCGAGCGGCGTCGCGATCGCGTCGAGTGAGAGCGGGCCGAAGCCGGTGAGCCTTGCGCGGATCACGTCGACGAGTGCGGCATCGGGTTCCCACGGCTGCGCGCAGGCGGCCGGCACCTTGAGCGCCGGCGCGATGCGCGCGTCGGGGTGCAGCGCACGCACGCACACGAGCCGTTCGACCGGCACCCACAGCGCGGCGCCGCCCGGCGCGACGAGTTTCGTCGTGCGCCGGCGCTCCGCGAGTTCCGCAAGCCGGTCGGGCCAGCCTTCGTGTTCGCGTGCTTCGCTGTCGGCGATGCACGCGAGCGTGAGCAGCGCGTCGTGCATTTCGTCGGCGTCGCGCACGAGCGGCCACGCTTCGTCGCGTACCGCATCGATCGCGTCGGCGTCGAGCGCGCCGAGATCGTCGGCCGATTCGGGATCGCTCCAGCGGCGCGACTGCACGGCCTGCGTGCGGCGCTCTTCGAGCGGTGCGTCGTCGAGGAAGGCGTAGGGTTTCGCGTTCAGGATCTCGGCCGCGAGCGGCGACGGCGCCGGCAGGTCGCGTGCAACCAGCTCGATCGCGCCGCTTTCGATCCGGCGCAGCAGCGCAAGCCAGCCGTCGGTGTCCATCGCGTCGTGCAGGCAATCGTCGAGCGTCTGCTCGACCAGCGGGTGATGCGGAATCTCGCGCTCGCCGACGACGTTCTCGAGGCAGGCGGCCTGATCGGGGAAGACGGCGGCGAGCAGGTCGTCGCTCTTCATCCGCTGCAGTTGCGGCGCGGTGCGCTTGCCGCCGGTAAAGCGCGGCAGCGCGAGCGAGGTCGTCGCGTTCCAGCGCCAGCGCACGCCGAACATCGGCGCGTCGAGCAGGGCCTGGATCAGCACGTGCTCGGCGCTGGCCGAACGCAGGTAGCGCCACACCTCGTCGAGCGCGAAGCTGTGCGCGAGCGACAGCGACAGGATGATCGCGTCGTCGGTCGCGGCCGCCTGCAGCTCGAAGTTGAAATTGCGGCAGAAACGCTTGCGCAGCGCGAGCCCCCACGCGCGGTTGATGCGGCTGCCGAACGGCGAATGGATCACGAGCTGCGTGCCGCCCGATTCGTCGAAGAAGCGTTCCATCACGAGCGTGTCCTGCGTCGGCAGCGCGCCGAGCGCGGCGCGCGCGCGGGCGAGATAGTCGACGATCTGGTGCGCGGCATCGGGCGACAGGCGCAGGTCGTCGACGAGCCAGCGCAACGCCGGCGCGAGGCGGCTTTCGGCGGTGCCGGCGAGCGCGGCGCCGTTTTGCAAGTCGATCGACGCGTCGGCGGCGACCTGGGTGGCAGCCTCGGGTTTCGCATTCACGCCGGCCTGGGTGCCGGTCCGGCGCGCGGACTTGCCGCCGTTCCCGCTTCCGCTCTCGTCGCCGATGCGCTCGCGGTTGCCGCCACGCGCCGGCCGGTCGCCTTCGGCGAACAGACCGTCGAGCCGCGCGCGCAGCCGGCCGACCGCCGCCGACAGCTCGTCGCTGCGCCCTGGCGCCTCGCCGAGCCAGAACGGAATGTTCGGCGACTGGCCCTGCGCGTCTTCCACGCGCACGCGTCCCGTTTCGACGCGAATGATCCGGTACGACTGGTTGCCCAGCTGGAACACGTCGCCCGCGAGGCTCTCGATCGCGAAATCCTCGTTGACGGTGCCGACCTGGATGCCCTGCGGTTCGAGCAGCACCGCGTAGTCGGCCATGTCGGGGATCGTGCCGCCCGACGTGGTGGCGGTCATCATCGCGTTGCGGCGCCCGCGCACGGTGCCGCCGACCACGTCGCGATGCAGGTACGCGCCGCGCACGCCGCGGCGGCTCGTAAAGCCTTCGGCGAGCATCTTCATCACTTCGTCGAAGCGCTCGCGCGCAAGCCCTGCATACGGCGCCGCGCGCGTGAAGCTCGCGTACAGCGCGTCTTCTTGCCATTCCGCGCATGCCGCTTCGGCGACGATCTGCTGCGCGAGCACGTCGAGCGGCGCATCGGGAATGCGAAGCGTGTCGAGCTCGCCGCGTTGCACGCAATCGAGCAGCGCCGCGCATTCGACGAGTTCGTCGCGCGACAGCGGGAACAGCCGGCCCTTCGGTATGCCGCCGACATGGTGCCCGGAGCGGCCGACGCGCTGCAGGAACGGTGCGATTCCGCGCGGCGAGCCGACCTGGCAGACGAGATCGACGTCGCCGATATCGATGCCGAGTTCGAGCGATGCGGTGGCGACGAGCAGCTTCAGTTCGCCGCGCTTCAGGCGCTGTTCGGCGTCGAAGCGATGCTCCTTCGCGAGACTGCCGTGATGCGCGGCGATCGCTTCCTTGCCGAGCCGGTCGGCGAGATGGCGCGCCATGCGCTCGGCGGTGCGCCGCGTGTTGACGAACACGAGCGTCGTGCGATGCGCGGCCGCGAGCCCGGCGATGCGATCGTACACCTGTTCCCACACGTCGGTCGCCATCACGGGTTCGAGCGGCACGTTCGGCAACTCGAGTGCGAGGTCGCGCTCGCGCGTGTGGCCCGTGTCGACGATCGCGCAGTCGCGCGGCGCGTCGGCCGGGCCGCCGACCAGGAAGCGCGCGACCGCGTCGATCGGCTTTTGCGTGGCCGACAGCCCGATGCGCGGCAGCGCGCGGCCGGCCAGCGCATCGAGGCGTTCGAGGGACAGCGCGAGATGGCTGCCGCGCTTGGACGACGCGAGCGCATGGATTTCGTCGACGATGACCGAGCGCACGTTCGACAGCATCTGCCGCCCCGACGTGGACGACAGCAGCACGTACAGCGATTCGGGTGTCGTGACGAGGATGTGCGGCGCGCGCTTGCGCAGCGCGGCGCGCTCGGCCTGCGTGGTGTCGCCGGTGCGCACGGCGGTGCGGATCGCCGGCACCGGCAGGCCGAGTTGCGCGAGCGATTCGGCGATGCCGGCGAGCGGCGCATCGAGGTTCACGTGAATGTCGTTCGACAGCGCTTTCAGCGGCGACACGTACACGACCAGCGTCGTGTCGGGCAGCGTGCCGTCGTGCGCGAGCGCGTCACGCACCAGTTCGTCGAGCGCGCACAGGAACGCGGTGAGCGTCTTGCCGGAGCCGGTGGGCGCGGCGACCAGCGTCGAGCGGCCGGCCTTGATGTGGGGCCACGCGAGCGCCTGCGCGCCGGTGGGCGCGTCGAACGTGCGCCGGAACCACGCGGCGACGGCCGGGTGGAACACGTCGAGCGCACGGGCGGCCGGGCGGGTAGCTGTGACGTCCATCGGAGCGTTGAAATAGGGTGCGAGCGGGGTGCAAAGCGCGCAAACCGCGCGCGCACGAATCGAATCGTCAGTGTGCCAGACGTCGCGTGTGCGCGCCGGGCACATGGGTGGGCGATTCGCTTCAGATGGGGGCCCGCACCGTACTTTCAACCGACGGAAAGTTGCGTGCGCGTCGGCGTGCCGATCGCGCGGGGAATGGTGTCGAATTGCAACTAGACGCGATGCAGCCAGCCGAGCCACTGTTCGAGCAGCGGCGCACGCGAGCACAACGACTGCGCGAGCCACAGCGTGCCGCCCCACGCGGCGGCCACGATGATCAGGTCGCAATGCCCGCTGTTCCACAGGTTCAACGAGTGGCGCCGCCAGATCCACGGCACGCCGAGCGGGTTCGGCCAGTCGGCGAGCAGGTGCATCACGCCGCCGCAGGCGAAGCCGAACAGCGGCGCGGCCCACAGCGGATGCGGATGATGGGTGAGCCCGTGCCACCCGAGCGCGAGCAGCGCGATCCAGCCGATGCCCCAGTGCGTGACGGTGCGATGCGTGATCCACAGGCGGCGCTTGCGGCTCCACCAGGCCACTTCGAGCCAGTCGGGCGCGGTGCCGCCAGCGACGCCCGCCGCGAACGCGGCGAACAGGGCCGAATGCCACGGGCCGGTGGCCCCGGTTTGTGCGACGAGGACGGCGGCGGCGACGCCGGCTGCGAAGCCGGACGCATGATGCGCATTGTGTGAGGCCATAGGAAGCGACGGAAGCGAGACGAAGAAACGCGAAGCGTGAACGAAAAAATGATGCGGCGCGAAAGCGGGGCGCTATCTTCTCAGATCGGCCCGCGCTGCGGCAGGGCTCTTTGCGGAATTTTTTATGCGTGCCGCGTGGCGTGCCGCGTGGCGTGCCGCGCGGTTCGCAACTTTCGGTTTTGTGCGCTGCGTGATGAAGATGTTTGAAGGCGTTTTGCGGAGAGGAACCGAGGTCGTGTCGCATGCAATTTCGACCGATCCGCATGCAAGCCGAGCAGGCCGCGCGCACATAACGATGCGCTTTCGTCGCACACCACGTGTTCGACCCTTTTTGTCCCCCTATACTACGAAACCGGAGATGACCGTCGGCGCGCCGACGGCCATGAGCGGAACAGGCGCCTTTCCTGCCTGAAGGAGATCCACATGGGGGACATGCAATGACTACGCTGAATCGCTTCAAATCATCCGCTGCCGTGCTCGCGACGGTGGCCGGCATCGGCTTCCTGCCGAACGCGCCCGTCTATGCGAAGGGGCCGCAGCCGGCGGTCCTGACGAGCTCGGCTGTCGCGGTGGCCGACAAGTACAGCGCGGATGCCGCTGAGCGAATCTTCAAGGAAGGCGGCAACGCGATCGACGCGGCCGTCGCGATCGCGTTCACGCTCGCCGTCACGTATCCGGAAGCCGGCAACATCGGCGGCGGCGGGTTCATGACGATCTACAAGGACGGCAAGCCGTACTTCATCGACTACCGCGAGCGCGCGCCGCTCGCCGCGACGAAGGACATGTATCTCGACAAGGACGGCAACGTCGTCAAGGGCATGAGCCTGTACGGCCCGCGCGCGGTCGGCGTACCGGGCACGGTCGCGGGCATGTGGGAAGCGCAGAAGCGCTTCGGCAAGCTGAAGTGGAAGCAGGTGCTCGCGCCGGCGATCCACTATGCGCGCGACGGCTTCGTCGTCGACGAACAGCTCGCGCAGCGCGGCGTCGACGCATCGAAGGAGTTCGGCGGCAAGACCAACTTCGACAAGTATTTCTCCGGGCTGAAGGCCGGCGCGAACTTCAAGCAGCCGGATCTCGCCGACGTGCTCACGCGCATCGCGAACGACGGCGCGGAAGGTTTCTACAAGGGCAAGACGGCCGAGCTGATCGCCGCGTCGATGAAGACCGGCGACGGCAACGGGCTGATCACCACCGAGGATCTCGCGCAGTACCGCGCGGTGTGGCGCCAGCCGGTGCAGGCGAAGTGGAACGGCTATGACGTGATCACCGCGCCGCCCCCGAGCTCGGGCGGTATCGGCCTCGTGCAGCTGCTGAAGATGAAGGCCGACCTCAAGCAGGACTTCGAGGGCGTGAAGCTCAACTCGCCGCAGTACATCCACCTCGTCGCGGAAATCGAGAAGCGCGTGTTCGCCGATCGTGCGCAGTATCTCGGCGATCCCGATTTCTACAAGGTGCCGATCGCGCAGTTGACCGACGACGCGTACATCGCGAAGCGGGCGGGTGAAGTCAATCCGAAGGAGCCGTCGGATACGAAGAGCGTGCAGCCGGGCCTCGGCACGACGATGCCGGAGAAAGCCGAAACGACGCACTTCTCGGTGGTCGACAAGTGGGGCAACGCGGTGTCGAACACGTACACGATTAACGGCTACTTCGGCTCGGGCGTGATCGCCGACGGCACCGGCATCGTGCTGAACGACGAGATGGACGACTTCTCCGCGAAGCCGGGCGTCGCGAACATGTTCGGCGTGGTCGGCAGCGACGCGAACGCGATCGAACCGAAGAAGCGCCCGTTGTCGTCGATGTCGCCGACGATCATGACCAAGGACGGCAAGGTGTCGCTCGTGATCGGCACGCCGGGCGGCTCGCGCATCTTCACGTCGATCTTCCAGGTGATCAACAACATCTACGACTTCAAGATGCCGTTGAAGGAAGCGGTCGGCGCGATGCGCTTCCATCACCAGCTGCTGCCGCCGAACACGATCTTCTGGGAGCCGTACCACCCGATCGAAGGCGAGCTCGCGAAGCAGATCGAGGCGCGCGGCTACACGCTGAAGGGGCAGGATTTCAGTGGCGACATCCAGGTGATCAAGATCGACGGGAAGACGCCGGAGGCGATGGCCGACCCGCGTGGGCGGGGGGTGACGCGGATCATCCGCTGACCAGCGCGCCGACCGGTTGCGTTCCACGCGCCGGCCGAAGCAGAAGCCGCCAAGGTATCAGGCGGCTTTTTTTATGGACGCATGGTTTGAAAGAATTCTCCTTTTAAATTAAACGGCGCACCGGGCTGCGCGGGCAGGCCGGCGTCGACGGGATCGGTTTCCGGCCGGGCGGCAATACGGACGAATTCGTTGCGCGCGCGGGGGACGGACGCCGGGCCGGCCCCATTTTCATGAATTTGACGCGCGACACTGAGATAATGTGAGCGTTTGGCTGCGTCAATGATGGAAGGAGGCCCCATGGGCGACAACGATATCCGTACCGAGATCGACGACCGCACCGAGGAATCGATGGAGGTGCGCCAGCGCCGCTTCGAGGAAGATCTGGTCGACGCCTACGACGAAGAGCTCGAAATGGAGCTCGACGATCGCCGCTTCGACGACAGCGACGAGCTGCTGTTTTCGCAGGAGCGCCGCGAGGCGCGCAAGCGGTATTTCCGCGAACTGTTCCGGCTGCAGGGCGAACTCGTGAAGCTGCAGGACTGGGTCGTGAGCACCGGGCACCGGCTCGTGGTCATTTTCGAAGGGCGCGACGCGGCCGGCAAGGGCGGCGCGATCAAGCGCATCACGCAGCGGCTGAATCCGCGCGTGTGCCGCGTGGCGGCGCTGCCGGCGCCGAACAACCGCGAGCGCACGCAATGGTATTTCCAGCGCTATGTCGCGCATCTGCCGGCCGGCGGCGAGATCGTGCTGTTCGACCGCAGCTGGTACAACCGCGCGGGCGTCGAGCGCGTGATGAACTTCTGTACCGACGAGGAATACGAGGAGTTTTTCCGTTCGGTGCCCGAATTCGAGAAGATGCTGGTGCGCAGCGGGATCCAGATCGTCAAATACTGGTTCTCGATCACCGATCACGAGCAGGAAGTGCGATTCCAGAGCCGAATCAAGGATCCGCTCAAGCAATGGAAGCTGAGCCCGATGGATCTCGAGAGCCGCCGCCGCTGGGAAGCCTATACGGCCGCGAAGGAAGAGATGCTGCAGCGCACGCACATCGAGGAAGCGCCGTGGTGGGTCGTGCAGGCCGTCGACAAGAAGCGCGCGCGGCTGAACTGCATTCACCATCTGCTGCAGCAGGTGCCGTATCACGAGGTGCCGCACGCACCGATCGACCTGCCGCCGCGCGAGCATCACGAGGATTACATCCGCCGGCCGGTGCCGGACACCATGATCGTGCCGGATGTTTACTGAGTGACCGGGCGGCCCCGGCGGATTCGATGCGATGAAGGGGGCGCCGCGCGATGCGGCGCACGTTACTCCCGGATCAGGAACGCGTTGCGGTCGCGCCCGACTATCCAGGCGGGGGCGCGCCCGCGCCCGCTCCATGTCGCGCCGGTTGCCGGATCGCGATACTTCACGCCGACCGTGAACAGCTTCGCGCGCTCGCTGTAACCCTGCCCGAAGATTTCCCGCGCGGTCAGCGCGTAGCTCGTGACGAGCTCGCGTACCTGCGCGAGCGCCGCGCTGCGTTCGCGGCTCCGTGCCGCCTTGATGCGTCGATCGAGTTCCGCAAGCTGGGCTTGCAGTGTCTGCACTTGATACATGCGTCCGTTATCCCGTAGCTGAGTTTTGATTATGGCGACGCGCGACGAACCGCGCGGCGGCACGCCCGGCCATGGCATGCCGCCTGCGCCGGCTGCGGGTAAAACGTTTGCGCTGCGAGTCGCCGGGAACCCGATGAGAGTAAGTGGCGGTGCCCGGTTTTTCTATCGGACGTATCTGATTTTTCCGCGCAATTTGCTGACCGCCCGGGACGACCGGGCGCGCGGCGGCCACGCGTCACAGATCCGGAAAGCCCGATCGTCCTTGCGTCAGGTCGAACAGCTCGGTTCGTGCATTCACGTCGGCGGTCTCGGGCAGCTTGATTACGAGCCTGACCGTCATCCCGTACGCGCTGTCGACAAGTTCATAGCCGGCCTGTTCGATCCAGCGGCGCACGCGCGCTTCCTCGGGGTAGCCGATCTCGATCGCGAGCCGTGTGTAGCGGATGCGTTCGACGCGCTCGGCATCGAGCAGCGCCGACGCGATCGCATCGGTATAAGCGCGCACCAGACCACCGGCACCGAGCTTCACGCCACCGTAGTACCGCACCACCGCGCCGAGCACGCCGTCGAGATCGTGATGGCGCAGCACTTCGAGAATCGGCCGGCCCGCGGTGCCCGACGGTTCGCCGTCGTCCGACATGCCCGACTGACCGCCCGCCAGCAACGCCCAGCACACATGCGTGGCCGCCGGGTGTTCGTCGCGCAGGCGCTGCAGCGCCTGCATCGCGGCGTCGCGGTCGTCGACGGGAATCGCGTACCCGATGAAGCGGCTCTTGCGGATCTCGAGTTCCCGGATGTACGTGGTGGCGAGCGAGTAGTTCATGCGCCGTGAGGGGGAAAGAGTAACGAAATCAAAGTGATGAGGGCTTGTTGACGTAGGTGATCCCGATCCGGACAGGGATGGGCGGCGGTTCGGCGGGACGAAGACAGGATTTTACCGTGGCGGGCATCGAAGCCTTTCCATTCCGGCAGGGCCCGTTCCCGCAGATGTCCCGGGTACGAAAAGACGAAACCTGCCGCGATGTGACGGGTGCGGCGGCAGCTATCCGGCGGCGTCACCGCACGCCGACCGACGACCGCAGCGCCGCGCCCAGCGTGCGCAGCGCCTGTCGCGCGCGTGCATCGGTCAGGTTCGAGTAGAGCACCACGTCGCGCGCCGGCAACGGCGGCAGCCCGTATCGCGCGCCCACGTCGACCGTCCCGACGGGCGCCACGCGGTGCCCGAGCGCGGCGACGGCCAGCCCCGCGGACACCGCCGCGCCGATCGTCGCCACACCGCCGCCGACGAACACTTCCGTCCACGCGACTCCGGCTTCGTCCAGCGCGCCGACCGCCATGCGGCGTACGCTGCACGGCTCGGCCTGCGTCGCGAGCCGCAGCGGTTGCGGCGGATGGTACTCGAAATCGGCCGCGGCCATCCAGCCGAACGACTCGGACAGGATGGTTTCGCCGTCGAGCCGCCGGCTGTCGTGCTGCAGCGCGACGGCGGCATCGAGCTGGCCGCGGTCGAATGCATCGAGCACGTCGCGCGACGCGGCGACCCGGATTTCCAGCACGAGCCCCGGCTCGGCTTCGCTCATGCGCCGCAGCAGCATCGGCAGGTCGGCGCCGACGACATGATGGCTCACGCCGATCACGAGCCGCCGCTGACCGGCGCCGAACGCGTCGACCGCACCCTGGTGAGCGGAAACGAGTTCGCGCGCGGGCTCCAGGAACGCGGTGCCGTCGGCCGACAGGCGAACCTGGCGCGGCGTGCGTTCCAGCAGGCGGCGGCCGAGGCCGTCCTCGAGCCGCTTGATCTTCAGGCTCACCGCGGATTGCGTGGTGTCCATCGCCTCGGCGGCGCGCGTGAAGCTCTTGAGATCGGCGGTCAGCACGAACGCCTGCACGGCTTCGATATCGAGCGTTTTCATCGCACACGCATCCATTTCAAAAGCGAATCATTAAAATATTCTGCCATCGTCTTTCCAAATGATTCAAGCGCTTCTACGCTGTGTTCAAGCCGTTGGAATCTCCCTTTTCGTTTCCAGGAGTCGATCATGCTGACTGCGTACTACGTGCATCGCCTGCCGGCGGACTACGACCTCGACATCATCCGCGATCGCGTGCGCGAGCGCGGCAGGCTTTGGGACGATACGCCTGAGCTGGTGTTCAAGGGGTTCCTGCTGCGCGAGGCGGGCCGCTACGGTGCGACGGAAAACGGCTATGCATCGCTTTATCTGTGGCGCAACGAACAGGCATTCGCCGGCTTCGTCACGGACGGCCGCTACCGGGTCGTGACGGACAGCTTCGGACGCGCGCCGATCGACGTGCAGGTCGCGCTCGACGCGCGCAAGGGCAGTGCGTCGACGGCGCGTTTCGTGCGGCTGGAGGCCGTCGATATTCCGGCGGATGCCGATCTCGACGCGACGCTGGCCCAGGAGATCGCGGGCAATCGCGAAGCGGCCGCCCGGCAGGGCGTGGTCGCGGCGGCCGTCAGCGTCGACCCGCTACGCTGGCGGCTGACGCGGATACGCGTATCGGAACACGAGCCGGACGACAGTGGCGCGGGCACGGTGTACCAGGTCATGCATCTGGCCAGGCCGTTGCTCGATACGCTGGAAGGGAGCGGCGCGTGATGGCCGGCGTCGGGTCGCGATCGCGGGCCCGACCGGTGGCGCGTGTCCGCTCGCCGGACAACGCGTGCAGGGCGGCGCCGCTGTGCCTGCCTGCCGGCGTGGTGGTCGCCGCGCATCTGGCCGGCATCGCGGCGGGGATAGCCGCTATCGCCGCGCTGGCGATGTTGCTGGCGTTGGTGTTCCGGTAAAGATCGTCAGCGGACGGGCAAACGCGGGGGAGCCGGGCACGGCATGCGCGGCTCCCCCGGTTGGTTCATCGGCGATCAATGCCCCTGCAACCGGATATCGCGCGACGACGCCCCGACATACACCGTCCCGCCCGGCACCATGCGCCAGCCGTTACGCGACGTATCCCACACGCTCTGCATCCGCGGCGACACGGTCACGCGCACGCGCTGCGCCTCGCCCGGATTCAGCCGGATCTTCTCCCAGCCGACCAGCCGCTTCGGCGGTTCGTCCTTATACGGCACGCCCAGATAGACCTGCGGCGTTTCCGCGCCCGCAACGCGCCCGTCGTTGCGCACGGTAAACGCGACGCTCAGCGAGCCGTCCCATTGCCGCGACACCGACAGCCCCGAATACGCGAAGTGCGTGTACGACAGCCCGTAGCCGAACTCGAACATCGGCTTGATGTTGCGCGCGTCATACCAGCGATAGCCCATGTTCAGCTTTTCCGCATAGACGGGATCGTTGTCGAACGCACCGTTTTGCCCCCAGGTCGGCGAATCCTGATCGCGCGCGGGGAACGTGACGGGCAGCTTGCCGGACGGGTTGACCGCGCCGAACAGCACGTTCGCGATCGCCTTGCCGCCGGCTTCGCCCGGATACCACGCCTCGACGATCGCCGAGACCTGGTCCTTCCACGGCATCAGCACCGGGTTGCCGCTCTGGACGACGACGATCGTGTGCGGATTCGCGCGGGCGACGGCCTCGACGAGCGCATCCTGGTTCGACGGGTTCGCGAGGCTCAGGCTCTGGAGATCGCCGAAATCCTCGCCGGCCGGCTGCGCGACCACGACGATCGCGACGTCCGAACGGCCCGCGAGTGCCGCGGCCTGGTCGATCTCCTGCTGCGTGTACGCGCGGAACGGCGACTGCTGGTCGCTGTTGCCCGCATACGTGACCTGCGCGGCCGGCGCGAGCGCGCGGATCGCCGCGACGATGGGCACGTCGACCTTCAGCCACGGATTGCGCCACCAGCTGCATCCGGTCGACGAACCGAACGTGAGGCCGCCGCAGCCCGCGAACGATCCCGATACGGGGTCGCGCGTGTTGCCCGAGCCGCCGCCCGACAGCACGGCCGCGTCGGCGTGGCCGCCGATCACGGCGATACGCGACAACGCCGATGCGACCAACGGCAGCTGGTTGCCGTCGTTCTTCAGCAGTACGATCGATTGCTCGGAAGCGGTTTGCGCGAACCGGTTCGCGGCCGCGAAATCGATCGTGCCGCCGCCCTTGGCCGGATCGTCCATCACGCCGACGCGGATCATCACTGCGAGCTTGCGCCGCACCATGTCGTCGAGTCGTGCGGTCGACACCGAGCCGTTCGCGATCGCCTGCTTGACGGCCGCGGGCGTCAGGTACACGGACGGCCCGACGTCCTCTTCCTCGTCGAGCCCGGCGTTGATCGACGCGGCGGTGCTGTGCGTGGCGCCCCAGTCGGACTGCACCTGGCCCTGGAAGCCCCATTCGTTCTTCAGCACGTCGTTCAGCAAGTGAGGGTTTTCGCACGCATACGCGCCGTTCAGGCGGTTGTAGCTGCACATCACGCTGCCGGGCCGCCCGCGCTTCGCGGCGATCTCGAACGGCAGCAGGTACAGTTCGCGCAGCGTGCGCTCGTCGATCTGCGTGTTGCCGCCCATCCGGCCATGCTCCTGTTCGTTGCCGGCATAGTGCTTGATGGTCGCGATGACCTTCTGCCGCTGCGTGGCGAGCGTGCGTTCGGCGAGCAGGTCGCCTGCCAGCAGCGGATCCTCGCCGAGATACTCGAACAGGCGGCCGCCGCGCGGCTCGCGTGCGAGGTTGGTGCCGCCGCCGAGACCCATGCCGAACCCTTGCGCGCGCAACTGGATCGCGACCTGCTTGCCGTAGTCGTACGACAGCCGGCGATCCCAGCTCGCGGCGACCGCGATCGTCGCCGGGAACGTTGTGCTGGCCTGCGACGTGCTGCCGGACCCCGTGGCCGAATCGACCATGTTCAGGTCGGGAATGCCGAGCCGCGGCACGCCCTGGATGTAGCCGGCGCCGCCGCCGGGCACCTTCGACATTTCGTATTGCGAATGAATGAACTGCAGTTTTTCGTCGAGCGTCATCTTGCGCACGAGCAGGTCGGCGCGCCGTTGCGCGGCAGCCGACGCGAACGCATCGGTGGCATCGCCCTGCGAGTTGAAATCGGCGTTGCTTGCGTAGGCATTGGTGCAGAGGGTCGCTGCCAGCACGACGGCCGGCCAGAGTTTGTCCCGCATGTTGCTCTCCATGATCGTATTGCCGGTTGTTCGAATGATGTCTGGAGCTGCGCACGTCCGGTGGATTCGCACCGGACGCAATCGGCTGGCGATGCGGGGTGGTTGCGCGTCGGCATGCCAGGCCAGGCGGGGAATCGTTACGGCCGGTTGGGCTCGATCGGTCAACGCGGGCGGCGACGCACGGGCCGCTCGACGCTGTCGAATCGGATGTAGCGACTCTCAGCAGCGACTAATGGTATGAATGTAGTTCGACTACAGCATCGGTGTTTCTACCGATACATACGATCTTTATTCGGCGCGGTCGTGAGACGCGATGAAAAGACGGTCATCGTTCCCGATTGCGGTGGCGGTGCGGAGTAAGAAGTACTCGACCGAGGAAAAAATCGTCGTCCATCGAGATGTGGTCGAACTGCCGTTCCTGCGCGTGGCATCGATATGCATCCCGTGCGTGCAGGAGCGCCACGATCCCTGTCGAGTTTCTGTCGTATCGGGCACGCAAGGATTTTCCGGACCCGTCTGTCTGATTCGGTTAGTCCACGTACATTTCGTCGTGAAAACCGCCTCTATTCTAAGAAAGGCGCATGCGATTCGGCGCGAGCATGCGTGCATTGAAGGCAGGCGACATGGTCGCGAAACGATGTATACGAGATTGGCCGATCGCCAATAATCCGGCTATTTAATTTTTTGCGTCGCGATGGATTGCGATGCCAGGGGCGCTTAGATGACAGCAGAATTTCCGGCAACATATATCGTTGGTACGGCGACGGGCCTGACCGCAAGAACGCTTCTCCAGGAACTGGTCGATCTGCCGATGAGTGTGAAGCGGTTCGGGGTGATGGGCGATGGTGTGACCGACAATACAGCGGCACTCCAGACAGCACTCAATGCCGGGATCCCGTTGTATTTTCCACCGGGGACCTACCTGTATAGCAATACGCTGACCGCTAAAGCCTCGATCATCGGGGCCGGGTGGGACTCGATCTTGCAGTGCACTACACTGCAAGGCCAGAATTCGGTTATTTACTGGAAAGGCGTCAGTAATTTCAAAGTACGGAATCTACAATTTTTTTCAAAAAATGCAACCGCGTATTATCCGGATGAGAACGCCGGCTCAGTCAATATGCTGGATTGCAGTCAGTTCGAAATTTCGGGATGCAAGTTCAATAACTCGGCCGGCGGCGGCGCGATAATGCGAAGTTGCATCAATGGAAAGGTTTTCGGCAATACACTGCTCAATATCTGGCACGACGGCATTCATGTTACCAAGGCAAGCTCGGACATCACCATCACGAATAATGAAGTGATCAATGGCGGCGACGACGCGTTCGCGGTAGTTGGTTATTTCAACGAGGGCGTCCGTCCTCGCCGCGTTACGATCGCAAACAACAGGGTCGTCGGAACCAAATATGCACGTGGCATCGCGATTGTGGGGGCTCAAGACGTCACGGTGACTGACAATCAGATCTACAACCCCATGGGGGCCGGCATTTATGTCGCGTCAGAGCTGACGAGCGTTTACCAGTCGTACGGCAACGATAACGTGACGGTTGCTAACAATATTCTGGATACGTGCGGGGTGCAATCCAACATCGGCGCGATAGTTAATGAGCCAAATGGCCCGATCGGTTATGCGGCATTGGCCGTGACCGCGACGAGTGGATTTAATAATTCGAATATCACGATCGTCAACAACACGATCAAGAACGCGGCGGGAACACCGATCGGATTATGGCAGCCGGCCGGAAACAACATCCACGTCAATATTTCGCAGAACATGATCAGCAATGCATGGGATCCGAACAACAAGAACGGGTTCCCGTTGACGACGATCAGTGCGACCTCGGCGTCGACGACACTGAGCTTTGCCAATACCCCGGGCGTTGCCGTCGGCATGACGGCCTGGTATTTCAACGGATCGACGAGCGTACCGATCGGCACGGTCGTGTCGGCAGGCGTATCGACGGTGACGCTGAGCCAGAATGCGACCGTACCAAGTGGCGGGACCGTGATTTTCTCCGGCGTCGGCCTGTTCGGGACGACGATCGCGACGACCACTGCCGCCGCGAGTTCCGCCACGTCGCTGACGTTCGCCACGACGACCGGCGTCACTTATAACGACAACTACGGCTTTGGGGCGCCTGGCAATGAAACGACGGGTGTGTCGATTGGGCAGAGCGTCAGCGGCGTCAACATTGCGTCCGGGACGTTCGTGACCGGTGTGGCGGCGACTTCGGTGACGCTCAGCAAGGCGACGACCGGCACCGTGGCGAGCGGTGCTTCCATCGTCTTTACTCCGATGGTCTGCATGACGTCTCAAACGATCACGACTTCGGCCGCATCGGCGGCGGGAACCAACATGCTGACGTTTACGCCGTATCCGTCGGCACGCGGCTGTGCGGTGGGGCAAGGCGTATCCGGAACGAATATCCCGGTCGGCACTTACGTGACGTCGGTTTCCGGTAACGGAAATGGCCCGACCGTTACGCTGTCCAATAATTTCACGGGCAGCGGAATTGCCAGTGGCGCGTCGATTACGTTCACCGGGACCGGCGGATTGAGCGCCGTTTCCGGAATCACCCTGTACAACACCCGAGGGTGCATCGTCTCGAAGAACCAGCTGTCCGGCATCGCGAAGGACGGGATCTACGTGGACGGATCCTGCACGTCGTTCACCGAGGTCAGCGGCAATACTGGGGAAAATATCGGCTGCTGCAACGGGTTTGCTCGCCTTGTGACGATCGGGACGCTCACGGCCGGGGCATCGCTCAAGCTGCGGGGAAACTATATGGCCCAGCCAGTCAATTATCCTCGCGCAATCGACTCGCTGATCTCATCGAGTTCATGGTCCTACACGTCGTGGAGCGAAGACAATATCGCGCAAAACGGCTTTGTCGGTTTCGGCGTGCAACTGACGCCGGTTGTGACGACAGTGGGTGCTTCGCCGTGGAGGTTTACGAACAACAACCCGAGCGCGGTCAGCATGTCGGTCGCCGGCGGTACGGTGTCGTCAATCAGCGTGTCGCGAAACGGGCAGCAGGCATATGCGACCGGATTGACGAACGGCATGGTCGATCTCAAACCGGGCGACGCCATGACGGTCGCCTATAGTGCCGCGCCCACCGTCACGATGATTCCGAGACTGGGGCAATAACGCGCGTCTTCATGTCGACGGGCAGTCGGGAAGGGCTCGACCGGACCACGCGGGCGGCGACGCACGGGCCGCCCGACGCTGTCGAATCGGATGTAGCCCTGGAGGCGGGCGATTTCGCGGCGGTAATACGATGTGCGCGGTCCGGTTCGTTGCGCACGCACCGAACCGGACCTGCGGTTATGCGCGACGGTTACTTCGTGACGAGCGCGCCGGTCAAACCGGCGCTGATCGCCGGCAACAGCAGGTTCAGCACGCGGCTCGCGCGAACGAGCCCGGTGTTGTCGACATAGACGATGTCCTTCGACGCCAGCGGAAACTGGTTCGCCAGCAGCATCGAAACCGGTGACTTCATGTCGAGTCGATAGACGACGGGGGCGCTGTCGTCGGCCTTGCGCAGTACGAAAACCTGTTTGGCGTTCGACGTCTGCTGATTGAGCTGGCCGGCCTGCGCGAGTGCCTCGTTCAGCGAGAGCGAGCCGTCGCGTTGCAGCGGCACGGCCAGCGGCTTGTTCACTTCGCCCGTCACGTACACGGGATTGTCGTCGCGGGCGCTCACATGCAGCAGATCGCCCGGTTTCAGCATGATGGCGGCAGGGTTCCCGCCCGTCTGCATCATCCGCGCGACATTCACCGGATAGGTCGTTCCATCGCGCGTGATCGTCACGCGACTCTGATCCGCGGTCGGTGCAAAGCCCCCCGCGCGATTGACGGCTTCGACCAGCGTCATCGGAATGTCGTTGATCGCCTGCGAACCGGGGGCGCGCACTTCACCATCCACATAGATCTGTCCGGCACGGAACGATGCGACGCGAACCGTCACTTGCGGCTTGATGAACACCTTCCTGAGTTCGGCGCTGACTTCGCGCTGGATCTGCGCCGCGGTCTTGCCGGCGACGTGGATCGGTCGCGTCATGTACGGGAACTGTACGTTGCCGTCGCTATCGACGACGAAGCCGGGCGCGGCGTCGGCTGATTTCGTGTTCGGCGTCGGCTGGCCGGCCGCGGTCGCGAATTCCGGGTGATCCCATACGGTGATTTGCAACACGTCGCCCGCACCGACCCGGTAGCCGTCCGGCTTGCCGAGCAGGCTGCCCGGGACGGGCAACGCGGTGCGGCTCTTCTGCTCCGCACGAATCTGGCTGATCAGCGTCAGGTCGATCTGCCTGACCGGCACCTTCATGTCGCTGGTCACGTCGCCGTTGCCGTCGGTCGTGACCGGCAATGCGGGCGTGTCCGCCATGTGCTGGCCCGGCGCAAACGCACACGCGGAAAGCAGCGCGGCGAGCGCCAGGCAAAACACGGCGCGCATTCGACGCCCCGCGGGATTGTTCTTGTTCGGCACCGACGTGTCGAATGATGGGTGGCTGCTCATGTCGTCATTCAGCATGGTTAAACGAGAAATATGGGCGCGATGCGCGTCGACGTTCGCCACGGTCCGGGCCGTCTTGCCGATCGCGTGCTTGTCACACCGGAACGCGTTCCGGCGTCCGGAAGCCAACGACGGTGACAGCGGTGCCGCGCGGAATGCGTGCCGGTATTCCTTGCCCGGTTGTCCCCGTTCGCAGCGACGTGAAGACGGGCTGACCGTCAATACGTTGCCGCATCGCGAAGCAGCCGACGTCCCGCAGATGACGGGACGCTCGTGCACCCGCGTTCGACCGAAGACCTCACGTGTTTCCTCACTCGCTCGCCGTTTCGATCAACCGGCTGTCCGGCACGTCGACCTCATCGCATGCCGCCGGGCTTGTCGGCAGACTTGCGATCCGGAGCGCGCTACCGGGCAATTGACGGCTCGATACGACGGTGTGCAGGCCGAGGTTCGTTCCCGCATGGCCGATGTTGTATGAAGCACCGTAAAAGGGATGTGCGCTAGTTCACCAAGATGAGGATCGCGAAACCGATGCGTTGCTTGCGGGCTGTCGCCGATTCGTCTTGCGCTTGCGCGGCCAGGACGGCGAAAACAGGGCCAAACCTTACAGATCGGGCGCGTTCCGGGGAGTCGGGCGACGCTTTCGAACCGGCCTCCGGCTTGGCGTGAGCGAGTTGGCCACCCGGCGATTCGTTTCCCCGGTGCCGCTTAATGTAAGGCATCGCACTCAGAAAACCGCCCATCTATCGCATAGTGAGCCGGACAAGCGAGGTCATGCGTCTTCTGCGCAACGAATCGGCGGTGCGTTACAGCATGCCGGTGGGCGGACACAGGACACATGCCTTGCGTGAGGTGCCGAAAGAATGGCCCGGGGGCGAGCGGCGCGAGCGGTGTGATCAATCGCGGGTACTGTCGCAAGACGCTCGACAGGATGGCAATTTGGGAGCTGATGCATGACATGGGATAGGCCTTCATCGAAGCAATCTCGAGACGGGTCGGGAAGTACTGCTCGCGACGGGGTTGGTTTTACGCTGGTCCAGTCGCTGGAAAACGTGCTGGATCACTGGCGCGTTGTTCTGGCCATTTTCCTGGGATGTGTGCTGCTGGCGCTGCTGTATGCGGTGACGGCCACGCCGATATACTCCGTGGACACGTTGATACAGATTCAGGAAAACAAGCACAGCGCGCTGGGCTCGCTTTCGGAGATTTCGAACGCCCTGGATATCGAGAACTCGGCCGTCGTCGGTGAGATCGATATCGCTCGCTCGCGCGCGGTCGTTACCCAGGCGATGGACGCTACCGTCGCGCAGGCGGACGTGTCGGTCCGCAACAGCGTGCCGCTCGTCGGCGGTTTGCTCGGTTCGGTCTTGTCGAAAGGTCCGGATGGTCTCGTCGAACCGTTGTTCAATACGCCATTCTGGGCGTGGGGCGGCGAGCGGATCGAATTCAAGGAATTCGACGTTCCGGATGCGCAGGTCGGCAAGAAGCTGACGCTCGATTATCTCGACGGCAACCGCTTCGTGTTGAAGGACGGCAACGGTCAGGAGGTGTTGACGGGGGTAGTCGGTCAACCGCGTGCCGCGAACGGTTATCGGGTGAACATCGCGCGGATCGTGGCGCGTCCCGGTACGGAATTTCGCGTGAAGCGCGTCGCCACGCCGGTGCGGCTCGAGGCGATCCTGAAGAAACTGAACGGGGCGGAAACGAAGCGCCAGTCGGGCATCATGCAGCTGAGTTTCGAGGATCCCGACCCGGTGTTTGCCGCACGGTTGCTCAACGCGATTGCAGCCGCTTATCTGGATGCCAAGGCAAAGCGTCGCTCGGAAGACTCCGAGCACAGCCTGGCATTTCTAGACACGCAATTGCCGCTCGTGAAGGCGCGGCTGGAGCAGGCTGAGCGTGCGCTGAAGGAGTTTCGCAATTCGGAAGGCTCGATCGATTCGCAAGGCGACGTGCAATTGCTGATTGACCAGCTGGCGCTTGTCGAGAAGTCACGGCTCGAAGCCAGGCTCGAGTATCAGGATATGGCGTCGAAGTATGTCGCCGGGCAACCTCAGCTTACCGCTGTCGCCAACAAGCTGAAGACGCTCGACCAGCAGTCGGCGGAACTGAAACGCAAGGTTGAGCGCCTGCCGTCGCAGCAACAGACTTACTTGCGTCTGTCGCGCGACGTGGAGGTCAACAATCAGCTCTACATCGGGTTGATGAACAACGCGCAGCAGCTGCAAATTGCCAAGGCCGGCACGGTCGGCAACGCGTCCGTCATCGACCCGGCCGTTGTCAGCGACAAACCGGTTCAGCCGAAGCGGGCACTCGTGGTCGTGTTGGGCGCGGCGATCGGGCTGATACTGGGTGTGGCTGCGGCACAAGCCTGTGCGCTGTTCTTCCAGCGTGTTCGGAGTCCGGAACATCTGGAGGAAGTAGCTGGCGTGCCGATGCTGGGCGTGCTCCCGATCTCGCAGCATCAGGTCGAGGCCGACCGGAGAGAACGAACGCCGTATATCGCCGCAAGGGAGCACCCCGATACGCCGCTCGCCGAAGCGCTGGACAATCTCGCCGTGCTGTTGCGTTACGGGAAAGCGGCCGAGGACGGTAAATCAAGGACCGTGCTGATTACGTCTCCCGAGCCGGGGCAGGGTCGGTCGATGATTTCCGCCAATCTGGCCTCCCTGTTCTCGGAAAGCGGCCTCAAAACCTTGCTCGTTCGTGCCGACGCAGACGGATCGAGCGTCGATCGACACGTGTCTGTGAAATCCCAGAAGGGTTTGTCCGACGTACTGAAGGGCTCGCTGGAACTCGGGAACGCGATCGTCCACGTCCGCGAAAACTTCGACGTGCTGCCCGGCGGAAGGAATGTCGAACCAGGGCGGCACCTGTTCGGAGCGGAGAGGCTCGAACCGTTGATCGCCTCGCTGCGACGCGAATACGACGTGATCGTCGTGGATGCGCCGCCGGCGCGCCCGGTGGCGAACGTCGCGATGTTGTCGCGGCTCGCGGACGTCACGTTGAT
This sequence comes from Burkholderia metallica, assembly GCF_001718555.1. NCBI lineage: Bacteria > Pseudomonadati > Pseudomonadota > Betaproteobacteria > Burkholderiales > Burkholderiaceae > Burkholderia > Burkholderia metallica. The sequence goes on from NZ_CP013403.1 coordinate 1,202,874, forward strand.
GGTAGCGCGGCAAGGTGCGGTCAGCTACGCGGGCGTGACGGAAGCGATCCGAAATCTGAACCGGGTCGGCGTGAACGTGGACGGGCTGGTGTTCAATGGTTTCCGGCCTTCACCGTTGCATTCGAGCTATTACGCGAATGCCCGTCGGCAGACGAAAGAAGTCAGGTCGCAAGTGGATTCCGGCGATGTCGTGCCCGATGCATTTCTGTTCAAGGCGTGGGACAGATTGAGAAAGGGACTGCTGAGAAACGTCGCGTGAGATGGGCGCGAACGGCGCACGACCGGCGCAACGAATTTCGGATTGCAGCATGACGGACAAGACTACGCGAGCGATACAGGTCAGTGCCCTATCGGCAAGCGGCGTGACGATAGCGACGCTGCTTGCGCTCGGGTTGCTGATCAATGCGATGCTGCCGTCGCTCGGCGCGACGGAGCCGAGCGCGACGTGCACGTTGCTGATGGCGACACTGGGGCTTGTCGTCCTGGTCAAGTATCGGCCAGTGTTTGCCGTGTCGGTGCTCTACGTGCTCGCGATCGGCCTGACCGCATTCCTCGCCGGCGTCGGACTGGAGAACGGCGGATACCTTCGGGAAACCGATATCTCCGGGGAAGCGACCGGCGCGTTCAGCCGGCTCCTGACGTTCTATCTGATCTTTGTCGTCTGTGCGCTCGTCGCATTCGACAGGCTCCTGGACGAGCGTCCGTCGCACAAGCCGGTCAGAGCGCGGATCGCGTTGCAACCGATCAGCATTGCGACGGGCTTCGTGCTTGCGGCCGCGATCATCGCGACCGGCGTGCTCGCGGGTCTGACGTCGGGGTTCTCGATGTTTTCCGGCATCAACCGGTATGCGTTGCGTAACGATGCATCGAACGGGGCGATGTTCAACCTGTTCCTGAACAATCAGACCTTCATGGGTTTTTTGCTGGGCACCATCGCGACCAGTTCCGACAAGCGTATCCGGGGGCTGGCGATCGTCACGATGGCAGTCGACCTCGGGCTGAACGTGCTGCATGGCGAGCAGTTCATGGCGGTGCTGCATATCGGCCTGTGCTCGCTGGCACCATTCATCGCGATTCATGCGATGAACGGCAAACCGGTCGTTCGCTATCTGGGAATCGGCGCGGGGCTGGCGCTCTTGCTCGGCACCGTTTCGATCATTTATGCGTACCGCGGGCAGGGTCTGGAAGTGGCCGACGTGATCTCTTCGCGTTTTCTGCTGCAGGGGCAGCCCTGGTACGTGGTGGACGGCGATGCGCAGATGTTCACGGCGCCGGCGCTGGGCGGCGCGGAGGCGTTCTGGCGTTTCGTGCACTCGCTCGCTTCCTGGACGATGCCGACTTTTTTCGACGATTCGGAACCGAGCGGTTTGCGTGACCTGATGATGTCGTACATGGAGCCTCGGCTGCTCAAGGCGTTCATATTCGACGACGTCACGTTCACGATGGGAAACATGGCAGTGCCCGTGTACTGGTTCGGTTATGCCGGCGGGGCAGCCTTTGTCGCGATGACTGGCGTCGTGTATGGCGCGCTGGCCGCGTTGCAGATCCTGGTCACGATGCGCGGCGGCGTGCTGATGCTGTGGCTGATGGCGAAGGTATTCTCGTACGCGACCTTTGCGGTCCAGCAAGGCGATTACTGGATGATGTTCGGCTCGCGCACCGCTTTTTATGCGTTGATCGCCGTGGTCTGGTGGTACGTGATCGACAAGAAGCACTCGGGCTCGAGTTGACGCAGACGATGCGATCCCGATGACAGGAGCCGCTCCAGCGAATGCATCGCGCGTGGGTGCCACCTCGCGATCGTCGGGAAAGCGATGGATTCGACTTCGATCGCAACGATGGCGAGTCGCGACAAAACATTTCGGTTTTTTACCCTTTCAGTCATGTCCCAATCGAATGATTCGAGGCGTTTTCACCATGTCGATGCGATGCGCGCCGTTGCGGTGATCCTCGTCATATGGACGCACTACGCCGAGCGATTTGCGCCGATTGCGGGCTCCCAACATGCGCTAGACACGCTGCAGCGCTCGATGAATTTCGGGCGGATCGGCGTGGTGGTGTTTTTTGCGATCAGCGGCATGCTGATTCCGAGCAGCCTGCACGGCGAGGTGGGGGCGGGAACGAAGCGGTTCCTGATTCGGCGATTCTTCCGGCTCTACCCCGCGTACTGGTTGGCGCTTCCGTTGGGATATTTCGTTCACTGGTATCTGTTCGATAAAAGGATGGACATCGACGGTGTCATTGCCAATGTGACCATGCTCCCTGCCGCATTTGGAGCAAGCCTGATATTGCCGCATGGCTGGACGCTGGAGACGGAGCTGTATTTCTACGGGTTGTGCCTGATCCTGTTCTGGCTGGGCGCACTTCACCGGATGGTCTGGTTGTGCATCGTCAGCGTCGGGTTGAGCGGGCTGTTCGCGATGATCGTCGCGCTGAAACTTGCGCCGGCCGGCATGGCCAGCGAATACAAAACCTTGCCGTATCACCTCGGCATCATGTTTTGGGGCGCCTGTTTTCGTCAGGCATACGACACACCGAATCAAGTGCTGCGCATTCGATGGCCGGGAAGCGGCGGGCCGGGGCGACTGGCCATCACTTACCGGTCGGCAGTCGCCTGCGTGACGGTGGTGATTGCGAGTATCGCGCTGATGGGAGCGCTCAGCGACTGGCGGCATAACAACCTGGATCACTTGCCGACCTCGCTCGCTTACTTCATCGGGATCACGGTGTTCGCGATACTGGCGACCGTGCTGAAGCTGCGCATTCGCGTGCTGTCATGGCTTGGTGAAATCAGCTATTCGATCTACCTGCTGCATAGTCTCCCGCTGTTTGCGATGTTCTGGTTGTGTCAGCGTTTCCACATCACCGGATGGCCGCTTGGTCTCTACATGATCGTACCGATCGTGCCGCTGATTCCATTGTCCTGGGCAGGTTATCGATTGTGCGAAGCGCCGTTCGTGCAGCTTGCGCGTACGCTCACGGCGCGTCGGACCAGTACCGTGTTAGCCGCTCGCGAGGCGGATGGCTGATCCGTGCGGATCGGTCCGATCGGGACTCGGACCGGCGGCAAAGCGAGACGCCGACGTTTCGAAAGATCGGGAAACGAGCGTGCGATCTCTCCCGTGGATGCCGGCAGCTACCGAGAATTTCAGGTCGTGGACGTGGAGCCCCGGCGGTAATAGCAATAGCCGGATCGGGTGTCGCTGTTGATGACCGAACACGGGTTTCGCCATGACCTCCCGGTGAATGGAGCCGGGAAGAGATTGGCAGGGCAGGCTGACGGAGGAAAAGTCCCTGCACCGTATTTCGTTAGCGCTTATTAAAACAAGGATAAGACCATGACACCTGTCCAGTTTGATGGATGCGTCGGCTGGCTTCACGAGGGCACTCGAACACACGGCATCGTCATTTGCGAGCCGCTCGGTCACGAAGCACTGTGGCTTCACAAACTCGTGCGTTCACTCGCCGAGCATCTTGCCGACCGCGGTTTCCCGGTGCTGCGATTTCATTATCCGGCGAGTGGCGATTCGCTTGGCGACGAACGCGACCCTGGCCGCTTCGACCAGATGCTCGCGAGCGTTCGCTCCGCGGTGCAGGTGCTGCGCGCGCGCGGCACGCTGAGCGATCTGACGCTCGTGGGCGTCCGTGCCGGCGCGGCCGTCGCGCTCCTCGCCGCGGACGGCATCCCCGAGCTCACGCGGTTCGTCGCGGTTGCGCCCGTCGTACGCGGTCGCAGCTACCTGCGCGAGCTCTCCGTCGTCGCGCAGCACTGGCTCGACAACGCGCCACCGGCCGCGAAACTCGCGGTTCGCGACGAGAAACCGCTCAACATCCTCGGCCACACGTATCCCGACGATCTGGTCGAGGCGCTTCGGCGTATCGACCTGCGCCAGACGGCGGGTCAACTGCGCACATTACCGGCACGCGCGCTGCTCGTCGACGCACCGTACGGCGACGGCACGGCCCTGTCGGACGCGTTGCAGGCACGGGGTGTCGCGGCAAGTGTCCATGCATGTGCCGACTGGGCAGTCGCCATGCGAGAGCCGCTCTGGTCGCGGCTGCCAGAGGGTTTGCCTGACGCGATTGCGGGCTGGATCGACGACGCACCTGATTCGATCGTTCAGGCGTGCGCACACCGTCCCGACCAAGACATCGTGCTGACGGGCAAAGGGAGCGTCGAACGCGTCGTGCGCGTGGGGCCGCAACAGCTGGTCGGGGTGCTGTGCGAGCCGACCGACGACATCATGCACGCCGGCGCGCCAACCCTCCTGATAACGAATACGGCCGCCAATCCACGCATCGCGGACGGGCGCCTCGCGGTTCGACTCGCCCGGTCGCTTGCCGCGCAGGGAATCTGCAGCCTGCGCATCGATTCGAGCGGAATCGGCGACAGCGACGAGCACGCGCGTGACAATCAATGGGACATCCCGTATTCGGATCAGATGATCGCCGACATGGTGGCCGCCGCAAACTGGCTGAAAGACGGCGGGCATCACAAGGTCGTCGCATTCGGGATTTGCTCCGGTGCGTACACGTCGCTTCATGCAGCGTCGAACGGGCCATTTGCCGGCGTGATCGCGGTCAATCTTCCTGTGTTCGTATGGCCGCGCGGAGAGACGCTCGCGAACGTGATCAAGAATCAGACGAATTCGATGCGAGGCTATCTTGCATCGCTGCGCAGTACGGGAAAGTGGCGCCGCTTGCTGCGCGGCCGTCGCGATCTGCGCCCGGTACTGCGCGGGCTGTTGCGCTACCTGGCGGATTTCATGTCGGTGCCGGTCATGCGAGTCGCGGAACGGGTCGGGCGAGGCCCGGGCAAGGATACGCCGCGCGGATTGCTGCGCGACATGTCGGCGCGCGGTATCCGCACGCATCTCGTCTATGGAACGTTCGACCCGGGTGTCGACACACTGGTCCGGCATTTCGGCCCCGCATCGCACGCGTTTTCACGCTTCCCGAACGTATCGGTCGACGTGCAGGAAGTCGTCGATCATTCGCTGTACGGCAGTGCCGCCGCGCAATACGTGATCGACCGGTGTGCGGAACTGCTTGTCGATTGGCGAGCGCCCGCGGAGCTTGCGCCGCCCCGGAAAACGAAACGCGCGACCGCATCGCATGCGCGCAAGCGGCGCACTGAGTCGACGCTCTAGGTCGCCCGGTATCGTTGCGGGCGGGGCGGCGCTGTGCGGCTGCCGCCATCGCGGCAAGCGTTTCATATGGTGCGGGAACGTTCGGCGGCGCGTCGGGCCGGTTTCGTGAAACCGGTTCTAAGTGACCATGCGAACAGAGTCGGCGTTCCCGGCACGCTATCGTAGCGGCATCGTGTTTCACGGATGCCGCCTGTCAGTCGTGCGCGGCGCCGTGACTCCGCTCAGGATTGCAGATGAAACGAAATTGCCACGAACGCCGGGAGCGGTGCAAATTTTACCGCATGCAAACGGCCCGCAGCCTCGCGCAGATTGCGCCGCGACGCGAGTACGGTGATAACGCGCCGGGCTTACGGTATCGACCATGCCGAGGTCCGTCGTGATGCGCGTGCTGGTCATCAACGACTTCGTTCGTCGGGGAGGGGCGGAGGAGGTGTACCGAATGTCCGTCGACGTGCTGCGCGCACGCAACGACGTGACGGTCGAAACGTTCGACGAGCATGCGCTCGGCGGCGTCGAGAACATTCGGCGCGCACGCGCGTGGTCGCCTTCTACCGCACGTGCGCTCGTCGCGCTGCTCGACCGGTTTCGCCCCCAGCGCATTCTGGTCCACAACTACCACAACCTGCTGTCGAGCGCGATTTTGCCCGTGCTTGCCCGCTACAAGCGGCGCTCGGGGTGCGGTCTGTACATCACCGCGCACGACTACCACCTGGTGTTTCACAACCCGAGCCTGCAAGTCTATTCGAGAGGACGCGGGCAGCCGCTGGCGCTCGACCGGTTGCATGGCGGCCGACGCTTGATCCCGATCGCCAGCCCGCGCGGCATTCTCCACGACGTCGTGAAGAAGGTGCATTGGCACGTGGTCAATGCGCTTTTCGACCCGCTCGGCCTGTTCGACGAGATCCTGTGCCCGAGCCCGTTCATGCGTGACCTGATCGCGCGATTCGGGCGCACGCGCGCCACTCTTCTGTCGAATCCGATCGATTCATCGCTGATTTCGCGCGCGCCGAAGCCTGCGCGGGGCGCTCGGCTGGATCTTGCGTTCGTTGGTCGCATCGAAGCGGACAAGGGGCTGGCCGAGTTTCTCGCGCTCATGGCAGAATCCGCCGGCGATGCGATCGGATCGCTTACCGTGTACGGCGAAGGGGCGGAGCGGGGCGGGCTCGAGAAGCGCCATGCCGACCTCGTCGAAACCGGTAGGCTGCGGTTCGCCGGCCGTCTCGACCATGCTGCGCTGTTCGCCGAACTGCCGACGCACGATGCGCTTGTTCTCCCGTCGGTCTGGGTGGAAAACGCGCCCCTCGTGATCGTCGAGGCCGCGGTACTCGGCCTGCCGGTGCTGGTGAACGACATCGGAAGCCTGTCGACATTCGGCGACGAGATCGGTAACAAGATCCTCTATCGAAATAGCGCCGACGATTTCTCACGCGCGATCGGCGCGCTACGCGCGCACCTCGGCGACGAAAATCGTCGCTACGACTGGTCGCGCTACACGGTCGATTGTTACGCGTCGTCGCTGTACGCCGCACTCGGCATCGACGAACACGTATCGCGCGCGCCGGCGCGTTGACGGTCGATGCACCGCCCATTTTCAGCCCAGAAGGCACGATGACTGCTGTTCGAAAAAACTTCGCCATGTTGTTCGCGTTGCAGATCTCGACGTACGTCGTGCCGCTCGTGACGTTGCCGCTGCTGACGCGTGTACTCGGCCCGCTCCAGTACGGCAGGCTGTCGTTCGTGCTCGCGGTCACCACGTACTTCATCAATCTGGTGAATTACAGCTTCGACCTGACGGCAACACCGCGTGTCGCGCTCGCAAGCGACAAGGTCGAGCGGTCGAGAATCTTCTGGACGACGATCAGCGCACAGTGGCTGATCTCCGTCGCGGGCTTCGTCGTGCTCGTTGCGATGACGTCGCTGATTCCGTACTTCGAAGCCGAGCGCACGGCGTTGCTGATCGAATTCGGGATGGTAATCGGTGCTGCGCTCACGCCGGGCTGGTACTTTCAGGGCATTCAGAAGCTGAGCGTGTTCAGCATGACGGTGGTCGGGTATCGCGCACTCAGCGTCGCCGCCTTCTTCCTGTGGGTTCATTCACCGGACGACATCCTGCATGCGGTGGCCATCAACGCGGCCGTGCCGTTGCTCTGCGGAATAACGTTGCTCGCTTATCTGTTCCTGGGGCGCGAGATCTCGCGCGTGCGTGTGCGGTTCGCCGATATCGTCGACGCGGTGAAAGGCGGCACGCAGGTCTTTCTCGCGTCGACGTCGATCTCGTTCTACGCGTCGACCAATACCGTGCTGCTCAGCATCGTGTCCGGTAACGTCGCCGCAGGCTATTTTGCGGCGGGCGACAAGCTGATCCGCGCCGCAGTCGGCATGTTGCAGCCGCTGCGGGCCACCACGTATCCGCACGTCACCTATCTGATGCACAACGCGCGTGACGAGGCATTCGCGTTCCTGCGCAAGCTGATCGTCGCGCAGGGTGCGCTGGTGCTGGCCATGTCGGTCGCGATCTACGAGTTTGCGCCGCTCGCGGTCCGGATCCTGTACGGAAGCTCGTTCGAGCCGACGGTCGGCGTGTTGCGTTGTCTTGCACTGGTGCCGTTCATGGCATGCATGACGGATCTCTTTGGCGTTCAGACGATGCTGCCGCTCGGCATGAAACGCATTTTCAGTACGATCCTGATCTCGTCCGGCTTGCTGAACGTGACGATACTGCCGCCGCTCGCGTCGCTGTTTGCGGCGCGTGGCGCGGCCATCGCGGTATTGCTGGTCGAGACGGCCGTGGCGGCCGCGCTGGTGTACGTGATCTGTCGTGAACGGGTCGGGCTGATCAAGATGCCGGCGAGGTCGCGGTAGCGCGATTCGCTGCGGAGCCCGAAAGGGCCGTTCGCATGATCCGGCGGCCATCGCCGCGATCGCCGGCATCGACTCCAGCCGGATACTTCATTCGCGGTCGTCGGTCGAGCGACCCGCCTGAGCCCTGTGCGCATTCGCGCATCTTGCCTCGCGAATCCGGGCAGGTCGTGAACGGACGTATTTCGACGCGGGAAGGTCGTCGTGCCGCGTATCCCCGGGAAAGCATGGCGGGGACGATATGACGGCGCCGCCCCGATCGTCGCGATGATTCCGACGTCGAACGGCAGCGCGCGGGTGGATTGCGATCACGGAGGGAGGCGAGTGCGGCGGAACATGCCGACTCGCGTTTTGTTGCCGGTATTGATTGCGTCCGGGCGACGGCCCGTGCCGATTGCCTGCGGCTACAGCGTGTCGAATATCTCCGTCATCATTCTTGCGCTTCTGCTCCAGCAATATTGTGCCGCGTGAGCGCGCCCCTTTCGTCTGAGCTCGTCCCTGAGCTCGGCCGAATCCAGCAGATGCCGCAATTTTTCCGCGATGTCGTCCTGCGAATACGGATCGCAATACAGCGTCGCCTCGGCGCAGACTTCCGGCAGCGCTGCGGATTTTCCGACGATCGTCGGGCAACCGTAGCGCATCGCCTCGAGAGGCGGGATGCCGAACCCCTCGTAAATCGACGGATAGAGAAAGCATGCCGCATGCTGATACAGCGCCTTCAACTGTTCGTCGCTGATATAGCCGACGTACTTGACGTTCGGCTTCTCCACCGGGGCATGGTCCTGGTTTCCGAACACGGCCGTGTTCCTCATGCCGACGATGACGAGGTCGACCGACGGATCGTTGAGCTGCCGGAATGCCGCGATGAGCCGGCCGAAGTTCTTGGTGGGATTCATGCTGCTGACCGCGAGCACGAACCGGTTCGGCGTCAGCGAATGCGCGTCGAGTACGCTCGTGTCGGGCGCCAGTGCGTCGAGATGATCCGCACCGAGCGGAACGACACTGATTTTCTCGGTGGAAATGCCGCAGTGGTAGGCGAGACGTTCGCGTGAAAAGCTGGAATTGGTCAGCACGCGCGCGGAGGTGCGCGCCAGGATCCAGAACATGATCCGGTACCACACCCGAAACGACCGGGAAAAGTGGGCGGGCGTATCGAATACGGCCGCATCGTGCATGTAGATGATCTGGTTGCGGATGAAAATGGACGCCGAGTTGCCGAGATTGACGAGGCGGCCGGGGCGGGCGAAAAAGGGAAGCACCAGTTGTTCCCAGACGACGCCCTTGTAAAAGCCGACCTTGACGGTCCGTGCGCCGCTTACCGCTACGGCGGGCTGCGGCGGCACGAGCACGGTTACCGGGTCCTGCGGCTGAAACTCGATCAGTGCGGCGATCAGCTCACGTGCGACGCGTTGCACGCCGGTCGTCTTCTGCGTGGTGAATCGGCCGTTGTACACGAGCTGTTTCGGTTTTTTGAAAGCGATCATGTCAGTCATTGAATATCGAACTCAGGGCCGGGCTTTGACGTGATCCAGTGCAACCGGCTCGAAGCCGCGGGCGCCCGCTCGGGCATCTGCGGTGTCCAGTCCGTAAAGGGTGTGCCATTGCCGGAAGACCGCGTTCATCGAGAATCGTTGAACCGCCCGCGCCCGCGCGGCCGCTCCCATGGTTTCGCGAAGCTGCCGGTCTTCACGCAACGCAGTCAGATACGCGGCCATCTCGTCGACGCTCGACGCGACATAGCCGGTTACGCCATGAATGACCACGTCGCGATTGCCGACGACGTCCGTCACCACGGCCGGGATGCCGGCAACCTGCGCTTCGATCAACGCGACCGGCATGCCTTCCCAGCGAGACGTCTGGACGTAGATGTCCAGTCCCGACGTGAGCGCCAGCGCACGGGCGCGCGTCACCCAGCCGCTGCAGATGACGGCCTCGCTCAAATGGGGATCCGCAATCTCGGTCGCGTCGCCGCCGATCCACAGGAAGTCGACGTCGGCGCGCCGCAGCCGGGCGGCCAGTTCGACGAATGCCTGGTGGTTCTTCTGGAACGACGCGCGGCCGCTCATGCCAACGACGATCTTGCCGTCGTCCCGCGATCGACGGGGCAGGATCGCGGCGACATCGACGCCGTTCTCCACCAGGACCGCCGATTTCGCCCGGACATTGTTCTTGATCTCGCCCAGCTCGCTGCTCGAGCAAGCGACGATGGTTCCGCCGATGCGTGCCGCGATTCGTTCGAAGTTCAGGTAGGCGGCCTGCTTCATGCGCGAGATGTCGCGGCGCAGGAACGCAAGCCCGTGCGGCGAGTAGAAGACCGTTGCATTCGGGGCGGCGATCCTCGCGGCGACGCGTCCCAGCACGCCGGCTTTCGACGAATGCAGATGAATCGCGGTCGGCTTGCAGTCGCGAAGATGCCCGACCAGCGCACGCAGGCTCGAAAGATCCTGCCGGACGCTGACTTCTCGGCCCATGTCGACGTGGATCAGCTTCACGTCGGGCCGGAACAGCGTTGAATAGTCGGCCGGCGTTTCTGCCCGGATCGAGTGCAAAACGGTGACATCGACGCCGGATGCCGCAGCGTGATTGGCCAGCTGGGTCAGCATCGACAGCACGCCCCCACCAAACGCCTCGGCGATATGAACGATCTTTCGTGTGGTCATCTGTTGGTCTGTCGGTGCGATCGCGTTTTTCATCGATCGCCGTGGAGAAGGTTGTACGGCGAACAGTCGAATTGCCGGCGAGTCGTTCAGGCAGGACATCCGTTTCAAATTACTATGTATTCCTAATCTGAAAATCCGTTGGCATTGCGACCGTCGGGGCCACGGTGTCGTGCTCGACGCGCGCGATCCGGTGAAGTAGCCGGCGTAATCGGAGCGATCGAATTCGGGCTGCCGTCGCTCGGGATCACGCAACCGCGAACGTGAGCCGTGGTATCCGTCCGGTGATGGAAACATTGTGCAGCGCATGCGCGATGCGCTGGGTGCGATGGCTTACCGACGGAGGGATTAGTCGACGATCGTCCCGATCGGGCGACGTTTACCCGGCGGCTTGTCGTTCCCGGATTTGCGCGATGCTCGCGTAGCGATGCGTGACATGGCACGCCGTGTCAGATTGGGCGACCGATACCTTGGTCTGCTGACGCACCGAGGCTGGCTCGTCCGAATGATTCAATAGAAGGTATCGTGTCGTATGCCCTGAAGGGCTAGTGGAATTTCCTCACGGTCAACGGTCGGCGCAAACGCGGCGCATTGCCGTCGCTGCTGAAACAATCGATGTCCGGGCAGCTGGCATGCGCGGCAACCCATACCCGCGCCGTGTACCAGATTATTCGAGGGAGACGATTCGATATGCATGGTTCACAAGGCCTGTCGCGTGTATGCACCGTGATCGCAGGCATGTTCATCGCGGGCGGATTGTCGTGGCCCGGGTTCGCCGTGGCGGCCGCCGATGCGTCCGCGCCGGGTGCGCTCCATGCGAACGTGCCGGATGTGTACGTTTATCCCGCTTCCAGCGCAGCCGATCAGGCGGGCGAGCTGCAGCGCGTGCTGGACAGGTTGCGTCCGGGGCAGCGGCTGGTGTTCGCGCCCGGGCGGTACGTGGTCGGCCGTTCGTTGATCGTGCGGCGCCCGCATGTCGTGCTGTCGGGTTACGGCGCGACGCTCGCGGCGCGCAACCCGGAGGACCAGACGATCGAGATGCGGGGCGACGGTACGACGCTCGTCGGATTTCGACTCAAGGGCGTCGGCAGGACGCGCCTCGCCACGCGGGAGTCGACCAAGGTCGAGGTGACGGGGCGCAGCGTGCAAGTGCTCGATAACGTCATCGACGGCGGTGCGAGCGCCGGCATTTTCGTGTTCGGCGGTGCGGACGTCGCGATCGTCGGCAACGAGGTGCTGTCGACGCTCGCCGACGGCATTCACATGACGCACGGCGCGCGCGACGTGGTGGTTCAGGGCAATGTCGTGCGCGACACCGGCGACGACATGATTGCCGTGGTGAGCTATCGGGGCGACGGCGTGCTGAGCCGCAATGTGCTGATTACCCAAAACTCGCTCGAAGGCAACTCGTGGGGACGCGGGATCACGGTGGTCGGCGGCACGGAGGTGACGATCTCGAACAACATTGTGCGTAACGTGCAGGTGAGCGCGGGCATTCTCGTCGCGCAGGAGGACAGCTTTCAGACCTACGATGCGTCGAACGTCCGGATCGAGAACAACATGATCGCGAACATCCAGACGGCGACCGGCCGCACCGATCCTCGCCCGCTCACGCAGCAGGCTGCGATCGACGTCAGCACATGGTCGGGGGCGGTGACACGCGTGGTCGTGACGGGCAACCGCGTATCGCAGTCGCGTTTCGACGGCATTCGCCTGTGGGGAAACGTGTCGGGTGTCGAGCTTGCGGACAACCAGATGTCGGGAATCGGCGGTATGCCGGTACGGATCGGTCCGAAGCAGGATTGCGCCGCCGACAATGCGAAAGCCGGGCCGTGTGCGACGGCGCTTCAATCCCGATCGGCCACGCCCGACGGGGTCGGCGCGGATACGTCGTTGCTGCCGCGCGTGCGCGAATCCGTCGGGCTGCGTCGTTGACCGTCCGGCGATGTCGATCGACACAGAAGCGTCCGCAGCGGGCGACTGTGCGCCGGCATTGCATTCGCGCGAATACCGCGCGCAGCGACGTATCGCCTATGTCTGCTGCGCCGACAGCACTTCAACCGCCCGCCCATACTGATCATCAAACCGAACGATATCGTCCTCGCCGAGATAGTCTCCCGACTGCACCTCGATGATTTCCAGCGGAATCAGCCCGGGATTCTCGAGGCGGTGTACTTCGCCGACCGCAATGTACGTCGATTCGTTCTCGCGGAGCAGGAACGTCTCGGCGCCGCGCGTCACCTTCGCGGTGCCGCGCACGACGATCCAGTGCTCGGCGCGGTGATAGTGCATCTGCAGCGACAGCCGCTTGCCGGGCTCGACCACGATCCGTTTCACCTGGAAGCGCTGGCCGAGGTCGATCGAATCGTAGTGCCCCCACGGCCGCTGCACCTTGCGGTGCTCGCTCGCCTGCGGGCGCCGGTCGGATTTCAGGCGGGCGACGATGTTCTTCACGCGCTGCACGTCGTGCTTGTTCGCGACCAGCACGGCATCGGGCGTCTCGATCACGACGACGTCCTTCATCCCGACGCAAGCAATCAGGCGGCCCTCCGAGCGAACGAGACTGTCCTGCGTGTCCTCGAACACGATTGGGCCGCGCGCGACGTTGCCCTGATCGTCCTTCGGCATGATTTCCCAGATCGCGTCCCAGGTGCCGACGTCCGACCAGCCCGCCGCGAGCGGCACCACGATGCCGTCGATGCCGAGTTCACCGTGTTCCGCGAGCCGTTCCATCACCGCATAGTCGATCGAGTCCGACGGGCACGCGTCGAAGGCCGTCGCGTCGATCCGGAAGAACGGATCTTCGGCGATACCGGCACGCCATGCGGCTTCGCAGGCCGCATGAATGCCGGGCGCGAGCGCGCCGATCGCTTTCAGCCAGACCGATGCGCGGGTGACGTAAATCCCGCTGTTCCACCAGTAGTCGCCCGATTGCAGGTAGCGCTCCGCGAGCGTCGCGTCGGGCTTCTCGACGAAACGCCCGATCGCGTAGCCGCCCTGACCGCCGAGACGGCCGGTGCGCGGCTCGCCGACCTGGATGTAGCCGTAGCCCGTTTCCGCGCGGCGCGGCAGCACGCCGAGCGTGACGATCGCGCCTTCCTGCGCGTAGCGCGCCGCGCGCGCGATCGCGTCCTGGAACGCGCCGACGTCGGTGATCACGTGATCGGCCGGCATCACCGCGAGAACGGGATCGTCCGTGAGCTGGCTCGCGTCGAGGGCCGCCAGCGTCAGCGCGGGCGCGGTGTTGCGCGCGACCGGTTCGAGCAGAATGCGGGCGGGCGCCGCGCGCCCGACCACCTGCGCGGCGCTCATGACGCGATGCTGTTCACCGCACACCAGCAGCAGCGTGTCGCCGAGCGACGCATTCGCGATACCGTTCAGGCGGCGGGCCGTCGCCGACAACGGCGATTCGTTCGAGATCAGCTCGATCAGCTGCTTCGGATATTGTTCGCGCGACAGCGGCCACAGCCGCGTGCCGGAGCCGCCGGCGAGAATCACCGGCAGGATGCACGGCAGGTCGGGCTCGGGAACCGGGCGGAGGGTGGTGGGGTTCATCGATTGGCTCCGGTGTCGGCCGGCTGCCGGGGGCGGGCACGCGCGTCGTCGTTGCGCGGCCCGTGGGCCGTCACGGCCCGGGACAGCAGGTTGCGCAGCGCGCCGGCCGCGCGGTCGGCGGGCCGCACCAGGCCGACGAACGGCGCGCCTTGTTCGAGATACGGGCCGTAGGCCTTGCGGAATCCGAAACGCTTGTAGAACGCCTGGCGCGGCGCTGCGACGTGCGTGCGCACCGCGGTGTCGGGCCACGCGGCCTGCGCGGCGGTGAGGGCGCGTTCGATCAGCCGCTCGAGCGTATCGTCGTCGCGACGGCTTTCGCTCGTCAGCACCTTGTCGATCACGACGTCCGGATCGACGTCGTCGCCGGGCAGGATGCGGGCGTACGCAGCGACTTCCATCGTGTCGCCGTCGCGCACGGTTGCATAGACGTGCAGCGCGCCAGCGTCCTTGCCGTCGATGTCCAGATGCGTGTGCGCGTCCTCGACCACCAGCACGGCGTTGCGGGCGCGCAGGATTGCATAGAGGTCGACCGCGCCCAGATGTTCGAATTCACAACAATGCCATTCCATGATGCTGTCCTCGCGTGATGCCTTCGGCATGCGTTGCTGATCGAACGCGATCGTTCGTGCAGCGCGGCGATGCTCATCATCCGGCCGCGTCGCGCGCCGGTCTGTTCGAAAGCGTACTCACGCTCCGGATTCGCAAGGCGGGCGCGAGATGCGCAGCCCCGGGGCTGCCGCGCGGGCGCCTCAAGGTGCGGTAGCACACACCGCGGCGGCCGGTGCTTTTCCATAATTGCGTCATCCTGGCAGCTCGCGTCGCTGCGCGGCCAGTCAATATCGGATGGCAATAGCGAACCGGGGGCAGCACTTGAGCATGGCGAGCGTTCACGACGGGCCGATCTCGCACGGCAGTGTCGGGCATCCACCTACGCATCGGCTTGCGCAAGCGCGCGGTGGCATCGCGCATGCCGACCGTCCACAGCCTCGTCGAATTCCTTCGGGATCTTGCGTGCCGGTGCGGCGCGTGCGTTCGTCTTCCTCGGCATGCCGGGGTTCGCGCGCATGCATTCCAGAAGCAGAAGCGCGCGACCTCGGCTGCCGCTTCCGGTCACGCGACGTGGTCCGGCCGATGACGGCAACGGGCCGGCCTCGACCCGGCCGACGGGATGTCGGCCCCGGTCGCAATGTGCCCACCCGCCACGTGCCGGGCAGCCATGCTGCACTGCGAAAGGCAAACGTCGGCACGACCGGTTCCAGGCACCGCCGTGGCGCCTCGCCGCCACGCGATCGGCACGTGCGGCAAGCGTTTTACCGGGCTCCGGCACCCGGAAACGCGACGCGTGATGCGGTGCGGTTGATTACCGCATGTAACGGACGTGAAAGGCGCGAGCGGACCGGCCGCCGCCGCGGTACGATGCGGCCGGCCGTCCGCGCGGGCAATTATGTTGCGAGCGGCATGCGGTACCGGCTTTTTGCGGGGATTTCGACGGAAATAAAAGGCAATCGACCGTCGCAATCTTGCGGAAAAGTAGTATTTGCCACTGATTGACTGCAATGCTCGTAGATAATCAAATCTCAGTGGTCAAATACACGTGGCGCGGAACGACCGGTCGCGTAACCGGCTGATTCAGGTTTATCTTTTGGTAACAAGACCATCTCGAAACGGGGTGTAAATTCAGGAGCGGATGAAATGCGGCGGTCATTCCGGAAACGGGTTGGCGGCCATCCGGTTCAGCATCGGGCGCAACTGTCGTGTACGACGTCACGCACATGCCGACGGCATTCCTGTCTGCCGACGCTCTCCGCCATGATGGCGGGGCGCCTCAAAGCGGGAACGTCGTGGCTCCCGTAGCCGCGCGTTTCCTTCGAGTTCGATGACAACGAGGCCGGATGACATCCGGCTCGACCTCCGGGGGCTCTCGCCGTGTGCAGTCTCGATCTTCGCCAAAGCTGCGGAAACGCAGCGCGGAAAGGCGGCCATGCGCCGCCGGCCGCAGCGCACGCGAACGGTTCGCGGAGTGGAGAAAGTGATGGTTCGTTATGAATATGCCAATAACGCGCGATAAGAGCGCCGGCGCGGAGAGCGGTAACGGGCAGCGTCCTCTGATTTACTGGACGCAGTCGCCGTCCGTCATGCTGCGAAAGGAACTGTCGCGGCGCGACTGGAAAGTGTCGATCGTCGCGCAGGCGAGCGAGTTGCGCGACACGTCCGGCGAAATCACCTGCGGCATCCTCGATCTGAGCGGCGGCCATGCGGACGCGATCGGCAGCATCGCATCGACCTGCGCGTCGATGCGCGACGTCGTCTGGGTCGCACTCGTCGACGTCGGCCAGACCGCGTCGCCGAACGTGCGTGCGCTGTTGCGCGACTATTGCTTCGATTACGTCACGTTGCCCGCGTCGCACCAGCGGATCGCCGATACGGTCGGCCATGCGTACGGCATGGAATGCCTGTTCGCGCGCGACCGGGAACGGCTCGAATCGGAAGAGAAAGGCATCGTCGGAACCTGCAGCGCGATGCTGCGG
This sequence comes from Burkholderia metallica, assembly GCF_001718555.1. Classification (NCBI taxonomy): domain Bacteria; kingdom Pseudomonadati; phylum Pseudomonadota; class Betaproteobacteria; order Burkholderiales; family Burkholderiaceae; genus Burkholderia; species Burkholderia metallica. The sequence continues at coordinate 1,219,623 of NZ_CP013403.1, forward strand.
CTGTTCGATACGGTGCGGCGCTTCGCGCGCACCGACGCACCGGTGTTCGTGTTCGGCGAAACAGGGACCGGCAAGGAGTTGACGGCCGTCGCGATCCATCGCCATTCGGAGCGCCGCAACGGCCCGTTCGTCGCGGTCAACTGCGGGGCCATTCCGCCGCATCTGCTGCAATCCGAACTGTTCGGCTACGAGCGCGGCGCGTTTACCGGCGCGAACGCGCGCAAGATCGGCTATGTCGAAGCGGCGAACGGCGGCACCCTGCTGCTCGACGAGATCGGCGACCTGCCGCACGAGAGCCAGGCGAGCCTGCTGCGGTTTTTGCAGGAACGCGCGATTCATCGCCTGGGCGGCAGCGGCCCGGTGCCGGTCGACGTCCGGATCGTGTCGGCGACGCACGTCGACCTGCGCGACGCGATGGAGGAAGGGCGCTTTCGGCCGGACCTGTTCCATCGCCTGTGCGTGATGCGCATCGACCAGCCGCCGCTGCGCGCGCGCGGCAAGGACATCGAGCTGCTCGCGCACCACATGCTCGAACGCTTTCGCGGCGATGCGCGTCATCGCGTGCGTGGCTTCTCGACGGACGCGATCACAGCGCTCTACAAGCACGACTGGCCCGGCAACGTCCGCGAGCTGATCAATCGCGTGCGCCGCGCAGTCGTGATGACGGAAGGCCGCCTGATCACCGCGCAGGATCTCGAACTCGAATACTGTCTCGATGCCGCGTCGCCGTCGGTGGCCGACATCCGCAAGTCGATCGAGCGCGAGGCGATCGAAACCGCACTGCTGCGCACGCGCGGGCGCGTCGCGGCGTCCGCGCGCGAGCTCGGCGTCTCGCGCGCCACGCTGTATCGCTGGATGGAGGCATACGGGATCGAGCGGCCGCGCGGGACGGGCTCGTCCGACTGAGCGCCGGCAGGCGCGCGCGGCCGGCAACTGCCGCGCACGTCGCGCCGCGTCAGCCGGCTTGCGTGGCGCGCACCGTACGCGCGGCGTTCACTGCACGGATTTCCACGGCCGGCGGCGTGTCGGCCACGGCGCCATTTTTGCCGGCCGCGTCAAGCGGCACGAGCGCGACGCGCGCCGGCGTGCCGGGCGCGAGATGGAACCAGTCGTCGCGCGGCATGAAGCCCGGCGCATCGATCTGCACATGGCGGGCGACGTGCCGGGTGTCGATGTCGACGTGCCACGTATCGCCGCTGCGCGACACGCACGCCTCCAGCCCGAGTTCGCGGCGCGCCAGCACGGCCGGATGCGTGCGGGACGGGAAATGGAACGCCTGCGACAGCAGCGTGCCGTCGTCGGCGCGCAGCGTCGCGACGACGGTGTCGTGTTCGCACGGCCCGAACCGGTACGCGTAGGTCCAGTCGAAGAAGCGGCCGAGCAGCTCGGCCGAACCGATCCGCACGGTGTCGTGCGCCGCGATCCGCACCGGGCAGCCGGCCCGCGCGACCGGTGTGCGGCCGTCGCGCAGCGCGACCAGTTCGAGCGCCGCCGCGAGCGGCGCGGGGCGCTCGTTGACGACGTGCACGTCGAGCCCGTTCAGGCCTTCGTCGACGAGCAGCACCTGCACGGGCTGCAGTACCTGGCGCAGTGCATGCCACGCGGATTTCGGCCGGTGCGCGGCGTCGATCATGCCCCATCCGGCGCCCGGCATCACGTCCAGGAACTGCCACACGAGCGCGCCGGCGCACCGCGAACCGGTGCGCCGCCATTCGGAAAACGTGTCGCGCATCAGGTCCGCGATCACCGCGCGCGACAGCTCGAAGTAGCGCGCCGGATCCTCGCGTCGCAGCCGGTCGGGCGCGACGTCGTACAGCGTCTGCAGATAATGGTCGCGGACGTCCTCGAAATCCCACGACGTGCCGGGGTCGCGCGGCACGGCCGCCTTCCAGCGCGGCTCGTGCACGCCGGGCCAGCCGAGCTCGGCGAGCGTCGCGTCGCACGGCAGGTTCGAGAACGCGAGGCATTCGCTCGCGAAGCGCACGTCCGCGCGGCGCGCGTCGTCGAGCGGGCGCAGGTATGCGCCGACGCCGTAGTAGTGCGACACGCGTTCGCGCGGCGCGAACGGCAGCACGCCGCCGTCGGGCGAATCGGGCACGTACGGCACGTCGGGCCGGCGCGCGGCCGCGTGGCCGGCCAGCCGGTCGGCGCTCAGTTCGAGGAAGCGCTGCTTCGGCCCGAGGCCGGACATCGCGGCCTGTTGCGCGATCTCGCTGCCGCCGCACAGGACGGCCAGCGATGGCGATGCGCCGACACGCGAGAGGAACTGCCGCGCTTCGCGGTCGACGTTGTCCGCGAACGCGGGATCGTCGAGCGCGTAGTCGAAGTTCGCGAACATGAAATCCTGCCAGACCAGCAGCCCGAGCCGGTCGCACCACGCGTGAAACGCGTCGGCCTCGTAGGTCATCGTGCCGCCCACGCGCAGCATGTTGAAGCCGGCGTCGCGCGCGAGCCCGAGCAGGCGCGCGTAGGTGGCGTCGTCCGCGTGCAGCGCGAGCGGCGCTGCGCTGCTCCAGCATGCGCCGCGCGCGAACACCGGCACGCCGTTGATGCGCAGTCCGAAGCCCTTGCCGTCGGCGCCGGCGTCGACCTCGATCGTGCGGAAGCCCGTCGCGCCGAGCGGCCGCTGCGCGTCGCCGATATGCAGCGCAACGTCGTACAGCACCGGTTCACCGTGCGTATGCGGCCACCAGCGGCAGACGTTGGGCACCGCGACGCTCGTGCGCAGACGTTCGGGGCCGGCACGTTCGAGCGTCGCGTGGTGCTTGCCGCACGACAGGCGTGCCGCGAGCGCATCGGGCAGCGGCGCGGCGAACGTCAGTTCCGCATCGAGCCAGCCCGTGTCGCCTTCGATGCGCGCGCGCAGATCGCAATCGACGAGCACGGGTGCGTCGGCCGGATCGAGCACGTCCACGGGCCGCCACGGGCCGGTCGGCACGTGCGGCGGAAACCAGCCGGGCATGTGCCCGAACAGCGACGTGCGGATCGTGCGCAGTGTCGCCGGCTCCGCGAGGCGCGTGCGCCAGCGCGCCCGGCGCGGCGCGCGCGTGTCGCGCAGGTGCGGTGCGAGCGCGCGGAAACAGACGGTCAGCCGGTGCGTGCCGTCGAGCGCGACGGGCACGTCGTGCGTGACGAACATGCTGTCGGAGTAGAGGATCGGCGTGTCGTCGAGCCACGCTTGCGCGAGCGTCGCGAGGCCGTGAAAGCGCAGCACGCGCGGGCCGTGCCCGCGCAGTTCGATCCGGTACCAGTGATCGCGCTCGTCGAGCGAGGCGGCTTCGTCGAGCCGGCCGGCGAGCGCGAGCGACTGCGCGACCGTGCCGGGCACGATCGCCGGAATCCAGCCATCGCTGCCGGCCGGGAGGTCGCGCGGCTCCCGCACGGCGCCCGCGGCCGTCGCCCGCATCGACCAGGCTGGCTGGGCGCGTGTGCGCGTCACCGCATGACCGGCACGGGTGCCGCGGTGTCGTCGCGCACGGGCGTCACGTGCCGCAGCGGCAGGCCGATCTGCCGCGCACAGGCGATCACGTCCGCATACGCGGCCTCGATCGCTTCGAGCGTCGAGTCGCCGCGCTCCTCCTTGCCGCGCGCACAGGCGCGCGCGAGCCGGAACTCCAGCACCATCGCTTCCGACGCGATGCGGTCGCACGCGGCGCGGATCTCGGCGAACGGCCCGACGCAGCCGCTGGCCTGCAGCCAGCGCGCGTAGTGGCCGAACAGTTCGAAATTCGCACCGAGCTGCCGCACCGAATTGAACGAGTACGCGTGGAAGCGCTCGAGCGGCGAATCGGCGAGCGTGCGCGCGTCGGTCTGCAACTGCCGCCGGAACGCGGCGATCGGATCGACGACCGGCAGGCGCCGCAGGTGGCGCTGCAGCGCCGCGAGCGACGCTTCGCACAGCGCGCGCTCGTCGAGCGGCGGGAACCGCCGTTTCGCGCATTCGACGTACGGCGGCAACGTCATCGGCGAGCTGCCGCCGACGAGCCCGTTGTAGTCGAAATCCTCGGCCACGTAATAGCCGCTGTTGTGGAAGTAGCCGATCTGGCGTTTCGCGCGGTCGATCGCATCGATGCCGATCGTCGTCTTCGTGTGCTGCGTGCGATAGCTGCTGCCGCGCGTGTCGGGCAGGAACCACGCGTCGACCTCGACGATCATCAGGTGGCCGCGCGCGACCTGCGTCTCGACGTGCTGGTCGAGCGGTTCGTAGATCGAGTGCTCCTGCACGACGATGCCGTACAGCCGCTCCAGTTCGTCGTGCGGAAACTTGAAGAACGTGAACTGGTCGCCCTCGAAATCGAGCGCGATCGTAAACGGCAGCGCCGCGTACGGATTGAAGCCCCACCAGCGCAGCACCTCGAGCCACATGTCGACGTAGCAGTTGGTCTGCTTCCAGACCATCTCCTGGCTGTGCAGCGGATGCGGCCGGTAGTGGCGCGCGCGGTGGCGCACATCCTCGAACGACGCGTCCTCGCCGCCGCGGGACACGAATCTCATTGCGCGCCCCACAGCACGTCCCGGACCTCGCGCGGCCACGCGTCGATGTCGAAGCCGTGGTGGCGGAACAGCGCGAGCGTGAGCCGTTCGAGGCCGAAGCCGACGCAGCCGGTGTGCGCGACGTCGCCCGTCGCGGTGCGGATGTCCCACAGCAACCCGAAATGGTCCATGTGGTAGTTGAAGCTCAGGCACGCGGTCTGGCGATCGTCGTGCTCGATCGGGATCAGCAGCTCGAACTTCAGGTTCTGCTCGCGCTGGCTGTTCGCGACGATCTTGCCGCCGCGCCCGAAGAACGGATCGTTCGCGAGATCGATCGCGTTGGGCAGGCGCAGCGCGTCGATCATCCGCGTGCCGCGCTCGATCCAGGTCTCGCGGAACGACACGATCTGCTCGGGCGTGCCGATCCGCACGTACTCGCGCATCCGGAACAACTGCATGCGGGTCGGGTCGAGCGACGGCTCGTGGCGGAAACAGTACGAGAACACGTCGACGATGCGGCCGGCGTCGGGCAGCGCACCCGCGCGCGCGACGACCGGATACACGGGGTAGCACGCGGCCGGCGTCATCACGACATAGGTCGGTTTCTGGTTCTCGGTCCAGTCGTCGCCGCGGTCGAGGCATTGCAGCAGGCGCTGGTGCTGGTGCTCGTCGCCGCAGAACGAATGCACGCTGCCGGCGAGTTGCGGGAAGCTCTTCATGTATTCGCTGCGCTCGAACTCGAGGCGGCTCATCGCCGGCGGAAAGCGCAGCACCTCGGCGTGCTGGTCGGCGCCCAGGCGCGTGACGAATGCGTCCAGCGCCTCGACCACGCGCTCGAATGCTTCGCTGCGGCCGAACAGGCCCTGGATGCCGGTCGAGACCAGCAGGCCCGCGTCGATCAGTTCGTCGCGCAGCGGATTGACGCCCGCGCGGTCGATCGGTGCGTCGGCGGGAGCGGAGGCGGCGGAGGGTACGGCAAGGCGATCGTTCACGTATGTTTCTCCAGCGTCGCAGGACGCAGCGCGAGCAGCAGGTTCGAGGTGTTGGTGGCGATGCGGTCGTTGCTGATCATCAGCGGCGCCGCGTGCAGGTCGCGAATGTGGCGCCCGATGCTGAACGGCGTGCCTTGCTTGTAGCCGGCCATCCCGCAGATCATCATCGCCTGGTGGGCGACTTCCAGTGCGGTCGTCGATACATAGGTCTTCAGCGTGTTGATCTCGGCGGCCCGGGCCATGCCGGCCGACCACGAATTCGCCGTCGGGTTCGCGTGGAGGCGCAGCACGCTGTCGACGCGGGCCTGCATCGCCTGCATCAGCGCGAGCGATTCGGCGATGCGCCGCGATGCGGGCGACGGCGCGCCATCGGTCTGGCGTGCCTGCGCGCGGAAGAACTGGTGCGCGCGATGGAACGCGTCGCCGGCCACGCCGATCCATACCGCGGCCCACAGGATGTGCGATACCGGCACCATCGTTTCCTCGGCGATCGTCGCGAACGGGACCGGCAGGCACTGGACGGCGGCGCCTTGCGCGTCGAGCTCGAAGCCGTTGCTGCAGGTGCCGCGCATCCCGAGCGTGTCCCACTCGCCGCGGCGCGTGAGCGTGTAGCCGTCGCGCAGCAGCGTGACGAGCACCTGCTCGGAAGCCGGCGCGTCCGCATCGCGCCGCGCGGTCGCGAGGATGCCGTCCGCATAGTCGCCGTACGAGATCGTCGGTGCGGACTTGCGCAGCCGGAACTCGCCGCCGCTGGTTTCGAGCGCACACTGGCTCGCGCGCAGGTTGCCGCCGACGCCGTTTTCCGACGTGGCCGACGCGAGCAGCCACTGATGACGCACGAGCTGCTGCAGGAACAGCTTGTGCCAGCCCTGGTCGAGCGCATGGTTGACGATGCAGGCGACCTGGATCTGGTGCATCGCGAACACCATCGCCGACGACGCGCAGGCCTGGCCGAGAATCGAGCAGGCCGATGCGATGTCTTCCAGCGACGCGCCAGCGCCGCCGAGCGCGGTCGGCACCATTGCGCCGAGCAGGCGGCGCGCGCGCATTGCCTCGATCGCCTCGACCGGGCAGCGCGCGTCGCGGTCGACCGCGTCCGCGTGCTGCGCGGCGATCTGCGCGACGGCATGCGCGGCCTCGTCGAGCCGGCGCGAATCGCTGCCGGACGCGAGTTCCGGAAGCAGCGCGCTCATGCGGAATGCTCGGTGCGTTGCAGCGTCGCGATGGTGTCCGCGAGCGCATCGATGCTGCGGAACAGGTTGCGGTTCAGCATCTCGTCGGGAATCTCGATGTTGAATTGCTTCTCGATCGCGAGCATCAGCTGGATCGTATCGAGCGAGGAGAGGCCCGCTTCATAGAGGTCGTCCCCGTCGCCGATCGAATCGATCGCGGCTTCGAGGTGGGCGACGTGCTTCAGGATGGTTCTGATTTCGTTTTTCACGTGCTGCTCCGGCGTGCGTGGTGTCGTCCGCTCGAGGCAGACGCGCGATACGCGCTGACGTCCCCCCGGCAGTCCGGCACCAGTAGACCACTGGCACGCACGACGTTCTGTTCGCCACCCTACAAACAGCTGACCCTGCGCACCGAAGCGTCGCGCCGGGCAGACAGGCCAGTCAGGCGCGCGACGCGGCCGGCACGCCGGAGTCGGCCGACAGGATGCGCTTCATTTCGTCGCGCACGATCGCGCGACAGCCGCACGACATCTTTTCGAGGCCGCCGAGGTCGGCGAGCTCGATCGAGCTCCGGTATTGCCGGATCAGGCCGAGCTTCTGGATTTCGCCGGCGGCGTCGGTGACCGTTTCGCGCCGTACGCCGAGCATCTGCGCGAGCATGCTGTGCGTCACCTGGATCTCGATGCTGCGCGTGCGGTCGTACGCGAGCAGGAACCATCTGCATAACTGATGTTTGAGGACGTGATGGCGGCTGCAGAACGTGATCTGCGAGACCTGCGCCATCAGGAGCCGCACGCAGACGAACACGAGATGGCGGATCACCGGCGACGCGTCGAACGCGGCGGCGAACACACGCCGGTCGAGCCGGTAGACGAAGCCGTCGCGGCAGGCGACGGCCCGGCAGGGCATCCGGCCGCTGCCGCCGATCACGTCGTCGCACACCACGCTCTCGCTGCCGATCTCCGCGACTTCCAGCGTCATGCCGCCGGACGACACGTACTGCAGCGAAATCGCGGTCGTGACGGGGAGGTAGACGGCGGCAAGCATTTCGCCGGGCTCGCAGAGCACTTGCCCCGATTTCAGGTGAACGAGCTGCAGGTGAGGGGCGAACGCAGCGAGTTCTTCGCGGTCGATGGCCGCCAGAAACCGGTTCGCATCGAAGCTGTGGGAAAGCTCGATCATGCCGTTCGCATGCACGACGGCGTCAGGGGCCTGGTGAGTCACGGCGCATCCTCGTAGGGTGGCGGTCACGCGTCGTCGCGGCGATACCCCGGAAATGGGGAATTAGCACGATCGTGCGGACTTGTGTTCGTCAAATATCGAGTGACGATTCTCGCGAAAAGGCTAACACGCCATTGAATTCGATCAATTGCATATTGCGTCATCTCACAAAGTTTGACGATTGCCATGCGCGCAAATGTTATTCCCGTTTAATGATTCATTTCGGCGAAATTAATCATCCGGAAACGGAATGCGACGCCTGGAATTCATTCGATGTCGATCTGGAATCAATCCGGCGATGGCGGACATCGTAAGGCGAAAGTTCGCAGAGGGAAATTGAACATTATTTGACAAATAAATGGTGCCGGCAAAAATACAATTTAAAATCAATTACTTGTGGATGAAATGTGCGGTGGGTTACAGAGCCAGAAATTAGTGTGTCGATTCAAATTTGAGACAGTTTCAAACACTCGTGTGAGGCACGGTGTCGCATCGGAGTGCCGCCAGGACAGGTCGCGGAAACAATTGAAAATCGACTGTAAGTATATGTGAGACAAGCCTTGCGGCACCGCAGCGACTGCGTCAGGTAGGTGCGGCGGAAATGATCAGTCGAATGGCGCAGTGTCCATCGCCCGGAAGAGTGTCCGGAAATGAGACATTTTTTTTGAATTCGGGCGGCTTATTCGGGCGATCTAAATCCCGTGTGATTCATATATTAAAGATGGGCATGCATTGGCACGTAAATCGCTTACTCGGGCTGGTGTGTCGAAACGGAACGGCCGATTCGATCCGGTGGCGAAGCCGCTGGTCGGTCGGAATCGGGGTTGTGGGCCGCAACCACTGTCAACGTCCGGGCACGCATCGCGATAACGAGTTCCGTGCACGCGGCAGCAGGCGGCGCAGACGATAAAAGGGATACAGACATGCTTCATCTTCACTCGAGCTACTCGGCGAACGCCATCCTCGATGCTCTCCCCGAGGACAGCATCCGCACCATTGCACCGCATCTCGAACTGGTCAGGATCAAGGCCGGGATGCTCGACCGGGTCGGCGAGCCGATGCGTCACGTACATTTCCCGACGACGTCGATGATGTCGGTGCAGCACCTGATGGAAGACGGTGCGATGGTCGAAGTGGCGCAGGTCGGCCGCGAAGGGGTGGTCGGCCTGGCGACGCTGGTCGGCGGCGCCGCGGCCTCTCACCGGGTCGAGGTCCGCATCGGCGGGATGGCCTATCGCGTGCCGAGTTGCGTGATGCGCGCCGAATTCGAGCGGTCGCCCGCGACCTACCGGCTGCTGCTCAACTACTGCCAGGCGGCGATGGCGCAGATCTCGCGCAGCGCGCTGTGCAACCGGCATCACTCGGTCAGCGAGCAATTGAGCCGCTGGCTGCTGCTCGCGCACGACCGCATCGACGGCGACGAACTGGCCGTCACGCAGCAGACGATCGCGAACATGCTCGGCGTGCGGCGCGAAGGCGTGACGGAAGCGGCGGGCAGCCTGCAGGAAGCCGGGCTGATCCGGCAGCGCCGCGGCCGCATCACGGTGCTCGACCGCGACGGTCTCGAACATCACGCGTGCGAGTGCTACGACCTGATTCGCGCCGACTATCGCAGGTTGCTCGGCACGCGCGGGACGGCGCGGCCGACGCCGGTTCGCTCCCGCATGCCGGAAGGGCGTCACGGGTTTCCGGCACATGGTGCGTGACGATGCAGTCGAAGTCCGGTGGAACGAATGCGGTGCGGCGTGCCGCGATCGCGGCGACCGACGTCGTGCTCGTGCTGGCGGGCGCGCTCGGCGCGCAGGCGGCGTCGGGCCTCGCATGGCGCGACCTGTCCGACGCGCAGCGCGGCGCGATCGCGCTGCTGGGCGTGCTGACCGTGGCATTGCTGCCGCGTTACCTGCGCACAGTGCGCGGCAGTGTGGCGCCGCAAGGCAGCACGCATGCGCTGACGCAGACGTTGGTGGCGCTCGTCTGCGCGAGCGTGCTGACGGTGGCCGCCGCGATGTGGATCATGAACCGCGGCGGCACGATCACGACACGCTGGATCGTGCGGACGGTGCTGGCCGCCGACGCCGCGCTGCTGCTCGGCCGTGCCGCGCTGCTGGCGCTTGCGCTGACGCGTGACGACCCGCGCGCGCGGCAGCGCCGTGTCGCGGTAGTTGGCGCAACCGCGTACGGGCGTGTCGCGATCGAGCGCATGCAACTCGACCCGCAGGGGCCGTTCGTCGCCGCGTGCGTATTCGACGACGACGCGCCGGCTGCCGCCGGCGGGATCGGCGGCGTGCCGGTGATCGACGACTGGAACGCGTTGCGCGACCTGATCCGCGGCGGCGAGATCGACGAGGTCTGGCTCACGCTGCCGATGTCGCACGAGTGGCGGATCCAGCGCATCGTCCGCGAGCTGCGAGACGAGTTCGTGGAATTGCGGCTGCTGCCCGACGTGCGGCAGATGGCGGTGGTCGATCGCTCGGCCACCGACGTGCTCGGCATGCCGGCGATCAATCTCGCGACCACGCCGCGCTCGGCGCCGGAGCTGTGGGCCAAGTTCGCGTTCGACCGGCTGTTCGCTTTCGGCGTGCTGATTCCCTTGCTGCCGCTGCTGTCGATGCTGGCGATCGCGGTCAAGCTGTCGTCGCCGGGACCCGTGCTGTTCAGGCAGCGCCGCAAGGGGGTGGACGGCCGGGAGTTCGACATCCTGAAGTTCCGGACGATGCGCATGCACCGCGTGCAACCGGGCGTCGTGCGGCAGGCGTCGCGCAACGATTCGCGCATCACGCGCGTCGGCGCGTTCCTGCGGCGCACGTCGCTCGACGAGCTGCCGCAGTTCTTCAACGTGCTGCTCGGGCAGATGTCGGTGGTCGGCCCGCGTCCTCATGCGATCGAGCACGACGATTTCTACCGGCAACTGATCGACTGCTACATGTATCGCTATCGCGTGCGGCCCGGCATCACCGGATGGGCGCAGGTGAACGGCTATCGCGGCGAGACGCGCAAGGTCGAGGCGATGGAGGCGCGCGTGAAGTTCGACCTGTTCTACATGCAGAACTGGAGCTTCTGGTTCGACATGAAGATCATCCTGTTGACGGTCGTGCGGGGATTCTTCGGGCGCAATGCGTTCTAAGGATAACGAATCATCCGGCGAAGCACGCCGCGCCGATGAATGCGTCGACAGGCCGATACCGGCCGGACGAGCGGGCGCGGCAGCACGATGAATCTGCTGCGCTGCAACGACCCTGACGGGCGCTCGTGGCACGAACCGTGCATGGCGATCTTGCGTCCGTCCCCAGTTTCATCAGGCTTTTGATGGGCGATGCAGGTCCGCCGATTCCAGTCAACACACGCGTGTTCAATGGGTTTATCCTGCGTCGAATGCGTCCGGCGCTTCATGTCCGCGGGCGCACATCCGGACACGGTGGCGGCGCGCGCGCCTGCCCGCCGCGCACCGGCGCGACACCGCGCGCCGCAATGCTCCGCGCGGAACCCGGAACAGGAGACGGCCATGGCGCTCGACGAGCAACAACGGCAGACGCTGAAACGGCGGCTGAACGAGAGCGAGCAGACGTTGCGTGCGGAGATCCGCACGAGCGAGGACCAGCGCGCGTCGGAATCCTATGCGGACCTTGCGGGCGCGTCGCCGGACGAGGGCGACGAGGCGAATGCGGACCTGTTCGTCGACGTCGACCATGCGTTGATCGGCATGAAGCTGACCGAACTGCGCGCGGTCGGCCGCGCCCAGCAGCGCATGCGTGACGGCAGCTACGGCGAATGCATCGACTGCGACGCCTCGGTCGGCTACGAGCGCCTGCTGGCGCTGCCGACCGCCGAGCGCTGCACGCATTGCCAGTCGATCTACGAACGGCGCTACGCCACCACGCCGCGCGCGTCCCTCTGACGTCGCGACGCGGCGACGCTGCACGCGTTTCGCTGCCGGCGTACGATGGTGAACGGGCGCCCGGCGGCGTCAGCACGAGATGCCGGGCGGGCCGGCGCCGTCGTCGGCGTCATCCACGTGGAAGGGAGCCACGCCGATCATGCCGATCCACAATGCCGAGTGTGCGGCCGTGTTTGCCGAGATCGCCGACATGCTCGAGATCCAGGGCGCCAACCCGTTCCGCGTGCGTGCGTATCGCAACGCCGCGCGGACGATCGCCGACTACGGCCGCGACATCGCGACGATGATCGCGAACGGCGACGATCTCGGGAAGATTCCGTCGATCGGGCCCGATCTCGCGTCGAAGCTGCGCGAGATCGCCGCGACCGGCACCTGCGAGCTGCAGCAAACGCTGCGCCACGCGCTGCCCGGTGCGATCGTCGAGTTGCTCGACGTGCCGGGGCTCGGCGCGAAACGCGTGAAGGCGTTGCATGACGCGCTGCACGTGGATTCGCTCGAGCAGCTGCGTGCGCAAGCGAAGAACGGGCACGTGCGCGAGCTGCCGGGCTTCGGCGCGAAGACCGAAGCGCATCTGCTCGAAGCGATCGACGCCCGGCTGCAGCGCGAACCCCGACGCTTCCTGCTGCCGGAGGCGGCGCACGCGCTGCTGCCGCTGCTCGAACGCCTGCGCGCGATCGCTGGCGTCGACAACGCCGTGCCGGCCGGCAGTTTCCGCCGCCGCCGCGAGACGGTCGGCGATCTGGACATCCTCGTCACCGCCCGCGATCCGGCGGCCGTTGCCGACGCGTTCGTCGGCCACGGCGACGTGGCGCGCGTGCTGGCGCGCGGCAAGACGAAGTCGAGCGTCGTGCTCGCCAGCGGGTTGCAGGTCGACCTGCGCATCGTCGATGCCGACGCGTTCGGCGCGGCGCTCGTCTACTTCACCGGATCGAAGGCGCACAACATCGCGTTGCGCAGGCTCGCGCAGGCCGGCGGGCTGAAGATCAACGAATACGGCGTGTTTCGCGGCGACGAACGGATTGCCGGCGCGACCGAGGCGTCGGTTTACGCGGCCATCGGGCTGCACGAGGTGCCGCCCGAATTGCGCGAGGATCGCGGCGAGATCGACGCGGCGCGGGCAGGCAAGCTGCCGGCGCTGGTCGAGCACAAGCACGTCCGCGGCGACCTGCATGCGCATACCGATGCATCGGCCGGTCGCGACAGCGTGCGCGCGATGGCCGATGCGGCACGCGCACGCGGGTTCGCGTACCTGGCCATCACCGACCGCGCACCGGATGCCGGCGGCGGCCGCAACGCCTTCGACTGGCTGGCCCGGCAACTCGACGAGATCGATCGCATCAACGCATCGTTCGACGATTTCGTGCTGCTCAAGGGGGTGGAGGCCGGCATTCGCGAGGACGGCAGTCTCGATGTACCCGACGCGATGCTCGGCCGGCTCGATCTCGTGGTCGGCGCGGTACGCGACGGCTTCGCGCTGTCGCGCGAGGCGCAGACCGCGCGCCTGCTGCGTGCGATGGACCATCCGCATTTCACGATTCTCGCGCACCCGACGGGCCGCATGCTCGGCGAGCGCGACGCCTGCGAACTCGATGTGCCGCGCGTGATCGCGCACGCGGCGGCGCGCGGCTGCTTCGTCGAACTCGATGCGCAGCCGCGGCGGCTCGACCTGCCGGACATCTGGTGCCGCGAGGCCGCGAAGGCCGGCGTGCCGGTGGCGCTCGGCTCGGATGCGTGCAGCGCGGACGAACTCGACGATCTGGCGTACGGCGTCGATCAGGCGCGACGCGGCTGGCTCACGCGGCACGACTTGCTGAACACGCGCACGCTTGCGCAGTTGAGGCCGCTGCTTGCACGCACGATGGGGGCGGGCGGCGCATCGAAGCGCCGCGGGACGAAGGGCGCGTGAACGCGCCCGGCGGCGCATGCCGCCGGCCACGCGTGACCGCGGTCACGACACCATTACGCCAGCATGCCGGACGCCGGCACATAGGGCAGGCCGAGCGCCAGCGCGACCGCTTCGTGCGTGATGTGTCCGTCGCACACGTTCAGGCCCGCGCGCAGATGCGCATCGTCGGTCATCGCCTGCTTCCAGCCCTTGTCGGCGAGCGCGAGCGCAGCCCCGAGCGTCGCGTTGTTCAGCGCGAAGGTCGACGTGCGCGCGACCGCGCCGGGCATGTTCGCGACGCAGTAGTGCACGACGCCGTCGACGACGAAGGTCGGGTCCGCGTGGGTCGTCGCGTGCGACGTCTCGAAGCATCCGCCCTGGTCGATCGCGACGTCGACGACGACGGCTCCCGTGCGCATCGTCGCGATCATGTCGCGCGTGACGAGCCGCGGCGCCGATGCGCCCGGCACGAGCACCGCGCCGATCACGACGTCGGCATCGCGCACGGCTTCGTCGATCGTTTGCGCGTTCGAGCAGACGGTCGCGATCCGGTTGGCGAAGACGAGATCGAGCTGGCGCAGCCGGTTCACGTTGGTGTCGAGCACGGTGACGCGCGCGCCGAGGCCCACCGCCATCTGCAGCGCACCGGTGCCCACCACGCCCGCACCGAGCACCACGACATGCGCGGCCGGCACGCCGGGCACACCGGCCATCAGCAGGCCGCGCCCGCCGCGCGGGCTTTCGAGGTGGGTCGCCGCGACCTGGATCGACATGCGCCCGGCCACCTCGCTCATCGGCGCGAGCAGCGGCAGGCCGCCGCCGGGGCCCGTCACGGTTTCGTACGCGATGCACACGGCGCCGGACTTCACGAGCGCGGCGGCCTGAGCGGGATCGGGCGCGAGATGCAGATACGTGTAGAGGATCTGCCCGCGCCGCAACATCGCGCATTCGGCCGGCTGAGGTTCCTTGACCTTGATGATCATGTCGGCGCGCGCGAAGACTTCGTACGCTGCGTCGCAGAGCGATGCGCCCGCGGCCGTGTAGTCGTCGTCGAGCAGGCCGATCGCCGTGCCCGCGCCACGCTGCACCAGCACGCGATGGCCGTGCCGCGTGAGTTCGCGCGCACCGGCGGGCGTGAGCCCGACACGGTATTCGTGGTTCTTGATCTCTTTCGGCACGCCGATCAGCATGAGTCGCCTCCATGGCCTTCGTCGTCGTTGTCGTGCAACGTGCCCGTGCGCTTGCGCGGCGAACGCTGCACGTGCGGCCGGTCGCGCAGGCGCGGATCGATCGCTCTACTGGATTAACAGGGTAGGTGTGCGCGGAGGGAAGTCAAGCGGCCGGACCGCGTGCGCGCGCACTGCGTCGCAGCATGCGCTGCCGCGGGTGGCGGGTTGCGACCGGGCGTCGCAATGCGCGCGTTGCCGGGCTTCGGTATCGTCACGTGTATCGCGTGCCGGGGCCGCATGCCGGTATTTCGCCGGCCACGCATCGAGACAACCCCACTACGAGACGAGGGCACTCACCGACATGACCGGAGCGTATTTCAGCGTGCCGACGCTTTGCGCAATGGCGCTCGTTCACCTCTACTGGGCGGCGGGCGGACGCCGGGGCAAACGTGCAGCGATCCCGGAGCAGGACGGCAAGCCGCTGATACGGCCGACCGCCGTCGGCACATTTGCCGTCGCGGCCGCATTGCTCGGCGGCGCGTGCATGGTTGCCGCGCGGGCCGGCTGGTTCGGGCCGGGTGCGTATCACCGCGCGATCTCGTTCGCGGTCGTTGCGCTCGCACTGATCTTCGCGGTGCGGGCCGTCGGCGATTTCCGTTACGTCGGCTTCTTCAAGCGGATTCGCGGGTCGCGCTTCGCGCGGATGGACACCTTGTATTACTCGCCGCTTTGCGCGGCGCTGGCGCTGTCCATCGCGTCGATGTTCTGGCCGGGGTGAGCGCGCGTTTCAGCGCGCAGGCGTATTCATTTCCGTCAGGAATTCCGCGGGCACGGCGTCGGTCAGCCATACGCCGTTTTCGGCGACGTGGAACGTGTGGCCTTGCCGATGCATGCGCTGCGCATCGACCGCGAGAATCACGGGCACGCCGTAGCGCGCGCCGACGGCCAGCGCCGTCCGCATGTCCGGTGACAGGTGCACGTGATGACGCGCGCCGGGCTTCAGCCCTTGCGCCCGGATCGAATCGAGGAAACGTGTCGCGGTGCCGTGATAGAGGCGCTCGGGCGGCTGCGCGGCCGGATAGCGGCGCTGCACGACGGGTGTCGAATGGCCTTGCACCGCGCGGATGCGGCGGCCGTCGTGGGAGAGCGCAAAACGCTGCTTGTCGTTGGTCGCGCAGACGGTTTCGAGCGTCGCGCGATCGAGTCGGTGCCCGTGTCGGGCGGCGCCGGCGATCAGTTCGTCGATGTCGGCCCAGCCTTCCGGATCGAGCCGCAGCCCGATCGTTTGCGGCGCGTGGCGCAGCAGGTAGCTGAGGTAGCGGCTGACCTCGATCGCATCGGGCGCCGGCAGTTCATTCTTTTTCCGTGTACTCATGAGACGCGGAGGCTACCAGAGCGCCGTGCGCAACGGCATCCGCCGGTGCGCCGCGTGGCGCGAAAGAGACGGTCTTCGACGAGACTCGACGCTCGACCATCCGCTCCCTGAGCCCCATTTTGACCGGTCGTCGCATGATCGTTGCGCGCTTCGTCGTCTGGATTTTCCAATTGTTGCGATTTTAGATGTATTGAATTGCATTGATCCCTCTATCAATGGAACCGGTTCCATATATAATTCGCGGCACTCGTCGCCGGGCTCGAAAGAGGGTCGTGCACGTTGCGCTTGCCGTCGGCAAGCGCGGCGTCTAAGTTGAATGAGGGTCATGAGCGATGAGAGGCAAATGCGGGCAGAAGCCGGCATTTGTCAGATGATAAGGCTCGAAAAGAAGCCGAACCAATGGAGCGCAGCCTGAACCCGCGCGATGCGCGGCTGCATGAAGGCGCTGCCGCGCATCGCGCGGCCTGCGCCCGTATCGAGGTTGTTCGCAACAGACGAAAGAACAGGACGGCCAGCCGCGTGCGGCGTGGCTGCCGAGCCGGAAGTGCGGCACGCGGAATGCGCATGTCCGGCCCCCGATCCCCAACGATCACCATCCGACCATGTCCACGCCACCTGACAAACCCAATTCGCGCCGCCGTTTCCTGCGCACGTCGGTCGCGCTCGTGCCGATCGCGTCGGTCGCCGGCTGCGACCTGCGTTCGTCGTCGCCTGCCGCGACGGCCGGCAACGCGCCCGGCGCATCGGCCAGCACCGAACGCACGCCGTACAAGCCGACCTTTTTCGATGCGAAGGAATGGGCGTTCGTCCAGGCCGCCGTCGACCGGCTGATTCCGGCCGACGCCGAAGGCCCCGGCGCGCTCGAATCCGGCGTGCCCGAATTCATCGACCGCCAGATGGAGACGCCGTATGCGCACGGCGCGACCTGGTACATGCAGGGGCCGTTCCAGCAGGGCGTGCCCGAGCTCGGCTACCAGTTGAAGCTGGTGCCGCGCGACATCTACCGGCTCGGCATCGCGGCGGTCAACCGCTATTGCGAGAAGACCCACGGCAAGGCGTTCGCGGATCTCGACGCACCGACGCGCGACACCGTGCTCGGCGCGCTGGAGAAAGGCGGCGCGCAGATCGACGACGTGCCGCCCGGCGTGTTCTTCGGCCAGTTGCTGCAGAACACGCGCGAAGGCTACTTCTGCGATCCGGTGCATGGCGGCAATCACGACATGGCCGCGTGGAAGATGATCGGCTTTCCGGGGGCGCGCGCGGACTTCATGGATTTCGTCAACCAGAGCGGCAAGCCTTATCCGTACGGCCCCGTCTCGATCAACGGGGAGCGCAGCTGATGGCCGCAGAGAAAAAGCCGCATGTCGATGCGGTGATCGTCGGCTTCGGCTGGACCGGCGCGATTCTCGCGAAGGAACTGACCGAAGCGGGCCTGAACGTCGTCGCGCTCGAGCGCGGCGAGTATCGCGACACCTATCCGGACGGCGCGTATCCGAACACGATCGACGAGCTGACCTACAACGTCCGCAAGAAGCTGTTCCTCGATCTGTCGAAGACGACCGTGTCGATCCGCCACGGCCTGCAGGACACCGCGCTGCCGTACCGGCAGCTCGCCGCGTTCCTGCCGGGCGAAGGCGTGGGCGGCGCGGGGCTGCACTGGTCGGGCGTGCATTTCCGGATCACGCCGGAAGAGCTGCGCCTGCGCAGCCACTATGAAGAGCGCTACGGCCGGAAGTTCATCCCCGAAGGGATGACGATCCAGGACACCGGCGTGACCTACGACGAGCTCGAACCGCATTTCGACTTCGCCGAGAAGGTGTTCGGCACGTCGGGGCAGGCGTACAAGGTCGGCGGCAAGGTGGTCGGCGACGGCAACGTGTTCGAAGCGAATCGCAGCGACAACTTCCCGCTGCCCGCGCAGCTCAACACGTATTCGGCGCAGCGCTTCTTCGATGCGGCCAAGTCGCTCGGGCTGCATCCGTACCGGCTGCCGTCGGCGAACACGTCGGGCCCGTACACGAACCCGTATGGCGTGCAGATGGGGCCGTGCAACTTCTGCGGCTACTGCAGCGGCTACGCGTGCTACATGTATTCGAAGGCGTCGCCGAACCTGAACATCCTGCCCGCGCTGAAGCAGGCGACGAACTTCGAGCTGCGCTCGAAGTGCCACGTGCTGCGCGTCGACCTCGACGATACGAAGAAGCGCGCGACGGGCGTGACCTACGTCGATCCGGCCGGGCGTGAAGTGCACCAGCCGGCCGACCTCGTGATCGTGGCCGCATTCCAGTATCACAACGTGCACCTGCTGCTGCTGTCGGGCATCGGCAAGCCGTACGACCCGGTGTCGGGCGAAGGCGTGGTGGGCCGCAATTTCGCGTACCAGAACCTGTCGACGATCAAGGCGTTCTTCGACAAGGATACCTACACGAATCCGTTCATCGGCGCGGGCGGCAACGGCGTCGCGGTGGACGATTTCAACGCGGACAACTTCGACCACGGCCCGCTCGGCTTCGTCGGCGGCTCGCCGCTGTGGGTGAACCAGGCCGGCGTGAAGCCGATCAGCGGCATCGCGACGCCGCCCGGCACGCCGCAGTGGGGCTCGGCGTGGAAGAAGGCCGTGAAGGACAACTATGCGCACACGATCTCGATGGACGCGCACGGCACCAACATGTCGTACCGCGACGTGTATCTCGACCTCGATCCGACCTATCGCGATTCGTACGGCCAGCCGCTCCTGCGGATGACCTTCGACTGGAAGGACAACGACATCAGGATGGCGCAGTACGTGACCGGGCAGATGAAGAAGATCGCGGAGGCGATGGGGCCGAAGGCGATCAGCGTGTCGACGCGCGAGTTCGGCAAGCACTTCGATTCGCGCGCGTACCAGACGACCCACCTCGTCGGCGGCGCGATCATGGGCACCGATCCGAAGACGAGCGTGCTGAACCGCTATCTGCAGTGCTGGGACGTGCACAACGTGTTCGTGATGGGCGCATCGGCGCTGCCGCAGGGCATCGGCTACAACCCGACCGGGATCGTCGCGGCGCTGGCCTACTGGTCGGCGCGCGCGATCCGCGAGCAATACCTGAAAAATCCCGCCCCGTTGGTGACGGTATGAAGAGGACGATGAACCACACCGTCGCACGCCGGATGTCGCGCGCACTGGCGGCCGGTACGGCCTGGGCCGCGTTCGGCTTCGCGGGCGCGACGGCGTTCGCGCAGCCGGCCGCGCCCGCGGCGGCTTCCGGTGCCGCGGCCGCACCCGCGTCGCAATCCGCCGATGCGGCGCTGATCAAGCGAGGCGAGTACCTCGCGCGCGCGGGCGACTGCATCGCGTGCCACACCGCGAGCGGCGGCAAGCCGTTCGCGGGCGGGCTGAAGTTCGACACGCCGATCGGCGGAATCTACTCGACGAACATCACGCCGGACCCGAAGACGGGCCTGGGCGGCTGGACGATCGACGACTTCACCCGCGCGGTACGCGAAGGCGTGCGCAAGAACGGCGACACGATGTATCCGGCCATGCCGTACCCGTCCTACGCGCGCCTGACCGACGACGACATGAAGGCGCTGTACGCGTACTTCATGCACGGCGTCGCACCGGTCGAGCACGAGAACCGCGCGGTCGACATCGTATGGCCGCTGTCGATGCGCTGGCCGCTCGGGATCTGGCGCAAGATGTTCGCGCCGACCCCGAAGCCGTTCGACGCGGCACCGTACACCGATCCGGTGATCGCGCGCGGCGCCTATCTCGTGCAGGGTCTCGGCCACTGCGGCGCGTGTCACACGCCGCGCGCGCCGACGATGCAGGAGCGCGGGCTGACCGATGCGGACGGCCCGGACTTCCTGGCCGGCGGCGCGGCGATCGACGGCTGGGTGCCGACGAGCCTGCGCGGCGAGCCGCGCACGGGCCTCGGCGCGTGGACGGAAACCGAGATCGTGCAATTCCTGAAGACGGGCCGCACGCTGCGCACGGCCGCGTTCGGCGGGATGACGGACGTGGTCGGCCACAGCATGCAGCACATGACCGACGACGACCTGAACGCGATCGCGCGCTATCTGAAGACGCTGCCGCCGCGCGTGCAGGGCGAACAGCCGCACGTGTACGACGCGGCGGCCGCGAAGGCGCTGCAGACCGGCGACGCGAGCAAGCCCGGCGCGGCCGTCTATCGCGACAACTGCATGGCCTGCCACCGCAGCGACGGCCACGGCTACACGCGCGTGTTCCCGGCGCTCGCCGGCAACCCGGTCGTGCAGGGCGACGATCCGACGTCGCTGATCCACGTCGTGCTGGAAGGCAGCGCGCTGCAGGGCACGCACACGGCGCCGTCGACGTTCACGATGCCGCCGTTCGGCTGGCGTCTGTCGGACCAGGAAGTCGCGGACGTGTCCAACTTCGTGCGCACGAGCTGGGGCAATACGGGCGCGCCGGTGACGGCCGCGCAGGTCGCGAAGGTGCGCAAGAGCGTGCCGTTGACGCGGCCGGAACCGCCGCCGGGTGCGCGGTTCCCGCAAGCGTCGCGCTGACGGGGGCGGCGGGGCGCTAGCCCCGCTTGTCCGACGTGCTTCAGGGCGCCGGCGCTTGCGCGCGGCGCCTTTCGCTTCGCCGGGGTTGCACCCCGCACAGGCGCGCCGCCGCGTGAATTTTTCGCCGCGTCGCGCCATTTTTCCGTCTCATCCCTTATCCTTTCGTTCTTGAACCTTACTAAATAGTTACAAGAACTCGGGAGGGGGGATGCCTCATGACGTCAGCCTGATTGCGTTGCTCGCGGCCGGTTTCGGTCTCGCGATGGTTTTCGGTTATTTCGCGTCGCTGCTGAAAATGCCGCCGCTCGTCGGCTATCTGCTCGCCGGGATCGTGATCGGCCCCGGCACGCCCGGTTTCGTCGGCGACCTGTCGCTCGCCCAGCAGCTCGCGGAAGTCGGCGTGATGCTGCTGATGTTCGGCGTCGGCCTGCATTTCTCGCTCGGCGATCTGCTCGCCGTACGCAAGATCGCGCTGCCGGGCGCGATCGTCCAGATCACGGTGGCCACGCTGCTCGGCGGCGGGCTCGCGCTCACCTGGGGCTGGAGCGTCGGTGCGGCGCTCGTGTTCGGGCTCGCGCTGTCGGTCGCGAGTACGGTCGTGCTGCTGCGCGCGCTCGAGGGGCGCGGGCTCGTCGAGACGGTCAACGGGCGTATCGCGGTCGGCTGGCTCGTCGTCGAGGATCTCGTGATGGTGCTCGTGCTGGTGCTGCTGCCGCCCGTCGCGGGGCTGCTCGGCGGCACGCCGCCCGGCGACCCGCACGCGGCCGGCGGCAGCGTGTGGGGCACGCTCGGCGTCACGATGCTGAAGGTCGCGGCGTTCATCGCGTTGATGCTGGTGGTCGGCAAGCGCGTGTTTCCGCGCATTCTGTGGCTCGTCGCGCGCACGGGATCGCGCGAGCTGTTCACGCTGTGCATGATCGCGGCGGCGGTCGGCATCGCGTTCGGCGCGGCGAAGCTGTTCGACGTGTCGTTCGCGCTCGGCGCGTTCTTCGCCGGGATGATGATGCGCGAGTCGGAATTCAGCCGGCGCGCGGCCGACGAAACGCTGCCGCTGCGCGATGCGTTCTCGGTGCTGTTCTTCATTTCGGTCGGCATGCTGTTCGACCCGAAGATCCTGCTCGCGGAGCCGCTGCACGTGATCGAGGTCGCGGCGATCGTCGTGATCGGCAAGACGCTCGCGGCGGTCGCGCTCGTAATCGCGTTCCGTTATCCGCTCAATACCGCGCTGACGGTCGGCGCGGGTCTCGCGCAGATCGGCGAATTCTCGTTCATCCTCGCGGGCCTCGGTCGCGCGCTCGGGCTGCTGTCGGCCGAAGGGCAGAGCCTGATTCTGGCGGTCGCGCTGATCTCGATCGCGATGAACACGCTGCTGTTCGCGATGGTCGATCCGGCGCTCGCATGGATCCGCAAGCATTCGGCGTTCGCGCGCAAGCTCGAGGCGCGCGACGATCCGCTCGCCGCGTTGCCGATGTCGACGCCACAAACGCACCTCACCGGGCAGGTCGTGATCGTCGGCTACGGCAAGGTCGGCACGCGCATCGCGCATGCGCTGGACGAGCGCGGGATCGCGTACGTCGTCGTCGAGCAGAATCGCGAACTCGTCGAGAAGCTGCGCGCGGAAGGCGTCGCGGCCGTGTCGGGCGACGCGATCGAGCCGATCGTGCTCGTGCAGGCGCATATCGCGCGCGCCGGGATGCTGGTCGTCACGCTGCCCGACGCGTTCGACGTGCGGCAGATCGTCGAGATTTCGCGCACGCTCAACCCGACGCTCGAGGTCGTGCTGTGCACGAACAGCGGTGACGAGGCCGCGCTGTTGTCGAGCGAGGGCATCGGTACCGTGTTCATGGGCGAGACCGAACTCGCGCGCGGGATGACCGAGCACGTGCTCGGCAGGATGACGAAGCCGGTCGCGGCCGCGCATTGACGGCGCGATGGCGCCGACGGAAGTGACACGTCCGTCAGCGTGTCACCCGCGCGCCCGACGAAAGGGAGCGCGGGCGGCGTCGATTACCCTGCCGCCGTATTCGCCTGCGCCGACGCTTTCGACGGCGCAGCCGTATTCAGTGGAGCAGCGGCTTTCGGCGTGGCAGCCGTCCGTGCCTGCGTCGCCGCCGCTTTCGGCGCCGCCACCGTCTTTTGCGGCGCAGTGCCCTTCACCGGCGGCGTCTTCTCGGATTCGACCGGCGCATCGGGCGGCACGCCGAGCAACTGCAGCGAGCCGCTCGTGACCGACGCGAACACCGGGCCTGCCACCGTGCCGCCGTAGTAGCCCTTGCCGCGCGGCTCGTCGATCATCACCGCGACGATCAGGCGCGGGTTGCTCATCGGCGCCATCCCGGCGAACAGCGCGCGGTACTTGCCCTTCGCATAGGAGGCGCCGACCTGCTTGCGCGCGGTCCCCGTCTTGCCGCCGATCCGGTAGCCGTCGACGCGCGCGCGGCGCCCCGTGCCGCCTTCGCCGACCGCCATCTCGAGCATCGAGCGGATCGACGCGGCCGTTTGCGGCGACGTCACGCGATGGCCGCGATGCGCGTCGATCGTCTGCTGGTCGGTGCCGTTCTTCAGCAGCGACACCGGGTGCAGCGTGCCGTCGCCCGCATAGGCCGTGTAGGTCTGCGCGATCTGCAGCAGCGACATCGACAGCCCGTAGCCGTACGCCATCGTCGCCTGCTCGATCGGCCGCCAGCGCTTGTAGCCGCGCAGCCGGCCCGATGCGACGCCCGGGAACGTCAGCTCCGGCGCGCGGCCGATCCCGTATTCCTGGTACTTGTTCCAGATCGTTTCGGCGGGCAGGTTCAACGCGAGCTTCGCGAGCGCGACGTTGCTCGACTTCTGCAGTGCCTGCGACACCGTCAGCGACCCGTGGTTCGACGTGTCGTGAATCACGGCCGGGCCGATCTTGTAGGTGCCCGGCGACGTGTTGATGATCGTGTTCGGCGTGACCTTGCGCTCGTCGATCGACAGCGCGACGACGAGCGGCTTGATCGTCGAGCCCGGTTCGAACGTGTCGATCACCGCGCGATTGCGCAACTGCTGGCCGGTGAGGCGCGCGCGGTCGTTCGGGTCGAAGGTCGGGTAGTTCGCCAGCGCGAGAATCTCGCCGTTCTGCGCGTCGAGCACCACGACGCTGCCGGCCACCGCGTTGTTTTCGATCACGGCCGCCTTGAGCTGGCTGAACGCGAGCTGCTGGATGCGGCGGTCGATCGTCAGTTCGATCGTCGCGCCGTGCTGCGCGGGCACGAGCGGGCGCGTGTCCGACACGATGCGGCCGAGCCGGTCGCGGATCACCTCGCGCTGGCCGGACGTACCCACCAGGCGCGCATTCGCCGCGAGCTCGACGCCTTCCTGCCCCTTGTCCTCGATGTTCGTGAAACCGACCACGTGCGCGGCCGATTCGCCTTCCGGGTAGAAGCGTTTCGAATCGGCGATCTGCGTGATGCCGTCGATCGCGAGCTTGTCGAGCTTGCCCGCGGTGTCCGCGTCGACCTGCCGCTTGAGCAGCACGAACGACTTGTCGTTGCCGAGACGCCGCTTGACCTCGGCGAGCGGGATGTCGAGCAGCTTCGAGATCTGCGGGTAGTCGGTATCGGCAACCTGCTTCGGATTCGCCCAGATTTCATAGGTCGACAGGCTGACCGCGAGCATCGCGCCGTTGCGGTCGACGATGCGCCCGCGCGTCGCATCGAGCTCGATCGTGCGCTGGTAGCGTTTCTGGCCCTGTCCGACGTAGAACTCCTTGTTCGCGACCTGCACCCAGAACGCGCGGCCGATCAGCGCGGCGAACGCAAGGAACACGACGATCACGATCAGCTTCGAGCGCCACATCGGCAGGCGCGCCGCGAGCATCGGGTTCTTGGTCGCGGCCGCGTACGGATCGGCGGGGTGGGTCTTCTTTTTCACGCTCATGCAATAGCGGGGTCGGGCCGCCGAGGGGCGGCGAGTGAGTCTGAATAATGCGATTGTAATAAATGAGTAAACATCGTGTGGGGAAAGTATGTTCCGGCCCCGTGAAAAGCGGCTGTCGGGTAGCGGGAAAAGGGCGGAACAGGGGGAAGGAAGGGGCTGCGAAACGGCATTTCATCGACGCAGCATCGGGAGAACGCCGCGCGATACGCTTGCCGTCGATCCGGGGATCGCTATCCGGAGAAGACGGATGCCGACCGCCACGGCACACGATCAATTGCCCGGCCGGCGATTATTTCTTTAATCGGGGAAATGAAAAGCGCCCTCGAAGGGGCGCCATTAATTCTGAATATCGAAATGAATATCGCTGAAACCGGAATAAACCGAAAACCGCAGACGAATGGGATCGGTAATTCCTATCGGGCGACGGAGATGAATTCCCGATATTCCGGCTGCGTCGTGCAGCGATCGACGGCCTGCAGCCGCCACGCGCCGGGGTGATCGCCGGCGAGCACGGCCGGGCCCTGTTCGCGCTGCGTCGCGCCGAACGACAGCCCCTTCAGCTGGCACACGGCATTCCCGCCATCGGCCGCGCACAGCGCCATCGCGCCTTCGACATCGCGGACCTTGCCCCAGGCCGGAAGATCGATGCCCTGATGTGCCTCGCGCGACCACAGCCCCTCGTCGGTATCGACCCACAGGACCGCGAAGGAATGCCGGGTTGCCGATTCGCTGCCATTAATACGAATGGTGAGGCGCATTGTGATCGTCTCCTGAAAAATGATGCATTCGAGCGTTTTGACTTGAACAGTCTAGATAGACTGGTGTGAAACGCAAGTGATAAACCGCAATGGATTCGTATTGAATGGATTGCGGTTTCAGATGGAATGACGTCTGACGATGCATGGTTATTCCGACAGCGTCCGTCAACACGGGCGTCGCGGAGGATCGCGGCACCGCGGGATGCCGGCCGATCTTCGAGACATGGGATGACAGGGCCGCGGGGCGCGTCGATCTGTCGCGTGCGCCCGGCCGCGAAACCGGTCCGGCCGGGCAGTGCGGTCGCGAGGCGGCCCGACCGGATGTTGCTGCGTCTTGACAGCATGTCGGCACGACAGACTCAGACAATCGCATACAAATCGGCACACTTTCACGAAACTTTCGGGACAGACTTGCGTGCGGTCGGGCCCCACACTGGCATCCTCCCGATCCAGTGCCGCGGACGCCCGTCCCCGGCGGCTGCCGCCGCCTCGTGCCAGAGACGCGATCGACGCGATCGCGGGCCGCACGCCCGATCGGGACCGCCGGGGCGCGCGTCAGGCCCCGGCCCGGCCGCTGTGCCGTGCGCGTCCCGCAACCGCGGGCGCCACGCCGCCCGGCCGACTCTTCGAAGGAGACTATCGTGCTGATCTGGAAAACCGCGTTGTCGCTCAACTGGCGCACGAGCCTCGTGTCGCCGGCCAGCGCACCGGTCGCGGCGGCGAACGTCGGACGGCTGGTGCTGACCGGCGCAACCGGCTTCATCGGCAGTACCGTGCTGACGGCGCTCGTCAATGCGGGGCTGCTTGAGCGCATCGTCTGCGTCGTGCGTGCGCAGGATCGCGGCCACGCCGTCGCGCGGCTTCGCGAAGCAGCGTTGCGTGCGGGGCTGGCGCCGTACTGGGCGTCGCGCCTGACCGACGCGAACGTGATCGTCGGCGCGCTCGGCGACGTGTGGCAAGGCGCCGACGCGCCGCGCCTCGCGGATGCGACGCACGTGATTCACTGCGCCGGCCATGCATCGCCGGCCGACGGTGCGCACCTGCGGGCCGACATCGCCGATGCGGTGCGCTTCGCCGAGCGTTTCGCACGGACGCCGCGCCTGCAGCGCTTCGTGTACGTCGGCACCGCGTACGCGCATGCGGGCCGCGGCGGCATCGTGCAGGAAGAGGCGATGGGCGATACGGCGAACGACACGGCGCACCACGACGAAGGCCTGCCGGGCGCCGTGCTCGCGGCGGACTACCTGCGCGCGAAGGCGCAGACCGAGCAGCGCCTGCGTGCGCTCGGGCTGCCGCTCGTCGTCGTGCGGCCGTCGCACGTGGTCGGCCACACGGTGCTCGGGACGCGGCCCGCGCCGAATTCGTTCTGGATGTTCCGGCTTGCGCATGCCGCGCGACGTTTCACCGCGCGGCCGATGACGCGCATCGACATCGTGTCGGTGGACGACGTGGCGCGCGCGACGATGCTGCTGGCGGTCAAGCCGACGCTCGCGCACGACCTGTATCACGTGTCGGCCGGCGACGAGGCGCCGCAGGTCGCGCAGATCGTGCGCGCGATGGACGAGGCGGCGGGGATGACGGGCGCGCCGCGCTACGCGGCGTGCGCGCCGGCCGAACTGCCGCTCGTGGTGCGCGACGTGCTCGGGCGGACCGATCCGGCGCTCGAGCGCGTGATCGGCCGGGCGTTGCAGCGCTGCGGGGAATTCGCGACGGTCGATCGCGTGTTCGACAACCGCCGCGTGCGCGACGAAATCGATTTCGAGCCGTTGCCGTTCATCGATTACGTCGAGGAATGCATGCGCACGTCGCGCGGCGTGGCCGTGACCGAACTGATGCGCGGCGCGTTGCACTGACCGCCCGCGTTGCACCGGCGCCCGTTTCCGCCGCCGGCGGGAGCGGGCGCCGTCCTCACGGGTTGCCGCCGAGCTCGATGAGCCGGTCGAGCGCGCGATAGATGTCTTCGAGGCCGTCCTGGCCGAACCGCGATTCGAGCTGCCGGTACTGCTCGTCGATCCGCGGGCCGATTTCCGTGACCAGTTTCCTGCTTTGCGGCGTCAGGCCGACCAGCAGCCGGCGCTGATCTTCCTGCGCGCGCGTGCGGGTGATCAGGCCGTCGCGCTCCATCCGCTCCAGCACGCCCGTGAGGCTCGGGCTCAGGATGCAGCAGCGCCGTGCGATCTGTCCCGCTTCGAGCGCCTGCGCCGGTTCGCCGTCGAGCACGCGGATGATCCGCCATTGCTGTTCGGTCAGCGCGAATTCCTTGAGAATGGGGCGAAACAGACCCATCAGCGTTTCGCGGGCCTCGAGCAGCAGCATGGCCAGGTTGCGATGGTCGAGCGTACGGTTCATCGGGGTGGATAGTGGACGGGGACGCATCAATCTTAACAGCCGCCGGTAGTGAATTTCGCTTATCAGGGTAATCGAGGTTGTCAGCGTCCGATTGTTTACTTAAGATGTTAAGTATTGACGATGCGCCGCGACGCGCGGCAGGGGAATGACGCATGGAGCTGTCTTGCACGACCGCCGCGGCGCCGCCGTTGCCGGTCGCCATCGGTACCGTCTACGGGGCGCTGCTCAACGAGCGCCACGCGCTCGACGCGCTCGGCGAGGCCGTGAATGCACCGCCTTACGGCCGTCCGCCGCAGGCGCCGATCCTGTATATCAAGCCGGCCAACACGCATGCGGCCGACGGTGCGGCCGTCGTCGTGCCGGCCGGTGTAGATGCGCTGGAAATCGGTGCATCGGTGGCCGTCGTGTTCGCCCGGCGCGCGACGCGCGTGCCGGCCGCGCAGGCGCTCGACTATGTTCACGGCTTCACGCTCGCGAGCGACGTGTCGGTGCCGCATCCCGATTACTACCGTCCGGCCGTGCGCTTCAAGTGCCGCGACGGCTTTTGCCCGCTGGGCCCCGTCATCGTGCCGGCCGCCGCGCTCGGCGACGTCGACGCGATCGGCCTGAGCGTGCGGATCGACGGCGAAACCGCGGCATCCGCGTCGACCGCCACGCTGATCCGCCCGGTGCGCGAGCTGATCGCGGACGTGACGGCCTTCATGTCGTTCGACGCCGGCGACGTGCTGCTGCTCGGCGTCGCGGGCGGCGCGCCGCGCGCCCGCGCGGGCAGCACGATCGAGATCGCCGCCGCCGGCATCGGCACGTTGCGGCACACGCTGATGGCGGAGGAAGCACGATGAAGACGGCGCGCGTGATCTACAACGGCGCACTGCATGCAGCCGAACCGGCCGGCGACGGCGCGATCCGCCTCGATACGGGAAGCGTCGTTGCCGAAGACGCGGTGATCTGGCTGCCGCCCGTCGCGCCGCGCACGACGTTCGCGCTCGGCCTGAACTACGCGGACCACGCGAAGGAACTCGCGTTCAACGCGCCGAGCGAACCGCTGATCTTCCTGAAAGGGCCGAACACGTTCGTCGGCCACCGGTCGCGCACCGTGCGCCCGGCGGATGCCACCCACATGCACTACGAGTGCGAGCTGGCGGTCGTGATCGGCCGGCCCGCGCGCAACGTGAGCCGCGCGCAGGCGCTCGACTATGTGGCCGGCTACACGGTCGCGAACGACTATGCGATTCGCGACTATCTCGAGAACTACTACCGGCCGAACCTGCGCGTGAAGAACCGCGACACCTGCACGCCGCTCGGGCCGTGGTTCGTCAGCCGCGACGAGATCGGCGACGCGGGCGACCTGACGCTGCGCACGACGGTGAACGGCCAGGAGACGCAGCGCGGCAGCACGCGCGACATGATCTTCGACGTGCCGGCGCTGATCGAGCACATCAGCGGCTTCATGACGCTCTCGCCGGGCGACCTGATCCTGACCGGCACGCCCGAGGGGCTGGCGGACACGAAGCCGGGCGACGAGGTCGTGACCGAAATCGAAGGCATCGGCCGGCTCGTGAACACGATCGTCGGCGATGCAGACTACTATCGCGCCGGCTGAGCCCGTCGCCCAAGGAGAGAGCATGACCATCAAGCACTGGATCGACGGCCGCGAAGTCGAGAGCCGCGAGACGTTCACGACGCTGAATCCCGCGACGGGCGACGTGATCACCGACGTCGCCTCGGGCGGAGAGGCCGAAGTCGACGCGGCCGTGCGCGCGGCGAAGGAAGCGTTCCCGAAATGGGCGAACACGCCCGCGAAGGAACGCGCGAAGCTGATGCGCAAGCTCGGCGAGCTGATCGAGAAGAACGTGCCGATGCTCGCGGCGCTTGAGACGCAGGACACCGGCCTGCCGATCGCGCAGACGAGCAAGCAGCTGATTCCGCGCGCGTCCGAGAACTTCAACTTCTTTGCGGAAGTGTGCGTGCAGATGAACGGCCGCACCTATCCGGTCGACGACCAGATGCTGAACTACACGCTGTACCAGCCGGTCGGCGTGTGTGCGCTGGTGTCGCCGTGGAACGTGCCGTTCATGACCGCGACGTGGAAGACCGCGCCGTGCCTCGCGCTCGGCAACACCGCCGTGCTGAAGATGTCGGAGCTGTCGCCGCTGACGGCCGATCAGCTCGGACGCCTCGCGCTCGAAGCCGGCATTCCGCCGGGCGTGCTCAACGTCGTGCAGGGCTACGGCGCAACGGTCGGCGACGCGCTGGTGCGCCACCCCGACGTGCGTGCGGTGTCGTTCACCGGCGGTACGGTCACCGGCAAGCGGATCATGGAACGCGCCGGTCTCAAGAAGTATTCGATGGAACTCGGCGGCAAGTCGCCGGTGCTGATCTTCGACGACGCCGATTTCGACCGCGCGCTCGACGCGTCGCTGTTCACGATCTTCTCGATCAACGGCGAACGCTGCACCGCGGGCTCGCGGATCTTCGTGCAGCGCACGATTTACGATCGCTTCGTGCAGGAATTCGCGCGCCGCGCGAACAACCTGGTGGTCGGCGATCCGTCCGATCCGGCCACGAACCTCGGCGCGATGATCACGCGCCAGCACTGGGAGAAGGTGACGGGCTACATCCGCATCGGCGAGCAGGAAGGCGCGCGCGTGGTCGCGGGCGGCGCGGACAAGCCGGCGGGCCTGCCCGACCATCTGCGCAACGGCAACTTCGTGCGGCCGACCGTGCTGGCCGACGTCGACAACCGGATGCGTGTCGCGCAGGAAGAAATCTTCGGGCCGGTCGCGTGCCTGATCCCGTTCGAGGACGAGGAGGAAGGGCTGCGGCTCGCGAACGCCACGTCGTACGGCCTCGCGTCGTACATCTGGACACAGGACGTCGGCAAGGTGCATCGCCTCGCGCGCGGCATCGAAGCGGGCATGGTGTTCGTGAACAGCCAGAACGTGCGCGACCTGCGCCAGCCGTTCGGCGGCGTGAAGGAATCGGGCACCGGACGCGAGGGCGGCGAATACAGTTTCGAGGTGTTCGCCGAGATCAAGAACGTGTGCATCTCGATGGGATCGCACCACATTCCGCGCTGGGGCGTGTAACGGGCGCGACGCGCCCGGCAGCACGAAATGATTCCCTGGCCGGCACGCCGGCCACGCAAGGGGCTGGAATAATCGCGAAAGCGCTAACTCCAGTCGACCGCGAAGCATGGGGCCGGAGTAACCGCTAAAGCGCTAACTCCGGCCGACAGGAGACTTGAACGATGGGGAAACTGTCCCTCGCCGCGAAAATCACGCACGTGCCGTCGATGTACCTGTCGGAAATGCCCGGCAAGCATCACGGCTGCCGCGAAGCGGCGATCCGCGGCCATCGGCTGATCGGCGAGCGCTGCCGCGCGCTCGGCGTCGACACGATCGTCGTGTCGGACGTGCACTGGCTCGTCAATGCCGGCTATCACGTGAACTGCAACGCGCGGTTCTCGGGCACGTACACGAGCAACGAACTGCCGCATTTCATTCGCGACATGCAGTACGCGTATCCGGGAAACCCGGCGCTCGGCCGGCTGATCGCCGAGACGGCCAGCGGGCGCGGGATCGCGACGCGCGCGCACGAGATCGACAGCCTCGAACTCGAATACGGCACACTCGTGCCGATGCGTTACATGAACGGCGACCAGCACTTCAAGGTCGTGTCGATCGCCGGCTGGTGCATGTGGCATCAGCTCGACGAAAGCCGGCGCTTCGGCGAGGCGCTGCTGGAAGCGATCGAGAACAGCGATTCGAACGTCGCGTTTCTCGCGAGCGGCTCGCTGTCGCACCGCTTCAACGACAACGGCAGCCCCGAGGAATCGATTCACCAGATCAGCCGCGAATTCTTCCGGCAGGTCGACCTGCGCGTGGTCGAGCTGTGGAAGCAGGGCGATTTCAGGACGTTCTGCGCGATGCTGCCCGAGTACAACACGCATTGCCACGGCGAAGGCGGGATGCACGACACCGCGATGCTGCTCGGCCTGCTCGGCTGGGATCGCTACGACAAACCCGTCGAGATCGTGACCGACTATTTCGCGAGTTCGGGCACCGGGCAGATCAATGCGATCTTTCCGTTGTCCTGAGCACTTCGCCACCCATTCGACAGGAGACCCGACATGCCGCATATCGTCGTTGAATACACCGCGAACATCCGCGACGACGCCCGCATTCCCGCGCTGCTGCGCACGATCAACGAGACGCTGATCGCGCAGGGCGGCGTGTTCCCGACGGGCGGCATCCGCTCGCGCGCGATCGAACTGCAGGATTACTGCGTGGCCGACGGTACGGAGGACGACGCGTTCGTCCACGTGACGCTCAAGATCGGTTCGGGCCGCACCGACGAGCAGAAAAAGGCCGCGTGCGACGCGCTGTTCGATGCGCTGAAGGCGCATTTCGCCGAGCTGTACGCGAAACGCTACCTCGCGCTGTCGATGGAATTGACCGAGTTCAGCGAAAGCGGCTCGTACAAGCACAACAACATCCATGCCCGCTACAAGCGGGCAGGCTGAACCCCATTCCCGATCCGACCATGCTCGAACCCGCCCTCATCGACCAGCTCGCGCAGCGTCTGCACGACGCCGAGCGCGAGCGCCAGCAGATCCGCCAGATCTCGCTCGACCATCCCGACATCACGATCGACGACGCGTATGCGATCCAGCGCGCGTGGGTGGCCCTCAAGCTCGCCGAAGGCCGCACGCTGAAGGGCCACAAGATCGGCCTCACGTCGAAGGCGATGCAGAACACGTCGCAGATCGACGAGCCCGACTACGGCGCGCTGCTCGACGACATGTTCTTCGCCGACGGCGGCACGATTCCCGCCAGCCGTTTCATCGTGCCGCGCGTCGAGGTCGAACTCGCGTTCGTGCTCGGCAAGCGGCTGACCGGCCCGGACTGCACGATCTTCGACGTGTACGACGCGGTCGACTACGTCGTGCCGGCGCTCGAGATTATCGATGCGCGCAGCCAGTCGATCGACCCCGACACGAAGCGGCCGCGCAAGGTGTTCGACACGATCGCCGACAACGCGGCGAACGCGGGCGTCGTGATCGGCGGGCGGCCGGTGAAGCCGCAGGACGTCGATCTGCGGTGGGTCGCGGCGATCATGTCGCGCAATGGCGTGGTCGAGGAAACCGGGGTGGCGGCCGGGGTGCTGAACCATCCGGCGAACGGCGTCGCGTGGCTTGCCAATCGGCTCGCGCGCTTCGACGTCGCGCTGGAGCCGGGGCAGATCGTGCTCGGCGGCTCGTTCACGCGGCCGTGCGCGGCGCGGCCGGGCGATACGTTCAGCGTCGACTACGGTCCGCTCGGGACGATCCAGTGCTACTTCGCGTGAGGTGAGCGAGCGATGCAGATTCCTTCGAATGTCTTCAAGGCCGCACTTGCACGCGGCGACGCGCAGATCGGGCTGTGGCTCGGGCTCGCGAATCCGTACAGCGCCGAAGTGGTCGCGGGTGCCGGTTTCGACTGGCTGCTGATCGACGGCGAGCATGCGCCGAACACGGTGCCGACGATCCTGGCGCAACTGCAGGCGATCGCGCCGTATTCGTCGCAGCCGGTCGTGCGCGTGCCGTGGAATGATCCGGTGATCGTCAAGCAGGTGCTCGATCTCGGCGCGCAGACGTTGCTCGTTCCGATGGTGCAGAGCGCGGACGAAGCGCGCGCGGCGGTGGCGGCGACGCGTTATCCGCCGCACGGGATGCGCGGCGTGGGCAGTGCGCTGGCGCGTGCGTCGCGGTGGAATCGCGTCGGCGATTATCTGCATCGTGCGAACGACGAGATGGCCGTGCTCGTGCAGGTCGAGACGCGTGCGGGGCTCGATGCGATCGATGCGATTGCGCGGGTCGACGGCGTCGACGGCGTGTTCATCGGGCCCGCGGATCTCGCGGCCGATCTCGGGCATCTCGGCAATCCGGGGCATCCGGACGTGCAGGCCGCGATCGACGGGGCGATCCGCGCGATCAAGGCAGCCGGCAAGGCGCCGGGCATCCTGAGCGCGGATGAAGCGGCCGCGCGGCGCTATCTGGAAGCCGGGGCGTTGTTCGTCGCGGTCGGTGTCGATACGACGCTGCTGGCGAGGAGTGCGGAGCGGTTGGCCGCGCAGTTCAAGGGGAAGTCTGAGACACGGTCAACGAGTGGTGGTGTCTACTGAGTCGATGTGGCGTTTATGAATACCATTTTGGTGTTTCCGGCATCAAGGGAGCGTTGTTGAAGTTGGCGAGTGGGCCGCTACAAGATGCCGGTGAGCCACGGGGACCTGTGTTTCACCAAGTGATTGCCGATTTACCGGTGAAGGTCAAAGCTCGGACCGGTTCAAAGAACCGCACCATGTACCGGTGATTGGGTGGGAGTGTGACAGTCTTGTCGTCGTCGATTAACGACAGTGTTCTGTTAGCCGGCGTTCCGGCCTCAGTGACGAACCCGATGGGGGATGTATTTTCTCGGCCGAGGCTGTAGGAATCCCCGTTTTCCATCACGCAAGAGAGGCCCTGGATCGTTGCTTCTCCCTGCAGTATGGATTGATCTGGCCATTCGACTGTTCCAAGCATTCGGCATCGACCGGCACCGAAAACGATATCCTGATTATCAACGCGAAGGGGTGACGCGTTCGATAGTGCTACGACGTTTGCCCCTTCCGGCATTGTTGATCCGCGGGGCAAACTCGGACGTGCGAAAGGAATCGCGATTACGAATTCATTGCTAGCGTCGGTGGACGTAGCACCCTCCATCTTGGCGAGGTTGATCGAACGATCGATCATGGAGCGCCCCGGCACCGGGATCAAGGGTTGTGCGTTGGTAGATTCACGTTCGGATTTTGAGAGCCCCCAGGTACCGACTGCCACAAATAGAGACGCGAACACGCCTAGTGCAACCAATCGTCGGCGCGGTTTCCACCATTTCGAAGGCGAGGGAGATGCATTAGTCTGGCGAGCACTTGGAATTTCGAACTGACCGTCCAGTCCAGCGATGATCTTTTCCCGATCCAGTTCGGCACTTAGCGATGTCCCTAGATCTACAATGTCGAGCACACATCTCCATACTGAACCAGCAAGAGCCTTTTCGTGCTCGGGAAGGAAATTGCGGATCATCTGCTCCGCATACAATTCATCGGATGCCCCGGGGCTTCCGAGCCGCATCTCGATTGGGACGAAAGACGACAGCAGGCGATGAGTTTGTTCTGCAATGTCGCCTGACGCAACAAGAGGTGCAATGATTTGCGTGACGGAATCGTATTGATCACGAACGACCTTGTTTGTGACGATCGGAATTCCGCCGTTTGTGCCGTAATAGCGCGTGAACGATGAGGCACTTTGATGCGCTGCCGCACTGCAGAGTGCGGAAAACGCAGGCAGAGCTTCGGCTGATGTGAATTTCCCAGTTACGACACCTACCCGGTGCAAGCCACGATCGAATCCTTGAGATGTTATCGTCAAATATGCCGCTTCAATGACTTCTCTGAAGTCTGTATTGCTGGGAGCGCTCGTTATAGTGAGAGATTGCTTGACCTGCAGGCTAAGTCGATAGATATCTGCATTTCGAGCCACCGCATCGACAATGACGTCATCCATCGGTTCGTCCACCGCTTTGCGCTGCAACGCAACTCGGCTCACAATTTTCCCTTCGAGGCCATGAGCACTCTGTTCACATAGCAATGCAGACGCATAGACAGCTGCAACGCGATGTTCGTAAGTGAAGCCCTTGCCGCTAGAAGAGTTCAGGTTGGTGATTGCTTTGACCATGGTTGATATTTTTTCGTGGACAGCCTGCGCGACGATTACTTCGATGCCGCGATCAAATTGGAAATTTTCACGCGTCCCGACCTGCTTGTGCCGCGAAAAAATTGTATAGAGTTCCGATTGCAGCGACAGCATGGCTATATTCTGCGACGTGATTCAGGCTGACTTGACAGGAGGCAGTGTTCATTGGTGCTCATTCTTGAGTAGCTCGAATCGACCGGTCTCCATATACCTCCCCGGCGTCGTCCCCAGCGCACGGCGGAACATGTCGATGAACGCGCTCACATTGTCGTACCCGAGATCGAGCGCGATCGTCGTCACCGGCACGCCGTCGGCGATTCGCTCCAGCGCCCGCAGCAACCTGGCCTGCTGACGCCACTGCGCGAAGGTCAGCCCCGTCTCCGCGACGAAGCGGCGGCTCATCGTCCGCGCGCTAATGCCGGCCCATTCGGCCCACTCCTCCAGCCGCCGGTTGTCCGCGAGATCCGCGGCAAGCGCGTCGGTAATCCTGACGAGCCGCGGATCCCGGGGCCGCACCAGCCCCAGTGCCTCGACCTCCGACGACGCGATTTCATCGAGGATCACGTCGGCGATCCGCGTTTGCGCGGCATCCAGGTCCGAGCCGTCCCAGCTCGCCGCGCGCTGCACGGCCTCGCGCAGCAGCGGCGTCGTGCGGATCGCGCGCGGGGTCGCCGGCAGCGACGCGCAGCGCGCTTCGGCGACGAACGCCGACCAGCCGGCAATCGGCCCGAACGAGCGCAATGAATGCCGGCAATGCGGCGGAATCCAGATTGCATGGATCGCCGGCACGACCCAGTCCTCGCCGTCGAGACCGATCGTCACGAGCCCGCTCAGCGCGCCGACGAGCTGGCCGCGCGCATGCGAGTGGGGCGGCGTCACGCGCGGGTCGCGCTGCGACATGACGGCCGCGACGACGAACGGGCCGTCGTCGGACGTGACGAAGCGGGCGGGCAGCAGAGGATCGGACATGGCCGGATATCGGTATCGAATGGCCGTTATACCGGAGATCGGCCGGATTCGCACGCCTACACTGCGTCCATCGATGACAACCGGAGTACGACACGATGCGAGCCGAACACATGCTTCCCGACCATGCCGACCGGATCGAGGTCGGCGCAACGACGATCCGCAAGGGCACGGTCGGCGCATTCCTGATCAACGCGCGGGTGCTGACCGACCCGAACGCCGCGCCCGCCGACCGGGCGCGCGCGGAGGCCGACACGATCGACGCATTGCCCGCGTTGCGTGCGCTGGGCCTGTTCGACGTGCTGGAAGTACGCGATCCCGCGCTGCGTGCGTGGCTCGACGCACGCAGCACGCACGCCGGAACCGTCGATCGGGATCCCCGATTCAAGGAGTCGCGATGAAAGCAGCCGTCGTGACGGGCGCCGGCGAGCGTCCCGTCCATATGGAATTCGAAGCGCCGCGTGCGATGCCGGGCCACCGTCTGATCGACGTGACGGCGTCCGCGCTGAGCCGGCTCGCGCAGGGGCGTGCGTCCGGCAGGCACTACTCGTCGGACATGCGCTATCCGTTCGTCGTCGGCGTCGACGGTGTCGGCCGTCTCGATGACGGTCGACGCGTCTATTTCTTCGGCGCCTCCGCACCGTTCGGCGCGATGGCCGAGCGCACGATCGCGCCGGATACGCAGTGCGTGCCGCTGCCCGACACGCTCGACGACGTCACGGCCGCGGCGATCGCGATTCCCGGGATGTCGTCGTGGGCCGCGCTGACCGAGCGTGCGCGGCTCGTCGCGGGCGAGACGGTACTCGTCAACGGTGCAACGGGTGCGTCGGGGCGGCTGGCGGTGCGGATCGCGAAGCATCTCGGCGCCGCGCGGGTGATCGCGACCGGCCGCAATGCGGCCGCGCTGCAAGCGTTGTCGAGCGCGGGCGCGGATGCGGTCGTATCGCTGCAGCAGGACGACGTGCATCTGGCGCGGGCGCTCGAGCCGCATTTGCGCGCGGGCGTGGATGTCGTGCTCGACTATCTGTGGGGAAGCAGCGCACAGGTGCTGCTGGTCGCCGCGGCGAAGGCGACGCCCGAGGGCCGCCGGCTGCGTTTCGTGCAGATCGGCTCGATCGGCGGTGCGGACGTGCTGTTGCCGGGCGCGGTGCTGCGGGCGACGGCGATCGAGCTGATGGGCAGCGGCCTCGGCAGCGTGCCGCTGCCGCGCCTGCTGGCGTCGGTGCGCGGCGTGTTCGACGCGGCGGGGCCGGCGGGCCTGTCGATCGACACGCGGGCCGTGCCGCTGGCGGACGTCGGTGCGCATTGGGCCGACACGAGCAGCGTGGTGCGACCGGTGTTCACGATGCGCGAGGGCGGATGACGAAGCGACGGTGCGCGGCTGGCCGGCGCCGTTTGCGGAGGCCATTTCTTCAGGATACCGACAGGTCCGGCGAACCGCGTCGTGCAATCGCGAGCGATCGGGTGGCGGCACGCCGCGCGCGCGCCGCCACCCGCCGTCAGGCTCAGAACCGCTGCTGAATCCCGGCCGTCACGCCGACCTGCGTGGTGCCGTAGCCGTTGACATCGCGCGACACGCCGACCTTCTGCCCATGCTGTCCGATCGCGAAGGCGCCGGCCGCGTACAGCACCGTGCGCTTCGACAGCGCATACTGCGCGCGCATCGACACGAGCGTCGGATCGGCATCCGTGCCGCCCTTGATGTTCTGGTGGTAAACGGCGCCGATCAACGAGAACGTCGGCGTGAACTGGTACGAGCCACCGACCCAGTACATGTCGCTCAACTGGTTCGCGGCGCTGGTGCGATACGTGCGCTTGTAGTTGCGGTAGCCGGCCATCGTCTTCAGATTGCCGAAGTCGTAGCTCAGGCCCGCATGAATCCCCTGGATGTAGTTGACCGGGTCGGCCGGCGTCACGCTGTCGGACGCGCCGTTCTGCCGGTCGAACGCGACCACCGCGCCGAACGCGCCGCCCTCGTAGCCGATCGCCGCATCGTACTTCGAACTGGTCTTCACGCTGCCGGGGACGTTGCCGAAGCCGTACATCGCGCCGAACTTGAAACCGCTGAATTCGCCGTCGTAGCGCACCGCGTTCGACGAACGCGTGAACATGCCGTCCTTGCGGCCGCCGGTCGCCATCGACGACGATGCCCACGAGTAGTTCTGCGAATAACCCATCGGGTCGAACGGCAGCATGTAGTCGTAGGTGACGGTGAAGTTGCGGCCGAGCGAGATCTCGCCCCACTTGCCCTTCAGGCCGACGGTTGCGCGGCGCCCGAAGATCGAGTCGGGGCCGTCGTCGGACGTGCCGTTCGCGAGATCGATCCCGCTTTCGAGACGGAACACGGCCTTCAGCCCGCCGCCGAGATCCTCGACGCCGCGCAGCCCCCAGCGCGAGGTGTTCTTGTTGCCGGACTTGAGCTTGTACGAATTGCCGCCCTCCGGCGCCGCGTGGTTCGCGAACTCGATGCCGGCATCCATGATCCCGTATATCGTGACCGACGACTGCGCGTGGGCGGCGCCCGCGGCGAGACCGGCGACGGCGGCCGAGCCGGTCAGGACGGCGGCGCGAAGGGAA
Organism: Burkholderia metallica; assembly: GCF_001718555.1. Classification (NCBI taxonomy): domain Bacteria; kingdom Pseudomonadati; phylum Pseudomonadota; class Betaproteobacteria; order Burkholderiales; family Burkholderiaceae; genus Burkholderia; species Burkholderia metallica. The sequence continues at coordinate 1,258,659 of NZ_CP013403.1, forward strand.
CGTTCTGCGCGTGACTTCATTGACGGTGTCTCCTTGGTTCTTGTGAGTAGGTGAAACAGCGGAAAGCAGGGTGAAGCCGGGTAAACCGGGGTGAGCGTGATGAAGCGGATACGGCGCCCAGCATGCCGCGGCGGACGCCCGAAGACGTCCGCCGGACATGCGTGTCGACAGGTGACGGACAGCGCGCAGGTGGCGGGCAATGCGCCCGCCGCGACCGGGTCAGCCCGCTTTCGCGAACGCCCAGCAGTCGTTGGCCGGGAATTCGATCCAGTGCTTGCCGGCCGCGCGCGGCACGTGGCCGAACGCGCGCAGGCGCATCTCGCCGCAATGGAACAGGTATTCCCAGCGGTCGCCGAGATACATCGACGTGACGAGATCGGCCTGCAGGCGGTTCGCGCCCGGGCCGTCGGCGACCTGCACGCGTTCGAGGCGGATCACCGCCTGCGCGTCCTGGCCCGGCGCGAACGTGTCGCGGGCGAGCGCCTGCAGTTCCCAGCCGTCGCCGGCCAGCGTCACGCGTTCGCCGTCGATCGCCGCGACGCGTGCATCGATCCGGTTGTTGCTGCCCATGAACTCGGCCGTGTACAGCGAGCGCGGCGCGCCGTACAGCTCGGCCGGCGTGCCTTCCTGCTCGATGCGGCCGTTGCGCAGCAGCAGGATGCGGTCGGACATCGCCATCGCTTCGGTCTGGTCGTGCGTCACGCACAGGGCCGACAGCCCGAGCGACACGATCAGCTCGCGCAGCCACGCACGTGCTTCCTCGCGCAGTTTCGCGTCGAGGTTCGACAGCGGTTCGTCGAGCAGGATCACCGGCGGGTTGTAGACGAGCGCGCGCGCAATCGCGACGCGCTGTTGCTGGCCGCCCGACAGCTGGTGCGGAAAGCGTTCCGCGAGATGGCCGAGGCCGAGCTGGTCGAGCGCGGCCTGCACGCGGCGCTTCTGTTCGGCCGGGGCGACGCGGCGCAGCTTCAGCCCGTAGCCGACGTTGTCGGCCACGGTGCGGTGCGGCCACAGCGCATACGACTGGAACACGAGGCCGAGCGAGCGTTGTTCGACGGGCAGGTCGATGCGTTTCGCGCCGTCGAAGAACACGCGGTCGTCGAGCTGGATACGGCCGTCGGACGGCTGTTCGAGGCCGGCCACCGCGCGCAGCAGCGTGGTCTTGCCGCTGCCCGACGCGCCGAGCAGGCACACGACTTCGCCGGCCTTCAGTTCGAACGACACGCCCTTGAGGATCGGATTGGCGCCGTAGCTGAGATGCAGGTCGTCGACGATGAGCTTATCCATGAAGTTTCACTCCGAAACGCAGGGCCACGCCGAGACCGGCGCCGACCATCGCAATGTTGATGACAGAAAGCGCGGCGACCTGGTCGACGGCGCCGGTCGCCCACAGCGACACGAGCAGCGCGCCGATCACTTCGGTGCCGGGCGACAGCAGGTAGACGGCCGTCGAGTATTCGCGCTCGAAGATCATGAAGATCAGCAGCCATGCCGCGAGCAGGCCGAAACGCACGAGCGGCAGCGTCACGTCGAGCGACACGCGGCTGCGCGTCGCGCCGACGCTGCGGCCCGCTTCCTCCAGTTCCGGGCCGACCTGCAGCAGCGCGCTCTGGATGAGCCGCATCCCGTACGCGAGCCACACGACCGTGTAGGCGATCCAGATGCTCCACATCGAGTTCTTCAGCTCGCGCAGGCCGGGGACGAACAGAAAGATCCACAGGAACGCGAGGCCGGCGAGCAGGCCGGGCACCGCGCGCGGCAGCAGCACGAGATAGTCGAGCAGCTTGGTCGCCCAGTCGGGGCGGCGGTGGCCGGCAAATGCGACGAGCGAGTAGAAGCCGACCGCGAGCGCGCCGCCGATCACGCCGATGCCGAGCGTGTTGACGATCGCGCGCACCAGGTTGTCCTGTTCGAACAGCTCGATGAAGTTCGACAGCGTCAGCACCTCGGCGAGCGCGACGCCTTCGCCCCAGTTGGTCACGAACGCGCGCAGCACGATGCCGGAGATCGGCACGATCACGGTCAGCATCAGCCACAGCGCGACGATCGCGAGCGCGACCCAGCGCCACACGCCGAGCGGCAGCACCGTCGCGCGGCCGGCCTTGCCCTTCACGGTGACGAAGCGGTTCGCCGTTTTCAGCAGGCGGCGCTGCAGCAGCACGAGCGGGAACGTGATCGCGACGATGCACACCGCGACCGCGGCCATCAGGTGGTACGACGGCACGCCGAGCTTGTTGGTCAGCTTGTACAGGTAGGTCGCGAGCACGAGGTGGCCTTCCGGATCGCCGAGCACGAGCGGCAGCCCGAACACCTCGAAGCCGAGGAAGAACACGAGCACGCCGGCGAACAGCAGCGCGGGCATCGTCATCGGCAGGCTCACGTCGAGTGCGACGCGGAACGGGCGGGCGCCCGTCACGCGCGCGGCTTCCTCGACGTCCGAGCCGAGGTTGCGCAGCGCGGCCGACGAGTACAGGTACACGTGCGGCACGTGCGTGAGGCCGACGATCACGGTGATCGCGAAGATCGAGTACACGTTCCAGGGTACGTTCTGCACCCCGAACAGTTCCTTGAACCACACCGAGTAGAAGCCGACCGGGCCCGCCGCGACCACGTAGCCGAACGCGAGCACCATCGGCGACACGAACACGGGCGTGAGCAGCAGCGGTTCGAGCCAGCGGCGGCCGGGCAGGTCGGTGCGCACCATCAGGAACGCGAGGATGCCGCCGAGCGGGATCGAGATGAACAGCATCCCGCCGGCGATGATGAACGAGTTCTTCACGGCCGACCAGAAGTCGGGATCGTGGAAGATGAAGCGGAAGCCTTCGATGCCGAGCGTCTTGTTCGCGTCGAAGAACGGCGCGGACAGCAGGCTCTGGAACAGGATGAAGCCGAGCGGCAGCGCGACCGCGACGGTCAGCACCGCAACGACGATCCAGCGCAGCATGCCGGCGAGCGGCTGCAGGCTGCTGACCGGCAGCGCGGGAATCGTGTCGCGCGGGCCGGCGGTGGGCGGAGCGGTGGGTGCCGTTCCGTGTGTGCTGGTTGAAAGCATGAGTTCGCCCCTGCGGCCATCCGGATGGCCGCCTCAAGGAAGTCGGTAAGGGGAAGGGGCCGCCCGCGCCGAATGCGGCGGGCGGCCGGCAGTCAGCGGATCAGCGCTTGATCGCCTGCTGCCATTGCTTCAGGAAAGCGAGGCGCTTCGACTGGTCGAGATAGACGAGCAGGCCGGTGCCGATCTGGATCGGCTTCAGCGAATCGCCGAGTTCTTTCGTGAGGCTCGCGGCCGACGTTTCGCCAGTCACGTCCGTGCGGATCGCATACAGGTTCGCCTGGTCCGCGATCAGCGTCTGGCCGCGCTTGGACAGCAGGTAGTCGACCCACAGCTTCGCGGCGTTCGGGTTCTTCGATTTCTTCGAGATCGTCGCGAGGCGGCTCACGATCTGCGTGTAGTCCCTCGGAAACACGTAGCCGATCGACTTGTCCTTCTTCGCTTTCGCGTAGGCGTACGAACCGATGATGTTGTAGCCGATCAGGTTCTCGCCCGACGAGATCCGTTCCATCATCGCGCCGGTGCTCGACTGCAGCTTCGGTCCGGTCGCGCCGATCGCCTTCACGAGTTCCCACGTGACCTTCTCGTTCAGGTGCGCGTCCTGCGTCAGCGCGTTGAAGCCGACGCCCGATTTCTCGACGTCGTACGTCGTGACCTTGCCCTTGAACCGGTCGGGTTGCGACGTGAGCAGCTTGATCAGGTCGGCGCGCGTTTTCGGCACTTCGTTCTCGGGGATCAGGCGCTTGTTGTAGACGATCGCGAGCGGCTCGAACGTCGTGCCGTACGCCTGCTTCTGGTACTGCGCCCATTGCGGCACGTTCGCGCTTTCGGGCGAATCGTAGGACGCCATCAGGCCGTCGTTGACGAGCTTGACCTGCAGGTCCATCGCCGAGCTCCACAGCACGTCGGCGCTGGTGCTGCTCGCCGCGTTCTCGCTGATGTAGCGGTTGTACAGCTCGGTGCTGTTCATGTCGTTGTACTCGACCTTCACGCCGTACAGGCTTTCGAAGTCCTTGATCAGCGGGCGCACGAGGCCCGTGTCGGTCGTCGAGTAGACGATCAGCTTGCCTTCCTTCTTCGCGGCGTCGATCACGCCCTGGTAGCTCCCCGGATACCCGGCCGGAACCTGCGCGGCGGCGGCGCCGGCGGCAGTGCCCAGAACGACCGCCAGCATGGCGGCGAGCTGCTTCGGTGCAAACGGCATGTCTTCCTCCAGTTACGTCTAGGTGTTGTTCGAGTGGAGCGGATGTTAATTGCGGCGCACTTTCAGCCCGCTTTCATTTCTGTTCACAATCGTGTCCTTTGGGTCATGGATTTCCCGAAGTCGAAGCGGCGGCGGCGCCGCGTTTCGCGGCGCGCGGCACGATGGGGGAGACGGAAGGAGGGGGGGTGCCGCGGGGCCCGGCAACGAGGGCAAGGGCCGCTATGCGGGCGGCGCGAGCAGCTTGGCGAGCAGCCGGCCGCCATGCCGCGCGTGCGCGGCCGTCAGCGCCGAGTAGCCGACGACGACGCCCGCCTCGCACCGCGCGCTGCGACAGAATGCGCGGATCGGCTGCAATTCGACGCCGGCCGCCCGCGCTTGCGCGACGTACGTGGCGTCGTCCATTCCGGGCGGCAGCCACAGCACGAAATGAAAGCCCGCGTGTTCGCCGGACACCGCGTACCGCCCGAGCGCGTGTTTCGCCAACTGGTCGAGCACGATGTCGCGTCGCTGGCGGTACGCGTGACGCGCGGCGCGCAGGTGCTTCGCAAAATCGCCGTGCGCGATGAAGCGGGCCAGCGCCAGTTGCGGCGCCGCGCCCACCGAGCGCGCGGTCGCATGCCACACGGCCGACAGCGCCGGCCGCAGTTCGGCCGGCACGACCATGAAGCCGATGCGCAGCCCCGAGAACAGCGTCTTGTTGAACGAGCCGCAGTAGATCACGCGATCGCACGCGTCGAGCGATTTCAGCGCCGGCAGCGGGGCGGTCTGGTAGCTGAATTCGCCGTCGTAGTCGTCCTCGATGATCCACGCGCGGTTGCGCTGCGCCCAGTCGAGCAGTTCGAGCCGGCGCGACACCGACATCGTGACGCCGAGCGGCGCCTGATGCGCGGGCGTCACGTAGGCCGCGCGCGCCTCGGGATGCCGGCCAAGCGACGCCGTGTCGATGCCTTCCCGATCGACCGGCACGTCGATCACGGTCGCGCCCGCGATCGTGAAGATCTGCCAGGCCGACACGTAGCCCGGATCTTCCATCAGCACCGTCGAGCCGGGCGCGAGCAGCGTGCGCGCGACGAGATCGATCGAATGCCGGATGCCGGTCGTGATCACGATGTCGCCGGCATTGCACGGGATGCCGCGGTATTCCCGCAGGTACGCGGCGATTTCGTCGCGCAGGGCCTCGACGCCTTGCGCCGGCGTGGCACCGAGGTCGTTCGCGGTCGCGGCGAGCAGGCTCGCGCCGAGCGCCTTCTTCCACTGCTGCATCGGCAGCAGGCCGGGATCGGCCAGCCGTGCGACGAACGGCACGCCCGGGCGCACGCCCTGTTCCGGCGCGGCGGCATCGGGCGCCGCCGCAGCGGGTGGGCCGGAACGGGGAAGGCCGGTGTCGCGCGACTGCGCGGCCGCGCGCAGATAGCTGTCCGGCACCACCGCGCACACCCGCGACCCGGATCCTTGCGTGCGGGCGATGTAGCCCTCCGAGCCGAGCCGGTCGTACGCCGCTTCGACGGTGCCCCGGGCGACGCCCCAGCGCGCGGCGAGCGTGCGGCTGGACGGCAGCGGGCTGTCGCCGGGCAGCAGGCGCTTCAGGATCGCGTCGCGCAGCGCATCGGCAATGCAGTCCTGCTTCGACTGCGGACTGCCCGTGGACAGCCCGGCCGGGCACGGCAGATCGAGCGGAATCGCGGCTTTGCCTCGCGGCATAGTGGTCTAGTCGGTGGCGGATTTAATGGCCCTTCAGCTTATATCACTTTGACCTTAGATTGCTGACGACCACATCAATCCGACCGGAGACGGGCTTCCCCATGAAAACGCGTTCATTACCCCAGTGGGGCTGGCTGTGCCTGTTGCTGCTCGTCGTGTGCCTGCCGCGGGTCACGATCGATGCGTATCTGCCGTCGCTGCCGGCGATGGCCGACGCGCTGCACGGCACCGACGCGCAGTTGCAGCTCACGCTGACCTTCTACATGGTCGGCTATGCGCTGTCGATGCTGGTGTCGGGGCCGTTGTCCGACCGTTACGGCCGCCGTCCGGTCCTGCTCGGCGGCCTGTGCCTGTACGTGGTCGCGAGCGTCGCCTGCGCGTGGTCGACCAGCATCGCGGCGATCGTCGCCGCACGCATCTTCCAGGCATTGGGCGGCTGCTGCGGAACGGTGATCGGCCGGGTGATCGTGCGCGAGCGCTTCCCGACCGCGATACAGGCCGCGATGCTGGGCCGGATTTCGGCCGGCATGGCGCTGTCGCCGGTGATTGCGCCGATGGCCGGCAGCGCGGTGGCCGAGTGGCTCGGATGGCGCGGCGTGTTCGGCTCGCTGGCGGCGGGCGGCCTGGTCGCGACGGCGATGGTGCTGCGCTACCTGCCCGAGACCCGCGAACGCGACGCGCGGCCAGCGCCGCGCACGGGGCTCCTGCGGACCTACGCGGGCCTGTTGCGCGAACGCCGCTTCCTGCATTACTCGCTCGCGATCAGTTTCGCGTACTGCACGTACTACCCGTTCATCGCGGAATCGTCGACGCTGTTCCAGCGGCAACGGGGCGTATCCGGCCCGATGTATGCCGCCATTTTCGGCCTGACCGTGCTCGGTTATCTGATCGGTTCGAACCTGTTCGCACGGACCGGCACCCGCTGGAAGGCCGATTCGGTCATCGCGGCGGCGGCGGGCGTGAATCTGGCGAGTGCCGCCGTGCTGTGGATCGGCGCGGCGATTGCGCCGGCGTCGGTGGCGGCGCTCGTCGTGCCGATGTTCTTCGTGATGATCGCCGTCGGGATCGCGATTCCCGCTTGCCAGTTCGCGGTGATGCAGCCGTACGCGACGATCGCCGGGACGGCGTCCGGGTTGTTCTTCTTTATCCAGATGGCGATCACGGCCGCGTGCGGCGGCGTGCTGGCGTGGCTGTCGGACGGTACCGCGCGCCCGATGATCGTCGTCACGGCCGGTGCGAGCGTGGCGTTCGTGGCGGTGGCGGTCGGCCTGCGCGAGCGGCGGCGCGCGGGCGACGGTGCGCGCTTCACGACGCGCAGCGGGGCCGCCGCCGAGCGCTGAGTGCCGAGCGACGAGCGAAGGCCGGCCCGCGCGACGCGTGTCCGCGCCGGCTGTGCAACCCGTGTTTTCCGCGAGGCGTCGCCGTGGAAAGGATCATGTAATGTAGCGGCCTGTCGCTGACCTTACCGGAATCCCCATGCGTGTGCTGCTCGTCGAAGACAATCCGAACCTCGCCCAGTCGCTGAACGACGCGCTGAGCGCGGCGCGCTTCGCGGTCGATCACATGGCGGACGGCGAGGCGGCCGACCACGTGCTGCGCACGCAGGACTACGCGCTGGTGATCCTCGATCTCGGGCTGCCGAAGCTCGACGGGCTGGAAGTGCTGCGGCGCTTGCGTGCACGGCGCAATCCGGTGCCGGTGCTGATCCTGACCGCGCACGGGTCGGTCGAGGATCGCGTGAAAGGGCTCGATCTCGGCGCCGACGACTATCTCGCGAAGCCGTTCGAACTGACCGAGCTGGAGGCGCGCGCCCGCGCGCTGATCCGCCGCAGCCTCGGCCACGAGCATTCGCGGGTCGAGTGCGGGCCGCTTTCGTACGACAGTATCGACCGCAGCTTCCACCTCGCGGGCGAGCCGCTGTCGCTCACGCCGCGCGAGCGCTCGGTGCTGGAAGTGCTGATCCTGCGCAATGGCCGCGCGATCAACAAGGAAACGCTGTCGGAGAAGATCTTCGGGCTCGACGAGTCGGTGAATGCCGATGCGATCGAAATCTACGTGTACCGGCTGCGCAAGAAGCTCGAGAACACGGGCATCGCGATCGTCACGCTGCGCGGGCTCGGTTATCTGCTGGAAGCGAAGGCGGAGACGGCGGAATGAGCCGCCGACGCGCTCACGATCCTTGCGCGGGACCGGTGTACGCGTCGACGTGCTGCGCCGGGTCGACACGTTCGCGGCCCGGCCGTCACACGCATGCGATTCACGGCCGGGCGCGCGGGCGCGCAGCGGTGCGGCGTGCATGCTCCGCTATGCCGCATGGCGCAGCCGGGCGGGGGGCCGAGTGATCCGCCCGAACCTGCGCACGCAGGTTGCGCTGTGGCTGCTGCTGCCGCTGCTCGGCCTGCTCGCGCTCGACTCCTGGCTCACGTACCAGCGCGCGATGAATGCCGCGCACGTCGCGTTCGACCGCACGCTGTCGTCGTCGCTGAAGTCGATCCGCGAAGGCGTGCGGCTCAACGACGGCGAGATCGAGGTCGACCTGCCGTATCTCGCGCTCGAAATGCTCGAATCGAGCGACGGCGGCAAGATCTACTACCTGATCCGCGAAGACAACGGCCACACGATCACCGGCTACCCGGACCTGCCGCTGCCGCAGGGGCGCGACGCGGGCGACGGTGCGCTGTTCGTCACGCGCTACTACGACGTCGTCTATCGCGGCGAGCAGTTGCGGATGGCCGCGCTGCGCATCCCGGTGCACGACGTGCCGACCGCGCAGTCGCGCATCGTGTGGGTGATGGTCGGCGAGACGATCGAGGCGCGCCAGGCGCTCGCGCGCGAAATCCTGGTCGGGTCGCTGCTGCAGGAAGGGCTGCTCGTCGTGCTTGCGCTCGGCATCGTGTGGCTCGGCGTCGGGCGCGGGCTGCGGCCGCTGAACCGGCTGTCGGCGACGGTCGCCGCGCGCAGCGAGGACGATACGACGCCGCTCGAACCCGGCGCGATGCCGAGCGAGCTTGCGCCGCTCGTCGAGTCGATCAACCAGTACATCGGCCGTACGCAGCGCATGCAGGTCGCGCGGCGCCGCTTCTTCGCGGATGCGGCCCATCAACTGAAGACACCGCTCGCGGCCGTGCAGGCCGGTGTCGAACTCGCGCTGCGGCCCGACGAGCAGGCGCGCGCGAACGGGCATCTGCGGCGCGCGAACGGCGCGGTGCGGCAGGCCGCGAAGATCGTCCAGCAACTGCTGTCGCTGTCGCGGCTCGATTCGGACAGCGGCCATGCGGTCGCGCACCGGCCGGTCGCGCTGCACCGGCTCGCGCGCAGCGTGACGCTCGACTGGTCGCCGGTCGCACGCGCGCGCGACATCGATCTCGGTTTCGAGCACGAGGCCGACGTCGACGTGCACGGGCAGCCCGACCTGCTCGGCGAGATGATCGGCAACCTGATCGACAACGCGATCCGCTATGCGGGCGATCGCGCGGTGATCACGGTGCGCGTGTCGCGCGACGGCGAGCATGCGCGGCTCGACGTCATCGACAACGGGCCGGGCGTTCCGGCGGACGAGCGCGACGCGGTGTTCGAGCGTTTTCATCGCGGCAGCAAGACGCAGACGGTCGAAGGGACGGGGCTCGGGCTGTCGATCGTGCGCGAAATCGCGCGCGTGCATCAGGGCAGCGTGACGCTGGCCGATGCGGCGGGGGGCGGGTTGGTCGTGACGATCCGGTTGCCGGCGGTGGGCGTTGGGGCGCCGCGTGCCGCGTGACGACGATGGCCGCTGCGGGACGGCGGCGGCCCGGGTAACGCCGCCTTCCGATGGCGGGGCTGGCCGGGGCTATTGCGTGCGGTGTGGTGCGGTGCCGAGCGCGCGGCTCAATCGCCGAACCCGATCTCCGCTTCCAGCGATTGCCCGATTTCGAGCCACGCCCCCGCGCCGGCGACCACGATCGCGTTGACGCCGAACGTCAGCTCGCCGTTGAAGTTCGGGTTCGCGCGATAGGTCTGCATCGTGTCGGTCGGTTCATGCGGCCACGCGGGATCGGGCGCGCCGGTGACCTGGTCGATCGTCGGCATCGGGCAGCGCGTGCATGGCTTCACGAGGCGCAGCCGCACGGGCGTCGCGCCTTCCGTATCGAAATGTTCGACGAAATCCTCTTCGTACGCGTCGAGATCCGACACGACGATGTTAGGACGGAAGCGGTTCATCGGAATCGCCGGTGCGCCTTTCGCGGCGAGCCGTGCGTTCAGGTCGTCGAGCGACGACTGGCCGATCACGAGCAGCGGGTAGCCGTCGGCGAACTGCGTGTGCGTATCGACGTCGCCGGTCCATTTGCGGTTGCAGCTGCGGCGCGCGTCGGCCGCGAAGCGCGCGAGCTTCGTGGGCGTGCCGAGGAACTCGGTGAGCCACGCGGCCGTTTCGGCGCCCGTGTCGATCGCGTCGACGGTGTCGCGCCACACGGTCGCGGCCATTTTCGGCGTGGCGGGCGATACGTCGCCGTCGAGCGGCGTGCGGAGTTCGCGCATGCCCGGCGCGTTCAGCACGAGCGCCTCGCTGTCGAGCGCGGTGCGGATCAGCGCGAGGCGCGGGTGCGTGCGCTGCGTGATCATCTGCCCGGCGGGGTCGGTGATCAGCCAGTGGCGGTCGTACGCGAGGCCCGTTTCGAGCAGTTGCGCGCGCGACAGCGCGATGCCGGCACAGGATTTGATCGGGTAGACGAAGAGTTCGGAGATGGCTGGCATGACGCTGGCTGAAGGCGGATGACGAGATCGCGATTGTGCCAGATCGCGCCGCAACCGTTCGGGCGGCTGCGTGCCGCCGCGCGGCCGGTCACGCGAGCGGGAAGCCCGCGTCGAACGTCGCGCGCACGGCGAGCGGCTGGCGCAGCAGGCCCGCCTTCAGGTAGAAATCGGCCGTGCGCTGCTGCTCGGCGACGATCGTCGCATCGATCGGCAGCCAGCGTGTGTTGCGGCGTTCGAATTGCAGCTTCGCGGCCGCCGGAGGAATGCCGATGATGCGGGCGAGTGCGGCGGAATACGCGTCGACGTGCCGGTACGACCACGCCTGCGCGCGCACGACGCGCCGCAGGAAATCGTGCAGCACGTCGCGCTTCGACGCGATCGCCGCGTCGGTCGCCGCGAGGTAGCTGAGGCCCGACCACAGCCCGCGGCCGTTGACGAGCACGCGCGCGCGGCCGCCGGTTTCCGCGAGCGCGGTATAGGGCTCCCACGTCGCCCACGCATCGATCGAACCGGTTGCGAGCGCAAGCATCGTGTCGGCCGGCGGCAGGAAGCGGAACGATACCGCGTCGGGCGGCAGGCCGGCCGCATCGAGCGCCTTCAGCGTGACGAAATGGCCGATCGAGCCGCGCGTGGTACCGATGCGCTTGCCTTTCAGGTCCGCCGGGCCTTTCAGCGGCGCATCGGGCCGCACGAGCACCGCGGTGCCGTACGGGTCGGATCGGTTCGCGCCGATCACCTTGATGCGGGCGCCCGACGCGAGCGCGAAGATCACCGGCGCGTCGCCGATCGGCCCGCAGTCGACGGCGGCCGCGTTCAGCGCTTCGGCGAGCGGCGCGGCGGCCGGGAATTCGGTCCACGCGATGTCGTACGTCAGGCCGTTCAGTTCGCCGGCCGCTTCGAGCAGCGCGCGCAGCCCGCCTTTCTGGTCGCCGGCGCGCAGCAGCGGCCGCGTGCCCGTCTGTGCGCGCAGCGCGGCCGGGGCCGTGGCGATCGTGGCAAGGGCGCTCGCTTGTGCGAGGAAGTGGCGTCGGGTCGGATTCATCGTGAAAGTCGGTGAGAAGAGAGGTTCAGCATGCATTCAGTGCGGCAGCCCGGCCTGGACGTCGCGCACGGGCTCCGAGTCGACGCGCAGCAGCAGCGCGGTCAGCGGATCGCCGCTCGCGGCCGGTCCGGCGGGTCGTGCGAGGCCGTCCGCGCGGCACAGCAGGTCGGCATCCGACCAGCCGGCGCTGCCCGGCAACGCACGCGCCCGCAGCCAGCCGCGACGATCGGCGAGCAGCTGCGTGCCGCCGAGCGCGTCGGGCGCCACGCCGGCGATCGTCGCGAACGCGCGCCACGCATCGGGCGTCGCGGCGACGCAATCGGCGCGCGTCGCACCGGCCGCCGGCGGCACGGGTGCGCCGTGTGCCGTGACGAGCAGGGTTTGCCAGCGCGCGTCTTCCGGCGGCGGCGTCGCGCCCGGCGCGAGCGCGACGATGCGCACGCGCTGGCCTGCGCGCCAGCGCTCGAGCGGCTGCGGCGCGGCGGCGCCGCAACGCACGTCGAGCGCCGGCAGCGGGACGGGCACGGGCCACGCGCCTTCGGCCTGCGCGCCGCTGCCCGCGGCGAGCGCTTTCAGGTAGTCGAGCACGGCCCAGGTGTCCTGCGGCCCGAGCGTCGCGGCGAAGCCGGGCATCGTCGGCGCGCCGCGTTCGTCGTGCATGCCGTGACGCACGCGCCAGAACAGTTCGCCGTCGAGACGCCGGGCGAGCAGCGCGCCGGCGAAGGTCGGCGGCCAGTGCGCGAGCGTGGCCGCGAGCGGCCCTTCGCCGCGGCCGTCCGTCCCGTGGCAGGCCGCGCAGTGCTGCGCATACAGGTGCGCGCCGCGCATCACGTTCGAGACGGAAAACGGCGCGGGATCGCGCTGGAAACTCGTCGGCACGGCGGGTGCGAGCCACAGCGCGGCCGGCGGCCACGGCGCGAACCAGCCGGCGGCCAGCGCAGCGAGCGCCGACGCGATACGCCATCTGCGCGAAGCGAACGCGACGCACGCGAGCGCGACGGCCAGCGCCGTCGCCGCGGCGGCGAACGCGAGTTGCCGCGTGAGTCCCGCGTCGATCCGCAGCGTTTCGAGCGCGACGCGGTGCGCCCACGGCCACGCGGGCTGACCGTCGGCATCGCCCGTCAGGCCGAGCGCATGCAGCCCGTGCGCGAGCGCGATCTGCGTGCGATACAGCGCTTGCAGGAACACGAGTGCCCAGTCGGCGAACGTCGGCGCGTTCATCGGCACCCTTCGCGCCGCGCGGCGGCCCATCGTCGAGCGGCACCGCGCATCTACCAGCTCGCATCGAGCCCGAGGTGCCGCAGCGCGTCGTGACGCAGTTCGGCGAGGCGCGGGTCGCCGCGATGGCGCGGGTAGGGCAGGTCGACGCGCAATTCGGCGACGATCCGCGCGGGCCGCGGCCCGAACACGATCACCCGTTGCGCGAGGAACAGCGCTTCCTCGACGTCGTGCGTGACGAGCAGCGCGGAGAACCCGTCGCGTCGCCACAGCGCGGTGAGTTCGGCCTGCATCGTGAGCCGCGTGAGCGAATCGAGCTTGCCGAGCGGCTCGTCGAGAATCAGCAGGCGCGGATCGTTGACGAGCGCGCGGGCCAGCGCGACCCGCTGCGCCATCCCGCCAGACAACTGATGCGGGAACACGTTCGAGAATTCCTGCAGCCCGACGCGCGCGAGCGCCTCGTCGACGCGGTGCTGCGACGCACGCGCGACGCCGCGCGCCTCGAGGCCGAGTGCGACGTTCGCGCGCACGCGCCGCCACGGGTACAGCGTCGGGTCCTGGAACACGACGATGCGCGACGGATCGGGTTGCGCGATCGGCACGCCGTCCTGCGCGATCGTGCCTTGCCGCGCGGCGTCGAGCCCCGCGACGAGGCGCAGCAGCGTCGATTTCCCGCAGCCGCTCGGGCCGAGCAGCGCGACGAATTCGCCGGCCGCGACCGACAGCGTGACGTCGTCCAGCACCGGCAGCGCGCCGCCGGGGCCATCGAATGCGTGGCTCACGCGGCGGATGTCGATGCGCGCGCCGCGCGGCGGCGTGACGGCGGGAGCCGCGGCGGCGGCAACGGACGATTCGGGTACGGCGACGCTCACCATTTGACGGTTCCTTTCTGCCACGCGAGCACGCGGTCGCGCACCGCGAACAGCAGCGCGATCAGCCCGGAAAACAGCAGCGCCATCACGATCAGCGCCGCATACATGTTCACGTACGACGCCCAACCCTGCGCCCAGCTCAGGTACCAGCCGAGCCCGGACTTGACGCCCATCATCTCGGCGACGACCAGCACCGTGAACGACGCGCTCAGCCCCATGAAGATGCCGACGAACACGTGCGGCAGCGCGGCCGGAATCGCGACGCGCAGCACGAGGAAGCGCGCATTCGCACCGAGCGTGCGCGCGACGTCGTAATACTGCTTGTTGACGCTCGCGACGCCCGACCACGTCAGCACCGCGACCGGGAAGCCGGTCGCGAGCGCGATCAGGAACGCGGCGGCCGAATAGCTCGACGGGAAGAAGTAGAACGTGAGCGGCAGCAGCGCGGTGGCCGGCACGGGGCCGAGCACGCGCAGCACCGGATGCACCCAGTAGCCGATCCGGCGCGACCAGCCGATCGACACGCCCACGGCGAAGCCGACCGCGACGCCGTACGCAAAGCCGAGCGCGAGCAGCTTCAGCGTGTTGCCGGCGCTGCCGGCGAGGCGCGGCCAGTCGTCGACGTAGACCTCGATCAGCGCCTGCGGCGGCGCGAAGAACGGCGTCGGCAGCCAGCCGGTTTTCGCGGTGAGGATTTCCCACGCGGCGAGCGCGAGCGGCAGCGCGACGAGCCATGGGCCGGCCGCGCGCACGCGCGCGAGCGGCGTGCGCGTCGCGGGAGCGAGCTGGCCGAGCGTCGCGGCGACGAGCAGCAGCGCGGCGATCGTCCACGCGGCCGTGCCGAACGTGTCCGTGTAGGCCCAGTCGGTGAAGCCGACCACGCGGTTCGGCCACAGCTGCGTGAGCGCGCCGAGCGCGGCCCACGCGAGCGCGGCCGCGATGCCGGTCGGCCAAGTGCGGGCGCGGCGAGCCTCGGCGGCCAGCGTGGCTTCGCAGGCCGTGCAGGCGATGCGTGCCGCGGGGGCGACGGCATCGCCGCCGGAAGGCGCGGATGGGGTGCGTGCGGCGGGCGCGTGTTCGATCGTCGACATCGCGTCACCCCAGCACGTTCGCATAGACCTGCTGCGCGAAGCGCTGCGGGTCGGTGCTCTTCTTCAGCACGCTGATGCGGCGGAAATCGTCCGCGTAGAACGCAATTTCCTGCTGCAGGTCGACGTTGGTCGGATGGTGCGTGTAGGTGAGCGTCGCGTACAGCTTGCGCAGGTCGTCGGGGCTGATCTTCGGCGAATACTTCGCGAACACCTTCGCGGCTTCGTTCGGATTGTCGTGCGTGAATTCGGTGGCCTGCACGATCGAGCGCGCGAGCGCGGCCGCCGACGGCCGGTCGTTGCGCACGAGGTCGCCGCGCGCGCCGATCACGCAGCACACCTTGCGCGCGTATTCGCCGGACAGGTTCGTCGCCAGTTCGGTGTACGCACCGTTGCTGCGCTTTTCGAGCAGATAGAGATTCGGGTCGCCGTCGGCGATCGCGTGAATCTCGCCCTTGTCGACCGCGACGCCGAGCAGGTCGGCCGGATACTGCCGCCACGTGATGTCGCGTTCGGGATCGATCCCGTTCTTCGCGAGCAGGATCGAAAAGAAATGCTTGCCGGGCGCGGCCAGATCGCTGACGCCGACCGTCTTGCCCTTCAGCGCCTGCAGCGTCGTCACGCCGGCCGCCTTCGCGCCGAGCAGCCGCACGCAGCCGCCGTGCGAGCTGCCGATGATCTTCACGTCGAAGCCGGCTTCGAGCGGCTTGAGCCAGCGATGGATCATGCCGACCGCCGCATCGGCCTTGCCGGTCGCGATCGATTCGAGCAGCTGGTCGGTCGAGCCGCTGTAGTTGATCAGCTCGACCTTCAGGCCGTTCTTCTCGAAGAAGCCGCGCTCCTGCGCGACGACGATCGGCGTCAGGCAGAACGCGTTCTGGTTCCACGCGAACGTGAGCTTCTTCAGCGGCGGCGCGGACCAGGCCTTGCGACCGAGCGTGATCGCGGGCGCGGCGAGTGCGGCGGCGCCGGCTGCGCGCAGCAGCTTGCGGCGTTTGTCGTCGTGCGTGTCGTGCGCGTCGGCGGGCACGGGTGCGGTGGTTCGGGTCATGTGGTCGGGTCTCGGGTCGTGCGCAAAGGTGCTCAGTCGAGCAGGTCGGGTTCGTCGGCGACGACGCGCGCGAACAAGCTGTCGAACGCATGCAGTGCCCCCTCCGGGCCGCCGATCTGGCCGTGCGTGTGCCGCGCGGTCGCGTGATCGATCGGCTGCGGCGTGCCGGCCGCTTCGGCCAGCAACTGCGTGTGCGCGGCATTGTCGAGCGCGATGTACCACCACGCGGCGGCCTCGACCGTCGGGCCGACGCTCAGGATGCCGTGGTTCTTCAGGATCACGCCCTTGTGCGTGGTGCCGTCCGGTTTCGCGAGCGCAGCGGCGATCCGCGCGCCTTCGCTCGTGTCGACGACCATCCCCGTGAAGTCGTCGAACAGCGCGTGATCCTCGTAGAACACGCACGCGTCCTGCGTGAGCGGATCGAGCGGCCGGCCGAGCGTCGACCACGCCTTGCCGTACGTCGAATGCGTGTGCGCGGCGGCGACGACGTGCGGATGCGCGTCGTGAATCGCCGCGTGAATCGCGAATGCGGCCTTGTTCAGCGGCCGCGTGCCGATCGCGGTTTCGCCGCGCGCGTTGACGAGCAGCAGGTCGGACACCTTGATCTGCGAGAAATGCAGGCCGAGCGGATTCACCCAGAAGTGGTCGGGCAGTTCGGGGTCGCGCGCGGTGATGTGGCCGGCGAGACCCTGTGCGAAGCCGAAGCGCGCGAACAGGCGGAACGCGGCGGCGAGCCGTTCCTGACGGTGACGGCGCTCGGCGGCGACGTCGACGCGCGGCGCCGGCGGATCGAACCAGAAATGCTGGCGCGGCGCTTCGGCGAGTTCGAGGCCCGATGCGGTGCGGGCGGGGGAGGCAAGGACGGCGGACATGATCGTGTATCGCTCCGTCGGGCTCAGGCTGCGCGGCGCGCCGCGTCGCGTGCGGCGACCGCGGCACGCACGCGCGGAATCAGTTCGCGGCCGTAGTCGATCGCGTCTTCCAGCGGATCGAAGCCGCGGATCAGGAACGTCGTCACGCCGAGGTCGTAGTAGTCGAGCAGTGCATCGGCGACCTGTTCGGGCGTGCCGACCAGCGCCGTCGAATTCGAGCGCGCGCCGGTGAGCTTCGCAATCTCGGTCCACAGCCGCTTGTCGACGCGCGAGCCGCGTTCGGCCGCGGCGAGCAGGCGGCGCGCGCCTTCGCTCTGCTGCGGGCCGCCGGCGCCGAGGCCGGCCGCTTCGCGCAGCCGGCGCGTTTCGTCGAGGATGCGATGCGCACGCGCCCACGCTTCGTCCTCGGTCGCGGCGAGGATCGGGCGGAACGACACGGAGAAGCGCACCTGCCGGCCGTGCCGCGCGGCTTCGGCGCGCACCCGCGCGGTCAGGTCGCGCACCTGGTCGAGCGATTCGCCCCACAGCGCGTAGACGTCCGCGTGCTTGCCGGCCACCGCGAGCGCGGCCTCCGATGCGCCGCCGAAGTAGATCGGCACATGCGGCTGCTGGAGCGGCTTCACTTCCGAAAAGCCCTGCTTGAACCGGTAGTGCGCGCCGTCGTGATCGAACGGCTGCGCTTCGGTCCAGATCCGCCGCAGGATGCCGAGGTATTCGTCGGTACGCGCGTAGCGCGCGTCGTGGTCGAGGAAATCGCCGTCGCGCTGTTGCTCGCTGTCCGAGCCGCCGGAGATGAAATGCACGGCGAGCCGGCCGCGGCTGAACTGGTCGAGCGTCGCGATCTGGCGCGCGGCGAGCGTCGGCGCGGTGAAGCCCGGACGATGAGCGAGCATGAAGTGGATGCGCTCGGTCGCGGCCGCGGCGAACGCGATCGTCAGCGTCGCCGACGGGCCGGTCGAGTGGTGCGGCACGAGGATCCGGTCGAAGCCGGCCGTCTCGTGGGCGCGCGCGAAGTCGCGCACGTAGTCGGGATCGACCACGGGGCCGGACGCCGGGTGGATTTCCGACTGCTTCTGGCTCTGGATCATGCCGATGAATTCGACGCTCATCTGGGTCTCCGGTGCAGGGACGTCCCGGCGCGCGGCCGGGCAGGAATGGACCGCAGGTTAACGCCGGGATCATGCGGAACGGAAATAATCAATCCCGATTTGAATATCAGATTTGCATGGTTTGGGCGGCGGGGCGCTGCGCCTACGCTGTGGGCTCACGAACGATCGGGCGCGC
The DNA here is from genome assembly GCF_001718555.1 of Burkholderia metallica. NCBI lineage: Bacteria > Pseudomonadati > Pseudomonadota > Betaproteobacteria > Burkholderiales > Burkholderiaceae > Burkholderia > Burkholderia metallica. The sequence continues at coordinate 1,276,771 of NZ_CP013403.1, forward strand.
GGGCGCCGGCGAACCTAACCACCGCACGCGCCCGATCGTCGACTTCATGAAAGACCGCGACGCGCGGCGACCGATTGCCGTTGCGTCGTCGCGGCCTGTCCTTTTCCGCATGTCCCAGGGAATCCGTGCCGATGTCCGCCAGCCTTGCCGCTTCCTCGCCGTCGCCGCAGCCGCCTTCGCTGCGCCTGTTGCCCACCGACGATGCCGACGACGCACGCGTCGCCGCGCTGCTCGACCGTCTCGCGCCGGCCCTTGCCGCCGATGCGGCCCGCAACGATGCCGACGGCCGCTTTCCGCATGAAAACTTCGCGCGGCTGCAGCGCGCGGGGCTGATCGCGCAGGTCGTGCCGCGCGCGTTCGGCGGCGCCGGGGCGACGCTCGCGCAGGCGAGCCGGATCGTGGCGGCCGTCGCGCGTGCCGATCCGGCAACCGCGCTGGTGCTGACGATGACCTATCTGCAGCATCGCGCGCTCGGTCGCGCCGACACTCGCTGGCCGGCGCAGCTCCGGCGCGCGGTGTTCGACAGCGCGGTCGCGCAAGGCGCGCTGATCAACGCGCTGCGCGTCGAGCCCGCGCTCGGTTCGCCGTCGCGCGGCGGCCTGCCGGAAACCATCGCGCGTCGCGACGGCGACGGCTGGCGGCTGTCCGGTCACAAGCTGTACTGCACCGGCATCCCGGCGCTGCGCTGGCTGGCCGTGTGGGCGCGCACCGACGAGCCGGCGCCGCGGGTCGGCGTGTTTCTCGTGCCGCGCGAGCCCGCTGCGGATGGCGACCGCATCCGCGTGATCGAAAGCTGGAATCACCTCGGCCTGCGTGCGTCAGGCAGCCATGAAGTCGTGTTCGACGACGTGCGGCTGCCGGCCGATCATGCGGTCGACGTACGCGCACCGGACGCATGGGCCGTGTCGGCCGCATCCCATGCGGATGCCGATGCGCAGGCCGACCAGCAGGCGTGGATGGTCGCGCTGCTCGGCAGCCTGTACGACGCGGTGGCGCGCGCGTCGCGCGACTGGCTGGTCGGTTTCGCGACGACGCGTGCGCCGAGCGGGCTGGGCGCGCCGCTCGCGACACTGCCGCGCGTGCAGGAAGCGGTCGGCGACATCGAGGGCTGGCTGCATGCGAACCGCGTGCTGCTCGACGATCACATCGCACGTACCGACGCGGGCAATGCGCCGCCGGTCGCGACGAGCGGCCTCGTCAAGCGCACGGTAACCGAGCACGCGATTCGTACGGTCGAGCAGGCGTTGAAGCTGTCGGGCAATCACGGGTTGAGCCGCGCCAATCCGCTCGAACGCCACTATCGCGACGTGCTGTGCAGCCGCGTGCATACGCCGCAGGACGACGCGATCGCGGTGGCGGCCGGGCGCGCGGTACTCGAAGCGGCGGGAAGGGGCGAGTCGAAGGGCGAAACGAAAAGCGCCGCGCCACTCGACGACACCCGACGCGGCCGCGTCGATGCGTGAGCGGAGCGCCCCGCGCGCAGGTGTCGAGCGGGCGGCGCGATGCCTGCACCGCCCGGCCGGATCACGCAGCCTTGCCGTGCCGCTGCTCGGGCAGCGCGAATGCCGCGCGCGCCTGTGCGGCAACGGCGGCGAGCGGCGCGTCGAAGCGGGCCGCATCGTGCCGGCGCAGCAGCCACAGATCGATCTGCGGCTTGAAATCGACGAGCGGCACGATGTCGAGCGCATCGCGCAGCGGGCTGCCTTCGACGAGCGGCAGCGGCATCAGCCCGATCCCGAAGCCGTTCGCGACGCTCTGCAGTTGCAGGTCGCGGCCGTAGGTGTCGAGCGTGACCGGCATCGGCAGCCCCTGCGCGTCGAGCGCGCGCCGCAAGCCCGCGCGAAAGCCGCAACCGTCGGGATTGAGCACCCAGCCGTGCGCGCGGCAATCGGCGAGCCGGTAACTGCGGCGTGGCCAGTCGCCCTTGCGGCCGACCGCGACGAGCCGCGTGGCCAGCAGCCGTTCGCCCTCGACCTGCGCGGGCAGCACCATCTCGCGCGCGAGGAAGACGAGCGCCGCATCGAGTTCGCGACGGGCAACGCGCTCGACGAGCATGCCGCCCCACGCGGTCGTGACCTGCGTCGCGAGCGCGGGCCACTGCTCGGCGAGTGCGGCGATCAGCGCGGGCAGCATCAGCTCGCCGAGGCCCTGCGTGAGCCCGATCCGGAATTCGCCGGCGGGCGGCTGCTCGCCGGCCGTCAGCTCGCGCAGCGCATCGACTTCGCGCAGGATCGCGCGACACTGTTCGAAGACGCGCCGGCCGATGTCGGTCGGGCGCGGCGGCTTCGTGTTGCGGTCGAGCAGCGTCACGCCGAGCGCTTCCTCGAGATTCTGGACGCGCCGCGTGATTGCGGGCTGCGTCATCCCGAGCTCGGCCGCGGCCTGGCTCAGTGTCTGGCAGCGGACGACCGCTGCAAAAGCGTCGATATCGCTAATTTTCATGTTTGTTCTGCATGGACTTTCGGGTGCATCATGACGATCCATCATATTCGGCATCATATTCGAGGAGTCAGCCGATGAGTACGCTTTCGTTGCATCGGACGCCGCTGCGTCCGTTCGTCGACGGTCTCGGCGCGCTGCTCGCGTCCGGCGCGGACGAGGCGCGCATCCTCGACGAAGGCGGCGCGCTGCTCGCCGCGCTCGTCGAACACGACGACTGGTTGCCCGACGCGTTCGCGCAGCCCGACCCCGCGCGCTATCGGCAGTACCTGCTGCATCTCGACCCGGACGAGCGGTTCTCGGTCGTCAGCTTCGTGTGGGGGCCCGGCCAGACGACGCCGATCCACAACCACACGGTGTGGGGGCTGATCGGGATGCTGCGCGGCGGCGAATTCTCGCAGCCGTACCGGTTCGACGCGGCGGGCCGGCCGGTGGCGTCCGGCGAAGCCGTGCGGCTGCGGCCGGGCGAAATCGAAGCCGTGTCGCCGCGCATCGGCGACGTCCATCGCGTGACCAACGCGTTCGCCGACCAGGTATCGATCAGCATCCACGTTTACGGCGCGAACATCGGCAAGGTCGAGCGCGCGGTGTACCTGGACGACGGGACCGTGAAGCCGTTCGTGTCCGGCTATTCGAACGCCTGATGCAGCGCCGGCCGGCCCGCGCCGGCAGGCCCCTGACTCATCCTTTATCGCTTTCTTCACAGACTTCAACGCATTCGAGACAGAAACATCGTGACGCAATCCGCCGACTCCACCTCCCGCTTTCCCGTCGCGTCGTACCAGGACGTGCGCGCCCGCCTGCTTGCCCGCGACGAGCTCGCGCTGATCGACGTACGCGAGGAAGATCCGTACGCGCAGGGCCATCCGCTGTGGGCCGCGAACTTCCCGCTGTCGAAACTCGAACTCGACGCGTGGACGCGGATTCCGCGCCGCGACACGCCGATCGTCGTGTTCGGCGAAGCGGGCGGCGAGGATCTCGCGCCGCGCGCGGCCGCGAAGCTCGCGCAGCTCGGCTATACCGACGTGCGGCTGCTCGACGGCGGCCTCGCGGGCTGGGTCGCCGCGGGCGGCGAACTGTTCATCGACGTGAACGTGCCGAGCAAGTCGTTCGGCGAATGGGTCGAGGCCGAGCGGCACACGCCGTCGCTGTCCGCGCAGGAGGTGCAGGCGCTGATCGACGCGAAGGCGGATGTCGTGATCGTCGACGCGCGCCGTTTCGACGAATACCAGACGATGAACATTCCGACCTCGACGAGCGTGCCGGGCGCGGAACTCGTGCTGCGCGTGCGCGCGCTCGCGCCGAACCCGGCGACCCGGGTGATCGTCAACTGCGCGGGCCGCACGCGCAGCATCATCGGCACGCAGTCGCTCGTCAACGCGGGGCTGCCGAATCCGGTCGCCGCGCTGCGCAACGGCACGATCGGCTGGACGCTCGCGGGCCAGACGCTCGAGCGCGGCGCCGCGCGGCGCTTCCCGGACGCCATCGACGCAACGCAGCGCGCCGACGCCCGCAAGGCGGCGCGCGCGGTGGCCGAACGCGCGGGCGTGCCCCGCATCGCACTCGCCGACGTCGACGCGCTCGCCGAACCGGGCCGCACGCTGTACCGCTTCGACGTGCGCACGCCGGAGGAATACGAAGCCGGCCATCTGCCGGGCTTCCTGAGCACGCCGGGCGGCCAGCTCGTGCAGGAGACCGATCATCACGCGGCCGTGCGCGGCGCGCGGATCGTGCTCGCCGACGACGACGGCGTGCGCGCCGACATGACCGCATCGTGGCTCGCGCAGATGGGCTGGGACGTGCGCGTCGTCGAACCGGAAGGCGGCACGGCCCGCTGCGTCGAGCGCGGCCAGCCGCCGCGCGACGTGCCGGCCGCGCCGGCCGTAACGGACGTCTCGCCCGTGACGCTCGCGGGCTGGCTGAAGGAGGCCGCGCCCGGCGAGCTGGCGGTCGTCGACGTGACGGCCAGCGCGAACTATGTGAAGCGCCATATCCCGGGCGCATGGTTCGCGGTGCGCGCGCAGTTGCGCGAAGCCCTTGCCGCGATCCCGCCCGCGAAGCGCTATGTGTTCACGTGCGGATCGAGCCTGCTCGCGCGGTTCGCGGCGGACGACGCGCGTGCGCTGCTGCCGGCGTCGGCCGACATCGTGGTGCTGACCGGCGGCACGGCCGCCTGGATCGACGCCGGACTGCCGCTCGAAAGCGGCGAGACGCGCCTCGCGTCACCGCGCGTCGATCGCTACCGGCGCCCGTACGAAGGCACCGACAACGCGGCGGCCGCGATGCAGGCGTATCTCGACTGGGAGTACGGGCTGGTCGATCAGTTGAAGCGGGACGGCACGCATCACTTCAACGTGATTTGACCAGTGCGGTGCAGCGGGGCGCGACGGCACGGCGTGTGCCGCGCCCCGTTGCCGCACGTCGGGCAGGTTGCGCGCGTGTCAGCGCTTGAACGTATCGACGGCCGCGCGGCCGACGGCCGGATCGTCGGTGAAGAAGCCGTCGATGCCCGCGCGCAGGTACGCCTGGATCTCGCGCACCGAGCCGGCCGTGTTGCGCGTGGCCGGCGTGCCGCCGTCCTTCAGCGACGCGGGCAGGAAGTTGTTCTCCGGGCGGAACGTGTACGGATGCACGACGAGGCCGGCTTCGTGCGCGTAGCGCACGTACGGCGTCGGCTGTTGCAGCGTGCCGTCCGCGGCGACCGCGATGATCGACGTCTTGTACGGGCCGACGCCGTTCGCATAGGTCGCGATCTCGCGCATGCCGTCGCGCGTCGACAGGTCGCCGTAGGTGCGCTTGTCGTTCGCCTTCACGAAGTCGTACGGGCGCTGGCCGGCTTCGTCCATCAGCTGCACGAGCTTCCAGTTCGGCTGGCTCGACTTGATCCGGTTGCGGATCGTCTTCAGGTTCGCGACCTCGAACGACTGGATATAGACGGTCGCGGTGCGCGCCGTGTACGGATCCTTCAGCAGCGCGTCGACGAGACGGTCCTCGAGCGGCAGCCCGATCGACTGGAAGTAGGTCGGATGCTTGGTTTCCGGATACAGGTGAATCGTGCGGCCGGTCTGCGCGGACATCTGCTTCGCGAGCGCGACGATCTCGTCGAACGTCGGGATCTCGAACTGGTCGTTGTACGCGGTGTTCGCGGGGCGCACCTGCGGAATGCGCTCGCGGGCGCGCAGCGTCTTCAGTTCCGCCAGCGTGAAATCCTCGGTGAACCAGCCGGTCAGTTCCGCGCCGTCGATCGTCTTCGTCGCCTTGCGGCTCGCGAACTGCGGCAGCGTCGATACGTTCGTCGTGCCCGAGATCTCGTTCTCGTGCCGCGCGACGAGCACGCCGTCGCGGGTCGACACGAGGTCGGGCTCGATCACGTCCGCGCCGTCCTCGATCGCCTTGCGGTACGACGCGAGCGTGTGTTCGGGGCGCAGCGCGCTCGCGCCGCGATGGCCGACCACCTGGACCTTCGCGGAAATCGGCTGGGTGGGATCGGACGCGACGTCGTCGCCGCCGCATGCGGCGAGCAGGAACGCGGCCGCACAGGCGAACGGCACGTAGCGCAGGGAGGTCGGGCGCTTGAAGAGCATGTCGGTGAACCTTCGAAACGGAAGTCGGAAAGGGGGCTCGCTCGGACGGGCGGCTGTCGTGCCGTGTCGCGTGGAGTCGAACGGGACGCGATCGTCGCACCGAATAATTACATATGTATTACTTCGGCCTTTCCGTTGTCTGATTTCAGGGCGCGATGCCGGCGGCGGCGTGATCGACGGCGGCCTGCCGGCGACGCATTCCGGCCGTCTCGGGGAGGCCGCGCGCCGGATGCACTAAACTTGCGGGAATTTTGCATCGCCGCGCCGGGGCCGACGCCCGTCCGGCGCGACGATGCGGCGACTCGCGGGCCGGCGCGGGCGCCCGGCGCCCGTGTGTGCCCGGGGCCCGCGCCGGCCGATTTTTCCCGACCCATGACGACTCGAACCGATTCCGCTTTCCTGCTCGGCGATCTGCTGAAGAACGTTTCCCGCTCCTTCTACCTGACGCTGCGCGTGCTGCCCGACGGCATGCGCGACCCGGTCGGCCTCGCGTACCTGCTCGCGCGTGCGGCCGACACGATCGCCGACACCGCGCTCGTCGCGCCCGACCGGCGGGCGGCGCTGCTGACCGACCTGCGCGACGAGGTCGAGCGGCTCGGCGACGGCGCCGCGCTGTCGCGTGCGCTCGAGGACGTGACGCGGATGCAGACCGACTCGCACGAACACGTGCTGCTCGGCTCGGTGGAGCCGATGCTCGCGCTGCTGCGCACGCAGCCGGATGCCGACCGCGCGTCGATCCGCAAGGTCGTCTCGACGCTGACGGCGGGGATGGTGTTCGACCTGCGCACGTTCCCCGACGAGCAGTCGGGGCGAGTCGCGTCGCTGCCGACGCGCGACGAGCTCGACCGCTACACGTATCTCGTCGCGGGCTGCGTGGGCGAGTTCTGGACCGACATGACGGGCATGCACACGCGGGCCGCGCGCAGCTGGAACCTCGCGGACATGTGCGAGAAGGGCATTCGTTTCGGCAAGGCGCTGCAGATGACCAACATCCTGCGCGACTGCGGGAAGGATCTGCGCATCGGCCGCTGCTATCTGCCCGACGACGTGCTGCGCGCGCACGGGCTCGATGTTGCCGACCTGACGGCGCCCGATGCGTCGGCGCGTGCGCGCGGCGTGCTCGTCGACCTGCTGCGCGTGACGCTCGACCAGTATCGCGACGCGTGCCTGTACACGCTCGCGATCCCGCGCCGCTTCGTGCGGCTGCGGCTCGCGTGCCTGTGGCCAATCATGATCGGCCTCGAAACGCTCGAGCTGCTGGCCGGCAACGCGGCGTGGCTCGATCCGGCGAAGCCGGTCAAGGTGCCGAGAAAGCGCGTCTACCGGATCATGGCGTCGTCGCTCGCGCTGGTCGGCTCGAACGCCGCGATTCGCGCACGCCTGACCGCGCTCGCCGATGCGGTGAGTGCGCATCTCGTGCAGCCGGCCGCGCGCTGAGTCGGACTGAACGATGCAGGCACGACAGGCGCCTGCATCGCCCGTCGGCCCGCATTCGCCGGGCTGTTCTCCTGCCGGTCGTCGCTCCCCGCGCCGCGGCTAAAAACGTTTTCATTATTTCGTGTCGCGAAACGTGGGTGTCATGAACGTCAGCGATCCTTCGCGGCGGCGTGAATCGCGGCGTCGGTCGCGGTCGCGCATTTGTAAGATGTATTTCGCCGAAGGCATCTGACGACATCCGACGGTCGCGTCGCACCCGTAAAAATGTAAAGCTAGGGTTTTCACCGTGAAATGCCGGAGAGGCCCGCCGCGTAAGCGTTTTCGGCTGTCATGTAACCGTTTGGTGAACCCGCGCGTTGCGTCGATCATACGATGACCGACTGCACATGTTGGGAAATAATCGGTAATCCGTCAGAATCGCGTCGGCATGTACTCGCACATGTGTCAGTCATAAAACCACACCAGAAAAGAAATCATTCTTTGAGGACGGAGAATCAATGAAAAAGCGCGTCGCTTTCGCCATGACGGCAGTGGGCCTTGCAGCCGCTACCGCCGCCCACGCCCAGAGCAGCGTGACCCTGTACGGGATCGTCGATAACGGTCTGGCTTACCAGAACAACTCGTCGGCAGTCGGTGCAACGTCGGGCGGTCACTCGAAGGTGCAGATGTCCACCGGCGTGTGGGCAGGCAGCCGCTTCGGCCTGAAGGGCAGCGAAGATCTCGGCGGCGGCACGAAGGCGATTTTCCAGTTGGAAGCCGGCGTCAACACGGCTAACGGCTCGTCGCAGTGGACCAACGGCATCTTCACGCGTCAGGCGTGGGTGGGCCTGACCAACAGCACGTACGGTACGCTGACGGCCGGCCGCCAGTACACCGCGTACTACACGCTGCTGTCGCCGTACAGCCCGACGACCTGGCTGACCGGCTACTACGGCGCGCACCCGGGCGATATCGACTCGCTGGATACCAGCTACCGCGCGAACAACTCGCTCGTCTACATGTCGCCGAAGTTCTACGGCTTCACGGTCGGCGGTTCGTACTCGTTCGGCGGCGTCGCAGGCGCGACGAACCGCGGCTCGACGTGGAGCGCGGCGATCCAGTACCTGAACGGCCCGGCAGGCATCGCGGTCGGCTACCAGAAGGTCAACAACTCGACGCTCGGCGGCGGCGTGTGGGGCGCGAACTCGACGGTCCAGAACGGCCTGACGGCATCGGGCGACGGCAACCAGCCGGCCGTGTCGTCGATCAACAACGGCTATGCCACCGCGCAATCGCAGCAGCGTATCGCCGTGACGGCGGGCTACCAGTTCACGCCGGCATGGGACATTTCGGCGTCGTACTCGAACGTCCAGTACACGCCGGGCGTCGGCTCGTCGTTCCGCAACACCGCAATCTTCAACACGGCAGGCGCCGTGCTGCACTGGAAGGCGGCTGCCCAGTGGGACTTCGCGGCAGGTTACTCGTACACGGCGGCAACGCAGTCGAACGGCATCACCAGCTCGGCCAAGTACCACCAGGTCACGCTGTCGCAGTACTACAGCCTGTCGAAGCGCACGGGACTGTACGCGGTTGAGGCTTACCAGCACTCGAGCGGCAACACGCTCAACGCCGGCAAGATCATCGCTGCAACGACGTCGATCGGCGACGGCGTGGGCGCGGGTTCGAAGCAGAACCAGATCGGCGTCGGCGTCGGCCTGATCCACCGCTTCTGATGTCGCGCGGCGCGCGAGCGCCGCTTGCGGCATGCGGTATGAGAAACCGGCCTTCGGGCCGGTTTTTTATTTGCGTGACGCGTTGCACGTATCGCGGGTTCGGTCATCGGCGGGTATCGAATGGAAGCGGGCCGCGATGGCGGCCGAACCCGATACGTGCGCCGTTCATACGATGCATCGCGTGTAGGCCGGCAGTGTCCGGCCCGCGCTAGTGTCGTCCGGTCGTCGACTCCGCAGCATCGTCATCCGTCCAGCTTCCCGCCAGCGCCTGAAACAGCGCCGCCGTATCGGCGAGGCGGTCCGCTTGCGCGCGCGTCCGGTCGAGCGCCGTCTGCAGCGTCTGCCGCTGCGCGTCGAGCAGGTCGAGCGTGCTGATCCCGCCCGCCGCATAGCGCTCACCGGCAATCCGGTTGCTGGCCGCTGCTTCCTGCGCGGCCGTGTCTCGCGCCTGCAGTTCAACCGCGTCGTGCTCGACCGCACGCATCGCGTCGGCCACCTGCTGCAGCGCTTCCAGCACGGTTTCCCGGTAACTCGCGAACGCGGCGTCGTATGCCGCTTCGGCCGCACGTTTCTTCGCGCGCAGCTCGCCGCCGTGAAAGAGCGGTTGCGTCAGGCCAAGGCCGACGTTCCACACATTGAGCCCGCTCACGAGATCCGCGATGCGCGTGCGCTCCGAGCCGATCCCCGCCGATATCGACAAGCGCGGATACAGGTTCGCGGTGGCCACGCCGACGTTCGCGCTCGCCTGGTGCAGCACGGCTTCGGCGGCGCGGATGTCGGGGCGTTCGCGTGCGAGCGTCGACGGCAGCGCAACGGGCAGCGTGCGCGGCAGCGCGAGCGCATCGAGCGTGAGGTCGGGCAGCATCGTGTCGGCGGGCGGCGCGCCGAGCAGGATCGCGAGCCGGTGGCCCGACTGCGCGAGACGGGCCGCGAGCGGCGGCAGCGACGCCTGCGTCTGCGCGAGCAGTGCGCGTTGCGCATGCACGTCGGCTTGCGATACGCCACCCGCCGCGAAGCGCGCTTCGACGATGCGCAACTGTTTCGTCTGCGCGTCGATCAGTTGCTGCGTGAGCGCGACCTGTTGCGCAAGCGATGCACGCAGGATCGCGGTCGCGACGACGTTGCCCGCGAGCGTCAGGCGCGCCGCGTCGAGCATGTACGCCTGGTAGTCGACCTGCGCGCGCAGCGCTTCGAGCGCACGCCGGTTGCGGCCGAACACGTCGAGCACGTACGACACGCTCACCGACGCGTCGTACAGCGTGAACGGCCCCGGGCTGGGCACGCTGGCCGGCAGCCCGAACGCGGTCGTATCGACTTGCTCGCGCGTGGCGGACAGGCTCGCGTCGACTTTCGGCAACATCGTCGCTCCGGTTTCGGCCGCATGGTTCTGCCGCGCTTCGTCGAGCCGCGCGCGGGCGGCGGCAAGCGTCGGGCTGTTGCGCCACGCGATGTCGACGAGCCGGTTCAGTGGTTCGGCGCCGAACTGCGTCCACCAGCGTCGCGGCGTGTGCTCGGCCGCTGCGAACGTCTGCGCGTCGCCGGCCGGCCCGGCAGCGGCGGCCGTCGTCGCGGGCGGCTCGCCGTGCGTGTAGTGCTGCGCGGCAGGCGCATCGGGCGCGCGGAAATCCGGCCCGACCGCGCATCCGGCGACGAGCAGCGCGGCGGCGGCCAGCGTGCAGCGGTGGGCGGCGTGGGCGCGGAGACGTGAAGCGGGTTTCATCGCACGGCCCCTAATCGAGCGTGCGCCGGTAGAAGCGCAGCGCGATGCCCATCACGACGACGGTGAACAGCGCGACCGGCCACACCGACGGCCACAGGTCGCTCCAGCCGTTGCCTTTCAGCAGGATGCCGCGCACGAGCCGGTTGAAGTACGTGAGCGGCAGCAGGTTGCCGATGAGCTGCGCCCACTTCGGCATCCCGGCGAACGGGAACATGAAGCCCGACAGCAGGATGTTCGGCAGGAAGTAGAACACCGCGAGCTGCATCGCCTGCAACTGGTTCTGCGCGAGCGACGACAGCGTGATGCCGACCGTCAGGTTCGCGGCGATGAACAGTAGCGCGGACAGATAGATCGCGAACACGCCGCCGACGAACGGCACGTGAAACACGAACCGCGCGGCCGCGAGAATGATCGATACCTGGATCAGCCCGATGAACACATACGGGACGATCTTGCCCGTCATCACCTCGAGCGGCCGCACGGGCGTCGCGAGCAGGTTCTCCATCGTGCCGCGCTCGCGTTCGCGCGTGATCGCGAGGCCCGTCATCATCACCATCGTCATCGTCAGGATCACGCCCATCAGGCCCGGCACGACGTTGTACTGCGTGATGCCCTCGGGGTTGTAGAGCCGGTGCAGCACGACGTCGAACGCGGCCGGGCGACCGTTCAGGTGCGCGAGCGGCCCGGTCAGGTCCTTGTCCGCGACGGGCTGCACGAGGCCCGGCAGCGCGCCGATCGCGGATGCGGTCGCGACAGGATCGGTCGCGTCCGCCTCGACGAGCAGCGACGGACGCTCGCCGCGCAGCAGCCGCCGCGAGAAATCGGCCGGCACGTTCAGCACGAACTGCACGTCGCCGCGTGCGAGCGCATGCCGGCCGGCCGCTTCGTCGGGCAGCGTCTGGACGATGTCGAAGTACGCGGAATTGCGCATCGCGGCGATGAAGCTGCGCGCGAACGGGCTCGAATCGGCGACGATCACCGCGGTCGGCAGATGCTTCGGATCGGTGTTGATCGCGAAGCCGAACAGCGCGAGCTGGATGATCGGCACGCCGACGATCATCGCGAACGTCACGCGGTCGCGCCGCAACTGCAGGAATTCCTTCAGCACGATGCTCCACCAGCGCGCGACCGAGAACGTGTCGCGCAGGCGCGTCCGCGCGTTCATGACGACGCTCCGCCGGGCGGCGCGGACGCGCGGCCCATCATGTAGATGAAGACGTCTTCGAGACCGGTGTCGATCGGCGCGATCTGCAGCTCGCCACGCCCGTCGGCGTGCGCGGCGAGCTGCGCGAGCGTCGCGTCGAGCCGCGCGCGATCGCGGCCGCTCACGTGCAGCGCCGAGCCGAACACGACCGTCTGCTCGACGCCGGGCAGCGTGCGCAGCCGGGCGGAAAGGTCGCTCAGATGCGCGCCGGTGATCGCGCGGGTCACGAGCCCCTGCGACGCGACGATCTCGGCCGACGTGCCCTGCGCGAGCAGCTCGCCGTATGCGATGTACGCGAGCTTGTGGCAGCGCTCGGCCTCGTCCATGTAGTGCGTGCTGACGAGCACCGAGATCCCTTGCGCGGCCAGCCGGTGCAATTCCTCCCAGAAGTCGCGGCGCGCGGCCGGATCGACGCCGGCGGTCGGCTCGTCGAGCAACAGCAGTTCGGGCTCGTGCAGCATGCACGCGGCCAGCGCGAGGCGCTGCTTCCAGCCGCCCGACAGCGCGCCCGTGAGCTGGTCCGCGCGGCTCGCGAGGCCGAGTCCGTCGAGGGCGCGCGCGACGGCCGCGTTGCGGTCGGGCATCCCGTACACGCGCGCGACGAAATCGAGGTTCTCGCGGATCGACAGGTCTTCCCAGTACGAGAAGCGCTGCGTCATGTAGCCGACGCGCCGCTTGATCTGCGCGCTGTCGCGCACGATGTCGTAGCCGAGGCAGGTGCCGCTGCCCGAGTCGGGCGTGAGCAGCCCGCACATCATCCGGATCGACGTGGTCTTGCCGCTGCCGTTCGGCCCGAGAAAGCCGAAGATCTCGCCGCGCGCGACGCGCAGCGACACGTCCTTCACGACGTGCTTGTCGCCGAACCGCTTGTTCAGGCGGTCGACGTCGATCGCATACGGGGCGGCCGGCGCGTTCATCGCACGCTCACGGAGACGGGCTGCCCCGGATGCAGCTTCGGCGCATCGGCGACGGCGGGGCGCGCCTCGATCATGAACACGAGCTTGCTTCGGCTCTCGTTGCTGTAGATCACCGGCGGCGTGTATTCGGCCTCGCTCGACACGTAGGTGATGTGCGCGGGCACGTCGGCTGCACAGCCGTCGCAGCGGATCGCGACCGTGCGCCCCGGGGCGAGCGATGTAACGGCGGCCTCCGGCACGAAGAAGCGCACCTTCAGGTTTTGCGGCGGCAGCATCTGCACGACCGGATTGCCGGCCTGCACCCATTCGCCGACGCGGTACAGCGTGTCGTACACGCGCCCGGCGGCGGGCGCGGCGACGCGCTTCTGGTCGAGTTTCCATTGCGCTTCGGCCACGGCCGCCTGCGCGGCGTCGACCTGCGCGGCCTGCGCGGCGACCTGCTGTGTGCGGCCCGGCAGGCGCGCGACGTCGACCTGTTGCTGCAGTTCGCGCATCTGCGCGGCGGTGGTTTGCGCGGCCGTGCGCGAATCGTCGAGCTGCTGCTTCGACAGGCCGCCGGCCGCGTACTGGCGTTCGTCGCGCTCCAGTTGCGCGGCGGCTCGCGCGGCCTGCGCGGTGGCCTGGGCGAGCTGCGCCTGCGTGACCGCGATTTCCGGCGGGCGCTTGCCCGTCCGCAGGTCGGCAAGCTGCGCGCGGGCGGCCGCGAGCTGGTGCTGTGCCTGCAACAGCGCGGCGGTTTCGCTGACGGCCTCGAGCGAGAAGGCCGGCGCGCCGGCGGCGACGGTCTGGCCGCGCGCCACCGACAACTGCGTCAGCGTGCCCGATTGCGACGACGACAGGTACACGAATTCGCCTTCGACATAGCCCTGGTAGGTGCTGCCGTCGTTCGTCGGCCGGTGGCAGCCGGCGAGCAGCGCGGCGACGGCGGCCAGCGCAAGCGGCGGCCACAGCGACAGCGGGCGGCGCGGGTTCACGACGGCCTCCGCGGCGAACGTGCCCGCGTGCGACGCACAGCGGCCGGCGGCTGCATGCCCGAACCGAGCAGCGCGCGGACATGCCGGTGCAGCACGTCGCGGTCGATCGGCGGCAGGCCGCGCGCGCTTTGCCACAGCTTCGCGGTCGCGAGCGGCAGCATCACGAGCGCGATGATCGAATGGAACAGGAACGCCGGTTCGAGCGCGGGGTTCAGCGTGCCGGCCTGCTGCGCGCCGCGAATGCGTTCGGCGAAGCGCCCGACGTGTTCGAGCGGAATACGCCGCAGCATCCGCTCGCGGAGCAACCCGCCTTCGTGGACGATCTCGCGCAGCCAGATCGACGGCAGCCACGGCATGCGCTGCGTGACGTCGAAGAAGCGATCGACGAGTTCGGCGACGAGCGCGAACGGATCGTTTTCGATCTGCGGCTCGGTCGGCCGCCACACGAACGCGATCACCTGCGCGAGCCGCTCCTCGACGATTGCGTCGAGCAGTTGCTCTCGATTCGTGAAGTAGTAGTGGACCATCGCGGACGTGGCGCCGGCGGCGGCGGCGATCTGGGCGACGGTCGTCGCGGCGATGCCGCGCTCGGCGAACAACTGCATCGCGACGTCGAGCATGTGGTCGCGCAGGTCGAAATCGTCGACCGACGGGCGGCGCCCGCGCGGCCTGGCGACGGTGGATTTCGCGTTCATGAAATCGACGCTAATTGATGAGTTAGTTAATTTCAAGGAAGGGTTTTCGCCCGGATCGACCGCGATCGGGCGCGCGTCGAGCGGGGGCGGGCGCAGGCCGTGACGGGGTGGGGCGTGGCGCGGCGCCGGAGTGTAGGGAGCGGCTAATGGAGAAACGGCGGGAACCCGGCGGGGAGCGGGGCAGCGTGGAACCGGCGCGAACCCCGGTCGACAAGCGCAAGGGCGCGTGCGTCGACGACGGCACGCGCCCCGGAACGCGGTGAGGTTACTGATCGATCGGCGACGTGAGCGGCACGTTTGCGCCGGTCAGCCCGAACACGACGATCTGCGCGGGCTCGGTCGCGCTCGCGTTGCGCGACACCTGATGGCGCGAGCCCGGCGCTTCGTACCAGCCTTCGCCGATGCGGTAGCAATGGAGCGGGCCGTCGTTCACCTGCGACAGCACTTCGCCTTTCGACACGACCGCGAACACCGAGCCGAGGTGCCGGTGCGCGTCGGAAGCCTGCCCCGGCGCATAGTCGACGATCGCGACGACGGCGAGCTTGCCCGGCGCTTCGGGCACGGCCTGCCGCATGATCGTGTGCACGTTGTCGGCGGCGTCGTGCGCGCGGGCGGTGCCCGGCAGCAGCGCGGCGCCGGCCGCGAGCCATGCGCCGACGGCGGCGCGACGGAGCGTGGCGCGAGTCATCGTCGTCCCCTCACTCGGGCATCTTGCGGAACGCGATCGCGAAGCGGTTCCACGAGTTGATCGTCGCGATCAGCATCGACAGGTCGAACAGCTCCTCGTCGGTGAAGTGCGGCTTCACGGCTTCCCACACGGTGTCGGGCACGTGGTTGCCGGCGACCAGCGTCAGTGCCTCGGTCCATTCCAGCGCCGCGCGTTCGCGCTCGGTGAAGAACGGCGTCTCGCGCCACGTGACGACGGTGGCCAGGCGGCGCTCGGTTTCGCCGCCCTTGCGCGCGTCGGCCGTGTGCATGTCGACGCAGAACGCGCAGCCGTTGATCTGCGACGCGCGCAGGCGCACGAGTTCGGCGAGCGGCTTCTCGATCGTGCATTTCGCGAGGAATTCCTCGGCGTTGCGCATCACCTTGATCGCATTCGGGCTGGCGGCATAGAAGTTCAGGCGCGGTTGCATGGCAGGTCCTCTTTCGGTTGGAGCGCACGGTGGCGCGACAGGACCCACTTTAGGACGCACGCTGGTCTGCTTGAATGGCCAATTTCAGGAAAATTCAGGTAACCAGTGCCGGGCCGCCGCCGGGGCCGGAACCCAGCAGGCCGGCCAGCGCAGCGAGCGCCGTGTCGATGCGCAGCGTGTCGATTCCGCCATAGCCGAACAGCAGCCCCGGCCGCACCGGCACGCCGACGTGGAACGCCGAAATCCCGTACAGGCCGATGTCCTGCGCACGGGCCGCGCGGACCAGCGCCGCTTCGTCGAGCCCCGGCTTCAGCCACGCGGCGAGGTGGATGCCGGCGGTCGGCACGATCGCGTCGAACCACGGTGCGAGTTCGCCGCGCAGATGCGCGATCAGCATCTTGCGGCGCGCGTCGTAGTGCTTCTGCACGCGTTTCAGGTGCCGCGCGAAATCGCCTTCGAGCACGAAGCGCGCAAGCGCCGCCTGCGTCAGCGTGCAGGTGTGCCAGTCGACGATCTGCTTCGCCTTGGCCAGCGCGCCGCGCAGTGCGCGCGGCGGAATCGCGTAGCCGATCCGCAGTTCGGGAAAGATCGTCTTCGAGAACGTGCCGACATACGCGACGAGGCCCGTGCGGTCGAGGCTCTTCAGCGATTCCACCGGCCGGCCCTCGAAGCGGAATTCGCCGTCGTAGTCGTCCTCGATGATCACCGCGCGGCGGCGCTGCGCCCATTCGAGCAGCGCGACGCGCCGGTCCAGCGTCATCGGCATTCCGAGCGGGAACTGATGCGACGGCGTGACGTAGACGAGGCGCGCGTCGTCGGGCAGCCGTTCGGTGACGAGGCCGTGCGCATCGACCGGCACGCCGATCACCGTCGCGCCGAGCGACGCGAATGCGGCGCGCGCGGGCGGGTAGCCGGGGTCCTCGACCGCGACCACGTCGCCGGGCCGCACGACGACGCGCGCGATCAGGTCGAGCGCCTGTTGCGCGCCATGCGTGACGAGCACGTCGTCCCAGCCGCACGCGACCGCGCGGCTGAACGCGACGTAGCGCGCGATCGCGCCGCGCAGCTGCGGATCGCCGGCCGGGTCGTGGTATCGCGCGGGGCCGCGCATCTGCTGGCGCAGCGCGTGATGCAGGCAGCGCCGCCATGCGTCGAACGGGAACAGCGCCTTGTCGGTCACGCCGCCGCGGAAGTCGAACCCGGGCGAATCGTGCAGTGCGGGCATCGCGAGCGCGTCGGGCAGGTCGTCCCACAGCGTGCGCGCATCGACCGCGTCGACGCGCGGGGTGGCGTCGACCAGCGACGGCGCCGACATCGCCGCGGCATGCGGCACGCGCGCGAGGCCGTCGGCGACGAACGTGCCGTCGCCCGCGCGTGTATTCAGGTAGCCCTCGGCGACCAGACGTTCGAACGCGTCGAGCGTCGTCTTGCGCGATACGCCGAGCTGTTTCGCGAGGTCGCGCGTCGACGGCAGCCGTGCGCCGCCGGCGAGCCGCCCGTCGACGATCGCGGTGCGCAGTTGCCGGAAGATTTGCCCGGTCAGGTCGCGACGGCCTTCGATGCGGATCGCGATGTCCATTGCAGTGGTTACCTTGATTGCGTTGATTTCGTGTCGAGTAGCATACCGGAAGCCGACCGAGGCGGTGGCGCGCCGGCGTGCTTTCACGGGTCGCCGCGGCGCACGAAATCGGCCACGCCGGCCCGGCGATCGCATCATCGGCATCCACCGCCCGCGTCACCCGATTGGACCTCGGCCCGCCGCTGTCTTACGATCCACGACACCCCCACACCGGAGCGAGCCCATGCTGTCCGACGACGAACTTGCGCTGCTCGACGCGATCCGGGCCACCGGCAGCCTGTCGCGCGCGGCCGCGCGGCTCGGCAAGGCGCCGTCGACGGTGTCGCACGCGGCGCGCCAGCTCGAAACGCGTTTCGACGCGCTGCTGTTCGACCGGCGCGGCTACCGGTTGCAGCTCACGGCGGCCGGACAGTTGCTGACCGACGAGGCGGCGCGCCTCGCGCTGGACGTCGCGCGGCTGACGCAGCGCGTGCGGCAGGTCGCGAGCGGCTGGGAAGACCGGCTGTGGATCGTCAGCGACGAGGTGCTGGAGTTCGACACGCTGCTGCCGGTGATCCGTGCGTTCGACGCGCTCGACTCGGGCGTGTCGCTGCGTTTCACGCACGAAGTGCTCGGCGGCACCTGGGAAGCGCTGCGCGACGGCCGCGCGGATCTGATCGTCGGCGCGACCAACGAGCCGCCGGCGATTCCGGGCCTCAAATGGTTCGAGCTGGGGGCGATGGAGTGGGTGTTCGCGGTGTCGCCGCGTCATCCGCTGGCTTCCGCGAGCGACGTACTGACGCGCGATGCGATCGGCGCGCATCGCGCGGTCGTCGTCGCCGATTCGTCGCGGCGCGCGGCCGGCCGCGTCTACGGACTGCTCGGCGGGCAAGCCGTGCTCGCGGTGCCGTCGATGCGCGCGAAGATCCTCGCGCAGCGCGACGGACTCGGCGTCGGCTGGGTGCCGCGCCGGCGCGTGGTGTCGCTGCTGGCGCGCGGCGATCTCGTCGAAAAGCAGACGGCCGATCCGCGCGAACCGAACGTGCTGTACGTCGCGTGGCACGGCGACCGCGACGGTCGCGCGCTGCAGTGGTGGGTGGAGCAATTGCGCGAACCGAGGCTTGCGCAGCGGCTGCTCGACGGGATCGACGTGGCCGGCTGACGCGGCGCGGAACAGCGCGACGAAATCGTCCCGCCCGAACATGTTCGAAAATATCGAACGTGTTCGCGCCGCCCGTCGCACGGCAATCCCGGGCGCCGCGCGCATCCTGTGTTCACGGTCAACTCACCGGTTCACAGGAGAACATCATGCAACGCTTCGAAGGAAAGACGGTCCTCGTCACGGGCGGCAACAGCGGCATCGGCCTGGCGGCCGCCAGGGCATTCGCGGCCGAAGGCGCGCGGGTCATCATCACCGGGCGCGACGCGCAGACGCTGGAAGCCGCACGGCAGACGCTCGGCGCAGACGCGCTCGCGATCCGCAACGAGGCCGGCAGCGTCGCGTCGGCCCGCGCGCTGGCCGATGCGATCGCGTCGGCGGGCGCGCGGCTCGACGCGGTGTTCATCAACGCCGGCGTCGCGAAACTCGCGCCGTTCGCCGACAGCGACGAGGCCATGTGGGATCTCGTGTTCGACACCAACGTGAAGGGCGCGTATTTCCAGATCCAGTCGCTGGTGCCGCTGCTGAACTGCGGCGCGTCGATCGTGATCAACGGCTCGATCAACGCGCACATCGGAATGCCCGGCTCGTCGGTGTACGCGGCGAGCAAGGCGGCCGTCAATTCGTTCGCGAAGACGCTGTCGACGGAGCTGCTGCCGCACGGTGTGCGCGTGAACGTCGTGAGCCCCGGGCCGGTTCAGACGCCGCTGTACGGCAAGCTCGGACTCGATGCGGCCACGCTCGACGAGACGGCCGGGAAGATCAAGGGCCTCGTGCCGATCGGCCGGTTCGGCACGCCGGATGAAATCGCGTCGACGGTGCTGCACCTGAGCGCGCCGGAGTCCGCGTTCATCGTCGGCGCGGAGATCATCGCGTCGGGCGGGATGGGATTGCTCTGAGCCGTGCCATCGGCGGGGCCGCACCCGGCCGGCGCAACGCCGGGCGGACGGTCCCCGTCCGATGCGGAACGGGGCGCGCGTTCGAACCGTACTACCGCGCCGGGCAGGCGCTACGCGCGTCGCCGCCGGCTTCGAGTTGCGTCACCGTGAGCCCCGAGAACGTCGCGTGGCCGTGCTCGGCGAACACGGCGACGCGGTCGGCGTCGAGCGGCGGAAAGATCAGGTCGGTGAGCGTGACGCGACCGCCGTTCGCAAACACTTCGACCGACCCGCGATCGATGACGATGTCGAGCCGCAGTTGCCCGTGTTCGAGCGGCAGGTCGACGATGTGCTCGCGGCTGAACGTGCCGGTGAAATTCGTTTCGCCGGACTGCGAGCGGTCGAGCGTCAGCGTGCGTTTCGCCGTGTCGTACACGATCCGGGTGCCGGTCGTGCCGTCCGCCGAGCGCCGCACGATCAGGCCCGCGCGCGCCGCGCGCTGCGGCGCGATCGTCACCGTGATGCGTTGCACGACACCGCGAGTCGCCGCCGCCAGCTCGCGCGTGGCGGACTCGACCGCCAGCTCGCCTTCATGCACGGCGGGCCGGCCGTCCGCCCATGCGTCGAACGCGGCGGCCGGCGTGACGACGAGTTGCGGTTCGCCGTCGATCGTCTTCAGCGCCAGTTCGCGAGGCAGCGTCGTCGCGCCGCGCCACGGCGTCGTCGGCACCTTCGCCGCGTAATCCCAGTTGCTCATCCACGCAATCGCGACCGGCCGTGTGCCCGGCGCGCCCGAGAACGTGCCGGCGGCATAAAAGTCGGCGCCGTGATCGACCCAGCGGAATCGGGCGGGATCGGAACCGGCCGGCGCGACGCGATCGGGCGTGAATGTGCGGCCGTCGAAGCTGCCGACGAAATACATCGCACCCGAGCCGCCCGCGATCGACCACGGATTCACGTTGACGATCATCACCCACTTGATGCGTCGAACATCGCCGTCGAGCGGCAGCGGCACGAGGTCGGGCATCTCCCACAATGCGCCCGCATGCGGCACGTCCGGTAACGTGAAGTCGCTCAGGAACGACCAGTGGATCAGGTCGTCGGAGCGATAGAGCTTCACGACGTGCGCATCGGCGACGACCGTCGTCATCAGCCAGTAGCGTCCCGGCGCGTACCACGACACCTTCGGGTCGCGGAACTGCTTCGATTCGGGGTCGAGCGTGAGCACGGGGTTGTGCGCGTAGGGCTGCCACGTCGCGCCGTGGTCGACGCTGTAGGCGAGCGACTGCGCCTGCGTGCCGGGCACGTGACCCGAGCCGCCCTGGTAGACGCTCGTGTAGAGCGCGACCAGCGGCGTTCGTCCGGGCGACCCGAGGCCGGACGTGTCGTGCGTGTCGGCGACGATCGAGCCGGAGAAGATTTCCTCCGTGGCGTTCGCGCGCATCGCGACCGGCTGCTCGCGCCAGTGCACGAGATCGGTGCTGGTCGCGTGGCCCCAGGACATGTTGCCCCAGTCGTTGCCGACCGGATTGTACTGATAGAACAGGTGGTAGCGGCCGTTGTCGTAGACGAGCCCGTTCGGATCGTTCATCCAGTTGCGCTGCGGCGTGTAATGCAGCGCGGGGCGCCATTGTGGCGTGCCGTTGTCGGGCGATGCGGCGCAGGTCGCGGCCGATGCGTGCATGCAGGCCGCGCCCGCCGCACCGGCGAGCAGCAGCCGGGCGACCCGGAAGGAAAAGCGGAAGAACGTCGATGTCATGCGGGGGTCCGTGCTTCGTCGTGCGAAGCGGGAAAGGAGGGCGCATGCCGCTTTCGACGGCGGCACGCGCGATCTGCGGAAGAAAAACGGCGGCGCGCACGCGACACGCGCGATGTGCGCCGCCTCACTGCTTGCGGGCGGTGCCCGCTGCAGCCGTTACGGACGGGTGCCCGGGCCGTCGTTGTGGCCGGCGCCCGTCGCGGGCAGGTTCGCCGGGATGTCGCCGTAACCGCCGAGCCCGCCGCGCCCGTACGCGCGGTCGACCGCCGTCGACGTGCCGGCGATGTTGACCTTCACGGTCGGCGCGAGCGTGCCGCCGCGCCGCGCGCCGATCGCATCGATGAACGATTCGACGAGCCCGCCCGGCATCACGTAATGCGAATACGACTGGAATTCGCGCGGGTTCTGGTTCGGATCCTGCGAATACGGTGCGCCGGCCGGTGCGGAGAAATCGGTCGGGTTGCCGAGCACGAGGCCGCTGCCGCCGTTCAGCGGCTGGAAGTCGCTGCGGATGCCGTTGCCGACGAAGCCGTACACGCCGTCCGGCCCGTCGACGCCCGCGGCCATCGTCGTCCGGTGGCTGATCGTGAACAGGTAGTACTTGCCGTCCTTCAGGTAGATCTGCGGGCGCTCGGTCTGGTCGTCGACGCAGTTCGCCGACAGGATCGGCGGCAGGAACTTCCATTCCGTCAACTGCGGGTTCGTCGCGACCGCGAGGCCGACATTGGCCTTTTGATACACTGCGCCCGAATTCATCACCGCGTTGAGATCTTCCTTGTACGGATCGTTCGGCGCGTAGCCGAGATCGGCCTCGGTGCAGGTGCGCGCGCCGCGCTGGCCGCCCGTATTGCCTTCGAACACCATGTAGGTCTTGCCCGGGTGCGCGGGATCGGTGAACACGAACGGATCGCGGAACGAGAAGTAGGTGTTCTGCTGGCCCGTCTGGTAGTAGTTGCCGTCCGGCTGCAGCAGCGCCTTGTGATCGTCGAAACCGCTGAACCATACGTGCTTGTCGTCGGCGTGGATGTGGCCGTCGGCGCGCGTGATGATCGCCTGCGGCGGCGTGATGTCGGCCCCGCCGGGCGCCGAGCGGTTGAACGACGTCGCGGTGTAGTAGAGGCTGACGTTGTCGCCGTGCGTGAGGCGCGCGGAGCCCGACCATTCGGCGTTGTTGGTCATCGGCGAGGTACCGAACACCTTGACGCTCGCGCCGTCCGGGAACAGGTGGCCGCCCCAGGTCCAGCCGCCGTTCGCCGGGCGCTGCGATGCGGGGATGCCCGCGCGGCGGTAGAAGAAGCCGATGCGCGCATGGACGTGGCGGTCATCGAACGTGTAGCCCGCATGCGGATCGGCGGTGAGCGAGAAGATCACTTCCCAGCCCTTGTAGCTGAGCTGGTTCGCGCGCAGGTCGGCCAGCGGCCAGGTATCCCAGACCCACACGTTCGAATTGATCAGCGGGAAATCCTGCGGGATGTCCGGCATCGTCAGTGCTTGCGGCAGCGAGTTCCGGTCGGCGCCCGCCGTATGCGACTGTGCGACGATCTGGCGGATGTCCGCGCGGGTCCAGCGCATCGTGAAGTTGCCTTCGGGATCGTAGGCCTGCTGCGTATGCGGGGTGGGCGCGGGGGCGCCGGCGCTCTGCGCGTGCGTGACGGACGAAGCGGACGCGAAGGCGGCCAGTGCCGCGCCAGCGAACAGCAAACGTTTGGCCGCGGTCGCGCGGCAAAAGGGAAAGTATGTCATCTCGACGTTGTTTCAGTTGACGGTGAAAGGGAACGGCAGAAGGTGGCATCGATGTCCAAACCGGTTTGGATGCTATTTCAAACCGGTTTGGAACGCAAAAGATATTTATTTGACGGTAATGCTTACCCAATGGAAATAATTACCCGATTCACGGCGGCCGGGCGGACCGGCGAATGCGAGGCGCGACGGTGAAGGTGAATCTGAAGGCGCTGTCGGATGCGCTCGGGCTGTCGCGCACGACGGTCAGCCGCGCGTTGAACGGTTACGACGACGTCAGCGAGGCGACGCGCGAACGCGTGGCGAAGGCTGCAAGGGAAATGGGCTATGTCGCGGACCCGACCGCGCGCCGGCTCGCGACCGGGCGGGCGGACGTGATCGGGATCGTCTATCCGTTCGGCGCGGGCGATCTCGGCGATCCGCGTTTCGGCGAGGTCGTCGCGGGCATCACCGAGCGGCTGGCCGAGCGCAATCTCGACTTCATCATCGCGTCCGCGCGACCGAATGCGGAACTGGACACCTATCGGCGAATGGTCGACGGCAAACTCGTCGACGGGCTGATCGTCGCGCGCACGCTGGTCGACGATCCGCGCATTGCGTACCTGCAGTCGAGCGCGTTTCCGTACGTCGCGTACGGCCGCACGCAAGCCGCCGAGCCGTACGCGTGGTTCGATTTCGACAACGAGGCGGGGGCACGCGGTGCCGTCCGTCGGCTGACCGGTTTCGGGCATCGGCGCATCGCGATGATCAGTGCGCCGCTCGCGCTGAATTTTGCCGCGCAGCGTCGCGCAGGCTATCTGTCGGCATTGCGCGAAGCCGGTATCGAGCCGGATCCGGCGCTGCTCGTCGAGTGCCCGCTGACGCACGACGGCGGGTTGCAGGCCGCGCGGGCGCTGCTTGCCCGCGCCGAGCGGCCGACGGCGCTGCTGGTCGACAACAATATCGCGGGCAGCGGCGCGTTTCGGGCGCTCGTGGACAGCGGACTGCGCCTGGGGCACGACGTGTCGCTGATCGTCTATGACGGCGTGCCGCCGGACCTCGCGCATCCGCATCGCGTGACGGCGGTCGTGCAGCCGACCGGGCACGCGTCGGGGCGCGCGCTCGCGGAGTTGATGCTGAAGCGGCTGGACGACGGCACACGCGCGCATCGGCTCGAAGCGCCGGTCATCGAAGCCGGCGATACCGACGGCCCGCTGCGCGGTTAGCCGGCGCGACGAATCCGGGCAGGGCGCGATCGGTGGCGAAGGTTGCCGGATCGCGCCCGGCCGAAAAGGCCATGACGCGGGCAGGGATGAATGCCCGTTCTCTAGACGACCGGTCTAATCTGCGGATATCATCCGGCCTGACGAATGCGACGACGCCTCCGGCTCGGGCAACGCGGACGCGAAAATGCCATATCGCGCTGCGATGCTGAGCGTGCAACGAGACGCCGTCGTTTTTTTCGGATTATTCCTAGACGACTGGTCTAATAGGATCGTCCGGTATTTTGGACCCGCGAGCGGCACGTTGACGCGCGGTATCTGACTAACCGACAGGCGCGCCGCGCCGGCCGATACCGGTCGCGCGACCCGTTCCCCCATTTTCGAAGGAGTGTCCGATCATGAAGATTCTGGTTGTCCTGACCTCGCACGACACGCTCGGCGACACCGGCAAGAAGACCGGCTTCTGGCTCGAGGAACTGGCCGCGCCGTACTACACGTTCAAGGATGCGGGCGTCGAGCTGACGCTCGCATCGCCGAAGGGCGGCCAGCCGCCGCTCGACCCGAAAAGCAGCGATCCGACGGCCCAGACCGACGCGACGCGCCGCTTCGACGCCGATCCGGCGGCCAAGGCCGAACTCGCGTCGACGCGCAAGCTGGCCGACGTGTCCGTGGACGACTACGACGCAGTGTTTTACCCGGGCGGCCATGGCCCGCTGTGGGATCTCGCGGAGGATCTGCATTCGATCGGCCTGATCGAGCGCGCACTCGCAGCCGGCAAGCCGGTCGCGGCCGTGTGCCACGCGCCGGGCGTGCTGCGTCACGTGAAGCATTCGCAGACCGGTGAATCGGTCGTGCGCGGCAAGCGCGTGACGGGCTTCACCAACAGCGAGGAAGCGGCCGTCGAACTGACGGAAGTCGTGCCGTTCCTCGTCGAGGACATGCTGAAGACCAACGGTGCGCAATTCGAGCGCAGCGCCGACTGGGCGCCGCATGTCGTCACCGACGGGCTGCTGATCACGGGGCAGAACCCCGCGTCGTCGGAGCCCGCCGCCGAAGCGCTGCTCGCGCAGCTCGGTCGCCGTTGAGCCAAGGGCGCCGGCCGGGCCGGCGCCTCGTCGTTATCCGTCGCGGGGCAGCGCAAGCGCACCCGCGACGGCCCGAATCGTTTCGCCGTGCATGCCGCACGGCTGGTTTCCAGTCATTTTGCAGTACCAAGCAAAGGAGTCGTGGATGTCTGCCCTGTTCGAACCGTTCAAACTCAAGGATGTCACGCTGCGCAACCGTATCGCGGTGCCGCCGATGTGCCAGTACGTCGCCGAGGACGGCGTCGTCAACGACTGGCATCACGTGCATCTGGCCGGCATCGCGCGCGGCGGCGCGGGCCTCGTGATCGCCGAGGCGACCGCCGTGTCGCCGGAAGGCCGTATCACGCCGGGCTGCGCCGGATTGTGGAACGATCGGCAGGCCGAAGCGTTCGCGCCGTCGGTCGCGGCGATCAAGGCGGCCGGCGCGGTGCCCGGCATCCAGATCGCGCACGCGGGCCGCAAGGCGAGCGCGAACCGTCCGTGGGAAGGCGACGACCATATCGCCGACGGCGATCCGCGCGGCTGGCAGACCATCGCGCCGTCGGCCGTGCCGTTCGGCGCGCATCTGCCGAAAACGCCGCGCGCGATGACGCGCGACGACATCGCACGCGTGCAGGCCGATTTCGTCGCATCGGCGAAGCGCGCGCGCGACCTGGGCTTCGAATGGCTCGAACTGCATTTCGCGCACGGCTATCTCGCCCAGAGCTTCTTCTCGGTGCATGCGAACCGGCGTGACGACGAATACGGCGGTTCGGCCGAGAACCGCGGCCGCTTTCTCGTCGAGACGCTGGCGGCCGTGCGCAAGGTCTGGCCCGAGCATCTGCCGCTGACCGCGCGCCTGGGCGTGATCGAATACGACGGCCGCGACGAAGAGACGCTCGCCGAGTCGATCGCGCTCACGCAGCGGCTGAAGCAGGAAGGGCTCGACATGCTGAGCGTATCGGTCGGTTTCTCGACGCCCCACGCGCAGATTCCGTGGGGCCCGGCGTTCCTCGCGCCGGTCGCCGAGCGCGTGCGCCGCGAGGCCGGGCTGCCGGTGTCGTCCGCGTGGGGGATCGACACCCCGCAACTCGCGAACCGCGTGGTGGCGGAAGAACAGCTCGATCTCGTGATGGTCGGCCGTGCGCATCTGGCCGACCCGCACTGGCCGTACTACGCGGCCAAGCAGCTCGGCGTCGAACGCCCGTCGTGGACGCTGCCCGCGCCGTACGCGCACTGGCTCGAACGTTACCGGACCGCCGACAAGGTGGCCTGAACGGGCATCGCGCCCGGGCGGCGCACGCACGATATGCGCCGTCCTTTCGGCGCCGATGGATAGAATGGCGGTTCGTGCAGGCCGGTGGCTTGCGCGAACCGCCATTTTTTCATTTCGACCGAGGTGTCATGAGCGCACATGTCCCGTCGTCTCACGAGCCCGCCGCGCGCCCGCGCGTGCAGCAGGTGTCCCGCGCCGTGCTGTATGCGGCGCTGCTGGTGATCGCGCTGTGGGTGATCCGCGATTTCATTCCTGCCATCGCATGGGCCTGCGTGATCGCCATCGCGATGTGGCCGATGCTCGGACGCTTCGAGTCGCACCGGCTGTTCCGCCATCGTCCGACGCTGATCGCGATCGTGATCACGACGGGGATCTCGTTGCTGGTCGTGCTGCCGGTGGCCGTCGCGGCCACCCAGGCGGTCGCGCAGGTACACGACCTGCGCGAGTGGCTGCGCACGATCCAGGACAACGGCATCCCGGTGCCGGACGTGGTCGCCCGGCTGCCTTACGGCGCCGCGCAGATCACCGAATGGTGGCAGGCCAACCTCGGCCATCCGCTGCACGCGTCCACCGCGATGCACAGTGTCAACGGCGAGAAATTCATCGCGTTCGGGCGGCAGTTCGGCACGAAGCTCGCGCACGCGCTGCTCGAATTCGGCTTCATGCTCGTCACGCTGTTCGTGATCCTGCGCGCCGGCCACAAGCTGTCGGGCGCGTTGCTGCAGGGCGCGCGGCGCGCGTTCGGACGCAGCGGCGCGGAGCTGATCGAGCGGATGGTCGCGGCCGTGTTCGGCACGGTGACGGGGCTCGTCGTCGTCGGGCTCGGCGAGGGCGCGCTGCTCGGCATCGCGTATGCGCTGGCCGGCGTCCCGCATGCGGCGCTGCTCGGCCTCGTCACGGCGGTCGCCGCGATGCTGCCGTTCTGCGCGCCCGTCGTGTTCTGCGGCGCGGCGCTCTGGCTGTTCGTGCAGGGCGCGACCATGTGGGCGATCGTCGTGGCCGTGCTCGGGTTCGTCGTCGTGTTCGTGGCCGAGCATTTCGTGCGGCCGGTGCTGATCGGCGGCTCCACGCGGCTGCCGTTCCTGCTCGTGCTGTTCGGCATCCTCGGCGGCGCCGAGACGTTCGGGCTGATCGGGCTGTTCGTCGGCCCCGCGCTGATGACGGTGCTGACGATGCTGTGGGCCGAATGGATCGCATGACGACGCGCGTTCAGGCGCGCATCGGCCGCCGCGGCGGGCGACGATCCGGCGGGTGCGCAAGCCTGTAATGCAGCGATTCGGATAAAGATCTCTACATTTCTTTTCGATCCGGACCCAAAGGTCGAGTAGCATGGGGTTTTCGATCGCGCCGGCACGGCGCAGCAGATTTCCCAAGCATGCGATTGATTCCGTTTGCCCGTCCCGCAGCGACGCTGTCCCTGGCCGCCAGCTGCCTGATGTTGCACGGCTGCGCGTGGTTCGACTCGTGGCTGCCATTCTCGTACTCGCGCACGCCGCTTGCGCGGGCCGCGTCGCGGCATGGCGCGACGCGTGCCGACGTCGTCCGCGCGGCCGGCAATCCGCGCAGCGTCTGGATGGTCCGCAACGGCAGCGGCGTCTGCTACAACTACTTCATCGAACACGACCACGATCACCGCGAGTATTTCGTCGTGTTCGACAAGGCCGGCGTCGTGACCCAGCACGGCTTCGATTCCTGCATGAACGCCGACCGCAAGGGTGTGCTCCAGCAAGGCAAGGCCGCGTCGCGCTAGCGCGGCGGCCTTGCCCGCCCGTCGTCACGCGATCGTGTCGACCACGCCGCCGTCCACCCGCAACGCGGCGCCCGTCGTCGCCGACGCGAGCGGCGAGCACACGTAGACCACCATATTCGCGACTTCCTCGGGCGTCGCCGGCCGCTGGATGATCGAGCTTGCGCGCTGGTTGCGTACGAACTCCACGGCCACGTCGTCGATGCTGCGGCCGGTTTCGTCGGCCGTTTCCTTCAGTAGCGCCCGTACGCCGTCCGACATCGTCGGCCCCGGCAGCACCGAGTTGACCGTTACGCGAGTGCCGGCCGCGAGCTTCGCGAGGCCGCGCGCGATCGACAGTTGCGCCGTTTTCGTGAATCCGTAATGAATCATGTCGACCGGGATGTTCAGGCCCGATTCCGACGAAATGAACACGATGCGACCGGCATTGCGTTCGATCATCCCTTTCAGGTAATGCCGCGCGAGGCGCACGCCGGACATCACGTTGGTCTGGAAATAGTGGTCCCATTCGGCGTCGTCGATGTCGAAGAACGCCTTCAGGCCGTAGATGCCCGCATTGTTGACGAGGATGTCGGCCGCGGGCGTGTGCTGCGTGATGCGCGCGACGCCGGCCGCATCGGAGAGGTCGGCGGCGATGCCGTCGAAATCCGCGTCGGGGACGGCGGCGCGCAGTTGCGCGAGCGCGGCCTGGACCGACGCGTCGCTGCGGCCGTTGACGACGACGCGCGCACCGGCGCGCGCGAGCCCTTCGGCGATCGCGAACCCGATACCGGCGGTGGAGGCGGTGACGACCGCGGTCTTGCCTTTCAGATCGATGTGCATGAGCGTGACGGAAGAGGAGTGAACGGGAACCGCCGCGGCTGTCGCGGCGGATGAAATTCAAAGCTTAGGCGAAACGGCGCGATCCGGTTGCGCGGCGCCCCGCAGTCTTGTACGGTGTGCGTTCGCCGTCCGAACCGGGAGCCCGCCGCGTGAGCCGTACCGCCAACCGATCCGTCGATCCGTCGCCGTTCTGGCGGGATGCCGCGTTGCCGTTCATCGAGGCGCGCACCGTCGACGACGGTCGCGCGATCTGCTACGCGAAGCACACGCACGACACGTTTTCGGTGGGCGCGATCGTCGGCGGCACGAGCACCTACGTGAACGGCGCGACGAAGGCGCACGTCGGGCGCGGCGTGCTGGTGATCATCGATCCGGAGCAGGTGCATGCGTGCAATCCGTACGGCCCCGACGCGTGGGCCTACCGGATGGTCTATGTCGACGTGCCGTGGCTCGCGCGGCTGCAGCATTCGCTGGGTCGCGACCCGAACGGCGATTTTCACGGCTTTTCGACGAAGTTGACCGAACGGCACGACCTGTTCGCGCAGTTTGGCGGCTTCTACCGCACGCTCGTCGCACCCGGCGTCGATCCGCTCGGCAAGGAGAGCGCGGCGGTCGAATTTTTCACCGTGCTGCACGGCGCGCTCGATCGCGAGCCGGCCACGCCGCGCGCCGGCGACGACAACGCCAGACTCGCGCGCGCGGCCGACTACATCGCCGCCCATTGCCGCGAGGGCGTCACGCTCGATGCGATCTGTGCAGCGGCCGACCTGTCGCCGTCGTACCTGATCCGCGCATTCAACGCACGCTACGGCATGACGCCGCATGCGTTCCTGATCGATCGCCGCGTGCAGTACGGCCGCACCGAGCTGCGTCGCGGCCGGCCGATCGCCGACGTCGCGCTCGACGCGGGCTTTGCCGACCAGGCGCATTTCCAGCGCGCGTTCCGGCGCATCGCGGCCGCGACGCCCGGCCAGTACCGCAGCGCGACGAACTGAGCGACAAGCCAAGCGGCGAACCGAGCGACCAACCCGCTACACGTCGAGCAGCAAGAGCGCACTGCCCGCGAGCAGCAGCGCCATCAGCCGGTTGAACACGCGCATGCGCCGCGCGTTCGCGAGCCGGTGCCGCAGCGACGCACCCGCGTACGCCCAGCACGCGATCGACGCGAAACAGATCACGAGATACAGCGCGGCGAACTGCCAGACCTGCGCACGGTCGCCATCGGCCGCATACGCGCCCATCGCGGCCACGCACGCGAGCCACGCCTTCGGATTCAGCCACTGCATCGCCGCGCCGGCCACCGCCGACGGGCCGGCCACGTCCGGGGCGGCCGACAGCCGGCCGTCATCGAGCGCGAGCCTGAACGCCATATACAGCAGGAACGCGATTCCCGACCACTGCGTGGCGGTCGTCAGCACGGGCCAGCGCGCGAGCGCCGCGTGCAGCCCGAGGCCGATCAGCAGGAACAGCGCGACGAAGCCGAGCGTCGCGCCGGCCGCATAGCGCAGGCTCGCGCCGAGGCCGTGACGCGCGCCCGCACTGAGCGCGACGATGTTGACGGGACCGGGGGTGATCGACGAGGCGAGCGCGAACGCGGCCATCGAAACCAGCATGCTCATTGGATGTCTCCATGCGAATGATCGAAAGTCGCATCGAGACTACGGAAGCCGCACCGGCCCGTATTGAAGAAAACTGCCCTCGGCGGCGCGCGGGCGCCGGCCGTCGTCAGTGCAACGCGCGCGGCGCGTGCGCCGGCCGGGTGTCGTGCACGTCGGCCGGGCGCAGCGGGCCGCCCGCGCAGGGCTTCGTCGAGACCGAGAAACCGAACGTGTTGATGCCGCCCGAACACGCGACGAATACGCTGCCGCCGTGCATTTCGGCGACGGCCTTGACGATCGACAGTCCGAGCCCGTGGTTCTCCTTGCTGTTCGCGCGCGCTTCCTCGAGGCGGTAGAAGCGCTCGAACACGTGCGAGCGCCGGGCGGGATCGATCGGCTCGCCGGGGTTCGCGACGGACACTTCGACGAGCGTGTCGCGGCGCACGATCGTCACGCCGATCGTCGCACCGGGCGCCGAATGCTGGATCGCGTTGATCAGCAGGTTCGTCATCGCGCGGCGGAACAGCGACGGATCGACGGCCGCGCGCGCGTCGCCGTGCAGCTCGGCGTGCAACTGCGCCTCGTCGAGCGGGATTTCGAGGAAGTCGAGCATGCGCCGCACCTCGTCGGCGAGCGACACGTCCTTCAGGTCGGTCGCGCGTTCGCCGCGGTCGCTGCGCGACAGGAACAGCATGTCGTTGATGATCACGCGCAGCCGCTCGAATTCCTCGAGGTTCGACTGCAGCGTCTGCTGCATCCGCTCGACCGAGCGGTCGCGGCTGGTCAGCGCGACCTGGGTCTGGCCGATCAGGATGCTGATCGGCGTGCGCAACTCGTGCGCGACGTCCGCATTGAACGCCTCGAGCCGCGCGTAGGTCTGCTGGATGCGTTCCAGCGCGCCGTTGAACGACGCGGCAAGCTCGCGCAGCTCGGCCGGCAGCGCGTCGGTCTGCAGCCGCTGGTGGCGGTTCGCGAGGCTGATCGCCGACGCGTCCTGCGACAGCCGGTCGAGCGGCGCGAGCCCGAAGCGGGCCACCGCGCGGCTCAGCAGCAGCGCGACGATCGTCGCGATCGCGATCAGCCCGGCAAGCGTCCAGCCGAAGCGGCGCAGCATCCGCTGCGTGCGTTCGCACGAGCTGGCGACGATCAGCCGCAGCGTCGGCCGCTCGCCGTTGCCGGCCACGGTGACGGTCTTCGTCATCACGTCGTAGCTGCTGTCGTTCAGCGCGTAGCGCTGGAAGGCGCCGAACGGCTCGCCGACGGGCACGCCGTCGACGGGCTTGCCGAAGCGGAAGGCCGGGTTCGTGCTGTCGACCTGGTAGCGCGTCGAGCCGTCGGGCGGTTCGAGATCGGCGAGTTTTTCCTGCATGAGACGCCCGCGCTCGGCCGTCAGCGCATGCGACACGATCATCTCGGCGACCTTGGTGCGCGTGTCGAGCGTCGCGCGCAGCTCGGCGAACAGCTGGCGCTCCATCATCACGAACAGCCCGCAGCCCACCAGCGTGAACACGAGCAGCGACACGATGCCGAACATCGCCGACAACCGCAGGACGATCGAGCGTTTCATGCGGGCCTCTCGGTGTCGCCGTCCTCGCGCGCCTCGAGCACGTAGCCCATGCCGCGGATCGTGTGCAGCAGCTTGTCCGCGAACGGGCCGTCGAGCTTCGCGCGCAAACGCTTGATCGCCGTTTCGACGACGTTCGCGTTGCTGTCGAAGTTCACGTCCCACACGAGTTCGGCGATCGTCGTCTTCGACAGCACCTCGCCGCTGCGCCGCGCGAGCACGCCGAGCAGCTGGAATTCCTGCGCGGTCAGGTCGAGCCGCGTGCCGTCGCGCGTCGCGCGGCGGCCGATCAGGTCGACGCGCAGGTCGCCGATCGAGATCAGCGTCGATTCCTGCACGCGTGCGCGGCGCGTGAGCGCGCGCAGCCGCTCGATCAGTTCGAGGAACGAGAACGGCTTGGTGAGGTAGTCGTCGGCGCCGCCGCGCAGCCCGCGCACGCGGTCGTCGACGCGGTCGCGCGCGGTCAGCATGATGACGGGCGTCTGCTTCTGTGCGCGCAACGCACGCAGCACGCCGAAGCCGTCCAGCTTCGGCAGCATCACGTCGAGCACGACCACGTCGTAGTCGAATTCGACGGCTTTCCACGCGCCGTCCTCGCCGTCGAGCGCGGTGTCGACGACCCAGCCTTCTTCGGTCAGGCCGCTCTTCAGGTATTCGACGACTTTCGGTTCGTCTTCGACGATCAGGACTTTCATGTTCGAATCCGTTGTCCGGGTAATCCGGTTAAGGGCTCGGGTGCGCCGGGGCCGACGCCGGGGCTGCGGTGGCGACCTCGGCCGGTGCCGGGCCGCTCGCCGCATGCCCGTCCCAGCCGCCGCCCAGCGCCTTCGCGAGAAACACGACGAGCGCCGCGCGTTGGCCCTGGATCTGCACGGCCTGCCGCTCGCTCGTCAGCAACTGCTGCTGGGCCGTCAGCACGTCGATGAACGGCGTCAGCCCGCCCGCGTAGCGATCCTGCGCGAGCGACACGAGCTTGCGCGCGTCGTCGACGGCCGCGGCCGCCTGCTGCGCGGCGTCGGCGAGCACCGACAATCCCGTGACCGCATTCTGCACCTCCTGGAACGCGGTGAGCACGGTCTGCCGGTAGCCGGCCTGCGCGGCGGCGTAGCCCGCCTGCGCGAAATCGACGCCGGCCTTCAGCTTGCCGCCTTCGAACAGCGGCTGGGCGAGCGACCCGCCGACCGACCACAGCAGCGCCGGCACGGTGAACAGGCCGGCGAAGCGCGTCGCATCCCAGCCGATGTCGGGCGACAGCGTGATGCGCGGGAAATACGCGGCGCGCGCGACGCCGATCTGCGCGTTCGCGGCGGCCATCGCGCGCTCGGCCGACGCGACGTCGGGGCGCCGCTGCAGCACGTCGCTCGGCAGGCCGGTGGGCAGCGTCGGCGCGTTGATCGGCACGACGCGCGGCGCGATCGAGAACGCGGGGGCCGGCGTGCCGACCAGCGTCGCGATCGCGGTTTCGACCTGCGCGCGCTGCTGTAGCAGCAGCTGCGCCTGCGTGCGCGTCGCGTCGAGCTGCGAGCGCTGCTGCAGCAGGTCGAGGCCCGACACCGCGCCGAGATCGTGGCGCGCGCTCACGTAGTCGAGCGCTTTCTGCTGCAGGTCGATCGAGCGCTTGACGACGTCGATCTCGGCATCGAATTCGCGCAGCGCGAAATAGCTCGACGCGAGATCGGCGGTCAGCACCAGCCGCGCGTTCGCGAAATCGTCGCCGGCCTGCTCGGTGGTGGCCTGCGCGGATTCGACGCTGCGGCGTACGCGGCCGAACAGGTCGAGCTCGTAGCTGACGGCCGCGCCGACCTGGACGTCGTTCTGCACGGTCGACATGCTTTGCGTCGCGTAGTTGGTCTGCGGCCGGTCGGCCGAGATCTTGAAGCGCTGGCCGCTCGCGCTCAGGCCGACGGCCGGATACTGCGCCGATGCGACCGACGCGAGGGTCGCCTTCGCCTGGTCGTAGCGCGCGGCGACGGCCTTCAGGGTCTGGTTGTTGCGCAGCGCTTCGGCTTCCAGCGCATCGAGCTGCGGATCGCCGAACGCAGTCCACCAGGCCGGGTCGAGCGGCGCGCGGGCCGGCGCGGCCGGATGCCAATAGGCATCCGCCGGATCGAGCCGCCATGCGGCCGGCGTGTCGACGTCGGGCCGCCGGTAATCGGGGCCGACCGTGCAGCCGGCGAGGGCGGCGGCGAGCGCGACGGCGGTGACGGAGACGGCGGCGGGCCGCCGGCGGACGCGCATCGCGATCACGACTTCGCCTCCGCGGCGCCGGCCGCCGGCTTCGCGGCCGGTGTTGCAGCCGGCGTCGAGACGATCACCGGGTCGCCGTTCGCGAGCGCGTCGCTCGGGTTGGTGACGAGGCGGTCATTCGGCGTGAGCGGGCCGTCGACTTCGAGCGTCTGCCCGATCGTGCGCACCACCGTCACCGGTTTCAGGCGCACCTGGCCGTTCGCGTCGACGGTCGCGACCGTCGGGCCTTCGGCGCGGAACAGCAGCGTATTCGCCGGCACCTGCAGGCGGCCGACCGGCGTCATCGGCAGCGTTGCCTGCACGTACGCGCCGGGCAGCAACCGGCCGTCCGGGTTCGGCAGCGTGATTTCGGTCTGCAGCGAGCGCGTCGCGACGTCGATCGCCTGCGACGTGCGCGTGATCGTGCCGTCGAACGTCCGGCCCGGCAGCTCGGCCTGCGCGACGTTCACTTGCTGGCCGACCTTCACCTGTTGCGCGTAGGCCTGCGGCACCTGCACGTAGAGGCGCAGCCGGTCGGCCTGCACGACCGTGAACAGCGCGCGGCCCGCGTTGCCGGAACTGACGAGGTCGCCGACGTCGACGTTGCGCTGCGTGACGATCCCGTCGATCGGCGCGACGATCCGCTGGAAGCCCTTCAGCTCGGTGAGCCGGCGCATGTTCGCGTCGGCCGCCGCGAGGTTCGCGGTGCCCTGGTTGAACGCGCCTTGCCGGTCGTCGAGTTCCTGCTGCGAGACGGCATCGCGCTGGCGCAACTGCTGCGCGCGCTCGAACGACGTCTTCGCGAGCGCGAGCGACGCTTGCGCCTGCTGGCGCTGCGCGGTGGCCTGCGCGAGTTCCTGGTTCAGCTCGGGCGTGTCGAGTTCGGCGAGCAGTTGGCCCTGCTTCACGTGCGTGCCGATGTCGGCCTGCCAGCGCAGCACGTAGCCGCTCGCGCGCGCGTAGATCGGCGCCTCGACGAAGCCGCGCAGCGTGCCCGGCAGCGTCAGCTTGCCGCCGGTGGCCGCGTCGACCGGATGCACGACGCTCACGTACTGGCGCGTGTTCTGCTCGGCGACCGCGTCGAGCCGGTTGCGGTTCAGCACGTTGACGACGACCGTGCGCGCGGCGCCGGCGGCCAGCAGCACGCCGATCACGATCAGGACGATGCGTGCGCGTCGCGACACCGACGTGCGCGTCGGCAGGTGCATGCCGTGTTCGTCCACCTGGATGCCGACGGCGCTGTGATGTTTCTCTTCCATGAATTCAACCAAATCAACCGGGTAGTGGAACGAAGGTCAGTGTCCGGCCAGGCGCGCACGCCGGCGGGCCAGCCGCGCATGCACGCCGCCGAACACGAGCGGCACGAACAGCAGGGTCGAGACGGTTGCGAACAGCAGCCCGCCGATCACCGCGCGGCCGAGCGGCGCGTTCTGCTCGGCGCCTTCGCCGAGACCGAGCGCCATCGGCACCATCCCGATGATCATCGCGAGCGCCGTCATCAGCACCGGCCGGATCCGCGTCGCGCCGGCTTCCAGCGCGGCCGTGAGCGGCGGCGCGCCGGCCTGCAGGCGCTGCCGCGCGAACGACACGACCAGGATGCTGTTCGCGGTCGCGACGCCCACCGTCATGATCGCGCCCGTCAGCGCGGGCACGCTCAGGTGCGTGCCGGTGATGAACAGCATCCACACGATGCCGGCGAGCGCGGCCGGCATCGCGCTGATGATGATCAGCGGGTCGAGCCACGACTGGAAGTTGACGACGATCAGCAGGTAGACGAGCACGATCGCCATCGCGACGCCCGCGCCGAGGCCGATATACGACGTGCGCATCGTCTCGATCTGCCCGCGCATCGTCAGCTCGGTGCCGCGCGGCAGCGTCGCGCGCGCATCGGACACGATGCGGTCGATCTCGCCCGCGACCGCGCCGAGGTCGCGGCCCTCGACGCTCACGTACACGTCGATCGCCGGGCGGATGTTGTAGTGCGTGATCACGGCCGGGTTCGCGGTGTTGCGCACCTGCACGAGATTGCCGAGCAGTTGCAGCGGCATGCCGGCGCGCCCGTTCGCCGAGATCGGCGTGCCGAGCAGGTCGTCGACCGACGAGAGCGTGTATTGCGGGGTCTGGATCTGCAGCGGGTACTGCACGCCGGTGCGCGGGTTGATCCAGAACGACGGCGTCGTCTGCGAACTGCCGGACAGCGAAATCAGCATATTCTGCGCGACGTTCTGCGCGGAGAGATTGAGCTGCTGCATGCGCGTACGGTCCATGTCGGCCAGCAGGGTCGGTTCGTCGTTGCGCTGCAGCACGTGCACGTCGACGGCGCCGGGGATTCGCCTGAACTTTTTCATCAGGCTGCTCGCGATAGTCATGTTACTCGCGAGATCGTTGCCGAGCACCTGCACGTCGATCGCGGCCGGTTGGCCGAAGTTGAGGATCTGCGTGATGATGTCCGACGGCTGGAAGAAGAACTCGACGCCCGGGAAGCGCTCGGGCAGCACCGTGCGCAGCGCGTGCACGTAATGCTGGGTCGCGCGGTGGCCGGGCTTCAGCGCGATCAGCAGTTCGCCGTCGAGCGTGCCGATCGTGCCCGCGTTGCTGTACGACAGGTTGATGCCGCTCACCGGCAGGCCGAGGTTGTCGACGATCGCGCCGAGTTCGTCGGACGGCACGGTTTCGCGGATCACGCGTTCGACCTGGTCGGCGAGACGCGCGGTTTCCTCGATCCGGTAGCCGGTCGGCGCGCGCATGTGCAGCCGGATGTTGCCGGAATCGGCATTCGGGAAGAAGTCGCGGCCGAGCACGAACACGAGGCCCGTCGACAGCACGCAGAAGCCG
The DNA here is from genome assembly GCF_001718555.1 of Burkholderia metallica. Lineage (NCBI taxonomy): Bacteria > Pseudomonadati > Pseudomonadota > Betaproteobacteria > Burkholderiales > Burkholderiaceae > Burkholderia > Burkholderia metallica. Next base: position 1,314,017 of record NZ_CP013403.1, read on the forward strand.
AGGAAGCACGTCGCGTAGAAGCGGCGGCGCACCAGCAGGATGCTGAGCAGCACGATGTACCACGCGCGCAGCCGCTCGAATGCGGCGTTGAACGCGTGATGGAGGCGCGCGAAGCGCGACGTCGAACGGTCGGGGCCGGTGCTCGCCTGCTGCGGGCGGAACAGCAGCATCGCGAGCGTCGGCACCAGCGTGCGCGACAGCACGTACGACGCGAGCATCGCGAACACGACGGCTTCCGCGAGCGGCACGAACAGGAAGCGCGCGACGCCGGTCAGGAAGAACATCGGCACGAACACGATACAGATGCACAGCGTCGACACGAACGCGGGCACCGCGATTTCGCCGGCGCCTTCGAGGATCGCGTCATGCAGGTTCGTGCCGAGATGCAGGTGCCGCTCGATGTTCTCGATCGTGACGGTCGCATCGTCCACCAGGATCCCGACCGCGAGCGCGAGCCCGCCGAGCGTCATGATGTTGATGGTTTCGCCGAGCGCGGACAGCGCGATCAGCGACGTGAAGATCGACAGCGGGATCGAGATCGCGATGATCAGCGTGCTGCGCCAGTTGCCGAGGAACAGCAGGATCATCATCGCGGTCAGCACGGCGGCGATCAGCGCCTCGTGGATCACGCCCTGGACGGCCGCGTTGACGAACACCGACTGGTCGAACAGCGGCGTGACCGTGAGCCCTTCGGGCAGCGTCGGGATCACCTTCGGCAGCAGCGCCTTCAGGTCGGACACGACCTTGAGCGTCGACGCGTCGCCGCTTTTCAGGATCGAGATGAGCACGCCGCGCTGGCCGTTCTGGCGCACGACGTTGGTCTGCGGCGCGAAGCCGTCGCGCACCGATGCTACCTCGCGCAGGTAAGTCGTCGCGCCGTTGACGGTCTGGACCGGCAGGTTGCTGATGTCGGCGACGGTGTCGGCCGACGCGTTCGTGTCGATCCGGTATTCGGTCGGGCCCATCTTCGCGGTGCCGGTCGGCAGCACGAGGTTCTGCGCGTTGACCGCGTTGACGATGTCGGCCGGCGTGAGCCCTTTCGCGAGCAGCGCCTGCGGATCGAGGTCGATCGCGACCACGCGCGTGCGGCCGCCGTACGGAAACGGAATCTGCACGCCCGGCACCGTGATCAGCTGCGGGCGCAGGAAGTTGAGCGCGATGTCGGCGAGCGACTGTTCGCTGAGCGTCTTGCTCGACAGCCCGAGCTGGATCACCGGAATGCTCGACGCCGAATAGGTGATCACGAGCGGCGGGGTGGCGCCCTGCGGCATCTGCCGCACGATCGCCTGCGCGGACGACACCGTCTGCGCGATCGCCGTCTGCACGTTCGCGCCCGGCTGCAGGAACACCTTCACGACCGCGATGCCGGGCAGCGACGTCGATTCGACGTGCTGGATGTTGTTGACGGTCGTCGTCAGGATCCGCTCGTGCACGGACGTGATGCGGTTCGTCATCTCCGTCGCGGAGAAGCCGCTGTAATTCCAGATGACGCTGATCACGGGAATGTTGATCGCGGGCAGCACGTCCACCGGCGTGCGCATCAGCGCAAGCGGGGTGGCCAGCACGATCATGATGGCCATGACGATGAACGTGTAGGGGCGCCTGAGCGCAAGATTGACGATCCACATGGAGGCAGCGGGACAGGCGGTGATCAGGCGTGGATAAAGGGAACCCGAATGATAGGCGTCGGCGTGGAACGGGTTACTGTCGCGAAACTGGCGGAATCGTCAGGTTGGAGCGCGCGGGCCGGGTGCCGATTCGGCAGAGGAAACGCGGCGCGACGCGCCGGCCGCAAAACGGCCGCGATGCCGGACGGGCAGGCTGCATCGGCATCGATTGCGTTCATCGGTCGCGCTCAGATCTGCTCGATGCCGACCCGCGCGAGCGCACCGAGATCGACGACGTCGATCTGGTTGTACGCGAGCCGCAGCGTGCCGAGCTTTTCGAGCTGCTGCAGCGCCTGGTTGATCCGCTGCCGCGACACGCCGACGAGCATGCCCAGTTCCTCCTGCGAGATCGACAGCGACGGGCCGGTGTCCGGGTACAGGTCGGGGTTGAAAAGCTGCGTGAGCGCCTGCGCGACGCGGGCGTCGACGTCCAGCAGCCGGCTGTTCTGGATCGACGCGATGAATTCGCCCATCCGGTTGTTCAACTGGTGGATCACGAAGCGCGTGAACGGCAGGCTCGTGTCGAGCAGCGCGTGGAACGTGTCGACCGGCACGAACAGCACGGTCGAGCGCTGGATCGCGACGACCTCGTACTTGCGCAGCTCGCGCTTGATCACGCTGCCTTCGCCGAACCAGCCGCCCGACGGCACGCCGGAGAACGTGCAGCCGCGCCCCGACGCATTGAAGATCGCGAGCTTGAGCAAGCCGCGATGCACGCCGATCCAGTATTCCGACGGCGCGAGCCGACGGGCGATCACGGCGCCGGCCTCGCACTGCTCGACGTGCGACTGCGCGAGCACGAGCGCCTGGTGCTCGGGCGCGAGCGTACGGAACCACGCGCACTGGCCGAACAGCGTGGCGAGCGCAGGCAGCGGGGCCGGTTCGGGAAGCGCGTCGGACGGGCGAACGGGCGTGTCGGGCGGGGCGGCGAGTGGGTCGTGCATCGATGCGGGTTTGCGAGGATAGGGATAACGCGCAGCGCGTGACACGCACTCTGTCGTTTCGATGACAGACGGCTCACAATAGCGCCCGTTAGGCTGTCGGCAATTGAACCACATCAAAACGATCCGGGGTGAAAGTGCCCCGGTCGACAGGACACGGGAGACAGGATCATGACGCAGATGTTCGAGGCCGGACTCGGCCGCCGCGACGCGAATTACGTGCCGCTCACCCCGATCGACTTCCTCGTCAGGACGGCGGAAGTCTACGGCGAGCGCCTCGCGATCGTGCACGGCGACGTGCGGCGCACGTGGGGCGAGACCTACACGCGTGCGAAGCAGCTGGCGAGCGCGCTCGAGCGGCTCGGCGTCGGGCGCGGCGACACGGTCGCGGCGATGCTGCCGAACATCCCGGCGATGGTCGAGGCGCACTTCGGCGTGCCGATGGCCGGCGCCGTGCTGAACGCGATCAACACGCGGCTCGACGTGTCGTCGGTGCTGTTCATGCTGCGCCATGGCGAGGCGAAGGTGCTGATCGTCGACACCGAATACGCGGAGTTCGCGCATCGCGCGGCGCTCGAGGTGCCGGGCCTGAAGATCGTCAGCGTGGCCGATGCGATGCCGGCCGACCCCGCGCGCTTCGCGGGCGCGACCGACTACGAGGCGCTCGTGGCCAGCGGCGACGCCGACTACGCATGGACGCCACCCGCCGACGAATGGGACGCGATCGCGCTGAACTATACGTCCGGCACGACCGGCGACCCGAAGGGCGTCGTCTACCACCATCGCGGCGCGTATCTCGCGGCGGTCAGCAACCTCCTCGAATGGGACATGCCGAAGCATGCGGTCTACCTTTGGACGCTGCCGATGTTCCACTGCAACGGCTGGTGTTTCCCGTGGGCGGTCGCGGCGCGCGCGGGCGTGAACGTCTGCCTGCGCAAGTTCGACGCGAAGACGGTGTTCGACCTGATCCGCCGCGAACGCATCACGCATTACTGCGGCGCGCCGATCGTGCAGAGCGCGATCGCGAACGCGCCGGCCGAATTCCGTGCCGGCATCGACCACACGGTGCACGCGATGGTCGCGGGCGCGGCGCCCGCGCCGGCCGTGATCGCGAAGATGAAGGAGATCGGCTTCGACCTGCTGCACGTGTACGGGCTGACCGAGGTCTACGGCCCGGCGACCGTGTGCGCGAAGCAGGCACACTGGGACGCATTGCCCGACGACGAGCGCGCGCGGCTCAATGCGCGCCAGGGCGTGCGCTATCACCTGGAAGCGGGCGCGACGGTGCTCGATCCCGACACGATGGCGCCCGTGCCGGCCGACGGCGAGACGCTCGGCGAGATCATGTTCCGCGGCAACATCTGCATGAAGGGTTACCTGAAGAACCCGAAGGCGACCGACGACGCGTTTCACGGCGGCTGGTTCCATACCGGCGATCTCGCGGTGCTGATGCCGGACGGCTATATCCGGATCAAGGATCGCAAGAAGGACATCATCATCTCGGGCGGCGAGAACATCTCGAGCATCGAGGTCGAGGATGCGCTGTACCGGCATCCGGCGGTGGCGGTCGCGGCCGTCGTCGCGATGCCCGACCCGAAATGGGGCGAGGTGCCGTGCGCGTTCGTCGAGCTGCGCGACGGCGCGAGCGCGACCGAGGCGGAGATCATCGCGCATTGCCGGCAGCTGCTCGCGGGCTTCAAGGTGCCGAAGGCCGTGCGGTTCGGTGAGTTGCCGAAGACGTCGACCGGGAAGATCCAGAAGTTTCAGCTGCGCAATGCGGTGGGATCGGACAAGGCGATCGATCTGGCGGGCGACGACAAGAAGTAGGCGGCGGGCCGGCCGCAGCCTGCCGCCCGTTATCACGCGTTCTCTTCGAGCCGGAACACGCTGACCGCGTCCGACAGGTGCGCGGCCTGGTCGCGCAGCGCGACGGCCGCGCGTTCGGCATCCGAGATCAGCAGCGCGTTCTGCTGCGTCGCGTCGCCGATCTGGGTGACGGCCAGGTTCACCTGCTCGATGCCGGTCGATTGTTCTCGCGACGCGGCGCTGATCTCGCCGATCAGCGTGCGGACCTGGTCGACGCGCGCGACGATGTCGCGCATCGTGCCGCGCGCGGCCTCCGCGATCCGGTAACCCTGTTCGACGGTCGTCGACGATTCGGCGCTCAGCGCGTCGATCTCCTTGACCGCGGCCGCACTGCGCTGCGCGAGCGCGCGCACCTCGGCCGCGACCACCGCGAAGCCTTTGCCGTGTTCGCCCGCGCGCGCCGCCTCGACGGCTGCGTTCAGCGCGAGGATGTTGGTCTGGAACGCGATGCCTTCGATCGTGCCGGTGATCTCGGCGATCCGGCGCGTCGCGCGGCCGATGTCGTCCATCGTCGCGACCACGCGCTGCACCGCGGCGTCGCCGTCGGTCGCGGCAGTTGACGCGTGCGCGACCAGTGCGTTGGCTTGCGCCGCGTGTTCGGCGCTCTGCTGCACGGCGGCGGTGATCTGTTCCATGCTGGCGGCCGTCTGTTCGACGCTGCTCGCTTGCGTCGCGATCCGCGCGGCGATGTCGCCGCTGCCGGCCGCGATGTCGACCGTGCCGCGCGCGATGTCGGCGGAGCTGTTGCGCACCTGCGCGACAATCCGCGCGAGGCCGTCGCCGATCCCGTCGACCGCCTGCACGAGCCGGCCGATCTCGTCGTTGCCGGCCTGACCGCGCGTGCCCGCGCCGTCGCGGATGCGCACGCTGAGGTCGCCCGCCGCATAGCGCTCCGACGCCCGTGCCGCCGCATCGAGCGGCCGGCTCACGACGCGGCGTACCACGATGACGAACAGCAGCGCGAACGCCGCGACGAGCACGGCGCCGATCATCAGGAAGCGGTTGCGGGTCGCGCGCATCGTGGCGAGCAGCTCGTCGTCGAGCGCGATGCCGCCGACGAGCCATTGCCACTGCGGAATCGTCGTGAACGACACGAATTTCGCGGTCGGGCCGCCGTCGTGCGCGGCCGGATCGGTCGACGTATATGCGAGCCGCCCCTCGCCGGCCGCGAGCATCCGCGCGTACGGCGCGCGCCCGTCGTCGGCAGGCTGGCCCGCCGCATCGGGGTGCACGACGAAGGTGCCGCGCGACGGCCCCTGCGATGCATCGAGCACGAAGTAGTAGCCGTTGTTGCCGATCTTCAGCGAGCGGATGCCGTCTTCCACGAGCTTCAGTTCGGCGCCGATGTCGAGGCCGACGAACAGCGCGCCGATCACGCGGCCGGTCGCATCGGTCACCGGCTTGTACTGCGTGATGTACGGCCGGCCGAACAGCTTCGCGAGGCCCGTGTAGCTGCGGCCGGCGACGAGCGGTGCGTACGCGGGGCCGGCCCGGTCGAGTTTGGTGCCGACGGCGCGCGCGCCGTCCTGCTTCTTCAGCGACGTCGTGATGCGCACGAAATCGTCGCCGTCGCGCGCGAAGATCGTCGCGATCGCGCCGCTTTTCGTCAGGAACTGGTCGGGAATCGAATAGTCGAGGTCGAGCGGCTGGCCGCCCGCGTAGAGGGTCGGCGCGGCAACGCCGCCGATGTCGACGGTGCGCGCCGGGTCGAGCGAGAAACCGGCCGGCAGGAAGCTCGCGAACAGCGCCATCGAGCGGTTCGCTTCGGCCGACAGCGCCTTGTCGAACAGGTCGACCATCGCGCGGATCGACTGCTCCTTGTCGACGATCCGCATGTGCGCTTCTTCCGCGAGCTGCTGGCCGGCGAAATGGGCGAGCGTCCACGCGAAAACGGTGAACAGCAGGGCGACGAGCGTACACGCCAGCGCGGCAAGACGCGCGCCGACGCTCACCCGGCCCAATTGGGTCGATCTCATGAAACGTCCTGAGTGGGGAGTGAGAGGGGGCGGAACGCACGCGTCACCGCAAGTCGACCGGTTAATACGGCAATTTCGGCGATATCTTTAGCGGCGCGTCGTCGATGGCGCCGCCGGCAAGTGCGCGGGTGGGCGACGAGAAGGCGGGTGTCAGTGCGTGACGAGCCACGCGACGGCCAGGTAACGGCCGACCTTCGCGATCGTCACGATGAGCAGAAAGGTGGGCAGCGGCTCGCGCAGCACGCCGGCGATCATGGTCAGCGGATCGCCGATCAGGGGCGCCCAGCTCAGCAGCAGCGACCAGCGGCCGTAGCGTGCGTACCAGCGCTCGGCGCGCGTGAGCGCGGCGGGCTTCACGGGAAACCAGCGGCGTTCGCGAAAGTGCTCGATACCGCGCCCGAGCGCCCAGTTGATCGCGGAGCCGGCGACGTTGCCGATGCTCGCGACGAGCACCAGTGCCCAGACGGGTTCGCGCCCGGCGACCAGCAGGCCGGCGAGCACGGCTTCGGACTGGAGCGGGAACAGGGTCGCGGCGACCATCGACACGGCGAACAGGCCGCCGTAAGCGAGCAATTCAGGCATCGCGCGATTGTACCGGGCGCGCGCCGCGGGTCGTGAGGCACACGCTCACACGATCATGCATTCACCTGTTCATGCGGCATCGGCCGTGCCGAACAGCAGGTGCGAGATCACCGACTTGTCGACGGGTTCGTCGTTGAGCGTGCTGGCCAGCAGTTCGCCCGCGAGCTGCTGCGGCGAAAACACCATGTCGGGCTTCAGCAGGCGCAGCCGTTCGAGGTTGCGCTGCTGGTTCACGAGCGCGACCGTGCGCACCGACGGTGCGATTTCGCGGATCGCGAGGATGATGAACGCGTTCTCGGCGTCGTCGGAGCGCAGCGCGAGCACCGCGCGCGCGGTCGCCGCGCCGGCGCCTTCCAGCACCGCGTGGTCGGTCGCATCGCCGACGATCAGGTCGGTCGTGGCCGGATAGTTGTGCTCGACGCCGGCCGGCACGACGACGGTCACCGCGTAGCCGCGCTTGCGCAGCCCGTCGTGCACGGCGTGCGCGACGGGTGTCGCGCCGACGATCAGGTAATGATGCTTGCGGATCACGTTCGAAATGCCTCCCTTGACGATCCGTTTCAGATTGCCGCCGATCACGGGGCCGACGACCGCGCTGATCGACGTCGCGAACACCGTGATGCCGAGCACGATCACCGACGCGGTGAACAGGCGCGCGGTCGGCGCATGCGGAACGATGTCGCCGTAGCCCACCGTCGACATCGACACGATCGAGAAATAGACGGCCGTGGCGAGATCGTGGACGGGCGGCGAGAATTCGTCGCCGAGATACAGCACGCCGAAGGTCGCGTAGATCAGCAGCGACACGATGCTCAGCAACGCGAACAGGCTGCTCGCGGCCACGCTCGCGCGGTCGAAGTGCCGCCAGTAGTACAGCAGCGCAACGGTCAGCACGGCCGTATAGACGAACACCGCATGGCTCCGGTAGCCGCCGAGCACGCTGATCGCGGCGGCCGCGACCAGCAGCAGGATCGACAGCACCCACGCGACGCGGGCGCGCAGCACGATGCCGATGGCCATCGTCGCGAGGCCGGCCGCGACGACCACTTGCGGCAGCACGACGAGCCCGGCGTTGGCGACGAGATTCAGCGCATCGGCGAGCCACGCGTGATGCAGGCCGAGCCTGGCGTGTTCGACGACGGGGCGCAGCACCATGAGCGCATCGAGCGCGAGCAGGAGGGCGAGATACCAGTGCAGGCCGATCGGCGCGAACACGCGCCGCAGGCGGGTAGTGAGAAGCTTCATCCAGTCGCCCGGCCGGCCGGGCATGTCCACCGAAACAGCCGCTACCCTAAAGCATTCGGCGATCGGCTGCTTTTTCGACGCACGCCGGCGGCGGTCGCGATGAAGCCGGCCGCCCGGTCGTTGTCAGTTCCAGCCGGCCATGATCGCGCCCATCCCGACGAGCAGCCCGCCCGTCACGCGGTTCATCGCGCGCATCCGTGCGGGCCGCTGCAGCGCGCGGCTCAGCCGGTGCGAGAACAGCGCCATCGACGCCACGCCGAGCGCGAACAGCACCGCGAACGTCGCGGCGAGCAGCAGGTACTGCTGGTTCAGGCTCCAGTCGGCGCTCGGGCTGATGAACTGCGGGAAGAACGACGGGAAGAACAGCAGCGTCTTCGGATTGAGCCCCGACGTTGCGACGCCGCGCCAGAACAGCGCGCGGTGCGAGTCGGTCTCGGGTGTGGCCGCCCCGGTTGCCGCCATCGCCGCCATCGCCGCGGCGGAGCCGGCAGGCGCCGCCGCCGGCGCGCGGCTGAGCCATTGCTTGCAGCCGAGCCAGACGAGGTAGGCGGCGCCGGCCCAGCGCAGCACGGTCAGCGCGCGCTCGTCGAGATGCACGAGGGAATTCAGGCACAGCGCGGTCAGCGCGAGTTGCAGCAGCACGGCGAGCGTGCCGCCCCAGACGCACGGCAGCGCGCGGCGCCAGCCGGCGCGCAGCGCCTGGTTCATGGTGAGGAGGTTGACGGGGCCGGGGGCGTAGACGAGAACGGCGGAAGCAGCGAGAAACGACAGGTAAAGCCTGAACGACATGACGGGTAGGGCAGGAACAGGATCAGGGGCGCCGAAGCCGCGTGGCCGGATAGGCGCGCGGGCGGCGGGGAATCGCATGCCTGCCGGCCGGCACCGCAACTCGTGATTGCGGCCGTGCGTGCCGGTGCGAAGGGGTTGTCGCGGGAACGTGCCGGACAGCAGGCATGGATGAAAATATATCAACGGGCCGGATTAAAAGGCTTCCGCTTTTCCACACAAACCGACACAAATCCGGAATGGCGTTCAGATAAAATCCCGGTTTTCAGGAGAAGATTCTTTTTTGCCATGGCCGCACGTGAACGCTCGCCGAAAACGCTCGACAGTCAGGACCGCAAGATCCTCGGCGCGCTGCAGAAAAACGCGCGTCTGTCGAACGCCGAACTGGCCGAACAGATCGGCATGTCGACCACCGCGTGCTGGAACCGCACGCGGCAGCTCGAGCTGGACGGTTACATCGACGGTTATGTCGCGCTCGTCAACCAGCGCAAGCTGGGCTATGCGGACATCGTGATCCTCGAAGTCACGCTCGATCGTCACGAGGACGATGCGCTCGCCCGCTTCGGCGAGGAACTCGCCGCGCTGCCCGAGGTGCTCGAGGCGTATCTCGTGTCGGGCGAGTACGACTACTGGATCAAGGTCGCGGTGGACGGCACGGCCGGCTACGAGCGTTTCCTGCGCGAAAAGCTGTACAGGATTTCGAGCATCCGCCACAGCCGCTCGATGTTCGCGCTGCGCTGCATGAAGGACGTGCCGTCGATTCAGGTGTGAGCGGGAGCGGGGATGCGGATGCGGCCGTCGTTGAAACGACGGTGCGGGGGATTGCGCTGCGCGCTGGCGCGGAGAAAGCCGGCAACCGGGCGTGCGGCTGTGCGTGCGGAGCGAGTGGGCGCCCGGGCAGGAAAACGGATGAATCTTCCGTGCACGACGATCCGGCGTAGCCGCGCGCCGGTTGGACAACGGCTGCCCGCCCGGGCAACCGGCAGACAAACCGCGCCGATGCCGAGCGGCGCCGGCTTCGGCTTCGAAGCGATTCAGAGCGGCTTCATCGCGCTCCCGTTACAGGGAGCGGGTTCCACCGGACTACCCGACCGGCGATTTGCGTTGCATCCCGTTGCCGGCACGCCGCGACCTGATGGTGCGCGTCCGGGCAAGCGGGTCAGGCAGGCATCGTCCGGCGGGCGGCCGGTCGTGCCGTTCAGCGCGGCAGGCGGGCGTGCGCTTCGGCGATGACTTCGCAGTTTTCGAGGTGGAGTGCCCAGGCTTCTGCGAGCAGCTCGCCCACGCGTGCGAGCCAGCCAGCGGATTCGGTGGAACGGTCGGAGGTGTTAGACGTTTGCATGACAAAGCCCCGTTAAGGTGGCGAGTTAGGGATAACCCTAATCATAGCGAAACGCCTCCGCTTTGTGAAATGCGATTTCGTTATATGAGAATTACTGACATTTGGTGTTGCTGCTTCGCAACATGCATAGCGGAGGCCGTCGCGCAACGGACAGGCGCGGCGAGGCCGTGCCCAAGCGGCCTCGCGTGAAACAAGAAAGGGGATTCGAACGGCAGGGAGGATGGCGGCGGCGGGCGGCGGCTTACGCGCCGATCCACCCGAACCGCCATGACAGCCGCCGCGTCGCGGCGAGCAACGCTTGCGCGAGGTCGCTGTCCGGCCCGCGCGGGAAGCCGCGCGACGAGCCGATGATCGCGATCACGAGCCGGATGCTGCCGGTGTGATCGAATACCGGCGCGGCAACCGTCCCGATGCCCGGCACCGGCGCGTCGAACGCGAAATCGACCCCGTCCGCGCGGATCGCCGCGAGCCGCCGGCGAAATGCGTCGTCGGCCGGCGCGGCGGTGCGGCCCGCGAGGCGCACGGGCTCGTCGGCGAGCAGGTCGGCCAGCACGTCGTCGGACATGCCGGCCGCGAAGATGCGTCCGATCGCCGTATTGACGAGCGACATCACCGTGCCGACCTGCAGGCTGACGTGCTGCGGCCGCGCCGATTCCTCGAGGCGGATCACGGTCGGTCCGAGCGGGCCGAGCGTCGCAGCCGCGACGCTCATGTCGGTCGCGGCAGCCAGCGCGACGATTTCGGCGTCCGCGTCGCGCGTCGGCGACACGCGCTGCATCGCGATCAGGCCGAGCGCCTGACCGAGCGGGCCGCCGCCGAAGCAGCCCGCGTCGTCGCGGCTCAGCAGCCCGATCTTCTGCAGGCTGACGAGATGGGGAAAGGCCTTGGCGGCCGGCATGCCGGCCGCCGCCGCGAGGTCGCGCAGCGGCAGCGCGCGGCCTGCCGACACCAGCGCGAGCAGCAGTTCGCCGGTGCTGTCGAGCGCGTTGATCCCGCGTTGCGCCTTCGCATCGTCGGCGAGCGCGGGTGGCACGCGCGCCGCAGCCGGCGCCGGGCCGGACGCCGACGGCGGCGCTGCGTCCTGCGCGGCGCCGAGCGATGCGGTGGCCTGCCGGGCCGCGTCGCGCAATGCCGCCGCGATCGGGCCGTCCCAGTCGACGTCGATCGAGCCCGTCGACCCGATCACCGTCAACGCGAGCTGCAGCGTGCCCTGCGCGTCGAACACCGGCACGCACATCGCGCTGACACCCGGGCTCGGCAGGTCGACGCCGCGCTCGATACCGCGCGCGCGGATCGCGTCGAGGTCCGCGGGCGGCACACCGGCGTCCGGCGCCGGCTGCTCGGCGCCCGCGAGCGAGGCGCCCGCGCCGGCCTGGCTGGCGGCCATCGCGTCGAGTTGCGCGGGGTCGCCGAACGCGCGGAACACACGACCGGTGGCCGTCGTGTCGAGCGACATCACCGAGCCGACGTGCAGGTTCACGTGCAGCGGATAGCCGCCGTGCTCGATGCGCACGATCGTCGGGCCGAGCACGCCGGGCACCGACAGCGCGACGCTCAGGCCGACCGTTTCGGCGAGCCGTGCCGCGTGCGGCAGCGCCGCGCGATAGGCCGGCTGGCGCTCGATCGACATCAGCCCGAGCCGCAGCGACAACGGGCCGGGCTCGTAGTTGCCGGTGATCGCATCGCGCTTCACGAGCGCGAGCCGCATCAGGCTGACGAGATAGGTGTGCGCCTGCGCGGTCGACAGGTCGGCCGCCGCGGCCAGCTCGGACAGGCCGAGCGGCTTGCGCCGGCGCGCGAGCGCGTCGAGCAGCCGTCCGCCGACCTCGACACTCTGGATCCCGCGCTGCGCCTTGGGCGGCGCATCGTCTGCGCTGACTTCGTGGTTCTGCACGCGATGATTCTTTCGTTGACGAAACCCCGCATGGTATCCGACGCCATTTATCGCGCCAGCCCGCAGGTTTACCCGCATTAGACAATAGCAAGCGACTTTGTCATTGACAAATATTCGGCGCGGGAAGATGATCCGCTCACTCCCCTCAACACATGGCTCGCAGCCACGGAACGCAACATGGCCAAAGCATTCGCCTCCCAAGCCGATCTGGAAGAGAAGAAAGTCACCTGGACGAAGCTGTCCGACAACGCGTACGCGTACACCGCCGAAGGCGACCCGAACTCGGGCGTGATCATCGGCGACGACAGCGTGCTGATCGTCGATACGACCGCGACGCCGGCGATGGCCCAGGACCTGATCGCGAAGATCCGCAGCGTGACCGACAAGCCGATCAAGCACGTCGTGCTGTCGCACTACCACGCGGTGCGCGTGCTCGGCGCGTCCGCGTATTTCGACGAAGGCGCGCAGCACGTGATCGCGAGCCGCGGCACGTACGAGATGATCGTCGAGCGCGGCGAGGCCGACATGAAGTCGGAGATCGAGCGCTTCCCGCGCCTGTTCGCCGGTGTCGAGACGGTGCCCGGCCTGACGTGGCCGACGCTCGTGTTCGAGCGCGAGATCACGCTGTTCCTCGGCAAGCTCGAAGTGAAGATCATGCACGTCGGCTCGGGCCACACGAAGGGCGACACGATCGTCTGGATTCCGTCGCAGAAGGTGCTGTTCTCGGGCGACCTCGTCGAATACGACGCCGCGTGCTATTGCGGCGACGCGCAGCTCGAACAGTGGCCGGCCACGCTCGAGGCGCTGCGCGCGCTCGGCGCCGAGAAGCTCGTGCCGGGCCGCGGCCCGGCGCTGCTGAACCCGGCCGACGTGAACAAGGGGCTCGACTACACGAAGGATTTCGTCACGACGCTGCTCGCCCAGGGCCGCAAGGCCGTCGAGCAGAAACTCGACCTGAAGGCGTCGATGGCGCTCACGCGCGAAGCGATGGACCCGAAGTTCGGCCACGTGTTCATCTACGAGCACTGTTTGCCGTTCGACGTGTCGCGTGCGTACGACGAAGCGAGCGGCATCACCCATCCGCGCATCTGGACCGCGCAGCGCGACAAGGAAATGTGGGCCGCGCTGCAGGACTGAGCACCCGAGGGCGGGGCACCCGGCAGGGCGCCCCGCCTTTTTGCTGAAGCGGCGACCGGCCGCGGCGTTGCGCCGCCTGCCCGTCCGCCGTCATCCGATCTCATCAGAAAGCAGGGCGCACGTACGCCCTGGGAGACGGCTGCGCGCTCGAATCGTGCAGCCTGTTTGGAGAGAGACATGCCCCGATCGCTTCCCGCCGAAGCGACGCTCGCGCACGCGAGCGCTTCGGCTTCCGTATCCGCCGCCACGGACGACGCGCAACTGTTCCGCAAGATCGCGTGGCGGATCGTGCCGTTCCTGTTCCTCTGCTACGTCGTGTCGTTCCTCGACCGCATCAACATCGGCTTCGCGCAGTTGCAGATGAAGCACGATCTCGGCTTCAGCGACGCGATGTACGGCCTCGGCGCCGCGGTGTTCTATGTCGGCTACGTGTTCTGCGAAGTGCCGAGCAACCTGCTGCTCGCGCGTTTCGGCGCGCGCCGCACGTTCACGCGGATCATGCTGCTGTGGGGCATCGCGTCGACCGGGATGATGTTCGTGTCGCAGCCGTCGCATTTCTACGTGCTGCGCTTCCTGCTCGGCGTGTTCGAAGCGGGCTTCTTTCCCGGCATCGTGCTGTACCTGACCTACTGGTTCCCCGCGAACCGGCGGGCGGCCGCGATCTCGGTGTTCTTCGCGGGCGTCGCGGTGGCCGGCGTGCTCGGCGGCCTGATGTCGGGCTGGATCATGCGCGACATGAGCGGCGTGCTCGGGCTGCACGGCTGGCAGTGGATGTTCGCGATCGAAGGCGCGCCGGCGATCCTGCTCGCGTTCGCCGCGTTCAAGTTGCTGGTCGACCGGCCGCAGGATGCCGCGTGGCTCAGTTCCGCCGAAAAGGCGCGGGTCGCCGCGCTATGCGCCGACGGCCGCGGGCACGGCCACGCGCACGACGGGCGCAGCCTCGCGGCGGCGCTGGCCAACCCGCGCGTGTACCTGTTCGCGTTCATCTATTTCTCGCTGACGTGCGCGTCGCTCACGCTCAACTTCTGGATGCCGCTGATGATCCGCGACTTCGGCGTGACCGACGTCGTGGCCGTGAGCCTGTACACGGTCGTACCGAATGCGGTCGGCGCGGTGGGGCTGATCCTGATCGCTCGCCGGTCGGACCGCACCGGCGAGCGCCGCAGGCACTTCGCGTGCTGCACGATCGGCGGCGGGCTCGCGCTCGCGGCGCTGACGCTGCATCTGCACAGCTTCGCGGCGATGCTCGCGTGCCTGTCGATCGCGGCGACGCTGATCTTCGCCGCGCTGCCGATCTTCTGGGCCGTGCCGACCCGCTATCTGTCGGGCAACGCGGCCGCGGCCGGGATCGCGCTGATCAGCAGCATCGGGATCACGAGCGGCATCGTCAGCCCGTGGGTGATCGGGATGATCCGCACGCGCACCGGCAGCATGGATCTCGCCGTGTATCTGCTGGCCGCGCTGCTGGTGGCGAGCGGCGTCGCGCTGATGCTCGGCGTGAAGGGCGAAGCCGTAACGCACGTAACGCGCGACTGAGCGAGCCACGGCCGGTGGCCGCCCGCGGGCGACGGCGACCGGCATCCCGTACGAGCCCCGCATCCCCATCCATCGAGGAGACGATCGATGTCAGCCCCTCTTCAAGCGGACGCCGCGCGAGCCGCGGTGTCCGGCATCGCGGCAACGGACGACGACGCGCTGTACCGGCGCATCGGCGCGCGGATCGTGCCGTTCCTGTTCATCTGCTACATCGTGTCGATCCTCGATCGCAGCAACATCGGCTTCGCGCAGTTGCAGATGCGGCAGGATCTCGGCCTGACCGACGCGATGTACAGCCTCGGCGCGGTGCTGTTCTTCGTCGGCTACGTGCTGTTCGAGGTGCCGAGCAACGCGCTGCTGCGCCGCTTCGGCGCGCGCCGCACGTTCGCGCGGATCATGTTCCTGTGGGGCGCGGTATCGGTCGCGATGATCACCGTCGACAGCGCGAAGCATTTCTACGTGCTGCGCTTCCTGCTCGGGCTGTTCGAGGCCGGGTTCTTTCCGGGCGTGGTGTTCTACCTGACGTACTGGTATCCGGCGCGCCGGCGCGCGTCCGTGCTGTCGATCTTCTATGCGGGCGTCGCGGTGGCCGGGATGGTCGGCGGACTGCTGTCGGGCTGGCTGATGCGCGGGATGTCGGGCGTGCTCGGGCTGCACGGCTGGCAATGGATGTTCGCGATCGAGGGCGCGCCCGCGATCGTGCTCGGCGTGATCGCGTGGTTCTGGCTGTGCGATCGTCCGGAGCACGCGCGCTGGCTGTCCGACGCCGATCGCGAGCGGCTCGCGGCGGACCTGGCCGCGGACCGCGCCGGTGCCGATACGCCGGCGCCGCACTCGCTGCGGCAGGTGCTGGCCGAACCGCGTACGTATCTGTTCGCGTTCATCTACTTCTCGCTGACCACCGCGCTGCTGATGCTGCTGTTCTGGATGCCGCTGATGATCCGCGAATTCGGCATCCGCGACGTCGTGCAGATCAGCCTGCTGTCGGTCGTGCCGAACGCGGTCGGCGCGGCCGGCCTGATCGCGATCGCGCGGCGCTCGGATCGCAAACGCGAACGACGCCGGCACTTCGCCGCCTGTGCGTTCGGCGGCGCGGTGGCGCTCGCGCTGCTGACGCTGCACCTGCCGAGCATCGTCGCGATGATGGCGCTGCTGTCGATCGCGGCGATGCTGATCTTCGCCGCGCATCCGGTGTTCTGGGCGGTGCCGTCCGCGTATTTCTCGGGAGCCGGCGCGGCGGGCGGGATCGCGTTGATCAGCAGCATCGGCGTGTCGAGCGGGATGATCACGCCGTGGCTCGTCGGGCTGATCCGCATGAGGACCGGCAGCATGGACCCGGCGATGCTGATGATCGCGGCGCTGTTGGCCGCGTGCGCGGTCGCGATGCTGCTGGGCGTGCGGGCGGAGCCGCGTGCGCGGGACGCGTGATGCGGACGGCCGGGGCGCGGTTCGGTGGACGTACGAAAACAGCCCGCGCGGGACGAGCAGGCCGAGGTGCGGCGCCGGCTTGCACGATCGGTCGCGCATAGGTATGGGTCGCGCAAGCGGCGGGCAGCCAGGTGCGTGCCCCGAAGCTACGCCCGATTGACCTCGATCCGGTTGCGGCCGCGCGCCTTCGCGAGATAGAGCGCCTTGTCGGCGCGCGACAGCGGCTGGTAGGCGCCGAAATCCGACGTCCGCATCGCGTCGATGCCGATGCTGACGGTCAGCGCGACCTGCTGGTCCTCGTGCACGAGCCGCGCGTGCATCGCGCGTTGCTGCACGCGCTGCGCGAATGCCAGCGCGGCGTCGAGATCCGCCTTCGGCAGCACGACCGCGAATTCTTCGCCGCCGACCCGGCCGACGACGTCGTCCGGTCCGGTTTCCGCGAGCAATAGCCGCGCGAAATGCCGCAGCGCGCGGTCGCCGACCGGGTGGCCCCAGCGGTCGTTCAGCGCCTTGAAGTGATCGAGATCGAGCATCAGCACCGCGGCGGCGAAGCCGGTCGCGCGCACGTTGCGCAGCGCGGCTTCGCTTTGCCGCATGAACGCGTGGCGGTTCGACAGTTGCGTCAGGTGGTCGGTCGTCGCCATCCGGTGCAGTTCGGCTTCGATGTGCTTGCGGTCGGTCGCGTCGGTGATGAAGCCGTGCCATACGGTGCCGCCGTCGGCCGTGCGCTGCGGACGCGCATCGCCTTCGCGCCAGCGCAGCCCCTGGCCGGGCAGCAGCACGCGATATTCGAGGCGCCAAGGCGTGAGCCGTACCGACGAGTCGTGCAGCGACTGCCGATACGCGGCCAGGTCGGCCGGATGAATCCGCGTCTCGACCGCCTGCGCGCTATGGGCGATCTGCTCGGGCGTCAGTTCGTAGATGTCGCGGACACCCGCGCTCGCATAGGAAAAGAAGCGGCGCCCGTCGGCCGCCTGCCGCAGCTGGAACACGAGCCCGGGCACCTGGTCGGTGAGATCCGCGACGAGCGCCGCCGAATCGCGCAACCGTGCGGCGAGCTCGCGCAGCGCGGTGATGTCCGTGGTCGTGCCGACCATCCGCAGCGCGCGGCCGTTGCGGTCGCGCGCGATCACCTTGCCGCGGCTGACGATCCATTTGTACGTGCCGTCCTTGCAGCGGATGCGGTGCTCGACCGCGTAGCAGTCGGTGCGGCGCTCGAAGTGCGCGCGCATCGCGGCCTTCACGTCGTCGACGTCGTCGGGATGCAGCCGTTCGTACGCCTCCTCGATCCGCGTGCCGAGCTCGTGCGGCGCGTAGCCGAGGATCGCCTTCCACGCCGGCGAGTAATGGATCTCGCCGGTTTCCACGTTGCGATCCCACACGCCGGTGCCGCTCTCCGTGAGCGCGAGCGTGGTCAGCGTGCCGTGCTCCTCGACGCTGCGCAGACGTTCGCGCAGCGCGGCGGCTTCGAGCGCGCGGGCAAGCGCGCTTGCGGCCAGCGCGGCGAGGTCGCGCAGCAGCGCGCGTCTGGCGGTGTCGAGCGCGGCGGGCTGGTCGTCGACGATGCACAACGTGCCGAGCGTCGCGCCATCGGATGCGCTCAGGTCGCTGGCTGCGACGATCCGCAACGAGCGACGCGAGGTGCCGTCGCACGGCGCGTCGGTATTCGTGTCGTGCGGAGCAAAGCGGGCATCGGCAGCGAGGGCCGGCTCGACGCGGGACGGCAGGCCATCGGCGCAAAGCGGATCGGGCAGGGCGCCGTCGGCGGCCAGCACGCGTTGCGCACCGGCTTCGGTGTGCGCAATGAACGCGCCGGCGGCGCCGAAATGCGCACGCGCGACACGGCAGACGGCATCCAGTTCCGGCAGCGGCGCGCGCGCGGGCTGGCGGTCGGCCGAACCGTGCGCACAGGCCGGCGCATCGCCGGTCTCGGTGATGAACATACGGACCCGCATCGTCGAATTCCGCAACTGGAGATGGCCTCGTGATCGGACGAATACCGGGCGAACGAGGCCGCTTGAAGACTGCAATCGCAGAGCTTACTGATACGCGAATTGTGTGGCAAGCGGGTTGGAATCGGTCGTATGAATGCGATTCTTGTTCCGACGACGAACGAATCGGGCGAGGTTTTCCGCAGACGAATCCGGCGAGCGGCACGTGTCCGAAACTGGCCGTCGAACCATCGGGTAACGGCCGGCGATTCGCCGCCGTTCACCGCGTTTCGCGGCACGTCCCGGAGACCGCCGTGCGTGTCGTTTTCGATCTGCGGGACGTGCGGCGGTCAGCGGGCAAGCGCGTAGCGCGGTGCGGGCGTGTCGGCCGACAGATGCGGCGCCATCGTGCGGCGCGCGGCCTCGTACGCGGCCCATTCGTCGCCGGCATGCAGCGACGGGATCGTCACGAGTTCGCCGCGATCGAAGCCGACCAGTGCCGCGTCGACCATGTCGGCCGCCGGCATCACGATTTCCTTCGGCAGATGTTCGAGCGGCAGGCCAGCCGTCTGCCAGAAATCGGTGGCGGTCGCGCCGGGCAGCACGGCCTGCACCTGCACGCCCTTGTCGGCGAGCTCGTGATGCAGCGACTGGCTGAATGCGAGCACGAACGCCTTGCTGCCGCCGTACACGCCGTTCAGCGTTTCCGGCGAGATCGCGACGATCGACGAAATGTTGATCACCGCGCCGCGGCCGCGCGCGACGAAGCCGGGCACCGCCGCATAGGTGAGGCGCGTGAGCGCGGTCACGTTCAGGTCGATCATCCGCGTCATCGCGTCGACGTCGGCGTCGAGCAGCGGCGCATGCGTGCCGATGCCCGCGTTGTTCACGAGCAGCGTGATGCTCGCATCCTGCTTCAGCTTCGCCTCGACCGTGGCGAGCGCGGCGCGGTCGTTGAGGTCGGCGTCGATGATCTCGACGCCGCGCTGCGTGTCGTTCGTGATGCGCTCGGCGAGGGCGGCCAGCCGCTCGCGGCTGCGCGCGACCAGGATCAGGTCGTAGCCGCGGCGCGCGAGGCGGTCGGCGTAGACGGCGCCGATGCCCGAAGAGGCGCCGGTGATGAGGGCGGTACCGCGATGTGCTTGCGTCATGATGTGCTCCGTTTCGAGGGATTGGCCGGATGGCGTGAAGCCATTCTGGTCTCGAATCGCTGCGACACAAATGACGTAGATGGGTATGATTCAGGACATCGGGCCGATTCGCGTGCCCGGCACGGGAGAACGCACATGCACCGTATCGGCTTTCTGATCAGCGATGGCTTCCAGATCATGGCGCTCGCCGCGCAGTCGGTGTTCGAGTACGCGAACCTCGGCATGAGCGAGCCGTTCTACGTGATGGACAACTATTCGGTCGACGGCGGCGACGTGCGTTCGTCGCTCGGGCTGCCGGTTGCGACGCGCGCGCTGCGCGGGCGGATCGGCGTCGACACGTGGATCGTCGCGGGCGTCAACGATCCGCTCGCGTCGCCGGCGCCGGCCGGGGTCGTCGCGTACCTGCGCCGCGCCAGCGCGCGTGCCCGGCGGATCGCCGGCATCTGCACGGGCGCGTTCGTGCTGGCCGAAGCCGGGCTGCTCGCGCAGCGCCGCGCGACCACGCACTGGGCGTTCGGCCGCGACATGCAGCGGCACTACCCGGAGATTCGCGTCGAGGACGACCGGATCTACATCGTCGACGGCCCGATCTGGACGTCGGCCGGGATGACGGCCGGCCTCGACCTCGCGCTCGCGATGGTGGAAAAGGATCTGGGCGCCGATGCCGCCCGGTCGGTCGCGCACAAGCTCGTGATGCACCAGCGCCGCGCCGGCGGCCAGTCGCAGCATTCGGAAATGCTCGATCTCGCGCCGAAATCCGACCGGATCCAGAATGCGCTGAATTACGCGCGGCAGCATCTCGACCGCGCGCTGACGGTCGAGGATCTCGCCGCGGCCGTACACCTGAGCCCGCGTCAGTTCAGCCGCGTGTTCACGCTCGAAACGGGGCAGTCGCCCGCGAAGGCGATCGAGCGGCTGCGGCTCGAATCGGCGCGGCTGATGATCGAGCAGAGCCGCCATCCGCTCGATGTGATCGCGAAGGAAAACGGCTTTCGCGACCGTCGACACATGCGCGAGGCGTTCGTGCGCGGGTTCGGCGTGCCGCCGCAGGCGATGCGGCGCGACGCGCGGGCGGACGAGAGGGAAACGGGGTGAACCGTTGCCGGCATAGGCATAGGCCGGTTCTGCACGTTCTGCCGACGGTTGCTGTATGACGGCGACGAGCGGCCCGTTCGAACTGAGCTGCCGCGCGGCTTTCAGCGGGTGACGAACGGCGCGGCGTCGTCTGGGGCCGTCCGCGCATGCTTGCGCTGGCGCAGCAGGGCGACGCGGCAGTTCTCGCGCGCGGTTTCGCGGCCGTCGTCGTCGAGCAGCACGAGATCGCCGCGCATCACGTTCAGCGTGATCACGTCCTCGCCCGGCGCGCCGAGCGTTTGCGGCGTATGCACCGAGCCGGCCGGTTCGAGCACCGTCGAGCCGGCATGTGCCACCCAGTCGTATTCGAGATAGCGCCACGCCCCCTGCAACGTATGGACGAACACGTCGCCGTCGTGACGGTGGCGCGGCAGCCTGCCGCCGGCCGGCATTTTCAGCAGCGCGGTGAGCGTGTCCTCGGCTGCATTGATGTGCAGGTACTTGATCGCCAGCCCCGGCAGGTCGACGCTCATCGGCAGCCACGGCAACGCATCGCCGGGCAGGCACGAGATCGGTGGCAGGTCGGTGGCGAGCGGGGCTGACGGCTGCGTCATGGCGGAGGCGGAGCGGAAATGGAGAGCCCGCATTATCGCAGAGCACCCGGCTCGCGCGGCCGAACGGGACGTTTCGCGTCGGGTCGGGCACCGGCGCAGCGGCGATCCTTACATCTTGAAATATGCAGCTAAACTGTACAGTTTTCCTGTATATCTGCTATCTTGAATTCATGAACACGCGATCGTCTCCCTCCGAAGCGCTCCCCGTGGCCGGTCTCGCCGGCGAACTCCGCATCTCGGTCGGCAAGCTGATGCGGCGGATGCGGGAGCAGATCCACCCGAACGACCTGACGTCGTCGCAGAAATCGGTGCTGTTGCGGCTCGATCGCGACGGCCCGGCAACCGTATCGGCGCTCGCGCGTGCCGAAAGCGTGCGTCCGCAGTCGATGCGCGTGACGGTCGCGACGCTCGAGACGCTGGGCGCCGTCAGCGGCGAACCCGATCCCGCCGACGGCCGGCAGACGCTGATCGCGCTCACGCCCCGTTTCCGCAAGGTGCTGCAGGCCAACCGTGCGGCCAAGGACGACTGGCTGTTCCGTGCGCTGCACGCGCAACTGTCGGAGGCCGAGCGGGCCGAGCTTGCATCGGCCGTGAAGCTGTTGCAGCGACTCGCGGAATTCCAGGAACCGCCGCGCCCGTGAATTGCATCGATCCGCTGGCCGAAAGGACAACCCGACCATGAACCTCCCGCATCTCGTGTCGTATTTCTTCGGCGGCGCGTTTCTCGCGAACGTCGTGCCGCATCTCGTCAGCGGGCTGCGCGGCGAGCCGTTCCAGGCGCCGTTCGCGAATCCGCCCGGGCGCGGATGGTCGTCGTCCACGGTGAACGTCCTGTGGGGCGTCGCGAACCTCGTGGTCGCTTATGTGCTGGTGTGCCGGGTCGGCGATTTCGACCTCCGGGTCACCGCCGACGCGGCGGCGTTCGGCCTCGGCATCCTCGTGCTCGGCCTGTTCGTCGCGCGGCACTTCGGCGCGCTGCACGGCGGCAACGAGCCCGACCGGGACCGGCCATGAGCGTGCCGGCGGCGGGCGTGTTCCGCTCGCTTCGCAGCTTCAACTATCGCGTGTGGGCGATCGGCTCGCTGGTGTCGAACATCGGCACGTGGATTCAGCGCACCGCGCAGGACTGGCTCGTCCTCACGCAGCTCACGCATCACGACGCGTCGGCCGTCGGCATCGTGATGGCGCTGCAGTTCGGCCCGCAGCTTCTGCTGCTGCCGTGGACGGGTTACGCAGCCGACCGTTTCGACCAGCGCAGGCTGCTGATGGCGACGCAGGCGCTGATGGGCGGGCTCGCGCTGTTGCTGGGGCTGCTGACGGTGACCGGGGTCGCGCAGCTGTGGCACGTATATCTGTTCGCGTTCCTGTTCGGCTGCGCGTCGGCGTTCGATGCGCCGGTGCGGCAGACGTTCGTCGCGGAACTGGTCGCCGATCGCGAGCTGGCGAACGCCGTCGCGCTCAACTCGACGTCGTTCAACGCGGCGCGGATGATCGGCCCGGCGGCGGCCGGCTTCATCATCGCGTCGGTCGGCACCGGCTGGGCGTTCCTGCTCAACGGGCTCAGTTTCGTCGCGGTGCTGGCGTCGCTGTCGATGCTGCGCGCCGACGAGCTGCGCGCGCACGCGCGGGCCGACCGCATGCGCGGGAGTCTGCTCGACGGGTTCCGTTACGTGTGGCGGCGCCCGGACCTGAAGGCGATTCTCGTGATGCTGTTCCTGATCGGCACGTTCGGGCTCAATTTCCAGCTGTTCATCTCGACGATGGCGGCCAGCGTGTTTCACGTCGACGCGCGCGGCTTCGGCGTGCTGTCGTCGATGATGGCCGTCGGCACGATCACCGGCGCGTTGCTCGCCGCGCGCCGCGACCGGCCGCGCTTCCGGCATCTGTGGATCGGCGCGGCGCTGTTCGGGCTCGGCTGCACGCTGGCCGCGCTGGCGCCCGGCTACTGGCTGTTCGGCGCCGCGCTCGTCCTGACCGGGATCGCCGCGATCACGTTCATGAACTCGACCAATAGCCTCGTGCAACTGTCGACCGAGCCGGCGATGCGCGGGCGCGTGATGGCGCTGCGTCTCGCGGTGGCGCTCGGCGGCACGCCGATCGGTGCGCCGGTGGCCGGCTGGGTCGCGAACCACCTCGGTCCTCGCTGGGCGCTCGGGGTCGGCGCGATGTCGGGGTTTGCCGCGGCGCTCGTCGCGGCGCATTTTCTGAAGCGCATGCGGGCGCAGGGCGGTGCGGGCGATGGTTTTTGAGCGACTGTGAAAGGGGCGCAGGTTGTTCAGTTTTTCGGCCGGACAGCGCTCGGTCGGTCAGCACCCAGCCGTTCAGCACCCAGCCGCCTAACCATCAAGCCCCCGGCCGCGCGGCCGCATGCGCAGCTTCGAGACACGACTGAAACAGCAGCGCGGCCCGCGACGGCCGCGGCGAGCGCCGCAGCAGGCTCACGAACCGGCACCGGTAATTGAACCGTTGCGGCGCGATCGGCTGCATCAGCCCCTTGTTTTCGAAACTCTCCGCGTAATGGTCGGGCAGGAAGCCGAGATAGCGGCCGGACAGGATCAGCGTCGCGATCGACTCCTGATCCGACGCGGTCGCGCTGCGGGTGAGCTTCGCGCGGTGGCTCAGCTCCATGTTCGGCGAATGAAAGCCGAGGCCGGCGAACGCATGGTTGCGGATCGTCGTCCACGTGAGCTTGCCGTGCGGCGCATCGAAGAGCGGATGCTGGCGGCCGCAGTAGAGCAGCATCCGTTCGTCGAACAGCTCCGAATACACGAGGCTGCCCGAATTGCGGTGCGCGGGAATGATCCCGACCTGATAGCTGCCGTCGATGATCCCGCGCTCCACCTCGTTGATCGACGCGACATGCAGGTTCAGCGCGACGTCGGGGGCTTCGTCGGCGAACTGGCGGATCGCGTCGCCGAGCCGCGCGTTCGCGTTGGTGGCCGTCTTGTCGAACACCGCGATGTGCAGTTCGCCGCCCATTCTGTCGTGAATGCCGTCGATCCTGCTGCGAAATGCTTCCATCGACGCGAGCAGCCGCAACGTCTCCTCGTACACCGTCTGGCCCTCGGGCGTCAGCGTGAAGCCCGCGCGACCGCGCCGGCACAGCACGAGGCCGAGACGCGTTTCCAGATCCTTCACGTGCCGGCTGATCGTCGAGATGCCGATATTCAGTTCCAGTTCGGCCGCCGCCATCCCGCCGCACTGCACGACGCCCTTGAAGACCCGCAGCAGGCGGAGATCCATGTCGCTGAGCTGCCCGAGCAGCGCGCGACTCTTCGGTTTCTTTGCTTGCATGGATGCGCAAGTGAACATTGATATTGCGATATTCAAAAGACTAATTGGCCTCCCGACAATGCGCAATATCAACATAAGGAGGAGGGGCGCGACGCGCCGACCGACATGACCGACATCACCACCGCCCAACACGACGAAACCGGCCTTCGCACCGACGCCGCATGGCTCGACGCGCACTGGATGCCGTTCACGGCCAACCGCCAGTTCAAGGCCGATCCGCGCATGATCGTGTCGGGCCAGGGCGCGTATTACACCGATGCCGAAGGCCGCAAGATCTTCGACGGCCTGTCGGGCCTCTGGTGTACGGGCCTCGGTCACGGCCGCACGGAAATCGTCGAAGCCGTGAGCCGCCAGATCGCGCAGCTCGACTACGCACCGGCCTTCCAGTTCGGCCATCCGAAATCGTTCGAACTCGCGAACAAGATCAAGGAACTGACGCCGGCCGGCCTCGACTACGTGTTTTTCACGGGCTCGGGCTCGGAAGCGGCCGACACCTCGCTGAAGCTGGCCCGCGCCTACTGGCGCGCGAAGGGCAAGGGCACTAAGACGCGCCTGATCGGCCGCGAGAAGGGCTATCACGGCGTGAACTTCGGCGGAATTTCGGTGGGCGGGATCGGGCCGAACCGCAAGCTGTTCGGCCAGGGCCTCGACGCCGATTTCCTGCCACACACGCAACTCGCCGAGAACAAGTTCTCGCGCGGCATGCCCGAGCACGGCGCCGAGCTGGCCGACCGCCTGCTCGAACTGATCGCGCTGCACGACGCGTCGAACATCGCGGCCGTGATCGTCGAGCCGTTCTCCGGGTCGGCGGGCGTGGTCGTGCCGCCGAAGGGCTATCTGAAGCGTCTGCGCGACATCTGTACCGCGCACGACATCCTGCTGATTTTCGATGAAGTCATCACGGGCTTCGGCCGTGCCGGTGCGATGACGGGCGCCGACGCGTTCGGCGTGGTGCCGGACATCATGAACTTCGCGAAGCAGGTGACGAACGGCACGCAGCCGCTCGGCGGCGTGATCGCGACGAAGGAAATCTACGACACGTTCATGGCCGCGGGCGGCCCCGAGTACATGCTCGAGTTCCCGCACGGCTACACGTATTCCGCGCATCCGGTCGCGTGCGCGGCCGGCGTCGCGGCGCTCGACCTGCTCGTGAAGGAAGACGCGGTGGCGCGCGTGCGCGATCTCGCGCCGCATTTCGAGGCCGCGGTGCACGGGCTGAAGGGCCAGCGCCACATCGCCGACATCCGCAACTACGGGCTGGCTGCCGGCCTGACGATCGCGGCGCTGCCGGGCGAACCGGCACGGCGCCCGTACGAAATCGCGATGCGATGCTGGGCGAAGGGCTTCTACGTGCGCTACGGCGGCGACACGATCCAGCTGGCGCCGCCGTTCATCTCGGAAAAGCGCGAGATCGACAACCTGGTCAATGCGCTGTCCGACGCCCTGAACGAAGTGGACTGAGCCGCGGCCGGCCCTGGGCGACAACCGAATTCAAGAAAGAGTCTGAACGATGAAACACGACAGCAATGTGACCTCCACCGTCGGCCACCTGATCGACGGCAAGCGCGTCGACGGCGGCAGCCGCGTCCAGCCGGTATTCGACCCGGCCACCGGTGAATCGCACAAGAGCGTCGCGCTCGCCGACAAGCTGACCGTCGAAGCCGCGATCGCGTCCGCGCAGGCCGCGTTCCCGGCGTGGCGCAACACACCGCCGCTGAAGCGCGCCCGCGTGATGAGCCGCTTCAAGACGTTGCTCGAAGAGCACGCCGATGAGCTTTGCGCACTGATCACGGCCGAGCACGGCAAGGTGCTCGCCGACGCGATGGGCGAACTGCAGCGCGGGATCGAGAACGTCGAATACGCAACCTATGTACCCGAGCTGCTGAAGGGCGAGCACAGCAAGAACGTCGGCCCCGCGATCGATTCGTGGAGCGAGTTCCAGGCGCTCGGCGTCGCGGCCGGCATCACGCCGTTCAACTTCCCGGTGATGGTGCCGCTGTGGATGTGGCCGATGGCCGTCGCGTGCGGCAACACGTTCGTGCTGAAGCCGTCGGAGCGCACGCCGTCGTCGACGCTGCGCATGGCCGAGCTCGCGCTCGAAGCCGGCCTGCCGCCGGGCGTGCTGAACGTCGTGAACGGCGACAAGGAAGCGGTCGACACGCTGCTGACCGATCCGCGCGTGAAGGCCGTGAGCTTCGTCGGCTCGACGCCGATCGCCGAATACATCTACTCGACCGGCTGCGCGCACGGCAAGCGCGTGCAGGCGCTCGGCGGCGCGAAGAACTTCGCGGTCGTGATGCCCGACGCCGACATCGGCAACGCGGTGAACGCGCTGATGGGCGCTGCGTACGGCTCGTGCGGCGAGCGCTGCATGGCGATTCCGCTCGTCGTCGCGATCGGCGACGAGACGGGCGACCAGGTCGTTGCCGGCCTGAAGGCCGAGATCGAGAAGATGAAGGTCGGCCCGGGCAACGGTGCGGGCGTCGACATGGGCCCGCTCGTCACGCAGCAGCATTTCGAGAAGGTGACGGGCTTCGTCGATGCGGGCGTGCAAGCCGGTGCGACGCTCGTCGTCGACGGCCGCAGCGTGAAGGTCGACGGTCACGACGGCGGCTACTACCTCGGCCCGTGCCTGTTCGACAACGTGAAGCCCGGGATGCCGATCTACCAGCACGAGATCTTCGGGCCGGTGCTCGGCGTGATCCGGCTGAAATCGCTCGACGAGGCGATGGCGCTGATCGACGCGCACGAGTACGGCAACGGCACGTGCCTGTTCACGCGCGACGGCGAGGCCGCGCGCTACTTCAGCGACAACATCCAGATCGGCATGGTCGGCATCAACGTGCCGCTGCCGGTGCCGGTCGCGTACCACTCGTTCGGCGGCTGGAAGCGTTCGCTGTTCGGCGATCTGCACGCATACGGCCCGGACGCCGTGCGTTTCTATACGAAGCGCAAGACGATCACGCAGCGCTGGCCGTCGGCCGGCGTGCGCGAAGGGACGGTGTTCAGCTTCCCGTCGAACCGCTGACGCGCCACCTGACTGCCTGCGTCGTCCGCCCGCGTGGCGGCGGACGGTGCACCGCAGTCGGCGCAATCGCGAACAGGCCCGCCCGGATCGACGATCCGCGCGGGCTTTTCTGCGTCCGCGCGATGGGCGCGGAACGCGGCGGATCGACGCTTACGGCGCGACCACGTGCCACATGTCCTTGAAGTTGTCGCCGTTGCGGTCGCCCTGTTTCATGTCCTTCGAGAAGAAGTACAGCGGCTTGCCCTTGTACGCCCATTGCGGGCTGCCGTCGTCGCGCTTGACGATCGTGTAGGGGCCGACCGGAACGTCGGTCGCGCTGGCCTTGTACGGCGGCCAGAAGGATTCGCACTGGCCCGTGCACGCGCTGGTGCCGGCGTTGGGCTTGTCCTTGTCGAACGTGTAGACGGTCATCCCGTTCGCGGCGACGAGCGAACCGTTTTCGACTTTCGTGATCGAGCCTTGAGCCGACGCCGAAGCGGATGCAATGGCGAGCAGGGTGGAGCTGACGAGCAGCGCGGCTTTCATGAGGGCCTCCTGTAATCCGGTGGGCGGCCGCGATCGTGCACGGGCGAGCGTGCGCCAGGATCGCGATGAATGGTGCCGGAGCACGATGCCGTCGCCGCCGGTGCGAGCGACGCAGGGTCGAATGGCGGCGAACGGAGCGCTCCATTCACGATAGGCGGTTTTTGGCGGGGCTGCGAGAAGATCGGGGGCATATCGGCCGGGCGTAGGCGTCGCGTAACGGCAGGGCGATCGCCGCCGTGCGCCGTGCCAAAACATCTGTCCCCGAAGGGCGCGCCGCGTACGCCTGTGCGTCGGCGCCTTCACGCGCGACCCGTGCGACCGGCGCGGCCGAAGCAGCCCGAGCGGCATCGCCGCGGCGCCGAGCGCGCGCACGGCCGGCTCGACGGCCGCCGGCCTCGTTGAGCACCGGCTGGCCGCGCGAGCGAAGCGAATGGCGACTTTGGCGCGGTGGCGGCTCGATCCGCGAAGCGGCTCGCAGGGTCGCCCGCCAGGGTTCGCGACATCATGCCCGCGCGTCTCGAATCGGGCAGCCGGCCTGCACGGAAACGCAGCGTCGTCCGCCCGGACGCCTATGCTTGAAAGGCCCGGACCGGGCGGAGCCTATGGAGGCGGATCATGCGCATGCTTCTCAACATACGAATCCCTCACGAGCCGTTCAACACGCTGGTGCGCGACGGCAGCGTCGGCGACGTGATCGCGCGAATACTCGAATCGGCCAAGCCGGAAGCCGTGTATTTCACCGAGCAGCATGGCGGGCGCGGCGCGGTCATGATCGTCGCCATCGACGACCCATCGCAGATCCCGGCGCTCGCGGAGCCGTGGTTCCTGATGCTGAATGCGGACTGCGAGTTCCGCGTGGCGATGTTGCCGGAGGATCTCCGCAACGCCGGGCTCGCGCAACTCGGTGCGAAGTGGAAATAGCCGGACGCTTGCGCATGACCGTGCGCCTGCCCGGAAACCGGGCGGGCGGCAGGGCGCGGCACCTGCGTGCCGACTATCGAGCCGACTACCTGGCCGACTACGGAGCCGGCTGCGACGGCTCGACGTTCGCCGCTTGCGCGCCTTTCGGCCGCAGCATCAACAGCAGGCCGCTCAGTGCCGCCGCGGCGACCAACACGACGAAGAACCGTTCGTTCCATTGATACAGTCCGTCGGACGCCACGCCGCCGTGTGTCCCGGCCGTGCTGCCGGCTTCCAGCAAGAACGTGAAGACCGCCGGCACCGGCGCGGAGCCGAGGTAGGCGAAGAATGCGCACCGCAGCCGGCCGCGGGTCAGGATCGACCAGATGTCCTTGCCGGCCAGCCACGCGACGAGCACCACCGGCGGCACGAGCACGAGCGACGCGGCGCTGATCGCGCATAGCAGCAGCCAGCCGATTCCCACGAGCGGAATGAGTGACATGAATCGGGATTCCTGTTTTCGAGCGATCCTGTTTTTAATTGCACATCGGTATCCGCGTCACCGGATGACCGTGGCATGCACGGCGCTTCACGGAGTGTGCCCGATTCCGTGCCGCCTGCCATCCGCCGGCGCCGATGTGCATCGATGCGCTCAGCCGGACGCACCTTCCCCCAACGCCTGGATGAAGCGCGAAAACAGCTCGGGCTGCGACGAGATGCCGAGCTTCGCGTAAAGATGCCGCCGGTGCACCTTAACCGTTTCGGGTGATATCGCGAGCCGTTCGGCAATCGCCTTCGACGAATTGCCGCGCAGCACCATGCGCGCGATCGACATTTCGCGTTCGGTCAGCACGCCCGCGCCGAAGCGCGCGAGCGCCTGCTCGACGCGCGCGCCGAGATCGGCGTCGGGCGTCGTGCGCGCCGCGTCGCCGACCTGCCGCCAGTGCTGGCGGATCGCCGCGAGCACCCACGGCATCGCGGCCGTCAGCTTGCCGAGCGGCTCGACGTCGAACCGCGTGCTTGCGCCGAGCGACAGCGACAGCAGCGTGTCGGCGTCGGGCCGTACGAGGATCTGGATCTCGTCGTCGCCCACCGCATCGCGAAAGTAGCTCAGGAAATATTCGCTCTGGCGGAACAGGTCGGGCGCGACTTCCTCGAGCCGGTAGCAGCCGTCGGCGAGCCCGTCGTGCGCGGCCTGCAGGAACGGGTCGAGCAGATACAGGCCGTTCAGGTACAGCGGCACGGGCGATGCGCTGTCGGTGCCGCCCGTGTCGTATTCGTCGAGCACGAGCGGTACGCCGTCGGGGCCGATCGCGGTCGCGAGCGCGTTGTCGAACGGCGCCATTTCATTGAGAAGCAGCACCAGGAACCGCCAGAAGCGCGGCTGGCCGAGATGATCGATTGCGCGGCCGAGCGCCTGGTGCATCGCGATTTCGGAAAAGAGACGATCCATACCACCACCGGAAGGGCGTAACACGAAGGGGGAATAGCGGTCCTGAAATTGGCTTCCTAGACTGCCACGCAATCAACCGGGCCCGAGTATGGGCGTTCAAAAATGAGCAGCATAGGAGCACAGGAGAACGAAATGGCGATGATGTCGGAATCGACGGGCCCGCTGCAAGCGGCGCCTGCCACGCAAGACGCACCGCGCGCGCTGTCGCAGACGCTCAGCGTGCGCGATGCCGTGATGATCACCGTATCGGGCGTGACGCCCGCAAGCTCGATCTTCGTGATCGCGCCGTTCGCGATCCAGCAGGCCGGCAGCGGCGCGGTGCTGTCGTTCCTGCTCGGCGGCGTGCTCGCGCTGGCGTTCGCGCTCTGTTACGCGGAGCTCAGCGCCGCGCACCGCAGTGCAGGCGGCGAATACGTCATGGCCAAGCGCGTGTTCGGCACACTGCCCGGCTACCTGACCTTCATCACGGTGCTGTCCGTCAGCGTGTTCATCCCGGCCGTGCTCGCGAGCGGCGCTGCGCCGTACCTGAACAACGCGCTCGGCACGCACTTCGGCAACCAGTCGGTCGCGCTGACGATCGTGCTGCTCAGCTACCTGCTCGGCATGCTGAACATTAAGACGAACGCGTGGATCACCGGTGCGTTCCTCGTCGTCGAGATCGGCGTGCTGATGCTGATCGCAGGCCTCGGCTTCGGTTCGCCGCATCGCGGCGCCGACGCGCTGATCGCGCCGGTCGTCGCGAGCGGCAACGCGCTCGTGCCGGCGACGCTCGCGGCCATCGTGCCGGCGATCGGCACCGCGATCTTCTGCTACAACGGCTTCGGCTCGGCCGCGTATCTCGCGGAAGACCTGCGCGGCGGCAACCGCAACGTCGCGAAGGCGGTGATCTATTCGCTGCTCGTGATTCTCGTCGTCGAACTGGTGCCGCTCACCGCCATCGTGCTCGGCGCGCCGTCGCTGACGGAACTGACGAAGAGCGCCGACCCGATCGGCTATGTCGTGCGTTCGCTCAGCAACCCGGCCGTGTCGCGGGTGGTGAGCGGCGGGATCTTCCTGTCGGTGTTCAACGCCATCATCGCGATCGTGATCACGATGGGGCGCCTGCTGTACAGCAGCGGCCGGCACGCGCTCTGGTCGCGCGCGTGCAACCGTGCATTCTCGACGATTCATCCGCGCTTCGAATCGCCGTGGCTCGCCACGATCGCGCTCGCGGTGCCGTCGGCCGGGCTCGTGTTCGTGTCGAGCCTCGACGAGCTGACCGCGTTCACGGTCGACCTGCTGCTGATGATCTACCTGGTCGTCGGGCTGGCCGCACTCGCGAGCCGGTTCGTGCGCCGCGACGTCGAGCATCATTACCGGATGCCGTTGTGGCCCGTCACGCCGCTCGTCGCGGTGGTCGGCGCCGCCTATACGCTGTACACGACGCTGGCCACCGCGACGAAACCGACCGACCTGATCATCATCGGCGCGCTGCTGGTCGCCGCGCTCGCGATGTATGCGGTCTGGGCGCGCCACAGCGAAGCGTTCCGCGCGCTCTGAGCGCCGGCCCTGCCGAAGCACTGAAACACCGAACCATATCGAAAGACTGGAGGAATCACATCATGCGCACGAGGGATCTCGGCATCCGCATCGGACTCGGCACGCCGGGCCGCTTCAACGCGATCACGGACGTTGCCGGCGTGCGGGTCGGACATTGCACGCTGAACGTCGAGAACGGCGATGCATCGGTCCGCACCGGCGTCACCGTCATCGAGCCGCGCGCGGGCGCCGCGCACGATTCGCCGTGCTTCGCGGGCGTGCACGTGCTGAACGGCAACGGCGATGCGACGGGGCTCGAATGGATTCGCGAGGCCGGCCTGCTGACCACGCCGATCGCCTATACGAACACGCACAGCGTCGGCGCGGTGCGCGACGCGCTCGTCGCGAACGAGCGCGAAGCGGCGGCCGGCCGCGTGTACTGGTGCATGCCGGTCGTGATGGAAACCTACGACGGGTTGCTCAACGACATCTGGGGGCAGCACGTGAGCGCCGCGCACGTGCAGCGCGCGCTGGCGGCCGCGCAGTCCGGCCCCGTCGCCGAAGGCGGCGTGGGCGGCGGCACGGGGATGATCTGCCACGAGTTCAAGGGCGGCATCGGCACCGCGTCGCGCGTGCTCGCGGCCGATGCGGGCGGCTGGACCGTCGGCGCGCTCGTGCAGGCGAACTACGGCGTGCGCGAGATGCTGCGCGTGGCCGGCTACCCGGTCGGCGAGGTGCTGCGGCACGTGCCTTCCCCGTTCCGCGCGCCGAACGCGCAAGGCGAGGCCGGGATGGGCTCGATCGTCGTGACGATCGCGACCGACGCGCCGCTGCTGCCGCATCAATGCACGCGTCTCGCGCAGCGTGCGAGCGTCGGGCTCGCGCGGGTCGGCGGCGGCACCGAGGATTCGAGCGGCGACATCTTCCTCGCGTTCGCCACGGGCAACGACGGCCTGCCGGCAGCGAACTACGGCAGCAAGGGCGCGCCGACCACCGGCGTGCAGATGGTCAACAACGACCATATTTCCGCGCTGTTCGTCGCGGCGGCGGAAGCGGTGGAGGAAGCGATCGTGAATGCGCTCGTCGCGGGCGGCGACGTCGAGTCGCGCGGGGCGCGGGTCGAAGGGCTGGGTCAGGCGCGCTTGCTCGATGCGTTGCGCGAGGTAGGCTGGCGGCCGGGACGCGGCGCCTGAAACGGCAAGCGCCGCTTCAATCGAAGCGGCACGGGGCGGCGCGCCGATGCGGCGCCCGGCCGGCCCGCCGCGCGCCCGCGCATGCGATGTGTGCGACGCGGGCGATGTTGGCGTGGCCGTGACGACGCGGCGTCATGCTCAGCTGCCGAAGTAGATGTTGCAGAAGCTGACGGGGCCGACACAGGCGTTCGGGTCTTCCTGCTTCGATTGCGCACGATCGACGCGGCCTGCGGTGGCGACGGCTTCGGCGCGGTTCGCCGGTTGCTGTGCGACGTCTGCCGGCGCCGGCTGTGCATGAGCGACGGCAGCGGTGAGCGACAGGGCAACGAGGGCGAGGTGCAGCGGCTTCATTTTGGGTTCTCCTGGGTGAGTGCCAGTCTCGCTGGCAGTGAGGAAACTATAGGCTCGCACTGCTTAAAGATTAATCACCGTGGCTGTAGAGCTTATTTCCATCCGGAACAAGGATCCCGTTGCGCACGCACCGATCGTCAATCGCGGCGCCGGTTGAACGGCGCATCCTTGTCCAGCAGCGCGCTGCGCATGAAGTGCAGGCAGCCGACGATGCGCTGCATCCGGTGCCGCTCGTCGGGCACCGCATACCACGCCTGCAGCGCGTGCTGCGCCGCGCGGATCGCGAGATTCACCGATTTCAGCGTGCGCGCGTGGTGGCCGGGCGTCGGATCGTCGAAGAAGCGCGGCAGCGCGTGCAGGACCGCGTCGATCGAACCGGTCCAGCGCAGCATCTGCGGCGGTTTCGATTCGCGGAACGCGTTCAGTTCGTCGCGCAGGTCGATCACCGCGTGGCCGACCTCGAGCGTCGACAGCATCCAGCGCAGCGCGTCGCGATGCTGTCTCGTGCGCCGCACGAGCAATGTGCGCAGTTGCGCCATCAGGTCGTGCGTGCTCGACTGGAAGCGCTGCGCGAGGCCCGCCGGTGCGCCTTCGCACGCGAGCGTGACCTGGCGGCGCAGGTCGTGCGCGATGCGGCCGGTGAGCCACGGCATGTGGGTGGGGAACACGACCGCGAACACGAGCGCGCACGCGAGCATCGCGACGACGATCGCCAGCCCGTTGTTGATCAGCACCTCGGGCGTATACGCGATCACGTTGTCCGGCCCCGCGAGCAGGCAGAAAAATACCGCGAAGCCGATTCCGTAGCCGGACAATCCCGGGCGCATCGCGAGAAACGCGCCGAGGCCGAGCACCGGCGCGAGCGCCGCGCACAGCAGCGGGAAGCCGTCGATGTTCGGATACACGTAGCACAGGAACAGGTAGCCGACGGCGGTCGCGAACGCCGCGCCCACACTCATCTGCGCAACGAACTTCGGCGCGCGCGGCGATGTCGAGCTGAGCGCGCACGCGATCGCGGTGGCGATCACGGCGAGCGAGCCGCTCGGCCATTCGGACGCGAGCCAGAACGCGCTCATCGCGCCCACGGCGACGATCGTGCGCAGGAACGCGAAGCCGACGAAGAACGTATTGGTCTTCACCGCGTAATGCGTGACCGAGCGCTCGAACGCGTGATCGTCCTGGTCGAGCGACGCGTACGTATCGGCGTAGCCGAGGTATTCGCCGATGAAGCGGTAAAGCAGCTCGATCGCGGTATCGAAATCGAGCAGGCCGCCGGCCGCATGCGCCTCGATGTCCCGCCGCGATGCGCGTGCGGCCTTCGGCAACGCGCCGTGAAAGCGGCGCAGGTCCAGCAACGCGCCGGTGGCGAACGGGACGCCGCGCTGCCGCTCGTCGCGCAGGGCGGCGAAGCGTTGCGCGAGTGCGTCGACGTGCGGCGCCAGCGCATCGAGGACCGCGTCCGAACCGTTCGCGCGCAGGCGCTTGACCAACTGGTGCAGCGCATGCAGCCGCGTGCACGCGTTCATGAATTCGCTGTTCAGCCGCGCGAGGCGCCGGCTGCGCGCACGAATGTGCGGATCCTCGAACGACGCGAATGCGCGGTTGGCCTCGAAGCCGACGATGTCGTCGACGAAATCGGCGAAGCGCCGCTCGAAATCGCCGCGCGCGACGTCGCCCGCGAGCGCGCCGGCCGTGAACGCCGCGAACGTCGCATGGCGGGTGCCCAGCGAGCGCATCAGCGCCTTCGCGGAACTGAGCGGCAGGATCAGCGCGCTGACCGCGCCCGAGCACGCGATGCCGAGCGCGACTTCCGCGGCGCGCGTGAGCGCGGACTGGAACAGCGTCTGCGGCGTCATCACCGCCGGCAGGCCGATCAGCGCGGCCGTGTAGCCGGCGAGCACGAAGCCGTACCAGCGGAAGTGGCGGTTGCGCACCGCGAGCGCGATGCAGGTGCCGACCCACAGCGTGATGCCGGTCATGTACAGCTCGGGCTGCTGCGCGAACAGCCCGCCGAGCGCGAGCGCGGCGACGAGGCCGGCCGCCGTGCCGAGCACGCGGTAGAAGCTCTTCGCGAACACCATCCCCGACAGCGGCTGCATCAGCACGAACACCGTCGTCATCGCCGTGCGCGGCTGCGACATCTCCAGGCGCATCGCGATGCCCATCGCCAGGAGCGCCGCGAACACGGTTTTAGCGAGGTGCAGCCAGATCAGCCCGTCGCTCGCGGCCCAGTCGCGCGCGGCGTCTCCGAGTGGATCGAGCCATGTTCTCCATCGTGCCGGTTCGATGGTGGGGCGCTCGATCGCAGGTTGTGGCTTCATGAGTAGGGGGCCGGTACGGGGCCGGGCGACATGCGCGGCGCGTCCGAACGGGTCCGTTCGACGGGTGAGGCGCCGATTGTAGGAGGGCGGCGCCCGCGCATTAACGCAGTTGCGGGGAAACGATAGTTGCAGCCGGAGTAACAATCTGCCGCATCCGGTGGAGGAAAATAGCGGCTCCGCTACAGGTTGCTCACAGGAATGGATACCCTACAAAACATGCGGGTGTTTTCGCGCGTCGTCGAGACGGGCAGTTTCACCGCCGCCGCGCAATCGCTGAATTCGACGACCGGCGCGATGTCGCGCGCGGTGTCGGAACTCGAGGCGCGCCTGCGCACCCGCCTGATGAACCGTTCGACGCGCCGTCTCGCGCTCACGTCGGCCGGCGAAAGCTATCTGCGGCGCTGCCGCCAGATCCTCGCCGACGTCGACCGCGCGGAAGAAGAGGCGAGCTGCGCGCACGAACGGCCGGCCGGCGTGCTGCGCATGCACAGCTTCGCGAGCGTCGGCCATCACTACGTGCTGCCCGCGCTGACGCGCTATCACGCGCAGTTCCCGGACGTGTCGATCGAGCTGTCGCTGTCGCAGCGCATGCCCGACCTGTTCGACGGGACGAGCGACATGGCCGTCGTGACCGCGTCGTCGCTGCCCGATTCGGAACTCGTGTCGCACCTGCTCGGCTCGACCTTCAGCATTCTGTGCGCGTCGCCCGACTACGTGAAACGCCACGGCGCGCCGGCCCGCCCGCAGGATCTCGCCGCGCACGCGTGCCTGACGCTGTGCACGCCCGCATTCCCGACCCACGAATGGGTGCTCGAAGGGCCCGACGGCGTCGAGCAGATCCACGTCGCGGGGCCGGTGCAGACCAATACGGCCGAATCGCTCGCGCTCGCGATCCGCGACGGCATCGGGATCGGCATGCTGCCGCTGTACTCGGCGATCGACGCGCTGCGCGACGGTACGCTCGTGCGCGTGCTGCCCGCGCATATCCTGCAGAAGATGAACGTCCATGCGCTGTATCCGTCGCGCCGTTTCGTCGACGCGAAGGTGCGGACCTGGGTCGAGATGCTGCGTGCGCAGGTGCCGGCGATGATCGCGCGCGACGTCGAGATGCTGAACGCGATCGATCGCGAACCGCAGGCCGCGTGAGCGGCGGAGCACCGGCGCATTGCCGCGTGCTTTACGCAAACCGCGCGAACTACGCAAACCACGCGAACACAACCCACGCCGCGCCCGCAAGACATCGTTCACGCGGGCGCGGTGCTGCGTCATCGCGTTACAGCGCGGGCCTGGCCGCCGCGCCCGATTCAGTTGCGGGTTCGCCGGCCGGCCCGTATGCGGCCTGCGCGGCCTTGCGTTGCGCGAGACGCTTTTCGCGGAGTCGTTCCTGCGCCGCCATGATGTCGTCCGGATAGTTGTTGAGTTCGCCGCGCGCCGGGTTGTAGCCGACCGACTCGAGATCGATCAGCTCCTGCAGCACTTGCGCGCGCGTGACGGGCGACTGTGCCGACTGGGCGAACGACAGGGCCGGTGCGGCAAGCAGAACGGCAGCGGCGGCGGTAACGACGAGCGATTTCACGAGGTTCTCCTGGAGACGGGAAAGGTGGCCGGTGCGACGCGCGATGCGTGACCCCGACCTTCGCTGGCAGTCTACGCAGCGCCCGCGCGCGCAAAAACCCCGATTCCAGGCACGCTGCCTTCCAGATGGAACAACATTCGAGCGAACTGCCCGCGGCGGCCGAACCCGCATGCGAACGCAGGTTCGCGGCCGTCGGGCGACGCGAGGTGACGCCGGTCAGAAGCGCGTGCGCATGCCGATCGTGCCGATGATCTGATTCGCGGTGCTCGATGCGCCGCCCGAGCCGTTGATGAACGCCTGGTAGCCGCGGCCCGATGCATGCTGATACATCGCTTCCGCGTAGACGTCCGTGCGGCGCGACAGCTTGTAGACGGCCTGCAGGTCGACCTGGTGCCACTTCGGATCGGTGCCGTGCCGGCTGTCGGGATTCGACACGCTGGCGTCCGTGTACACGTAGGCCGCGCCGACGCTGACGGCCGGCGTCACCGCATAGCGCACGTTCACGTCGTAATTGTTAAACGCGACCTGGCCGGTCGAGCCGAACGACCCCGTGTTGTCGTATTGCGAGCGCGTATAGACGAAGCCGACGGTGGCCGGGCCGAATCCGTAGCTGATGCCGCCGCCGTACGAACGCATGCGATCCGAGCCGATCGACCAGCCGCCCTGGTTCACGCTCTTCGCTTCGGCCG
The DNA here is from genome assembly GCF_001718555.1 of Burkholderia metallica. Classification (NCBI taxonomy): domain Bacteria; kingdom Pseudomonadati; phylum Pseudomonadota; class Betaproteobacteria; order Burkholderiales; family Burkholderiaceae; genus Burkholderia; species Burkholderia metallica. Next base: position 1,352,035 of record NZ_CP013403.1, read on the forward strand.
CATCGGTCGCGCCGGGGCTCGCGCTCGTCGAGCCCTTCGTGCCGTTCATCTGCAGGTACGCGCCGGCCAGCTTCAGCGGGCCGTTCGTGTAGCTGGCCGCGACGCTGTACGCCCGGTTCGCGCCGAAGCTGGTCGCGTTCGAGAACGCGTACATCGCGCCGACCTTGAAGCCCGCATAGGTGTCGCTCGTGTACTTGACCGCGTTGTTGATGCGCAGCGAGTGGTTCAGGTTGTCGTTGTCGAACGGATGCGCGAAGCCCGCATCGCCGAAGTCGCCGGCCGTGGCCGACAGCGGCGCGACGAAGTCGACCATCGTGTCGTACTGGCGGCCGAGCGTGAGCGTGCCGTAGCCGCTCCGGCTCAGGCCGACGTATGCGTGACGGCCGAACAGCTTGCCGTCCTGCCCGAGCCCGCCGTTGTTCACGTTGAAGCCATTCTCGAGCACGAACAGCGCCTTCAGGCCGCCGCCGAGATCCTCGGTGCCGCGAAACCCGACGCGGCTGCCGTTGACGGTGCCGCTGTTCAGGCGCCACAGCGACGCGCCGTTGGCGTTGTTGGTGTAGGCGATGCCGGCGTCGATCAGCCCGTACAGCGTGACCGAGCTTTGCGCGTGAGCGAGCGGGGCGAACAGTGCGGCGGCACATGCGCCGGCGATGAGGGTTTTTTTCAAGTCAGGGCTCCTGCGTGTGGGACTGGGAACGAAAAGTTCGGCGCAAGTGTAGGGGCGCCGTCGCCCGGCGCCGGGCCGCGATCGCGCGAGCGCTCCTTTGCGCGTCGCGCAAGAGTCCGTCACATCGCGTTCACAAAGCGCGCGAGGGCCGCGTGCGGGGCATTCGCGCCGGCGGCCCGATGCGTCGCGCGGGGCCGCCGCGCCGCGCGTGTCGCGCATCGACAACACGCGCGCCACCGGGCGCGGGAGTTGATTGCCGGCGCGGGGGCGCGGAGAATGGGCATTCCGACGACGCCATCCGGAGACAGCCCATGACCACGCCCCGCCGTCCGTCCTTCAGTGCCGCGCTGTGCTATCGCGATCCGAAAGCCGCGCTTGACTGGCTCGAACGCGCATTCGGCTTCGAGCGCCACATCGTCGTCACGACGCCGGAAGGCGACATCGCGCATGCCGAGATGAAGTTCGGCGACGGCATCGTGATGATCGGCGGCGCGTGGGCCGATTTCATCGCGTCGCCGGAACACACCGGCGATCGCAATACGCAGAGTGTCCACGTGCACCTGCCCGACGACGCGGACATCGATGCGCATTGCGAACGCGCGCGAGCCGCCGACGCCGAGATCCTGCAGGCGCCGGCCGACCAGTTCTACGGCGAGCGCGTGTATCGCGCGCGCGATCCCGGCCGGCACGTGTGGACGTTCGGCAAGCACGTGCGCGACGTGACCAACGACGAGATGACCGCCGCGACCGGCCTGACGATCGACGATTTCCGCTAGCGCGCCGAACGCGTCCCCCGTCTTCCTTTTCCCGACCACGCGGCTCTGACACGGCCGCCCGATACCCGGACCCCCATGAATCTGTTCAACGTACGCTTGCGCGGCCGCGACGGCCTGTTCACGATCGGCATCGACGGCGGCACGATCGCGCGCGTCGACGCCCAGCCGGCGCCGCTCGCGCCGGCGCATGCCGACGATGTCGACGCGGGCGGGCGCCTCGCGATCCCGCCGCTCGTCGAGCCGCATATCCACCTCGACGCGGTGCTGACGGCCGGCGAGCCCGCCTGGAACATGAGCGGCACGCTGTTCGAGGGCATCGAGCGCTGGGCCGAACGCAAGGCGACGATCACGCACGAGGACACGAAGACGCGCGCCCATGCGGCGATCGGCATGCTGCGCGATCACGGGATCCAGCATGTGCGGACACACGTCGACGTCACCGATCCGACGCTGGCCGCGCTGAAGGCAATGCTGGAGGTGAAGGACGAGGCGCGCGGGCTGATCGACCTGCAGATCGTTGCGTTTCCGCAGGAAGGCATCGAATCGTTCGACGGCGGTCGCGCGCTGATGGAGCAGGCGATCGAGCTGGGCGCGGACGTCGTCGGCGGGATTCCGCATTTCGAGAACACCCGTGAGCAGGGCGTCAGCTCGATCCGTTTCCTGATGGATCTCGCGGAGCGCACCGGCTGCCTCGTCGACGTGCATTGCGACGAAACCGACGATCCGCATTCGCGTTTTCTCGAAGTGCTCGCGGAAGAAGCGCGCGTGCGCGGGATGGGCGCGCGCGTCACGGCGAGCCATACCACCGCGATGGGCTCGTACGACAACGCGTACTGCTCGAAGCTGTTCAGGCTGCTGAAGCGCGCGGGCCTGAACTTCATCTCGTGCCCGACCGAGAGCATCCACCTGCAGGGGCGCTTCGACACGTTTCCGAAGCGGCGCGGCGTCACGCGCGTCGCGGAACTCGATCGCGCGGGCATCAACGTGTGCTTCGGGCAGGATTCGATCAAGGACCCGTGGTATCCGCTCGGCAACGGCAACATCCTGCGCGTGCTCGACGCGGGCCTCCATATCTGCCACATGATGGGCTACCAGGACCTGCAGCGCTGCCTCGACTTCGTGACCGACCACAGCGCAACGGCGATGCACCTCGGCGACGGCTACGGGATCGCGGCCGGGCGCCCGGCGAATCTCGTCGTGCTCGATGCGGACGGCGACTACGAAGCCGTGCGCCGGCAGGCGAAGGCCACGCTGTCGATCCGCCACGGGAAGATCATCATGCGGCGCGAACCGGAGCGCGTCACGTATCCGGCATGACGCGGGCGGCGGGCGGTCGCGGGCCGCTCGTCTTCGCTCATTCTCCGAATGCATGAGTCGATTCGAAAAATACGTTTGTCTCATGATCGGCGCCGGCCTACGATGCGGTCCTGACGACGGCGCGCGGGTTGCGCGCCGTCTTTTCGATCCCCGTTCGCCGACTCCATGCGCCTCGATCTCCCGTCCGCTCCCGCCACTTCCTCGCCGTCCGCCAGCCCGTTCGCGCGCGTGGCTGTCGTCACGATCCTGACCGGCGTCGGCGCGGGCCTCGGCGGCATGCTGCTCGCGCTGCTGCTGCATGCGATCCAGCACGTCGCGTACGGCTACAGCGTCGCGCACGTGATCGGCACCGAGAGTTTCCTCAGCGGCGTCACCGCGGCCGATCCGCTGCGCCGGCTCGCGGCGCTGATCGTCTGCGGGATCGTCGCGGGCGGCGGCTGGTGGGCGCTGTACCAGTACGGCCGGCCGCTCGTCAGCATCCGCCGCGCGGTGCGCGCGGCCGATCCGAGGATGCCGTTCGTCAGCACGACGGTTCACGCGCTGCTGCAGATCGTCACCGTCGCGCTCGGCTCGCCGCTCGGCCGTGAAGTCGCACCGCGCGAGATCGGTTCGCTGCTGGCCGGGCGGCTGGCGCATGCGGCGGGGCTCACCCCGAACGATTGCCGGCTGATGGTCGCGTGCGGCGCCGGCGCGGGGCTTGCGGCCGTCTACAACGTGCCGCTCGGCGGCGCGATCTTCGTGCTCGAAGTGCTGCTCGGCACGTTCGAGCTGCGCGCGCTGATCGTGGCGCTGGCGACCTCCGCGATCGCGGCGGCCGTTGCGTGGATCGGCCTCGGCAACGAACACCAGTACACGGTGCCGCTGTTCGTGCTGAGCACGCCGCTGGTGGCATGGTCGATCGTCTGCGGGCCGCTGTTCGGTTTTGCCGCGTACGGCTTCGTGCGGCTCACGACGCGCGCTCGCGCGAATGCGCCGAAGGACGGGCGGCTGCCCGTGCTCGCGCTGGTCAATTTCGCGGTGATCGGCGTGCTCGCGATGCGGTTTCCGCAGTTGCTCGGCAACGGCAAGGGCCCTGCGTCGCTGGGTTTCGACGGCACGCTGACGATCGGCCTGGCCGCCGCTCTGCTCGTGCTGAAAGTGCTGATCGAGGCCGGCAGCCTGCGGGCCGGCGCGGAAGGCGGGCTGCTGACGCCGGGCCTCGCGAACGGCGCGCTTCTGGGCGTCGTGCTCGGCGGGCTGTGGAGCCTCGCGTGGCCGGGCGCGTCGATCGGCGGATGCGCGCTGATCGGCGCGACCGCGTTTCTGGCCGCGTCGATGCAGATGCCGATCACGGCCGTCGTGCTGCTGCTCGAATTCACGCGCGCGAATCACGACAGCCTCGTGCCGATGCTGCTGGCCGTGGCCGGTTCGCTGGTCGCGTACCGGTTCGCGCAGCGGCTGGCCGAGCGGCGCGCGAACCCGGTCTCAACCGTGACCACCCCGGCCACGTCCGTGCGCTGACGCACGCGCCTCCGTCCTTTTCACCGGCGGCGCTGCTCGGGCCGCCGGTCGTGGTTTTTCGCTCCGTTTCCCGTTCGCGCCCGCACGCGATCGCACCCGCGCGCGCCAAAGCGCGTCCGGCGGTTCTGTGCAAGAATCCGCGCGTTTCCGCGCACCTACCCACAACGACACGCGCGGACGTCCCTATCAGGAATCAGGAAACGAGGAGCTCAAGTTGATTCAGCGCATTTCCCGCTTTTTCACGCAGGTGGTCCACCGCGTGCTACCCGACCCGTTGATTTTCGCGATCCTGCTGACGATCGTCACGTTCGCGCTCGCGTTCGGTCTCACGCCGAATACGCCCGTGCAACTCACGACGATGTGGGGATCGGGCTTCTGGAACCTGCTCGCGTTCTCGATGCAGATGGTGATGATTCTCGTCACCGGCCATGCGCTCGCGAGCTCGCCGCCCGTGAAACGCATGCTCGTCGCGCTTGCGAGCACAGCGCGCACGCCGGGGCAGGGCGTGATGCTCGTCGCGTTCGTCGGCGCACTCGCGTGCGCGATCAACTGGGGCTTCGGCCTCGTGCTCGGCGCGATGCTCGCGCGCGAAGTGGCGCGCCGCGTGGCCGGCAGCGACTACCGGCTGCTCGTCGCATCCGCGTACATGGGCTTCCTGAGCTGGCACGGCGGGCTGTCGGGTTCGGTGCCGCTCGTCGCGGCCACGAAGGGCAATCCGATGGAGAAGACCATCGGGCTGATTCCGGTGTCGGACACGATCTTCACCGGCTACAACGCGTTCATCACGATCGGCCTGATCGTGATGCTGCCGTTTCTCGCGCGGATGATGATGCCGAAGCCCGGCGACGTGGTCAGCGTCGATCCGGCGCTGCTTGCCGAACCGCCGAGCGTCGAGCGCCAGCTCGGCCCCGACGCGACGTTCGCGGAGCGGCTGGAGGAGAGCCGCGCGCTGTCGGTCCTCGTCGCCGCATTGTGCGCGGCGTTCCTCGTGCTGAAGTTCGTGCAGAAGGGCTTCGCGCTCGACATCGACACCGTGAACCTCGCGTTTCTCGCGGCCGGCATCCTGCTGCACCGGACGCCGATGGCCTATGCACGCGCGGTGGCCGGCGCGGCGCGTGGCGCGTCGGGGATCATGATCCAGTTTCCGTTTTACGCGGGCATACAGGCACTGATGGATCACTCGGGGCTCGCGGGCGTGATCACGAAGTGGTTCGTCGATATCGCGAACGTGCACACGTTCCCGCTGCTCGCGTTCCTGAGCTCGGCGGTGATCAATTTCGCGGTGCCGTCCGGCGGCGGCCATTGGGTCGTGCAGGGCCCGTTCGTGATGCCGGCCGCGCAGGCGCTCGGCGCCGATCTCGGCAAGGCCGCGATGGCGATCGCGTACGGCGAGGCGTGGACCAACATGGCGCAGCCGTTCTGGGCGCTGCCCGCGCTCGCGATCGCCGGCCTCGGCGTGCGCGACATCATGGGGTATTGCGTGACGACGCTGCTGTTCTCGGGTGTCGTGTTCGTCGCGGGGATGTATCTGTTCTGACCCAGCGATGCGCGATGCGGGCGGGTGCGAGCCCCGCATCGCGCCGGCGGGCCTTCGGCTATCAGGCGCGCTGCCGCGCAGCGGGCCGCTCGTGCCCGTGACGCAGGGCGAGGCTCGCGAACGCCGCGACGACGAGTGCGCCCGCCAGCAGCGTCAGCCCGTTCCTTGCATTGCCGGTCGCCTGTTCGATCGCGCCGACGACGGTCGGCCCGACGAAGCCGCCGAGCAACCCGCAGGTATTCACGAGCCCGAGGCCGCCGGCCAGTGCGCTGCCGGCGAGCCGCGACGCCGGAAACGTGAAGACGATCGACTGCACGACGAAGAACATGGACGCGGCCACGCACACGCACAGCAGCCCCGCGACCGGTGACGCATGCGCGGCGCCGATCATCCCGGCCGCCATCACGACGAGCCCCGCGCACAGCATCCGCCGTGAATGATGCGATTCGCGCGCGAAGCGCGGCAGCGTCCCGGCCCCGACCGCGGCGGCGAGCCACGGCAGCGCGGTCAGCAACCCGACCGCGAACGGGGAGAAGCGTCCGGATGCGCCGATGATGCCCGGCAGGAAGAAAATCACCGTGTAGATCGTCAACTGGTGGCAGAAGTACACGAAGATCGCGAGCCAGATCTGCGGATCGCGCAGTGCGGCGCCGAACGCATGGCTGCCGTGCGCGGCGCTGCCCGCATCCTGTTCGGCAGCCAGCGAACGTTCGAGCGCGCGGCCCGTTTCCGGCGAAAGCCACGGTGCGGCGCTCGGACGATCCGGCAACCGGCGCCACACGACGAACGCCAGCAGGATCGCCGGAATGCCTTCGACGACGAACAGCCATTGCCAGCCGTGGAAGCCGAGCGTGCCGTCGAGCTCGATCAGCGCGCCGGCCAATGGGCCGCCCACGATGTTCGCGATGCACACGCCGAGCAGGAAATAGCCGGTTGCGCGCGCCCGTTGCTCGCGGCCGAACCAATACGTCAGGTACAGCATCACGCCGGGAAACAGGCCGGCTTCGGCCGCGCCGAGCAGCAGACGCATCACGTAGAACGACGTCTCGCCGCTGACGAACGCCATCGCGACCGACAGCGCGCCCCACGTGACCATGATCCGCGTGATCCAGAAGCGCGCGCCGACGCGGTGCATCACGAGATTGCTCGGGATCTCGAAGAGCGCATAGGTCAGGAAGAACAACCCGGCGCCGAGCCCGTACGCGGCCGACGAGATGCCGAGGTCGACCCCCATCGAATGTTTGGCGAACGCGATGTTGGTGCGGTCGAGAAAGCTGATCACATACGCGGCGATCAGCAGCGGCATGAGTTTGCGAAACAGCAGCCGGTTCAGCGACGCGCTCGCGTCGCCGGCGGCGGAAGACAATGCCTGGGCGTGTTGAGTGGACATGCGGACGACTCCGGTAAGGGCGAACCGGCGCGCACGGCAAGCACGGCGCGCCGCGTTCGGCAAATGCCGCTGCGGTGCGGGCAGCGGATGGGCAGACGACGGAGCCGCGCCGGCGGCGCTCGAACCGAGCGGGGCGATGAAGGGCGTCCTGGCGCCGGCCGGCTCGGGCCGGCGCCTTGTCACTGCGCTTGCGGATCGGGTGTTGCGGGCTGCCCGGCGATCAGAAATTCACCGCGTCGCCGCCCTTGAGCGCGAGCATCGCGCGCGCGTCGGCCGGCGTCGCGATCTCCAGCGACAGGCCTTCGAGCACCTGGCGCATCTTCAGGACCTGCGCGGCGCTCGATTCGGCGAGCTTGCCCGGCGCGATCCACAGCGAATCCTCGAGCCCGACGCGCACGTTCGCGCCCTGCGCGGCGCCGATCGTCGCGAGCGGAATCTGATTGCGTCCCGCGCCCAGGATCGACCACACGTAATCGCTGCCGAACAGGCGATCGGCCGTGCGGCGCATGTGCATCAGGTCTTCCGGGTGCGCACCGATTCCGCCGAGCAGGCCGAACACGCTTTGCACGAAGAACGGCGGCTTCGCGAGCCCCCGGTCGACGAAATGCGCGAGGTTGTACAGATGCGAGATGTCGTAGCACTCGAATTCGAAACGCGTGCCGTTCGCGCCGCAGCGCGTGAGGATCGTCTCGATATCGGCGAACGTGTTCTTGAACACGAGATCGCGGCTCTTCTCGAGATGTTCGCGTTCCCACGGATGCTTCAGGTCGCGAAAGCGCTCGAGCATCGGGTACAGCCCGAAGTTCATCGAGCCCATGTTCAACGACGCGACTTCCGGCTGGAAATGCAGCGCGGGCTGCAACCGTTCGTCGACCGTCATGTGCGGGCTGCCGCCCGACGTGAGGTTGATGACGGCGTCGGTTTGCGCCTTGATGCGCGGCAGGAATTCGGCGAACACGGCCGGATCCTGCGTCGGCTTGCCGTCGGACGGGTTGCGTGCGTGCAGGTGCAGGATGGCCGCGCCGGCCTGCGCGGCCGCGACCGCGGCGGTCTCGATCTCGTGCGGCGTCACGGGCAGGTACGGCGACATCGACGGCGTGTGGATCGCGCCGGTGGGCGCACAGGTGATGATGACTTTGCGAGCGTTTGCCACGGATGAATTCCTTTCGGTGAACGATGCAGGAGGCGTTAGAGCACTTCGACGTTGCCGCAGACGGAGATCGCCTGCCCGGTGATCCCGTGCCCGCCCGGCGAGCACAGGAACAGCGCGGTCGCGGCGATCTCGGCCGGGTCGGTCATTCGCCGCAGCGAGATCTTCTCCAGATAGCGCTGCTCCATCTCGTCGTAGCCGATGCCGAGCTGCTGCGCCCGCGCGTCGATCACGCGGCGCATCCGCGGGCCGCGCACGATGCCGGGCTGAATCGCGTTCACGCGGATGCCGAGCGGTCCGAGTTCGATCGCGAGGCTTTTCACGAGGCCGACCACGGCCCATTTGGTGGCCGCATACGGCGTGCGGAACGCGTAGCCGAGCCGGCCGGCGACCGACGACAGCGCGATGATCGCGCCGCCGTGTTTCGAGTCGCGCAGCAGCGGCACCGCGCGGCGGGCGAACAGGAATTGCGCGTTCAGGTTGATCGCGACGGTCTGCTCCCACTGCACGGGGTCGATTTCGTCGATGCCGCCGGTCGGGCCGGCGATGCCGGCGTTGTTGACCAGCACGTCGAGGCCGCCGAGTGTGGCCGATACGTCGGCGAACACGCGCTCGACGGCGGCCGGATCGGATACGTCGGCCAGCGTCGCGCTGATCGCACCGGCTCCGGCCCCGGCGCGCGGCGGCCGGTCGGCGAGCGCCGCAAGCGCGGCTTGCGACGCGTCGCACACGTGCACGCGCGCGCCGCACTCGGCGAACGCGTCGGCGATTTCGAGACCGATGCCCGATGCGCCGCCCGTCACGAGGACGCGCAGGCCGTCATAGGGTTTCAGCAGGTCGGAAGCTGTCATACCGGGTTGTCTCCATCGTTGATGTTGTGGGACCGCGTTCGCTCGCGATCGCGTGACGGCGGCACGCGGCCGCTACGGCTTTGCGTTCACGGCGCGCGGGGTCTGTTCGGCCCGCAGCGTCTCGGCGAGATCGTGCGCGGCGCCGCCGATGTCGAGCGCGATGCCGGCCCGTACGCCCGCGCCGTCGCGCCGTTCGAGCGCGTCGACGATCGCGCGGTGCGCATCCATCGAGCGCCGCATGTGCGGGATGTCGAGCGCGACCATGTTCAGGAACGGCCCGACGCGCATCCACAGGTTCTCGACGATCGCGAGCGTGTTCTCACTGGCGCCGTGCGCGTAGATCGCGCTGTGGAACGCGAAATTGCTTTGCAGGTAAGCGCGCGAGCGGCCGGCTTCGGCGTGGGCCTGCATCGTTTCGCAGGTCTTGCGCACGGCCGTGATCTGCGCGCCGGTCATCCGTGCGCATGCGCGCTCCGCGATGCAGCCTTCGAGCGCGATGCGCACGTCGCGCAGCTCGTCGAGCATGTCGAGCGTCATGGGCGGCACGACGAGCGCACGGTTCGGGCCGTCGACCAGCGCGCGCTCGGCGCGCAGCCGGGTGAGCGCGGCGCGCACCGGCATCGTCGACGAGCCGACGGCCTCTGCGACGCTGCGCAGGCTCAACGCCTGGCCGGGCGCGAAACGGCCGCTCATCAGCGCTTCGCGCAGTTGCTGGTAGACCTTGTCGGCCATCGTTTCCTGTTCGATGGCTTTCAGTGCGGGCGGAACGATGCGAGGCGCCAAGTTCGGGGTTCTCCTGGGTTTGATCTGCGACCTGTGATCACACTTGCGATATGCGAAGTGTTGTCGATCGAAGAAGGAGAGTCAATTCGGACGGGATCGGGGAAAACGAGGGGGCGGGGCGCATGAGGCAACTGGCGGGCCGATGCCGATCTGGGTGTCATTCTTACCAAAACCTTTCAATTCGTGCATGATGGGCCGCGCCGCAGAGTTCGACGGGCGGACGTGTTACGACCATTGTTACTTCAACGAGCCGAGTGCGCGATATCGTACCGATCGCGCCAATTTTTGGAGCCTGTCGTGAGGGGAGTCTGGATCGCTGCCGCGTTGGCGTGCATCGTGTTTCAACCGACGATGGTCGTGGCGAAGGACGCCGCGCAGGCGTGGCCGGAGGCCGGTTCACGAACTCACCTCCAGAACTTCAAGGACATGGTGCTGGCGGATTGCCTGGCGACCGCTTACAAGCAAGCGCCCGGCGTGAACAAGGACATCGGCAGCAGCACCAGCGCGTTGCGCGACTGGACCTACTACGACTTGGAGCGTGCACCGGACGTCATTCAGGCGCTGGTCGCGAAGTATCTGGCCCGCGACTACCGGAATCCGGTTGTCGAATCGGAAGTGAGGGATGTGAAGTTCGACTTCCTGAAATGCCTCGATCTGTATCACGGCAAGGAACTGGACGCCGCAGCGAAGCAACTCGTATTGCGTCCGAAGGGTACCTATCGGGCCGAGTCTTCGCCGAAGCCGCGGTAGCGGGCAAACGCCGTTGCACAATGCAACGGCGCGCCGGGCGTCATTTCGCCTGCGCTATTCGAGCATCCGGTTCGAATAGCGCAGGGCGGGGCGCGTCGCAATCACCGCGGATTTCCTGCCGCACGTGCATGAAGCCGCGCCGGGCGTGACGATCGCGCTCGGCTGCAACGGACGCGGCATCGCGATGGCGACGACGCTCGGCAAGCATCTGGCCGCGCACCGGTCCGGCGATGCGCCATTGCCGTTGCCGTTCCAAGTCACGCCGATTCGCCCGATTCCGTTTCGCGGGCTGCAACGCTTCCGTATCGCGGCCGGGGTGGCATGGTATCGGTTGCTCGACAGCCTGTCCTGAAGCCTGCGCGCGGGCCGGTCGCGATCGGTCGTCCGATCGGGCAGAATCGACACGCCCGATTTCTGCCGACGGATGCCACATGACCGAACTGAACGATCCAAACGATCCGAACGACCCACCCGGCCGCCGCGCTTACGCGAGCTTCGCGCAACGCTATGCGGACATCGCGCCGACGAAGGCGCACAACGCGCTCTACGAGCGTCCCGCGACGCTGGGGCTGCTCGGCGACGTCGCCGGGCTGACGGTGCTCGACGCAGGCTGCGGGCCGGGCATCTGCAGCGAGCATCTCGCCCGCCTTGGCGCGACCGTGCATGCGTTCGATGTGACGCCGGAGATGGTCGCGCTCGCGCGAACGCGCTGCGCGGGGCTTGCCGTCGATATCGTGGAAGGCGACCTGGAGGCGCCGCTCGCGTGGCTGCCCGACGCGTCGGTCGACAAGGTGCTGTGCTCGCTCGCGCTCGACTACGTGCGCGATCTCGCGCCGACGCTGCGCGAGTTCCGGCGCGTCGCACGGCCGGGCGCCGCGCTCGTGTTCTCGATGGCGCACCCGATGCGCGACTGGATGGACGAACGCACGCGTGGCGACGGCACGTACTTCGACACGTCGCGCTTCGGCTTCCATTGGTCGGGGTTCGGCGAACCGCGGCCCTATGTCGAGGCATGGCGGCGGCCACTGGCCGATATCCTGAACGCGGTGGCCGACGGCGGCTGGCGGCTCGACCGGTTCGTCGAACCGACACCGCTGCCGGAGATGAAGGCCGTATCGGAACGGCTCCATGCGGAACTGTCGCTGGCGCCGGCCTTCCTGTGCATCCGCGCGCGTCGCTGACGCGGCGCGACATGCGCCCGGCCGGCGCTCAGTGCTGCGCCGGCTCGTCGGTCAGCGTGCCGAGAAACGCTTCGATATCCTTGATGTCCTGCGCGGTCATCGCGGGTTTGTCGCCCGGCTTGCGATCGAACGGCGCATCGGTCACGTCGACGTTCGCGCGATACTTCGGCGGAATATCGTCGTATTCGTCGACCTTGCCGTCCGCGCCGCGCGAATAGAACTTCTGCGGCGCGATGCTGCGCTCGTTGTAGAACGCCATCACCTGGTCGAGCGTGTGGAACACGCCGTTGTGGAAGAACACGTGGCGTGTCGCCGCGTTGCGCAGCGTCGGCGTCAGGAACATCCCGCAATACAGCGTCTGGTCCTTCAGGTCGTCGCGGAACGGCCCGCACACGCCGAGATCGTAGAACGCCGGGTTGCGGTTCTGCGCGAGCGCACGGTTGCGCGGCGCGCCAAGCGCTTCGTACTGGTAATCGGTAAACATCGGCGGCAACCCGTCCTTGCCGGGTTTCGACAGGTGGCAGCCCGCGCAATTCGCCTTGTCCGGATCGTTGAACAGGCGCAGCCCGCGCAACTCGGCCTGAGTGAGCCGCGCGCGGCCTTCGAGCCAGCGGTCGTACTTGCTGTCGTACGGATGGAACGACGGATCCTCCACCTGATAGCGCGCGATCGCGAACATCGCCTCCGACACCGCGAGCTGCGGGCTGTCGAACACGCGCGCGCCGAACAGTTTTTCCAGTTGCGCGCGGTGCGGCGACTGCGCGAGCTTGCGTGCGACGTCGTCGATGCTCGCATTCGCCATCTCGACCGGATTCAGCAGCGGGCCGAACGCCTGCTGCTGCAGCGTATCGGCGCGGCCGTCCCAGAACATCCCGCCCTGCGGCACGAGCTGCGGCGCGGCCGACGTGCCGGCCACCTTCTGCGCCTTGACGACGCCGGCCGCAGACGCGGCCTGTTGCGCGACGCTCGGCGCGTCGTCGTTTTCGCCCGCATCGGGGCCGATGCTGAAATTCGGCTGGCGGTACAGGTACATCAGCGACGGCGGCGGGCGATAGCCCTGCTGCGTCATCGCGAGGCCGCCCGGCTGCACGTCGAGCGCGTTCGGCGGCCCGTATGCGTGATCGGGGCTGTGGCACGACGCGCACGACTGCTTGCCCGACGCGGACAGTGACGGATCGTGGAACAGCGCGCGCCCGAGTTGCGCGACCGCCGACAGCGGCTGTACGGCGGGCCGCCGCAGCACGACCGGATGCGGATTCGCGCCCGTCCAGTCGGCGACGACGGTGCCGATCGCCGCGGGCACCTGCGCGGGGAACGTGATCGCGAACGCGCCGTAGCCGAGCACGGCGGCGCCGATCACGAACGCCGCGCGGCGCGGGAGGCGGGAAGGTGTGCGCGAGGCGCGGGCGCCGGAGGCGTCGGGAGACGGGAGCGCAGGGCGAGCTGTCATGCTGTCGGTCGGAAATCGTGCGCCGCACGCAGCGGCGCGTTAAATGGAAACGGCCGGCGCGTGATGCGCCGGCCATGCGGTTGCGACGTACCGGTCAGATCGCCGGTGCCGCGCTCAACGCGGTGCCGAGCGTCGGGTCGAGGTACAGCGGCGTCGTGTTCGGCTTCGACGTGAAGTCGAACAGGTTGCGCAGGTCGCCCGCGGTCGCATCGAACGAACCGCCGCCGATGCGCTGGCCGCCGAGCCAGTTGTCCTCGATGAAGCGCACGACGGACGCCTGGTCGAGCATCGTGTGGTCGACGTAGTTCTGCTTTGCGTACGGCGAGATCACGACCAGCGGAATGCGCACGCCCGGGCCGCAGCGGCCGTTCACGGTCGCGCCGTTCACGCCGGTGGTGCCGCCCGTGCCGCACTTGCCGGCGCCGTTGACCTGGTCGACCGGGTCCGACGATGCGCGCGTCGGCGGCGTGTACACGTGGTCGTACCAGCCGTCCGAGTCGTCATAGGTGACGATCACGGCCGTGTTCTGCCAGTCGGGCTGCTGCTGCAGGAAGTTGACGACCTTCGTCACGAACGCCTGTTCGTCGAGCGGATCCGAATAGCCCGCGTGCGCATCCTGGGCGGCCGGGGCCTTCAGGTAGCTGACCGACGGGAAGTTGCCGGCCTTCACGGCGGCGAAGAAGTCGTCCGAGTCGTACTGGTGGTTCGCGGGCTCGGCCGTCTTGCCGTCGGTCTGGAAGCTCGAACCGATCGCCGCGACCGAGCTCGGGCGCGTGTGCTGCGGGTTAGCCGTCGACGCGTAGTACTGGAACCAGTTGTGGTGCGGGATGTAGTCGGCCGTCGCGGCGTTCACGGCGGTGGCGACCGTGCTGCGCGCGCAGCCCGTCGTGCCGTTGCCGTTCGTCGTCGACAGGTTGAAGCCGCCCATGAAGCCACCCCACGTGATCTTCGCGGCGTTCAGCAGGTCGCCGATGTTCTTGCCCGTCATCATCGCCTGGTCGGTCGTGCTCGAGCACACGTCGTAGCCCGGGTCGACGTCGTTGATCATCGTGAAGCCGCCCTGTCCGTCATTGATGTAGTACGAGCTCTTCGCGAGCGTCGACGGCTTCGCGGACGTCTTGACGATCTGCATCCCGTTGGTCTGGCCGGACACGACGTTCAGCGCGCCCGGCGTCGACGGGCCGTACGACGTCGTGTACGTGTTGTCGCTCATCGCGAAGCGCTGCGCGTAGTTCCACAGCGCGGTCACGGTGTTGCCGTCGAAGTAGCCCATTACCTGGCCCTTCGTGCCGAACGCGCCGGCGCCGCCGGACGAGCCCTTGCCGGTGTATTTCGGGAACAGGTCGGCGAGGCCGTTGTCCTCGGCCTGTTGTTCGGCCGTGTACGCGTGGTTCTGGTCGGCCGTCGCGGCCTGCGTGCGGTCGAGGCGGAACGGGTTCGCCGCGTCGGTGCCGTTGGCCGTGTTCGTGAAGTTCGGGTTCGCGGTGAGCAGCGTGCCCGTCAGCCCGTTCGGCGTCGGCGTGCCGGACTTTGCGTTGAAGGCCGGCTCGCCCGACGGGTTCGCCGCGTTCGGGTAGGTGCCGAAGTAGTGGTCGAACGACACGTTTTCGCCATAGATCACGACGACGTGCTTGATCGGCGTGGCGGTCTGCAGCGCATCCTGCGACGACACGGCGGGCGTCGACGTGGGGTCGTCGCTGCCGCCGCAGGCGAACAGCGCCAGCGCTGCGGCTGCGCAGGCGGTGACGAGCAAGGCTTGACGGAACATCGGGAAACTCCAGTAAGGTCTTCGATGGTGGAGAACGGCCCCGTCGCCGTGTCGGTTCGGCGCGAAGCTCGTGAGAGAGCACGCGCATTGAAACAGTCGCGTATGAAGATATGGGGACGGAGTGGTTTCGCAACGGTTGCGCTGCGGTATCGATTTCATTACGGCGGCATGCGCCCCGAAAGAGAACGGAAAGGGGCGGATCGCATGGCGCTTTCGCGTCACATGCCGCGGTGCGTGGGGGCGTTGCCGCGAATGCCGCGCCGGGCGGGCAATAGGGCGTTATCGACCCGTCCGGATCCCGGGCGGTGCGGGGAAGGTTTTTTGACAAGCGGATGACGGATTCATACGATGAACGCCCTGCGGCGACGATTTCGCGTGGCCGCCCGTCAGCGAGTATTCAGCGTGCCGATTCCCGTTCTGTTTGCCGTGCTGTGTGCGGCGTTCCTCCATGCGTCATGGAACGCGCTTGTGCGCAGCAGTGGCGACCGGCTTCGCTCGGCCACGGTGCTGCAGATCGCGATCGGGCTGTTCGCGTTGCTGTTCCTGCCGGCCGCGGCGCCGATCACGCCCGCGAGCTGGCTCTATGTCGTCGCATCGGCCGTGCTGCACGTCGTCTATACGCTGCTGCTGGTGCGTGCGTACGAGCACGGCGACCTGAGCGTCGCGTATCCGGTCGCGCGCGGCACCGCGCCGCTGCTGGTCACGCTCGGCGCGGCGGCGTTCGCGGGCGAGCACCTGAGTGCCGGTGCGCAAGGCGGGCTCGTGCTGATCTGCGCGGGCATCATGGCGATCGGGCTGGAACGCGGGCGCGGCGCGAAGCACCGGATGATGCAGGTGCTGCCGACCGCGTTCGCGACCGGCGTGTCGATCGCGGCCTACAGCGTGGTCGACGGGATCGGCGTGCGGGAAAGCGGCAGCACGGTCGGCTATACCGCGTGGATGTTCGTGCTGACGGGCGCGATGATGGCCGCGTATTACCGGCTGCGCGCGGGGCCGCTGCGGCTGACGCAGGAGCCCGGCGAGACGGCGAAGGCCGCGGGTGGCGGCGTGTTCGCGGCGCTCGCGTACGGCATCGTGATCTGGGCGATGGATCGTGCGCCGATGGGGCCGGTGTCGGCACTGCGGGAAACGAGTGTGGTGTTCGCGGCGCTGATTGCACGCGTGTATCTCGGCGAGCGGCTGACGCCGCGCCGGGCGGCCGGTTGCGTGGTGATCGCGGCGGGGGCGTTGTTGATCAGTGCGTTCGAGGTGGTGCGGTGAGTATGGGTGAAGCTTGCTGGTTTCACGCAGCCTTGCGCCGCCCCGGTGTCTTGCCTAGCTGACTAGGCCTAGCGCGGGTGCCGCGTAGCTCGCGAGATGAAACAAGACGACAAATAGTGTCGTGGCAGCGAACACGACTTTCCATTTACGCGCCGACCAGCGCCGATAAGCGAACGCGTTAATGACGGCAAAGAGGATCGACGGCCACAAGGTGAGCGCCAGCAGACCGACGATGAATATCCCATGAGGGCTGCAGTGTTCCATGTCGTTACAGCCGGTCGAATGTGACGGCGTAGCGGGCCAGTGAATCCGGCTGAACGTGTAAAGGGATGCCCAGGTAACCAGCAAACCCCATATGAATCCGCCGAGGGTGGCAGCCAGTCGTTTCATTCAACTTCCCAGAACAGGATTTCTTTCGAATCGGCCAGGTCCGAGTACCAATTTCCGCGTCGGCCCCGAAGATAATCGAACGGGTTGATCATGGATCGCACGCCGATGCGAAACCGCCAGAATGATACGGCAGAGGGCGTGAGCGTGTCCTTGTTCCACAGGTCGATATGTCCGCCGCTCAATGCGTCAGCCGAATCTCCTTCCTGTCGCCAGTAGCCGAAAAAATAGACGATACCGGTTCGCCCATTTATCTTGTCCTGCCAATCCGGGCCAGTGATACGTTCCGGATTTCCGAGGCCGAGGAATGGGCGGAGCTTCAACCATTCGGCCAGTTCATAAGCGCGAGTCGCAGTTGCTTTACCACCAAGAAGCAAGCGTCCCAACGTTCGTTTTCCTGGCATCGGCTTCAGGACTTTTTGCGAAAACGACTTCATGTCGCTCCCGGCCGCATGAAACGTCTTATGGAAAATCTTGCTGTCGGCACCGGCAACGACTTTGTTCTGTCCACACGGGCAAAGAACCGGGTCACCATCTAGAACGACCCTGCGGCCATGGCAACTCATACGCCTGGCGCTGCCGAGAATCCTGAACGCGCCTTTGCAATTACCGCATGTCGCTTTGTCTCCGTCTATGGCGACATGCTTGCCGTTGTCGAATATCGTGGACGTGACTGCAATGACGAGTCCGCTCGTTGTAGTCCTATCGCTGTCTCTTACCGCCGCTCGGCGCATGGTCGATTCCCGGTACGTTTAGGAAGCGAAGAGGTTCGCCGACAGTACGCAAGTTGACTATTGGATGGGTACGAATTTTTGCGGAATTCGCGACGAAGTGGCGGGGCGGCACCAATCGGCAATACCGGACGCGAAATGGGCGACGACATCGGCGTCCGACCTTATCCAATCGCCCGATTTCGTAATCGGTATTGCCGGAACAGATTTGAAGCGTCGGGCGTTAAGCGTCCACCGGCATCGCACTCGTGCACTTGATCTCGTCGAGACACACGCTCGAATGCACGCCGCTCACGCCGGGAATCCGCATCAGCGTTTCCAGCAGGAACCGTGACAAGCCTTTCAGATCGTGCGCGACCACCTTCAGCACATAGTCGATGTCGCCCGTCACCGAAAAGCACTCCTGAATCTGCGCGAGATCCGATACCAGCTTCTGGAATTTCGACAGGTCGCGGATATGCCCGCGCTCCATCGTCACGTGCACGAACGCGGTGACGCCGAACCCGAGCGTGTCGGGGCACAGCCGGGTTTCATAGCGGCGGATCGCGCCGATTTCCTCCAGCCGCCGGTGGCGGCGCAGCGTCTGGGCCGGCGACAGGCCGACCGCCTTCGCCAGATCGAGGTTCGACGCGCGGCCGTTCTCCTGGAGGATCGCGAGCAAGTGGCGATCGAGGCGATCCAGAACCGGTTCATGCATTTTTGTTTCCTCGTTTGTCTCCTGGATGCAATCTTATCTCATAATGTAGGGTTTGCATGAACGGGTTACGAAACCCGATTTCGCCGTCGCGACGCTAAACTGACGCCGGATTTTCGTGTGCGAACGCAGCAAGGCGGGCGCGGCGACGGTCGGCGGCCGGTCTGGCGGGCACGCCGACGCGGATCGGGCGCCGCCACGCGAAGATTGCAGGTCCCCAACCCGGCGGCGCCACGAACCGCCCCGGCACAGCAAAAACAGCGCCCGGCACACCGAGGCGCGCCGCACCGCTGCAGGCGGAAGCGGACAGAGTGGAGAAGACATGGTTTCTGGAAACGAGAGCGACGGCCTGAAGCGCGGGCTGAAGAACCGGCACATCCAGCTGATTGCGCTCGGCGGCGCGCTCGGCACGGGGCTGTTCCTCGGCATCGCGCAGACGATCAAGATGGCGGGCCCGTCCGTGCTGCTCGGCTACGCGGTGGCCGGTATCGTCGCGTTCTTCATCATGCGCCAGCTCGGCGAGATGGTCGTCGACGAGCCCGTCGCCGGCTCGTTCAGCTACTTCGCCGACAAGTACGTCGGCCACTTCACCGGCTTCCTGTCGGGCTGGAACTACTGGGTGCTGTATATCCTCGTCAGCATGGCCGAACTGTCGGCCGTCGGGATCTACGTGCAGTACTGGTGGCCGGGCGTGCCGACCTGGGTGTCCGCGCTGGTGTTCTTCGTCGCGATCAACCTGCTCAACCTGGCCAGCGTGAAGTCGTACGGCGAGACGGAGTTCTGGTTCTCGATCATCAAGGTCGCCGCGATCGTCGGGATGATCGGCTTCGGCGGCTGGCTGCTCGCAAGCGGCCACGCGGGGCCGGAGGCCACCGTGCGCAACCTGTGGCAGCACGGCGGCTTCTTCCCGAACGGCGTGTCGGGGCTCGTGATGTCGATGGCCGCGATCATGTTCTCGTTCGGCGGGCTGGAGCTGATCGGCATCACCGCGGCCGAGGCCGACGATCCGAAGCACAGCATTCCGCGCGCGACCAACCAGGTGATCTACCGCATCCTGATTTTCTACATCGGCGCGCTGGCCGTGCTGCTGTCGCTGTATCCGTGGGAAAAGGTCGTCACCGGCGGCAGCCCGTTCGTGCTGATCTTCCATGCGCTGAGCAGCAACGTGGTCGCCAACGTACTGAACGTGGTCGTGCTGACGGCCGCGCTGTCGGTCTACAACAGCGGCGTGTACAGCAACAGCCGGATGCTGTTCGGCCTCGCGAAGCAGGGCAACGCGCCGAAGGTGCTGTGCTCGGTGAACCGGCGCGGCATTCCGCTCGCCGCGCTCGGCGCGTCGGCGCTCGCGACCGGCGTGTGCGTGCTGGTCAACTACTTCATGCCGGGCAAGGCGTTCGAGGTGCTGATGGGCCTCGTCGTGTCGGCGCTGATCATCAACTGGGCGATGATCACGCTGATCCACCTGAAGTTCCGCCAGGCCAAGCGTGCAGCCGGGGAGCAGACTTCCTTCCGCAGTCTGGGCTATCCTTTCACGAATTACCTGTGCCTGGCATTCATGGCCGGCATTCTCGTCGTGATGTACCTGACGCCGGATCTCCGCCTGTCGGTGTACCTGATCCCGGTATGGCTCGCGGTGCTCGCGGTCGGGTATCGCTTCCGTCAGAAGAATGCAGGCTACGCGGTGCACGACGGCGCATCCGCACGCTGACGCAGGCCACCACCCATATCCTTCCAGACGAGACCGACTTAGCCATGTTCGAACACATCGACGCGTACCCGGGCGATCCGATCCTCACGCTCAACGAGAACTTCCAGAAAGATCCGCGCGACCAGAAGGTCAACCTGAGCATCGGCATCTATTTCGACGCCGAAGGCCGGATTCCGGTAATGGGCGCCGTGCGCGAAGCCGAAACCGCGCTGCAGCGCGAGAGCGGCCCGAAGCCGTACCTGCCGATGGTCGGCTTGGCCGCGTATCGCGACGCCGTGCAGTCGCTCGTGTTCGGCGCCGATCACCCGGCCCGCGCGGCCGGCCGCATCGCGACGCTGCAGACGCTCGGCGGCTCCGGCGCGCTGAAGGTGGGCGCCGATTTCCTGAAGCGCTACTTCCCGGATTCGCAGGTGTGGCTCAGCGATCCGAGCTGGGAAAACCACCGCTTCATCTTCGAGCGCGCCGGCTTCACGGTGAACACGTACCCGTACTACGACGAAGCGACCGGCGGCCTGAGGTTCGACGCGATGCTCGCGGCGATCGACGCGCTGCCGGCCCGCAGCATCGTGCTGCTGCACGCGTGCTGCCATAACCCGACCGGCGTCGACCTCGACGAAGGCCAGTGGGAGAAGCTGATCGACGTGATCGAGGCGCGCGGGCTGCTGCCGTTCGTCGACATGGCGTACCAGGGCTTCGGCGCGGGCCTCGACGCGGACGCGTTCGCGGTGCGCGAGCTGGCCCGCCGCGGCGTGCCGACGCTGGTCGCGAACTCGTTCTCGAAGAACTTCTCGCTGTACGGCGAGCGCGTCGGCGGCCTGAGCGTCGTCTGCGAGGATGCCGCCGCGGCCGAGCGCGTGCTCGGCCAGCTGGCCGGCGCCGTGCGCTCGAACTACAGCAACCCGCAGACCTACGGCGCGAAGGTCGTCGCGGCCGTGCTCGGCACGCCGGCGCTGCGCAAGCAGTGGGAAGAGGAACTGGCGGCGATGTGCCGCCGCATCGCACGGATGCGCCAGTCGATCCATGACGGCCTGCGCGACCACGTCAGCGGCGAGGCGCTCACGCGCTACGTGAAGCAGCGCGGGATGTTCACGTACACGGGCCTGACCGAATCGCAGGTCGACGCACTGCGCGAAGTGCACGGCGTGTACATCCTGCGCTCGGGCCGGATGTGCGTGGCGGGCCTGAACGACTCGAACGTCGCGATCGTCGCCGATGCGATCGGCAAGGTGCTGAAGAGCGGCGTCTGAGCGCGGCGCGCCCCGGCGCGCGACGTCGCAGGCCGAACCGGCTGTCTCCCGCCACGGAGCAGCCGGTTTTTTGTTGTGCGGCCGCAGGGTGCGCCGCCCGGCTGACGCGGGCGCAGGCGCGGCGGTACGATCACGGGATCGCACTCGACATGCAAGGAGCGACATGGGCATCCGGATCATCCAGCTCGGCACGCCGCGCGCGGCCGGCGAGGGCCTGCGGATCGGCACGGTGCGGCGGCCGCCGCGCGGCGTGCCGAAGGCGGAATTCGCGTCGCGGAACTACTATGATGTATGGCTACCGACGCTGTCGCCGAGCCCGGAACTCGTCGCGCAGGCGCAGGCCGCCGAAACCGATGCCGAATGGAACGCGTTCCGGCGGCGCTTTCGCGCCGAGATGGCGCACGGCGATGCGGCGAAGGTGCTGGACGTGCTGGCGGCACTGTCGGCGACCACCGCGTTCTCGATCGGCTGCTATTGCGACGACGAACGCCATTGCCACCGCAGCGTGCTGCGCGAGCTGCTCGCGGAACGCGGCGCGGCGATCGAGCCCGGCGCCGGCTGAAAACGGGCGCGGGCGGACCGGCGCTGCGCAGCCGCGCCGTCATCGTGCGACGCAGCGAACCGGTTGACGTGGGTCAAGCGTGCGGGTGCGCGCGCCACTATGCTCTTGCCATGGAGCGTCACACGATGACAGGCCGACAGATGCAGATCGTCTTCCCGCCGGAGCCCCCCGAATATTGCGCACGCGACCTGGTCGTGGCGTTTTCGGCACTGGTCGACGGACGTTGCGTGCAGTGCGCGATAACGGCCGAAGCGCTGGAAGACCATTTCGGCGCGCCGTCGCTGCTCGAACGCGACCTGCTGGCGGCGTTCGACGGGCACCGGTCGGCGATCGAGGCGATGGCACGACGGATGCTCGAGGAAATCGGCGGTCGGCCGGTGCTGCTGCACAGCGGCCACTTCCGGCTCGGCGACTGATACCGCAGGAGGGCGCATGACACTGCAGGGCAACATTCACGAACGCGACTGGTCCGTCGAAGTCGAGACGCGCCCGTGCGAATCGGGCGAATTCCGCTGCCGGGTGTCGGTCGAGCACGGCGCAGGCGCTGCGCGTTTTCATCATACGTTCGAGCACAGCCATGCCTACGCGACCGAGCGCGAAGCGATGATCGAAGGGCTGCGGGCCGGGATGACGTGGATCGAGATGAAGGCGTCGCAGACCTTCAACGTATGAACGCCCCCGCGCCGGCGAACGCGCGGGCAAACTATCGGCCGGGCAGCGCTGGAAGCAGGCGCACCCCGCCACGGGAAACGCGTGCCGCCACCTTTCGGTGCGGGCGGCGCATGCAAGGCGGTCGACGAGCGGGCGGCGCCGTCAGGAGAGACGACATGGGCGTGGGCATGCAGATCGCCTGCCTCGGATTCGCGGGTTCCGCCGCGGTCGAAGCCGAAGCCGGCGCGCAACTGGTGCGGCTCGAACGGTTTCGCGCGCTGATCGACGGCTGCCACCTCGCGATCGAATCGCAACTGGCCGGCGACCGCGCATGCCGGTACGCCGTGCGACTCGACCTCGTGATGCACGACGGCGCGCGCCGGCCGCTGCCGCCGTGTGTCTGCGACGACCTGAACGATGCGCTGCACCGTGCGTTCATGCAGGCCGAGCAGGCGTTGATCGCGTGTCAGGCGGCCGGTGCGGCGGCGCTGCGCGACGCGGCGGCCGGCGGCGCGGTGCGATGAAGCACGGCGCGAGCGGCCCCGTGTAGTCCTGCCTTGTCAGACCCGCGCGAGCGCTTGCGTGTCGATGATGCGCACGCGCTTGCCGCGCGTTTCGACCAGCGCTTCGCGATGGAACCGCGAAAACATCCTGCTCACGGTTTCGAGCTTCATCCCGAGATAGCAGCCGATTTCCTCGCGCGTCATCCGCAGGTTGAATTCCGTCGCCGAATAGCCGCGCGCCTCGAAGCGCGACGACAGGTTCAGCAGGAAATGCGCGACGCGCTGCTCGGCCGACATCGTGCCGAGCAGCAGCATCTGGCTCGATTCGCGGACGATTTCGCTGCTCAGCATCTGGTAGAGGAAATGCTGCATCGGCTTGATCTCGCGGCACGCGGCTTCGAGCGCGCCGAACGGAATGATGCACACGACGCTGTCCTCGAGCGCGATCGCGTCGCAGCAGTGCTGGCCGCCGCCGATCCCGTCCATCCCGAGCGTTTCACCGGCGATCTGGAAACCCGTCACGTGCTCGCGGCCGTCGCGATGCATCATCACGGTCTTGAACGAACCCGCGCGCACCGCGTAGATGCTCTGGAACGGATCGTCGGTGCGGAACAGCGCGTCGCCCTGGCGCACCTGCCGGGTCGTGCAGATGATCGCGTCGAGGCGATCGTATTCGGCCGCGGTCAGGTGCGGCGGCAGGCACATCGAGCGCATCGCGCACACCGAACAGCGTGCGGCGGGGTGTTTGGTGGCGTCGGTGCGCGCGACCGCGCGAAGCGGGATCGTCGGACGGGGCGCGATGGATACGTCGGCGGCGCAGGCGGTGGCTGTGGACATGAGTCGCTCCGGCTCGTCAGGGGCGGTGCGCGCGAGCGTGCACCAGGGATTCGATGACGCGGCATGCGGCGTCGAACTCGGCGGTCTTGTCGAAGAAGTAGTCGGCGCCGGCCGACGCGCATGCCGCTCTGAACGCCGGCGCCGAATGATTCGTCAGCACGATCGTGACGATGCGCGGCGCGGCCTTCGACAGCGTCCCGATCAGGTCGAGGCCGCTGCCGTCCGCCAGCCGCAGGTCGACGATTACCACGTCTGCCTGGCTGCTGCGGATGTGCGTCCACGCGTCCTGGCCGTCCTCCGCCTCGCCCACGACGGCGACGCCGCGGATCGCGCCGACGAGCAGCGCGATCCGTTGTCGGACGGCGACGGCGTGATCGACGAGAAATACGCGGAGCGCGGCGGGGAACTGGCTGGCATTCATGCCGGCAGTATCGTGTTGCGCCGCCGAAAATGAAATCGGCCGAATTGGAAGTTGATGTAGGCCGCCGCGCCGCGTTGTAGGGCGATTCCTACAGCGCGTGCGGAAACCGCCGAAGCGGCCGTGGGAAGGCGTTGCCGCGAATGCGGCCGGAGGGGAACGTTGCCGGGTCAGCCGGCCCCGCGCGCGGCCAGCGCATCGCGCGCGGTGCGGCATGCGGCCAGATCCCACGCGGCACAGCCGACGCTCTTGAACAGCAGCGGCCCGTTGCGCTCGAACGCGCCGCCGAGCACGTCGGCGAGCGACGCGACCTGCCGCCAGTCGACCTGCGCGACGATCAGGTCGCCGGCTTCATGGCGCGCGCCGGCCGGATCGTCGACCACCAGCCGGCTGCCGCGCACCGTGCTCGCGTCGATCTCGGCGGCGTCCGCGGTAAACGCGCCGACGCCGACCACGAGCCGGCCTTCGCGCGCGGCTTCGCGATAGACGGGCGTGCGGCTCGTCGTCAGCGTGACGACGACGTCGATCGCATCGGGAATCGTGTCGCCGTCGAGCGGCACGAGACGCGGGGCGTGCGCGCGGTGCGCGGCGCAGAATGCCGTCGCGCTATCGGCGCTCGTGCCGCGCACGTGGAGGCGGGCGTCCGGAAAGATCGCCGCAAGGGCCTCCGCGTGATTGGCCGCCTGCTTGCCGGTGCCGATCAGCAGAATGTCGCGCGGCGCCGCGGCGTGCAGCGCCTGGATGCCGAGCGCGGTGATGGCCGCCGTGCGGCGCCCGGTGACCGTCGGGCCGTCGAGCGCGAAGCGCATCTCGCCGGTGGTCGCGTCGTATGCGCTCACCTGGCCGAGAATCGTCGGCAGGCCGCGCGCGCCGTTGCCCGGGCACACGTTCACGAGCTTGTGGGTCGCGAGGTCGCGCGCGCTCGACGGCATCGACAGCATCACGCCGCCGGCCTGCAGCGGCACGACCAGGCGTTCGGGGCTGACGATCTCGCCCGCCGCATAGTCGGCGACGGCCTGCCTGAGCGTGGCGAGCAGCGCCGGGTAGTCGAGCAGCGCGGCCGTGTCGGCCGCATCGAAAACGGGAGTCGGGGAAAGAGCGGTCATCGTGTACGTCGTATGCGTCGGTGAGCGTTGACGACGGGCGCATGCAGTGCCCGTCACAGGGCTGCCGGATACCGCGACACAGGGCAGTGTGGATCGAATCTATACCACTTGCTGGGCGGGCCGCAACCCAGAAAATAAAGCGGTTCGCCGGTTTTGGTTCTAATATCTGTCCAGAAGGGCCGCCGTAACCGCAATGCCGGCGCGCTCCGGTATAGTGCGAACCCATTCCAGATTCACGCCCGCGACCGGGCAGGAGCCCTACGATGATGTCCGCGCGTCCCGACTCACTCGAAGGCGGTTTCAGGCCGCTGCAGATCTACGAGCAGGTGGCCGAGAAGATCCGCGACGAGATCCGCGCGGGGCGCTATGCCGCCGAGTCGCGGCTGCCGTCCGAGCGCGAGCTCGCGGCGCTGTTTCAGGTCGGCCGGCCGGCCGTGCGCGAGGCGCTCGGCGCGCTGCAGAACGAAGGGCTCGTGTTCACGAAGCGCAATTCGGGCACCTATGTCGTCGCGTCGCCGCTCGACGTGCTCGCGCAGCGCGGCGACGCGCACGCGGCATCCGAACCGGACTTCAGTCCGACCTCGACGCTCGACGTGCGGCTGATCCTGGAGCCCGCGATCGCGCGCCTTGCGGCCGCGCACGGCCGTGCGGACCCCGGTGCGGAACGCTATCTCGCGCAGATGGAAACCATCACCGACGTCGACGATCCGCATCAGCGCGCGCTGTGGAACGAGAGCGACCGGCTGTTTCACCGGCAGCTCGCGCTGATGACCGGCGATGCGCTGATCGTGAAGATCGCGGACGAAGTCGCGAAGACGATGGACCAGCCGCTGTGGAAGCGGCTGAAAGACGACGGCATCTACGACGCGGGCCGGATCCGGCTCTACGTGTCCGAGCACCGGCTGATCTACGAGGCGATCGTGTCGGGCGATGCCGATGCGGCGGCGTTCTATGTCGAGCAGCACATCCGCCGTGTGCGGCGCGACATCGCGCCGAAGTGATCGCACTCACGTCGTTCTGGTCTGAAAATTGACCAAAATAGAAGATTTTATTTTGAAATTGCTTGCGCGGTGACCACGCGTGTCCTACATTGGTTTCACACAAAACCAATCAGGAGACATCATGCGACACCTCGTTATCGCGCTCTCGGTGGCCGTCGCCGCCGGCGCGCTGACTTCCGCGCACGCGCAGGAAGTCGTGATGATCGGCCATTCCGCGCCGCTGACCGGCCCGCAGGCCGCGAACGGCAAGGACAACGAGAACGGTGCACGCCTGGCCGTCGATGAACTCAACCGGGCCGGCGTGAAGGTCGCCGGCAAGGCCGTCACGTTCAAACTGGTTTCCGAGGACGACCAGGCCGACCCGAAGGCCGGCGTGCAGGTCGCGCAGAACCTCGTCGACAAGGGCGTCGTCGCGGTGCTGGGGCCGTACAACTCGGGCGTCGCGATCCCCGCATCGCGCGTGTACTCGACGGCCGGCGTGCCGATCCTGCCGGTCGCATCGAACCCGGCGCTCACCCGGCAGGGCTTCAGGAACATCTTCCGGATTGGCGCGAGCGACGAACAGCTCGGCGGCACGATGGCCACCTTCGCCGCGAAGACGCTGAACGCGAAGACCGCCGCCGTGATCGACGATCGCACCGCTTACGGGCAGGGCGTCGCCGAGCAGTTCATGAACGTCGCGAAGGCGAACGGGATCCGGATCGTCGACCAGGAATACACGAATTCGTCGGCGACCGACTTCCTTGGCATTCTCACCAAGATCAAGGCCGGCAACCCCGACGTGATCTTCTTCGGCGGCTATGCGGCACAGGGCGCGCCGATGGCCAAGCAGATGAAGCAGCGCGGCCTGCGCGCGAAGCTGCTCGGCGGCGACGGCATCTGTTCGGCCGACATGGGCAAGGTCGCGGGCGACGCGGCGTCGATCGTCTACTGCGCGCAGGGCGGCGTCGCGCTCGAGAAGACGGCGGCCGGCCGCGAATTCCTGAAGAAGTACCACGACACGTACCACACCGACACGCAGGTCTACGGCGTGAACTACTACGACGGGATGAAGCTGCTCGCCGACGCGATGGTCAAGGCCGGCACGACCACCGACAAGGCGAAGCTGACCGCGCAGCTCGCGAAGTCGGACTACAAGGGCGTCGCGGGCACCTATTCGTTCGACGCGAACGGCGACCTGAAGGGCGCGCCGACCACCGTCTACGTGATCCGCAACGGCCTGCCGGAACCGTACGCGAAGTAAGCGGCCAACCTGCGCTCGAACGGCGGCGCGGCCGCCGTTCTTCGTTTCAACGCATCCGATCCGTCATGAAAATTTCCCGATCCCTTTCCACCGTCGAAGTCCATACCGGCGGCGAAGCGTTCCGCATCGTCACGAGCGGGCTGCCGCGCATGCCCGGCGACACGATCGTCCAGCGCCGCGCGTGGCTCAATGCGCACGCCGACGAGATTCGCCGCGCGCTGATGTTCGAACCGCGCGGCCACGCCGACATGTACGGCGGCTACCTGACCGAGCCGGTTTCGCCGCATGCCGATTTCGGCGTGATCTTCGTGCACAACGAAGGCTACAGCGACCATTGCGGACACGGCGTGATCGCGCTGTCGACCGCGGCGGTCGAACTCGGCTGGGTGTCGCGCACGGTGCCGGAAACGCGGGTCGGCATCGACGCGCCGTGCGGCTTCATCGAGGCGTTCGTCAAGTGGGACGGCGAGCACGCGGGGCCGGTGCGCTTCGTCAACGTGCCGTCGTTCATCTGGCAACGCGACGTGTCGGTCGAGACGCCGTCGTTCGGCACGGTGACCGGTGACATCGCGTACGGCGGCGCGTTCTATTTCTACGTCGACGGCGCGCCGTTCGACCTGCCGGTGCGCGAAGCGGCCGTCGAGAAGCTGATTCGCTTCGGCGCGGAAGTGAAGGCCGCCGCGAATGCGAAGTACCCGGTCGTGCATCCGGAGATTCCGGAAATCAACCACATCTACGGCACGATCATCGCGAACGCGCCGCGCCACCCGGGCTCGACGCAGGCCAACTGCTGCGTGTTCGCGGATCGCGAGGTCGACCGCTCGCCGACGGGGTCGGGCACCGGCGGGCGCGTCGCGCAGCTCTATCAGCGCGGGTTGCTCGCGGCCGGCGACACGCTCGTCAACGAATCGATCGTCGGCACGGTCTTCAAGGGGCGCGTGCTGCGCGAAACGACGGTCGGCGAGTTCCCGGCCGTAATTCCGGAAGTGGAGGGCAGCGCGCATATCTGCGGGTTCGCGAACTGGATCGTCGACGAACGCGATCCGCTGACCTACGGTTTTCTCGTGCGCTGATTCGGCGCATCGATCGGCTGCGCGTCGCACGGCCGCCCGTTTGTCGTACCAGGCCTGGCGCGTCGCTCCCGTTGCGGGGCGCGCGCCTTTTTTGCGTGTGAACCGCCGCGCAGCCGCGCCGTGTATGCCGCCACCATGCCATTGCAGTCCGGCGGGCCGCGCGAGTTTGGTACGATGCACCCTTTTCAGCCGAGCTCCACCCGCGTGAATCGCCGAAACGTGCCGTCAGTGCGTGACTTCTGTGCCAGATGGGTCGCGCGCGCCCAACCCGTCGCGGCTGCCGCCGTCGCGCGGGTCAAGCCTCTCGCCGCCACCGCGTGGCACCATGTTCGCCATCCGACGCGCCGCGGCGTGCTGCTCGCGGGCGCCGCCGTGCCGGCGCTGTTCGTGGTGTATGTGGTCGTGCTGATCCCGTTCACGCCGGGGATCGGCGACATCCGCAAGGCGCGCGTCGACCAGCCCGCGCAGGTGCTGTCCGCCGACGGCAAGCTGCTCGCCGAATTCAAGCCGTCGAACCGCGAATGGGTGCCGCTCAAGCAGATCTCGCCGCACATGGTCGACGCGCTGATCGCGACCGAGGATCACCGCTTCTACGAACACCACGGCCTCGACTGGAAGCGCACGGCGTCGGCCGCGCTCCATACGTTCTCGGGCAGCCGCCAGGGCGGCTCGACGATCACGCAGCAGCTCGCGCGCAACCTGTATCCGGACGAGATCGGCCGTGCGCCGACGCTCACGCGCAAGGTGAAGGAGGCGATCACCGCGCTGAAGATCGAGGCGGTCTACAGCAAGGACCAGATCCTCGAGACCTACCTGAACACGGTGCCGTTCCTGTACAACGCGTACGGCGTCGAGATGGCTGCACGTACCTATTTCGACAAGTCGGCCGACCAGCTCGACGTACTCGACAGCGCGACGCTCGTCGGGATGCTGAAGGGCAACAGCTACTACAACCCGGTGCTGAACCCCGAACGCGCGCTGCAGCGTCGCAACACGGTGCTCGGCCAGATGGTGAAGTACGGCAAGCTGTCGCCGGCGCAGTTCGCGCAGTTGCAGCGCCGGCCGCTGCGCATCGACTTCGAGCGCCAGAAGGAGCCGCCGGGGCCGGCGCCGCATTTCGCGCAGCAACTGCGCAAATGGCTGATCGCGTGGGCCGACCGCAACGACTACAACATCTATTCCGACGGGCTGATCGTGCGCACGACGATCGACTCGCGGCTGCAGCAGATGGCGACCCAGGCGCTCATCCTGCAGGGCAACCAGTTGCAGGGCATCGCGAACAACGCATGGAGCGGGCGCGACGGCTGCGGCACCGACAACGAGGTGTTCCGTACGTTCATGCGCGAGTCGCCCGAGTACAAGGCCGCGCAGGACGCCGGCAAGGACGACGCGGCCGCGATGAAGCTGCTCGCGGCCGACCGCGGCTTCATGCGCGCGCTGTGCAGGACGAAGACCGACGTGCAGGCCGGCTTCGTCGCGATCGATCCGCGCGACGGGCAGATCCGCGCGTGGGTCGGCAGCCGCGACTTCACGAACGAGCCGTTCGACCACGTCGCGCAGGCGCGGCGCCAGCCGGGCTCGACGTTCAAGCCGTTCGTCTATGGGGTCGCGTTCGCGAACGGGATGAAGCCGGACGACACGTTCATCGACCAGCCGGTCGAGATCCCGCTGAAGGGCGGCGAGATCTGGCGGCCGAACGACGACGTGCCGCCGACCGGCAAGCCGATGACGCTGCGCGACGCCGTCGCGCTGTCGCGCAACCGGATCACCGCGCAGGTGATGGAGAAGGTCGGGCCCGGCGCCGTCGCGCGGCTCGCCCGCGACATGGGCGTGCGCGAAAGCCCGCTCGAACGCGTGCCGTCGCTCGCGCTCGGCACGAGCCCGGTCACGTTGAAGGAGATGGTCGCGTCGTACGCGACGATCGCGAACGGCGGGCTATATGTCGAGCCGCAGATGGTGACGCGCATCGAGAACCGCCAGGGCGACGTGCTCGCCGAATACGCGCCGGCGCCGCCCGAGCGCGCGCTCGACGCCGAAGCCGACAAGACGCTGCTGAGCGTGATGCGCGACGTCGTGACGCGCGGGACGGGCAGCAGCATCCGCACGCGCTTCGGCATCCGCGGCGACGTGGCCGGCAAGACCGGCACGACGCAGGACAACGCGGACGGCTGGTTCATCCTGATGCAGCCAGGCCTCGTCGCCGGCGCGTGGGTCGGTTTCGACGACGGCCGCGTGACGCTGCGCAGCGATTACTGGGGGCAGGGCGCGCACAGTGCGCTGCCGATCGTCGGCGATTTCTTTCAGCGCGCGCAGCGGGCCCGGATCGTCGACACGAAGGCGAAATTCGATACCGAGCCGTCGCCGGGCTGGTTCGCGTCGCTGCGCGAGCGCGTGACGGACCTGTTCGGCACGTGGTTCCCGCCCGAGGCGAAGAAAGCGCCCGCGCCGGCCAGGACGCAGCGGGTGGAGCGTGCGCCCGAGGCCGATACGGGCGCGGCATCGGCGGCATCGGCGGCGTTGGAGGCTTCGGCGCCCGACGCGGCATCGGGCGGTATCGTCGAGGAATGGGTGCCGGCGTCCGAAGTGGCCGCGTCGGCCGCCGCGCTGTCGGCGGGCGCATCGCAGCCGCAACTCGCACCGCCGCCGGCGGGGGCGAGCACGGCGGGCGGAGGCAGCGCGGGCCTCGGCGCCGCACCGGCTGCCGCCCCTTCGG
Source organism: Burkholderia metallica (assembly GCF_001718555.1). Lineage (NCBI taxonomy): Bacteria > Pseudomonadati > Pseudomonadota > Betaproteobacteria > Burkholderiales > Burkholderiaceae > Burkholderia > Burkholderia metallica. The sequence continues at coordinate 1,383,292 of NZ_CP013403.1, forward strand.
CCGCACCGTCCCAGGCGCCCGTGCCGGCCGCACCCGACGCGCCCGGCGCGTCGCAGTAACGGAGCTGTTCAGATTTCGCGCGAAGCTGCCGTAATCATGTTGTCATGTCAGCTCGCGCGGTCGCTCCGCGCTGCCCCGATGAGGCTATCTACCGACTACGTCTCGCTCACGCGCGACGATCTTGCCGCCGGCGTCCCGCTCGGCTTCGATCTCTACGATGCCGACGGCGCCGCGCTGCTGCCGGCGGGCACGACGCTGCGCGATGCCGCGCAGCATGCGTTCCTGTTCGAGCATTTCCGGCCGTTGCGCCGGCGCGACCCCGCCGAGGCCGCAGCCGGGCCGCGCGTGCCCGACGCGGTGTCCGCTTCGGTGCCCGACGCGACGCGGATGGGGTTGTCGGCCGGGGCGTCGATCGGCATCCGCCGACGCGTCGGCACGACACGCGGGCTGCAGCGCTGCCGGCTGATCGGCATCGCCGCATCGGGCGCGCTGTTCGTCGAGCCGCAGTCGGCGGCCGCGTTCGACTTCGCACGTGGCGACGACATCGAGGCGGTGGCGATCGGCCGTGCCGCGGTGCTGCGTTTCGGCGCGACGGTCGAGTCGGTGCAGGCGGCGGGTGCCGCGCGGTTCCTGGTGCTGTCGCCGCCCGGTTTCGTCGACCGGTTGCGCACGCGCGCGGAGCCGCGCGTGCCCGCGCGGATCGCCGCATGCTGCACGGGCGGCGCCGAAGGCGTGGAAGGGATCGGAATGGTGCACGACATCAGCGTGAGCGGGCTGTCGATTGCTGCCGACCGGCCGCTCGCCGCGGTCGGCGAACCGTTGCGCGTGCTGCTTCCGTACGCGACGGGCGGCCGGGTCGAGCAACTGGCGCTCGACGGCACGGTGCGGGCCGTCCATGCCGACCCCGCAGCGCCCGTGCTGACGCTGCATCACGCGGCGTTCGGCGAGATGGGTGCCGACGACCTGATCCGCCTCAAGGCGCTGCTGTTCGACCGGTTGATGGCATCGTCGTCGGAGATCGACCGGCGGCGCTGATGCGTGGGCGCAGCGCGGGCGCCGCATCGAGGTATTCGGTGCGTGGATGCGATAATCGTCTGATGATTCAGCCGATTCCGTGGCGATTGTATGTTCTTCCGTCAACAGTGAATTCGCGATTTAAGTATTTACCCTGATAGCGTCGGCTTCTAGACTTCTACTCATGCGCAACGACCGCGAGTCCGAAGCGCCTGACAAAACAATCCTGGAGGTAACGCATCATGAAATCGCTGATCAAGGCAGTTGCACTGGCCGCGCTGGTGGCCGCACCGGTCGTCTCGTTCGCCCAATCGAACCAGCAGCCGCTGACGCGCGCGCAAGTGCGTGCCGAACTGGTCCAGCTCGAAAAGGCCGGCTACAACCCGAACGACTGGATTAACTACCCGGAAAACATCCAGGCCGCGCAGGCCAAGATCGCGGCCGCGCAGAACACCGGCGCGCAAGCCGATGCGACGGGCTACGGTTCGAACCCTGCGGCAGCGTCGCAGTCGGGCCAGCGCGTGGTCGTGCCGGCCTCAACCGACCGTTCGTCGGTGTTTTTCGGCCACTAAGCCCGTTGCCGGACGGCGGCCTTCGGGGCCGCCGCGTCAGCCGTATCGAAAAGCCCGCACTCGGATCGTTCGAGTGCGGGCTTTTTTGCGCCGAAACGTTCTGGAAGCGAGGGGCGGCGCGTGGGATCGCGTGACGCCGGATCGTCGCGGCGCACCGGTGGAGCGCCGGACGCGCGGCGCCCGCTGACAATCCGCCGCGCGTGCGCTAGCATCGCGGTCGATGTCACCGCCGCACGGTGACCGATGCGAACGGGGCGCAGCAACGCACCGGCTTCCAGAACATCAACGAACAACAAGGAGCATCCATGCGTGTCTCGACCGGTCTGCTGTGTGTGCTGGCGCTGGCGGCGAACGTCGCCCATGCGCAGGCGAATTGTGCCGACGCGACGGATCAGGCGGCGATGACGGCATGCGCCGATCGCGCGTACAAGAAATCCGACGGGGAACTGAACCGGACCTACCAGGCCATCACCGCGCGCCTGCGCGATGCGCGGTCGTTGGCCGACAAACTCGTGAATGCGCAGCGTGCCTGGATCGCGTACCGCGATGCCGAATGCAACTTCTCCAGCGCGAACGCCGAGGGCGGCAGTGCGTACCCGATGGTCGTGTCGACCTGCCTGGACGATCTGACGAAAGCGCGCACCGAAACGCTGAAGGGTTATCTGTCGTGCGAGGAAGGCGATCTCGCGTGCCCGGTGCCGGCCAAGTAAGCGTCGTGCGCCGCCCGGTCCAACGCGTGCCGCGCGGCCGGGCGACACACGCCATCCGCTGCCGGACGTCGTCCGTTACACGTCGTCCGTTTCGTCGAGCAGCTTGTGCCGCATCGCGTAACGCACCAGCGCCGCTTCGTGCGGCATCTGCATCTTTTCCAGAATCCGCGTCTTGTACGTGCTGACCGTCTTCGCGCTCACGCACAGCGCGTTCGCGATCTCGGTCAGCGTCTGGCCGACGGCAATGCGCCGGAACACGTCGAATTCGCGGTCGGACAGCCGCTGGTGCGGCAGCGTCTCGGCCGGCTCGTTCAGGCTCTGCGCGAACTGCTCGGCCATCGCGAGGCTCACGTAGACGCCGCCCGACGCCACCTTCGTGACCGCGCCGACCAGCTCGGCGCTCGCGCTTTCCTTCGTCAGATAGCCCGATGCGCCGGCGCGGAACGCGCGCACCGCGTATTGCTGCTCCGCGTGCATGGTCAGCACGAGCACGCGCAGCGCGGGCTTCTCGTCCTTGATCTGCTTGATCAGCTCGACGCCGTTGCGGCCCGGCATCGACAGGTCGAGCACGAGCACCTGCGCGGGCGTGGCGCGCACGAGCGCGATCGTCGACGGCCCGTCGCAGGCTTCGCCGGCCACCTCGAATCCGGTGGCGTTCTGGAGGATGTGCCGCAGACCGTCGCGTACGAGCGTATGGTCGTCGGCGATGAGCACCTTGATCATGTGATGAGCGTTTCCTGTTGGACGGAACCGAGCGGGAACGCGACGGTGATCGAGAAGCCGCGCGCGAGCGCGGTGTCGATCGTCACGGTGCCGCCCAGCATGTGGGCGCGTTCGCGAATGCCGATCAGGCCGAACGATTTGTCTTCGTGGGCCGGGCCGCCGGGCGCGGAGCCGCGGCCGTTGTCCGCGACGCGCAACACGCAGACGCCTTCCTCGACGTCGAGCCGCAGCGCGACGCGCGTCGCATTCGCATGGCGCGCGACGTTCGTCAGCGCTTCCTGGACAATCCGGAACAATGTGGTCGCGCCCGCGCTGGTGAACGTGAGGCCGCCGGTCTCGATGTGCCGCTCGACGTCGATCCCGTAGCGGTTCGTGAAATCGTTCGCGAGCCATTCGATCGCGGGCACGAGGCCGAGATCGTCGAGCATCACCGGCCGCAGGTCGGCCGCGATGCGCCGCACCGACGCGACCGTCGCGTCGATCAGCCGCCGCATGCCCTGCAGGTGCGACAGCAGGCCCGCGTCGGGCTGCGTGCGGCCGGGCACGCGCAACTGCTGCTCGACCACCGACAGATCCATCTTCAGCGCGGTGAGCTGCTGGCCGAGGTCGTCGTGCAGTTCGCGTGCAATGCGGGTCTTTTCCGCTTCGCGCACGTTCTGCAGGTTCGCCGACAGTTCGCGCAGTTCCTCGCGCGACAGCTTCAGCGCGTTTTCCGCGCGCTGCCGCTCGGTGATGTCGCGCAGCATCACCGTGTAGAGCTTGCCCGACGCATCGCGGATCTGCGAGATCGACGCCTCGATCGGGAACTCCTCGCCGTTGGCGCGCAGCCCGAACAGCACCCGCTGGCGGCCCATCTGCCGCTCGGACACGCCCGTCACGCCGAACTGGTCGACGTGCTTCGCATGCGCGGCGCGGAACCGTTCCGGGATGAAGCGCGACAGCGGCGCACCGATCGCCTCCATCGCGGATACGCCGAACACCTGCTCGGCCATCGGATTGAAGATCACGACCGTCTGCTTTTCGTCGATCGTGATGATCGCTTCCATCGACGAGCGGATGATGCCCATCATCCGCGCTTCGTTGAGGATGCCGCGGCTGCTCGCGCCGGAATCGGCGTGGCCGGCGCGGCCGCGCAGCAGCGCATGGACGAGCACCGCGAACGCGATCGACGCGATCAACCCTGCGGCGAGCACGGTGCCGGCCGCGCGTTGCGCGCCGGTCGCGCTCGGGCGGCCGTCCGCGGAATAGGCGAGCGTCAGCACGGTGCCGCCGAAACTGAACTCGTCGGTGCGGCGCATCAGGTCGGGCGATGCCGATGCCTCGTCGGTCGTCGTTTCGACGCTGGCGATCGTGCGCCGATCGCCGCCGGCGCTCATCCGTACGTCGATGCCGCGTTCGGCATCGAGCGCACGCTCGATCAGGCGCCGCGGGCTCAACGCGGCGAACAGCACCCCGTCGGCGCCGGCGTCGCGCACGCCGGACGGCGTGGCGGCCACATGCGGCGTCGCGGCCACCGGCAGGAACAGCGTGAAGGTGCGGGCGTCGCGCGACGTGTCGTCGTCGTCCGGGTGGACGCCGAGCGCGATGTCGCCGGCCCGCAGCGCACGCGCGAGCGGCGCCGCGTCGGACGCGCCGAAGCGCACGACGGGCGCATTCGACGCCGGCGCGCTGAGTGCGGCGGTCGCGAGCGTGCCGGGCGGGAGCGGCTTCGCGCCGGCGAGGGCGGTGCGCGTGGCGGGCGGCAACGGCGCGTAGCCGATCTGGCGGACCGGCGAGCGGCCGCTGTCGAGATCGAGCGTATCCGCATACCGGCGCCATTGCTCGGGCGTCATGTCCGGGACGAGGCTGAATGCGCCGCGCGCGCCTTCGAGCACGGCCGCGCCGGATTGCAGCTCGTGGCGCAGCATCGCGCTCACGTGCGCGGTGCGGCGTTCGAAACGCGTGTGGACGGCGCCTTGCCACTGCTCGCGCACGAGCAGCGCGACGCCGAGCGACAGCGCCGCGCCGGCGCACAGGGTAACGATGCCGGCGGCGAAGGGCTGGCGTAACATGATCTGGAGTCGCGCGGGCCCTCGGGCGTCACGCGTCGGGGTTCCCGTGGCGGTCATTCGATGGCCATTCTGTTGTCGGGGCCGCCCCCTGGCACCGGGGACAGCGCGGCAGAACCGGGTCATATTCGCACCGGCTGCATGCAACGTCTATTTTCAAGATGAAATTGTGCGCGATTTACACGCTTTATGTAATGGGGGCAGCAGAAATTGCGGCAACCGGCGTGAAGCAGCGGGCGCGCCGGTCGCGCTTGACGCGCATCAACGGGCGCGTCGGCGTGTGAGGCAGACTGTTCGGCAAGCCTTCCGGCACCGGGCTGGGAGGCGATGACGGGCCGCCGTCGCGCAACGCGCGATGGATGCCCGGTCGGAGGGACGGACCATGTACAAGCGGATTTTCGTCGGGCTCGACGGCAGCCCGAGCGCGCGTCTCGCGCTGAACGAGGCGATCCGGATCGCGGCTGCGTCCGGCGGTGAAGTCACCTGCGCGTATGTCGTCGAACACCGGCCGCAGCTCGTCGACGTCGATGCCGGCTTCGCGGCCGAGCGCGACGGCGATGCGGCCGCGACCGAAGCCGCGACGCCGGTGCTCGACGACGCGAAGGCGGCGCTCGCGCAGCAGCATGTGCGCGGCACCGTGCGTGCGCTCGACGCCTACGGCGAGGATGTCGCCGCGGTGCTGATGCGCACGGCGGCCGAAGCCGACGCCGACCTGATCGTGATGGGCACGAGCGGGCGGCACGGCCTGCGCCGACTGCTGCTCGGCAGCGTCGCCGAATCGCTGCTGCGCGCGGCCGACCGGCCCGTGCTGCTGGTGCGGCACGCCGAGCCCGGCGCGACGGCGGCGGCGTGACGCACGCGGCAAGGCGCCGACGCGCGAGCGGCCGCGGCCGGTGACCGTCGCGCGGATTCGACTGACCACACGTGTGATGAAGCGGCAACGCGCGACGCACGGCGCGCGTGAGCGCGGGCGTCGTTGCCGTCCGCTTCCCTCGCATGGCCGGCTGAACGCGGGCAGCACCCGATGCGCGCAATCGCGCGCGTGGTTGCATCCGGACACGCAGTTCTGGCAGCATCGACCGGTGTTCGCCTGTTCGCCGTGCGCATGGCCGCGGCGATCGATACAGCGGCATCCGGCGGTACGCGGCGGCATTCGCGACGAGCGAAGCGACGCTGCGCGCCGGATGCCCGGTTCCCTCCCTTGCCGACGTCATCCGCCATGCCGATTTCCGCGACCGACCTGATTCGCCAGTTCGACCTGCAGCCGCATCCCGAAGGCGGCTATTTCCGCGAAACCTACCGTGCGACCGATTCGGTCGTGCGTCCGGCCGACGGCGCGCCGCGCGCCGCGTCGACCGCGATCTACTACCTGTTGTGCGACGGCGCGTATTCGTCGTGGCACCGGATCCGTTCCGACGAAGTCTGGCATTTCTACGCGGGCGATCCGATCGAAGTGTGGGTGCTCGACGAGCACGACGGGCTGACGATCCACCGGCTCGGCAACCCGCTCACGCATCCGGGCACCGTATTCCAGGCGGTCGTGCGCTCCGGCAGCTGGTTCGGCGCGCGCTGCGCGGCGCCGGAGCACGTCGCGCTCGTCGGCTGCACGGTGGCGCCGGGCTTCGAATTCGCGGAATTCGAGCTGGCCGACGCGGCCGCGCTGGCGGCCGCGTTTCCCGACTACGCGGAACACGTCGCGCAGCTCGCGCCGCGCACGGACACCTGACGGTCACGGCGGGGCAACCGTCGGCGCGACGCGCGTGGCGACGGGGCGTGTTCCGCGCGAGCGCAGCCAAACCCGTTTAGAATGCCCGTCATGCACAGGTCGGCTGCGGACGTGCCGCAGCGGCCGTTGCACAAGCCGTACCGACACCTCCCGTCGCGCGGCCGCATCTCTTCCAGGAGCGCCGCCGTGTGGCACTTTCCCATCGCTATTCCATCGTCGCTCGGCCCGTGGGCCGTGTTCGCGAGCGTGTTGATCACGCAGCTCGGCGTGCCGGTGCCGGCCGTGCCGATGCTGATTCTCGGCGGCACGATGGCGGCCATGGGGCAGGCGTCCTGGGTCAGCATGTTCGCGGCGGCGATCGGCGCGACGATGCTGGCCGATTCGTTGTGGTTCTTCATGGGCCGCACGCGCGGCCGGCGCCTGCTGAACGGCCTCGTGCGCTTCTCGCTGTCGCTCGACACGACGCTGCGCTTCGCGCGTAACGTATTCGAAAGGTACGGTGCGCCGCTGCTCGTGCTGTCCAAGTTCCTGCCGGGCCTCGGCCTCGTGTCGGCGCCGCTGCTCGGCACGACCGCCATTGGCGTCGGCGTGTTCCTGTTCTGGGATCTGGCCGGCGCGTCGCTGTGGGCGGCGTTCTGGCTGATCGGCGGCGCGGCCATTCATGACCAGATCGTCCAGTTCGTGCTCTGGGTGCGCGCGAGCGGCGGCACGATCCTCGATGCGTTCCTCGCGATCTTCGTCACGTTCCTGCTGTACCGCTGGGTGCGTCGCGTGCAATTCCGCCGCTATCTCGCGCAGGTTCGCATCTCGCCGCCGCAGCTCGTCGAGATGATGACGTCGGACGAGCCGCCGCTGATCTTCGACGCGCGGCCGAAGGCGATTCGCGAGCGCGAACCGTACCGGATCGCCGGCGCGGTGCCGGTCGATCTCGATTCGCCGGACCTGCTCGACCCGGAAGTGCTGAAACGGCCGATCGTCGTCTATTGCGTGTGCCCGAACGAGGCCACCGCGAAACGCCTGATCGCGAAGATGCAGCGCAAGAAGATGATCCACAACATCCGCGCGCTGAAGGGCGGGCTCGATGCGTGGGAAAAGCACGGGTACCCGGTCGAGCCGCTGCCGGCCGATCTCGATGCGTCGCGTTATTTCGTGCGCCCGGATCACGGCGCGCTCGAAGGCGAATATACGGTGCGCGCGACGTTGTCGAAATAAATCAGCGCCCCCGAAACACGCCGATCCGAATTCCACCACCGTTTTCACGCCTCCGCGATTTTTACGAAAATCGGCTGGCGTGAAACCGCCGATTCTCCATATAATCCCGCCTGCATATTGAGTGCGCCTGATTGCGCACATTCGACGCGTGTTCGTTCACGCCGAAAACGATGGGTCCCGTCGCCGTCCGTCATGCGCACAGCCGCGTCACACGGGCCGCACGGGCGTATTCCGTGAAACGCCCAATCCATTTTCCGGATTGTTACGGAAAATACCGTTAATCCGCGGCAATTCCAGTCGGATTGACGCTGCATTCGTGTCATTTCTTATTTTGAAAATGACGGCGGTGATTATTTCGTTTTCGGCATGCCGGATCGGCATGAACGGTCGCGCATTGCATCGACAATGACGGCGGCCGTTCACGGCTGCCAGGAGACGGACTTGAAACAACCAGAAGACCAGTTGCACCGCGGGCTGGAGGAGCGGCACATCAACCTGATGGCGCTGGGCGCGACGATCGGCGTCGGCCTGTTCCTCGGCTCGGCCACCGCGATCCGCGTCGCCGGCCCGGCCATCCTGCTGACCTACCTGCTGGGCGGCATCGCGATTTTCCTGATCATGCGCGCCCTCGGCGAGATGGCGATCGCCAATCCGGTCGCCGGTGCGTTCAGCCGCTACGCGCGCGACTACCTAGGCCCGCTCGCCGGCTACCTGACCGGCTGGACCTACTGGTTCGTGTGGATCGTCACCTGCATGGCGGAAATCACGGCTGTCGGCGTCTACATGCACATGTGGTTCCCCGGCGTGCCGAACTGGATCTGGGCGCTCGCGGCGCTCATGGCGATGGGCTCGGTGAACTTCATCGCGGTCAAGCTGTACGGTGAATTCGAGTTCTGGTTCGCGCTGATCAAGATCGTCACGATCGTGCTGATGATCATCGGCGGCGGATTGATGATCGCGTTCGGAATCGGCAACGGCGGGATCGCGATCGGCATCTCGAACCTGTGGGCGCACGGCGGGTTCATGCCGAACGGCATCCACGGCGTGGTCGCCGCGCTGCCGATCGTGATGTTCGCGTATCTCGGCGTCGAAATGCTCGGCCTCACCGCCGGCGAGGCGCGCAATCCCGAGAAGTCGCTGACGAAGGCCGTGAACTCGGTGTTCTGGCGCGTGCTGATTTTCTACATCGGCGCGCTGTTCGTGATCATGTCGCTCTATCCGTGGGATCAGATCGGCACGCAGGGCAGCCCGTTCGTGATGACGTTCTCGCGGCTCGGCATCCCGGCCGCCGCCGGCATCATCAACTTCGTCGTGCTGACCGCGGCGCTGTCGTCGTGCAACAGCGGCCTGTTCAGCACCGCGCGGATGCTCTACAACCTCGCGCAGCAGGGCCAGGCGCCGAGCACGCTCGGCAAGGTCAACCGCAACGGCGTGCCGGTGTATGGCGTGATCGTGTCGGTCGCGCTGCTGTTGATCGGCGTGCTGCTCAACTATCTCGCGCCGCAGCACGTGTTCACGTGGCTCACGTCGGTGTCGACGTTCGGTGCGATCTGGACGTGGTGCGTGATCCTGATCGCGCAGATGCGCTTTCGGCGCACGCTGTCGGCCGAACGGATCGCGCGCCTGCCGATCCGCGTGCCGTTCTATCCGCTCGGTTCGTTCGTCGCGCTCGCGTTCCTCGCGCTGGTCGTCGTGCTGATGGCGTTCACGCCCGACACGCGCGTCGCGCTCGTGATCGGGCCGGTGTGGATCGTGCTGCTCGGCATCGCGTATGCGCTGTTCTACGCGAACCGTCCGGCGGCATCGGTGCCGACGAAGTCGTAAGCGGCACGGGCCGGGCCCGCGCGACCGTTGATCGCGATCATGCGCACGCGGGCCGGACGTCCTATGCTGAACGCATCGATTGTCCGCGCTTCGCGTGACATCCCGCCGATCCTCGCGACCGCGGCGGCCGCGCGGCCGCCGCACGCCGCAGCCGCGCGAAGCTCCCGTCGTCGTTCCGCGACGACGCGCACGCACGGAGGCCTCCGCCATGCAGCCTGCCCAGCCCATCCCGACGCTCGCGCGGATCGCGCTAGCCGTCGATCCGACGCCCGAATCGCTGTCCGCCGCGCGCTACGCGCGCTCGCTGCTGCGCCCCGGCATGCGATTGCGCATCGTCTGCGCGATCGACAATCCGCGCCTCGTGTTGCCCGACATCCCGCGCATCGACGCGTTGCTGAGTTCCGCGCGGGAGGAGCTGATGCGCGAAGCGCAAACGATCAACGAACGGATCGCGGCGCTGTTCGCCGATTCGGGCATCGAGGTCGAGCAGGCCGTCGTCGACACGTCGGTGACGGGCGGCTCGGTGGCCGATGCACTGGTGAGCGATACGTCGGCATGGCGCGCGGACGTGCTGGTGGTCGGCGCGAATCCGCACCACGGGCTGTTGCGGCTCGTCGAAGGCGCGATGTCGGACACGCTGACGGCGCGTGCGCGCTGCGCGCTGCTGATCGTGCCGGGCGCCTATGCGCGGCCGTCGGACGGCGCACTGCAGCGTCTGATGTTCGCGGTCGACGGCAGCGAGCCGTCGCTGCACGCGGTGCGCGTCGGGCTCGGCTTCGCGGCGCCGACGACGTTGCTGTATGCGGCCTACGTGATCGACCGTGCGGTTCGTCTGACCGATATCGTGCCGGTGCGCGCGCTCGAGGATGCGTATCGCGCGGAGGGCGAGGATGCGCTCGCGAAGATCGGCCCGATGTTCCATGCGACCGGGAACCCGACCAAGCGCGGTGTCGTCGAAACCCGCCCGACGAGCGACGACGTTGCCCACGCGCTGATGCGCGACGCCGTGCACTGGCGTGCCGAACTGCTGGTGGTCGGCACGCACGGCCGACGCGGCCTCGCCGCCTGGCTGATCGGCAGCGTTGCGCGCCGCGTCGCGCATCTCGCACAGGTGCCGGTGCTGCTCGTGCGGGGTGCCGGGTAAATCGCGCGATGTCCAGATCGAAGCGGGCTTCGGTTGACCTGCATCAGAAACGGCGCGCGTCGTGCGTGAGACATTGTCGAAACACCCGGCAACGTCGCCGGTCTGTCGTGCAGGTATCACGCAGCCACGCGCACTGCGCAGAGCTGCGATCAACGGTGCCTGCATCGGCATGGCATCACATCAGTTTCAGGAGCCGCGACGTGCGATGCACGCCGCGTCATCCGATCGGGAACTCTCTGGCACGAGGGTAGGCAGCCAACGGCTGCCTTGGAGGACGGGCGGGGTGCAAGTCACCCCGTCCGCTTTCCGCGTTCGTGTCGTCGTTGGCCCCGTCCGGACTGCTTTCCTCGCAGGCATCGTCGTCAGTCGTCGTCGCGTCCGTATCGAATGGTGCGTGACGATGCGCGATGGCATGCGATGGCACGCGTTGGCGCACAGTTGCGCCAACGCGGATCGGTGATGGTCGCGGCATGCGCACCGCTACCGTCGCACTGGCACGGCGTGCGGCGTGCGCTACCGAAGTTGCGCAGTGCGCAACCGCTGCATGGCGTCGTGCCGTGCAGCGGCGGTTCGCACTTTCAGGTGGAGCGAAGCATTGCGCGCAGGTCGTGCCGTCGGGCCGTGCTGCGGCGCGCCCGCAGGCGCTGGTGCGCGACATGCAGCGGCGCGCATGCGCTGCACGTGCGGTTGCGCAGGCGGTTCGCATGCGGCCAGCCGGCGCGTGCGTTGCGGCGCGGCTCCGCGGCAAGCGGCGCGTCGGGTTCGGCGCGCGCACGGATCGCCGCGGCGAACCGTTGCAACGCGAGCACCGAGCCCGCGACGCTCTGGTATTTTTCGCGGCCGATCTGCCCGTCGAGCGTGACGAGCAAGCCGGCCTCGCGTGCGAGCGCCAGCAAGGTATCGAGATCGTCGGACGGCCGGTTGCCGGTCGGCTCGGCCCGGGCGGGCAGGGCGCGCGAATTGCCCGGCGCGCGCCGCTGGCCGCCCCGGCCCGGGAAGTTGCGATGTGTCATGGTAGGTCTCCCTGCGCCGGGCCCCGCATGCCGGCTCGACGGCCGGCTGGGCGATGACCCGCATGAACGTTTCGTTCATGTCTCCAGTATCGTGCGGCGACCGTGGGCTGCCAAGCAGCGCGTGCCGAAGTCGCTGTCAGGGATTACGCGGTGCGTATCGGAATCCGCTGACACGCGGGCGACCTCGGCAGCCCGGGCGAGGGTCCGGCCCGTTCATTCCGACGAATGGGCCGCGCGTGGCAGACGTCGCTTGACGCATGATTTCGGCCGGTCTAAGTTCGCGAATGCATCGGCGTCGCGCGGCGTTCCATCGTTCGCCCGCCGGCCGGTGCCGCCCCCGGGGTGGGGCGGCAGGGCTTCCAGTCTCGTTCGCGTGCAGTTCGGCGCGGCGAATCACGCGCGGCCGGTTCGGGAACGAATCGGCACGGCGGCACGCAACGTGCCGTTGATCGCGCGCAAACTTGCGTCGGCGCATCGTACGCCGCGCTGTCATTCAGTCTTCAAGCATCCGGTACCTTCTTCTTTTCGTTCCTCGACCGTCAGGAGTCCGTCGATGTCCAAGGACAATTTGCTCGATTCACTCAAGGAAGCCGCCCGACAGCGTGCGATCGGTTCGGATCAGTTGCGAGCGATGCTCGACGACGAAGTGCGCGCGCTGTCGTCCGATGCGCGGGTGCACGATTACATCCATGTGTTCGCGATCCGGCACCTGCGCGACCGGATGCGTCAGCAGGACGAACTCGACCGCGATACGCTGCGGGCCGACGCCCCTTCGGCGGAAAACGATCCGCGTCCGAGCCATCGTCTGTGACGGGGTGCGCTGCGGGCGTGACGCGATCCGCCATTCGGCCCTGATCGATCGTCATGCCTGTGCGGGCGACGAACCGCCCCGTTGCAACGCCCATTCTTATGGCCGTGCCCGGGTTTCCCGGACCCGTCGCCGCACCCGGCGGCGCGCGTGCCTGCGCCCGAGCCCCGTGCCGCACGGATGCGGCCATCCTGACGATTCCCTGACAACCGGCGTCGCGTTTCGTCATACCTTTCACTGAATTGTCACGGCAGCCTCAAGTAAGCGGCGTGAATGCCGTTTACCCGGTGAATTCGTCCACCGGGCGTTCGCGCTCCCTTACCGAGTCGTTGCCATGTTCTCGTCCATCCGCGCCCGCATTCTCGCCGCGTGCGTCGCCATCGTCGTATTCGCGCTCGTCGCCACCACGCTCATCAACTACTTCATCGCGCGCTCGTACAACGACGACGCGATCGACCGCAACCTGACCTCCGTCGCCAGCGGCCACGTGGTCGGGATCGCCGACTGGGTCGCCACCCGCAGCCGGATGATCGCGTCGTTGCAGGATGCCGCGCTCGCGCCCGATCCGCTGCCGGTGTTCAAGCAGATGGCCACGGCCGGCGGCTTCACGAACGTCTACGCGGGCTACGCCGACAAGACGTTCCATTTCTCCGACCCGACCGGGATTCCGTCCGACTACGACCCGACCGGCCGCCCGTGGTACAAGCAGGCCGCGCAGGCCGGCAAGCCGGTCGTCACGCCGCCTTACGTCGACGCCGGCACGGGTAACCTCGTCGTCACGTTCGCGGTGCCGATCCTGCGCGACGGCGCGCTGAAGGGCGTCGTCGCCGCCGACGTCGCGATGGACACCGTGATCGCGAACGTGAAGTCGATCCATCCGACGCCCGCGAGCTTCGGCATGTTGATCGACAGCACCGGCCACGTGGTCGCGCACCCGGACCCGAAGCTCACGCTGAAGCCGGTGGCCGACGTGTCGCCCGAACTCGGTGCGACGAACGGCGCGACGATCGCGGCCGCGACCGCGCCCGTCGAGGTGAGCGTCGGCGGCGACGCGAAGCTGGTGCGCGCGCGCCCCGTGCCGGGCACCGACTGGTACGCGCTGGTGCTGCTCGACAAGAACGACGCGACGGCCGGGATGCGCTCGCTGCTGACCGCGTCGCTGATCACGCTGCTCGTGATCGTCGGCGTTGCGTCGCTGATCATCGGCGCGATCACCGCGACCGCGTTCCGCCGCCTGTCGCAAGTGCGCCAGGCGATGGCCGCGATCGGCTCGGGCGCCGGCGACCTGACGCAGCGCCTGCCGGCCGACGGCCGCGACGAAGTGGCCGACATCGCCCGCTCGTTCAACAGCTTCGTCGACAAGCTGAACGACGTGATGCGCCAGATCCGCGATGCGAGCGAATCGGTGCGCACGGCCGCGAACGAGATCGCGGCGGGCAACCAGGACCTGTCGTCGCGCACCGAATCGGCGGCGGCGAGCCTCCAGCAAACGGCTGCGTCGATGGAAGAGATCACCGCGACCGTCGGCCAGTCGGCGGCGGCTGCCGGCCAGGCCGACGAGCGTGCGGCGGCCGCGTCGCGGATCGCGTCGCATGGCGGCGTGGTTGTGTCGGACGTCGTCGCGACGATGGAGAAGATCGAGGAAGCGTCGGGCCGGATCGGCGACATCATCGGCGTGATCGACGGGATCGCGTTCCAGACCAACATCCTCGCGCTGAACGCGGCCGTCGAAGCGGCGCGCGCGGGCGAGCAGGGCCGCGGCTTCGCGGTCGTCGCGCAGGAAGTGCGCAGCCTCGCGCAGCGCAGCGCGCAGGCCGCGCGCGAAGTGAAGGTGCTGGTCGAATCGACGGTCGCGAGCGTGTCGGCCGGGTCGGGCCAGGTGCGTCAGGCCGGCGACACGATGCGCGAGATCGTCTCCAACGTGTCGAACGTGACGACGATCATCTCCGAGATCACGCACGCGGCGAACGAGCAGACGCGCGGCATCCAGGAAGTGAATCGCGCGGTCACGCAGCTCGACGAAATGGTGCAGCAGAACGCGGCGCTCGTCGAACAGTCGACTGCCGCGGCGACCGCGCTGCAGTCGCAGGCGAATGCACTGGCGACGACGGTCGGGCGGTTCAAGGTCGCGTAACGGCGGCGCGCGTCGCGCGGCGGGCAGGAACGCCGGCCGCGCCGCTCACGAGCAGCCGTTCTCGCGCATCAGCGCGAGCCGGTTGTAGAGCGTTTTCAGGCTGATCCCGAGCGCTTTCGCGGCGCGCGGCTTGTTGCCGTCGAAGTGGTGCAGCGTCGCCGCGATGAAGCGCTGCTGCGCATGATGCAGCGTCGCGCCGAGCGGCAGCGCCATCGTGTTTTCCGACAGGCGCGCGCTCGGCATCGCCGGCTTCGGCAGCGTGACGTCGATGCTTTCGTCCGACAGGATGTACGCGCGCTCGATCGTGTTGTGCAGCTCGCGCACGTTGCCGGGCCACGAATACGCGCGCAGCGCCGCGATCGCCGCTTCGGTCAGCCGCTTGTGCGCGTGGTGCCGCGCGTTGAGCGCGTCGACGAACTCCAGCGCCATCGTCTCGACGTCGCCGTCGCGCTGGCGCAGCGGCGGCACGTACAGCGCAAACGCGGCGAGACGATAGAACAGATCTTCTCGCAGCCGGCCGTCGCGCACCGCGTCGGCCGGGTTGTGGCGCGTGGCCGACACGATGCGCACGTCGAGCGGAATCGGCTCGGTGCCGCCCACCCTGACGATCACGTTCGATTCGAGCGCGCGCAGCAGTTTGACCTGCAGCGGCGCGGGCATTTCCGCGATCTCGTCGAGCAGCAGCGTGCCGCCGCACGCGGCTTCGAAGAAACCTTCCCGCTGCGCGATCGCGCCGGTGAAGCTGCCTTTCTCGTGCCCGAACAACTGCGATTCCGCGATATCGGGCGGAATCGCGCCGCAGTTCACGGGCACGAACGGGCCGTCCCGCCGCGTGCTGAGATCGTGCAGCCGGCGCGCGACGATATCCTTGCCGACCCCGCTTTCGCCGGCAATCATCACGCTGGCGCGGGTAGGCGCAATTTTTTCGATGCGATCGAGCAATGTGCGCATCGCGGACGATTGGCCGGACAGCCGACGACCGTCTGCGCGCTGCTTTGCTCGGTTGGTGGTATCTCCCATTCGATGTCGGCGGGCCGTTTTGAAAATCGGCACCACGCGTTCCTGTGATTGCAATATTTATCATCGACAGCGAAACGACAGCGAAGGTGCCGCGAGATAGAAATTTCCAATCTGCACGTCGGGGACGGAAGGAACAGACCATCACGTTGCGGCGCGAATCGCGACCCTGCCGCGCGACTCACGCACGCGGCCGCATCGGTGCTTTTTTACAGTCATCCGATGAAAAAGCCGGTTACGTCCGTCGCGCATGGGGGCGGCTCGCGACGCGGGCCGCGACTCGACCGGCCGCAGTCCGCCCGGAGAGACACGTACGCAGGCGGCGGGAGCCGCCACGGCGCGCATCGGGCATGGCGCTTGCTGATGGCACCTTGCTCGCCCGGCACGCTCGACGGCAGGCTGGATGCTGGATACGCGGCATGTCGCCGTTAGACGGCAGCCGGTGCGCGGCAAGGATGCAATGAGAATACTGTCCCGTGATCTGTTGCGGCAGGGTGCATGGGTCGTGCTGGCCGTTGGGCTGGCGTCCGCGCTTCAGGCGTGGGCGGTTCACGTCGTCGGCGAGCACGCGCCGTTTGCGCCGCTGCCTTTCTACGCCGGTGTGGCGGCTGCCGCGTGGCTGACGTCGTTCGGCGGCGGCCTGGCCGCGATCGCCGCGAGCGTGGCCGTGATCGGCACGCTGTGGTGGCGCGATGTGTCGCCGGCCACGCTGCTCGTGCAGGCCGGTGCATTCGTCGCGATCGGCTTCGTCGAGTGCGTGCTCGTGGCGGCCGTTAAACCGCTGCTCGCGAACGATCGGCTGGGGGAAATCGACGACGACGACGGCGACGCCGCCTCGCACGAACCGCATCGCGAGCCGGCGCCGCTCGCACGCGAGCCCGCCGCCGTCCCGGACGACGGGCTGCTGCGCAGTGTGGTCGACGCATCGCCCGATGCGATCGTCGCGGTCGATGCCGCGCGCCGGATCACGAACTGGAATCCGTCCGCGCAACGGATCTTCGGCATCGCTCCCGCGCAGGCCATCGGACGCGACATCGCCGCGATGATCGCGCCGCGCTGGTTGCGGCGCCATCCGTTGCCCGCGTCGTTCGCGAGTCTGCGCGCAGCGGTCGGCCCGCTCGACGTGCTGTGCGTGCGGCCCGACGGCAGCCGCTTTCGCGCGACCGTCGCCGCGTCGCCGATCGTCGATGCGCAGGGCAACTGCACGGGCCTGTCGATGACGCTGCGCGAAGCGCGCGAACGCCGCCGCGACGAGCGGCTCAACCTGCGCTCGCTGCGCGGCGCGCGCGACGCACGTGCGCAGGCCGATACGGCGAACCGGCTGAAGGACGAGCTGCTGGCCACCGTATCGCACGAACTGCGTACGCCGCTGAACGTGATCTACGGCTGGGTCGAGGTTCTGCGCAACGTCAATGGTCAGGAGCTCGCGCAACAGGCGGTCGATGCGATCGATCGCAGCGCGCGTTCGTTGTCGCACATGGTGGCCGACCTGCTCGATGCGTCGT
This sequence comes from Burkholderia metallica, assembly GCF_001718555.1. Classification (NCBI taxonomy): domain Bacteria; kingdom Pseudomonadati; phylum Pseudomonadota; class Betaproteobacteria; order Burkholderiales; family Burkholderiaceae; genus Burkholderia; species Burkholderia metallica. The sequence continues at coordinate 1,400,742 of NZ_CP013403.1, forward strand.
CGCTCGCGACGGGGCGGTTGCGCCTCGAGCGCGTGCCGGTCGATCTCGTGCGGATCGTGCGCGATGCCACGCGCGAACTCGACGCGACGGCGCGGGCGAGCGGGCTCGATCTGTCGTCCGAATACGAGATGCCGACCTGCGTGATTCCGGCAGACCGCGAGCGCGTGCGTCAGGTCCTGTCGAACCTGCTGTCGAATGCGATCAAGTTCACGCCGCCGGGCGGCCGCATCGTCGTGTCGCTGACGCGTGCGGGCGAGCGCGTGCGGCTGTCGGTCGCCGATACGGGGCAGGGGATCGCGCTGGAATACCTGCCGCACCTGTTCGACACGTTCAGCCGGCCCGGGCGCGCGATCGCGTCGCCGGAGCGCGGCCTCGGGCTCGGCCTGTCGATCGTGCGCAACATCGTGCAACTGCATGGCGGCGGAGTCGTCGCGACGAGCGCCGGCCCCGGGCGCGGGACGACCGTCACGGTCACGCTGCCGGCCGGCTGGGGCGCGGACGATCCGGCCGGGAACCGGATGCATCCGGCCGGCGTGCCCGGCACGGTATCGCTCGACGGCCAGCGCGTGCTCGTCGTCGACGACGACGCGACGTCGCGCGCGAGCCTCGCCGCGGCACTCGAAACGATGGGCGCGCAGGTGTTGACCGCGCAGTCGGGGCACGACGCGCTCGACGTGATGGAACGGCAGACGCCGAACGTCGTGCTGTCGGATCTCGCGATGCCGGACGGCGACGGCTTCTGGCTGCTCGACCGCATTCGTGATCTGCCGGGCGACGGCGGCCAACTGCCCGTCGTCGCGGTCACCGCGCACGCCGGCAATGCGGACCGGCACCGCGTGATGGCCGCCGGCTTCAACGGGTATCTGTGCAAGCCGGTGGACATGCCGACGCTCGCGAGCGTGATCGCCGATGTCGCACCGGATGTCGCGGACGTCCGGAAGAAAACCCGCCGTGGGTAGCGGCCGGCGCAGGCGCTCGCGCGGTTCGTCCACGAGAACAGGAGGCGCGATGAACGCAACGGAAAGGACGCAGTATGGCGACACGCGCGGCCGGCCGTCTGGCCCGGCCCGCATGCCGTCGGTCGTGTCGGCCGCGCTCATCGCGGTGCTGTCGTGCGCGTGGGTCGCCACACCGCGCGACGTATCGGCCGAGGAGGGCGTCGGCGCGAAGCTCGAACATCAGGCGTCGGCCGTCGGCGGGCAGATCCGCGATGCGGCGCTCGTCGCCGAACGCGGACTGGCATCCGACGACATCGACGTCCAGGTCCATCAACGCGTGGCCGAACTGACGGGCAGCGTGCCCGACGAACGGCAGCGTGCGACCGCGATTCGCGTGGCGCACGACATCGACGGCGTGAGCGGTGTGCGCGACAGGCTGCAGATCCGCCGGAAGTAACGGATGCGCGGGCTGGCACCGGGTTGATTGGCGCGCCGCTCGTCGGCGGCTAGGTGGGCGCGCACGTGACGTGGCGCACGACGATGCTCGCTGCCGGCGTGCTGTCGGTGGAGCATGCCAAGGGCGTTGAGTGCAAGGATGCGTGGACCGAATTCTTCACGTCGTCCCGTGTGAGGGCAGCCGGTACGCCCGGCCCGCTCCGTCGCGACATACGGAGGTGCGGATGAAAACGAATCGAACCCACCGGTCGGCGGCGATCGTGCTGACCGCGACCGTCGGCGCACTGGCCGTCGCGTTTCCGCCTGCACGGGCGGCGCCCGCTTCGTCGGCCCAGGTCGCACCGGGCGTCATTCGTCCGGGGACGACCGCCGACGAGGCCGGCATGACGCAGCGGCCGACCGGCATCGACGTCGAATTCGTCGACAAGGCCGGCATGCTCGGCAAGGTGGTGCAGCAGGCCAGCCAGCTCGCGCTCGAGCACTCGTCGAATCCGGACGTGAAGGGCTTCGCGCGCCGGATGGTCGACGATCAAGGCCGGATCGCGGGCGAACTGCGGCGGCTGGGCGCGGCCAAGGGCGTACCGGTGCAGTCGCGGATGCTCGTTGATCCGGGCGTGACCGCGCTGCGAACCCGGGACGGCCATGCGTTCGATACGGCCTATGTCGCGCTGGCCGGCCCGAATGCACACGAAGCGGCGCTCCGGCTGTACGAAGCCGAGGCGCGCGACGGCCGCGATCCGCAGCTTCGCGCGTTCGCGGCCGACACGTTGCCCGCGCTGAAAGCGCATCTGGCCGCCGCCCGGGAACTCGAACGGAAGGTGGCGGCTGCGCACTGACCGTCGGCGTTCGCGCCGCTACCGCTTGGCGTCTTCAGGGCCGCTGGGCGACGCTTCGTACGGCGGCGAGTCGAGCGCCGTTTCGCCTTCCTCGATCAGCCAGTACGGCGAACTGCCGTAGTACGCATGCAGCGCTTCGGCCCAGTCCGGATCGGCCATGGCCGGCCAGCGGCTCCGGTCGAAGCCGGGGGCTTCGCGCACGCGTTCGGTGGCGACGGGCAGCACGAAGCATTTGCGCGCGACGTCGAGCGCGAGCACGTTCCACGGCACCGCGAGCAGCTTGTCGCCGATGCCCCGCAGGCCGGCCGACGACACGACCGCATACGCGATCCGGCCTGAACGCACGTCGAGCATGATGCTGGCCACCTGGCCGATGTCGTCGCCGTCGATGGTCAGCACGCGATCGCCTTCGAGCGTGCGGGCGGCCATCACGTCGGGCCCCGGCCCGCCGCCGGTCTTGCGACGGTTGCCGACGATGCGCGCGTTCTCGCGCGGCGATCTGTCCGTTGTCATCGAACACCTCCTGGTCGACGCGCTACCCGGGCGGGCGACGCGACATGAACGGATGCCGGTCAGCGCCGGCGCGGCAGCGACACGTCCTCGAGCGTATTGGCCAGTTCGTCGCGCTCGGGGCCGCCCGCGCGGGTCGCGATGTCGCCGAGCGACACGATGCCGACGAGCCGCCGGTTGCGGTCGAGCACCGGCATCCGATGCAGTTGCACGTCGGCCATCCGTTGCTGGACCTCGCCGACGCCGTCGTCCTCGACGCACCATTGCACGGGCCTGGACGCGATCGTCTGCACGGGCGTATCGGGCGAATGGCCGTGCGACAGTCCGCGCACCGCGAGGTCGCGGTCGGTCACGATCGCGACGAGCTCGGCGCCGTCGCAAACGGGCAGCACGCCGATATCGAAGCGGCGCATCAATTCGGCCGCATGGCGAATCGTGTCGGTCGGCGCGACGCACACCACGTCGCGCGACATGATCTCGGTGACGCGATACATGAACGCCTCCTTCGTGAGCGGGACGAACCGGAAGCAGATCGCGTGCCGCGCGCATCCGGCGCGCGCCGGGCGTCCACCGCCGGGCGACGGAGAAATTTGCGCGCCCGCTTGTACATCTTCCACGGCGGCAGCCGCGCACAAGCGACGGCGTCAGTGGCCGACGCCCGTCATCGCGACGATCGCGAACACCACCGCGCTTTCGATCGCCGCCAGCGCCGCCACGCCGGCGGCGCCGCTGATTTCGTGCCATCTTCGTTCAAGGCGTTTCATCGGATCATCTCCGGATTGCTCCGGCGCGCCGCTGCGCCGCCGCGCAGGGCGGGCCGGGTGCCGCCGTCAGCCGTGATCGCGGGGCGGTGAAGGAACGTGCGGCGGGCGGCGTTCGTGCCCGCCGGACGGCTTGGCAGGGTCGATACGGGTCGCGCCGCCAACGGCGGGCGGGTCGCTGGCCGGAAACGTCTCTTCGAGCCCCTCGTCGATGCGTTCCTCCGTCTTGTCTTTGGACGGCGGGCGCGACGTGGCGAGCCGGAGCATGACGGCAGCCGATGACACGGCGTCGTGGCGGCCGGTGGCGAGATCGGTCATGGTCGAACCTCCCTGGGTCTGGGGACCAGGCGCAAGCGCCGTGCCGACGCGATGCCGGTGGCACGACGCCCGCACATCGGCGAAACCGCACGGGGCGCGGCACAGCATCGCGCGGCGGCGGGGTGGGCGAGAGGACATCTTGATGAACGCATCCAAGAAAAGAATACGTTACGACGCGATCGTATGCGGCGGCGATTTTTCGCGCGGGCGCGAATGCTTCGACACGTGGAAGCGCGAATCGCGGGTCTGTCGGCCCGGGCGGCGAATGTTCGACGACACGGACGAGGTACACGAGCTGAACGACACCGTCTGCGACGGCCCCAATCGCGCTCAGCGGGCGCTCGTCGCGGAATGCGAGCCGTCGGAACGGTTCTCGCATCGCGATGCGGTCGATCGCGGCGGGGCGCGCGATAGGGCGCGTGATGGCCGCATACGACGAAGAAGCGGCGACAGGGGCGGATCATCGCGGCCGGGGCGCAGGCACGCCGCTTGCGCGCGGAGGCCGCGCTATCGAGCGGCGCGCGCCGTCGCGCAGGAGAGACATGAAGACACCATTCACGCTGCACCGCCCCGAGCCGACGACTCCCGACGTCGAGCCGGACCCGCCGCCGCCCGGGCATGACGACCCGGTCGATCCGCCGGTGCCCGACGAGCCGCCCCAGGGCGACCCGCCGTCGCACCCGCCGCCGATACGGATGCCGGACGGCGGCCCGTCCCAACCCGCCGCGCGAACATTGAAAAAAGGAGGACCATCATGGACATTCACGTGCAATCGCCGGACAAGCGCGCGATCGCCCAGGTGCTGGGCCGCTATTTCGAATCGCGCTCGTTGCACTCTCACATCGAGGAACTGCCGGGCGGCGTGCTGCAGATCGGCTTTCGCGCGAGCGGCCGCCCGGTCGCCGTCACCGTTTCGTTCGACGATGCCGCGTACGACACCTATACGCACTGGGATGCGAGCCAGAAGCAGCTCGCGCTTGGACGGCTCGCCGAAGGTTTTTCGCGGATGATGTCGTCGCGCAGCCCGGCCGCGCTCGCCGGCGACTATCACGTCGAGCGATTCTGATTCCGCCACACTTCGCCGGCCGCTGCCGGCACACGGCAAAGTGCCCGCGTGTAGCGGGCGCTTTGCGTCTGTGCGCGGCTCGCGTAGGATATTCGTTAATTCAGCGCACGCTACGTTCGCGCCGCGGAGTGCCAACCGCTGCAGCCGAAAAGCGCGATGCGCTTTCCTTCAGATTCGTATCGCGCAACCGACGGGGATTCCCTTGATGACTGTTGCTCGCCCTTTGCTGTCGCCCGGCGCACGCCGGTTCCTGTCCGGTGTATCGGCATGCGCGGCGCTCGCCGCGGCCGGCGCCCGCGACGCGTCGGCCCAGACGCCTTCGCCGCTCGGCGAGTGGCAATACTCGGCCGGCGTGCCGCTCCGGAAGCTGTACGACCCGAACATCTCCACCTGGGATGTCAGCGTGGGTGCCGCGATGACGCTGCAGCCGCGCTATGCGGGCTCCGACCGTTATCGCGTGATGGGCGGCCCGAATGTCGACGTGCGCTATCGCGACCTGTTCTTCCTGTCGACGGGCGAGGGGCTCGGCGCGAACGTGCTGCGCGGGCAGAACTGGCGCGTGAGCCTGTCCGTCGGTTACGACCTCGGGCGCCGTTCCGCCGACGACGACCAGCACCTGCACGGCCTCGACAACATCAACGCGGCGCCGGTGATGAAGCTCGCGGCCGATTACGTGATCTCGAAGGATTTCCCGCTCGTGCTGCGCGCGGATATCCGTCGCAGCATCGGCGGCTCGAACGGCTGGGTCGGCGATTTCTCCGCGTACATGCCGCTGCCGGGCAGCAACGAACATTTCTTCTGGTTCGCGGGGCCGACCGTGTCGTTCGCCGATTCACGCTACATGAACAGCTGGTTCGGCGTGAATCAGGGGGCCGCCGCCCGTTCCGGGCTGCCGGCCTATTCGTCGGGAGCGGGGATGAAGTCGTACGGCGCGGGCGTGACGATGGCGTGGTTCGTGAACAAGCACTGGTTCGTCACGATCGACGGGGCGATCGAGCAACTGGTCGGCCGCGCCGCGCGCAGCCCGATCACACAGAAGTCGACCAACGGCGTGTTCGACATGTCGGTGAATTACCAGTTCTGATCGCGACCGGGCAGCAGGCGTCCGATGGGGCGTGCGGCATTTCCCGTCACATTTGATATGATTCCGACCTGTACAAATGTACAGTGATCGATCACCGTGACGCCTGCTTCGCCCACGCCCCCGGCGTTTTACTACCTGACCAATTTCGAACGCGCGCTGGCCTGGCTCGGCGAGCGTTACGACGACCTGTTCGACGCGCACGAGCATGCGTTCGTCCGGCAGTTCGCGACGCTGCCGCAAGTGTCGCGCGCGCTGCTCGTCCGGATGCTGATGCGCAACGGGTCCGACTTCCGCGCGAGCAAGCTCGTGTACGAAGAAATCGGCTGCGCGCTCGCCGCCGCTGCGCCGCTCGTCGAACTCGGCTGGGTCGATCCGGCACCCGCGCTGACGCTCGACGAGCTGTTCGCGCTGTCGACCAAGGCCGAGCTGCTGCGCATCTTCCCGGCGCTCGCCGCGCATGCGGGCGAGCGCAAACCCGAATGGCTCGAACGGCTGCGGCCCGCGCACGACGTCGCGCAACCGCTTCACGCGTGGTGTGCGCAGGCCGGCGACCGCGTGCTGCGCGTGACCATCGACGCGCTGTGCGACCGGCTGCGCCTGATGTTCTTCGGCAATCTGCATCAGGACTGGAGCGAATTCGTGCTCGCCGATCTCGGCGTGTTCCAGTACGAAAGCGTGCCGATCGCCCCGTCGTCGCGCGCGTTCCAGCAGCGCGGTGACGTCGACGCGTATCTTGCGCTGCAGACGTGCCGCGATGCGCTCGACGCATGGCCCGACGATCTGCCGTTCGACGATCTGGTGCGCGCGATCGACGCGGTCGGCTGCGCGCAGCCGTGGCTCGCGATGCGTCGCGCGAAGCTGCTGTTCGCACTCGGGCAGACGTGCGAACGCCGGGCCGACTGGGACGGCGCGCTCGACGCGTATGCGCGCAGCGCGTGGCCCGGCAGCCGCCATCGGCGCATCCGCGTGCTCGAACGCTGCGGGCGCCACGACGACGCGCTCGCGCTGGCGCTCGACGCACGCGGCGGTTTCGAGAGCGACGAGGAGCGCCAGCGTGTCGGGCGCATGCTGCCGCGCCTGCAGCGCCGGCTGGGGCAGCGTGTCGAACCTGCTGCGCCCGTGGCGGACGTGCCGCGCGAGACGCTCGTGATCGCGCGCCCCGATACGTTCGTCAGCGTCGAATTCGCGGTGCGCGACCATCTCGCGCAACCGGCGTCGCCGGTCCACTACGTCGAGAACACACTGATCAATTCGCTGTTCGGGCTGCTGTGCTGGGAGCCCGTGTTCGCCGCGGTGCCCGGTGCGTTCTTCCACCCGTTCCAGCGCGGCCCGGCCGACCTGTACGCGCCCGATTTCGCCGCGCGCCGTGCGGACGCGTTCGCCGCGTGCTTCGCGCAACTCGATTCGGGCGCCTATCGCGACACGATCCGCCGGCATTTCGCGACGAAGGCGGGCCTGCAATCGCCGTTCGTGTTCTGGGGCGTGCTGAGCGACGAACTGCTCGACGAGGCGCTCGCGTGCCTGCCGCCCGAGCATCTGCGGCTGTGGTTCACGCGCCTGCTCGCGGATATCCGCAGCAACCGTTCGGGACTGCCCGATCTCGTTCGCTTCTGGCCCCGCGAGCGCCGCTACGAGCTGGTCGAGGTGAAAGGCCCCGGCGACCGCCTGCAGGACAACCAGACCCGCTGGCTCGCGTACTGCGTCGCGCACGGCATTCCGGTGCGCGTGATCGACGTCGAGTGGGCCGGCGAAGGCGTCGTGCACGCCGAAGCGGCGGGACTGTCCGCATGAGCTACGTCGTCGCGGTGCGGGCGATGTGCGAGTTCACCGCGCGGCGCGGCGATCTCGACCTGCGCTTCACACCCGCGCCGACCGCGCTCGAAGGCATCGCCGGCCACGGTGCGGTCACGTCGAATCGAGGCGCACGCTACGAAACCGAGATCGCGCTCACGGGCACGTGGGGCACGCTCACCGTGCGCGGGCGTGCGGACGGCTACGATCCGGTCGCGAACCGCCTCGAGGAAATCAAGACCTATCGCGGCAGCCTCGATGCAATGCCGGACAACCACCGCGCGCTGCACTGGGCGCAGGCGAAGGTCTACGCGCACCTGATGTGCGAGGCGCGCGGCCTCCGGGAAATCGACGTCGCGCTCGTCTATTTCGACATCGTGTCCGAGCGCGAGACCGTGCTGACGCAAACGCTGGGGGCGGCCGAGCTCGCGGCGTTCTTCGCCGAGCAGTGTGCGTGCTTCGTCGGCTGGGCCGAGCGCGAGACGGCCCATCGCGCGGCGCGCGATGCGGCGCTGCGTGCGCTCGCGTTTCCGCACGGGCAGTTCCGCAGCGGCCAGCGCGAGCTGGCGGTGGCCGTCTATCGCGCGGCACGCGACGCGCGTTGCCTGATGGCGCAGGCGCCGACCGGTATCGGCAAGACGCTCGGCACCGTGTTTCCGCTGCTGAAGGCGTGCGGCGAGGGCGAGCTCGATCACGTGTACTTCCTGACCGCGAAAACGCCCGGCCGCGCACTCGCGCTCGAAGCCGCGACGACGCTCGGCGCCGGCACGCCCGCGCTGCCGCTGCGCGTGCTGGAACTCGTCGCGCGCGACAAGGCGTGCGAGCATCCGGAGAGCGCGTGCCATGGCGAATCGTGTCCGCTCGCGAAGGGTTTCTACGACCGGCTGCCGGCCGCGCGCGATGCGGCGATCGAGGCCGGGCTGCTCGCGCGCGATACCGTGCGCGCGGCGGCGCTTGCGCACGACGTCTGCCCGTACTACTTGTCGCAGGAGCTGGCGCGCTGGTCCGACATGGTGATCGGCGACTACAACTACTACTACGACGGCAGCGCGATGCTGCACACGCTCGCGCAGCAGAACCAGTGGCGCGTCGGCGTGCTCGTCGACGAAGCGCACAACCTGCTCGATCGCGCGCGCAAGATGTACAGCGCGTCGCTCGATCCGTTCGCGTTCGCGGCTGCGCGCGAGGCCGCGCCCGCCGCGCTGCGCAAGGCGTTCGACCGGCTCGCCCGCGCGTGGGGCACGGTCAATCGCGCGCAGGCCGCGCGCTATGCCGCGTACCCGGAGATACCGGGCCCGATCGTGTCGGCCGTGCAGAATCTCGTCGCGGCGATCGGCGAACACCTGACCGACGCGCCGCGCGCGAACGGCGACGCACTGCTGCGGTTTCATTTCGAGGCGATCCAGTTCGGCGTGCTGGCCGAAGCGTTCGACCGCGCATCGATCTTCGACGTCACGCTGCACGGCGAACCGATGCCGCGCCAGCCGGCGCTCGACGGCGTTGCGTCGGCCGGCCGCCGGCGCCGCGTCCAGTCGACGCTGTGCGTGCGCAACGTGATTCCGGCCGGCTTTCTCGCGTCGCGCTACGAAGCCGCCCGCGCGACCGTGCTGTTCTCGGGCACGCTCAGCCCGTTCCATTTCTACCGCGACACGCTCGGGTTGCCCGGCGACACGGGCTGGCTCGACGTCGACGGGCCGTTTCGCGCCGAGCAACTGACGGTGCGCGTCGCGAGCCACGTGTCGACGCGCTGGCGCGACCGCGACCGTTCGCTCGAACCGATCGTCGACCTGATCGCCGCGCAATACGCGACGCGTCCCGGCAACTACCTCGGCTTCCTGAGCAGCTTCGACTACCTGGGGCGCGTGGTCGCGCTGATGCAGACGCGGCATCCGGACGTGCCCGTGTGGGCGCAGGCGCCCGGGATGGCCGAAAGCGAGCGCGACGCGTTTCTCGCGCGCTTCGATGCGGGCGGGCGCGGCGTCGGCTTCGCGGTGCTGGGCGGTGCGTTCTCGGAAGGGGTGGACCTGGTCGGCGAGCGGCTGATCGGCGCGTTCATCGCGACGCTCGGGTTGCCGCAGGTCAACGACGTCAACGAGCAGATGCGGCAGACGATGGACGCGCGCTTCGGCAACGGCTACGACTACATGTACCTGTATCCGGGCTTGCAGAAGGTCGTGCAGGCGGCCGGGCGCGTGATCCGCACCGAGCACGACGAAGGCGTCGTGCATCTGATCGACGATCGTTACCGGCGGCGCGAAGTGCGCGATCTGCTGCCACGGTGGTGGCGGATCGGTTGAAGGTGACGGTGACGCTGCGCGGCCCGTGCCGGCGCGCGGCTTTCGCGTCGCCGCGCATCGCTACAGCACGTTGAGCATCGCGAGCGCGGCTTCCTGCAGGTGCGGCAGCACGCGCCGCACGGCCGCGTCGGTCGTCTCCGCGCCGATCGGCATGTTCGTGCTCAGCGCGGCGACCACTTCGCCGTGGCGATTCTTCAGCGGCACCGCGATCCCGCGCACGCCGACCTGCAATTGCTGTTCGATCGCCGCGAAACCGGCGTCGCGGGCGCGGTCGACCTGTTCGAGCAGGCGCGCCTTGTTGGTGATCGTGTGCGGCGTGAACGGCGGCAGTTCGGTGTCGTCGAGCCACGCGCGCACGGCTTCCCGATCGGGATGGTGGGCGAGCAGCACGACGCCCGGCGACGTCAGCGGCGCCGGCACGCGCGCGCCGAGCACGAAACCGGTCGTCATCACGCGCGACACGCCGTTGCGCGCGATGAACACGAGTTCCCAGCCATCCAGCACGCTCACGTACGCCGACTCGTTCAGCGATGCGCTCAATTGCTGCAGATAGGGCTGGACCGTGCGCGGCAGGCGCGCCGAATCGAAGTACGACCAGCCGACCCGCAGCACGCGCGGCGTGAGGCCGTACAGCTTGCCGTCCGTGTACACGTAGCCGAGCGATTCGAGCGTCAGCAGGTAGCGCCGCGCGGCGGTGCGCGTGAGGCCGGTGCGCGCGGCGGCCTGGGTCGGCGTCATGCGCGCGTGCTGGCTGTCGAACGCTTCGAGGATCGCCAGGCCTTTTTCGAGGCCGGCAATCCAGTCGCGTCGGTCGAGTTCGGGCTTTTTCATCGTCGGATGGGGCGTCGTGGTGTGCGGTAATCGTGCGGGAGTGAGCGATTATCGCGCGACTTTTCGGGCGACGGGGTGCACTGAGCCCGTAGGTCTGCCATTCGGCCAGCTTGGCAGATGACCTATACGATCGAAAATGCAGTTCCGACGGAGGCTGTATGCAGGTTGCAAAGTGGGATATCGTCGCCCATTCGCGGTACTCCGTAATGCACCGCGATTCATCCACGTACGTCACGCCCGACATGCGCGAAACATGCTCCGCTGCGAAGCTTCGCAGAAGGGCAAGCTGCTGCTGTTTCGTCTTTGTCAGATCGCCATGCTTGACGAAGAAGTGAGCGCTTTCCACGTAAGCCAATTGCTCGACGTTGCCGGTAAGGTAAGCGTCTATCCAGACTTCGCGTGTCGGCAGCGAGTCGAATTCAGGTTCCATGCGGTTAGAGGAAGGCAGGTGGCACGATCGATTCCGGATCGCAGTTCGGGGGCATTGTCGTTTCAAGTTTCCCGAAGCCGGGAATTGAAAATCGCAGACTCGGAAACAGGACGTTAGAATCCCCGGCTCGGTGAATTCGGGCAATTGGACGAGTACGAATCTGGTGCGAGCCGATTCCCGCCCCGCGCGGCTGTCCGTCAGGCGAACGCGACATCCGATCCGGCGCCGCCATCGACCGAAACTGGACATGAAAATTCGAGCATCCCTGTTTGTCGCGTACGTCGCGTTCGTACCGTTGCTGGCCGCAGCCAATCCTTCGGCGGACACGGTGTTGTCGCACCCGACCGTCGACGTCCGCGCCTGGCCGCGCATGGCGTCACCGGCATTCGGTTGTACGCTGGAAAAGACCTTCGGCTACCGTGACAAGCGTTTCAACTGCGCGCTGAAGCACTACAAGAACACCGGCGATGCGTGCAAGAACACGACGACTTACTACGAAGGCCCGGCGTTCCCCGATCGGCTCGCGGCAAGCGTGCATCCGCTCGCGACGAAGGTCTATCTCGACTGGGAGCAAGGCCGGCTGCAGATGGTCACCGTCACGCTCAAGGGCACGTGGAACGAAGCGGACGTGCGCAAGGCGTTCGGGCTGCCGCGCGCGGAAGGGCGCAAGCTGACCGACGCGGAACGGCGGATGGAGCCGGACAACCTGATGGACACGAGTGTCCAGTATCCGTCCCGCCCAACCGACGACAGCCTCGCGCGGCGGCCGAGCAATCCCGCACGCGGGACGACCGCGGTGATGCTTTACGGCTTCGACCACATGGGTGCGGGCGACGTCGATTGCGGGGAATGATGCTTCGCGGGTAGTACAGCCGGCCGAGCCGGCTGACGGGCGGGGGACGCCGATTGGCGGGCCGCCTGTCGAGGCGGCCGGAGGAAAGCGGAAGGAACGGAGGCGGTAGCGATGTCACGCGTACCGCCCCCGGGCAGCGTTACTCGCTGCTCGTCCATTCGACGTTCGCGCCGACCGAACGCAGGTTCTCGACGAAGTGCGGATGCGCGCGACGGATCGGCAGCGCGTTCATGATTTCCGAGCGGCCTTCGATACTCGCGGCCACCATCAGCAGCGCGATCGCGACGCGGATGATGTACGGGCTCTCGACGCGCGCCGGCGTCAATTGCAGCCCGCCGAACGTGATCAGCCGGTGCGGATCGGACAGCAGCACGTGCGCACCGAACTTCGACAGTTCGCCGGACCAGCCGAGCGCACCGTCGTAGACCTTGTTCCAGAACATCGCGCTGCCTTCCGCGCGCACGCCGAGCGCGATGAAGATCGGCAGCAGGTCGACCGGCAGGTACGGCCACGGCGCGGCTTCGACCTTGGTGAGAATGTTCTGCGTGAACGGCCGGCGCACGCGCAGCGGGCCGTCGCGTTCCGCGCGCGACCAGCCGTCGCGGTGCGTGATGTGGACGCCGAACTTCGCGAACGTGCGGTCGATCAGCGGGAAGTGTTCGGGCGACGAGTTGCGCACCGTGATGTCGCCGCCGGTGATCGCGCCGAGCGCGAGGAACGTCGCGATCTCGTGGAAATCCTCGGCGAAGCGGAACTCGCCGCCGCCGAGCTTGCGGCCGCCCGTCACGCACAGCCGCGACGTGCCGATACCCTCGATCGCGACGCCGATCATCGCGAGGAACTGGCAGAACTCCTGCACGTGCGGCTCGGACGCGGCGTTCATCAGCGTCGACGTGCCGTTCGCGGCCGTCGCGCACAGCGCGAAGTTCTCGGTGGTCGTCACCGACGCGTAGTCGAGCCAGTGGTCGTTGGCCGTCAGCGGGCCGTCGGTGCGCACGATCAGCGAATCGGGCGTGCGCTCGATGTGCGCGCCGAAGCGCTCGAACACCTCGACGTGCGGATCGATCTCGCGCACGCCGAGCGTGCAGCCCTTCACGTCGTTCTCGAGGCGCGCGACGCCGAAGCGTGCGAGCAGCGGCGGAATCAGCATGATCGACGAACGCATCGCTTCCGGCAGCCGGTGGACGGCCGGATCGAATCGGGTGTTGCGATGGTGGAGTTCGAGCAGGCCCGTCGTGAAGTCGACCGACACGTCGCTGCCGAGCGCGCGGAAGATGTCGAGGATCTTGCGTACGTCGGTGATGTCCGGCACGCCGACGAGGCGCAGCGGCTGATCGGTCAACAGGGTGGCGCACAGGATCGGCAGGACGGCGTTCTTGTTCGCGGACGGCTTGATGTCCCCGCGCAGCGGAGTGCCGCCGTGGACGATGAGATTCGACATGATATGGGGGCGTATCGGTGACTGACGTAGGCCCATATGATGCCATTGGTCGGCGGCTGGCGTGGAATGTTCGGAGGGGAAAAGGGGGAATCGGGGCGGGTAGCTGACGGTGTTTGACGTTGCGCTCGCGAGGCGGCGGGGCCATTGCCTGCCGCCTGCCGCGATCGGCCCGTGTGCGATGGCCGGCCGAAGGCCGGACCGGCCATCCGGCCAGGTCAGGTTGTTACCGCGCCGCGCGCATCCGCGCGGCGACCGCCAGCGAAATCAGGCAGCCCACCATGAGATAACCGGCGACGAGGTGCCACGAGCCGCCTGCCACGCTGACGAGGCCGACCGCGATGAACGGCGTGAACCCGCCGCCGACCACGCTCGCGAACTGGTAGCCGACGCCCGCGCCGCTATAGCGGTATTCGGCGCCGAACAGCTCGGTGAACAGCGGCTGCTGGACGCTTACGACCATGTCGTGCGCAGCGTTCGCCAGCAGGATCGAGAAGATCACGATCCACGCGATCGACCGCGCTTCCAGCGCGAGGAAGAACGGCACCGCCGACGCGACGCCGATCAGCGCGCCGATCAGGTAGATACGGCGCAGGCCGTAGCGGTCGGCCAGCCATGCGAAACACGGGATCGTTACGCAGCTCACCGCGCCCACCAGCAGACCGACGTTCAGGAACAGGTCGCGCGACATGCCGAGGTTCGTCGTCGAATAGCTGAGCGCGAACGCGGTGACGATGTACATCGTGAACAGTTCGGCAAGGCGCAACGCAACGATCAGCAGGAATGCCTTCGGATGGCGCGTCAGCGCTTCCAGCACCGGCAGGCGCAGCTTGCGGTTGCCGTGCTCGACCTTCTCGACGAATTCCTGCGATTCGTCCATGTTCTTGCGCACCCACAGCCCGATCAGCACCAGCACGATGCTGAACACGAACGGCAGGCGCCAGCCCCACGACTTGAACGCGGCCTCGCCGAGCGTGTGACTCAGGATCGACACGATGCCCGTGGCCAGCACGAGGCCGACGCCGTAGCCGACCTGCACGCCGCTGCTGTAGAACGCCTTCTTTTGCTTCGGCGCGCTTTCGACGGCCATCAGCGCCGCGCCGCCCCATTCGCCGCCGACCGCGAAACCCTGGATCGCGCGCATCAGCACCAGCAGCACGGGCGCCCACCAGCCGATCGTCGCGAACGTCGGCAGCAAGCCGATCGCGACCGTCGACAGCCCCATCAGCATCACGGTCAGCACCAGCATCCGCTTGCGGCCGAGCCGGTCGCCGTAGTGGCCGAACACGACACCGCCGAGCGGCCGGAACAGGAAACCGACGCCGAACGTCGCGAACGCCGCGAGCGTGCCCATCGTCGGGCTGACTTTCGGGAAGAATTCGGAATTGAAGACCAGCGCGGCGACGATTCCGTACAGCAGGAAGTCGTACCAGTCGACGACGGCGCCGACGAAGCTGCCGATCGCGGCCTTGCGAGCCTGGCTGCGGATGCGGGCACGCTGCGCGGCATCGAGGGTGTCGAAGGTTGGGGTCATGGCGATGTCTCCTGGCACGGCGCATCGAGGAATCGTGGCGGCGCCGCGTCCGATGCTGCATTGAAGTCGATGAGTGAACGGAGAATAGGGCGCGCGCCGCACGGCGGCAATTGGCCAATCGGACAGAGTGCGCGATTATCGTTCAAGTTCGTGCGATTATCGAACGATTTCCGGGTTTGCACTAGGCGGCGTGACGATATCCCGTTTGGCCAGGGTGTGCCGCCGTGAACGATTTGGTTAAAATCTGCAGCATTGAAAACTCGCCCGTCCGGGGCGGATGCACGGTCGCCACCCCGGCCGCGCATCCCGCATGCGACGGGCGCCGTCCCCATCGACCGCATGCCTCCGGAGACTGGAATGCCCGGCAATTCCCACCCCCTGTCCAGCGATACGCCGCCCGTTGCCGATCCGGTTGCCAATCCGCTCGGGATGGCCGGCCTCGAATTCGTCGAATTCGCGGCGCCCGTGCCGGAAGCGCTCGCGCAGCGCTTCGAGCAGTTCGGGTTCAAGGCGATCGCGCGGCACGTCAGCAAGAACGTCACGCTCTACCGGCAAGGGCAGATGCATTTCCTGATCAACGCCGAGCCCGATTCGTTCGCCGCGCGCTACGCGGAGGAATACGGGATGGGCGTGTGCGCGATCGGGCTGCGCGTGGCTAGCGCCCGGCGCGCGTTCGAGCGGGCGATCGAGCTCGGCGCGTGGGCATTCGAGGGCGAGAAGGTGGGGGTCGGCGAGCTGAAGATCCCGGCGATCCAGGGCATCGGCGATTCGCACCTCTATTTCGTCGACCGCTGGCGCGGGCGCGGCGGCCAACGCGGCGGCGTCGGCGACATCTCGATCTTCGACATCGATTTCCGGCCGATCGACATCGCGACCGCGCATACCGATCTGGACTGCGTGGGTGTCGGGCTGCAGCAGGTCGATCATTTCACGCAGACGGTCGGTGCGGGGCGCATGCAGGAGTGGCTGGATTTCTACCACGACCTGCTGCATTTTCGCGAGATCCACGAAATCGACGCGCACTGGCACGTGTCGGAAGAGTCGCGCGTGATGGTGTCGCCGTGCGGCGCGGTGCGGATTCCGGTCTACGAGGAAGGCACGCGTCGCACCCAGCTGATGCACGCGTACTTGCCCGACCATCCGGGCGAGGGCGTGCAGCACGTCGCGCTGGCTACCGACGACATCCTGTCCTGCGTCGATGCGCTGCGTGCGAACGGCGTCGAGTTCATCGAGCCGCCGGCCCGCTATTACGACGACGTCGACGCGCGGCTGCCCGGGCACGGCGTGGATCTCGACGCGCTGCGCCGGCGCGCGGTGCTGGTCGACGGCGAGGTCGGCAAAGACGGCGTGCCGCGCCTGTTCTTTCAGACCTTCGTCAAGCGCCGTCCCGGCGAGATCTTCTTCGAAATCGTGCAGCGCAAGGGGCACCACGGGTTCGGCGAAGGGAATCTCGCCGCGCTCGCCCGCGCACGCGACGCCGGCTGAACCGCGCGGGCGCCGGCGCCCGCATCAGGCGTCATGCGTGACACGTGTCACGCCGAGCCTCATGCGCCCGCGGCCGGCACGCGGTTCGGCGCGGGGTCGTTCGGCTCGCGCAGCACGCACGCGGTGCCGCCCGGCGTGTACATCGACACGACACAGCGGTTGCACGACGTGCAGCCCGAGCGCGCGAGCCGGCCGTCGCGCAGCCCGTTGACGAAATCCGGCTCGAACACGAGCGCGCGGGCGAGCGCGACCGCGTCGAACCCTTCGCGCATCGCCAGCTCGACGTTTTCGCGCGAACGTACGCCGCCGAGGTAGGCGAGCGGCATCCGGACGGCCGCGCGCACCTTCTTCGCGTGCTCGAGGAAATACATCTCGCGAAACGCGCCCATTTTCGGCTCGGTGAGCTTTTGCAGCGCCATCGCTGCGCGCACGATCGCGTTGTCGGCGTTCGCGCGCGCGTCGCCGGGCAACGGGCTGCCGAACAACTGCCACACCGATTCGACGTTCATCCCGCCGCTGAGCACGAGCAGGTGCGCGCCTTCGGCTTCGAGTCGCCGCGCGGTTTCGCATGCGTCGTCGGCCGTGGCGCCGCCGCGTACGCCTTCGGTCACGCCGATCTTGCAGACGACGGCGAGGTCGCGGCCCACCGCATCGAGCACGCGGCGCAGCACGTCGACCGGGAACGCGGCACGCCGCGCCGCATTTCCGCCGTACGCATCGCGGCGGCGGTTGTACAGCGGCGACAGGAACTGGCTGAGAAGATAACCGTGCCCCATGTGGATCTCGACCGCGTCGAAGCCCGCGTTGCGCGCATGGCGTGCGGCCTGCGCGAATTCGTCGGCAACGGCCGACATCTGATCGCGCGTCATCGCCTGCTTCAGAAAGCGGCCGCTCATCACGCCGACCTTGTTGAAGCCGCCCGATGCACTCAACGGCCGTCGGGTCGACAGCGACGGCAGGAACGTGAAGCAGCCGCCGTGCGTGATCTGCGCGGATGCGGCGGCGCCGTGCTGATGGACGGCATCGGTCAGCGCGCGGAACTGGCGAACCGTCGGCACGTCGAGCCGCGCCTGGTCGACGAACGTGCGGCCGTCGTCGCTGATCGCGCAGTACGCGACGGTCGTCAGCGCGGCGCCGCCTTCCGCAATGCGTTCGTGGAAGCGCACGAGCGCGCGCGACGGCACGCCGTTCGGCGTCATGCCCTCGTTGGTGGCGGACTTGATCAAGCGGTTGCGCAGCGTCAGCGGGCCGATCTGCAACGGGCTGAACGCGGTGGACGGTTCGGTGGGTTCCATGTCGGGCGGGCGTCGGGAATGGGCATGGCGCTCATTGTGCGCAACCCGCATCGCCGCGCATCGTCCAGGTGGATGGCCCGCCCGCGTGCGGCCGGCGGCCCCGCGCGGCGCCTGGGGTTGACGGGTGCGTCCGTTGCCGTGTCACACTGCGGCCATGCGCGAACATCGCTACCCGCCGGTCGATCCGTTCGCTTACGGGCGCCTTTCGGTTGCGCGGCCGGCCCCACGACGGACTTCTGCTGGACGGAAAACAGCGACTCGACCGCCTCGCATGGATCGAACCTGTCCCGACCAAGTCCAGACTGGCCGTCCCGATCCACGGCTGCCGCGACATCGGCAGCCAGGCGATCGCGCCGCAAGCCCATCATCGGCGTTGGCCGGCGAGCCGCGTTGCCATTGTGGTGATCATCGCGATCGTCGAAACCGAAGGGCACGGCGGCCCGCGGCATGCCTGCATACGCGATGCGGCCTGTTTGCGCGCACGCCTCGCCGACGGGCATCGCGACGAAGCGACAAGCCGCCCACCACAAGAACATTTGGAGAACCGCATGACCAGCCCGTCGCGATCGAAGCAAAAGCGCCTGCCGAAACCCACCGAGCGCCAGGCGATCCTCACAGCACTGCGCCGCCGGAAGATGGCGCGTTCGCCGCACGCGTACGTGCGCGGCAATACGGCCCGGTTCTACGAATGGCTCGTCGAAACCAACGGCAGCGCGCTGCCGCACGGGCCGTCGATCTGGATCTGCGGCGATTGTCATACCGGGAACCTCGGCCCGGTTGCGAACAGTGAAGGGAAGATCGACGTGCAGATCCGGGATCTCGACCAGACGGTCGTCGGCAATCCCGTTCACGACCTGATCCGTCTCGGGCTTTCGCTGGCGACGGCGGCGCGCGGGTCCGCGCTGGCGGGCCTGACGATCGTGCACATGATGGAGGCGATGACGGCCGGTTATGCGTCGGCATTCGGCGGCCGCAGCGCGAAGCTGCCCGGGCGCCCCGAACCGGTCCACCTCGTGATGAAGCAGGCCATGCGCCGCTCGTGGCGGCAGCTCGCCGTCGAACGGATCGAAGGGCTCGCGCCGACGATTCCGCTCGGCCGCCGCTTCTGGCCGCTCGGCGCGAAGGAAGCGCGTGCGATCGGCAAGCTGTTCGACGACGACGCGATCGCGACACTCGCCACGAGCCTCAAGGGCCGCAACGACACGGGCCGGGTCGACGTGCTCGACGCGGCGTACTGGGTGAAAGGCTGCAGTTCGCTCGGGCGGCTGCGGTATGCGGTGCTGCTCGATATCGACGGCGACGTGAGCGACGGCGACGACCTGTGCCTGATGGACATCAAGGAGGGCGTGACGGCGGCCGCGCCGCGCGACGAAACGGCCGCGATGCCGCGCGACAACGCCGAACGCGTCGTGGAGGGCGCGCGGCATCTGTCGCCCGCGCTCGGCGAGCGGATGCGGGCCGCGCGCCTGCTCGATCGCGCGGTCGTGATTCGCGAACTGCTGCCGCAGGACCTGAAGCTCGACATCGACCTGCTCGCCGAGGACGATGCACGCGACGTCGCGCGCTATCTCGGCGCTGTAGTCGGCGCCGCCCACGCGCGCCAGATGGACAAACCGACGCGCGCGGCCTGGCGCGCCGAACTCGGCCGCAACCGCCCGAAGACGATCGACGCGCCGATGTGGCTGTGGAACAGCATCGTCCAGCTCGTGAGCAGCCACGAAGCGGGGTATCTCGAACATTGCCGGCGCTTCGCCGCGGGCGAGTAGCCTGACCGCGCCGTGCGCGACGGCCGAGGCTACCCGGCGATGCGCAGCTTGACGCTCTGCCGGCGCATGCCGTCGAAGATCGCGTCCGCGACGTCCGCCGGAAAATCCGCCGGAATCTGGGCGGTGGCTTCGGCGATCGCGGGTTCCGTGCGCGCGACGACGGCCGCCATTGCGGCGCGCACGTCGTCTTCGGTCAGGCCGACGCGCCGGCCCTGCGCGATCCAGTGGCGCGGCTGGATCTCGCCGATCACGTAATGCCGGTTCTTCCCGCACACGGCCATCGCGAGCCGCGCGCGGCGCGGCGGCAGCTGGTTGCGACGCGTGCCGATGATCGGATGCGCGGACAGCACGTCGTACAGCGGCGTGCTGCGATACGTGTTGCCCGGCAGGTGCGTGATGCTGAAGTTCTTCGCATGGCCGTCGATGGCCGCCAGCACCCAGAACACGAGTTGCGCGACGAAGAAATTCATCCGGTCGTGCGCGGCGTCGGCCGAATTCGCGAGGATGCCCATGATCGTGTCGATGCCGGGGCCGCCGTCGGATTCGTATTTCGTGCCCGCCGGCGTGCCGGTCGCCTGGCACATGTCCTCCTGCGGCAGCCGCAGGATCCAAGTGCGGTCGCGCGAAGCGCGCCGGTCGAAGCGCTCGACGATCAGCGCCTTCTGGTCGTCGAACCGGCCGATCGCGCACGGCGCGACCGGCAGGCCGTACGCGGCGACGAGCTTCGAGCACAGCCATTCGTTTTCGACGGAGGTCCGCATGTCGGCCTGCATGTTCCCGACGCGCCCGAGCGGCAGCTTGAAAATATGCGTCGTCGGCGTGCTGCCCGACGGCCGCAGCCAGCGGTTTCCCTGACGCAGCAACGCTGTCTTTTCCTGCGCGCCGGCAATCGACAGGCGCAGGTCGCTTTCCGGCTCCGCGCGGCCCGGCAGCGGCGTGGCGGTCGCGTGGCGGAGCACGTCGGCGACGGCCGCGTCGTCGAGTATCTCGCCGTCGATCGTCTGGAGATCGACGGGCGTTTCGCCGGGCGGCAGCATCTGGATCGCGCCGACGCAATCGCGGCCGATCGATGCGAGCAACTCGAACGGCGCCGTCGAGCGGAGCCGGTAACGCTGCGCGATGCGACGGCGGATCGGTTCGCTGTCCGGCAGCAGGTTGTCGAAATAATCTGCGACGATCGCGCCCTGGTGCGGCTGGTTGCCGGGCGTGAAGGGCAGCGACAGCGACAGCGGCCGCCCTTGGCGGTCGTCGAGCCAGTCCGGCAGGTAGACGAGACGCTCGACGCCGCGCCGGACTTCCCAGTAGCCGACCGGAATGCCGTTCATCCACAGGTCGAGCCGGTCGTGACGGGCACGCGTGGCCATCGTCACCAGTCCTCGCGCTGCGACGCCCGCGGCTTGGCAGGTGCGGCGGTTGCGGACCGCTTGCGGGTGGCGCCGGTCCCGGGCGGGGCCGCCTTGACGGTGGGCGTGGTGCCGCGCATCGCTGCCGGCGTGCGTTTGCGCGCGGTTGGTTGGGAAGCCGCCGCCGCGGCATCAGGCGCGGGATCGGCCGATACCGCCGACAGGTCCTGCCCGGCCAGCGCGAGCGTCATGTGAACGCCGAGCGTATTCAGCACCTTGAAGAGCCGCTCGATGCTGACCGCCGACGGGTTGGCTTCGAGCTGCGCGTAGGATTGCTGCGTGACGCCCAGGCGGGCGGCCAGTTGTGCCTGCGTAAGCCCCGCGGCTTTCCGGAAGCCGACGAGTATCGGGCGCAGCTGGGTCAGGGTCTGGATCGGAAAGTCCATCGGGCGCTCCACGGGACGACAGGCGATCGTTTGTCATCGAAAAATACAGTCTATGGTATGTATCGTCAAAATACAAACCAAAACCTGTATTGACCAAAAACAAACGATAGCCTGTCAACCGGAGCGCCCGCCGATCCCCCTGCGTCAACGCGTCACGCTGCCCGCAGCGGGTTCGCGTGCGTGCCTCGCACGCTTTCCGGATCGTCGTCGCCGAGCGGAATGAACGCCATGATCTCCAGGTCGTGTCCCGACAGGGCGGGCAGCCGGAACGGGCTCGACAGCACGTTCAGCCGCCGCACGCCGAGCTCGCGCAGGATCTGCGAGCCGATCCCCGTCACGCGCCCGTCGCGGCGCGCAGGGGCCGCCGGCATCCGCATCGCGTCGCCGCGCATGTCGCAGTCGAGCAGCACCGCCACCCCGCAGCCGGCCGCGTCGATCCGTTGCAGCGCGGCGTGCAGCGGCCACGAATGCGCGGACGGCTCCGCATCGAGCAGGTCGAGCAGCGAATGGCATTCGTGCACGCGCGTCAGCACCGGCGTCGACGGGTCGAGCTCGCCGCGCACGAGCGCGAGATGCGGTGCGCCGTGCACGGTGTCGCGATACTCGATCGCGCGGAATCGTCCCCACGGCGTATGCAGCGGCCGCTCGCCGACGCGTTCGACGAGCGATTCGTGTTCGCGGCGGTAGTGGATCAGGTCGGCGATCGTGCCGATCTTCAGCCCGTGCTGCGCGGCGAACGCCTTCAGCTCGGGCAGCCGCGCCATCGTGCCGTCGTCGTTCATCACCTCGCAGATCACCGACGCGGGTGTGAGCCCGGCGAGCGCCGCGAGATCGCAGCCGGCCTCGGTATGCCCGGCGCGCACCAGCACGCCGCCCGGGCGCGCGGCGATCGGGAACACGTGGCCGGGCTGGACGAGATCGTCCGGGCGGGCGCCGGCCCGCACCGCCGTGCGGATCGTATGCGCACGATCGGCCGCCGAAATGCCGGTCGTCACGCCTTCGGCCGCCTCGATGCTGACGGTGAACGCGGTGCCGAACGGCGTGCCGTTGCAATCGGCCATCGGCGGCAGCCGCAACCGCTCGCAGTGCGCCGCGGTCAGCGTCAGGCAGATCAGCCCGCGCCCGAAACGCGCCATGAAATTGATCGCGTCGGGCGTCACGTGATCGGCTGCGATCACGAGATCGCCTTCATTCTCGCGATCCTCTTCGTCGACGAGCAGGACCATCCGGCCCGCACGCAACTCGTCGACGATCTCCAGCGTGCCGGCGAGCGTCATCGTGCCTCCGTCGCGTCGAACGCACGGCGCAGCGCGTCGGCCCCGAAGCTCAGCACGCGGTCGGCCGCATCGATCGCGCCGAGCATGCTCGCGAAACCGTGAAGCTGGCCCGGCCAGCGCACGAGCGTCACCGGTGTGCCGGCCTGCGCGAGCCGCAGCGCATACGCTTCGGCTTCGTCGCGCAGCGGATCGAATTCGGCGCTGACGATCGTCGCCGGCGCCGCGCCCGCGACATCCGGGGCGGCGAGCGGGCTCGCAAGCGGCGACGCGCGATCGGCGCCGTCGTCGAAATAGTGGTGCTTGAACCAGCGCATCATCTCCGCCGTCAGGAAGTAGCCGCTGCCGAGCGTTTCGTACGACGGATGCTCGGTCGCGCAATCGACGACCGGGTACAGCAGCAACTGGTGCACGATCGCGATGCCCGAGCCGCGCAACTGCAGCGCGGCGACTGCCGCCAGATTGCCGCCCGCGCTATCGCCGGCGACCGCCACCGCGCCGGCGCGTGCGCCGAGATCGCGCGCACTGGCGGCGGCCCAGCGCACGGCGTCGCAGGCGTCGTGTGCGGCGGCCGGAAAGCGCGCCTCGGGCGCGAGCCGGTAGTCGACCGACAGCACGAGCGTGCGCGCACGCGCCGCGAGGCTGCGGCACAGGTTCGCGTGCGAATCGATGCCGCACGATACGAAGCCGCCGCCGTGGAAGAACACGGTCAGCGGCAACGGCCCGTCGGCAGCAGGCCGATACAGCCGCGCGGCCAAACGGCGGCCCGACGCGGGAATCTGCCAGTCCTCTTCGGCGGCGACGGCATCGCCCGCGGCGAATGCGCCGCCGGCGGCAAGGCTCGCGCGATACGCGGGAACGGTGAGCTGGGCGAAGTCGATCGCGGGTGCCTGGGCGAACGCGGCGAGCAGCGCCTGCGCCTGTGGGTCGAGCGGCATGGGGACTCCTGTCTGAATCGGATGCGGTTTGAATCAGGTAAACCCGTGTCGCGGTTTTCCCTGAGTCCGCGCCGGACGCTTGCCGGCACGGCCTGACGGGCATTCCAGCGCAGCAGGCACGACGCCACATCACCCGATCGGACGATGGTCGGTTCGTCCGAATGGCCAATTCTCACCATTCAGTAAATCTCCCGATGACGCGCGAATTTAGACGCGTCTTAATCATGGCGGCGCGATTGGGTCGCGCCGGAAACATGTCGTATGGAGGATGGAGCGTGCTGATGGAGACGAGATGGGCTCCGCAAGAGAGCCAGGCAACCAGTGACGAGGCCGACATCGGCGTCGCGGATTTCAGCGAGCTGATGGCGCGCATCTATCAGGGGCCGCTGGAGACGCCGCCGTGGGCCGGTGCGCTCGAACTGGTGCGCCGCTGGCTGCAGGCGAATTACGTGACGCTGATCCTGCGCGCGGCTGCGAGCGATCGCCGCGCGCCGCTGTCCGTGCACGCGTCGGAGTTCGGCCCGGTCGTTCCGGGCGACGGCGAGGCGTCGTACAACAACTACTACTATTCGCTCGACCCGTTCGTCGGCCTGCCGGCCGATCGCGTGGTCACGGTCGACGACGTGTTCGGCGACACGGGCTGGCTGTCGAGCGAGCTGTACAAGCAGTTCCTGAAGCCGCAGGACGTGCGCTACATCCTCGGCGCCGACCTGCGCACGCCGTCGGGCGTCGAGTGCCGCTTCCGCGTGTGCCGCAACCATGCGTCGAAGCAGTTCTCCGCGCGCGACAAGGCAATCTGCGCGTTGCTGCTGCCGCATCTGAAGCGCGCGGTGGAACTGCATTCGCGGCTCGACACGGCGGAGGTCGAGCGTTCGATCTATGCGAACGCGATCAACCGGATGCAGATCGGCACGATCACGCTCGACGAGAACGGCACGATCATCGACCTGAACAGCGTAGCCGACGAGATCCTCAGGCAGAACAACGGTCTGACGATTGCGCGCGGCACTATCGAGGCGACCGACGCACAGGAGAACCGTACGCTGAAGCGGCTGATCCGCCACGCGGTGATGGGGCACCACGGCACGGCCGCGGCGACTGTCGAAGCGATGCCGATCACGCGCAGTTTCGACAAGCCGCGCCTCGGGCTGCTGGTGCGCACCGTGCTGCTGTCCGACTGGTCGGAGGACAACAAGCGGCGGCCGGCCGTCACGCTGTTCCTGCGCGATCCCGACCGCAAGCCGCAGGGCGCGCAGGAAATCATCCGCAAGCTGTTCGACCTGACGCCCGCCGAGACGTCGCTCGCGCTGCTGCTGACGAACGGGCTGACGCTCGAGGAAGCGGCCGAGGAGTCGGGGATCAGCAAGAACACCGCGCGCACGCATCTGCGCGCGATCTTCTCGAAGACGGGCGTCACGCGCCAGGCGACGCTCGTGCGGATTCTGCTCGGGAGCGTGGTGCCGCTAGGGTAAGCGGCTCACCATGTCGATTCATCGGAACCGGCCATATTCGTCCGGCGAACCATCGACAGCGGTCAACGCGTTGCGTGCCGCGTGTCGGTGTGCCGTCAGGAATCGGTGATTAGAGACATCCCCCGTTCCGTGAAATGCAAAGTCGTCCAGTACGCGGCTATCGGCGCCCCATGTCACGTTTGCTTAGCGGGGCTGTGGTTACCATGATCGTGCGCCGGTTCGCGTGCTGTCGCCGACGGCCCCAGTGTCGCGAGAATCTTGTCGCGACATACCGTCAGGATTTCGTCGGCCAGTTGAGAGTCATCCGGGCACGCCCGCGACAACACAATCGCGCCAACCGCATGCGCCATGATGTCGAGGCAGTTGGCTCGGGCCTCGGCCGAGTCTGCACCGTCTGACGAATCACGTTCTCGGACCAACGCCGCCAGCAGTCTTTCGATGCCGTCCGCGAATGTGGCCCGGACCGCTTCAGGTTGACGTGCGGCATCCCCGCCCAGCGCTGCCATCGTGCAGCCGGTTGCGCGTGAGTCGCGGTGCTCGCGCGCGAGATACAGCCGCACGAACTCCGACGGGTCCACACCAGCGGTCAGCGCGACGGTCTGCGCCATGCCGCAGGCCGCCGATTCCGCCATCAGATCGGTCTTTGAGCGGAAGTGCTTGTAGAAGCCGCCGTGGGTGAAACCAGCTGTGCCCATCAGATCCGCCACTCCGACCCCATCAAAACCGCGCTCCCTGAACAGCGTCGACGCTGTTTCAACAACGTGGGCCCGATTGGCCTGGGCCTGTGCCTTGGTGACTTTCACTTTTCCTCTCCGTGGGCGCGTTCCTGTCTGATGGCCTGACTATACATTGATGTTGATCGTCATCAAAGCATTGACACTTTAGATTATGGTCGTCATCATTGAGCCATTCCCACCATTCGACGCTGGAACGACATGTCAGAGAAATCGCTTTTCGAGCCGTACGCCCTCGGTGGCCTGACGCTCACCAATCGCATCGTCATGGCACCGTTGACTCGCAACCGTGCCGGCGCCGGGCTGGTGCCCAGCGAGCTTGCCGCAACCTACTACGCGCAGCGCGCGTCGGCCGGCCTGATCATCACCGAGGCCACTCAGGTTTCGGCCCAGGCTCAGGGCTATCAGGACACGCCGGGCCTGTACACGCCGGAGCAGGTCGCTGGCTGGCGGAAGGTCACGGACGCCGTCCATGCGAAGGGCGGACGCATCTTCGTGCAGCTCTGGCATGTGGGCCGCGTCTCGCACACCGACCTGCAACCTGGCGGTACGGCGCCGGTCGCGCCTTCCGCCATCCGCGCCGAAACGAAGACTTTCGTCAATAACGGCTTTGCCGACGTGTCCGAGCCGCGCGCGCTGGAACTGGCCGAGCTGCCGGGCATCGTGAACGACTTTCGACAGGCTGCGGCCAACGCGATTGCCGCCGGTTTCGACGGCGTGGAAATTCACGGCGCCAACGGATATCTGCTGGAACAGTTCATCAAGGACGGGGCCAACCATCGCACCGACGACTACGGCGGCTCGATCGAGAACCGTGCGCGCCTGCTGCTCGAAGTGGTCGCCGCCGTGGTTAAGGAAATCGGCGCAGAGCGCACGGGCGTGCGCATCTCGCCCGTTTCGCCGGCCAACGGCATTTCCTGCAGCGATCCGCAAGCGCAGTACGACTACGTCGCCGAACAGCTCAGCGCGCAGGGCATCGTCTATCTGCACGTGGTCGAAGGCGCGACTGGCGGCCCACGCGATGTTGCGGCATTCGACTATGACGCGCTGCGTCGCCGTTTCAGGCAGACCTATCTGGCCAACAACGGCTACGACCTGGAATTCGCCACCACTCAACTCAAAGAGGGCAGAGCCGACTTGTTCGCGTTCGGCCGTCCGTTTATCGGCAACCCGGACCTGGTCGAACGCCTGAAGCACGGCGCACCCCTGACGCAGTTCAACCCGGCGACGCTCTATGGCGGCGGCGCGGTGGGTTACATCGATTACCCGACGATTTCCGGCTAAGGCTCGCGCTCCTGATCGAGCCCCCGCCAGAAGAACCCTTGCAAAGGAAAGTACCCATGACCACGCTTCCGACAGTCCTCATCACTGGCGCCTCCAGCGGCATCGGTGCCACCTACGCCGAGCGCTTCGCTCGGCGTGGCCATGACCTCGTTCTCGTCGCCCGCGACAAGGCGCGACTCGATGCGTTGGCAGCGCGCCTGCGGGAGGAAACCGGTGTGGCGGTAGACGTGCTGCAGGCCGACCTGACCCAGTCCACCGATCTGTCCGCGCTCGAGGCTCGTCTGCGCGATGACGATCGAATAGGAATTCTGATCAACAATGCCGGCGTGGCTCAGTCGGGCGGCTTGCTGCAGCAAACCCCTGAAAGCATCGAACACCTGATCACGCTCAACACGACGGCGCTGACGAGGCTCGCAGCGGCGGTCGCGCCACGCTTCGTGCAGGCCGGTAACGGCTCGATCGTCAACATTGGCTCGGTGGTAGGTTTCGCGCCCGAGTTCGGCATGTCGATCTACGGCGCGACCAAGGCGTTCGTGCTGTTCCTGTCGCAGGGCCTGAATCTCGAGTTGTCACCCAAGGGGGTTTACGTGCAGGCCGTCCTGCCGGCGGCGACGCGCACGGAGATCTGGGAGCGCGCCGGGGTCGACGTGAACACGCTGCCCGAGGTGATGGAGGTGGGCGAGTTGGTTGATGCCGCACTGATCGGGTTCGACCGTCGCGAACGGGTCACGATCCCGCCGCTCCACGTAGCTGGGCGGTGGGACGCGCTGGATGGCGCTCGCCAGGGACTGCTATCGGACATTCGACAGGCACACGCGGCCGAGCGTTATCAGATCCGCGCCTGACCATTCAATGCTGACGCGCGCAGTCGAAGAGTGAATGATGAAGAGCATCAACCCGGACACCCAATCGACGACGTCGTATGCGCGGGCACCGAACAAGTTCGTCAACGCGGCTGGAACCCGGTTCGCCTACCGTGAACTGGGTCCGCACGGCGGCATTCCTTTGGTTTTGCTGAACCATTGGGGCGCCGTGCTGGACAACTTCGACCCGCGCATCGTCGATGGCTTGGCTCAGAAACATCGCGTCATCGCCATCGACTATCGAGGAATTGGCTTATCCGGTGGCGTCGCGCCCGTGACCGTGGACGAAATGGCGCGCGACACCATCGCGCTGATTCGCGCAATGGGTTTCGATCGAGTCGATCTGCTCGGCTTCTCGCTTGGCGGCTTCGTCGCGCAGGACGTGGCGCTCAAGGCACCGGGCCTGGTGCGCAAGCTCATACTCACTGGCACGGGCCCCGCCGGCGGTCACGGGATTGATCGTGTGGGCACCGTGTCCTGGCCACTCATGCTCAAAGGCCTGCTGACGCTGCGCGATCCGAAGGCGTATCTGTTCTTCACGTCGACAACCAACGGCCAGCGCGCGGCAAGCGCCTTCTTGAAACGGTTGAAGGAACGTGAGGCTGGCCGCGACAAGGGGCCGACACCTCGCGCCTTCCTTCGTCAACTCAAGGCGATCAAGGCGTGGGGCCGGCAAGCGCCACAGGATCTCGCCAGCCTGCCCATGCCTGTCCTGATCGCCAATGGGGATAACGACATCATGGTGCCCACCGCGCTCAGCCACGATATGGGCCGCCGCATCCACCAGGCGCAACTCGTCATTTATCAGGACGCCGGCCACGGCGGAATCTTCCAGCATCACACCAGCTTCGTACCCATGGCACTGGAATTTCTATCGGAATGAACACCTTGTGGACCAGAGGCGTATGAAGTTTCTCGCGAATACAACGCACCATCGGAGCAAGTGCAACATGAAAGCACTCACATTCAAGCGCTATGGCAAATCACCCGAGATCGGGTTCGCCGAAGTGCCGCGCCCCACGCTCGAGCCCGACGAACTGCTGGTCGAGGTTCACGCCGCGGGGGTGAACCCGATCGACAACATGATTCCAACGGGAATGTTCAAACCCGTCTTGAAGGTCCAACTGCCCGCGACCATCGGCAGCGATCTGGCCGGCATCGTGATCGATGTCGGCAGCCGCGTCACTCGCTTCAAGAAAGGCGACGCCATCTTTGCAAGTCTGTTCGACCTTGGAAGAGGATCTATCGCAGAGTACGCAGTGGTACCGGAGAGCGCTGCAGCCCCGAAACCGGTCAACCTGGACTTCGTGCAGGCCGCCTCGGTCCCAATGGTCGGCCTCACTTCATGGCAAGCACTGAAGGAGCGTGCCAATCTTCAGCCGGGTCAGAAGGTGTTCATTCCTGCGGGGTCCGGCGGTATTGGAACGTTTGCGATCCAACTGGCCAAATATTTCGGCGCCGAGGTGGGAACCAATACCAGCACGGGTAATATCCCGTTGGTGAAAAGCCTGAGCGCGGACGAAGTAATCGACTACAAGAAGCAAGCGTTCGAGAAAGTGCTGCGCGACTACGATGTGGTGCTTGGCACGATTAGAGGTGACGCGGTTGAAAAATCGGTAGGAATCTTGAAGCAGGGCGGGAAGATCGTCTCTCTTATCGGTCCGCTGGACGCAGCGTTCGCCCGTGCTCGCGGGCTGAACTTCGTCCTGAAGTTTGTATTCGGTCTGATGAGCCGCAAGATCATGCGCCTTGCGAGGAAGCGGGATGTCACCTACTCATTTCTCTTCGTACGCCCCGACGGCGCTCAACTTGCCGAGATCGGCAAACTGCTCGAATCCGAACGTATCCATCCTGTGATTGACAAGGTGTTTCCGTTTGAACAAGCAAAGGAATCGCTTGAGTACCTAGCGCAAGGACGCGCGAAGGGTAAAGTCGTGGTCAAGGTCAAGTAAGGTCCGCACGCTCGAAATTCGTCCGTGCGACGGCGACACGTCGCGTTCCGCACGATTGAGGGTGCGACGAAAAGCATCGCTTCCTGCATACGCTCGCCGCTTCTCACGGATGCGCGCGAACTCTCCTGCTCCTCACGCTCCCCGGCGCGGATGTACTCATCCCTCCGCGCGTTGACAGTTTGATTTTCCATGACGAAGACCGGGCGAGGAGGGAGGCGGAAGCCTCCTCGACTATATGGCAATGCGGCGCTGCGCCCCGCGATTCGAGGCGGCCGCGCGTTCATCGTACGAGCCACCCGTAGGCATGGTTACAAAGCAATTACAAGATCGTGCAAATGGACGCTTCGATTCCACATGCCATGCCAACCGCCAGTCATCTCGACATTATAGAAATAATGTCAAATTAATCGCTCGGTAGAATTGGATATTTAACGGTTTACGTTATATTATTTACGAAATTTCCACCGAGTCCGCCATGTCCGATCTCGCCGCCGACGAATCCCGCCTGATCGCTGAAATCGAGCGCCTCAAGGCCGACTTCCCGAAAACTCGCGAGCTGTACCGCGAAGCCTGCGCGCTGCTGTTTTTCCGCTTCGGCATCACGCCGACCGCGAACCGCCTGTACCAGCTCGTTCGCAAGGGCAGCATGAGCACGCCGACGGCCGTCCTCGGCGAGTTCTGGGCCGAGCTGCGGGAAAAGAGTCGCGTGCGCATCGAGCATCCCGACCTGCCGGCCGATCTGCAGGCGGCCGCTGGTGAACTCGTTGCCGCGCTGTGGAATCGGTCGAGCACCGCCGCGTCGGCCGCGCTCGATGCGCTGCGCGCGGAGGTCGAAGCCGAGCGGGCGGCGGCGCATGCGGACGTGGCGACGCTGCGGGCAGCACTGGCCCGCACCGAAGCCGCGCTGGAGCAACGCACGGCCGCACTGCTGGCCGCGCAGGTGCGCATTCAGGAACTGGAGCAGGCGAGGGCGGCAGACGGCGCATCGCGACAGGCGCTGCAAGCGGAGCTCGAACGCCTCGCGGCCGACAACGCGGAAGGCGACCGCGCACTCTCGCAGGCGCGTGCGGATTTCACCGCCCAGCTCGACCGGCTGCGCGATGACGCCGGCCGGGCCGAGGAACGCTTGCGCGCGTCGGAGAAACGGGCGCTTCAGGAGATCGATCGCGAGCGGCTTGCAGCCGCACGGCTGCAAAAGGAACTCGACGCGATGACATCGCGCAGCGAGCAGCGCGATGCGCAGCAGCGCAAAGACGTGGCGGCATTACAGGCGCAACTGGGCGATGCGCTGCATCGATGCGGCGTGCTTCAGGGGCAGCTCGACGGCACGCGGGCGGCCGACGCGGCGCGCAGCAAGGAACTCGAGACGCTGCGGCGCGAGATGGCGGTGCTCGCGCGCCGGGCGCCGCTGCGGGGCGCCAAGGCAGCGCCTGCCGCGGAGCGGGACGAGCGGAGGGCGCGTACGCGAGCGTCGCCGACTGGGCCGCGTTGACGGCGTTGAACCTGATCGAGCGGACTGCGATCCCGTCGTTGCGAATGGGGCGCGTACGCGGCGCCGGCCGCGGCGAACGACGAACGGCGACGCGCCGGCCGGATTGCCGTCGCCGCCGCAGGAAGCCGGCATACCGACGCGCATTTGGGCACCCGGCGGGGATCGGGTAAAGTGCCGCTCAACATGCCGGATCGACGTTACTAGACGACCGGTCTAATCGTTGCTAACATACGCCATCATGAATGCATCTTCAGGCGCGGAAGTCCGCCAGCACATCCTGGATATCGCGAAGCCGATCATGCTCCACAAGGGGTTTTCGGCG
Organism: Burkholderia metallica; assembly: GCF_001718555.1. Taxonomy (NCBI): domain Bacteria; kingdom Pseudomonadati; phylum Pseudomonadota; class Betaproteobacteria; order Burkholderiales; family Burkholderiaceae; genus Burkholderia; species Burkholderia metallica. The sequence goes on from NZ_CP013403.1 coordinate 1,432,551, forward strand.
GTCGGTCTGAACGAGATTCTCGCTGCGGCGGGCATCCCGAAGGGCTCGTTCTACCATTACTTCGGCTCGAAAGAGGCATTCGGCGAAGCGCTGCTCGAATCGTATTTCGACGGCTATCTCGCGCATCTCGACAACCTGCTCAAGCAACAGGCCGGCACGGGCGCCGAGCGTCTGATGACGTACTGGCGCAACTGGCTGCACACGCAATGCGCGGACGATCCGGAAGGCAAGTGCCTCGCGGTGAAGCTCGGCGCGGAAGTGTCGGACCTGTCGGAAGCGATGCGCACGGTGCTGCGGCAGGGCACGAGCCAGATCATCGAGCGGCTCGCGGGCGGCATCGAGGCCGGGCTGGCCGACGGCTCGCTGAGCGGGGTCGCCGATCCGTCGTACACGGCCGCGATACTCTACGAGTTGTGGCTGGGCGCGACGCTGCTGGAAAAGATTCACCGCAACCGCAAACCGCTCGAAAGGGCGATGGTCGAAACACGGCGCATGCTGAACCTGCCACCGATCGAGCCCATCGAGCCGGGCAGTACGCAGTCGTAATCCGGGCGCGCGTCGGCGCGCCTTGTTTTTACCTTCAATCTAGACGACTGGTCTACTCAAATTCGCATGACGAACGTGCCACGCCGCGTTACGCTGTCCCGATCGATTCACCCGCACGCATACGCAGTTGCGACGACCTGGGCGCCGACGCTGTCGCCCGCGTGCGTCTTCTGCTGATCCATCCCTGATCCGCTCGTGCCCACGAAGCACGTCCATTCCTGTTGACGGAGGCTCACATGCCGCAAAGCAAGACCGCAAACCGCCAGATCATCCTGAATTCGCGCCCGGTCGGCGCGCCGACGCCGGACAACTTCCGCACCGAATCCGGCGCCGTGCCGACGCCCGGCGCCGGCCAGGTGCTGCTGCGCACGGTCTGGTTGTCGCTCGATCCGTACATGCGCGGCCGGATGAGCGACGCGCCGTCCTATGCGCCGCCCGCCGAACTCGGCCAGCCGATGGTCGGCGGCACGGTCAGCCAGGTCGTGTCGTCGAACCTGCCGGCGTTCCGCGAAGGCGATCTCGTCGTGGCCGGGGCCGGCTGGCAGGACTATGCGCTGTCCGACGGCCGCGACCTGATTCCGCTCGGCCGCGATTTCGCGCATCCGTCGTATGCGCTCGGCGTGCTCGGCATGCCGGGCTTCACCGCCTATACGGGCCTGCTGAAGATCGGCGAGCCGAAGGCCGGCGAAACCGTGGTCGTCGCGGCGGCGAGCGGTGCGGTCGGCGCGGTGGTCGGCCAGATCGCCAGGCTGAAGGGCTGCCGCGTGGTCGGCGTCGCGGGCGGCGCCGACAAGTGCGCGTACGTGACCGAAACGCTCGGCTTCGACGCATGCGTCGACCATCGCGACCCGGCGTTCGCCGCGAAGCTGAAGGACGCGTGCCCCAACGGCATCGACGTCTATTTCGAGAACGTCGGCGGCGCCGTGTTCGACGCGGTGTGGCCGCTGCTGAACGACCATGCGCGCGTGCCGGTGTGCGGGATCATCGCGCATTACAACGACGCAGCCTACGACGACAAGGCCGTGTCGACCGGCCGTGACCGCGTGCCGGCGCTGATGGGCACGATCCTGCGCAAGCGCATCCGGATGCAGGGTTTCATCATCCTGGATCACTATGCAACGGGCTATGCACCGTTCATGAGGGAAATGGGCGAGTGGGTCGCGCAGGGCAAGGTGAAGACGCTCGAGGACGTCGTCCCGGATCTCGCCGATGCACCGGAAGCACTGATTGGCTTGCTCGCCGGCAAGAATTTCGGCAAGGTCGTCGTGCGCGTGGGCCCGGACGAACTGGCCTGACACGACCGTACCGGCTTGCAGTACCGAACGGCCGCGTGCCGGCATCGCCATGACGCCGGCACGCGGCCTTCCCGATTTCGTTGTTTCGACAGGAGTGACAAGATGGCGCTTCACGTGATTGCTTCGCTGTTCGTGAAACCCGAATACGCGCAGGCCGCCGAGGACGAACTGCGCAGCATGGTCGGCAAGACGCGCGCCGAACCGGGCAACCGGCGCTACGATCTGTTCCGCGAGCAGGGCGGCTCGCCCAACCTGCATCTGTACGAAATCTACGACGACCAGGCCGCGTTCGACGCGCACCTCGCGAGCCCGTATTTCGTCGAATTCCGCACGAAGTCGGCCGACTGGTTCACGGCGCCGCCGGTCATCAAGGCGCTGTCGGGCATCGACGTCGCCGAGTAACCCTGCAATCTCCGTCGCGGCCCGCTCCCACCCGGGCCGCGCGGCATCCGCCGCACGACGTGCGGCGGCGATGACGACACGACGCGGCGCATCGTACGCGCCGTTCCCCCAATACACCGGCCCCGGAGGCTGAATGATCACCCTCAATATCAACGGCGAAGCCCGCTCGGTCGACGCCCCCGACGACATGCCCTTGCTCTGGGTGCTGCGCGACGTCGTCGGCCTCACCGGCACGAAGTTCGGCTGCGGGATCGCGCAATGCGGCGCGTGCACCGTGCATCTCGATGGCGTCGCCGCGCGCTCGTGCGTGCTGCCGGTCGCCGCCGTCGCGGGCCGCAAGATCACGACGATCGAAGCCGTCGGAGCGACGCCGGCCGGCCACAAGGTCCAGCAGGCATGGCGCGAGCTCGACGTCGTCCAGTGCGGCTACTGCCAGTCGGGACAGGTGATGGCCGCCACCGCGCTGATCGCATCGAACCCGAACCCGAGCGATGCCGACATCGACGCCGCGATGGCCGGCAATATCTGCCGCTGCGGCACCTACCACCGGATTCGCGCGGCCGTGAAGCAAGCCGCGAAGGAGGCGTGACATGTCGCGAGGACTGATCGAAGCAGGTCGGGCCGGCGCGGGCGTGTCGCGCCGCTCGTTCCTCAAGCTCGGCATGTCGCTGGGCGCGGCGGCCGGTGGCGGATTGCTGCTCGGCTTCAGCCTGCCGGCCGCGGGCGACGATGCGCGCCGTTCGGTGATCGGCGGCGATGCGGCGGAACCCGCGCAGCCGGGCGTGTTCGCACCGAACGCGTTCGTGCAGATCGACCGCGCCGGCAAGGTCACGCTGGTGATGCCGAAGGTCGAGATGGGGCAAGGCGTCTACACGTCGCTGCCGATGCTGATCGCCGAGGAACTCGAGGTGCCGCTGTCGAGCGTGACGCTCGACCATGCGCCGCCGAACGAGAAGCTGTTCCTCGATCCGCTGCTCGGCGGCCAGCTCACCGGCGGCTCGACGTCGGTGCGCTATGCGTGGGAACCGATGCGGCGTGCCGGCGCGACCGCACGCACGCTGCTGGTCACGGCTGCCGCGAAGCAATGGAATGTCGATCCGGCCACCTGCGTCGCCGCGAACGGCGAAGTGCAGCATCCGCCGAGCGGCCGGCGCGCGTCGTACGGCCAGCTCGCCGACGCCGCGGCGAAGCTGCCGGTGCCGAAGGACGTCCCGCTGAAGAAGCCGGCGGATTTCAAGCTGGTGGGCACGCCCGCGAAGCGGCTCGATTCGCCGGAAAAGGTCGACGGTACCGCGCAGTTCGGGCTCGACGTGCGCGTGCCCGGCATGCTGTACGCGGTGATCGTGAACAGCCCGGTGTTCGGCGGCACGGTCGCGAGCGTCGACGATACGGCCGCGAAGACGATCCCCGGCGTGCGCCAGGTCGTGCGCGTCGACAACGCGGTGGCGGTGGTCGGCGATCACACGTGGGCCGCGAAGCGCGGCGCATCGGCGCTCGTCGTGAAGTGGAACGAAGGCGCGGGCGCGAAGGTGTCGACGAAGGACCTGTTCGCGGATCTCGCGCAGGCGGCGGCGAACGGCAAGGGCGCGGTCGCGCGCAAGGAAGGCGACGTCGGCAACGCATTCGCGAACGCGAAGACGCGTGTCGACGCCGTCTACGAACAGCCGCTGCTCGCGCACGCGACGATGGAACCCGTGAACTGCACGGTGCACGTGCGCGGCGACGGCTGCGAGATCTGGGTCGGCACGCAGGTGCCGACGCGGGCGCGCGATACGGTGCAGCAACTGACCGGGCTCGCGCCGGAGAAGATCGTCGTGCACAACCACCTGCTCGGCGGCGGCTTCGGGCGGCGGCTCGAAACCGACATGATCGGCCAGGCCGTGAAGATCGGCAAACAGGTCGGCGCGCCGGTGAAGGTGATCTGGACGCGCGAGGAAGACGTCCAGCACGACATGTACCGGCCGTGCTACTACGACAAGATCTCGGCCGGCCTCGACGCCAACGGCAAGCCGATCGCGTGGCAGCACCGGATCGTCGGTTCGTCGATCATGGCGCGTTTCGCACCGCCCGCGTTCCAGAACGGCGTCGATCCGGATGCGGTCGAGGTCGCGGCCGAGCTGCCGTACGACCTGCCGAACCAGCTGGTCGACTACGTGCGCCAGGAGCCGCGACACGTGCCGACCGCGTTCTGGCGCGGCGTCGGCCCGACGCGGGGCACGTTCGTGGTCGAGAGCTTCATCGACGAGCTGGCCGCGCAGACCAAGACCGACCCCGTGCAATACCGCCGCGCGCTGCTCGGCAAGACGCCGCGCGCGCTCAACGTGCTCGACGTCGCGACGAAGGCGGCCGGCTGGGGCGGCCCGTCGCTGCCGAAGGGGCAGGGCCGCGGCGTGTCGGTGATGCACGCGTTCGGCAGCTTCTTCTCGATCGTCGTCGACGTCGCGGTGGACAACGGCGAGGTGCTGGTGAAGCGTGTCGTGTGCGCGGTCGACTGCGGCATGTACGTGAACCCGAACACGATCGAGGCGCAGGTGCAGGGTGGCATCATCTTCGGGATCACGGGCGCGCTGTACGGCGAAATCACGATCGAGGACGGTCGCGTCGTGCAGACCAACTTCACCGACTACCGGATGCTGCGGATCAACGAGACGCCGCCGATCGAGGTCCATCTGGTGAAAAGCGGCGAAGCACCGGGCGGGATCGGCGAACCGGGCACGGCCGCGACGGCCGCGGCGCTGTCGAACGCGATCTTCGCGGCTACCGGCAAGCGGCTGCGCAAGCTGCCGGTCGGCGCCCAGTTGAAGACGGCGTAAGGGGAGGCACAACCATGCGAAACATCACCCTGAACGGGTTCGGCGCGTCGTTGCTCACCGTCTCGGCGCTGCTCGCCGGCACGGCCGCCCATGCGGCGCAGACGGCACCGGCCGACAGCGCGCTCGTCGCGCGCGGCGCGTATCTCGCGAAAGCGGGCGACTGCGTCGCGTGCCACACCGCGCCGCGCGGCACGCCGTTCGCCGGCGGCTTGAAGATGGTCACGCCGATGGGCGCGATCTACACGACCAACATCACGCCCGATCCGGAGACGGGCATCGGCGGCTATACCGAAGCCGAGTTCGCCGGCGCGTTGCGCAAGGGCGTCGCGAAGGACGGCCACAACCTGTACCCGGCGATGCCGTATCCGTCGTACGCGAAGCTGAAGGACGACGACGTGAAGGCGCTGTACGCGTACTTCATGCACGGTGTCGAGCCGGTGAAGCAGGCCAACCGGCCGTCCGACATCCCGTGGCCGCTCAACATGCGCTGGCCGCTCGCGTTGTGGAACATGGTGTTCCTCGACACGACGCCGTACGCGGACAAACCGGCCAAGGACGCGATGTGGAACCGCGGCGCGTATCTGGTGCAGGGGCTCGGGCACTGCGGGTCGTGCCACACGCCGCGCGGTGTCGGCTTCCAGGAGAAGGCGCTCGACGAAGGGGGCGCCGCGTTCCTGTCGGGCGCGCCGATCGACAACTGGTTCGCGTCGAACCTGACCGGCGAGCACAACACGGGGCTCGGCCGCTGGAACGAGGCCGAGGTCGCGCAGTTCCTGAAGACCGGCGCGAACCGCCATGCGACCGCGTTCGGCTCGATGGTCAGCGTGATCAATCACAGCACGCAGGCGCTTTCCGACGACGATCTGACGGCGATTTCCCGTTACCTGAAATCGTTGCCGGCCGCGGGCGGCACGGGCGCGCCGCCTTACAGCTATGATCCGAAGGCGACGCAGGCCGCGCTGGGCCGGCCGGCAGCCGATCCGGGCGCGAAGGTGTATAACGCTTACTGCCTGCATTGCCACGGAGCGGACGGGCGCGGCTATGCGCCGCTGCTCGCGCCGCTCGCCGGCAATCCGAACGTGCTCGAAACCGATGCGTCGTCGCTGATCAACGTGACGCTGAACGGCAGCGACACGCTCGTGATCGGCGGCGTGCCGTCCGCGTATCCGATGCCGGCGTTCTCGAACCAGTTGAACGACCGGCAGATCGCCGACGTGCTGACGTTCATGCGCGCCGGCTGGAACAACGGCGCGCCGGCCGTGCAGGCGGCGGACGTCGCGAAACTCCGCAAGGCGACGGCGGCCGCGCGCTGAGCGCGGCCGCGTACGAAACGACGGCGGGCCCGCGTGCCCGCCGTCGACGCTGCCGGGCGCGTGCCTGCCCCGGCGGCCTGGCTGTTTCTGTCAACCGGCGTGCGGCCGTTCGCGGCCGCGCGCGTTTTATCGACGCAATGTAGGGGTGTCTGGATGGCTAACGTGACTTATACGGATACGCAACTGCTGATCGACGGCGAGTGGGTCGACGCCGCGAGCGGCAAGACGATCGACGTCGTGAACCCGGCGACCGGCAAGCCGATCGGCAAGGTGGCCCACGCGGGTATCGCCGATCTCGACCGTGCACTCGCCGCCGCGCAGCGCGGCTTCGAAGCGTGGCGCAAGGTGCCCGCGCACGAGCGCGCGGCGACGATGCGCAAGGCGGCCGCGCTGGTGCGCGAACGCGCCGACGCGATCGCGCAGCTGATGACGCAGGAGCAGGGCAAGCCGCTCACCGAAGCGCGCGTCGAAGTGCTGTCGGCCGCCGACATCATCGAATGGTTCGCGGACGAAGGCCGCCGCGTGTACGGCCGGATCGTGCCGCCGCGCAACCTCGGCGCGCAGCAGACCGTCGTGAAGGAGCCGGTCGGCCCGGTCGCCGCGTTCACGCCGTGGAATTTCCCGGTCAACCAGGTCGTGCGCAAGCTGAGCGCCGCGCTGGCAACCGGCTGCTCGTTCCTCGTGAAAGCGCCGGAAGAAACGCCGGCATCGCCGGCCGCGCTGCTGCGCGCATTCGTCGACGCGGGCGTGCCGGCCGGCGTGATCGGCCTCGTGTACGGCGATCCCGCTGAAATTTCGTCGTACCTGATTCCGCACCCGGTGATCCGCAAGGTCACGTTCACGGGGTCGACGCCGGTCGGCAAGCAGCTTGCCGCGATGGCCGGCCTTCACATGAAGCGCGCGACGATGGAACTGGGCGGCCACGCGCCGGTGATCGTCGCGGAAGACGCCGATGTCGCGCTCGCGGTGAAGGCCGCCGGCGGCGCGAAGTTCCGCAATGCGGGGCAGGTGTGCATTTCGCCGACGCGCTTCCTCGTGCACAACAGCATCCGCGACGAATTCACGCGCGCGCTGGTCAAGCATGCGGAAGGGCTGAAGGTCGGCAACGGCCTCGAAGAAGGCACGACGCTCGGCGCGCTCGCGAATCCGCGCCGGCTGACCGCGATGGCGTCGGTCGTCGACAACGCGCGCAAGGTCGGCGCGCGCATCGAAACCGGCGGCGAACGGATCGGCGCGGAAGGCAACTTCTTCGCCCCGACCGTGATCGCGGACGTGCCGCTCGAAGCGGACGTGTTCAACAACGAGCCGTTCGGCCCGGTCGCGGCGATCCGCGGCTTCGACAAGCTCGAAGAGGCGATCGCGGAAGCGAACCGTCTGCCGTTCGGTCTCGCCGGCTATGCGTTCACGCGTTCGTTCGCGAACGTGCACCTGCTCACGCAGCGCCTCGAAGTCGGGATGCTGTGGATCAACCAGCCGGCCACGCCGTGGCCGGAAATGCCGTTCGGCGGCGTGAAGGACTCGGGCTACGGGTCGGAGGGCGGGCCGGAGGCGCTGGAGCCGTACCTCGTCACGAAGTCGGTGACGGTGATGGCCGTCTGACGGTCGTCGATCGATCGCGTGCGCGGCACCGAGGGCATCGCGCACTCGATCGGCGCGGGCCGGGCGGTAGCCCGGTTTCCCGCTTTCCTGCCAGCCGTGCATTCGAACGGCAACCACCCGGCTATTTCAATACGCGTGCCACTGCGGATCGATTGTTTCGATTCCGTCATCGGCCACGACATACGCCACACCGCGAATGGCGCCGGCACCCGGCGCCTGCGCGATCGGGACACGATCTGCCCGACGGCGCTCGGGTGACGTCGCCAGCCACCTGACAAGTACGGACTGCACCTCGTACCCGAGTGCCGCACTTTTTGGTATAGGTTGTTCAGACGAAACCATAACGGCCGGGGGCGTCAGCGTCGGCCCAAACTGAGAGGAAACGGATGCATCCGCGCTCGGCAGCGCCGTACTACGTTGTGCTCGCGGGGACCTTGATAGCGTGCGCGCTGATGGGCCTCTGCGTGTTGCAGTTGTTTCAGAGCCGTCACGATGCGCTCGATCGCGCACGCGATACGTCGCGCAATCTCGCGCTCGTCGCCGAGCGCGACATCGAACGCAATATCGAACTGTACGGCCTGTCGCTGGACGCGGTGATCCAGGGTCTCCAGCGGCCGGACGTGATGGCGGCCTCGCCGTCCTTGCGGCGCAGCATCCTGTTCGACCACGCGATGACCGCGCAATTTCTCGGCTCGATGCTCGTGCTGGATTCGGCGGGCAACATCATCCTCGACTCGGCCAACGACGTGCCGCGAAAGGGCAACTTCGGCGACCGCAAATACTTTACGGTTCACCGCGACAATCCGAATGCCGGGCTGTACATCAGCGATCCGTTTGAATCCCGCCTGCGCGGCGGCGCGCTCAGCGTGGCGCTGACACGCCGCGTGTCGAATCCGGACGGCTCGTTCGGCGGCATCGTGATCATCGCGGTCAATCTCGAATATTTCCACACGCTGTTCGCCGGGCTCGCGCTCGGCTCGCACGGCGCGATTTCGCTGATCGGCACGGACGGCATCATGTTCATGCGCCAGCCGTACGACGTGCACACCATCGGTCGCGACATCAGCCATGCGGCGACGTTTCGCCACTTCCTGAGCGCGCCGGAAGGCTCGTTCCTCGAAACCTCGACGATCGACAACGTGCGCCGCCTGTACTACTTCAAGACGCTGCCGCACCTGCCGCTGATCATCATGGTCGCCGAGGCGGAGCAGGACATCTACGCCGCCTGGCGGCACCGCGCGATCACGATCGGCGCGCTGGTGGCGACCTTCGGCGCGGCGTTCATCGTGCTGTCGTTTTTGCTGGGCACCCAGCTGCGGCGCCGGATGCGGGCCGAATCCGAGCTGGTCATGCTCGCGCGCACCGACGGCCTCACCGGGCTCAACAATCGCCGCTCGTTCGGGGAAGTGCTGGACCGCGAATGGCGTCGCGCGCGCCGTGCCCGCTCGGTGTTTTCGCTGCTGTTCGTCGACGTCGACCGCTTCAAGGCCTACAACGACACCTATGGGCACCAGGCCGGCGACGACGCGCTGGCGGCCGTTGCGCGATGCATCGGCGACAACATCCGGCGGCCCGCGGACACCGCGGCCCGCTATGGCGGCGAGGAATTCGTCGTGATCCTGCCCGATACGCCGGCGACGGGCGCGACCGAGATCGCCGAGCGCATTCGTGCCGCCATCGACGGGCTCGCGATCGAACATGCGGAAAGCGAATTCGGGCGCGTCACCGCGAGCATCGGCGTCGCAAGCTGGGCGCCCGGGCAGGACGGGGAAGTCGAGTCGGTGATCAAGGCCGCCGACGAGGCGCTGTACCACGCGAAGGAAACGGGGCGCAACAAGGTCGCGTCGCATGAAGCGGGCGCCTGACGCCCCCGCCGGCACGCATCCGCTCAGTTCACGTTGAAATGCACGCGCACGTCCTGTTGGCTCTCGACAGGATGCCCGTTTTCCATCGCCGGGAAAAAGCGCCATCGACGCAGCGTCTCGAGCAGGATTTGATTGAGTCGCGGATTCTGCGTCGGTTTGACGAGTGCGATGTCGAACGTGCCGTCTGTGTGGACATGAAAGCGCGCGACCGCCATCGCCTGATATCCCTGCTCGCGCAAATCGTCGGGGAGTTCGGGCAGCGGCTGCGAAATCAGACGGGCCTGCGCATTGCCCGCCGACGTTGATTGCGTCGCGGCGGCCTCCGCTTTCGTCGCGGAGGCCGGCCGCGCATCGTCGAGTGTCGCCTGCGCGGTGTGTGTCTCCGTCGACGCACGCGGTGGTTGCGTCGGCAGCGTGTCGGGCGATGAAACGGGATCGAACCGCTTCACGGCGGCCGCAGGCCGAACCGGCGCGAGCACGTGCGTTGGCCGTGGCGGCACCGGCTTCGGTACGGTCTTTTCCATGGGTGCCGCTTTCGATTCCGCATGCGTCGTGGGTGGCGCACTGGGCGGTAGTTCAACCACCTGCATCTGAATTGAATCCGGGGCGCGTGGAGCCGGTTCGTCGCCGGAGAACAGCCGCGTCGAACTCACGAGAAACGCGCCCCACAGCACGGCGGCGAGCGCAATCGTTCCCGCGAACCGATACCCGGGCGAATCGAGCGGCGAACCGGATTCAAGCGGGTTCCTAGTCACGATGAACCGCGACGAGAAAATGCTCGGCCCCGGCCCGCCGGGCTTCGAGCATCGCCTTCACGACGATGCCGTGCGTCGCGCCGTCGTCTGCTGCGATCACGATGTCGTGATTCCGTCCGAGCAGACGCGCGACGGCATCGTTTACATGGTCGAGCGGCACAGGTTGCTGATTGACGAAGATCTGGTTCGTCCGGTTCACGGATAGCGTCAAGGGCCGATCCGCCTGCAACTGCTGCGCGCGTCCGCGCGGCAGATCGATCCCGAGCGCGTCGAGACGTTGCATCGCGAGCGATGTCAGCATGAACGTCGCGAGCAGGAAAAACATCACGTCGATCATCGGAATGATCTCGATCCGGCCGCGCTTCGACGCGCGCGAGCGGCGCAGCTTCATGACGACGCTCCCGCCTGCTCACGCGCAAGCCGCAACTCCGCAAGCCGTTCGTTCGCAAGCGATTCGAGATCGTCCATCAGCCTGTCGACGCGCCGCGAAAAGTAGTTGAACGCGAACAGCGAGACGAGCGCGATGACGAGGCCGATCGCGGTCGCGACGAGCGCTTGCGCGATACCGCCCGACACACCGGCGGGACTCACGAGCCCGTCGCCGCCAATGAGCCGGAACGAATGCATCATCCCGACGATCGTGCCGAGCAGGCCGAGCAGAGGAGCAGCCGTCACAATCGTCTCGAGCAGCCACAGGCCGCGGCTCATGTCGCGCTCGATCTGCTGGGCGGCGGCCTCGAGCTTCGCCTCGACGTGCCACAGCGGCGTCGCGCCGTGATCGAAAATCACGGCGAGCCGTTGCATCACGTGCCGGTCCGGCAGCGTCGGCGCGGCGCCGACCCGACCGCTCGCATGGCGCCAGAACACATAGGCGCGGTCGAGCACGATCGTGAGCGCGATAACCGCGAGCACGCTGAGCGGATAAACGACCCAGCCGCCGATGCGCAGCGCATCGGCGAGACCAGCCCATTCGTTCATGGTGTCACCTCGTTCAAGTCGGGGAATCAGAAGTGCTTGGTCAGGCCGGCATAGATCGCGCGCCGCGGTCCGAATTGCGGCGCGCCCACGCCGATGCCCGAGCCGTCCCGCAGTTGATAGACGCGGCCGAACGTGTTGACGAGCGCGACGCGCGCGTCGAATTTGCCGACGATCGGTTCCTCGAAGTGCTCGAGCACGCCGAGATTGACCTGTGCGTACCAGGGCAGGCGATCGGTATTCGCAAAGCCGCTGCGCAGGCCGCTTCCGACGAGGCCGTCGGCGCTGAAGGTCGTCTTGCCGAGCGTATATGCGCCGCCGAACGATGCCGTGATGCGCTGATCGTGATCGAGATAGACCCAATTGTTCGCGATGTAAGCGAGCTCGTCGGGACCGAAGTTGAATTGCGCGGATTCGATGTTCTTGCCCTGAGCGCGGCTATACGCGACGTTCAGGTATGCGGAAACGTTGCCCTGCTTGTAGCTCGACGTGAATTCGAGACCGTATACGCGACCGTACTGGTAGTTGAACGGCGTGAAGATCAGCGCGCTGCCGAACTGGCCTTCGTCCAGCAGATCGGACACCTTCTTGTAGTACGCGTCGAGTCCGACCGTGAGTGCCGGCGTGAGTCGCTGCGCGATGCCGACGTCGAAATAGTGGCTGCGCTCCGGCTTGACCGGATCGTTCTGCGCGCTCGGGCTCTGGTTCGTCGTTCCATTGAACGTGCCGATCGTCGAATCGGACACAAGTTCAAACGCCGGCGGCGTGAAATAACGCGTGTAGCCTGCATGCAACGTCGTCGATTCGGTCGGCCGGTAGACGAGGCCGATACGCGGACTCAACTGGCCGGCCTGAACGTATTCGCTCATGCGATCGATACGCAGTCCGTAGTTCAGCGTCAGCTTCGGCGTGATCTTCCACTCGTCCTGCGCATAGAGGCTGTAGAGATAGCCGGACTTGTCGTGCGAGTCCGAAATCGTGGTCGGCTGATCCGACAGCTGATTGCCGTCGGCATCGACCGGAAATACGGCGACGCTGTCGTTGAACGACGCGTGCTCGCGCTCGAACATCATGCCGGCGCGCAACGTATGACTGTCGTTCAGGCGATAGGTGAAGTCCGCCTGGACGCCGTTCGCCCGGTTGCTGTGGAAATCGTCGGACGCGACGCCGTTGAAAATCAGATCGCCGACCGGATCAGGATTGAATTTCGTGCGCGTGTAGCGCGTGAACAGCGCGACCTGATAGTCGAGTGCGCCGCCGTTCGTGCCTTGCAGCGCGAACACCGCGAAATTGTTCAGTTCCGCCTGCGTCTCGTTGAGCGCGGCCGAGTCGAATGTCGAGTTTCCGTTGAGCGTGAACGCCGGCGCGATGCCGGGTGTGTTCGGGATCTCGAAGCGGTTGCTCGTTGCGCCGAACATCACGCTCGCGCGCGTGAGCGGATTCAGCAGATACGAGATGTAGCCGAACGCGTTGCCTTGCCGCGTGTGGTCGTGCAGCGGATTCCCGTTCGACGTCGGCGCCTCGATGCCGAGATTGTTTTCGCCGAGCGTGCCGGAAAAGTAATAGCTGAGCGGGCCGGTCGAACCAAATACGTCGGCGCTCGTCTGGAGCGTTTGATGGCTGCCGCCGTAGACGTCGATCGTGCCGCCGTTACCGGTGTCGCCGGACTTCGTGCGGATGTCGACGACGCCGGCCGTCCGATAGCCGTATTGCGCGGGCAGCGCGCCGGTGACGAAGTTCACCTGGTCGATGATCCGCGTGTCGAGCGACTGGCCGAAGCCGCTGATCGGCTCGGGGATGATGATGCCATTCAGCCGGTACTGCAGGTTCGCGTGATCGCCGCGCACGTGCAATTGACCGAATGAATCGTAGGCCACCCCCGGCGCTTGCAGCAGCACCTGGTTGAGCGGCGTGTTCTCGCCTTGGGGCAGCGTCTCGATGTCGGCCTGCGAAAATCGGTAGACGCTTGCGCCGACGTCCGGCAGCAGTCCATTGCGCGCGCGATCGAGCCGTTTCGCGTTGACCGTCACGTCGAGCGCGCCGGCGTCCTTGCCGAGTTTGACGTCGAGCGGCGCGGGCGTCTGGCCCGGCGCGACCGTCGCGATGCTCGTGCCGGTCGCATAACCGGCGGCGTCGACGACTGCCGCATAGGTGCCGGGCGCGACATTGTCGAACCGGAAGCGGCCGTCGGCGCCGGACTGCACGTGCGCAACCGCGTGGCCATCGGCGTCCTGTAGCGCGACGCGGGCATGGGCGAGCGCGTGACCTTGCACATCGGCGACGGTGCCGGCGAGCGTGGTGCCGGCGTCGGCCGCAAAAGCTTCGGCCTGGAGGAACGCAGTGAATGCCAGGACGGCAGCCCGGGACAGGAGCAAGCGATGGAGGTTCATGGTGTGCTTCGGGATGGGGGTCGTTTTTTTCCCGCAAGAGCACGCTGAAAGGCATATCGAAACGATTTGAAATGTTATAACATATCATTTCCGATGCGCCATTTCCCGTCTACGGGAAGCTTCTTGGCGGCATGCGCAAACAGAACGCGTGCGTCACGCCAGGAGCGTGATGATATAACATTGCATTCGCCGTGCACAATGTCCCCGTTTGTTGCCGGTGGGTGAGTTGCACTGGGCGCAGCGCTGCCGACTGGCCCTCATGGTCGGCCGGGAGTATCGTTAGGGAGCGTGCCACGCGTTCCGGTTTCGTTTCCGGATGGCGCCTATCCGCGCCAGGCAGGTTCCCCAGTCGAAGCCTTATTCGCAGGGGCATCGCCAGGCGGTCGTCGAATGTTCCCGTGCGGACAAGGAGACAAGCATGAGCCCATGCAACGAACCTCACCATGCTCACCATGACCATCAGCATGGCCCGGGCTGCGGACACACCGCAATCAAGCACGGCGACCACGTCGACTATCTGCACGATGGCCATTTGCATCATCCGCATGGCGATCATGTCGACGAGCACACGGTCGAGGTCAGTGCAAACAATCCGGACCAGTGCACGCCGGGTTGCGGCGGCCATGAGCCGGGCCATGTCCACGGCCCCGGCTGCGGGCACGAGCAGGTACCGCACGGCGATCACGTCGACTACCTGGTCGACGGCCATCTCCATCACCCGCACGGCGATCATTGCGACGACCACGGTCCGGTGGAACTCGCCTGAGCAGTATCGAAGCGAGGCGGGGAATCGGATTCCCTGCCGCCTTCATGGCTGCCTTCCCGGACGCCGACCGGCGCATCCGGTACGCCGATATCGCCACCGCTGAAGGGACGCTTTCCTTGCCGCCTCACGCACGCCCGATTCCGTGAAGGCGTGAGAGATGTCGCGACCGCTAAACGGCGTGACGAGTCCTGGATGCATGCTCGGGAGCGAGCGCGGGGGCAGGGGAGTCGTCAATCCGCAGCAGACGGCCGGCGTTGGCAATCACGATGAACGTGCCGACGTTGTGCAGGATCGCGGCCCACACCGCGTCGAGCACGCCGGTCGCGGCCAGCGCGATCACCGCGAGCGTCCACGCGAGGCCGATCGCCGCATTGGTCGTCGCCGTGCGCCGGCAGTGCCGGCCGAGGCGGATGCAGGTCGGAATCCGCCGCAGGTCGTCGCCCAGCAGAACGACGTCGGCCGACGCGATCGCGATGTCGACGCCGCGCTCGCCCATCGCGATGCTCGTCGAGCCGGCCTTGATCGCCAGCACGTCGTTCAGTCCGTCACCGACGACGAGCGGATGCAGCCCCGCGCCGATCTCGCGCATCACGTAGTCGAGCTTGTCGTGCGGCAGCGCCTGCGCGACCACCGTGTCGATGCCCGTCTCGGCCGCCACCTTGCTGGCGACGCGTTCGAGATCGCCCGTCAACAGCGTCTGCCGCGCAAGGCCCAGCGCCCGTAGTTCGGCGAGCGCTTCGCGCGCGTCGGGGCGCAGCGTATCCGCGAAACCGAACCACCCGAGCAGGCGCCCGCCGAGCGCGAGGCCGACGAGCGGTCCGTCGAAACCGTCCGGGGCTGGCGGCAACCCGCCGACGTAGTCGGCCAGCAGCGCGGGCCGACCGAGCACGGCCGTGCCGTCCGGCGTGTCGGCGACAACGCCGAGCCCGCGCAATTCCCGCGTGCGTTCGAACGGCGCACCGGCCGCGCCGTCGAGACCCGACGCGATGGCATCGCGCACGAGCGCGCGGCTCGCCGGGTGCGCGCTGCCTTCGCCGAGGCGCGCGGCCAGCGCGCGCGCGTGCGTGCCGTCGACGCCGGGCTGCAGCCATACCTGCCGGACCTGCAATTCCCCGCGGGTGAGCGTGCCCGTCTTGTCGATCACGAGCGAATCGACCTCGGCGATCTTGTCGAGGAACGCGGCATTGCGAAACAGGATGCCGTGCCGCGCGCCGACCGCGATCCCGGCAATCGCCGTGGACGGCGCGGCGAGCACCAGCGCGCACGGGCACGCGGCCACGATGACCGCGAGCATCGCCGATGCATTCGCGGACGTGAACCAGACGATCGCCGCGATCAGCAGGACGAGCGCGAGATACGCGCCCATGTGGCGCTCGAGCACCTGCGTAACGGGCGGTTTCGCCTGTTCCGCATGCTGCATCAGCGCGATGATCTTGCCGAGCGTCGAATCCTTGCCGGTGTGGGTGACCTCGATGCGCAGCACACCGTCGAGATTCAGCGCGCCGCCATACACGGCGCTGCCCGCATCGACGTCGAGCGGCACGGATTCGCCGGTGAGCGGACCGTTGTCGACACTCGACGCGCCCGCCAACACGATGCCGTCGACCGGAATGCGCGCGCCGGCCACCACTTCGATACGGTCGCCCGCCCGCAGCGCGTCGTACGCGACTTCGGTGACGCTGCCGTCGGCGTCGATGCGGCGCACGCGGCCGGCCGTCAGCCGGCCGAGCGCGCGAATCGCTTCCTGCGAGCCGAGCACGCTGCGCTCCTCGAGCGCGTGCCCGAACGTCATCACGATCGGCAGCAGGGCGGCCGTCGTCATGTCGCCGATCGCCCACGCGGCCAGCATCGCGAGCGCGATCAGGCGATCGGTCACGCCATGCAGGCTCGGCGCGCGCAGGCTGTGCCATGCGCTCGCAAACACCGGCCCGGCGACGATCAGCGATGCGAGCGCGGCGAGCAGTTGCGCGAGCGTCTCGCCGCCGGCGGACAGCATGCGCCACGCAAACGACAGCACGAGCAGGCCGCCCGCGAGCAACGCCAGCGCGATCTGCCGCGTGATCGTGCGACGCTCGTCGGACGACAGCGCGTAGGCGGGGGCGCCGGTGGAAGCGGCATCCGGCTGCGTGGCCGGTTCAGCGAGCGAATTCATCGGGGGTTTCCGGGCAGGATCAGGTTCGAGGTGTCGTGCGGATCGATGGTCGTCACGCGTCCGGCCTTCGACAGCACGCCCTGCACGCGATCGCGATACAGCCGCGCCAGCAGCCCCGGATCGCCGTTCTCGCGCAGCGTCGCGTCGAGCTGCCGGATTTCCAGCGTGTCGGTCTGCGCGGTTGCGACGCGCTCTGCCGCGCGTGCCTGCGCACGCTGGACGATCCGGTCGGCATCCTGCTGGGCGTCCTGCCGCCGCTGTTCGGCGGCGGTGCGGGCCTCGGCGATGGTCCGCTCGGCGACCTGCAGCGCCGTCAGCACCGCGTTGAACGCGTCGGCGGCCGCGCCGGGAAACGCCGGCTGCACGTCGACGCGCGCGACCTCGACACCGAGCCCCGCGTGCGCCGCGTCGAGCGCGCGCAGGTGCCGCGCGATCGCGTCGGCGAGATCGCCGCGCAACCGTTCGCGACGCGCGGCCATTTGCCGGTCGGCGGCCAGTTGCTCGGGCCGCGCGACCAGAATCGCGTCGAGATCGCGCGTGGCCGCAACCTCGACGGCCGACGCGGACACGATCCGCTCGAGCGCCGCGTCGAGACGGTCCCGCTGCAGCACGTACGCGTACGGATCGCTGACCCGGTAATAGAGCACCGCGCTCAATGCGACCGCACCGCCGTCGCCGGTCAGCACGTAACCGGAACCGGCCAGCGCGTCGGGCAGCCGCGCGACGCCTCGAGCGGGCGACGCGAGCGCCCGCGGATCGCGGTCGAGCGAGCGGATCCGCTGTTCGAGCACGCGCGCGGCGCCCGGCACGAGCAGCACCGATTCGAACGGCTGCGGCCATGCGATCACGAGCCCGGCGTCCTGGGTGCGCACGAGCGCGCCGAAACGCATCACGACCGCGCGGCTGTCCGCCGGAATCCGCCGGATGTTCGAGCCGGCCCATGCGCATGCGGCGAGCACCGCGAGCGCGGCGACGAACCAGAACGACAGGCGCACGGCCTGCGCGCCCGGCCCGAGCGCGGGTGCGGGTTGGTCGCTCATCGCGCGGCCTTGTGCGCTTTGGGCGCCGGCGCGGTCGGCCCCGTCGCGTCGGCCGGACCCTGCACGAGCACGCGGAACGGCGCGGCGTCGGTGCGCAAAATCAGGTTCGTATTGGTGCCGACCACCGCGTTCAGCGTGTCGAGCGAGCGCAGCATCGTGTACAGGTGCGGGTTGCCCGCATAGCTCTTGCCGTAGATGTCGGCCGCGTCCTTGCGCGACTGCGCTTCGATGCCGGCCGCCTTCACGTTCGCGTCGGCCAGCGCGATGCGCGCGTCGCGCTCGGCGTCCGAGCGGATCTGCGCGGCCTCGCGATTGCCGTCCGCGGTGCGCTGGGCTGCCACGGTCTCGCGTTCGGCGCTCATCCGGTCGACCGTCGCGGCGAGCGTGACGGCCGGCAGCGTCAGCCGTTCGAGTCCGACCTGCACGACGCGCACGCCGTATGCCGCGTAGAGCTGTGCGTCGATCTGCCGGCGCAACGCATTTTCGAATTCGCCGATCTTCACCTGGGCCGGATCGGTGTTCACGAGCGACGCGAGATCGTACCCGGCGGAGGTCGTCTGCAGCGCGGACCCGACGAGCGAGCGAATCTGCCGCGCCGCTTCGTCCGGCTCGTTGCCGACCGCGCGCATGAAGCGCCCGATGTCGCGCGCATCGGCCGGCACGCGCCACGCGACGTAAGCCTCGACGATGATGCGCAGCCCGTCGCGGGTGCCGACGTCCTGCAGGCCGCTCGACGTGGTGTGCAGGCGCAGGTCGACGGGTGTCACCGCGTCGATCGGCGCAGGCAGGCGCCACGCGAGGCCGGGTTCGAGCAACACGCGCACGGGCCGCCCGAAGCGCGTGACGACCGACGCCTCGCCGGCGCGTACCTGCACGAAGCTCGCGACCGCGAGCGCGACGAGCACGCACAGCAGCGCGATCGCGACACGCAGGCGGAATGCGCCGGGCGGTTGCGGTGCGCCGCGATGCGCATGGTGGTCGTGGCCGTGGCTGTGGCCGTGGTGCGCATGATCATGCGCGTGCGAATGAAACAGACTCACGATGTCACCCCGGGTGCGGCGTCGCCCGCATGCGGTGCGGCGGCACGGCCTGCCGCCGTGTTGCGCCGCCCGTGCGGATCACGCCGCGACATGTCAATGAATGCCGGCCAGATCGCCGGCCGGTGTGTTTCGAAGATCGACGGTCGCCCGCGTGCCGTCGGCCAGCCGGTCGTCGATGATCGTCATGCGTGCGTTGAGCAGCCCGCGCTGCAGCCGGTCGAGGTAATACTCGAACGGAAACGCGGGGCCGCCGAGCCGGTACGCGACCACGTCGGCGTCGAAATCGATCTGTTGCACGCGCGCCGACGACACCGTGTCGCCGGCCTGCGCTTCGGCGTGCGCGATCCGTTCGAGCGCCTGCTGCTGCGCATTGCCGAGCAGGCCGGCCGCGAAGCCGCGCGCCTGGGCGACGCTGCCCTGCGCGCGGATCTGCGCGGCCTGCACGTCGTGGAAGGCGGCCGCCGCGCCGGTAGGCGGATGCACGCTCTCGATCACGACCGCGATCACGTCGACGCCGCTTTGCAGCCGGTCGAGCTGCTGCTGGAGCGCGCGCTTCAACTGGTCGGCCATCGCGGCCTGATTCGTTTCGAGCAGCGATTCGAGCGTATGCGACGACAGGTAATGCACGAGTTCGCGATTGGCGCTCGCGCGAACCGTGCTTTCCGGGTCGATCGTGCGATAGAGCGCCGCGCGCGCGTCGGCATCCGTCGGACCGACACGGTAGTCGACCCGCACGTCGGCGTTGACGATCTGGAAGTTCTGGCGGTCGCCGTTCGCGCCGGCGATCACCTGGGTGGTGTCCCACGGATGCGGCGCGTCCCACAGACGGTCGAGGCGTTCGGGCGTCGGGCCGTCGGCGGGCAGGGGAGGCGCGTCGGCGCCGCCGTCGCTCGCGCTACCTGCAATCGCGACCTGATGGACCGCGCCGTTGTCGACGATGCGCGCGCGGCCGAACGGCCAGGGCAGACCGACGTGCAAACCCGGTTGCCAGACCGCGACCGGCGCGCCGAACCGTTCATACACGGCGCGCTGCTCCGGGTTCAGCACGACGACGGCGGTCAACAGCCATGCGCACGCGACCGTGGCAGCAAGCGCGCCGGGCAGCAGCCGCACGAAGCTGCGCCAGCCCCAGCTCTGCCGCAGGTCGATGCCGTAGCGATCGCGCAGTTCGGCGCCGAGCGACGCGAACGGCGACGGGCGGCGGCTCAGCAGCCCGGCGAGCGCGCTGGTCGGCACGATGGCGCCGCGCGGCGCCGCGAACCACGACAGCACGCCGCGCAGGGCCAGTTCGGCGGCGATGGCTGCATTGAGCAGCGCGAGCGCATGCACGAGCCCGTCCGCGGTGCGGTGCCGGAACACGAACCATGCGGCGGCCAGTGCACCCGCGAGCGCGGTGGCGAGTGCGACGCGCAGCATCCGCGTGAGCGACGCCGCAACCGCCGACGTGCGTGCGGCGGCCGCGTGATGGCGTTCGGCGACGAGTGTAAGGAAGGCGAGAACGATGCATGCCGCGCCGGCTGCGAACGTGGGTTCGGGTGCAGCCATCGCGCGAACCAGCATCGCGGGCGACGGCGGCTGCCACGCGAACGCGGCAAGCGCGACGGAGAACCCGGCGCCGGCGGTGACGGCCCACGGCCGCCAGTCGATTGCGGCGGCGATCGCGGGCCACGGGTTGTCGTCGTGCGCCGATGCGGGCTCCGACTCCGGCGCCTGCTTGCGGCGAACCGCGCCGCGCAGCCAGTTGGCGAGCAGCGGGGCGACTGATCCTTCGGGCGGATGGCGGCGTCCGCGCTGGGCGAGCAGCACGCCGATCGCGACGACGAACACGTTGCACCAGGCGCTGGCGAGCGGCGCACACCAGCGCAGGTCGGCAGGCAGCATGTCGACGGTGCTCAGCATGCCGAGCGCGGCGACCAGCAACGCGGCGGCCCCAGCAACCGGTGCGAGCGCGTCGCGGCCGGCCGGGCTACCGGGAATGTCGTCGTTGCCTTCCGCCTGTTGCCCCATCGGGGTTCCTTACGTATGCGTTACGGGGGCGCAGGTCCATGCGGATTTCTGCGAGCGGCAATGTAGCGCGGCAGATGATGAAACTCAAGGTGATCTATCTGACTCGGCTATAGAGTGATTTTACATAACGTGAATTATCAGTTATTTGTGTGTAAGAGCAAAGTTGTAATGTCGCGTTCCGAGCCGCGGATCTGCTCCTTCAGCGCAACGCTGGTGTCCACGTCCAGACGGCACTGCCTTCAGGCTGGTGGGAGTCTCGACGCAATGTGTATTACCGGTTCCCCCAGCGATTGGAAGCCATGCGGAACAGCGCCGCATTGGCAGCACGCAAATCGAACTTCGGTTCCTTCGACTTCGATCTGACGCCAGATCGGCGGATCGATGCGCTGAAGCGCAACATGAAGGGTGACGCGCTGGAACGATTTCGGCATTTGCTCTCCGGGAAACGGGAATCTGCGCGCTTGTCGCCGCAGGATGATTCACCAGAATCTGCTAAACCCCAGAATCGCTTCCGGTCGCTTGATTGACGAGAATCCATCCATTCGCCAGACACCAGACACTGACGTCGAATCCAATCGACCTTCGTTCCGGCATCCCGGGGCGGATACCGGGCAATGCTTCCCGCCATCCCGCCCGCTATCTGCATTATCATGCTGGCCGCGCAGGCGCACCCGCTTGCTCCTGCGCTGATCATACGTCTGAAGTTTTGGAGCGAGCATGCGAGATATCATCGATGGTTTTTTGCGTTTTCAACGCGACATCTACCCGCAACGTGAGGCGCTTTTCAAGCAACTCGCGACGTCACAAAACCCCAAGGCGCTGTTCGTCACGTGCTCCGACAGCCGTGTCGTACCCGAACTGCTCACGCAACGCGAGCCGGGCGAACTGTTCGTGATCCGCAATGCGGGCAATATCGTGCCGTCGTACGGCCCGGAACCCGGCGGCGTGTCCGCCACCGTGGAATACGCGGTCGCCGTTCTCGGCGTTCGCGACATCGTGATCTGCGGCCACTCCGATTGCGGCGCGATGGGCGCGATTTCGCGCTGCACCTGCCTCGATCATCTGCCGGCCGTCGCGAACTGGCTGCGTCATGCCGATTCCGCGCGAGTCATCAACGCCGCGCATGAATACGACACGCCGCGCGCGAAACTCGACGGGCTCGTGCGCGAAAACGTGATCGCGCAGCTTGCGAACCTGCGCACCCACCCTTCCGTCGCGCTTGCACTGGAGCAAGGACGCCTGAATCTGCACGGCTGGGTTTACGACATCGAGACGGGCGGCATCGACGCGCTGGACGGCACCACCCGACGCTTCGTCCCGCTGGCCGAGTCGCCGACGGTCGTCGCCGTGAACTCGCGCGACCGCGCCCAGATCTAGCGCGCCGGCTATTCGCGTACGAAGCCCGGCGCGGGGCGCGCGCAACGATCCGCCGAACAGAGTGCGGGAACGCGCGCACCGGTTCGTATCGCCCCGCCCCACGCGCGCGCCCCACGGCGTCCGTGCGGATGCCGCACCACGCTGACGGCAGGGACGCCGTCACGTGCTGTGCTCCGTCAGCGTTTCCCCGCCGTTCCCCGTCACGGCTTCGCGCATCCGCGGGGCTCGGCGTTGCGCCGGGCCCGCTGGCGCCCTGCACGCATGCCGCGTGCGGTCGCCCTAATGCGCGGTGCGGCGCAACATCGTCGTGTCGTAACCGAGCTTCCGAACCCGTTCGACGAGCGCCGCGGCCTGTTCAGCGGAGGGCTTCGCGTCGCGCGTCAGGATCCACAGGAACCGACCCGACGGTTCACCGACGATCGACCATGCGTAGTCGTCGGCGTGATCGAGCACCCAGTAGTCGCCGAAGAAGAACGGCCCGAAGAACGACACTTTCAGCTTTGCGTTGCCGCTGTCGGCCACGATCTTTGCACGCCCGTCGGCGGTTCGCGCGCGGCCGTTCGGCCCGCCTTCGCGGCAGGTATTGCGCACGCCGACGAGACCGTCTTCCCGCTTCGCATACTCGGCCGTCACGCCGTCGCATCCGCGCTCGAAGCGGTTTTCATACCGCGCGAACTCGTACCATTTGCCGACGTAGCGATCGAGATCGACGGATTTCGCGGGTGGCGGAACGTGTGCATTCCCGCTGGGCCCGCCGGCTAGGCCTGCACATCCCGCAACAAGCACAAGTGCGGCGCCCGCCGCGATCGCGACCGCCGTCCACAGCGGTCTGCCGACGATACTTCGCTTCATTTGAATGGTTCCCGGACACGAAAACCGGTCATTGTGCACTCAACCGACCGTGGTCTGCCGCATTCGCCGCACGGTGCCCCGGCCTGCATCCGGGCGGACGAGTCGCTCGTAACCGGTTAAGGAGTTCGCAACCGGCGTCGCCCGGCACGACGTGCAGCGGACGCGCCGTCGATCGTTCAATCGGATGCATCCGGGAATGCTATATTTCGCTCGACATTCACACCATGGCGATCCGCGCCATCCCCTTCGCATGAGCGACACGCCGAGCGGTGCCAGCGGCTTCGATCAGTCAGCCCCTTCGCGCGGGGCCGATGCGGATGCCGCGCGCCGCGAACATCTGAATCGGGTGATGCTTCAGGCAGCCGCCGGCGATCAGGCGGCTTTCGCGGAGTTGTACCGGCTGACCGCGTCGCGGGTGTTCGGCACAATCGTGCGCATGCTTCACGATCACGGGGAAGCCGAGGATCTGCTCCAGGAGGTCTACACGACCGCATGGCGACGCATCGACGCGTTCGACCCGGCACGCGGCGGCGCGATGACATGGCTGATCACGCTGGCACGCAACAAGACGATCGACCGCTTGCGGCAGCATCGCGACGCGCAACTCGACGACGAACAGGTGCTGGAGCTTCCAGCCGACGATCCGACGCCCGCCGCGCTGGCGGAAGCCACGCAGGAGCGCCTGCGTCTCGAGCGCTGCCTCGCGCAACTCGATCCGCAGCAGAGCCGCGCGGTGCGCGAGGCCTTCTTCAGCGGCGCGACCTACAGTGAGCTGGCAGCGCGACTGCGCGTGCCGCTCGGAACCATGAAGAGCTGGATCCGGCGCAGCCTGATGCAGCTGAAGGTGTGCCTCGAGCGATGAATACGCCGGCCGATCACGATCCCGAATTGCGCTGCGCAGAATACGCCCTCGGCGTGCTCGACGCGGACGCACGGCGCGAGCTGGAGGCGTCTGCCGCGCGCGACCCGGCGTTGCATGCCACGCTCGAGCGGTGGCAGCGCCGCCTCGCCCCGCTCGCGGACGACGTCACGCCCGTCGACCCGCCCGCGCGAATCTGGACGAGGATCCAGCACGACCTGGGTTTCATCACGTCGCCGCGGCCACGCAGCGCAGCGCCGTCCGGCGGATGGTGGAACAGCGTGCGACTGTGGCGCTGGGTCGGCATTGGCGCGAGCGCGGCTGCGCTGGGGCTGCTCGCGGTCAACGTGATCCGGGTGGACGAAGCGCCGCCGCGCCCCGCTGCCGACGACAGCCACTACATGGCCGCCACGCTCGCCCAAACGGATGGCGTGGCACGGTGGACCGCCACGGTCGACTTGCGGCGTGCCCGGATGGTCGTGGTGCCCGCGAACACGCCGCCGGTCGCTGCCGACCGGTCGACGGAGCTCTGGCTGATTCCGCCGAATGCGAAGCCGATCTCGCTCGGTGTATTCGCGTCGAATGCGCCGGCGTCGATGACGCTGCCGCAAGCGATCGTCGCGCAACTCGATGCACGCGCGGTGCTCGCCGTGTCGCTCGAGCCGCACGGCGGCTCGCCGAGCGGCCAACCCACCGGGCCGGTGATCGCCACCGGCGCAATGCACCTCACCTGACGCGCGCCACGCGCGCTCAACGCGTCAAGCGCGGCCGCGTGCCGCGCGTTGCCGTCTCGCTCGACGGGATCATCCCGCACCATGTCGCGTCCGGTTGCATCCGGTCGGTGGCCGGCTCCGTATAAAGGGGTATCGCGTCCCCGGAGCCCGTATGCCCGCCGTCGCCGTTGCCCTCCTCGCCTTCGTCGGACTGATCGTGTCCTTCACAGCGGTCTGGATGACCCAATTGCATTCCCGCAACGCCGGGATGATCGATCCGGTCTGGGCCGCGACGCTCGGCGGCGTAGCCGTGTTCGTCGCCGCGCTGGCTACCGGCCCGGCATTGAATCGTGCGCTCGTCGCCGCCGGCGGCGGCATCTGGGGGCTGCGACTCGCGCGCCATCTGTGGCGGCGCAATCGCGGACAGCCGGAGGACCCGCGCTATCGACAGTTCCGCCGGCAGTGGGGCGACGCCGCGCCGCATCGGATGTTCTGGCTGTTCCAGTTGCAGGCGCTGATCTCGATGTTGCTGTCGATCGCATTCTTCATCCCCGCCTACAGCGCGGAAGCCCCGTCCCGGTTCGCGATTGCAGCGGCCGTCGCGATCTGGATCGCCGCCGTCGCCGGAGAAACGGCCGCTGACCGGCAACTCAAGCGGTTTCTCGCAGATCCCGACCACGGCGGCCAGGTCTGCCGCGCCGGGTGGTGGCGCTATTCGCGGCACCCCAACTACTTTTTCGAGTGCGTGCACTGGCTCGCCTACACGGCGCTGGCGACCGGAATGCCGTGGGGCTGGCTGACGCTGATACCGCCCGTGCTGATGGCCTGGCTGCTGCTCAAGGTATCCGGCTTGCCGCTGCTGGAAGCGCGTCTGGTGCAAACCCGGCCGGGCTACCGCGACTACATGCGCACGACCAGCGCCATCGTCCCGTGGCCTCCGAGGCCGGCGCCCCGCTCTTCCCCCACTCGAACCAATCACCCTGAAGACCGGAGCACGCGATCATGACCGCTACCCCCTCGCAACCTTCGCCGGCGTCGACGGCGGCACCCGACGACGCCTGGCTGATCCGATGCTGCGAGCGCGGCTGGCTGCCGGACCGGCTGATCCGGGCCGGCATGCGCTCGCTCATGCGGCAACGTCTGCGCGCCGAACACGCGTACGACGCCGAACGGCGCGCGGCGGCCCACGACACGCTGGTGCGTGAGCTGGGCGCGAGCCCGATCGCAATCGAGACGCTCGCGGCGAACACGCAGCACTACGAGGTGCCCGGCAGCTTCTTCGAGGCCCATCTCGGCCCGCGGCTCAAATATTCGTGCGGCTATTACCCGCGTGGCGACGAAACGCTGTCGCAGGCAGAGGACGCGATGCTTGCGCTGTACGCGCAGCGCGCCAGGCTGGCCGACGGGCAGCGCATGCTCGACCTCGGCTGCGGCTGGGGTTCGCTGTCGCTATGGCTCGCCGAGCGGTATCCGGCGGCGCAGATCGTCGGCCTCTCGAACTCGCACGGTCAACGCCACTTCATCGAGCAACGCGCGGCGCAGCGCGGACTGACGAATCTGCGAATCGTGACCGGCAACGTGGTGGACTTCGATTTCGGTCGCGCGGAAGCCGGTTTCGACCGCGTCCTCTCGATCGAGATGTTCGAGCACATGAAGAACTACGGGCAACTGCTCGCGAAAATCGCGCGCTGGATGCAGGACGACGGCAAGCTCTTCGTGCACATCTTCGCGCACAAGCTGCTCGCCTATCACTTCGCGGTGCGCGACGACGCCGACTGGATGTCGCGCCATTTCTTCACGGGCGGCACGATGCCGTCGGCCGACCTGCTGCTGCGGTTCCAGGACGACCTGCGCGTCGCCCGCCAATGGTGGCTCGACGGCACGCACTACGCCCGCACGGCCAATCAGTGGCTCGCGTCGCTCGACGCGGCGCGCGGCCGGATCATGCCGATTTTCGAGACCGTCTACGGCGCCGACGCCCGTCTCTGGTTCCAGCGCTGGCGGATGTTCTACATGGCTGTTGCCGAGCTGTTCGGCTATGCCGACGGGCAGGAATGGGGCGTCGCCCACTATCTGTTCGACAAGCGCCGGGGCCTCGCATGAGGGCCGCGATCCCGTACCGGGCTCGGCGCCGCGTCGCCGTCACGGTCGTGACGGCGCTCGCGATCGGGGCCGCCGGGTGCTCGGGCAGCCCGCCGAACCCGAATCCGCGCGCCGCCGTGCCGCTGTCGACCGTCCCCGTCGACTTGCCGCGCTACATGGGCCGCTGGTACGTGATCGCCAATATCCCGTATTTCGCGGAACGCAACTTCGTAGGCAGCCGGGCCGAATGGCGCCTGCGCGAAGACGGCCGGATCGACGACGCCTTCGTCGGCCGCAAAGGCGGCTTCGACCAGCCCGAGACGCACTATCGGTTCGTCGACGCCGTCGAGCCCGGCAGCGGCGGCGGCGAATGGCGCGTGCGGCTGTTCTGGCCTGTGTACGTCACGCAACTGACGCTCTACGTCGATCCCGACTACCGGTACACGATCCTCGGCTACCCGGGCAAGACGCTCGGCTGGATCTTCTCGCGCGAGCCGACGATGGACGACGCCACCTATCGCGCGCTGCTCGGCCGGCTCGACGCGATGGGTTACGACACGTCGCGCTTCAGGCGGGTGCCGCAAACGCCGGACCAGATCGGCGAGCCGGGCTTCGCGTCGCCCGGCGATCGCGACTGACGGCCGCACCTGCATCCGCCGCGCGCGGTGCGTCGTATATCCGCACATGTCATTCCCGAACCTGCTCTTGTGATCGACGGAGACCCTTCGCGATGCACCCGAAACTTTCAGTGTCGCAGCCGGGCCGGCGGATCGCCGTCGTCGGCGCCGGCATCGCCGGCCTTGCCAGCGCGTACTTGCTGGCCCGCCGTCACCGTGTGACGCTGTTCGAGGCCGCCGACTATCTCGGCGGTCACGCGCACACGGTCGATGTCGATCTCGACGGCGCCCGCCACCCCGTCGACACCGGATTCCTCGTATTCAACGACCGGACCTATCCGAACCTGATTGCGCTGTTCGACGAACTGGGCGTGGCCGCCCATTCGACCGACATGTCGTTTTCGGTTTCGGTCGACGGGGGCCGGCTCGAATGGGCCGGCAGCAACCTGAACACGGTGTTCGCGCAACGCCGCAACCTGTTCTCTCCGACCTTTCTCGGGATGCTGCGCGACATCCTGCGCTTCAACGCGTCCGCGCACGATCACCTCGAATCGGCGAGCCGGCAGCGTCTTTCGGTCGGGGAACTGCTCACGGCGGGCGGCTATGGCGCATCGTTCCAGCATCACTACCTGCTGCCGATGGCGGCCGCGATCTGGTCGAGCGCGGCCAACGACATCCTGCGGTTTCCGGCGGCGACGTTCCTGCGCTTCTGCCTGAATCATGCGTTGTTGCAGGTCAACCACCGGCCGACCTGGCGCACCGTCGCGGGCGGCGCGCGGCAGTACGTCGAGCGCATCGCGGCGACGCTCGACGACGTGCGCGTGAATACGCCGGTCCGCGCGATACGGCGCGACGACGCAGGCGTGACGGTGGCGACCGACACCGCCGGTCACGAGCGTTTCGACGCCGTCGTGCTCGCGTGCCATGCGCCGACCAGCCTGCGGCTGCTCGCGGATGCCAGCAACGCCGAGCGCGACGTGCTCGGCGCCGTGCGCTACCAGCACAACGTCGCGGTGCTGCATACCGATACGGCGTTGCTGCCGCGGCGGCGGCGCGTGTGGTCGGCGTGGAACTACCTGAGCGGCCGGACGGTGCGCGGCGGCGGCGCATCGCCCGTATGCGTGAGCTACCTGCTCAATCAGTTGCAGCCGCTGCCGTTCCGCTCGCCGGTCGTCGTCACGTTGAATCCGGTCGACGAGCCCGCGCCCGACACCCGGCTCGGCCGCTACGATTACGAGCACCCGTTGCTCGACCTCGCGGCCGTGGACGCGCAGCATCGCCTGCCGATGCTGCAAGGGCGGCGCCGTACGTGGTTTGCGGGCGCGTGGACGGGCTACGGCTTCCACGAGGACGGGTTGAAATCGGCGCTGCGCGTCGTTCGCGACTTCGGCATCGCGCCGGCCTGGGCCCGCCCATGAACGCGCCCTTCGCCCGCGACGGCGCGGCCGCCCGGCTGCTCGTCGGCACCGTGATGCACGAGCGGCTGCGGCCGGTGCGCCATGCGTTCGCGTACCCGATCTTCCAGGTCTGCTGCGACGTCGAGCGGCTCGACGAGATCGACGCCGGCTGGTTCGGCATCGATCGCCGGGCGCCGCTCGCGCTCGCTTGCCGCGACTACGGCCCGCGCGACGGCCACGCGCTCGGCCCGTGGATGCGCGAGGTCCTCGCGCACGCCGGCATTCCCGCCGACGGCCCGATCTGGCTGCAGACGATCCCGCGCATCTTCGGCTACGCGTTCAATCCGGTGAGCTTCTGGTACTGCTACGACCGTGCGGGCCGGCTTCGCGCGCTCTACGCCGATGTGCGCAACACGTTCGGTGCGCACCACGGCTATCTGCTCAGTGCGCTGCGCCACGCGCCGATCGAAGCCGATACCGTGCTCGTCTGCCGCAAGACGTTTCACGTCTCGCCGTTTTGCGACGTGGTCGGGGATTACGCGTTTCGCGTGCGTCAGCGCGGCGATCGTCTGAGCGTGGCGATCGACTATTGCGACGACGACGGTCTGCTGCTGCGCACCGCGATCGGCATGCGCGCCACGCCGCTGACGGCGGCGCGCGCGTGGCGCGCGCTGGCCCGGCAGCCGCTGAACGCGATCAACGTCGTCATTCGCATTCACTGGCAAGCGCTGCGGCTGTGGCGCGCGCGCGTGCCGTTCCACGGCAAGACGCCACCCGGCCACGTTGCCGTTGCTGCTGCCGAGTCGCCAATGTCCCGTTCGCCGGGCGCGTCGCCACGCGACCGCTCGGCGACGTCCGATCACGAGGTTCGTCCATGACCTTGCTGCGCCTGCTATCTTCCGCCTCGCAACCGGCGATGCCGCTCTCGGCCCGGTTGTTCATCGCGCTGCTACGCCAAATCCACGACGGTCACCTGACGCTCGTGACGCCCGAAGGCGCGCAGCACGTGTTCGGCGATCCGCACTGCCAGCCGGCCGCGACGCTGCAGATCCGCGACTGGCGTGCGTGCCGCGCGATCCTGCGCGCGGGCGACATCGGATTCGCGGACGCGTATCGCGCCGGCTGGATCGACACGCCCGAGCTCGTCGCGCTGCTGCGCGTCGCGATCCGCAACCAGGCTGTGATCGCGAAGACGGTGACGGGCGGGCGCCTGGCACGCGTCTGGTACGCGCTGCGTCACCGACTGAGGATGAATACGCGGGCCGGCAGCCGCCGCAACATCCACGCGCACTACGATCTCGGGAACGACTTTTACGGCTTGTGGCTCGACGATACGTGGACGTATTCGAGTGCATGCTTCGACGGCGACGCGCAGCGTTCGCTCGCCGACGCGCAAACGGCGAAGTATCAGCGCATTGTCGATTCGCTCGGCCTGCGCGCCGGCATGCACGTGCTCGAGATCGGCTGCGGCTGGGGTGGGTTCGCCGTGCATGCGGCACGGCAACGCATCCACGTGCACGGCGTCACCATCTCGGATGCGCAATACGCGCTGGCTTGCGAGCGCATCGCGCGCGACGGGCTGGGCGACCGGGTCACGCTCGAATTGCGCGACTATCGCGACGTCGATGGCCAATACGATGCGATCGTGTCGATCGAGATGTTCGAGGCCGTGGGCGAAACGTTCTGGCCGGTGTATTTCGACATGCTCAGGCAGCGCCTGAAGCCCGGTGCCCGCGCGCTGATTCAATCGATCACGATCAACGAGTCGCAATTCGACGCGTACCGCGCGTCAAGCGACTTCATTCGCGAGTTCATCTTTCCCGGCGGGATGCTGCCAAGCCCGAAGCGCTTCGTCGATGCCGCGCGGCGAGCCGGCCTGGACGCCGAACCAGTGCTCGCGTTCGGCGACGACTACGCGCGCACGCTGCGCACGTGGCGGGCCACGTTCGACGCACACGTCGACTCGGTGCGCGCGCAGCGGTTCGACGAGACGTTCATTCGCACCTGGCGCCTCTATCTCGCCTATTGCGAAGCGGGATTTGCCGAGCGGCGCACCGACGTGATGCATTTCCTCGTGTCGTCCGCCGGCTGACATGCGGCGCCGGCTCGAGAGGCTCGTCGCGGCCGCGGCGCTGGCGGCGCCGCTATTCGCCGGCGCGAGCTGCGTCGACGATATCGCATCGGCGCGACTGATCGGAGCGGGCCGGTTCTGCATCCTGGGCCTCTGTCTGTACGACGCTCAGCTATGGGCGCCCCGCCCGCCCGGTGGGTTCGACGCGCCGTTCGCGTTGTCGCTGACCTACCGTCACGACGTGACCGGCGAGCGGCTCGTCTCGACGGGCATGGACGAAATCGTGCGCCTCGCGCCCGCGCCGTTGCCGACTGCGACGCTCGACGCATGGCGCCGCGACATCGAACGGGCTTTCACCGACGTATCGCGCGGCGACGTGCTTTGCGGCGTGTATGTTCCCGGGCGCGGCGCACGCTTCTACACCAATGACCGCCTCACGGCCGACGTGCCCGACCCGTCGTTCGCGCGCGCATTCTTCGCGATCTGGCTCGACCCGCGCACGCGGGCAAAATCGTTGCGCCGTCAGTTGCTGGGCGACGACGCGCACTGATTCGACGGCGAGCGGCGGCGCCCGGTCCGTTGGGTCGATGCCGGCAATGCCGCCCGGCCGGACCGTTCGCCAGGGATTCTGCTCGACGCGTGATTCGCCATGGTCAACCCCATGCACTTACCTGAAAAGGGATGCGGGACCTGTGGCCAGCCCATTCAGCTGGAGAAAGAAATGGAAGGCGACTGGGGACGAACGTCGATATGGCTCGGAGCGTTGACGACGGAATCGGCCGAATCGGTAGCCGCCCGCCAGCATGACGAAAAGCTCAGCATGTCGTTGAATTCGCATTGACGAGCCGATCGCGATCAGCGCGGGTCCGGATAGCGCTTCGATCGGGCCAGGACGGCATGCTCGCTCCTGTTTGGGTTCGTCAGCCCGTTTGCGTGTGCGTCAAGACGTCGGGGCGCTGCCACGGCGGCAACTCGGCCCAGCCAAGCGGGCCGTAGACGGTGCCGCCGGCGGCCTCGATCGTCTCGACGAATTCGGCGAGTGTCGCGCCTGCCGGCACGGCCAGCTTCATCGCGTCGACGAATTCCTCGCTGCGCAGCCACGGCACCGCGCCGCCGTTGATCTGCTCGACACTCCAGTCCCGCCCGTGCCGGCCGGCTTCCGGCGGCAGCAGGCGCGGCGCGTCGAACGCCACGCGCAGCAGTTGCGCACGCGAATCGCTGTAAGGCGGTTGCGCGACGTCCTGGTAGGGCACATCGGCCCAGCTTTGACCGCATTGCAGATCGAGCGGCGCGCACGTAAACCACGCCCAGGGTGCACGGACGAAGCACAGCCGGTAGCCGGTCCGCGCGCCGTCCAGATTGGCGATCAGCGTCATGATGGGTTCGTCCCTGTAGCGTCGGAATCGCGCCGCGCATGGCATACGGCAGATACGCGGCCTGCGCGGAGTGCGGGATCACGCATCGCCTGCGCGCATACGATCACTATCGGGCCGCCGTCCGGACCGGGCGTTGACCGATGTCAAACCGGAGCCGCAATGGCCGGAAGACGAACCTCGCCAGACCGGGGAGCGGATACGGCAATGACTGATTTCCATCAATCGCTTCACGCGCATCCGCGCTGTAATCGACTCACTGCTCCGTCCACTCCCGTGAGGCGATCCATGAAACTGACTTTTCTCGGTGCGACCGAAACCGTGACCGGCTCGAGGTACCTGGTCGAGCACGGCAATCGTCGCGTGCTGGTCGATTGCGGCCTGTTCCAGGGCACGAAGAACCTGCGGCTGCGCAACTGGAGCCCGTTACCGGTCGCGCCCGACACGCTCGACGCGGTCGTGCTCACGCACGCGCATATCGACCATACCGGCTATCTTCCGGTGCTGGCGCGCGACGGGTTTCGCGGGCCGGTGTACTGCACGGCGGCCACGGCTGAACTCTGCGACATCATGCTGCGCGACAGCGCGCGGCTGCAGGAGGAAGAAGCCGACTTCGCGAACCGCCACGGCTACTCGAAGCATCATCCGGCACAGCCGCTCTACACACTGGACGATGCGCAGCGCGCGCTGCACCTGCTGAAGCCCGTCGCGTTCGACGAATGCACGGCGCTCGGCGGCGGGCTGGCGTTCCGACTGCTGCCGGCGGGGCACATTCTCGGCGCGGCGAGCGTCGTGATGCACTGGGATCACGAGGTACTCGCATTCTCGGGCGATCTCGGCCGCTATCACGACCCGATCATGCAGCCGCCGCTGGCGCCCGCGCATGCGGACTACCTGGTCGTCGAATCGACGTACGGAGACCGGCTGCATCCGGAATCGGACCCCGAGAGCGAACTTGCCGCGCTGTTCGACAAGACCTTCGCGCGTGGCGGCGTCGTGGTGATGCCCTGCTTCACAGTCGGCCGCGCGCAAGAAATCCTGCACTACATCGCGCGCCTGAAGGCGTCGGGCCGGATGGCGCGCGTGCCGGTGTTCGTCGACAGCCCGATGGCGACCGACGTAACCGAGATCTATCGTCACCATATTCTCGAACACCGGTTGACGCCTTCCGAAGCGAATGCGCTCGGCCACGCGGCCACGATGATCCGCTCGGTCGAGCAGTCGAAGGCGATCGCCGACCATCGGGGCCCGATGGTCATCATCGCCGGCAGCGGGATGGCGACGGGCGGCCGCGTGCTGCACCACCTGAGCCGCTACGCGCCCGATGCGCGCAACACGATCGCGCTGGTCGGCTACCAGGCGGCCGGCACGCGCGGCGCGGCACTGGCCGCGCACGAGCCCACACTGAAGATCCACGGAGAGTACGTGCGCGTGCGCGCGCAGGTCGAGTCGATCACGACGCTTTCCGCACATGCCGACTACGAAGAGATTCTCCGCTGGCTCGGCACGATGCAGCGGGCGCCCATACGGACATTCGTCACGCATGGCGAGCCCGCCGCGGCCGATGCGATGCGCCGCCGCATCGTGGAGCGGCTGCACTGGGCATGCGAGGTGCCGGTGTATGCGCAATGCGTCGATCTCGATTCGGTCGAATCCGGCGACACCCGCGAGCCCGCCGCACTTTCCTCCTGACGGCCCGACCCGCCGGGCGGGGCGGGAACCGGGCATCGCACGCCGGTTCCCGCCGCGCGCTATCCGGCCATCAGCCGACCTCGATGATGACCTTCAGCGCGTGCGACTGCGCCGCCCGGCCGAACGTGTCGTACGCGCGCTCGACGTCGTCGAGCGAGAACCGGTGCGTGATCAGGTGTTTCGGATCGAGGCGCCCGGCGCGCACGGTTTTCAGCAGCATCGGCGTGCTGACCGTGTCGACGAGCCGGGTCGTGATCGAGATGTTGCGATCCCACAGTTTTTCGAGGTGCAGGTCGGCCTTGACCCCGTGCACGCCGACGTTCGCGACCACGCCGCCCGGCGCCACCAGTGACGTGCACATCTCGAATGTAGCCGGAATCCCGACCGCCTCGATCGCGCAATCCACGCCGACACCGTCGGTCAGCTTCATCACTTCCGCCACCGGGTCCGCGGTGCGGCCGTCGAAGCATTCGGTCGCACCGAAGCGCCGCGCTACCTCCAACCGGTTGCTGTCCGGATCGATCATGATGATTTGCGCGGGCGAGTAGAACTGCGCGGTCAGCAACGCCGCCAGCCCGATCGGGCCCGCGCCGACGATCGCGACCGAGCAGCCCGGCTGCACCTTGCCGTTCAGCACGCCGCATTCGAACCCGGTCGGCAGGATGTCGGACAACATCACGAGCGCCTCCTCGTCCGCGCCCGGCGGAATTCGGTAGAGGCTCGTCTGTGCATGCGGGATGCGCACGTACTCGGCCTGCGTGCCGTCGATCCGGTTCCCGAGGATCCAGCCGCCGGTCGTGCAGTGGGAATACAGGCCCCGGCGGCAATATTCGCAGCGGCCGCACGACGAGATGCAGGAAATCAGCACGTGATCGCCCGGCTTCAGCGCATCGACTGCGGCACCGACCTGTTCGACGATCCCGACGCCTTCGTGGCCGAGAATGCGGCCGGGGTCGCAGGTGGGGACGTCACCCTTGAGGATGTGTAGATCGGTACCGCAGATCGTCGTGCGCGTCACGCGTACGAGCGCGTCGGTGGGCGACTGCAGTTCCGGCATGGGCCGCTCCTCGAGCGCCTTGCGTCCGGGGCCGCGGTAGACGAGTGCTTTCATCGCTGTTCCTCCTTTGATAGAAACGGTTGCGAGTTCGTCCGTCAGCAATGGGGGGCATGCCGGACCTGCGCCAGCACCATCGCGAGTGCGCAGGATGCGATCCGGACGACCGCGCCGTCGGCGCGGCTCGTCAGCACGATCGGCACGCGCGCGCCCACGACGATGCCTGCACTGACCGCGCCGCCGAGGTATTCGAGTTGCTTCGCGAGCAGATTGCCCGCTTCGATATCGGGCACGACCAGGATGTCGGCGTGGCCGGCGACCGGCGAGTCGATCCCCTTGTCGTGCGCCGCCCGCAGCGAGATCGCGTTGTCGAACGCGAGCGGGCCGTCGACGATCGCGCCCGCGAGCTGGCCGCGTTCGGCCATCTTCGCGAGCGCCGCCGCGTCGAGTGTCGAGCGCATCGCCGGATTGACGGTCTCGACCGCGCACAGCACGGCCACGCGCGGGCACGCCACGCCCAGCGCATGCGCGACGTCGATCGCGTTCTGCGTGATGGCCGCCTTCTGCGCGAGGTCCGGCGCAATGTTCACCGCCGCATCGGTCAGGATGAACGGCCGCGGATAGGCCGGCGTCTCGATCAGGAAACAGTGGGACATGCGCTTGTCCGTGCGCAGCCCCGAATCGGCCGCCACGACCGCGCCCATCAGCTCGTCGGTATGCAGGCTGCCCTTCATCAGCGCGCCGGCACGGCCGGCCGCCGCGAGTTCGACCGCGCGGGATGCTGCCGCATGGCTGTGCGGTACGTCCTCGATCGTCCACGGCGAAAGATCGACGCCTGCATCGTGCGCGACACGCAGCACCTTGTCGCGCGGCGCGACGATCAGCGGCTCGATCGCACCAGCCAGCGGCGACGCGCCGAGTTCGGCCAGCGCGACGACACTGGTTGCGTCGCACGGATGCACGACGGCCACGACGAGCGGCGGTGCGCTGCGTGCCCGCGCGATCAGCCCGGGCAATGCGCCATCCGCGCGCGGCAGCAGGCCGGGCAGGCACGCGCCGCCGCCCGCATCCGGATGCCGGTGCCCGTTCATGTCCCGAGCACGTAGCCGCCGGGCGCCGCCGCGAGCCCGGCGGCCGGCGTGCGGGCCGGCACGTCGCCCGACGAGCGCGCATGCAACCAGTCGTGCCAGCAGGTCCACCACGATCCGTCGACCGCGGGCGTGTCACGCATGAAGTCGCACGGGCTTCGGTAAGGCGCGCCGGGTTCGCGGGTCGCGCAGCGGTAGTGGCGGCCCGGATGACCGGGTTCCGACACGATGCCCGCATTGTGGCCACCCGCCGTCAGCACGAAGGTCAATGCATGGTGGGTCAGCAGATGAAGCTTGTAGACCGAGCGCCACGGCGATACGTGGTCGCGCTCGGTGCCGACCACGAACGTCGGCACGTCGAGATCCGAAAGCGCGACCGGCCGCCCGTCGACGCAGTAGCGGCCTGCCGCGAGATCGTTGTCGAGGAACAGCCGGGTCAGGTATTCCGAATGCATCCGGTACGGCATGCGCGTGGTGTCCGCATTCCACGACATCAGGTCGTTCGGCTTCGTGCGCCGGCCGAGCAGGTATTCGCTCATCATCCGCGACCAGATCAGGTCGCGTGCGTTCAGCAGTTCGAACGCGGCGGACATTTGCGCGCCGTCCAGGTAGCCCTGCCGCCACATCAGCGCATCGAGTGCGGACAGTTCGCTCGCGTCGATGAACAGGCCAAGTTCGCCGGGTTCGCTGAAATCGGTCTCGGCCGCGAGCAGCGTGACGGATCGCAGGGCTTCGTGTTGCCGCCCGTCGCGTGCGAGCGCCGCCGCGCCGATTGCCAGCAGCGTGCCGCCGAGGCAATAGCCGGCCGCATGGACCGCTTCGCCGCAGATCGACCGGACGACGTCGAGCGCGGCCAGGCACCCGTCGCGCAGGTAATCGTCGAGCCCGAGATCGCGCGCTTCCGCGCCCGGATTGCGCCACGACACCGCAAACACGGTGTAGCCCGCATCGGCCAGGAAGCGGATCAGCGAATCGTGCGGCTGCAGATCGAGGATGTAGTACTTCATGATCCACGACGGCACGATCAGGATCGGCTCGCGCGAGACGCGCGGCGTCGCCGGGTCGTATTGCAGCAGCTCGCACAACGCGTTGCGCCACACGACCCGGCCCGGCGTAATCGCCACGTCGCGCCCCGGCAGGTAAGCCCGCGGGTCGCGGCCACGCGTGCCGCCGGCGCGATCGAGCCACGCGTTCGCATCGTCGAGCCAGTGCCGCGCACCCGCCGCGAGGTTCGCGCCGCCGCTGCGCATCGTCGCGTCGAGCGCGACGGGATTGGTCGCCAGAAAGTTGCCGGGCGAGCACGCGTCGAGCCATTGACGCGCGGCGAAACCGACCAGTTCCTCGTGGTGCCGCTCGACGCCCGGCACGCCGCGCGTCGCGTCGCGCCACCAGCGCTGGATCGACAGGAAGCCGTCGCGATACAGGCAAAACGGCCAGCCCGACCACGCGGGCGCGGCGAAGCGCGGATCGGCATCCCCTGCATGCACGGCCACGCCGTCCGTGTCGGCGTCGTCCGCCGCGCCTTTTTCCGACACCGCAGGTACGGCCGCAAGCCACGCCTGCGTCGCGAGTTCGGCGCACTTGCCCGGCGACACCGCCAGATGGGCGCCCCAATCGAGCAGGGCCAGCGCCAACGACACGGGCGACAGCCCGAAAGTCATCGCGGCGACGTCGGCATGCACGGCGCGGTTCCATTTTTCAGCGGGTGTTGCCTCGGGCGCCGTGCATGGACACCGATCGGGCTTCTGCCCGTTCCGATCCGACGGCTGCCTCGATTCGCGCACGAGCGGCGCGCGGATGACGGACGCTTTCATCGCATGTACATGCCGCCATTGATGTCGAATTCGGCACCCGTTGCGAAGGCGCCCGCGTCGGAACACAAGTAGGCGACGAGCGCGGCGATTTCGAAGGGATCGCCGAGGCGACCGGCCGGAATCTGCGGCAGGATCTTCGTGTCGAGCACGTCCTTCGGCACCGACTCGAGCATCGCGGTGGCCAGGTAGCCGGGCGCCACCGTATTGACGGTGATGCCGTGCCGCGCCAGTTCGAGCGCCAGCGATTTCGTGAAGCCGTGGATGCCCGCTTTCGCGGCCGCGTAGTTCGCCCGCCCGTACGCGCCGCGCTCCCCGTTCACCGACCCGATGTTCACGATCCGTCCGAAGCCGGCATCGATCATCCCGGGCACGAACGGCTTCGTCATGTTGAACAAACCGTCGAGATTGGTGCGCAGCACCGCGTCCCACATGCTCTTGGTCATCTTCACGAAGGTGGCATCGTGCGTAATGCCCGCGTTGTTGACGAGCACGTCGACGCGCCCGAATTCGGCCAGCACGCGTGCCGCGCAATGCTGGCACGACTCGTAGTCGGCCACGTCGACCTCGTACGCATGAAACGTGCGGCCCGCCTCGCTTTCTTGCGTGAGCCACGTCGCGACGTGGTCGTTGCGTTCGGTGTGCGACACCGCCACGGTCATGCCGGCCTCATGCAGGCGGCGGCTGATCGCGGCGCCGAGGCCGCCCATCCCGCCCGTGACGAAAGCAACGCGCTCAGCGGACATGATCGTGCTCCTGCGCCGCATGGCTGCCATCGAGACGCCGGACGGCCGCGGCCTCGTCGCCTGCATCGACGGCTTCCGTGAGGCCGAACTCGAATGCGGCCATCCAGTCGCGCCACGGCATGCTCGCCTCGTTGACCACGGCGAGCCGCCCGAGATCGGGCCACCAGTCGGTCTGGTAGCGCGACAGCGTGCCGGTGCCGTAATCGCGCAGCCACGTGCGCCACGCACTCGCACTCTCGAATTGCCCGCGCATGTAGAGCTCGGTGGCGTCCTGCCAGATCGCCGCGGTCGCGATCGTGTAGTCGTGCATCACCTGCCGGGCCGCGTCGCCGAACGCCGTCCACTCGTTCGTCGCCGTCAGCGCCTGCTGCAGGCCACGCACCGCGTCGCGATCCCGCTCGATGCGCCGCCCTGCCAGCGCGTGCCATTCGTGCTGCCAGTCGCGCGTCAGCGCAGCCACGCGCAACGCGAGATCGCAACCCGCGCGGCAAGCGTCGTTCGGTGTGGTCAAAGCTTGGCGGCTCATCGTCTTCCCTCCTTCGATCCGGTCGGTGAATTGGCGTCCACTTCACTGTGCGACCGTGGCGCACGGCACCCGTTGATCTGAGTCAAGCACGCGAAAAGCCTGCTTCGTAGACTGGATTGCACTGGCGGATCCCCCGTCGAAGGAGCGATTCCGATGAGCTACAAAAGCCTGGTCGTACACCTCGATACGAGCGCCCGCGCGCATTCGCGTCTCGAGTTGGCGTTGCGTCTTGCCCGGCGCTTTGGTGCGCATCTCACCGGGCTGTTCGCGGTCTACACGCCGGAGCCACATTCGTTCTACGTCATGGCTGGTTCCGCAGATTATTTCCGCGCGCACCGTGAGCAACGCGACGAGCGGCGCGCCGCACTGGAACGCCTGTTCCATGCGGAAGCCGCACGTGCAAAAGTGCCGGCCACCTGGGTTCGCGCAGATGAGCGCGCGAACGTGGCCGTGCCGCGCGCCGCGCGTCTCGCCGACCTCGTGATTGCGGGCCAGAGCGACCCGAACGATCCCGAAACCTACATCGACGACCAGTTTCCGGAGAACCTCGTGTTGTCCGCCGGTCGCCCGGTGCTGTTCTGGCCGTACACCGGCGAATTCCCGTCGATCGGCGAACGGGTATTCGTCGCATGGGACGGCAGCCGCGAAGCCGCCCGCGCCGCGCACGATGCGCTCCCGTTTCTCGAGCATGCGAAGCGCACCACGGTCGTCGCCGTGGTCGATGGCGATTCGGAGGCGGCGACTACACGCATTCCGGCCGCCGATGCCGCACTGATGCTGGCGCGCCATGCATACGACGTGAACGTGCTGGACATCGATGCCGGCACGGGCAAAGCGGTCGGCGACACGCTGCTTTCGCGTGCTTATGAAACGGGTTCCGATCTGCTGGTCATGGGTGCCTACGGCCATCCGCGCTGGCGCGAGCTGGTCATGGGCGGCGCCACGCGCACGGTGCTCGCGTCGATGACGCTCCCGATACTGATGTCGCACTGAGCCGACCGATGCGTACGCTCGCGCTGCTCGTCGTCAATGCCGGCTCGTCGAGCGTGAAATTCGCGGTCTTCGCGTATCCGCCGCACGGCGATCCGGCACGGCGGCCACTGCACGAGGGTGAAGCGGTCGCAACCGGCAACAGCGTATCGATCCGCTTCGACGCTGCCCCGGGCGGCACGCTGCCGCTGCGCGCGGGCGATCCGTACCGCGCCGTGCTCGCGCAGATCGCGCTGTGGATCCGCTCGCAGCTGCCGCATATCGCGCTGGGCGCGATTGCACATCGTGTCGTGCACGGCGGCGCCCGGTACGTCGACCCGGTAGTCGTCGACGACGCGGTACTCGACGCGCTGCGCACGCTGACGCCGCTCGCGCCGCTGCATCAACCGCACAGTCTCGATGCAATCGACGTGCTGCGCGACGCGTTTCCCGACGTGCCGCAGGTCGCCGTGTTCGATACCGCGTTTCATCGCACGCTACCGCGCGCCGAGCAACTGCTGCCGTTACCGCATGCGTGGTTCGACCAGGGTGTGCGCCGCTACGGGTTCCATGGTCTGTCGTACGAATATCTGGCCGTCGCGCTCGACGAACGGTTCGGCGCACGTGCGCACGGCCGCGTGATCGCCGCCCATCTCGGCAGCGGCGCCAGCCTGTGCGCGATGCGCGACTGCCGCAGCATCGCGACGACCATGGGCTTCTCGGCGCTCGACGGGCTGATGATGAGCACACGCTGCGGGGCGCTCGATCCCGGCGTGGTCCTGCACCTGATCGAGGCCGGCAAGCTGTCCACCGAAGCAGTGGGTCGCATGCTGTACCACGAGTCGGGCCTCAAGGGCGTGTCGGGCGCCTCCGGCGACCCGCGTGTGCTGCTGGCGTGCGAAGCCGCAGGTGACGCACTGGCCAGCGATGCACTGACGCTGTTCGTGCACCGCATCGTCCGCGAAGCCGGTGCGCTCGTCGCGCTGCTCGGCGGCCTCGACATGCTGGTCTTCACCGCCGGCATCGGCGAGCATTCGGCCGTGTTGCGCGAGCGGATCTGCGCGGCGCTCGCGTGGCTCGGCATCGAAATGGATGCGGACGCGAACGCGGACCATGCGCAGGTCGTGTCGTCCGCGTCGAGCTCGGTCACGGTTGTCGTCGAGCCGACCAACGAAGCGTGGATCGCCGCGCGCGCCGCAACCGATGTGCTGCGCGCCCCCCGCGACGATTGATCCAGATCAGCGCGACCGGCGCGCACGCGCCGATGATGATCTCATCCACCTCCGTTCAAGGGAAATGCCATGTACTCGAACATTCTGGTTGCGCTCGACGGCAGCGAAACGTCGTCCCGTGCACTCGACGCCGCGCTGGCAATCGCGTCGGAGACGGGTGCCCGGCTGACTCCCGTCTACGTCGTTGATTTCCTGGTGCCGGCCTACGACATGTACGGCTACGACCCGTCGATTCTGGTCGACGCCTTTCGTGAGGAAGGGCTGCGCGTTACCGAGGACGCGGCACGACGCCTGAAAGCGCGTGACGTCGCCGGCACACCGCAGATCTCCAACGTCGCGCCGGCTGGCGAAGACATCCCGCACCGGATCGTCAGTCTTGCCAACGAAATCGAGGCCGACCTGATCATCATGGGCACGCACGGCCGGCGAGGCGTTCAGCGCCTTTTCCTCGGCAGCGTGGCCGAGCGCGTGCTACGTCTGGCCACGTGCCCTGTACTGATGATTCCGGCGGGCTGCCCGTCCGGAAAACCCGCCGGGACCGTCGCGGCATCAACCGAAAAGGAGCCGTCATGAGCTACAAGACCCTGCTCGTCCACCTCGACGACAGCGAGCGCTGCGCGACCCGCGTCGACCTCGCGCTCGACCTCGCGGCACGCTGGAATGCGCATCTGATCGGCCTCTACGTGGTCTGCCAGGATCTCTTCGAACCGCTGCGAAGACCCGATGAACCGCTGAAGCTTGCCGTCTACGAGCGCCTGTGCGACCAGCGGCGCACGGAGGTCGAGGAGAAATTCCTGACGGCCGCCGAACGCGCGGGACGCAGCGTCGAATGGCAGGCGCCAACCGGCGACCCGACCGCCGCCGCCATTCTGCACGCGCGCCACGTCGATCTGCTGATACTCGGCCAGGAGGACCCGGACGATCGCATGACCTACGTGGCGCGCCATTTCGTCGAGGATCTCGTGATGGGCAGCGGCCGTCCGGCGATCGTCGTGCCCTACGCGGGCGACGTGCGAACGATCGGCGAGAACGT
The DNA here is from genome assembly GCF_001718555.1 of Burkholderia metallica. Lineage (NCBI taxonomy): Bacteria > Pseudomonadati > Pseudomonadota > Betaproteobacteria > Burkholderiales > Burkholderiaceae > Burkholderia > Burkholderia metallica. The sequence goes on from NZ_CP013403.1 coordinate 1,475,001, forward strand.
GCTGATCGGCTGGGACGGCGGGCGCGAAGCCGCCCGTGTGATGGCGGATGCGCTGCCGCTGCTCGCTCGCGCGCGCTTCGTCAACGTCGAGACGGTCGTTCGCGGGCAGCCCGATCCGGACAAGACGCCCGCGGGCGTCGACGTGGCCGCGTACCTCGAGCGGCACGGCGTGCGCGCGTCGTTCTCGACGACGCCGCGCGACCGGTCGGTCGGCGTAGGCGCGACGCTGCTGAACCGGGTAACCGACCTGCATGCGGATCTGCTCGTCATGGGCCTGTACAGCCATGCGCGCATGCACGAGCGCGTGCTGGGCGGTGCGACGCGCACCGTCCTCGAGACGATGACGGTGCCGGTGCTGCTGTCGCACTGACGCCGTACGGACGACCACGGGGCAACCGCCCGCGGTTGCCCTCTCCCGTCACAACACGGCCGCACACGCGCCCCGCCCCTCACGCACGATCAGCACCGGCCGGTCGGCGCTGCGCACCAGCGATTCGGCGACGCTGCCGAGCACCGCGCGGCGCACGCCGCAGCGTCCGTGCGTGCCCATCACGATCAGGTCCGCGTCGCATTCGGCGGCGGCTCGCGCCAGCACGGACGACACGTCCTCGCCGCACGCGTCGATCGTGTGCGCGGTGCCGCGCACACCGCACAGGCGAAACGCGGTCTCGGCGTCCGCCACCGCGATCGCGGCCTTGTCCGCATCCAGTCCCGCCGGATCGCGCCGGTCGATATAGCCGCTGTCGACGACTGTCAGTCGCGGCGCGTCCGATACCACGCACACGGCAACGATCAGGCCACCTGAATCGCGGACGAGCGCGATCGCCTCGTCGAGCGCCAGCCGCGAGCTGCGGCTGCCGTCGAGTGCCGCGAAGATCCTTGCATACATGATGCCTCCCTGGTGGCGTCGGGTTTTGATTGGAATGCCAAACCAGTCTGGGCCCGCCGCGCATCATCCGGTTGACGCCGGTCAAGCCCGCACGGCAGCCGCCATGCGCATCGGTCCCGATTGGCGAACCCAGACAAAACGCGCACAATTTCGGGCGACATCGCAGTTTCGTCCCGCACCGCGTTCGTGCCTCGCATCCGGCCCGCCGCTCGCCAGCCGCCGGCGAAATCCGTCAGGATGAACGGACATGACAGTCAATGCGCCCTCCTTCAAGGCCGGGCCGGATCCGCACAGCATTCGGCCCGCGCGCTACGCGACCCTGGCCGCGCTGCTGACGCTGGCGCTCGGCCTGACTGCGTCATTTGCGTGCGCCCGGCTTCTGCAGAACCGGGCGCAGGAAGCCGTCCAAGCTCGCTTCACGCAATCGGCGACGCTGGCCACGGCCGACTTCCGGCGCAGCCTCCTTGGCGCCGCTACCGTTTTGCGCGGCGCACGCGGCTTCGTATCGACGCTGGCCGTGCGTCAATCCGGCGACGCATGGCGCCGCTACCTCGCCAGTCTCGATCTGGACGGTTTGCAGTCGCCCGTCCGCAGCCTTGGAAGAATCGAACCGAGCGCCGCCGACGACAATCAGGCGACCCGGCGGGCGCTGCAGCGCGCGGCAGAAACCGGCAACGCCGCGCTGGCCGCGAGTGCGATCCGGGACAGCGCGGACGGGACGATCGCTCGCACGGCGCTGACGCTGTATCTGCCGATTTATGCGAACGCTGAAGACGAGGCTTCGTTCGGGCCGCAGCATGCGCGCGCGACGGGATATGTTTATGCGGCGCTCGATCCGGAGCGTCTTGTCGAGCCATCGGTCTTGAATCGTCTGCACATGGAAATCACGGCTGACAACCCGGCGGCCCCCATCTATTCCGGCGGGTTCAGCGGCGACGACGCCACCGGCGCCCGCGACATGCTCATGCGAACGGACGCGTTGACGTTTGGCGGCGCACCGCTCTCGCTGCGCTACAGTGCGCCGCCCGCCGACACGTCCGGATCCACGATGGCCGTGCTGGTGGCCGGATTTGCGCTGTCGCTGATACTGGCCGCCCTCGTGCAGCAGGTCGGCGTCAGGCGAACGTCCGCAACTGTCCCGGTCGGCGACGGCCAGCCGACCGAGGCGAGGATGATGGGCATCATACGGTCATCGATGGAGGCCATTATTACCGTCGATGAAGGCCAGACGATCGTGATCTTCAATCCGGCCGCGGAACGTGTGTTCGGCGTCTCCGCGATGGAGGCGATCGGCGCGCCGCTCTCCCGCTTCATCCCCGAGCGCTTCCGCGCCGCGCACACGCGGCACGTCGAACAATTCGGCGTGACGGGCGTGTCGGAGCGCCAGATGGGACAGCAGCGCGTGCTGTTCGGCCTGCGCGGCGACGGCTCGGAGTTTCCGATCGAGGCGTCGATATCGCAGATTCGCGACGGCACGGGCAAGCTGTACACGGTCATGTTGCGCGACGTCACCGAGCGAGTCCGCGCCGAAAATGCCATCAGGCAATCACGCGAGGAACTGCGCGATCTGTCCGCCAACCTGCAGAACGTACGGGAGGAAGAAAAAACGCGGATTGCACGCGAACTGCACGACGACCTCGGCCAGCAACTCACGGCGCTCAAGATGGATCTCTCCGCCGTCGAACTGGGGCTCGCGGGCATCGTCGCCCCCCACACCGGCGTGCGCGAGCAGTTGGGCGGCATGCATCGCCTGATCGATTCGACCGTGGCGTCGGTTCGACGCATTGCGGCCGATCTACGGCCGGTGATGCTCGACGATCTCGGTCTCATCCCGGCGATCGAGTGGCTGGCCAACGATTTCACGCATCGCTACCGGATCGCGGTCGAGCGGGACATCGCCCCAGTCGATACCGCGTTCACCAGCGCGGCTGCCACGACGCTGTTCCGAATCGTGCAGGAAGCGCTCACCAATGTCGCGCGGCACGCCGATGCGACGCAGGTGACGCTCGCATTGAAAATGGAAGGAGGCTACTGCCTGCTGCGCATCGCGGATAACGGTCACGGCGCGCCGGACAGTGCTCACGACGAGCGCGATCGTCCGTCGTTCGGGCTGATCGGCATACGTGAACGCGCGCACATGCTCGACGGTACGGTGACGATCGACAACCGACCCGGAACGGGCTTCACGATTACCGTGGCGCTACCGCTTCATGCCATCCAGCAAGGAGACGTATTGTCATGATCAGGGTACTCATCGCTGACGATCACGCACTCGTCAGGGACGGCTTGCGGCACATCCTGCAGAGCGCGAGCGGGTTCGAGGTCGCGGGCGAAGCACGCGACAGTGCGTCCACGATCGCGCTCGTGCGTGACACCCCCGCGAATGTCCTGGTGCTCGACCTGTCGATGCCCGGCCGAAACGGCGTCGAACTCATCAAGCAGATCAAGGACGAGAAACCCGCATTGCATATCCTCGTGCTGACGATGCACGCCGAGCAGCAATACGCGGTGCGCGCGTTCCGCGCCGGCGCGTCCGGCTACATGACCAAGGAGAGCGCGAGCGCCGAGCTGGTCGCGGCACTGACCAAGATCGCGGCCGGTGGCGTCTACGTCAGCCTGACCATGGCCGAACAGTTCGCGCAGAGTCTCAACGAGCCGACCGACCTCCTGCCGCACCAGCGTCTGTCCGACCGTGAATTCGACGTGTTCCGGCGCGTCACCAGCGGCGAGTCGATCTCCGAAATTGCGGAAGCGCTCTGTGTCAGCGTGAAGACCGTCAGCACGTACAAGACGCGGATTCTCGAGAAGATGCAAATGCCGAACGACACGGCGCTCGTGCGCTATGCGATGCGCCACAAGCTGTTCGACGACCCGGACGAACTCTGATACGGCAACGCAGCCGGCTGGCATGCTTCGACGACCACACTCCGCCGCTGCGTCAGTGGCTTGCCACTGCGCGTGCCGACCGGGTGGCGCCAAACTGGCCATCGATATCCGTGACGAACGCTTTCCGTCACGGTGCAAAATTCCCCGAACCGCGCGAGTGCACGAGCGGCGTGCGCCAGTTCCGCCCACTTCTTTCCGGCCTTCGGCTCGACGGCCATGCTTCCGACTCGCAACCAGTCGACCGTATCGCGAATCAATCTGCTCGCGATGCTTCAACGCGGCGTCGCGCGATATCGAAGATAGCGCCCGCCATCGCCGCCGGCATTGAGTCAGGTCAACCGAATCGGCGCCCGTTGCGGTTGAGTGGCGGCCCGCCTGCCGACGCATTCAGCCAGACGAAACGGGCTCGCCGCTAGCGACAAGATGCCGCTCCGCTGTAGGAAACGTCCTACAACACTTCCACGTGTCCTACCGCATCTTCAATTGCCGCTGATTTCCGTCGTGCCGCGCGCCATCCATACTGCGTATCAAGAAAAACAAGCAAGCGCGCCGCCCTGAGCAAAGGCTGCTTCACCGCCGATACCGTCGTATCGGTCTCCTGGCCCGTGCGGCGCGGTTCCCCATCAGGAAGGCGGCAGACGTCGCCGCCGCCCCACGCACTGGAGCCGATCATGCAAAGCAATGCCGATGTTTCGCCGACCATGCCGTTACGCCCGTTCATTCCGTTGCATCCCGTCGAACCGGCGGAACGACCGAAACGCGCCGCGTCCCGTTGTTCCACGTGCGCGTTGCGTACCGTCTGCCTGCCGGCTGACCTTTCGCCTGACGATTTCGCGCGTGTCGACGCGATGATCTGCACGACGCGGCACGTCAGACGCGGCGAAACGCTGTTTCGCGCAGGCGACGCGTTCCACAGCATCTATGCGGTACGGACCGGATCGTTCAAGACCATCGTGATGCATCGCGACGGCGACGAGCAGATCACCGGCTTCCAGATCGTCGGTGAATCGCTCGGGCTCGACGGCGTGCACACCGGGCACCACAACGGCGATGCGATCGCGCTGGAGGACAGCACGGTCTGCATCATTCCGTTTGGGCAACTCGAGCAGATGTGTCGTGAAGTGCGCCCGATGCAGCATCACGTGTACCAGATGATGAGCGGCGAAATCGTCCGCGAATCCGCGCTGATGCTGCTGCTCGGCACGATGACCGCCGAGCAGCGCGTGGCCGCGTTCCTGCTGAACCTTTCCACTCGCTTCAAGGCGCGCGGTTACTCGGCCGCCGAGTTCGTGCTGCGGATGACGCGCGACGAGATCGGCGAATATCTCGGGATGAAGCTGGAAACGGTCAGCCGAATGATGTCGAAGTTCCAGCACAAGGGGCTCGTCGCGGCGCAAGGCAAGCAGATTCGCATCGTCGATTCGGAAGGCCTCGGGCGAATCTGATCGCGTTGCGTGCGCGGCGAGCGCGTCAGCCGCGCAGGGCGAGCACCGCCGCCCCGGACAACCGCCCCGTGCGCAAGTCGTCGAGCGCGCGGTTCGCGTCGGTCAACGCATAGCGCACGGCCTCGACCCGCAACGGCATCGTATCGGCGATCCGCATGAATTCGACGGCGTCCGTACGCGTCAGGTTGGCGACCGACACGATGCGGCGCTCACCCCACAGCCACGCGTACGGAAAGCTCGGAATATCGCTCATGTGAATACCGCCGCATACGACGATCCCGCCTTTGTCGACGGCGCGGAGCGCGGCCGGCACCAGTGCTCCCACCGGCGCGAAGATGAGCGCGGCGTCGAGCGCCTGGGGAGGCAATTCGTCGCTGCCGCCGGCCCAGGCCGCGCCCAATGAAAGCGCGAGCTGCTGCGCGACCGTATCGCCGGGCTTCGTCAGCGCAAACACCTTCCGCCCCTCGAAATGCGCGACCTGCGCGACGAGATGCGCCGCCGCGCCGAAGCCGTAGATGCCGATGCGCCGCGCGTCGCCCGCCATGCGCAAGGTTCGATAACCGATCAGGCCCGCGCACAGCAGCGGCGCGGCTTCGAGATCGGAGAAGCGCAGTGGCAGATGCACGCAGTACCGGTGGTCGGCGACGGTGCACTCGGCATAGCCGCCATCGATCGTATAGCCCGTGAATCGCGGGCTGTCGCACAGATTTTCACGGTTCGTCGTGCAATACGTGCAATGGCCGCACGTCGAGCCGAGCCACGGCACACCGACGCGGTCGCCCACGGCGAAGCCCGTCACGCCCGCGCCGAGCGCGCGCACCGTGCCGACGATTTCGTGCCCCGGGATCAGCGGCAGTTTCGGATGCGCGAGCTCGCCGTCGACGACGTGGAGATCCGTCCGGCATACGCCGCACGCGTGTACGTCGATCAGCAGTTGGCCCGCCCGCGGAAACGGATCCGGCACACGCGCCTCGCGCAAATGCGGTGTCGTGCCGTCAAACATCATCGCAAGCATGCTCGCCTCCCCGCGCACGCCGGTTCGTACGCTTGACATCTCCACGCTAGTCGATCCGCGTCGCGAACGCATGGCCCGGTGACGGGCCGTTGACGTGGGTCAACGGCGGCCGGCCGGTTGCTGCCACGATGAAATGGCATAACGCCCCCCGTGTGGCGACCAGGAGATGATCGAATGATATCCGTTCCCCCCCTTGCCGCAAGCACCCACCCCGAGGACCATCTGAGGTCGCTGCTGGCCTACGCGGTGCTGGCCCCGTCCAGCCACAACTCGCAGCCGTGGCGTTTCATCGTCGACGGCCCCACGATCGCGGTCTGCGCGGACCGTGTGCGCGCCTTGCCCGTCATCGATCCGTTCGATCGAGAGCTGATCATCAGTTGCGGTGCGGCCCTGCTCAACTTGCGCGTCGCGCTCGATCACGCCGGGCTTGCTCACACGATCAACACGTTCCCTTCCGACGTCGATCCCGATCTGCTGGCGATGGTCCGGGTGTGCGACGATGGCTATTCCGACGCGTCACTCGGCGCGCTGTTCGATGCAATTCCGGAGCGCGTCACGACGCGTGCGCCGTTCGAATCGACGGCCGTGCCGGACGCGCTGCAGCGCGAGCTGATCGCGGCCGGCGTCGCGGAGGGCGCGGAGGTCGCCTGCGTCGATTCGATCGGGCATCGCGCCCGGGTGGCCGAGCTGGTCGCGGAGGCCGATCAGCAGCAGTTCGCGGACCCGCGCTTTCGTCGCGAACTGGCGAGCTGGATCGATCCGCGTCGGCACGTCGACGGCATGCCGGCATTCGCGGCCGGCGTGCCGACGCTGCTGGATTTCGCGGCACCCGTCGTGACGATGGCGGTACGAACATTCGATCTCGGCAACGGGCTGGCCGCGCTGCATCACCAGCTCGTCGGCGCGTCGCCGTTGGTCGTATGCATTTCGACCATGCGCGACGATCGAGACGCGTGGCTCGCCGCCGGACAGGCGCTGGAGCGCGTCCTGCTCGTCGCTACGCGCGCAGGCTATACGGCGTCGTACCTGAACCAGCCGATCGAGACGGCCGGGCTGCGCGCCCACCTGCGTCACATGCTCGGGCTGCACGGCGAGCCGCAGTTGCTGCTGCGCGTCGGACGCGGCCCGCATACGTCGCATTCGCCGCGCCGCCCGCTCGACGAAGTCGTCTCCTGATCGCGCGTGGCGGCACGGCGCGGCCCATCTGATCCGGACGAGGAAAGACAACATGAACCTCCCGCGTTACGCTGCCTTCTGCGTGATCGTCACGGCCGCCAACCTGGCCGCCGCGCAGACGGCCGTGCCCGAGCCGACCGATCTCGTCAATGCGCAGCACTGCATGTTCTGTCACACGTCCGACATGACGTTCCTCGGGCCGTCGTTCCACGACATCGCGCAGCGCTACCGCGGCGATCCGACGGCCGCGCCGGAACTGGAGCGCAAGCTGCGCGTCGGCGGCAGCGTGCACTGGGGCGACACGCCGATGCCGTCCGCCGAGGATCGCGGCGGCCCGCTGTCCGCCGACGACGCGCATCAGCTTGTGCAATGGGTGCTGAGCCAGTAACCGGCCCGCCGCCCCGCAGCGCATGTCGACCGCAGTCAAACGCATTCCAGCCGGTATCGCGCGAGGCGAACGCGCACGCGCGCGGCCCGACGCGGTCGTCCGCAGCGACGGCGTCCAGCGTATTCCGCATCGTGCGCCGCGTTGCGCCAACCGCCCGAATCGCACGCCGGCCGTCGATGACGATGCAACCATCCTGCAGCGCGCAGGGATGCGCGGCATCCGGCTGCAACTCGACTACTGGAAGGCCGAGGAACGCCTGCAGAACGAACGCATCCGTCATGCCGTCGTCATTTACGGCAGCACGCGCATCGTCGCCCCTGCCGTCGCGAACGCGCGGCTGAACGAGGCCAATCGCCTGCTCGCGGCGCACCCGCACGATGCGGGCCGGCGTCGTGCCGTCGCGGCGGCGAGCCGGCTTGTCGAGCACAGCGTGTATTACCGCATCGCGCGCGAATTCGGGCGCATCGTCGGCCACGCCGACCGGTGCGCGCGCGCCGCGCGGCTCGCCATCGTCACCGGCGGCGGCCCCGGCATCATGGAGGCCGCGAACCGCGGCGCGTACGAGCGCGGCGCGCCGAGCATCGGCTTCAACATCGAGCTGCCGCGCGAACAGGCGCCGAATCCGTACATCACCCCCGATCTCTGCTTCCGGTTTCACTATTTCGCGATCCGCAAGCTGCACCTGCTCGAGCGCGCGAAGGCGGCGGTATTCTTCCCCGGCGGCTACGGCACGTTCGACGAGCTGTTCGAAGTCCTGACGCTGCTGCAAACGCGCAAGATCCCGCCGCTGCCGGTCATCCTCGTCGGCGAAGCGTACTGGAGGCGCGCGGTCGACCTGGCCTTCCTCGCGGACGAAGGGATGATCGATCGCTGCGATCTCGACCTGTTCACCTACTGCGAATCCGCCCCCGACATCTGGCGCGCAATCGGCGGTTGGTATGCGCGGCGACGCACTGTGCGACGCCGCACGACGCCTAAGCCTAAGCCGCGTGCCGTGTAGGAATCCGCCGACGCCCGCCGCACGATTCCTACCGCAGCTTCGGGGCACGCCGATTGAATCGCACGGACGCAGCAACGATACTGGATTCACGGATCACTGCTGCGCGGTGTCCGGATTCCGGGCCATCAGGAGAATCGTCATGTCACACGCTACCCATCTTCCCGATCCGGGCGATCGGGCCGCCCGCACCAACGCACCCGCGCTCGACACACTGGCGCTCGTCGCCCTCGCACGTGACGCCGGCATGCTCGTGATCCTCGACGGCCAGATCGGGCGCGAGCGGTACGAAAGCGTGACGGGATCGATCGCCACGCTGGCACGCTTCGCGCAGGCGCTGCAACTGTCGGCGTGCAAGGCCGTCTGAAGCCGCGCACGGCCGTGCCGTGCCGAGGCATCCAGTACCGGGGGCGGCAGCGCAGACACGCGGCGCGCGACGAAGCACCGGTCCCGCGCCCGGGCGCCGCTTGCCGCACGAAACCGGGCGCACGGCCAGACACCTCGATACGTTCGCTTTCGGCGTGTGTCGCATCGGATGCCGAACGAAATACCGAGACGCGGACGACGCGTTCGCGACCGCTGCTGCTTCAGACCGTAAACGTGTTCGACTTCCTCATCTCGACCCACGCCATCCCGGCGCGCAGCCCGTCGAACGCGGCTTCGCGCTCGGTGTCGTGGGTCCGGCTGTGCACGAACGTGCGCGCACATCCGCCCTCCGGCGACATCAGCGTCACGTGGATCCTGCAACGGTAGCCGCCCGTTCCGGTGGCGATCGTCTCGATCGCCACCGACCAGTCCGCATCATGTACCTCGCCTGACAGTGACATTGGGTTCCCCCTTCCATGCGGGCTGCGCATCGGGTTGCGGGTTGACGGCGTTACTCGACGACCAGATCGTCGACGACGGCGCGTACGCCGCGCGCCGACCATGCCGCCCCGCGAACGGCCTTGCGCTCGGAGAACGAGCCGACCTTGCCGGACAGTCGCACGGTGCCGTCGCGCACCTCGATCGCGATGTGTTTGGCCTCGCGTTCCGCATGGCGCATGATCGCGCGCTTGATGTTGCCGCCAATGTCTGCCGAGCCGATCGTCCCCTGCACCGCGATATGGTCTGTCACGCCGGTCACGCTGCGCATCTGCGAGATCGCCCGCACGGCCAGATGGCTCTGGTACGCCCATTCGACCCTGCCGGACAGCGTGATCCAGCCGTGTTCGACCTGCACCTTGACCGCGTCGTCGTCCAGCCCGACCGTCCAGTGCAGCACCGAGCGCACCGCGCTCGCGATGTCCTCGTCGGTGCGCACGTCGTCGTCCGGCAGATGCACGGTCATGTCGACGACGAGCGCCTTGACGCCGGCCACGCGGTTCGCCGCCCGCTCGATCGCCAGTTTCTCCGCGTAGCTCGGCGGATGACCCGAGAGCGTCACGATCCGGTTGAGGACCTCGACACCGATACGTGTCGCGTCGATCGCCGGGTCTGACTCGAGTTCGTCCTGAACGTCCTGCTTCAACTGCTTGTCGGTCTTCATCGCCTGCACTCCTGTGGGCCGCGGCGCGCCTGTCCGCCGCACATATCGAGCGTTGCACGCGCGCGGCCGGGAATTCCGGACCTCGCCGGCCGTCCGATCAACTGACGGCCAGTTTCTTCTGTGCGACCGGCGCCTTCTTCGGAAGCGTCAGCGACAGTACACCGTCGTGGTATACCGCCGTTGCATTCGCGTCGTCGATCTCGCCGGACAGCGAGAACGAACGGCTGATCGCACCGCTGTAGCGCTCGCGCCGGATCACACGCTCGCCATCCTTCTGCTCCTTGTCGCGCTCGATCTTCGCGTTGATCGATACGGTACTGCCCGCCACCTGGACGTCGATGTCGTCCTTGGCGACGCCCGGCAGTTCCGCGTTGACCCTGTACGCATCGTCGCTTTCCGTCACGTCGATCTTCATCGAAGCCAGGTCGGGCTCGTCCGTCAGCGCCATTGCGCGCAGCGGCCTGAACAGCCCCTGAAACAGGTCGGCGACGGGTTCGATCGAAAACGGATCGTAACGCGTGACATTGCTCATGGTTTCTACTCCTTGAACGATAAACGGGCGGCCCGCGCGTTCGCCCCACCCGCGCGACGCCATGATGAAGACCGGATTGGCTCGGCACCGTGTGCCATGCAACGGACGAACGATCATCAGGATTCCAGCGTAACTGCCCGCATGGGCGTGCGCTTGATGCGCGTCAAAGGCTGCGGGCGCTCAGGTGCAGAACCGGAAATAGCCGCTGTGGAGCAGGATCGGCCGGCCGTCCATCTCCTCGAGCAGGCACCGCGCGGCGCGTTCGATCGCGGGACGGTGGCGGGCAAACGCCTCCACGAGATCCTGCTCGCGCGGCGACGCCGCGCGGAAGTGATCCTCCAGCGCTTCCGCGGTAATCGCGCAGCGCACGCGGCGGCCTTCGACCAGCGCCGGAAAGGTCAGTGCCGGATCCAGGCCGCAATACGTCGGATGTTCGGAAGGAAAGGAGATCTGCATGATGGTCACCTCGGCAGGTTGCGCACGGGCAGGCGCCGGCTGGCGGCGCCGCGTGCATGGCGGCTCTACGCCGCCGCCGCGGCCGGTGCTGCGTCGCTGCCGCGCACGAGCAGCACCGGGCAGCTCGATCCGCGCAGGAAACGTTCGGCGACGCTGCCGAGGAGCAGCCGCCGGACCCCGCGCCGCCCATGGGTTCCGACCACGGCGAGATCGATCGACCGCTCGGCGACGTAGCGCTGCAGCCGTTCGGCGACACTCTCGCCGAGCTCGGTATCGACGAGTTCCGTCTCGCCGTTGACTGCCGCATGCGCGATGGTTCGTTCCGCTTGTCGCAGGACCGACACGCCGTCGCGCCGGATCTCGGCGAGCAATGCGTCCGGGTCCATGCGTCCGCCGAACGTGATCAGCAATGATTTGTCGACGACGAAAACGGCGAACAGACGGGCACCATGCGATCGCGCCAGCTTCAGGCCCTCGTCGAGCGCCCGTTGCGATGAAGGGCTGCCGTCCACGGCGACCATGATGTTCGTGTACATACCGACCTCGCTGGATGAACCGACGCGCCGGCGGCGTTCGGATTGGTTTTCATCATCGGCGTTCGCCGGAAGCGGGCGTTGACGGAGGTCAACGGTTCGACATCACGCGCAAATCGGCACGCGAGTGGGTGCGAGACGCCGGATCATCGCGGCACGACGGGCGTCGTCGGCGCGTCGGACGAACGCGCCGAGCTCCCGTATGACCGGAAGCCTCGCTCGATGTCGAGGATCTTCGTCGCGCACGCGTCGTACCGCCAGCCGGGGCCGCCGTCGCTGTCGTACATGCCCTTGCACATCGCCTTGAGCCGGATCATCGTAGCGTCGCCCGAGGCCGTGCGGGAGGCCCAAAGGTACACTTCTCCGGCGAGAAACGGAGCCGCCGTTTCGATCGTGTCCGCGTCAGCGCGCGTAATCCGGGTCGACGAGTACGCTTCTATGTAGCGGCGCGCGAAGGTCCATGCACGGTCGCATTCGGCAGGCGTCGAGCACTGCAGCGCCGCAGCCTCGCGCGTCGCGAACAATTGCGTTTCCGTCGACCGGAAGGCCGCGTTTCGTTCCGCGTCGGCGCATGCTCCCAATGCAAGCAGCACGCCAACCGCCCATAACCGTTGTTTCATCGCTCGTGCCCCGCAACGTATCGAGTTCCGCCCGCGATCGGGCGGCATGAATACGCTCGGCGCGCAGTCTCGTCCCGCATCGCGCAAGCGCTCGAGTCGACTGTATTGCCCTCGCGAAGCGCGCGGATGATCTGCGTCAATCACCCGCCCGTGCGGTGCGAATCGCATGCACCGCACAGGTCACCCAGGTAGACGCGGCGGCGTGCCGACTTCAGGCCCGTGCCGGCACGCGGAACACCTTCCGGGGCACGCGATTGCGACAGCCTCGATCGAGCATGGGTGCGAGTCTCGCCGCCAGCGGGAATGCGCGGGGTTACGGCAGCGCCCGTATGAAGAATTCGACGCTCGACCTATCGCTCGCGCCGGCATCATGGAGCCGTGATGCACCGGAATCGCGCGGGTGCCATCGAGCATCGTCGACGCCGGAACGGTCCATCACGGCGATTGCCTGAAGTAACGCTGCGCCAACGCAACCCAATACCGGACGCCGTCCGGAATGATGTCGTCGTTGAAATCGTATTTCGGGTGATGCAGTGCCGGCGCTGCCGCGCCGTCCCGCGCATTGCCGATCAGCACGTAAGCACCCGGCCGCTCCTCCAGCATGAAGCCGAAGTCTTCGGAGGTCATGTTCGGGGGCACGTCGCTGGACACGCGTTCGTCGCCGAACGTGTCGCGCATCACCGATTCGCAGAGCGCCGTCTCGGCCGGCGTGTTGACGGTGGCCGGGTAGTACTGAAAAAAATCGACTTCGACTTGCGCACCGTAGGCGCCGGCAAGCCCCTCGCACGCGAGCTGGACGTCGCGCTGCAGCTTTTGCTGCAATGCCGAAGACAGCGTGCGGATCGTCCCGCGCAGCTCGGCAGTGTCGGGAATGACGTTGTCCGTCGTTCCCGCATGGAACATGCACACGGAGATAACGGCCGGATCCACGGGGTCCTTGTGGCGCGCCGCGATGGTCTGGCATTGCAGCACCATCGAACACGCGAGCGGTACCGGATCGATGCCCAGATGCGGCTGCGCCGCGTGCGCGCCCTTGCCGGTCACCGTGATCCTGAACCGGGAGCCCGCTGCCATGATCGGGCCGGTGCGCAACCCGAAATGCCCGGCCGGCAAGCCGGGCCAGTTATGCATGCCGAACACCGCTTCCGTCGGATACTGGTCGAAGAGGCCGTCGTCGATCATCTTGCGCGCGCCCGCACCGCCCTCCTCTCCGGGCTGAAACACGAAATGAACGGTGCCCGGCAGTTGCGGCAGTGACTTCAGCACGCGTGCGGCGCCGAGCAGCATCACGGTGTGGCCGTCATGGCCGCACGCGTGCATGATCCCGTGCGTGCACGACGCATGCTCGAAGTCGTTCGCTTCGCGGATCGGCAATGCATCCAGATCGGCGCGCAGCACGATGCCGCGGCCCGGATCCGTACCGGGCAGGCTCGCAACGACGCCCGTGCCGCCGAGCCCGCGCGACACCGCATAGCCGAGTGCCTCGAGCTCGCGGGCGACGACGTCGGCCGTCCGGTGTTCCTCGAATCGCAGTTCGGGGTGCGCATGCAGGTCGCGCCGCAGCTTTGCCCAGTGCGCGTGATGCGCTTGCAGCGACGTATCGGGGATGGCGGGGTTTTCCACTGTCGGTACCTTCGAAAGTAATTTGATTCAGTCCAGTCACGGCGCTCGCGCGCAGCACGCGCGTCAGTCGTAGAACCCCAGGATCGACTTGATCTCCATGTACTCCTCCATCCCCTCGATCCCGTACTCACGGCCGTTGCCCGACTGCTTGTAGCCGCCGAACGGCGCCTGCGGGTCCCATGCCGGATAGTTCAGATGCACCTGCCCCGCCCGGATGCGGGCGGCCACCGCGCGCGCAAGCTCCTTGTCGGTGCCCTGCACATGCGCGCCGAGCCCGTAGACCGTGTCGTTCGCGATGGCGATCGCTTCTTCCACGGTATCGTATGGCAGGATCGCGAGGACCGGACCGAAGATCTCCTGCTGCGCGATCGTCATGTCGGTGCGCACCTCGGAGAAAATCGTCGGCCGCGCATAAAAGCCTTTGTCGAAACCCGCAGGCCGCCCCGGCCCGCCCGCGATCAGCTTCGCGCGTTCGTCGAGGCCCGCGTCGATCATCTGCGCGACCCGCCCGAACTGCGCGCGATTGGCGAGCGGCCCGTGCGTCGTCGCATCGACGAACGGATCGCCGACGACGAGCCGCTGCGCCGCCGCGACGGCGAGTGCCTCGACCTCCCCGAGCACGTCGCGCGGCACGATCATGCGGGTCGGCGCGCTGCACGACTGTCCCATGTTCCGGAACGCGGCCGCCACACCCGGCGCAATGGCGTGCTCCAGGTCCGCATCCGGCAGCACGACGTTCGGCGACTTGCCGCCCAGCTCCTGCGCAACGCGCTTGACGGTCGGCGCCGCCGCCTGCGCGACCAGCGCGCCCGCCCGCGTCGACCCGGTGATCGACACCATGTCGACCTGCGGGTGCGACGACAGCGCGGCGCCGACTTCCGCACCGCTTCCGCTCACCAGGTTGAACACGCCGGCGGGCACGCCTGCATCGGCGATCACTTCCGCGAACAGCAGCGCACTGAGCGGCGACAGCTCGCTCGGTTTGAGCACCACCGTACAGCCGGCGGCAAGCGCCGGCCCGACCTTCGCGGTGATCTGATAGATCGGCCAGTTCCACGGCGTGATCAGCGCGCACACGCCGATCGGCTCGCGCACGATCGCGGTCGTCCCTCGCCGGGTGGCAAACGGGTAGCGCGCGAGGTTGTCGCGCGCTACCCGGACATGTTCAGCCGCGAGCGGCACATGCGCGGCACGCGCATAGCTGATCGGCGCGCCCATTTCCATCGCGAGCGCGGTCGCGAACAGCTCCGCGCGCTCGAGGATCAGCGCATGAACGCGGTCGAGCACGGCAGCGCGCACTTGCGGCGACGTGGCCGACCACCGTTCGAACGCGGCGCGCGCGGCGCGGACGGCCCGGTCGACGTCGAGCGCGTTGCCGAGCGGGATCTCGCACAGCACGGCCTCGGTGGACGGACACACGACCGCGAACCGTTCGTCGCCGTCCGGCAGTACCCATTCGCCGTCGATGTAGAAACGATTCAGCTTGTCGGCTTGCATCAGGTGAACAACAGGAGAATTCATTGCTGGGTGTCCTTGAGTCGATACGTGGCGCCGACGATAGGCAGGCGTCACGGCTTGCCGAGGTCGCCTGGTCTCGGGGCCCGGTCAAAGACCGGTCGACGTCGGCGCGCATGAGACGCACCGGTCCGAGCCGCACACGTGCGAGCCGGATCGATTCGCCTCATCCCGTCGCCGCCCCCGTCGTCCGCACGACGGTCTCGCGCTAAAAGTCGGCGACCTTGCCCCACGCGGAATCGTTGAACCGACCCGGCTGATACGGCACCGGGTCGACCAGCGGTTTCGCGCCGGTCGCGAGATCCGCGATCAGGTGCCCGGCGCCCGGTCCGATCCCGAAGCCGTGGCCCGAAAAGCCCGCCGCGAGGATCAGCCCCGGCACGCCCGCCACTTCGCCGATGCCCGGCACGCCGTCCGGCGTGCTGTCCACGAACCCTGCCCACGCGTGCGTGATCTTCGCATCGCGAAGCTCGGGCAGCAGTTCGGCTGCGCGGCGATACGTTTCCGCGACCGCCGACATATCGGGTTTCGGATCGAGAATGCGCATCGCCTCCATCGGCGTCGGCGCGTCGAGCCGCCAGCGCTTCAGCGTTTCATGGCCGCCGCGCACCCCTTCGAGGCCGCCCGGCAGTAGATTGCGCCAGCGCTTCGCGAACATCGGCACGAATTGCGGCGCGAAGCGCAGGAACTGCGGCGTCAGGTCCACGCGCGCGCGGCCGCTGATCGCCAGTGCGTAGCGGCCGTCGCTGCGGCGCGTCACGGACACGCCGGTCGTGTACATCGCATCCGGCAGCGGATGCTCGACGGGCGATACGCTCAGGATCGACTGCCGGATCGACGCCTGCGGAAAACGGATGCCGAGCTGGCGGCAGAACGACGACGCCCATGCGCCGCCGGCGAGCACGACGGTCCGGGTCCTGATGACGCCGGCCTCCGTGACCACGCCGGCGACTCGGCCGCCCTCGAGTTCGAGGCCGCGTGCCGCGCAATGCTGACGGACCGTGCCGCCGAGCTTCATCAGTGCGGCGGCCACGGCCGGTGCGGCCTTTTCCGGGTCGGCGGTGCCGTCGCTCGGCGAGAACACGCCGCCCTTCCACTGCTGCCGCGTGGCGTGCCCGCGCTCGGTGGCCTGCTTGCCGTCGAGCATGTACGTCTTCACGCCCGCGGTCTTCGCGAACTCGCCCCAGCTGGCCCAGCGGGACAGCTCGGCGTCGTCATTGCTCAGATACAACAGCCCGCAGCGATGGAAGCCGGTGTCTTCGCCGGATTCGGCGGCGAACCGCTCCCACAGGTCGATGCTCTTGCTCGCCATCGGCAATTCGCGCTCGTCGCGGTTCTGCTGCCGGCACCAGCCCCAGTTGCGGCTCGACTGCTCTGCGCCGATTCGCCCCTTCTCGACGAGCGCGACCGATACCCCGCGCCGGGCAAGGTAGTAGGCGGTAAAGACGCCGATGATGCCGCCGCCGATCACGACGACATCCGCCGACGCCGGCAGCGTGGTCTGGGTTTCTATGTGGCGCAACGGAGGGGACATGGTCAGTCTCGTTCGGTGGATGCATTGACGGTCTGCACGACGTAGAACTTCGCCACGCGCTCGCCGCTCTCCCAACCGATCGATGCGCCGCGCGGCACGAACAGCGCGTCGCCGGCGCCGAGCGACAGCACGCTGCCATCGGGCGCGGCGAACCGTACGCCGCCGTCCAGCAGGAACATGAACTCGTTCACGCGATGCGGGCGGACGATCCGGTGATAAGGCGTCGAATCCCACGTGCCCGCGCAGTACGCGGCGCCGTCGTCGACGAACACGTTGTCGCTGCGGCATTGCGGTGCGGGCCCGAGCAGCACCTCGGCCGGAAGCGTGGCCGACGGTTTGAAGTCGGCGTCCTCGTGCAGCGCAGCCACGCCGCGCTTCGTCGGCGTCGCACACGCGGCCGCGCAGAACATCAGCTGCACCGGCGATTGCGCGACGATGCGAAGCGCGGTGCCGCCGCCGATGACGGCGCCCTGTCGCGGGCCGAGCACCAGCGGCGCGGCCGCGGCCGCTTCGAGCGTCAGCTCGCCTTCGACGACGACGATCGTTTCGATGTGCGGAAAGCTCGCCACGTCGAGTTCGCCGACGAAGCCGATGCGCCCCGCGGCCATCGCGTCGGGCCCTTCCCACGCAATCTCGCGATGCTGCGCGAACGGGTCGCGCTCGCCGAACGCCTGCTTGCGGAACGCCGTTGAAGAAGGTGTGCCGTCGGCACGGTGCAACACGAAAACTGCGGTCATTTCTGCTCCTGTGCAGTGCGCGGCGGTCTCGTTGAAAGTGCGCCGCGCGATATCGGAAAGCGGGGTTCGCCCACCGGAAATCGTCCGGCAGGCAGGCCATCGATGCCGGTGCCTACGCCATGTGACACGTCGCTTCGCGCGGTTCGGCGCGCGTGCGCGTCGACGACGCGCGCATGGGCGACGTTCGCGCCTGTGCGCCGCCGGCACGGGCGACCACGTAATCGCGCGGCGTAATCCCGAGCATTCGCCGGAAATGCCGGCACAGATGGCTCTGGTCGAAGAAGCCGACGTCGGTCGCGACGACCGACGGCGCGACACCGGCGCGCAGCAGGTCCTGCGCGCGCCGGACCCGCACGAGGCATAGATACCGGTGCGGAGACAACCCGGTTTCGCTGCGAAAGCGCGCGGTGAAACGCGACACGCTCAAGCCGGCCACCGCGGCGAGCGTGTCGAGGTTCAGCGGCTGCGCGAACGATGCGTCGATCGTGCGCAGCACGTCGCCGATCGCCGACGATACGGGCCGCGCGACACGCGGCGAGCCAATGAATTGCACTGTCATGTCGAATCCTCCCCGGCGCCCGCTTCAGTGCAGGAAATCCTGCATCCGGTAGTACGCACCGACGAACGGCAGAAACCATGCGTGCCCGAAATGGCCGGGTATCGCGGGCCAGTCGAGTTCGCGCCACGGATTCGACGCGGCAGCGCCGTACAGCACGTCGGCCATCACACGGCCCATGTGTACCGACATCTGCACACCGTGGCCGCTGTAGCCCATCGAGTAATACAGCCCGTCGTGCTGGCCCGCGCGCGGCAGCCGGTCGGCGGTGATGTCGACGAGTCCGCCCCAGCAGTAGTCGAGCCGTACGTTAGCCAGTTCCGGGAAATAGCCGGCCATGCCGGCGCGCAGGATGTCGCCGCTTTTCGCGTCCGAGCGCGGGCTCGACATCGCGAAGCGCGCACGGCCGCCGAACAGCAGCCGGTTGTCGGGCGTCACGCGGAAGTAGTTGCCGATCTGGCGCGACGTCACGTACGCGCGGCGGTGCGGAAACAACCGGTTCAGTTGCGCGTCGGGCAGCGGCTCGGTGACGACGATGAAACTGCCGACCGGCGCGATGCGCCGCCGGAACCATGCGAACGGGCCGTGCTGCGATGCGCCCGTCGCGACCAGCACGCGATCGGCGACGATCGTGCCGCGCGAACAGGTGACTCGGTGCCGCTCGCCGTCGAGCCGCTCGAGTTGCGTGACGGCCGCATGCTCGTAGACGCGTGCGCCGGCCTGCACGGCCGCATGCGCGAGCCCGACGCCGAACTTGCCCATGTGCATCTGCGCGCCGTTACGCTGCAACAGCCCGCCGTAGAAGCCGTCGGACGCGACTTCGTCGCGAATCCTCGACGGTTCGATCAGTTCGATGTCGGGATCGACGTCGCGCCGCAGCACGTCGAACGTCTTCGCGAGTCCCGCGAAATGCTGTGGTTTCGCGGCAAGCTTCAGCTTGCCCGCACGCCGGAAGTCGCAGTCGATCGCGTGCGCCGTGACGATCGTCTCGACACTCTTCACCGCGCTTTCGTACGCACGATAGAACCGCTTCGCGGGCTCGATGCCGATGCGCGCGGCGAGCGACGCAAAGTCCTGGGCGACGCCGGTGTTGCACTGCCCGCCGTTGCGGCCCGACGCTTCACCGGCCACTTCGGCGGCCTCGAGCACGACCACCGATACGCCGCGCTGCGCGAGCGCGAGCGCCGCCGACAATCCGGTGAAGCCGCCGCCGATCACGACCACGTCCGCGCGCCCTTCGACGGGCCCTTCTCTGCCGGCGCGAAACGCGGGACGGGTATCCAGCCAGTACGATTCGAGTTTCATCGGATCCTTCGTTTGCATGCCGGTGACGGCCGTTCATCGAGAATCATTTAATCACCGTCAAAAAGCGCAGTTGCCGCGTATTCGCGTGCGGCGCGCGCACAATCCGCCTTTTTTCGCGACCGCCGCAGCAGACTATGCGGAGGGCCGGCATCCGCGCCGAACGCGCGCAGCGCGCGCTACGGATGCACCGGCTTCGCCGGCGCGACGCCCGCCTGCACCGGCTCCGCCTGGAAGCGTGCGAGATCCTCCTCGCTGCGATGGCACAGCACCTGCGCGCCGTTCCCGAGCGTGCGCAGCGACGGGGCCGTCCGGTTGCACACGCCGTCCACGCGCATCGCGCAGCGCGACAGGAACGGACACAGCTCAGGCTCGTTCTCGCGTTCGCCGATCGGCACCAGCGGACGGTGGCAGCGCTCGGCCGCGTCGTCGAGCCAGCCGGCGCGCAGCTCCGGCGCGGACGACACGAGCAGATGCGAATACGGGTGATAAGGCGGTGCGCACAGCGCGTCGCGGCTGCCGGTTTCGACGCGGCGGCCCGCATACAGCACGACGATGTCGTCGCTGATCGCGCGTACCTTCGCGATATCGTGCGTAATGAACACGTACGACACGCCGAGCTTCGCCTGCAGGTCGCGCAGCAGGTCCATGATCGCCGCGCCGACCACGGTGTCGAGGGCCGACGTCACCTCGTCGCACAGGATCAGGTCCGGCTCGGCCGCGAGCGCACGCGCGAGGTTCACGCGCTGCTTCTGCCCACCCGACAGCTCGCCGGTGCGCCGCGCAGCCACCGCCGGCGGCAGCCGCACGAGTTCGAGCAGTTCCGCGACGCGCTGCCGCGCACGCGCGCCCTTGATGCCGTGATAGAACGCGAGCGGCCGCGCCAGCGTGCGCTCGACGGTATGGACGGGATTGAGCGCGGTATCCGCATTCTGGAACACGATCTGCACGCGGCGATGCTGCTCCTTGGAGCGCTTGCCGATGTCGAGCGCGAGCGGCTCGCCGTCGAGCAGGATCTGGCCGGCCGTCGCGGGCACGAGCCCCGCGATCACCTTCGCGAGCGTCGTCTTGCCGGAGCCCGATTCGCCGATCACGCCAACCGTTTGCCCGCGCCCGATGCGCAGGTCCACTTCGTGGAGGATCAGCTTCGCGGGCCAGCCTTTCGCGGTCCGGCCGCCGTAGCCGGCGATCGCGCCGCGCACGTCGAGCAACGGCAGCGGCTCGGCCGGCGCGGATTTCGCATCGCGTTCGGCATCGGCCGGGGTTACCGCCGCGATCAGGCTCTGCGTATACGGGTGCGCCGGCGCGTGCAGGATCTGTTCGGTTGCGCCCGCCTCGCGGATCACGCCGTCGCTCAGCACGACGATCCGGTCGGCCATCTGTGCGACCACCGCCAGATCGTGCGACACGTACACCGCACTCATCCCGTAGCGCCGGATCACGCTCTTGAACGCCTGCAATACGTCGATCTGGGTGGTCACGTCGAGCGCCGTGGTCGGCTCGTCGAGAATCACCAGCTCCGGATCGGTGATCAGCGCCATCGCGGCCATCAGCCGCTGCAGTTGGCCGCCCGACACCTGGTGCGGATAGCGCCTGCCGATCGTCTCCGGGTCGGGCAGCGCGAGCGCGCGGAACAGCTCGACCGCCTTCGCCTGCGCAGCGCGCTTCGTCATCGTCCGGTGGATCAGCGCGCTCTCGATCACCTGGTCGAGGATCGTACGCGACGGGTTGAACGCGGCAGCCGCGCTCTGTGCGATATACGCGACCTTGCGGCCGCGCAAGGCGGTCAGCGCCTGCGCGGACAGCGCGCACACGTCCGTGCCGCCGAGCTTCACCGAGCCGCCGGCGATCCGGCAGCCGGCACGGGCATGGCCCATCAGCGACAGCGCGATCGTCGTCTTGCCGGAGCCCGATTCGCCGATCAGCGCGAGCACCTCGCCGCGCGCGATGTCGAAGTCGATGTCGTGAACGATCGTGGTTTCCGCGCCGCCCGGACGACCGCCGACCACGCGCAGCCCGCGCACCTCGACAAGCGGAGTCGATTCATCTCGCATCAGTGTTCTCCCGCAGCCGCGGCCGCGCCCTTGCGGCGGCCGCGATGCGGCAGGCCGTCGATCAACAGGTTGACGCCCACCGTCAGGATCGCGATCGCGACCGCGGGCATGATCGCGACGGCCGAGCCGTCGCCGAGACTCGCGATGTTCTCGCGCACGAGCGAGCCGAGGTCCGCATACGGCGGCTGCACGCCGAGCCCGAGAAAGCTCAGGCCGCTCAGCAGCAGCACGACGAACGTGAAGCGCAGCCCGGTATCGGCGAGCATCGGGTGAATCATGTTCGGCAGCATCTCGACGCACGCGATGTACAGCGCGCTCTCGCCGCGTGCGCGCGCGACCTGCACGAATTCGAGCGTGCTGATATTCACGGCCAGCGCACGCGCGATCCGGTACGAGCCCGGCATGTAGCTCACCGCGGCGGTGAGGACCAGCAGCGGCAGCGACGAGCCGAACGCGGCGACGAACATCAGCGCGAACATCTTCGACGGAATCGACGTGAGCGCGTCGAGCAGCCGGCTCATCGTCTCGTCGACCGCGCGGCCCGACACGGTCGCGAGCAGCCCGAGCGTCGTGCCGGTCAGCGCGGCGAGCAGCACCGCCGCGAGCGCGAGCAGCACGGTCAGCCGCGTGCCGTACAGGATCCGGCTCAGCATGTCGCGGCCGAGGAAGTCCGAGCCGAACGGCAGCTTCGCGCCGAACGGCGCGAACACGTCCTGCGTGACGATCGCGCCGACGTCGTGCGGCGCGAGCAGCGGCGCGAACACGGCGATGAACAGCATCAGCGCGACCATCGCCAGACCGATGCGGCCGCCCGTCGTCAGCGCCATGCGGGCGCCGCGCCGCTTGCGCGGCTGGTCGGGGGCCGGCGCGGCGGGCGGCGTTGCGCCGTCCCACGGGGGTTGCGGATCGCCTGACGGCGGCAGCGCACTGCTACGTTGTACAGTTTCGGTCGGGTGCATGGGGGGCATCTCGGAAGGAAGACGGGGCGCTCAGGTCCGCAGTCTCGGGTTCGACACGATCGAGCACAGGTCGGCAAACAGCACGAGCGTCAGGTAAGCGACGCAGAAGATCAGCGTGCAGGCCTGAACCAGCGGGAAATCGCGGTTGCCGACGGCATCGACCATCAGGCTCGCGAGGCCCGGATAGTTGAAGATCGTCTCGACGACGATCACGCCGCCGAGCAGATACGACAGGCTCAATGCGACCGCATTGGCGATCGGCCCGATCGCGTTCGGCAGCGCATGACGCAGCACGACGCGCGCGGGGCTCGCGCCCTTGAGCACGGCCATCTCGACATACGATGCGCTCAGCTGCTCGATCACCGCGGCGCGCGTCATCCGCGCCATCTGCGCGATCACGACCGCGCACAGCGTGAGCACCGGCATCGCATAGGCGCGCAGGAAATCGTGAAAGCTTTCGATCGGCCCGCTATACGACAGCGCGGACAGCCAGCGCAGCTTCACCGCGAACACGAGCACCGCGACGGTCGCGATCAGGAATTCCGGCGTCGCGACGAGCGACAGCGTGCCGAGGCTGATCGCGCGGTCGACCACCGACTCGCGCTTGACTGCCGCGAGTATCCCGAGCAGCAGCGCGATCGGCACCGACACGGCGGTCGTGATCGCCGCGAGCGCGAGCGACTTCGGCAGGCGCCCACCGATCATCTCCGACACCGGCATGTCGCCCGACAGCGAACGGCCGAAATCGCCGTGCAGCAAGCCCGTGAGCCAGTGCAGGTAGCGCACGTGCGCCGGCATGTCGAGGCCGAACTGCTGGCGCAGCGCGGCGACCGTCTCGGGCGTCGCCGACTGGCCGAGCGCGGCCTGCGCGGCATCGCCCGGCAGCAGGTTCGTGATCGTGAAGATGATCGCGGACACGATCAGCAGCGTCAGCGCGGTGACCGCGATGCGCCGGCCGATCATTCCAAGCAGGATTCGATTCATGAAGCGGCACTCCGGGAAAGGTCGCGCACAGCCGGTGCGGGCCACCGCCCCGGCTGCGCGGCATCGGCACGCGATGGCGTCAAGCGTTCCACCACACGTGCTCGGCGAACATGAAGCCCATCATCCCGCCGGTCGGAATCGAACCCAGGCCGCCGACGCGCTTGTCGTAGCCGTCCAGGAAGCTGATGAATGCCGGAATGCCGACCCTGCCCTGCTGCGAGACGATCGTCTGCATGTCGCCATACATCTGCTTGCGCTTCGCATCGTCGGTCTCCGAGCGCGCGGCGAGCAGCAACTGGTCGAACTTCGCGTTCTTCCAGCCCGATTCGTTCCACGGCGCATCGGATTTGAAGAACTGCGTGAACAGCACGTCGGCGCTCGAGCGCGGGTTGATGTTGCCGAAGCCGAGCGGATGCTTCATCCAGTGGTTCGACCAGTAGCCGTCGGCCGACACGCGGTTCACCTGCAGGTTGAGGCCGATTTTCTGGCCGGCCTGCTGCAGCAGCACGGCCATCTCGATCGAGCCGTTCGCGTCCGACGTCGCATAGATCGGCGGCAGCGCGGTGCCGAGCGCACCGGCCTTCTGGAGCAGGAACTTCGCCTTGTCCGGATCGTGCGGCCGCTGCGGCAGCGCCGCGTTGAAGTAGCGATGTCCGGGCGGGATCGGCTGGTCGTTGCCGATTACCGCGTAGCCGCGGAACACCGCCGAGCGGATCTGCTCGCGATCGAACAGGTATTTCATGCCTTCGACGAAATCCGGATTCGCGGTGATCGGGTTTTCGCTGCGCATGATCAGATCGGTATAGAGCCCCGACTTGGTTTCCTTCAGCGCATAGCCGGGCGTGGACGCGACCCGCTGCGTCGAGCGCGGGTCGATCGCGTTGATCAGGTGCACGTCGCCCGACAGCAGCGCGTTCAGGCGCGCGGCGCTGTCGGTGATGCCGATCAGTTCGATCTCGTCGAGATACGGCATGCCCGGCTTGAAGTAGCTGTCGTTGCGCACGCCGACGGTCGACACGCCCGGCTTGAACGACTTCAGCTTGTACGGGCCGCAGCCGACGCCGGCCGCGAAGTCGGTCGTGCCGTCCTTGCAGATCACGAGCTGCGGCGTCGCGAGGATCACCGGCAGATCGGCGTTTGCGCTGACGAGCGTGAGCGTGACTTCGTCCGGGCCGCTCGCCTTCGCGTCCGCGAACTGGTCGGCGAGCGTCTTGACCTTCGACGCGGTGGCCGGATTCTTGTGACGCATCAGCGAAAACACCACGTCGGCCGGCGTGACCGGCTTCCCGTCGTGGAACGTGACGCCCTTGCGCAGCTTGATGACCCACGTCTTCGCGTCGGTCGTATGCAGCGACTCGGCCAGGTTCATCTGCGGCGTGAGGCTTTGATCCAGCTGCGTGAGGCCGCTGTAGAACATGAAGAAGCGGATGTAGTCGGCGCCCGTCGAGCCCTTGGCCGGGTCGAGCGTGTCGGCCGTCGAGCTCGATTCGTTCGCAACCCGGATCTTGCCGCCGCGCTTCGGGGCGGGTGCGGCGAAGGCCGTCCGCGGATTGACCAGCAGCCCGCCGGCGCCGGCTGCCATCATGCCGCTCGCCGCCATGACCCGCATCATGTCGCGGCGCGTGAAGCCGTTGTTGCCGCCGCCGTTGTCGATATCGTCGCTCATCCGAACTGCTCCTGACTGTAGAAAGTGGGTCACGGGGTCCAGCGTGGTTCTTCAATTTCGCCGCATCCGCGTGCTGGTCGCGGGTGCAACGTCGTGCGCATGCAATTCATTTAAGCACCGCCAAAATGCGGTTTGTCGCGATTCGGGCCGCCCGCACGATACGAATCGACCGTTTTGGGCCACCCGCGCAGCATGATTCGCTGCGTACCGCGCGGATCGCCGTTTGGCGGACGCCGTGTCGCCGCAACTGCGCTTGCCGTGCCGATGAAGGAAATCGTAAAGCGACGCGCGCCGCAGATTGCACCGACAAAATTGCCCGTTCGGCATCCGGAGCGCGTTTGGCTCGCGCAAACTGCACATTTGTGTCGAAAGCGCGCCCGCGCGCCCGCGGCGGCCGAAACGAGCGAGATGCCGCGGCCGGCCGTCGCATCGGCATGCGTCGGCGGAGGACGGTCGCGACCGAACCCGGGCGTGAAAAATCGGAAGATTGCCGCGCGATCGAAGCGGCTTTGGGTGAGGACCGGAAGGCGGCCGGCGTGACCGGAAACCGGGCGCGCACGCGGGCCGAGCCGTCGAGCATGTGATTCCGTGCGGCGACCCGGCACCGGCATGCTGGCGCGCACACGGGAAGCGTTCCGGCGTGGCGTGACGGAGGTGACGTGATGCACCGGTGGCCTGCAAACGGCGCAAGACCGTCGGGCCGGCACCGGGTAGCAGGCGCTCGTCGCGTTCGCGTCGAGCGACGACGGCGCGGCCTGGGGCTGCGCGAGCGGGCCGCCTGTCCGCATCGTGCGATGCGAACCGACCGGATGCTCGGCCTTCGTCAGAAGAACGACGATTGCGTAGCGACGGCCGGAAATCGGCGCGCCGCGCAGCGTATGCAACGACTACGCGGCCCGCCACGCAGGCCGACGCGGGCCGCGTTACAGCCCGAGCTGCGTCGCGAGCTGGCCGATGTCCGACACTTCGTAATAGTTGTAGAACGGCGTGCCGGGCTCGTGGCCGCGATTGACGAACGCCTTGTGCTTGATGCCGAGATCCTCGGCCGTCATCAGGTCGTAGCGCAGGCTCGACGATACGTGCAGCACGTCTTCTGGCTTGCAGCCGAGCTTGCCGAACATGTATTCGAAACCCTGCATCCGCGGCTTGTACGACTGCGCCTGCTGCGCGGTGAACACCGCATGGAACGGCGCGCCGAGCTTGTCGACGTTGCTCATGATCTGCTCGTCCATTGCGTTCGACAGGATCACCAGCTTGTACTTCTTCGCGAGTCGCGACAGGCCGGCCGGCACGTCCGGATGCGGGCCCCAGGTCGGAACCGCATGATAGAAACGCTCGGCCTCGGCTTCGTCGAACGTCACGCCGATCCGCGCGCAGGTGCGACGGATCGCGTTGACGAGGACGTCGCGGTACGGCTTCCAGGCGCCGAGCACCTCGTCGAGCCGATATGCGGCGAACGCGCGCACGAAGTCCTCCATCGCGGCCGGCGACAGCCGGTCCGCGTAAATCTCGCGTGCCAGCTCGGCCATCTGGAAGCGGGTCAGCGTGCCGTAGCAGTCGAACGTGATGAACTTCGGTTCAAATTGGATCATGGTGACGTCCTGTCGGTGTGAAGCCCCGGCAGGGCCGGGGGCGGGCTGGGTTCAACGAAATTGAATCAAGGCAAAAAGTCGTTCGTACATCGTTCGGCGCCGCCCAAAACGCACAATCGCCGCGAGTTGCCCGGCCGATGCAGCACGATGTGCGGCGCGATCCGGCTGGTGCGGCCGGCCCGGCCGGCAAGCCTCGCGAAAACCCGGGCAGGCTGCCGGCCGATGCGGCTCGTCTGCAAGCGGCAGCGACACCGTGACTTCATCGTAGTGGCATTCCCACAGCAGGAGTTGCCGGATCGGCGCCGCGCGCCGGCACGATATGCGCGTTCGTCCGCGCCGATCGAGCGGGTTTGCATCGATCTCGCACGGCTGCCCTCCGAACCCGGAAAACAAGCGAATCGTCCTATCCGCACCGCGTCGCCGCTGGCACAGTGGCAGCGTCATTTCCACCCATCCGGAGTCCGGCGTGTCCGACCTCAATTCTCCCCGCAGGCTTATCTATCGCCCGTTCGCCGAAACCGACCTGCCCGCCGCGCATCGGCTGTCGGAGGCAGTCAAGTGGCCGCACCGGCTCGACGACTGGCGCTTCGTGTTCCAGCTCGGCAGCGGCTTCGTCGCCGAGGACGAAACCGGCGTCGTCGGTACCGCGCTGGGATGGCGCTTCGGCGAAACACACGCGTCGCTCGGCATGGTCATCGTGTCGCCCGAGCACCAGGGCCGCGGCATCGGCCGCGAACTGCTCACCCGCGTGGTCGACAGCCTCGGCACGCGCACCATCTTTCTGCATGCGACGCCGGCGGGCGAACCGCTGTACGTCAAATTCGGATTCAATGCGATCGATACGATCGATCAGCACCAGGGCGCCGCATTCCAGCCGCCGCTGATTTCGCTGCCGCCCGGCGAGCGCCTTCGGCCGCTCGGCACCAACGACGGCCCGCGGCTCGCCGCGCTCGCGTCGCGCGCGGCCGGTTATCCGCGCGATCCGGTGATCGATGCGCTGCTCGACGTCGCGAACGGGATCGCGCTCGATCGCGACGGCGAACTGCTCGGCTTCGCGCTGTTTCGCCGCTTCGGCCGCGGCCATGTGATCGGCCCGGTCGTCGCCCCGGACGCACTGCGTGCGCAGGCGCTGATCAGCCACTGGCTCGCCCTGCACGAAGGCATGTTCGTGCGCCTCGACGTGCCGGGCGACAGCGGGCTGTCGGACTGGCTGCAGGGGCTCGGCCTGCCGCGCGTCGATACCGTCGTCGCGATGGCGCGCGGCGCGGCGCCCGCACGCGATCCCGCGCTGCGCACGTTCGCGATCGTCAGCCAGGCGCTCGGCTGAGGCACGCACGATGAGCTTCCTGTACAAGGCCGACCCGGTGCGCGGCGCGCAATGGGCGCAGCGCTTCGCCCAGCGCGCGCCCGACCTCGCGTTCCGGATCTGGCCGGACGTCGGCGACCCGCACGCAGTGCGCTACCTCGCCGCGTGGCAGCCGCCGGACGACCCGGCCGCGCTGCTCCCGAATCTCGAGGTCGTGTTCTCGGTCGGCGCCGGCATCGATCAGTTCGACCTGTCGCGGGTGCCCGCGCATATCCCGGTCGTGCGGATGATCGAGCCGGGCATCGTCGAGGGGATGGTCGAGTACGTGACGCAGGCGGTGCTGACCATCCATCGCGACCTGTTCGACTACGCGGCGCAACAGCGCGCACAAGTGTGGGGTGAAAAGCCGGTGCGCGCGGCCGCGTCGCGGCGCATCGGCGTGCTCGGGCTCGGTACGCTCGGGCAGGCCGTGCTCGACACGCTGCGGCGCTTCGGTTTTCCGTGCGCCGGCTGGAGCCGCACGCCGCGCACGCTCGACGGCATCGACTGCTACGCGGGCGATGCGGCGCTCGATGCGTTCCTGGCCCGCACCGACATCCTGATCTGCCTGCTGCCGCTCACCGACAGCACGCGCGGCCTGCTCGGCGCGCGCGTGTTCGATGCGCTGCCGGCCGGCGCGTCGCTCGTGCAAGTCGGGCGCGGCCCGCAGCTCGATGCGGCCGCGCTGCTCGCCGCGCTCGAGCGCGGCCGGCTCGACAGCGCGATCCTCGATGTGACGGACCCCGAACCGTTGCCGGCCGGCCACCCGTTCTGGACGCATCCGCGCATTCGCATCACGCCGCACATCGCGAGCGCGACGCGGCCCGACACGGCGGTCGACGCCGTGCTCGAGAACCTCGCGCGTCATCGCGCGGGACAGCCGATGATCGGCGTCGTCGATCGCGCGCGCGGCTACTGACGCGTTCGCGAGGCCCGGCGGGGCGCGCAGCAGAAAATGCCGAAGCGCCCCGTGCAAACGCCGCGACCATACGTTTCAGGCGGCAAATTGAAGACGCATGCGGATTTCTCGCCCGGTAGCATGAACTCACCGCTGACAACCGACGAGAGTCCCGCCCCGCCATGAACCAAGCCGCGCTGATCGAAGCCGATCGCCAACACCTGATCCACCCCGTCGTCAACTACCGCGCACACGAGGCGCGCGGCGTCACGGTGCTCGAATCCGCGGACGGCGTGTTCCTGCGCGACGCCGACGGCCATACGCTGCTCGACGCGTTCTCGGGCCTGTGGTGCGTGAACGTCGGCTACGGCCGCGACAGCGTCGTGAAGGCCGCCGCCGAGCAAATGGCGAAGCTGCCCTACGCGACCGGCTATTTCCATTTCGGTTCGCAGCCGGCGATCGAACTCGCCGAACGGCTCGCTTCGCTCGCACCGCCGTCGCTGAACCGCGTGTACTTCACGCTCGGCGGCTCGGATGCGGTCGATTCCGCGATCCGCTTCATCACGCACTATTTCAACGCGACCGGCCGCCCGTCGAAAAAGCACATGATCGCGCTCGAACGCGGCTATCACGGTTCGTCGTCGATCGGCGCCGGCCTCACCGCGCTGCCCGCGTTCCATCGCCATTTCGACCTGCCGCGCGCGGACCAGCACCATATTCCGTCCCCCTATCCGTATCGCCACCCGCTCGGCGACGATCCGCAGGCGCTGATCGCCGCGTCGGTCGCCGCGCTCGAAGCGAAGGTCGCGGAACTCGGCGCGGACAACGTCGCGGCGTTCTTCTGCGAGCCTGTGCAGGGTTCCGGCGGCGTGATCGTGCCGCCGCGCGGCTGGCTGAAGGCGATGCGCGACGCCTGCCGGCGCCTCGGCATCCTGTTCGTCGCCGACGAGGTGATCACCGGCTTCGGCCGCACGGGCCCGCTGTTCGCGTGCGAGACCGAGCAGGTCGATCCGGACCTGATGACCGTCGCGAAGGGCTTGACCGCCGGCTATGCGCCGATGGGCGCGGTGCTGATGTCCGACGAAATCTACGAAGGCATCGCGGGCAGCCGCGCCGAGTCGGCCGCGGTCGGTCACGGCCATACGTATTCCGCGCACCCGGTCAGCGCGGCGATCGGCCTCGAAGTGCTGAAGCTCTATCACGAAGGCGGGCTGCTCGCGAACGGCCAGGCGATGGCGCCGCGCTTCGCGGCGGGGCTCGATGCGCTGCGCGCGCATCCGCTCGTCGGCGACGCACGGTCGGTCGGTCTGCTCGGCGCGCTCGAACTGGTGTCCGACAAGGCGCGCAAGACGCGCTTCGACCCGGCGCTGAACGTGCCGGACAAGATCGCGGCCGCCGCGTACGCGAACGGCGTGGTGTTTCGCGCGTTCGGCGACGGCGTGCTCGGTTTCGCGCCGGCGCTGAGCTTCACGGCCGGCGAGTTCGACCTGATGTTCGAACGCGTGCGCAAGACGCTCGACGACGTGCTGGCCGACCCGGGCGTGCAGCGCGCGCTCGACGCCGCGCACGCGCAGCCGGCGTGACGGCCCAAGGGAAAGCCGGGCTTGTGGCGGCTATCGATCGACTCTAAAGTAACCGGACATTCCATTTTTCCCTCTCACGCGAACATGACGGACAGCAAGCTGGATCGCATCGACCTGCGCATCCTCTCCCAGTTGCAAAAACGCGGCCGCATGACCAACGTCGAACTGGCCGATGCGGTCGGGCTGTCGCCCAGCCCGTGCCTGATCCGTGTGAAGCGGCTCGAGAAGGCCGGCTACATCGGCGGCTACGGCGCGCACATCCAGCTCGAGAAGCTCGGCGACGTGCAGGTCGTGTTCACCGAGGTCACGCTCGCCGACCACCGCCGCGAGGATTTCGACCGCTTCGTCGCGGCGATCCGCAACGTCGACGAGATCGTCGAGTGCCACCTGGCGAGCGGCGGCTACGACTACCTGCTGAAGTTCATCACGCGCAGCGTGAGCCATTACCAGACGATCGTCGAAGGGCTGCTCGAGCAGAACATCGGCATCGAGAAGTATTTCAGTTACGTGATCATCAAATCGCCGTTCGTCAAACGGCACTACCCGCTCGAATCGCTGTTCGGCGAACGGCACTGACGCACGGCGTGCGCCCCCTCGAACGCGGCAGCGTGCCGGCCGCGCGGGGTAGCCGTACGCCCGCGCCGCCGCCGAGCCGCTTCATCCAAGGACCTGTCATGCCGCTTACACTGTCCCGTACCGAACTGCTGCGCACCGCCAACCTGATCGACGGCACGTGGCGCGATGCGCTCGACGGCGCCCGCTTCGCCGTCGCCGATCCGGCGACGCTCGAGACCTTCGCGCACGCCCCCGACAGCGGTGCCGCCGACGCGCGCGCCGCCACCGACGCGGCCGCACGCGCACTGCCGGCATGGCGCGCGACGCCCGCTCGCGAACGCGCCGCGATCCTGCGTGCGTGGCACGCGGCGATCGTCGCGCACACCGACGATCTCGCGAAGCTGATGTCGCGCGAACAGGGCAAGCCGCTCGCCGAAGCGCGCGGTGAAGTCGCATACGGCGCGTCCTACGTGCTGTGGTTCGCGGAAGAAGCGACGCGCACCTACGGCGACCTGATTCCGCAGCAGCAGCGCGGCAAGCGGCTGAGCGCGGTCAAGGAGCCGATCGGCATCGTCGCCGCGATCACGCCGTGGAATTTCCCGCTCGCGATGATCGCGCGCAAGATCGCGCCCGCGCTCGCGGCCGGCTGCACCGTCGTCGCGAAGCCGGCGGAGGACACGCCGCTCACCGCGCTCGCGCTCGCCTTTCTCGCGCAGGAAGCCGGCGTGCCGCCTGGCGTGCTGAACCTGATCTCCGCGTCGCGCGAACGCGGTGTGCAGGCCGTGGCCGACTGGCTCGCCGACGGCCGCGTGCGCAAGATCACGTTCACCGGATCGACGCCCGTCGGCAAGCTGCTCGCGCGCGAATCGGCCGCGACGCTGAAGAAGCTGTCGCTGGAACTCGGCGGCAATGCGCCGTTCATCGTGTTCGACGATGCCGAGCTCGACGCGGCGGTCGACGGGCTGATGGCCGCCAAGTTCCGCAACGGCGGGCAGACTTGCGTGTCGCCGAACCGCGTGTACGTGCAGGCCGGCGTGTACGATGCGTTCGCCGCGAAGCTCGCCGCGCGCGTGGCCGCGCTGAAGGTCGCGCCGGCAACCGACCCGGCCGCGCAGATCGGCCCGATGATCAACGCGCGCGCGGTCGACAAGATCGCACGCCACGTCGGTGACGCCATCGAGCGCGGCGCACGCGTCCTCACGGGCGGCAAGCGCATGCCCGAACTCGGGCCGAACTACTACGCGCCGACGGTGCTCGCCGATGCCACCGCCGACATGCAGCTGACCTGCGAGGAAACCTTCGGGCCGGTTGCCGCGCTGTTTCCGTTCGAGACCGAGGAAGACGCCGTCAACGCGGCGAACGACACGCCGTTCGGGCTCGCAGCGTATTTCTACACGCAGGACGTGCGCCGCATCGCGCGCGTGTCGGCGCGGCTCGAAACCGGCATCGTCGGTATCAACGAGGGCGCACTCGCGAGCGAGGCCGCACCGTTCGGCGGCGTGAAGGAATCGGGCTACGGCCGCGAAGGCTCGCGCTACGGCCTCGACGATTACCTGTCGATCAAGTACGTGTGCCAGGGCGGGATCGACTGACGCCCTCCTCGGCCGCGCCAAACCATGCCGCGCTGTGCTTTTCTCGGCGCAGCAGCGGCATGCGGTGCGCATGCGCGGCCATTTTCCTCACGCCTCATTCGACGTTGTCCGACACGTCCGTCATGCGGATCATGTGCGGCCTCACACCGTCGTCCAGCGCCACCGCCTCCTTCGGATGGATCAGCGCCTCGAGCCGCGCCTTCGTCGCGATGAACTCGGGCGTATTGACCTGCGCATAGTCGCGCGGCCGTGGCACGGGCACTTCGATCAGTTCCTGCACCGCGCCCGGGTTCGCCTTCAGCACGAGAATCCGGTCCGCCAGAAAGATCGCCTCGTCGAGATCGTGCGTGATGAACAGGATCGTCACGTCGATGTTGCGCCAGATGTCGAGCAGGTGCGTCTGCATCCGCGCGCGCGTCTGCGCGTCGAGTGCGCCGAACGGCTCGTCCATCAGCAGGATGCGCGGGCGGTTCGCGAGCGCGCGGGCAATCGCCACGCGCTGCTTCATCCCGCCCGACAACTGGTGCGGATAGACATCCGCGAACCGCGTCAGCCCGACGAGATCGAGCCACTGCAGCGCTTCGCGCTCGGCCTGGCCGCTGCTGCTGCCGTTCATCCGCAGGCCGAACATCACGTTCTTCTTCACGGTGAGCCACGGAAACAGCGTATAGCCCTGGAACACCATCCCGCGATCGGCGCCCGGCCCCTGCACCGGCTTGCCGTCGAGCAGCACCTCGCCGCTCGTCTGCGCGTCGAGGCCCGCGAGGATGCGGATCAGCGTCGACTTGCCGCAACCGGACGGGCCGATCACGCACACGAATTCGCGCCGGTACGTACGGAAACTGATGTCGTCGAGTGCGACGCACTCGCCCTGCGGTGTCGCGAAACGCTTGCCGACATGACGCACGTCGAGGATCACGTCGCGGGTTTTCATGCGCGCGAAGCGCTCGCGCACCGCGTCGGACTGCATCAGGTAATCGGGAACGGCTTGCGGGTTCTGCATGATGGCCTCTGCGGAAATCGGTCGATGGGAGTGCGGCAACGGGCGTCACGCTTTGAGCGTGCGATCCCACGGAAACAGCCGGCGGCCGAGCAGCCCGAGCACGATGTCGGTGCCGAGGCCGATGATCCCGATCATCAGGATCGCCGCATACACGTTGTCGAAATGCTGATAGCGCGCCTGCTGGCTGATGTACCACGTGATGCCCGAGCTCGTGCCGACGAGTTCGGCGACGATCAGGTAGGTCCACGCCCAGCCGAGCAGGATGCGCTGGTCGCGATACAGGTCCGGCAGCACGCCGGGGATCACGACGTGCGTGAGCAGCTTCAGCTTCTTCGTGCCGAGCGTCATCGCGGCCTCGAACAGCCCGTATTCGAGCTTGCGCGTCGTGTTCGCGACGATCAGCACTTGCTGGAACAGCGTGCCGATCACGATGATCGCGACCTTCGGCGCATCGTAGATGCCGAGGATCGCGACCATCAGCGCGCCGAACGCCGGTGCGGGCAGGTAGCGGAAGAACTCCAGGAACGGCTCCTGCAGCCGCGCGAGCACGCTGAAGGTGCCGCACACGATGCCGAGCGGCACGCCGATCGCGGACGAGATCACGAAGCCCCAGAAGATGATCCGGATGCTGTGCCACAGGCTCTCGTGCAGCCAGACGCCGTCGCGCGATGCCGGCGGGGTCGTGAACGCGGTGTAGAACGCGCGCAGCACCTGGTGCGGCGCGGGCAGGTAAACCGGGTTCGCACGCACGCCTTCGGGCACGGCCGCGTGCGTCGCACGCGCATGGGCGAGTTCGTCGTCGAACACGTCGCGGTCGATCTGCATGCCGGTCTGGAAATAGTCGACGCTGCCCGGGTTCGTGATGCGCATTTGCGGATGCCATATGAACGGCACGTAACTGATCAGACACCAGACGGCGAACGGCAGCAGGAAGGACGCCACGCCGAGCGTCCATTTGCCGCGGGTCGTCAGCTCGCGGCGCACGGCAAGCCATTCGGTCGTGTTGCGGGTCGTTGGCATGAAAATCTCCGTATCGTTTCAGGTGCCGGTCGCGCGGACGCCGGAGCGCCGCGCGACCGGACGTTCATTGCGATGCGCACGCGCCGCGCTCGTCATCCGCGACGCTCGCACGGTACGCACGCCAGCCGCCGAAGTGCGTGATGTCCCGCGCACCGTCGAGCGCCGTGCTTTCGCACAGGAAACCCTGCACGCGAGAGCCGTCCGCGAGCGTCAGCGTGCCGATGCCGAGCGGGTCGGCAATGCCCGCGACGAAGCTGCCGTAAGCGTCCACCGGCATCTCCCAGATCTCGACCGCGATCGATGCGCCGCTGTCCGGCACACGCACGAGGCCCGGCTTGGCGACACCGCCGGATGCCGCCGCGGCGAGCGCGTAGAG
Source organism: Burkholderia metallica (assembly GCF_001718555.1). Lineage (NCBI taxonomy): Bacteria > Pseudomonadati > Pseudomonadota > Betaproteobacteria > Burkholderiales > Burkholderiaceae > Burkholderia > Burkholderia metallica. Next base: position 1,510,360 of record NZ_CP013403.1, read on the forward strand.
GCGATAGGCGCTCGCCGTCGTCGTCGCGGCGACGAAACGCGCGCCACGCTGCGTGAGCTGCCAGTTCAGCGGTTCGCCTTGCAGATGCGCGCCGACGACCGCCACGCGCACGACGCCGGATGACGCGGCGAGCGCCGGTGCTTTGGTTGCTCCCGCGTCGCCTGCGACTTCCGCCCGCAAGCCGCCCTCCTCGCCGCTGTCGCGTTCGCCCGCGTCGCACCACGCCTGCGCAAGATCGAGCAGCCGCGCGTCGTCGTGCGCACGCCCGACGAACGTGATGCCGAACGGCAACCCCGCATGCCGCCCGGTTTCGCAGCGGCCGGCGGGCACCGCGATTGCCGACAGGTCGAGCAGGTTGACGAAGTTCGTGTAGTAGCCGAAACGCGAATTGACGCCGATCGGGTCGGCTTCGAGTTCGTCGACGGTCGCCGTCGTCGGCGACGTCGGCATGACGATCGCGTCCAGTCCGTCCCAAGCACGGCCGGCCTCGACACGCAGCGTCGCGAGCGTGTCGAACGCGGCGAACGCATCGGCCGCGCTGAAGCGCGACGCGCCGCCGACGATCTCGCGGATCACCGGGTGCAACGCGTCCGGTTCCCGCGCGGCGAACGCACCGATCGCGGCGAGCCGTTCGGCAACCCACGGGCCTTCGTAAAGCAGCCGCGCGGCGGCCAGGAACGGGCTGAAATCGATCTCGACGATGCGCGCGCCGGTCGCGCGCAGGCGCGCGAGCGCGGCGCGCCATGCCGCGCCATACGATTCGTCGCCGAAGAATTGCAGCTGATCGACGCGCGGCGTGCCGAAGCGCAACTGCCCGAACGTTCGCGCCGGTTGCGCGCGAAGGCCGTCCGTGCCCAGCAGCGGCTGCCATGCGCGCCCGTACGGATCGCCGTCGGTCACGCCGTGCGCGGCGGCGAACACCGCGCGCGCATCGGCCGCCGAATGCGCGAACACCGACACGCAATCGAGCGACCGGCAGGCCGGCACGACGCCGAGCGTGCTCAACACGCCCTTGCTCGGCTTGAGCCCGACGAGCCCGTGGAACGCAGCCGGCACGCGCCCGGAACCGGCCGTGTCGGTCCCCAGCGAAAACGACGCGACACCGAGCGCCACGGCCACCGCCGATCCGGAGCTCGAACCGCCCGACGCCTGGCGCGGATCGAGCGCATTGCGGCACGCGCCATAAGGCGAGCGCTGGCCCGACAACCCGGTCGCGAACTGGTCGAGGTTGGTCTTGCCGATCGGGATCGCGCCGGCCGCGATCAGCCGTTCGACGACGGGCGCGCTGCGTGCCGGCGTGTACGCGTAGGCCGGGCACGCTGCCGTCGTCGGGATGCCGGCGAGGTCGATGTTGTCCTTGATCGCGAACGGCACGCCGTACAGCGGCAACGACGCGGGGTCGCGCCCGGCCAGCGCGTCGGCATGGGCCGTCATCTCGGCCTGCGTCAGCGGCCTGATCCACGCATGATGCGGATCGCCCGCGGCAAAATGCGCGGCGATCGCGTCGACGAGCGCATGCGGCGTCAGGTCGCCCGCCGCATAGCGCGCCCGCAGCGCGGCGATCGAGCGCACACCGGGCACGATCGAACGTTCCGTCGTGCTCATGCGACCTCCTCGGCGGCGCCCGCCTGCATCACCATCAGCCGCTGGCCGGCGACCACCGCCGCGCCCGGCGCGCAATCGATCGTCTCGATCGTGCCGTCTTCCGTCGCCGTCACCGCGACCTCCATCTTCATCGACTCGACGATCGCGACGACCTGCCCCTCGGTCACGCGCTCGCCGGCTTCGACCAGCACCTTCCACACGCTGCCCGACACGTCCGCGGCAATCGCGCGCTGCGTATCGGCCAGCGCCTCGGTCTCCCGCGCGCCGTCCGCATCGCCTTGTGCCGCGTCGCCGACGTATTCGGCATGCCCGGCCGCCCGCCACCGTTCTCGCTCCGCGTCGAACGCCGCCTGCTGCGACGCCTTGAATGCGGCGATCGAATCCGCCTCGTCGCGCAGGAAACGGTTGTATTCGCCGAGATCGAACACCGATTCCTCGATCTTCAGCCCGGCGCGCCCCGCGACGAAATCCGCGCGCAGGTCCGCCAGTTCCGCCTCGCTGACCTCGTAGAAGCGAATCTCGTCGAAGAAGCGCAGCAGCCACGGCTTGCCGGCTTCGAACTCCCGCGTGGTCCGGTGACGATTCCACATCTGGACGGTGCGGCCGACGAACTGGTACCCGCCGGGCCCCTCCATCCCGTACACGCACAGATACGCGCCGCCGATGCCGACGGCGTTCTCCGGCGTCCACGTGCGCGCGGGGTTGTACTTCGTGGTGACGAGCCGGTGGCGCGGATCGATCGGCGTCGCGACGGGCGCACCGAGGTACACGTCGCCGAGCCCCAGCACCAGATAGCGGGCGTCGAACACGATGCGCTTCACGTCGTCGATGCCGGCCAGGCCGTTGATCCGCCGGATGAACTCGATATTGCTCGGGCACCACGGCGCATCGGGCCGTACCGACTGCATGTAGCGCTCGATCGCGACACGCGTCGACGGATCGTCCCACGACAGCGGCAGATGCACGATGCGGTTCGGCACGCGCATGTCGGCGACGTCCGGCAATGCGCGTTCGGCCGCCTGCAGATGCGCGAGCAGCGTGTCGAGCGGCAGCGTCCGCGCATCGAACTGCACCTGGAGCGAACGAATGCCCGGCGTCAGGTCGAGCATGCCGGGCAGACGATGCGCATCGAGCCAGCACATCAGCGCATGCACGCGAAAACGCAGGTTCAGGTCGAGCACGAGCGGGCCGTATTCCACCAGCACATTCCGGTCGCCCGAGCGCCGGTAGACCACGCCGATGCCGCCGCCGGCCGACGGGTCGCGATGCAGCACGCAATCGTCCGGCGCGTCCGGCGCGCTGCCCGGTGCCGCGCGCGCAACCGCGCCGGTGGCCGGCCCGGCCGACACACGGGCGCGCACGAACTGCACGGTATCGCCGGGCCGCAATTGCCCGAGCTTCCACAACTCGTCCTGCACGACCGTCACCGGACACACGAAGCCGCCGAGGCTCGGGCCGTCCGGGCCCAGGATCACCGGCATGTCGCCGGTGAAATCGACCGCGCCGATCGCATACGCGTTGTCGTGGATGTTCGACGGATGCAGGCCGGCCTCGCCGCCGTCCGGGCGGGCCCATTGCGGCTTCGGGCCGATCAGCCGGATGCCGGTGCGGCTCGAGTTGTAATGGACCGTCCACTGCGTGCGGTACAGCATCGCGATGTCGTCCGGCGTGAAGAAATCCGGCGCACCGTGCGGGCCGTCGAGCACGCCGAGCGTCCACGCGTGCGTGAGAGCGGGAATGTCGGCCGCGGCCAGCGCTGCGCCCGGTTCGCCGCGCCCGGCTTGCGCGTCCAGATGCAGCACGTCGCCCTTGCGCAGCGCACGCCCGGCATGGCCGCCGAACTGGCCGAGCGTGAAGGTCGCCTTGCTGCCGAGATAGTCGGGCACCTGCAGCCCGCCTTTCACGGCCAGGCACGCACGCACGCCGGCGCCCGTCACGCCGCCCAGCTTCAGCACCGCGCCGGGCCCCGCGCGCAGCACCTGCCAGAACGGTGCCGGTGCGCCGTCGAGCGATGCCGCGAGCGGTGCGCCGCCGAGCACGAAGAGCGTCTCGGCGTTGAAGCGCAGCGTCGCGCCGACCATCGTGAACTCCAGCCCGGCCGCGTCGCGCGCATTGCCGAGCAGCGCGTTCGCGAGCGCGAACGCGCGATCGTCCATCGGCCCGGACGGCGGCACGCCGACGTTCCAGTAGCCGACGCGCCCCGGCGCCTGCTGCACGGTGGTCTGCACGCCGCCGTCGAGTACGTCGATCGTGTGCGGCGCGAACGCGAAGCGCGACAGGAAGGCCGTCGTCGATGCGCCGCGCGCGAACGTGTCCGACCCGGCAATCGCGCGCAGATAGTCGAGGTTGGTCTCGATGCCGTACAGCTCGGTGCGCGCCAGTGCGCGCCGCAGCGCGGCCAGCGCGTCGCGACGCGTATCGCCATGCACGATCAGCTTCGCGAGCAGCGGATCGTAGTACGCGCTGATCTCGGTGCCCGCGTCGATCCATCCGTCGACGCGCACGTTGTCCGGAAACGCGACGTGCGTCAGCAGCCCCGCGCTCGGCAGGAACTGCTTGTGCGGGTCCTCGGCATAGATCCGCACCTGGATGCTCGCGCCGCGCGGTGCAACGGCGAGCGTGTCGAGCGGCGGCAGATCGCCCTCCGCCTGCAGGATCATCCATTCCACGAGATCGATGCCCGTCACTGCTTCGGTCACGCAATGCTCGACCTGCAGCCGCGTGTTCACCTCGAGGAAATAGAACTGGCGCGTCGTGGCGTCGAACACGAATTCGACCGTGCCGGCCGACGCATAGCGCACCGCGCGGGCGAGCCGCACCGCGCTCGCGTGCAGCGCGGCGCGCTCTTCGTCGGTCAGGCCCGGCGCGGGGGTTTCCTCGATCACTTTCTGGTTGCGGCGCTGGACCGAGCAATCGCGTTCGCCGAGCGCGATCGCACCGCCGCGGCCGTCGCCGAAGATCTGCACTTCGATGTGGCGCGCGTGCTCGACGAATTTCTCGAGATACACGCCCGCATGCGCGAAATTCGCTGTGCCGAGCCGCACGACGGAATCGAACGCCGCTTCGAGCTGCGCGGCGTCGCGGCACAGGGACATGCCGATCCCGCCGCCGCCCGCGGTGCTTTTCAGCATCACCGGATAGCCGATCGCGTCGGCTTCGGCGCGTGCCGTCCGCGCATCGTCGAGCAGGCCCGTACCCGGCAGCAGCGCGACGCCCTGCGCGGCGGCGAGTTCGCGCGCGGTGTGCTTGAGCCCGAACGCGCGCATCTGGTCGCCGCGCGGCCCGATGAAGCGCAGGCCCGCGGCTTCGCACGCGTCGGCGAAACCGGCGTGCTCGGACAGGAAGCCGTAGCCGGGGTGCACGGCTTGCGCGCCGGTCTCGCGCGCGGCGGCGAGAATTGCCGCGACGTTCAGGTAGCTGTCGGCCGCCGGCGCGGGGCCGACGCGCACGGCTTCGTCGGCGAGCGCCACATGGCGCGCGTCGCGGTCGGCGTCGGAGTAGATCGCGACCGACGCGATCCCGAGCCGCTTCAGCGTGCGGATCACGCGGCAGGCGATTTCGCCGCGGTTCGCGACGAGGACTTTGTCGAATCTCATGCTGCCTCCCGCCGGACTGCCCGAAGGCAGGCAACCGCCACCGTGGAAGGCCGCGAACGTGTCGTCGATCCGGCGTCGCGCTTGAGCGCGTACGCCAGCTCCGTGCAAAGCAAGCGAGCGTGGAACGTGTTCATTCGCCCTCCCAGATCGTGAGGCGGACGGGCGTCGGGTTGTACCCGTTGCACGGGTTGTTCAGCTGCGGGCAGTTCGAGATCAGCACCGTGACGTCCATCTCCGCGCGCATCTCGACGTACTTGCCCGGTGCGGAAATGCCGTCCTCGAAGGTCAGCCCGCCGAGCGGCGTGACGGGCACGTTCATGAAGAAGTTGACGTTGCCGACGAGGTCGCGCTTGGTGAGCCGCGCGCCCGCGCCGCACGTACAGTGCGCGATCGCGTTGAGGAAGCTGTCGCGGCAGTTGTGCATGTGCCGCTTGTCGAGCGCGTAGCGCACGGTGTTGCTCTCGGCCGCGCACGCGCCGCCGAGCGTGTCGTGACGGCCGCAGGTATCGGCGACGATCGTCGCCATCGGGTTGCCCCGGCTCGACAGCAGCACGCTGCCCGCGCTCAGGTACAGGTTGCGCTGCGCGCGGATCGTGTCCTGCGCGCTGTAACGCTCCTCGGGGTCGTCGGACCGGTAGAACAGCGTGTCGACGGCCTGATTCCCTTCGAGGTCGAGGATGCGGAACACCTGCCCGCGCTTCAGGTCGTGCAGCCACGGTTCGCCCGCGTTCAGAATCGTGTCGTGGATCGCATCGCGCGTGTCGAGGCGGCTTTCGATGATCGGCATGGCTCGGCTCCTTACGCAAACAGGCGATCGGTGTTGGCGAAGCCGCGCACGTTCTCGGCGCACGCGCGGCGGCACGGGTCGTCTTCCGGTGCCGCGCCGTCCGCCGGATACGCGCGGTACGCGATCAGCTTCACGGCCTTCGGCGCGTAGTCCGGGTGCGGATCGAGCGGATGCGGCGCCGTCGAAAATGCCGCCAGCGTGTTCATCTCGAAGCGCAGGTCGAGCGCGCTGCCGGCCGGCGAATGTCCGGTGACGAAGTCGAGCGCGCCGTCTTCGCGCGTGTCGAGCTTGCTGAAGAAATTGACGTTCGCGACGAGATCGCGCGCCGACAGCCCGTACTTCGCCAGTTCGAGCACGAGGCTGTCGCGGCCGTTGCGGATCATCGCGTTGCGATCGGCCTGGTACGACGTGGTGCCGTACTTGTGCGCGAAGAGCCGCGCATCGCCGACGCCGCCGAGCGGGTCGTGCCAGCCGAGCGTGTCGGCCGTGATCGACGCGATCACGCGCCCCATGTCGGTGTACAGCGCATGACCGCGCGTGAGATGCGCGGTGTGCTGCGCCTTCAGCGTGTCGGCCATGTTGTAGCGTTCGAGCGGGTCTTCCTGGCGATGAAACACGGCGGACAGGTTGGCGCCGCCGTCGACATCGACGACGCGCAGCGCGAGACCACGGCGCAGGATGCCGGACCAATGGGTTCCGGCGGGAATCAGCGTTTCCCACACGACGTGTGGCGGCGGGGCAAGGACGGCTTGGGGGCTCGGCGACATGGCGGCTCCGTGGTCGGTTGGACGAAAGGCGTGAGAGGGCGACCGAACGACATCGCGACCTCCCGGGCTTTTATCCCTCCGTGGAGCCTCGCCGTTTCCTCGACTCGAGGAGAAGGACAAGACCGGATTGCTCTCGGACCAGCCATCGCGCGGCGCGAACGCCGCACGACCGGAACCCTAGCGATCCTGAAGATGATGCAAATTGCTTCGCACCTCTCGAGCATCGAATAAGCGAGTTGCGTGCCAGCGGTGGCGGAATCGCCGCGCCACGCGGCTTTCCGGCATGCGCGCATCGACAGGCACTGCACCGGATGCGGGTGGCTGCCCTCGCGGCGGGCGTGCCGCGCACCATGCAAACGCGCCCCCGCACCGACGCAGTGCGCGTCGCGTCCGCCCGCACCGCGCGATCGTCGATGGCATGCGCATTGCTGGATGCATGCACCTTCACTCGCTACGGCCCACCTCATGAACAAGCTCGACCTGCTCCGGCGCGTGCTGAGCGCGCTCTTCTCCGCCCGCTTCATCGAACTGCAGCGCGCATCGCGCCGCCGCTGAGGCCGCCCGCAGCGTGCCGTTGGCACGCTTCTCGCTCGACATGACGCCGAGAGGTGCGGCGGCGTCGCATCTTAGGGGTGCTAGGGTTCCGGTTCATCGAACGTCTGGTCCGAGAGCAGCCCGGCGCGGATTCGTCCGGTCGCGAGACCGGACGCGCACACGCTACACGGCGGGACAAAAGCCCGGGAGATTGGCGATGGCAACGGCCGTCGCGCCTCTCCGTGGCCGCTTCGTTCGTTCCGCATCCGCAGGAACCGGCCACGCGGCCGGACCGTGCATTGGCATGGTCCGTATCGACGATCCCGATCCCGGTCTCCTGGAGAAAACGATGACCCGTCCCGCCCCGGCGCTGCGCCGCCTGCTGTCCCGCCGTTTCGTCCGCCACGCATTGGGAGCGGCCGCCACGGCCGCCACGCTGCTCACGACACCCCCCGCGCACGCGGCAGCGCCGCTCAAGATCGGCTACAGCGACTGGCCCGGCTGGGTCGCGTTCCAGGTCGCGCTCGACAAGGGCTGGTTCAAGGAGGCCGGCGTCGACGTCGATTTCGAATGGTTCGATTACTCGGCATCGCTCGACGCGTTTTCCGCGGGCAAGCTCGACGCCGTCGCGGCGACGAACGGCGACGCGCTCGTGACGGGCGCGGCAGGCGCGAAGAACGTGATGATCCTGCTCACCGACTACTCCGCCGGCAACGACATGATCGTCGCGAAGCCGCCGCTGCGCAGCGTCGAGGCGCTGAAGGGCAAGAAGGTCGGCGTCGAACTCGGCCTCGTCGATCATCTGCTGCTCGAAACCGCGCTGCAGAAGCACGGGCTGAAGGACGGCGACGTGACGCTCGTGAACGCGAAAACCAACGAACTGCCGCAGGTGCTCGGTTCGTCGACCGACATCGCCGCGGTGGCGGCCTGGCAGCCGAATGCGGGCGAGGCGCTGAAGCGCGCGCCGGGCGCACGCGCGATCTTTACGTCGGCGGATGCGCCGGGGCTGATCTACGACGCGATCACGGTCGCGCCCGCCAGCCTCGCCGCGCGCCGCGCCGACTGGGCCAAGGTAATCAAGGTCTGGTATCGCTGCGTCGCGTACATCGGAGACCCGAAGACGCAGGCGGACGCGGTGCGGATCATGTCGGCGCGCGTCGGCCTCGCGCCGGAACAATACCTGCCGCTGCTGAAAGGCACGCACCTGCTCGACGAGGCTGCCGCGAAGCGCGCGTTCCGCAAGGGCGACGGGCTCGATTCGATCTACGGCTCGACGCGCAACGCGAATGCGTTCAACGTGCGCAACGGCGTGTACAAGCAGTCGCAGGACGTCGACGCGTATATCGATCCGCGTCTGGTGACGCCGCATTGACGGGCGCGGGGCCGGGTTTCAGGCGCCGGCCCCGCACCTCGGCACATACGTGCATCCTGCTGTTGCCGCCGCGCGTTGTTTGCATCGTTGCGCGGCTGCGTCCGGTGGCGCAAGCTCTGGTACCCCTGCTCCGATTAACGGGCCGAAACAGGGCTGCAGGAGCGGTATCGCGCGATCGGCCGCGAACGTCACGTGCCCGTCGCGACCAGAAGGCTGCGACTCGGAGACCAGATCACCCTGCCCGCCCCCGCGTCGAACACGCCGAACCCGATCCGCACGGCATCGCGGCGCAATAGGTTAATCGTTAGCGACGTCGTGCCACAGCGCCGGCACGCGCGCCATCTCATCGCAATACCGGATCGTATCGGCCATGGGCTCGGAGTCGCCACGCGTGCCCGAGTCCGTCGACGGCCGGCCGCCGCGCCGCTGCCTGAACCTCGACCCGCGTCCGCCTCGCCGCGATTCCGCGCGATTTCGCAGAGGACCTTTCCTGTGCAGCGCATTAATCGCGCGTCGCCCGATCTCCAATAATGGCCGCTCGACCCGCCCGCCACCGGGCCGGGAAAACGATAAAAACTCCTATGCATTCCTACAAGATGAACCAGCACGCCAGCACTCGACTCGCGGGGACCGCCATTGCCACCTGCCTGACCGCCCTTGCGGCGGCCAGCGCACACGCACAAAGCAGCGTGGCGCTGTACGGCCTGATCGACACGTCGATCACCTATGCGTCCCACCAGCGCACGCACGGTGCCGGCTCGCCGGGCAGCGGCGCCGTCGCGATGACGAGCGGCGCGCTGAACGCGTCGCGCTGGGGGCTGCGCGGCCGCGAGGATCTCGGCGGCGGGACGGCCGCGGTCTTCACGCTCGAAAACGGGTTTTCGGGCACCACCGGCGCGCTGTCGCAGAAAGGCGTCGACATGTTCGGCCGCCAGGCATGGATCGGGCTGAGTTCGAAGACGGCCGGCACGATCACGTTCGGCCGCCAGTACGACCTGATCCTCGATTTCGTGACGCCGCTCGGCGCGTCCGGCCCCGGCTGGGGCGGCAACCTCGCGGTGCATCCGTACGACAACGACGATTCGAACCGCAACCTCCGGATCAACCACGCGGTGAAGTACACGAGCCCGACGTATCGCGGGCTGACGTTCGGCGCGATGTACGGCTTCTCGAACACGGCCGGCCAGTTCGCCAACAACGCGGCGTGGAGCGCGGGCGTGTCGTACGCGAACGGGCCGCTGAAGCTCGGCGCCGGCTACCTGAAGATCAGCCGCGACCGCAACGTGCCGAACCCGAACGGCGCACTCAGCACGGTGGACGGCTCGGCGACGATCACGGGCGGCAACCAGCAGATCTGGGCGATGGCCGGCCGTTATGCGTTCGGGCCGCATTCGGTCGGCGCCGCGTGGTCGCACTCGGCCACCGACGGCGTGACGGGCGTGCTCCAGGGCGGCGGCATCGCGCCGCTGAAGGGCGAATCGCTGGTGTTCGACAACTTCTCGGTCGACGGGCGCTTCTTCGTCACGCGGGCGTTGAGCGTCGCGGCTGCCTACACGTACACGATGGGCCGCTTCGATACGCGCACCGGCCAGACGCGCCCGAAGTGGAACCAGGTCGTCGCGCAGGCCGACTATGCGCTGTCGAAGCGCACCGATGCGTATCTCGAAGGCGTGTACCAGAGCGTGAGCGGCGGCAACGGCAACCCCGCGTTCAACGCGACCGTGTGGACGCTGACGCCGTCGGCGAACAGCAACCAGGTCGTCGTCGCATTGGGGCTGCGGCACAAGTTCTGACGATCCGCCGCGCGCCGCGACGCAGCGCTACGCCGTTGCGCCGACCGCGTGCGGCTTGCGTTCGGGCACGGCTCGATCGTCCTGCCTCCCGCCGCCAGGGCCGGGCCCGTGTGCGGCCCTGGCGCCATGGCGGCACCCGGCAAGACGGCAGGAATGCGGCCCGGGGTGTCGCATCGGCGCAAATAAATGCGGAGAAACTGGTCACGCTGTGACATTTTTCCTAATCTGTTTGCAGCGGCGCCGTGATTCGGCGCTCCGGTCGCAACACTCTTTCATATGGCGCACCACCGGCTTACGAACACGATTCACGTCGTGCGTACCGGATCTTTCGCGCCGTTGCGGCCGGATACGGACGTGCCGATCGCACGCCCCGCGCGTTCAACGCAGTCAACCGCAGGAGACGAACGATGAGCAAAATGAACCGAATTGCGGTCCTCGCAACTGTCGTGCTGCTGGCCGGGTGCCATCACGCGGCCAAGACGCCCGAGAATGCCGGCATGGCGCCGGCCCCCTCGAGCGAAGCCGTCGCAACGGTGACGGCCGACGACCTCAATAATCCGAACAGCCCGCTCGCGAAGCGCAGCATCTACTTCGATTTCGATCAGTACTCCGTCAAGCCCGAATACCAGTCGCTGCTGCAGGCGCATGCCGATTACCTGCGCAGCCATCCGGCACGGCACGTGCTCATCCAGGGCAACACCGACGAACGCGGCACGTCCGAATACAACCTCGCGCTCGGCCAACGCCGCTCTCAAGCCGTGATGAGCGCGCTCGAAACGCTCGGCGTGCAGGCCACGCAACTCGAAGCCGTCAGTCTCGGCAAGGAAAAGCCGGTCGCGCTCGGCCACGACGAGGAATCCTGGGCGCAGAACCGCCGCGCCGATCTCGTCTATCGTTGATCGCAAGCCATCGTGCAGGCGGCTCGCGTGGGGCGACACCCGCCGCGCGCCGCCTGTGACGTGCGGCGCCGTCCGCGCGTCGGGTTCATGTACGTTTCGCCGGTGAAGCCCAGGTGACGACTCGGGCGCCGTGCGCCCCTCCGATCCGTCCCCGTCGCATTCGACGACCCGCAACCAACATGGAATAAACGCCCCGCCCGAAACGTTTCGTCAGCGCGCAGGCGCACGGTTCACGCGAACCGGCCTTTCCCGCGGCCTGCGCGTCGCAAGGAGGGGGAACATGAAATCGGCAACGTTGGCCGCGGCGCTGATCGCCGCGCTGGTGCTCGTGCTGTCGGCGGGATGTACGTCGTCGGGGAGCGGCCCCGCGCAGGGGCCGGGCATGAGCCGGTATGGCGGTGGCGGCTCGGGCGGCAGCGGAGGCGCAGGCGGCAGCGGCTACTGAAGGGCCGCCGCAAAAAATCGGGCGAGGCGCCGCGCGCGCCGGAAACCGGCTGGATCGCACGCGACGCCCCGCCCCTCGGGCACGGCTCAACGCATCGCCTTCACGTCGGCCGGCGTGACGCTCGCGGGCTGGCCGCCCCACGTCGCGCGCAGGTAGTTCGCGAGCTGCGCGAGTTCGTCGTCGCTCAGCGTGTGCGCGAAACCGGGCATCGGCTGCAGGTTCTCGAAACCGGCGAACTTCTGCTCGCCGATCCCGTCGAGCATCGCGACCAGCAGGTTGCGCGGGTCGCCCTGGCGCAGCGTCGAGTTGCCGTTCATCGGCACCGCGACGTGCGGCTTGCCTTCGCCGTTGAAGCCGTGGCAGCCCGCGCAGACCGCGAGATACACCGAGCGGCCGGCCGCGAGCTGCGCGGCGTCGGCCGACACCGGCTTCACCGGTTGCGGCGCGGGCGGCGTGTCGCCGAGCAGGTACACCGACAGCGCGCGCAGGTCGTCCTTCGTCATGTACTGCGTGCTCAGGTGCACGACCGGATACATCTCGCCGAACGCCGAGCCTTGCGGCGCGATGCCGACGCCGAAGAACGTCTGCAGGTCCGCGCCCGTCCAGCCGCGCGCGGCAAGACCTGCTGGCGTGATGTCCGGCGCGGCCACGCGGCCGAGCGCCGCGCCCGCGAACGGTTTCGCGCTGTCGAGCTGGCCGGTGAACGCGCGAGGCGTATGGCATTCCGCGCAGTGGCCGAGCGCGCCCGCCAGATAGCGGCCGCGTTGCCAGTCGGCGGACTGGCCCGTCGAGGCGTCGGGCAGGCTGTCCTTCAGGAACACCATGTCCCAGAAGACCATCCCGAAGCGCAGGTTGTACGGGAACTTCAGTTCGTGCTCGCGGTTTGCCTGCGCGACCGGCCTGACGGTCTTCAGGTACGCGTACATCGCGTCGGAATCGGCGCGCGTGAGCTGACGGTACGACGTGTACGGCATCGACGGATACAGGCGCTTGCCCGGCGCCTTGCCGTCGTGCAGCGCGGCGTAGAAGTCGTCCGCGCTCCAGCTGCCGATCCCGTGATCCTTGTCGGGCGTGATGTTCGAGCCGTAGAACGTGCCGAACGGCGATTCGAGCGGTGCGCCGCCGGCGAACGGCGCGCCGTCCTTCGCGGTGTGGCACGCTGCGCAGTCGGCAGCCTTGACGAGATAGCGGCCGCGTGCGATCGAGTCGGCGCCGGGCGCGCCGGACGCCGCGTTCGACGCCGGTGCGTCATGGCCGCCGCACGCAGCGAGCAGCAGCGCGCAGGCCGCGGCGATCGCGGGCAGACCCGCGGCGCGCGCGACACGGTGAGCGAATGTGCGTTTCATGCGGCGTCCTTCACGAGTCCCGGGGTCGTCAGTACCACGTCCTTGACGGCTTCGTAGTAGCGGACATAGCCCGTGCAGCGGCAAAGATGCGCATCGAGCGCCTCGGTAATCGTGCGCTCGACGTCGGCCTTCGCGACCGGCTCGCGCTTCAGGCGTTCGATCAGCACGGTGGCCGCGTTGACGAAGCCCGGCGTGCAGTAGCCGCACTGGAAGCTGAAATGCTCGAGGAACTTCTGCTGAATCGGCGACAGCTCGACCACTTCGCCCGCTTCGTTGCGTTTCGCGTGGCCTTCGATCGTGCGGATCGAGCGGCCGTGGAAGAAATGCGCGCCGGTGATGCACGTGCGCATTTCCTCGCTCGTGCCGTCCGGCTTGTCGACGATCACGACGCACGCATGGCAGATGCCCTGCCCGCAGCCGAGCCGCGAACCGGTGAGGCCCGCGTACTCGTGCAGGAACTCGATCATCATCAGCCCTTCCGGCACCTGCATCGGGCCGACGGACTTGCCGTTGATATTGATCGACAGCGGTTTCGACTGGAACCGCACGAGCGGACGTTCGACGGCGGCCGCAGCCGGGGCCGAAGCCGGCACGGCCGGCGCGGATGCCGGTACGGCCGACACCGCATCCGGTGCGGAAGCGCCGGTCGCGGCGGCGCCGGCGCTCGCGGCCGAAGCCGCGGTTTGGGCGGTCGTCATGCGAGCACCTCCTGAATCTTTTGCGGGGTCACCGGCAGGTCGGTGAAACGATGGCCGATCGCATGCGCGATGCCGTTCACGATCGCGCCGACGACGGGAATCATCACCACTTCGGCGACGCCCTTCGGCGGATCGGTCTCGGACAGCGGCGGCAGCACGTCGCCCGTCTGCGTCCATACGGCGACGTCGGATGCGCGCGGCAATTGGTAACGGTTGAAGTTCCACGTGCCGTTGCCGGGGCCGTCCTCGTACAGCGGCAGGTACTCGTGCAGCGCGTGCCCGATGCCCATCGCGAGGCCACCCTGCAACTGGCCCGACACGAGCTGCGGCGAAATCTGGTTGCCGCATTCCATGATCGAGTGGTGCGTGAGCAGCTCGACCTTGCCGGTCGCTTCGTGCACGGCCAGTTCGACCAGCGTGCCGACTGCCGTGTAGTACGTGACGGCCGCGTTGTTGCGGCTCGTCGGCGGAATGAACACGCGCTTGCGGTCCAGCACGCGGTAGCCGTTCGCGGTCGGCGCCAGCGTTCCATGCATCGCGGTTGCGCCGGCCGGTGCGGCGGTGCCGGGCATCGGGCCGTTGTCGCCCGTCTTCGGCGCGCCGACCCGCAGCGACAGCCCGTCGATCGGCAGGCGTTCGACCGTGCCGCCCACGTCGAACTCGGCGTCGGTCCACTGCCAGCGGTTGAACACGTGCACGACGGCGCCGGTCGGCAGGCCGAGCGCATGCGCCTGCTTCGCGAGCTGTTCGAACGACAGCGGCTCGAGGCCGTCGGCGGTCAGCTTGCCGTCGACCCAGCGCGCGTCCTCGATGCGGATCGTGTACGGCGCCGCCTGGCCGCCGCCGAGTCCGCGCGTCCAGATCGACATCGCGGCCGGCCACAGGCCGTAGCGGAACACCGCGCGCGCGGCTTCGCGCGTGCTGTGCGTGAAGTAGTACGCGGAGTTCGTCGCGCTCGACGGCGACGCATAGCCCGGCGACCAGCGCGGGTTCGCGCTCAGGCGATCCTGGTCGGCCTGCGACATGAGATACGGATCGCCGCTCGTCTCGACCGGCAGGTCCGGCCATTCGGTCACGGCCACGCGCACGTCGGTGGCCGGACGGCCGAGCCATTTCGCGACCGCGACGGCCTGCGACGTCGACATCCCGGTACCGATCTCGGCCGCCGTGTGCTGCAGCGACACCTTGCCGTTCTCGTCGAATTCGACCTTCGCGAACGACGCTTCCGCGCCCGTGCCGAAATCCTTCTGCACGCACGCGAAGCCGACGCCGTAGCGCTTGCCCGGGTTCGCGGCCTCGTATTCGGCCTTGCGCGCGACGCGATGCGTCCACAGCGGATGCTGCTTCGCGCGCTCGAGCACTTCGTCGACGCGCAGCGCGCCGGCGGGAATCGCACCCTGCGTGTTCTTCATCCCCGAGCGCAGCGCGTTGCGCAGACGGAAATCGATCGGATCGATGTTCAGCTGCGCGGCGATTTCGTCCACCGCCATCTCGGTTGCCGCCATGCTCTGCAGCGTGCCGTAGCCGCGCGCGGAACCGGCGTCGATCGCGCGCGACGCGATCGCGACCGCGGCCAGGTCGCTCTTCGGGAAGTAGTAGATCGACTGCGCGGCCGTCGCGCCGACCATCGCGACCGACGGCGAGAAGTTCGAGCGTCCGCCGCCGTTCGCCTCGAAGTCGCCCTTGAACGACTGCAGCAGGCCCGTGTTGCGATCGACCGCGATCCGGTAGTGCATCTTGAACGCGTGACGCTTGAGCGACGTCTGGAACTGCTCGTAGCGGTCGTTCGCGAAACGCACCGGGCGGCCGTCCGCGTACAACGCGCACACGAGGCCGTAGAACGGCACGTTGAAGTGATCCTTCGAACCGTAGCCGACCGTGTAGCACGGATGCACGAACAGCTTCTTCACCGGGAAGCGGGTTTTCGCGACCATCGCGGCCGCGTTCTCCGCCACTTCGAGCGGCGACTGGGTCGGCACGACGAGGTGCAGCGACTGCGTCGCGGTGTCGTACCAGCAGTTCGCGTTGTCCGGTTCGAGCGCGGCCGTGTCGACCGACTGCGTGTTGTACTCGCGGTCGAACACGAGCCAGTCGGCCGACGGATGGTCGAGCTCGTTCGCGATCTGTCCGGCCAGGAACATGCCCTGTTCGTCGAGCTTGCCGTGCTCCTTGCCGTCCGGCCACACCGGCAGGTGCTTGCGCATCATGCTCGGGAAGATCGGCGCATCCTTCAGGCTCGAATAGACGTCGTCGTCGTAGGCCGTCTTGCCGCCCACGCGCACGTAGCGGAACGTGCCCCACGGATCGCGCTCGAGCGGGCCCGTGACCGCGCCGTAGCGGATCACGTCGTCGCGGAATTTCAGCGCGTTCTTCGCGAAGCGGAAGCGCGCGAAATCGTGGTAGATGAGGATCGCGACCGCATGGCCGAGATACGCGGGCGTCTTGCCGGCGGGCAGCAGCATGTCGTCGCCGTAGAACGTCGGGAACGCGACGCCGTCGCGCGCGAGATCGTCGGCCGTGACCACGCGGTCCGGCTTCAGGTCGTCGCCGAGCAGCGACAGGTCGAAGCCTTCGTACGTGCGGTCGGCCTGCGTGACGCGCAGGATCAGCGCATGCGACTGCTGCTGCGGCCAGTGCGGCATGTCGGCGGCGCGCACGTCGCGGGCGAATACTTTCGAGCCCGTGACCTTCGCGATGCCGTCGATGCGGAACTGGGGGATGCCGGTGACGCTATCCCATTTGACGGGGGTGAGGAGTTTTTCTTCGAAGAGCGCCGCGAATGCGCGGCTGCCCAGCGGCGCGACATACACTGCGACGCCCGCCAGCACGCTGGCTTTCAGAAAACCCCGCCGTGACAGGCCGTGGTTTTTCATTGGGGGAGAACCTCCTGATGCGGCTCGGACGGCGATCGGGTGTCGCGACGTTCGGAGCGGCGCGCATTCTGGCATTGTTTTTGATATATCGCCTATAGTATTTCTCGCATGAAATACTTATTGAATCTCTTATAACGGTATTCAGCCGGGCTGCGACGGCCGGTCGCACGAAGCGATTCGAGCGCGTCGCGCCCCTCCGTTGCAGCCGTTTCGATCGTGTCGGCCGCAACCGATGGGTCCGCACCGTGCCCACGGCGACCTGTCTCCTGCCGGCCCCCGCACCGCATGCCGTTCGCAAGGATGCTGCCTCCGCGCCGACGAATGCGCAAGACTTCCACGGGCGTGGTTTACGACTAGTGGCCGGCGTCGCGCACGGCGCCGCGCCGCTTGTGTTTCATGGTAATGTCGTGCGCATCCGGCCTGGCCGGGCCTTCGCCACGTGCCGTGCGAAGCCGCCAGCCATCGCGTCATCGCGCGACATCGTGTCGAGGTCAACAACCATGGCAGTCAGGGCGTCTCTCCTGCACTCCGTTCTCGCCACTCCTCCCTCCGGCAACCACCGTGTGACGGACGCGCTGCGTCCGTCGATGCTCGTCACCCTGTTCGAGGACGTGCGCCCGATGGCGCTGTCCGGGCTCGCGAGCGGCTTCGTCGCGGCCGTCGCGCTGATGCGGCTGCAGCAACTCTGGTGCGTGGCATGGCTGATCGCCGACGTCGGCCTGCTCGTCGCGCGGCTGTCGATCGCGCGCGCGTACACGGTTCAGCGCAACGCCGGCAACGACCGCGCCGAATACTGGGCGATGCGCTACGCGCCCGTGTCGCTCGTTGCGTGCCTCGTGCTCGGACTCGGCGTGATGGGCTGCGTGCAGGCCGTCGACGTCGAACTCGGCACGCTGTCGGTGATGGTCGCGGGCGGCGTGTTCGGCGGGATCGCGTCGCGCAATGCGGCGCTGCCGCGACTCGCGATGATGCAGGTCACGCTCGGCGTGCTGCCGATCGGTGTCGGTGCGCTGCTGGCCCAGCGCTCGGGCGCATGGCTGCTGCTGCCGCCGCTCGCGATCTATCTTGCCGCGATGCGCACGGTCGTCCAGCGCCACTATCGTGTGCTCGTCGCGCTGATCGCCGCGCGCCAGCGCAACGCCGAACTCGTCGCGCGTTTCGACGCCGCGCTCACCTACATGCCGCACGGCCTGTGCATGATCGACGGCGAGCGCCGCGTGATCGTCGCGAACCGGCGCACCGCGCAACTGTTCGGCTCGCCGCGCGAAATCATGCTCGATACGCCGCTGCCCGCCGTCGTCGCGACGCTCGGCGCGAACGACGCGACCGATCCCGGCGGCACGCAGCTCGCCGCGCAGTGCGAGCTGTGGCTGGCCTGCGACGAACCCGCGCCGCTCGACGTCGCGCTCGCCGACGGCCGCCAGCTCGAACTGACCCGCCACCGCGTGCCGGACGGCAACGCGGTGATCATCGTCGAGGACGTCACCGCGCGCCGCCGGACCGAACAGCACATCCGGCATCTCGCGCGGCACGACGCGCTGACGGGCTTGCCGAACCGCCACGAACTGCATGCCGGGCTCAAGCGGATGCTCGCGCGCCGGCCCCGCATGCCGGGCCCCGCGCTCGCCGTCATGTATCTCGACCTCGACGGCTTCAAGGCGATCAACGACCGGTTCGGCCACCAGGCCGGCGACGACGTGCTCACGCAGGTCGCGGAGCGGCTCGGCAAGACGCTGCCGCCCGGCGAGCTCGCGGCGCGAATCGGCGGCGACGAGTTCGTCGTCGCGCTCGACGACACGACGATGCACGCGTGCTCGCTCCTCGCCACGCGCATCATCCGGCAGATCTCGGCACCGTACAGGCTGTCGATCGGCGAGACCGTGAGCCTCGGAATCAGCATCGGCATCGCGCTCGACGACGGCCACGGTTCCGCCGACGAACTGATCCGGCAGGCCGACAGCGCGCTGTATGAAGCGAAGTCGGCCGGCAAGGGGATCTACCGGTTCTATTCGAGCGGCAGCCGCCGCGTCGCGCCGGCCACCGCGAGCTGAACCGGCCGCACGCAGGCCCGCGACATCGCGCGCTTTCCCCCGCTTCCGCCACCTGCCGACGATGCAATTCCGAAACGCTTTGCGCGGCCGCGCGTGGTGCCGCGCGTTCGCGTGTCACGTGACGTGTTCCGTAACATCGCCGCTCGCCACGCGTCACGTTGGCCGCAGAAGCCGGCACGATCGACGCAGCGCGAGGCTTTTCGAGCCTGGCACTCTTATTGCTCCCTGTCACGGAAACAGGTTGTCAGGGAGACCCAGCATGAATACCGTCGAAGTCCTCAGCCGCAGCGAAACCATCGACGAACTCGACGTGATCGACGGCGCATCGCTGATCCGCCGGCTCGTGTCGGAACGCCGGATGCCGGCCGCACGCGAAGCCCGATGCGTCGACAATCCGCCGCTGACGCTGTACGGCGCATTTCGCCAGGGCATCGCCGATCACCACGCGCGCCGCGCGAATCCGTATCGCGCCGGCAGCCGTTTCTGGGCACTGTGGGAAGAAGGTCGTCTCGAAGCTGAAACATCGGGCCGGTAAACCGGTTGCGCGCGCCGGCCTTCTCGCGGCGGGGGCCGGCGCGAAACATCACGCTCGAATGCGGCCGGCCGACGTGCCCGCATGCGTTCACCGCTGCAACATCGCAAGGGTTCCACGTATCGACGTTGCAACGCGTCCGCACGCATCGATGGGCTTGCCGGTCGATCGCAGTTCGCCACCGCATTCGGCATGGCGCGCGCCCGGCGCGGCGCGCGGCGGTCGTTTCCCGATAAGATGGCAGATTCCGTTCATCGAACGACGCCGCCATGACCGCCTCTTCCTCACCCCGTAATCCCATCCACTGCGAAATCGATCTCGACGCGCAAGGCAAGCACGCCGGCTACCTGCGGCTGCCGCATTCCGTGCATCGCTCGGCGTACGGCTGGCTGCCGATCCCGATCGCGTCGATCCGCAACGGCGACGGGCCGGTCGCGCTCGTGATGGCCGGCAACCACGGCGACGAGTACGAAGGCCAGATCATCGTGTCGCAACTGATGCGCGAGATCGAGCCCGACATGGTCAGCGGCCAGCTGATCCTGCTGCCGATGGCGAATTTCCCGGCGGCGGACGCGGGCCTGCGCGTGTCGCCGCTCGACGAAGGCAACCTGAACCGCAGCTTCCCCGGCGACCCGGCCGGCACGCCGACGCAGATGATCGCCCACTACATCGAGCACATGCTGCTGTCGCGCGCGCAGTATCTGGTCGACCTGCATTCGGGCGGCAGCTCGCTGCTGTACCAGGGCGGCAACATGCTCGCGATCGATCCGCTCGACGACGACGAAGCCGCGAAGCTCAACGGGCTGCTGGTCGCGTTCGGGTTGCACAATGCGCTGCTGCATGCGCCGAACCCCGTGCACTCGGCGTCGGCCGCGCGGCGGCAAGGCGCGATTTCGATCGTGACCGAGCTCGGCGGCGCCGGCATGGCCGACCCGTCGCTGATCCGGATGGGCCGCCACGGGCTGCTGCACTACCTCGGTCATATCGGGCTGCTGCGCGGCGCGCTGGTGCCCGATGCGCCGCCGACCGTCACGCGCTTCATGCGCGTCGACGGCGAGCGTCACTTCGTCTATGCGTACGAGCAAGGGCTGTACGAGCCACTCGTCGAACTCGGCGACCAGGTGACGGCCGGACAGCCGGCCGCGTGGGTGCATTTCCCCGATACGCCGCTGCGCGAACCGGTGCTGCACCGGTTCAAGGGCGACGGCGAAGTGGTGTGCAAGCGCGTGCCCGCGCAGGTTCGGCGCGGAGATTGCCTGTTTCAGCTGGCGGAGTTGTCGACGCCGCCGCGTGTCATCGAGTGATGCGTGTGACTGGGGAGAAGTCGCGACCGGGGAGCGTCGGCCACGCCCCACGTCGACGCTGTCGCGAGAGCCGATAACCGGCCATCCGCTAAACGGTCCGCGTCGCCCCCGGTTACCGCATCAACGCATACAGAACATCGGGACAGCGTTCCTCGTTTCTGCTTCCATCGCTGTACGCGACCGCAATGAATCCCTGCTTTTCGTAGAACGCGGCGGCAGCACGATTCATCTGGAACGTGTAAAGCTGGAGCGTGCCATCGGTCTGCGACTTCACCGCCTCCAGCAGCCAAGTGCCGATCCCGCGCCGCGTCGACTCGGGACACACGTACAACTGGTCGAGCCATGTCACGCGATCGGTGACGGAGTATGCGGCCATGCCGACCAACCGATCGTTGTCGACGGCGACGATCACGCCACCCGACGGAATCAGGATGTTGGCGACCCAGTCGCGGACTTCCGGTTCCGTGTGCGCGAGCGGTGCATACGATGCCATCGTGTTGCGGGATCGCAGATACAGGTCGCCCAACTCCGCGGCGTCGGCCGGGGTTGCCCGGCGCAAGATCAACGGCATATTTCCACTCCGGAATCGTCGAAAAAGTGTCGTCTGGCGCGATGCGATCGCAACGGAACAGCCCGTGCGCGCGAATCCCGGCCGATACCGGTCAGCCGCGCACACGCGCCGTGCTCCCCTTCGCCCGAACGACTTCGTCGCCGTCTCGAGCGTATCGGCGACACCGGATGCTACCCCACCCCACGCCCGCTGCAAGCCTTCTGACGCCGCCCGCGAAATCCTTATCGAAATTGCTTCGTTCGTCTTTGCCGGCCGCGCCGCTAACGTGTTCGAAACGACGGCGGCCCGCCATCGGCATCGCAGCAACGGGATGCGCGCCGGCCACTGTCATCACGACAACTCCGTCGCGATAGCGGAACAGACCGGACGGGCCGCGTGCCCGCACTCCGCCAGGAACGTCCGCATCGCGCGCCCTTCGCGATGCCCATGGCCACGACCGACCGCATCATCGACACGACGCCGCTCGACGTCCGCGCGCAGCCGCTGATCGACGCGCTGATCGACGAGTATGCGACCCGCTACAACGCGTATCGCCCCGACAGCCGCGCGTCCGCGCGCGATGAACTCGCACGCTATCCGGCCGAACTGTTCGCGCCGCCCGAAGGCGCGTTCGTGCTGCTGCTGCGCGACGGCGAGACGATCGGCGGCGGCGCGTTCAAGCGCTACGACGCGCACACTGCCGAGCTCAAACGCATCTGGACCCGCGCGGACCTGCGCCGCCAGGGCCTCGCACGCGTGATCGTCGACGCGCTCGAACAGCGCGCCGCGCGGCAAGGCTATCGGCGCGTCTACCTGACCACCGGCTTTCGCCAGCCCGAAGCGTGGGCGCTGTACGACCGCACCGGCTATACGCGGCTGTTCGATGCGTCGATCGCCCCCGAAGCGTATTTCCACCTGCGCTTCGGCAAGGATCTCGTCGACCCGTTGCGCACGTCGACGCTGGCCGACCTGTGGGCGCCCGTGCCCGAACCGGCGCTGCCGCGCTGACCGCGCCCGCACCGCTGACGCTTCCCTCTCTTCGCTTGCCATCACAGGACGTTTTCATGCCACGAGCCGTACCGCTTTCCTCCCGTGCCGCGCGCACGCTGGCCACCGCGTTGATCGGCCTGAGCGCGTTCGCCGCGGCCGCCGCCGCGGCCACGTTCGACCTGAGCCCCGAACAGCTCGGCCGCCCGCGCGGCGCGGCCGATGCGGCCGTCGAGCGCGCGGTGCCCGCGTCGTTCAGGTTCGCCGAACCCGGCACGCTGACGATCGGCATCGCGCCGAGCCTGCCGCCGATCAGCACGTATGCGACCGACGCGCGCACGGTGATCGGCTTCGACGCCGACATCGGCCAGCTCGTGTCCGACAGCCTCGGGCGCAAGCTGAAGATCGTCGCGCTCGCGTGGGCCGACTGGCCGCTCGCGCTCGAATCCGGAAAAGTCGACGCGGTGATCTCGAACGTCACCGTCACCGAGGAACGCAAGCAGAAGTTCGATTTCTCGTCCTACCGCAAGGACCAGGTCGGCTTCTACGTGCGCAACGACAGCAAGATCCAGGCGATCCGCGAGCCGAAGGACGTCGCGGGGCTGCGCGTCGTGACCGACGCCGGCACCAACCAGGAAAAGATCCTGCTCGCGTGGGATCGCGAGAATGTCGCGCACGGGCTGAAACCCGTGCAGATCCAGTATTACGACGACCAGGCGATGCGCATCGTCGCCGTGCAGTCCGGCCGCGCGGACGCCGTGTTCAGCGTGAACTCGGTGCTCGCGTACCAGAGCGCGCAGCAGGGCAAGACCCGGCTCGTCGGCGCGATCAGCGGCGGCTGGCCGCGCACGGCCGACATCGCGATCGCGACGCGTCGCGGCAGCGGGCTCGCCGATCCGCTCACCGTCGCGCTGAACGGACTGATCAGGAGCGGCCGCTACCAGCAGGTGCTCGACCGCTGGAACCTCGCCTCCGAGGCGATCGACCGGTCGCGCACGAATCCGCCGGGCTTGCCGAAGAGCTGAGCGCCGCGCGCCCATCGTCACGCCCTGTCACGTTCACTTCACGCTCATTTCACGCTCCCGCAGGAACGCCGCTCACCATGTCTTACTCGCTATCGCTGCTGGACAAGAGTCCGATCGCCGACGGCGCGAGCGCCGCCGACGCGCTGCGCTTCACCACGACGCTCGCGCAACGCGCCGAACAGCTCGGCTACGAACGCTTCTGGGTCGCCGAGCATCATGGCGCGCCGGGCTTCGCAAGCTCGGCGCCGGAGATCGTCGTCGCGCACCTGCTCGCGCACACGTCGCGCATCCGCGTCGGCTCGGGCGGCGTGATGCTGCAGCACTACAGCCCGTTCAAGGTCGCCGAGACGTTCAAGGTGCTGGCCGCGCTCGCGCCGGGCCGCGTCGACCTCGGCGTCGGCAAGGCCCCCGGCGGGCTGCCGCTGACCACGCGCGCGCTGCAGTGGTTCCACGACAAGGCGCGCAAGCCGGATTTCGCGGGCCAGCTCGCGGAACTCGACGCGTTCCTCGGCTGGGGCGTCGCCGAAGATCATCCGCTCGCCGGCGCCGTCGCGATGCCGGTGCCGCCGCAGGCGCCCGAACGCATCCTGCTCGGCGGCTCGCCGGACAGCGGCGCGCTGGCCGCGCGCAACGGCTGGCGCTTCTGCTACGCGGGGCATTTCAACGGCGACGACGCGAACCTCGAACGTTCGCTCGACGCCTACCGCAGCGCGGGCGGCACGAAACCGCTGGTCGCGCTGTACGCGGTGGCCGCGCCGACGCGCGACGCGGCCGAGCAGCTGATCGGGCCGCTGAAGATCTTCAAGCTGCAGTTCGCGGGCGGCCAGAGCTTCAATCTCGCGAGCGCGCAGGCCGCCGCCGAATTCGCGCGACAAAGCGGCGCATCCGACTACCGGATCGACGAACTGCGCCCGACCGTGCTGGCCGACACGCCCGAGCGCGTGCACCGCGCGCTCGACGCGCTGAGCCGGCGGCTCGACGTCGACGCATTCGTGATCGATTCGCCGGTGACCGACTACGCGGCGCGGCTCGCGTCGGCCGAATGGCTCGGCGGCGCGCAGTCGGCCACATCTTGGCAGGCGGCCGTCGCGGCCGACCGCTCCCTTTCCCCCGACCAGAACGCGTGACGCTCCCATGACGACCCGACGATCGATCCCCTTCGGCCTGATGCTCCAGGGCGCAGGCAGCCACATGAACGCATGGCGGCACCCGAGCAACCCGCCGGACGCGAGCATCAACCTCGACTTCGCGATCGGCATCGCACGCAAGGCGGAAGCCGCCGGCATCGCGTTCGCGTTCGTCGCCGACGGCCTCTACATCAACGAGAAGTCGATCCCCCACTTCCTGAACCGCTTCGAGCCGCTGACCGTGCTGTCGGCGCTCGCGGTCGCGACGAAGAAGATCGGGTTGGCCGGCACGATCTCGACGTCGTACAGCGAGCCGTTCACCGTCGCACGCCAGCTCGCGTCGCTCGACGTGATCAGCGGCGGGCGCGCGGGCTGGAACGTCGTGACGACGCCGCTCGAAGGCACCGCGAAGAATTTCGGCAAGGCGCATCCCGACCACGAATTGCGCTACGAGATTGCCGACGAATACCTCGACGTCGTGCAGGGCCTGTGGGACAGCTGGGACGACGACGCATTCGTGCGCGACCGCGCGAGCGGCCGCTTCTTCGATCGCGACAAGCTGCACACGCTCGATCACCACGGCCGCTTCTTCCAGGTCGCGGGGCCGCTGAACATCCAGCGCTCGCCGCAGGGGCAGCCGGTGATCTTCCAGGCCGGTTCGTCCGACACCGGGATCGGGCTCGCGGGCAAGTATGCGGACGCCGTGTTCACGCATTCGCCGTCGCTCGACGAAACGGCCGCGTTCACGCGGCGCGTGAAGCAAAGTGCGGTCGAGCACGGCCGGCAACCCGGCGACGTGAAGATCTTCCCCGGTATCGGACCGATCGTCGGCCGCACGGCCCAGGAGGCCGAGGACAAATACCAGGCGATCCGCGACCTGCTGACGATCGACGAGGCGCTCGCGTACCTCGGCCGCTATTTCGATCACCACGATTTCACGCAGTACGCGCTCGACGCGCCGTTCCCGGAACTCGGCGAGCTCGGCCGCAACAGCTTTCGTTCGACCACCGACCGGATCAAGGCCGACGCGAAACGGAAAGGGCTGTCGCTGCGCGAGACGGCGCTCGCGGTCGCCACGCCGCGCCCGAATTTCATCGGCACGGCCGAACACGTCGCCGACGAGCTGATCCGCTGGCACGACGCCGGCGCCGGCGACGGTTTCATCCTCGGCTTCGCGGTGCAGGCGCAGGGTGTCGACGATTTCGTCGAACTCGTGATCCCGATACTCGAGGCGCGCGGCCGCTACAGCCGCGACCTGCCCGGCGCGACGCTGCGCGACCACCTCGGGCTGCCGCGCAAGACCAGCCGCCACGCGGCGCCCGGCGTTGCACCGGCCACCGCGGCCGAAGCGCACGCCTGAGACGCCCGACACCCGCCGCCGCGCCGCCCGTGCGCGGCGCGCCCGCCCGACCGATTCGAGGATTTCCACCGACATGAGCGATACGACCCACCTCGGCGGCACGCTGCCGCCGCTCTCTTCTCCCGGCGCGCGCGACGCCGGCACGCGCTTGCGGATCGTGCCCGCGCGCCACCGGTCGCGCACGGCCGGCACCGTGCTCGCCGTCGCGCTGATCGCGATCGTCCTGCATTCGATTCTCGGCAATCCGCAATGGGGCTGGCCGGTGTTCGCCGAATGGTTCCTGTCGCCGCCGGTGCTGTCGGGGCTCGCGCGCACGCTGGTGCTGACGCTGCTCGGCGCGGTGTTCGGCCTCGTGCTCGGCGCGTTCGTCGCGCTGGCGCGGTTGTCGCGTTCGCGGCTGCTGTCGGCCAGCGCGTGGACCTTCGTGTGGCTGTTCCGTTCGATTCCGCTGATCGTGCTGCTGCTGATCCTGAACAACCTCGGCTACCTGTACGAGCATGTGCGGCTCGGCGTGCCGTTCACCGACATCGTGTGGTTCGACGCGCCGACCACCGACCTGATCAGCCCGTTCTGCGCGGCCGTGCTCGGCCTCACGCTGCACCACGCGGCGTTTTCCGCGGAGGTGATCCGCGGCGGCATTCTCGCGGTCGACCAGGGCCAGCTCGAAGCGGCCGCCGCGCTCGGGCTGCCGCGCGGCCGCCAGACCACGCGGATCGTGCTGCCGCAGGCGATGCGCGCGATCCTGCCGACCGCGTTCAACGACCTGATCATGCTCGCCAAGGGCACGTCGATGGTCTACGTGCTCGCGATGCCCGAGCTGTTCTATACGGTACAGGTGATCTATCGCCGCAATCTCGAAGTGATCCCGCTGCTGATGGTCGCGACCGTCTGGTACCTGATCATCCTGACCGTGCTGTCGACCATTCAGGTGCAGGTCGAGCGGCACTACGCGCGCGGCGCGCTGCGCAACCCGCCGCCGTCCGTCGTCACGTTCGCGCTCGCGCGCGTCGGCAAGCTGTGGCGGCGCATTGCCGCCCGTCGCGCGGCCCCGGTCGCGGCCGCTCATCGCGACGGCGACGCCGCGACCTCGGTCGCGCTGCGCGCCGGCGGCGAAGTGGCCGTGCATCACGTATCGAAACAGTTCGGCTTGCAGCGCGTGCTCGACAACGTATCGTTCGTCGCGCCGCGCGGCAGCGTGACCGTGATCGTCGGGCCGTCGGGCTCGGGCAAGTCGACGCTGCTGCGCACGATCAACCATCTCGAACGCGTCGACGACGGCTTCATCGACATCGACGGCGAACTGATCGGCTATCGCCGCGACGGCGACGTGCTCCACGAGCTGCCGGAGCGCGACGTCCTGACGCGGCGCACCGCCGTCGGGATGGTGTTCCAGAACTTCAACCTGTTCCCGCACCTGACGGTGCTCGAGAATCTGGTCGAAGCGCCGGTCGCCGTCGGCGGCGTCACGCGCGACGCGGCCGAACGCATCGCCCGCGCGCTGCTCGCGCGCGTCGGTCTCGCGGACAAGGCCGATGCGTATCCGCGCCAGTTGTCCGGCGGCCAGCAGCAGCGCGTGGCGATCGCGCGGGCGCTCGCGCTGCGCCCGAAGGTGCTGCTGTTCGACGAACCGACGTCGGCGCTCGATCCCGAGCTCGTCAACGAGGTGCTCGACGTGATCAAGGAACTCGCGCGCTCGGGCACGACGCTCGTGATCGTCACGCACGAGATCGGCTTCGCGCGCGAAGTCGCGGACAACGTGCTGTTCATGGAGCGCGGGCGCATCGTCGAGGCCGGCCCGCCGGCCGTCGTGCTCGACGCGCCCGCGCATCCGCGCACGCGTGCATTCCTGTCGCGGGTGCTGTGATGCGCGCCGCTGCACACCTGCGAGGGGCCGCGCGATGACCGACCGACGCCGCTTCATGACCGCCGCATTGATCGCGGCAACGGGCCTGCCGTGGCACGCCGCGCGCGCGGCCGCCGCGACGGCCGACCTCGACCCACGCCAGGCCGGCCGCATTCGCGCGCAACGCGACGACGCGGCGATCCGCGCGGCAGCCGGCTACCGCTGGGTACGCGACGGCGCGTTCACGGTGGCGATCTCGCCGCACGCGCCGCCGGTGTCGACCTATGCGACCGACGCGCGCACCGTGGTGGGCGCCGATCCCGACTATGCGCAGCTCGTCGCGGACGCGCTCGGCCGCACGCTCGCGCTGGTGCCGATCGCGTGGGCCGACTGGCCGCTCGGGCTGACGTCCGGCAAGTACGACGCGGTGATCTCGAACGTCGGCGTGACCGAGAAGCGCAAGGAAAAATACGATTTCACGACCTACCGGCTCGGGCTGCACGGCTTCTACGTGCGCACCAGCAGCCCCATCGCGACGCTCGCGCAGCCGAAGGACATCGCCGGCCTGCGCATCATCACGGGCGCGGGCACGAGCCAGGAGCACATCCTGCTCGAATGGAACAAGCGCAACGTGGCGCAAGGGTTGAAGCCGGCCGAGCTGCTCTATTTCGACGACGATGCGACCGCGCGCGTCGCGCTGCTGTCGGGGCGCGCCGATGCGGAGCTGAACCCGAACGCGTCGCTCGCGTACGAGGCGGCGCGCACCGGCAAGATCCGGCGCGTCGGCGTCGTCAATGCGGGCTGGCCGGCCCATGCCGATGTGGCGATCGCAACGCGGCGCGGCAGCGGGCTCGCGCCCGCGCTGACGCTCGCGACGAACGCGCTGATCGGCAGCGGCCGCTATGCGCAAGCGCTCGCGCGCTGGGGCTTGCAGAGCGAGGCGATCGCGCACGCGGAAACCAATCCGCCGGGGTTGCCGTCGTTCTGAGGGCGTTGCCGGGACGATGCCCGACACGACTTCGCCCCGGCATTGCATGACGGCAATGCCGGGGCGCGTGAAACGACACCGTCGGGTGGAACGCCGGGCCTACGCCGTCACCGCCGCGTGAGACCGGTCAAGCTCGGCCACCTGCGCATGAATCGCCGGAATCAGCGCACGCCCGTAATCGAGTGCATCGTCCAGCGGATCAAACCCGCGAATCAGGAACGTCGACACGCCCAACCGGTAATACGCGCCGAGCGCGCGCGCAACCTGTTCCGGCGTGCCGACCAGCGCGGTCGAATTCCAGCGCGCGCCGGTCAGGTTCGCGACGCCCATCCACAGCCGCTCGTCGAGCACGTCGCCCTGCGCGGCGGCCGCCATCAGCCGTTGCGAACCCGCATTCTGCGGCGCATGGCCGGCGATCGGCTGGCCGTTCGCGAGCCGTGCCGCGCGCACGCGCGCGCGGATCGCCTCGGCCTTCTCCCATGCGGCCGCCTCGGTGTCGGCGACGATCGGCCGGAACGACACGCTGATGCGCGGCGCACGCCCGAATGGGGCGGCGGCCGCGCGCACGCGTGCGATCTGCTCGCGCACCGACGCGAGCGGCTCGCCCCACGTCATGTAGACATCCGCGTGCTCGCCCGCGACCGCGAGCGCGGCCGGCGACGACCCGCCGAAATAGATCGGCACGTGCGGCCGCTGCACGCCCTTCACGAGCGGCGACGCGCCGCGCAGCCGGTAGAACGCGCCGTCGTGGTCGACCGGTGCGTCGGCCTGCCAGATCCGCTTCAGCACGTCGAGATATTCGCCGGTGCGGCGGTAGCGCGCATCGTGCGGCACGAAATCGCCGTCGCGCTGCAGGTCCGTATCGTCGCCGCCCGACACGACGTTCAGCGCGAGCCGGCCGCCGCTGAATACGTCGAGCGTCGCGATCTGTCGTGCGGCGGCCGACGGCACGATCACCCCGGGCCGGTGCGCGAGCAGGATGCGGAGGCGTTCGGTCGCGGCGGCCGCGAACGATGCAACGATGAAACCATCCGCCGCGTTGCTGAAATGGCCGACCAGGATCTGGTCGAAGCCGGCGGCCTCGTGCGCCTGCGCGAAACGGCGCACGTAGTCGGGCTGGACGGCCGCGCCGCCCGGTACGTCGACCTCCGCGCCGGGCGTCGCGGTGATCATGCCGATGATGTCGACTGGCATGTCGGGGTGTCCTCGTGGTTCTCGATCGGAATTCGTGGCCGGGATGGTCCGCTTACTGCGCGGCGGCCGCCTTCTGCGCAGGTGCCGCGAACGCGCCCGCATACGAGCGGTCGAGCAGCTTCGACGTGTCGTACGCGGCCGGAATCACGCCGGCCTTGTGCAGGAAGTCGGCCGTGTTCTGCGCGTCCTTCGCGGCTGTCTCGTCGACCGGGCCCACGCGCTGCTTCGCGTTGCCGAGCCAGCGATACGCGACATCGGGTTCGAGCTTCGCGCGCTTCGCCCACAGGTCCGCGTACTCGCGCGGATGGCTGTCGACCCACTGGCGCGCGGCTACCACGCGCTTCAGGAAATCCGTGATCTCGGCGCGCTTGCCGGTTGCGGCCTGCTCGTTCGCGGCGACGAAACTCAGCGCGGGCATCAACCCCTGCGCGGTGGTGATGGGCCGCGCGCCCTGCCGCAACGCGAGCGTGCTGACGAACGGCTCCCATAGCGACACCGCGTCGACCGAGCCGTTCGCGAGCGCGTTGGTCGCATCGATCGGCATCAGGTATGCGTACTTGACCGAATCCGCGCGCAGGCCCGCATGCTCCAGCGCGCGCAGCACCAGCTGCTGGCTCCACGCGCCGCGCCAGACGGCGACGGTCTTGCCCTGCAGGTCGGCCACGGTGCGCACCGGCGAATCCTTCGGCACGAGGATCGCGACGCCGTCGAGGCTCTGCCGCGACACGGCGACCACCTTCACCGGCGCACCTCGCGCGGCCAGCGTCAGCAGCGCGGAATCGCCGAGGAAGCCGACGTCGATCGCATTGCCGTTCAGCGATTCGGCCACCGGCGCGGCGGCCTGGAAATGCTTCCACTCGATCGTGTAAGGCAGGTCCTTCAGCACGCCGGACGCCTCCATCGACGCCTGGATGTTGAAGTAGTTCTGTTCACCGACGCGCAGCGTGACGGTGTCCTTGGCCATGCCCGGCTGCGCGGCGAGCGCCAGCAAGAGCGCCATGACGATTCGGCTCGACAACGTGATCTCCCGGAGAGTTAGCAAACGGCCGCGCGATGGCGGCGACTCGCGATCCGCCGTGCACGGCGGCCGGTGGAACGGATGGAACCGGTGAAGATACGGCGATCTTCATCATGAAACAAACGCAATATTCTTCTATGCAAAGATGCAAATGTTTTATGACGTGACCGGCGGCGCCGAATGCCGTCCGGCGCGCTTGCCGGAACGCGGTTCGAATGAATCCTCGACAGATATTTCGTGCACGAAATAAATCCCGAACTATATTTCGCATACGAAATAACTCCCCGGACGAGGACGGCCATGACCGCTGAACCCATCACGTTTTCCGCCGCCGACGGCTACGTGCTGCACGGCACGGTGTGGTCGCCCGACGCCGAGCCGCGCGCGCTGGTGCTGATCCATCCGGCCACGGCCGTGCCGGAGCGGCTGTATGCGGGCTTCGCGCGCTTCCTGACCGAACGCGGCTTCGCGGCGCTCACCTACAACTACCGCGGCATCGGCGCGTCGCGGCCCGCGCGCCTGAGCGCGCTGAAGGCCCGCATGCGCGACTGGATGGAACTCGACGTGGGCGGCGCGACTGCGTGGGCGCGGCAGGCGTACGAAGGTTTGCCGCTGCTGGCGGTCGGCCATAGCGTCGGCGGGCATGCGATCGGGCTGTCCGCCGCCACGCCGTACCTGCGCGCGGCCGTGCTCGTCGCCGCGCACGCGGGCAGCACGCGGCTGATCATGCAGGCGGCCGAACGCGTGAAGGTGCGGCTGATCCTGCGCGTCCTCGGCCCGCTGACGGCGGCGCTGCTCGGCTACGTGCCCGGCAAGCGGCTCGGGCTCGGCGAGGACATGCCGGCCGGCGTGTTCCGCGAATGGAGCCGCTGGACGACGCTGCCGCACTATTTCTTCGACGATCCGACGCTCGGCGCGGCCGAGCGCTACGCGAAACAGCAGTTGCCGATCCTCGCGCTCGGCTTCGACGACGACCCGTGGGCGAACCCGACCGCGATCGGGCTGCTGGTAAGCTATCTGACCCGCGCGGCGGTCGAGCGCCGCCAGATCGATCCGCATGCGGCGGGCAGCGGCCCGGTCGGGCACATGGGCTTCTTCCGCAGCCGCCCCGGCGCCGTGCTGTGGCCCGGCGTGGCAGACTGGCTCGCGCAGGCACTGGACACGCCGCGCGCCGCGGGCCGCCCCTCTCTTTTCATTGCAGCCGGGAACCCAGCTTGAGCGAAGACCGACGACTGTTTTTCCTGTTGAACATCGGCCAGCGGCGCGTGCAGCGCTGGATCGACCGCAAGGCGGAGACCGACACGCACGCGAGCGCCGCGCAGGCCGGCGCGCTGTTCTGCCTCGCGAAACAGGACGGCGCGCTGGTCGGCGAAGTCGGCGCCGCGCTGCAGCTTGCGCCGTCCGCGATGACGGGGCTCGCCGACCGGATGGCGAAAGCCGGCCTGATCACGCGTCACGCCGACTCGGACGACGGCCGCGCGACGCGGTTGTACCTGACCGACGAAGGCCATGCGGCGCTCAAGCGTGCGCGCGTGCTGCTGCGCGAACTCAACGGCAAGCTGTGCGACGGGTTTTCCGACGACGAACTCGATGTCGTCGCGCGCTGGCTGCATGCGCTGCAGGAGCGGTTTCCGGCGGAACGATAAGCAGCGCGACGCCGTCGCGCCGTCGACGGCACGCGCTGCGTACATCGCATCAATGCATGTCGGTCAGCACGATGCGGCCGTCGACCTTGCCTGCGCGCAGTTTCGCGAACACGTCGTTGATGTTGCCGAGCCGGTCGCGATGGATATGTGCGCGCACCAGGCCGTCGGCCGCGAAATCGAGCGATTCCTGCAGGTCGCGCCGCGTACCGACGATCGACCCGCGCACGGTGATGCCGTTCAGCACGGTCGAGAAGATCGGCAACGGGAAATCGCCGGGCGGCAAGCCGTTCAGCGCCACCGTGCCGCCGCGCCGCACCATTCCGAGCGCCTGCGCGAACGCGCTGCGGGACACGGCCGTGACGAGCACGCCGTGCGCGCCGCCGATCTCCTTCTGGATGACCTTGGCCGGATCGTCGACCGACGCGTCGATCGTCAGCTGCGCGCCGAGCTGCCGCGCCAGCGCGAGCTTGTCGGGTGAAATGTCGATGGCCGCGACGTGCAGGCCCATCGCGCGCGCATACTGCACGGCCACGTGCCCGAGGCCGCCGATACCGGAAATCGCGAGCCACTGGCCCGGGCGCGTATCGGTCACGCGAATGCCCTTGTAGACGGTGACGCCCGCGCACAGGATCGGCGCGATCTCGTCGAACGCAACCTGCTCGGGCAAATGGCCGACGTAGTCGGGATCGGCCAGCACGTATTCCGCGTAGCTGCCGTTCACCGAATAGCCGGTGTTCTGCTGGCCGTGGCACAGCGTTTCCCAACCCGTGTGGCAGTACTCGCAATGGCCGCAGGCCGTGTAGAGCCAGGGCACGCCCACGCGATCGCCTTCGCGCACATGCGTGACGCCCGCGCCGACCGCCGCGACGATGCCCACGCCTTCATGGCCCGGAATGAACGGCAGCGACGGCTTGACCGGCCAGTCGCCGTCGGCCGCGTGCAGATCGGTATGGCACACGCCCGACGCGTGGATGTTGACGAGAATCTGGCCGGGCCCCGGCGTCGGCACGGGCACCTCCTCGATGCGTAGCGGTTCGCCGAATGCGTGCACGACGGCCGCTTTCATGGTCTGGGTCATGGGTCGCTCCTGCCTGGTCGGTAAGCGATCCAGTATCCGGATTCGGAATCGAACGACGTTGATACGTATCAACACGCGGGACGATGCACGGCGATGGCCGCCGCCATTTCACCCATCCGACGGAAACCTGACAGAATCCCGCCAGCCGCTTGGAGTTTGTAATGATATAACATATCATGTCGGGTGCTCGTCCGCCTGACGCCGTTCAACCTCGGGTAGTCGAGCCTCGCCGAGCGAGGTCCAACGGGTCACTGCGCGTCGCAGACGCAACAATATATCGTATCCAGCCGTGACCCGCATCGCTCGTTATCCGATCCGATTCCAACCGATTCACCAACCATGCGCGACCTCCCTCGTCTACCGCTACGCCCGCTCTCGTCCCTTTCGCTGATGCTGTTCGCCGCCGTCGCGCACGCGCAGACCGATGCGCCCGCCGCCTCCGGCACGCCGCCGACCACCGCGCTCGCGCCGATCTTCGTGACCGCGAACCCGCTCGGCGACGGCGAACTGATCGCGCCGACCGTCCAGCTTTCCGGCGATGCGCTGACGCGCCGCCAGGCCGATTCGCTCGGCGAAACGCTCAACGGGCTGCCCGGCGTATCCACCACTACCTACGGGCCGATGGTCGGCCGCCCGATCATCCGCGGGATGGACGGCGACCGGATCCGGCTGCTGCAGAACGGCGTCGCGGCCTACGATGCATCGTCGCTGTCGTACGACCATGCGGTGCCGCAGGACCCGCTGTCGATCGAGCGCGTCGAGATCGTGCGCGGGCCGGCCGCGCTGCTGTATGGCGGCAACGCGGTGGGCGGCGTCGTCAACACGATCGACAACCGGATTCCGCGCGAAGCGATCCAGGGCGTGACGGGTGCGCTCGACGCGCGCTACGGCGGCGCGAACTCGATGCGCGCGGGCGCCGCGCAGGTCGAAGGCGGCAACGGCCGCTTCGCGTTTCACGTCGACGCGTTCGACCACGAAACGAGCAAGCTGCGCATCCCCGGCTATGCGCGCAGCAGCGCGCAGCGCGCGATCGACGGCCCCGACACGCCGCAGCCGGAAGGCAACGTGCCGAACAGCGACGGCCGTGTGCACGGCGGCGCGGTCGGCGCGTCGTACACGTGGGCGGACGGCTTCGCGGGCCTGTCCTACAGCGGCTACGAATCGAACTACGGTTCCGTCGCGGAAAGCGACGTGCGGCTGCGGATGCGCCAGGAACGTCTCGCGCTCGCGTCCGAGGTGCGCAACCTGAGCGGGCCGTTCACGAAGCTGAAGTTCGATTTCGCGTACACCGACTACCGCCACAAGGAAGTCGACAACGGCGAAACCGCGACCACCTTCCGCAATCGCGGCTACGAGGCGCGCATCGAGGCGACGCATCGCAAGATCGGCCCGTTCGAAGGCGCGATCGGCGTGCAGTTCGGGCAGAACACGTTCTCCGCGCTGGGCGACGAGATGCTCGTGCCGTCCACGCGCACGAACAGCGTCGCGCTGTTCGGCCTCGAGGAATGGCAGGTCGTCCCGGCGCTCAAGCTGAGCGTCGGCGGCCGTTTCGAGCACGTGAAGGTCGATCCCGATCCGGCCGGCGTCGAAAAATTCGCGGGCGCGCAGCCGCGGGAATTCAATGCGGGCAGCCTGTCGGCCGGCGCGCTGTTCTCGCTCACCCCGGTGTGGTCGGTGGCGGCCAACGTCGCGTACACCGAACGCGCGCCGACCTTCTACGAACTGTATTCGAACGGCCCGCACGATGCGACCGGCCAGTTCCTGATCGGCAACCCGAACGCGTCGAAGGAAAAGGCGGTGTCGACCGACCTGTCGCTGCGCTATGCGAGCGGCCCGAATCGCGGCAGCGTCGGCGTGTTCTACAACCGCTTCTCGAACTACCTGACCGAGTACAACACGGGCCGCGTGGTGGACGGCGACGACGAACCGGTCGCGCCCGGCACCGACGGTGCGCTCAACGAGGCGATCTATCGCGGCGTGCGCGCCGAGTTCTACGGCATCGAGCTGGACGGCAAGTGGCGCGCGTTCGCGCGGCGCGGCCATACGGTCGACCTGGAACTGACGGCCGACTACACGCACGCGCGCAACGTCGACACGGGCCAGCCGCTGCCGCGCATCGCGCCGCTGCGTGCGACGCTCGCGGCCGACTACGGCTACGGCCCGTTCGGCGCACGCGCGCAGGTCACGCATGCGTGGTCGCAGCATCGCGTGCCCGACAACGACTTCTCGACGGACGGCTACACGTCGCTCGGCGTGATGCTGACCTACAAGTTCCGCGTCGGCGCGACGCACTGGCTCACGTACCTGCGCGGCGACAACCTGACGAACCAGGACATCCGCTATGCGACGTCGGTCGTGCGCGGCTTCGCGCCGCAAGGCGGCCGCAGCGTGATGGCCGGATTGCGCACCACGTTCTGACCCTCCCACGGCCCGCGGCGCCCGCCGCGGGCCGCTTTCCGGCGCCCCCTGCGCCGCGAATCCGTATTTATCGGTCTATCCCGCCAATCGCGCGGTGCAGGCCAAACCTGCGTCCCGACTCCCCTTCCTCTCAATTCTCAAAATAATCCGGTTATTCATCCGTAAATCGAAACAGATTCATCATACGATTATTAGCAAAAGCATTGCTTCTGTTTCACCCATGAAAAGAGGTTCCCAATTCCACATATAAACCTTTGAATCACGGGCGCTGCGGCGATTTTTGATCTAAATCAAGAACGTCCGTCCGGCAAGGCTTCCATCGCTAAAAAAACTAATATCAGGGTTTTCAATGGGTAAAGATTGATCCGATATACCCGTTAATGCCGGCACGAGCCTGTATCGGTTCGAACAATAAACTCGATTCGCCAACCACACGCACAGAGGCACACTGTGAAAATCGCCAGAATGAGCATCAAAACAAAACTCCTTGGCGGCTTCGGCCTGCTTGCCGCGATCGTCGTGATCGTGTCGGGCATGGCACTCAAGGCGCTATCCGATACGAACACCGAATTCTCCGGCTACATGAACGGCATCAATGCGCGCGCGACGCTGTCCGCGCAGATCCGCACCGCGGTCGACCGGCGCGCGATCGCTGCGCGCAACCTCGTGCTCGTGACCAAGCCGTCCGATGTCGAGCTCGAACTGGCCGAGGTGAACCAGGCGCACAAGGACGTGCAGGACCACCTCGCGAAACTCAAGGACATGATGGCGAACGCGACCGACACCTCCGATCGCGCACGCGAACTCGTGGCCGACATCGTGCGCATTGAAACCCGCTACGGGCCCGTCGCGCTGCGCATCGTCGGGCTCGCGCAGGCCGGCAAGAAAGACGAGGCGGCCGCCGACATCGACGACAACTGCCGCCCGTTGCTCGCGCAACTGGTGCGCGCGACCGACGCCTACGCGACCTATACGCACGAACGCGAACGCGCGATCGCGCAGCAGTTCGCGGACCGCTACGAGATGGAGCGCAACCTGCTGGCCGGCATCTGCCTGATCGCGATCGTGGTCGCGGGATGCGGCGGCCTGTGGCTGACGCGCAAGATCACCGTGCCGATCGGCACGGCCGTGGACGTCGCGCGCACGGTCGCGAACGGCGATCTCGGCAGCCACATCCACGTGAGCGGCAACGACGAGACGCGCGATCTGCTCGACGCGCTGCGGACGATGAACGAGCGCTTGATCGGCATCGTCGGCCGCGTGCGCGATTCGTCGAACAGCATCGCGCATGCGGTGAGCGAGATCGCATCGGGCAACCTCGACCTGAGCCAGCGCACCGAGGAACAGGCCGCGTCGCTGCAGGAAACCGCCGCGACGATGGAGGAATTCACGTCGACGGTGCGGCTGAACGCGGAGAACGCGCAACAGGCGAGCACGCTCGCCGCGAACGCATCGGACGTTGCGCATCGCGGCAGCTCGGTGGTCGGCCGCGTGGTCGACACGATGACGGAGATCGGCCACAGCTCGTCGAAGATCGCCGACATCACCGGCATCATCGAAGGCATCGCATTCCAGACCAACATCCTCGCGCTGAATGCGGCCGTCGAAGCGGCGCGCGCGGGCGAACAGGGCCGCGGTTTCGCGGTGGTCGCGAGCGAAGTGCGCAGTCTCGCGCAGCGCTCGTCGACGGCGGCGAAGGAAATCAAGGAACTGATTTCCGCCTCGGTGCAGACGATCCGCGACGGCTCGGCGCTCGCCGGCGAAGCCGGCAAGACGATGTCGGACGTCACGCAGGCCGTCGCGCGCGTGACGGACATCATGGGCGAGATCGCGGCCGCATCGGCGGAGCAAAGCCGCGGCATCGACCAGGTGAACCTGACGATCACGCAGATGGACGAGACCACGCAGCAGAACGCGGCGCTCGTCGAGCAGGCCGCGGCCGCGTCGAAGTCGCTCGAAGCGCAAGGCCGGGAGTTGTCCGAAACGGTCGCCGCGTTCCGGATGCCGTCCGGTTCGCAGGCGACGTCGCCGGGCCTGCACGCGCAGGAACCCGCCGCGCCGCGCTGGCAACCGGCCGCCGTGTAACGGGTGTCGCGACGCGACGACGATCCTGCGCACGCGTTTTACCGGAGCGCCTGAGTCACGCTTGCGCGCACGGCGCGCGGTGCGACTGCGCGCGGGACACGGTGCGGCCGGGCATCGTTGTCCGGCGCGACCCGTTCACATGCACGACGTCGCGCTTCGCCGGTTCGCATCGCGCGTTCGCGGCTCGCGTGCGTGTAGCGCGTTCGTCGGCGCCACTGCATCGGAATCGGTGGCCAACGACGACAGGCGGCCGACGCAACATCGTGTGAGTGTCAGCCCATACGCATCGCCACGAACGCTCGCTCGCACGCCATGCGGCCGCCAGCGCGGCGCCTCGCGCACGCTGCATTCGCAGCGCTGCGCAAGATTCGATCCCGCTCCTGCATCGCGCGCCGTCTCCCCGGCGACACGGCGTATCGCCGCCCATTCGCACGCGCATTGCGCATCTACGCACACTTTTAAAACGACCGAATGACGAGTATGCTTTAAAAGCACACCCCGCTCGGACGGCGAATCGCGTGCCCTGACTCCCGTCCGAACGCATTGCGGCCTCATCGCTTCGCGCACGGCGCTGCGATGGCGGCGTCCGCTTCTCGCGCCACGGCCGCACGAAACATTCCCTCAACGATCGTAAGGAGAGCTG
This sequence comes from Burkholderia metallica, assembly GCF_001718555.1. Taxonomy (NCBI): domain Bacteria; kingdom Pseudomonadati; phylum Pseudomonadota; class Betaproteobacteria; order Burkholderiales; family Burkholderiaceae; genus Burkholderia; species Burkholderia metallica. The sequence continues at coordinate 1,548,924 of NZ_CP013403.1, forward strand.
GTGAGCCGCCTCGTCGTCGTATCCAATCGCATTGCAGATCCCCGTAAAGCCGCGGCCGGCGGGCTCGCCGTCGCCGTGAAAGACAGCCTGCAGGAATCCGGCGGCGTCTGGTTCGGCTGGAGCGGCAGGCTACGCGGCGGCGACGATCAGCCCGCGCACGGCGACGACGTGCAGATCCAGAACGTCGGCGGCATCCAGCTCGCGACGATCGATCTCGATCCGCAGGATTACGACGCGTACTACCTCGGCTATTCGAACAACGTACTGTGGCCGGTGTTTCACTACCGGCTCGATCTCGCGCAGTTCGACCGCCGCTTCGCCGACGGCTACCGGCGCGTGAACCAGCTGTTCGCGCGCAAGCTGCGCACGCTGCTGCGGCCCGACGACACGATCTGGGTTCACGACTACCAGTTGATTCCGCTCGCCGCCGAATTGCGCGCGATGGGCTGCACGAATCCGATCGGCTTCTTCCTGCACATCCCGATGCCGCCGCCGCCGATCATGGCCGCGATCCCGGAACACGAATGGCTGATGCGCTCGCTGTTCGCGTACGACCTCGTCGGCTTCCAGACCGAATCGGATCTGCTCCACTTCGAGCATTATGTCGAAGCGGAAGCCGGCGCCGCGCGGCTGCCCGACGGCCGCCTGCGCGCGTTCGGCCGCACGCTGTCGGCCGGCGCGTTTCCGATCGGCATCAACGTCGACGAGTTCGAATCGCTCGCGCGCGATCGCGACGGCCTCGACATGTTCGAGCGGATGCGCGACGAATATTCGCGCCGGCAGTTGCTGGTCGGCGTCGACCGCCTCGACTACACGAAGGGGCTGCCGCAGCGCGTGCACGCATTCCGCCAGCTGCTCGAGCAATACCCGGAAAACCGCAACCGCGCGACGCTGATCCAGATCGCCGCGCCGAGCCGCGAGGATCTCGGCGCGTACGACGACCTGCGGCGCGAGATGGACAGCCTGTGCGGCGCGATCAACGGCGACTACGGCGAACTCGAATGGATGCCGATGCGCTACATCCACCGCACCGTCGCGCGCAAGCGCCTGCCGGGCCTCTATCGTGCAAGCCGCGTCGCGCTCGTCACGCCGCTGCGCGACGGGATGAACCTCGTCGCGAAGGAATTTCTCGCCGCGCAGGACGCCGCCGATCCGGGCGTGCTCGTGCTGTCGCGTTTCGCCGGTGCGGCCGAGCAGTTGAAGCCGGCGCTGCTCGTCAATCCGTACGACACGCAAGGCACCGCGCAGGCGATCCAGCGCGCGCTCGCGATGCCGCTCGAAGAACGCCGCCAGCGTCACGCGGCGCTGATGGCGATCGTGCGCAAGACCGACGTGCACTGGTGGCGCACGCGCTTTCTCGACGCGCTCACCGAAGCGGCCGAAGTCGCGGCCGCGGCCGAATCCTGACCCACCTGACGCACGCTCACGCGTGCGTCGTCGCATCTTCGCGTGCCGCTCGCGGGTTGAACCGCCTCTTCAACGATCGGGTTCGCGCGGCGGCCCGTACGCGACGAAATCGCGCGCGGCCGCCCGCCCCTGCTCCTTTTCGATCGCGCCGCCGCGTGCACCGGCTGCGTCGTCCGGCACCGTTGCCGGCTGCGCTTCGACACGCCCGTCGATCAGCGCCTGCAGCGCGTCGCGTTCGAGCACCTCGCATTGCAGCAGCCGGCGCGCGATCCGTTCGAGCGCATCGCGGCGTTCGCCGAGCGTCGCCGCGACCCGCGCGTGCGCATCGGCGAGCAGGGTGTGCACTTCGTCGTCGATCATCCGCGCGGTGTGTTCGCTGCAGCGCCTGTCGCCCGCATGCCATGCGCCGGGCAGGCCCGCGTGCGCATCGCCGTCGTCGAACGTCGCGAGCCCGATCTTCTCGCTCATCCCGTACTGCATGACCATGTGGCGCGCCATCGCCGTCGCGCGTTCGAGATCGTTCTGCGCGCCCGTCGACACGTCGCCGAACACCAGCTCTTCGGCCACGCGCCCGCCGAGCAGCGCATCGATCCGGTCGAGCAGCTCGCTCCTGCGCAGCACGTAGCGATCCTCGGTCGGCACCTGCTGCGTATAGCCGAGTGCAGCCACGCCGCGCGGAATGATCGACACCTTCTTCACCGGGTCGCAATGCGTACGGCTTTCGGCGACGAGCGCGTGGCCCGCTTCGTGATACGCGATGGTCAGCTTCTCCTGTGCGTTCATGACGCGGCTCTTGCGCTCGAGGCCCGTCAGCGCGCGGTCGATCGCCTCGTCGAAATCGGCCATGCCGATCGCCGGCTTGCCGAGTTCGGCCGCATGCAGCGCGGCCTCGTTGACGACGTTCGCGAGATCCGCGCCGACGAAGCCCGGCGTACGCGACGCGAGCTCGCCGAGATCGACGTCGGCCGCGAGCTTCACGCGCTTCACGTGCACGCCGAGGATCTGCCGGCGACCGTTCACGTCGGGCCGGTCGATCGCGATGTGGCGATCGAAGCGGCCCGGGCGCAGCAGTGCGGGATCGAGTATCTCCGGCCGGTTCGTCGCGGCCATGATGATCACGCCGGAGCCGGCCTGGAAGCCGTCCATCTCGACGAGCAACTGGTTGAGCGTCTGCTCGCGTTCGTCGTTGCCCGACATCGGGCCGACGCCGCGCACCTTGCCGAGCGCGTCGAGTTCGTCGACGAACACGATGCACGGCGCCTTCTGCTGCGCCTGCTCGAACAGGTCGCGCACGCGCGCCGCGCCCACACCGACGAACATCTCGACAAACGCCGAGCCGCTGATCGAGAAGAACGGCACGGCCGCCTCGCCGGCCACCGCACGCGCGAGCAGCGTCTTGCCGGTGCCCGGCGCGCCGACCACGAGCACGCCCTTCGGGATCTTGCCGCCGAGCCGCTGGTAACGGTCGGGGTTGCGCAGGAATGCGACGAGCTGCTGCAGCTCGGCCTTCGCTTCGTCGATGCCCGCGATGTCGTCGAACGTGATGCCGGTTTCCTGCTGCACGTACACGCGCGCGCGGCTCTTGCCCATCCCGGTGAAATCCTGCAGCCCGCCGCGCTTGCGCAGCATCATGTTCCAGATGAACACGAACAGCACGAGCGGCAGCAGCCACGATGCCAGCGACGCGACCCAGCTCGTATCGGGTGCGCCGTGATAGCGGATGCCGGCGGCGGTCAGCGTGTCGGTGAGATGGTCGTCGCTCACGCGATTGGTCGTGAAGTGCCACGGCGCACCGCCCTGCTGCACCGCCGCGGCTTCGGACGCCGGCAGCATCGTGCCGGCCTGCGGCATCTTCAGCGTGCCGGAGATCGTCGCGGGGGCGATCTCGAGATCGTCGACGAGCCGCGCGGCGACGAGCCGGTGGAAATCGCTGTACGCGATCGACGCCGACGACGGGCGCAGCATCAGCAACTGCGCGGCGAACAGCACGAAGAAGCCCGCCGCGATCAGCAATCCCGGGTAGTCGAATTTCCTGTCCATGGCATTGGGCCGGACGGACGCGCTGCGCGGCGTGCGCTCACGCGGGCGCGCACGCGCAACCGGCGCGCGGCCATGGCGGCCATGCGAAAACGGCACGCATCGTTGCCATCGTCGCCTCGCTGTGTGGTGTCGCTCGTCGTGTCGACGATGCCGCGGCGACGCCGTCGGCCGGCGCCGCAGGGCGATCGTCGCCCGGGCGGCACGCCGCGACGCGCCGCCCCTGAATTCAGTCTAGTTCGCGCAAAGGCGTCGCGCACCGCCCGCCGCGCGCGGCGATTCGTCCGACAAACGGCTTTCACTCGCGGCGCCCGGCGCGTTATAGTCGCGTTCGTGACATTTGTGTGACAAAGAAATCACGCGCCTGCCGCGCGGCCCCCAGGCGTTGCATTGCGTCATGCATTGCATCACGCATCGCGGCAGCCCGAGCGACACCGCCCACCCGCCCATTCGAGGAGCCCCACGACGTGACCGACACCCCCGATCGCCCCGACGACCTGCCCGCCGATCCCGACCGCCGCCGCGTACTCGGCGGCCTCGCCGCGCTCGGTGCGGGCGTCGCGCTCGGCGGCTGCGAAACCACTGCCGGCCATGCGCCGCGTTCGGCCGCCGACCTGCGCATCGACGCAGCGTTGCGCGAGCGGGTGCGGCACATCGTCGTGATCTATGCGGAAAACCGCAGCTTCTCGAACCTGTACGGCGATTTCCCCGGCGTGCAGCATCCGCTCGGCGAGGTCCGGCCCGAACACGCGCAACAGCTCGATCGCGACGGCAAGACGCCGCTGCCCGTGCTGCCGAAGATCTGGGGCGGGCTCGTGCCGCAGGCGCAGGAAGTGGGCGGCAAGCGCTACGCGATCGCCGAGCGCGACATCGACAAGCTGCCGAACGCACCGTTCCGGATCGCCGACGCGCAGGGCCAGCCGCTGCCGAACGGCGTGATCACGCGCGACCTGTGGCACCGCTTCTACCAGAACCAGATGCAGATCGCGGCCGGCCGCAACAACCAGTTCGCCGCATGGGCCGATTCGGGCGGCCTCGTGATGGGCCACTACCGCAATTCGGCCGACACGCTGCGACTGTGGAATCTCGCGCGGCAATACACGCTGTGCGACAACTTCTTCATGGCGGCCTTCGGCGGCTCGTGGATGAACCACATGTTCCTCATCTCCGCGCAGCCGCCGCTGTATCCGGACGCCCACAAGCATCCGCATGCGGCGAAACTGCTGTCACAGGTCGAAGGCGACGATCCGGCCGGCACGCGCCTGAAGCTCGCGAAGGATTCGCCGGCGTCCGCGCTCGACGGTCCGCCGAAGTTCGCGGCCGACGGCCCGCTGACGCCGGACGGCTACGGTGTGAACACGATGGCGCCGCCGTATCAGCCGAGCTACGTGCCGCCGCCCGATCCGGGCAACGCCGCGTACGCGGACCCGGCCGACCATCGCGTGATGCCGCCGCAGGGCTACGCGACGATCGGCGACCGCCTGTCGGAGAAGCACGTCGACTGGGCGTGGTACAGCGGCGCGTGGCAATACGCGCTCGAGCATCGCGACACGGGCACCGTGCCCGATTTCCAGTATCACCACCAGCCGTTCAACTACTTCGTGAACTACGCGCCCGGCACCGAAGCGCGCAGCAGGCATCTGCGCGATGCGGGGCTCGGCGACGATCCGTCGACCAACCGCTTCATCGCCGACATCGACGCGGGCCGCCTGCCGGCCGTCGCGTTCTACAAGCCGCAGGGCAACCTGAACATGCACGCGGGCTACGCGGACATCGAATCGGGCGACCGTCACATCGCGACCGTGATCGACCATATCCGGCGCGGGCCGCAATGGGAGAACACCGTGATCGTGATGACGCACGACGAAAACGGCGGCTGGTGGGACCACGTCGCGCCGCCGGAGGGCGACCGCTGGGGGCCGGGCTCGCGGATTCCGGCGCTGATCATCTCGCCGTTCGCGAAGAAAGGTTTCGTCGATCACACGCTGTACGACACGAACTCGATCCTGCGCTTCATCAGCCGCGTGCACGGGCTCGCGCCGCTCGACGGCGTGGTCCGGCGCGACAACGCGTTCGCCGCGCGCGGCGCGACGCCGCCGGGCGACCTGACGAATGCGCTCGATCTCGGCTGACGGCGGGCCGCCCGGCTGACCCGCCGCCGGCCGCCTGAAACGACGACGCGCCGGTGCATGCCGTTGCCCGGGGCGTCGTTCGTTTCCCGCCGGCCAACGCTACGCGGCGTCGCGCAGCGCGCCGCACCCCGCCTGCGCGGCGTGACGGCCGGCCTGCCGGCCGAAGAACGTCGCATCGGCGAGCGACAGCCCCGAGCTGTATCCCGCGCCCCAGCGCGGCAACCCGCAGGTCGTGCGGCCGGCGGCATAGAGCCCCGGCACCGGTGCGCGCCGCGCATCGACCACCTGCCCGGTCGGCAGCGTGTCGAGCCCGCCGAGCGTGAAGTGCGGATAGAACGCGTAGTCGATCCGGCAGTCGAGCGCGACGAACGGCGGCTCGATCAGCGGCTGCAGCCATTTCTTCGCCTTGTGGAACAGCGGATCGACGCCTTCGGCCGCGTGGCGGTTGTAGACGTCGACGGTCGCGGTGAGCGTGCCGGCCGGCATGCCCAGGTCGCGTTCGACTTCCTCCCACGTGTCGCCGGCCGCCGCGATGCCGATTCGCGCGATCGCAGGCGGCTCCTGGTAGGTCGCGTGGTCGACGAGCAGATAGATGCGATCGTCGGGCTGATGGAACGCGTGATGGCCGGTGCGGCCGTGATAGCCGTCCTCGTTGATGAAGCGCTGCCCGCGCGCATTCACGAAGATGCCCTTGATCAACGATTCGGGTGCATAGAACGGCAGGCTGACGAAGCCCTGATCCATGTGGATCGCCGCGCCGCCCGCGCTCTGGCCGAGCAGGATGCCCGAGCCGTCGTCGCCGGGGCTGCCGATCGGTTCGTCCGAGCGCAGGAATTGCGGCGCATGCCGGCGCACCATGTCGCGGTTCATCGCGAAGCCGCCGGCGCACAGGATCACCGCCCGGCGCGCCCGCACGAACGCCGTCTCGCCATACGCGCGCAGCACGACGCCGCGCACCGCACCGTCGTCGTCGACGATCAGTGCGAGCGCGCGCGTGTCGTAGCGCGTCGCCACGCCGAGCGCCGCCACGCGATCGGCCAGCACGCGCATCAGCATCTGTCCGCCGCCCCAGCCCGGCCATTGCGGCGTATGCCCGCGCGGGCACGGTTTCGCCGCGTCGCTGAACGGCCACGCTTCCTCGCTGCCCGACCAGATCAGGCAATCGTCGGTTTCCGGTTCGACGATCCGCTCGGCGATGAACGTGTTCTTGTACGTGAGGCCCTGCGCGACGAGCCAGTCGTGGTGCGCGAGGCTTTCGTTCGCGTAGAGGCGCACCTTCGCTTCGTCGGCATCGCGGCCGCCGGCCAGCATCAGATAGCGGTACAGATCCTCGGTGTCGTCGGTGAAGCCGGCCTGCCGCTGCGCGGGCGTGCCGCCGCTGCCGCCGAGGTAGATCTCGCCGCCCGATAGTGCGCTCGTGCCGCCGTAGCTCGACGCGCGCTCGACAATCAGCGTATCGGCGCCGGCGCTCGCCGCTTCGATCGCCGCGCACGCGCCGGCCGCGCCGAAGCCGACGATCACGACATCGTGTTCGGCATCCCAGCGATGCACGTCGCGGGTATTCAGGGGGTGAGTCGGGGAATGGTCGGATGACATGAGGAATGGGTCAGCGTGTAGGAAATGAGTGGGAAGCGGCGGATGTGGCGAGGGCTTGGGCCTTGCAAGAGCAAGCGGCCTGAGGCGGACGTCGTTGTGTTGCCGCGTTGCCGCCGTATGCGTGCGACGGTGCGTATTCGGAAACCGCGCGCCGTCGCTTCGGCGGTCGAAGTCGAACGGCGATGAAACGCCGTGAAGCCGTATCGGCAGCGCCACCCGCCCGGCGCGCGACGAACACGCCGTGGCAATGGCGAAAACCGTTCGTACACCGTCGCATTGCAACGACGGTCGACCATGCGGCGCGCGGCCCCCCCGGCGTCACATGCCGCGCAGCGCGGCGAAACCGAAGTGCGACGGATCGATCGGCACGCAACCGGCCGGCAGGCCGTTCGCATCGACCGAGCGGCATTGCAGGATGCCGGCCGCATACGGCGGCGACGGGACCCGATCGGCGCCGTAGCGCGCCATCGCCATCGCAGCGAACGTGCCCATCGCCAGTACGCACAGTTTGCGAGTCGTCAGTCTCATGATCGTCGTCCCCTCCGGTTGCCCGCTGGTGCGGTTCGTGTCCGGCGCGCATCGCATGCGGCGCCGGATGACTGCACGGTAGCCAGCACCGGGCCGCCGGCCATCGTCCGTTTCGACTAGGGGCAAACGCTGAGCGCCGCGCGGGTGGCCTGATGCATCGCACCATGGCAAGTAAAGCCGTCGCGCTCGTTGAAGCAACGCGGGACGCCACGCGCCTGTCGCGGCCTGCCGTGCCGATCATCAGGCGCGGGGCGCACGCGGGCTGCCGCACCGCAGCATCCGTGCGCCTTCACGTGATGCGCGGCGGCCGCCCCGGTGTTTTCCCCGACCCGCGCCCTGCTCCGTATGGATGATGAATCGCGGCCGGCCCGGTGCGAACCTGCGCGTCGACGCTGCAATGCCGCCGCGTCGGCCCGCGTCGCGCGGCCGACACGTTCCGTTCTTCCACGGGAGCCCCCATGACCGATTCCAATCCCCGCCACGCGCTGTACGACCTCGCGTGCCGCTATGCGCAAGCCGTCGACCGGCGCGACTGGCCGCGACTCACCGCGCTCTTCACCGACGACGCCACGCTGGCCGGCCCCGGCTTCCGCTTCGACGACCGCGACGCGATCGTCGCCGGCATGCGCGTGATCGAGCGCTATGACGCGACCCAGCACCACGTGCACAACCAGCTCGTCACGCTGGACGGCGGCGAAGCCGACGTCGAGACCTACGGCGTTGCCTGCCACGTCTACGTGCGCGACGGCGTGAAACGCAAGCTCGACTGGGGGCTGCGCTATCGCGACCGCTGCACGTTCGACGGCGGCACGTGGCGCTTCGCGGCGCGCACGCTACACGTCGACTGGGCGCAAGACCTGCCGCTGGAGGGCTGACCGATGCGCCGCTCCGCTCCCCTCGAAGGCCGCACCGCGCTCGTCACGGGCGGCGCCGGCGGCATCGGCGCGGCCTGCGCGCACGCGCTCGCGGCCGACGGCGCGGCCGTCGTGCTGATGGGCCGGCGCCGCGACGCGCTCGAACGCACGCAGCAACAACTGACCGACACCGTGCCCGGCAGCCGCGTCGCGATCCACGCGGGCGACGCGTGCGACGAAGGCGACCTGCAGGCGGCGCTCGATTGCGCGTGGGCGCTCGACCGGCGCCTCGACATCGTCGTGCCGACCGTCGGCGGCGCGGGCTTCCGGCCGCTGCTGCTGCACGACGCCGACACCTTCCGCGCCGAAATCGACCTGAACCTGCACAGCGCGTTCACCGCGATCCGTCATGCGGCGCCGCGCCTCGCCGACAGCGGCGGCGGCGCGATCGTCTGCATCTCGTCGACGGCCGCGCAGATCAATTTCCGCTGGCTGTCCGCGTACTGCATCGCGAAGGCCGCGCTCGAAGCGCTCGTGCGCGGCGCGGCCGAGGAACTGGCCGGCGCGAAGATCCGCGTGAACGCGGTGCGCCCGGGCCTCACGCGCTCCGAGGCCACCGCGCCGATGTTCGATAACCCTGCACTCGTCGACAGCTTTCTCGAACAGATCCCGCTCGGCACGCTCGGCGAACCGGAGGCGATCGCGCATGCGGTGCGCTATCTCGCGGGCCCCGAGTCGGGCTGGGTGACCGGCCAGAGCTTCGCGGTCGACGGCGGCCACGAACTGCGTACCAACCCGCGCGTCGACGACACGATCGCGCAGATGTACGGCGCGGCCGCGCTCGATGCGATCAAGGCCGGCCGCGCGCCGGGCGCCGCATGAGCGCCTGTCTTCTCGCGTCCGACGAATCGCGCTTCGTCAATGGTGCGGAGCGGCGGATCGACCACGCGCAACGGGTGTCGTCGCTGTGACGCGCCTCGCTGCTTTCCCGTTCAAAGGAGTTCATCGATGATTTCATTTACCGGCAAGACCGTACTCGTCACCGGTGGCGGCGCGGGCATCGGCCGTGCGTGCGCGGAAGCATTCGGCGCGGCCGGCGCGCGCGTCGCCGTGGCCGAGATCGACCCGGCCCGCGCGCAGGACGTGCGTCACGCGCTCGAAGCAGCGGGCGTCGATGCGCTCGTCGGCACCGTGGACGTCACGCGCCGCGACGACGTCGATGCGTTCGCGCAAACCGTCGACGCACGTTTCGGTGGCCTCGACGTGCTCGTCAACAACGTCGGCGATTTCCTGCAGATCGCGAAACCGTTCGACGACTGCACCGACGACGACATCGCGCGGCTGTTCGACGTGAATCTGCGCCAGGTCTTCATCGTCACGCGCGCGATGCTGCCATTGCTGCGCAAGCGCGGCGCGGGCGGCAGCATCGTCGGCGTGTCGTCGATCGAGGGCTTTCGCGCGATTCCGAACTGCACCGTGTACGCGTCGTTCAAGGCCGCGCTGACCGGCTTCACGAAAAGCCTTGCCGTCGAACTCGGGCCGGCCGGCATACGCGTGAACCAGATCGCCCCCGAAACCACCGAAACGCCGCAGGTGCCCGTCAGCGCGATGGTCGCGGCCGCGCATCGCGAACACATCCCGCGCTGGATTCCGCTCGGGCGCTTCGGCACGGCCGGCGATATCGCGGGCGCCGCGCTGTTCCTCGCGAGCCCGCTCGCCGCATGGGTCACCGGCACGACGCTGCACGTCGACGGCGGCGCGCTCGCGGCGGCCGGCTGGTATCGCGACCCGAACGGCTTCTGGACCAACCTGCCCGTCGTCACGGGCAACGGCTTCGATTTCTGAGCGCCACCGCTCGCCCGTTGATTTCATGTGGCGCGAATGCGCCCTTACCGGAGATACCATGAAGATCCTGATCGTCGGCGGCACCGGCCTGATCGGCGGCCACGCCGCGCTGCACCTGCACGCGCAGGGCAATCTCGTCACGCTCGCCGCGCGCAAGCCGCCCGCACCGGGCAGCGCGCTCGCGCAATTCGACGTGCTGCTGCGCGACTACGTGGCCGGCAACTTCACACGCGACGATCTCGCGCCGTTCGACGCGGTGGTGTTCGCGGCCGGCAACGACATCCGCCACCTGCCGCCCGGCACCGACGAAGCCGCGCACTGGGAACGCGCGAACGTCGACGCGGTGCCGCGCTTTTTCGCGCTCGCGCGAGACGCGGGCGTGAAGCGCGCGGTGCTGGTCGGCAGCTTCTATCCGCAGGTCGCGCCGGCGCTCGTCGACACGGTGCCGTACGTGCGCTCGCGCCATCTCGCCGACGAACGCGTGCGCGCGCTCGCGACGCCGTCGTTCGCGGTATGCAGCGTCAACGCGCCGTTCGTCGTCGGGTCGGTGCCGGGGCTGCGCAACGAGATGTTCGCGGCCTATACGGGCTACGCGCAGGGCCAGTTCGCGGGGCTGCCCGTATTCGGGCCGGCCGGCGGCAGCAACTTCATCTCGACGCAATCGCTGTCCGAAGCGATCTGGGGCGCGCTGCAGCGCGGCGAAGCGGGCAAGGCATACCTCGTCGGCGACGAGAACCTGAGCTTCGCCGACTATTTCGCGGCTTTCTTCCGCGCGGCCGGGAACCCGCAGCCGGTACCGTCGCTCGACCAGGAGCATCCGCTGCTGCCCGACATCGCGATCTACACCGGGCGCGGCAACGTTGTGTCGTACGAGCCCGATCCGGCCGACAGCGCGCTGCTGCGCTACCGGCGCGGCGACGTGCAGCGCGCGGTGGACGAAGTCGTCGCGCATTGCCGCGCGCAGTAAGCCGACGATGCGATGGCGGGGCCGATGCAAAAACGTCCCGCCGCCGGCCATGCATGCCGGCGGCGGGACGTCAGGGTACGACTGCGATGCGAACCGTCAGGCGCCGAGGCGCTGCTCGATCTTCTTCATCGTGTCGGTCATTTCAGCCGGCAAATGCAGCTTCAGCATGTCGAACAGCGCCGCGTGCAGCTTCAGCTCCTCGCGCCATTCGTCGGCGTTCATCGACGTCACCGCATCGAACTGCTCGCGCGTGAAGTCGAGGCCGTCCCAGTGCAGGTCTTCATACGCGGGCGCCACGCCGAACGCATGCTCGCCGCCGCCGCCCGTGCCTTCGAGGCGATCGAGCATCCACTTCAGCACGCGCATGTTCTCGCCGAAGCCCGGCCACACGAACTTGCCGTTCGCATCCTTGCGGAACCAGTTCACGCAGTAGATCTTCGGCAGTTTCGCGCCCGCGCCTTCGAGCTGCTTGCCGATCTTCAGCCAGTGCGCGAAATAATCGCTGACGTTGTAGCCGCAGAACGGCAGCATCGCGAACGGGTCGCGGCGCACGATGCCCTGCTGGCCCACCGCCGCGGCGGTGGTTTCCGAGCCCATCGTCGCGGCCATGTACACGCCTTCGACCCAGTCGCGCGCCTCGGTCACGAGCGGCACGGTCGTCGAACGGCGGCCGCCGAAGATGAACGCGTCGATCGGCACGCCGGCCGGGTTCTCCCAGTCGGCGTCGATCGACGGGCACTGCGCGGCCGGCGCCGTGAAGCGCGAATTCGGATGCGCCGCCTTGCGGCCCGTTTCCTTGCCGATTTCCGGCGTCCACGGGTTGCCCTGCCAGTCGGTCAGCTTCGCGGGCGGCGTGTCGGTCAGCCCTTCCCACCACACGTCACCGTCTTCCGTCAGCGCGACGTTCGTGAAGATCACGTTTTCGGTGAGCGTCGAAATCGCGTTCGGGTTGGTCTTCACGCCGGTGCCCGGCGCGACGCCGAAGAACCCGGCTTCCGGGTTGATCGCATACAGGCGGCCGTCGCGGCCCGGCTTCAGCCACGCGATGTCGTCGCCGATCGTCGTGACCTTCCAGCCGTCGAAGCCCTGCGGCGGAATCAGCATCGCGAAGTTGGTCTTGCCGCACGCGGACGGGAACGCCGCCGCGACGTGATACTTCTTGCCGGCCGGCGACGTCACGCCGAGGATCAGCATGTGTTCGGCGAGCCAGCCCTGGTCGCGCCCCATCGTCGACGCGATACGCAGCGCGAAGCATTTCTTGCCGAGCAGCGCGTTGCCGCCGTAGCCCGAACCGAAGCTCCAGATCTCGCGCGTTTCCGGGAAATGCACGATGTACTTGACCGGGTTGCACGGCCACGGCACGTCTTTCTGACCCGCTTCGAGCGGATGGCCGACGCTGTGCACGCACGGCACGAAATCGCCGTCCTCGCCGAGCACGTCGTACACGTCGCGGCCCATGCGCGTCATGATCCGCATGTTCACCGCGACGTACGGGCTGTCCGACAGTTCGACGCCGACGTGCGCGATCGGCGAGCCGAGCGGACCCATCGAGAACGGCACCACGTACAGCGTGCGGCCGCGCATCGAGCCGCGGAACAGGCCGTTGAGCGTCTCGCGCATTTCGGCGGGTTCGATCCAGTTGTTGGTCGGGCCGACGTCGTCGCGCGAGGCCGCGCAGATGAACGTGCGATCCTCCACGCGTGCGACGTCGGACGGATCGGATTGCGCGAGATACGAATTCGGGCGCTTCGCCGGGTTCAGGCGCTTGAGCGTGCCCTGGTCGACCATCGCCTGGCACAGCGCATCGTTTTCTTCCTGCGAACCGTCACACCATACGATGCGCTCGGGCTCCGTGAGCGCCGCGATGCGCGACACCCAGTCGATCAGCTTGCGATGTCTGACGAAAGCCGGCGGAGCGATCAGCGGGCCGTGTGTCGCTTCGGCCAAGGTGTTTTGCGACATGACAATGTCTCCAGATTATTGGGCGGGGATGGGGGTTGCGGGGCGGGCCCGCGAGATGGGGTATGCGATTGGAGCGCAGGGTACGGCGGCGCGCAGGACGGGACGCGCGAGCGGAGCGCGCGTCGATGCCGCGATGCGGGCGAGAGAAGGTGATGTCTCTGTAATGGGTGCGAACGCGAGTTTCGCCATGCAAGCAACCTGCCGTACAACTCCATGCCGGCCAGCATACCATCGCCGTTATTCGGCAAACGTTGCGTTGCAACAAGAAACAACCGTGTCGGCGAGCCGGCACGCCGGTTGCATGTGAGTCTTTTTTACAGCACCGTTGTGCGCGATTCGGCGACGAAACGGCCGGGACCGCCGTCCGGCAAGGGTTTCGCGGAAGCGGAAAAGGCGGCGCGGCGCACCCGCGCGCGGCACACGCGAACCCGGGCCGTGCGAATTCGCGTTTTCGCTACTGAGGGAAACCCCGAATTAGGTTGCGTCCACAAACATCGGACGCAAACGCACGACACGCGCCACCGCTCAAAACGGCGCGCCGGGCAATCCGGGGTAATACGCGCCCGCCGCCATCCCGCCGTCGACGGCCAGCTCGGCGCCGTTGCAGTACGACGCTTCGTCGCTCGCGAGAAACAGCGTCGCGCGCGCGATTTCGTCGGGCAGGCCGACGCGTTGCAGCGGCACGTTCGCGTAGTGCTTGTTGATTTCGTCGAGCGGCGCGCCGGTCGGGTTCGACATCGCGGTGTTCACGCCGCCCGGATGAATCGAATTCACCCGCACGCCCTGATGGCCGAGTTCGAGCGCCGCGACCTTCGTCAGCCCGCGCACGCCCCATTTGCTCGACACGTACGCGGCCAGCGCGTTCACGCCGCGCAGCCCGTCCACCGACGAAATGTTGACGATCGACCCGCTCTTCTGCGCGATCATGTGCGGCGCGATCGTCCGGATACCGACGAACGTGCCGACGAGATTGATCGACACCGCCCGCTCGAAATCGCGCTTCGACAGTTCGGTGATGCCGCCGAACGTCAGCACGGCCGCATTGTTGACCAGCACGTCGATACGGCCGAACTGCTCGATCGTCGCTTCGGTCACGCGTATCCAGTTCGCTTCGTCCGCGACGTCGAGCCGCATGAAGCGCGCCGCGTCGCCGAGTTCGCGCGCAAGCGCTTCGCCCGGCTCGTCGAGCACGTCGCCGATCACCACGCGCGCGCCCTCCGCAGCGAACAGCCGGCACGTCGCCGCCCCCATGCCACGCGCACCGCCCGTGACGATCGCCACCTTGCCTTCCAGTCGACCCATGTCGTTCTCTCCTCGAATCCGGTTTGCCGGCTGCCGCGCACCGGCGTGCGCACGCGTGCCGGATCATGATCGGCACGCGGCGGGCGCCGCATGCCGGCGGCTTGCGCCGTCAGTCCCGCTTTCAGCCCCAGTAAGCCTGCCCGCCGTCGAGCGGCAGCGTCGCGCCCGTCAGGTACGCGGCGTCGCGGCTCGCGAGAAACACGATCGCGCGCCCGATGTCCTGCTCGCAGTCGCCGACGCGCCCAAGCGGAATCGTGCGGAAAAACGCGGCGGCTTCCTGCGGATTCGCATCGACCCAGCCTTTCAGGCCCGGCGACAACGCATGCGGCGCAACCGCGTTCACGCGGATGCCGTCCGCGCCCCATTCGCAGGCCGCCGCGCGCGTCAGCGCACGAATCGCCTCCTTGGTCGCCGCGTATGCGCCGTAGCCGGACGCATCCCAGCGCACCGCTGCCGACGACGCGAAATTGACGATCACGCCGTCGCCCTTCAGATGCGGATGGCACGCGCGCATCATCCGCAGCGTCGCGATCGGCCCCGATTCGAGCCCCGCGAGGAAATCCGCATCGGTCACGTCGAGCAGGCGGCCGAGCGGCACGACCTGCGCGTTGTTGATCAGGATCTGCACGCTGCCGAATCGCGCGACGACATTGCCGACGCACTGCACGATCTGCGCGGCGTCCATCACGTCGCACACGAACGGCTCGGCCACGCCGCCGCGCGCACGGATTGCTTCGCAGGTCGCGAGCAGCTTGTCGCGGGTACGGCCGACCACCGCGACGTGCGCACCCTCCGCCGCGAGTGCGTGCGCGATGCCCTGGCCGACGCCCTGCCCCGCGCCCGTCACGAGCGCGACCTTGCCTGTCAGGATGCCCATGTGCGCTCCTTAAGCGACGATCGCCGGATGCGCCTGCACGGGCCCGCCGAGCAGCTCGCGATATGACGGCGGCTGCTTGCCGTCGAGATCGGCGATGCCGTATCGCAGCGCGGCTTCCGCGCCGACGAGCACCTGCCCGGACAGCGTCATGCGCTGCGGATCGCCGTGGATCGCGTGAATCACGCGCCCCGTGAACTCGGGGCTTTCCGCGACGAGCGAGAACTCCTTGTACAGATCCGGATGTTCTTCCCACACGCGCGTCGTGCGCTCGGTGCGCAGCGGGCCCATCCAGATCGACACGGCCGCGACGTCGAACGGTTTCAGGTCGACGGCCATGTCCTTCGCGAACTTGTCGACGCCGGACTTCTGCGCACCGTAAGCCGCGCCGTGCATGTAGCAGCTCGCACCGAACGACGACGTGAACGCGATCAGCCCGCTGCGCCGCTTCGCCATCAGCGGCGCAGCGTGCCAGCTCGCGACATAGGCCGACCGCAGCCCGACGTCGAGGATGTTGACGAGCTCGAGCGACTTCTCCCAGAACGGGCCCGGCAGGATCAGTTGATCGTGCAGGTAGGTCGCGTTGTTGACGAGAATGTCGAGCCGCCCGCTTTCACGCTCGACACGCTCGAACAGCGCCTTCACCTGTGCGTCGTCGGCGTGATCGCAGGCCACCGCGATCCCGCGGCCGCCGAGCGCGTCGATCTCGCGTGCGGTCTCGTGGATCGTGCCGGGCAGCGGCGCATCGCCTTCGTGCTGCGAACGGCCCGTCACGTAAACGGTCATGCCGGCCGCGCCGAGCGCGCGCGCGATGCCCTTGCCCGCGCCGCGCGATGCGCCCGTCACGACGGCGACCGGCGCATCGTGGTTCTGTGTCATGTTCGATGTCTCCTGTTGGAATGTGCTGTGTGCCACCCGGGTGGCGTTCGCGTGCGTCCGGCTTGCTTCAGGCGGCCGGCGGCTGCGCGCCGGCGAACAGCACGCCGCGCGCATCGCCTTCGTAGCGGGCCGACAGCGTCGACGTGACGACGCAGCGCGTGCCCGCGATCTTCCATTCGCCGTCGACCTTGCGGTATTCGTCGTCGTAATACGCGCCGAGCTGCGTGAACGTGCGCGCGTTCGTGTCGATCATCTGGTAGTGCAGGCCCCACGTGCCGCGTGCATGCGCGTCGTCGAGTACGGTGATCTCCGGATTCACGCCGTGATGCATCTCGACGATGTGCGCATGGCAGCCGAGTTGCACGAATACGTCGACGAGCGCGTCGGGGTTGTCGAACGTGCCGATGCGGCCGTAGTCGATGTGCACGCGGCCGGGCGCGAAACAGTCGCGCATCCCTTGCGGATCCTTGCGATCGCAGCACGTGAAATAGCGCGCTTTCAGCCGGCGGATCGCGTCGGCGTCCTCGAGCCGGCGCACGCGCGCTTCCAGCGATTCGATGAGGGTCATGCTGTCTCCTGATTCGGTGCCGGCGCGCTTCGAACGCCGCGTCGATGCCACGTTACCGCCGCGCGCTGCGGCAGCCATCACCCGTTCGGATGAAGTCGGCGATTCGTCCCGGCAGCGCGGCATGCGCGCGACGACGGCGTTCGTCTGAACAGACGATGTGATGCGGGCGGCTTCGTTCCTACTATCGAACGACACCACCACGAGACCCGGCGATGGACGACACGACCCGCACGCTCCACGAGTACGAGCAGATCCGACAGTTGAAGTACCGGTATTTCCGCGCGGTCGACACGCACGACTGGGCGCTGCTCGCGGACTGCCTGACCGAAGACTGCGAGGTGCGGCTGTACGGCGGCCGCTATGCGTACGACAGCCGCGATGCGTTCGTATCGAGCCTGCGCGCGCTGATCGGCAAGCCGACGTTCCTGACGATGCATCACGGCCACCATCCCGAGCTCACGCTGGTGTCCGCCGAGCATGCGTGCGGTGTGTGGTTTCTCGAGGATCACGCGATCAATCTTGAGGATAACTACCTGCTGCACGGCAGCGCGTTCTACGACGATCAGTACGTGAAACGCGACGGCGTGTGGCGCATTCACGCGACGCGTCACGAACGCTTGTTCGAAACCGTCACGTCGCCGATCCCGCCGTCGTTCACGCTGACCGCGAACCGGTTCGCGCCCAACGCGCACTCGGCGGCCGGATCGCCGGAAACCGCTTCCTGAACCCCGGCGGCCACGCCGCCGATCCCGTCATTCCCCCCGGAGCCTGAGCAATGGAGAAAGTCATTTACGTGTTGTGGCGCGATACGCACGCCGCGCCCGATCAGTGGAGCCGCACGGTGCGTGCGCAACTCGGCGACAGGTTGCTGTCGCTCGGCGCGCACGGCGTACAGGTGAACGTCGCGGACGCGGATGTCGCGCCGGCCGCCGGCCTGAAGCAGACCAGCACGCACCCGGGCATCGACGGGATCGTCGCCGTGTGGCTCGACAGCGCGAACGCGATGTTCCGCCAGCCGTTCGACGATGCGGTGCGCGCCGCGGTCCCGCACATGGCCGCGTATCTCGTCACCGAATCGCAGCCGATTCCGAATACGCGCTTTCCGGCGCGGCCGGGCGAGCGCACGACCGGGTTTTCGCAGCTCGCGTTTCTGAAGCGGCCGCCGCGGCTGACGCACGAAGCGTGGCTCGACGTGTGGCATGGGCATCACACGCGCGTCGCGATCGATACGCAGGACAATTTCCAGTACGTGCAGAACGTCGTCGTGCGCGCGCTCACGCATGCGGCGCCCGGTTACGACGCGATCGTCGAAGAGTGCTTCCCCGCCGCGGCGATGACCGATCCGCATGCGTTTTTCGATGCGGTCGGCGATGAAGAGAAATTCCAGCGGAACGTGGCCGAGATGATGGACAGCTGCGGGCGCTTCATCGACTTCGACAAGATCGACGTGGTGCCGACGAGTCAGTATGTGGTGAAGGCTGTGCGGGGGTGAGTTCGGGCGACCGCGCGGTGCGGTCGTCTTTGTCTGGATCGATTGGATGACCGGTTTCACGAATCGTGTCGCTGTCGCAACGCATCCGAAGGCTTAGTCTTCTGACGAACGCGTCGGCAAGTCGCCAACGACCACGCTTTTCAACCCCTCCCGCAGCGCCGTAACATTGTCGACGCCGTTCAGTTGCTCGAACTCCCGTTGCGCTTCCTGCCAGAGAGCGGCCGCCCTGTCGTGCAGGCGCCGCCCTTCGTCGGTGAGCTCGATAAGACGGCTTCGGCCGTCCGTGGGCGACGGCTTGATCGTGACGAAGCCGTCGCGTTCCAGGAAGCCGACCATTTTCCCCATCGCCGTTCGTTCGATATCGAGCCGTTCGGCAAGGGCATTGACCGGGACACTTCCCACTTCGTCAAGGGCGGCCAGGGTGAGGAATTGCGTGATGCGCAGACCCACGGGCGCAAGATGGCTATCGTAGAGTCGGGAGATCTGCCTGCTCGCTTTCCTCACGGCGAAGCAGTTGCATTGATCGATTCCAAGCGGCTGGTTGACCGGCAACATCTGTTCTACTCCTGATTATGGTTAAGCGCGCGCATCACGCGCGCGTCGCGCGAGGGCGCGACGGTATCCGGCGGTGTTCAAAGCCCTGCCGGCGGTGTGATGTAGCCGGGTATCTCGGCCGCGAGCGTGCGCTTCAGCACCGCTGTCCCCTCGTCGGCCATGACCTCGCTCTTGCCGGCGGCGAGCGCGTCGTAGGTCTGTCGCACGACGTCCTCGGGGCTGGCCTTCGGCACGTCGATGCCGTTGGTCAGATCGGTATCCACGAACCCGACGTGCAGGCCGAGAACCTGGATGCCACGCTCGCGCAGGTGAAAGCGAAGCTGGTTCGTGTAGCTCCAGGCGGCGGCTTTCGACGCGGCATAGGGTGTCAGATAAGGCCGCGGCAGCCAAACGATGTCGGAAAGCACGTTGATGATCGCGGCACGCGGCTGGGCCGCCAGGATCTGTTCGAAGGCTTGTGTGACGCGCACGACGCCATAGTAGTTGGTATCGAACAAGCGGGCGGACTGCGCCTGCACGTCGGCCGCCAAAGGCCCGTCGATCAGAGCGGCAATGCCCGCGTTGTTGATCAGCAGAGTCGTGTCGGCCGCCAGTTTCGCGGCCTCGGCGATCGACGCCGGATCCGTGACATCGATCCTGACCGGCACAATGCCCGGCTCGTCGAAACCGCTCGTGTTACGCATACCCGCGTACACTTTCGCCGCCCCGCGCCGAAGCGCCTCGCGTGCAAAAGCAAGGCCCAGGCCGCGATTGGCACCGGTGATGAAGACGTTGGCGTTCTTGATATCCATGACAAAGCTCCTTTTTCAAAAGCCGCGCGCGGGGGGCGTGTAGACGCCGTCCACGAGCGCGTGCCCGGCTCAAAGAAAGACGTGTTCCGGCAACTGCTTCGCAAGCGACTCCCGCAGATGGGTCGCTAGAGTCAGTACGGCGCCAAGCGGGCTCATCCGCACGCTGACTCGCGGCACCGAGCCGTCGGCGTTGCGATCGACGACCACGACCGCGCTCAACGTTTCGCCGCTCGTCAGAACGGCCTCGTATTCGAGAAAAAGCCGCGAGCCGACGGCTTGAACAAACGTTGGCGTCTGTGACACGTAAAAGGTCCCGACGGTGTCGACGGCGAGCCGGATTTCATCGCGCCCGACGACGGGCGCGCGCAACACCGAGCTGACCAGCTCCGCGTCGGCCGTCAGATCGTCGAGAAACGGGTGACGATCGGATTGGTTCGGTGACATTTTCAAACCTCTCGATTGGTTTCAAGGACGTGTTCACACGAATGCGGCCCGATATTTCTCGACGAACTGCTGGACCGACAGCGGCGGCTTTCCGGTGACCTTCTCGACGACGTCGTTGGTGCCCGAAAAGATGCCGTCGCGATAGTTCTGCGCGACTTCGACCAGATGCTGCGTGAGGAACGGCGGAAACTTGTAAAGGGTTTCCATCTTGATCCGGAATTCCTCGATGGACGTCGGCGCGTATTCGATCCGGGTGCCGAGAACTTCGCTCATCGCGTCAGCGATCTCGACGTGGTTCATCTCGACGGGGCCGTGGAGCGTGTAAGTCTTGCCCTCGTGGCCTTCGGGGTTGGCGAGGAGGTGGGCGATCACGCGTCCCTGATCGTCGCTGGCGATGGGCGCATGACGGCCGTCGCCAAACGGAAATTCGATCTTCTTCGTGGCCCATATCTCCCGCGCAAAATGCGGATAGACGAGCCAATCGGCAAAGAAGGTCGGGCGCAAATGCGTGGTCGCGACACCCGACCAATCGAAGACCCGCTCGGAGACCCAGTGATCCTGTGCCGCGTGGCTCATCGACGCCCGGCGCGCGGAAATCTGCGACATGTTGACGATTGCCGTGACACCCGCTTCCTTTGCTGCCTGCGCAAAATAGGCCGCGGCCCCGATGATTCCCGGCGCGATCGGATGAAGGAAATACGCCGACCGGATACCTTCCATCGCTGCCCGAATGTCGTCGATGTCGGTGAAGTCCCCGACCGCGACGTCGACACCGCGCTGCCTCAGGACGGCCGCCCGATCATCATCCGTGCGCACATAGGCCCGCACGCGTTTGTGCATCTTGAGCAGTTCGTCAATGGCAATACCGCCGGTGCGTCCGGTTGCACCGCTCACAAGAATCTCAGGCTGGTTCATCGCTTCGCTCCGTTCGAAAATGAGAGCATATGCTCCCTTGAGACAAAGAATAGGAGCATATGCTCTCTATGTCAAGATTTTCTGGTTCGCCAGCAGCCCGGGGAGATTCACGCCGCATCCGGCGGCGGCGTTGCGAGCGATGTATCGACGGGCTGCTGCGCAGGCAGCCCGCAATGCGAAGCGCCTGCAGGCGTCGATATCGTGCCTGCTTACTTGGGGTTGATCAGCCAGGGGTGCGAGGGGCCGCCGCTATGCGTGGAGCAGACATTTGAGCGTCCATTCGCGGGCGAGAACGAACGATGCCGGCAGGCTCCGCCGGCATCGCAACCGGTACAATCCGGCAAAAATCCTGCCGACGCGTGAACCGATGACCGACCTCAACCGATTTCTGGCGGAAACGACGGCCAGCGGCAAGATTCCCGGCGTATCGCTTGCCACGCTTCGCGCGGGAACGAGAAGCGCCGAACATTACGTCGGCGTTCGCGGTGCGCCCGACCGCGCCGGTGTCGATGCGGCAACCGTCTTCGAGGCTGCGTCCCTCACCAAACCGCTGGTCGCGTACATCGCACTCCAGCTTGTCGAAGAAGGGCTGCTGGACCTGCACAAACCCCTGTTCGACATGTGTGGAGCGTACGTACCGGGCGACCCGAATGCCCTGCGGATAACGCCCTTTCATGTGCTGACACACACGAGCGGCCTTCCGAATATCGTCAGCGACAAAGCGCCGCTTCGCACATATTTCGTCCCCGGCGAGCGGTTCAGCTACGGCAGCAGCGCGTTTGCGTGGCTTCAGCGCGCAATGGAGGCCGTCAGTGCCCGCCCGCTGGAAATGTTGGCGCGAGAGCGCGTATTCGAACCGTTGGGCATGCGTCATTCGAGCCTGGAGTGGCAGGAGCGTTTCGCGGTCAACCATGCGCAGGGCCATGAATGGGAAGGCCAGCCCGTACCCAAGCGGCGCGTTCAAACGGCGCAGGCCTCGTGGTCGCTTCTGACGACGGCATCCGACTACATCAGCTTTGTTCAGCACGTACTGGCTCGCCGAGGGTTGGCAGCCACGACCTACGATCAATGGTTCGTGCCGCGCATCCATACGCGGCAAGGCGACGACGCCGAGGATCTGGTCGGCCGGAACCCGCCTGATCCGAACGTTGCCTGGGGATTGGGTTGGGGGCTCGAACCCTTCCAGGGCTGCTTCTTTCACTGGGGAGACAACCCGGGATTCCGGGCGCTCGTTCTCGCCAATCGGACGACTCGGGATGCGGTCGTCTGGTTCGCCAATTCGGCCCGAGGAATGAGGCTGGTGCATACAGTCGTACCGGAAACCGTTCCCGGCGAGCATCCCGCCGTCGAATGGCTTCGGATCGGTAGCTTGTGATCCGTTGTCACGGGCGTAAAACGCAGCGGCGAACGAACCGCCGTCCCCCGGACTAGCGCCGACTCACTGTCGATGCGCGCAAGAACGCCGTAATTGCGTCTACGACGCCATCCGCCAGCGGCAGATCCGGGTTCGAGTAAGTGGCGAGATTGTCTTGCAGATCCGCCGTGCGAACCGTCTTGAGTGCATGACTGGCGTCGGCAATCAGCGCCATTTCAGCCTGCGGATTGGCTCGCTGCAACCGTTCCGCGTCCTGTACGGCAACCTGGATATCGCGCGTTCCCTGCACGATGAGCACGGGCTTCGTATAACCGGCGAGCAGCGACGCCGGATCGATCGTCAGTTCGCTCATCAGGAAGCGCTGGACTTGCGGCCTGAACAACGGCATGAGCGCGGGATCGATGCGAGTCGCTTCGACCCGCTCCCCGGCCTCCAGGGATTCGAGAATCGACAATGCATTTTCCAGCACCGGGGCATTGGCCGGGTTCGATTGCAGTTGTTGCCGCAATACGGCGCCTAACGGGCGCCCCGCCGTCGCTACCAGGATCACGCCGGCGATGTCGGCCGATTGCCGCGCCGCCAGCAACGCCACCAAGCCGCCCTCGCTGTGCCCCAACACCCAGACGCCGGAAGCGCCGGTCCGCGCCCGGATGGCCGCTACCCACGACTGGATGTCGGCCGCGTAGTCGTCGATCGTGACGTCGTTTGCATCCGGTACCGCCGACGCGCTGCCGTACATGCCGCGCTTGTCGATTCGAACCGACGCGATGCCTTTATCGAGCAATTCTTCCGCGAGCATGCGGTAGGTCGACGCCTGAAGCCAGGTCGGCGCGTTGCCGTTTCTATCGGTCGGGCCCGAACCCGGCACGATCAGCACCACCGGGGCGTCACCGGTGTCCGGGGACAGGAGCGTGCCGTTCAGCGGGCCGACGGGGCCCGGCGCTTCGATTTCCGTCTGCATGGTTTGTGAGGGATCTCGCTAATGAAGAACCAGAGCCGCTAGCTGCAAATGTGCAGCCGACTTTCAGTGCCAGTCGCCGGCGAATCGACGCGGCTGATACGTGTTCCCGTTCCAGGTAAACCGCGCGGCCTTGCCCGACGCGGCGTTGCCCTTCTGACGCACGACGAGGTCGTAATGCCCGTTGGTCATGTGAGCGCTGAACGACAGCACGTAATGAACCTGCTGCGTGTTTTCCGCATCACACGCGTCCTGCTCCGCGTCGCCCTGACCCTTGCCTTTCCCGGTCTTCCCGGTAACGCACTCCGCCGCCGCGTCCTTGTCGTAGGTGGACCAGTCGGTAACCGCCGTGAAGACGGGCGTCACGCGAGCGTCGGCATAGCGATACAGGCTCAGTATCTCGTTCGTATCGCTATGCGAGGTCGACGTGTAGTTATTGTAGAAACGCACGCCAAACGCGGTTTCCTGCGCGCTGATTCGGTAGGGGATCACGTCCATGGTCAGGAACGCGTTCCACAACATCGGTGACGTATCGACGCGCTCGCTTCGATCGCTCGCGACCAGGTGGAACCGTTGCCCGTCGCGGGTCAGGACACCCGTCCACAACGCCGCGTCGACGTCATCGGTCGAGCGCTGGAGCAATGCGGCCACGACCCACAGCGGCCCTGAAGCCGCTGGCCCGCTCGCCCATGGCGACAGCGCGACACCCTTGATGCTATCCGCAGGCGCGGGATCGTTGCCCATCAGGGTGCGCAACGCGGCTTGCTGGTCCACGTCGCTCACATCGCTCGCGGCAAATGTGCAATTGGCAACCCATGCCAGCACGACCGTCAGCATCGCCCGGACGTAAAAGTGACGTTTCTTCGTTTTTCTGTCGCCTGAATATC
This sequence comes from Burkholderia metallica, assembly GCF_001718555.1. NCBI lineage: Bacteria > Pseudomonadati > Pseudomonadota > Betaproteobacteria > Burkholderiales > Burkholderiaceae > Burkholderia > Burkholderia metallica. The sequence continues at coordinate 1,573,292 of NZ_CP013403.1, forward strand.
GCTGCCCCGGAAATGAATCTTCTCGGCACTTTTCCTGCATGGTGGTCAACATCGTTCGTGTATTCCTCGTCGATCCCTCTTCCAACCGGTTTCGAGCAAGCGTCGCCCGGGCCGCGGATTGAGCCGACCGCCATTGTCGACGACCTGCGCGGCGACGTCGACTGACCCGTGATGACCGTCGCTCCCCGCCCCTGTCTTTGCGGGGCCATGACAAAACGTCTATACTTGGACATTCCATCGATCGACGCGCCGAAGCGCCCTCCCCGGCGTGTCCCGATCTCCCCGGCTACCTGCCCGGAGCGACATGAGCGACTACCCCGTTTTCGACACGCTGTGCGATCTGCTGAACACGTCCGGCGCGCGCTTTCGCGTGCTGGAGCATCCGGCCGAAGGGAAATCCGACGCGATCGCCGCGCTGCGCGGCACGCGCCCCGAACAGGGCGCGAAGGCGATGCTCTGCACCTTCAAGGACGGCGGCGACGCCACCGCGCTCGCGGTGCTTCCCGGCCACCTGAAGATCGATTTCCGCAAGGTGGCCGACGCCGTCGGCCGCCGCAAGGCGACGCTCGCCCCGCCCGACCTCGCGGCCGCCGTCACGCGCTGCGTGATGGGCGCCGTGCCGCCGTTCGTGTTCGACTCCAACGTGACGCTCGTCGTCGATCCGGCACTCGTCGAACGCAACGCCGAGATCGCCTTCAACGCGGGCCGTCTCGACCGCTCCGTCGTGCTCGACACGGCCGACTACGTGCGGATCGCGCGGCCGCTGCTCGCCGACATCACGCGGCCGGAAGCCGCTGACGGCGAATAGCACGCCGGTTGCCCCAATCCCGACGCCCTGCGTCGATCCGACACCCGAACGCGAAACCACCATGACCACCACCCGGAAAAAAGCGCTGTCCGAGCAGGCATCGCTGATCGAACAGGTGCAGCGGATTGCCGAAGGGCTCGGCGCGATGTTCGCGCCGTTCACCGAGGTCGTGGTGCACGACCTGCGCACGCCGAAGCACGCGATCCTCGCGATCCACAACAACCTGTCGGGGCGCGCGATCGGCGACCCCGCGACCGAACTCGGCCTCGCGCGCATCGCGGACGACGATTTCCCGCCGGTGCTCGCGAACTACCCGAACCGCTTCGCCGACGGCCGTACCGCGAAAAGCACGTCGATCGGCATCAAGGACTCGACCGGCCGCTATGTGGCCGCGCTGTGCCTGAACGCGGACGTCACGCTGTTCCGCGGCTTCCAGGGCATGCTGAACCAGTTCTGCAGCACGGACGGCGAAGCCGTCGCCGAGACGCTCGACCCGGCCGGCGCGGACGCGATCCGGCAACGCATCGACGCATTCGCGATGCGCCTCGCGACGACGCCGCGCGAACTGAAGACCGACCAGCGCCGCGAGCTGATGCACGCGCTGAAGGCCGACGGCTTTCTCGAGGTGCGCCGCGCGATGGAGATCGTGTCGCAGCATCTCGGCGTCTCGCGCGCGACCGTCTACAACGATGCGAAATGACGCACGCGCGTAACCGCGCTGCCTTCCCGCCAAACGACTTCAACGACCGATTCCAACGACCACCGGGCAACCCATGAACTCTCCGACTCTCCCCACCTACGACGACGTCGCCGCGGCTGCGGCCCGGCTCGAAGGCCATGCACACCGCACGCCGGTGATGACGTCGCGGACGATCGACGAAGCGCTCGGCGCGCAGGTGTTCTTCAAATGCGAAAACCTGCAACGCATGGGCGCGTTCAAGTTTCGCGGCGCGTTCAACGCGCTGTCGCGCTTCGACGCGGAGCAGCGCCGCAACGGCGTCGTCGCGTTCTCGTCCGGCAATCACGCGCAGGCGATCGCGCTGTCGGCGCGCATGCTCGGGATTCCCGCGACGATCGTGATGCCGCAGGACGCGCCGGCCGCGAAGATGGCCGCGACGCGCGGTTACGGCGGCAACGTCGTGACCTACGACCGCTACACCGAGGATCGCGAGCAGATCGGGCGCGACCTCGCGGCGCGGCACGGGCTCACGCTGATCCCGCCCTACGACCACCCGGACGTAATCGCCGGCCAGGGGACGGCGGCCAAGGAACTGTTCGACGAAGTCGGCCCGCTCGACGCGGTGTTCACGCCGCTCGGCGGCGGCGGCCTGCTGTCGGGCACCGCGCTCGCCACGCGCGCGCTGTCGCCGCACGCGACGCTGTACGGCGTCGAGCCGGAAGCCGGCAACGACGGCCAGCAGTCGTTCCGGTCCGGTTCGATCGTCCATATCGACACGCCGCGCACGATCGCCGACGGCGCGCAGACGCAGCACCTCGGCAACCTGACGTTCCCGATCATCCGCCGCGACGTCGACGACATCCTGACCGCGACGGACGCCGAACTCGTCGACTGCATGCGCTTCTTCGCGACGCGCATGAAGATCGTGGTCGAGCCGACCGGCTGCCTGTCGTTCGCCGCCGTGCGACGGATGAAGGATGCGCTGAAGGGCAAGCGCGTCGGCGTGGTGATCAGCGGCGGCAACGTCGATCTCGAGAACTTCTGCGCACTGGTGTCGGCGCCTGCATGAACGGCGCGGCGCGCATGAACATTCCTTCATCCGCGCCGCTCCCCACCTTCACGGCGCGTTAAGTTTCGCGCCCTAGACTGATTACGTTATCCCGCAGTCAGTCAGTCGTGAAGGAGCCACCATGAAAACGCATGCGATCGTCGCCGCCGCCCTGGCGGCCGTTGTTGTTTCGGCGTTCGCTCAACCGGGCGTGACGTCATCCGGTTTTCCCGCCGCATCGCCGTACGACGCCGTCGCGCACGCGACGCACCGCTCGCCCGGCGCGTTGCCGCCCGCCGGCTTCGTGCTCGCGAAGATCGATCAGAACAATACGCCGCCCGATCGCGGCGGCGACCCGGGCGGCCGCACGCATGCCGGCACGCATATGTGACGGCACATGCCGGGCGCGGCAGCCGCGCCCGGCCCGCTCGCTTCAGAACGACGGCAGCGACGGATCGCGGGCGGCGAGGATGTCGTCGGTGCGCCGCTGCAGCGCGCCGTCGATCGTCTCCGGTTGCGGAATCAGCCAGTAGCGCCCTTCGCGGATGCCGACGAACACCCGCTCGGCGAATGCGTCGGGCGTGAGCCCGTGCGCGTTCAGCATCGAGCGCATCGTGTCGACGAAGCTGCGCACCTCGGGCCGGTCGTGCACCGCGCCGAACGGGTCGTTGAAAATGCCCGACAGCACGGGGCCCGGCGCGAGCAACGACACGCCCACCGGCGCGCCGAGCATCTTCAGTTCGCCGTACAGCGACTCCGTCAGCGCGACCACCGCGAATTTCGTCGCCGAATAGGGCGACATCAGCGGGCTCGGCAGGAACCCGCCGACCGACGCGGTATTGACGATGCGCGCCGCCACGTTGCGTGCGAGCATCCGCGGCACGAAGCTGCGGATCCCGTTCATCACGCCGTGCACGTTGATCGCGAAGCTGCGCTCGAAGCGTTCCGGCGTGATTTCCCAACTGAAACCGGTCGCCATCACGCCCGCGTTGTTGAACAGCAGGTCGACGCCGCCGAAACGCTGCCACGCGGCCTCCGCCAGCGCGTCGACGGCGTCGGGCCGGCTGACGTCGGTCGGCACACACAGGACGTCGGTGTCGAGCGTCGCGGCGAATGCGTCGAGCTTCGCCGGATCGAGGTCGGCCAGCACGACGCGCATGCCGAGCGCGGCCGCGTGGCGCGCGAGCCCGCTGCCGATGCCGCTGGCCGCGCCGGTGATCACGGCGGTGCCGCCGTCGAAGCGAATCGAATTCATCATGTCAGTCAGAGTCCTGTGGGGTCGATGCGGGGATGCGCATAGGCGGGAATCACCGGCGGCGGCAACGCGGTGCGGCCGTCGAGCGATCGCACCGCGAGCTGCTGCGCGAGCGGGAAATGCAGGCTGTGCGTGACGAGGCCCGTGCGTTCGCGCGCCGGCAGGCTGCACAGCGCGAGCGCGGTTTCGGCGAGATACGCGACGTCCTCGGTCGGATAGCCTTCGGGGATGTAGCGCGCGGCGCTCGGCGTGCGGATCGCCGTACTCGGCGCAACGAGGTTCACCGCAATGCCGTCGGCTTCGAGTTCGGCCGCGAGCCCCTGCGTGAAGCGCGACAGCGCCGCCTTCGCCGCCGCATAGACGGTCGCGCCGCCCATGCGGGAGAACGCGTCGAACGGCCGTAGCGGCGGCAGCGCCGTCACCGAGCCGACGTTCACGATCCAGCCGGCGCCGCGCGCGCGCATCAGCGGAATCGCGGCCTGTGCCAGCGCGAACGGGATGCGCAGATAGTGTTCGATCGTCGTGTCGAACATCGTCATCGGCATCGCGTCGACGCACGCGTAGTCGGCCACGCCCGCGTTGTTGACGAGGATGTCGAGGCCGCCGGCCGCGTGCGCCGCGCGCCCGACGAGCGCATCGCGCTCGGCCGCGTTCGACAGGTCGGCCGCCAGCGCGATCGCACGGCCGCCGGCCTGCTCGATCAGCGCCACCGTTTCGGCGAGCGTGCCGGCGGTCGTGGTCGATTGCGCGAGGCTGCGCGCCGTCACGACGACGGTTGCGCCTTCCGATGCGAGGCGCTGCGCGATCGCGCGGCCGATGCCGCGGCTCGCGCCCGTCACGAGCGCGCACTTGCCGGTCAGTACGCCGGTTCGGATATCGGTCATCGTGGTCTCCTGTGAAGTGCGTGCGGATCGCTCAGCCGTCGATATCCGCAACATGAAGCACGAGCTTCGTTTTCGCCTCGCCCGTTTGAACGAGATCGAGTGCGCGGGCCGCCTGTTCGAGCGGGAAACGGTCGAAACGCGGCACGCGCAGCGCACGCGTGCCGAGTTGCGCGGCGATCCGGGCGAGCGTCGCGCCGCTCGGCATCCGGCTATAGGTCATCGCGGTGCGCAGGCCGCGCCGTGCGGCGTCGGCGGCAGTCGCGGCAAGCCGCTGCGCATCGCCGGGCGCGAGCGTCATGATGGTCGCGAGCGTGCCGCCCGGCGCCAGCAGGTCGAGCGCATCGGGCAGCGTGTCGCCGCCGACCGTGTCGAGCACGAGATCCACGCCGCCGGGCGCCCACGCGCGCAGCGCCGCGGCGATGTCCTGCGCGCGATAGTCGATGCTCGCGGTCGCGCCCAGCGATTCGACCGTCTCGCGGTTGCTCGCCGAACACGTCGCCGCGAGGCGCGCGCCGGCCTGCGCCGCGAGCTGGATCGCGAACGTGCCGACCGCGCCCGCGCCGCCGTGGATCAGCACGGTCTGGCCCGCCCGCAGCGCGCCGTCGTCGAACAGGCCGGCCCATGCGGCCAGTGCGGGCGTCGGCGTCGCGGCCGCTTCCGCGAAACGCACCGCGTCGGGCAGCCGCACGACCGAGTCGTGGCGCACCGCCACGTATTCCGCATACGCGCCCCAGCGCCCCGCGCCGACGTCGGTCTGCGCGAACACGCGCATGCCGGGCGCGAAACCGTCGACGCCGTCGCCGACCGCTTCGACCACGCCCGCCGCGTCGAAGCCGATCACGAACGGAAACGTGTACTGCATGAACGCGCCGAGGTAGCCTTCGCGGCATTTCCAGTCGGCGGGATTGACGCCCGCACAGGCCACGCGGATCAGCACGTCGCCCGCGCCCGGCTTCGGTGCCGGCACGTCGGCCATCCGTAGAACGTCGGAATGACCAACGCGGTCGATCAACAGGGCTCGCATCTTCGTGTCTCCAGTTCAGGGTTGTCGTCGGCTCGACGGGTGCCGCGCGTCACGCGGCCATATCGGTATCGGCCAGCAGGCTCGACGCGAGCGGACAGAACGCATGCGAGATCGCGTCGACCGTCCAGTCGGGGCTTTCGGCATCGAACCGGCGGTCGACCCAGCCCCAGTGATACGGATGCAGCAGGTATTCGCCGAGCAGGTCGCCGACGTGCGCGAATTCCTGCTGCCACACGTGCGTCCACGCGCCGGGCGTCACGATCCGGCTCAGGCGCCAGTTGCGGATACCGGGCATGAACGCGGGCATGCGCAGCAGTTCGCGTTCGAGCGCGTCGACCTGATCGGCGTGGGCCTGCGGCCGCACGCGCAGCATCAGCGTGCGCCACACGCCGTCGCGCAGCGCCGGTTCGCGCAGGCCGCCGCCGATCGCGCGGCAGCGGGCGCCGTCGATGCGCTCGATGCCCGGCAGCTGCGCCAGCGCGGCGAAATCCGGTGCGCCTTCGGCCGCCGATTCGTCGCGCAGCACGTCGAGCGTGTAGTCGCCCGCGCCCCAGCTGCCGTCGAGATTGCGCGCCAGCGCCACGCGCCGCGCGCCGGCCAGCGCGCGAGCGGCGTCGCGCAATGCCCGTTCGATCGCGTCGGCGTTGCCCTCCGCCGACACGAATACCCGCGCCGTGTCATGCCGCATCGTCGACCTCCGTCAGTGCGTGCAGCGGCGCGTCGGCGTCCGTCATCACATGGCGGCGGCGCACGTCGCACAGCGCGTCGACGGCCATCCAGAAGCCGGCCACGCCGGCATCCGTCAGCGCGCGCATCCGGTAGTAGGCCGGCGCATCGGCCACGTGCCAGGTCAGCCACAGCGTGCTCGGCTGCCCCGGCACCGCGACGGGCGGCGATACCCAGCGGCCAGCCGCCGTCAGCCCGCGCGCCGCATGGCCCGGCAGATATCGGTCGCGCAGCAGTGCAAGCACGTCGGGAATGCGCTCGGGCGCGAGCGTGATTTCGTCTACGATCTGGATCATTCGCGTGTCGTCCGGGGTCGTTCGTGACTGGGATGCGGGGCCGGCCTACGCCGTTCCGGCGAGGCCGCGGGCGGCCGGCGTGGATAGCATTCTTGCGTGGCGACGGTTTGCGAGCCCCTACCGGCCCGCTCACCCGCCCCTGTCACGACGCTCAGAACGGGAAACTCATGAAACAGCGCGCCATGCCGGCCCGCGGTCGCATCCTGCCGGGCCTCGGCGCGCGGCTGCTGAGCGAACTCTCGCGCAGCGGCGCGCCGCCGGCCGACCGCGATGCGTCGCCGTCGCCACCGACGGCGACGCCTGGCGATTTCGTCGCGCTGTACCGCGAAGCGATCGAACGGCTGGAGGCGCAGGTCGCGCGCGGCGACGGCCATCCGCCGATGCGCAAGCGCGAAGTCGACCTGATGTGCGGCTGCCTGCTGAGTTGCGCGACGCTTGCCGACGCGATCCGCTGTGCGCGCGACTTCTGCGAGATGCTGACGCCGCGCGCCGGTGCGCTGTCGCTCGCCGTTCGCGACGGCCGCGCGACGTTCCGGATGGATTCGCTGCGCCGCACGCGCAGCCCGGCCGCGTGCCTCGTCGACCTGACGGGCCTGTTCTGCTATCTGCAGTTGTTCGGCTGGCTGATCGGGCAGCCGCTGCGGCCGGCCGACGTGTGGCTCGGCCATCCGCACCGCGACGACGCGATGCCGCTGCTCGGGCTGTTCAACGCCCCGGTCGAGGTCGGCCGCACAACCTACGGCTTCGCGTTCGACGCGGCCCGGCTCGCATGCCGCGTGATCCGGCAGCCGGCCGAACTCGACGCGTTTCTCGTCGATTTTCCGTTTCGCCTGATCGATGCGGCGCCGGCGGTCGTGTCGTGGACGCAGCAGGTACGCGGTTTTCTCGATGCGGCGCTCGCGCACGAACAGGCGTTGCCGGCGCTCGCCGCACTCGCCGCGTGGCTCGGCACCAGCGAAGCGACGCTGCGGCGGCGCCTCGCGGCCGAAGGAAGCGGTTATCACGCGCTGCGCGAGCAGTGTCTCGCCGAGGCCGCGCAGCGCCGGTTGCGCGAGTCGGACTGGCCGGTCGCGCGCATCGCCGCGCAGCTCGGTTTCGGCGGCGAGGAAGCGTTCCGCCGCGCCTTCGTCCGGTGGACGGGTGTCGCGCCGAGCCGGTTCAGGCGCGATCGCCAGGCGGCGAGCGGCCCCGTTTCGTCAGACATGACGCGCGACGGTGACGTATGACGGAAAGGATTTCGACCGTTTTTGCCCGGCAATGACGTTTTTTCGCATCCCCGCGCCGCCGGACAATTGACGCGCCGGCGCGCACGCCATTACCCTTGCGCGCTGATGGTTCCCAGGGATGGGATCAAAAGGGAACGCAGGCGAGGCAGGACCTCGAATCTGCGGCTGCCCCCGCAACTGTGAGCGGCGAATCCGTGCCACTGCATGCCACTGGGAAACCGGGAAGGCCGGCGCGAATCACGACCCGCGAGCCAGGAGACCTGCCATCGACCCGAGGTCCAAGCAGCCGCACCGGGCGGGGTGTCCCGATGCGCCAGGCACCGCCATGCGCGGTTGCCCGTTGCATGGACGGCCCGACCTCCGGATCCGCCCGATGTCCACCGTTACCGCATTCGCTTTCGCACCGGAAGCGCCGCGCCGGCACGCTGCCGGCATGCACGGCCCGCCTGCTCGCGCGCGCCGTTCCCTTTCGCTCGCGCCCGCCGGCGTGCGCCGCCCCTGCACCCGCAACGCCCGCGACGGCGGCCGGCACCGGCCGGTCGCGCGATAGCCCGCTCACCGATAACAAAACCGGTGCTGCCCGCTGCCCGCTTTCGATCGGCGCATGCGCAGCCCGACCACGACGACAGCCTCATGAAGATTCGACACCTCCTTGCCACGTCCGCCGCGACCGCACTCCTGTCGCCGCTCGCGCACGCCGCCGGCGACACCGCGGTTTCGCAGCCGGCCCCGGCCGCCAACAATGCCGACCTGCCGACCGTCAACGTGACCGACACGCGGCGGCTGCCCGAGTCGTTCGACCAGCGCTATGCGACGACCCACGTGCTCACGCGTACCGACCTCGACCGGCTGGCGCCGAGCGACCCGAGCATCACGCAGGCGCTCGCGACGCTGCCGGGCGTGACCGTCTCGCAGAACGGCGGCCCCGGCTCGAACGCATCGGTCAGCATTCGCGGCTCGTCGGCAAGCCAGGTCGCGGTGTTCATCGACGGCATCCGGATCGGTTCGCCGACCACCGGCATCGCGCCGTGGTCGGACCTGCCGACCGAAGCGTTCGAACGGGTGGAAGTGATTTCGGGGCCGGCCGCCGCGTCGTTCGGCGCCAATGCGATGGGCGGCGTCGTGCAGCTCTTCACGCGCCGTGCCGCCAACCAGCCGAACCAGACCACCGTGTCGTTCGGCGGCGGGTCGAACAAGACGTTCGACACGCAGCTGCGCACGTCGGGCACCGTGCCGTCGACCGGGCCGCTCGCCGCGCTCGGCGGGCTCACCTACTCGCTCGGCCTGCACACGTACAACACGGCCGGCATCGACGCGACGCGGCCCTTCGCATACGGGCACGAGGCCGGCCGCAACCCGTATCACGCGCAGGACCTCGATGCACGCCTCGGCTACGCGCGCGACAACTGGTCGATCTCGACGTTCGCGCTGTATCACCGGTCCGATCTGTCGTACGACAACAGCGGCTACGCGAACCGCCAGCTCGATCATCAGCTGACGACCGGGATCGCATTCCATCTCGACATCACGCCGGACACGCAGTTCGACCAGTCCTTCGGCTATGCGAACGATCGCGGGTTCCTCTACGCGAGCGCCCCGACCATCCCGACCGACCAGATCGATTCGCAGCGCATCAGCACGTCGACGTCGCTGACGCATCAGGAGCGCGGGTTCCATCTGTTCGGGCTGCCGCTGTCGGGCGAAACCAAGCTCGCGTACGACTTCACGCGCGAGCAGGCGTTCCTGCCGGTCGACATTCCGAACGGCGTGCCGACGCGCAACGACTCCGCATTCTCGCTGCATCAGTCGGCGACGCTCGGCAACGTGACGATGTTCGTCGCGGGACGTCATGAAATCATCGCCGGGCAGTCGGTGAATACGGGCAACGCGGCGCTGTCGTGGGCGATCACGCCGGTGTATACGGCGCGCGTGTCGTACGGCAATGCGTTCAAGCTGCCGACGTTCAACGACCTGTACTACCCCGGCTACGGCAATCCGAATCTCAGCCCGGAGCGCAACACGTCGGTCGAGGCCGCGGTCGATGCGAACACGTCGTACGGCACGTTCACGGCGGCGATCTACGACACGCGCGTCACGAACCTGATCGCGTACAACCCGGCGACGTTCTCGCCGATGAACATCGGCCGCGCGCATATTCGCGGGATCGACCTGTCGTACAAGGGGACGATCGGCCGCTCGACGCCGGTGAGCGTCGCGGTCGGGCTCCTGAATCCGCAGGACGAGACGAACGACTCGTGGCTCAACCGGCGGCCGCGCCAGACGGTCAGCATCAACATCGACCACACGTGGGACGAGCTGCACCTGCATGCGTTGAGCACGGGCGCGTCGCTGCTGTATGGCGGCACGACGTTCGACGATCCGGCGAACTCGACCTATCTGCCTTCGTATCTGACGGTGGGGCTGCGTGCGTCGTACCGGATCAATTCGCACCTGACGGTATCGGCGACCGTGTCGAATCTGTTCGACCGGCAGTACATGACCGCGTACGGGTACAACACGCTGGGGCGCACGGCGTTCGGTAAGGTGAGCTACACGTTCTGACGCGTCGATGGCGGGGCCTTTGGTGCCGTGTGCGGCAAGGTCTTCCGTCGTCGCCGGATGCTTGACACAGGCGATTCCGGTCCAGCCCCGCCGACGGACCCGCGATGCCCCGGGCGGCCGGCCTTCGGCCGCATCACGGACTTCGCCGCCCGTATCGACACTGTTAGACTGCGGACGCTATCCCCGCACATGCACGCAACCCTTCAGGACGGCGACATGACCGAATCCGCTCTAACCTTTGCCAGTCAGACCGAATGGGAAAGCTGGCTCGGTCAAAACGGCGGCGCTTCAACGGGTGTCTGGCTGCGTCTCGCGAAAAAAGGTGCCGATCTGCGCACCGTCACGTACGAACAGGCGCTGGAAAGCGCCCTCTGCCACGGCTGGATCGACGGCCAAAAGCGGGCCGGGGACGACATCTGCTGGCTCCAGCGCTTCACCCCGCGCTCCGCAAAAAGCAGCTGGTCCAAACTGAACACCGACCGCGCCGAAGCGCTGATCGCCGCAGGCAGGATGCGGCCGGCCGGCATGAGCGAAATCGAGAAGGCCAGGAAGGACGGCCGCTGGCAGGCGGCTTATACGTCGGCCAGCAACTCGACCGTGCCGGACGACCTGCAGGCGGCGCTGGACGCTCATCCGAAAGCCGCGAAGTTTTTCGCGACGCTGAACAGCCGTAACCGCTATGCGATCCTGTACCGGATACAAAACGCCAGGAAACCGGAAACCAGGGCGCGCAAGATCGCGGAATTCATCGCCATGCTGACCCGCGGCGAAACCTTCCACCCGTAGCGGGTGCGCGGACGGCGATCTTGCCGAACGCCCGCGCGCCCCGATGCACAGGCCGTCACGTCACGCGCAATCCCGAGCACAGCGACCGAGGTGAACCATGGATCAGGACGAAGACTTCATCGTGCGCACCATGTCGGCCGACGAAGTCGCGATGTCGGTCGAATGGGCGGCCGCGGAAGGCTGGAACCCCGGCCTGCACGATCCGTCGTGTTTCCGGGAAGCGGACCCGGCCGGATTCTTCGTCGGCGTGCTGCGCGGCGAGCCGGTCGCGTGCCTTGCCGCGGTCGCCTACGACGCATGCTTCGGCTTCATCGGTCTCTATATCGTGAAACCCGGATTTCGCGGCCGGGGCTTCGGCATGCGAATCTGGCAGCACGGCATGCGTTACCTCGCCGGTCGCAACGTCGGGCTCGACGGCGTCGTCGCCCAGCAGGCGAACTACCGGAAATCCGGCTTCAGGCTGGCCTACCGCAACATCCGCTATCAGGGGCGCGTGGACGGCATCGGGTGCGCGCACGTGGTGGCAGCAGCCGACGTGCCGTTCGCGCAGTTGCTCGCGTACGATCACCCGTGCTTTCCCGCGGCGCGCGATCGCTTCCTTGCCGCGTGGATCGGGCAACCGGATGCGGTGGCGCTCGCGACGGTCGACGGCGACCGGATCGCCGGTTACGGGGTCGTGCGCCGCTGCCGCGCAGGCTGCAAGATCGGCCCGCTGTTCGCCGACGACGCAGATGTTGCCACCGGGCTGCTTCGCGCGCTCGCGGCGCGCATGCCGGGCGAAACGATCGTGCTCGACGTGCCGGAAACCAACCCCGCTGCTGTCGCGCTGGCGGAACGGCACGGGATGACGAGCGTCTTCGGAACCGCGCGGATGTACACGAAAGACGCGCCGGCGATTGCGATCGATCGCGTGTTCGGCGTGACGTCGTTCGAGCTGGGATGATCGTCGCGAAGCCGGCGGACGGCAACGCAATACCGTGATGGCGGGTGGGCAGGCGGGACGGTCGATGCGATCCGGTCGCCATGCGATATGCGCCGTGCATCGACCGACATCTAGACCTGGATCACACCGCGCACGCCCGCGATCACCTGAATCACGCCGAATACCGCGATCACTGCGGCCGACACGCGCGACAGCCCGTGGATGAACGCGAACGGCATCTTCGTGCGCAGTGCGGCGGTCGCACCGCTCAGGCACAGCCACCACGTCGCGGAACCGGTGAACACGCCGGCGACCATCAGCGCGACGGCCGGCCCCATCGCCCCTTCACCCGCGCCCGACAGCGGGCCGAGCGCCGCGAAAATCCCGACGAACGACAGGATCGTCATCGGATTCGACAGCGTCAGGCCGAACGTGGTCAGGAAATCCCGCAACACGCTCGCACGCGGCACGTCGCGCGGCGCGCGGGAGTCGGCCGGCGCCTGTCGCGCGATGGTCCATGCAAGCCACACGAGGAACGCGCCGCCGCCGATTTTCAGGCCGACGGTGAGCATTGGGAACGCGGTGACGACACCCGCGATGCCGAGCGCGCCGAGCAGGCCGTAGATCGCATCGGCGCATGCGGCGCCGATGCCCGTCGCGAATCCCGCGCGAAACCCGCGGCTCAGGCTGCGCTGAATGCACAGCATGCCGATCGGGCCGACCGGCACCGCGATCGACAGCCCCATCACGACGGACTTGATGAACAGCATCGCCTGCTCCTTGCAACCTGCAACGGGTGGAACAGGCATCGTAGGGAAAATCCCGTCCTCGCTGAATGCGGTTTTTAAGGAAAAATGGTCACTCGACCTTAAAAAATCCGCCGCGATGGACGATCTGGACTGGAAGGTACTGGCGCTGTTGCAGGACAACGGCCGCATCAGCTACACGGAGCTGGCGCGCCACGTGCACCTGTCGGTGCCGGCGGTGACGGAGCGCGTGAAGCGCCTCGAAGCGGCCGGCGTCGTCGACGGCTACACGGCGCGGATCAATCCTGTCGCGGCCGGCTATCCGGTCAGCGCGCTGATCGGGATCACGGTCGCGCAACCGGCGAAAGCCAAATTCCTCCGGCTGCTGGAGACGATTCCCGAAGTCGTCGAATGCCATCACGTGACGGGCGCGGACTCGTACGTCATGCGACTCGTCGCCATCAGCATGACCCATCTCGAACAACTGATCGGACGCATCAATCTGTACGGCGAAACGCGCACGTCGATCGTGATGTCGACGCCGCTGCCCGCACGCGGTTTGGCGCGGCCGCCATCGCAGCACGACGTGGGTCGCGATTGATGCAGCGGGCGGCGCCGGCCTGCCGGTTTCCCCGCAGGAGACTATCCGACCGGCAGGATCGGCGGTAACCGGCGGCCGATTTTCATTCGGCCGGTTACCGCCGTGACGATCCGGACGGGGCGGCTACTTTCCCGCCAGGCCGCCGAGCAAGCCGCCCACCAGCCCGGTAACGGGCGCGAGCGGATTGGAGAGGCCGCCCAACGGCGAGCCGCCGCCCGTGCCGGTTGCCGGACCGTTGTGGACGGCCGCCGGCATGCCGCCGACCACGCTCGTCACCAGGCCCGCGACCGGCACCGCGCCGTTCGCGCCGTTCGGGTTCACGAGGCCGCCCACGTTGGTCACCGTGTTGCCGACCGCGCGCACGAGTTCGCCGACGCCGCCGACCACCGGCTGCGGCGACGTGGACGTTACCTTCCATCCCGCCGACGTGATCGCGCCGCCGATCTGGCCGAGCAGGCCCGCGACGGGCTGCCCGAGGCCGGTCGCCGTGCCGACCTGCTGCGTGACCTGGCCGACGGTCGTGACGAGCGGCGTGATCGCCGTGCTGATCGCCTGCGTCGTCTGCTGGACCGGGCCCGACGAAAGAGCCGAGCCGAGCATCGTGCCGCCGGTCTTGATTCCGCCGGCCACAGTGTCGAGCAGCCCGCCGACCGGCGTCGTGAGCGGCGCCAACGGCGACAGCGGGCCGGTGCCGAGCGCCTTCACCGTTTCGCCGAGGCCGGCGACCGGGTTGCCGGCCGAGCCGACGATCGTGCCGAGCCCGGCGACCGTGGTCCCGACGGGGTTCGCGGTGAAGCCGGTCTGGCCGATGCCGTTGCTCACGGCGTTCGACGTGTCGCGGATGAGCGTGCCCACGCCGGAGACCGTGTCGCCGGCGCCGATCGCCACGCCCGCGTCCACGCCCGGCGGCCTCGCCGCGCTGATCGTGGCGCCGACGCCCGTGACGACCGCGCCGACGGAGCTGATGATGCCGTTGGTGCCGGGGGTACCGCTGGTGCCGCTTGTGCCGCCGGTTCCACTCGTACCGCTGGTTCCACTCGTACCGCTGGTTCCACTCGTACCGCTGGTTCCACTCGTTCCGCTGGTTCCACTCGTACCGCTGGTTCCGCTCGTACCGCTGGTTCCGCTCGTACCGCTGGTTCCACTTGTGCCGCTGGTTCCACTTGTGCCGCTGGTTCCACTTGTGCCGCTGGTTCCACTTGTGCCGCTGGTTCCGCTCGTGCCGCTGGTTCCGCTCGTGCCACTGGTCCCACTCGTTCCGCTGGTTCCACTCGTGCCACTAGTCCCACTCGTTCCGCTGGTTCCGCTCGTGCCACTGGTCCCACTCGTTCCGCTGGTTCCACTCGTGCCACTAGTCCCACTCGTACCACTGCTCCCGCCAGTGCCACTCGTACTCGTGCCGATGTTGTTACCGCCCGGCTTCGGCGCCGTAACATCGGTCCCGCCGCACGCGGCCAGTGCGCAAGCCGCCGCAATGGCCGCGAGCGCAACGTTCGTCCTGATGAAGTGATTTTGCATGGAAGCCCCCGTTAGCTTTTTTAGCTCGATCACTCTGATAAGCATCTATCGTGCCATTGCGATCGGCCTCAACGACGACTTCGCACGCCTGCCGGAGAGCCGCGTCCAGACGGCCGTTCAGGGGCGTCGTGCTGCGTCCGCGGCCGTCTTCGCAGCTTCGACCGGGCGTCGCGTACCGGGTGACGCGGGCGTAACGCGCCCGCTGCGTTACGTAGCATCGCGGCGGCGAACGGTGCTTTCCGGCCTGTACCGCCGTCATTCAGATATGCCCCACGATGCGCCGCCGCCCGTACGCGGAATGCGTCTTTGTCCTGTCGGGAACCGGCGAAGCGATCGGCCGCTGCAACCTCACGCGATTTCCGCGCGGCAGCGACGCACACACGACGCTGAACACCGGCGATCTGCCGCGGGTCTATCTGGTGGCGTGCGACCGGCCGGAACACGGCGAACACGACTGTCAGAAACTCGGCAAGCGGCTGTACGAGGCGCGCGCCAACAACGTCTTCGTGGATCTCGGCACGGGGGCGCCTGCGTGATGAACGCATCACCCGGCGCAATACCAACCCAACCGGACATCAGCCGCCGCACGCCGAGCCCGCGCGCGCGTGCCGGCGCGTTCGTCACGGCCGCTTCACGAGCTTCACGATCGTGAGCGTACCGTTGACGTTTTCCACCCGGACCCTGACCTTGTCGCCCACATGAAGCGGCCTGAGCATGGCTGCGTCGGCGACCTTGAACGCCATCGTCATCGGCGGCATCCCGACGTTGTCGAGGGCACCGTGCTTCAACGTCACCCGTCCGCGGCCGACGTCGATCTCCCGGACCTCGGCATCGGTCAGCGCCGAATCCGGCGCCGACATCGCCGCGCCGCCCATCTTCATGTCGGACATGTCGCCGCCCGCGAACGCCGGAGGCGCAACGACGGCCATCGCGCACCATACGGCGGCGAGCTGCAAGCAGGTTTTCATCGCCACGCTCCCATCGGGCCGTCCCCGCGTTCCCCGCAGGGACGATCGCCCGTCACACGATCAACGTCACACCGGCCCACGCAATCAGCACGACGCCCAGCGCCTGCCCGATACGTTCGCCGCCGGGCAGGATCTTTTCCGCGAACACGAAGCACGACAGCGCGGCGATCCAGACGACGTTCATCACGCCGCCGACGAACAGCAGCGCCATCAGCAACCAGCAGCACCCCACGCAAACCATGCCGTGCCGCGCGCCGAGCAGGAAACTGCCGGCGACGCCCGGACGCCAGTGCGCGACCAGGAACGCGGCCGGCGCCCGACATTGCCGCAGGCACGCGCGCTTGAGCGGCGAAAACTGATAGAGACCGGCCAGCGCCAGCACGATCGCGGACAGGACGGCGCTCTTCGACCACAGCATCATCGCGGAGATCAGCCCGGCCGGCTGCAGCATCGCCTGGAGCAACGCCGCGCCGATCGAGAACGCGAGCCACGCGGCCAGATAACCGGCCAGCAGCGCCACCGACGTGAACGCCGAACCGGCGCCGTCCGCGCCCCGCTGCCGCAGCACGCGCCGGTACAGCATCACGAGCGGCGCCGCACTGGGCGTCATCATCGCGATCATCATCACCCACCACATCACGATCACGGTCGTGAGCGTCGGCTCCATGCTGCCCATGGCGTCCGCGAGGCGATGCGGAAAGAGCGCGACGGTCGTCATCTCCAGCGCCGACATGCCGGTTCCCGCCCCCGTCCACAGGTAGAACCAGCACAACCCGACGAGCGCCGCCATGCCGAGCAGCGTAACGACGCGCTCGTACCAGCGCCCGTGGTCGAACGCAGTCATGCCGCGGCGCGATGCCGGATCAACCCATGATTGTTCATGTGCAGCCGTGCGAACTGCGCATAGGTGCCGTCGAGCGTCAGCGGAATGTTGCCTTGCGAGCGCGACGTGCCCGAACCGATTTCGGCCAGCTCGTACTCGAAACCGTGCGGCAGGTCGATCCGTACGCGATGTTCGTCCCCCGTCACCGGATTGAGGATGGGATCGCCCGCGACGTCGAACACGCCGTCGACATGAATCCGGCCGCGCCGTGCATCGACATCGACGTCGAAATCGATCTTCGCGAAGATCGGATCGAACGCCTGCTCGAGCGTCGACGCGAAGACCGCGAACATCGTCGCAAAAGGATCGGTATCCTGACCAGTCATGATCTTCAGCACCGCGTCGCGCTGCGCCGGGCTCGCGCGCTCTTCGACGATCGGCTGGCACTTGCCCCTGCCCTCGTGAACCGCCCCCGGCCACGCGAACACGACCGCGATCCTGACACCGTCGAGCACCACGTCGCCGTAGTGGCCGCTGTCGATCGAAATCGCCCCCATCGCCGCGCAATAGCCGTTGGTCGGCAGCGCATTGAACTGGCACGGGCAACCGTATGAGCAATTGCAATTCATCAGTTCGGTGCCCTGAATCTCCCACGGCGTCATGGCTCCACCTCGCGCTCGATTGCACATGAATGCTTCGAATCTAGTGCACGGCACCGGGAAATCAAAGCCGTCGGGGTAGCCCGAATCAATACTTGAAAACGGTCCGTCAAACGCGGTTGGAAGAGGTTTCGACACAAGCGCGCAAGACCGCGCCGGCGGACATCGGCTGATGCGACTCCTGCACGAACCTCACACGACCAGCGACGCGACGATCGCGCACCACAACGCGCTCGCACCGCACAGAAACACGCGTCGCGCGACCAACATCCGCGTCTCGTCGTCGGGGGTTTTCATCGGCGAAGTGGCGAGAAACGGCACGCTGACGAGGCACGCGAACCCGGCGAGCGCCGGCAGGATCACGACGTAGTCGCCGAACCGCCACGGCAGCGGTTCGTGCCAACCCCAGTAGCCGAGAAACAGCATGCCCATCGAAAACATCGTCGCGGCGGCCGAACTGAGCGCGACCACCGATCCTGTCGGAAATTGCATGGGAGCCTCCCCTCGCGCAGCGTGCGCAACGCCGGATCATTATCCCGGCACGGAAGGTAAAAGCACAACGACGGCCGATCGCGGCGGATGGACGGCGAGGCCAGGCTCGGACCGGCGCATCGGCGGACCGGAACCCGCGCCTCCGGCCGGTTGTACCTGTAGCGCGGGGGCCGGGTATGGCACTGACGATTGCGGCGATGCCGCACGGACGATCGTTGTCACGGATTGACAGCGACCGGTTTCGCGTGAACGAAGCGTCGGACTTCAGCCCGGTTTCTTCGCGGCCTGCACGACGGAAATCCAGCCCACCGCCGCGGCGGCCACCCAGCAGCAGGCGATCATCAGGTCGAGATCCATCCAGCCGTCGAAATTCGCGCTGTTCTCGAAACTGCAGCGCTGATGGCCCCTGACCCACACGCAGCCACTGATCATCTGCTGGATATGCATGTAAACGCTGTAGACGGCAAAAGCCGACGCAATGACTGTGAACCGCAAACGGACGTGCTTTTTCATGTAACGCGGATGCCGGTGGGAAAGCCAGTGCCGATCTTACGGCAACGGCAACCTGCCCGGCAATCCGTCGCATCCTGGGCCGCCCGGATGCGCGCTCACCCGTCGATCCGCTTGAGCGTGCGCAGGCAGTCGGCCGCCAGCTGCTGATAGATCCGCGTGCCGTTCGCCTTCGCGTCGATCTCCGCGTCGCTCAGCCGCCGCACGACGCGCCCCGGCATGCCCGCGAGCAGCACGCCGCGCGGCACGTCGTAGCCGGCCTTCACGAACGCGCACGCGGCGACGATCGTCGTCGCGCCGATCGTCGCGCCGTCCATCACGACCGCATTCATCCCAATCATCGTGTCCGGTTCCAGCGTCGCGCCATGCACGATCGCGCCATGGCCGACGTGGCTGTTCACGCCGAGCCGGCACGTGTCGCCGATTCCGACGTGCAGCACGCAGCCGTCCTGCACGTTGCTGCCTTCCTCGACGACGATCGCGCCGAAGTCGCCGCGCAGGCTCGCATGCGGACCGATGTAGCAGCGCGCACCGATCGTCACGTCGCCGATCACGACCGCGCTCGGGTCGACATACGCGGACGGATCGATGCGCGGCCGCACGCCGTTGAATTCGAACAGCGGCATCGGTCAGAGCGCCGCGACCGTTTCCGGCACCAGTGTGAACAGGTCGCCGACGACGCCGTAGTCGGCCACGCTGAAGATCGGTGCGTCCGGATCCTTGTTGATCGCGACGATCACCTTCGAATCCTTCATGCCGGCCAGATGCTGGATCGCACCCGAGATGCCGACCGCGATGTACAGCTGCGGTGCGACGATCTTGCCGGTCTGGCCGACCTGATAGTCGTTCGGCACGTAGCCGGCGTCGACTGCCGCGCGCGATGCGCCGAGTGCGGCCGACAGCTTGTCCGCCAGCGGCTCCAGCACCTTCGTGTAGTTTTCGCCGCTGCCCAGCCCGCGGCCGCCCGACACGATGATGCTCGCGCTCGTGAGTTCCGGACGGTCCAGCTTCGTCACTTCGCGGCTCACGAACTGCGACTTGCCTGCATCTGCCGCCGCTTCGATCTTCTCGACCGCTGCGCTGCCGCCTTCCGATGCCACCGGATCGAAGCCCGTTGCACGCACCGTGATGACCTTGATCGGGTCGCCCGACTGCACCGTCGCGATCGCGTTGCCCGCGTAGATAGGGCGCTCGAACGTGTCGGCACTGTCAACCGCCGTGATGTCCGAGATCTGCGCGACGTCGAGCTTCGCGGCAATACGCGGCGCGATGTTCTTGCCGTAGGCCGTCGCCGGCGCGAGGATGTGCGAGTAGCCGTTCGCGATACCCATTACCGTCGCTTCGACGTTCTCCGCAAGACCGTCGGCCAGTTGCGGCGCATCGGCCAGCAGCACCTTCGACACGCCCGCGATCTTCGCGGCCGCATCGGCCGCCGTCCGTGCATCGTAGCCCGCAACCAGCACGTGAACGTCGCCCGCGCCCGCGGCATGGAGTGCCTGTGCGGCCGCCACCGTATTCAGCGTCGCGACCTTGAGCGATGCATTGTCATGCTCGGCAATTACCAGAATCGTCATTTCGTTGCGTTCCCCGTTACAGCACCTTGGCTTCGGTCTTCAGCTTCCCGACCAGCGTCTGCACGTCCGGCACCTTCACGCCGGCCGCGCGCTTCGGCGGCTCGACTACTTTCAGCGTCTTCAGGCGCGGCGCAACATCCACGCCCAGGTCTTCCGGCTTCACGGCTTCGAGCGGTTTCTTCTTCGCCTTCATGATGTTCGGCAGCGTCACGTAGCGCGGCTCGTTCAGACGCAGGTCGGTCGTGATGACCGCGGGAAGTTGAAGCGACAGCGTTTCCGCGCCGCCGTCGACTTCGCGTGCGACCGTTGCACGGCCGTCGGCCACCGTCACCTTCGACGCGAACGTCGCTTGCGGCAAACCCGCCAGCGCCGCCAGCATCTGGCCCGTCTGGTTCGAATCGTCGTCGATCGCCTGCTTGCCGAGGATCACGAGGTGCGGCTGCTCCTTGTCGACCAGCGCCTTCAGCACCTTCGCGACACCGAGCGGCTCGACGCCGTCATTCGCTTCGATGAGAATCGCGCGATCCGCGCCGATCGCGAGCGCCGTGCGCAGCGTTTCCTGCGCTTGTGCCACACCCACCGACACGGCCACCACCTCGGTCACCACACCCGCTTCCTTCAGCCGCACGGCCTCTTCCACCGCGATCTCGTCGAACGGGTTCATCGACATCTTCACGTTCGCGATGTCGACGCCCGTGCGGTCGGATTTCACGCCGACCTTCACGTTCGCGTCGACCACGCGCTTCACTGCCACGAGCGCTTTCAACTGCCGGTCTCCTGTTTCGTTACGTGCATCGCGCCGCGTCAGCGCGCAGTGAACCCGCCGTCGATCACCAGCTCCGCACCCGTCACGTAGCGGCCTGCCGGCGACACGAGATACAGGATGCCGGCCGCGATGTCGCGCGGGCTGCCGATCTTCGCCATCGGCACGTGCGTCTGCATGTATTCGAATGCGCGATCCGGGTCCTGCCCCATCTGGCGGAAAGCGTCCTCGAGCATCGGCGTGCGGATATAGCCCGGATGCACCGAGTTCGCGCGGATGTTCTTCGCCGCGTACAGCATCGCGTCGACCTTCGCCATCATCCGCACCGCGGCCTTCGACGCGTGATACGCGGGCACGTCGGCGCCGCCGACGATCCCGTACATCGACGACAGGTTCACGATCGACCCGCCGCCGGCCGCATCGATATGCGGAATCGCCGCGCGCGTGCACAGGAACACGCCGTTCACGTTCACGTCCTGCACGCGCTGCCACTGCGCGAGCGTGAGCTCGTGCGTCGGCACGTTGTGACCTTCGATGCCCGCGTTGTTCACGAGCACGTCGAGGCGCCCGAAGCGCGCGACGATCTCGCCGAACACGCGCGTGACGTCGGCCTCGTGCGTCACGTCGAGCGACCAGAAAGCGGCCTGGCCGCCCTGCGCGCGGATTTCGTCGACCAGCGCCTCGGCCGGCTGCGACAGCACGTCGAGAATCGCGACGCTCGCGCCGGCGGCGGCCAGCGTGCGCGCCGTCTCGGCGCCGATGCCGCGCGCGCCGCCGGTGATCGCGGCCACCTTGCCGCGCAGGTCGAACAGGTCTTCGATGAGCTTCATGTCGTCTCCATGGTTTTGTTCGGACGGGCCGCCCGCGTCGGGGCCAGCCTGCCAACGCATCCGGCGTTATCGCGCATTGCGCGCCGAAAGAAAATCGAGGCATTCCCGATTGAAATAGGCGGCGTGTTCCACCATCACCCAGTGGCCGCACCGGTTCAACAGCACGAAGCGCGCGTCGCGGCAGCGTTCGAGGAAGGTCAGCGCGCCGCCGACCGGATTGAAGCGGTCGTCCGTGCCCCAGAAGCCGAGCACCGGGCAGCGCAGGTCGCCGAGCGCACCGGTCAGGTTCGGCACGCTCATCGTCGACAGCACTTCGGTCGGCTGCTCGACGCACACCTTCATCCGCTCGGCGACCAGCGCGTCGGTGACGATCGCCGGGTCGTGCACGAGCAGCGTCAGGAGTTCGCGCATCGTGTCGTCGTTCATCTGGCGATGGGTGAAGAGCTGCACCATCCGCTGGATGCCTTCCATCCGGAAGTAGGTGTCGCGATCCTCGACGCCGCCCGGCGCCATCATGATCAGCCCGTCGACTTCGTCAGGGTAGTCGAGCGCGTACTTGAGCGCGATCGCGCCGCCGAGCGAGTTGCCCAGCAGCACGGCGGGCCCGATTCCAAGCGCGTTCAGCTGCGCATGCAGCGCGCCGACGAAGAAATCGAGCGTATACGCGACATCGGACGGTTTCGACGACTGCCCGTAACCCGGCAGGTCGACGACGATCGCGCGATGGCCGGCCGCCGCGAAAGCCGGGACGTTGTGCTTGAAATTGCTGAAACCGCTCGCGCCCGGGCCGCTGCCGTGGATGAACACCACGGGCCGGCCGTCGCCCGCCTCGTAATGGTGCAGGCGCAGGCCGCCCGGCACGTCGGTGAAGATGCCGACAGGCGGCGTCGTGGGGATCGTCATCGCGGGTTGTCTCCTTCGTCGTTCGATGGATGCCTGCCATGATGATTGCGCCGCGGGCGCCGGCCGGCATCATCCTTTCAGACTACGAAGCCGCGCGCGCTTCTTCCTATCATCGGCCCACCGAAACGGAGGCAACGATGAACGGATTCGACTACAGCGGCAAGACGGTGCTCGTGACGGGCGGCACCAAGGGCATCGGGCGGCGCATCGCCGATCGGTTTCTCGCGGCAGGCGCGCGCGTGTTCGTGTGCGGACGCAGCACGCCCGACACGCCGCCGTCGGCCGGCGGCCGCACGGCGGCCTGCGTCGCGGCCGACCTGCGCGACATCGAACAGGTCGATGCGATGCTCGCGACGATCCGCGACGCGGCAGGCGGCCTCGACGTGCTCGTCAACAACGCGGGCGGCTCGCCGTTCGCGCTCGCGGCCGATGCGTCGCCGCGCTTCACCGAATCGATCGTGCGGCTGAACCTGATCGCGCCGCTGCAGCTCGCGCAGCGCGTGAACGCGATCATGCAGCCGCAGCCCGCGGGCGGCGTGATGCTGTTCATCGCGAGCGTGAGCGCGTCGCGGCCGTCGCCCGGCACGGCCGCGTACGGCGCCGCGAAAGCGGGCCTCGTCAATGCGGTCACGTCGCTCGCAGTCGAGTGGGCGCCGCGCGTGCGCGTGTGCGCGATCAGCCCGAGCCTCGTGCAGACCGAATCGGCCACCGAAGGCCACTACGGCGACGACGACGCGCTCGACGCGATCCGCGCGACGATTCCCGCCGGACGGCTCGCGTCGCCCGACGACGTCGCGTCCGCGTGCCTGTT
Organism: Burkholderia metallica; assembly: GCF_001718555.1. Taxonomy (NCBI): domain Bacteria; kingdom Pseudomonadati; phylum Pseudomonadota; class Betaproteobacteria; order Burkholderiales; family Burkholderiaceae; genus Burkholderia; species Burkholderia metallica. The sequence continues at coordinate 1,596,706 of NZ_CP013403.1, forward strand.
CCTCGCGTCGCCGGAAGCGTCGTACACGTCCGGCGCGAACCTGCGGCTCGACGGCGGCGGCGAGCGGCCCGCGTTCCTGTCGGCGGCGCAGGCGGCTGCCCGTTGATACACGCCGATGCGCGCACGGCAAGCGCCGCGCACGCATCGTTGCGAGTCCTAGGGAAGTCATCTAGTTCATTTTGACGATTCCCTGCTACCGCGATCTCCCTACTCTGCCTCTCACGACAACACACACAGTCGACCGTCGTCGATACCCCAAGAGGAGACACCATGCATCAACGGATTTCGCGCCGTACCGACAAGCGGGCCCCCGCCACGCTGTCGACGCTGGCCGCCGCGCTGCTGACGTGCGCCGTTCCCGCCGCGCACGCCGGCAGCACGATCGAGCTGGGCGCCGACACGACGCTGGACTATACGTTCACGCTCAGTTACGGCCTCGGCATGCGCACCCGCGCGCCGAGCGGCAATCTCCTCACGCCGGCGAACATCAACGGCGACGACGGCGACCGCAACTTCGCGAAGAACAAGCTGATCGAGAACCAGGTCAGCCTGCTCGGCGAAGTGAACCTGAAGCACGACGACTGGGGCGTGTTCGTGCGCGCGGATACGTTCTACGACCAGGCGTATCGCCGCCCGAACTACAACGACGCGCCGGGCACCGTGAACCAGTCGGGCCAGTACAACAACTTCACGAGCGACGCGCGCTACTGGTCGGGCGGCCACACGACGCTGCTCGCCGCGTATGCGTACAACACGTTCAAAATCGGTTCGACGAGCCTGAACGTGAAGGTGGGCGACCAGGTGGTCGCGTGGGGCGAAAGCCTGTTCTTCCCGAACATCGCGGGCGCACAGGGGCCGTCCGACGCGACCAAGTCGTACATGGCGGGCGCCGAGGTGAAGGACATCCTGCTGCCGGTGCCGCAGATCTCGACGCAGTGGCAGATCACGCCGAACTTCAGCCTGCTCGGCTACTACCAGTTCTCGTTCCAGCAGAACCGGCTGACCGCGCCCGGCACGTACTGGAGCTATTCCGACGTCACGGGCCCCGGCGCGCAGTTCATCATCGGACCGGGCGGGATGATCATTCCGCGCGGCTCCGACGACAAGCCGAGCGCGCGCAACCAGTGGGGGATCGGCGCACGCTTTCGCGTGCTCGGCGATACCGAGCTCGGCCTGTATCACCTGCACTACAACGACATGAACCCGAGCGTCGTCACGACGTACTTCCCGACGCTCCAGTACCAGCAGACCTACTTCAGCAACATCAAGCTGACCGGCGCGAGCTTCTCGACGCAGGTCGGCCCCGTGAACGTCGCCGGCGAAGTGTCGTACCGCCAGGGCGCGGCCGTGCTCGTCAATACGGCGACGGGCCCGCAGTCGACCCGCGCGAACGTGCTGCAGACCAACCTGTCGGGCATCTACTCGATCGGGCCGAGCTTCCTCGCGAACTCGCAGTCGCTGATCGGCGAACTCACGTACGTACACGCCGGCAGCATCTCGGAACTCGACGGCTCGACCACGCTCGCGAATTCGCGCAACGCGCTGGCGATGGAGATCGCGTGGACGCTCAGCTACAAGAACGTGTTCAACGGCTGGGATCTCGACGTGCCGCTGACCTACACGCACGACCTGACGGGCACGTCGCCGCTCGCCGGCGCACTCGGCTCGCTGACCGGACAGGGCGACCACCGCGTGACGGCCGGCGTGACGTTCACACGCCTGAGCAACCTGCAGCTGTCGCTCGTCTACGCGAAGTTCCTCGGCTCGCCGAACCCGGCCACGCGCCCGCTCGCGGATCGCGACTACGTGCTGGCCACGGCGACCTACCACTTCTGAGCGGCCCGGCCGCTCGTCACCCAGCAAGATGAGGATTGTCATGAAACGCATTCATCTCCCCCTCCTGCGCGCGTCGGTGATGGCCGCGTGCGCGCTCGCCGCGACGGCGTCGTTCCCGAAGGTCACGCCGGACGACCTCAAGGCGCTCGACGGCCCGCTGACGCCGATGGGCGCCGTGCGCGCCGCGAGCAAGGACAGCGGCGTGCCCGAGTGGTCGGGCAAGTGGCTCGGCACGCCGCCGGACGTGCAGTACAAGCGCGGCAGCCGCTACCCCGATCCGTTCGCGAACGAGAAGCCGGTCGCGACGATCACCGCGGAGAACATGGCGCAGTACGCCGAGCACCTGACCGACGGCCAGAAGGCGATGTTCAAGCGCTACCCGGCCACGTTCAAGATCAACGTCTACCCGAGCCATCGCGACTTCCGCTACGCGGATTCCGTCTACAAGGACATCCGCACGTACGCGCCGGATTCGACGATGACGTCCGACGCGAACGGCATCACGAACGCGCCGCCGACGGTGCCCTACCCGATCCCGAAGACGGCCGCCGAGCTGCTGTGGAACCAGCGCTTCTCGTCGGCGATCGGCGCCGAGCAGGCGACCTACGACCAGGCCGTCGTGTACTCGGACGGCAACATCGCGTGGGGCAAGGTGCGCTACGACATCTACTCGCCGCGCAACGCCGGCAAGTTCGACGTGAAGAGTGACCTGAACAACCGCACGTACTACCGCAACGCGACGGAGCTGCCGCTGTCCGACCGCGGCTCGCTGATCGTCGGCTTCACGAACTGGGACAAGGCCGGCGCGGACAACTCGTCGCGCACGTGGATGTACAACCCCGGCACGCGGCGCGTGCGCCAGGCGCCCGAGTACGGCTACGACCAGCCGCAGGGCCCGGGCGGCTTCCGAACCGTCGACGACGACCGCCTGTACAACGGCCCCGGCGACCGCTACGACTGGAAGATCGTCGGCAAGCGCGAAGTCTACGTGCCGTACGACAACTACAAGGCGATGGACAGCTCGGTGAAGTACGCGGACCTGCTGACCAAGGGCCACGAGAATCCGGCGTACATCCGCTACGAGCTGCATCGCGTGTGGGTGCTGCAGGCGACGCTGAAGAGCAATTACCGTCACCAGTATGCGAAGCGCGTGCTGTACATCGACGAGGATTCGTGGATGACGCTGCTGGCCGACAACTACGATGCGCGCGGCCAGCTGTGGCGCACCAACGTCGCGACGACGCTGTATGCGTACGACGCGAAGGTGTTCTACCCGGGCGTGGTGTTCTATCACGACCTGATCTCCGGTGCGTACATGGCCGACCGCCTGACGAACGAAGGCCCGATGCCGAAGCTCGACAACAGCCCGCAGTTCAACGAGGCGTACTTCTCGCCGGACGCGATCCGCAGTTCGGGTAACTAAGCAACCGGTGGGCGCGACCTGATCGCGCGTCATGCGCGTCATGCGCCGCACGCGCCGGAGCCCCGCTCCGGCGCACGACTCCGCCGCGACGGCGGCTTTTCCATTCGAGATTCGAGGGCCCTTTCATGTCTTCCCGCCTGCATACGACGCTCGGCGACGAGCTGTACGACGCGTGGCACGCGCGCGCGCCGGTCGCGCCGCTGTCGAGCCGCCCGCGCCGCCTGTCGCTCGACGATGCGTACCGCATCCAGCAGCGCTTCATCGAACGCCGCGTCGAACACGGCGAAGCGGTGGTCGGCAAGAAGATCGGCGTGACGAGCCAGGCCGTGCAGGACATGCTGAACGTGCGCCAGCCCGATTTCGGCATCCTGCTGTCCGGCATGCACTACGCGGCCGGCGAAGCGATTGCCGCCGATTCGCTGATCGCGCCGCGCGCCGAGGGCGAGATCGCGTTCATCCTCGCGCGCGACCTGCGCGGCCCCGGCATCGACCGCACCGACGTGATCGCCGCGACGGCCGCCGTCGCCCCCTGCTTCGAAATCGTCGACTCGCGCATCCGCGACTGGGCGATCCGCATCGAGGACACCGTCGCCGACAACGCGTCGTGCGGCGTGTACGTGCTCGGCGACGCGCGCGTCGATCCGCGCTCGCTCGATCTCGCCGCGTGCGAGATGACGATCGAGAAGAACGGCGAGCAGGTCGCGCACGGGCGCGGCGACGCGGCGCTCGGCCATCCCGCCGACGCGGTCGCGTGGCTCGCGAACACGCTCGCCGCGTACGACGTCCCGCTGCTTGCCGGCGAAATCGTGCTGTCCGGCTCGCTCGCGAAACTGATTCCGGTCACGGCCGGCGACGCACTGTCGATGCACATCTCCGGCATCGGCGGTTGTGACGTCCGCTTTATCTAAAGGAAGACTCCTGATGAAGAAAATCCAATGCGCACTGATCGGGCCCGGCAACATCGGCACCGACCTGCTGTACAAGCTGCGCCGCTCGCCGGTGCTCGAACCCGTGTGGATGGTCGGCGTCGATCCGGCGTCCGACGGCCTCGCACGCGCGCGCGAGTTCGGCCTGAAGACCACCGCCGACGGGGTCGACGGGCTGCTGCCGCACGTGGCCGCGGACGACATCCGCATCGCGTTCGACGCGACGTCGGCGTACGTGCACCGCGACAACTCCGACAAGCTCACCGCGCTCGGCGTGAAAATGATCGACCTGACGCCCGCCGCGATCGGGCCGTACTGCGTGCCGCCGGTGAACCTCGACGCGCATCTCGACAGCGCGCAGGCGAACGTGAACATGGTCACGTGCGGCGGCCAGGCGACGATCCCGATGGTGTACGCGGTCTCGCGCGTGCAGCCGGTCGCGTACGGCGAGATCGTCGCGACGGTCTCGTCGCGCTCGGTCGGCCCCGGCACGCGCAAGAACATCGACGAATTCACGCGCACGACGTCCGGCGCGATCGAACAGGTCGGCGGCGCGCGCAAGGGCAAGGCGATCATCGTGATCAACCCGGCCGAGCCGCCGCTGATCATGCGCGACACGATCCACTGCCTGACCGACGGGCCGCCCGACGTCGACGCGATCACGGCCTCCGTGCATGCGATGGTGAAAGAGGTGCAGCGCTACGTGCCCGGCTACACGCTGAAGAACGGGCCGGTGTTCGACGGCAATCGCGTGTCGGTCTTCATGGAAGTCGAGGGGCTCGGCGACTACCTGCCGAAGTACGCGGGCAACCTCGACATCATGACCGCCGCCGCGGCCGCCACGGCCGAGCGTTTCGCCGAACAGATGCTGGCCGCGACGGCCGCCACCGCTTGAGTCGAGGAGTCACACGATGTCACTTGCAGGCAAGAAGATCACCGTCCACGACATGTCGCTGCGCGACGGCATGCACCCGAAACGCCACCAGATCACGCTCGACCAGATGCGCGACATCGCGCGCGGGCTCGACTCGGCCGGCGTGCCGCTGATCGAGGTCACGCACGGCGACGGGCTCGGCGGCGCATCGGTCAACTACGGGTTTCCCGCGCATACCGACGAGGCGTACCTGAGCGCCGTGATTCCGGAGCTGAAGCAGGCGAAGGTGTCGGCGCTGCTGCTGCCGGGCATCGGCACCGTCGAGCACCTGCGCATGGCGCACGAACTCGGCGTCGGCACGATCCGCGTCGCGACGCACTGCACCGAGGCCGACGTGTCGGAGCAGCACATCGGCCTTGCGCGCACGCTCGGGCTCGATACGGTCGGCTTCCTGATGATGGCGCACATGTCGTCGCCCGAGCAGCTCGTCGTGCAGGCGAAGCTGATGGAATCGTACGGCGCGAACTGCATCTACATCACCGATTCGGCCGGCCACATGCTGCCCGACGACGTGACCGCGCGGATCGCCCGGGTACGCGACGCGCTGAAGCCGGAGACGGAACTCGGCTTCCACGGCCACCACAACCTCGCGATGGGCGTCGCGAACTCGGTCGCGGCGGTCGCCGCCGGCGCGAACCGGATCGACGCGGCCGCGGCCGGCCTAGGCGCCGGCGCGGGCAACACGCCGATGGAAGTGTTCGTCGCGGTATGCGACCGGATGGGAATCGAGACGGGCGTCGACGTGTTCGCGATCTCGGACGTCGCCGAGGATCTCGTCGTGCCGATCATGGATGCACCGATCCGCCTCGACCGCGATGCGCTGACGCTCGGCTATGCGGGCGTCTACTCGTCGTTCCTGCTGTTCGCGAAACGCGCGGAAGCGAAGTACGGGATTCCCGCACGCGACATCCTCGTCGAACTGGGGCGGCAGCGGCTCGTCGGCGGGCAGGAGGACATGATCGAGGATGCGGCGTTGACGATGGTGCGGGCGCGGGAGGTGGCGGCGTAATCGCATACGGCCGTCCTCCATCCGGAAGCGGTGTGAACGGGGCGCAAGCCCCGTTTTCTTTTGACGGGGGTCGGCGCGCTGCGCGCACGGCAGGCCGCGTGACGCGTCGCGGCCTCTCTCACCAAGACACCGCGTTCAAAACGCCCCAACCTCGCGCCGCCACGTCGATCAACGATGCTTCCCGCCATGCCGGCGTCGCCGATGTTCCGCACGCGCCTGCAGCAGCGACGGCATCAGCTCCTCGATGTATTGCCGCGCCTGACCGCGCGTGACGATCTCCGTGAAGCGCTGGTGAGCCTTGTCATGGCCGACCAGCGCCGCATGCGCTTTCTTCAGGATGTGCAGAAACGCGACCAGGCTCGTGCCATCGCGCACGGGCAGCGCATCGCGCGGGTCGGGGGCCGGTGTCGTGCTCATGATCCGATCCTTTGCGGGCAGTCGGTGCGGCACGTCGTCGTGACGAGCGCCAGCAGGTCGTTTGCGAGACGATCTCGGTCGGTCAGCGGCGCGAGGCCGAACAGCCGCTCGAGCGTCGCGGCGACCGACGCATGGTCGTACGGCGTATGGTCGACCTGCCCGGCCGCGACCCACGGCGAAATCACGATCGCCGGCACCCGCACGCCGTACACGTCGAACCCGAAGCCGCTCGCGTTCAACGTCGCCGCCGCGCCGTCGTTCGGCGGCGGCGCGGCGCCCGGCCTGACCGAATCGTAGAAGCCGCCATGCTCGTCGTAGCAGATCACGAGCAGGCTGCTGTTCCACACCGGCGAATTGCGGATCGCGTCGTACACGCGCGCGGCGAGCTGGTCGCCACCGGTGAGGCCATCCATCGGGTGCTGCGAACTGCCGTTCCGGTAGGTGCCGTGCACGATGTCGCCGTAGCCGGGTTCGATGAACGTATAGCGCGCGGTATAGCCGGCCGCGAGATCGGCCTCGAAATGCGCGAGGTCGTCGATGTCGAAGAAGCTGATGCCCTTCAGCGACGCGACCTGCGGCACGTGCCCGAGCGGGTCGCCCGTCTGGTCCTGGTAGATGCGCCAGTTGTCGTCGCCGAGCGCGGCGAAGATCGAACCCTTCGGATAGGGAAAGCCGCCGAACACGTCCCACCCGGCCATTTCTTCCCGGGTCGGCGAATGGTCGAGCCCGGCCGACGACGCACCATGCAGAAAGAAGCGGTTCGGCCAGGTCGGCCCCGGCACCGACGCATGCCATGCGTCGCACAACACGAATGCGTTCGCCAGCGCGTGCAGCGCAGGCGCCTGCGTCGCGATGTCGACGCCCTGCATGATCTTGCCCGCATCGGCCGGCTGCGGCGGCGCACCTTCGGAATGCGACGTCGCATAGTTCGACACGAACCCGGTATTGCGGACCGGCGGATACGGCTGCCCTTTCACGAACGGCACGCCCGCGCCGCAAAGCTGCTCGAGCACGTCGGTGAATTCGTGACACGGGTCGGTCGGCATCCGGTCGGGCGCGCCGCCGCCGAACGGGTAGACCGCACCGCCGTACGCATTGCTGTTGCCCGGCGATGCGGCAACGATGTCGGGATAGCCCGACAGCGCGAACAGGTGATCGAACGAGCGGTTCTCGAGCATCAGCACGAACACGTGCCGGATGCGGTCCTGAACCGACGGGGATGCGGGGGCTGCGTCTGCACTCATGGCGCCTCCTGGCGTCGCGCGACGAAAGTCCTGCTGGCACGGTCGTTGGCCCGCTGAAAGCCACTGAAGGAATCGAAAGCCGCGGCGCGGGCCGCGAATTGCCGACGAGTGTACGACCGCGCCGACCCGCACGCAAACCGTGTTGCGGCGCGCGCGTTCGGCTGTCTGCCGATGCGGTTTCAAGTTCGTCGGTGCCGAAGATGCGGGGCTCGACGAAGCGCCGATGCAGGCGACGTTCGTCGCGCGGCATCCGAACGCGCGGCGCGTGACGATGCCGAATTACGGGCATGGCCCGATACAGGCAATGTCCGCCCTACTTCGCGATGATCTTCGAGGATTTGCTGCGGGACGCGGCCGCTCGAGCGTGGAACACGCAAGACGACCGGAGAAGAAGATGTTGGCCGCCGCGGCATGACGACGCCGCCGGCGACCGACGAACGGCACGACGTGTGCCGTCCATCCGGTGCGTCCGGCCGCGTGGCCGGACGGGAGTCGATCGGTGCGGTGAACGCGTCCGATCGATGCCGCTTAACGGCGCGGCTGGCCGCTGCGCGGCGGACGCGTCGAATTCGCGTCCTTGTGCCGGAAGTTGATGCGGCCCTTGGTCAGGTCGTACATCGACAGTTCCAGCGTCACGCGGTCGCCCGCGAGAATGCGGATGTGGTTCTTGCGCATGCGGCCCGACGCGTACGCGCCGACCACGACGCCGTTTTCCAGCGTCACACGGTATTTGCTGTCCGGCAGCACTTCGTCGACGATTCCGTCCAGTTCCAGCAGTTCTTCTTTTGCCAAACCAATTCCTCCAGACAAGGTAATTGACCGCAGCCGCGGCGTTCTGCCCGGCGCCGTACCCGCAACGGGACGACGGCCGGCAGGCTGCCGGGGATCGGTTCGTTCAGACGGGCCCAGGGCCTGTCTTGCGATCGGAACCCGGCGCGTTGCGGCGTTCGGGCGGTCAGTGGCGGCGGCGCGATGAGCGCCGCGCAAGTCGGGACCGCGCCGGCTGCTACGGCATGGCGACGGTCTGCTCGGGTTGATGCTTGAAGCGGTGATGCGCTCGCGAAACGGCAGGCGCTTCGCGAAGGCGTTGCGTCGCACGCGGATCACGCATGCGATGAGGGAGGCGTCACGACCGATGCATCGTGGATGTCGCGATGCATCGGTCGTGCGCATCGGAAACGCGCCGGCTGCCGCCGAAGCGGCGCCCTGCGCGCCAATCCGTCCGGCAACAGCCACCGCGTGGCGGCCGCTGCCGATGCGGCTTACTGCGGCGTGATGTTCGACGCTTGCAGACCCTTCGGGCCGCGCTTCACTTCGAAGCTGACCTTCTGGCCTTCGGCCAGGGTCTTGAAGCCCGTGCCGCGAATTTCAGAGAAATGGGCGAACAGATCGTCGCCGCCGTTGTCCGGGGAAATGAAACCAAAGCCCTTGGTTTCGTTGAACCACTTGACGGTACCGGTATCCACAAATACTTCCTTAATACAAATGACGAATAATTGAACATGCGCCCGCAACGGGCACAGAAAGAATCTAAAGAGGGAGAGACCAACGACCGCCGCACGGAGTGCGGCCAATGATGAGCAATCGAACTTCTTGGACACTTCGGTCATGGACACTACGCGGTAGTGGCCGTTTCGTCAAGTCATTTTGATGCGACGCACAAGCGCGCCCGCCCCGTGCGCCTTGCGCGGCGTGGGTTGCCGGCCGACGGCACGCATTTCGATGCGCCCCCTTTTTCGGCCGGCCCGTCGGTTGTTACTGCGGTTCGAACACGTGGTGCAGCGGCGGCGGCGCATCGCCTTCGCGGATCCGCATCTCGAACGCCTTGCGCGCGACGCTCGTCGGCCGCACGTCCGCCACGTCCAGATAGAACTGCGAATACCAGTCGCGCATCTGGTACAGCGGCCCGTCGCCTTCGCAGAGCAGCGGGTTGTCGATCCGCGTCTTGCTGTGCCAGATGTCGACGTCCTCGTAGAACGCGCGCTGCGCTTCCTTCACGTATGCGTTCGCGATCTCCATGTTCTGCGCGTCGGTCAGCCCGGCCACCTTCTTCACGATTACGCCGTAGCGCAGCTCGAAGCTGTTCATGTCGATCGGCACTTGGCAGTTCAGCAGCACCGAATGGATCGGCTGGCCGCCGCTCTGCCCCGTCATCTGCGTGATGTGCACGGCCGGCCCGAAGTACGTGGACAGCGCGGTCAGCGCGTCGCCGCCGAGCTTCTCGCTGCGGCCGACCATCAGCTGCGTCGCCTTGTGATCTTCGAACAGGTTCGCGAAATAGTCGATCGGCGCGCGGTGCACGGTCGCGAAGTGCGCGACGTCCGAGATGTTGTCGACCAGTTCGCGGCAATTGGCCTGGATCACCATCGTGTCGACGACCCAGTCCGACCATTCGTCGGAGAAGCACACGTCGAGGCGCGGAATCGCGACCTCGGGCGGCGGCGCATTGCCTTCCGGGTCGTTCCACACGAACAGCAGGTTGTTTTCCTCGCAGGTCGGCCACGTGCCGATGCGCGCTTTCGGCGGAATCCGCTTGCAGTACGGGATCGATGCGCACTGCCCGTCGCCGTTCCATTCCCAGCCGTGGAACGGGCATACGAGGTGGTCGCCCTGCACCGTGCCGAGGCTCAGGTCGGCGCCCATGTGCGGACAGTACGCGTCGACGACGTTGACCTTGCCGGTCGAATCGGCGAACGCGGCGAGCTTGCGGCCGAACGCATTCAGCGTGTGCGGCTTGCCGTCCTTGAAATCGCGGGCGAGCCCGAGGCAGTGCCAGCCGCGCGCATAGCGCTGCGTGAGCGGCTGGGCTTCGATCTTGTAGGGGCGTGCGGACATGTGGATTGACTCCTCTTGTGGAGAGCGCGCGGCGGCCGGCCGCGCGTGGGGGAAATGGGGATGCCGTTCAGCGCACCGGATCGCCGGGTTCGAGCGCGGGCGACGGCTTCAGCGGCGCCTGGGCCGGCGCGGCCGGCACCGACTGCTGCCGGTGCGCCACGCGGCGCTCGGCACGCTCGACGCCGAGCCATGCGGCGAGCGCGGGCAGCAGGAACACCGCGCCGAACAGGTTCACGAGGAACATGAACGCGAGCAGCACACCCATGTCGACCTGGAACTTCAGCGCGGAGAACGCCCACGTGCCGACGCCGATGAACATCGTGACCGCCGTGAACAGCGCCGCCGTGCCGCGCTGGCGCATCGCGTCCGCAAAAGCGTCGGGCAGCGTCGCGCCGTGGCGCAGGTCGTGCTGCAGGCGCTCGTACAGGTAGATCCCGTAATCGACGCCCACGCCCACGCCGAGCGTGATCACCGGCAGCGTCGCGACCTTCAGCCCGATGCCGAGCCGCGCCATCACCGCGTTGCACAGGATCGACACGAGCGTGAGCGGCACGACGATGCACAGCACCGCGCGCCACGAGCGGAACGTCACCGCGCAGAGCAGCGCGATCGCGCCGAAGATCGACAGCAGCATCGCGATCTCCGCGTCGCCGACGGCCTCGTTGGTCGCGGCCATCACGCCGACGTTGCCGCCCGCGAGCCGGAACGCGACGTTCGGCGTCGGGTTCTCGGCCGCGAAGCGCTTGATCTCGTCGACGATGTGCGCGATGGTCGTGCCTTCGTGGTTCTGCGTGTAGATCAGCACCTGGATCGCCTTGCAGTTCGCGGTGTTCATCCCGTTGTCGGGGTCGAACGCGTTGGAGCCCTGCGTGAGCCCGTCGCTGGAGCGCGGCAGCGCGGCCCAGCGCGGATTGCCCTCGTTGAACGCGGCGATGAACACCTTGCCCTGCGACGCGACGCTCGTGACCGACTGCACGCCGGCCACGCCGCGCATGTTCATCTCGAACTTCTCGATGGCGCTCATGACCGGGTAATGCAGGCAGGCGTCGTCGAAGCCGGTCGTCTCGACGATCACCGACAGCACGTCCACGCCGATGTTGTACTGATGCGTGATCGCCGCGTTGTCGATGTTGTAGCGCGAATTCGCGCGCAGCTCCGGCGCGCCGGTGCCGATGTCGCCGATCTCCAGCTTGCGCGATTCGAGCGTGCCGTACGCGAGCAGCGCCAGCGCCACCGCGAACACGCCGAGTGCCGGCGCCGGCCGCGCGAAGACCGCGAAGCGCGACCACTTGCCGCTGCCGCCGGCCGCCGCCGCGCGCTGCGCGCGCGCGAGCGTGCCGCGCTCGAGCCGCGTGTACGACAGCAGGATCGGCAGGAACACCTTGTTCGTCACGATCATCAGCAGCACGCCGAGGCACGCGGTGATGCCGAGCTCGCGCACGATGTCGATCCTGATGCGCATGATCACCATGAACCCGAGCGCGTTGGTGAGCAGCGCGACGGTGCCCGGCACGAACAGCTTGCGGAACGCGTCGCGCGCGGCGTCGACCGACGACGCGCCGCGCACGAGCGCCTGCTTCCATGCATTGGTCATCTGCACCGCGTGCGACACGCCGATCGAGAAGATCAGGAACGGCACGAGGATCGACATCGGGTCGATGCCGAGCCCGAGCAGCGGCAGCGCGCCGAGCAGCCACACCACCGGCAGCAGCGCGACGACGAGCGCGAGCACGGTGGTCTTCAACGAACGCGTGTACGCGAACAGCAACGCGGCCGTCACGAGGAACGCAAGCGCGAAAAACGCGATCACGCCGGCGATGCCGCTCTCGACGTCGCCGACCAGCTTCGCGAAGCCGATGATGTTCACGTCGATGCCCTGCTTCGCGTACTTCGCGCGGATCTGCTCCAGCTGGCGCGCGACCGCGCTGTAGTCGAGCCGCTTGCCGGTGGTCGGGTCGGTCTCGCGCAGCTCCGCGCGGATCAGCGCCGATTTCAGGTCGTTGCCGACGAGGCGGCCGATCTGCCCGGAACGCGCGACGTTGCGGCGCACCTTCCCGAGATCGTCCGGGTTCGCGCTCGAGAACTGGCCCGGCACGACCACGTCGCCGCGAAAGCCGGCCTCGGTCACCTCGGTGTAGTGGACGTTCGGCGTGAACAGCGAGAACACGCGCGAGCGGTTCACGCCGGGGATGAAGAACACGTCGTCGGTCGCATGGCGCAGCGCGTCCATGAACGTCTGGTTGTAGATGTCGCCGTCGCCCTTCCAGCGCAGGCTCACGAGGATCGTGTTCGCGCCGGGGAACGCGCCCGCGTAGCGCTCGAACACCTGCATGTACGGGTGCTGCATCGGGATCATCTTGTTGAAGCCCGGATCGAGCTTCAGGCGCGTCGCGGACAGCCCGAGCGCGAGCGTGAGCGCGACGCACAGCAGCATCAGCAGCCGGCGCCGGCGGATGATCGTGCCGGCACAGCGCTCGACGAACGCGGCGAGGCGCGACGCGGAAACGGCTTCAGGGGGGCGTGACAGGTCGTTCATGGAATTCTCTTGTCGATGCGAAACGAACGGGAACGGGCAGCGGAAGCGCCGCGCGTCAGGACGGCGTCGATGCGCGCGCGCCGGCGAGCGGTGCGACGCCGGCCTCGCCGCCGAGCAGCAGCGCGCCGTGGCCCATGTCGAGCACGGCCGCGAGGCTCTGCACGCCGCCGAGCCTGCGCACGTCGAAGGTCAGCCCGCCGTCGCGCGACGCGACGATCGCGCCGCCCTGACCCACCAGCACGAGCTCGCCGTCGGCGAGCTGGGTCGCGCCGAAGTACGACACCGGCACGCGGCTGTCGACGTGCGTCCAGGTCGCGCCGCGATCGGTGCTGCGCACCACGTTGCCGCGCATCCCGTAGGCCACCCAGTCGCCGTTCGCGAGCATCAGCGCGCCGAACAGCGAACCGGCGTACGGCGACGGCAGCTTGTCCCACGTCGCGCCGTCGTCGGTCGAGCGCAGCAGCGTGCCGCTCTCGCCCGCGACCAGCAGGTTGCCGTGGCCGTCGCCGACGATCGCGTTCAGGTGACGGTCGCCGGCCGGCGTCTTCACGGTCTGCCAGTTCAGGCCCGCGTCGTCCGAGCGCAGCAGCTGGCCGAAGCTGCCGGCCGCGAACAGCGGACCGCTCGCCGTGCCCCACACCGATAGCAGCGGATCGGAATGCGCGCGGTCGATGTGGACTTCGCGCCAGTGCATGCCGGCATCGTCGCTGCGCAGGATCCGGCCGTCGTGGCCGACCGCGATGCCGAGCGTCGGCGTGAGGAAGCGCACCTGGGTAAGCGTCGAGCCCTGGTCCGGCGTGACCGATGCCGGCCGCCAGTGGTCGCCCGCATCGTCGCTGAGCAGGATCACGCCGCGTTCGCCGACCGCGACGATGCGCGCGCCGGCCCGCGCGAGCCCGTTGATCTGCAGCCGGTCCGCATGGATCGCGGTGACGGGAAACGCCGGCAGCGGGCGCGGCGAAAACGCAAACAGCGCGGCGCCGAGCACGAGCGCCGACATCGCGAGTCCGGGCAAAGAACGTTTCATCGCTTGTCTCCTGTGTCTGCATGCAACGACGGTGCGCGCCGTGGCGCCCACCGCCGTCGCCGGCAAGTCTGCGGGCCGTCGGTCGTTGCCGCGGCCTCGAATGGTCCTGAATGGCGCGTCGCTACGCGCCGACTTCGAACAGCGCGGCGGCACCCATCCCGCCGCCGATGCACATCGTCACCACCGCATGCCGCACGCCGCGCCGCGCGCCTTCGAGCAGCGCGTGCATCGTCATCCGCGTGCCCGACATCCCGAACGGATGGCCGAGCGCGATCGCGCCGCCGTCGACGTTCAGCCGGTCGTCGGGGATGCCGAGCGTGTCGCGGCAGTACAGCGCCTGGCACGCGAACGCCTCGTTCAGCTCCCACAGCCCGACGTCGGCCACCGTCATCCCGAAGCGCGCGAGCAGCTTCGGAATCGCGAACACCGGACCGATGCCCATCTCGTCCGGCTCGCAGCCGGCCACCGCGAGGCCGCGGAACGCGCCGAGCGGCGTCAGCCCGCGGCGTACCGCCTCGCTGCGCGACATCACGACCACCGCCGCCGCGCCGTCCGACAGTTGCGACGCATTGCCGGCCGTCACGAACGCGCCCTGCTCGACGACCGTGCCGCCGCTCCACGACGGCTTCAGCCCGGCGAGCCGCTCGGCCGTCGTATCGGCGCGCACGCCTTCGTCGCGCGCGGCGTTCACGTCCTCGTAACCGGCCGGGTTGCCTTCCTTGTCGAACAGCGCCCGCCGCACGTCGAGCGGCGCGATTTCCGCGTCGAAGCGGCCGGCCGCCTGCGCTTCGGCCGTGCGCTGGTGGCTCTGCAACGCAAATTCGTCCTGCGCGGCGCGCGAGATCCCGTAGCGGCGCGACACGATCTCGGCCGTTTCCATCATCGCCATGTAGGCCGCCGGCTGGTGGTCGAGCACGGCCTGCGAGCGCGCGCGATACGCGTTCTTGTGCTTGTTCTGCGTGAGCGAAATCGACTCGACGCCGCCCGCGACGACGATTCGCGCGTCGCCCGCGCCAATGCTGCGCGCGGCGCTCGCGATCGACATCAGGCCCGACGAGCACATGCGGTCGATCGCCATGCCGGGCACCGATGCCGGCAGGCCGGCCGCCGCGGCCGACAGCCGGCCGATGTTGTAGCCCTGCGTGCCCTGCTGCGCCGCGCAGCCGATCAATACGTCGTCGACGTCGGCCGGCGCGACGCCCGCCCGTTCGAGCGCCGTGCGCACCACGTGGCCGCCCAGCGCGGGCGCCTCGGTGTCGTTGAGCATGCCGCGAAACGCCTTGCCGATCGGCGTGCGTGCGACGGAAACGATGACTGCGTCTTCCATGAGCTGGCTCTCTGAATCCGGATTAGAAGTAGTAACGGCTGATCGTGTCGGCCACGCAGCCGGGCTTCGCTTCGCCTTCGATCTCGACGGTCACGCGAATCCACGCCTGCACGCCGCCGTCGAGCGGCTCGACGCGCAGCAGCTCGCCGACGCCGCGTATGCGCGCGCCGACCTTCACCGGCGCCGGGAAGCGGACCTTGTCGCAGCCGTAGTTGACGCCGAGCCGCGCACCGTCGATCCGCACGATCTGCGGCAGGAAGTAGTTGACGAGCGACAGCGTCAGATAGCCGTGCGCGATGCACGCGCCGAACGGGCCGTCCTGCGCGCGCACCGGGTCGACGTGCACCCACTGGTGATCGCCCGTCGCATCGGCGAAGCCGTCGATGCGGAGCTGGTCGATCGCGAGCCACGCGCTCGCGCCGAGCGGGTCGCCCGCGGCCGCCGCCAGTTCGCCGGGATGCGCGAACACGCGGGGCGTCGCACGCACGGGGGCGAGCGTCGTGCTCATCATGCGTGCTGGCTGCTGACCGACAGCACTTCGCCCGTCATGTACGACGCGTAATCGCTTGCAAGGAACACCATCACGTTCGCAACCTCCCAGACTTCGGCGGCGCGCCCGAAGGCTTCGCGCGACGCCAGTTGATTCAGCAGATCGGCCGGAGCCGACTTCTTCAGAAAATCGTGCATCGCGATGCTCGGCGCGACCGCGTTGATGCGCACGCCATACGGCGACGCCTCGAGCGCCGCGCAGCGCGTGAGCGCCATCACGCCCGCTTTCGCCGCCGCGTAGTGCGCCTGTTCCGCCTGCGCGCGCCAGCCGAGCACCGATGCGTTGTTGACGATCGCGCCGCGGCCGCGGGCCTGCATGTGCGGCAGCATCGCGCGCGTCATCCGGAACGTCCCGGTCAGGCTAATGTCGATCACGCGCGACCATTCGGCATCGTCCATATCGACGATGCGGGTCGATCCGCCGAGCCCGGCGTTGTTGATCAGCACGTCGACGCCGTCGAGCGCGTCCTCGGCGCCGGCGACGAGCGCGCGCACGTCGTCCTCGACCGCGACGTTGCACAGGCGGCCGTGGATCTGCTGCAGCCCCGTTTCGGCGCGCAGCGTCGCCACCGCCTGTTCGAGACGCTTTTCGTGGATGTCGGAGATGAACAGCGCGCGGCAGCCCTCCTCCGCGCAGCGGCGCGCGGCCGCGAAGCCGATGCCGGCGCCGGCGGCGGCCGTGATCAGCACGGATTTGCCGGCGAGCAGCCGGTGACCCGGTACGTATGCCGGGGCTTTCTGGATCTGGGGTTCGGTCATGCTGTGCCTCGTGGTTCCCTGGGCATGCCGAGCCCGCGCTCGGCCATGATGTTGAGCTGGATTTCGTTGGTGCCCGCGTAGATCGTGTCCGCACGGGAGAACAGGAAGACGCGCTGCAGATGCGTGAGCTTTTCGTCGGCCGGATCGATCACGTTCGCACGCGGCCCGAGTGCGTCCATCGCGAGCTGGCCGAGATCGCGGTGCCAGTTCGACCAGAAGAACTTGTAGATCAGCGCCTCGCGGCGCAGCGGCGCGGTGCCGCCGTCGGCATCGTCCGCGCCGGCCAGCATCCGCAGCGCGTTGTAGCGCATCACGCGCAGCCCGGCCCACGCGCGCCCGATCCGCTGGCGCAGCACCGGGTCGCGGTCCGCGCCCGATTCGCGCGCGGCGTCGACCACCCATTCGAGTTCGCGGACGAACTGCATCTGCTGGCCGAGCGTCGACATCCCGCGCTCGAAGCCGAGCAGCGTCATCGCGATCCGCCAGCCGTCGCCGGGCGCGCCGACGAGGTCGCGCGCGTCCGCCCGCGCGCCGTCGAAGAACACTTCGTTGAATTCCGCGCCGCCGTTGAGCTGCTTGATCGGGCGGATCTCGATGCCCGGCTGGTCGAGCGGCATCAGCAGGAACGACAGCCCCTTGTTGCCGCGCGACGCCGGATCGGTGCGCGCGAGTACGAAAATCCAGTCGGAATCGTGCGCGAGCGACGTCCACACCTTCTGGCCGTACACACGCCACGCGCCGTCCGCATCCTGTTCGGCGCGCGTGCGTACGTTGGCCAGATCCGAACCCGCGCCCGGCTCCGAATAGCCCTGGCACCAGAACTGCGTGCCGTCGAGAATGCCGGGCAGGAAGCGGGCGCGCTGGTCGTCGGTGCCGCACGCGACGAGCGTCGGTCCGAGCAGCCCTTCGCCGATGTGGCCCATTCGCCCCGGGCCGCCGGCGCGCGCGTATTCCTCGTGGAAGATCACCTGCTCGGCCACCGAGAAGCCGCGCCCGCCGGCGTCGGTCGGCCAGCCGAGGCCGGTCCAGCCACCCTGGGCGAGTTCCCGTTCCCACGCCTTGCGCAATTCGGGCCACGCTTCCTCGTCGCCGGGGCCGCCGCGGTATTTCAGGCATGCGAATTCGCCGGTGAGGTGCGATTGCACCCAGTCGGCGACTTCGTGCCGCAATTGCTGTTCGCGCGTTTCGCTGTTCATTGAAGGGCTCCCGTACGCGCGGCGGACCCACGCGCGCCGACCGCAACCGGCGGCGCGGCGAACGCTTCGCCGCGCTGCGGCGTGCCGCCGTCGATCGCGTGGCATGCGATCCATTCGAGCAGTTGCGGCGTCGTGCCGAACTGCGCGAGCGATGCCTGTGCACGCTTGAAATAGAGATGCGGGTCGTATTCCCATGTGAAGCCGACGCCGCCGTGCAACTGGATCGCTTCCTGCGCGCAGAACGCATACGCATCGTTCGCTGCCGATTTCGCCGCGGCGATGTCGGCGCGCAGTTCCGCGCCCGGTGTCGCGTCGCCGGCCTCCGCGTCCCATGCATGGGCGGCGCCGAGCACGGCCGACCGCGCCGATTCGATCAGCACCATCATCTGTGCGCAGCGGTGTTTGACCGCCTGAAACGATGCGATCGCGCGGCCGAACTGCACGCGCTGGCTCGTGTAGTCGAGCGTCAGATCGAGGCATTGCTGCGCGCCGCCGAGCTGTTCGGCGGCCAGCGCGAGTGCCGCGAACCAGGCGGTGCGATCGAGCAGCCGTGCGGCATGCGCGCCGCCGGCGTACAACGCGTCGCGACTCACACGCGCTTCGTCGAGCACGATCCGCGCGATCGGCCGCGTCGCGTCGAGCGTGTCGAGCGGCGTGACGCAAAGCCCCGACGCCGTTGCGACGTCGATCGCGAACAGCCCGATCGCCTGCCCTTCGTTCGCGATCCGGGCCGGCACCAGCAGCAGGTCGACGCGCGCGCCGTCGATCACCTGGTCGATCGCGCCCGACAACGCATAGCCGCCCGCGGCTTCTTCCGCGACGACCGGCAGCGGCCGCGACACGGCCGGCCAGTCGAACGGCAGCGCGAGCGTCGCGCTGCACGCGCCTTCGGCGATCCTCGCGAGCCAGCCGGTTGCCGCCGGCGTGTCGACGCAGCCCGCGAGCGCCGTCGCCGCGAGGCATGCGGTCGAAAAATACGGCACGCATGCGATACGCCGGCCGAGCTGCTCCATCAGCAGCATCTGTTCGACCGCGCCGAGCCCCAGCCCGCCGGCCGCCTCGGGCAGCGCGAGCGCCGTCCAGCCAAGTTCGCGCGAGAGCGCCGCCCACAGCGTGTCGTCGCGGCCGGCCGACTGCGCGAGTGCACGACGCACGTCGGCGGACGCGCTGCGCTCGGCAAGCACATCGGCCGCCGCGTCGCGGATCATCGCCTGTTCGTCGGTGAGCGCCAGATCCATCGCTCAGCTCCCGTACACGCGCTGCGCCGGCCGCGCATCGGCGAGCAGTTGCGCGACCGCCGGGCCGACCTCGGCCGGCGCCCAGCGCGCGCCGCGATCGACGCGCGGGCCGGTGCGCCAGCCTTCGGCGACCGCGATCATCCCGCCCGCGACCTCGAACACCTGGCCGGTCACGTCGGCCGATGCCGCGCTGCCGAGCCACACGACGAGCGGCGCGACGTTGGCCGGATCGAAATAGTCGAAGCCGCCGTCCTCGGGCTGCTTCATCATGTCGGCAAACACGCCTTCCGTCATCGACGTGCGCGCGGCCGGCGCAAGCGCGTTCACGCGCACGCCGTAGCGCTGCAGCTCGACCGCCTGCATCAGCGTGAGCGCCGCGATGCCCGCCTTCGCCGCGCCGTAGTTCGACTGGCCGATCGAGCCTTGCAGCCCGGCGCCGGAACTCGTGTTGACGATCCGCGCGTCGACCGGATGGCCGGCTTTCGCGGCGTCGCGCCACGCGCGCGCCAGCACGTTCGACAGGCAGAAGTGGCCGCGCAGGTGCACGCGTATCACGTCGTCCCAGTCGGTTTCGGTCATGCTGGTGAACATCTTGTCGCGGCAGATGCCCGCGTTGTTGACGAGCACGTGCACGTCGCCGAATGCTTCGCGCGCCGCGTCGACGATCCGCTGCGCGGTGTCGAGCCGCGTGATGTCGTCCGCATTCGCGAGCGCGCGGCCGCCACGTTGCGCGATCGCGTCGCACACGGCCTGCGCGGCGTCGTACCGGATGTCGTTGACGACGACCGCCGCGCCTTCGGCCGCGAACGCCAGCGCATATTCGCGCCCGAGCCCGCCGCCCGCGCCGGTGATGATGACGGTGCGTCCGTTACAGATTCCCATGCTGATGCCTCTTGGATCCTGGATCGTGAGATCGTGAAAATGACGCGCTCACAGGCGCTCGATGATCGTGACGTTCGCGAGGCCGCCGCCTTCGCACATCGTCTGCAGTCCGTAGCGGCCGCCCGTGCGTTCCAGCTCGTGCAGGAGCGTCGTCATCAGCCGCGCGCCGGTCGCGCCGAGCGGATGGCCGAGCGCGATCGCGCCGCCGTTCGGATTGGTCTTTTCGTGCGGGAAGCGCGTATCGGCAAGCCACGCCTGCGCGACCGACGCGAACGCCTCGTTCAACTCGACGACGTCGATCTGCGACCAGTCGAGCCCGCTCTTCTTCAATGCGGCCTTCGTCGCCGGGATCGGCGCGGTGAGCATCCACAGCGGATCGTCGCCGAGCACGCTCAGGTGATGAATGCGCGCGCGCGGCGTGAGGCCGTAGCGCTTCAGCGCATCCTCCGACACGATCAGCAGCGCGGTCGCCGCGTCGCAGGTCTGGCTCGCGACGGCGGCGGTCAGCGAGCCGCCCGGCGCGAGCGGTTCGAGCGTCGCCATCCTGTCGAGCGACGTGTCCGGGCGCGGCGTCTCGTCGTGCATCACGCCTTCGAGCGGCACGATTTCGCGCCTGAAATGGCCGGCCTCGATCGCCGCGACCGCGCGGCGGTGGCTTTCCAGCGCGTAGCGCTCCATCGCGTCGCGCGACAGGTTCCAGTGATCGGCGATCCGCTGCGCGGCGACGAACTGCGATACCGGCGCGGCGCCGAACCGCGCCCGCCAGCCGGTGCTGCCCGAGAACGGATCGTCGAAGCCGAGCGGCGCCGCGCAGGTCATCGCCGACGAGATCGGGATCTGCGTCATCGTCTGTACGCCGCCGGCCACCACCACGTCCTGCACGCCGCTCATCACGGCCTGCGCGGCGAAATGCACGGCCTGCTGCGACGAGCCGCACTGGCGGTCCACCGTCACGCCCGGCACCTGCAACGGCAGTCCGGCCGCGAGCCAGCAGGTGCGCGCGATGTTGCCCGCGAGCGGGCCGATCGTGTCGACGCAGCCGAACACCACGTCGTCGTAGTCGTCGGCGGGAATCGCGTTGCGCTCGACGAGCGTCTTCAGCACGAAGCCGCCGAGATCCGCCGCGTGCACGTGCGCGAGCCCGCCCTTGCGGCGGCCGGTCGGCGTGCGCAGCGCGTCGACGATATAGGCTTGTTTCATCAGTTCGGTTCCTCGAGGTCGAAGGTTTGCGCGGGGCCGATCGGCAACGCGTCGCCGAGGATCGCGTCGGCCACGCGGGCCTTGTGGAAGGCCGTGTCGCCCCAGCTGCCGGAAAGCGCCCAGATGCGCTTCATGAAGATCTGCAGATCGAGCTCCCACGTGTAGCCGATCGCGCCGTGCACCTGCATCGAGTGGCGCGCGGCAAGCTGCGCGGCCGACGTCGCCGCGAGCTTCGCGTGCGACACGAACACCGCGCGCTGCGGGTGATCGTCGGCGATCGCCTGCGCGGCGCGCGCGACTACCGGCCGCGCGAACTCGTAGCGGATCGCGACGTCGGCGAGCAGGTGCTTGAGCGCCTGGTACGAACCGATCGCCTTGCCGAACTGCTTGCGCTGCGCGCTGTAGTCGATCGCGACGTCGAGCACGCGCTGCGTGAGGCCGAGCAGTTGCGCGGCCACCGCGAACGCGCCGTGGTCGAGCGCGCGATTCAGCAGCGGCGCGGCTTCGTCGGCGAGCGCGATCCGCGTGTCGGCCGACGGCTCCCAGTCGAGCGTGAACAGCCGCCGCGACGGATCGACGCTGTCGACCGCGCGCCACGCGCACTGCGCGGGATCGACGCGGTGCAGCTCGCCGCGGTGTTCGCACAGCAGCGCCTGCGCGACGTGCACGTCGGCCGCATACGGGTTCACCGGATGCACGAGCGCGACGCGCGCACGCCCTTCGGCGATGTCGCGCAGCAACGCGTCGCGCCAGTCGCTCGCGGGCAGCCGCGCGAGCACGCCGGCCGATACGAGCGCCGTGTCGAGCAGCGGCTCGGGGCTGCCGAAATAGCCGTAGGTCTGCGCGAGCAGCGCCCATTCCGCTTCGGTCAGGCCGAGGCCGCCGTGCGTGTCGGGCACCGACACGGCGGTCAGCCCCTGCGACGCGAACAGCGCCCACAGGTCGTCCGAGCGCCCGGTCGGCGTGGCCCACAGCTCGCGGATCAGCTCGGGCGTCATCTCGGTCATCAGCAGGCGCTTCACGCTGTCCGCGAGCGCTTCCTGGTCTTCATCGAATACGAAATCCATACGATGTCCGTTCAGTGAGGGGGGCGCCGGCGCCGTTACGCGCGCGGCATGCCGAGCATCCGTTCGGCGACGATGTTGCGCTGGATCTCGTTGGTGCCCGCGTAGATCGTGCCGGCCTGCGCGAACAGGAAGCCGTCGAGCCAGTGGCCGAGCGTCGCGTGCTGCGCGGCTGTCTGCGGAACGACCTCGCCGTGCGCGCCGAGGATGTCGAGCGCGGTCTGGTGCATGCGCAGATCGAGTTCCGACCAGAACACCTTGTTGGTGCTCGACTCCGCGCCGATATGGCCGCCCTTCAGCAGCCGGCTCGCGGTCGCATACGTCGAAAGCGCATACGCCTGCGCATCCATCCACGCCTGCACCACGCGCTCGCGCAGCGTCGGGTCGCGGTCCGCGCTGTCGCGGTGCGCGAGATACAGGTCGCGCAGCGCCTGCGCGGTGCGCTGGAACCGTGCCGGCGAACGCAGCATCAGCCCGCGCTCGAAACCGGCCGTCGCCATCGCGACCTGCCAGCCCGCGCCTTCGGCCGCGAGCCGGTTGCCGACCGGCACGCGCACGTCGTCGAAGAAGATTTCCGCGAAACCGGTCTGCCCGTTCAACTGCCGGATCGGCCGCACCGTGATGCCCGGCGCGGACAGCGGCACCATCAGGAACGTGAGCCCGTGGTGGCGCGACGAGTCGGGATCGCTGCGGAACAGGCCGAAGAGCCAGTCCGCCCACACCGCGCGCGTCGACCAGATCTTCTGGCCGTTCAGCACGTATTCGTCACCGATACGGGCCGCCGTCGTGCGGATCGCGGCCATGTCCGAACCCGCGTTCGGCTCCGACCAGCCCTGCGCCCACACGTGCTCGCCGGCCGCCATCGCGGGCAGGAAGCGCGCCTTCTGCTCCGCGGTACCGAAATCCATCAGCGTCGGGCCGAGCAGGAAGATGCCGTTCTGGTTCACGCGCATCGGCGCGTCCGCGCGCCAGTACTCTTCCTCGAAGATCAGCCACTCGATCAGGTCGCAGCCGCGCCCGCCGAGTTCGCGCGGCCACGTGACCATGCTCCAGCGGCCCGAGTGCAGCGTGCGCTCCCAGTCGCGGTGGGCGGCGAAGCCTTCCTCGGTGTCGAAGCTCGGCAGCCGCTCGCGCGGCACGTGCGCGGCGAGCCATTCGCGGATCTCCGCGCGAAACGCCTGCTGTTGCGGCGTATAGGTCAGGTTCATGCGCGGGCCTCCCCGGCAGCGGCCTGCGCATCGAAGCGCGCGTCGCGCTTTTCGACGAACGCGGCGCGCGCTTCGGTCGAATCGTTCGTCATGTACGCCTGCAGCGTGAAGCCCTGCTCCCAGCGGTACTTGTCCTCGAGATCGCCGTCTTCGACGCCGTTCAGCGCCTCCTTCGCGAGCCGCACCATCGCCGGGCTCTTCTCCGCGATCCGGTGGGCGATCGCGAGCGCCGCGTCGCGCAGCGCGTCGCGCGTCACGACCTGCTCGAGCGCGCCGAGCCGGTACGCTTCGGCCGCGTCGATCATGTCGCCGGTGAAATACATCGTGCGCACCTTCTGCACGCCGAACAGCCGTTGCAGATGCGCGCCGCCGCCCATCGCGCCGCGATCGATCTCGGGCACGCCGAAGCGCGCGCAGTCGGCCGCGACGACGATGTCCGCCGCGCCGCAGATGCCAATCCCGCCGCCGAGCACGAAGCCGTGTACGGCCGCGATTACGGGCTTCGGGTTGCGGTGCACCGCGCGGAACGTCTCGTAGTTGCCTGCGTTGACCGACACGATCCGCTCCGGATGCGCGGCCAGCTCCTTGATGTCGACGCCCGCGCAGAAGCCGCGGCCCTCGCCGCGCACGACGATCACCCGCACGCCGTCGTCCTCGCCGAGCGCGTCGAGCGCGCGAGCAAGCGCGTGCCAGCCTTGCGCGTCGAGCGCGTTCACGGGCGGATGGGCGATCACCAGTTCGGCGATGCCGTCTGCGCGATCGATCCGGAACGGCATCGCGCCGGCCGGTTGGTGGGTTGCTGTCATCTCCTCTGCCTCCCTGTGATTGTGTTCACGCGGCCTCGGCGGCCGGCGCGCCGCGCAGCGCGGCCAGCGCGTCGAGCCGCTCGCCGGCTTGCGCGACGATGCGCGCAATCAGCGCGTCGCACGATTCAATCGCGCCGATCATCGCGGCCGCCTGGCCGCTCGGCAGCACGCCTTCGTCCGGACGCCCCTCGACGATCGCGCGCTGGATCAGGAACGGCGCGTTCGCGGCCATCAGCGTCTGGCTGGCCGTGTAGTCGTGCGAGCGCAGCGCCCTGAGCGCGAGGCCCAGCATGTCGGCCGTGCTCAGGCCGTTCCGGCGCCGCCACGCTTCGGCGGTTTTCAGCGCGAACCACGTGCGGCGCAGCGGGCCGAAGCGTTCGAGCTTCAGCAGATACGGGTTGTCGATCATCCGTTGCGGCAGCCCGTCGAGCGCATCCGACACGCGGATGCGTGCCGGGTCGCCCACGGCCACATAGCGATCGAGCGTCGCGCGCGGCACCGGCGATTCGGCGCTCATCAGGAAGCGCGTCCCCATCGCGATGCCGGCCGCGCCGTACGCGAGCGCGGCGGCCAGCCCGCGCCCGTCGAAGAAGCCGCCTGCCGCGACCACCGGCACCTGCACCGCGTCGAGTACCTTCGGCAGCAGCAGCGTGGTCGGCACCGCGCCCGTGTGGCCGCCGCCTTCCGCGCCCTGCACCGTCACGATGTCCGCGCCGAGCTCGACCGCCTTCGCCGCGTGCTTCGGCGCGCCGACGGTCGGCATGCAGACGATGCCGGCGTCCTTGAAGCGGCGGATCGTCTTCGCATCGGGCCCGCGGCCGTAGCTCACCGCGCGCAGCCGGTGCCTGATCGCCAGCTCGACGACCTGCTGCGCGTTCTTCTGGAACATGTGGAAGTTGATGCCGAACGGTTGATCCGTCAGCGACTTCACTTTCAGGATCTCGGCTTCGACCTGCTCCGGGTCGAGCGTCGCGCCGGCCAGGAAGCCGAAGCCGCCCGCGTTGCTCGTGGCCGCGACGAGCCGTGCATCGGCCACCCAGCCCATCGCGGTCTGTACGATCGGATAGCGGCAGCCGAGCAGGTCGCACAACGGCGTATGCAGCGTCGTGCTCATGCGGCGGCTCCGTTGACGGCGACCGGCGCCGGCGCCGGCGCTTGCGTGTCGCTTCGCTCCGCGCCGTTCGGCTGACGCTGCGAACTGGCCATGCTGCGCGCGTCGTAGCCGCCCAGACGATCGCCGCTCACCAGCTCGTTGTGCGCATGCGCGAAGTGATGCCATGCGAACGCCGCGTCCATCGCCGCGCGCTTGCCTTGCAGTTCCTCGACGTGATTCAGCGCCTGCTTGGTCAGCGTGAGTCCGAGGCGCGGCATCGTCGCGATCTTCGCGGCGATCGCGTAGGTCGCGTCGCGCAGCCGTTCGCGCGGCACCACGCGGTTGACCATCCCCATCTGGTACGCCCGCTCGGCCGGCATCCGTTCGCCGAGAAACAGGAACTCCTTCGCGATGCGCGGGTTCAGCTCGTACGCATGCGCGAAATACTCGACGCCCGGAATGCCCATCCGCACGACCGGATCGGCGAAGAACGCATCCTCCGACGCGACGATCAGGTCGCACACCCACGCGAGCATCAGCCCGCCTGCGATGCACGCGCCGTGCACCATCGCGATCGTCGGCTTCGGCAGGTCGCGCCAGCGCCGGCACATCCCGAGGTACACCTCCTGCTCGCGCGCATACAGGAATTCGCCGCCTTCCTTGTCGACGTGGTCGTACCACAGCGACGCGCGGTCGAACGACTCGTGGATGTCGCGGCCCGGCGTGCCGATGTCGTGACCCGCCGAGAAATGCTTGCCGGCGCCCGCGAGCACGATCGCCTTCACCGCGTCGTCGTGCGCCGCGCGCCGGAACGCCGCGTCGAGCGCATACGTCATCTTCGAGTTCTGCGCGTTGTGATACTCGGGACGGTTCATCGTGATCGTCGCGATGCCGCCTTCGACCGCGTAGTCGACGACACCGTCGCCGAAGGTCACCTGGGTCGCTTCCATGTCGGGCCTCATCCGCGGCGCGGCGCCGGATTGTTGCGCACGATCGTCGCGCGCAGGTTGTGAGGGTCGAGCGCACGCACGATGCGCAGGTCTTCCGCGTCCGGCGCGGCCGTCGTGCCGAGGTCCGGCGCGGCGATCAGCGGAAAACCGGTCGCGTCCTGCACCTCGTCGAAGCTCACGCCCGGATGCAGCGAGCGCACGCGGATCGCGTGGTCGGGGCCGCCGAAATCCATCACGCACAGATCGGTGACGATGCTGCGCAGGTCGACGAAGGTCTTCATCCCCGGCAGCCGGCGCGCCGGGTTGTAGCCGACCGTGCACACCATGTCGACTTCGCCCGCGACGAACGTGCGCTTGCCGTGGCCGCTGACGAAGAACGAGTTCGCGTGGTTCGTCGTGTTGCCGGGGAAGCCGCGCGCGCCAAGCAGCTGGGTTTTCGGGCGCGCGTAGTCGTCGCCGAGCCACGAGATGTTGGCCTGGCCGAAACGGTCGATCTGCGTCGGCATCACGAGCGCATGACGGCGGCCGTGCCACAGGCAGTCGAACACGCGCTCGTAGGTCATCCAGCCGCTCGCCTTCACGCGATAGCCGTCGGGGCGCGGGCCGAGCGGCACCGGCTCCTCGACGAGATACGCTTCGCCGTCGGTCAACAGCAGTCCGTTGTTGTAGGCGAGCCGTGCGAGGCCGGCCGCGAGCCGCGGGCCCGTGCCGATGCCGGTCGCCAGCACTTCGCCGTCGTCGCGCCAGAGTCGCGCGGACGCGACGATCATCAGTTCCGCGAGGGAATGGTCAAGAGATTCGCTCACAGGCGCTCCTTTACAGAATCGGCAACGGCAGCGTCGTCACATGCGACAGGCCGCCGACGCCTTCGAGGTACTGACGTTCGTCCTGGCCGACCACGTCGCGCAGGTAGGCCGCCGTCTTCGCGTCGTCCTCCGCGCTCGCGCAGTACGCGCGCAGGTGCGGCAGGTCCCAGCCGTAGGCCGGCCCGCACGACGTCGGGTGCGCGCCGCCCGGCGCGTGCACGACGCCCGTGACGAGCGAGCGCTCGAACGGGTTGCGTTTCGCGGCGTCGAGGTCCTCGCTCGCGAGCGACGCGTCGACCTTTTCCGCCGACACGTAGCAGCGCTGCGCGGCGCGCGCCATCCACGCGTCGAAGAACGGATCGGGGCCGTCGATGCGCGTGTTGCCCATCCGGTCGGCTGCGTTCACGTGCAGCAGCGCGACGTCGAGTTCGAGCGCGGGCATCGCGAGCAGCGTTTCGCCGTCGTCGTACGGCGACTGCACGGTGCGCAGTTGCGGTGCGTGATCGAGCAGCGCGGTGCCAAGCCCGGCGCGCGTCGGCAGGAACGGCAGCCGCGCGGCGGCCGCGCGCAGGCCGAGCTGCAGCATCCCTTCGTCGAGTTCGAGCACGTCGATGCGACCCTGTTCGCGCGCACGGCGGAAATGCGGTTCGAGCGGGATCACGTCGAGCGACACGAAGCCGAACACCACCTTGCGCACCTTGCCCGCCGCGCACAGCAGGCCGACGTCGGCGCCGCCGTACGCGACGACCGTCAGGTCTTTCAGGTCGGAGCGCGCGATTTCGCGCACCAGCGCCATCGGCTTGCGCCGCGGCCCCCATCCGCCGATGCCGATCGTCATGCCGTCGGCGAGTTGCGCGACCACGTCGCGCGCGGACATCGTCTTGTCGAGAGGTTTCATCGTCATCGTGCTGGCTTACCGGTATCCGATGCTGAAATCGTGGCCCCACTGGCTCACCTTCGTGGCCTCGAACACCGCATGTTTCGACCAGTCGACCGTGAGGCCGCCGAAGCCGTATTCGAGATCGAAGCCGCCGGGGGTCTTCATGTAGAACGAAATCATCTGGTCGTTGCAGTGCCGGCCGAGCGTCGCGGACATCTTCACGTCGTGCGCGGCGACCCGGTCGAGCGCGCGGCCGACTTCGTCCATCGAGTCGACTTCGGCCATCACATGCACGCAGCCCGACGGCACGGCCATCTCGAACAACGCGAGACTGTGATGGCGCGCGTTGCGGCAGTGCATGAAATGGATGCGTTTCTCGGGTTCGGCCGGATCGGGCGTGAACTTCACGCGATAGATGTCGGACAGCTCGAAGCCGAGCACGCCGCGCACGAACGCGTCGGTCGCATCGAACTGCGGCGCGGGCAGCACCGCGTGGCCGAGCCCCATGTCGCCGGTGACGAAGCGCGCGACGCCCAGCGGCGACACGAAGCGGCGGAAGTCGCAGCGCGCGCCCCAGTACAGCTCGTGGCGGTTGCCGGACGGGTCGGTGCACCACGCCATCGCCTGCACGCGGCGCAGCGCGGCTTCGTCGCGACTCGCGCGCGCCGGCTCGACGCCCGCACGCTGCAGCGCCGCGAGCGCGGCGTCGAACGCGGCACCATCGGGCAGTTCCCAGCCCGACGCGAAATAGCGGTCGGTCGAGCCGGGGACGATCACGTAGCGGAAATCGCGCTCGTCCATCTTCAGGTACAGCGCGCCGTCGGGCGCGTCGAGCGCCTGCATGCCCAGCACGTCTTCCGCGTAGCGGCGCCACGCATCGACGCGCGTCGCCTCGACGACGACATAGCCAAGCGCACGGACATCGATCATGTCGGCCTCCTCCTGGTTCAGAATCCGTTGTTCGTGAAAGGATTCTGGCCGGTCGGGGGTGGCGTTACATCGTCTGTTGGGACGAGAGGCGGCGGGGAATCGACGCGGCGCAGGCGCGCGCGCAAGCCCGGCGGGACGGGCCGGGCGTGCGGGAGGAAACGGGGCGCAGGGAAAAGTTGCCGCGGTGCGGCAATCCGGGTCAGTCGAACGGGTTCAGCAGCCTGACGCCGGTACGGGCGAAATCGTCGACGTTGCGCGTGACGACCGTGAGATCGTTGATCAGCGCGGTGGCCGCGATCAGTTTGTCGAGTTCGTGGGTCGGATCGGGCACGCGCAAATGCCCCCACATCTGGCTGATCTCGATGTCGACCGGCAGGATGTTCGGCGCATAGCCGGACAGGATGGTCGCCATCCAGGCCTCGAGCATCGACGCCTGGCGCGTATCGCCGCGATGACGGATCAGGTCGACGCCGCGGCGAAGTTCAGCAACCGTTACGACGGACAGGTAAAGCGGGCTCGCGTCGGCCGCTGCTTGCTTGAAGAATGCCCGCACGCCGCGGTTGGTTCGCTTGCCCTTCCTGATTTCGCTGATGACGTTCGTATCAATCAGATAGGCTTGACGATTCGACGCGTTTTCTTTTGCTTTCAATTGGTTAGAGGCACATTTCGGCGAAAAAACACTTGCTGGAGTGTCCATCTTGCCGCCGTGAGAATCAAGCACTTACCCTCGACCGTCTTCCAGTCGACTTGCGGCCTATCCATCGCCCCCTTCGACGTCGCCTACGCAGGCACGAACCGAACGCGCCGCCATGCGTCCGGATCGCGACACACGCCCTCGTTGTCCGGCGTCACCTCGACGAGCCCGTGCATTTCGCCGCGCTCACGCGGAACGCATACGAGATCGAACGACCATATCCCATCGAATACGTTCTCCGGGTTGCCGCGGAAGTTCAGACGGTTGTACACCGGTGTAATGAAATACCAGACGCGATAGCCAAGCGGCGCGAAGTACTCGAGAAACGACTTCGAACTGTCTCCCGTGTAGTGGTTGAGGTATTCGAGATACACGATCGGACGCAGTGTCCGGATTGAATCCTGCGCGCCGCGAATGGTTTGAATTTCGAAACCTTCGACGTCGGCTTTCAGGAAGTCGAGTCTCGGCAGCCGCAACGAATCGATCGTGCGCAACGGCACCTGTTCGGCCACGGCATGACTCATCAGTAGCGATGATCCGCCGAAATTGTTCGGCAATCGCGGGTCCACGATCGGAAACTCGACAGTCTCGTCGACGTCGCCAACCGCATACTGAAATGCACGCACGTTCAGCCGCTCGTTCAGCGCGAGATTCGCATTCAGCAATTGAAACGTGTGCCGCTGTGGTTCGAACGCGAATACCGTTCCGTTATCGCCAACTGTTTTGGAGAGCATGACAGTATGCGAACCGATGTTCGCCCCGGCCTCGACAACCGTGTCGCCCTGCCGAACCATCTGCATAAACAGGAATGCTTCCGGCTCCGACCACTCCCCATACAACGACAGGCTGCGACCGACAAACTCATCATTCGAATTAAACAGCATCTTGCCGTGTCGACACATCCGATCCTCATACAGCGGCATCACGACCCCGTCTTCGTAGTTATTCACGGAATGTGATTATAGGGTCAAGACGTCTAAACTAATATTCCTCGGTATCCGCGAAATTATTCTTCTGACATATCCCGTCGGGTGTGCGTCATCGTACGGCGTTCACATACGTACATATGACGAGATGGCCGCCAACGTGCCAGGGATTCGTTGATCAATGGTGCTTCTGGGCAAAACATCCCCACCCGTCATATTCCAGGCCGTAGAGCATGTAAAGACATGCCATGAAACCGGAAACGGACAAGATATTGTGCTGGTGGCGGTGCATCTTACCGTCCGCGACGAGCGCGCTGCATCGTCGGTGTTTGCTGGGCTTCGTCGGGCGAGGTGCCTCTTCCAATTTCCGCTAACTTTATTTGCAAATCCATTAGCACTTTGCAAACATACGTTCATGCACTCAATCGAATCCCCAAACAAGCCGCCCAAGCCCTCAAGGCAATGCCGCGCAACATTTCGGTGACGATTCGGGAAAAGATCGATGCACTGGCTGCCGATCCCTACGCACCGAATCCGAACGCGAAGAAGTTGGCAGGCCAGCCCGGCTACCGGCTCCGAGTTGGCGATTGGCGTGTGTTGTACGAAATCGAAGACGGCCGCGTTGTGATCGTTGTGCTGGCCGTCAAACCCCGTGGAGGTGCCTACAAATGACCGAAGTTCAATTTATCGAGCATGACGGCCACCGGGCCTTTGCGGTGGTCCCCATCGAACTGTGGGACCGCGTGAAGGATCTGCTCGAAGACCTCGAAGACGAAGCGCTGTATGCACGCGCAAAGGCAAGCGATGACGGCCACCGCATCCCGGCCGCCGTGCTTGACGCGGAACTGGCTGGCGATCATCCCGTTCGCGCGTGGCGCAATCATCTGCGTATGACACAAGATGCTCTCGCCGCAGCAGCGGGCATCAGCAAACCGTATCTCAGTCAGATCGAAACGCGTCAACGCGTCGGCACTACCGACGTGCTGTCCAAGATCGCCAGCGCGCTCTCCGTGCCGGTTGACGAACTGATCGAGCGACTGCCTGCGCAACCGTAACGTGATGTCGCTCGTCTCGTCGGGCTGCGCGAGGGATTGAGTCTCTTCGGGTAAAGCTGGGTTCTTAAGGAATTCTGAACAAGTTCTGAACACGCCCTTCGGCGACAAGGGCTGTCATCCGATCGAATGCTTCAATCAAATACACGCGTGGCCCCGCCGGAATCCTGAACACGTTGAAAATCCGCGTCGTCGCCAACATCAGGCATGCTCATCAGCACCTGCGCAAATGTCTTTCGCTTCGGCCGGCCGAGCGCATCGGCCAGAATGGCCCGGTGTTCGGCCTCGGCACTCCGGCCATTTGCCGCAGCCTGCTCGCGCAGGCTCTGAACGATACTGTCATCCACGTTACGCACCAGTAGATTTGCCATAAGTTCCTCCATCCTGGTTTGATATCAATGATAGCGCCGCGACTGCGAACTGCAATCATCGCCATCGGCGGAAAGAGGACAGTGATTGGCGTCGGCGAACGATAACGAGCCGCATGAATCGTCTCGGCATGCGCCGCTCGCCCGACGGGTCGAATTGCTGTTAGCAAGGTAAGCCGGATCGGAACGGCGGGAAAGACGGCCGATCGACTATTCACCCCGTCTTGTGGAGACGCCCGCAAACCGCAGCGAGGCGGCTGCATTCACCGCCGCCGCGCGCCGTGCTCGCAACGGTCGTCGGTCGGCGAGCGTTGCCACGCCCGTATCGGCGATGCCGGCGTCGCCCTCCCCGGCACACGCGACGCCAGCCGAACCACTCAGAACCGATACGAAATCCCGATCTGCAACACCGGGTACCACCGATAGCGCGACATCACCTGCCGCAGCGAATCCAGCCCGCTCGCGGCCAGGATCTGGCTCTTCGCCGGCCCGGCCGCGGCTGCCAGTTCCGGCGACAGCGTGTACGAGCATTTCGGTATCCCGTACGCGACGCCGAGGTCGGCAACGAAACCCAGCCCCTTCGACGCCGGCCGATGCCCGTAGCCGATCCCGAAGTACGGCATCACGGTCGGATAGCGCGCTTCCGCCACCGCGTACATTCCCGGCAGCGCCGGATAACGCTTGCCGCCGAACACATAGGTGCCGTTGGTCGGCACGGATACGCCGTGAAGCTCGTCGTCGTTGAAACGCAACCCGAGCGTCGCCCGGAAGCCGCTGCCTCGCCACGGAAAGACATCGGCGTACAAGCCGCCCTGGCGCAACTTCAGGTCGTCCTGATAGCGATTGCCTGCCACCGTGAAATCATGCGTCAGATCGATCGCATTGAAATCCGCGTGCGCCCCCAGCATCGAATTGAAGCTCACGGCCGCGCCGATGCCGACGCCCTGCGTACCGCCCTGCAGGTAGATCTCCTGCGCGTGCGCGCTAGCCGCGCACATCGCCGCGACCGCTGCCCATTGGTTCACCGTCATTTTCACGGGCGCCTCCCCCGACATGTGCCGGGCGCGCGTCGCCAACGCATGCGGCCTGCGCCGCCCTGCGCGTTGCGAACCCCGACACGACACCTTGCAAGCACGCTTGCCGTTCTACGGATCGGGAACGCGTTGCCCCGCGCGCATGACCGATACGACATGCGCGGCGCCCGCGGCCCGATCCGATTCCCCGTTTGTTTCGATGTCGTTGCATGCCGCCGATGCGTTCATCGTGGTTGCCTGTTTCGTTCGCACCGGCGGCACCGGGTCAACCGCAAAGCGCATGCCATGCGGCGCAAACCGAAGCGCGACAAGCGTGAGCGCCGAACACGGGCGGTCACACGGCTTGTCATCGGAGGAAATGTTTCAGGAACGCATCGTGATTCGGTGAGCGATGCCGGCACACGCGACCTGCCGCGCCGTCCATCGAGGCCGCAATGCGCGCGGAACGAGGCTGAACGGCCTTCAGCGGTCGGGAGTCGCCGTGGTCGTCAAGGGTGTGTGACGCAACGCATCGAAGAATGCGTTGCAAGAATGTGACCTCGCGCTCGTCGAGCGCGAGGCCGATGCGCGATCGCGCGTGGCGATGCAGGGTGAATACGGATGCCGGCGGGTATCTAATACTTAAGATTTATTGGCTTTCTAGATCACCATCCGAACGGAGCCCCTTGATACAATCCATCAACCAAGACCGATCCGATTTATAAATCAATCCGGCAAACGGAAAATTGCAGGCGACGCACCTCACCTCGAACATCCGCGGCAACCATCGGCAATTTATAAGACAAATCGACTAGCGGGGGAAAATGTGAAACACATCGCAATTCTTTTGTTGGTTGCAGCCACTGTTGCTGCTTGCAATTCGAAACAATCCGACAACAGTGCTCAGTCGTCAACGACAAGTCCCAATTCATCCAGCGACACTTCCACGCCGCAGCAACCGCCCCCAGTGGTGGCCCCTGCGCCTCCGCCCCCTTCACACAACTACGCAATGAGCCAAGATGGCACGTATGGTTACGAGCCTGCACTTAGTGAAGACGACGTGAGAGCAGGAAAGGCCACGAAGGCGCTTGTCATGATGCGCTATGTGGGCCTGAGGGATGGAAGCTATATTCTGCTCCTGGTCGATGAAGACAATCCGAATATTTCGAATCGCATTACGTGTTCAGCCCCGTGCAATTTCGCCAAGTCGCAAACCATGGCCGGCGATTCGGTTGTAAAAACTGAAACCATACGGGTTGTACCCAATTCGCTGATCGGCGCAATGATCGAAGACGCGATGTCAGGGCAGCTGACGCCCTATGGTCAACGCACGGCAACGTTGCCCCAGTCTCAACAATCAGCGACTACGACGCTCTCGCCACCATCGAATTTACCTGTTGCGCAGCCAGTGGCAAATCAACCCGCAAGCGACGCTGCAGCCTCCCCCCTGCAACAAACCAGCTTCGACTGTGCTAAAGCCAAGTCCATTCCGGAATTTTTGATCTGTCACGATCCCGATCTTGCGGCTTCAGATCGAGATCTGGCCGCGACTTACCAACAAGCGAAAGACGCCGTCATCGACAAGGCTGCCTTTGTTGAGCGGACACGCAAACAATGGAATTTTCGTGAGAAAAATTGTCGCGACAAGGAATGTCTGACATCGTGGTATGCGTATCAGAAGCGCGTTCTGACGAAGATCGCCCAAACCGGCGATGTTAACGTTCAAGACAATTGACGCGGCTCAAGCGACGCCGACGCCTGCTCGTCCGAGCAGGCGTCTTCGCACTCGCTACAACCCATACCCGCCCGACACATTCAACTGCTGCCCGGTGATGTAATTCGCCCGATCCGACGCGAGAAACACCGCCGCCCGCCCGATATCGTGCGCCTTCCCCCAGCGCTTGAGCGCGAGCATCTTCTGCGTCTCGTCGATCCACGCCTGGTCGAACTGCCCTTGTTCGAGCAGCACCGGAAACATCCCGGCCTCGATCACGCCGACCAGGATCGAATTCGCGCGGATCTCGTGGCGGCCTTCCTCGCGCGCGAGCCCCTTGACCAGCGCTTCGTTGGCCGCCTTCGGCGCGACCGACAGCCCGTCGCGATCCGGCCAGCGCAGGTGCCCGGCCGAGCCGAGCGTGACGAACGATCCGCCGCCCGACGCGCGGAAATGCGGCAACGCGGCCTTCGCCGCGTTGAAAAAACCGACCGTCTCGACGTCGATCGCACGGCGCCAGTCGTCGTGCGTCATGTCACCGATATGGCGCTGGTTCACGAACGGCCCGGCCGCCCACACGATCGTATGCACGCGGCCATGCGCGCCGATCGCAGCCGCGAGCGCGGCGTCGACCTGCGCGGGATCGGTCACGTCCACGCGGTGCGTGGTGGCCGCGACACCTTCGTCGCGTATATCGCGTGCGACGCGCTCGGCCACGTCGGCCTTGCTGCGGTAGCCCACCGCGACCGGCACGCCGGCCCGCGCGAACTCGCGCGCGACACCCTGCCCGATCCCGCCGCTGCCGCCGAACACCAGTACCGCCCCCTGCGGAAACCCGTTGTCGTTCATGCGTTCATCCCGTTCGTGTGTCGCGGCGGCGCTCAGGCCGCCGCCTCGGTCTGCGCCCGCAGGCGGTACTTCAGCACCTTGCCGGCGGCGCTCGTCGGCAGCTGCTCGACGAACGTGAAATAGCGCGGCACCTTGTAGTTCGCCATGTTGCGGCGCGCCCAGTCGTTCAGTTCGTCCGCGTCGGCATGCGCGCCCGGCCGCAGCACGACATACGCGTGCCCGACTTCGCCCAGCCGCGGATCGGGCACGCCGACCAGCGCCACCTGCGCGATCGACGGATGCGCGGCGAGCAGCCGTTCGATCTCGGCCGGATAACAGTTGAAGCCGCCGACGATGAACATGTCCTTGATGCGGTCGGTGATCTTCAGGTTGCCGTTCGCATCGACGCAGCCGAGATCCCCCGTATGCAGCCAGCCGTCGGCATCGACGGTCTCGCGCGTCGCGTCCGCCTGGTTGAAGTAGCCGCGCATCACGTTGTAGCCGCGCACCCAGATCTCGCCGGTCTCGTCCGGCCCGAGCGGCGCGCCGCCCGGCCCCGCGATGCGCAGCTCGACGTCCGGCATCGGCCGGCCGGACGTACAGGCGACCGTCTCGGCATCGTCGCCCTGCCGGCACAGCGTCGCGAAACCGCACGACTCGGTCAGCCCGTAGCCGGTCAGCACCGTCTCGAAGCCGAGCTCCGCGCGCATCCGCTCGATCAGGCTCGGCGCGATCGCGGCCGCCCCCGTCACCGCGATCCGCAGCGACGACAGGTCGTGCCGCGCGCGATCGGGTGCGTCGAGCAGCGCGTAGTACAGCGTCGGCGGCCCGGGCAGCACCGACACGCGATCGTCGGCCACGCGGCGCAGCACGTCGGCCGGCTGGAACACGAGATGCGGCAGCACGGTCGCGCCGCTCGACAGCGCCGCGAGCCAGCCGGCCTTGTAGCCGAACGTGTGGAAGAACGGATTGACGATCAGGTAGCGGTCGTCGGCGCGCACGCCGGCGATCGCCGCCCACGCCTGCGCGGCGCGCAGATTCTGGCCGTGCGCGGTCATCACGCCTTTCGGGCGGCCCGTTGTGCCGGACGTGAACATCAGGTCCATCACGGTGTCGGGTGTGACCTGCGCCTCGCGTTCCCGCACCGCCGCCAGCGGCACCGCGGCGCCGCGCGCGAGGAACGCGTTCCAGGTCTCGTCGCACGCGCCGGCGGGCGGCTCGCCGTCGAACACGACCACGCGTTCGAGCGTCGCGGGCCGGTGCGGCGCGAGCATCGCCGGATAGGATTCGCCGAGGAAGGTGCCGCAGCAGAACAGCAGCCGCACGCCGCCGTCGTGCAGGATGCCGCCCACCTCCATCCCCTTCATTCGCGTATTGACCGGCACGAGGATCGCGCCGACGGTGTGGATCGCCAGCGCCGCGACGATCCACTGCGGCAGGTTCGGCGCCCACACCGCGATGCGGTCGCCCGCGTCGATGCCGCTCGCGAGCAGCGCGCGGGCCGCGTCGACGCGCGCCGCATCGAGTTCCGCGTAGGTCAGCCGGCCGTGTTCCGACTCGATCGCCGGATGCGCGCCGTGGCGCGCGGCTGCCCGTGCGATCAGCGCGGGCGTGGTCAGGATTTCGTTGTCCATCGTCATAGATCAGGGTGGCCGTGCGCGCCGCCGGCGCGCCGCGGCTCAGTCGGGAAACACCACGCGCAGCGCGTCGCTCGCGGGCCGCGCGCAACAGGCGAGCGTCCAGCCGGCCGCGATCTCGTCGTCGTCGAGCACGTGGTTGCTGTCGAGCGCGACTTCACCACGCTCGATCCGGCACATGCATGCGCCGCACTGCCCCATCCGGCAGGAATTCGGCGCCGGCACGCCCGCGCGCAGCATCGCGTCGAGCAGCGTTTCGCCGGGTGCGCTGTCGAACGCGAACGCGTCGCCGTCGAGGACCGTCTCGATCGCCGCGCCGTAGCCGGCCTCGGCTGCCGTCGCGGACGGATCGGCCTGCGCCGGCGCATCGGGCAACGACGCAAACCGCTCGACGTGCACCCGCGCACGCGGCAGCCCGAGGCCGAGCATCGCGGCGAGCGCGTTCTCCATGAACAGCGCGGGCCCGCAGATGAACGTCTCCTGCCGGCTGAACGGCCGCGCGAGTTCCTCGAGATGGCGTTGCTGCGGGATGCCCTGCACGCTGTCGAGCCAGTGAATCGCGCGCAGCCGGCCCGGATGACGGTGCGCGAGCTGCTGCAGTTCGTCGCGGAAAATCACCGAACGCTCGTCGCGGTTCGCATAGATCAGCGTCAGCATCCCGCGACCGTGCACGAGCGCCGATTTCAGGATCGACAGCACCGGCGTGATGCCGCTGCCGCCCGCGAACAGCAGCAGGTCGCCGTCCAGCGTGCGCGGCGTGAACACACCGGCCGGCGGCAGCACGTCGAGCGTGTCGCCCGCCTTCACGCGGTCGCACAGCCAGTTCGACGCGCGGCCGTCGCGTACGCGCTTG
Source organism: Burkholderia metallica (assembly GCF_001718555.1). Taxonomy (NCBI): domain Bacteria; kingdom Pseudomonadati; phylum Pseudomonadota; class Betaproteobacteria; order Burkholderiales; family Burkholderiaceae; genus Burkholderia; species Burkholderia metallica. The sequence goes on from NZ_CP013403.1 coordinate 1,634,866, forward strand.
ACGGTGATCTTCGGCGCGGCGTCGATACCGGGCGCGCTCGACAGCGAATAGCAGCGCGCGACGCTCGCATCCGCGCACGGCACGTTCAGCGTCAGGAACTGCCCGGGCCGGTACGCGAACGCGTCGCGCAACGCAGCAGGCACGTCGAACACGAACGAGCACGCGTCGTCGCTTTCGGCGATCACGTCGGCCACGGTCAGCCGGTGAAAACGGGAATCGCTCATCGCCCGCTCCTCATGCCGCGCCGGCCGTGTCGCCGGCAGCGCGATACGCTTGCGTCGACGCCAGCGCCGGCGCGACGCCCGCAAACGCATTCAGCACGTGCGCGCTCGCGCCGCCGATCGTCCGCGCGAGTGCTTGCAGGATCGTGGTGTGCGCATCGTTCGTGTGGTCGCGGTTCAGTCTGCGTGTCATGTGTCGTCTCTTTCCGGTGCGATGAAACACGCGCGTCACGCGGCCGCGCGGCTCACCGGCGCGCCCGGCGTCGTGTACGCGCCGTCGAGATAGACGAGCGGATCGACGTCGCCGCTCATCAGCACCTCGCGAATGCGCCCGATGAACACCGTATGCGTGCCGTATTCGAAGCGGCCGTCCTGCTCGCACACGAGGCTCGCCTGCGCGTCGCGCAGATACGGCACGCCGTGCGCCGACGCCTGCCAGTCGCCGGTCGTGAAGCGCGCTTCGCCCTTCAGGCGGCCGCTGCAGTCGATCGCGATGCCTTCGTGCGCCGCCGACAGCACGTTCACGCAGAACCCCGCGCCCGCGTCGAGCGGCGGATACAGCGATGCGCTGCGGTTGATGCAGATTAGCAGCGAAGGCGGATCGGTCGACAGCGAATCGACCGCCGTCGCGGACATCGAGTAGCGCCGGCCGTCGTGCGCGCTGCTGATGACCGTGACGGAGCGCGCGAGACGGCGCATCGCGAGCAGCATGTCGGTGCGCAGCGGATGGGTGGTGAGATCGCTCATGATCGGACTCCGTCGGGTTCAGTCGTGGATCGCCGGGCGAGCCGGCCTTCGGCGTCGGCTGCGCGGGCAGCCAGGTGGTCGGCGGCGAGATACCCGAAGGTCATCGCCGGACCGAGCGTCGAGCCCGCGCCGGGGTAGCTCGCGCCCATCATCGAGGCACTGGTGTTGCCGATCGCGTAGAGCCCGTCGACCGGCTCGCCGTCGGCGCGCAGCACGCGGGCGTGCGCGTCGGTGACGAGCCCGCCCTTCGTGCCGATGTCGCCCGCGTCGATCCGCACCGCGTAGAACGGCGCCTGGTCGACCGGCCCCAGGCACGGGTTCGGCTCGTTACGCGGATCGCCGTAGTACGTGTCGAACAGGTTGTCGCCCTTGCCGAACGCTTCGTCGACGCCGGTTGCCGCATAGCGCGCCATGTCGCGCAGCGTATCGTGCAGGCCGGCCGCATCGACGCCGATGCGCGCGGCCAGCGCGTCGACCGTGTCGGCCTTCACGAGCACGTCGCGGAATTCGGCCGGAATCCGCGCATCGGGCATCATCGACGCCGGCATGATCGGCCCGCACGGATACTTGCGGCGAAAGCGCGCGTCGAACACCATCCACGCCGGCACGTTCGCACCGGTACGCGCATGGTCGCGATACATCGCCGGCACGAATTCGGAATACGGCGCGGCTTCGTTGACGAAGCGCTTGCCGAGGCGGTTCACGATCACGCAGCCGGGCAGGTTGCGTTCGACGAACAGCGCGCGCTGCTTCTCCTCGCCGGCGACGCCGACCGTCGGCGCGCCCCACACGTGCTCCATCAGCGCGAGCGCGCCGCCGAGCCGGTGGCCTTCGGCGATCGCGTCGCCGGTGTTGGCAGGCGGTGTCGCGCTCCATTGCGACTGCGTCGGCTGCGGCAGATAGCGCTCGCGCATCGGCTGGTTGCGCTCGAAACCGCCCGCGCCGAGGATCACGCCGCGCCGCGCGACGATCGTCACGCATTGCCCGAAGCGCTGCGCACGCACGCCCGTCACGCGGCCGTCGTCGTCGAGCAGGTCGCGCATCGGCGTGTCGAGCCACACGGGCACGTTGCGGTCGAGCAGCGCGCGGCGCAGCCCGCCGATCAGCGCGTTGCCGAGCGTCAGGCGCCGGTCGCGCCGCGTGCGGCGGCGCATCCCGATATCGAGCCAGTAGCGGCCGAACTGTGCGAGCGCGAGCTTCATGAAGCCGGGCCCGCGCGAAAACAGCGTATGCGCCTCCTTCGACGTCACCGCGACACGCCCGCCGATCAGCGTGCCGGGCGACGGCGGCCGCAGCCGGTCGAACTCGTCGCCGAGCAGCGCGCCGTCGAACGGCAGCGGATCGAGCGCGCGATAGCCCGGCATCGCGCCCGGCACCTTCTGGAAATAGTCCGCGTACTTCGGCAGCGCCTGATAACGCACGGGCGTGTTCGATTCCAGGTAGCGCAGCATCTCCGGCGCGCGGTCGAGATACGTGTCGATTTTCTCGGGCGTCGATTCGCCGGCCACGCAGGCTTCGATATAGCCGCGCGCGGCCTCGCGCGAATCGGTCGCGCCCAGCTCGGCGATATGGTGATTGCACGGCACCCAGATGCCGCCGCCCGAGACGGCCGACGTGCCGCCGTACAGCGCCGTCTTCTCGATCACGACGACGGCCAGGCCGTGGTCGGCCGCGCGGCACGCGGCGAGCAGCGCGCCCGCGCCCGAGCCGACGACCACCACGTCGAACACGTATTGCTGTGCTTGCGGGTCGTTCATCGCGGCCTCGTCAGATGAAGAAGTCGGTGTTCTCGCGGCCGAGCATCACGGCGCCGAGGTTCTGGCCGAAACGATCCACGTTGTTCGCGTAGTGCGCGCGGGCCGCATGCAGGTCGAGGAAGCGGCGCACCAGCGGATTGCGGTGATAGATGCCGTTGCCGCCCGCGTAGCGCAAGAGCGCGTTCGCGGCCTGCGCGCAGCGCTCGGCGACCTGCGCGGACTGGTAGCGAAAATGCACGCGGCGTTCGATCGACACGGCCGGACCGCCGGTGACCGACGCCATCAGTTCCGCGAAATTGCGCTTGAGCAGCACCTTCATCTCGTCGATCGCGACGGCCGCGTTCGCGCACGCGTTCTGCGCCCCCGGATCGTCGGTCGTCTTCGCGCCGCTGTTGGCCGACACGCGGGTGGCCGCATAGCCGGTGAAATCGTCGAGCGCGCCCTGCAGCGCGCCGATGCACGACGTGCACACCGCGCGCACGAAGATCTGCGCGAACGGCAGCTTGAACAGCGGCGCATCGTTGACGGCGAGGCCCGGGCTCGTGCCCATCATCCCGTCGATCGCCTTGTGCGTGCGGTATGCGGGCACGAACACGTCGTCGACGACGATGTCGTGGCTGCCCGTCGCGCGCAGGCCGAGCACGTCCCAGTCCTGTTGAATCCGGTAGTCGGATTTCGGCAGCAGGAAGGTGCGGTATTCGGGCGGCTGGCCGGCTTCGGCCGGCGGCACCAGCGCGCCGAGGAACACCCATTCGCACAGTTCGCTGCCGCTCGAGAACTTCCAGTGGCCCGACAGGCGGAAGCCGCCGTCGACCGGCGTCACGCGGCCGACCGGCATGTAGGTCGACGCGATCAGCGTGGCCGGGTCGTTGCCCCATACGTCCTGCTGCGCGCGCGCATCGAACAGCGCGAGCTGCCAGTTGTGCACGCCGACGACGCCGTACACCCACGCGGTCGACATGCAGCCGCGCGCCAGCGCCATCTGGATGTCGAAGAACGCTTGCGGATCGAGCTCGTAGCCGCCGTAGCGCTTCGGCTGCAGCACCTTGAAGAAGCCGGCGGCCTGCATGTCGGCGATCGTCTCGGCCGGGATGCGGCCCTGTGCTTCCGCCTGCGCGGCGCGGGCGGCCAGCGTCGGCGCGAGCGCCTCGGCGCGGGCGATCAGCGTGGCGGCCAGTGCGTTCGAATCGTTGTCGCGATGCACGAATGTCTCCTGTGAAGCGGGTGATGCGCCGCGGCGCCTTTCCCGCTCTCGTTCAAAATGGTTCGGCGCGGCCGGGCCGCGGGCGATGCTCGCCACCCCCGATGGTCGGCTTCGCGCGAGCGCGCCGCATCGTCCGACCGGACGACGGCCGCGGCCGCATGCATCACGCGCAGGCGCGCGCCTTCTCGCGGTTGAAGTACGGGATCACGTGCTCGCCGATGTTGCGGATCGTCTCCATCTGCGCGTCGTGCGGCACCGTGCCCATCTGGCACAGGAACAGCACTTCGTCGACGCCGGCTTCCTGCAGGCGGCCGACGTAGCCGATGCAGTCGTCCACCGTGCCGTACGCGTGGTTCGGGTTCATCATCGCGAGCGCCGGGTCGGCGAAATTGACCACGACTTCCTCCGACGCGAAGCGCGAGCGGATCACCATCTCGCCGGTGTCGGCCTGCACGAGATCGTCGCCCCACTTCGCCGGGTCCGGACGCTCGCCGCCCGTGTACCAGTACGCAAGCGATTCCATGAAGTAGCGCTGGCCGCGGATGCCGATCTTGCGCGCCGCCTGGCCGTCGGCCATCACGACCGTCGGGCACAGCGCCGCGAGGTGCTGGGTCGGCCGGAAGCCGACCTGGTCTTCCGGCTTGCGGTTCGCCCACGCTTCGCGATACACGGCATTCTTCTTCGCGACTTCGTCGGGGCCGCCGAAGCCGAGCACCAGCGCGCCCATCCCGCGCTGGCCGGCGCGCAGCAGCGCATCGGTGTTCGTGCACGCGAGATACATCGGCGGGTGCGGGTCCTGGAACGGCTTCGGGTGGATCGGGCGCTTCGGGATCTTGATGTACTTGCCGTCGTGCTCGATCTCGTCCTGCACGAACATCTTCGGCACGAGGTACATCGATTCGTCGATCATCGGCTGCAGTTCGTTGAGGTCATAGCCGAACGCGCCGGCTTCCTGCTGGCTGCCGCCCTTGCCGACGCCGAAGTGCACGCGGCCGCCCGACAGGATGTCGAGCAGCGCGACGCGTTCCGCGACCTTGATCGGGTGGTTCATCGCCGGCGGCAGGCACACGACCCCGTGGCCGAGGCCGATGCGCGTCGTGCGGCCGGCCAGGTAGGCAAGGAAGGTTTCCGGCGCGCTCATGTGCGCATAGTTGGTCAGCGACGTGTGCTCGACGCACCAGATCGTGTCGAAGCCGACCTGCTCGGCGAGCAGCGCCTGTTCGACCGTCTCCTTGAATACCCGGTGGTCGCCCTCGCGCGATGCGTCGGTGGTCTGGGCTTCGTAGATGAGGGAAAACTTCATTGCGTGCGTCTCCATGTATGTTGGACGAGTCGGGGTCGTGCAGCCCGCCCGCACGATACGGACGAAGCGCGACGGTCCACGAATGGAAGTGTCGGCGCGCGGACGGGCGCAGGCATCGTCTGTTCGGAGTACCGGCACGGGTGCGCGGACAGAGGGGTTTCACCGTCATCCGATCGGACTGCGTGACGCGGCGAACGCCGCGCTAGCATCGAACGGCGGCGCGTTGCGCGCGCCGGCCAACGACAACGGAGAGAGGGAATGAAGGTTTCGATGCTGCTGTATCCGGTCGACGACATCGACACGGCGCTGCCGCTGTTCGTCGACGGGCTGGGCCTGAACGTGAAGTTCCGCGACGGCGATCGCTATTGCGCGCTCGACGGCGGCCCGCTGACGATCGCACTGGTCGCGGGCGACGAGCAGATCGTCGAGCGCGCGGCGCTCACGCTGCGCGTCGACGAGGACGACGATCTGTATGCGGCGATGGCGCGGGTCGTGAAGGCCGGTGCGTCGGTGCGCGTGCCCGTGCAGGCCGGCCCGCACGAATACCGCGCGGTGCTGGAGGACAAAAACGGCGCGTTGCTCGTGATTTCCCAGAAACGGGCGGCGTGACGCACGCACGCCGCATGCGGCGCCTGCGCACCCGGCGTCAAACGTCCTCGCCGGACGCGCGCAGGTCGCTGGTTTCCAGCAGTTCGAGCAGCGTGCCGGCCGGCTGGCTGAGCCGTTTCGCGGCCAGTGCGATGAATTCGACGTCCGGCAGCGCGGGCAGCCCGTCGACGTTCACGGGCGGCGCCAGGCCGCGCGCGGACAGGTATTGCGACGTCGCGGTCAGCCCGAGCCCGGCCCGCGCGGCCGCGATGCAGCCCGGCTGGCTGCTGCTCGAACACACGACTTCCCAGCCGATCCCCTTTTCCGCGAGCGCGTTCAGCACCACCGCGCGCGTGACGCTCGGCTCGGCCACCAGCACGAGCGGCAACGGCCGTTCGAGGTCGACGACGGTGCCCGGCCGCGCGGCCCATTCGAGCCGTGCGCGCAGCAACGGCGTGCCGCGCCGCTCGCCGAGCCGCCGCTTGCCGATCATCAGGTCGAGCGCGCCCGCATCCATCAGTTCGTAGAGCCGGCTCGTCATGCCGGTGGTGATCTCCAGCGCGACGTCCGGATGCGCGGCGCGGAACCCGGCCAGCACGTCCGGCAGCGCGACGAGCGCGAGGTCGTCCGACGCGCCGAGCCGCACGCGCCCCTGCAGCCGCGGCTTGCGGAATTGCGATTCCGCGCGGTTCAGCGCCTGCAGGATCACGTTCGCATGCACGAGCAGCGCCTCGCCGTCGGCCGTCATCGCGATCGAATGCGTATCGCGCACGAACAGCCGCCGGCCGACGCTCTCCTCGAGACGACGGATGTGTTCGCTGACGCTCGACTGGTTGAGCCCGAGCTGCCGCCCCGCTTCGGTGAAGCTGCGGCAGTTCGTGACGGTCGCGAACGTCTTGAGCCAGACGGGATTGAGCATGCCGGCATTGTCATCGGCATTACCGATGACAGTCAACGACTTGAGGCAGCTTCCCGATGACCACCGGAATCGGTACCATCGAGCGCTCGAAGACCGGCAGGCGCCGCACGACCGCGTAACGGCCGTAACGATGCCTCCCGCGCCGGCCTTTGCACCACCGAATTCGCCATGTCCCGGGAACCCACACATTCCGCGCTGCTCTGGATCGTCGCCGCTGCGTTCTTCATGCAGTCGCTCGACACGACGATCGTCAACACCGCGCTGCCTTCGATCGCACAAAGCCTGCACGCGTCGCCGCTCGCGATGCAGCCCGTCGTGGTCGTCTATACGCTGACGATGGCGATGCTCACGCCGGCGTCCGGCTGGCTCGCCGACCGGTTCGGCACACGCCGCGTGTTCTCGCTCGCGATTCTCGTGTTCGTGCTCGCGTCGATCGGCTGCGCGGCGTCGCATACGCTCGGCCAGCTCGTCGCCGCGCGTGCGCTGCAGGGCATCGGCGGCTCGATGCTGCTGCCGATCGGGCGGCTCGCCGTGCTGCGGCGCGTGCCGGGCGAACAGTACGTCGCGGCGATCGCGTTCGTGTCGATCGCCGGCCAGCTCGGCCCGATCGTCGGGCCGACGCTCGGCGGCTGGCTCACGCAGGCGATTTCGTGGCACTGGGTGTTCATCGTCAACGTGCCGGTCGGCGTGGTCGGCTTCCTCGCCGTGCAGCGCTACCTGCCGCACGACCAAGCGCAGCAGCCGCCGCCGTTCGACTTCGTCGGCTGTGCGCTGCTGTCGGTCTCGATGATCGCGCTGTCGCTCGCGATCGACCCGCCGATGCCTGCGCATCGCGCCGCGTGGGCGACCGGGCTCGCCGTGCTCGGCCTGACGAGCGCGCTTGCCTACCTGCCGCACGCGCGGCGGCGCGCGCAGCCGCTGTTCCGGCTCGGGCTGTTCCGCGAGCCGAACTTCGGGTCGGGGCTGCTCGGCAACCTGCTGTGCCGGATCGGCACGAGCTCGGTGCCGTTCATGCTGCCGCTGCTGATGCAGGTGCAGCTGGGCTATACGCCGCTGCAGTCGGGGCTGATGATGCTGCCGGCCGCGATCGCGGGCGTCATCGCGAAAAAATGGATCGCGCCGCTCGTGAAGCGCTTCGGCTACGCGGCATTTCTGGTCGTGAACACGGCGATCGTCGGTTGCGCGATCGCGGGGTTCGCACTGGTGTCGGCGCGGCCCGCGCCGGTGCTGGAAGGCGCGCTGCTGATCGTGTTCGGCGCCGCGAACTCGATGCAGTTCGCGGCGATGAACGGCGTGACGCTCAAGGGGCTGTCGCATGCCGACGCCGGCAGCGGCAACAGCCTGTTCACGATGATGCAGATGCTGGCGATGGGGCTCGGCGTGTCGATCGGCGGCGGCCTCGTCAACCTGTTCGGCGCCTGGCGGGGCTCGATGGCACACGGGTTCATGCTGTCGTTCGTGTGCATGGGTACGGTGACGCTGCTGTCGTCCGCCGTGTTCCGGCGCATCGATACGGCCGCGCCGCCGGCCGGGGCGGCGGCGCGGCCATCCGCGTGAGCGCGGCCGTCAGTTCGCCGGACGGCGTTCGACGACGCGCTTGAGCACCCAGCGGATCGACGAACCGTCGGCCGGCGGTTGCGCGACGCGGTATTCGTCGACTTCCAGCGTGTACAGGTAACCGGGCTGGTACGCGAAGCCTTCGATGCCCGCGTACCACAGGCTCCACGGCTCGTTCGGACTGCTGCGCACCTGCAGGCACTCCATCGGCGCGACGCCGGTGCAGCGCGCGGATTGCGGCGCGACGTAGACGGTCCGGGTCACCGGCTTGCCGTCGGCCGGGCGCGCCGCGTTCGGCGCCGTGGCGGCCGCGTCGGTCTGGCATCCGGCGACGAGCGTGCTGCCGGCGATGACGGCCGCGCCGAGCAGCATTCGGGTTGTGTGAATCATCGGAGATTCCTCTGGAGCGTTGGAGGGCCGGTTAGACGATCGGCACGGCTCGAAAGTTCACAAATACCTTACAAAACACGCTCGACCACCCTCATTCGTGGGATGTCCGGTACGCCCCGACACGTTATCGTGTTCCGGGTCCGCCGCGCGCATCGCCGCCGACGGTCCGAACCTGCACGCCGGGCGCCTTGCGACCCGGCGGCCGCAACAGGAGACAACCCGGATGACCACGGCGCCCGCGGCCCTGCCGCCGCACCTTGCCCAGTCGAAACTGACGCTCGAGCAGTTCGACGCATTGCTCACGACCCTCTACGAAGGCCCGCTCGAAGACGTGCCGTGGGGCGCCGCGCTCGAGCAGATCCGCATGCACCTGCACGCGAACTACGTGACGATGATCCTGCGCTGGCCGGCCGACGGCCACGCGGGGCTGATGATCAACGCATCCGACGCGAGTGCGCCGCTGTCGGGCGTCGCGTCGTACAACACCTACTACTACGCGCTCGATCCGTTCGTGAACCTGCCGAGCGATCGCGTCGTCACCGTCGACGAGCTGCTCGGCATCAGCGTCTGGCGCGGCAGCGCGATGTATCGCGAGTTTCTGGAGCCGTTCGACGTCGGGTACCTGATGGGCGCGGACCTGCGCACGTCCGACGGCATCGAATGCCGCTTCCGCGTGTGCCGCCCGCATCGCGGCCGCGCGTTCACGGCGACCGACAAGGCCGTGTGCAACGCGCTGCTGCCGCATCTGAAGCGCGCGGTGCGGCTGCACGCGAAGTTCGGGGTGGTCGAATCCGAGCGCACGCTGTACGCAAGCGCGATCGACCGCATGCTCGTCGCCACCGCGATTCTCGACGAGCGCGGCGCGATCATGAAGACCAACTGCGTCGCGGACGAAATCTTCGCCGAATGCGACGGCCTGCGCGTGCGCGGCGACGCGCTCGAAGCGTCGTATCCGCTGGAGGACCGCAAGCTGCAGAAGCTGATCCGGCAGGTGCTCGCGGAGCGCGCGGGCGGCGCGCCGTCGGTCGCGCAGGCGATCGCCGTGCCGCGCCCGTCCGGCAAGCCGCCGCTCGGCGTGCTGATCCGCGCGGTACCGCTCAGCGAATGGTCCGAGGACAATCCGCGCCGGCCCGCGTGCGCGATCTTCATCCGCGATGCCGAGCGCAAGTCGCAGGCATCGCACGACATCGTGCGCAAGCTGTTCGATCTCACGCCGGCCGAAACCGCGCTGGCGCTCGCGCTCGTCAACGGGCAGACGCTCGAGGAAGCGGCCGATGTGCTCGCGATCAGCAAGAACACAGCGCGCTCGCATTTGCGTGCGATCTTTTCGAAGACGGGTGTCACGCGGCAGGCGACGCTCGTCAGGACGTTGCTCAACAGCGTGCTGACACTGGGGTGAGATGCGCGCTGCCGTCGTCACGGCAGCGGTTCACCGCGCGGCGATCGTGTACCATCGACGCTTCCCGATATGCCCGATCGCGCTGCGTTCGTCCGCTCTTTCACGTGCGTGCGATCCGCCCGGCGCCCCCGCTTCGCATGACCTCACCCGTTCCGTCCGCCCCCGCGCTGCGCCCGCTGCCGATCGATGCGCTGACCGTGCCGGCCGCGCTCGACGGACGCACGGGCACCAACCGCTCGAACGGCGCCCATCCGCAGATTGCCGCGACCAACGATCTCGACGCGGTGCGCGCGTGGCTCGCCCGCTTCGTCGATACGCCGACCACGTTCCAGAACTACCGGAAGGAAGCCGAACGGCTGCTGCTGTGGGCCGTGATCGCGTGCGGCAAGCCGCTGTCGTCGCTCACGCACGAAGACCTGATCGTCTACCGGCAGTTCCTGCTCGCCCCCGAGCCGGCCGAGCTGTGGTGCGCGAACGGCGGGCGCAAGCATCCGCGCGACGATCCGCGCTGGCGGCCGTTCTACGGGCCGCTGTCGGCGGCCAGCCAGCGGCAGGCACTGGTGATCCTGAACGTGATGTTCTCGTGGCTCGTGCAGGCCGGCTATCTGGCCGGCAATCCGCTCGCGTTGTCGCGGCAGCGGCAGCGCCGGCCCGCCCCGCGCGTCACGCGCCATCTCGGGCAGCCGCTGTGGCAGTCGGTCAAGGACGCGATCGCCGCGATGCCGCGCGACGACGCACGCGCGAGCTTCCATGCGGATCGCGCGCGCTGGCTGTTCACGCTGCTGTATCTCGGCGGGCTGCGCATCACCGAAGCGGCCGACACGACGATGGGCCAGTTCTTCTGCCGGCGCGATGCGGACGGGCGCGATCGCTGGTGGCTCGACGTGACGGGCAAAGGCGGCCGGCAGCGGCTCGTGCCGGCCACCGACGAAATGATGGCCGAGCTGGCGCGCTACCGGCGCGCGCGTGGTTTGCCCGCGCTGCCGTCCGACGGCGAGCCCACGCCGCTCGTGCTGCCGGTCGGCCATGCGCGCAAGCCGCTCACGCGCGCGGCGCTGCACCGGATCGTGAAGCAGGTGTTCCGGCAAGCGGCCGACCGGCTGCGCGCGCACGGCGAAGCCGGCGAACAGCAGGCGCGCGTGCTCGAACAGGCGTCCGCGCACTGGCTGCGCCACAGCGCGGGCTCGCACATGGCCGACGGCCGCGTCGACCTGCGGCTCGTGCGCGACAACCTCGGCCACGTGTCGCTCACGACGACGAGCCAGTACCTGCACGCGGACGACGACTGGCGGCATCGCGAGACGGAGGAGAAGCATCGGATCGGGTGGTAGGCGCGTACCGATCTGATGGAGCCCCGGACTCGCGCCATAGGCCGGCGCTCAGTGATCGAGTTCGAGCCCGCCGAGGCCACCGTTGCCGCGACATTTTGCGCGGTCGCTTTTCACCTGCCAGTCGACCGGAACGCTCGGCACGTCCCGTCGATCAGTACACACCCACCCAGTGCCCGGGCACCCACGCCCAGTGATTGCCGGCCCACCGGTAATGCCCCTTCGCCCAGCGATAGCCCGGCGCAGGCATCGGAGGCGGCACCTCGACGACGGGCGCCGGCTGCGGCGGCCGCGCGGGTTCGACCACGCATGCGGACATCAGCGCCGCACTGGCCGCAACCAGTACGGTGAGCGAAACGGTTCGGATCTTCGACATTGTGGATTCTCCCTTGTCGTGTTGTGGATGGATTCGGTGCAGAAGCGGCCACGCCGCACGTCACGCGGTTCCGCGCACCAGCCCGCTCATCGGCCGCGTCACACCGCTTTCCGCGAACAGCGCGGACGCGGTGTGACGCGGATCGAGCCGCAGGCTTTCGGCGGCGGCGCCCGAGATCAGCGCGTCGAGCGACGCGGTCGGTTTCAGGTCGCGCCCTTCGTACAGGTCGCCCGGCCGCAAACCGGGCCAGTCGGCGATCACGCGGCCGCCCGCCACCGCGCCGCCCGCGAGCATCGCGACCGACGCCTGCCCGTGATCGGTGCCACCCGTGCCATTCGCGGCCGCCGTGCGGCCGAACTCCGTTGCGACCAGCACCGTGGTCTGCTGCCACGCGGGCCCGAGGCCGTCGCGCAGCGCGGCGAGCATCGTATCGAGCGCTTTCAGTTGATTCGCGAGCCGCACGTTCTGCGCGCTGTGCGTGTCCCAGCCGCCCGTCTCGATCATCGCGATGCGCGGGCCGTCGTCGCGCGCGAGAAACGTCGCGGCGAGCTTGCCGACACCCGCCGGGTCCTGCCGCGCATGCGCGTCGCCGGCGAGGCCGCGCGCATCCATCGCCGATTGCCACAGCGGGCCGAGCTGCGCATCGGCTTCGTAAAGCGCCGACACGCGTGCGAGCAGGTCGTCCGGCGCGGCGGGCAAGCCGGACGGCGCGTACGACGCGGCCTGCACGGTGCCGCGCAACGCGAGCGGCACGGTCGGCGCGAACGCGATCGCGTTTTCGCGCGACGCCGGCAGCAGCGCGGCGAGCCGGTTCAGCCATCCGTCCTTCACCTGGTACGGCGCGCGGCCGCCCGTCTCCAGCACGTTCTGGCCGTCGAAATGCGAGCGGTCGCGATACGGCGACGCGATCGCATGAACGAACAACGCGTGCCCGTCGCGGTACAACTGCGCGGTCTGCACGAGCGACGGATGCAGCGCGAACGTGCCGTCGAGCCGCGTCGCGGCCGACGTGTCGATCGCCAGCGGGCCGCGCAATGACGCATACGCGGGCTCCGCATACGGGACGACGATGTTCAGGCCGTCGGCCGCGCCGCGCTGGATCACGAACACGAAGCGTCGATCGGTCTCGACGTTCGCGAACACGATCCGCGGCGCAACGAGGATCGCGCCCGCGCCGGCGGCGGCCACGCTCAGGAATTGTCGGCGGGACAGTGCCATGGTCATCTCCGTTGGAAATCGGGCGAAACGAGCAGCAGCGCGAGCGACGTGGTCGCGCTTTCGGCGCGCGACAGCGCGGTGGCCGTCGGCGCACTCAACGAACCGGCGAGCAGCGTGTTGCCAAGCGTGCGCGGGTCGAGCCGGTCGCCCGTGCGCGCGGCCAGCCGCTGCGCGAGCTCGACGCGGCGCACGAGCGCGTCAGGCGCGGCCCAGCTCGCGGCAACGTCGTCGTAACCGGCCGGCGAGCCGGGCCGCCACACCGGCTGGCCGAGCTGCGCGAGCAGCGGTGCGACCTTCAGGTCGCCCGTGTCGCGCCAGCCGAGGCCGCGCAGCGACGACACGGCCCACTCCCACGGCGTCTTGAACTTGCGGTTGACCGGCGCCCACGCATCGGGCGCCTCGACGAGCGCGCGATAGACGGTCGGCAAATCGCCGCCGCTCGCGTCGAACGCGCGGGCGAGCCGATCGGTCAGCGCGGGCGGCGGATTGTCGGCGACGAAATGGCGCGCCAGCTGGAACGCGATATGCCGGCCGGTCGCCTCCGAATGCGCGAGGTCGTGCAGGATCGCGCGCGCCTGCGCTTCGCCGGGCTGGTCGTAGCTGCGCCCCATCACGGTCCGCACGCCGGGCTCGTGCAGTTTCGGGCGAAACACGAACGCGCCGGGCGCCGCATCGCCGGGCTGCGGGCCGCGCCCGCCGGCGATGCTCCAGCCGGTCAGCGCGCGCGCGAATTCCGTCACGTCGGCCTGCGTGTAGCCCGTGCGCACGCCGAGCGTGTGCAGCTCCATGATTTCGCGCGCGAGGTTCTCGTTGAGCCCGCGCTTGGCCGACGGATTGCGGGCTTCGGCACGCAGCGCGGCCGGGCTGTCGGGGCCGACCGAGCGCGCCTGGTCGAGAAAGAGCTGCATCGCGGGATGCTGTTCGACGGCGACCAGCATGTCCTCGAAACGGCCGAGCACGTGCGGGCGGATCGCGTCGCGTTCGAACGCGCCCGCATAGGCCGCCACCGGCCCCTTGTCGACCGACACCGCGAAATGGTTCGCCCAGAAATGCACGAGCCGCTCGACGAACGGCGCGGGCGTGCCCAGCGCGCTGTTCATCCGCGCGACGACGGCGCTGCGATACGTGTCGTAACCGTCGCGCCGGATCGATTGCTCGGTCGCGCGCTTCGTGGCCGGATCGTTGCCGGTCATCGCATTGCGCGCGTTCGCGAAGCGCGTGGCGAGCGCCACCGCGTCGGGCTCGCCGGCCCACGCGGGCGGCCGCGGGTCGTAGCGGTCGAATTGGGCGACGAGCGACGCCTTCGGGTCGGCGGGCGGCGCGTCGTCGGCCCGCGCGCCGAGGCCGAAGCGGTTCAGCGCAATGGCGGCCGGTGTGATGTCGTTCGGGTGGTCCATGACGGGTTCTCGCGATGCGTACCCGTGTTTAACGCTGGCCGGCGGGAAATCCGTCGCGCGGAACGCAAATATTTCGGGTTTGTCTCGCGCCTTTGAATGCGTGCGTGTTGCCGCTCGAATTTCAATCACGAATTCGACTGAAGGTTGCAACGAATCTTTTCACTTTTCACGAACCCGACCGGCTCGGATCGGCATGCTCGCCGGCGGATGCCCAAATCTGCGAATCACCGCTTGCCGCGTCGAAGCCGCCAGGCGCTTGCCCTTCGCGGAAAGCGACCTAGACTCGTGTAACGGCGTTCGCATGAAAGACGACGCGCGCGCCCTCGAGCGCAATAACAGCGAAATCGTTCGGTTCATCGAATCGCATTGGGCGTCGCGCGTCGAAAGGAAAGCGACCGTTCATTCAGCCACCGCTCGCCACGCCTCGCCTCGCGTCGACGTGGCGCCACTACATTGACCAGGAGAAGCCGCCGCATTCCCGCCTGCCACGACGAATTGCGCCGGCCACCGCTACGATGCCCACTCTTCCCGTCAGCTTGCGTGCGCAGTTTCTTTGCTTCGGCTCGATGCGTGCGCCCTCGCACTGGACCCGCGCGTGGCTGCTTGCGGTCACGCTGACGCTACACGGCTATCCGGCACATGCGCAGAACCCGCCCAGGGTGGTCGACATCCCGACCCGTCCCGGCGTGACTCAGCGGTTTCTCTTCATCGCGCCGGAAGCACCGAAGGCCGCGGCCATTCTCTATGCCGGCGGACACGGCGGGCTGCAACTGGAGCCGTCCGGACGGTTCGGATGGGGCGCAGGCAACTTTCTCGTCCGAACCAGGCAGTTGTTCGTGAAGGACGGCATCGCCGTCGCGGTCATCGACGCACCGAGCGACCGGCAATCCGCGCCCTACCTCAACGGCTTTCGACTCTCGAAGGAACACGTCGACGACGCGCGTGCCGTGATCGCGTGGTTGCGGGAGCAACTGCACGTACCTGTCTGGCTGGTCGGGACGAGCCGCGGCACCCAGTCCGCCGCTGCCATTGCGATCGCGCTGGCCGGCGGCGGCGGGCCCGACGGTATCGTGCTGACATCCACCATCCTCCGCGAAGATCGAGGCGGCACCGCGGTCACGGACATGAACCTTGCCAGCCTCAGAATTCCGGTGCTCGTCGTTCACCACGAGAATGACGGCTGCAAACATTGTCCGGTGTCCGAAACGGATGCGCTGATGAAGAAACTGGATGCGTCGCCCAAAGCCGAGCTGATGATCGTGTCGGGCGGCACGTCCCGGGGCGATCCGTGCGAAGCACTTGCCTATCACGGCTTCAATGGCCTGGAGAGCGGCGTGGTCGACTCGATCTCCGCGTGGATGCTTGCACGTTGAACGTGCGCGCAGCGTAGCGCCGTCGCAGTTGCCTCGCGACGCTTCGCTGAAGCGTGCCTGCAAGCGTTGTCGATCGACACTCCGCGTACGCGTTGCACGCCGCCGCCCGTCGCCCGCGCGGCGTGTGCTAACCGATTTACCGACTCGCCGAGTCGTCCTGCTGCTTCTGCAACTTCGGCGGCAACCGCCAGTTACCGCTATGCCGCAACCCGTCGACGAACTTCATGCGTTCGTCCGGCGTCAGCGTCGCCGCGAAATCCACGACGCTGCGCTCGACCTGCGCACGCAGCGCGGTATCGGCCGCCCGCGTGCGATCGAGAGCGGCGTCGATCGCGGTACGGTCGAGTTGCGGCGCGGCGAGCAGATCCAGCACGGTGATCCGGCCGTCACGCCCTTCCCGCGCGAAATCGCGACCGTCCTTGCGCGCAGCCTTCAGCGCCGCGACGAATGCCTGCTGGCGCGACTCGGGCAATTCGTCCGCGGCGAAACGCAATGCGGTGCGCGACGCAGGCGCGCCCGCGGCCCGCAGGTCGCGATGCGTCGAGAACCACTGATACGCGCCGCCGCCGATCGCGCCGAGCATGAATACGTTCAGCACGACCGAACCGACGAGGATGAATTTCCAGCCGCGCTCGCTCATTCATCGCTCCAGTCCACGCTCGGCCCGCCGAACGTCGTTGTCAGATAGCCCGGCTCATGCGAAGAAGGCACGCTGCCGAGCATCAGCATCGACACGGCCACCGCGCCCGCGAGCGCACCGGCCAGGCCCACGCCCGCGAATGCCGCGCCCGACCACCACACGGCGCCCCGCCGCCGCGCGCGGCGCGGGGCGGGCGCCGTCGCGACGATGCGCTCGACGAGCGACGGCGCGGGCGGTGCGACCGTATCGTCGGCGAGCCACGCATCGAGTTCGGCGGCCTCGTCCAGCGCCGCCAACGCATCGCCCGGATGCGCGTGCGCCCACGCCTCGGCGGCCGCGCGCTCGCCGTCCGGCCAGCGCCGCGCATCGGAGCCGTACGCGGCGACGATGGTACGAAATCGTTCGGGTGTCATCGGATGTCCTCGCTAGGTGAATCGCCGGCCAGTTGCGCGCGCAAGTTTCGTCGCGCACGCGCAAGCAGGCTTTCCAGCGCGTCGACGGAAATGCCCATCAGGTTGGCCGCCTCCACGTTCGACAGGTCCTGATAGTACTGGAGCACCAGCGCTTCGCGTTGCCGCGCCGGCAGCGCCGCGAGCGCCTGCCGCACACGCGCGTCGCGCGCGCGGGCCTGCGCGCGCAGGGCCGGCTCCGGCTGCGGGTCGGGTACGTCGGGCAATACGTCGATCGGTTCCTCGCGGCGGCCGCGCAAGCGGTCGTAGCACAGATTCAGCACGACGCGATGCAGCCACGTGTCGAACCGTGCGTCGCCTTCGCGCCAGCCCGGCGCCTGTTTCCAGATCCGCAAGAACGTCTCCTGTGCGACGTCCTCGGCTTCCGTGCGGTCGCCGAGCATGCGCGTCGCGAGTGCGAGCAGCCGCGGCAGCTTGCGCGCGACGAGCGCGCGCACGGCCGACGCGTCGCGCGCGCCGACCCGCGCCACCAGCTCGGCGTCCGGATCGCCGCCGCTCAACGCGGGGCGCTCCAGCGCGTCGCGCGTCTGTGCCGCGGCGCGATCGTAGGTGCGCCCGCCGGCAGACCGAAGCTCATCGTCGTGTTCTCCTTGCGTGCGCCGTGTCATTACCCGGCCCCGCCACACCGGCGGTTCGGAATCATCGTGCGCATCGCGCACGGGATCGGCAAGATCCGTTTCATCGGTATCCGTTTCAGGCCGCATGGCGATCGGGTCGACCGGAGGCCGGCCGCCCGGTCGCGTTCGCGCGAGCGGCGGCCGGCGCGCTCAATATACGACGACGCGCGCGGGCCGGTAATAGGCCGGGCGCGCCGGCACCACGACACAGCCGGCCAGCACGATGGCTGCGGCCGCCAGTATCAGCACGGTTCGAAAAGGCATGGCTGCGACTCATGATGTGGCGAAGGCGCCGCGCGCCGGCATCGCGTGCCGGGCGGCGGCGTGCGCATCAGGCCCAGTGGCCGGGAATCCAGCGCCATGCCGGCCCACGCGCGGCCCAGTGACCCGGCACCCAGTGATAGCCGACGCGAACCACTTGCCAGTGGCCCGGAATCCACACGTAGCGGCCCTGCCGCCAGTGCCAGTGGCCCTGATCCCACACGTAGCCCGCGCGCGGCGCCGGCATCACTTCGACGCGGGGCGGCGGCGGCGCATAAGGCGCGACGATGACGGCCTGCGCGAACGCGGCGGACGCAGCCAGCGCGGCCACGCATGCCGTCGCGAACCGCAATGGAATGGAAAGCTTCATGTAAGACTCCGAAGTAGCGAGTACCGACCGGAAGCGGCCGTTCATGCGTTAAACGGCGCGGAGGAAAAAAATCCGTCGCGATGCCGGCAAATAAATTTCGGTCGAACCGGACGTGCGTCGCCGCAGCCCGGAAGCGGCGATCCGCCCGTCCGGGCAATCGCCCACGCCCAACGGGGTTGCCGTGCTGTCACAACCCGGCAAAACTGCCCTTCGACAATGTTCGCCACCGGGATCCCGCTCGTTTCCGGCTCATGCCCCGGCCACGTTCGCGCGCGGCCGGGCGGTTCCGCAGCTCGCGTCTCCACCCACGAAAACACCGACCATGTCGAACCAGGACACCTCTCCGATCCAGCCGAACGAGCCGGCCGCGTCCGTCTCGCGCCGCGGCTTCCTGAAACTCGCCGGCGTATCCGGCCTCGCCACCGCCGCCGGTAGTCTCGCGGCAGCCCGGGCCGCCGCGTCGAACCCGGACGGCACGCCCGAACAGGTCCATCTGACGTGGGGCAACGACCCGACGTCGGAAGTCGTGATCTCGTGGGCCTCGCTCGCGCCGGCCGTCAATCCGCGCGCGCGCATCGTCGCCGACGGCGAGCCCGCGCGCACCGTGCACGGCGTGCAGCGCCTGTACACCGACGGCCTGAACGGCGAGACCGTATTCGCGTACCACGCGCGCGTGCACGGGCTGAAGCCGAATACGCGCTACCGCTACGAGATCACGGCCGACAACGACAGCAACGCCGCACAGCCGTTCTCCGCGAATTTCTCGACGGCGCCGCGCGGCCGCGCGCCGTTCCGCTTCACGAGCTACGGCGACCTCGCGACGCCGAACGGCGCCTGGGTGCTGTCGTCGCCGCAGAGCCGCTTCGCGGTGCAGGCCGTCGAGCAGTTCCAGCCGCTGTTCCACCTGCTGAACGGCGACCTCTGCTATGCGAACCTGAACCCCGCGCACCAGCCCGAGGTGTGGCGCGATTTCGGCAACAACAACCAGACGTCGGCCGCCAACCGTCCGTGGATGCCGTGCCCCGGCAATCACGAGATCGAGTTCAACAACGGCCCGCAGGGGCTTGACTCGTATCTCGCGCGCTATACGCTGCCGGAGAACGGCACGCGCTTCCCGGGCCGCTGGTACAGCTTCCGCGTCAGCTCGGTGCTGTTCGTGTCGCTCGACGCCGACGACGTCGTGTACCAGGACGCCGCCGCGTTCGTCGGCGGCCCCGATCCGCTCGTGCCGGCCGCGAGCACCGGCCGCCCGCCGATCGAGCCCGGCACGTCGTTCTACGTGCGCGGCTACAGCAACGGCGAGCAGACGCGCTGGCTCGAACACACGCTGCGTCATGCCGCGCACGACGACGACATCGACTGGATCGTCGTGCAGATGCACCAGGACGCGCTCAGTTCATCGAAGACGGGCAACGGCTCCGACAAGGGCATCCGCGAAGCATGGCTGCCGCTGTTCGACCGCTACGGCGTCGATCTCGTGCTGTGCGGCCACGATCACGACTACGAGCGCAGCTACCCGGTGCGCGGCTGCAATCACCGCGCAGGCGTCGATGCGAAGACGGGCGAAGTCGTCGAGACGCTGCAGCCGCGCCCCGTCGGCTCGAACGATCCGGATCGCACGACGTTCGACACGAGCCACGGCACGATCCACCTGATCCTCGGCGGCGGCGGCACCAGCGCGCCGCTCGACGTGTACGGCGAGAACCCGGCGACCGGCTTTGCGCAGGCGAAGGTGTTCACGAAGCCGAACCGGCCGGTGCCCGGCACGGCGCCGAATACGTTCGTGCGCCAGCCTGCCGACGCACTCGAGGATGCGATCTGGTCCGCGCGGCGCGATACGGGCACCGGCTACGGGATCGCCGTGTTCGACCACGATCCGGGCAAACCGGGCGGCCGCACGACGATCACGATGCGCTACTACCACGCGCCGGGCGCCGACCAGCACCCGAGCGCCGACTACGTGCTGTTCGAGACGATCGAGCTGAGCAAGAAGCGCAACGGCCGGTGATCGCGCGGGCGCCCGTTGCGGCGGGCGCCTGATGCTTCATCGAACGATTGGTTGCGTGCGCAACGTCACGGGGCGATCAGGATGCCGCGGTTCGCGAAATAACGGTCGAACGTCGCGCGCGGCATCGCGACGCCCTGCTGCGTGCGCACGTCGAATCCGGACGGGTTGTGGAACAGCCAGTCGCCGGTGTCGCGGTTCGCGCCGAACACGAGCACCAGATGCCCGCCGCGCGACGGCGGCTCGAACCCGTCGTGCCGGATGCCGGGATGAACCGACGCCATCAGCATGTGGCCGTCATGGAGCTTCGATTCGAGTGCGGCCGAATCGATATCTTCGACGACGTCGCCGTCGATCCCGTACCGCTCGCGCACCCAGTGCACGAAGGGCCGGTAATGCAGGCGCTTGCCGGTATCGCCGAGTTCCGGCCGGTACACGCCGAACCCGACGGCTTCGCGAACCAGTTCGAGCAACGGCACGATCGTGTTCGAGCGGTACGCGAGCAGCATCTTCAGGCATGCGATGCCGCAAATGTTCGGGCTCCACTGCGCATATTCTTCCGGCGTGCGCGCACCGGAGCGATGCCACAACGGGTCGTCCTCCGAACGCAGCTCGCGGGACACGAACCGTGAGACCAGGTGCGACGATTCCCATTGCGAGAAATACGGCACTTCTTTCATGGCTTTCCTCTCTGAAAGCGCGATGTGGACAGTTGGCTACATCAACGAGAACGTGACCTTCTGCTTCATGCGAATCGGCTGTGCGCCGCCGTCGGCGCTACAGTGAATGCGCGTGAACGCCGCTGTCACCACCGCGTCGAGCTCCGCATGACCGCTGCTCTCCAGCAGCGTCACGTCCGACACCGTCCCGTCCGGCAGCACGACGCCGCCGACCGTCACCTCCCCGCTCTGCCCGGCCCGGCGCGCACTCGATGGATACGGGACGTCACGGGAATCGATCCGGGTGCAGCGCGCGACTTCGCTTGCCTGGACGTAGGGCGCTTCGGCATGCGCGACGCCGGAAAGCGCGAAGGCGGCGAAGGTGGCGGCTGAAACGACAAGCATTGAGCGGTTCGACATGGCGCCTCTGGTTGGTCTTATGGGATTCGATGCATGCGGCGACGGCTGCGTGACTATACCGCGACGGGTGCACGCGTCCGATGCACATGGCGACAGGACCGTCGTCGCGCACCGCGACCGGCATGCCACCCGTTGCTCACGAGCCGCTCGGCCGTCACGCGGGCGTCGACAGGGTGAGCTTCACCGGGTGGGCTGATACCGGGCGGAAGCGCCTCACGTACGCGGCGGAATCCAGTCTGAAGCGCATCGTGCTAGAGTGCCGCCGCAAGAATCCGGCGACTGCGACCAGTCCGCGCGGGCGCACGCCCCGTACACCGAGATCAAGGCCATCTGGATCGACGTCCCGGCGCCCCCCCATGTAAATGCGCCGCTTTGCATGGCCGGTTGCAGCAGCCGCCTCGCGCAGCGCGCCGCAACCGGATTTTCCGTTTGCGGCGTCAGCACGCGCGCGACGGCCCCGTCTCACCCGAAATCGAATTTGAATGTTGAAACAGGCACGAAGCATGAAGCGCAAGAATAAGGCAACGCTCGCCGGGCTCGGCGCGGTGTTGTTGTGGGCCTCCGTGGTCGCCCTCGTTCGCGGAGTCAGCGAAAACCTCGGCGCGACGGGCGGCGCCGCAATGATCTACACGGTCGCATCCGTACTGCTGCTGTTTACGATCGGCTTCCCCGATCTCAGCAGATTCCCGAAAAACTATCTGCTCTGGGGCGGGCTGCTGTTCGTCGCGTACGAGGTGTGCCTGTCGCTGTCGATCGGCTATGCAAGCAACGGCCGGCAGGCGATCGAAGTGGCGATGGTCAACTATCTATGGCCGAGCTTCACGCTGGTCGCGGCGATCGTGTTCAACCGGCAGCGCGCCAACCTGCTGGTCGTGCCCGGCGTCGTACTGTCGATGCTCGGAATCGGCCGCGTGCTCGGCGGCGACCAGGGGCTCGACCCGGCCGGCATGCTGCACAACGTCGCCGCCAATCCGCTGAGCTACGGCCTCGCGTTCGTCGGCGCGCTGATCTGGGCCGGCTATTGCACGGTGACCGCACGCATCGCCGACGGCAAGAACGGCGTCACGCCGTTCTTCATGCTGGTGGCGCTCGCGCTCTGGATCAAGTTCGCGATCGAAGGCGGCGGCGGCATGACGTTCAGCCTGCATGCGGCCGTCTACATCGTGCTGGCGGCATCCGCGCTCGGCTTCGGCTACGCGGCCTGGAACACCGGCATCATGCACGGCAACGTGACGATCATCGTCGGCGCGTCGTACTTCACGCCGGTGCTCGCCGCGCTGCTCGCCGCGACGCTGCTGCATGCGCCGCTGTCGATCGAATTCTGGCAAGGCGCATCGATGGTGTGCGGCGGGTCGATCCTGTGCTGGCTCGCGACGCGCGGCCGGCGCCGCGAAAAAACGGCGCCCGTTCGAGCCCGCCACGAAGCGCCGGGCCATTGCCAGGGCTGACGCTGCCGGGTGCTTTCGCCGCGATGTCGTTCGACGGCCTCGCGTCGGGCCGGCAAGCCGTCAACCGCTCACGCTAGCGCGATTCCAGCGCGATACGCACGGCCAGTCCGGCCAGCACCGTGCCCATCAGCCAGCGCTGAACCGACGCCCAGACCGGCCGCCCCGCCAGAAAACCCGCGATCGCGCCGGCCATGCAGGCGATCAGCGCATTCACGCTGACGCTCACCGCGATCTGCACGCAGCCGAGCACCAGCGATTGCGCGAGCACGCTGCCGTGCCCCGGCGAAATGAATTGCGGCAGCAGCGACAGATACATCACCGCGATCTTCGGATTCGCAAGGTTCGTGACGAAGCCCATCGTGAACAGCCTCGCGCGGCTGTCGTGCGGCAACTGCCTGACCTGGAACGCCGAGCGGCCGCCCGGCTTCAGCGCCTGCCATGCGAGATACGCGAGATAGAGCGCACCGGCCAAGCGCAACGCGTCGTACGCATACGGCACGGCCATCACCAGAGCTGTGATGCCCACCGCCGCGCACACCATGTAGACGACGAACCCGAGCGCGACGCCGCCGAGCGATACCAGCCCGGCCCGGCGGCCCTGGCAGATCGAGCGCGAAACCAGGTAGATCATGTTCGGCCCGGGCGTCAGCACCATTCCGAGCGACACGAGTGCGAAAGCAAGCAAGGTGGGTACGGCCGGCACGGTGATCTCCTTGTGAATGCAATGCGCGGGTGGCGGCCCGCACAATGTATTGCATCCCCGCGGCCATCGGCATGAATAAACTGCAAGCCGCTCATGAGCGCCGTTCATCGCCTCGACGGTTCGCTACCGGCCCTTTCTCGCGCGCGCGTGGATCGCCTTCGCCGCCTTCGCGCGTTGCGCGTCGACGAGCCGCACGAACGCGTCGGTGATCGCGTTGCCGGACGCGCTCCACGACAGCCGCACCGACCGATGCAGCTTCGGCGACAGCGGCAGCACGCGGCCGCCGAACGGCGTGTACGTGAGCGTGATGCGCGGAACGATCGACACGCCCATGCCGGCCTCCGCCATCGACAGGATGGTGCGCATCTCGACCACGTTGAACGCGGCCTGCAGCGGCGCGCCGCTGCGCGCGAAGTAATCCGCGATCACCGGCCCGCATCCTGCTTTCGAGAAAATGAACGGCGCCGCGGTCAACTGCTTCGCCGACACGCTCTTGCGGCCGGCGAACATGTCGTCCGCCGCGACCGCCACGAAATCCTCGTCGAGCAGCGGCAGATTGTGTGCGAACGTCTTCGTGCCGGCCACCACGCCGACGTCGGCCGTACCGTCGTCGATCCACCCCTCGACTTCGCTGTCCGTGCCTTCGAGCAGCACCGCCGACACGCCCGGGTGCATCTCCTTCAACGCCTCGAGCGCCGGCACGACGAACGCCAGCGACACGCTCGGCAGCGACGCAACCACCAGCTTGCCTTCGAGCTTGCCGCGCGACAGGCTGAACTGCTGGCGCAGCAGTTGCGCTTCCCGCACCACGCTCTGAACGTACGGCCACAGGCGCTCGCCCGCCGCGGTCAGGACGACCGGCTGCCGATCGCGCCAGAGCAGCTTGACCTCCGTGACGGCTTCCAGCTCGCTCAGTGCGTGACTGATCGCCGATTGACTGCGGCTCAACCGGTCGGCGGCGGCCGTGAGCGAGCCGAGTTCGACCACGGCCGCCAGGGCCTGCAACTGCGCCAGTGTCATCCGACCTCCTTGTTCAAGAAGAGTATGTAAGTCATGCATGAAGCATTACATCGTCATGAATTATATTGAACTGGTGAAATGACCACGCAGCAGAGGCGAATGGCGCGTGACAGCCAGCGCCGAATGCGTTGCGCAACGCTCAGGTAAGATGCACGCTCGAACCGCGCGGCGATTACCTGCGGACCCGGCCGCACAACGGGACGGCGCCACGCGATCGACTATCGGTTCACGCGAATCCGGAACACATGCGTGCGGGCGCTGTCGGCAGCGCCCGCTGCCGCACCAGCCGCGACATGCCATTCGATGATGCCTATCAATCCGACTGAAGGGGTGCTGGTCTCCAGCCTGCAGGGGCTCGGCGCGTTCGACCTGGCCGGCATCGCCATCGCGCTGTTCCTGGGCGGCATGGCCAAAGGGATCACGGGCATCGGCGTCCCGCTGATCGCGATGCCGATCCTCAGCCAGTTCCTGCCGATCCGGCATGCGGTGCTGCTGCTGTCGATGCCGATCATCCTCGGCAACATTCCGCAGGCGCTGGAAGGCGGCCAGGTGCTGGCGACGGCACGCAAGATCGCCGCGCCGATCGCGGGTACCGTGATCGGCAATATCGTCGGCGTCGCGATCCTGCTCGCGCTCAATCCCGGTCATGCGCAGGCGGCATCCGGCGCGCTGCTGATCGTCGCCGCGACGCTGATGCTCGCCGCGCCGAAGCTCAACCTGCCGGACGCATGGCGACAGCCCGTCGGATTCGTGCTCGGCTTCGGTGCGGCGCTGATGGAGAGCATCGCGTCGGTTCCGGGCCCGCTGCTCGCCACCTACCTGATTTCGTCCGGCGCCACCGGGCGCGTGTTCACGAAGCAGATCGCGATCATCCTCGTGGTGTCGATCGTCACGCTGATCACGACGTTCAGCGGCGCCGCGCACGCGAGCGGCGCCGACCTCGCGATCTCGGCGGCGGCCAGCCTGCCCGCCATTGCCGGCATGTGGCTCGTTCGGCCACTGCGCGACAAGATGTCGCCGCGGATCTTCCGGATCGTCGTGCTGCTGTTCGTGCTCGTCGCGGCGTCGCAGATGATCTGGAAATCGGGCGTGTTCCGGCACGGCGGATCGCACGCCGTCCAGACGGGCACCGCGCAAACTGGCAACAACTAGCAGGCGACACACCGCCATCGGGCGCGCATGCGTTCTGAAAGCTGCCGGGCGTAGTATTTGCGGATCCGGCGTATCGCCCCGCCCGACGGTGCGGGCGGTACGTCACCGACTGTGCTTCGCGCGCGGATGCGCGCATCGGCACCGCCACGCTTTCAAAGGCATGAAATGGAAACCTATGTGTTGCTCGGCTGCGGATTCGGCCTTGGCCTGTTGATCGCGATCTGGGGAATCTGGCAACTCAAGTAACGCTCGCCGGCCCGTCCACGCGCGCCACGCGCAAGCAATCCGTAGGGAGACGGACAGGAAATCGTCGTTTGCGTCCGTATTCGTCATCCAGTCAGTTCGCACTCCGATTCATCCATCCGGCGGTCTCCACTACCCGTGCGGGCTTCCGCTGGGTGCGTCGCTGCACGGCGCGGCGTCGTGCAGCAGGTCGACGCACGTCACCTCCGCGACGGGCGGCTCGCCGGTGTCGCCGAAAGAACACCGCTGCTTCCGGACTCATGCGAGAACGCTCGCCGCGGCCAGGCCGGCGTCCAGCCTCGTTCCCGAAGACGGGTTAGACTGTTTCGATGGAACAATGCCGTTATTGCCAGAGAATCCGCGATGAATGGGATTGCCACGGGGACGAATGCCGCCGGGCAATCGCCAAGGCGCTGCGCCGGCAGCGCGCCGGCCTGCCGATGGTGCCCGATCGCATCCGCAACGAACTGCCGTCCGGCGCGCCGACCCAGCAGGTGATCGCCGTGCTGTCGCGCCAGCGCCTGCGCGCGCGCCGCGGCAACGAGGAGCGCCGGGAGCGCAAGGAAATCGACGACGACCTCTGACCCGGCTGCGTCGCCGCCGGGCCGCCGCCTTCCGCCCGCGCATCCGCCGCCGGGCGTCTGACTGTGCAGACCCTCCGTGCACCGCGCCTGCGACCGCCCCGCCGTTGCGAATCCGGCAACATCGAATAGGGGACGAAAGCGTTTATCCAGAAATTATTGCCCTGTTTGCAACGATCTTTCGCCAAATCTCACGTTTACCCTAGGTCCACCGACGCCTACGATGTAATCAACCGCTTACGACATGGTGTCGAACGCGGAAAGCCAAAAACATCGGAGGTCATCATGAAATCGCTCGTTTCCGCAGTCGTCGCCGCTGTCGCCCTGTCCGCTTCGTTTGGTGCGTTCGCCCAAAGCACCGTGACCCGCGCCCAGGTGCGCAACGAACTGGTCCAGCTCGAAAGCGCCGGTTACAAGCCGAGCCAGTCGAGCCCTTACTACCCGGCCGACATCCAGGCCGCGCAAGCCCGCGTGCACGCTGCCGACAACAGCGGCTACGGCGCACAGCCGGCCGCGACCGTCGAGGGTGGCGCACCGGCCGCGAAGGTGCAGAGCCCGCGCGACTCGATCTACTTCGGCCACTAAGCCCGCGGCTGCGCGCGTTCGCGCGCCGTCCGCACCGGCAACGAGCCCGTCCCGCGACGGGCTCGTTGCGTTTGCATCGCGCGTATCAGCAGCCGTCAGCGGCTGCCGCCCGACGCGATCCGGCCGGCCGCTTCGTCCATCCCGGCGCCGGCACCCGTGCCGCTGTCCACACCGCTGCCGACCAGTTCCTGATAGCGCACGTACGCGCACTGCGGGGACGCCTTCGCCGCGTACATCGCCGCATCCGCCTTGACGAGCAGTTCCTCGGCCGACGCACCGTCGGCCGGAAACTCGCTGACGCCGATGCTCGCGCCGACGGCCACGCGCCGGTCGCCGAACTCCAGTTCCTCGGCCATCACGAGCTGGATGCGCGACGCGACGTCGCCGATCACCGCCGGTGAGCGCACGTCCGCGATCAGCACGATGAATTCGTCGCCGCCGAGCCGCGCGACCATGTCGCCGGCGCGCAGCACGAGGCTCAGCCGCTTCGCGACCGCGACGAGCGCGCGGTCGCCGGCCGAATGCCCGTGCTGGTCGTTGATCTGCTTGAAGCGGTCGAGATCGACGAACATCACCGCGAGCCCTTCCTGCAGCGCGGCCGCGCGGCGGATCGCCGTATCGAGATGCTCCATGAACAGCAGGCGATTCGGCAGCGCCGTCAGCGCATCGTGGCCGGCGAGGTGCGCGAGCTCCAGCTGCTTCGCATGCAGCATCGCGACCTGCGTGCGGATCTCGACGCGCATGCTGTCGAAACAGCGCGCGAGCACGCCAATCTCGTCGGCGCGCCCGACCGGCAACCGCTCGGCGGCCGGATCGTCGAACACGTGCGTCGCGGCGCGCGCGAGCGTCTGCAGCGGCCGCGTGATCGCACGCGCGAACAGGATCGCGAGGATCACCGCCAGCACACTCGACACGAACACCATCCGCACGATCCGTTCGCCGAGCATGCCGGCCGGCGCCAGCACGTCCGCGAGCGGGCGCCCCATCCCGAGCACGACGACGCGGTTGCCTTCGTCGTGTCCGAACGGCGTGCGCACGAACGCGAACATCTGGCCCGGCGCCGCGGCGGGATCGGCAAGGCCATTGAGGGTCACGTTCGTGCGCGCGCCGTCGAACAGCGCGCGCGTGACGGCAAAGCGGTCCTGCATCAGCACGCGCCGGCCGCGATCGAAACCGAACGTCTGGGACGGATCGGGGTGCACGAGGAAATCGCCCCACTCGTTCGCGAGATACACCGCATAGTCGTCCGGCAGATCGCGTTCGAGCCGGTCGAACACGCGCGACAGCTCGACGTCGACGACGAGCGCGCCCACGGTCTGGCCGGTGGCGTCGACGACCGGCGTGCCCACGCGCAGGATCGGCAGCCCTTCGGCCGCGTGCGATCCCGTCTCGTGGTTGATCACGATCGGCGACAGGTAGATATGCCCGGGCGCCGTCGCGAGCGTGTCGAATACGTAGGAGAACTGTCCTTTTTCCTGAAACGCGCTGTCCGGCAGCACGACGATGCCGTGCGCATCGCGATCGACGCGAATGCGCTCGATCCCGAACTCCGCGCGCGCGATCAGGCGAACCTGCAGGTACTCCGGGTGGTTTCTCATGAAGCTGTAGAACACCTGCTCGAGCCGCGCGCGCGGCGCGGTGTCCCGGTTGTCGCCGCGCGCGACCGACGCGCACGACGGCAACTGCGCGAGCACGAGCGCATCGTCCGCGACGTCGGACAGCGCCGTGGTGAAGCGCTGCCCGAGCAGTTGCGTCGACATCAGCAGGCTGTGCTGCGCTTCCTGCACCAGCATCGTGCGGTTCGCACGATACGCGTAATAGCCGGTCGTACCGGACGCGATCACGCCCACGCAGGCGAACAGCACCGACAGTTTCGACGTGAGCCCGAGGCGGATCATTTTCCGAACCGCTCCGGACGGTCGCCCGACACGATGCGGCTCCACAGCGCTTCGCGCCGCTCGATGTCCTCGACGGGCTGAAGCCAGACGAGACGCCGGTGCCCGGCATCGAGGCCCGGCGGCGGTGCAAGCGTGTTCGCGAGGCCCTGGCGCTCGGTCAGCAGCGCGCCGATCTCCGGTTCGAGCATGTAGTTGATCCATGCGAACGCGAGCTCCGGATGCGGCGCGCCGCGCGTGACGGCCCAGCAGTCGAGCCACGCGAGCGCGCCTTCGTCCGGGATCACGTAGCCGACGTCCGCGCCGGCACGCCGCAGCAGTTCGACCTGCTGCGTGCCGTAGTTGCCGAACATCAGCGCCGCGCGATGCTGGACGAACAGCGCGGTGGCTTCTTCAGGAAGCGTGTAATACGTGAGCAGGTTGCGGCGCAGGTCGATCAGCTTGTGCGCGACGGCGACCGTCTGCGCGGGCGACAGGCGAAACGGATCGGGGTAGCCGAGCGCCAGCGCCGTGAACGAAAAATTGTGCTGCGCGCTGTTGAAGTCGAGCACCTTGCCGCGGTAGCGCGGATTCCACAGCTCCCGCATCGAGCGCGGCGCGGCCGGAACCTGCTTGCGATCGTAGATCAGCCCCATCGACGAATACGTGAACGGAATCGCATACACGGCGCCCTGTTCCACGAGCCCGTCGATCGTCGCGAGCTGCTGGAAATTCGGCAACTGCCGACGCCGGTTCGGGATGCGCGACAGGTCGATCGGCGTGAGCAGACGATCGTGCGCATAGCGCTGGATCTCGGCCGTGTTCGCGGCCAGCACGTCGAATGGCGGCGGCGCCGCGCTGTGCATGCGCGTCCACAGCGCTTCGTCGGAATCGACGAACGTCACTTCGACCCGGACATGAAATTGCGCCTCGAACGCGCTGACGACATCGCTGTCCGCATAGCCGGGCCATGCAAGCACGCGCAGCACGTTGTCATTGACGGCTTCGGGAGAGGCGGCGAATACCGCGAACGCAGGGGCGAGTAAGCTCGCCGTCAGAATGATAAGCAGCCCACGCACGGCGTTCCGTACGCGCATACGTGCGCCGATTCCCCTGATCAATCGGACTTTGCGTAAATCGCCCGGCTGCATTCGACTGTCCTTTTTCGAGTCGATGCGATATCCCGCAACGAGACCATAAAACCTGCGGCCGCGCAATCGGAAGAAGCCGTATACGGCGGCTCGTGCGGGCGGACGTCGTAACGTCGTTACGTCGTTACGTCGCTACGCCGGCCCGCCGCCGTGCGAAGGAACGAACGTCAGCGCCACGCCTGCGTGAATTCCGCGATCACGCGCGACAGGTGCGCGCGCATCGCATCGCGTGCCGCGCCTGCATCGGCCGCCATGATCGCCGCGAAGATCCGCTGATGATCGTCCTGCGACGCCTCGCGCAGCGCGGTCGAGTGAAAATGCTCCTCGATCTTGTCCCACACCGGATCGCTGCGCGCGCAGTCCCACATCGCGGTGACCATGTGCAGCAGCACCGTGTTGCCGGTCGATTCCGCGATGCGCAGATGGAACTGGCGATCGGCCGCGTCGTACGCGGCCTTGTCGTGCATCTGCTCGCGCATCGTCGTCAGCGAGAAGAACAGCCGGTCGAGATCCGCATCCTTGCGCTCGGTCGCCGCGAGCGCTGCGACTTCCGCTTCGATCAGCCCGCGTGCGCGCAGCGTCTCGATCGGCCCCGGGCCGCGCGGCACCTCGAACGTCACCGGCCGCGCGGCATCGACCGCCGATACATAGATGCCCGAGCCGATCCGCACCTCGACGATCCCCTGCACCTCGAGCGCGATGATCGCCTCGCGCACCTGCGTGCGGCTCACGCCGAACTGGTCGGCCAGGCTGCGCTCCGACGGCAGCCGTGCGCCGGCCTCGAACGCGCCGGTGGCCACCATCGCGTGAATCTGCCGCGCAAGGCCGATATAGGAGCGGTCCGCGGCATCGGTATCGCGGCTGGCAGGCAGGCTGGAAAGATCGGTCATCGAAAGGCTCGCAACGGGCGGGCCGGCGCCGTCGCGGCACCGGATCGTCAAAATGGTACACCAATTCCTGACCGCCTTCGAAATGCCCTCGCGGCCGGCGACACGGATCGCCGCCGGAGGAGCCACACCGACCACTGTCATCCGGTCAACTGGTAAACCACTATCCCGCACAACTGGTATACCAATCATAATCCCGTCAACGGAGACGGCCGGCATGCAGCCGCCCGTCCGCCCGATGCCACAACCGCCAGTCAGGAGCCGCTCCAGTGAAGATGTCTTTCCGTTGGTACGGCGAGTCCGATCCGGTCTCGCTGCAATACATCCGCCAGATCCCGGGCGTCACGCATATCGTGTCCGCGATCTACGACGAACCGGTGGGCGAAGTCTGGCCCGCGCACAAGATCGATGCGCTGAAGGCGACGATCGAGCGCGCCGGCCTGCGGTTCGAAGTCGTCGAATCGGTGCCCGTCCATGAGGACATCAAGCTCGGCAAGCCGGGCCGCGACCGCCTGATCGACCACTACCGTCAGACGATTCGCCATCTCGGCGCGGCCGGCGTGCGTGTCGTCTGCTACAACTTCATGCCCGTGTTCGACTGGACGCGCACCGATCTGTCGAAGCCGCTCGACGACGGCTCGACCTGCCTCGCGTTCAGTACCGACGCGGTCGACCGGATCGATCCGGACGACGGGATCGCGCTGCCGGGCTGGGATTCGAGCTACCGGCCCGAACAGTTGAAGGCGCTGCTCGCCGAGTATCGCGACGTCGACGAAGCGGCGCTGTGGGCGAACCTCGAATACTTCCTGAAGGCGATCGTCCCCGTCGCCGAGGAAGCCGGCGTGAAGATGGCGATCCACCCCGACGATCCGCCGCGCCCGATCTTCGGACTGCCGCGCATCGTGAAGGACCGCGACGATCTCGCGCGGATCGTGCGCATCGTCGACTCGCCCGCGAACGGGCTGACGCTGTGCTCGGGCTCGCTCGGCGCGGGCCCGCAGAACGACGTCGAGGCGCTCGTGCGCGAATTCGGCGCGATAGGCCGCATCCACTTCGCGCACATCCGCAACGTGAAGGTCGACGCGAACGGCGACTTCGAGGAAACCGCGCACCTGTCGAGCTGCGGCTCGCTCGACATCGCCGCGATCGTCAAGGCGTACCACGACACCGGCTTCACCGGCTACGTGCGCCCCGACCACGGCCGCATGATCTGGGGCGAGACGGGCAAGCCCGGCTACGGCCTCTACGACCGCGCGCTCGGCGCGGTCTACCTGAACGGGCTGTGGGAAGCACTCGCGAAATTCGACCGCACGCCGTCGCACGCCGCACGATAACCCGCCCATCGAGGCGGCCGGCGCAGCGGATCGCCGGCCGCCCGTCACGACATTCCGCGCGGAGACACCCTATGCCACGCATCCGATGGGCCATGATCCTGATGTGCTTCCTGGCCAACGTCATCAACTTCATCGACCGCGCGAATCTCGCGATCGCCGCGCCCAGCATCCGCGCCGACCTCGGCCTCGACGCGGTCGGCATGGGCCTCGTGCTGAGCGCGTTCTTCTGGACCTACGCGTTCCTGCAACTGCCGGCCGGCTGGTTCATCGACAAGGTCGGCGTGCGCGTGAGCCTCGCGCTCGCGGTCGGCTGGTGGTCGGTGTTCACCGTCGCGACGGGCGCCGCGCGCGGCCTCGCGCAGCTCGTCGGCGTGCGGCTGATGCTCGGCGTCGGCGAAGCGGCCGCGATCCCGTCGTTCGCAAAGGTCGCGTTCAACTGGTTCCCGCGCAGCGAACGCGGGCTCGCGAGCAGCATCTTCGACAGCGGCTCGCGCGTCGGCTCCGCGCTGTCGCTGCCGCTCGTCGCGTGGCTGATCTCGATCGTCGGCTGGCGCGGGTCGTTCGCGATCACGGGCGGCATCGGCATCGTGTGGGCACTGGCGTGGTGGTTCGTCTACCGCGACCCGGAACGCTATCGCGCGATCGCGCCCGACGCCGTCGACGCACTGCTCGCCCAGCGCGGCGCACCGATCGTTGCGGCCGCAACCGACGGCCCGAAGGTGTCGTGGCTCGACCTGTTCCGCTATCGCACCGTGTGGGGGATGATGATCGGCCTGTTCTGCCTGAACTTCGCGATCTACTTCTTCATCACGTGGTTCCCGAGCTACCTGCTGCAGTCGCGCGGCTTCTCGCTCGCGTCGCTCGGCACGTGGGGCATGCTGCCCGCCCTGCTCGCGATTCCGGGCGGCTGGCTCGGCGGCTACGTGTCGGACAGCCTGTTCCGGCGCGGCTGGAGCGCGACCGCCGCGCGCAAGACCTGCCTCGTGCTCGGGATGCTGCTGTCGTCGTCGATCGCGCTGTCGGCCTTCGTCGAAAACGTGTGGGCGTGCCTCGGCCTGTTCGCGCTGGCCTATGCGAGCCTGTCGTTCGCGGGCGCCAACGTGTGGACGCTCGTCGGCGAAGTCGCGCCGACGCCCGCGCACGTCGCGTCGCTCGGCGGCATCCAGAACTTCGCGGGCAATCTCGCGGGCATCTTCATCACGACGTTCACGGGCGTGATGCTGTCGATCACGAAGGGCTCGTTCGTCGTGCCGCTCGCGGTGGCCGGCGCGCTGTGCGTGGTCGGCGCGCTGTCGTACCTGTTCGTCGTCGGCAAGGTCGAGCCGTTGCCGCCGCGAAGCAAGCCCGTCGCGCGAAGCGGCGTCCGGGCCGACGCGATTTGAGCGTCGACGCATGTCGAGCAGCCGGCTTCCCCCAATACCGGCGCATGTCCGAAAACAACGTCTCCAGGAGGATGCAATGAGGATCGATCAATCGCTTGCGCGAAAGGCCACGCGCGCCGCAACGGCGCTGCTGTTCGCGGCGGCGCTTCCGTGCGCGTTCGCGCAGAACGTGCCGTCCGGGTTACTGCCGGCCGGTGCCAACGTCAGTAATCCGGGGGCTCCGTTTTACATCGACACGACCGGGCTCAATTTCAGCACCCAGCCGCCCACCCGGGATCCCCTGAATCCGAACTATCCAAGGGCGACGCAGCTTGCCGATGGCCGTCTGCCGCCGATTCCCGTCAACGGTAATTTCATCATCGGTCCGACTCATCCGGCAGCGCCCGAGGTGACGAGCGTTCCGACCGGGACGGTATACAGCTTCAGGTTATGGTCGTACAACAGCAAGATCTACCCGACCAGCCTGGTGCGTCTCGAACCCAGTTTCGATTACATCAACCAGTACGGACAGACCGCCCCGGGCGATTTCTCGACGATGCTCGTCCCCGGTTGCGGCACGACCGCCGCCAGCTACTGCAGCGAGGCCGGCATCTGGACCCGCGTGGTCCAGGTCTACGTGCCCCGGGCGGCACGCGGGCAGGCACCCCTGCCGTTCATCGTTTCGGGAGACGGCACGCCCGGGTCGACGGCAGGCAATCTGCCGACGCAGCCGATCGAGCCCGTGCTGTTTCCGACGCTCGACAATCTGATTCGCGAGCGACGCGTCCCGCCGATGGTGGCGATCACCGTCGAAAACGGCGGCCAGGACGCACAGGGGAGCGAGCGGGGGTTCGAATACGATTCGATCAACGGACAGTACGCGGAATTCATCGAAACCGAAGTATTGCCCCAGGTCGAAAAAGTGGCTGGCATCCGTCTCACCCACGATCCCGCCGGCCGGATCGCGCTGGGATTCAGTGCGAGTGGCGAAGCGGCCTTTACCATGGCCTGGTTCCACCCGGAGCTCTTCGGCAACGTCCTTTCCTATTCTCCGACCTTCACCAACCAGCAGTGGCCGCATAACCCGAACCTGCCGGGCGGCGCCTGGCAATATCACAGCCGGTATGCGGGGCCGCCCGCGAAATCGCCGATGCAAACGGAAGGCCTGAACTATCCCGTCCCGGCCGCCGCGAACGCACCGACAGGATTGCCCCTCGTCCCCAACAGTCCGAGAAAGCCCATCCGGATGTGGTACATGATCGGCGATCGCGACGGCTGGTACCCCAACCCGATGGCGGATGGCATGCACGACTACGTGCTCGCCGCCGAGAACATGGCGAAGGTGCTGGCAGCGAAGCGATACGATTACCAGTTCGTTTTCTCGCGCAATGCCGGGCACGTGGACTTTGCCACGATCAGGCAGACGCTGCCGAACGCGATCGAATATCTGCTGCAGGGCTATCGGCCGAACGGCGTTTAGATCGTCCGGGACGCCGTATCGACAGGGTGCGTGGCTTGCCGCGACCGGCTCGTTGCAGCCGAACCGGTCGCGCAACCGGCAATTGGCCACGGCGGTCGGAACGCGCGAGGCGGCCGCTTCGCGCCGGCTGCCACGGGCCGCGGACGTGCAGGCAATCCGCGCACGCGTTACATTGCCGGTCTCGCCGCCTTTTCACGATTTCCGATGAGCCAACTGCCCTATCTCGATCACGACGCGCTGTTGAAACTGGCGGCTGAAGCCGCGCACATCACGCAGCCTTGCACGTGCACGAAGACCTCGCTCGCCGGATGGACGAGCCTGCCGCTGTCGCTGCAGGACGCACAACTGATCGAAGTCGCCACGCTCGCGCCGCCCGACGATGCGGAGCCGACCTACGCCGAACATCATCCGGCCGGCACGCACTACGCATCGGACGATGCGCCGATCGCGCTGCGCCATTTCCCGTACAACCGCTGCACCGTCAACCGCTGCCGTGCGTGCGGCCGCCTGTTCCTGCGCTATCAGGAAGGCGGCGGCTACTTCGTCGACCAGCGCATCCGCGCGCTCGATCCGGCGCTCGTCGTCGACGCCGACGGCGCATAAGCCGGTAAACGAAACGGGCGGCCCGCAGGCCGCCCGAACGATAAACCGCAACCGGCCGCGCGCGCCGCGAAGCGCGCGCCTGCGTTCAGCGCGCCGCCACCGGCTTGCCGAACGCGCCGAGAATCTTCTTCTCGAGCGCGATGTAGTCGCGGCCGAAGTGGTGATCGCCCTGCGTCTTGATCACGTCGGCGCCCGTGTTCGCGAGTGCCGGACACATCGTGTCCTTCTCTTCCGCGCCGTAGAAACACTGCACGAGCTGCGGCGGCACCTTCGCGATTTCCGGCGCGACCTTCAGCGCCTTGTCGCTCGCGGGCATGCCGAGCCAGCCCGTCACGCGGATCTGGAAATCGGCCGACGGTGCGAAGCCGAGCAGCGACATCACGGCGACCTTGTCGCGCAGGTCGGCCGGCAGCCGGTTGTACGCGAACGGCATCACGTCCGCGCCGAACGAGTAACCGACCAGCGCCACGCGGTTCGCGTGCCAGCGCGCCGTGTAGGTGCGCATCACGCGCGCGAGATCGCGGCTCACCTGCGCCGGCGGCTTCTCGCTCCAGAAGTAGCGCAGGCTGTCGATGCCGACCACCGACACGCCGTCGCGCTGCAGCGCCTCGGCGATCGTCTTGTCGAGATCGCGCCAGCCGCCGTCACCCGAGATCACGATCGCGAGCCGGTCGCTGCCGCCCTTGGCGGGCAGTTCGACGAGCGGCAAGTCCGACACGTCGAGTTCGTCGCCGCCGGTGGTGTCGCGCAGATGCGACGAGACGAGCGACACGAGCTTCGCGGAATCGCCCGTCGCGGCCGTTTCGACGAATCCCGGCATCGCGCGGCGCACGATCGTCGGATCGGGCGGGCACGGCTTGAAGCGCGGATCGAGCCTGACGGCCGGATCGACCGATACGACGCCGGCGATCGTGTTCTCCGGCGCCATCGCCAGAATCTGCTTCGCGATCGCGCCGCCCTGGCCCACGCCCGCGACGATCGGCGTGAAATACCGCGACGATTGCGCGAGGCGTTCGAGCTGGTGGCTGACCGCCTCGGCGTCGCCGTCGAGGTGGTGGCAGGTCTCCTGCTTCGCGGCAAGATTCGCCGCATAGCGCTCCGAATCGACGCCGACCGTCATCGCACCGGCCTTCGCGAGCGCATCGGCGGCCTGCTGGTCGGCCGCATTCCAGCCGGCCTCGCGCGAGAACAGCACGACGAAGCCGCGCAGCGGCCCGGCAGGTTTGGTCACGGTCACGGGCCCGTAACGGCCGCCCGACACGGTTTCGGCCTTCACGGCAGCCGGTTGCGCGGCGCACGCGGCGCCGGCCAGCATCATTCCCGCGCAGGCGGCTGCCGCCCGCGCGATTCCCTTCTTCAACATCATGAACGCCGACCTCCCGCCAGCAATGACAGATCCGCAAGCGTGACGAACACGCCGACCGTGCCCGAAGCCGCGAGATAACGCGGCTCCCAGTGCGGTTCGAACTTGCTCTTGAAAGCGCGCAAGCCGCGGAAGTTGTAGAAGCGACCGCCGAAGCGCCAGACCATCAGGCCGATCCGGTGCAACGGCGACGGCATCTTCGCCGCCCCCATCCCCGAGAACGGCGCGATGCCCAGGCTCAGCTTGCGGAAGCCCGCTTCCTTCAGATGCAGCGCGAGCTGCGTAAACAGATATTCCATCGCGTACGGCGACGCTTCCGGCAGATGGCGCATCACGCCGACCGTCGCCTCGGTGTTCAGGTCGGTCGTCATGAACGTGACGAATGCGATCGGCTTGTCGGCCTGCCGCACGAGCATCACCGACTGCGTCGCGAGATAGCCGTCGTGGAACGCGGCCACCGAGAAACTCTTCTCGCGCGCGTCGCGGCTGTCGAGCCAGCCGTCGGAGATGTCGCGCAGCGCCGGCAGCGCGGCCGGCACGTCGCTCGGCGCGATCACCTCGACCGTCAGCGCGTCCTTGTCGCCGCGGCGCAGCGCGTAGCGCAGGTGCGAGCGGTTCGAGCCCTTCAGGTCGAACTCGTCGAGCGCGATATGCGCTTCCTCGCCGAGCTTCATCAGCGTGAGCCCCGCGTCGAGATACAGCGGCAGCGCGTTCGCACGCACCTGATAGAACGCCGCGCGGCCGCTGTGCGCGTGCGCGAGCGCGATGAACTTGCTGATCAGCGCCGGCCATTCTTCCCGCGGCCCGACCGGGTCGTGCAGCGCGGCCCAGGTGCGGCCGTTCTTCGCATACATCAGGAACGCCCGGCGGGACTCCGAGAACAGAAACGACTTGTCGCCCATCAGCGCGAGGCCCGCGTCGCTGCACTCCTGCGCGCGAATGATCCGCTCGGCGTCGAGCAGATCCTGCTGCACGGGCTTCACGAACCGGCCGGGCGCGGGGCGCAGCAGTTGCCACAGCGCGAACAGCGCGACGAACACGCCGGCGGCGAGCGTCGCGCGCAGCGCACGCGGCGCACGCGCGTCGAACGAGAAATGCGACCACAGCTCGCGCGTGTACGGCACGTCGCGGAACGCGAAGAACAGCACCCACACGGCCAGCATCAGCACCATCGCCACCGACACGAACCAGCTCACCGTGAAGCGCTCGGCGAACAGCGACGAGTGGCGATTGAAGCGGCGGCGGCTGACGAGCAGCAGCACCAGCAGCGTGCCGAGCACGCCGGCCTCGACGAACGCGAGGCCCTTCGCCAGCGACAGCGCGAGGCTCGCGAGCGTCAGCGCGAACGTCATCCACCATGCGCCGTCGAGGCGGCGCAGCAGCCCGCGCGCGACGAACAGCAGCGCGACGCCGAGCACGCTGGCGATCACCTGCGAGCCTTCGAGCACCCACAACGGCACGATGTGGCGCAGGATCGCGATCCGGTGCCAGAACGCGGGGGTCGCGCTCGAGATCACCAGCATCCCGCCGACCGCGAACGTCACGAGGCTCAGGAACACCGGTGCGAGCTGCGACACGCGCACGGCCTGACGCGTGACGAGCCGGCGCCGCAGCGCGCGGCCTTCGAAACCGGCCAGCAGGCCGGCCGACAGTACGAGCGGCACGCCGAAATAGATCGCGCGATACGCGATCAGCGCGGCGACCATCGCATGCGGCGGCACTTCGCGACCGAGCGTGAAGACCATCGCGGCTTCGAACACGCCGATCCCGCCCGGCGTATGGCCGATCATCCCGAGCAGCAACGCGGCGGCGTAAACGGTGATGAAGGTCGGAAAGCCGACCGGCGCGGCCGGCAGCAGCACCCACAGCGTCAGGCCCGCGGCAACGACGTCGAGGACCGCATAGACGACCTGCGCGACGAGATCGCGCCGCGCCGGCACGTCGAACGACAGCCACTTGAAGCGCGTGACGACCGGGCGCGCGGTGTTGCCGCACATCGCCGCCATCGCGGCCAGCACCACGAGCAGCGCCGCGCCGGCCCACGTCAGCACGCCGGGCGCGACGTGCAGCATCGCGGCGAGCGCCTCCGGCACGCAGACCATGCCGACCGCCGTCATCAACACCATCGCGAGCGCCAGCGTGCCGCTCGTAAACACCGTCATCCGGCCGATCTGCGCGGGCGTGACGCCCGACACGCCGTACACGCGTGCGCGCACCGCGCCGCCCGTCAGCGCGCCGAAGCCGGTCGCGTTACCGAGCGCGGACCCGGCGATCGCGCCGATCCACAATGCGACGCGCGGCACCTTCGCGGCGACGTAGCGCAGGCCGACCGCGTCGCGGGCGACGAGTGCGAGATAGCTGAGGGCGGTCGCGGCCAGCGACGCGCCCCACTCGCCGACGGACATGTGACGTAGCTGGCGGATCACCGACCGGTAGTCGACGGATTCCGACAGATGCTGGAAAACCACGATCAGCAGCAGGCCGATGCCGAGCGCGAGCAGCGGCGACAGCACGCGCTCGTTGCGGATCAGCGCCCGGGCACGGGCGATCACCGCCGCGGCACGGCCGGGCGAACCAGAGTGGCGGGAAGACATAAGTTGTTCAGTGGTGGTGCATATCGAGTCGCGGCGCGAGGTGGTCGGGCGGCGACGTATCGGGTTTGTTCTGCGTGGGCGGTCGGCCCAGGACGGGGGCAAGCGACGCCTGGATCAGAACTTACGAGTATACGGAACTTATATTACAAAATCTTTCACGTTCGCTTTGTGCGGATTTGTGGTGTCTCGCACATCAAAATCGCATAAAAAATACAGCGTCCCACGAACGCAAGGTGCGCATCATACCGGGAACCGGACGGGTTTTTTCATCGGATGAATGACTTGTGATGCATTTTGGAGAAATCTGCCGGACGGGCCCGCGCGGACAAGGATAAATACATAAGCTCGCAGGGCTTTTTGGGGATGGGGACAGGTGGCCTGGCGACGCGTGGCCCTCCTCTTGCGACGTAGCCGACGGCAGCCGTGCGTCGTTCTGCCCCGCAATCGGAATCCTTGTCGTTAAAACTGCGCAGTCGGTTGAAAGCAGAACGTAACCCATGCCGCCGGGAATCCCGACGGCTGGTAGACACTGAATCCCCCCGCGCGCGCATCACTTCGCCCGCTCATGCTCCCCCAACCCGATCGCCTTGTAGTCGTAGGTCGGATAGAACTCCGTCCGGTACGCGCCCCACGCCGTATCCTCGAGCACGCGATTGACCTCGCGCAGCCGCGATGCCGGCAGCCGCAGCACGACGATCTGGCCGATCCCCATCGTCACGGTCCAGCTCACGACTTCGACGCCCGGCGGCGGAAACGCCTTGTAAAAGCCCTGCTTCGCGAGTTGCGCATTCAGCTCGGCGAGCGGGCGTGACTGGTCGTGTTTGAGGAATACCGTCAGCAGTACGGCATTGTCGGGCGTCGCGGCAACCGACCCGGTCGGCACGGTCGACGTCTGGCCGACGGCCGGCGCGCTACAGATCGCGGCACCGGCCAGCACGGCGGCAACGGCAACGGTTCGAATCGGAAAATGCGGGAATACCGTCATGACGCGACTCCATGGCTTCGTGGCTGGAGCCGCCATCATGCGCCGACGGGCAAATCGCTGCAGCCGGCCGCCGGTCGATGCCATCACGCCGCGTCCGCGCTTTCCCGCTCGCGCAGCACGTCGATGAACGCGCGCAGCTTGGCCGGCAGGTGCTTGCGATTGACGTAGTAAAGCCACATCGGCGGCAGCGTCCGGCACACGCCCGGCAGCACCTCGACGAGCGTCGCGTCGCGCAAGTCCTGCTCGATCCGCTCGCGCATGAACGCGAACGCGATGCCGACACCCGCGCGCGCCGCATCGATCACCGCGTCGGCGTCGTTCGTCACGAACACGCCTTCCGGATCGAGATCGACGTCGCGCTGCCCGTCGCGCAACAGCCATTTGTGCAGTCGCCCGCTCTCCGAGAACCGGAACCGGATGCACGCGTGCCGCTCGAGCGCGGCAATCGACGTCGGCGCGCCGTACCGCGCCAGATAATCGGGCGACGCAACCAGCGCACACGTCAACGCCGGCGCGATCCGCACGCCGATCATCCCCGGCTGCAGCCGGTCGGCCAGGCGAATCCCCGCATCGAACCCGTCCTTCGCGATATCGACCAGTTCGTTCTCGTAGTGAATCTCGAGCCGCACTTTCGGATAGCGCTCGCGGAACGGGGCGAGCACCGGCGCGATCACGAGCGAGCGCGCCAGCGGCAGCGCGGTCACGCGCAATACCCCGCTCGGCTCGCTGCGCACGTCCTTCAGTTCGTCGCGCGCCCGCACGACCTCCCGGTACGCCGGCTCCGTCTGCCGCCAGTAGCGCTGCCCGGCTTCCGTCAGGCTCAC
The DNA here is from genome assembly GCF_001718555.1 of Burkholderia metallica. Lineage (NCBI taxonomy): Bacteria > Pseudomonadati > Pseudomonadota > Betaproteobacteria > Burkholderiales > Burkholderiaceae > Burkholderia > Burkholderia metallica. Next base: position 1,676,273 of record NZ_CP013403.1, read on the forward strand.
GCCGCGCGTGCTGCGGTTGAACAGCTTTACGTTCAGCTCGCCCTCGAGTTGCCCGATCGCGAGGCTGACGGCTGCCGGCGTCAGGCCCAGCGCGGCGGCGGCGCGCGTGAAGTTGCCGGCCGTGGCGACGGTCATGAACACGTGGAGCCCGGCCATCGGATCGCGTCTGCTCATCATTAAAAAAACTTGAAACACCTTCGAGCGGAAGATGGATTCTCCCATATACCGGGACTGCCTAAACTGGTGCCGTCATCCCACCGGAGCCCCGCATGAACCCGCTCACCGCCGCGCTGCCGCTCGCAGCCGCCCGCCGCACGATCGACGCGGCACTGGCGCATGCCGCGTCGCTGCAGGTCGCCGGCCTCGCGATCGCGATCGTCGATGCGGGCGCGAACCTGCTCGCGTTCGCGCGCACCGACGAATGCTTTCTCGGCGCGATCGATCTCGCCCAACGCAAGGCGCTGACGGCGATCCGCTTCCGTGCATCGACCGCCGCGCTCGGCGCGATGTCGGGCGCAGGTCCGCTGCGCGGCATCGAGCACAGTCATGGCGGGCTCGTCACGTTCGGCGGCGGCGAACCGCTCGTCGACGGCGACGGGCGCTGCGTCGGCGCGATCGGCATCTCGGGCGGCAGCGTCGACGAAGACACCGCGATCGCGCAGCACTGCCGCGACCGCTTTCAGGCAACGTTCCACTCCACAAGGTAAGCACATGGCACAGAAACGCATCCTCATCACCGGCGCGGGCACCGGCTTCGGCCGCGAAGTCGCGCTGCGGCTCGCCGAACGCGGTCACGACGTGACGGCCGGCGTACGCGTCCCCGCCGAAATCGACGCGCTGACGGCCGCCGCCGCGCAGCGCGGCACCGCACTGCGCGCGCTCAAGCTCGACGTCACGTCGGCCCACGACCGCGCCCGCGCGGCCGATCTCGACATCGACGTGCTCGTGAACAACGCGGGCGTCGGCGAAGCCGGCGCGCTGGTCGACCTGCCGGTCGAGATCGTCCGCGAGCTGTTCGACGTCAACGTGTTCGGGCCGCTCGAACTCACGCAACAAGTCGCGCGCGGGATGCTCGCGCGCCGGCACGGCAAGATCGTGTTCGTGTCGTCGATCGCGGGGTTGATCACCGGGCCGTTCACCGGCGCCTATTGCGCGTCGAAGCACGCGATCGAATCGGTGGCCGAAGCAATGCACGCGGAACTCGCACCGCACGGCATCCGCGTCGCGGTCGTGAACCCCGGCCCGTACCGCACGGGCTTCAACGACCGGATGATGGAAACGACGCGGCGCTGGCACGATCCGGCCGTGCATACCGTGACGCCCGAGCGGCTGACGTTCCCGCTCGAGCAGCACGACCCGGAGGAAATGATCGCGAAGATGGTCGACGTGATCGACGGCGACGGCGGCGCGTTCCGCAACCTGCTGCCGGCCTCGTCGGAAGCGTTCGTGCGTGCCGAACAGGCACGGGCGTGGGAGCGGCAGCAGTAACGGGCCGGCGAAGCGGCGGGCAGCGCGCCGCCGCTCGCCCGCTCAGTACACGTCGCGCACGTAGCGCCGTGCGCTGGCAAGCCGCGCGACGTAGTCGTTCGCGGCTTCGTCCGACATCCCGCCGTGTTCGCCGACCACCGCCTTCAGCGCCGTATCGACGTCCTTGGCCATCCTCGCGGCGTCGCCGCACACGTAGAAATGCGCGCCTTCCTCCAGCCACGCGTACAGCTCGGCGCCGTGCTCGCGCATCCGGTCCTGCACGTAGATCTTGTCGGACTGGTCGCGCGAGAACGCGAGATCGAGCCGCGTCAGGAAGCCGCTGTCGTGCATCGCGCGCAGCTCGTCGCCGTAGTAGAAGTCGGTCCGGGCATGCTGCTCGCCGAAGAACAGCCAGTTGCGCCCGCGCGCGCCGCGCGCCTGCCGCTCGTGCAGGAAGCCGCGGAACGGCGCGATGCCGGTGCCGGGGCCGACCATCACGATCGGCACGTCGCCGTTCACCGGCGGCCGGAAATGCGCGGACTTCTGCACGAACACGGGCACGCGGCCGTCGTCCGCGCGATCGGCGAGAAACGTCGACGCGACGCCTTTGCGCGCACGCCGGCCGTTGTGATAGCGCACGGCCGATACGGTCAGGTGAATCTCGCCCGGATGCGCGCTCGGGCTCGACGCGATCGAATAGAGGCGCGGCTGCATGCGCTTGAGCATGCCGACCAGCTCCGCGCCGGACAGCTCGACCGGAAATTCGTGCAGCACGTCCGCGAGCTGCTGACCCCACAGCCATTGCTTCAGGTCGCCCTTGCGATCGTCGCCGAGCAGCGACTTCAGCGCACCGTTCGCGCTGCGCGACGCGATGAAAGCGAGCGTGTCCGGATGCGGGCGAGTGATGTCGAAGTGACGCGCGAGCGCATCGCCGACGCGCATGTCGCCGACGCCCGCGATCGATACCGGTGCATCGGCCTTCAGCGCGGTGACCGACAGCAGTTCGTCGACCAGCTCCGGGCAGTTGGTCGGCCACACGCCGAGCGCGTCGCCGGTTTCGTATTCGAGGTTCGCGCCTTCGGTCGACAGCGACACGTAGCGCGTATCCTTCGCCGCACCCGGACGGTTGAGCCGCAGATTCGCGACGAGCTTCGACGGCGCCGGATGCGCCTTCGTCGGCAGCAGCCCCGACGGGCTCGTCCCGCCGGACGGCACCGCGTGCAGCGTGGCATCGGCGTCCTTGATCCGCGCGACGACGCGTTCGAGCCAGCGGTCGGCATCGTGCTGGAATTCGACGTCGCAATCGACGCGTGCGCACAGCCGCGCCGCGCCGAGTTCCGCGAGCCGTGCGTCGAGCCGGCGGCCGTGGCCGCAGAACGCGTCGTAGTTGCGATCGCCGAACGCGAGCACCGCGAAGTGCACGCCGTCGAGGCGCGCGGCGCTGCCGGCCTGCAGCGCGTCCCAGAACGCGCGGCCGTTGTCGGGCGCATCGCCGTCGCCGAACGTGCTCGTCATCAGCAGTACGTATTGTGCGCCGGCGAGCGACGCGACCGGATAATCGGACATGCACGCGGTGCGGATCTCGAAGCCCGCGTTCATCAGCTGCGTCGCGTAATCCTCGGTCAACGATTCGATGTTGCCGGTCTGCGACGCCCACAGCAGCACGACCTTCGGCCGCGCGCGCACGATCCGCACCGCGCCGGCATCGGCCGCCAGCGCGGGCGCGGCGCCACCCGGCACACTCGCGGGCAGCGAGCGGCTGAACAGCCCCGCGAGCATCCCGTCGAGCCAGACTCGCACCGGCGGCGTCAACGGCGCGGCGGCCGGCAGCACGGGCACGCCGCCTTCGCGCCGGCCGGCACTCGCCTTCAGCCCGCTGACGAGGCCCGCCACGTACAGCCGTTCGGTGTCGGTCAAGGGCGGCGGCGCGAGGTCGGCCACGCCGAGCGCAGCCGCGAAAGTGTCGATGTCTGCCATGTCGGATTCCTGTGAAGCAGCGGCCTGCACCGTCGCGGGCGCTGCCCGCGCGTCGTCGGCGCGTGCGTCGGGCTGCGCCGTTTCTGCGTCGGCGCGCGCGAACGCATCCGTGTCGACGCGCCGCAGCGCGACCGCGCAGTATTTCAGCTCGGGTTGCTGCGATTCGGGATCGATCGCGTCGTTCGTCACCGCGTTGATGCACAGGTCGTCGCCGTACACGTCGTTCCAGTGCATCGGCGCGAAGCAGTTGCCGCGCTGCACGCGCTCGGTCACGACGGCCGGCAGCACCGCGCGGCCGCGCGCCGAGCGGATCTCGACGCTGTCTTTCCCGGCGATGCCGAGCGCGCCCGCGTCGTCCGGATGCAGTTCGACGAACGGGCGCGGGTTGAGCTTGTTCAGCATCGCGACCTTGCCCGTCTTCGTCATCGTGTGCCATTGATGCTGCAGGCGCCCGGTATTCAGCACGATCGGAAACGTGTCGTCGGGCAGCTCGGCCGGATCGACGTGCGGCCGCGCGAAGAAGCGCGCCTTGCCCGACGGCGTCGGGAACGCGATGCGCGGCGCGTCGTTGCCGGCGGCGGCCGGGCGCAGCGTCTGGCTCACGCCGTCGTTCAGGTAGCGGATCGGGTGCCGGTCGCGCGCGGCGCCCGGCGCGACCGGCCACTGCACCGGGCCGTCGCGCAGCGCCGCATGGCTCGCGCCGCGCAGGTCGTAGCCGGTCGCCGGATTCGAGAAGCGGACGATCTCGTCGAACACGTCGGCGGCCGACGCATAGTCGAACGCGTCGCCGAAGCCCATCGCGCGCGCGACTTCCGCGACGATGCGCCAGTCGGGCAGCGCGTCGCCGGGCGGCGCGACCGCCGCGCGCATCAGCGTCATGTTGCGCTCGGAGTTGATCATCACGCCGTCGCCTTCGGCCCATAGTGCGCCCGGCAGCAGGATGTCCGCGTAGCGGTTGGTCTCGGTATCGAGGAACGCATCCTGCGCGATCACGAGCTGCGCGGCCTGCAGCCCGGCGATCACGTTCTGCCGGTTCGGCACGGTGGCGACCGGGTTCGTGCAGATGATCCAGCATGCCTTGATGTCGCCGGCCGCCATCCGCGCGAACAGGTCGACCGTGCCGTGCCCGGTCTCGTGGCGCAGCGTGCCGGCCGGCACGCGCCACAGGGTCTCGACGAACCGGCGGTCGTCGTCGGACGCCACCGAGCGCTGGCCCGGCAGCCCGCCGCCCATGTAGCCCATCTCGCGCCCGCCCATCGCGTTCGGCTGGCCGGTCAGCGAGAACGGCCCGCTGCCCGGGCGGCAGATTTTGCCGGTCGCAAGGTGCAGGTTGCAGATCGCGTTGGTGTTCCACACGCCGTGCGTGCTCTGGTTGAGCCCCATCGTCCAGCAGCTCATCCACGCCTGCGCGTCGCCGATCCACTGCGCGGCCGTGCGCAGGTCGTCTTCCGCGAGCCCCGTGATCGCCGCGACGCGCTCGGGCGTGTAATCGGCGAGGAACGCGGGCATCGCGTCCCAGCCTTCGGTGTACGCGTCGATGAACGCGGGATCGGTGCGGCCGTTCGCGTGCAGCAGGTGCAGCAGCCCGTTGGTCAGCGCGAGATCGGTGCCCGGCCGGATCTGCAGGAACAGGTCGGCCTTGTCGGCCGTGCCGGTGCGGCGCGGATCGACGACGATCAGTTTCGCGCCCGCCTTCACGCGATCCATCATTCGCAGGAACAGGATCGGGTGGCAGTCGGCCATGTTCGCGCCGATCACGAAGAACAGGTTCGCGCGATCGAAATCCTGGTACGACCCGGGCGGGCCGTCCGCGCCGAGCGACTGCTTGTAGCCGGTGCTCGCGCTCGCCATGCACAGACGCGAGTTCGACTCGATGTTGTTGGTGCCGACGAAGCCCTTCGCGAGCTTGTTGACGAGGTATTGCGCCTCGATCGACATCTGCCCCGACACGTAGAACGACACCGCGTCGGGGCCGTGCGCGTCGAGCACCGCGCGCAGCCGGCGCGCGGTCTCGGCGATCGCGTCGCGCGCCGGCAGCGGCACGAGGTCGTCCTCGCGCGCGCGGCGCACGAATGCACGGTCGAGCCGCCCGGAGCGGCGCAGCGCGACGTGCGCCGACGCGCCCTTCGTGCACAGCCGCCCGAAGTTGGCCGGATGCTCGGCGTCGCCGGATACCTTGACGACCTCGCCATCCTCGACGTGCAGCACCACCCCGCAGCCGACGCCGCAGTACGGGCACACGCTCTTCACGGGAGTGGCGCTCATGCGTGCTCCGTGACGATCAGGCCGCGACCCACACGAAGCCGTCCTCGACCCGCGACGGATACGCGCTCACCGACTGCTCGGGCGCTTCCAGGCATTCGCCGGTGCGCAGGTCGAAGTGCTGCTTGTACAGCGGCGACGCGACCACGACGCGCTCGCCGAGGCTGCCGATCAGCCCGCGCGACATCACGGCCGCCCGCGACACAGGATCGACGTTGTCGATCGCGAACACGCCGCCTTCCTCGGGATGGGCGACGTGAAACACCGCGACCTGCTCGCCGTTGACGAGTGCACACACGCCGGTGTTCGGCACGATGTCGTCGAGCGCGCACACGCGGGTCCAGGACAGCGGAAGACGATCGTTCATGACGGGCTCCTTGAAAAAGACGCGGGTATCGGTCAGGGTCAAACGGTTGCGGGTTCGGTTGCTGTGTGCGTCGCGCCGGCAGCGACGACCGGAATCGGCACGGGCTTGCCGCCCGCGCGCTCGCCGGGTGTCGCGGGCCGGACCTGGCCGCGCGTCTCGACGAATTCGATGGTCGTGTCCGGCGCGTCGCTGTTCACGAAGTGGCGGAAACGCTTGCGCGTGTCGGGATCGGTCACGGCGCGCTTCCATTCGCACTCGTAGGTGTCGACCACGTGCTGCATGTCGGCTTCGAGTTCGGCGCCGATCCCGAGCCTGTCGTGCACGACGACGTCGATCAGGTAATCGAGGCCGCCTTCGAGGTTGTCACGCCACACGCTGGTGCGTTGCAGCCGGTCGGCGGTGCGCACGTAGAACATCAGGAAACGGTCGATGTAGCGCACCAGCGTGGCGAGGTCGAGATCGGACGCGAGCAGTTCCGCGTGGCGCGGCTTCATCCCGCCGTTGCCGCACACGTACAGGTTCCAGCCGTTCTCGGTCGCGATGATGCCGACGTCCTTGCCCTGCGCTTCCGCGCACTCGCGCGTGCAGCCGGACACGCCGAACTTGATCTTGTGCGGCGCGCGCAGGCCCTTGTAGCGGTTCTCCAGGTCGATCGCGAGGCCGACCGAATCGCCGACGCCGTAGCGGCACCACGTCGACCCGACGCACGACTTCACCGTGCGCAGCGCCTTGCCGTACGCGTGTCCCGATTCGAAGCCGGCCGCGATCAGTTCTTCCCAGATCGACGGAAGCTGCTCGACGCGCGCGCCGAACAGGTCGACGCGCTGGCCGCCGGTGATCTTCGTATAAAGCCCGTATTTCTTCGCGACCTGGCCCACCGCGATCAGGCCTTCCGGCGTGACTTCGCCGCCCGGCATGCGCGGCACGACCGAATACGTGCCGTCGCGCTGGATGTTCGCGAGGTAGTAGTCGTTCGAGTCCTGCAACCCCGCGTGCTCCTTCTTCAGCACGAATTCGTTGAAGCACGACGCGAGGATGCCCGCCACCGCCGGCTTGCAGACGTCGCAGCCGAGGCCGCGGCCATGCTTCGCGAGCAGTTCGTCGAACGTCGTGATGCGCTCGACGCGGATCAGGTGGAACAGCTCCTGGCGCGAATGCGGAAAGTGCTCGCAGATATGGTTGTTCACCGCGAGGCCCTGCTTCTTCATCTCGGCCTTCATGATCTGCGTGACGAGCGGCACGCAGCCGCCGCACGACGTGCCCGCGCCCGTGCACGCCTTCAGCGCGCCGACGCTCGTCGCGCCTTCCGCGACCGCCGTGCAGATCTGCGACTTCGACACGTTGTTGCACGAGCAGATCTGCGCGGCCGCAGGTAGCGCGTCGACGCCGATCGCCGGCTTCGCCGCGCCGTCCGACGACGGCAGGATCAGGAATTCCGGCGACTCGGGCAGCTCGATGCGGTTCAGCATCATCTGCAGCAGCGTGCCGTACTCGGCTGCGTCGCCGACCATCACCGCGCCGTGCAGGAACTTGCCGCAGTCGGACACCACGAGCTTCTTGTAGACCTGGCGGCGCTCGTCCGCGTACTGGTAGACCCGGCTGCCGGCCGTCGTGCCGTGCGCGTCGCCGATGCTCGCGACGTCCACGCCCATCAGCTTCAGCTTCGTGCTCAGGTCGGCGCCGGCGAATACGGCCGCATCGCCGGTCTCGCCGCGCAGTTGCTTCGCGACCACGCGCGCCATATCGTAGCCCGGCGCCACCAGCCCGTACACCATCCCGTTCCAGGCCGCGCACTCGCCGATCGCGTAGATGTCGGCATCGCTCGTGCGGCACGCGTCGTCGATCGCGACGCCGCCGCGCGGGCCGATGTCGAGCCCGCACGCGCGCGCCAGTTCGTCGCGGGCACGGATGCCGGCCGAGAACACGATCATGTCGGCGTCGAGGTGCGTGCCGTCGGCGAACCTCATCCGGTGCGTGCCTGCGTCGCCATCGACGATCTCCAGCGTGTTCCTGCCCGTATGCACGGTCACGCCGAGCGCCTCGATCTTCGCGCGCAGCATGCGGCCGCCGCCGTCGTCGACCTGCACGGCCATCAGCCGCGGCGCGAATTCGACGACGTGCGCGTCGAGCCCCATGTCGCGCAGCGCCTTCGCGCATTCGAGGCCGAGCAGCCCGCCGCCGACCACCACGCCGCGCTTCGCGTGCGCGCCGCACGCCTGCATCGCTTCGAGATCCTCGATCGTCCGGTACACGAAGCAGCCGGCGCGATCGTGGCCCGGCATCGGCGGCACGAACGGGCGCGAGCCCGTCGCGAGCACCAGCTTGTCGTACGCGAGCGTTTCGCCCGACGCGAGCGTGACCGTATGCGCGGCGCGGTCGATCGACGCGACCCGCGCGTTCAGGCGCAGGTCGAACTGCGGATGGCGCTCGAAGAAGCCGGGTTCGACGAGCGACAGGTCGTCCGCCGACTTGCCCGCGAAGAATTCGGACAGATGCACGCGATCGTAGGCCGGGCGCGGCTCCTCGCCGAGCACGGTGACCTGCAGCGCGCCCGCGGTGCCGGCTTCGGCCGCGACGCATTCGAGGAGCTTGTGCCCGACCATCCCGTGGCCGATGACGATGAGTTTCATGATGACGTTTCCTTCGGTCGGTCAGTTCGCGGCGCTGCCGGCAGCCAGCGCACGGTCGCGCAGTTCGGCTTCGCGCGCCTTGTGTGCTTCGCTGAAGCGCACCGCCATCGCGCACAGCGCGGTCGCGGTGACGGCCAGGCCGAGCAGGCTCAGCGTGTGCTGCACGTCGCCGACGCCTTTCAGCAGGAAGCTCGCCGCCACCGCGCCGACGTTGCCGCCCGCGCCGACGATCCCCGCGACGCCGCCGAGCGCCTTGCGGTCGATGAACGGCACCAGCGCGTAGGTCGCGCCGCAGGCCATGTGCGTGAACAGCCCGAACGCGAGCATCGCGACGAGCGCGATGCCGACGCTTTGCGCATGCGAGAACCAGATCAGCCCGAGCCCTTCGCCGACGATCAGCGCACACAGCAGCGCCGCCCGCGCGTCGAGGCTGCGACGCGCGGCGATCCTGTCGGACAGCCAGCCGCCGAGCGCGCGGGCGAACAGCGCGAGCAGCCCGAACAGGCCGACCGCGAACCCGGCGTCCTTCAGCGACAGGCTGAAGTGATCGACGTAGTACAGCGCGGCGATGTTGTGGATGAACACCTCGACGCCGAAGCACGCGCCGTACGTGACGAACAGCATCCACACGCGATAGTTGCCGCAGGCCGCGAAAAAGCTCGCCCAGCCGCCCTTCTTGCCGCTGTCGACCGTCACGCCTGCCTTGCGCAGCGTGACGAAGTCGCCTTGCGGGCAATCCTGCGTGAAGCGCCAGTACGCCCATGCCATCACGAGCATCGCGGCGCCCGGCACGACCAGCGCGACGCGCCACGACGAGTCCTCGCCGAAGCCGAGCATCAGGCCGGCGGCGACGAGCAGCGGCATCAGCGCCTGCGTCGCGCCGGCCCCCGCGTTGCCCCAGCCGGCCGTCGTCGCGTTCGCGGTGCCGACCACGTTCGGCGCGAACATCACCGACGTGTGGTACTGCGTGATCACGAAGCCCGCGCCGATCGCGCCGATGCCGAGCCGGCAGATCAGGAACGACAGGTAGTCGTGCGTGAACGACACCGCGAACACGGGAATCGCGCCGAGCATCAGCAGGCCGACGTACACGCGGCGCGGGCCGAAACGGTCGCACAGCGGACCGACCAGCAGCCGCACGGCGATCGTCGCGGCCACCGCGGCGATGTTGATGTTCGCGACCTGCGCCGCGGTGAGATGGAATTCGCGTGCGATCAGCGGCATCAGCGGCGCGCAGGCGAACCACGCGAAGAAGCACACGAAAAACGCCATCCACGTCAGGTGGAACGCGCGCATCGGCGCGGTGCGGAGGCTGAAGAGATCGATACGGGTAGCTTTGTCGGTCATGTCATCCGCCAAACGAAAAACGGCGTCCTGCGCACCCGGTCTCGTCGAGACCCGATGCGTAGGACGCCGTTGCCCATGAAGCCCGTTGCCGGGCGCGTCTAGTAATCGGTACTGCGGACGAATCGCCATTGATTCGCCCGAAGCACGTTACGCAAACGCCGTGCCATGTCGTCGCGAATCGGGCTCGCAGCCCCGCCATGCAAGGCTTGCGGCGCGACGCGCAGCGCGCGGCGCCAGGGCCGCGCACGATTCGTCGCGATGCAGCGAGGCACAGAGGTGGTGCGCCGCAGCACTATCGCCGTGCGACATCGCGGTGCGCATGAGCGGGGCACGACGCATGCCGATGCGGGCTTGCGGCCGCCCGCGCACGGCGGCCGCATAAGCGCATGCGCCCCTTGCGGCGCGATGCCTGCCGTTTCCGCGGTGCGAGCACGACGCGCCATTCCGGTTGGCCCGGATATTGCTGAACCCGATGCATGACACCGGCAACGGCGCCGGTGGGCAGTCCCCGCAAACCATGTCCGTCGTTCAGACGGGCCGATCAGGACAACGGTGTCCCCACCCGTGCGCGGCACGGCCGGATACCGGTGCGTTTCGACCGCCCGCCGCCGCCCGCAACGACACCCATGCGACCGCCGAGTGCAGGCGGCACAGGAACACGACATGACGACAGGCAAAGTCACGCTGCTGGGCGCCGGCCCCGGCGATCCCGATCTCCTCACATTGAAGGCCGTGAAGGCGCTGGCTACCGCCGACGTGCTGCTGCTCGACGACCTCGTCGCGCCCGGCATCGTCGAACTCGCGCCGCAGGCGCGCGTGATCCGCGTCGGCAAGCGCGGCGGCTGCCGCTCCACGCCGCAGGCATTCATCGAGAAGCTGATGCGCCGCTACGCGCTGCGCGGCGCGCACGTGATGCGCGTGAAAGGCGGCGACGCGCTGCTGTTCGGTCGCGCGGGCGAAGAACTCGCGACGCTGCGCGCCGCCGCGGTTCCGGTGGAGATCGTCAACGGCATCTCGTCGGGATTTGCAGCCGCCGCGAGCCTCGGCATCTCGCTCACGCACCGCGCGCATTGCCACGGCGTCACGTTCGTCACCGCGCACCGTCAGGACCACGGCGAACCCGACTGGGCGCGTCTCGCGGCGACCGGCACCACGCTCGCGATCTACATGGGGATGAGCCGCGTCGACAGTATCGCGGCGGGCCTGCTCGCCGCGCTGCCGCCGACGACGCCGGCCGCGGCCGTGCAATGGGCCGGCACACCCGACGAACGCCGCTGGACCGGCACGCTCGGCGATCTCGCACGCGGCATCGACGCGGCACGGCTCGGCAGCCCGGCCGTGATCCTCGTCGGCGGCGCGATCGGCGAAGCGGCCGTGCAACCCGTGCCGGAAGCGGGCGCGGCGATCGAACCGGCGATGTCGCAGGCCGCGTAGCATGCGCGACACCACGCGGCACCGGCCGCCCACCGATCATCGACGCAGCGGCGCCGGCCGTCGGGCCGCCGCGCCCGGCGCCGCGACGACGCCCGCGCGGGGCCGTCGCGCGGCACCCGCGCATCCCGCCACGATTTCGCCGCCGCCGTTCGCATCATGAGCACGTCTGCTTCTTCCACCCGCCTGCGCGTGCTGCTCGTCACCGACACCGACAAGCCGATCGGCGAACTCGGCGACGCGCTCGCGCACCTCGGCTACGAGATGCTGAACGACGTCGCGACGCCCGCGCGCCTGCCGGCCGCCGTCGAGGAGCAACGCCCCGACGTCGTGATCATCGATACCGATTCGCCGTCGCGCGACACGCTCGAACAGCTCGCGGTGATGCACGCGACCGCGCCGCGCCCCGTGCTGATGTTCAGCCACGATGCGGACCAGTCGCTGATCCGCGCGGCGGTCGGCGCGGGCGTCAGCGCGTATCTCGTCGAAGGCTTGTCGGCCGAGCGCCTCGCGCCGATTCTCGAAGTCGCGCTCGCCCGCTTCTCGCACGACGACGCGCTGCGCCGCCGGCTGGCCGACGTCGAGCGCGAACTCGAGGAGCGCAAGCTGATCGACCGCGCGAAGCGGATGCTGATGGACCAGCGCAGGCTGTCCGAACACGACGCGTATGCGGCGCTACGCAAGCGTGCGATGGATCAAGGCCTGCGCATCGTCGACGTCGCGCGGAAACTGCTCGACGCGCCACCCCAATCATGAACGCCATGGATACCTCCTCTCCCGCCGCGCCGGAACGCGCACATCTTCGCCTCGGGTTCGTCGCGCTGAGCGACGCGGCGCCGCTGATCGTCGCGCAGCGCCTGAATCTCGGCGCGCGGCACGGCCTCACGCTCGAGCTCAGCCGCCAGCCGTCGTGGGCCGCCGTGCGCGACAAGCTGCTGAGCGGCGAGCTCGACGCCGCGCATGCGCTGTACGGGCTCGTGTGCGGGCTGCAGCTCGGAATCGGCGGCCCGCAGGCCGACATGGCCGCGCTGATGGTGCTGAACCGCAACGGCCAGGCGATCTCGCTGTCGCGCGGCCTCGCCGACGCCTATCGCGGCAGCGGCAGCGTGCGCGATGCGTTCGCGACACTTCGCCGCAAGCCGCTGCTCGCGCAGACGTTCCCCACCGGCACGCATGCGATGTGGCTGAACCATTGGCTCGAGTCACACGGCGTCGATCCGCTGCGCGACGTGCGCAGCGTCGTGATCCCGCCGCCCGAGATGGTGGCCGCGCTCGCCGGCGGCGAACTCGACGGCTTCTGCGCCGGCGAGCCGTGGCATGCGGTGGCCGAAGCGTGCGGCGCGGGGCGGACCGTCGCCGTCACGAGCGAGATCTGGCCCGATCATCCGGAAAAAGTGCTCGCGACGCGGCGCGATTTCGTCGCGCTGTATCCGGCCACCGCGCGCGCGCTGATCCGCACGCTCGTCGATGCGTGCGCATGGCTCGACAGCGCCGCGCACCGGCGCGACGCGGCCGACTGGCTCGCGTCGCCCGACGCGCTCGGCGTGCCGGCCCGGCTGATCGCGCCGCGCCTGCTCGGCGACTACGGATCGGGGCCGTTCGCCGTGCCGCCGCTGCCGATCCGCTTCCACGACGGCGGCGCGGTGAACCGCCCCAATCCGTGCGAATGCCAGTGGTTCCTGTCCCAGTACCGGCGCTGGGGCATGCTCGACGGCTCGCACGACGACGCGGAAATCGCCGGCGCGATCGCGCAAACCGCGTTGTATGATGCTGCCGTCGCCGAAAGCGGCGCACCGGGCCCGTCGCGGGCGTGACACGCGCCGCGTGATGCAGGCGACGCGCGCTCCCGCGCCACGCCTGTCCGGGCCGCCTGCCGGCGCCCGTGCCCGGCAGGCTCGCCGGCCGACGCCGCATGACCACTCCGTCCCCGATCCGATTCGATGCCGAAACCCGCGCGCGCGCCGCTCGACGTGCTGCTCACCGAAATCCGCGCGTGCCGTGCCTGCGAAGCCGACCTGCCGCTCGGCCCGCGCCCTGTCGTGCGTGCCCATCGCGACGCGCGCATCCTGATCGTCGGGCAGGCGCCGGGCGCACGCGTCCATGCGAGCGGCATCCCGTGGGACGACGCGAGCGGCAAGCGCCTGCGCGGCTGGCTCGACGTCGACGCCGACACCTTCTACGACGAGACGCGCTTCGCGATCGTGCCGATGGGCTTCTGCTACCCGGGCCGAGGCGCCGGCGGCGACAACCCGCCGCGCCCCGAATGCGCGCCACTGTGGATCGACCGGTTGCTCGCCGAGCTGCCGTCGATCCAGCTCACGCTGCTGGTCGGCCAGTACGCGCAGCGGCATTTCCTGCGCGACACGCGCCAGGCCACGCTGACCGACACCGTGCGCGCGTGGCGCGACCACGGCCCCGACGTGCTGCCGCTGCCGCATCCGTCACCGCGCAACCAGGCGTGGTTCAAGCACCACCCGTGGTTCGACGCCGAGGTCGTGCCGGAACTGCGGCGCAGGGTCGCGCCGCTGGTCGCGCGGTAAACGCAATCGCCGCCGCGTCGCGCCGCGTTGCGACACCCCACGTTATCCATATCGAATCAAGCATGAACGACACCCCCACCGACCTCGACTTTGCCTGCAACGGCTGCGGCGGATGCTGCCACGACCTGCGCATTCCGCTGACGATCGACGAGGCCACCGCGTGGCTGCAGCGCGGCGGCCACGTGGAACTGCTGTGCGATGCGATGCCGTGGCTCGTCGAACCCGAGCCCGACAACGCATTCGCCGAATACAAGCGCGTGCGCTCGACCGCCGCGCTCAGCGGCTCGCTGCCCGTCCGCGTCACGGTCATGCTCACCGCGACCCATGCCGGGCCGTGCCCGAACCTGCTCGACGGCCTGCGCTGCGCGATCTACGACGAGCGCCCGCTCGTGTGCCGGATCTATCCGGCCGAAGTGAATCCGTTCGTGCCGCTGGTGCCGGACGGCAAGCAATGCACGCCCGACGCGTGGCAGCAGACGCCGTTCGTGCGAGGCGGCACGATCGTCGACGCGGCCACGCGCGACGACATCGCGCGTTCGCGGGCGGCGAGCGAAGCCGAAACGCCGCTGCGGGCGCGGTTGTGTACGGTGCTGGGGATCGACACGGCGGCCGTGGCCAACGAAGGGTTCGTGATCCATGCCCCGCCTGCCGGCGAGCTGCTCGCCGCGTTGACCGATCTGCACGCGGCGGCGAAAGCCAACGACACCGTCGCACCGGCAACCTGGACGCTACTGACGAACCGTACTGCGACGGCCGAAGCGCTCGCATCCGTCGGTGCGTCCAGCCGGCTTGCGGCAAGCGAACCCGGTCCGCGCACCCACTACCTCGGCTTTCATCCCGGCGGGTAATCGCAGCGGCGACGGCAGTGTCATGGGGGTTTCCGCGTGGGGCCGTTTCCGCGCGGCACGGCCCCGAGTCTGCGTCGCATCCCGGAACATCACGATGTCATCCCGCCGCATCGCGTCCGGCGCAATCGGTTTCTACGATTTTTCCCATTTCCGCCATCATCGCTCAATAGAAAATCCATCAAATCTCGACGCTCTCGAAATAAACCCGGCATTTAAATCGAGATAATATCACCTCAATATTCATTCTCATTCATTGTGCTAGCCTCATTGCTCCCATTGAATAAAGAGCATGAGCTCGAGGAGTGCAATGATGCGTTTCGATAACAAGGTTGCGATCGTCACCGGTGGTGCAAGCGGTATTGGTGAAGCGACGGTGCGCGCGTTTGCGCGCGAAGGCGCCAGTGTCGTGATTGCCGACCTGACGGACCGGGGCGAGCGGCTCGCCGGCGAGATCGTCGAAAATGGCGGAAAGGCGACGTATATTCGTACGGACGTAACGGATAGCGAAGCCGTTCAGAAACTGATAGCTGAAACCGTCCGAATTTACGGGCGCGTCGACATCATGTTCGCCAATGCCGGCATCGCAGCCGACGATTGCATCGAACATCTCGACGAATCCGCATGGAAAAAGACGATCGATATCAACCTGACCGGCGTTTATCTTTGCGATAAATATGCGATTCAGCAAATGCGCAAGCAAGGCGGCGGTGTCGTCGTCAATTGCGGCTCGATCCACAGTCACGTCGGGAAATCGGGCGTGACCGCCTATGCCGCCGCGAAAGGCGGCGTGAAGCTCCTCACGCAGACGCTCGCGATCGACTATGGTCAGCACGACATTCGCGTGAATGCCGTGTGTCCCGGGTATATCGACACGCCGCTGCTGAAAGACGCGCCGGCCGCGCAAAAACAGGCGCTGATCGCGTTGCATCCGATGGGGCGTCTCGGCAAAGCGGACGAAGTGGCGAGCGCCGTGCTGTTTCTCGCCAGCGACGACGCGTCGTTCGTCAATGGATCGTCGTTGATGGTCGACGGCGGCTATACGGCTCAGTAACGGGCCCGGTACCGGGCTCAGTCACCGGCTCCGTCACCGCTTCACGCTCCGCCGGCCGGCGTCGCACCTGTCGACGCCGCCGTTCGGCGCGTGGCCCCGCCATTCGACGCTGGGGCCGTTGCCGGCCAAGGGGCACGATCCCGCCGCCGCCGCGGCCGCGGATTCTCCGTGCTGCCCGGCGCAGGCCGGTTTCGCTGTACCATCGCGGCTCAACCGCGTCACGACCAGCAGAATCCTTCATGCCCTCCACCGCCCCGCCGCGCCTGTACGGGATGCCCGAACGCAGCGACCGGCTCGACTTCTACATCCGCGACCAGGCGTCGCGCCAGGCGATCACCGAGCCGCACCGGCACGCGTATTTCCAGATCCAGTTCAATCTCGGCGGCGATACCGAGCAACGGATCGGCGGCGTCACACGGCCGTTTCCGCGCGGCGCGCTCGCGTTCGTGCTGCCGCACCGCGAGCACCTGATCCCGCATCCGGAAGGCGCGCACTTCATCGTGATCAACTTCAGCCAGGCGTTCCTGCGCGCCGATCTCGACGTCGATCCGCTCGACCTCGAGGACGTGCCCGCGCACCGCTTTCCCGAGCTGACGCCGTTCCGCTTCCAGGAACACCTCGACTTCATCCTGACCGGCGACGCCTACGACGAAGCGCGCCGCCTCGCGCTGTGCATGCTCGACACCGATCGCGTGCGCACGTTCGGCTCGACCACGCTGCTGCGCGGCTACCTGCTGCAACTGATCGGGCTCGTCTGCACGCAGTATGCAGGCGCGCTCGACAAGCTCGCGCAGCGCGGCGCCCAGCGCGCGGGCCGGCGCGACGCGCTCGCGCGCGTGCTGCGCCACGTGCGCGCCAACCTGACCCGCGAGGATCTGACGCTTGCCGCGACCGCCGAGGCCGCGTTCCTGTCGCCCAACTACCTCGCGCACCTGGTCCGCAAGGAAACCGGCAGCACGTTCACCGATCTCGTGACCGAACGCCGGATCGCGCTCGCGCAGTCGCTGCTGGCCCACACGAGCCGGCGCATCGCGGACATCGCACGCTCGGTCGGCTTCCGCGACGAAGGGTATTTCGCGCGGCGCTTCCGCGCGCGGGTCGGCATGTCGCCGAAGGCGTATCGCGACGCGAACGCCGCGCTGCCGGACGACGACGATACGGCCGCTACCGCCGACGCGTAGTTTTGTCCCGGTAAAACGCAGTTGCGTCGCATCCGGCCGCGCGGGCGTCGGGTATCGTTGCACGCATGCCGGCCCGTGCACCGCACGGGGGCGGCAATCGTCCTTTCACCGAACGAGGCCATCCGATGTCCGCTTATGTCATCGACGCTGCCGAGCGTCCTTCCGTCGAAGTCGACCAGTCGTCCGCGCGCTTTCCGCTGCACCGCGTCTTCTGCGTCGGCCGCAACTACGCCGACCACGCGCGCGAAATGGGCGCCGATCCCGACCGCGAACCGCCGTTCTTCTTCATGAAGCCGGCCGACGCGATCGTCCCGGCCCGCGGGACCGTCCCCTATCCGCCGCTGACGAACGATCTCCACCATGAAATCGAGCTGGTCGTCGCGATCGGCAAGGACGGCCGGTCGATCGATCCGGCCGACGCGCTGTCGCACGTGTGGGGCTACGGCGTCGGCGTCGACCTCACGCGCCGCGACCTGCAGGCCGAAGCGAAGAAACTGAGCCGGCCGTGGGACTGGGCGAAAGGCTTCGACGCATCGGGCCCCGTGACCGCGCTGCGCCCGGCCGCGGCCACCGGTCACCCGGCGACGGGCCGCATCTGGCTCGCGGTCAACGGCGAGCCGCGCCAGCAAGGCGACCTGGCCGACATGATCTGGGCCGTGCCCGACGTGATTGCGTACGTGTCGCGCTCGGTCGAGCTGAAGGCCGGCGACCTGATCTTCACCGGCACGCCGGCGGGTGTCGGCGCGCTGCAGCCGGGCGACCGCGTGACGGGCGGCGTCGACGGTGTCGCGACGTTCGAATTCGTCGTGGGCGCAAAGCCGTAACGCGGCCTGCACGGCGGCCCCCGTTCCGGGGCGCCGTGCGCCGTCGCGATGCCGGTCAGTCGTAGCGGCGCAGGAATGCGTCGGCGACGGCCGGCGGATTCAGCGCTTTCGCCGATTCGTTTTCCAGCGCGTCGGCCGCGTCGTCGTCGCTGATCGACACGAACAGCGTGATCGCCGCCCGGGCTTCGCCCGTGCCGAACAGGCCGTCGCGATCGAGCAGCCGCAATGCCTCGATCATGTCGGCGTGCAATTGCCGCGAAAATTCCGCGAATCTCGACTGCGCGAACTGCGGGCTCAGTACCTCGTCGGCCAGCTTTCCGCAGAGCGCATTGAACGGTGAAGCCTCCGCCGCCGCGTACGCCCATTCGGCAAAACCCCACGTGCACCACGGCGCCGGATCGTCGTCCGCGATCGCCTGTTGCGTGCGCATCCGGCGCAACCCTTCGACCGAATTGGCCGCCGGCACCACCGTCATCGCACCGCTGTCGGTGTAAAGCGCGAACGCGTAGAAATGCTCGTCCGGATGCAACGCCCGCAGCGCCCTGAATGTCGCTCTCGCGGCGTCGGCAATCTCCCGCTGGAAATCAGAAAAGTCGCTCATCACATCCTCGTCCAATCGCCCTTCGCGCGCCGGGAATGCCTTGCGCACGCAGGGATCGTCGTCTGCCGGTATTCGATCGATTGTCCGCCAATCGTCCCCGCCACGGTAGCGGGCCCGTACCCGTACCCGCCGCCACGCGCCCGCGCTCACCGCCCGGCGTCCCGCGCGTCTAACGTCCGCACGCAGACGGCCGCCGCCAACGCAATCGCGGCCGATCCCAGCATCATCGCCAGCGGCGCATAGCCCGCGTTGCCGGCCGTCAGCACCGCGCCGGTCAGCGACGAAAGCGCGGCGCCCCCGGCGATCGTCATCGCGCCGGCCAGCCCCGACGCGCTGCCGGCCAGCTCCGGCCGCACCGAAACCGCGCCGGCATGCGCGGCGGGATTGCTCAGCCCGTTGCCGATGCCGACCAGCACGCACGGCCCAAACCACGCGATCGCGTGCGTCGCGCCGCCGAACAGCAGCGCGAGGGCGATCGACGGCCCCGCGCACGCGACGACGCGCCCGCACAGGATCGTCGTCGCCGGCGCGTAGCGGCGCGCGTAACGCGCGCTCAGGAAGCTGCCGCACACGAAGCCGGCCGTGATGGTGCCCATGTAGAAACCGATTTCCGCCGGCGCGATGCCGAACACCGTTTGCGCGGCGAGCGGCGCGCCGGCCAGGAGCGCATAGAACGAGCCGGTGGAAAACGCCATGCAGAACGCATAGGCCCAGAAGCGGCGCGCACGCAGCAGCGCCGGATACGCGCGAAGCTGCTGCCCGACGCTCGACGACCGGTTCGCATGGGTTTCGACGAGATCGAACGCACACCAGACGAACAGCGCGATGCCCGTCATGCCGAGCAGCCAGAAGATCGCCCGCCAGCCCGTCGTCTGGTCGAGCGCGCCGCCGAGCGTCGGACCGAGCATCGGCGCGAATGCGGCGGCGGTCGCCGCATAGCCGATCCGGCTCGCCGCGCGCGCACCGCCGCCGGTATCCCGGATCGTCGCCATCGACACCGGATAGACCGACGTGATCGCCGCCTGCATCAGCCGGCATGCGAGAAACACGCGAACGTCGGTCGCCATCGCGCAGCCGAGCGAGCCGAGCGCGAACACGCCGACGCTCGCCAGCACGACCGGCCGCCGCCCGAACCGGTCCGACAGCGGCCCCGTCACGAATTCGAGCGATGCGGCCATCGCCGCATAGCCGCCGAGCGACAGCGCGACGAGCGCATAGTCGGCGCGCAGGTCGCGCGCGATCGCCGGCAGCGACGGCAGGAACAGGCTCAGCGGCAACACCGAGCACGCGCACAGCAGGATCAGCGTCGCGAATCGCGGCGACGCCCGTTCGGACACGATCGGCAGGTTCGATGGCAAGCGGATGGCCTCCGCGCACGTGCCGCGCAGCCGTGCGCAATGCAAAAAAAAGCCCCCGAACGAGTCGGGGGCGCATGGGTGCCGGCGTAGTGTCGCTACCGGACCCTGCGCCTCGGGAATACTACGATGAAGTGAGCTGCGTGCATGCCGGATGGCTCCTGATTGCCGGGTTGACTGCGTGCCGTGCTGAACGATACCGGACGATGGTAGGCGGACGATACCGGCCGCGTCAACGCCCTGGGGGGCCGTTCACGCCAATTGCGGGCATGCGAACGAGCGTTGCCGGCTGTCCCACAAGGGGACTTCCTTCGGGCGCGAGCAAGAAGCAAGGAGCGCCGTTCGGCCGAGCCAAACAAGCGACGCGCGACGCAGTAATGCGGCCCGCAACGCACGTTAGCGTGAGCAGACCCTAGCGCGCCCGCACCGACACGAACTTGCGCGCGTTGTTGCGCTGGATCAGCACGGCGATCACGCTGCCGCCGTTCGCTTCGAGCGACGGTACGTCGTCCGGCGTTTCGAGCAGCGTGTCGTTCAGTTCCAGCACGACGTCGCCCGGCAGGATGCCCGCGTTGGCCGCCGGGCCGTGTACCGCGTCCACCATCATCCCGACCGCAAGCCCCGTCGAACGGCGTTCGTCGTCGCTCAACGCGTGCATCGTCAGCCCGAGGCGGTCGCCGCCATCGCTCGCCGCGCCGCCCGGCCGGGGTCGCGCGGCCGCCTTCGGCGCAGCCGGGCCGGCGGCCGGGCCCGCGTTGCCGGCGGCTTCGTCGGCGCCCGTGACGGTCAGCATCACCGGCGCGCGGTTGCGGATCAGCCGCAGCGGCGTCTTCTGGCCGGGCGGCAGCGCGGCGGCCGCATCGTTCAGCTCGGCCGAGCGGCCGATCGTCCTGTCGCCGAGCTTCACGATCACGTCGCCGGGCCTCACGCCGGCCGCGGCGGCCGGCGAGCCGGGGGCGACACCGTTGACGAGCGCGCCCGCCGGACGCGGCAATCCGAACGCCGCGGCCAGCCCGATGCCGACGTCCTGCACGTCGACGCCAATCGCATTGCCCGACGACGACGCGTCCGGCGCCTGCGGTTCCTGCTGCGCCTGCATCTGCTTCTGCAGTTGCGCACGCACCTTTGCGGCAAACGCGATCGGGATCGCGAACGTCATGCTCGCGTAGCGGTCGGTACCCGTATAGACCTGCACCGCGATGCCGATCACGTCGCCCGCTCGATTGAATACGGGGCCGCCCGAGTTGTCGGGGTTCGGCGCGATGTCGGTTTCGAAGAACGGGAACGCGCTGCCGTCCGGCAGCCGGTGCGACGTCGCGCTGACGATGCCGGCCGTGACCGTGTTGCCCGAACCGTCCGGCGCGCCGATCGTCATCACCGGTTCGCCCGCGCGGACTTTCGACGAATCGCCGACGCGCACGAACGGCAGCTTCGTCGCATTGACCCGCAATACGGCCACGTCGCTTTGCGAATCGACGGCCAGCACGGTCGCCTTGAATTCGCGGCGGTCGGTGAGCCGCACGGTCACGTCGCTCGCATCGGCGACCACGTGCGCGGAGGTGAGGATCAGCCCGTCGGCGCTGACGATGAAACCCGAGCCGCTGCCCGATACCGCGCGCGGCGACGTGTCGGGTGCCGGTGCCTGCGGCTGCGCCTGCTGGCCCTGCGCGGGCGGCGGTGCGTCGCGCCGGAAGAACGCGGCGAGCGGATCGTCGGGATCGAGAATCGCGAAGGACGGGCCGCCGGCCTGCTGCTCGGGTGCGGCGGTCATGATGGTCACGACCGCCGGGCCGTAGCGGTCGACGATCGCCGGAAAGTCGACCGGCACCGCATACGGCGCGGCAGCCGTCCGCTGCTTGATCGCATGCGGCGCGACGGGCGGCGAGAGGTTTCCGGCAAGGGCGGCCGGCGCGGGCAGCAAACTGCCGGCAAACACGCCCCCGATCAACGCGGTGCGAAGCACGGCGCGAGCAAGCGTCTGGCGAACCACGGTGCACCTCCCCCGGGAGTCGCAACGCCGACATGCGCGAGACGCGCAGGCGCCCGACAAGCACCGGTACACGCATCCATTTATAGTCCACGCGGCCTGTTCGAACATACGAATCGAAACCCGAATGCCGGGCGGCACGGCAGACGCGGAGCCGCGACGGCGTTCGTTTCGAACAAAGTGCACGGTTCGTCAATCCGCACATCCACCACGCAGCGACACGCGCGCAGGCGGCGCGTCGTTGGCGCCGTCGTTGCGGCCGGTCACCGCGCGTCAGCCTGCCGTGCGTCGTCGACAGGCCGCATGCACGCGCCGGCGCGTCCGTTATCGGCCGGCGTGCGTACGCACGACCGAGCCGGCCCCGGTCAGTGGCACGACAGGATCGCCACGCCGCCCACCCCTTGCGTGTTCTGCAACGCAACCGAGTAACCGACGGCCACCAGCGGCTGGGCCGCGTCATGCCCGACGACGATCGACTGAATCGTCGCGGGTCCGGAGGTGTTCAGCACGCCGTTCAACGGCACTTGCGTGTACGTCAGCGGGTATTGGGCGGAGTTCAGCTTGATCGACAGGTTCAGTGCGGTGAGCATGCGCGTGGCCGGGTCCAGCGTGGCCGAACCCGAAACGAGCGTGCCGTCCGTATCGCCAATGTTGCTCGCCACCGTGTCGGCAATCACCTGGGTACACGCAAGCACACCGCCGGTGGCGGGCAACGACAGCGGCGTACCGACCGCGTAGTGAACGCCTTGCGTATCGGTATAGGTATTGCCGTCGGTATCCATCGCACGATTCCAGCGGCCGATCGCGACGTCGGTGCCGACGCTCTGGATGTCGGTGACGGCACCGTGGTCGAGCCCAAGGCAGTCGGTGGCCGCCGCCGACGATGCAAGCGTCGTAAACGCCCCGCTCGGCTGCTGAACCAGGCTCGCCGCGGGCACATTGGCGGCCGTCATGTTGCGGTTCTTCGCGTATTCGCTCGGCAGATTCGGCACCACGAGCACCGCCAGCTGGCCGTTGTTCGCGGCGACGGGCGGCGCCGAGCCCGAATAGCTGAAGCTGCCGTTCGGGCGACAGGCCGTCTGGACCGACGGCTGTGTCGACGACCCGGGCGGCGGCGCGGCAGGCGACGTGGCCGTCGGCGTCCCGGCCGTATCGGTGTTCGATGCATTGCTTCCCGTCTTGGCCGCGCCGTCATCGCCGCCGCCGCACGCCGTCAACAGCAACGCCGTGCTTGCCACACTCGCCAACCAGACCTGCATTCCCCGCATGACTTGCTCCTGTTCTCTCGTTTTGAAAAATGACTGCGCGACGACGGCATTCGGTGAATGCACGCGAGCGCTTGCCGCCGCAACATTCAACGCAACGCGTTGCTGCCCGACGTATCTGCTTGCGCCATCCTCAGCGCATCGAGCGCCTTGACCAGAAGACACGCACCGATCACGCCGGCCGCGAGCGCGCCGAACCACCACGCGGTCGGCCAGATGGTCAAAAGGCTTTCCCTGGAAAAATCGAACGGCGTGTTCAGCGCGACG
This sequence comes from Burkholderia metallica, assembly GCF_001718555.1. Taxonomy (NCBI): domain Bacteria; kingdom Pseudomonadati; phylum Pseudomonadota; class Betaproteobacteria; order Burkholderiales; family Burkholderiaceae; genus Burkholderia; species Burkholderia metallica. The sequence continues at coordinate 1,699,673 of NZ_CP013403.1, forward strand.
ATCACGACGGTGGTGTTGTAGCAGGCATGGATCAGGATGCCCGGCAGCAGCGAGCGCGTGGCCGCATACAGTTTCCCGATCAACAATCCGAGCCCGAATGCCAGAACGAACTGATACACGTTCAGGTGGGCGAGACCGAACACCGCGGCCGAATGCGCGATGGCCGTGCCCTCCGGATACTGTCGCAAGAAGCTGCGCAGCATCACGCCGCGAAACAGCATTTCTTCGACTACCGGTGCAATCACGCAGATCAATACGATCAGACCGAGGCCGCCGTTCGTATAAGCATCGCGGGCGTCATATCCGCTTCCGCCCCATGGAAACAATTGCCCGACGCCGACTTCAATCACGCTGATCGCCACCATCAGACCCGGCGTCATCAGCAGGACGGGGAAGAAAAATCGCGCGAGTGTCGAGCGCCAGGAATCGACGCTGTCGTGCAGCAGGCTGCGGTAGGTCAATTTGCCGTGGTGAAGCAGCACGGTAAATACGAGCCCGTTCGCGAGAACGCGGCCGATGCTGGCAATCGCCATCGGTTGAAGCCCGGCGCTTCGGCCGACCGACCAGATGATCGAGTTCATCAGATACTCGACCATGATCAGCACGACGACGATAAAAAATGCTTCCAGCAAATTCGGGAAGCAATAGCGATTTGAATCGGATTTCATCGGGATTGTTATGGTTTTGCGAACGGCTTCCGTGATGATCACGGTCTCGGTTGTCCGCCATCGATCGTCGTGACGACCGGTTTTTATTATTTCTCCGCGCACATTGCCCGCCCGGCCCCGTCCCCTACCGCTCTCCGGCATCCATCCAGTACGGAAACCGTCGATCACGGAATATAAAACCGGGCCGTCGCGAACGACGGCTCAATACTCTTCAATCAGTAACCGTTTGTTACAGCGAATTGATCGTCGCTCATCCCGTTGGTACTGGCAAGCACCATTGACGATTCTTGACGATCAAATCGTTACACGATTCAGCACCAGGAGCGAAGACGGAAACCGACGAATATCATTCCGATTGTTAAAAATTGAATATTCAAACGATTATCTCGATATATTGCCGAGACTAAGCGGCGCGTCGCGCGTCAATGCCCGCCCACCTGCTGCGCGATCGTCGACAGCATCCGCAGCATCGGTTCGAACGCGTCGGCCGACGTATTGCCGAAACCGAGCACGAGCCCGTTGCCCGCCGAAGCCGCATCGATCGAAAACCCCGACAGCGGGAACGGACCGATGCCGTGCGCACGCGCCGCGTCGACGATCGCGCGATCGCGGTAGCGCGCCGGCAACCGCAGCGCGAGATGCAGCCCGCACGGCCCGCCCTCGATCCGGTGCGGCACGCTCAGGTTGCCGTCGAGCGCGGCGAGCAGCAAGCGCCGCCGGTCGCGATACAGCCGGCGCATTCGCCCGAGATGGCGGCCGTATTCGCCCGTCTCGATGAAATCGGCCAGCGCGAGCTGCACGTGGCGAGTGCCGCCGCGCAGCATCTCCGGCAGCACCGGCCGCACCGCGGCCAGCAGCGCGTCGGGCAGCACGAGAAAGCCGATCCGCAGCGCAGGAAACATCGTCTTGCTGAACGAGCCGAGGTAGACGACCGGCGAATCGGGCGCGAGCCCGTGCATCGCGCCGATCGGTTCACCGGTGTGACGGAATTCGCTGTCGTAGTCGTCCTCGATGATCCACGCGCGATGCCGGCGCGCGGCATCGATCAGCGCGAGCCGGCGCGAGATCGACAGCACGGCGCCGGTCGGAAACTGGTTCGACGGGGTCGTATAGACGAGCCGCGGCGTGCGCTCGCGCCAGTCGTCCTCTTCCGCACGCAGCCCTTCCGCGTCGACCGGCATCGGCACGACGTCGAGGTCGGCCGCCTGCATCGCGGTGCGCGCGCCCCGATAGCCGGGCTCCTCCACCCACACCGTATCGCCCGGGTTCGTCAGCAACTGCGCGCACAGCGCAATCGCGCCCTGCGCGCCTTCCGTGATCACGATCTGCTCGGGATCGCAGCGCACGCCGCGCGTCACGGCCAGGTGGCGTGCGATCGATTCGCGCAATCCGGGCTCGCCGAGCGGATCGCCATAGCCGAGCAGGTCGCGGCCGGCGCGGCGCAGCGCGCGGTCGATCGCGTGGCGCCACGCGTCCGCCGGGAAATGCGTCAGCGCGGGCACGCCCGGCCGGAAGCCCTCCGATTCGCCGGTGCCGATGCGGCTCGGACGAATCCGGCCGAGCCGCTGCGCGACGGCCGGCGGGGCGACACGCCGGCGCGGCGGCGCCGGGCGCGACAACCCGACGACCCGCGTGCCGCGCCGGTCGGACTGCAGGAAGCCTTCGGCGACGAGCTGCTCGTAGACGGCGGCCGTCGTGTTGCGCGACACGCCGAGCGTCTCGGCCAGTGCGCGCGTGCCGGGCAGCCGCGTGCCGGCCGGCATCGCGCCGCCGAGAATTGCATCGCGCACGCGGCGCAGCAGCTGGCGCTGCAGCGAAGGCGCGCCCGGCGTGCGCGCCAGCGGCGCATCGAGCGGCAGCAACGGCGCGTCGCCGGGAGGAAAGGCAGTCGTCATCGGAACATCGCAGCTTGAAAGTGTCGGAAGGTGGTGGACGGCCAGTCGTGGACGGCTAGTTGCGCACAGCCGATCACGCACCGCCCGTGGCACCATAAATTTGCCGTTCTCTGGCGCTTCTCATGGTACCTCGCCGAGACTACGATCGTCTGCACGCCGGCATGTCGCCGGCCGCCAACCGAAGCGAGATCGACCTTGTCCACGCTCACCAACGAATTCCAGCAACCCATCGGCCATCCCGTTCCCGAGTGGTCCGCGCGCCCGCGCCCGGAGCGCATCGTGCTCGAAGGCCGCTACTGCCGGCTCGAGCCGCTCGACGCCGAGCGCCACGCGGCCGACCTGTACGCCGCCTACGCCCAGGCGCCGGACGGCAGCGACTGGACCTATCTCGCGCACGGCCCGTACAGCGACGAAGCGAGCTACCGCGACTACGCGCGCACCGCGCAGGCGAGCGCCGATCCGCTGCACTACACGGTGATCGACCGCGCCACGGGCCGCGCGGTCGGCACGCTCGCGCTGATGCGCATCGATCCGGCCAACGGCGTGATCGAGGTCGGCTCCGTCACGTTCTCGCCGCTGCTCAAGCGCACGCCCGTTTCGACCGAAGCTCAGTTCCTGCTGATGAAGTATGCGTTCGACACGCTCGGCTACCGGCGCTACGAATGGAAGTGCGACGACCTGAACCTTCCGTCGCGCAAGGCCGCCGCGCGGCTCGGCTTCCGCTACGAAGGCACGTTCCGGCAGGCGATCATCTATCGCGGCCGCAATCGCGACACCGCATGGTTCTCGATCATCGACGGCGAATGGCCGGATGTCCGTGCCGCGTTCGACGCGTGGCTCGCACCGGAGAACTTCGACGCGCAGGGTGCGCAGCGCCGGTCGCTCACCGCGATCCGCCACGCGCAAGCGAGCGCACGCGACGCGGGCAGCCGCGCGAACGACGCGACGCGCGTCACGGTGCGCCCGCTCGTCGCCGCCGACGAAACCGCGTGGCGCCCGCTGTGGCAGGGTTATCAGAAGTTCTACGACACTGCACTGAGCGACGCGGTGTTCGCGACCACGTGGGCGCGCCTGATGGACCCGGCCGAGCCGATGTTCGTGCTCGGCGCATTCGACGCATCGGGCGCGCTGGTCGGGATCGTGCATTCGATCTACCACCGCTCGTGCTGGACCGAAGGGCCGTACTGCTACCTGCAGGACCTGTACACGGCACCCGACGCACGCGGACAAGGCGCGGGCCGCGCGCTGATCGAGGCCGTGTACGACCATGCGCGCGAAGCCGGCGCGAGCCGCGTGTACTGGCTCACGCACGAAACCAACACGGCCGCGCGCGCGCTGTACGACAAGCTCGCGACCAACGCCGGGTTCATCCAGTACCGGCACGACGTGAAGCCCTGACGCGGCGCAGCTGCCGGCCCGCGTTCAGCCGGGAACGTCGGCCGGCGTGCGCGCGTCGTCTTCCGGCGCGACGTCGCCCACCGCGCCGGTCGCACCCGGCACCGACGCCGGGCGGATCATCTCGTCGCCGTTGGCCGGCACGGGCCGCCGCACCGGCCGGAACACCGGCTCGCCCGGCTCGATCGGCTGCCCCGAGATCGCGCAGCGGCCCGGCTGCAGCGCGACGCGCAAGCGCCAGCGCTGTTCGCCGTAATGGCAACGTCCGCTCTCGACCCAACGCACCAGCAACGCATCGTCGCCGGCTTCCAGCACCGTGACGAACAGTTGCGGGCGCAACGGCGAGACGGCCGCTATCGCGTGCCCGGCAACCGGCCTCCGGCCGATCGTCATGCGCGGATGCGCGACGCCGCCATGCGGCGGCTTCACGTCGGGTTCGCGCCATGCCGGCGCATCGCACGACGGTTCGTCGTCGCAAATCAGGCTTTCCAGGGTGTTGAGCATGCTTGACGGATTTCCGTGCAGGTTGAACGGCGCCGCGCTCAGCGCCGGCCCATCGGTTCGCGCAGCAGCGACAGACCGATCGCCGCGCCGGTGACGGCCGCCGCGAGCATCAGCCCGATGCCGCCCGACCAGCCGAACGCGCCGACGATCGCGCCGATCGCCAGCGGCCCGATCACCTGCCCGAGATAGTTGCCCTGCACGACCCAGCCGATGCTGAGCGGCGCCAGCGACGGCGTCGGCGCCGAGCCCGGCGCGCACGCCAGGATCGTCGCCGGCAGCATCCCCGCGACCGCCGAGAACGCAAAGCCGAGCGCCACCGCGAGCGGTGCGGGCGTAGCCGCGCTGAAGAGCCCTGCGCCGGCCGCGCCGATCGCGACCGACGTCGCGACCATCACGCGCCCCGGCCGCGCGCCGCGCGACAGCAGCCAGCCGGCCGTCAGGTTGCCGATCACGCACGCGGCCACGATCGCCGCGCTGATCAGCCCCGCCGCGCCGACCGCGACGCCGAGGCGCTGCATCAGGAACACCGGCAGGAACGTCATCACCGCGAAGAACTGCACGTTGTAGGTCGCGAAACCCAGCGCGAGCAGCGTGGTCGCGCGCGATGCGAGCACGTCGCGCAGCGCGGGCCCGATGCGCGGCGCGGCGGCCGGCCGCGACGGCGCATCGGCGGACGTCGTCACGGGCACCGCGGCCGCCGCGACGAGCGTCAGCGCCGCGGCGGCGAGCCAGCCGTTGCGCCAGCCGCCGAGCAGCGGCCCGACCAGCATCGACAGCGCCATGCCGGCCGGCATGAACGTGCTCCACAGTCCGAACGCGACGCTGCGCCGCTCGGGCGGCGTCACGCGATTCAGCACGGCCGGCGCGGCAACCACCACGATCACGAAACCGAGCCCCTCGGCGAAGCGCGTGGCCAGCAGCAGCGCGAAGCTGCCGGTCCACGCGCCGGCGACGCTCGACAGCCCGAGGATGACGAGGCCCGCGATCAACAGCCGCCGGTCGCCCCAGCGCCGCACGAGCAGCCCGGCCGCGATGCCGCCGAACACGCCGACGAACGGAAACACCGACATGATCGCGCTCAGCGATGCGAGCGAGCCGCCGAACTCGTGCCTGAGCGACGGCAACGCGATCGTCGCCTTGCCGACGTGCAACGCCGCCGCGATGCTTGCAAACACGACGTTCGCGACGGCGGCCCGGTCGCTGCGCGACGGCAGCGTGGCGGCCTCGGCCGCGACAGGCGATTCGGTCATCTCCCCCTCCGTTGAACCGGCCGCGCGCAACGGGATGCGTCACGCGGCCGCGATCGGACTGGCGCACATGATACAAATTGAAGTTCACTTCAAGTAAAGGGGTAATGTGCGCAACGATCCGTTCCGTCGATCGCGGCAATGGGCCGCCATGCAGCGTGCGGCGTCCTGATCTAAGCTGTCGGCTTCGCCCCGACGACGTTGCATCCGCCCGCATGCCGACCGCCTCCCCCGCCCCCGACGCCCTGCCGCCGCTCGACGCGGCCTGGTCGACCTTTCCACGCCGCAAGGCCGCCGTGCGCACCTTCGTCGCCGGATACTGCGCCGCCCGCGACCGGCGCGATGCACCGCTGCACGACAGCCCGGATGGCCACGTCGTGCAATTCGACGCCGGCATGGGGCGGCCTTTCGAGCACTTCGTGATCGAGGGCGCGCCCGCGCATGGCGACGGCCCGTTCGCCGTCGGCGCGTGGATCACGCGCTACGGCGCCGCACCGCTGCCGCCTGCGCTGCACGGCAGGACCCGCCGCTTGTCGGACGAGCATTTCATGGCCGCCGATATCGGCATGCTGTCCGGCGACGATGCCCTCGCCCGCGCGCTCGCCTGCCACACGCCCGCCGACGTCGATACGTTCAATGCGGATGCGTCGTTCCCGCCGTTCCGGCCGAATCCTGCCGCGTTCCTGTTCGCGCACCGGCTGAACGGGCAGATCGCCGCCGCCGCGCGTTACGGCTTTGCGTCGGCGCGCGATATCGTCGTCGACCGGGTCGGAACGTCGGACGCGTACCGCCGCCGCGGCCTTGCACGGCAACTGCTCGCCGCGATCGTCGCGCACGCCCGGCAACGCGGCGCGCAGCGGGTGTGGCTCGTGTCGACCGAGGCCGGCCTGCCGCTGTACCGTGCCGCCGGATTCACGCTGCTCGCACCGGTCGCGGTCGACGAAGTCGTCGCGTGAACACGCGCGGCGAACCGTACCGGCCAAAGCCGCGCGTCTCACGATTCGTCTCATTGCGCTGAGACGAACGTCCCGGCGTCTCACCCGGTGCGCCGCCCGGCTGCCGCAGCAAACTTCGCACCCCGCTCCCGTCCGCACGTTTCCCGTCAACGAACAGCGAAGTGATGCGTCGCATCATTCACCGCTCGCCGGACTGCCGCCCGGCCCACGCCGGGGAGCTGGCCCCGTTCGTGCATATGGGTCGATCGCGCAATCGCGCGACGGGCGCACCGGCAGCGATGCCTCGCGCCCGACGACAACCTGACGGAGACAGCAACGTGAGTACACCGGCATCGACCCCCGCCCCCAGCATGAAAGCCGCCGTCTGGCACGGCCGCCACGACATCCGCGTCGAACAGGTTCCCGTTCCCGAGCGCCCGCCGGCAGGCTGGGTCACGATTCGCGTGCACTGGTGCGGGATCTGCGGCTCCGACCTGCACGAATACGTCGCGGGCCCCGTCTTCATCCCGGTCGACGCGCCGCATCCGCTGACGGGCCTGAAAGGTCAATGCATCCTCGGCCACGAATTCAGCGGCGAAATTGCCGAACTCGGTGCCGGCGTGACGGGCTTCGCGGTCGGCGAGCGCGTGACCGCCGACGCATGCCAGCATTGCGGCACGTGCTGGTATTGCAGGCACGGGCTGTACAACATCTGCGAGAACCTCGCGTTCACCGGACTGATGAACAACGGCGCGTTCGCCGAATACGTGAACGTGCCGGCCGAGCTGCTGTACAAGCTGCCCGACGACTTCCCGACCGAGGCCGGCGCGCTGATCGAGCCGCTCGCGGTCGGGCTGCATGCGGTCAAGAAGGCCGGCAACATCGTCGGGCAGACCGTCGTCGTGGTCGGCGCGGGCACGATCGGCCTGTGCACGATCATGTGCGCGAAGGCCGCGGGCGCCGGCCGCGTGATCGCGCTGGAAATGTCGGCCGCGCGCAAGCAGAAGGCGCTGGAAGTCGGCGCGAGCGTCGTCATCGATCCGAAGACCTGCGACGCGATCGCGGAAGTCAGGGCACTGACCGGCGGCTACGGCGCCGACGTGTCGTTCGAGTGCATCGGGCACACGGCCACCGCGAAGCTCGCGATCGACGTGATCCGCAAGGCCGGCAAGTCGGTGATGGTCGGCATCTTCGAGGAGCCCGCGCCGTTCAACTTCTTCGACATCGTGTCGACCGAAAAGGAAGTGATCGGCTCGCTCGCGTACAACGGCGAATTCGCGGACGTGATCCGCTTCATCGCCGACGGCCGCATCGACGTGCAGCCGCTCATCACCGGGCGCATCGCACTCGGCGACATCGTCTCGCACGGCTTCGAGGAACTGGTCAACCACAAGGACCGGAACGTGAAGATCATCGTTCAGCCTGCCACCGCCTGACCGCGCGCGCGGCCGCGGCAGCAATTAACGCCGCGGCACGCCGGCCGCCGAGTCGACCCAAAGCGCCGCCTGTATACGGGCGGCGCGCCTGCCTGCCCTTACCCTCCAGCACCCTCCCCGCTGCCGTCGTTCGATGCAAGTTCGATGCCGCGCGACGTCGCGGACGCGATTCGGACACGACGACCGAAAACATTCGCAATCCGAATCATCCTTCGTAACGCATCGCAGATCCGTCCTATCCGCGATCAGGGTTTCTCCGGATCGATCGCGATGCGTGCACTGTCGACATTGCTCCGATGCAAGGTGATCCTGTGCAACGCGCGCCCACCTCCGGCCGTGATCGCCGCCCCGCCAAGGCGCCCCGCCATGGCCTCACGGAATCTGACAACGTCACGACGCCGACAGGCCGAGAATACGGGCCCACCGGGATAGCTTGCAAACATGGTATGTCATGAATCGTTCATTCTCGTTTCGCCTGGACCCCGCCTGCAACGTTCGATCGCTGACGATCCAGCAGAAGACGCATATCGGCTTCGCACTCGTCACGACGCTGCTGGCGTTGCTGTGCGGCACGATCATCTGGGGGAGCGTCCGGCAATACCGGCACGAGGACGCCGACCTGCAGCGCTTCGACTTCGTCCGCTGCGCGATCAGCGCCGCCAACGTGATCTCGGCCGAACGCGGCCCGACGAACGACCTGCTGGTCCGGTCGCAGGACGACGGCGCGACCGAGGCCCGCACGCTGTCCGCCGCGCGCGCGCGTTCCGACCGGGCGCTCGCACGGTTTCGCGCCGGCATCGCGCAGACGAGCGTGCTCGACGATCGCGAACGCAGCAACCTGCTGCATGCACTCGACGCGATCCGGATCGCGCTCGCCGCTGCGCGCGCGGAAGTCGATGCGCTCGATGCGCGGCCGCTCGCATCACGCACCGTGCACGATATCCAGCACGCGCAGGCGCGCCTGTTCCGGATCGTCGACACGCTGTCGCCGTTGATCGACGGCGCCATCTCCGATACCGCGACGGACGACCCACGCACGTCGGGTGCGATCCTGCTCGCGCGGCTCCTCGGCGATCTGCGCGAATACGCGGGCCGCACGGGTTCGCTGCTCATCGCGCCGATGTTCGCGCGCCAGCCGCTCGAGCGCACGCAGTTCGCGGACATCATGCGCATGCGCGGGCGCATCGAGCAATTGCGCGCGCTGATCGACGGCGCGATCGGCACGCGGCTCGACGATCCCGACGTGGCGCGCGACTATGCGCAGTTGAATACCGCATTCGACGCGCACATCCTGCCGCTCGTCGACGCGACCGTCGCCGACGGCCGCAACGGCGCCTATGCGATGAGCGCGGCCGGGCTGTCCCGCGCGATCGTGCCGTATTTCCGGCCGAGCGAGCGGCTGCGCGACCGCGTGATCGCCGTTGCCCGGCACCGGGCGACCGCCGAGCGCGATGCCGCCCGGATCATGGTCGGCGTGTCGGCGTTCGCGACGGCACTGTGCATCGCGATCCTGGTTTCGCTCGCGCGCGGCCTGCAGCGGCTGCTGTCGAAGCCGCTCGACATGCTGGGCCGCCGGATCGTCGCGCTCAGCGACGGCGATACGTCGCACGTCGCGATGCCGCGCGGCATCGGCCCCGAGATCACGCGAATCCACGACGCGCTGGAAACGTTGCGCCACGCGACCGTGCGCCGCGACATGCTCGAGCGCCAGCGCAACGACATGCTGACGCTGTTTTCGCACGACATGCGCGCCCCGCTGACCTCGCTGATCATCCTGATCGACACGCAGGCGCGGCGGGCGGCCGATGCACCGGTGAAGCAGCAGTTCGCGAGAATCGGCAAGCTCGCACGGCACACGCTGGCGATGGCCGACGGCTTCGCGCAGCTCTCGCGGGCCGAGGCCGGCGAATACGAGCGCGTGCCGGTGAACCTCGCCGACCTGATGAACGAGGCGCGCGATGCGGTGTGGCCGCTCGCGCACCGGAAATCCATGTCGATCGACGACGTGCCGCGGCGCGACGACACGATCGTGCTGGGCGATCCGGCGTTGCTGTCGAGGGCGCTGATCAACCTGCTGGACAACGCGATCAAGTACAGCGCACCGCTGACGAGCGTCGAATGCCGGGTCGAGCCGGACGCCGGCGGCAAGACCGTGCGCTGCACGATCCGCGACAGCGGGTGCGGAATCGACAGCGCGGACCAGACGCGACTGTTCGAGCGCTACCGGCGCTTTCGCACCGTCGGCCAGCCGGAAACCAGCGGCGTCGGGCTCGGCATGGCGTTCGTCAAGACTGTCGTCGAGCGGCACGAAGGCCAGATTCACGTGCACAGCGTCGTGCTGCAGGGCACCACGGTTACGATCACGCTGCCAGCTGCCGCGGCCCCGTGACGACGGCAACGACGCTGCCTGCCATAGCGGCCAATACCCGACGACCGATGCGGTGCCGCAGCAGCGGCCGCCCGATTCTTCGATATACTGGACCGAACCCTTTTCGGGGCAACCGGGGGCCAACCGCGCCCCTTGCCCGTTCGCCCCCACCTGCGTGGAATTGCGTACCGTGAAACCGCGAGCCGGACTGATACTCGAACTCTTCGTCAACCTGGTGCTGCCCTGGGTCGCCTACCGGGCCGTACAGCCCCATTTCGGCGAAACCGGCGCGCTGTACGCGTCGGCGGTCCCGCCGATCATCTGGTCGATCGTCGAATTCATCCGCTCGCGCCGCGTCGATGCGGTGGCGGCCATCGTGCTGCTCGGCATCGCGCTGTCGATCGTCGGGATGGCGCTCGGCGGCAGCCCGCGCACGCTGCTGATGCGCGAATCGCTCGCGTCGGGCACGATCGGCGTCGTGTTCCTGCTGTCGCTGTTCCGCGAACGCCCGCTGATCTTCTATCTCGCCCGCGCTACCGTGGCCCGCGAGATGGACGGCGGCGCCGCGCACTTCGAAGCGGTCTGGAACGCGCAGCCGGGGCTGCGGCGGATGCTGCGGCGGATGACCTTCGTCTGGGGCGCGTTCATGACGCTGGAAATGCTGGTGCGCTGCTGGATGGTCGTGACCTGGCCGGTCGAACGCGTGCTGGTCGTGTCGCCGGTCATGGGCTATACCGTGTTCGGCTGCCTGCTGCTGTGGACGTTCTGGTACCGGCGGCGGATGCGCGAGCGCAACAGCGTCCACATTCCGGGGCGCGACGGCGTCACCGAAACGGCCGGCCGCTGACCGCATCGGGCCGGTATCGCAGGACGCTCCTGTATGATGCGCGGCGTCTCGTCCGACGAATGCCGCCCCTGTCATGTCCCTTTCGCTCCTCCCATCCGCCACGATCTGGCTCGCGCTGTTCGCGGCCGCCGCGTTCGCGTGGCATCGCCCGCAGCACGGCCTGAGCGTCGGCCTCGCCGCACTCGGCTATGCGTGCGCACTGGCGTTCGGCAAGCTCGCGCCGTTCGCGCTGGCGCCGCTCGGGTTGCTGGCCGCGGCTGCGTGGGGCGTGATGCCCGAGCGAGCGCGCGCGGTGCGCATCGCCGCGCACGTCGTCTTTGCCGCGCTCGCGATCGCGCTCAGCCTGCATCTGATTCCCGGCTTCCACAATCCGCGCGTGATCGGGCCGACGCGCTTCACGCCGGATGCCGTGCCGTTCACGATGTACCTGAATCTGGACAAGCCGCTCGTCGGCCTGTGGCTGGTGTGGGTGCTGCCGTGGGTCGCCCCCGACGTCCCGCTGTCACGCGCGCTGCGCACCGGCGCCGTGGCCGCGGTCGCCACGGCGGCCGCGTGCCTGGCCGGCGCGCTCGCGTTCGGGATGGTCGGCTGGGCGCCCAAGTGGCCGCCGTCGGGCTGGCTGTGGCTCGTGAACAACCTGCTGCTCGTGACGTTCGCCGAGGAAGCGCTGTTCCGCGGCTATGTGCAGGGCGGGCTGACGCGCATGCTGCGCGCGTTCGCGTGGGGGCCGTGGGTCGCGCTCGCGATCGGCGCGCTGCTGTTCGGCGCCGCGCATGCGGCCGCCGGCTGGCAATGGATCGTGCTCGGCACGGTGGCCGGTGTCGGCTACGGCCTCGCGTGGCGGCGCGGCGGCCTGCTCGCATCCGCGCTTGCGCACGCGGGGCTGAACGTCGTTCACTTCGGGCTGTTCACCTACCCGATGCTCGCCGCCGCGCGCTGACGGCCGCGCGGCGCGCCCGCTCAGTCGAGCCCGGCGACCGCGTGCGGCACGTACGGGCGTTCGAGCGTCGCGATTTCGTCGTCGGTGAGTTTCAGTTCGAGCGCGGCCAGCGCGTCGTCCAGTTGCGGCGTCTTCGAAATGCCGACGATCGGCGCGGTGACGCCGCGCTTCTGCGCAACCCACGCGAGCGCGACCTGTGCGCGCGGGACGTTGCGTGCGGCCGCGATCGTCGCGACGGCATCGATGATCGCCTTGTCCGATTCCGCGGTCGCGTCGTAAAGCCGCTGGCCGACCGCGTCGCTCTGCTGCCGCCCGGTCGATTCGTCCCAGTTGCGCGTGAGGCGGCCCCGGGCGAGCGGGCTCCACGGAATCACCGCGATCCCTTCGTCTTCGCACAGCGGCAGCATTTCCCGCTCCTCTTCCCGATACAGCAGGTTCAGGTGGTTCTGCATGCTGACGAAGCGGGTCCAGCCGTGCTGCTTCGACGTGTGCAGCGCCTTCGCGAACTGCCACGCGTACATCGACGACGCGCCGATATGGCGCGCCTTGCCGGCCTTCACGACGTCGTGCAGCGCCTCGAGCGTCTCCTCGAGCGGCGTGCCGTAGTCCCAGCGGTGGATCTGGTACAGATCGACGTAGTCGGTGCCGAGCCGTTTCAGGCTCTGGTCGATGTCGGTCATGATCGCCTTGCGCGACAGCCCCGCGCCGTTCGGCCCCGGCCGCATCCGGTAGAACACCTTGGTGGCGATCACGATCTCGTCGCGCTTCGCGAAATCGCGCAGCGCGCGGCCGACGATCTCCTCCGACGTGCCGTCCGAATACATGTTCGCGGTATCGAAGAAGTTGATGCCGGCTTCGACCGCCCGCTGGATGATCGGGCGGCTCTCCGCCTCCGGCAGCGTCCACGGATGCGTGCCGCGCGACGGCTCGCCGAACGTCATGCAACCCAGCACCAGCCTGGACACTTCCAGCCCTGTCGATCCGAATTTCACGTATTCCATTGCACGCCTCGCCATTGAAGTTGAGCTGACGGCCGGATGCGCGCCGCGCATCCGCCGGACCGTCGCATGGTATCGCGGGCGGCAAAAAGACGTGCGGCGTCGCCGCAGGGTACGAAGGGTATGCAGGGAGCGCGTCGGTGCGAACGCGCGTGCGGCACCGGCTGCGCGGCACGTGCGCCGCGGCGCCGCCGGCTTACTTGACCTGGTCGGCGAGCGGCTGCAGGAACGCGGAAAAGCCGGTCAGCATGATCTGCACGCCGATGCACAGCAGCAGGAACGCCGACACGCGCTTCGCGACCTTGGTGCCCTCGCTGCCGAGGTAGCGCGACAGCAGCGCGGAACGGCTGTAGACCTGCCAGATCACGATCGCGACCAGCACGGACACGGCGATCGACACGATGCTCGACAGCATGAACTCCGACAGCTTGTGTGTGCGGTTCGCGTTCAGCGCGATCGCGGTCGCGATCGAGCCGGGGCCGACCGTCAGCGGCATGGTCAACGGGAAGAACGCGCGCGTCATGATCGCGTTCGCGTCGATCGGCTTGACCGGCGTATCGCCGCCGCCCGGCCCGTCGGGTTCGTTCAGCATCTGCCAGCCGGCCACCGCCACCGCGAAGCCGCCGCCGATCCGCAGCGCTTCCATCGAAATCCCGAAGAAATGCAGCACCGGCGTGCCGGCGAAGAACGCGACCATCAGCACGATGAACGCGTTGAATGCCACCTTTCTCGCGAGCAGATCGCGTTCTTGCTCGGTGAGCGCCTCGGTCCGTTCGAGAAACAGGAACGCGATGCCGATCGGGTTGATGATGCCGATCAGGCCGGTGAAGCCGAACAGGATCTCGGAGATAAGGCGGTTGACGATCATCGGATGAAGAATCGGTCGGGGCTGGGCCGGCAGCGCGCCGGAGGTCACGCATTGTAGAGCAAGCGCCCGCGCCCGCACCGCAAAATTCGGCCGGGCCCGCCGCGCGGGCGCACGCGGCCGTTTCCCCTTACCCCGCGCCCGTCTCCCATGCCGGCGACCGCTTCGCGAAGAACGCGGCGAAGCCTTCCTTCGCTTCCGGTGTCGCCCGCACGCGGGAGATCGTCTGCGCGGTGAACGCCGCGCGCTCGTCCGACGGCGGATACTCGCCGATCGCGTCGAAGAAGCGCTTGATCTCCATCAGCGCGTTCGGGCCGTTGCGGCCGAGTTCGGCGAGTGTCCGCTCGAGCGTTTCGTCGAGCGAATCGAGCGGCACGGCCTGGTGGATCAGACCGATCGCGACCGCGTCGCCGGCGGCGAGCTGGGTCGCCGTCAACGCGAGCCGGCGCGCCTGGCGCTGGCCGACCGCCTCGACCAGATACGGGCCGATCACCGCCGGCAGGATTCCGAAGCGCGCCTCGCTGACCGAGAAGCGCGCGTGATCGCTCGCGATCACGATGTCGCACGCCGCGCACAGGCCCACGCCGCCGCCGAACGCATGGCCCTGCACGCGCGCCACCGTCGGCTTCGGGCATTGCCGGATCGCGCGCATCATCGCGGCGAAACGCTGCGCATCGCGCAGGTTCGCCGCCGCGTCGTTCGCGCTCGCGCGCTGCATCCACTGCAGGTCGGCGCCCGCGCAGAACGCGCGGCCGTCCGAACGCAGCACGATCGCGCGCACGTCGTCGCGCCGGCCGAGCGACGTGAACGCATCGGTCAGCTCGGCGATCATCGTCTCGTCGAACGCGTTGAGCACGTCGCCGCGCTGCAGCGCGACGGTGGCGATACCGCGCGCATCGACCGTGACGGCCAGGGTCTTCAATTCATCCATCGCACAGGTTTCCTCGGGGAGTACGGCAAACGGGGGCTCAGGCGGCCGCGCGGCGGTCGATCACGCGTCGCGCCTTGCCGGTCGCGGTCGCGGGAATGCCGCCCGCCGGCAGTACCGTCACGCCGGACGACACGCCGACCAGCGTCTTGATCCGGTGCTGCAGCTCGCGCGCGAGCGCCGCACGATCGCTTTCGCCGACGGACGCGGCCGCCTCGGAGCGCAGTTCGACCGCGACGTCGAGCCGGTCCATATGACCGTCGCGCGACAGCGTGATCTGGAACTGGCCCGACAACTGCGGCAGCGCGACGACGATCTCCTCGATCTGGCTCGGGAACACGTTCACGCCGCGCATGATCAGCATGTCGTCGGAGCGGCCGGTGATCTTCGCGAGACGGCGCATCGCGCGTGACGTCGGCGGCAGCAGCGCGGTGAGGTCGCGCGTGCGGTAGCGGATCACCGGCATCGCCTCCTTCGTCAGCGACGTGAACACCAGCTCGCCGTGGCTGCCGTCCGGCAGCACTTCGCCCGTGACCGGGTCGATGATCTCCGGGTAGAAATGGTCCTCCCAGATCACCGGGCCGTCCTTCGTCTCGACGCATTCGCACGCGACGCCCGGGCCCATCACTTCCGACAGCCCGTAGATGTCCAGCGCGTCGATGCCCACGCGCGTCTCCACTTCCTCGCGCAGCGCCTGCGTCCACGGCTCGGCGCCGAAGATGCCGATCTTCAGCGACGACTCGGCCGGGTCCATCCCCTGCCGCACCATTTCGTCGATCAGGTTCAGCATGTACGACGGCGTGACGAGGATGATCTTCGGCTCGAAATCGCGGATCAGCTGCACCTGCTTCTCCGTCTGCCCGCCCGACATCGGCACGACCATGCAGCCGAGCCGTTCCGCGCCGTAGTGAATCCCGAGCCCGCCCGTGAAGAGCCCGTAGCCGAACGCGTTGTGCAGCGTGTCGCCCGGGCAGCCGCCCGCTGCGCGGATCGAACGCGCGGTGACGTTCGCCCACGTGTCGATGTCGCGCGCGGTGTAGCCGACCACGGTCGGCTTGCCGGTCGTGCCGCTCGACGCATGCACGCGCACGACCTGCTCGCGCGGCACCGCGAAGAGCCCGAACGGATAGTTGTCGCGCAGGTCGTTCTTGGTCGAGAACGGGAATTTCGCGAGATCGGCGAGCGACTTCAGGTCGTCCGGATGCACGCCCGCCGCGTCGAACGTGCGGCGATAGTGCGGGACGTTGTCGTACGCATGGCGCAGCGACCACTTGAGGCGCGCGAGCTGCAGCGCCTGCAGTTCGTCGCGGCTGGCGGTCTCGATCGGTTCGAGGGCGGCTGCGGGATGCGTCGGGTGAGTCATCGGAGTGCTCCTCCAGTGGAGTGATGTCGTTGTCGTGTTCGAGGTAACGGGGCCGGCGTCACGAGCGGAACGTGCGGCCGGCCGCATGCAGTGCGGCGATGCGCGGCGACACGCGGTAGCGGTCCTCGCCGTAGCTCGCCGCGAGGTTCGACAGCACGCGATGCACGCGGCCGATGCCGATCGCATCGGCCCACGCGAGCGGGCCGCACGGGTAGTTCACGCCCTTCTCCATCGCGAGATCGAGATCGGCGGGCGAGCACACGCCCTGGTTCACCGTGTCGGCCGCCTCGTTCGCGAGCATCGCGACGGTGCGCATCGCGACCATACCCGGCACGTCCGCGATGCCGACCACACGAAAACCCGCCTGCTGGAACAGGCCGACCGCGTCCGCATACGCGGCATCGCTGCACTGGAGCGCGCGCGTCAGCGCAACGAGCCCGGCCTGCGCGTAATCGCGCGCCAGGTCGACCAGCACCAGATCGGCCACGCCCGTCTGCGCGGCGCGGGCGGTAGCCGTGCGGCCGTCGGTCAGCGCGATCGACGCGCGGCCGGCCGTCGCGAGCAGGTCGTCGGCATGCGCGCCGGCCTGCCGGGCGAGCGCGACGCGTTGCGCGAAACGCGCATGCAGCGCGGCGGCCGGGCCGTCCTGCGCAAACAGCGCGACGTCGGCCGGCGCGTCGCGCGGCGTTTCGACATCGGGCGCGGGCGGCGTCGCCCCGTCCGCATACGAATAGAAGCCGCGCCCCGACTTGCGCCCGAGAAAGCCCGCGTTCACGAGTTCCTGCTGGATCAGCGACGGCGTGTAGCGCGGATCGTTGAAGTACGCGCGAAACACCGATTCGGTCACCGCGAAGTTCACGTCGTGCCCGATCAGGTCCATCAGCTCGAACGGCCCCATCCGGAAGCCGCCGGCCTCGCGCATCACCGCGTCGATCGAGGCCGGCGTGCCGCCCTGCTCGTTCAGCACCCGCAGCGCTTCCGCGTAGTACGGCCGCGCGACGCGGTTCACGATGAAGCCGGGCGTCGATTTCGCCATCACGGGCTGCTTGCCCCATGCGGCGGCGCTCGCGTAAAGCCGTTGCGCAACGTCGGGCGCGGTCGCGAGCCCGCTGACCACTTCGACGAGCGCCATCAGCGGCGCCGGGTTGAAGAAATGCAGGCCGGCGACGCGCTGCGGCACGCGCAGCCCCGCCGCGATCGACGTGATCGAGATCGACGACGTGTTGGTTGCCAGCACGCACGCATCGTCGACATGACGCTCGAGCGTCGCGAAGATCTCGCGCTTCACGTCGAGCCGCTCGGCCGCCGCCTCGACGATCAGCGCGGCGCCCGCGAAATCGGCCAGTTCACGCACCGCGCGAATCCGGTTGCCGGCCGCGTCGGCTTCGGCCGGTTCGAGCCGGCCTTTCTCCGCGAGTCGCGCGAACTGCGCGCGGATGCCCGTCAGCGCGCGCTCGCACGCGGCTTCGTTCAGGTCGTACAGCAGCACCGTATGGCCGGCCGCCGCCGCAACCTGCGCAATGCCCGCGCCCATCGCGCCGGCACCGATCACGCCGACGACGGCCGACGGCGCCAGCGCGCCCGAGTTCACCGAATGTGCAGAAGAAACAGCCATCGCTTGCGATCCGTCATGAAGTGGAAGTGCGGGCAATTATAAACCGACCGGTCGGTAGATTTATGTCAGGGCGTGCCCGAATGTGTCGTGCAAGAGACCGTTACGGAAACTGCAATGACAAAAAATTTGAAAGTCCCGGGCACTTTTTGCGAACAGAAAGGTCAATGAAAGCATTCGAATATGAGATGGTGCCCCCCAAACGCCTGATAAAATTCGACAAATCGCCGGATTTCAGGGGGAAACCGCGTGCCACGTCGCCACCGCCGTCCATCGCCGGCCGCCCTTCCGGGGTCGGAACCGGGCCTCCGGCTCGCGCGTCTCACACGGGCTCGTGCCGCCTTCTGCGGCCGGCCGCATCGAATCGTTTCATCCAGCGACGGGCTCCGTCCCGCCCGCGCCCCTCGCCGCTTCACGGCGGCGAATCCAGGGCAGCGCCGTTGCGTGCTGCCACCCTTCGGTTTCATCGTCCTCGTTCGGCGGATAGTACGGCCGGGCTTCGTCAATCCGTGACGGCGCGTCGCGCGCCGCCACCCGCGTAAGGAAACCCTCCATGCCGCTCTCGTCCAACCAGCTCCCGCGCTGGACCCTCGTCGCCCCGCTTGCCGCGTGGCTGGTCCTCGCGCTGTCGCGCGTCGTGCCGGCCGAAGGCCTCGTCATCGCGGTGTTGGCCGCCGCGCTCGCCGGCGCCGTGTTCGCCGCCGTCCACCACGCCGAAGTCGTCGCGCATCGCGTCGGCGAGCCGTTCGGCACGCTCGTGCTCGCGGTCGCCGTGACCGTCATCGAGGTCGCGCTGATCGTCTCCGTGATGCTCGGCGCGGGCCCCGAGAAATCGGGCCTCGCCCGCGACACCGTGTTCGCCGCCGTGATGATCATCTGCAACGGCATCGTCGGCATCTGCCTGCTGGTCGGCGCGTGGAAGCACGGCGAGCAGGACTTCCAGGGGCGCGGCGCGAGCAAGGCGCTCGCGGTACTCGCGTCGCTGTCGGTGCTGTCGCTCGTGATGCCGAACTACCTGAACGCCGCACCGGGCCCGTTCTTCTCGAAATCGCAGCTCGCGTTCGCCGGCGTGTCGTCGCTCGTGCTGTACGGCGCGTTCGTGTTCGTGCAGACCGTGCGCCACCGCGACTACTTCCTCGCCGCGCACGACAGCGCGAACGAGGCGGTTCACGCGGCGGCCCCGAGCAACCGCACCGCCGTGATCAGCATGGTGCTGCTGTTCGCCAGCCTCGTCGCCGTGGTGCTGCTCGCGAAGCTGCTGTCGCCGGCCGTCGAGCATGCGGTGCTGCAGCTCGGTGCGCCCGAAGCCGCGGTCGGCATCGTGATCGCCGCGCTCGTGCTGCTGCCCGAAGGGCTCGCGGCCGTCACCGCCGCGCGCGCGAATCGCCTGCAGACCAGCATGAACCTCGCGCTCGGCTCGGCGCTCGCGAGCATCGGGCTCACGATCCCGACCGTCGCGGCCGTGTTCATCTGGGTCGGCCAGCCGCTCACGCTCGGCATCGGCCCGATGGAAACCGTGCTGCTGGCGCTGACGCTGCTGGTCAGCACGCTGACGCTCAGCCAGGGCCGCACGACGGTGCTGCACGGCGTCGTGCACCTGTCGCTGTTCGCCGCGTACCTGTTCCTGTCGATCACGCACTGACGCCAGAATGCACACGGCCCGGCGGAGCTTCTCCGCCGGGCCGTTGCAATCCATCCCCCCTTCAGTCACCCACGCCGCCGCTGTCGCACCGGAATCACCCGATGCTGGCCCGCCAGGATCAGGTTCGGGTTCGCGAGGGTGTTGCGACGTCGAATCTCTTGATAGCGCTCACCACGGCCGAGCCTGCTCGCGTTCGTTTTTCAAGCTCGATCGAAATGCGTCGGACGCCGGCAGCCGCCGGCCGGTCACGCAAGCCGACGGCGCAATGCAAGGCGGGGCGCGACGAGCGTCACGAGGCGCCGATGCGGGCGCCGCTCAGGATTGCAAAATTGTCACGCGCCGGCATCGTGCAGGCGGCCAACTCAGAATCCGTACAGCACCGCCGGATTGTCGGCCAGAATCGCCCGGGTGAGCACGTCGTCCGCGGTGCAGTCATCCAGCCAGCGGAGCAAGCTCGTGTCGTCCGGAACCGGCGACGTGTTCGGGTGCGGCCAGTTGCTGCCCCACACGCAACGCGCCGAATGGTTGCGCGCCAGCACGGCGGCCAGACGCGCGACATCGTCGTAGCCGGGCGCGCCCGAGCGTGACGTCTCGTACGGCGCGGACAGCTTCACCCATGCGTGGCCGCGATCGAGCAGGCGGCGCAGCGCGACAAACGCCGGCGCGTCCGGCGCGACGGGCGTCAGGAACTTGCCCGTGTGATCGATCACGAGACGCGCCTGTAGCGACGACAACGCCGGCAGCACGTCCGGCAGCGTCCGGCCGTCGAGCTGCACGTCGATGTGCCAGCCAAGCGGCCCGATCCGCGCGGCCACCCGCTCCAGGTCGTCCCACCGCGCCAGGCCGCCCGACAGCATCATGAACCGCACACCGCGCACGCCCGCCGCATGCAATCGCGCCAGTTCTGCGTCCGGCACGTCGACCGGCAGCGTCGCGACGCCGCGCGCCCGCTCGCCGAATGCGGCCAGCGCGTCGAGCAGGCAGCGGTTGTCGACGCCATAGCCGGTCGGCTGCACGATCACGACGCGAGCAAGGCCGAGCGCCTGCTGCACGCGGCGATACGCATCGACCGGCGCGTGCGGCGGACGGAACGTCGCCGTCGGTGCGAGCGGATAGGCGTCGTCGTAGATATGGATGTGGCAATCGCAGGCGTCGGCCAGCCGCCCGGCGCGCTCGTCGCGTGTCATCGCGTGCCCCTCCCCGTATCCGGGCGTGCCGTCCGCCAGCGCGCGAGCCGCGTCGCACGCTCCGCGTTGACCGCGCCGCGCGGCACGCTGCCGGCGAGCAGCGCGGCGAGCTGATCGACCGTCTCCAGTGCCTGGTGCTCGACCGCGGGCAGCGTCAGGCCGCCGACGTGCGGCGTCGCGATCACGCGCGGATGCGCGGCGAGTGCGGGCGTAGGCATCTGGTCCGCCGCGCGCCCGACGTCGAGGGCGCAGCCTGCGAGCCGGCCGGTGTCGAGCGCGTCGGACAGCGCCCGCTCGTCGACCAGCTCGCCGCGCGACGCGTTGATGAAGTACGCGCCCGGCTTCATCGCCGCGAACGCACCCGCATCGATCAGGTTCGCGGTTTCCGGCGTTGCCGGCGCGAGGCACACGACGAAATCGGCAGCCTGCAGCAGCGCGGGGAATTCGACCTGTTCGAGCGTCGGCTCGTCGACGCGCACGTACGGATCGCTGACGAGCACGCGCATCCCGAGCGCCGTCGCGATCGGCGCGAGGTGGCGCGCGATCTGTCCGTAACCGATCAGGCCGAGCGTGCTGCCGCGCAATTCGCGGCCCATCCGCGGCGCCGGCGGCGTTCCCTGGTGGTACGCCGACGCATAGCGGCCGATACCGCGCGCCAGATCGATCATCGCGCCGATCGTCCACTCGGCGACCGCCGGCGCGAAGCCGGGGCTCGCCTGCGTGACCAGCACGCCGAATGCGCTCGCCGCGTCGACATCGACGGTGCGGATATCGACCGCGCACCGCAGAAACGCCGCCAGCGCGGGCAGCCCCGCGAACAGCGCATGCGGCGCGGGCGTCTGCCGGTACGCGATCATCGCATCGCAACCCTGCGCGGCCGCCACCAGTTCGTCCGTGCGCAGCTCGCGATCGAGCGGGTTGCACGTGACGTCCGCGATCGCCTGCAGCGCGCGCATCGCCTTCGCGCCGAAATACTGGTCGAGCCGCCCGGACGGATGCGTGATGAAGACGCGCGTCATGCGGCGCCTCCGTGCGAATCGTCGACCTGCGGCGGCGACGCGACCGACGCGCGCTCGACGAGCGTCACGCCGGAAAACACGTGCGGCTCGGGCGCAGGCGGCGACTCGCCGTCCGGCCGCATCACGCGCCGCACCATTTCCTCGGCCATCTCGGTGACGGGCAATTGCACCGTGGTCAGCGCCGGATTGGAAATCGCCGACAGGAAATGCCCGTCCATCCCGACGACCGACACGTCGTCCGGCACGCGCAGCCCGCCGTCGCGCAAGCCGGCCATCAGGCCGAGCGCGAACAGGTCGTTGACCGCGACGATGCCGGTCGGCCGCGCCGGATCGGCGGCAAGCGCGACGCCGAGCGCACGCCCCACGTCGACGATCACCGCATCGCCGTACTCGTTCGCGGGACCGCCGTCGAGCACCTGCGCATTCGCGTCGAGGCCCGCGTCGCGCGCCGTCGCGAGAAAGCCGCGGATCTTGTCACTGCGGCTCACGGTCATGCCGGCAACCGTCGCGAACGCGAGCCGCCGGTGTCCCGCGTCGACGAGGCAACGCGTCGCGAGCCGCGCGGCGGCCTCGTTGTCGGCCGTGACGTGATCGACCTTCGACGGCTCGCCCGGCGTCGCGCGCCGGTCGTAGCTCACGACCGTCATCCCGCGCGCGGCCGCGCGCTCGAGATGGCTTTCGTCGGCCAGCGACGAGATCACGATCACGCGCCGCACGCCATGCGCGAACAGGTCGTCGAAGAACGACGCCTCCTTCGTCGCATCGCGATACGTATTGCCGATCAGCACGCGATGACCGTAGCGTTCCTGCGCACAGGCCTCGACCTCGCGCGCGATGTAGCCGTACATCGGGTTCGCCATCGACGGCACCAGCAGCCCGACGAGCGGCGTCTGCCCCGTCTTGAGCTGGCGCGCGAGCGTACTGGGCCGGTACTGCAGCGCCTGCATCGCGGCCTGCACGCGTTCGAGCGTTTCCTGCTTCATCTGGTCGGTGCGGCCGTTGAGCACGTTCGAAACCGTGCTGACCGAAACGGCCGCATGACGGGCCACGTCCTGAATCGTACTCATGTCGTCTTGCGGTAAAGGGCGGCTACAGGCCGAAGCGGGCCGGCAGCCACAACGAAAACGCCGGTGCGAGAATCAGCGCCACGAGGGCGGCCACCAGCACCAGCAGATATTTCACCATCGGGCGGGCGACGTGCCGGACTTCGGTGCCCGTGATCGCGCAGGTCGTGAACAGCCCGAGCCCGACCGGCGGTGCGAACAGCCCCAGCCCCATCGCCACCACCACGACCGTGCCGAAATGCAGCGGGTTGATGCCGAGCTGCAGCGCGATCGGCGCAAGCAGCGGCCCGAAGATGATCAGCGCCGGCGCGCCCTCGAGCACCGCGCCGAACACGACCATCACCAGCGCCGCGAGCAGCAGGAACATCGTCGCGCCGTACTGGTGGGCGAACGCCGTCATTGTGCCCGAGACCAGCGCGGGAATTTGCTCGATCGACAGCGCGAACGACACGCTCGACGCCGCGGCGACGATGAACAGGATGCCACCCGCCATCGACGCGGCGCGCACGAACACGCGCCCGACCGAACGCCAGGTCAGCTCGCGAAACGCGAGCCAGCCCGCCACGAGCGCATAGACCACCGCAAACGCGGACACCTCGGTCGACGTCGCGATCCCCGACGTCACGCCCTTGCCGATCATCGCGACCATCGCCAGTGCGACCAGCGCGCCGCCCGCGAGCGGCAGCCATGCGCGGCGCTCCGTGAACACCGCCGAGACGTCGATGCGGCGGCCGGTGATCACCGTGACCACGGCGAGCGACGCGGCCAGCACCGCGGCCGGCACGATGCCCGCGACGAACAGCCCGGCAATCGAGATGTTCGCGACGAAGCCCATGATGATCATGTTCACGCAGGGCGGGATGGTCTCGGCCATCACCGCGCTGCACGCGAGCAGCGCGGCCGTTTCGTCAGGATCCTGGCGCGCGCGGCGCACGGCCGGCATCACGACGCCGCCGACCGCGGCGATGTCCGCGAGCTTGGAGCCCGACACGCCGGAAAAGCAGGCCGTCGCGAGAATCACGATCAGTCCGAGCCCGCCGCGCACGCGCCCGAAGATTCGCAGCAGCAGTTCGACGAGCCGTGCGGACATGCCGTTCGATTCCATCAGCAGCCCCGCCAGCACGAAGAACGGCACGGCGAGCAGCACGAAGTGATCGGCGCCGGCCATGACCTGCTGCGAGTAGACGAGCAGCGGCAGCGTCGGGTCGGCCAGGAAATACAGCAGCGCCGAGAACGCGAGCACGAAACCGATCGGCACGCCCAGCACGAGCCCGCCGATGAACCCGGCCGCCAGCAGCATGCCGGGCGCGATCGCGTGCGCCGGCACCAGCGCATTCCATCCGTACAGCGCGGCCGCGCATCCCGCGCAGCACGCGAGCGTGCCGACCACGCGGCGGCGCGGCGCGTCGAGCGCGTTCGCCAGCGCGAACACGGTCATGAACAGCGCGCCGAACATCATCGGATACACGTTGATCCACCCCGGCAGCCCGCCCGGCGTCAGCTGGTCGTACGAATCGGCGAGCAACTGGCACGACGACACCAGCAGGTTCAGCGAGACGGCCGCGACGATCCAGTGGCCGATCTGCACGAGCGCCCCCTGCCAGCGCGCCGGGAACCAGCCGCGAAACAGGTCGATGCCGACGTGCTGGCTGCGCCCCAGCACCGTCGCCGCGCCGAAGAACACCAGCACGATCATCAGCGCGCTCGCGACCTCCTCGGTCCAGTCGAGCGGGTCGTGCAGGAAATAACGGCACACGACCGACACGAACACGACGAGCACGTCGACGGCCAGCACCGCCGCGGACACGATTTCGATCGTGCGCAGCATCGCGTCCACCATGCGGGCGGCGCGGCGCGCCGGACGGCCGGCGCCCGGCGCCGCCGCGGCGCCCGAAACGGAACAGGTCTCCATCGCTCAGCTCCGTGCGGCGGCGATCGCCGGAAACAGCGGCGCGGTCGCCGGATACTGCGCGGCGAACGCCGTATAGAGCCGGTCGTGCATCGTCTGCCGCAACGCCGCGCGTTCGGCCTCCGCCATCGGATGAAAGCGCATGCCGCGCTGCTTCAGCGCCTGCTCGGCCTGGTCGGCCTTCTGCGCGGCGATCGCGCGCTGCTGCGCGGTTGCGTCGGTCACCGCGCGATCGAACGCGGGGCGCAGGTTCGCCGGAATCCGGTCGAGCGCGCGCCGCCCCATCACGACGGTCATCGCGGCAAACACGTGATGCGATTGCCAGCACGATTTCACCACTTCCTCGAATTTGCTCGCGAGCACCGTGGCCGGATCGTGCTCGAGCCCGTCGACGACGCCCGTCTGCACGGCCATGTACAGCTCGCCGAACGGAATCGGCGTCGGCACCGCGCCCATCGCCTTGAACGTGTCCATGAAGGCCGGCGTCGGCAGCACGCGCAGCTTCGTGCCCCTGATCCCCTGCAGCGCGACCACGGGCTGTTTCGTGAACACGCAACGCCCGCCGAAATGCGAGCCCCAGGTCAGCACCGTGCAGCCCGCGCGTTTTTGCAGCAGCGCGTTCAGGGTTTTGCCGACCGGGCCGTCGAGCACTTTCGCGAGATGCGCATAGTCGTCGAACAGATAGCCGAGATCGAGCATCCCGAGTTCCGGCGCCACCGTCGCCCAGATCGACGAACCCGCGATCATCATGTCGATCGCGCCGATCTTGACCTGCTGCGCGACGTCGCTCTCCTTGCCGAGCTGGCTGTTCGGGAAGTAGTCGACGCGAATCGCATCGCCCACGCTCGCCTTCAGGTTCGCGGCCAGCCGCTCGTACCACGCGTAGTGCGCGGCGTTCTGGTCGGCCGGCATCGACGACGAGCAGCGCAACGTCACCGCAGGCTGCGCGCGCGCCACGCCGGGCAAGCCGCCCGCGGCCGCGAGCGTGGCGACGGACGCCGTCTGCAGAAAGCGCCGCCGGGTGTAGGTATTCATGGGCCGTCTCCTGTGCGTTTGCGTCTCGCGACGCAACTGTATCGATTTAGTGTATCCATACAGTAATACGACGACCGACAAGCTGAAAAGAGAGGGTTTTCCCGTGACCCAGATGAAAACGGGCGGAGGTGCCCGCCCGATTCCTGTGCGATATTCTATGAATCGATGGCATTTCACCGAATCACGAACGATTCGGAAAGGATTCGGATCGCTATCTCGAATTGTCAGACGACAGACTTATTACAGCGTCCGCTGACGCGAGCCGCCGCCTTGCCGCGCGCCGCCGTGGCCGCCCGCTTCGTCGGCGCTCTCGGTCAGAAACCGCTCGACCATCGCATTGAATACCGGCAGCGCCGGATTGTCGTTGTCCGCGCGCCATGCGAGATACAGCTCGGCCGCCACGTCGGCGCCCGCCAGCGGCCGGAACACCACGCCGTCGACATGCAGCTCGCGCGCCGACGCCGGCACGAGCGCGGCGCCCAGCCCCGCGCGCACGAGGCCGAGGATCGTATGCGTTTGCCCGACGTAATGCAGGTAGTTCGGCAGCCGCCCCGCGTTCGCGAACAGGCCCGAGATCAGGTCGTGGAAGTATTTCCCCTCGTTCGGCGAATACGCGATGAACGGCTGCCGGTCGAGATCGTCGGGGCCGATGCGCTCGCACGCGGCGAGCGGCGCACCTTGCGCGACCGCGACCAGCATCGGCTCGCGCTGCACGAGCCGGTATTCGAGCGGCTGGCGCGCGGCCCGCTGGCGCACGAAGCCCGCATCGAGCATCCGCGACGCCAGCGCATCGATCTGCACGGTCGACACCATCTCGCGCAATTCGACGTCGACGTCCGGCAGCGCGTGCGCGGCATGCGCGAGCAGCATCGGAATCATCCGGTACGCGCTGACCGCGGTGAAGCCGAGCGTAATGCGCCCGGCGCCGCCATGCGCGACGCGCTGGGCGGCCTGCTCGGCCCGCGCGGAGAATTCGAGGATGTGCCGCGCGTCGCGCAGGAACCGCTCGCCTGCCGCGGTCAGGCTGACCTGCCGGCTGCTGCGCTCCAGCAGCGCGATGCCGAGCGCGTGTTCGAGCAGCTGGATCTGCCGGCTGAGCGGCGGCTGAGTCATGAAGAGCCGTTTGGCCGCGCGGCCGAAGTGCAGTTCCTCGGCGACCGCGACGAAGCAGCGAAGCTGGTGCAGTTCAATCATCCAATTCTTGAATCAATCGATAGGTTTTTGATGTTAGACGCATATCGATGCGATTTCTATACTCGGTTCCACCTGATGCGCGGCCCGCACCGCGCCCGCCGACCGAGACCTTCATGACCATCGACATCCTGCTCACCCAGCCGCTTCCCGACACCATCGACGCCGAACTGTCCGCCCGTTACGCGGTGCACCGGCTGTATGCGGCCGCACACCCGGACGCGCTGCTCGAGCGCGTCGCCGCGCGCATTCGCGGTGTCGTGACCGGCGGCGCGAACGGCCTGTCCGCCGCACTGATGGACCGGCTGCCCGCGCTCGAGATCGTCGCGATCAGCGGCATCGGCACCGACGCCGTCGATCTCGATCGCGCGCGGGCCCGCGGCATCCACGTGACGACGACGCCCGACGTGCTGACCGACGACGTCGCCGACATGGCGCTGGGGCTGATCCTGATGACGCTGCGCGACCTCGGCGCCGGCGAGCGCATCGTGCGCGCCGGCCGCTGGAGCAAGGCGGCCCAGCCGCTTGCGACGCAGGTGACCGGCAAGCGGCTCGGGATCGTCGGGCTCGGCCGTGTCGGGCGCGCGATCGCCGCGCGCGCGCAGGCGTTCCGGATGCCCGTCAGCTATTTCGGCCCGCGCGAGCATCGCGACAGCGGCTATCGCTTCGTGCCCGACCTCGCCGCGCTCGCGCGCGACAGCGACGTGCTCGTGATCGCGGCATCGGCCGATCACGGCAACGTGCTCGTGACGGCGGACGTGCTCGCCGCGCTCGGTCCAAAAGGATTCCTGATCAATGTCGCACGCGGCAAGCTGGTCGACGAAGCCGCGTTGATTCGCGCGCTCGCCGACGGCACGATCGCCGGCGCCGGCCTCGACGTGTTCGCGAACGAACCGCACGTGCCGGCCGCGCTGCTCGAACTCGACCGCGTGGTCGTGCAGCCGCACCGCGCAAGCGCGACCCGCGAAACGCGCGAGGAGATGGGCCGGATCGTGCTCGCCAATCTCGCCGCGTGCTTCGCGGGCCAGCGCCCGCCGACCAGCGTCACGCGCTGACCGCCGCAAGCCGTACGACGGCCCCTTACAACACCGGATGCCTTCGCACGACGAAGGCCAGGAGACACGCATGCCCCATCGATCCAGCGGCGCCGCCCTCGCCGCGTCGCCCGCCGCGTCGCGCACGATCGGCCGCGTCCGCTATGCGGTCCTCGCGCTGATTTTCGCGGTCACCGTCATCAACTATGCGGATCGCGCGACGATGTCGATCGCCGGCACCGGCGTCGCACATGACCTCGGACTCACGCCGGTGCAGCTCGGCATCGTCTTTTCCGCGTTCGCGTGGGCCTATGCGATCGGCCAGATCCCGGGCGGCTGGTTGCTCGACCGCTTCGGCGCACGGCGCGTGTACGGCCTGAGCCTGCTGCTGTGGTCGGTCTTCACGATGCTGCAGGGGACGGTCGGCTGGCTCGCCGTGCAGGGCGCGGCCGCCACGCTCGCGCTGTTCGTGATGCGCTTCATGCTCGGGCTCGTCGAATCGCCGGCGTTCCCGGCGAACTCGAGAATCGTTGCGTGCTGGTTCCCGACCGCCGAACGCGGCACCGCGTCGGCGCTGTTCAATTCCGCGCAATACATGGCCGTCGTGCTGTTCACGCCCGCGATGGCGTGGCTCACGCATGCGCTCGGCTGGGAGCACGTGTTTCTGTGGATGGGGCTGCTCGGCATCGCGCTCGCCGCGCTGTGGTTCGCGTGGTATCGCGAGCCGCACGGCCACCCGCGCGTGAGCGACGCGGAGCGCGACTACCTGCGCGCGCACGGCGCGCTCGTCGACCTCGAAGCGAACCGCGTGCGCGCGCGGCCGCGCGTGTCGTGGCACGACGTGTCGCAACTGTTTCGCCACCGGAACCTGTGGGCGATCTACATCGGCCAGTACTGCATTACCGCGCTCACCTATTTCTTCATCACGTGGTTTCCGATCTACCTGATCAAGGGGCGCGGGATGACGATCATGGAAGCCGGCTGGGTCGCCGCGCTGCCGGCGATCTGCGGCTTCACGGGCGGCGTGCTCGGCGGCGTGCTGTCGGACTGGCTGATCCGCCGCGGCATGCATCCGTCGAAGGCGCGCAAGACGCCGTTCGTCGCGGGGATGGCGATGGCGACGCTGCTCGTGCTCGCGAACGGCGCGTCGTCGAACGCGGTCGTGATCGCGCTGATGACGATCGCGTTCTTCGGCAAGGGGCTCGCGGCGGTCGGCTGGGCCGTGCTCGCCGATACGGCGCCGGAAGGCATGGTCGGGCTGAGCGGCGGCGTGTTCAACGGCCTCGGCAACATCGCCGGCATCGTCACGCCGCTCGTGATCGGCTATTTCGTCGCGAGCACGGGCTCGTTCGCCGGTGCGTTGTGGTTCGTCGCCGCGCACGGGCTGATCGGCATTGCCGCCTACGCATGGCTGGCGGGACGCTTCGAGCGGATTCGCATCGCGCCGCGCGCATGACCGTCGCCGCCGCACGTACGGTTCGGGCGGTGCGCGCCCGCGCGGGCCGTCAGGCGCGCTTGCGGCCGCCGGGCGTCTGTTCGGTGGTCAGCCGGTCGAGTTCGCGCAGATCGTTCTCCAGCGCAGGCGTGAGCGTCGTGCGCAGATGGTCGAGGAACGTGCGGATCTTCGCGTCGAGATAGCGGCGCGTCGCGTAGACCGCATACACGCTCACCGTCTGCAGCCGGTACTCGGGCAGCACGCGGATCAGCCGCCCTTCGCGGATGTCGTCGAGCACCGTATACAGCGCGACGCATGCGATTCCGCGCCCGGCGCGCACGGCGACGCACAACGCGTCCGGCACGTTCACCTGGAACGGCGCGGGCTGCAGCTCGTAGACGGTCTCCTCGCCGTCGCTGCGCTCGAGCCGCCATTCGCCGGCCGGCGATGCGGGCGTGTCGAGACGCAGGCACACGTGGTTCGGCAGTTCGTCGGGCGTTTGCGGCGTGCCGTGGCGCGCCAGGTATTCGCGCGACGCGACGAGCACGCTGCAGCTCGTGCCGCAGGTCTGCGCGACATAGCCCGAATCGGGCAGTTGCGACGCCGTCACGATCGACACGTCGTAGCCCTCCTCGACGAGATTCGGCATCCGCTGCGCCAGCGTGAGTTCGACCGACACGTCGGGGTTGTCCTCCTGGTAGCGGACGATCGACGACACGACATGGCTCTGCCCGAGCCCCGTCATCGCATGGATGCGCATCTTGCCGGTCGGCCGCAGCAGCGCGTTGCGTGCCTCCGCATTCGCGTAGTCGATTTCCGCGAGGATCGATTTCGCGCGCTCGAAATAGCGTTGGCCGCTTTCGGTGAGGCCGAGGTGGCGCGTCGTGCGATGCAGCAGGCGCGTCTGTACGTGCGCTTCGAGGTTCGATACCGCGCGCGACACCTGCGCGGTGGTCGCGTCGATTTCCTTCGCAACCGCAGTAAAACTGCCGGCTTCGACAACGCGCACGAACAGGCGCATGTTTTCGAGCATGTCCATTGAATTGGCTGGGGGAGAGTCAGTGGGGAGGCGTCGGCAGCGCTCGCGTCAGGGGGAAACGGAACGCAGCCGCGAACCACGTCGCATCGATTGCCGTGCCGGGGGAAAAGGCGGGAGAGCGGGCATCGCGTACGGAGTTCGGGCATGACGGGGGGATTCGGTGGCCCGAATTGTACGCCGCTGCCGACGAATTTGCGCAATCGACGCACCCGCCTTCATGGGATGAAAGGTTTTTGCAAGACACGCGCATCGCTCATCTGCAACGCGGAAGCAGCGCAGCAATTTGTATCACAACACGATATAATTCGCCGCTTGCCACCGCGCGCATCCGCGCCGTCATCTCTACCGCTTACCGTCCATGTCGTCAGGCTCTTCTTCGTCGCGCCGCACGTTGCGGCAATGGCTGCACAGCTTCGTTCCTCATCCGATGTCGCTCGGCTGGCGCGAGCGCCTGCGCTCGTGCATGGGTGCGCTCGTCGGGATCGCGACGGTCGGCGTGACGATGCGGCTGCTTCCCGGCGTGCCGGGCCTCGTGCCGCTGCTCGTCGCGCCGATGGGCGCATCGGCCGTGCTGCTGTTCGCGGTGCCGGCCAGCCCGCTCGCGCAACCGTGGTCGATCGTCGGCGGCAATCTCGTCGCGGCGACGGTCGGGGTCGCCTGCGCGCAATGGATCGCCGACCCGGTCACGGCCGCCGCGGTCGCGATCGCATGCGCGATCGGCGGCATGTTCGCGCTGCGTTGCGTGCACCCGCCGTCGGGCGCCGTCGCGCTCACGGCGGTGGTCGGCGGCCCGGCGATCCACTCGCTCGGCTTCAGCTTCGTGCTGGAACCGATCGCGCTGCAATCGGCCATCCTGCTGTCGGCCGCGCTCGCCTATCACGCGCTCACCGGGCACCGCTACCCGCACGGCGGCGTGCGCACCGAAGCGAAACCTGCCGGCGCCGCAGCGGCGGCGCGCGGCGGCTTCACGCGCGACGACCTCGACGCGGTGCTGAAGCGCCGCGGCGAATGGCTCGACGTCGATCCTGACGATATCGAAGCGCTGCTGCGCGAAACGGAGATGCAGGCCTATACGCGCACGTTCGGCCAGCTCTCGTGCGCCGACCTGATGACTAGACATGCCATCGAAGTCGCGCCGTCGACGTCGGTGACGGCCGCACTCGCGCTGCTCGACCGCCACCGCGTGAAGGCGCTGCCCGTGGTCGACGGCGAAGGCCGCCTGACCGGCATCGTCACGCGCGCCGACCTCACGCGCGCGCTGCGCCGCCCGACCCCGCTGTGGCAACGCGTGTTCGCGCGGCTGCCGCAATCGTTCGGCGGCCAGCCGGCGAGCGTCGCGTCCGTGATGACGCGCGACGTCGCATGCGTGCCGGAAACGATGCCGATTACCGCGCTCGTGCCGCTGTTTACGCATTCGGGCCACCACCACATTCCTGTCGTCGATGCGTCGCGCCGGCTCGTTGGAATCATGACCCAGACGGATCTCGTCACGGGCCTGTATCGGCAGATGCAAATGCTCGAAGCGGCGTAGCACATGCAGTGCGCGTCACGCGCTGTAACGGCCGACGCAACGCAGCATGTATTCCGTGCGCGGAAATTCGGCCATTTATATCATGCTGTGATATATTTACCGCTATCGAAACCGACTGTCCGACCGCCCCGATGAACGATACCCGACGCGCACTGGCGAAAAGCGATTTCCAGCAACTGTCCGAGTTCCGCTACCAGATGCGCCGCTTCGAGCGCTTCTCCGAACGCGCCGCGCAAAGCGAAGGCGTGACGCCGCTGCAATACTTGCTGCTGCTCCACATCAAGGGCTACCCGCATCGCGAATGGGCAACCATCGGCGAACTCGCGGAACGCCTGCAGGCCCAGCATCACGGCGTCGTCGCGCTGGTCACGCGCTGCGAAGCGCTCGGCCTCGTGAAGCGCAAGACGAGCGAAGCGGACCGCCGCCAGGTCGAAGTCCACCTCGAGCCCGCGGGCGAGACGCTGCTCGCGCGTCTCGCGGCCATGCATCGCGCCGAGCTGAAGTCGCTCAAGGGCGCGTTCCAGGTTCCCCAGATCGATTACTGACCCTCGCCCTTTCCACACCGATGAACGCACCGCACAAACGCGATTTCTCGACCAACGAACGCCTGCCCACGATCGCGTTGCTTGCCGCCGGAATCGGGCTGCTCAGCACGCTCGCCTCATTCGTGCTGCTGAGCCTGATCCATCTGTTCACGAACCTGTTCTTCTTCCGGCAGTTCTCGTTCGTCGACCGCTCGCCCGCGCACAATACGCTCGGCGCGTGGGTGATCGTCGTGCCGGTGATCGGCGGGCTGATCGTCGGGTTGATGGCGCGCTTCGGTTCGGACAAGATCCGCGGGCACGGCATTCCCGAAGCGATCGAGGCGATCCTGTTCGGCAAGAGCCGCATGTCGCCGAAGGTCGCGATCCTCAAGCCGCTGTCGTCCGGCGTCGTGATCGGCAGCGGCGGCCCGTTCGGCGCCGAAGGCCCGATCATCATGACGGGCGGCGCGCTCGGCTCGCTGATCGCGCAATGCGTGCACGTCACTGCCGCCGAGCGCAAGACGCTGCTCGTCGCCGGTGCGGCCGCCGGCATGACCGCCGTGTTCGGCACGCCGGTCGCCGCCGTGCTGCTCGCGGTCGAACTGCTGCTGTTCGAATGGCGTCCGCGCAGTTTCCTGCCGGTCGCGCTCGCGTGCGCGGTGGCCGGTTTCGCGCGCGCCGTGTTCTTCGGCGTCGATCCGCTGTTTGCGCTGACCACGGCCGCGCCGACGCCCGTCGCGCTGCTGTCGTGCGGCGTCGCCGGCCTGCTGTCGGGCATGCTCGCGTGCGGGCTGTCAGCCGCGCTGTACCGCGTCGAGGACGCCTTCGCGAAACTGCCGGTGCACTGGATGTGGTGGCCCGCGCTCGGCGCGATCGTGATCGGCATCGGCGGCCGGCTGGAACCGCGCGCGCTCGGCGTCGGCTACGACGTGATCGGCGACCTGCTGCATCAGCACATCGCGTTGAAGATCGCGCTCGCGGTGCTGATCGTGAAGGCCGTGATGTGGGTGATCGCACTCGGCTCGGGCACCTCGGGCGGCGTGCTCGCCCCGCTGCTGATGCTCGGCGCCGGCCTCGGCACCGTGCTGTCGCCGGTGCTGCCGGGCGGCGACCCGGCGCTGTGGCCGCTCGTGTGCATGGCCGCGACGCTTGGTGCAACGCTCGGCGCGCCGCTGACCGCGATCGTGTTCGCGTTCGGCCTCACGCACGACACGAACGCGCTGCTGCCGCTGCTCGCGGCCACCCTCGTCGCGCACGGTTTCGCGACCGTCGTGATGAAGCGCTCGATCATGACGGAAAAGATCGCACGCCGCGGCTATCACATCTATCGCGAATACGGCGTCGATCCGCTCGAGCGGCACGACATCGGCGAAGTGATGACGCCGGCCGAGCGGGTCGTCGCGATCGACGGCGCAGCGACGCTGGCTACTGTCGAGTCGCAGTATTTCGGCGCGCAGCAGGCCCATCGCGCGTACCCGGTCGTGCAGGACGGCCGCCTGCTCGGTCTCGTCGATCGCGCGACGCTCGACGCGCGGCGCGCCGAGGCCGCGGCGGACTCGCCGATCGCGGGCGCGTTCGAGAACCGCACCCCCGCCGTCGCGCACGCGCATGAAACCTGCCGCGTCGTCGCATCGCGACTCGCGATGCTCGGGCTCGAGCGACTGCCCGTCGTCGCCGACGAGCAGTCGATGCGCATCACGGGCATCGTGTCGCGCAGCGATCTGATCAAGCCCGCGCTTCAGCACTTCGACGACGAACAGAAGCGTGAACGCTTCCGCCCGGTCGTCCCGGCCAACCTGCGCGTCTCCCGCTCGCGCCAGGCCGGCTGATCCACCACGCTGCGCGGCAGTTTCGCCGCGCACGCGTCGCCCGCATGGCCGCTTCCTCTTCCGCACGAAGCGACACGCCCCTCGCGTGCCGCTTCGCAAGCCGTCGCTTCCCGCGTTTAAAGTTGGTTAACAATTCGACTGACGAAAGTTTGTCATCATGGTGCTCATGCGACGGGGCCATCAATCAGCCATTCCACTTTCGCAATCCAATAAAGAGTTGCGGCACGGCATGCGGAACGCATGCCGCTCGCCGCGGCCACCTCTCACGGCACGACCGGGCAGCGTACCGGCCATGCAACACATGACGTCGAGCTGCATACGATGCATGCCGTGCCGCAGCAAAGTGCACAGCATCGGCGCCGCGATTTGGCAAGCGCGTTAACAACTTGTTTCGGAATCATCGGAACCGTGCTTGTTCAACGCGATCTGACTATCACGCAGTTCTGCTGCGGATCCCATTCAATCAATCACGACTCGAGGGAGATAACGTGAACGCGAAATACTTACCGCTCATCGCATTGACCGTGGCATTTTCTGCTCATGCAGCCGATTCTGCCCTGCAAAACGTGGGACAAAGCCAGAAGCCTGCCGACCAGGTCGCGCAGTGCATCGCGAAGACCTGGGCCGACAAGTCGCAGCAACAAGTGACGTCGCAGTACGAACTCGCGAATGGCCTCGCGATGGCCGTGTATGCGCCGGGCCAGCAGCCGCCGAATGGCGCCGCGGCCGTCGTGCGCCCGGCCAACGCCGCGAATGCGAAGACCTGGGTTGGTTTCCGCGGCGGCGATGCATCGTCGGCCGGCGACATCAACGCCTGCCTGTAACGAGAACAGGCGCTCCGGATGGCCTTGCGCCATCCGCTTGCGACAAGCCCCGCTTCGGCGGGGCTTTCTTTTTGCTGCTGCCGCGCAGCGTGTGTCTTCGCGGCGCGTGTTACAGGTAGCTGCAGACGTAATCGAGCGTCTCGAGCACTTCGATGTCGAAGCGGCTCTTGCCCGGCACCGAGAACGATTCGCCCGCGCCGTAGGTCTGCCACTCGCTGCTGCCGTCGAGCTTCACGCGGCACTTGCCGGCCTGCACTTCCATCAATTCGGGCGCATCGGTGCCGAAGTTGAGCGCACACGGCAGGATCACACCGAGCGTCTTGCGCGTGCCGTCCGGGAAGAGCACGGTATGCGACACGCACTTGCCGTCGAAATAGACGTTCGCGCGCTTGACGACCGATACGTTGTCGAATTGGGTTGCACTGGTCATGTAATGCCTCTGATTGCTGAATGCCGGATGGCGATGTTGTTGGAGGCCGGCCGAAGCGGCGGGCCGGCCGTTATGATACCGGCTTGCACGACAGGCGCCGCGATGGCGTGCCCGCCGAGCAAGCCGCATGCCCGCCGGGATGACGTCAGCGCCGTGCGCACGATCCGCAGGACAACGATGCAATGACCGTTGCCGATCGCGCGCAAAGGTTCACCGCAGCCCCTTGCGCCGCGCGGAATCGCGCAGGCAGTCGAGCAGCATCGCCGCGGCCGGCGTCAGCGGGCTGTCGCGGCGCGTGATGACCTGCACCGACACGCCCGGCAGGCGCTCGCGGATCGGCAGCACCGCGAGCTGGTCGCGCGCCCATTCGCCCTGCAACAGTTGCTCGGGCATCGATGCGATCAGGTCGCATTCGGTCATCAGGCTGTGCGCGAGGCCGAAGCTCGGACATTCGACGACGCGCGCCGGCACCGGCAGCCCGTACGCGACGAACGAATTGAACAGCACCTGCGTCGAGCTTTCCGGCGACGGGTTCATCAGCCAGTCGGCATCGACGAGATCGGCAAGCGACGTCGCCGAAGCGAGCGGATGCCCCTTGCGCGCGACGATCAGCGACCGGCTCGCATAAAGCTCCGCGTGATCGAATTCGGCCGCGAGCAGTTCGGGGACGACGACGGCCACCGCGAAATCGAGCGAGCCGTCATGCAGGCGCGGCAGCGCGACGCCCGGAAACCCTTCGATCAGGTTGACGCGTGCCACCGGAAAGCGGCGCCGGAACGCGCGAAACGCATCGGGCAGGATCGTCACCGCGGCAGCCGGCGTGATCGCCGCCGCGACGGAGCCGGTCATCGCGCCCTGCGCCTGTTCGATGTCGTCGCGGGCGCGCTGCATTTCGGCGACGATCAGCCGCGCGCGCACCTGCAACTGCTGGCCGAACCCGGTGAGCTGCACGCCGCGCGCGGTGCGCACCACGAGCGAGACGCCGAGCGCGATCTCCAGCTCCTTGACCGCCTTCGTCAGCGCCGCCGGCGACACGTTCAGGCGCCGCGCGGCCGCGCGAATGCTCCCCTCTTCCGCGACGGTGACGAACGCTTTCAACTGATGGTATTTCATGGCGGCAATGCGTGATCCGTGGAAACCCTGTGCTGCACGGCACACGCCGGTTCAGGGTATTCCCGAGCGGCAACCGGTGGTGAGCACCAAAGCAATTTATCAGCTTCTGGTACACAAAAGAAATTTATATGCTTGCTCGTCATATGTGCGCCAAACGCCCCACCTGCCCCACAGGAGAGACCATGCTGCAAGCCGTGAACCCCGTCATCCCCGGTATCGCCGCGATCGCGCCCGAGCTGGTCGAAGTGCGCCGCCGCATCCACGCTCATCCCGAACTCGCATTCGAGGAAACGCTCACGAGCGATCTCGTCGCCGAGCTGCTCGCCGGCTGGGGCTATGAAGTGCATCGCGGCATCGGCAAGACGGGCGTGGTCGGCGTGCTGCGCGAAGGGCAAGGCACGCGCACGGTCGGGCTGCGCGCCGACATGGATGCGCTGCCGCTCGCGGAGGCCACCGGCCTGCCGTACGCGAGCCGCCATGCGAACAAGATGCACGCGTGCGGCCACGACGGTCATACCGCGATGCTGCTGTGCGCGGCGCGCCACCTCGCGGCCACGCGCCAGTTTTCCGGCACGCTGAACCTGATCTTCCAGCCGGCCGAGGAAAACTTCGGCGGCGCGAAGGCGATGATGGACGACGGCCTGTTCGACCGCTTCCCCTGCGACGCGATCTTCGCGATCCACAACATGCCCGGCCGCGCGGCCGGCGACATGGCGTTCCGAACCGGCGCCGCGATGGCGTCGGCCGACCGCGTGACGATCACGCTGCGCGGCGTCGGCGGCCACGGCGCGATGCCGCACTTCGCGCGCGATCCGATGTCGGCCGCGGGCAGCATCATGGTCGCACTGCAGACGATCGTCGCGCGCGAGGTCGATGCGCAGCACGCGGCGGTGATCACCGTCGGCAGCGTGCAGGCCGGCGAGACGTTCAACATCATTCCCGAAACCGTCACGATGAAGCTGTCGGTGCGCGCGCTGAACGCCGACGTGCGCGCGCTGCTCGCGCGTCGCATCGAAGCGCTCGTGAAGGGCCAGGCGGAAAGCTTCGGCGTCACGGCGGAAGTCGACTACGACTACGGCTATCCGGTGCTCGTCAATCATGCGGAACCCACCGCGTTCGCGATCGACGTCGCGCGCCAGATGCTCGGCGCGGAGCGTGTCGAGGCCGACACCGCGCCGCTGATGGGCAGCGAGGATTTCGCGTTCATGCTCGAAGCGCGCCCCGGCTGCTACGCGTTCATCGGCAACGGGATCGGCAGCAAGGGCGGCTGCATGGTGCACAACCCCGGCTACGACTTCAACGACGACATCCTCGCGATCGGCGCGAGCTACTGGGTCCGCGTCGCCGAAGCCTGGCTCGCGGCCTGACGGCCCTTCATCACGCAGTTCAGCGCTTACCCGGGGGAACCCCATGGAAACGTCCGCCCTTCCGTATGCCGGCACGCCGGTCGATGCCCGCGCCGCCGCGAAGAAACGCAAGCTGATCGCGGCCGCCGCCGTCGGCAACGCGCTCGAGTTCTACGACTTCACGGTCTACAGCTTCTTCGCGATCCTGATCGGCAAGCTGTTCTTTCCCGTGCACTCGCCGTTCGGGCAATTGATGCTCGCGGTCGCGAGCTTCGGCGTCGGCTTCGTCACGCGCCCGCTCGGCGGGCTCGTGATCGGCATGTACGCCGACCGCGCCGGCCGCAAGAAGGCGATGATCCTCACGCTGCTGCTGATGGCGCTCGGCACCGCCATGATCGCGGTCGCGCCGACCTTCGCGCAGATCGGCCTCGCCGCACCGCTGCTGCTCGTGCTCGCGCGCCTGCTGCAAGGGTTCGCGTCCGGCGGTGAAGTCGGCGCATCGACGACGCTGCTGCTCGAACAGGCGCCGCAGCATCGGCGCGGCTTCTATGCGTCGTTCCAGTTCTCGAGCCAGGGGCTCGCCGCGCTCGCGGGCGCACTGACCGGCGTCGCGCTCACGTCGACGCTGAATGCCGCGCAGCTCGAAAGCTGGGGCTGGCGCGTGCCGTTCATCATCGGCACGCTGTTCGTGCCGCTCGGCTACTGGCTGCGCCGCACCGTCGAGGAAGTGCCGTCCGCCGCGCCCGCCGCCGCGCACGACGAGCCGGTCGCGTCGCTGCCGCTCGCCGACGTGCTGCGCCATCACGGCAAGGCCGTGTTCGCGGGCCTCGGCGTGACGATCGGCGGCACGTCGATCCATTACATCATCGTGTTCTACATGGCGATCTACGGCGTGCAGGTGCTGCACCTGCCGACGTGGCTGTCGATGACGGCCGGCTGCGTCGCCGGCGCGATCCTGATGCTCGTGACGCCGATCGGCGGCCACCTGTCCGACGTGTACGGGCGCAACCGGATCGTCTGGTGGACGCGCATCGTGCTGATGGCCGCGATCTACCCGGCGTTCATCGCGCTGAACCGCTGGCCGGGCGCCGCGTCGCTGCTGTCGATCATCGCCGCGCTGTCGATCGTGCATGCGATCAACATCGGCGCGACGGGCGCGATGCTCGGCGAGCTGTTCCCCCGTGCGGTGCGCGCGACCGGCGGCGCGCTCGTGTACAGCATCGGCGTCGCGATCTTCGGCGGCTTCGCGCAGTTCTTCGTCACGTGGCTGATCGCGGCGACTGGCAATCCGAATGCGCCTGCGTGGTATGCGATCGGGTGCGGTGCGATGACGCTGCTCGCCGTGCGCTGCATGGATGAGAAGGCCGGGAAGGCGCTCGACTGACGGGTGGCCGATGCGGCCCGCGGGCCGCAAACGAAAAAAGGCACGGGTTCGACCACCCGTGCCTTTTGCGCATCCGGCGCCCTTCGGGGCTCAGAAGGTATGCATCATCCCCACATACGCCCCCGTCTGCGACTCGCCCGTTATCGGGCTCGTGCCCGACGTCGCATCGCGCGGCGTCGCGAGCAGCGAGAAGTTCGAATTGCCGCCGTTGCGCACATACGCAACCGTGCCGTACAGGAACGTGCGCTTCGACAGGTTGTACGTGGTGCCGAGCACGTACATCATCGCGTGCCCCGACGGATCGTGCGACGCGTCGCCGCCGCCGTCGCCCACCTTCACGTAATACCCGCCGCCCGTCACCGCCCACTGCGGCGTCGCGGTGTAGGTCGCGCCGAGCCAGTAGTGATCCGCGCGATCGGCCACGCCGGCCGGACTGTCCGGCGCCTGGTAATGCGTATACGCGCCCTGGATCTTGAACTTCGACACCTTCACGTTCGCGCCGACGAAATACTCGCGCGACGCGGTGAAGATGTTGCTGAACTTGCCGTTGTTGTCGCGCAGTTCGTCGTAGATGCCGCGCACGTCGAGCACCGGCGAATGGTACGAGATCATGATCCCGTCCGAGCGGCCGAAATCGTCGGCCGCGCCGTAGTTGAAGCCGCGCGACTGGTTGCCGAACGCGTATTGCGCCTGCACGTCGAAGCCGCCGATCACCGGGCTGTGATACTCGATGTTGTTGCTGGTCTGCTGCCAGTTGCGGCCGCGCACGAGCGAGGCCGACGAAAACGCCTGCTGCACGAACGGGTCGAATTCCCACACGCCGTCGCTGTCGATGAACAGGTTGCGGCCGGCCTGCAACTGGCCCCACGTGTTGCTCTTCAGCCCGACGTACGCGCGCCGCGACCACATGCGGCCGCCGCCCGTCTGGCCATTCATCACCTGGAACGCGGTTTCCAGGTTGAAGACGGTCGACAGCCCGCCGCCGAGATCCTCGATACCCTTCAGCCCGAACATGCTGGTGCCCCAGTCGCCGCTTTCGGCGCTCCAGCGGCTCGCGCTGCCGCCGTTCGGCTTCGCGATGTGGTTCAGGTACTCGACGCCGCCGTCGACGCGGCCGTACAGCGTCACGCTCGTCTGTGCAACAGCGGCCGCCGGTGTGGCGGCCGCGATCAGCCATG
This sequence comes from Burkholderia metallica, assembly GCF_001718555.1. NCBI lineage: Bacteria > Pseudomonadati > Pseudomonadota > Betaproteobacteria > Burkholderiales > Burkholderiaceae > Burkholderia > Burkholderia metallica. The sequence continues at coordinate 1,740,388 of NZ_CP013403.1, forward strand.
CGAAATGTTTGAGTCGCAAAATGATGCCCCCTCGGAGTCTCGACCTTCCAGCGCGTGCCCCATGCGCGCGCCCCGGGTCTGCTTATCCGCGATCGATCGAAAAACGCCCGGGGCCCGCCGCGCAAAGCGCGAGCAGGCCGCCGGCGATCGCGATGTTCTTGTAGAAATGAATCATGTTGTTGATCTGCTCGCCGCCCGTCATGTTCCAGAAGTGGTGGCCGATGATGCCGGTGCCGATCGTGTAGAGCGCCAGCAGCAGCGCGAGCGCGCGCGTCTGGAAGCCGACCAGGATCGCGACCCCGGCGAACAGCTCCATCACGACGGAAATCGCGGCGGACATGATCGGCGCGGGCGCGCCTTCCGAACCCATGAACGCAATCGTACCGGGGAAGTCGACGATCTTCTTCCAGCCGAACATGATGAACAGGATCACGAGCAGGATCCGGGCAAGCAGCAGCAGCACATCGCGCTGGGACGCGAGAAACGGTTGATTCGGTGTCATGGTGTCGATCAACGAAAGCGATGCGCACGGCGGGCACACGCGCGGCGCACCGGATTGCGAATGAACCGGGACGGGCGGCCATCCGCGCCGCCCGCCCCGCTCTGCAACAACCGGCATCGGGCAACGACCCGATGTGCTGTGCTCCTCCTCTCGTCAGTTATCGCGCCGCTTCGTCGCGCACCGCGTCACCGCAGCTTCGCGACGTCCTGCTCGGACACCTTCGCGGCCGGATTGCCGAACTGCCCGGTCAGGTAGTTCGCGAGCGCGGCGATCTGCGCATCCGACAGCTCGTGACGGAACGCGGGCATCCCGACATCCTCGCCGCCGGCCTTGCGCTCCACGCCGTTCAGGATCACCTGCACGAGATTGGTCGGATTCGACGCGCCGACCGTCGAGTTGTGGAACAGCGGCGGGTAATAGCCGTCCGGCGTGCCCTTGCCTTGCATCTGGTGGCAGGTCGCGCAGTTGCCGAGATACAGCCGCGCCGGATCGATGCCCGACGACGCGAGCGCGACGCCGCGCAGCTTCAGCCCGTCCTCGGCCGGCTTGCCCCACGACGAGCGCGACTGCTTCGCATCGCCGCTGGCCACGGCCGGCACCGTCCGGATGTACGTCGAGATCGCGCCGATGTCGGCTTCGGTCATCTTCGAGAAGCTGTGCTCGATCGCCTCGGCCATCGGGCCGGCCGCCTGCGCGAGCCCCGGCACGCTGCCGGTGCGCAGGTACTGCACGAGCTGCTGCTGCGTCCAGCCGCCGATCCCCGCGTTCGGGTCGGACGTGATGTTGTAGCCGTCCCAGCCCGCGAGCACCGAGCCCGACAGGAAGCTGCCGCCGGTTTCGTCAAGCGACTTCTCCTGCATCGCGATGCCGCGCGGCGTGTGGCACGTGCTGCAGTGAGCAAGCCCCTGCACCAGATACGCGCCGCGGTTCCACTCGGCGCTCTGCGCCGGCTTCGGCTCGTACGCGCCATCCTTCAGGAACAGCCAGTTCCAGATCTTCAGCGGCCAGCGCATGCTCAGCAGCGCGGGGATCTCGTTCTTCGGCGGCGCCTGCTTGACCGGCTCGACGCCGTGCATGAAGTACGCGTACAGCGCCTGCACGTCGTCGTCGTTGATCTTCGCGTACGACACGTACGGCATCGCCGGATACAGGTTGTCGCCGTTCTTCGACACCCCGTGGCGCACCGCGCGCTCGAAGTCCTCGGCCGACCAGGTGCCGATGCCCGTGTCGGGATCGGGTGTGATGTTGCTCGTGTAGATCTTGCCGAGCATCGGCACGGGCATGCCGAGGCCGCCCGCGAACGGCTTGCCGCCCTTCGCGGTGTGGCACGCCATGCAGTCGCCCGCGACCGCGAGATATTCGCCGCGCTTGACCAGCGCCGGATCGGCCGCGTCGGCCGCTTGGACGAGGCCCGGCAGCGCGAGGCAGCCGGCGAGGAGGAAGGTGAGAGTAGATTTCCGCACGGTCAGACTTCCTTCTTCAGCGTGTCCGACATCCGCAGCGCGAGCGCCGCGATCGTCAGCGTCACGTTCACCGTACCGACGGTCGGCATCGTCGAGCTGCTCGAAATGAACAGGTTCGGATGGTCGAACGTGCGGCAGTCCTTGTCGACGACCGAGTCGCGTGCATCCGCGCCCATGATCGTCGCACCCGTGATGTGGTTGTTCGGCGCGAACTCGTCGTTGAACACGACCTCCGTGCCGCCCAGCACCTTCGCGGCCGTCGCGTAGACCTCGCGCGTGTGCACGGCGCCGCGCTTCACGTAATCGTCGATCGCGTACGTGATCTCCGGGCGCGGGATGCCGATCGCGTCGGTGGCCGTCTTGCTCGGCACGATGCGGTTCTCGGGTTGCGGCAGGATTTCGTGGAAGCAGTCGAACTGCACGTAGCGCGCGGAACGGTCGCGGATCTGCGCGTCTAGCTCCGCGGGCTTCATCAGCTTGCCGCCCTTGAAGATCTTCTGCGTCTCCTGGTTGATGCGCGACATGTTCGACAGGTGGATCTTCTTCGCCGCTTCGGTTGCGCGGAACGGGCCGTCGCGGAAACCGATCAGCGACGTCATCTCCTGCGGGCCGCGGCCCGGCCACAGTTTTTCGTTCGCGTAGAACGACACGCCGGTGCCCGGATGGTCCATCAGGTTGCGGCCGACCATGTCGGAGCTGTTCGCGACGCCGTTCGGGAAATCGCGGTTCGCGGACATCAGCAGGATCTTCGGGGTCTCGATGCCGTTCGCGGCGACCACGAAATACTTGCCCTCGACGCGATGGTCGGCGCCCGTCTTGTCCTTGTAGATCGCGGCGGTGATGCGCTTGTCCGGCCCGGTCTCGAGCTTGTAGACGACCGCGCTGTCGATCAGTTTCGCGCCGGCCTGCTCGGCCTTCTCGACGTGGACGATGCCGTTGTACATCGCGCCGATCGGGCAGATCGGCATGCAGTTGTTGTTCCCGCAACAGGTCGGCCGGCCGTCGTACGGGCGGCTGTTGCGCGCAACGGGCTCGGTCACCACGTGGAACTTCGGATCGTAGCCGTTGAGCGCGCTCTTGATCGTCTGCTCGTTGAACGACAACGGCAGCGGCGGCATCGGGTACGGCTCTTTGCGCGGCGAATACAGGTCTTCCTCGGGGCCCGGGCCCCACACGCCGAGTTCCTCCTCGGCGCGCTGGTAGTAATGCTCGAGGTCGTCGTACTGGATCGGCCAGTCGCGGCCGACGCCGTACACCGTCTTCATCTTGAAGTCGTTCGGGATGAAGCGCCACGCCGACGCGGCCCAGTGCCACGTCGTGCCGCCCACCGCGCGGATGTACTGCGAGTTGAACTTGTGCTCGCCCTTCAGGATCAGGTAGTCGTTCGGCGGGCCGTATTCCGGATGCGGCGCCCACGCGCTCGACGGGTACGGCGCCATGAAATCGGTCTTGTCGGGCTGGTTGCGAAAGCGCTCGACGATTTCCCAGCGCGGCATGCGCGGGCCGGCTTCCAGCAGGATCACGGACTTGCCCGCCATCGCGAGCTGGTGCGCAACGATCGCGCCCGCAACACCCGACCCGACGACCACGACGTCGGCCTTTTGCGTATCGGTATCGGCCATCAGGCTTGCCTCTCGATCGGTTTTTCGGCCCAGAAGCCGGGTTTGTTGGGGCAATACGACGGGATCACGAGCGTATCGGATACGACGCTGAACATTAATGCTTCTTCGTAGGTAATGACGACGTTGTCGACGATGCCGAGATACCACGCTTCAAGAATCGCCAGTGCGAGCGTTTCCTGATCGGGATTCAGCGAACCGGACGCGAGTGCGCCGGCGAGTTGCGGCAGGCTGTCGGCCGTCTTGAACGAGCCCTTCTGCAGTGCCTGCAGGAAGCGCTGGCCGAGCACGCGGCTCAGCCCCTTCTTGCCTGTCAATGCTTCGGAGAGCGTCATGAACGTATCGAGCGGCGCGGTGCCGGGATCGTCGGCCAGGGCCCGCAACGCCAGCGAGCCCGTGAGGCCCGCCGCCGTCAGCGCCAGTGCGCCCTGCAGCCATTGACGCCGCGTGATGCCGGTTGCGGCTGCGTCGCTCGTGCGACGCGAGTGGGGAGTGTTGTCGTTGTGCATGTTTCCTTCTCTCGAACACCGGATTCGGGAAAACCACGCTTGATATTTCTCAAACATTGGCGCGGAACTGAAATGTACGCGCACAAACCGGATCGAACAATCTTTTTATAGTTCATTAAATGTTCCGCCATCCGTGACAATCGATTTTTCTCGTCATTTTTGTGTCGTCGACGCGACAAATCTGCGGCACGCAAGCCCGTGTCGCATCCCGACGACACACCGTGCGCCGCGATGCGCACGCATGACGGTCGGTTAGAATCCGGTGCAATCAAACAGAAAGCTTCCCTCCGAGGGCACCGAGCGATGAAGCAGCGCGACAAGCACAACAAACCGACACGGACCAACCACACCGCACGGGTTCTCTGGCGCATCGGCGCCATCGCCGCACTCGCCGGCGCCACGGCGCTGTCGCTGCATGCGGGCGCGGCGCGCACGGTGAGCGTGTCGCCGCAGGGCACCGTCACCGAAGTCCGGCAGAGCGTCGTCAAGTTCGACGAACCGATGGTCGCGTTCGGCTCGGCCTCCGCGCCGAATCCCGCGCGCGTCACCTGCAACGATGCCGCGGCCGCGCGCGGCCAGGGTCACTGGCTCGACGACAAGACCTGGGTCTACGACTTCGAAAACGACCTGCCGCCCGGCGTGCGCTGCTCGGTCGCGCTCAACGACACGTTGCGTTCGGTCGCCGGCAATGCGGTGAGCGGCCCGCGCCGCTTCACGTTCCAGACGGGCGGCCCGTTCCCGGTGACCGTCCGCCCCGGCTCGCGCGAGATCGAGGAACGGCAGATGTTCGTGCTGAAGCTGAACGGCCCGGCCGAGCCGCGCTCGGCGCTCGCGAACATCTGGTGCGAAGCGGCCGGCATCGGCAACCGCATTCCCGTCACGGCCGCCGACGACGATGCGCGCAACGCGCTGCTCGATCATTTCGGGCTGAAGAAGGATGCCGCGCGCGTGCTGACGCTGTCGTGCGCGCAGGCGCTGCCGGCGAGCGCCAAGATGCAGCTCGTGTACGGCAAGGGCGTCACGAGCCCGAGCGGCATCCCGAACGAAACGGAGCGGCGCTTCGATTTCACCGTGCGCGCACCGTTCGCCGCGAGCTTCTCGTGCGAACGCGAAAACGCGAAGGCGCCCTGCACGCCGCTGCGCCCGCTCACGCTGTCGTTCAATGCGCCGATCTCGCGCAAAAACGCGGAGGCGATCAAGCTGCGCGGCCCCGACGGGTCGCTGTCGCCGACCTTCGCGGCCGACGACAAGAGCGAGGAAGTCACGACCGTCACGTTCAACCCGCCGCTGCCCGAGCAGGCCGGCCTCACGATCGAATTGCCGTCCGGCCTGCGCGACGTGACCGACCGCGCGCTGTCCAATGCCGACCTGTTCCCGCTCGCGACGCGTACCGCGCCGATGCCGCCGCTCGCGAAATTCTCGTCGGGCACCTTCGGGATCGTCGAGCGCTTCGCCGAACCCGATTCGCCCGCGCTCGTGCCCGTCACGCTGCGCAACGTCGAGGCCGACCTGCATATCGACGGCCTCAACACCCAGGGCGCGCAGTTCTCGAACCTGAAGGTCGACGACGACACGACGATTCGCCAGTGGATGCGCACGGTCGACCGCTTCGACAACTGGTCGATGACGGCCGGTTCGATCGACAGCCAGATTCCCGGCCTGCTCGAACGCAAGGGCCAGCACCCCGTCTACGTACCGCGCGAAGCCGGCGAAAAAGCGCCCGCGCCGAAGGATCGCCGCATCGACGTGCGCTCGCTGACGCTGCTCAAGGGCCAGCCCGGCGTGCAGGCGCTGGCGCTGCCGAAGGCGGACCCGAAGGCACTGCGCCCGTTCGAAGTCGTCGGCGTGCCGATCGACAAGCCCGGCTTCTACGTGCTCGAACTCGCGTCGCCCGCGCTCGGCCGCTCGCTGCTCGCGAAGCCGTCGAGCATGTACGTGCGCACCACGGTGCTCGTCACCAACCTCGGCGTGCATCTGAAACAGGGCCGCGAGAACAATCTCGTGTGGGTCACGACGCTCGACAAGGGCAAGCCCGTGCCAAACGCGCAGATCCGCGTGTCGGACTGCAACGGCGACGAAATCGCGTCCGGCAAGACCGACGCGCAGGGCCTGCTGAAGATCGACGGCGCGTTCGAATCGAAGCGCGCATGCAACTCGTCCGATTCGGAACCACGCTTCGACGACTACTTCGTGTCGGCCCGCGTGAACGATCCGAAGACGGGCCCGGACATGGCGTTCGTCAGCTCGGGCTGGAACCGCGGGATCGAATCGTGGCGCTTCAACGTGCCGACCGACACCGACCGCGCGCAGACCGTGCGCGCGCATACGGTCTTCGACCGCACGCTGCTGCGCGCCGGCGAAACCGTGTCGATGAAGCATTTCATCCGGGCCGAGACGCTGCAGAACCTCGCGTTCCCGTCGCAATACCCGACGCGCGTGACGATCCGCCATCTCGGCACGGGCCAGACCTACAAGCTGCCGCTCACGTGGGCGGCCGACCACAGCGCGGACACGCAGTTCGCGCTGCCGGCCGCCGCGAAGCTCGGCGAATACAGCGTCGAGCTCGAAGGCGGCCCGGAGGACGCGCCGACCGCGTCCTACTACAGCGGCAGCTTCCGCGTCGAGGCGTTCCGCCTGCCGGTGCTGAAGGGGTCGATCGGCGCGCGCGACGCGCAGAAGAGCCCGCTCGTCGCCGTGAAGGAAGCGCCGCTCGCGGTGCAGATCGACTACGTGTCGGGCGGCGGCGCATCGAACCTGCCCGTGCAGGTGTCGGCGCTGATGAAGTGGGCGTCGCCGCCGTTCGCGGACCGCTTCGAGGACTTCAGCTTCACGCCGTATCGCCCCGATACGGGCGACGGCAATGCCGACGACGATTCGCAGGACGGCGACAACGCCGCGTCGTCGAACAACGATCCCGACGCGACGAAGCTGATCGCCGACAAGCTGCCGCTGACGCTCGACCGCAACGGCGCGGGCGCGGTCACGCTGAAGGGCCTGCCGGACGTCGACGCACCGAAGCGCCTCGCGCTCGAAGCGACGTTCGCCGACCCGAACGGCGAAGTGCAGACGATCCGCGGCGACACGATCCTGTGGCCGGCCGCGGTGGTGGCCGGCATCAAGGCCGGCCGCTGGGTCTCGGTCGGCCAGCGCGTGCCCGTGCAGGCACTGGCGGTCGATCTCCAAGGCAAGCCGCGTGCGTCCGTGCCGATCGAGATCAAGGGCGTCGCGCGCATCACGACGTCGTCGCGCAAGCGGATGGTCGGCGGCTTCTATGCGTACGACAACAAGAGCGACACGCGCGACCTCGGCGTGCTGTGCTCGGGCAAGACCGACGACAAGGGCCGCATGGCCTGCGACGCGACGCTCGAACAGGCCGGCAACGTGCAGCTGATCGCGGTCGCCAAGGACGGCGACGGCCGCACGTCGAATGCATCGACGTCGGTGTGGGTCACGCGCGAGGACCAACTCTGGTTCGGCGGCGACAACACCGACCGGATCGACGTGATTCCGGAGAAGACGTCGTACGAACCGGGCGAAACGGCCCGCTTCCAGGTGCGCATGCCGTTCCGCTACGCGACCGCGCTGGTGGCGGTCGAACGCGGCGGCGTGATGGAAACGCACATCGTCGAGCTGAACGGCGCGAACCCGACCGTCGACCTGAAGGTCGGCGAATCGTGGGGGCCGAACGTCTACGTGTCGGTGCTCGCGCTGCGCGGCCGGATTCGCGAAGTGCCGTGGTACTCGTTCTTCACGTGGGGCTGGAAGGCGCCGGTGGAATGGGCGCGCGCGTTCTGGCGCGAAGGCCGTCACTATGAAGCGCCGACCGCGTTCGTCGACCTGTCGAAGCCCGCGTTCCGCTACGGCCTCGGCGAAATCAAGGTCGGCACGGGCGTGCACCGCCTCGGCGTGACCGTGACGACCGACGCGACGCGCTACACGGTGCGCAGCAAGGCGCAGGCGCATGTGAAGGTCACGCTGCCGAACGGCCAGCCCGCGCCGGCCGGCACGCAGATCGCGGTCGCGGCCGTCGACGAGGCGCTGCTCGAACTGATGCCGAACAACAGCTGGGACCTGCTCGACGCGATGCTGCGCCGCCGCGCGTACGGCGTCGAGACGGCCACCGCGCAGATGGAAATCGTCGGCCGCCGCCACTTCGGCCGCAAGGCCGTGCCGGCCGGCGGCGGCGGCGGCAGTGCGCCGACGCGCGAGCTGTTCGACACGCTGCTGCTGTGGAATCCGCGCGTGACGCTGGATGCGAACGGCAGCGCGACCGTCGACGTGCCGCTGAACGACGCGCTCACGCGCTTCCGAATCGTCGCGATCGCGGCGGTCGGCCCCGACCGCTTCGGCACCGGCAGCACGTCGATCCGCAGCACGCAGGATCTGCAACTGATCTCCGGCCTGCCGCCGCTCGTGCGCGAAGGCGATGCGTTCCGCGCGCAGGTCACGCTGCGCAACACGACCGACCGTGCGATGCAGGTCGTCGTGACGCCGCGCGTGACGGGCGTCGACGTCGCACCGCAGACCGTGTCGCTCGCGGCCAATACCGCGACCGAAGTCGCGTGGACGATCACCGTGCCCGAGCAGGCGCTCGACGCGGCCGGTGCGCTGAACTGGCGCATCGAAGCGGCCGAGCAAGGCGGCAAGCGCGCGTCCGACGCGCTGGCGGTCGCGCAGAAGGTCGTGCCGGCCCTGCCGGTCACGGTCCAGCAGGCGACCCTCGCGCAAGTCGACGGCACGCTGACGGTGCCGGTGGCCTCCCCGGCCGGCGCCGCGAACAACGCGCACGGCGCGCCGCGCGGCGGCATCGCCGTGTCGCTGCAGTCGAAGCTCGCCGACGGCCTGCCCGGCGTGAAACGCTGGTTCGAGCGCTATCCGTATCGCTGCCTCGAACAGCAGACGTCGCGCGCGATCGGCCTGCGCGACCCCGCGCAATGGCAGGCGCTGATCGCCCGGATGCCGGTCTACCTCGACAGCGACGGGCTCGCGAGCTACTTCCCGCCGTCGACCGACGATTCGCACGCCGGCAGCGCGACGCTGTCGTCGTACCTGCTCGTGGTGTCCGACGAGGCGAGCCGTCTCGACCCGCGCTTCGCGCTGCCGGAAGACCTGCGTACGCAGCTCGAAGCCGGGCTCGCGCGCTTCGTCGACGGCCGCCTCGAGCGCAACACGTGGGCGCCGCGCCAGGATCGCGACCTGCGCAAGCTCGCCGCGATCGAGGCGCTGTCGCGCTACGGTGCCGCGCAGGGCCGCATGCTCGGTTCGATCGAGATCGCGCCGAACCAGTGGCCGACGTCGGCGGTGATCGACTATCACGCGATCCTGACGCGCGTGAAGGACATCCCGCAGCGCGACGAGAAACGCGCGCAGGTCGAACAGATCCTGCGGGCGCGCTTGACGTACCAGGGCACGCAACTCGTGTTCTCGACCGCGCGCGACGACGACCTGTGGTGGCTGATGACCAGCAACGAGACCAATGCGGCACGCCTCGCGCTGGAATTCGCGGGCGACCCGGCGTGGAAGGACGAGATGCCGCGCGTGACGGCCGGCCTGCTCGCGCTGCAACGCCAGGGCGCATGGCAGACCACGACGTCGAACGCACTCGGCCTGCTCGCGGTCGAGCGCTTCTCGCGCACTTACGAGAGCACGCCGGTGGCCGGCGCGACGAAGGTCGCGCTCGGCGGCGACGAGCGCACGATCTCGTGGTCGCAGGCGGCGGCGCCGGCACCCGCATCCGTCGACACGCCGGCGTCGGCCACCCCGGCCACCCGCGCCGCCGCGGCCCGCAGCGTGATGCTGCCGTGGCCGCGCGCGTCGCAGGCGCCGGCCACGTTGTCGGTCACGCAGGACGGCACGGGCCGCCCGTGGGCGACGATCGAAAGCCTCGCAGCCGTGCCGCTGCGTGCGCCGTTCGCGGCCGGCTACCGGATCACGAAAACCGTCACGCCGGTGTCGCCCGCCGTCCAGGGCGTGCTGACGCGCGGCGACGTCGTGCGCGTGCATCTCGACATTGATGCGCAGAGCGACATGACGTGGGTCGTCGTCAACGATCCGGTTCCGGCCGGCTCGACGATCCTCGGCTCGGGCCTCGGCCGCGACTCGGAAGCCGCGACGCAGGGCGAGAAAACGCCGGACGGCGCATGGCCGGCGTTCATCGAGCGCGACTTCGACGGCTACCGCGCGTACTACGACTATCTGCCGAAGGGCAAATTCTCGGTCGAATACACGGTGCGGCTGAACAACGTCGGCACGTTCGGGCTGCCGCCGACGCGTGTCGAGGCGCTGTACGCGCCGTCGGTGTACGGCCTGTGGCCGAACCCGCCGATGACCGTGAAACCGGCCGACGCGGGCAAGTGACGGGGACGCGATGAGCGATCAGGGTTTGCCTCGGCCGGTGCGTTTCGCCGGCCGCGTATGCGTCGCAATCGTGCTGGCCGCGCCGCTCGTTGCACACGCGCTGCCGGGCTACGACGAAGTGCGCCGCAACTGGCGCAGCTCCGACTGGGTGCTGCTCGCGCGCGATGGCACGCCGCTGCAGCGCACGCGCGTCGACCTCACCGAGCGGCGCGGCGACTGGGTGTCGCTCGCGGATGTCTCGCCCGCGTTTCGCGAGGCGATCGTCGTGTCCGAAGACAAGCGTTTCTACGAACACAGCGGCGTCGACTGGCGCGGCATCGCCGGCGCCGCATGGGGCAACCTGTGGAACGAACGCACGCGCGGCGCGTCGACCGTCACGATGCAGCTCGCCGGGCTGCTCAGCGATTCGCCGCGCCGCTCGGGCCAGCGCTCGCTGCCGCAGAAGGCGTCGCAGGCGGTCAATGCGCTGCTGCTCGAACGCGGCTGGCGCAAGGACCAGGTGCTCGAGGCGTACCTGAACCTCGTGCCGTTCCGCGGCGAGACGATCGGCCTCGCCGCGCTGTCGCAGGTGCTGTTCGGCAAGGCGCCGTCGGGCCTCGACGCACGCGAAGCCGCGATCGCGGCCGCGCTCGTGCGCGCGCCCAACGCCGCACCCGCGAAAGTCGCCGAACGCGCGTGCCGGATCCTGCGCGACATGCATGCCGGGCAGGCCTGCGCGTCGCTCGACGGCTACGTGCAACTGGTCATCGCGCGGCCGGCCAATGCGGTGCGTGACGACGGCGCCGCGCTCGCCCCGCACTTCGCGCGGCGCATTGCGGCCGAGGTCAGGCCGGCGGCCGGCGCGCAGGTGCGCACGACGCTCGATGCGCCGCTGCAGCGCTTCGCACGCGACACGCTGGTGCGCGCGCTGACCGAACTCAACGCGCCCGCGCACCGGCGCAACGTGCAGGACGGCGCGGTCGTCGTGCTCGACAACGCGACCGGCGAGATCCGTGCGTGGGTCGGATCGTCCGGCGCGCTGTCGAGCGCGCGCGACGTCGATGCCGTGCTGGCGCCGCGCCAGGCCGGCTCGACGCTCAAGCCGTTCCTGTATGCGCAGGCGATCGACGAGAAACGGCTGACGGCCGCGTCGCTGCTCGACGATGCGCCGATCAACCTCGCCGCCGGCGGCGGCCTGTACATTCCGCAGAACTACGACAAGGATTTCAAGGGCTGGGTGAGCGTGCGCAGCGCGCTCGGCGGCTCGCTGAACGTGCCGGCCGTGCGCACGCTCGTGCTCGTCACGCCGCACCGCTTCGCGCGCACGCTGACCGCGCTCGGCCTGCCGCTCGCGCAGGAAGGCGACTACTACGGCTTCAGCCTCGCGCTCGGCAGCGCGGACGTCACGCTGCTGTCGCTGACCAACGCGTACCGCGCGCTCGCGAACGGCGGCGTCGCCCGCCAGGTCGTCGACCGGCCCGCGCCGGCGTCCGGCGCGTCGACACCGTCGCCCGCCCGCGACGAAACCGGCACGCGCGTGTTCAGCCAGGCGGCCAGCTTCGTCGTCACCGACATCCTCTCCGACAACAACGCGCGCGTGCGCACGTTCGGCTTCGACAATCCGCTCGCGACGCGCTTCTTCTCGGCGGTCAAGACCGGCACGAGCAAGGACATGCGCGACAACTGGACCGTCGGCTTCACGTCTCGCTATACGGTCGGCGTATGGGTCGGCAATGCGGACGGCTCGCCGATGTGGGACGTGTCGGGCGTGACGGGTGCGTCGCCGGTGTGGTCGGCCGTCGTCGGCTACCTGCACCGCGACCAGCCGAGCCGCGCGCCGCGCGCGCCGGCCGGCGTCGAGACGCGCCGCATCGCGTTCGAACGCGATATCGAGCCGTCCCGCAACGAGTGGTTCATCGCGGGAACCGCGCTCGACACGATCCGGCTCGCCGCCTCCGTCACGCCCGACAGGAACGGCGCGCGCGCGCCGCTGACGATCGGCGCGCCGACCGACGGCACGATCTTCGCGATCGATCCGGACATTCCGCCGAAGAACCAGCGGATCTGGTTCGAACGGTCGGCCGGGCGCGCCGCGAAGTTCGCGTGGCGGCTCGACGACAAGGTGATCGGGCATGCCGATCGCGTCGCGTGGATGCCGTGGCCGGGCCGGCACCGGCTCGAACTCGTCGACGCGCGCGGCAACGTGGCCGATGCGATCGGCTTCGAGGTGCGCGGCGCGTTCGCGAAGGCGGCCGCGCGCAAGCCCTGAGCATTCGGCCCCGGACGACAACCCAACGCAGGCCGATTCCGGAGTCGACAAGCATGACAACCGAAGCCGAGGGGAAGCTGCTCCGGTACGGCGTACAGATCGTCCCGCTCTTCCTGGGGCTGTATTCAGGCGATGCGCTGTGGGATGCCTATCGGCATGGCGGCATTCTCGAGTGTCACCAGGCCCGGATGCATCCCATGACGTGCCGGTGGATCACGCCGGATATGGGCGAGCACTATCAGCAGTTGCTTACCGGCCATTGGCACGCACTCGCGCTCAGCATCGTGCTGAGCCTGTTGCTCGCCTACGTGATGGCGCCGGCTCGCCCGCCGCGCAACTGACGCGCGTCACCGCCCAAGCAGGACTGCGCACGACACGCTCGACGGCAGGTCGCTCCCGGCCGCAGCGGGCCTGACGAGCCAGACAGGCAAGCAGCGCCCCGATCCGGGACCTAGAATATGAACGGCGCCGGACCATCGGCGCCGACCGGTTGCCCACTCTCCTCAAGGCCAGCGACCATGAACGTTCACACCAGGCGTTTCATCCGCCCCGCGCTGCGCACGCTTTGCATCGCCGCCCTCGCGACGCTTCAGGCGTGCAACGGCGATGCCTGCTTCGGCGTGGATGTCTGCTTCAACGACAACACGCAGACCGTCGCGCTGTCGGGCACGGCCGCCACGGGCAACGCGCTCGCGAGCGCGCAGGTGACGGTCAGTTGCGCGACGGGCTCGGCAACCACGCTGACGGACGGCGGCGGCAACTACCGCGTGACGGTCAATGCGGTGCTGCCGTGCGTGATCACCGTCGCGACGGGCGGCACGAGCCTGCATTCGCTCGCGTACGCGGGCGGCACCTTCAATACGACGCCCGAGACCGAGCTGATGCTGACCTACCTCGCCGCGCAGCTCGGTACGAACACGGCCACCCTGATCGGCAATTTCCAGGGCAATTCGCGCTATCAGCAGGCGCTGAACAGCCCGAACACCGTGCAGGCCGCGCAATCGGCGGTGGTGACGAACCTGCAGCAGCGCTATTCGGTCGCGCTCGCGGCGCCGGCCTTCCTGACCACGTCGTTCACGGTCGGGCAACCGGGCGTCGACAGCGATCTCGTCGCGCTCGCGAAAGCCGGTGCGATCGATTCGAACGGGATGCCGGACCCGGCGGCCGCTTCGCTGCTGACGCAGGCGGGCGCCGCGCATCCGCTGTAAGCGGCCGGCGGCGGGAAGACGATCGCCCGGTAGCGGGTGTCAGGGGCGCGTGTCGGGCTCGCCGTCGGCCAGCAGCGCCCACCGTTCGTGGTCGCGCCACTCGCCGCCGATGCGCAGATAGCGCGGCGAAAAACCCTCTTTCGTGAAGCCGAGCCGCCGAACCAGCGCGATCGACGCGTGGTTGCCGGGCTGGATGTTCGCCTCGACCCGATGCAGCCCGAGTTCGTCGAACGCCACGCCGATCGCCGCGCGCATCGCGTCGGTCATCAGCCCGGAACGGCGGAACGCCACCATGCCGTAGTACCCGAGATACGCGCTCTGGAACACACCGCCGACGATCTCGTTGAGGTTCACCACGCCGACCACCGCGCCGGACGTGCGCTCCCGCGCAACGAGGCCGACGTTCGGCCCCGTCATGCAGCGCGCGAACCACTGGTCGAATCCCGCCTGGTCGGTGAACGAATCGACCCACGGCAGATGGTGGCCCCGGCTCGCGCGATTGGCGGCGATCAGGTCGGAGGCATCGGTCCGGGCGACGCGGTTCAGCAGGATCGGGGGCACGGGGCGGTCGACCGGTCGCACTTACGCCGCCTCCCCGCTCCCGCACGCGACGGGCGCGGTCGGGGCCTGCTGCTGCGACAGGTAGCGCAGCAGCTTGGTGACCATCCACACGACGATGCACGACAGCGCGACGAAGAACACCGCGAGCGGCGTCAGCACATGGATCGACACGAACCCGGCCAGCCCCATCATCGCGGACGACACGAGCAGCAGCGCGCAACCGAGGATCGCGCTCGTCAGGCCGGCGATATGCGGGAACAGCGAATTACCCTTGGCCATCAGCGTCGGGTACATCGCGCCCGCGCAGAAACCCATCACGAGCACCGGCGTCGCGAGCGTCCACACACGCAGCCCGACGGTCAGCGCGAGCACCAGCATCGCGACCGACGCCCCCGCCATCACGCGTGCGCCGATGCGCAGCCGTTGCTCGGCGCTCGGCAGCCCGGGCCCGTGAATCCGGTTCGACAGGCCGCCGAGGAAATACATCAGCCCGATGCCGAGCGCGAGATAGCCGAAGAAGGTCGGCGGCTTGTGCAGCGTGGTCTGCACCATGAACGGCCCGACGATGTTGAACACGAGCAGGATGCTGTAGCACAGCCCTTGGGCGAGGAAGCAGCTCTGGAACACCGGACTCGCCAGCACCTTGCCCGCATTCGCCATCAGCGTGCGCGGCTCGAGATGCACCGGTTTCGGCAGCGTTTCGCGGTAGTGCCACAGCAGCGCCCACATCACGAGCGAGTACACCAGCAGGAACACGAGGCACGCGCGCCAGCCGAACCATTCCTGCAGGTGCGCGCCGATCACCGGCGCGACGATCGGGGCGAGCCCCCACGCGATCGACATGTACGTGAACGCATGCATCAGCGCCTGGCCGGAGAACGAATCGGTGATGATCGCCTTCGCCAGCAGGTTGGTGGTCGCGATCCCGAAGCCCTGCAGGCAGCGCGCCAGCACGAACGTCTCCAGGTTCTGCGCACCGAGCGACAGCAGGCAGCCGATCGTGTAGATCACGAGCCCGAACGCGAGCACGCGCTTGCGCCCGTACGCGTCGGCGACGGGCCCGAAGATGAGCTGGCCGAGCGCATAGGCCGCCATGTAGCCCGACACGCTCGACTGGATCGCCTGCGGCGTGGTCGCGAACGAATGCGCCATGTCGGGCAGCGCGGGCACGTAGATGTCGATCGCGAGCTGGCCGGCGGACGCGAACAGGCAGATCAGGAAAAGCAGGAAACGCGGCGAATTCGATTCGCGCGCGGCAGTGGGCGTGGCATTCATGAAGACTGGGAAGGATCTCGGACAGCAGCGGCGCGGTCGCACGGTGTTCGAAAGGCGAACACGGGTGCGCCGTGGCGAATCCCGTATTGTGCCTGTTGTCGCATCGCGCGGCCGGATTCCCCTGGCAGGGACGAGGTTGAATGCCGATTGCGGGATGGCCGGCAATCCACTGTCGGCACGACAACGGCGGCCTCGCGCCGCTTTAATTCTGGTTTAAGCCGGCCCCCGCATAGTCGCCGATGGCTCTCTCCGCGAGCCGCACGATTCGTTCATTATTGCTTCGATCAGTCTTGTTTGATGGAGATATGAAGATGCGATTCCGTTCGTTCATGGCGGCGGGCACACTGGCACTCGCGCCCGTGTTCGCGCTGGCCGGGCAGACCGGCGCCGCCGGCGCCCAGCCGATATTCGTCAACGTCGACGGGCAGGCCGTGCCCGTGAAAGCCGAAACACGCGTGGTCCAGACGGCCGTCGGCCCGATGAAGGTCAGCACGTGGCGCTGGCAGAGCCCGCAAGGCGGCGCGCGCTTCGAGATGCAGACGTCGTCGTCGGGCGGCATGCCGCCGGCCGCGGCGCTGCGGCAGATACAGGCCGCGCAGTATCAGATGCAGGCGGCCCAGGCGCAGATGCTCGCCATGCAGCAGCAGATGATGGCGCTCCAGCACGTCGCGCTCGCCAACGCACTGGCGATGCCGATGCCGCAACCGGTCGGGTTAGCGATGGCGCCGTGGGCAATGCCCGAGCCGGTGCTCGTCATCGTGCCGGCGCAGCCGTCCGCGCGGTCGGTGGCGCCTGCGCCCGCACCGGAGGCGCCGGCCCGGCCGGCCGCGCGCGGACCTGAAATCAAGGCCTGACGCAACGTTGAGTCGCGCGCGAACGAGCGAGCGACTGGATCCGATACCGAAACCGCCGGCACATGCCGGCGGTTTTTTATTGCCGGTCGCGCGCGGCTCGAGCGTTTCCCGTCCCGGCGAACGAGCGCGCGCGGCCCGCCCCAACGCGGATCGAAACGCCGGCGCCTCCGTACTTTCCACCCATTGACACACCTCCCCGCCTTCCCTCTATACTCCCCGAAGCGTCGATAAATTGTTGAACAATCCCGCATCGGAATTGACGCCTGACCGGCCAACACAAAGGATTCCAGCCGGATCGTCGCACCTGCCCACTTCCCCGAGAGTACCGCGTCATGTCGAACTATCCCGCTGCCTACCAGGTCACCAAGGGCTCCGTCCTGAACGTCGACACTGCCTTCTATTCCGCGATCGCCCAACGCCAGGACGCGCGCGAACGCATCGAGTCGCATATCGTGCCGATCCGCAGCGGCTTCGCATGGACGGTCCCGGCCGGCCACGTGTTCCGCATCGTCACGCTGGAGGGGCCGCAGGTCGCCGACTTCAACATGTGGAATCTGCACAATCCGCGCGAACGCATGTGGGCGTCGCGCACCCGGCAATTGCAGGCCGCGCACGTGAGCACGTTCGACCGGCTCTGGTCGACACTGCCGTACCTGCGCCCGATGGCCACGATCACCGACGACACGCTTGCCGGCTATGGCGTCGACGGCGACGGCGGCCGCGTCCACGACCTGCTCGGCACACGCTGCGACCCGTACGTGAACAAGCTGCTGACCGGCGAGGATTTTCATTTCCACTGCCACTCGAACCTCGTGCGCGCCGTCGCGCCGTACGGGCTGACCGAATTCGACGTGCACGACGTGCTCAACGTGTTCCAGTGCACGGGCCTGAACAGCGACGACAAATACTTCATGAAGGCGTGCCCCGCGAAGCCGGGCGACTACCTCGAATTCTTCGCGGAAATCGACCTGCTGTGCGCGATGTCCACCTGCCCCGGCGGCGACCTGTCGGTGCCGATGTGGGGCCCCGACGCGCGCGACCCGATCGACGTGTGCCGGCCGCTCGGCGTCGAGGTCTACCGGCTCGCCCCGAGCCTGCTCGAAGGCTGGTCGCAGCCGTCGGTCGCGCCGTATCGCGGCCAGCACGGGATGCAGCCGCCGCAGGCAGACTGGCAGCGCGACAAGACGGCGTAACGCGCGCCGCAGCCCGTAGAATGGCGAAACACCGCCGGCCGCCACGCCGGCGGCGCACGATCAGGAGAGGAGCGAACGAACGGCATGGCAAGCGAAAAAGCGAGAGGACAGTCGGTCGCTGACCGAATCAGCCATCAACTGCGCGAGCACATCATCAGCGGCAAGTTGCCGCCCGGCACCGCGCTGATCGAAATGGACCTTGCCGCCGAATACGACACGTCGCGCAATTCGCTGCGCGAAGTGCTGCACCAGCTCGGCCGCGAAGGGCTCGTCACGTTCGTGCGGCACAAGGGCGTCGTCGTGCGCACGCTCAACCGCCAGGACGTGCGCGATCTCTACGTCGCGCGCCGCACGCTCGAACTGCATGCGCTGAACACCGCCGAACTCGCGCAGCCGGCGCTGCTCGAGAAAATGCAGGCCGCGATCCGGGCAGCCGAGCGCGAACTCGACAAGCAGAACTGGCAGGCCGTGGGCACGCACAGCCTGCGGTTTCATCAGCATATCGTCGCGCTGCAGAAATCGGCGCTGCTCGACGAGTTCTTCCGCACCATCTCGGCGCAGCTGCGCCTCGTCTTTGCTGCCGACCCCGACGAGCGGCGCGTACAGACACCCGACTGGATCCAGCGCGAATACCAGATCTACGACCTGCTCACGCAGAACCGTCGCAGCGAGGCCGTCACGACGCTGGCCCGCTATCTCGACGATTCCGAGCGGATGCTCGTCGAAGCGATCAAGCGCAGCCAGCGCGAGGCCGCGTGAGCATCGCGCGGCCGGTGCGCGCCGTCACGCGTGCTCGTCCTCCGGCAGCGCGTAACTGCCGTCTTCCCGGTGCGTTTCGAGGCCGGTCAGCGGCGGGTTGAACACGCACACGAGATGCAGATCGCCGCGCGTCGCGCGCAGGATATGCGGATCGTTCAGATTCAGCGCGTAGATCGTTCCGGGCGTGATCCGGTGTACGTCGCCCGTCGCCGTATCGACGACTTCCCCTTCCCCCGCCACGCAGTAGTTGGTTTCGAAATGGTTCTTGTAGTGCAGATGCAGTTCCGCGCCTTCGTGAACCCGTGTCTCGTGGACCGAGTAGCCGACGCCGTCCTGTTTGACGATCATGCGCTTGCTGTCCCAGCCCGGACCGCGTGCGTGGCGTTCGGTATTGGCGATATCGTCCGATCTTACGACAATCATGAGTTTTCCTTAATAGTGTCGATGAAATATGACAAGGCAGGCCTTGCCGCCGGAAAGCAGGTCATGCGGAATCGGCAAGCGCACGCTCGACCGCCGCGGCGATATCGAGCAGCCGCGCGTCCCTGCCGCGGCGCCCGGTGATCAGCAGGCCGACGGGCCGTCGATCGTGCAGGTCGCCGGGCAGGCTGATGCTCGGCAGGTCGAGCCGGTTCGCGAATTCGGTCAACCGGAACGCACGCCCGTTCTGTTCGAGGTACGCGGTTTCGTCGGCAAGATCGGTCATGCGCGGCGGCAGCATCGGCACCGTTGGCGTCAGCACCGCATCCGCATCGCCGAGTTCGGCATCGTAGGTGTCGGCCATTGCGGCGAGACGCAGCAGCGCGGCCGCATAATCGTGTGCGCGCACCTGCTCGCCCGCGGCAATGCGCGGTCCGACCAGCGGATCGTAGCGGTTCGCTGCCGTCGCGAGCCGCGCACGGTGCAGCATGAACGCTTCGGCCGCGATGATGCCGCCCGCACGGGCGACGGCGCCGGCCTCGGCCACACAGTCGAGCCGCTGGCGACGAATCCGCGCGCCGTGTGCGGCAAGCCGCGACAGCCACGCGTCGAATGCGCGCGCAACGACGGGATCGAGATCATCGGTCGCGAACGGCTCGGGCACGACGAAATCCAGATCGCGAACCCGCACCGGCGTGCGCGACGGCCGCCGTTCGTCACGACCGCACAGCACCGCGTCCGCACGACGGCACGGGTCGACCGTCGCGGCCAGCAGGCCCGGCACATCGAAGCGGGTCGACAGAAACTGCATGCCGCCGTCCGGATAACGTCCGCGCGACGGCTTGAATCCGGTCACGCCGCAGAATGCCGCCGGTATGCGTGCGGAGCCGCTCGTATCGGAACCCAGCGACAGATCGGCCGCACCGAGCGCGACCGACACGGCCGCGCCCGAACTCGATCCGCCGGCCACGCGCTCGCGCCGCGCATCGAGCGGTGTCGTCGGCGTCCCGTAAGCACGGTTCACGCCGAGCGCACCGTACGCGAACTCGGTCATCGCCGTCTGCGCGACCAGCACCGCGCCGGCACGACGCAATGCCGACACCGCCGTCGCGTCGACCGCGGCCGGCGGCGCGTCGGCGAGCACGCGCGAACCGGCATGCGTGATCCAGCCCGCGCAATCGAAGCAGGCCTTCACCGTCAGCACGACACCGGCCAGCGGCAAGCCGGCCGCACCGGCGCGCCGCGATGCATCGCACGCATGTGCATCGGCCATCGCTGCGGCGTCGCGGCGCGCGAGCCATGCCGTTTCGATGTCGTCGCGATACGCGTCGGCCTGCGCAAGACAGGCGCGCAGCCGGTCGACGCATGCGCGTTCGACCGCAGGGCCGTGCTGAAACTCCGCCGCATTCATTTCCGCTTCTCCCGGATCATTCGTCATGCGAAGTGAACGTGCTTCAGGAAGTCCTGCACGCGCTCGTCCGCGCTGCCGCGAATCCGTTCAGGCGGCACGTCGTAAAGAATCCGGCCGTTTTCCATGAATACGATGCGATCGGATACCTTGAACGCGAAGTTCATCTCGTGCGTGACGATGATCATCGTCATCCCCTCCTTCGCGAGCGTTTCGACGACCTTCAGCACTTCGCCGACGAGTTCGGGATCCAGCGCCGACGTCGGTTCGTCGAACAGCATGATCGACGGCCGCGTCGCGAGCGCGCGTGCAATGGCGACGCGCTGCTGCTGGCCGCCCGACAGCTGATGCGGGTACTTGTTCGCATGCTCCAGCATCCCGACCTTCGACAACAGCGACAGCGCCTGCAGCCGGATCGCCGCGTCGTCGCCCTGGCGGTGATAGCAAGGCGCCATCATCACGTTCTGCAGCGCGGTGCGATGCGGAAACAGGTTGAAGCTCTGGAACACCATGCCGATATCGAGAATGCGCTCGTGCGACACACGCGGCGGACGCGAACCCGGCGCCCGGATGAACGGCTCGCCGTACAGGTCGATCTCGCCCGCGTTCACCGGCGCAAGTCCGTTGATCGTGCGAATCAGCGACGTCTTGCCCGAGCCCGACGGGCCGATGATCGACACCACCTGCCCCGGCACGACGTCGAGATGGATGTCCTTCAGCACCTCGTGTCGCCCGTAGCGCTGCTGCACGCCCTTCATGCGCAGCGCGAATTCGGCGCTCGCGCGCGGCCTCGGCGCGACGGCCGGCGCCGACAGCGGCAGTTCGACGTGCGTATGGCCGGCCGGCGCGGGTGCGCGGCGGCTGACGTCGAGGTGCCGCTCGATATAGCCGAGCAGCCGGCTGAACACCGTGACGATCAACACGTAGTAGAACGCGACGGCCAGCATCGTTTCGAACACGAGGAAATTCTGCGTGTACAGCCGCTGCCCGACGAGCAGAATCTCGGCGAGCGAGATCACCGACACCAGCGACGTCAGCTTCACGATCGTGATGAACTCGTTCGCGAGCGCCGGTAACGCGATCCGGATCGCCTGCGGCATCACGATCATCCGCTGGATGCCGGTAAATCGGATGCCGAGCGCACGCCCCGCTTCGAGCTGCCCGCGCGGCACCGACAGGATCCCGCCGCGGTGGATCTCCGCGAAATACGCGGTCTCGCTCAGCACCATCGCGATCAGGCCGGCCGTGAACGGATCGGACAGGACCGCGCTGGTCGCCGGAAAGACCTGCGGCAAGTTGTAGATGAAGACCAGCAGCACGAGCAGCGGCAGGCTGCGGAAAAACCAGATGTAGACGGCCGCCGCCCGCTTCAACAGCGGCGTGTGCGATTGCCGCGCGAGCGCCAGCGGAAAGCCGAGCAGCACCCCGAGCACCCACGCCGCGACGCTGAGTTCGACGACCACGACGCAGGCGCGCCAGAAATCCTTGTCCCCCAACAACTGAAACGCATAGTGCCAATCGAACTGCATCGAAAACTCCTCGACCCCGCAGGGTGATGCCCCGCCCGGCGCGCAGCGTGCACGCCGGTGCGGGTATGCGCGCCGGCTCGGCACGCGATGATCGGGTCATGCGTACTTCGGGCCCCGCGGTGCGCCTACTTCGCGGTACCGAGTGCAGCGGCGACGTCGGCGGCCGTCGGCTCCTGCAGCCCGTATTTCTTCACGAGGCTGCCGTACTCGCCGCTGCGCCTTGCGTCGCTCAGCGCGCCCTCCAGCGCACCCAGCAGGCCGCTGTCGCCCTTCGTCACCCCGAGGCCGATCACGATCGGATACAGCAGGGTCGTCGAGCCGATCTCGACGCGCCCGCTCGTCTGCTTCGGGATCCCCTGAGCCACGGCCGCGTCCTCGATCTGGACGTCGACCGCCTTCGACATCAGCGCGGACGTCGCTTCAGGCGACGTCGGGAACTCGAGAATGGCGATCTCGCCGCGTCCGGTCGTCTTGCACGCATCCTGCGACAGCGCCCGCAGCTTCGGCGTCCACGATGCGCCCTTGATCGAGCCGACCCGCTTGCCGCACAGGTCCTGCGGCGTCCTGGGCACGAACGCGCTGCCCTTCGCGACCAGCGGCGATGCGCCCGTCTTCAGATACGGGACGAAATCGACCTGCTTCACGCGGTCGGGCGTCACGTACAGCGCGGACGCCACGATGTCGAAGCGGCGCGCCTTCATCCCGAGGATCAGATCCGGGAACCGCGTGTCGAGAAACACCGGTTCGAGATTCAGGTGGCGCGCCAGCATCCGCGAGAACTCGGCGTCGAAGCCGGCCGGCTTGCCGGCCTCCAGATACGCATAAGGCGGATAGGTGAGATCGGAGCCCACCAGCAACGTGCCGGGCCGCACGGTCTGCAGCGGAGCCGCCGCCGCGAACGAGCACGCGAGGGCCAGCGGCACGAGCGCGCCGCGAAGGAAATGGCGAAGCGGAAAATGAGCGGACATGGCAACACTCCTGGGTTGTTCGGCTCCCGCGCTGAAATGCCGCAACGCCTCCCGGACCCGCCGCATGGGGCTTCCCGGGATTTTTCGCCGAAAATTGTTGAACAATTTCGGCCGATTCTGACCAGTTCAAATTGAAATCTGAATCCGGGTATACGCGATAACCGATGCGACCGGACAGAAATCGCACGCGTGCGCAAACGCGGCCTGTCGGCACGGAGCACAGGTGCGGGGAAAGTGGAAAAAGGAGACGGGGAAACGCGGACGGATGTCTGCGAAGTACGACGCGCCGGCAACGCGGCGCGCGCGGCAAAGGATCAAGAGGCCGCTTTCATCGGCCGGTTTGGACAGTGTGGAGCCTGCTCACGGCCGCCGGACGCGAGCCGCATCACCGGCTGAAAAGCCGGCGGCGTTCGAACGCACGGCCGGCATGTTCGGCATGCCGGCCTGCACTCGAGCGACACGATTCCGTCAATACTGCGCCTGATCCGTCGGATTCCTGAACAGCTGCTTCATTTCCGCCGACAGCGGATAGTTGAGGCTCACGCCCTTCGGCGGAATCGGCTTCGTGAACCACTGATCGTAGAGCTTCTCGGCCGCGCCCGACGTCTGCATCTTCGCGATCACGTCGTCGACCACGTGCTTGAACGCCGGATCGTCCCTGCGCATCATGCACGCGTAGTTCTCGTGGACGAGCGGCGTGCCCGCCACCGTATACGCGCCCGGATTGCGGTCCTTCGCGATCTCGCCGTACAGCAGCGGCTCGTCCATCACGAACGCCACCGCACGCCCGGTCGTGACGTTCATGAACGCTTCGGCGTGATCCTTCGCGCTGATGATCGTCATGTTCATCCCCTTCTCTTCATTGAGCTTGCGCAGCAGGCGCTCGTCCGACGTGCCGGCGGTCGTCGCGACCGTCTTGCCGGCGAGGTCGGCGAAGTCCTTCACGCCGGAATCCTTGCGCGTGCTGAAGCGGATGCCATACAGAAAGATGCTGTTCGAGAACGCGGCCTGCTTCTGCCGTTCGAGCGTGTTCGTCGTCGATCCGCATTCGAAATCGATCGTCCCGTTCTGCAGCAGCGGAATCCGGTTCTGCGACGTGATCGGAATTTCCTTCACCGCGAGGTTCGGCAGGTTCAGTTCCGTCTTCAACTGGTCGATGATGCGCGACGCGATGTCGCGCGAATAGCCGATGTTCTTCTGCTGGTTGTCCGAATACGAGAACGGCACCGACGATTCGCGAATGCCGAGCGACACGACACCCGTGTCCTTGATCTTCTTCAGCGTGCCGGTGACGGCCTGTGCGTGCGCGGTTCCCGCCAGCGCACAGGACAGCGCGACGGCCAGCCAGCGTAAGCGGCGATCCATGCTTTTCTCCTGACGAAACGTTGATCGAGTGGCGATCGTACGCCCGACAAAATTCGCGTCGTATCAGGGAAAGCGTAAGCAACCTTCCAGTGCCGCCGTGGCCTGAAAGACGTTTGCGGTGCCGCGCAAACCGCGCTGGCGCCGCACGTGGTGCCCCACCGGCCTCGCGCGGCATCGACGCCGCCTTTCCTGGCACGCGTTTCAAACGCGCGTTCGTGCTGCGTCGCACCAACGTAATCGTTTGCGCCCCCCTCTTTTTTCTCGCGAAACGTCCTCAAGAAGCCGCCGCGCCGGCCGTTACCCAGTGCATGGCGCGTCGCAGCAACCTGGCTGCAACCGTCAGACAAAAAGACAAGGTCCGGCTCAGCCGGACCAGCGCCACCGCCGGCACGACGGTTATCTACGAGGATCATTTTCAACATGAGAGCCAAACGCTTCAATTTCGCGCTGGCGCGCACCGCACACGCGCGCATGCTCGCCGGCATGCTGTCCGCCGCCGCCCTGCTGCCCCTCGCCGGTTGCGGCGGAGGCGGCGGCGACGGCAGCAACCCGTCTTCGTCCAACGCGTCGCCGGCCCCGGCGCCCGCGCCGACCCCGACGCCCGCCCCCACCACGCCGACGAACCCGCCCGCGTCGTCGGGCAGCAATGCATGCGCGACGCAGCAGGCCGCCGTCCAGATGGCCGCGCAGACCGCCCCCGCCGAACCGCCGGTCGATCATCTGATCGTCCGGTTGAAGACGCTGACGGCCACGCGTGCGATGGCCGCCGTCGACAACGGGACACGCCTCGACGCGGTGATCCAGCGCTCGGTGACGCGCTGGACGGCGCCGGTCGCCGGCAGCGCACGCGCGTATGCGAGCACGGTCGGGCAAGCGCCGCTGAACGTGCAGGTCGAACGGACGGTGTCGAACGGCGCGGCCGTGCTGTCGCTCGGCCAGCGCATGGACGCCGCCGACGCCGCCGCGCTCGCGCAGGCATTCGCGGCCGATTCGGACGTCGACTACGCGGAACCGGATCACCCGATGCAGATCCGCGATACGCCGAGCGATCCGCTCTACAACCAGCAGTGGTATCTGTCCGACCCGACCGCCGGCATCGATCTGCCCCCCGCCTGGAACACGACCAAGGGTTCGCCGACCGTCGTCACGGCCGTGCTCGACACCGGCTACCGGCCGCATGCCGACCTCGTCGGTAACCTGCTGTCCGGCTACAGCTTCATCAGCGACGTCAACACCAGCAACAACGGCCAGGCGCGCGGCCCCGACGCATCCGACCCGGGCGACTGGGTCACGCAGCAGGAACTCGACAACACCAGCGGCCCGTTCTATCACTGCGCGAGCCAGCCGAGCGACAGCAGCTGGCACGGCACGCGCGTGATGGGCGTGATCGGCGCGACCGCCAACAACGGCACCGGCGTCGCCGGCGTGTCGTGGCTCGGCCAGATCCTGCCGGTGCGCGTGCTCGGCAAGTGCGGCGGCCGGACGAGCGATATCGCCGACGCGATGCGCTGGGCAGCCGGCATTCCGGTGAACGGCGTACCGAACAACGCGCGCCCCGCGAAGGTCATCAACCTGAGCCTCGGCGGTGTCGGCGCGTGCAGCACGACGTTCCAGCAGGCCATCGACGACGTGAACGCGAAGGGCGTGACCGTCATCGTCGCCGCCGGCAACGACGGCCTGTCGACCGGGCTCGACCAGCCCGCGAACTGCCGCGGCGTGATCAGCGTCGGCGCGACCGACACGACGGGCCGCCGCGCGTCGTTCAGCAACTTCGGGCCCAACGTCACGCTGAGCGCGCCGGGCGTCAACATCCTGTCGACGTCGAACAGCGGCACGACGACGCCGGGCTCGGACACCTACGGCCCCGCGAGCGGCACCAGCCTCGCGACGCCGCAGGTGACGGGGGTCGCCGCACTGATGCTGTCGGTGAACGGCAACCTCACGCCCGCGCAGATCCAGCAGAAGCTGCAAGGCGGCACGCGTGCGGCGAAGCTCGCGGCCGGCACGTCGTGCACCGCGATGCCGGCAGGTTCGGGCATCCTCGATGCGGGGGCCGCCGTCGCAGCGGTCAACTGAGTCGCCGCGACGCGGCGTCGACACGGCCGCGCGCATGCCGATACGGGCTGCGCGCGGCCGTTTTTTCGTTCGCACTCCGGCACGACGGCGCGCACGCGGCAACCCGGTTGCGTTTCTCGAAATAACGCCTGACAAAAGGGTTGACGCTTCGCACAGCGACCCATTACCATCGCTCCCGTCTAAACACATGGAGTGTTCTGTGAACACCGATGCGAGTTGTAGTTGGTGCTTGACCAACTCGACTGCTGCCTGAGGAATACGCGCAGAGCCTCGTCTTCTGCCGCATCCCGGGAAGCAGGATGCGGCGTCCTTCCGGCCTGACTACCGGCCCGATCTCCCGCCCGATTTTCGATATTGCCGAATGCACGCGACGCGTCGTCGCGCGCGTGCGTTCGTGTTGCGCGCGGCGTCAGCCGCGTGCGTACTCCGTTCGCGTGCCGTCCGGCCGCGCGCCTCGTTGCGCGCATCGCCGCCGATCGCCCGTGCCGATTATCCGCAACCGACAGGAATACTGATGAACTCAGACGACAGTAGTCGATTACCGCTCGCCGGTGCGACGCCGCGCATCGCCCCTCCGGCCGCACCGCACGCGCCGGCGAGCATTCCCGCCTTCACCGATCCACAGCCGATCGCGCCCGACGCGACGCGGCGGGAAGCGCTCGTGCGTCGATGACGTGACGGTCGCTCCCCGTGCGCCGCCTCGTGCGCAAGGAGCGACTCATGACGACACGACACAACACATCGCACAAGAAACAGCGCGGCTTCATCAAGGCCGGCGCCGGTACGCAGAACGACCCGCGCATCCTGCGCGCCGCGCTGGAAGCGGCCCGTCCGCTCGAGGACACGCTGAAGTCGCTGCACACCAGCACGCGCGGCCTCACGTACGACCAGGCCGCCGACCGCCTGCAGCACCACGGCCCGAACGAAATCGCGCACGACAAGCCGCCGCACTGGACCCGCCAGTTGCTGCTGTCGTTCCACAACCCGTTCGTCTACGTGCTGCTGGTGCTGGCCGCCATCAGCTTCTTCACCGACGTCTACTTCGCGGCGCCCGACGATCGCGACTACGTCGGCATGACGATCCTGCTGACGATGGTCACGATCAGCGCACTGCTGCGCTTCGTGCAGGAATTCCGTTCGCTGCGCGCGGCCGAGAAGCTGAAGGCGATGGTCCGCACCACCGCCACCGTGCAGCGCGCGGTGACCGACACGTCCGAACCGGCCCGCCGCGAAGTGCCGATGCGCGAAGTCGTGACCGGCGACATCGTGCACCTGTCGGCCGGCGACATGATCCCGGCGGACGTGCGCCTGCTCGCTTCGCGCGACCTGTTCATCAGCCAGGCCGTGCTGACCGGCGAGGCGTTGCCGGTCGAGAAGTACGACACGCTCGGCGCGGTCGCCGGCAAATCCGCCGGCACGGGCACGGCCGATGCGGCAGGTGCGGCCGATGCGGCGACCGACGCGCCGGCATCGCTGCTCGACCTCGAAAACGTCTGCTTCATGGGCACCAACGTCGTCAGCGGCACGGCGACGGCCGTCGTCGTCGCGACCGGCGAGGACACCTACTTCGGCTCGCTCGCGCGCAACGTCGTGAGCCACAAGCGCATCGAGACGAGCTTCGATCGCGGCGTCTCGAGCGTGAGCTGGCTGCTGATCAAGTTCATGTTCGTGATGGTGCCGATCGTGTTCATGATCAACGGGCTGACCAAGGGCGACTGGCTGAGCGCACTCACGTTCGCGCTCGCGGTGGCCGTGGGTCTCACGCCGGAAATGCTGCCGATGATCGTCAGCGCGAACCTCGCGCGCGGCGCGGTCGCGATGGCGCGCCGCAAGGTCGTCGTCAAGCGGCTGAACTCGGTGCAGAACTTCGGCGCGATGGACGTGCTGTGCACCGACAAGACCGGCACGCTCACGCAGGACAAGATCATCCTCGAACATCACCTCGACCTGTCGGGCTACAAGGACGAGGAGATCCTGCGGCTCGGCTGGCTGAACAGCTTCCACCAGAGCGGCCAGAAGAACCTGATCGACATCGCGGTCGTCGCGCGTGCCGACGAAATCGGCGAGCGCGTGAAGCCGCAGGGCTACAAGAAGATCGACGAGCTGCCGTTCGACTTCGTGCGGCGCCGCCTGTCGGTCGTCGTCGAGGACACGCGCGGCACGCACCTGCTGATCTGCAAGGGCGCGGTCGAGGAGATGCTGGCCGTCTCCACGCACGTGCAGGACGAAAACGGCGTGCGTCCGCTCGATTTCGTCGCGCGCAAGCGGCTGCTCGAACAGGCCGGCGCG
This sequence comes from Burkholderia metallica, assembly GCF_001718555.1. Taxonomy (NCBI): domain Bacteria; kingdom Pseudomonadati; phylum Pseudomonadota; class Betaproteobacteria; order Burkholderiales; family Burkholderiaceae; genus Burkholderia; species Burkholderia metallica. Next base: position 1,768,991 of record NZ_CP013403.1, read on the forward strand.
TACAACCAGGACGGCTTCCGCGTGCTCGTGCTCGCGACGCGCACGATCCCGCGCGGCGACGAGCGCCAGCAATACCGCACCGCCGACGAACGCGACCTCGTCGTGCGCGGCTTCCTGACCTTCCTCGATCCGCCGAAGGAATCGGCCGCACCGGCGCTCGCCGCGCTGCGCGAGAACGGCGTCGCGGTGAAGGTGCTGACGGGCGACAACCCGATCGTCACGATGAAGGTCTGCCGCCAGGTCGGTCTCGAACCCGGCAAGCCGATGCTCGGCACGGAAATCGAGGCGCTCGACGACGCGACGCTCGCGGAGGTCGTCGAACGCACGACCGTGTTCGCGAAGCTCACGCCGCTGCAGAAGGCGCGCATCGTCAAGGCGCTGCAGGCGAACGGCCACACGGTCGGCTTCCTCGGCGACGGCATCAACGATGCGCCCGCGCTGCGCGACGCCGACGTCGGCATCTCGGTCGACAGCGGCGCCGACATCGCGAAGGAAACGGCCGACATCATCCTGCTCGAAAAGAGCCTGATGGTGCTCGAGGAAGGCGTGATCAAGGGCCGCGAGACGTTCGGCAACATCCTGAAGTACCTGAACATGACCGCGAGTTCGAACTTCGGCAACGTGTTCTCGGTGCTCGTCGCCAGCGCGTTCCTGCCGTGGGAGCCGATGCTCGCGACGCAGCTGCTCGTGCTGAACCTGATCTACGACACGTCGCAGATGCTGCTGCCGTGGGACAAGATGGACCCCGAGTTCCTGAAGAAGCCGCGCAAGTGGGAAGCCGGCAACATCAGCCGCTTCATGCTGTGGGTCGGGCCGACGTCGTCGGTGTTCGACATCACGACGTACATCCTGATGTGGACGGTATTCGGCGCGGGGGCGATGTATCACCTGAACGGCGGCACCGGCGGCCAGGTCGTGATGAACTCGGGCTGGTTCATCGAGAGCCTCGTGTCGCAGACGCTCGTCGTGCACCTGCTGCGCACGCAGAAGATTCCGTTCCTGCAGAGCACGGCCGCGCTGCCGGTGCTGTTGTCGACGTTCACCGCGATCGCGATCGGCTGCTGGCTGCCGTTCTCGCCGTTCGCGCAATCGCTCGGCTTCATCCATCTGCCGAACACGTTCTGGCTGTGGCTCGCGGCGACGATGGTCGGCTACATCCTGCTCGCGCAGATCGTCAAGACGATCTACGTGCGCCGCTACAAGCAGTGGTTCTGAACCGCTTCGCCTGACGGCCTGCCGGCCCGCGCTCGCTGCGTGGGCCGGCAGATTCGCAACGCATCCCGGATGACATCATGAAAAGAATGCTTCCGCTCGCCGCCGCGAGCGCCCTCCTCGCGCCGTTCGACGCGTTCGCCGCCCATCCGCTCGTCAGCGACGACACGGGCACGCAGGGCAACGCGAACTGGCAGTTCGAGTTCAACGCCGAGGAAACCTCGAAACAGCCGGAAAACGGCCGCCACCAGCTGTGGAACGCGACGCTCACACGCGGGTTCGGCGAGCACGTCGATCTCTACGTGAACGCGCCGTACACGCATCTGCAAACCCGCACCGACGAGAACGGCGCGGGGGTCGGCGACGTCGAGATCGGCATGAAATGGCGGTTCGTCGAGCGCGGCCCGCTGTCGGTCGCGCTGAAGCCGAAACTGACGACGCCGACCGGCAACGACCGGCGCGGGCTCGGCACCGGCCGCGTGGGCGGCGGCGCGACGCTGCTCGCGCAGCTCGACGTCGCACGGTTTTCGTTTCTCGCGAATGCGGGCATCACGTACCAGCCGAATCGCCAGGGCGACCTGACGTCGATCTGGGCCGTGTCGGGCGCGGCGATCTACAAGGCGACCGATACGCTGCAGATCGTGGCCGACATCGGCACGTCGCGCAACACGGAAAGCGGCGCCGGCGCGAATCCGGCCTTCGTGATCGCGGGCGCGATCTATTCGCCGAAGCCGTGGCTCGATCTCGACATCGGCTACCGCCGCGGGCTGAACGACCAGACCTACGATCATTCGGTGATGGGTGGTGTGACGATGCGGTGGTGACGCCGCAGGTCACGCATCCGGCGTCGCCTGTCGAGTCATGCATCGCAGCGCAAGACGACGAGCCGCTTCGAGCGGCTCGTTTTTTATCGCGCGTCGTTCGCGCCGAACAACTGCGCGCACAGCACGCGCCCTTCGGCGGTGAGCGCGGCGCTGCCGCTGCCGTCCTCGTTCAGCGTCGTCGCGCTCAGGCCGGCGGCGTCGAGCTGCGTCAGCACGCGGCGCAGCGTGCTCATCGGCAATTGCGTGCGCTTCGCGATCTTCGGCAGCGACCACGGCTTGCCGGCCGGATCGCCCGCGGCGTCGTTCAGCGTTGCAAGCGTCGCAACGAGTGCGGGATCGAGCGGGGCGTCGTCGGATTCTGAAGTCATGAGTGACGGTGGATGAGCGAGACTGGGTACTTTCGTTCAGGTGTCCGGCGCGCGATCATCGGGCAACCGCCGCCGGCCGGGGACACTATACCGCTTCGTCCGTCATGCGCTCCTGATCGCGGCACGCATGAACGACACGAAGCGTGTGGTGACGGGATCGTCGCGGTCCGACAGCCACGCGAGCCCGACGCGCCACTTCGCGTCCTTGCCGTCGAGCGACAGGACCGTCGCGTCACGCAGCAGATATTGCGCACGCGACGGAATGAACGCGACGCCCGCGCCGGCCGCGACCGAGGCGAGCACCGACTGCACGTCTTCGGCCTGCTGCGTCACGCGCGGCACGAAGCGGCGTTCGACGCACCACCGGTCGACCTGCGCGGCCAACCCTTGCCCGCGTGCGCGCTGCAACGCGATGAAGCCGATCTCGTTGAGCGTGCCGAGATCGGCCGGTACGCGTTTCAGGCCGAGCTGGGGCGGCACCGCCAGCGCCAGCGCCTCGTCGATCACCTTGAACGACGACAGTCCTTCGTCCGACGGCAGCCGCAGGAATCCCGCGTCGAGCGTGCCCGCGCGCAACCGCCGCGTCTGCTCCGCGGACGACAAGTCGCTCAGCGTGACGGCAATGCCGGGATTGCGGCTGCGGAATTCCGCGACGAGCCGCGGCGCGAGCGTCAGCACCGACAGGCAGATGCCCAGCCGCAGATGGCCACGCTGCCCGCTCGACAGCTCACGCGCACGCGCGAGCATCTCGTCGGCATCGCGCACGAGCGCCTGCGCGTCGGGCAGAAAGCGCTCGCCGAACGGCGTCAGCTCCGCGCCGTGCCGGCCGCGCTCGAAGAGCTTGCCGCCCAGGCTCGATTCGAGTGCGCCGATCTGCTTGCTCAGTGCCGGCTGGCTCATGTGCAGCGCATCGGCCGCCCGGCTGAAATGGCACAGCTCGGTGACGGTCAGGAACGTTCGCAGCAGCTTCAATTCCATTCTTAAAAGGAATCGTAACAATCGAAACATTCATTTTACCGATCGAACGCTATGAAGTTCAATACGGACATGCCCTCCCTGGAATCGATCGTCATGTCCCTTCTTCCCTTCTGCGAAGCGCCGCCCGACGACACCGCGTGCGCGCCGGCCGCGATCGACGAATGCACCGCAACGCCGAAACGGCGTGCGGAGCGGGTCGAACGGACCGGCCGCGCTGACGGTCGCGGCCGCCGCTTTCGTTTCGGCGATGCCGTCGATGCGATGAGCGCGACGAGCGATGCACCGCCGCGCCCCGTGACCGGTTCGATCGCGATCAGTTTCGCGGTGGTGTCGCGGCGGAACTGGCCGCGTTGAGCGTCAGCGCGATCGGTCCACGAGCGCGCCGCACACCGTGTCACAAACGGCGCGCCTTCGAGCGCGCGCGCCGCTCCGATCGCCGCCCAGCACCGCCGGCACTCACCGCCCCCCCGTCGTTTCCCGCCTTCAAACGTCATCGCCCCGCGATCGACCGTATAATTTTCCGCATCCCGCTGATCGCCCACGCATTCCACGCAGCCTCACCGCGCGTGAAAAGGAGACTTTCGCTTGACCGGCCTCATCGCGCGCCTGCCATTCGCCCGGACCACCGTGCTCGTCGCCCTGTCGATGCTGATGCTCGCATTCTCGACGCACGCATCGTCCACGCCACGCAACCCGCCGCCGCGCGCAGCGCATGCTCATGCGCCGGCGAAGGCGGTCAAGAAATCCGTCAGGAAGAAGCCGGCCCGGCGCAACAAGAAGGCCGTCAAGCATCGCCGCCCGCGCGTGAAGCATCACGCGGTCAAGCGCCACGCGGCGCCGGCCCCGCAGCCTCGTCGCGGCAAGCGCACGCAGGCGGTGCGCCCGCGCCCGGCCGGCAAGCCGCGCCTGATGGCGAGCTGCGGCTACGGCCCGCGCGCGGTCAACGCACTCCATTCACGCGCCGCCTACGTGCTCGACGTCGACTCCGGCACGCCGCTGCTGGCCCGCAACGCCCGCACCGTGCGGCCGATCGCGTCGATTTCGAAACTGATGACGGCCGTCGTCGCGCGCGATGCCGACCGTCCGCTGAACGGCGTGCTGCGCGTCACCGCGCGCGACCGCGACACGATCAAGTTCACCGGCTCGCGCCTGCGGGTCGGCGCCGAGCTGTCGCGCCGCGAGATGTTCCATATCGCGCTGATGTCGTCGGAAAACCGCGCGGCCGCCGCGCTCAGCCGCGACTATCCGGGCGGACGCGCCGCGTTCGTCAGCGCGATGAACCGCGAAGCGCGCCGGCTCGGCATGCGTCATACGCACTTCCGCGAGCCCACCGGGCTGTCGCCGCACAACGTGTCGACGGCCGAGGACCTCGCGAAGCTCGTCGGCGCGGCGGCGCAGGACCCGCTGATTCGCTATTTCTCGACGGATACGTCGACCACCGTGCGCCCGGGCGACGGCGAGCTGCTGTACGTGAATTCCGATCCGCTCGTGCGCTACCGCCGCCTGCCGATCCGCCTGCAGAAGACCGGCTTCATCAACGAGTCGGGGCACGGCGTCGTGATGCGCATGCGTGTCAAGGGCCGCCGCGAGACGATCGTGCTGCTCGGTGCGCCGACGCGTGCGGGCGTGTCGAGCGACGCACTCAAGATCCATCGCTGGCTGTCCTGCTCGATCCAGTGAGTGTGCAGGGGCGGCCGGCACGCTCACCCCACGGAGCGATGCGATGCACGATGAATACCGCTTCAACGCATTTGGCCGGCTGCTCGCCGTCGTGCGCAACAACGGCCGCTGGCACGTGTTCGATCTCGGCGCCGACGGCAAGCGCCGCCCGGCCAACCTGCTCATTCCGTCCGAACTCGCCGCGGACGAGCTCGCGCAATACCTCGGCGACCTGCTCCACGAAAACGCAACGCCGCGCTACGGCGAAGTCGTCCCGGTCCCGCGCCGCAGCACGTAACCGCCGCACCGCGACACCCCGCCCCGGCGATCAATTCGACAGGTAAACTTGCAAGTTTGCCTGTCGTGTTCTATGATCCGCCGCATGAACCCGCCACGCAAACCCGGCGTTTCCGCCGATACCGTCGCCGCCGAGCTGACCCTCGCGGTCGGCCAGTTGATCCGGCGGCTGCGCTCCGAGGTCGATTCCGAAGGGCTCGGCATGTCGCAGACGAGCGCGCTCGCGCGACTCCAGCGGCATGGACCGATGACGACCGCCGATCTTGCACGCGCCGAAGCGATGAAGCCACAGTCGATGAAAGCGATTCTCGCGAGCCTCGAGGAAGACGGTCTCGTCGAGCGCGAACCGCATCCGACCGACGGCCGCCAGATCCTGTTCCGGCTGACCGCGGCCGGCCTCGACGCACGACTCAAGCGCAACGCCGCGAAAAACAAATGGCTCGGCGCCGCGATCGCGCAACTCGACCCCGACGACATCGCCACGCTCGCCGCCGCGATCCCGTTGATTCGTCGCATCGGCGAGCCCTGAACCCGGCCTGCGCGCGAGCGCATCCGCGCGCACGGCTTTCCTCGTCCCTTTCACGGAGTCCCATCATGAGCGTAACCCGCCTCGATACGAACACGGCCCTCGTCGTCATCGACCTGCAGAAAGGCATCGTCGCCCTCCCCACCGCGCACCCGGTCGCGCCGGTGATCGCGCACGCCCGCACGCTGCTCGACGCATTCCGCAGCCGCGGCCTGCCGGTCGTGCTCGTCAACGTCGCGGGCGTCGCGCCAGGTCGCAACGAGCAACCGCCGCGCACGGCGCCGCTCCCGGCCGACTGGGCCGAACTCGTGCCTGAACTGAACCGGCAGCCGGACGACCACGTCGTAACGAAGAAAACCTGGGGCGCGTTCACCGGCACCGGCCTCGACGCGCACCTGAAGGCGGCCGGCGTCACGCAGATCGTGCTGACCGGCGTCGCGACGAGCATCGGTGTCGAATCGACCGCCCGCCAGGCGCACGAACTCGGCTACAACGTCACGCTCGCCGTCGACGCGATGACCGACCTCAACGCCGATGCACACGCGAACAGCGTCGAGCGCCTGTTCCCGCGCCTCGGCGAGACGGGCACGACGCAGGACATCGTCGCGCTGCTCGACCGGCGCGGCGCGTGAGCGGCGAGCGCACGCAACCGGCGCCGGGCCGCGCGGCCGGCCGGCTCGATCCGTCGATCTGGAAGGTCGGCGCGGTCGCGACGCTCGGCTCGCTGCTGTCGCAGCTCGACGCGACGATCGTCAACGTGTCGCTGTCGAGCCTCGCGACCGACCTGCACGCGAGCCTCGCGACGATCCAGTGGGTGACGAGCGGCTACCTGCTCGCGCTCACGCTGGTGCTGCCGCTGAACGGCTGGCTCGTCGACCGGATCGGCGCGAAGACGCTGTACCTGTGGTGCTTCTCGGCGTTCACGCTCACGTCGGCACTGTGCGGGCTCGCGTGGTCCGCCTCGTCGCTGATCGCGTTTCGCGTGCTGCAAGGCGTGAGCGGCGGGCTGCTCGCACCGATGGCGCAGATGATGATCGCGCGCGCGGCCGGCCAGCAGATGGCGCGCGTGATCGGCTACGCGGCCGTGCCGGTGCTGCTCGCGCCGATCCTCGGCCCGGTCGTCGCCGGCGCGATCCTGCAGCACGCGTCGTGGCGCTGGCTGTTTCTCGTGAACCTGCCCGTCGGCGTGCTCGCGCTCGCGCTGGCCGCGCGGTTCCTGCCCGGCGACCGCGACGACACGCGGCCGCGCGAACTCGACTGGGTCGGCCTCGCGCTGCTGTCGCCGGGGCTCGTGCTGTTCCTGTACGGCATCGAGCGGATCGACGAAGCGCCCGGCATCGCGGCGATCGTCGCGTCGGCGTGCCTGCTCGCGGCGTTCCTGTGGGTCGAAACGCGGCGTGGCGACCACGCGCTGATCGACCTTGCGCTGTTTCGCCGCAAGGTGTTCGGCGCGGCCGCGGCGACGCAGTTTCTGTCGAACGGCGCGCTGTTCGCGGGCCAGATGCTGATCCCGGTGTTTCTGATCCAGGCGTGCGGCCGCACGCCCGGCGAAATGGGCTGGCTGCTCGCGCCGATGGGCCTCGGCATGCTCGTCACGTATCCGTCGATGGGCGCGCTGACGAGCCGGTTCGGCGTGCGCCGGCTGGCCGCCGCCGGCGCGATGCTCGCGCTGCTCGCGACGCTGCCGTTCGTGTTCCTCGCGCTGACCGGCTACGATCCCTACCTGCTCGTGCCGGCGCTGTTTCTGCGCGGCATGGGCCAGAGCGCGATCGGCGCACCGTCGATCGCCGCCGCGTATGCATCGGTCGAGCGCCGCAACCTGCCGATGGCGACGACCTCGCTCAATATCGTGCAGCGTCTCGGCGGCCCGACCTTCACGACCGTGTGCACGCTGTTCCTCGCGTGGCGGCTGCAGGCCGAATCGGTGGCGAGCGGCGGCACGCAGGCGAACGCGTATGCGTGGGCGTTCGGGCTGCTCTGCGTGCTGCACGCGGCGAGCTTCGTCACGACACTGCGGCTGCCGCTGTGGTCGACCGGTGCGGGCGGACCCTCCACGGGCGTCGCGCGCGCCGGTTCGCGCTGAGTGCGCAACGCGGCGCCGCGCGTGCGGCGTCGTGGGGCAACGCTACGGCAGCCACGTCGGCAAGATCGACACCACGAGCAGCACGCCGAGCCCCCACCGCCTTCATCGCGAACTGCAACGCGAGCAGCACACGCCGGCCGCGACGCAACTCGCGCGCCTGCGCCCGGCGGCCTGGCGCCAGCCCGCTACACGACGCCCGGTTCCTGCGGCGCCGGCGTCGTGCCGGCGGCCTCGAGCGCCTGATGCAGCGTCGGGAAAACGCGCGACGCGCCGACGACGCCGGTGATCCCGTGACGATCCATGTCCGCGCGCAGGTAGCGATTGACGCGCCCGAACAGCACGCCGATCCCGCGTGCGTGCAGCATCCGGACGAGCTCGACCAGCGTCCGCGCGGCCGAATAGTCGACGTCGGTGATCGCGCCCGCATCGACGACGAACCAGCGCGTCGGCACCGGTGCCGCATCGACGAGCTCCGTCACTTCGGCGGCGAACCGATGGTCGTTCGCGAAGAACAGGTCGGCGCCGAACCGGTAGACGATCAGCCCGGGCGCCGTCATCGCGCCGCGCCGCGTGGGCACCGGCTGCCACCGGCCATTGCCTTCGACGGGTTCGAGCACCATCGTGTGCGGCTGGTAGCTGTGGCGCACGTGCCGCAGCAGCGACAGCGCGACGGCCAGCAGAATGCCGTGCTCGACGCCGACCGTCACGACGGCCGCGGCCGTCACCAGCGCGAGCGTGAATTCGCCGGGGCTTTCCTTGCGAATCGCGGCGAGGCTGCGCACGTTGATCAGCCCGAGCGCGATCGTGAACACGATGCCGGCCAGCACCGCATGCGGCAGGTACTGCAGATACGTGCTGAAGAACAGCAGGACCACCGCCACCACGGCCGCGAACGCGAGATGCCCGATCTGGCTGCGCACGCCCGCGCCGTCGGCCATCGCCGTCTGCGTCGGGCTGCCGTTGACGACGAACGCGCCGCCCACCGCCGCAGCCGCATTCGCGGCCGCGAGGCCGAGGATGTCGGCGTTGGTGTCGACGTCCTCGCCATACTGCTGCGCGAACACGCGCGCGGCGGCCGCGCTCTGCGCAATGATCATCACGAAGCAGGACGCCGCGACCGGCACGAGATCGAGGCACTGCTGCCACGTGACGGACGGCCAGCGCAACGGCGGCAACCCGCCAGCAACCGGCCCGAGCACCGCGATGCCGTGCGCGGCGAATCCGAACGCGGCGCTTGCCGCGATGCTGCCCGCGACCGCGATCATCGGCATCGGCACGCGCGGCAGATACCGCTTGCACGCGAGAATCGCGACGACGACGAGCGCCGCGAGCGCGAACGTCGGCCGGTTCGTGTGGACGAGATGCGTGACGACGTAGTCGAGCTGCGCCACGCTGCGCGACGCCGGGTACGGCACGGCCAGCCCGAGCATGTCGCCGAGCATCGCGATCGACAACTGCACGCCGACGCCGGCAAGAAAGCCGACCAGCACCGTGCGCGACAGGAAATCGGCGAGGAAACCGAGCTTGAAGATGCGCGCGAGCAGCAGCATCGCGGCGGTCAGCAGCGCGACCATGCCGGCCAGCGCCACGTAGTCGGCGCTGCCGGGCGGCGCCATCGACGACAGCCGACTCGCGAAGATCGTCGCGGTCGCGGAATCGGCGGCCACCACCAGATGCCGCGACGCGCCGAAGCACGCGAACGCGACGAGCGGCAGGAACACCGTATAGAGGCCCGTGACGGCCGGCATGCCGGCAATGCGCGCATAGCCGAGCACCTGCGGGACGTCCATCGACGCGAGCGAAATGCCCGCGAAGATGTCGCGAACGGCCCCGCCACGGCGGATCGGGAGGATGCCTTGCAGCAGCCGCACGCGCGACGGGCGCGTTTCGTTGGAATCTTGCATGCGTGAATTGCGTGAATTCGGGGTGACGGGGTTCGCGAAGCCGTTCGCGCATCGTGCCCGGCGCAGGCATCGCGGGGCAAGTGCGCGAAGAACGCGCGTGTCGCTCACCGTCGGCGCATGGGCCGCGCAACGACGAACGGCGCGCCGACGAGCGTTGCGACGCCCGCATGATTGCACGGATCGCCGGTCGCGCGCATCGAAGCGCGACGGCCCGCGCTGGCGGCATCGCGCCGGGGTCGGGCCGGCGTGCGGCGCATCCTGCAACGTGCTCGTACGACCGCTTGCGGTGAAGCGTTTTCATCGCCGCCCCTCACCTCGTTACAGAGGACACCTGCATAACGGTGAGAAGATTCGGGAGCCGCGCACCCCGCGTTCACGACAACGCGCATGGAACCCGATGGCACAATCACGGTCCCTTTCATGTGCCCTTCACCGGGCGCGCGCCGCGCCGCGGCGCCGATTCAACGCATCAGAAGGACCCTGCTTGCCCCTATGACCCTGAACGAATCCTGGTTTGCGCCGCTCGTCGGTACCCTCGTCCTGCTCGCCGCCGCCGGCGCGATCACCACCGTCGTCCATTTCCTGCTGTTCCGCGTGGTCGCGCGCGTCGCGCGCCGCTCCGCCACACGCGTCGACGACGCGCTGTTCGAGTTCGGCGCATTCAAGTGGCTGAACCGCATCGTCCCGTTCGTCGTGATCAAGCTCGGGCTCGGCGTGGTGCCCGGCATCCCGGTCGGGGCCGCGCAGGCTGCCGACAAGGTGCTGTTCGCGCTGATCGTGTTCCTCGTGACGATGACCGTCAGTGCGACGCTCTCGGCGCTCGAACATACGCATCGCACTTACCAGCGCGATCAGCACGACCAGCCGCGCCTGTCGCTGAAAGGCGCGATGCAGCTCGTCAAGCTCGTGATGTTCATCACGGCCGCGCTCGTCGTGATCGGCGACGCGACCGGCAAGCAGATCGGCCTGCTGCTGTCCGGCATCGGTGCGATGTCGGCGGTGCTGATGCTGATCTTCAAGGACACGCTGCTCGGCCTCGTCGCCGGCGTGCAGCTGTCGTCGAACGACATGCTGCGGATCGGCGACTGGATCACGATGCCGTCGGCCGGCGCGGACGGCACCGTGATCGACATCACGCTGAACACCGTGAAGGTCGCGAACTTCGACCACACGATCATCACGGTGCCCACGTGGAAGCTGATCACCGAGAGCTATCAGAACTGGCGCGGGATGACCGAAGCCGGTGGCCGCCGCATCAAGCGCGCGCTGTTCGTCGACGCGACGAGCGTGCGCTTTCTGACCGACGACGAAATCGAACGGCTCGAACGCCTGACGCTGCTGAAGGATTATCTCGAGGACAAGGTCGATGCGATCGCGCAGTGGAACGGCACGCTCGGCGCGGCCGGCGACTGCGCGGCGAACCGCCGCCAGCTGACGAACCTCGGCACGTTCCGCGCGTACGTCGCGAACTACCTGAACGGCCATCCGCGCATCCGCCGCGACATGACCTGCATGGCGCGGCAACTGCCGCTCACGGCCGAAGGCATTCCGCTCGAACTGTACTGCTTCACCGACACGACGACCTGGGTCGACTACGAAGCCATCCAGGCCGACCTGTTCGACCACCTGATCGCCGTGCTGCCGGAATTCGGGCTGCGCGTGTACCAGCATCCGTCGGGCTTCGACATGCGGCAGATGGTCGGCGCCGCGCAAACCGCGCTGCAGGCGCCACACGCGGGTTGACGTAGGCGGCAGCCGGTGAGCGGCCGCCGCCCCGCCCTCAGCGCGCCGCGCACTCCGACGCGAGCCGGCCGAGCACCTTCAACGCTTCCTCGATCTGGCGCGACCACGGATAACTGTAGTTGAGCCGGATGAAATGCCGGTAATCGGTGCCGGCCGAGAACATGTGCCCGGGCCCGACCGTGATCCGCTGCGCGAGCGCGAGCGCATACAGCTTCATCGCGTCGACCTGCGGCGGCAGCTCGACCCACAGCACGTAACCGCCCTGCGGCTGCGACAGCCGCGTGCCTTCCGGAAAGAAACGCCGCACCATCGCGCTCATCAGGCTCGCCTGCTGCGCGTACTGCTTGCGCATGCGCCGCAGGTGGAAATCGTAGCCGTCGTGTTTCAGGTACTCGGCAATCGCGAGCTGCTCGATCGCGGGCGTCGCGAGCGTGTTCAGGAATTTCAGCTTCTCGACCTGGTCGCGGTAGCGGCCCGGCATCGCCCAGCCGATCCGGTAGCGCGGCGACAGGCTCTTCGTGAACGACGCGCAATGCAGCACGAGCCCGTCGCGGTCGAACGACTTCAGCGCGCTCGGCGTCGTGTCGCCGAAGTGAAGCTCGTGATAGACGTCGCTCTCGATCGCCGGCACGCCGTGCTTCGCCAGCAGTTCGACGAGCGCGCGCTTGCGTTCATCGGGCATCTGGAAGCCGAGCGGATTCTGGAAGTTCGGCATCACCATGCACGCGGCGATGCGCTCGCTCTCGAGCACCCGTTCGAGCGCGTCGAGATCGATGCCGTCGCCCGGGTGCGTCGCGATTTCCAGCGCACGCATGCCCATCCGCTCGATCGCGTGCAGCATCGCGTAGAAGGTAGGCGACTCCACCGCGATCGTGTCGCCCGGTTTCGCGACGGCCTGCAGGCACAGGTTGATCGCCTCGGTCGCGCCGATCGTCATCACGATCTCGCCGGGTTCGACCGCGATCCCGCGCTCCGCATAACGCCGCGCGATCTGGCGAATCAGTTCCTGGTTGCCCGGCGGCAGATCGTCGATCACGCCCCAGCGCGTGCGACGGCGGCCGATCGTCTGCGCATAGCGTGCGAGACGCTGCACCGGAAACTGCGACGCATCGGGATACGGCGAACCCAGCGGCACCGCGTCGTCGCGCGCGATCGAGCGCAGCGTCGACAGCACCAGCCGGCTCACGTCCACCGCCGACGGCTCGGCGGTCGGCGCCGACGTGTGCAGCTCGGCCTCGGCCGGCGCCGCGGCGCGTGCGCGGACGAAATAGCCCGATTGCGGCCGGCTTTCGATCAGCCCGCGGCTTTCCAGCACGAGGTACGCGCGCAGCACGGTCGTGACGCTGAGCTGCTGCTGCCGGCTCGCCTGCCGCACCGACGGAATCCGCTCGCCGGGCCGGTACACGCCGCGCTCGATCTGCGCGTGGAGCTCGTCGGCCAGTTGTTCGTAACGCTTCACGCGCCTCCCTTTCAACTTCCCTTCAACGATACAGTTGCGATCCGTACTGCCTGAATGGCCGAAACTGTACTCTTTTTTGAAGTGAACAGGTGTACACACAGCCGGACGGGGGCCGCGCGTACTCTGCAGCCATCGACCCCGACACCCGCATCATGAAAAAGAAATCCGCCACCGCGCGCATCGAACCGTACACCCACCCGGCCGCCGGCTGGGGTGCGCTCAAGGCCGTCACGATCAATCTGATCAAGGAAAAGGTCGCCGGCGGCAACTACCGCACGCTGCTGCGCCAGAACCAGCCGGACGGCTTCGACTGCCCGGGGTGCGCGTGGCCCGATCGCCAGCACGCATCGACGTTCGAATTCTGCGAAAACGGCGTGAAGGCCGTGGCCGCCGAAGCGACGAGCAAGCGCGTGACGCCCGACTTCTTCGCCGCGCACACGGTCGCCGAGCTGCTCGAACAGTCGGACTTCGAACTCGAACAGCACGGCCGGCTCACCGATCCGATGGTGTACGACGCGCAGACCGACCGCTACGTCCCGATCGCGTGGGACGACGCGTTCGCGCTGATCGCGCGCCACCTGCGCGCGCTGCCCGACCCGAACCAGGCCGCGTTCTACACGTCCGGCCGCGCGAGCAACGAGGCGGCGTTCCTGTACCAGCTGCTGGTGCGGCTCTACGGCACGAACAACTTCCCCGACTGCTCGAACATGTGCCACGAGGCGACGAGCCGCGGGCTGCCGGCGTCGGTGGGCGTCGGCAAGGGCACCGTCACGCTCGACGATTTCGAGCACGCGGACACGCTGCTGATCTTCGGCCAGAACCCGGCCACCAACCATCCGCGGATGATGGGCGAGCTGCGCGAATGCGCGAAGCGCGGCGCGACGATCGTGTCGATCAACCCGCTGAAGGAGCGCGGCCTCGAACGCTTCGCCGATCCGCAAAGCCCGCTGGAAATGCTGACGATGTCGGGCACGAAGATCGCGTCGACGTTCATCCAGCCGACGATCGGCGGCGATTTCGCGCTGATCAAGGGGATCGCGAAGCGCGTGCTCGAACTCGACGACGCCGCGCGCGCCGCCGGCACGCCGCGCGTGCTCGACACCGCGTTCATCGACGAACACACGGCCGGCTTCGACGCGTTCGCCGACGATCTGCGCGACGAAAGCTGGTCCGCGCTGACGGCCGAAAGCGGCGTGCCGTACGAACAGATCGACGGCCTCGCGCAGCTTTATGCGCGCAGCGAACGCGTGATCGCGACGTGGGGGATGGGCATCACGCAGCACAAGCATTCGGTCGCGACCGTGCAGATGCTGACGAACCTGATGCTGATGCGCGGCAACATCGGCCGCCCCGGCGCCGGCCTGTGCCCGGTGCGCGGCCACTCGAACGTGCAGGGCAACCGCACGGTCGGCATCGAGGAGAAGCCGTCGCATGCGTTCCTCGACCGGCTCGGCCGCGTGTTCGATTTCGAGCCGCCGCGCCACCACGGCTACGACGTCGTCGAGACGATCGAAGCGATGCTCGACGGCCGTGTGAAGGTGCTGATCGGCCTCGGCGGCAACTTCGCGATGGCGACGCCCGACACGCCGCGCACGTGGGAAGGCATGCGCCGCTGCGACCTGTCGGTGCACATCACGACGAAGCTGAACCGCAGCCACCTGATCCACGGCCGCGACGCGCTGATCCTGCCGACGCTCGGCCGCACCGAAATCGACCTGCAGGACAACGTCGCGCAAGGCGTGACGGTCGAGGATTCGATGAGCATGGTCCACGTGTCGTACGGGATGAACAAGCCGGCGTCGCCGAACCTGATGTCGGAGCCCGCGATCGTCGCGCACATCGGCCACGCGCTGTTCGGCAGCGGCAAGATCGACTGGCTCGCGTACAAGGACGACTACGCGAAGATCCGCGACGCGATCGAGGCGACGCTCGACGGCTTCTACGACTACAACACGCGCATCGCGCGGCCGGGCGGCTTCCATCTGCGGGTGGCGTCGCGCGACCGCGAGTGGCTCACGCCGACGGGCAAGGCGAACTTCATCGCGCACGCGCTGCCGGCCGGCACGCCGATCCAGCGCGCCCGCGCGCTGCACGGCGAACGGCTGATGACGCTGATGACCACGCGTTCGCACGACCAGTACAACACGACCGTCTACGGGCTCGACGACCGCTATCGCGGCGTGTTCGGCCAGCGCCGCGTGGTGTTCGCGAACCGCGACGATCTCGCGATGCTCGGCCTGAAGGCCGGCGAATGGGTCGACATGGAAACCGTGTGGCACGACGGCATCGCGCGGCGCGCGGACGGCTTCCTGCTCGTCGAATACGACATCCCGCGCGGCTGCATCGGCGCGTACTACCCGGAAACCAACCCGCTCGTGCCGCTCGACAGCGTCGGCGACGTGTGCAACACGCCGACGTCGAAGTCGATTCCCGTGCTGCTGCATCGCGCGGCCGCGCCGGCGTCGATCGCCGCCTGACGGAGCACGGCGATGATCGTTCGGCCGCGCGAGCACTGGCTGCGGATGCTGCTCGTCTGGAACGGTTCGGTACTGCCGACCATCCTGCCGCAGCTCCTGCTGACGCTTGCGATCAGCCTGGTCGCGGTATGGGGCGGCGGCCGCGTGCTCGGCGAGAAGGTGCCGCTGAACCCGACGCCGTTCACGCTGATCGGCCTCACGCTCGCGATCTTCGCCGGGTTCCGCAACAACGCGAGCTACGAACGCTATCGCGAGGGCCGGCAGCTGTGGGGCGGCGTGCTGACCGCGACGCGCACGCTGGTGTCGCAGGCGCTCTGCTACGGCGCGATCGATCGCGACGAGGCCGCGCAGCGCGCGTTCGTGCGCAAGGTCGTCGCGTTCGTCCATGCGCTCAAGCATCAGCTGCGCGGCACCGATCCGGACGCGGACCTGCGCGGGCTGCTCGACGGCGCGACCTGCGCGCGCATCGCCGCGTCCCGCTTCCGCCCGATCGTCATCGTGCACGAACTGCGCGAAGCGTTCGCCGCGCGCGCCGATGCGGGCCGCCTCGCCGACACGCGCCTGTGGATGCTCGACGCGCGCCTCGACGAGCTGGTGGCGATGGTGAGCGGCTGCGAGCGCATCGCGTCGACGCCGATCCCGTTCTCCTACGACGTGCTGCTGCACCGGACGATCTATGCGTACTGCGTGCTGCTGCCGTTCGGCCTCGTCGATTCGATCGGCGCGGCGACGCCGTTCGTCACCGTGTTCGTCGCCTATACGCTGATCGCGCTCGACGCGATCGCGCATGCGATCGCCGAACCGTTCGGCGACGGGCCGAACCATCTCGCCCTCGATGCGATGACGCGCCAGATCGAGCGCACGCTGCTCGAACTGAACCGCGAGCCGCTGCCGGCGGAAGTGACGCCCGTCAACGCGTATCACCTCAGCTGACGGGCGGGCCGCCGCCCGCGCGCGTCAGTCGCGCCGTCAATCGTCGCGGCCGCTCAGAAAGCCGTCGTGCGCGGCCGCCGTATCCGCGATCGTTCTCAGCAACACCGCGCCGCGCAGCAGCGCGCGGCCATCGTCGCTGTCGACCTCGGTCACGCGCCGCAGCAGCACCCGGGCCGCCGCATGGCCGGCCCGCGCGAGCCGCGCGAAATCCGCGTGCCCGATCCGCCCCCGCACCACCGCGACCGCACGGCGCGCCGCCGGCTCGCGGGTTGCAAGCGCGGCCAGCGCCAGCAGGCTGTCGCCGATCGTCCAGGCCGCGAGCAGGTCGCGCACGTCGCGTTCGATCAGCGCGGCCGGCAGACGGCCCGCGAACCCGAGTTCGCGTCCGATACGATCGGCCGTGCGGCTCAGCCACGCGCTCGCTTGCCAAGCCCGCGGATTGTGCGCGATCCGCGCGAGGTCGTCGCGCACCGCGCGATGCAGGCGCCGCCGGCTCGTGCCGGCGTCGCCGGGAAACACGAGCGCGAACACCAGCGCGCCGAACGCGATGCCGAGCAGCGTCGCGAGCGCCGAATTGAGAAAGGCGGCGTCGCCGATGCGCGCGGTATTGTCCGGCGACGTGAAATTCCAGAAGAAGATCGAGAAGCCGCTACCGATGCCGGCCGTGCGCGGATTGCGCATCGCGATACCGGTGCCGATCATGAACACGCCGAGGATGGTCGCGAGCATCTCGAAGCCCGACACGGCCGGCAGTAGCACGAAATTGCAGAGCGCGCCCGCGACCGCCGCGCAGCCCGCGCCTTTCAGGAAACCGAGCGTGGCACCGACCGAGTTCGGGCGCGTCGAGAACAGCGCGCAGACCACGCCCGTGATCGCGACGAACCCGGCGCCCGACGGCCACGCGGTGACGATCCACAGCGCTGCCGCGATCAGCACCGCGACGAACGCGCGAAGCCCGTTGTGCCACGCGAGCACCGGATCGCGGTGAAACGCATAGCGCACGCGCGACGCCGGCGGATTCGGCCGCGCCAGTTGCACCTGGCCCGCATACGCGGCGTCGAACCCGGCGACGAGCGCCGCCAGCCGGTCGAGCGTGAGCAGGCGCGACGGGTCCGAGCCGGCCGGCTCCGCGGCCTCGGCGCGCATCGCGTCGTCCACGCGCGCACGCAATGCGGCCAGCGCCGCACCCGCGTCGCCCCGCGCGGCCACGCCGTCGAGCACCTGAGCGGTATCGGCGATCAACGGGTCCGGCGTGCCGCCGCTGCGCGCCGCGTGCTCGTGCAGCGCCTGCCCGGCGGCCTGCGCGGACAGCACGCCGAGCACCGCCGCACGGAGATGGCCGATCGCATTGCGCACCGACGGCTCGCCCGCGGCCGCATACTCGGCTGCCGTGTCGAGTGCGAGCGCCTCCACGAACAGCCGGTGCACGGCCGCGCCGTTCGGCTCGCGGCGCAGCGCGCCCGCGCCGACGGCCACCGCGCGGTCGAGATAGCGCGCGAGCCGCGTGCGGACGTCGGCCAGCGGCGAGCCCGGCGCGAACACCGTCTCGAACGCCGCGCCGCACAGGATGCCGACCACCACGTACAGGAATCGCGCGGTCGCGATGTCGAATGCGTGCAGCGGCGCGGCCACCGCGTCCATCGCGATGATCGCCGCCGTATAGCCGGCGAGCACCGCCGCATACGCACGAAAATTGCGCAGGAAGGTCGCGACGCCCGCGCACAAGCCGATCCACGCGGCGAGCGCCGGCAGGAACAGCTCCGGCGTCTGCGCGAATGCGCCGGTCAGCACGAGCGCGACGACCGCGCCGATCGCGGTGCCGAGAATCCGGTACTGGCTCTTCGACAACCCCATTCCGCGGCTGCCCTGCGCGACGATCCACACCGTCGACGCGGCCCACTTCGGGTCGTCGAGATTCATCCGGAACGCGATGTAGAGCGCGAGCAGCGACGCCGCCGTGTTGCGCAACGCGAAGCCGACGGCGCCGGGCGGCAGCGCGGGCCACGTGTCGCGCAGCGCGGTGCGCACGGCCGCGAGCGGCGGCAGGGAGGGCAAGGCGAATTTCATCCGGCGAGCATACGGGCGCGCGCCGCCGCCACTAAGAGGCTCGGACAGGATGCGTTATTGCACCGGGCAGGATAATCGCCGCCGCATGAAGCGATTCGGCCGGCGCAGGTAAGATGCCCGCACACCGAACACGGAAGCACCCCGTATGGATTTCGAAAGCATCCGGATATTCCTGCGCGTGGTCGAGCGCGGCAACTTCACCGCCGCCGCCACGCATCTCGACATGCCGCTCAGCCGCGTGAGCCGCAAGGTCAAGCAGCTCGAGGACGACCTCGGCGTCCAGCTGCTGTACCGGACCACGCGCCGCGTCTCCGTCACCGAGGCCGGACGCGACTACTACGAGCGCTGCCTGCGCGCCGAGGACATCCTGCTCGACGCGGACCGTCAGGCCCGTGCGCTGCGCACAGCGCCGGAGGGCACGCTGCGCGTGCTGGTGCCCTACTCGATCGGCCTGTTCGAACTGGAGCCGGCACTCGCCGAGTTCCGCCGGCGCTACCCGCTGGTCCAGCTCGTGCTGATCTACGACAACAGCGCGCTCGATCTCGTCGAGCACGGCTTCGACGTCGCGCTGCGCGCGGGCGTGCTGACCGACTCCAGCTACATCGCGCGCTCGCTCGGCTGGTCGCAGGCGAAGCTCGCCGCGAGCCCCGCCTATCTCGACCGCGCCGGCCGGCCCGCCACGCCGCAGGATCTCGCGCAACACGACCTGCTGCTGGTCGGCCGCGACGCGCCCGGGCTGACGCTGCGGCTCACCAACGCGGCCGGCGACGTGGCCGACGTGCCGGTGCGGCCGGTGCTGATCACCAACGAATCGGTGACGGTGCTCCGCCAGGCCGCGAGCGGCGGCGGCATCGCACTCGTCTCGACGCACTACACGGCCCGCCGGCTCGAACGGAACGAACTCGAAATCGTGCTGCCCGACTGGCACCGCAGCGACGACGTCGAGCTGCACGTGCTGTATCCGCGACGCGCGACCCTCGACAGCAAGGTGCGCGCGTTCGTCGATTTCCTCGCGGAAGTGTTCACCGCATGGCGAGCCGCGCCGTAACCGGTGCGGTTCGCCCACCGATTATTGCGCGACGCGAAATCGATTAATGAGCCGCCCCGTGTTGATGGCGGCTCGCCACATCGTTAGCCTGTCGCGATGCACAACGACTCCACACGCAACGGCAGCCGCCTGAGCGCTGCCCGCAGGCGCGTCACGCGCGTCCCGCCTTCCTGACCGGCCGTATCCGGCCTCGCGAAGCCCGCCACGGCTTCGTGCTTCCGATCGAGCAGCACGTTGCGCGCGTCGGCCCCGGTACCGGGCCGCGTCACGCGCCGTGACCCTTTCCGTCCAGCCGCCCGAGCGCGCGTGCGCCGCGTTGCCGCGTGCACGCGCGTGCGCGGCGGCGCGTGCCCGCCGCAACCGGCGGCCCGCATCCGTCCCTACCGTTCGCAGGAAACCCATGTCCGCTCCGTCCTCTTCAGCGCCGCTATCGGGCGGCCGCCTCGCGATCGGCACGATCGCGGTATCGCTCGCGATGTTCATGAACGTGCTCGATTCGTCGATCGCGAACGTCGCCATCCCGACGATCTCGGGCGACCTCGGCGTGTCGGTCGACGAAGGCACGTGGGTGATCACGATCTTCGCGGCCGCGAACGCGGTGTCGATTCCGTTGACGGGTTGGCTCACGCAGCGCTTCGGCCAGGTGCGCCTGTTCGTCACGGCGATCCTGCTGTTCGTGTTCGCGTCGTGGCTGTGCGGGATCGCGCCGAACCTGCCGACGCTGCTCGCCGCGCGAATCCTGCAGGGCGCGGTGGCAGGCCCGCTCGCGCCGCTGTCGCAGGCGCTGCTGCTCGGCGCGTGGCCGCGGCAGAAATCGTCGAGCGCGCTCGCGCTGTGGTCGATGACGGCGCTCGTCGGCCCGATCGCGGGGCCGTCGCTCGGCGGCTGGATCACGTACGACTACAACTGGTCGTGGATCTTCTACATCAACATCCCGGTCGGCTTCTTCGCGGCGGCCGTCACGTGGCTCGTGTTCCGCGACCGCGAATCGGCGACGAAACGCATGCCGATCGACACCGTCGGCCTGCTGCTGCTCGTGCTGTGGGTCGCATCGCTGCAGATCATGCTCGACAAGGGCAAGGATCTCGACTGGTTCAACTCGCCCGTCGTCGTCGCGCTCGGCATCGTCGCGCTGATCGGCTTCGCGTTCTTCCTCGTGTGGGAACTGTACGAGGCCAACCCGATCGTCGACCTGCGGCTCTTCACGCAGCGCAACTTCGCGGGCGGCACGATCGCGATCTCGGTCGCGTACGGGATGTTCTTCGGCACGCTCGTATTGCTGCCGCAGTGGATGCAGGGCTACCTCGGCTACCGCGCGGTCGACTCCGGGCTCGCCACCGCGCCGCTCGGGGTGTTCGCGATCCTGCTCACGCCGGTCATGGGGCGCCTGCTGCCGCGCACCGATCCGCGCTACATCGCGACGCTCGCGTTCGTCGGCTTCGCGGTCGTGTTCATGATGCGCACGACGTTCTACACCGACGTGTCGCGCTGGGATCTCGTGCTGCCGACGTTGCTGCAGGGCATCCCGATGGCGATGTTCTTCGTGCCGCTGACGTCGATCATCCTGTCCGGGCTGCCGCCTGAAAAGATCCCGGCCGCCGCCGGCCTGTCGAATTTCGGCCGCACGTTCTGCGGCGCGGTGGGCACGTCGCTGATCAGCAACGCGTGGAACGACCGCACGATCCTGCATCACGCGCGGCTCACCGAACAGGCGAGCGTCACCAACCCGATCTTCGCGCAGCAGGTCGACACGACGCGTTCGCTGCTGCACCTGAGCCCCGATTCGGCGCTCGCGTTCTTCAACGCGTCGGTCGATTCGCAGGCGGCCGTAATGGGATTGAACGACATCTTCTACGTGTCGGCGATCATCTTCGTCGCGATCATTCCGCTCATCTGGATCACGAAGCCGACACGCTCGGGCGGCGGCGATGCCGATGCGGCGGCGGCCGGCGCGCATTGATCCGCCCGCGCGACCACCGGGCCCCGCGCCGCACACGCCGGGGCCCGCGCCGTTTTCCGCAGACGTAATAAAGACTTGCAATCGATACAGGCGGAAACGTCAACAGCCGGTGCCCGCTCCGCGTTTTCTGAACAAGCGCCCACGATCCGGACGCACAACGACAGGAGAAAACACCATGCGAGCCCTCACCCGCCATCTCGCGATCGCCGCCACCCTGATGTCGGTGCTGACCGGCACCGCGTTCGCCGACACGCCGTGGCAGCAGGCGCATCCGCGCCGCGAAGAGGTCAACCAGCGCCTCGCGAACCAGAATCGCCGCATCCATCACGAAGTGAGGGAAGGCGAGATGTCGCACGCGCAGGCCGCACGCCTGCACCGCGACGACCGCAAGATCCGCCAGGAAGAGCGGGACATGGCCGCGCAGGATCACGGCCACATCACGAAGAGCGAAAAGCACGTGCTGAACCAGCAGGAAAATGCGGTCAGCCACCAGATCGGCCAATAAGAGCGACAACACCGGCAAGTGCCCATTCGCCACTGCCTGAACGCCCGCTGCCGCCGCGCGGCAGCGGGTGCTTGTTGTGTATCGAATCGTTTCAACGCGCCAGCGCCGTCGCATGCCGCGGGTATACTCCGTCGTCAGCCGCCTGCCGCATCGTCGTCCGTCACGAACGGCCCGATTCCGGGCGGTTTCGTCGCGAAGCTTCGCGTTTCGCCTACCCCGCGCCCCAGCCTCGATACGAGACACCCGACGACCGCCATGAAACGATTCCTGCTGTTCGTTCCCGCCGCCCTGCTCGCCGCGTGCGGTTCCGCTCCGTCGCCCGACTCGGCCGCCGCCTCCGGTGCGGCGCCGATGATCTACGTGGCGTCGCAGCGTCCTGCCTATGCGATCGCGAACTGCCTCGACAGCCGCCTGTCGGGCACCGAGCAATCGCAGCACAACGGCGTGACCGATATCTCCGTCGGCTCGAACTCGTACTTCGTCACGCTGACACCGTCGGGCAACGGCGCCGTCATCAAGGTCGTGCGCGGCTCGGGCAACGAGCCGGCCGAGGAAGCGATGCGCTTCGCGATCGCGCGCTGCGCGATCTGACCTAAGCCTGCCGAGGCCGGGCGCCTGCCCGGCTCGCTGCTGCGCGCCACCCCGTCGGCGCGCGCGCCGAATATTTTCACCCGGGCGGCCGTCGATGAGAGAATCGCACCCACGATTCCCTTTCAACGGAGCCCGCATGAAGCACCTGCTGTCCCGGCTGTTCGTCAGCGCCGCGCTCGTCGCGCTTGTTCCGGCGCTGCCGGCGCAGGCCGCCACGCCGCCCGGCATCTTCGTCGTCGCCACGCAGCTCGGCGAATTCACGACCCTCGACCCGAGCGGGATCTACGAGCTGGTGCCGTCCGAGTACGTCGCGAACACCTACGAACGCCTGGTGCGCGTCGACCTGAAGGACCCGACGCGCTTCGACGGGCAGATTGCGCAATCGTGGACGGTCGGCGCCGACGGCGTGACCTACACGTTCAAGCTGCGCCCCGGTCTCACGTTCCATTCCGGCAACCCGGTGACCGCCGACGACGTCGCGTGGTCGCTGCAACGCACCATCCTGCTCGACAAGGGGCCGGCCGGCGTGCTCGCCGATCTCGGCCTGACGAAGGCGAACGTGGCACAGAAGGTGCGCGTGGTCGACCCGCAGACCGTCGTGCTCGAAACCGACCGCAAGTACGCGCCGAGCTTCGTGCTCAACGTATTGAGCGCGTGCCCGGCATCGGTGTTCGACAAGAAGCTGCTGCTGTCGCACCAGCAGGGCAACGATTTCGGCAGCGGCTGGCTGCGCACCAACGACGCGGGCTCGGGCCCGTACCAGCTCGTCAAGTGGACGCCGAACGAAACCATCGTGCTGCAGCGTTTCGACAAGTACCGCACGCCGTACCCGATGAAGCGCGTCGTGCTGCGTCACGTGCCGGAAGCGTCCGCGCAGCGGCTGCTGCTGGAGAACGGCGACGCCGACGCCGCACGCAACCTGAGCCCCGACAGCCTCGCCGCGCTGTCGAAGGCCGGGAAGATCAAGGTCGCGTCGTGGCCGGTGTCCGCGCTGCTGTACCTGAGCCTGAACACGAAGAACCCGAACCTCGCGAAGCCCGACGTGCAGCAGGCGATGAAATGGCTCGTCGACTACGACGGCATCCAGCGCAACATCGTCAGCACGACTTACAAGGTGCATCAAACCTTCCTGCCCGAAGGCTTCCTCGGCGCGTCGAACGCGCGGCCTTACAAGCAGGACGTCGCGAAGGCGAAGGCGCTGCTCGCGAAGGCCGGTTTGCCGAACGGCTTCGACGTGACGATGGACATGCCGAACGACTATCCGTACCTCGAGATCGCGCAGGCGCTGCAGGCGAACTTCGCGCAGGGCGGCATCCGCGTGAAGCTGATTCCGGGCGATGCGAAGCAGGCGATCGGCAAGTATCGCGCGCGCCAGCACGACATCTTCATCGGCGAATGGTCGCCCGACTACATGGACCCGAACAGCAATGCGCGCGGCTTCGCGTGGAATCCGGACAATTCCGACCAGTCGCCGACGAAGATGCTCGCGTGGCGCAACAGCTGGGACATTCCGCAACTGACGAAGGACAGCGAGGCCGCGCTCGTCGAGCCGTCGCCCGCGAAGCGCGCGCAACGTTACGAAGCGCTGCAGAAAGCCGTGCTCGCGAACTCGCCGTTCATCATCATGTTCGAGAAGGTCGTGCAGGTCGCGACGCGCCCCGGCGTGACGGGGCCGGAAATCGGGCCGATCAACGACCTCGTGTCATACCGCACGCTCGCGAAATAATCGCGGCTGCCCGCGCAGCCGGCACCGCCGGCTTGCGGGTAATCGCCGCGGCCGCCGCGCCCGCGCCGTGCCGGGCCGCGGCCGGCGATCTACAATGGCAGGCGCCGCGGGACACCCGCGCCGGGCACACGTAACGGGGAAACCACATGCATTCGAGCGAGCACGCGGTCTGCGTGGCGATCAACGACAACAACCGCGCATGGTATGAAATGCTCGTCCCGTTCCTGCTGTCGCTGCGGCACACGGGCTACGACGGCCGGGTCGCGGTGATCGGCTACGGCCTGTCCGAACGCAAGCGGCAGATCCTCGCGAGCCAGTCGGTCGACGTGATCGAAGCGTCGGGCGCGTATGCGCTGCCGGTCGGCCGCTTCATCGAAGCCGCCGAGTACTGCGCGCGCCACCCGCACATCCGCAAGCTCGCGCTGTACGATGCCGACATCTGGTTCTGCGCGCCGGCGTTCGACCTGTTCTCGCAGATCGGCGACGACCGGCTCCACGCGTGCCCCGACCCGCTGTTCTGCACGTTCGTCGTCACGCCGCTGATCGGCGAGCGGCGCGACCATCACTGGCGCCTCGTCGTCGACGAAGTCAACGCGCGCCACGGCGGCGCCCTGCAGGCCGGGCTCGTCGCCGGGACCGCCGACGCGTGGGCCCGCTACGCCGGCCACCTGCGCGACTGCATCGCCCGCATCGGCACCGATTTCCAGGAATGCTTCGGGATCGATACGACGTTCCTGCACCTGTGGAGCGCCAAGGGCGAAACGACGCTGCTCGATCCGGTGCAGAACTTCGTCAGCAAGTACGGCATTCACGAAGCATTCGATACGGGCACCGGCACGACGACGCTCCGGTATCACGGCGAACCGATCCGCGCACTGCACATGACCGGCGATATCCGCTTCCTCGACCGGTGGCGCTACTACGCGAATCACGTCGGCGTCGCGCTGCGCGACGGCGCGCCGTTCGCGCTGTCGGACGGCACGCCGGCCCGCTCCGACGCGCTCGCCGCCCGCATCGCGGCGACCGACTACGTGCGCTCGGCCGGGCTGACCGTTGCGGCCGCCGCGATCGAGGCCGGCGCGGGCGCGTACCTGCAGGCGATCGACGAACCCGGCGGCACGCTGCTGATCGGCAGCGGCAACCACGAAATCGTGTTCACCGCGACCCGCGACATCGCGCGGTTGCACGTGTACGTCACGCACCCGTCCGGCTCGCCGTCGCCGCTGCTGTGCGAAGTGCTGGTCGACGGGCACGCGCAGCCCAAGGGCACCGAGCTGATGGCGCATTTCTGGTATCGGGTCGCGGCCGGCACCGTCGTCACGCTGCGCTCGACGAGCCTCGGCGGCCAGCAATGCAACGCGATCTGGCGGCTGCGCGAAGCGCCGGACATGCAGCAGTAGGCGCCGGCCCGCTGCCGTTCAATTGAAGGCCGCCCACACCAGGTACGCGTTCAAGCCGACGATCACGACCGTCGCCGCACCGGCGACGAGCCGCAGCGGCATCCGCATCGCGTGCGCCCCCATCACGTCGGTGCGTGCCGACAGCATCAGCAGCGCGATCATCGGCAGCGGCAGCACGAAACTCAGCACGACCTGGCTCGCGACCATCGCGCGCGTGACGTCGCAGCCGAGCGCGACCACCGCGAACGCCGGCGCGATCGTCACCGCGCGCCGCACCCACACCGGCATGCGGCGGCGGATGAAGCCCTGCATCACGACCTGCCCGGCCATCGTGCCGACCACCGAACTCGACACGCCCGACGTCAGCAGCGCGACGAGAAACAGCGCGCCGGCCGCCGGCCCGAGCACCGGGATCAGCGTGTGATACGCGTCGCCGATGTCGGTCATGCCCGGCGCGCTCGCATGAAACGCCGACGACGCCATCATCACCATCGCGAGATTCACGAACCCGGCCAGCCCGAGCGCGACGACGACCTCGCGATTCGAGAAGCGCACGAGCCGCCGACGCTCCGCGTCGTCGCGCGGCGCGGTGCGGCTCTGTGTGAGCCCCGAATGCAGATACAGCGTATGCGGCATGATCGTCGCGCCGATGATCCCGACCGCGATCGTCAGCGCCGCATGATCCGGGATCTGCGGGACGACCAGGTGGAACGCGGCCGCGTGCCAGTCCTGCGGCGCGATCAGCAGTTCGCCGAGATAGCACGCGCCGATCACGCCGACCAGCGCCGCAATGGCGGCTTCCAGCGGCCGGAAGCCGCGCGTTTCGAGCGCGAGGATCGCGCAGGTCGCGAGCGCCGTCGCGACCATCCCCGCGAACAGCGACAGGTGACACAACAGGCCGAACGCGAGCGCGCCGCCGAGGAATTCGGCGAGGTCGGTCGCCATCGCGGCGATCTCCGACGCGGCCCACATGCCCCACACGACCGGCGCGGGAAAGCGGTCGCGGCACAGCTGCGCGAGATTGCGTCCGGTCACGATGCCGAGCTTCGCGGACATCGCCTGGAACAGCATCGCGATCGCGTTCGCGGCCAGCACGACCCACAGCAGCCGGTAGCCGTACGCGGCGCCGGCCTGGATGTTGGTCGCGAAGTTGCCCGGGTCCATATAGCCGATCGACGCGATCACGGCCGGGCCGACGAACGGCAGCAGCGCGGCGACGCCGGTGCGGCGCCCTTCCAGCGCGGCACGCGCGGCGCCGTCGGTACGCTCGGGAGGCAGGCCCGGCAGCGCGAGGCCGCCGGCAGGTTTGCTCGTGACGGGAATCATGATGGGGTTCCGTTCGAATGAGGAAGACTGCGTGAAGGTCGGGCGCCGTGGCCGGCAGGCCGCGTGCCGGCCGCGGCACCGCGAACGCCGCGTTACAGCGGCACGACGTCGGGACGGTTGCGCGGAAACTGCGCGATCACGTCGGGCGCGACGTTCAGGTGCGCTTCGACGAGTTGCGGCGGCGTATGCGCGAGCCAGTCGGACAGCGACACTTCCGCGTAGCGGTCGGTCTTGAAAATCTCGAGGAACACCAGATCGGTGTTGCCGGTGTTCTGCACGTAGTGCCCGAGGCTCTTCTTCACGTAGCCGACGTCGCCCGCGCGGAAGTCGGCCGTCTGCGCCTTCGGTCCGGTGTCGAACACGGTCATCCGTGCGTCGCCCTGCAGGTAGTACTGCCATTCGTCCGCGTTCGGGTGCCAGTGCAGCTCGCGCATGCCGCCCGGGTGGACGGTCACGAGCGCCGCCGCGACTGTGGTCGACACGTTGAAGTTCGTGCTGTCCGCGATCCGCACTTCGCCGCCGCGGGTTTTCCTGACCGGCTTCATGTCGCCGAGCGAGAACACGAACGGATGCGGCGGCGCCCCGGCCGACGATGCCGACGCGCGCTGCGCTTGCGCGAGCGGGCCAGGTTCGTCGCCCTGGAAGATCCACAGGTTGTCGAGCGGAATGTTCCTGAATGCGTCGGCCGGCACGCCGAAGTTGAGCGCGAGCACGTCGGGCGGCGTGTGCGCGATCCAGTCGGTGAGCAGCAGCGTGTTGAATTCGGACGCGCGGCCGTTATCGAACGCGAGCAGGAATTCGGCGCCGTCGGTGCCGAGGCCCTGCAGCGAATGCGGCAGGCCGGGCGGGAAATACCAGAGATCGCCGGTTTTCACGTCCTGCACCGACGGCCGCCCGAGTTCGTCGAGCACCGTGATCCGGCAGCGGCCGTCGAGCATGATGGCCCACTCGGCCTGCTGGTGCCAGTGCATCTCGCGAATGCCGCCGCGCGTCAGGCGCATGTTCACGCCGGAAATGGTTTCGGAAATCGCAAAATCGTCCTGCGTGACTTCGCGCGCCCATCCGCCATTTTGAATGCGTTTATGCGCATTATTGAACGACGCCCAGAATAACGGCATGCCGTTGATATCGGTGGCCGGCGGGTCCTGAAAGGACGGAAATTGATTCGCGATGGCCGGATTTTTTGGCCCCGGGTCGGTCAGGCTCTGGCGGTTGCGCGCATTCACCGCGCCTTCCGGCGGGCGGTCCGGATTGCCGAACGAAGCCGCCTTGGCCGATACCGCGATACCCGCGGCGGCAATGGCGCCGGCCGTTCCCGCCAGCATTTTGCGTCGAGAAAGATTCGTCATGGTTTCCTCTTCATGCCTGCAATTGAGCGAATTTCCATTACGGAACACATGCCGTTTTTCGAATTATCGAAAATCGAACATCCCGTGACGCAAGTTAAATCCAAATCCCCTGAAAACTTAAATGAATTATTAACCTGAATTAATGATTTAATCTGATCCGCTTTAACTTTGTAATGATTCACGCGCTGAGGTGTATGAAGTTCGTGCGCGGTCGCGATGCAATTCATTCGATCCGGATAACTGATCGAATGGTGCGAAACGGACATTTTTCGATACGTCGAATGTCGCCCCCCCCCGGGTCGAGCCGGGATGCTCTTCCCCGCCACCGCCCCTGCTTTCGACCCTATCACCTACCCTCCGGCCATAGTTTTTATCCGCTGGCGCGAATGATTTTGGCTTTGTTAGATGGATGACATTCGATCATCAAACGACAACAATCTAACAGCCAATGACCTGTGCGTTCGCTCACACCGTCGAATCCCGCTATGCGGAGTTGACGCCGACTGCCAAGCGCATCGCGAGCTACATGCTCGCGAACCTCGACCGGCTCGGGCTCGAGACGGCCGACCAGATCGCGCAGCAAGCCGGCACCAGCGGCATTTCGGTCGGGCGCTTCCTGCGCAGCGTCGGCTACCGCAATCTCGACGACCTGAAGCGCGAACTGCGCGGCGGCGGCGATCGCCCGTGGATGATCACCGACCGGCTCGACGAATACCGCCGCGTCGCGGGCACGGCACCGGCCGCACCCGACGGCAACGGCCGTGAAAGCCCGCTCGCGGCGTCGCTCGAGCGCGAGCTCGATGCGATCCGCCACGTGTACCGGCTCGCCGAAGGCCCGGTGTTCGCGCAGGTGGCCGACCGGATCGCCGATGCAGACGCCGTGTTCATCCTCGGCATCCAGTCGACGCGCGGGATCAGCAACGCGTTCAGCAGCTACCTCGAATACCTGCGCCCGCGCGTGTTCTATTCGGACGGCCAGTCGGGCTCGTACGTCGATTCGCTGAACTCCGAATTCGAGCGGCCGTACTGCATCGTCACCGATACACGCGCGTATTCGCGCAGCGCGCGCCGCTATTGCCAGGCGGCCGCCGAGCGCGGGCAGCCGTTCGCGCTGGTCACCGATCTGTCGTGCCCGTGGGCGCGCGACTGGCCGGCCGATCTGTTGCAGGTGAAGACCGACGTCGGCCAGTTCTGGGATTCGCTCGCGCCGCTCACCTGCCTGTTCAACCTGCTGATCACGGCCGTGGTCGACCGTCTCGGCCCCGCGATCGACCGGCGCGTCGCGCGCAACCGCGAACTGCAGCGCACGTTCGATCAATTCGAATCCTGAATGCAAGTGCCTTCCCAACCGCCGATGAACGCTCACCGCCTCGTTGAAATCACGCCGGCCACGCATCGCGTCGACATCGATCTCGTCTACGCGACCGACCGCAACCTGACCGGCAAGCCGATCTACCGCCACGCGCACTGCCTGCTGCTGGAGCCGGCCGAAGCCGCGCTGCGCCGCGCAGTGGACATTGCCGCGCAGGCCGGCTTCACGCTGCGCATCTACGACGCGTACCGGCCGCCGCAGGCGCAGCAGGTGCTGTGGGATTTCCTGCCCGATCCGAACTTCATCGCCGACCTCGGCCGCGGCTCGAATCACAGCCGCGGCACCGCGCTCGACCTGACGCTCGTCGGCGCGGACGGCGAACCGCTCGACATGGGCACCGGCTTCGACGAGATGGTCGCCGAATCGGGCCACTTCCACGCGGGGCTGCCCGTCGCCGTGCAGCGCAACCGCCTGCTGCTGCTCGGCGTGATGCACGCGGCCGGCTTCGCGCACATCGACAGCGAGTGGTGGCACTACGAATTACCGGGCTCGCACGCGCTGCCGCAGATCGACGCTGCCGACAGCGCCCCGTGGCACCTGATGTAACGGCCACATGCATCCCCTTCACCGTTCACGTTCAACGACTTCAACGACTTCAACGACTTCAACGACAGATGGAGCGCACATGAAATTCCCGACTTCCCGGCTCGTCGCGGCGCTGGCCGCCGCGTCCGTGCTCGCCGCCGTCCCGCTTTCCGCCGCGCGCGCGGAAACGCCGAAGGACATGTTCGTGATGGCCACGCTGCTCGACGAATTCACGACGCTCGACCCGGGCGAGATCTACGAGCTGGTGCCGGAGGAATACGTGGCGAACACGTACGACCGGCTCGTGCGCGTCGACCTGCGCGATCCGTCGAAATTCAACGGCGACGTCGCGCAGTCGTGGACGGTCAGCACCGACGGGCTGACCTACACGTTCAAGCTGCGGCCCGGCCTCAAGTTCCACTCGGGCAATCCGCTGACGGCCGACGACGTCGCGTGGTCGATCCAGCGCGCGGTGCTGCTCGACAAGGGCCCGGCCGCCGTGCTGACCGGCATCGGGCTCACGAAGGCGAACGTCGTCGCCAACGTGAAGAAGCTCGACGACCTGACGGTATCGGTCACGACCGACCAGAAATACGCGCCGACGTTCGTGCTGAACGTGCTCGGCTCGTGGCCCGCATCGGTGCTGGACAAGAAGCTCCTGCTGTCGCACCAGCAGGGCAACGACTTCGGCAACGCGTGGCTCAAGACCAACGAAGCCGGCTCCGGCGCATACAGGCTGGTGAAGTGGACAGCCGGCGACAGCCTCGTGCTGCAGCGCTTCGACGGCTACCGGCTGCCGCTCGCGATGAAACGCATCGTGCTGCGCCACGTGCCCGAAGCCGCAAGCCAGCGCCTGCTGCTGGAGAACGGCGACGTCGACGCGGCGCGCGACCTGAGCCCCGACGATCTGGCGTCGGTCGTGAAGTCCGGCAAGGCGAAGGTGTCGGCCTCGCCGCAGGCGACGCTGCTGTATCTCGGCCTGAACACGAAGAACCCGGCGCTCGCGAAACCCGACGTGCAGGAAGCGCTGAAGTGGCTCGTCGACTATGCGGGCATCCAGGGCAACGTCGTGAAGACGACCTACAAGGTGCACCAGACTTTCCTGCCCGAAGGCTTCCTCGGCACGCTGAACACGAACCCGTACAAGCTCGACGTCGCGAAGGCGAAGGCGCTGCTCGCGAAGGCCGGCGTACCGAACGGCTTTTCGGTGACGATGGACGTGCGCAACGATTATCCGTACACCGAAATCGCGCAGGCGGTGCAGGCGAATTTCGCGCAGGCCGGCATCAAGGTGCAGCTGATCCCCGGCGACAACAAGCAGACGCTCGCGAAATACCGCGCGCGCCAGCACGACATCTACATCGGAGAATGGTCGGCCGACTACATCGATCCGCACAGCAACGCGCAGGGGTTCGCATGGAACCCCGACAATTCCGACAAGTCGAGCTATAAAATGCTGGCCTGGCGCAACAGCTGGGACATCCCGCAACTGACGAAGCAGACCGACGCCGCGCTCGCCGAGCCGACCGCCGCGAAACGCGCACAGCTGTATCAGGCGATGCAGAAGGAAGTGCTCGCGCGCTCGCCGTTCGTGATCATGTTCGAGAAGGTCGCGCAAGTCGCGACACGGCCCGGCGTGAGCGGGCTCGAAGTCGGGCCGATCAACGATCTCGTGTCGTACCGCAACCTGAAGAAGCAATAAGACTCGCCGCATGTCGACTCCCGCCTCCTCCCTCGAAGCGCTGCGCACGCTGCCCGCGCGGCGCCCGGCCGTGCGCTGGGCGCTGCGCGTGCTGCGCTGGGCGCTCACGCTCGCCGTCACGTTCGCGGGGCTGCTCGCGCTGACGTTCGTGATCGGCCGCAAGGTGCCGATCGATCCCGTGCTCGCGATCCTCGGCGATCGCGCATCGGCGCAAGCCTATGCGGCCGAACGCATCGCGCTCGGGCTCGACAAGCCGCTCGCCACGCAATTCCTGATCTATGCGCGCGATGTGCTGCACGGCAATCTCGGCGTGTCGCTGCTGACCGCGAACCCGGTGCTCGACGACATCAGACGCGTGTTCCCGGCCACGCTCGAACTGGCGACGATCGCGACGCTGATCGGCATCGCGATCGGCGTCCCGCTCGGCGTCGCGGCCGCCGTGAAGCACAACCGGCCGATCGACCACGTCGCGCGCTTCGTCGGGCTGGTCGGCAATTCGGTGCCGGTGTTCTGGCTCGGGCTGATGGGGCTGCTGCTGTTCTACGCGCGGCTGCACTGGGTCGGCGGCCCCGGCCGGCTCGATCCCGTGTACGACGGGATGGTCGACCCGCGCACGGGCAGCCTGCTGATCGACGCGGCGCTCGCGGGCGAGTGGGACGTGTTCCGCAACGCGGTGTCGCACATCGCGCTGCCGGCGGCGATCCTCGGCTACTACTCGGTGGCCTACCTGAGCCGCATGACGCGCTCGTTCATGCTCGACCAGCTGAGCCAGGAATACGTCGTCACCGCGCGCGCGAAGGGCTTGCCCGAGCGGCGCGTGATCTGGCGGCATGCGTTCGGCAACATCATGGTGCCGCTGCTCACCGTGATCGCACTTACGTACAGCAACCTGCTCGAAGGCTCGGTGCTGACCGAGATCGTGTTCGCGTGGCCGGGGCTCGGCTCGTACCTGACCGGCGCGCTGCTGAACGCCGACATGAACGCGGTGCTCGGCGCGACGCTCGTGATCGGCGCGATGTTCATCACCGTCAACCTGCTGACCGACGCGCTGTACCGCGTGTTCGATCCGCGTGCGCGCTGAGGGCCGCCCCGCCATGACCGCTTTCATTCCGCTTCTTTCACTACCCATGCCGAAGGTCCTCCGATCATGAACGCCGAGCGCCTCACGCTGCGCGCGTGGCTGCTGTCCGATGCACCCGCGTCGCGCTCGCAGGCCGCATTCGGCCTCGCATATCGACGCTGGCGTCGTTTCGCCACCAACCCGCTGAACCTGTTCGGGCTCGCGATCCTCGTCACGCTGATCGTCGTCGCGATCGTCGCCCCGCTGATCATGCCGCACGACCCGCTGCGCCAGGTGCTGTCCGACCGGCTGCTGCCGCCCGGCTCGCCGTCGCACTGGTTCGGCACCGACCAGCTCGGCCGCGACATCCTCTCGCGGCTGATCGCCGGTTCGCGCCTCACGCTCGGCATCGCGCTGCTCGTCGTCGCGATCGTCGTGCCGATCGGCCTCGCGATCGGCACGACGGCCGGCTACTGCGGCGGCTTCGTCGACAGCGTGCTGATGCGCATCACCGACATCGCGCTCGCGTTTCCGAAGATCGTGCTGGCGCTCGCGTTCGCGGCCGCGCTCGGGCCCGGCGTGATCAACGCGGTCGTCGCGATCTCGATCACCGCATGGCCCGCGTATGCGCGGCTCGCGCGCGCGGAGACAATCCGCATCGCGCAGGCCGACTACATCCACGTCGCGCGGCTGCAAGGCGCATCGGGCCCGCGCATCCTGCTGCGCTACATCGTGCCGCTCTGCATGTCGTCGGTGATCGTGCGCGCGACGCTCGACATGGCCGGCATCATCCTGACCGTCGCGGGCCTCGGCTTTCTCGGCCTCGGCGCGCAGCCGCCGAGCCCCGAATGGGGCTTCATGGTCGCGTCGGGCCGCAACGTGCTGCTCGATGCATGGTGGGTCGCCACGCTGCCCGGCTGCGCGATCCTGCTCGTGAGCCTCGCATTCAACCTGCTCGGCGACGGGCTGCGCGACGTCTTCGATCCCCGCCACGGAGCATGAGATGCCGATGAATTCCGCCTCCTCACCCACGCCGCTCTGCGAAATCGACGGCCTGAAGATCGGCTTTCGCGGGCACGACGGCACCGTCACCGACGCCGTGCGCGACCTGTCGCTGACGCTCGCGCCCGGCGAACGGCTCGGCATCGTCGGCGAATCGGGCTCCGGCAAATCGCTGACGGGCCGCGCGCTGCTCGGCCTGCTGCCCGATGCCGCGCGCTGGTCGGCGCGCACGATGCGCTTCGCGGGCCACGACCTGCTCGCGATGTCGGCGGCCGAACGCCGGCGGCTGTGCGGCAGCCAGATGGGGATGATCCTGCAGGACCCGAAGTATTCGCTGAACCCGGTGATGACGGTCGCCAAACAGATGGGCGAGGCGTTCCGGCTGCGCGAGCCGGGCTTGCGCGGCCGCGCGCTGCGCGAGCGGATCGTCGATGCGCTCGCGGCCGTGCAGATCCGCGACCCGGCGCGCGTCGCCGATGCGTATCCGCACGAGCTGTCGGGCGGCATGGGCCAGCGCGTGATGATCGCGATGATGGTGTCGACCGGCCCGCGCCTGCTGATCGCCGACGAGCCGACGTCCGCGCTCGACGTCGCCGTGTCGATGCAGGTGCTCGCGGTACTCGACACGATGATCGCGCGGCACGGCACGGGCCTGATGTTCATCAGCCACGACCTGCCGCTCGTGATGTCGTTCTGCGATCGCGTCGCGGTGATGTACGCGGGCCGCGTGGTCGAAACCTGCGCGGCGCGCGACCTGCGCGACGCCGCACATCCCTATACGCGCGGGCTGCTCGCGGCGAACCCGCCGCTCGCGAACCCGCCGGACGAACTGCCCGTGCTGCGGCGCGATCCCGCCTGGCTCGAGCCCGCGTCATACGCCGGATCGTCCGCCGATCGACAGGAGGCCGTACGATGATCGACGTCGATCACGCATCCATCCGTTTCCCGACCCGCACCGGTCACGTCGACGCCGTGCGCGACGCGAGCTTCGCGGTGCGCGACGGCGAAGTGTTCGGGCTCGTCGGCGAATCGGGTTCCGGCAAGTCGACGCTGCTGCGCGCGCTGACGGGCCTCGTGCCGCTCGCGTCCGGCCATCTGTCGATCGACGGGCGGACGGTGGGCGGCACGCCCGATCGCGCATTGCGCCGGCACGTGCAGATGGTGTTCCAGGACCCGTACGCGTCGCTGCATCCGCGCTTCACGGTCGACCAGACGCTGCGCGAGCCGCTGTCGATCCACCGTATCGACGACGCCGACGCGCGCATCGCCCGCGCGTTGTCCGAAGTCGGCCTCGGCCCCGCGTTCCGGTTCCGCTATCCGCACCAGTTGTCGGGCGGCCAACGCCAGCGCGTCGCGATCGCACGCGCGCTGATCGTCGAGCCGCGCGTACTGCTGCTCGACGAGCCGACGTCCGCGCTCGACGTATCGGTGCAGGCCGAGATCCTGAACCTGCTGCGCCGCCTGCATCGCGAACGCAACCTGACGATGATCCTCGTCAGCCACAACCTCGCGGTGATCGGCTTCCTGTGCCAGCGCGTCGCGGTGATGCAGCATGGCGAAATCGTCGAACAGTTGCGGATCGAGGACGTGCGCACCGGGTTGGTGGCGCGCGACTACACGCGCACGCTGTTGCGCGCGACCGAAGGCTATCGCCGTCTCGACCCGGTGGCGGACGCACCGGCAACCTGACATCCGCGCGACGCGCCGGCATGCGATACTCGCACGCGATGCACCGGCCCGGCGCGCATGGAACCCTTGTGCGCCGCACGAGTCAACTTCGTTTCGTCAACTGCTCAACTGCAATAGGGAGGCGTTCATGCTGCAACTCATCGAAACCCTGGTCGTCGGGCTCATCGTCGGCCTCCTCGCCCGCGCGCTCAAGCCCGGCGACGACAAGATGGGCATCGTGATGACGGTCGTGCTCGGCGTCGTCGGCTCGCTCGTCGCCGGCTACCTCGGCCGCGCCGCCGGCTGGTACGCGCCGGGCCAGGGCGCGGGCTGGATCGCGTCGATCATCGGCGCGATCGTGCTGCTCGTGATCGTCGGCGCGATACGCAAGCGCACGAACTGAACGGCGTAGCGTCACGCCAAACGGCCGCTCTTTCACGAGCGGCCGTTTTCTTTTGTCGCGCGGCATTCACCTGTGCACCGCTTCGTCGATTCGTCAACTCGTTGACCCTGCAACGACTCGCGGTGCGCTCCCGCAGCGCAACCGGGTTCCTCCGTTCAGCTTACGGCATCGGCATTACCCTGACTTGCGCCCCCGCAAATCCGGCCTACATTGATTGAAGTAATGCCGAGTGATGCACCTATTACCGTTATTTCCCGTTTTCGATTCAAGAGGTCCGATGGTTTTGCCGTTTACGCAGATAGCACCGCAGCGTTGACGGACTGCCACCCGAGCGGCCCCGCTGCGACGCGCTTCCTCTCTGGAGCCTGTCATGAAGCATTGCCCTGTCGCCGCCTCGTTCGTCCTGGCTGCCTCGCTTCTGGCCATTTCCCCGTCGTTTGCCGCCGGCGCGTCCGGCACCATCCACTTCTCCGGCATGATCGTCGAGCCGCCCTGCACGTTTGCGCTCGATACGACCGATGCCGCTCAAGCGCGCGTACGGCCCGACTGCCCGCGTCCGGCGACCGGCCAGATCGCGTTCGTCGACACGGCGAGCCGGCAGGCCGTCAGGACGACGACCTTTACGCAGGCCTCGCGCGCAATCGTTTTACCGCACCGTCCGGGCAACAATCAGGCACCGATGATCGCCGTCGTCACGTACCAGTAAAGCCGTTCGCCGGCCCTGCATGCGACGGGTGGCGCGCGCCGGTCAGTCGCGATGGCGCGCGATCCAGTCGCTGAATGCGCGGATCTTCTGCTGGTTGCCGATGTGCTCGGGATAGACGAAGAAATACCGTGCGCCCGTTTCGAGCACGATGTCGAACGGCCGCTCGAGCCGGCGCGCACTGACGTCGTCGTCGACGAGCGTCACGTCGCCGATCGCGACGCCGAAGCCCTGCATCGCCGCGTTCGTCGCGAGATCGAGCGTGTCGAACGTCGGCCCGCGCGCCGGATCGACGCCGCGCTCGCCCGCGTGATCGAGCCACGCGCGCCAGTCGCGATGGTCGCGGGTCGGATGCAGCAGCGTATGGCGCGCGAGATCGCCGACCGCGTCGAGTGGCGCCGTCTGCCGCAACTCGGGCGCGCACACGGGCGTCAGCCGTTCGTCGAAGAGGGGCAGCGCGCACACGCCCGCACCCGGCGACGTGCCGTACACGACCGCCGCGTCGAACGGCTCGGTCGAGAAATCGACGACGTGCTGCCACGCCGTCGTGATCTGCACGTGGAGATCGGGATGCTCGCCCTGGAAGCGCAGGATGCGCGGCAGCATCCAGCGCATCACGCAGGTGGGCACCTTCAGCGCGAGATCGGTGCGCTGCCGCGTGAGCTTCATCGAAATGTCTTCGATCCGCGCGAAGCTCTCGTTGACGACCGGCAGCAACTGCTCGCCTTCCGCCGTCAGCGTGAGGCCCTTCGCATGCCGCTTGAACAACGGAAAACCGTAATGCGCCTCGAGCGTCTGGATCTGCCGGCTCACCGCGCCCTGCGTGATGCACAGCTGCTCGGCCGCGCGCGTGAAGCTGCGATGGCGGGCCACCGTCGAGAAGATCTGCAGCGCGTGCAGGGGCGGAAGTCGGCGCATGGAGAAGACGAACGGAAAAACGGCGCGAAAGGGCCGCGCGCCGGCACCGGCGCGCGCTGTCCGACACGATAAGCCAAACGCCGGTTTTGCGCGAGGCGGGACGCTCAGGTGGTCGCGGTGAGCGCACCCGCCACGATGCGCGCCGCCGACGCGACGACGTCCGCGCGGGCGGCCGCGGCGGCCTGCGGCTGCGTGAACGACACGGCCATCACGATCGGCGCGCGCGACGGCGGCCACAGCACCGCGACGTCGGTCGTCGTGCCGTAACCGCCCGTGCCGGCCTTGTCCGCGATGCGCCAGCCGGGCGGCACGCCCGCCGCGATGCCGGTCGTGCCGCGCGCGCCGCCGGCCATCCACGCCGTCAGCTGCGCGCGTTGCGGCTCCTGCAGCGTGTTGCCGAGCAGCAGCCGCTGCAGCGTGTCGGCCATCTCGACCGGCGTCGACGTGTCGCGCTCGTCGCCGGGCGCGGCGTTGTTCAGTTCGGGCTCCCAGTGATCGAGGCGGAACGACGTGGCACCGCTTTCGCGTGCGAACGACGTGACGGCCTGCGGGCCGCCGAGGACGCCCATCAGCAGGTTGCCGGCCCCCTTGTCGCCCGACTGCAGCATCGCCGCGCACAGCTGCTCGATCGTCATGCCGGTGTCGACGTGGCTTTCCGTGATCGGCGAGCCCGCGACGATTTCATAGCGGCGGTACAGGATGCGGCGCGGCAGCAGCGACGCGTCGAGCGAGCCGCGCGCGAGTATCGCGGCGGCCGCGACGACCGCGTAGGTGCCGCACAGCGGGAAGCGCTCGCGCGCATGGTGAGCGATGCGCACGCCGTTCGACGTATCGAGCGCGGCGACGCCGAGCCGGCCGTTCGAGGCCTTCTCGAGCGCGGCCAGTTCGGCCTGGGCGGTATGGGCGCGCCCCTGGTCGGCGACCGGCGCGGACGTGCACGCGGCGACGAACGGCGCGGCAACGGCGGCGAGCAACAGCGAGCGGCGTGTCGGAGAGTGATCCATGAATGTGGTGTGTTCTGTCGGAATCGGTGGCACGAAGCAACGCGGGCACGCGTCGATGCAGCGCACCCGTTCCCGCCGGCGGCCGGCCCGCGACGGCGTTCGCCGCGCATCCCCGAAAGACGGCCGCCGGCCCGCGCAGCGCGGGACTCCCTAGGGTAGCAGCGACCGCCGCCCCGTTCCAGCGAAACGGCGCGGCGTCACCCTTGCGACGAAGGCAGATACGGCATCGGATTGACCGGCTTGCCGTCGCGCCGCACTTCGAACAGCAGCGCGACACGCGAGTTGTCGAGGTCGCCCATCTCGGCGATCTCGTCGCCCTGGCGCACGATGTCGCCCGTCTTCACGAGCAGCTTGCGGTTGTGCGCATAGGCGGTCAGGAAATCCGCGTTGTGCTGGACGATGATCAGGCTGCCGTAATCGTTCAGGCCGGTGCCCGCGTACATCACGCGGCCGTCGGCCGCGGCGCGGACCGGATCGCCCGGCCGGCCGGCGATCTGGATGCCGCGGTTCTGCCCCGGCCGGAATCCGTCGACGATCTTGCCGCTCGCGGGCCACTTGAGTGCGACGCCGCCTGCATGCCGCTTCGTTTCCTTGACGACCTGACGATCGCTCGCGTTCGACGCGGCGGCCTGCGTCGTCGCCGCGCGGCTGCCCGTCGCGCCGCCGCTCCCGGCCGACGAGGCGGCCACCTGCGTACCGGCCGCATCCGACGGCGACGACGGCGGCAACGGTTGCTGCTTGACGATGCGCAGCGCCTGCCCCATGCGCAGCCTGCCGTTTGCGCCCAGCTTGTTCCACGTGCGCAGGTCGGCCACGCTGCAGCCGTTCGCGGACGCGATGCCCGTCAGCGTGTCGCCGCGCTTCACGACGTACTTCTGTGCAACGAAAATCGGCGCCGGCGGCGGCGCGGCGGCCGACGGCGCTGCGACCGGCTGGCTCGACGGCGACGACGGTCCCGCCAGCGTGTCGCTCGGCGCAACGGTCTGCGTGCTTGCACAACCGGCCATGACGAGCACGGCGGCAAGGCCTGGCAGCCACGCCGCGTTGCGGTGAATCTCGCGCGATTTCATGGACGATCCGACTCCGGTTTGACAATC
Source organism: Burkholderia metallica (assembly GCF_001718555.1). Taxonomy (NCBI): domain Bacteria; kingdom Pseudomonadati; phylum Pseudomonadota; class Betaproteobacteria; order Burkholderiales; family Burkholderiaceae; genus Burkholderia; species Burkholderia metallica. Next base: position 1,808,880 of record NZ_CP013403.1, read on the forward strand.
TTTCAAGCATCTCAAAAACGGAACGGCCGACGTGTAACCGGATGCAAACAATGATGACAAACGATCACGGACCGGATGCCGGCCGGCATTCGCTACCGGTAATACGGTCCGATCCGGAAAAACTTGATGGTCTTTTGCGCGAAAAGCGGAAGAATTTTCGTTGCGGAAAACTATGACGGCGCGCTATCGATAGGCACGAGACGGCTTCGGCAGCCCGCCGCAGCACCCGCGCGCCGCGCGATTCAGCGCAACCATGCGGCGAATTCGGAACACGCCCACGCGATGCCGATGCACAGGAACAGCAGGTGCAGCGCGATCTTGAACGACACGCCCCACGACGGATCGATCTGCATGACAGGCTCCCCGGTTGATGTGCGGCCATGATCCGCCGTCGCGCGCGCCCCGAAAATGCGGAACCGGCGAATCGGGTCTCAGGCTGCGCCTGATACCGCGGCCGCCGTTCCCTGCTAAGTTATCGGCCATTCCAACACGATCGCCCCCACCCATCATGCGCTTCGACCTGACCGACCTGCGGCTCTTCCTGAACATCTGCGAAGCCGGCACGATCACGAGCGGCGCGGAGCGTACGCACATCACGCTGCAGGCCGCGAGCGAGCGCATCCGCGGCATGGAGGACGAGCTCGGCGTGCCGCTGCTGCACCGAACCAAGTCGGGCGCGCAGGCAACCGACGCGGGCCGCGCGCTCGAACACCACGCGCGCACCGTGCTGCAGCAGATCGACCACATGCGCGGCGAACTGCAGCAATACGGCCAGGGGCTGCGCGGGCATATCCGGCTGCTGTGCAACACCGCGTCGCTGAGCGAATACCTGCCCGACGCGCTGGCCGACTACCTGCCCCATCATCCGAAGCTGTCGATCAGCGTCGAGGAGCGTTCGAGCCAGGAGATCGTGCACGCGATCCGCAACAAGACGGCCGACGTCGGCATCGTCGCCGATTCGGTCGGGCTCGGCGGGCTCGAACAGAAGCCGTTCCGCGAAGACTGGCTGATCGTCGTCGTGCCGGCCGCGCATCCGCTCGCGTCGCAACGCGAGGTCGCGTTCGACGCGATCGCCGACGCCGATTTCATCGGCCTCACCGACGGCAGCGCGCTGCAGGTGCATCTCGCCGACCAGGCGCGCGCGCTCGGCAAGCGGATCCGCTATCGCGTGCAATTGAAGAGCTTCGACGCGATCTGCCGCGTGATCGCCAGCGGCGTGGGCATCGGCGTCGTGTCGCGCCACGCGGCCGAGCGCGCGATGCAGACGATGGACGTGCGGCTCGTCGAGCTGTCCGATCCGTGGAGCCATCGACGGCTGAAGCTGTGCGCGCGGTCGTTCGAAGCGCTGCCGAAGTACACGCGCGAATTCGTCGCGTTCTTGTCGGGCGCGGCGGCGGCGCGGTAACCTGCCGTACCGATGCGTCCGCCCGCGCCGACGTCATGCCTGTGACCTGCGATCCACCTGCCCTTCCTGCCCGTCGGCTGGCGATCGTCGAAGGCTTCATGGGTTCCGGCAAGTCGATCGCGATGCGCTTCATCGAGCGGCGACTAAAGGCAGCCACGCGCAACGTCGTGGCGGTTCACGAACGGCCCGCCCCTCGTCCCACGCGGGCCACCGACGAACCCGAACACGGGTTCGAACCGTGGCGCGAGGCGACGGCCGCGCAACTCGCCGAGCGCGCGCTCGGGTGGCGCACGGCCGCGATTGCATCGCGATCGCGCGAGAGCACAGGCTGCCGGCGAACCGCGTCGAGCGCGCCACGGCAGCAGCGCATGCAACACCGCGGCGCATCACGCGGCGGCGCGAGACCTCGCACCGCCTGTCGAAACTTCGGGAGAAGCAACGATGACCGAAACCGATCTCGCGACCCGCTACCGCGCGTACATCGACTGCCTGAACCGGCAAGACTGGCCGGCGCTCGGCGAATACGTCTCCGATAACGTGATCCACAACGACCGGCCGCTGGGCCTGCCCGGTTACCGCGCGATGCTGGAACAGGACTTCCGCGACATTCCCGATCTGCGTTTCGACATCCGGCTGCTCGTGTGCGAGCCGCCGCGCGTCGCATGCCGGCTTCGCTTCTCATGTTCGCCAAAAGGCACGTTCATGGGCCTCGCCATCGACGGCCGGAAGGTCACGTTCTGCGAGAACGTGTTCTACGAATTTCATGACGGCAAGATCCGGCAGGTCTGGTCGGTGATCGACAAGGCGACGATCGAGACACAGCTCTAGCGTTGCCGGAACGGCCTGACTGCCCGTCGCCGTTGCCCCCCATCTCGGTCGCATTTGGCTCAAGCCTTTCGGATAACGTTTTCCATCACAATCGCGTGAACGTGCCTCCTCGAAAATTCCTTCCGGACGTCACGGCCGAATCGGCACCCTTCGCCGCCGCCTTTCAAATCCGGAACAAATCCCGGTAAATATCGCAGCATTCCAATCTCACGCACCGCGCCCGACTTCCCACCATCCGGGTTTTTCCCGCCCCGTCCAGCATGAAAGTTCATTGACATTGCCCCAGTCGCGGCCTAAATTTGGAAAACGTTTTCCAATGCTACCGCGCGACGCCGGCCACGGCCCGCGCAGGGAGAACGCTTGCCCGCTCGATAAGTGATTCAGGCCGTCCGTCTTCAGGGATCAGGGTTGCAAGGCGGCGGCCGGGTACGGGCATCGAGCGCGGCGACGGCCATACCCGCCCGTCCTTCACCACTATTCGAAACTGGAGACACAATGCATTCGCGCAGCAGATTCGCGCTCGGCGCCGCGCTCAGCGCCCTTTCCGTCCTGTTCGTCAGCGCATGCGGCGGCAACGACGTGACCGACACGCCGCCGTCGTCGCCTTCAGCGCCCCCGACCACGGCGCCGTCGCTCGCACCCAATTCGCTGCAGGCGCTCGTCTACGGCGCGCCCGACACCAGCGTGCCGGCCGGCACGAACGTTCCGGTCACGATGATGGGCCAGATGCGCGCGCTGTTCGACCTGATCCGGAAATCGCCCGACTTCACGCAGGTCGTGATGGATCTCGGCGACGGCACGCCCGTCCACGTGCTCGACACGAACACCGGCGACAAATTCCTGCCGGGCAAGCTCGCGCTCGGCCTGTCGTACATCCTGATCGACATGAAGTCGAAGAACGATCCGCAGTACGCGAGCTACCTCGCGACGTACCGGACGATCACGACCGCGATGATGGCGCAGTCGGGCGGCAACTACACGTATGCGAACACGTCGTGGGGCGAGTACTACTACCTCGTCGCGCTGAACAACCTGAAGGCGCACGGGATGCTCAACGAAGTGTTCAGCGACGCGATGCTCGCGACGCTGCAGCAGCGGCTCACCTTCTGCGACATGTTCGGCCCCGATGCGAGCGGCAAGACCGATACGTGCCCGGCGGCCGGCACGCCGATCGACATCGCGTCGCTCAACACCGCGCAGAACTACTATGCGGTGTCCTACGGAATCGCCGGGCTGCGCCAGAAGCTCGGCTGGAGCAGCCCGTCGTTCGCGTCGAAGACCGATCCGTCGGTCGCGACGATGGGTGCGCGCGACGCGCTGCTGTACACGCTCACGAACCACATCCGCAACGATTCGTCGGGCGGGTTCTCGGACGAAGCGTCGAACACGCACACGACCTACTACGACCAGGCGCGCTTCGACCGCTACAGCACGCTGCTGATCGGCGAAGTGACCGAGCGCACGTTCGAGATGGGCAACGAGGCGAACCTCACGCCCGAACTGAAGGGCTACTTGCGCAAGTCGGTCGACCTGATCCTGCCGCAGTTGAACGCGGACGGCCAGGGCTTCAACTACGGCCGCTCGATCGGCCCGTACGGCGATTCGGCGTTCATGGAGGTGCTGACGGCCGCGGCCAACGCCGGCGTGCTGACCGACCAGGAGAAGCAGGTCGCGTACACGTTCATCTACCAGGCCGCGCGGCGTTTCGACACGTACTGGTACGACCCGTCGCTGCCCACGCCGTCGGTGAACATGTGGGTCAAGGGCCGCGGCACGGATGCGTATCGCGGCAAGCCGCGCGTGATGGGCGAGAACTTCAGCCTGCTGCACCAGTACCTGTACGTGAACGCGTGGTGGAACAAGCTCGGCTTCGGCGGCAAGGCGCCGATGGCCGATACGGACTACGGCGCGTGGCTCGACGCGCTGCCGCACTACACGCTCACCTGGTACAACCAGCCGGGCGACACCGCGCATCCGTACAGCGCGGCACTCGTCACCGTGCGCGACGGCCGGCGCGTGATCAACCTGAATCTCAGCCAGGCGCCCGACTACAACTCGTACACGCCGTACTACCCGGTGCCGTTCTCCGACAAGCTGATCTACGGCACGACCGATCTCGGCTACGCGCTGCTGGTGCCGCAGGTGTCGTACAACGGGAAGACCTACATTCCCGTCACGTACTACAAGAACCTGAACGTGCAGCAAGCCAACGGGCAGGTGATCGTGTCGTTCGACACCGCGAAGTTCCGGCTCGCGTCGAAGAACGCGGCGTACACGACGGATCTCGACCTGCAGGTGCATACCGTGCTGACGTTCGCGCACGGCTCGGTCTCGCGCAGCGATACGCTGAGCACGGGCACGCTCGCCGGCAACCTGTCGGTCGAAACGGACTTCACGTCGTTCGCGGATTTCGCGTCGACGCAGGCCAACGGCGACGGCGCGTCGGTCACGTACGCGAACAGCGCCGCGACCGGCTATGCGGCGTCCGGGTTCGACCACTGCGCGCTGTCCGCCTTCGACACGGCGAACGGCACGACGAATCCGCTGTCGACGACGCCGATCGGCCAGCTGCATTCGAACTTCGCATGTACGACGAAGCCGTTCGCCCTCGGCGCGGGCGCGACCCGCACGTTCGGGTGGACGCTGAAGTACGCCGATCCGGCTTGAGCGCAACGGTGTAACGCAGGTCCGCCGCAGACTCCCGAAGCCGGTTGCCGCTGAAACCGGCTTCGGGATCGTCACGGACGGACGCGGGCCTCTCGCATCGCCTGCGACGCCCGCTCACAGCCAGCCCGACGCCGCCATATACGCACCCAGCGCGATCAGTCCGACGAAGAAGCAGCGCTTGAACGCCTGCTCGCTCATCACGCGCCGCGCATATTGCCCGCCGGCCATGCCCGCCAGCGCCGGCACGAGCGCCAGTGCCGACACGCCGAGATCGACCGTCTCCAGCGCGCCCGTCACGCGCAACTGCAGCCCGAGCGCGATCGTCGACGCGGTAAACGACAGCCCGAGCGCCTGGATCAGATCGTCCTTCGACAGCCGCAACGCCTGCAGGTACGGCACGGCAGGCACCACGAACACGCCGGTCGCGGCCGTCACGACACCCGTCAGGTAGCCGACCGCGGCCGACAGCCATTTCTCATGACGGCCCGGCGCCGGCAGCCGCGCGGCGGCCAGCCCCCACAGCCCGTACAGGATCAGCACCACGCCGAGCGCCGCGTGCGTCCAGGTGCTGCCGGCCGCGAGCGCGGGCAGCCCGCCCGTCAGCGTGCCGATCGTCAGGCCGACGAGCAGCGGCCACAGCCGGCGCAGCAGCGGCCCGAACGACGGGCCGAGCCACAACTGCCACACGTTGGTGACGAACGACGGCACGAGCAACAGGCTTGCGGCGGCCGACGGCGGCATCGCGAGCGTCAGCAGCCCCATCGCGATCGTCGGCAGCCCGAGCCCGATCATTCCCTTGACCGCACCGGCCAGCAGGAAAACCACGGCGATGATCGTCAGCGTATGAATGGGCATGAAAGGCGTTCCGTCAGGTCGAGTACGGCGCCGATGGTGAACCGCGATCGCGCCGCCCGCCATCTGGTTTTGCCTGAGGCTGGCTAGGGCTTGCCGGGCGGAGCCGGCGCGGGGGCGGGCCGGTGGGCCGATGGGCCGCCGCACCGCATGCAGGCGCAACACGCGCCGCCGGCATCGACGCAGGCGGGCCCGGGCCATGCACCGCCCGGGTTGCCCAAGCTCGCCCCGACGCCCGAATCCGGACCGCAGCCGCACGGAAAGCCTGATTCCGAAACGGCAGCCGATCCCGGCCGATCAATCCCCGTGAGCGGGCCCCCGCGCCTGCTCGCTGTCGAGGTGGGCCATCTGTGCGGCCGGATAACGCGCACCGGCAGCCGCCCCGGCGGGAACCGCCGCTTCGATGCGCTCGATATCATTGACCGTTAGTTGCATATCGGCGGCTTGCAGCGCGTCCTGAAGCTGCGTGCGCTTGCGCGCGCCGATCAACGGCACGATATCGTCGCCGCGCGACAGCACCCAGGCGATCGCGACCTGCGCCGGATTGCTGCCCTTCTCGTCGGCGACTGCCCGCAGCGCGTCGACAAGCTCGAGGTTGTGCGCGAGGTTCTCGCCCTGGAAGCGCGGGCTCGCCGCGCGGAAATCGCGCGCGGCCTGCCGTGTCGTGCTCCATTGGCCGCCGAGCAGCCCGCGCGACAGCACGCCGTACGCGGTCACGCCGATCCCGAGTTCGCGGCACGCGGGCAGGATCGCGGCCTCGATCCCGCGCGACAGCAGCGAATATTCGATCTGCAGGTCGGCGATCGGCGCGACGGCGGCCGCGCGGCGGATCGTGTCGACGCCGGCTTCCGACAGGCCGATATGACGTACGTACCCGGCCTTCACGAGATCGGCGATCGCGCCGATCGTCTCCTCGATCGGCACCGCCGGATCGACGCGCGCGGGCCGGTAGATGTCGATGTAGTCGGTGCCGAGCCGTTTCAGCGAGTACGCGACGAAGTTGCGGATCGCCGCCGGCCGCGCGTCGTAACCGGCGAACCCGCCGGCCGGATCGCGCAACGCACCGAATTTCACGCTGAGCAGCACGCTGTCGCGCGCGCGGCCGCGCAGCGCATCGCGGATCAGCATCTCGTTGTCGCCCATCCCGTAAAAATCGCCGGTATCGAGCATCGTGATGCCGTGGTCGAGCGCCGCGTGCACCGTCGCGATGCTTTCGTCGCGGTCGGCCGGCCCGTAGAAGTCCGACATCCCCATGCAGCCGAGCGCGAGCGCCGACACCCGCGGGCCCGTACGGCCCAGTTCACGCGTATCCATATCCGTGTCCTCGATCGATGACTGAACAGGCCGGATTCTGGACGCATCGGGCCGCGCGATAAACGCGAAACGCGCAACCAAACCATTCAACGTTGATTAACAATGGAGCCTGCCTTCTCCACCCGCGCACTCACCCCGCATGGATCATCTGCAAGCAATGCGCATCTTCGCGCGCGTCGCCCATCTCGGCAGCTTCACGAAAGCGGCCGAACAACTGCAACTGCCGCGCCCGACGGTCAGCAACGCCGTCCAGTATCTGGAAAGGCACCTGGCCGTCCGCCTGCTGCAGCGCACGACGCGGCGCGTCGCGCTGACGGTCGAGGGCGCGACGTATTACGAGCGCTGCACGCGCTTGCTGGCCGATCTCGAGGATGCGGAAACGCTGTTCGAGGACGCCGGCACGGCGCCGCGCGGCGCGATCCGCGTCGACCTGCCCGAACGCTTCGCGCTGAACCAGGTGATTCCGGCGCTACCGGATTTCCACGCGCGCTATCCCGACCTGCGCATCGTGATCGGCACGACCGACCGCTTCGTCGATCTCGTCGCCGACGGCATCGACTGCGCGGTGCGGGTCGGCGCGATGTCCGACACGTCGCTCGTCGCGCGGCGCATCGGCGAACTCGCGCAGATCAACTGCGCGGCGCCCGCGTATCTCGAGCGGTACGGCACCCCGCGCTCGCCGGACGAGCTGCCGGACCACGTCGCGGTCGGCTATTTCTCGAGCCGCACGGGCCGCGAGCTGGACTGGGAATATGCGGACATGGATTCGGGCGAGCTGCACACGCTCAAGATGCGCAGCGTCGTGTCGGTCAACAGTTCGCAGGCGTATCTCGCGTGCTGTCTCGCGGGCCTCGGGCTGATCCAGGCGCCGCGCGAAGGGCTCGGCCCGCTGCTCGCCGACGGCTCGCTGGTCGAAGTGCTGCCGGAATGGAATGCCGAACCGCTGCCGGTGTCGGTGGTGTTTCCGACCGGCCGGCATCTCGCGCCGCGCGTGCGGATCTTCGTCGACTGGCTCGCCGAAACGCTCGGCGCCACGCCGCGCGCGGAATGACGACAACGGACGCCGCGGCATCCGGCCGCGGCGCCGTCCGATCGGACGCTCAGAACTTGTGGCGGATCGCGGCCCGCACCGCGAACTGGTTCGACGACGACGACGGGCCGTCCGTGCCGACCACGTAACCGCCGTCGGCCGCCGTGCCGGTCTTGTCGCCGGCAACCTTCTGCCATGCGCCCTGCAGGTAGACGTCGGTGCGCTTCGACAGGCTGTAGTCGGCCATCAGGCCGACCGTGTGGTATTTCGGCTTGAACGACCCGGCCGCGGCATCGAACTTGCCGTCCGTGTACACGTACTGCGCGCCGAGATAGAAATCGGGCGTGAGCTGGTACTTGCCGTTGATCTCGAAGTTCTGGAATTTCGTCGCGGTCAGCCCGAGGCCGGCGAACGTCGAGGCCGGCAGGTAGACGGTCGACACCGGGTTCTTCACGTCGGTCTTCGTGTAGACGACGCCGACCGTGGCCGGGCCGAACGTGTAGTTGACGCCGCCGCCGAAGATCCGCAGGCGGTCGGCGACGAAGTTCGCGTCGTCCGCCGTGATCGCGCCGGCGCTGCCGACACCCGGGTTGTTCGCCTGCAGGTACGCGGCGGCGACCTGCAGCCCGGCCAGCGAATATTGCGCGCCGAGGCTGTATTGACGGTTGTTCGAGAAGCCGGTGCTGTTGCTGAAGCTGTACGTGCCGCCGAACGTCAGGCCGTTCCAGTCGGCGCTCGCGTACTTGACCGTGTTGTTGACGCGGAACGAATTGTCCGTGTTGTCGTTGTCGAACGGGTGCGAGAGCAGCGTGCCGCCCCAGTTGCCGTTCGCGGTGAGCGGCGCGAGGTAGTCGACGACGGCATCGTACTGGCGGCCGAACGTCAGCGTGCCGAAGCGCGACTCGCTCAGCCCGACGAACGCCTGGCGGCCGAACATGCGGCCGCCCTGGCCGAGCCGGCCGTTGTTCACGTCGAACCCGTTTTCCAGCGTGAAGATCGCCTTCAGCCCGCCGCCGAGATTCTCGCTGCCCTTCAGGCCCCAGCGGCTGCCCTGCGCATAGCCGCTCGCGAGCTGGTAATTCGTTTTTCCGACCCCATTGACGTTCACGTTGTTCGTGTAATTGAAGCCTTCGTCGATCACACCGTACAGCGTCACGCTGTTCTGGGCGAAGACCGGCGCGGCGAAAGCGGCCAGCGCGGCGGCAAAAATGACGTGCTTCTTCATGCGAATCTCCGGAGCCGGGGGCCGGACGAGGCAAGCGTCCGGCGAATGTCTGGTCTGTTGTATGGCTGGCCCGCAGGGCGGACGACGCGGTGTGCTGCCGCGTGAGGATAAAATGGTGTCACGTCGCAAATCGTCCGTCCATCGGGGTGTATGAACCGTGCGCAAAACGTTGCGCTCGTCCAACTGCCCGTTGCGCGAACGGCCTGACCCGGCTTATCGGCAGCGGCGCACGGGCCCGCCATCCGCGTAAACCCGGTAGGCGTCGCATCGGTGGCACAATGCGCATCCGTTCGCCATTTCCTCACGAAGTCATGCTTCACCCCGATTCATGCGCGGTGCGCGCCAGCCGCGCCCGCGCCCCGCGCCGGGAGGCGGTCCGATGACCGCACCGGCCCGGGCCGGCCGCTACGCCGAGCTCGATTTCTTCCGCGGCCTCGTGCTGCTCGTCATCGTCGTCGACCACATCGGCGGCAGCATCCTGTCGCGCGTGACGCTGCACGCGTACGCGCTGTGCGACGCGGCCGAAGTCTTCGTGTTCCTCGGCGGCTTCGCCACCGCGATCGCGTACAACTCGCTCGCCGAGCGGCACGACGAAGCCGCCGCGCGCCAGCGCTTCATCCGGCGCGCGTTCGAGATCTACCGTGCATTCCTCGTGACGGCCGGCCTGATGCTGCTGATCACGGCCGCGCTGAACGCGCTCGCGATCGACGGTCCGAACATGCCGACCAACGATCTCGATGGCCTGCTCCACAAGCCGCTCGCCGCGTTGCGCGACATCCTGCTGTTCCGCCGCCAGCCGTACCTCGCCTCGGTGCTGCCGATGTATGCGTTCTTCGCGCTGCTCGTCCCGCTCGCGCTGCCGCTCGCCCGCACGCAGCCGTGGCTGCTGCTCGCGTTCAGCGGGTCGCTGTGGTACGCGGCGCCGCACGTCGCGCGCTTTTTGCCGACCGTCGAAGGCGCGCCGTGGGACTTCAACCCGTTCGCGTGGCAGTTCCTGTTCGTGCTCGGCGTGATCGCGCGCTGCCAGCCCGTCTACCAGACGCTCGCGCCGAAGCCGCAGGGCTGGCTGCTGACGGCCGCAGCACTCGCGATCGTCGCGGCCGGCGCGTACTACCGGCTGCGCATCGAGCCGTTTCCGACCGATCCGTCGATCAAGCAGAACCTCGGTGCGCTGCGGCTCGCGAACTTCCTCGCGATCGCGTGGCTCGCGGCCAAGCTCGTGCACCTCGGCTGGATGAAGAAGGTCGCGCACGCGATGCCGTGGATCGGCACGATCGGCCGGCAGGGGCTGCTCTGCTTCGTCGCCGGCACCGGCATCTCGCTCGCGGTCGATTCGCTGCTGTACCAGGCGACCGAAGGCTATCTCGACGTGAAGCTCGGGCTGATCGCCGACGTCGTCGCGATCAGCCTGCTGTATCTCGTCGCCAAACTCTACGGGCCGCTCGTCGCACGGCTGCCGCTCCTCCGTTCGCGGCGATGACGCGCCGCGCCGTCATGCGCCGCTGCTACGATAGCCGGCGCCTCTCCTGAAACGATTCGCCATGCGCCGACTCGCCCTTCCGTTCGCCCTCGCCCTGATCGCCGGCTCCATCGGCGCCGCCCGCGCGACGCCGCCCGCGCCGGCGGCATCGCCCGCACCGCCGCCGCCACCGCCGGCCGTGCAGACCGCGACGACCCCGTCGGCCGCGCAGGAGCCCGCGCTCAACCCGGGCAGCAGCGTCGTGCTGCGCACGTTCCGGTCGGCGTCGCTCAGGCGCGACTGGTCGTACACGGTCTACCTGCCGCCCGGCTACAACCCGGAAGGCGCGCGCTACCCGGTGATGTACCTGTTGCACGGCAATGCCGGCAACGCGAACGACTGGGTCACGCAGGGGCGGCTGCAGGCCACCGTCGACACGCTGATCGAGCGCCGCGAGATTCCGCACGTCGTGATCGTGATGCCGCAGGGCGGCACCGACTGGTACGTCGACCGCAAGGAGAAGATGCAGAGCGCGTTCCTCAACGACCTGCTGCCCGAAGTCGAAGCGCACTTCGCGGTGTCGAACCAGCGCGCGGGCCGCGCGATCGGCGGCGTGTCGATGGGCGGCTTCGGCGCGCTGCGCTTCTCGCTGCTCGAACCGGGGCTGTTCTGCGGCGCGATGCTGCTGAGCCCCGCGATCTACGCGAACGAGCCGCCGCTCAATTCCGCCGCGCGCTACGTCGGCGTATTCGGCGAGCGGCAGTTCGACCCGCGCGTGTGGCACGAGCTCAACTACCCGGCGCTGATGCGCGGCTATTTCGCGCGCAGCTGGCGGATCCCGATGTTCATCGCGGCCGGCGACGACGACCTGACGATCCAGGCCGAATCGAGCGTGCTGTACACGCAGCTGCGCCGCGCGCAGAATCCGGCCGAACTGCGCATCGTCGACGGCGGGCATACGTGGGACGTCTGGCGCGGCTTGCTCGGGCCGGGGTTGAAGTACGCGCTCGAATGCGTGAAGTGACGGCGGGCGGGCGCTGCGCCGCCCGTTTTCGTCAGGCTGGCCGGTGACCGACGGGCCGCCGGCCGTCGATCCGCCCTCCCGGCACATTTGTCGCGCCTGACGTCGGGCTCGAGATAGCGGACTCACAGCCACGTGCCGCCCTGTCGTTCGTTCGGCTCTCCGCCGCGCATTTCGACTACATTGGCGAAGCGGCAAGGTCAACGCTCATCCCCAGCCTCACCTGTCATTCAACCCGCAGGACATCACGCCATGTCAATCTCGAAGAAGTTCGCAGCCGTCACGGGCGCCGGCTCCGGCATCGGTCGCGCGGCGGCCGTCGCGCTCGCCGCAGCGGGGTTCACCGTCGCGCTGCTCGGCCGCACGGAGCAATCGCTGCGCGAAACCCAGCACGCGATCCGCGCGGCCGGCGGCGACGCGCACGTGTTTCCCGCAGACGTCACCGATGAAGCATCGGTCGACCGCGCGTTTGCGCAGATCGCGCAGCAGTTCGGCCGGCTCGACGTGCTGTTCAACAACGCCGGACGCAACGCGCCGCCGGTTTCTCTCGACGAATACGATCTCGACGTGTGGAACGGCGTCGTCGCGACGAACCTGACCGGCGTCTTTCTGTGCGCGCGGGCCGCGTGGCGCCTGATGAAAGCGCAAACGCCGCAGGGTGGCCGGATCATCAACAACGGTTCGATCTCCGCTCACGCGCCGCGCCCCGACACGATCGCGTACACGGCCACCAAGCACGCGGTGACCGGGATCACCAAATCGCTGGCGCTCGACGGCCGCCGGTACAACATCGCGTGCGGCCAGATCGACATCGGCAACGCGGCGACGTCGCTCACGGAACGGATGACGCAAGGCGTTCCGCAAGCCGACGGCAGCCTCGCGCCCGAAGCGCGCATGGACGTCGCGCATGTCGCGAACGCGATCGTCCAGATGGCGAACCTGCCGCTCGACACGAACATCCTGAACATGACGATCATGGCGACGGCCATGCCGTTCGTCGGCCGGGGATAAGCGCGCAACGCACGGCAATCGATGCACGCCGTCGCGCGGCTTATGCGAGCCAGTCGCGGACGATTGCGTGGGCGAGCGTTGGATTGTCGGGTTAGGAGTGCGTAGTGCGCGGTGCCGAGCGTGCGCGCGCACTGGAAACGCAACTGCGGCCCGCCGGGCCATTGCACCCGGCCTTCCGCGCGACAGGGTCCGTCAGATCACGGCGCCGGCGACGGATATCGCGCACGTTCCGCACATGCGGGCGCGCATCGCATGTATCGCGTACACGTCGATCCGAACGGGCTCACACATCCGCATCCGGAATCCGCGCCGACTGGATCACGACCAGCGTGTCCCCCGCCTCGATCCTGCACGGCGGGTCTTCGTAGAACGAGAAGATCTTCCCGCACCGATCGAGCCCGACGACGATCGCACCCGGCACGACGTTCGTCATGCAGCCGACCTCTTGCGGCATCGCCTCGCGCTCCAGCAGCGTCGCGCGTCCGCGCGTCGACAGCATGTCGTTCACGAACGGCACGATATAGCGGCTATGCACGGCATCCGCGAGCAGCAGCGCGCCGATCTTCGTCGACGACACGATCACGTCCGCACCCGCCTGCCGCAGTTGCCGCTGGTACAGGTTCTCCTGGATCCGCACGACGATCTTCGTATCGGGCGCGATGCTGCGCACCGACAGCGTCAGCAGGATCGCGGTCGGATCGTCGGTCACCGAAATGATCACGGCCTTCGCTTCACGCACCTGCGCCTGCTGCAGCAGATCCTCGTGCGCGGGATCGCCGAGCAATCCGGCCACGCCGAGCGACGTCGCGGCCTCGATCGCCTGCTGCTGCGAGTCGATCACGATGAGCGTCGCCGGATCGACGCCGCTCTCGAGCAGTTCGCGCACCGCGATCGAGCCCGACAGGCCATAACCGCAGACGACGATGTGATCGGACAATTGCTTTTGCAGGCGTTTCATGCGGAATTCCTCGACGACGCGCTGGATCACGAACTGATACGCCGTGCCCAGGAAAATGAACCAGATGACGATGCGGATCGGCACGATGAAGAACGCATCGATGAGACGCGCCCGTGCGGTGACGGGCACGATGTCGCCGTAGCCGACCGTCGCGACCGTGACCATCGTGAAGTACACGAGATCGGAGACGGTCATCGGCGTGCTCTTGGTCGAATCGCGCAGCCCGTCCCGATCGAGATACAGCACGAGGAACGCGAGCGCGCACAGCAGCACGACCGCGCCGACACGGAACAACAGCGTGCGCTGCGGCGACGTCGCCGGACGCGTGAACAGCGTGCGCGCACGCGGCGCCTGCCACGGGTTGCGGGCGCGACGCAGGCGTGAGCGCAACGAGCGGCGCTGGGCGGAAGGCGTTGCCAACGGGGAATCTCCTGAAGGATGCGGGCTCGATTCTACGATGGGTCGGCTTCGACCGGCCGGCGTCATCGCGTCGATTCTTCCGTTACAGCATGCTGCGTGGCCGCACCATCGTGCCGTCGACGAAGCGCTGCGCGCGAAACGCCGACAGGTCGAGCGACGGCGCGCCCGTGTCGATCCATTCGGCAAGCAGCCGCCCGACGATCGGCCCCATCGCGAAACCGTGGCCGCAGAACCCCGTCGCGATCGCGAGCCCGGACGGCGTGCCCGGCGCATCGATCACCGGAATGCCGTCGGGCAGCACGTCGATCAGGCCGGCCCACGCCTCGACGATCTGCGCGTCCTTCAGCGCGGGAAAGATCGCCTTGAGTTTCGCGAGCGCACGCGGCGCGTGCGCGCGATTCGGCTGCGGCTGCGGATCGCGCGGCTCGATTGGCCCGGTCGCACCATTGATGCGGGCGAGCGCATCGCGCCATGCGGCGCCGTTCACGTGCAGCCGGAATTTGTCGCGCTGCGACCAGAACGCCGGCCAGAACAGGCTCAACCCGCGCGGGTGGCCGAGCGTCAGGTCGACGTCGACCTGCATGTCGTCGGCCAGATTGATCGTGCCGTTCCTGCGCTGCCGGATGCCGAGGCCGTGCCCCCACACCGTCGACGCCGACACCGGCGGCACGACGTTGGTGCGCATGCAGGTGCCGCGTACGGCCTGCTGCGGCAGCCGGATGCCGACGCCGTCGAGAAGCCGGAAGCTGGTCGCGCCGGCCGCGCAGATCACGCGCCGCGTGCGGATCGTGCCGCGCTCGGTCACGACGCCGGCCACCGTGCCGCCGGCCGTCTCGATCGCGGTCACGCCGCAGCCTTCGAAGAAGCGCGCGCCGGCCTCGACGGCACGCGCGGCGAACGCGGCGGCCACCCGGCGCGGCTCGGCCTGCCCGTCGGTCGCCGTGTACAGCCCGCCGAGCGTGCGCGCGTTCGGCGCCAGGCCGCTCACGCGTTCGTCGATCTGCGCGCGCGTCAGCGTGCGCGTGTCGAGCCCGTGCTCGCGCGCGACGGCGAGCCACGCATTGAACGACGCCCAATCCGTTTCGTTGTCCGCAATATAGAGACAGCCGCCCTGCCGCCATTCGAGATCGAAACCGAGCGTTTCCTCTAACTGCTCCCAGATCCGCATGCCGGCCATCATCAGCGGCACCTCGGCCGCTTCGCGCCCCTGTTGTCGCACGAAGCCCCAGGCGCGGGTCGACTGCTGCCCGGCGATGCGCGACTTGTCGAGCACGACGGCCTTCAGGCCGCGCAGGCCCAGGTAATACGCGGCTGCGCAGCCCATGATGCCGGCGCCGGCAATCACGACGTCGGCTTCGTCCGGGAACGGCGTGTCGGCCGCGGTCAGCGCATCGTGCAATGGATAGGTGGTCGTCATTGTTTCCTGTCAGTCAAGAATGCTTCCGGATTCGGCCGGCGGTGGTAACGTCGTGACACACCTTTCACACAAACGCACCTTTCACTCCGCTGAATAACGACTATTTTGCGGTAAAGTTATCTTTTCCGCGCGTGGCCGGTCGGCTCGCCCCTGGACGTCATGAAGACTGTCCGTCGAGACTGCCGCAAGGCGTCGTTCTGAACGTCACGATCCGTTCCCGTAGCATGACCACTGAAGCAATCACCACGGATTCCCTCGCGGTTGCCGAGCGCGTGCGCGAGCTGATGACCCGCAACGGCATCGGCAAGCGCCAGCAGACCACCGAACTCTGCCGCATCCTCGACCTGAGTTTCTCGCAAGGCCATCGTAAGCTGCGCGGCAGCAGCCCCTGGACGCTCGCGCAGATCAAGAAAGTCGCCGAAGCGTACGGCGAACCCGCCGCCCAGCTGTTCGGCGCGCAAACGCTCGACCCCGGCATGGTCGGCGCCTATTCGCAGGAAGCCGTGCTCTATGCGGGCGTCGCCGAGATTCCGTGCACCGCATGGATCGGCGCGCCGCTCGAAGCCGGCGCGCGTCCCGAATTCGTCGCGTATGAACAGAACGGTCGCTGGCGCGTGCTGCGCCACACCGGCGTGCTGTACCAGAACGCGTACGACGTGCACAAGATCGAGATCTATCCGCGCCGCGCGGAGAGCGACAAGCTCGTCGTCGCGGTGATCGACCCCGATCGCGTCAGCGCGACCGAGCTGTGCCGCTATCTCGAACGTCAGGGTTTCGCAACGGCCGCATTCGACGGTCTCGCACCGTTCGTCGACGCGCTGCAGGGTCAGGCGTTCGACGCGGTCCTGACCGAATGGCTGTTCGACGACGGCACCGCCGCCACCGCGATCAAGGCCGTGCGCACGTCCGACAATCCGGGTGCGCCGATCTTCGTGCTGACGGGCGACCTCCTCACCGGCCGCGCGAGCGAAGCCGACATCAGCGAAGTGATCCGCGCGTTCGACGTCGTCTGCTACGAAAAGCCCGCACGCATGGCGATCCTCAGCGCCGATCTCGCGAAACGGCTCGCCCGCGGGTAACGCAACCCGAGCAACGTCCCCGGCCGTTGCGCCTGCTGGCGGCCGACGTCCGCGCGGCACGGCGGCCGTGAACAGGTTTATCACCCGGCACCTCAGTACAATAGCCGCACCCGCTCACGCCCACGCCGGCATCCGCCGCCCGACGCCATGGCCCGCCTCATCCCCGACGACTGGAAAAGCCTCGCCGCGACCGGCGCGGCCGAACGCGAGCGCGAAACGCTCGCCGCGCTCGAACATGCGCTGCCCGACAGCTACACCGTGTATCACGGCGTGCACTGGACCCGCGCCGACCAGGCTTTCTCGGTGTTCGGCGAGGCCGCGTTCGTCGTCGTGAGCCCGGCCGGCCGCGTGCTGCTGATCGAGCAGAAAGCCGGCTTCCTGCGCGAGACGCCGAAAGGGCTCGTGAAGGTCTATCTGCAGAAGGAGCGCAACGTCCCGATCCAGCTCGCGCGCACGCAGGAAACGCTGCACCGCCGCCTGACGGCCGCGCTCGGCGCGGGCGTCTACGGCGTCGAGGCGCTGCTGTACTGCCCCGACTACTCGATCCGCGACGCGTCGATCGCCGGCGTCGCGGCCGACCGCATCGTCGATGCGTCGCGCAAGGCGCAGCTCGCGCAGGTGATCCTGCGCATCCTGCCCGAAGACGACGAAGCGTTTCCGAACGCAGCGAAACTCCACCATTTCCTCGCGGACGAGCTCGCGCTCACGCCCGACACGAGCGCGCTCGTCGGCCAGGCCGGCACGCTCGTCACGCGGCTGTCGGGCGGACTCGCCGCATGGGCGCGCCAGCTCGAATTCGCGCCGTTCCGGCTGCGCGTGACCGGCACGGCCGGCTCGGGCAAGACGCAGCTCGCGGTGCAGGCGATGCGCGACGCGGTCGCGGCCGGCAAGCGCGTACTCTACGTGTGCTTCAACCGGCCGCTCGCCGACTATATCGCGCGCATCGCGCCGCCCGGCGCGAAGATCGCGAACTACCACCAGCTGTGCGACTGGGTCGCGCGCGATGGCGGCTATACGCCCGACTTCCAGGTGCCCGGCGAATTCGAGCGGCTCGAGACGCGCTTCGCCGAAACGCCGATCCCCGAACGCTGGCGCTTCGACGTGCTGGTCGTCGACGAAGGGCAGGATTTCCATGCGCCGTGGGCGGTGGCGCTGGAGCGCCTGCTGGCGGCCGACGGCGCATGGTGGTGGCTCGAAGATCCGCTGCAGAACCTGTACATGCGCGAGCCCGTCGCGCTGCCCGGCTGGGTCACGCTGAAGGCGCTGACGAATTACCGCAGCCCGCGCGACCTGCTCGAATTCGTGCGCGACATCGTCGGCCGGGTCGAGCCGCTCGCGGCCGAGCTGCGCTCGGGCAGCCCGTTCGACGGTTCGGATCCGTCGGTGTCGGCGTACGGGGAAGCCGGCGCGTCGGCAGACGCGCTGGCCGACGCCTGCATCGACGCGACCAAGCGCGCGATCACGCATGCGCTGTCGCTCGGCTTTCGCAAGCAGGACATCGCGGTGCTGTCGTATCGCGGCCGCGAAGGCTCGGTGCTCGCGCCGCTCGACCAGCTCGGCCCGCACCGGCTCAAGAGCTTCACCGGCAAGTACGACCTGTTCGGCAATCCGGAGTATCGCGAAGGCGACGTGCTGCTCGATTCGATCTACCGCTTCAAGGGCCAGTCGGCGCCGTGCGTGATCCTCACCGAAGTCGACTTCGACACGCTCGACGCGCGGGCCGCGCGCAAGCTCTTCGTCGGCGCGACGCGCGCGACGATGAAGCTGCTGATCGTCGCGTCGTCGCGCGCGGCGGCGCAGCTCGCCGCCGTCTGACGTAACGGGCGGGCGGCGGGCCGTCGGGCGAATCCCCGCCCCGCCGCCGCCCGCGGTCGATCAGGCGACCTGGAACGCGCCGACCGCGCGGCGCAGGCCGTCGGCCTGCTCTTCGAGCGATGCGGCGGCGGCCGCGGCCTGTTCGACGAGCGCCGCGTTCTGCTGCGACACCTGGTCCATCTGCGACACCGCGCGGTTCACCTGCTCGATCCCGTCGCGCTGCTCGTTCGACGCGGCCGCGATCTCCGTCATGATGCCCGTCACGCGGCCGATCGCCTGCTGGATGTCCTGCATCGTCGTGCCGGCCATGCCGACGAGCCGCGAGCCGTTCGCGACGCGCTCGACCGATTCGCCGATCAGCGTGCGGATTTCCTTCGCCGCCGACGCCGAGCGTTGCGCGAGCGTGCGCACCTCACCGGCGACCACCGCGAAGCCGCGACCCTGCTCGCCCGCGCGCGCGGCTTCGACCGCCGCATTCAGCGCGAGAATGTTGGTCTGGAATGCGATGCCCTCGATCGTGCCGATGATGTCGGCGACCTTCTGCGAGCTCTGGTCGATTTCGTTCATCGTGCCGATCACCTCGCCGACCACCGTCGCGCCGCGCGTCGCGATTTCGCTCGCGGTGTCCGCGCAGGCCTGCGCCTGCATCGCGTTATCCGCGTTCTGCTTCACGGTCGCGGTGAGCTGCTCCATGCTCGCGGCCGTCTCCTGCAGCGCGGCAGCCTGCTCCTCGGTGCGCTGCGACAGGTCGGTGTTGCCGGCCGCGATCTGGTGCGTCGCCGTCGAAATCGCTTCGGAACCCTGACTGACCTGGCGCACGGTGTCCGCGAGGCTGCGCTGCATGCCGGTCACGCCCTTGACCAGCTCGGCCATCTCGTCGCGCGACGACCAGCGCACTTCCGACGTCAGGTCGCCTTCCGACAGGCGGCGGAAATGCGACAGCAGCCGGTTCACCGGCTGCGTGATCGCGTAATGCAGGCCGACCGCGCAGCCGAGGCATGCGGCGAGACCAAAGGCGATCCCCGCGATCGCGCCCGCGCGCATCCAGCCGTAGTAGGTCTGCGCGGTGTCGTACACCGCCTTGCCGCGCGCGACCTGGTACGCGTCGAGCGCATCGGTCGCCTGCGTGAGCGCAACCGACAGCGGCGGCGCGACCGACATCAGCAACCGGTCGGCCTCGTCGCGGCGGCCGGCGCGAACGGCGTCGATCATCGGCTTCAGCGCCTGCCCGATCAGCGCCTGACGCGCGGCGTCGAGGCGGCTCGCGAGCGGGCCTTCGTCGCCGTCGTGCGGCATCGATGCGTAGCCGCGCCATGCGGCGTCGGCCTTCGCGAGATAGTTTTCGGCCTTCTTGACGAGATCGGGCACTTCCGGCGCTTCCGGGTGCAGCATCGCGCGGTCGAGCGTCGTGCGCACGATCGTCAGATTCAGGCTGGCCGCCGACAGCGCGGTCTTCGCAGCCAGTTGCCGCGTATACGCCTCGTCGAGCGCGCGGTTCGAGCTCTGCATGCCGGCGAGGCCGATCAGCCCCGATACGACGAGCAGCGCGGCGACGAGGCCGAGCGTGGAGAAGATCCGCGTACGGATCGAGAAACGGGAAAACAGGGCGTTCAGGTTCATGACGGGACGTGAGCGGTAAAAAGTGTCGCGGCAATCGGCGCGCGGCACTCTGGATTACGGTTTGCCTGCAAAAAACTTGAGTCGGGCCCCGCTTTCCGCTGATCCCGGTCAATTTTTCGCGCCGGCAATCTTCTGTTACGGCTGCAACACATCGAGGCTGGGCAGAAATTGACCAGTCAACTATCCGTGGCTATAGTTCGACACAATTCCCTGCCATGGCAGATATCTCGATGACCACCCACACCTTCCTCACTCCGCCGGCCGCCGACGCGGGCCGCCGCGACGCCCCGACCGGGCTGATCGTCGCCGCGCTGCTGCTCGTGATGCTGCTGTCCGCGCTCGACCAGACGATCGTGTCGACCGCGCTGCCGACGATCGTCGGCGACCTCGGCGGGCTCGACCAGCTGTCGTGGGTCGTCACCGCATACCTGCTGTCGTCCACCGTCGTGCTTCCGCTGTACGGCAAGCTCGGCGACCTCTACGGCCGCAAGATCGTGCTGCAGGCAGCGATCGTGCTGTTCCTCGCGGGTTCCGCGCTGTGCGGCGTCGCGCAGGACATGACGCAGCTGATCGTGCTGCGCGCGCTGCAGGGGCTCGGCGGCGGCGGCCTGATGGTCGTCACGATGGCCGCGATCGGCGATCTGGTGCCGCCCGATCGCCGCGCGCGCTACCAGGGGATGTTCGGCGGCGTGTACGGCCTCGCGACGATCGTCGGCCCGCTGCTCGGCGGCTTCCTGGTCGAGCACCTGTCGTGGCGCTGGATCTTCACGATCAACCTGCCGCTCGGCTTTCTCGCGCTCGCTGTGATCGGCGTCGCGTTCCGGCCGCACACCGCGCACGTGAAGCACCGGATCGACTACATGGGCGCCGCGTTCCTCGCCACGGCCCTCACCTGCGTGATCCTGTTCACGAGCGAAGGCGGCTCGCTGCTGCCGTGGACGTCGCCGCAGCTGTGGATGACGCTCGTGCTCGGCGTCGTCGCGATCGGCGGCTTCATCTACGAAGAGCGGCTCGCGGCCGAGCCGATCATGCCGCTCGAACTGTTCCGCCATCGCACCTTCGTGCTGGTGAGCCTGATCGGCTTCGTCGTCGGCATCGCGCTGTTCGGCTCGGTCACGTTCATTCCGCTCTACCTGCAGGTCGTGAAGGGCTCGACGCCGTCGCAGGCCGGGATGCAGCTGCTGCCGATGATGGGCGGGATGCTCGTGACGTCGGTCGTCAGCGGCCGGCTGATCTCGCGGCTCGGCTCGTACCGGATGTTCCCGATCCTCGGCACGCTGACCGGCGGCATCGCGATGGCGCTGCTGTCGACGCTGACGCTCGATACGCCGCTGCACACGATGTATGCATACATGGCGCTGCTCGGCATCGGGCTCGGCATGGTGATGCCCGTACTCACGCTCGCCGTGCAGAACACGGTCGAGTTCCGGCACATGGGCGTCGCGACGTCCGGCGCGACGCTGTTCCGCTCGATCGGCGGCTCGCTCGGCGTCGCGGCGTTCGGCGCGCTGTTCTCGCACGGGCTGGAGTCGCGGGTGACGGCGGCACTCCCGGCCGGCACGGCGCTGCCGCCCGCGCTCGGCCCGGCCGCCGTGCACCAGTTGCCGGATGCCGTGCGCGACGCGTACCTGCATGCGTTCGCCGGGTCGCTGCATGTCGTGTACCTCGCGGCGGCGACGATCATCGCGATCGCGTTCGTGCTCGCGTGGTTCGTGGAGGATGCGCCGCTGCGCAAGCACCACTGAGCATCCTGCGGATCGCGATGCGAGCGTCGTGTCGCATCGCGACCCGGCGGGCCGCCGTCAAGGCACCAGTACGACCCCGCCCGTCGTCGCACGCGACTCCAGCAGCCGGTGCGCTTCGGCCGCCTGTTCGAGCGGCAACCGCGCGCCGATCTCCACATGCATCCCGCCCGCCAGCCGTTCGAGCGTCGCGCGTGCAGCCTCCCGATATCCGTCGACGTCGCGCGCGATGAAGCCGAGCACGCTCGGCCGCGCCAGCGCGATCGACCGCGCCGGCCCAAGCTCGTCGAGATCGAACGTCTGCCGCGCGCCGATCGCGGCCACCTGCCCGATGCTCGCGACCATCCCGAACGGACGCACCGCGCCGAGCGTACGCGTGAGCACGTCGCCGCCGATTCCGTCGATCGCGTAGTCGACCCCCATCCCGCCGCCGAACGCGCGCGCCGCTCCGACGAAATCTTCCTCGCGATAATCGACGACCGCCTCCGCGCCATGCGTGCGCACGAGCGCGGCCTTCGCGGCCGACCCGACCGTGCCGATCACCCGCGCGCCGAGCGCACGCGCCCATTGCGTCGCCAGCAGCCCGACACCGCCGGCTGCCGCATGCACGAGCACCGTGTCGCCGGCGCCGACCTGCCGGACGCGGTGCAGCAACATGTAGACGGTGATCCCTTTCAGCAGCCCGGCGGCCGCCGCGGCGTCGCTCAGGCCGTCGGGAATCGGCAGCACGCGCTCGGCCGGCATCGTGCGCAGGCTCGCGTAGCTGCCGGTCGGCATCCCCGCATACGCGACCCGTTGCCCGGGAACGAGCGCCGTCACGCCGGGCCCGACCGCGTCGATCACGCCGGCGGCCTCGACGCCGAGCGCGTCCGGCAGCGCCGGCAACGCGTGCGCACCCGTCCTGAAATAGATGTCGACGAAATTCACGCCGATCGCGGTCTGGCGAATCCGCACTTCGCCGGCGCCGGGCGCCGCGACGGGCGCATCGACGCGGCGCAGCACGCCGGCGTCGCCGTAGCGGTCGATGCCGATCCGGATGGCGGTGGCAGTCTGGGTCATGACGTTCCTCTTGATCGAATGAAGTGACACGATCATCCCATCGTGCATAATCGATCGGAATTCCCGACAATCGCCCATCCACCGTGCAAAATTCGACCGATCTGGCACCCACCGCTCCCTCCGCGCTCCCGATGAGCTGGGACGACGTCCGCTATTTCCTTGCGGTGATGCGCGGCGGCAGCCTGTCGGCCGCCGCGCGGGCGCTCCAGGTTCAGCATTCAACGGTCGCGCGGCGCATCGATGCGCTGGAGTCGGCGCTCGGCATCCGGCTGTTCGACCGGCTGCCGCGCGGCTGGCCGCCGACCGACGAAGGGCTCCACCTTGCCGAACACGCGGCGCGCATCGAAGCCGACGCGCATGCGTTCGCGCGCGCCGCCCAGGGCGCGGCGGCGCTCGACGGCGTGGTGCGCGTCTCGGCGTCGCCGGTATTCGCGAGCCATTTCCTCGCGCCGCGGCTCGCCCGCGCGCAGCGCGCGTGGCCGGCGCTGCGGATCGACCTCGCAGGCGAGATGCAGGCGGCGAACCTGTACGCGCGCGAAGCCGATCTCGCGGTGCGGCTGTCGCGGCCGACCGAGCCGGGCCTCGCCGCGCGCCGGCTCGGCACGATGCGCTTCGCGCTGTGCGCGGCGCCGGAATGGGCAGACGCGCCGCCCGACACCTGGGCGTTCGTCGGCTACGACGACGCGCTCGCGCAAACGCCGCAGCATCGGTGGCTCGCCCGCTTCGCGGCCGGGCGCCGTTTCGCGTTCGTCACCAACGACCTGGCCGCGCAGCATCGCGCGTGCGCGGCCGGCGCGGGCGTCGCGCTGCTGCCGCGGTTTCTCGTCGACGATCCGGCCGCGCATGCCGGTGCGCCGCTCGTCGAGCTGACGGCCGCGCCGCGTTGCGACATCGAGCGCGAGATCTGGCTCGTGGTCCACCCGGACGTGCGCCGGTCGCCGCGCGTGCAGCGCGTGGCCGACGCGATCGCCGACGCGGTTCACGCGGCCGACGGCCGGCTATAGGCGGCCGGCGCCGATTGCGGCTTTGCCACGCGCGCCGGCGGCCGGCATAGTAGCGGTTTGCGTTCCGAATCCGCCCGACCCGCCGCCATGACCACCGCCCCCGCCTGCGTCGTTCGCGACGCGACCGATGCCGACCTCGATGCGATCCACGCAATCTATGCGCACCACGTGCACCACAGCGTCGCGTCGTTCGAGGAAACCCCGCCCGACGTCGCCGAACTGCGCGCGCGCCGCCGCGCGGTGCTGGACCACGGGCTGCCGTACCTCGTCGCCGAATGCGACGGCCGCGTGGCCGGCTACGCGTACGCGACGCCGTACCGCACGCGCAGCGCGTACCGCTTCACGATCGAGGATTCGATCTACATCGACGACACGCAGCGCGGGCGCGGGATCGGCCGCGCGCTGCTCGCCGCGCTGATCGAACGCTGCGAGGCCGGCCCGTGGCGGCAGATGATCGCGGTGATCGCCGACGGCGGCACCGGCGGCTCGACGTCGCTGCATCGCGCATTCGGCTTCGAACCGGCCGGCCTGCTGAAGGCCGTGGGGTTCAAGCACGGCCGCTGGATCGACACGGCGCTGCTGCAGCGCCCGCTCGGCGGCGCCGCGCGCACGGCCGCCGGCTCGCCCGCGCACACCCCGTCGCGCTAGAATGGCCGCATGGCAAAACAGACTCATTCCACCCCCGACGACGCGGCGCCCGACGCCCGCAACGAGTACACCGTCGACGAACTCGCGCGCGTGTCCGACACGACCGTGCGCAACGTCCGCGCGTACCAGGATCGCGGGTTGCTCGCGCCGCCGGAAAAACGCGGCCGAGTCGGCATCTACGACGACACGCACGTCGCGCGCCTGAAGCTGATCAACCATCTGCTCGCGCGCGGCTACACGCTGTCGAACATCCAGGATCTGATCAAGGCGATCGACGAAGGCCACGACCTGCGCTCGATCCTCGGCCTCGAAAACGCGATCGGCGGACGCTGGTCGCACGAACTGCCGAAAACCTACTCGCTCGCCGCGCTCGCGCAGATGTTCGGCCCGCAGGCGACCACGCAGCTGTCGCGCGTGACCGAACTCGGCCTGCTCGAACGGCGCGGGCTGTCGTTCGTCGCGAAGAGCCCCGCGCTGCTCGAAGCGGCCGCCGCGATGACGAAGGAAGGCATCCCGCCGCGCGAGCTGCTCGACGTGATCAGCCTCGCGCGGCCGCATTTCGATGCGATCGCGCGGCTGCTCGTCGATCTCGTCGTGAAGCGGCTCGACCGCTACGACGCCGGCACGCTGCCGCCCGCCACCGACGTGCCCGAGCTCGTCGACGCGATCTGGCGCCTGCGCCCGCTCGCGGCCGTGTTCGTCGAAGGCGAGACGAACCGCGCGCTGGAAACCGCGGCGAGCGCATATCTCGGCGGCCGCGTCGCGACGATCCTCGACAAGAAGCTCAGCGACGAGGCCGCGCGGCAGTCCGGCACGCCGGCACCGGAACACGACGGCGACGAAGCATAGGCGCGCGGCCGTCATATTGATATCGACAATGCTTCGTTTGCGGGTGTGATCGCCCATGCGACGATTCTTCCAACCGAGCGGCGCCGCCGCTCGCCCGAAGACGTTCTGCATGGAGTCCGTTCGATGATTCGTTTTACCCGCTGGATCGCCCGCAGCGCCGCCGTGACGGTCGTCGCGCTGTCCGCCGCGTCCGCCTTCGCGCAAGGCGGCGCCGACAAGGTCGTGCGCATCGGCTACCAGAAGGCCGGCCTGCTGTCGGTCGTCAAGGCACAAGGTTCGCTCGAAGCGCGGCTCAAGCCGCTCGGCTATGGCGTCCAGTGGTTCGAGTTCCCGGCCGGCCCGCAACTGCTCGAAGCACTGAACGCGAACAGCATCGACTTCGGCTATACGGGCGCGCCGCCGCCCGTGTTCGCGCAGGCGGCCGGCGTGCAGTTCGTCTATGTCGGCGCGGAACCGCCGGCGCCGCACAACGAAGCGGTGCTCGTGAAGGCCGATTCGCCGATCCGTTCGGTCGCCGGCCTGCGCGGCAAGAAGATCGCCCTGCAGAAGGGTTCGAGCGCGAACTACCTGCTGCTCGAAGCACTGAAGAAGGCCGGCGTGCGCTACGACGAAATCCGACCCGTCTACCTTCCGCCCGCTGATGCGCGGGCCGCATTCGAGAGCGGCAACGTCGACGCGTGGGTCGTCTGGGATCCGTACTACGCGGCCGCACAGAATGCGCTGAAGGTGCGCACGCTGTCCGATTACACGGGCCTCGCGGCCACCAACAACTTCTACGAAGCCACGCGGGACTTCGCGCAACAGCATCCCGATGTGGTCGGCGCGATCCTGAAGCAAGCGCGCGAGACGGGCCAGTGGGTCAACGCGCATCCGGCCGACACGGCCGCGCTGATCGCGCCGAAGGTCGGCCTGCCGCAACCGCTCGTCGAAACGTGGCTCAAGCGTGTGCCGTTCGGCGCGGTGCCGCTCGACGAAAAGATCGTCGCGGCCCAGCAGGGTGTCGCCGACGCGTTTCTTGCGGCGAAGCTGATTCCGCAGAAGCTGAACGTGGCCGACAACGCGTGGGTCGATAAAAACGTGCAGAGCGCGCTCGCGGCCAAGTAGCGAATACGCCGCGCGCATCCCGCCCCACAGGCCGACGAGCGCACGACTCGTCGGCCTGTGGGTTCGTATTGAATCGTCAGGGAACGCGGGACGAATGGCCGGCATCGCACCCGAGCGCGGGCCTCGCAGGGCCACATCGCGCCATCCGCAAAACCGACCGGCGGGTAAAACAGTTACAAGTTAAACGTTGACGCCACCACTGCCCGGCGGTTAGTGTGTCACCCGAAGTTCAAGAAGTCCGATTGCTGTTCATCAATTGCTCGCTTCCCAGCGGTATTCGTTGTCCTCTCTCTCCTTGATGCTTCACGCGCCCGTTTACAGGGCAACTCTCTCATTTTTTTCTCAAGGATTCTTCATGGATACCGGTACCGTCAAGTGGTTCAACGACAGCAAAGGCTTCGGCTTCATCTCGCCCGACAACGGCGGCGACGACCTGTTCGCACACTTCTCCGAAATTCGCGCCGACGGCTTCAAGACGCTGGCTGAAAATCAGAAAGTGAGCTTCGAAACGAAGCAAGGCCCGAAGGGTCTGCAAGCGGCCAACATCAAGCCGCTGTAAAGTTTGAAGAACCCGGCCGCCCGTCACGGGCGCCGGGTTGCAGCGACATCCTCGCGGAGATTGGTCTCCCAAAGTTGGCGCGATCGCTCTTGGCTGCCTCGATTCATTCAGCAGCTTGCCGAGCGCCACACGTCTCGTTGCACTTCATTCCCCCTCTGGCTGCCAAGCCCTTTTTTCGCTTTACGACTGCGTCGGATTCAGCTCGCAATGGCTTTGAATCGACGGGCCGGTGCACATTCCGCACGGCACGCACGCACTCGAACATCATTAAAATTAAAATGCACAACCAACGATTTCAGCAATACAACGGCTATGCCGTTCAACCCTCGGCGCACCGTTTGCCCGACGGCAGTTTTTCATCCAACCTGCTGCTCGAACGCGCCGACAGCGCGCGCACCGAAGGCCGCTACCAGTTCTATTCGCTCGATTACTTCGCGAGCGAGGAACAGGCGCTGCAGCATTCGGTCCGCTGGGCACGCAACTGGGTCGACACCCGCGGTTGATGGCGACGCCCGGCCATCGGCGCGTGCGACGCGCCGGCGGCCTGCGCCCGCCTCTCCGCTTCACCCGGCCGCGACCTTCTGCGGCGGCCGCGCGTCGGCCGGGCCGATTTCCGTCCCGTTGCCCGTCCCCGCCCGCTTCATCGCATTCCGTCAAAGCGCGTCGTTCAACGCCAACCACTCGGGTTCATACGTACCCAGTGCGCGCGCCGGATAAAACCAGCGCAGCGGTGCGCCGTCGATCTGCAACGGCGGCAGGAGCCGGACTGCCGGCCCCCACGACGTCGGCTCGACCTGCTCCGCGCGATCGCGACGATCGTCGGCGGCCAGTTCGACCACCTCGCTCATGGGCTCCGAACGCAACGCCAGAACGGACGCCGTGCGTGCGAGCGACGCGCGCACTTGCGTGCCGACACCCTGTTTCATTCGCGCCGTCAGCCCGCGGATGGCTGCCGTCGCCATCAGATAGCCCGTCGCATGGTCGATCGCCTGGACGGGCAGGCTGACCGGCTCGTCGCGCCCCGTCACGCGCATGCCTGCGTCGGCGATCCCCGTGCTCATCTGAACGAGGCTGTCGAAGCCGCGCCGGCAACGCCATGCACCGCTCCAGCCATACGCGTCGAGCGACACGTCGACGAGCGCCGGATTCAGTTCGCGCCGATGCGCGGCGTCGAGCCCGAGACGCGCGAGTGCGTCCGACCGATAGCCGTGCACGACGATATCCGCGCCGCGCAGCAACTGCCTGAGCGTATCGAGATCCGCCGCATCCTTCAGATTCAGCCGCGCGCATCGCTTGCCCAGCACCACGTCGGGCACCGTGCCCGGCTCTTCCCAGCCGTACGGATCGATGCGCAACACGTCGGCGCCGAGACCCGCGAGCAATCGCGTCGCCACGGGGCCCGCGAGAATGCGCGTCAGGTCGAGCACGCGAATGCCGCGCAACGGCCGGTCCCTGGCAGGCCGCCACGCATGCGCGACGGCGTCGGTCGCCGCCTGCACGTGCAGCAGCGGCTCGGTCGCGACCGACCGGCCCTGCGGATGCGCGGCCCACTCCTGCGCCGAGTACATCGCCGCCGCACAACCGCCGCGCTCGACGATCGCATCTTCGAGCGCAACGGCGTCCCAGCGACTCACCGCCTGCGCGACCGACCGGGCATCGCCGGCGCAGCCGAGCACCGACAACGCGGCCAGCCGATGATGCGGTGCGTTGGTGTGCAGCCGGATCCAGCGATCGCGTGCGCGATAGTTGCCGGCCACCGGGTCCCACGGCGGCGGCATCGTCCAGCCCTGCGGACGCAACGACACGCCGAACCACAGCGACGCCAGGCGCCGGTCGACCCGAACCGGCGGCAGCGTGCCGGTCGACGCATGCAGCAATTCGGCCACGGCCGTCCCGGCTGCACCGATTGCGGCCGCGGCCAGGTCGGTGACGCGAAACGCGGAAACCAGTTCGCCCGAGCCGCTGAAGCGGCACGAGTCGACGAACGCCTCAGTCCCGCCGGCAGCAAGCCAGAACGCCCGTAGATGACGCGACACCTGATCCTCGCCGGCCGTCGCCGCTTCCCCCGACAGTTGATCGACACGCATGTTCGCCTCGCATGAATTCGGTGACGCAAAGATCGTCTCGCTCGCATTCGTTGTCAACGTTGATTATCCTGATCAACCTGTCGAACGATTCCCCCTGCGCACGATGTCGACCTACCTGAATTCGACCGAAGCCGCGGCACGGCTCGGCGTCTCGCGGCCAACCCTCTATGCGTACGTGAGCCGCGGCCTGCTGCGCGCGGAACCGGGCCGCAGTCATCGTGAAAGCCGCTATCTCGCGGCCGACGTCGAGCGGCTCGCCGATCAACGCGCGCGCGGCCGCAAGCCGAAGGAAGTGGCGAAAGCCGCGCTGAACTGGGGGTCGCCCGTGCTCGAATCGAGCATCACGCTCATCGACGGCGGCCGGCTCTTCTATCGCGGTGTCGATGCGCTCGATCTCGCTGCCCGTGCGAGTCTCGAGGAAGTCGCGGCGCTGCTGTGGCGATGCGACGAGCAGACCGCGTTCGGGCGCCCCGTTCCCGCGACGCCCGCGGTGTTGCGAACGCTCTTCAGGCACTACGGCGCGCAACGCGCGGAGCAGGCGCTGCTGCCGCTCTTCACCGTCGCGAGCGAGGACGCGCCCACGGCGATCTGGCAGCAATCGGCCGATCGCCACGCGCAGGGTTGCGGCGACCTCGTGCGGATTCTCGCGGCATGCCTGCTGCGAACCCGGATCGATACCGCACCCGTGCACGTGCAATGCGCGCAGGCATGGGGCGTCGGGCCTGCGGGCGCCGAGCTGATCAGGATGGCGCTCGTGCTATGCGCGGACCACGAACTGAACGCGTCGAGTTTCACGGGGCGGTGCATCGCGTCGACGAACGCGAGCTTGCGGGCCGTCGTGGTCGGCGGGCTGGCCGGGCTGTCGGGCGAGCGGCACGGCGCCACCACCGCGCGCTGCGAAGCCATGTGGGACGAACTCGGTAACAAGGACATCGAACAGAAAATGCGCGAGCGGCTGGCCCGCGGCGACGGCCTGCCGGGCTTCGGACATTCGCTGTACCCCGACGGCGACGTGCGCGCGACGTCTCTGTTGTCGCGAATCCTGCCGCGCCATCCTCAATGGAGCCGGATGATCGATGCAGGCAGCGCACTCGTCGGCCACCGGCCCTCGCTGGATCTCGCGCTGGTGGCCCTGCGCAGACATTTGAGGCTGCCGCTCGGTGCCGCATTCGGCCTGTTCGCGCTGGGCCGCTCGATCGGCTGGATCGCGCACGGGCTGGAGCAGCGCGAGCAGTCCGATCTGATCCGGCCGCGCGCGGTTTATACGGGGACGTGGCCGGGTGGCACGCATGCCGGCCCGGAGCATGCGCGATCCCGCGGACGATCGGGAAAGCGGCAAGCGACGCAACATGCGGCCCCGGAAGACGACATGCTTGCGGCTTTCTTCAGGCATCCATAGCTTTCGAGCGACGATGCCGGCACGCAGCAGCGGTGATTCGCCCACGCGTCGTCGATATACGGAAGCCGCCAGCCGCAGACGTTTCGCGAATGTCGCCGATGGATCGGCAAGAGCCGTCCACGGACATCCGCGACGACTCTCATGCGGGTTCAGCGAGATGCAAACGACAGGCACACCGCGCACCAGGCATTGATCCGCGCTACGCGCACCGGCCCCCGCGCCCCGCATGCCGACTTACTTCAACGCCCCCGCCACCTTCTTCTGCCGCCACAGACACAGCAAGTCGCACGCGACATGCGCGGCCGCGATCGCCGTGATGTCCGCGTGGTCATAGGCGGGCGCCACCTCGACCACATCGGCGCCCACGAGATTCACCGCGCCGAGCGCGCGCACGATCGCGAGCGCCTGCGCCGACGACAGCCCGCCCGCCACCGGCGTGCCCGTGCCGGGCGCGAACGCCGGATCGAGGCAGTCGATATCGAACGTCAGGTACGCGGGCCGCGCGCCGACGATGTCGACGATCCGCTCGACCGCCGCGCGCGAACCGTGGTCGTGCACCCACGCCGCATCGAGCCGCTCGATCCCGAGAAAATCGTCGTTCCATGTGCGGATGCCGACCTGCACCGACGTCGCGGGATCGATCAGCCCTTCCTTCACGGCCTTGTAGAACATCGTCCCGTGATTGAGGCTGTCCGGATCGTCGTCGGCCCACGTATCGCAGTGCGCATCGAAATGGATCAGCGACAGCGGCTTGCCGTAGCGCTCCGCGTGCGCGACGAGCAGCGGATACGTGATGTAGTGATCGCCGCCGAGCGTCAGCATCTTCGCGCCGCAGCCGAGGATCGTGCGCGCATGCTCGACGATCGCGGGCTTGATCGACAGCGGGTTGTGCGCGTCGAACCAGCAGTCGCCGTAGTCGATCGCCGCGAGTTCGTCGAACGGGTCGAAGCCCCACGGATACGGATGCAGCTCCGCGAGCTGCACGCTTGCCGCGCGGATCGCGGCCGGGCCGAGCCGCGCGCCGGAGCGATAGGTCGTCGCGAGGTCGAGCGGCACGCCGGAGATCGCGACGTCCACACCGCCGAGTTCGCGCGAATAGTTGCGGCGCATGAACGACAGCACGCCCGCATAGGTGTTTTCGATCGACGAGCCGTACGGCGTCGTGCGACGGATCGCGCCGTCGCCGTGGAGAAGTTCGGTCATGGTCGGACCTGTTTTCGTGAGGAGGGCCGCCCGCCCCGCTTCGCATGCGCGCACGGGCCAGGCACGGCGTGGATTCATCGGCACGCACCGGCCTGCGCAGCCAGTCACGCAGCCGGGCGAAACAACGACAGCAACATCAACAAACCCGATCGACAACGGCAAACCCGCGGTGATCATAGCAAGCCGAATTGAAGTCGTTGCCCCGGTTCAGCCGGGGCAACGCGCAGACGGCCGCCGCGCCCGCATCGCCTTCGACGCCTAGAAGGATTCGCCGGTTTTCGAATGCCCTTTCTTCCGGATAATGGCCGACAGCCGCTCTCGACCACGCGCCCTCGACCGCGCGCCGTCCACCGCGGACAACAACAAACCGGAGACACCCGCCTTGATCGCCACGCTTCCCGCCACCTACCGCCGGCTCTGGCCGCTCGCCGTCGCCGCCGCGTTGCTGTACGGGCTGTCGCTCGCCGCCGCCCCGTATCCCGGCCAGGCCGCCGCGAAAGCCGCGATGGGCATCCTGCTGCTCGCGGCGGGCAGCACCTGCGCGGCGCCGCGCGAACGCGCGTGGCTGTGCGCGGCGCTCGCAACGGCCGTGCTCGGCGACGTGCTGCTCGCGCTGCCCGACTGGCCGCTGTCGTTCGTCCTCGGCCTCGGCGCGTTCCTGCTCACGCACCTGTGCTACTGCGCGATCTTCGTGCGCTGGCGCGCGCGGCCGCAGGGCTGGCGCATCGTGGCGCTCGTCGCGCTGTGGATCGCCGCGCCGGCGTTCTACGCGGCGTTCTTCCCGCACCTCGGCGAGCTGCTGGCGCCGGTCGCCGTCTACATGCTCGTGCTCTGCGCGATGGCGAGCTTCGCGCTCGCCGCCCGCACGCGCGGCCCGCTGGTGGCCATCGGCAGCCTGATCTTCGTCGGCTCCGACACGCTGATCGGCGTCGGCCGCTTCCTCGGCGGCTTTCCGGGCATCGATTACCTGATCTGGGGCCTCTACGCGCTCGCGCAGGTCACGATCGTGGCCGGGGTTTTCCATGAGACCGCCGCCCGTTCGATCCGTCCCTGATACCGTTTCAAACAGGCCGCCGCGCGCCGGCGGCCTCGTGCGCTTCCGCTCTCGCCGTCCCGACGGCCGTTTCCGCCCTTCCCGCAGTGCGGAACCCGACCCGTTCCAAACCCCGCTCAGCCTTTTCCCGTCTGGCTTCCGGCCCTTAGAGCGCCGCTTCTAGCCTCTTGCGGTTTCCGGGTTCACCCACTATCGTTACATCAAACAATGTAACATTCAGAAATGAGCCAAATCGGAGACACCCGGATGAATGCTCGCACGTTGCCTTTCGGTCCGCCCGGCCACGACGGCCTGGACGAAACCATCGACATCGCCATCATCGGCACCGGCTTCGCCGGCCTCGGGATGGCGATCCGCCTGCTGCAAACAGGCGTGACCGACTTCGTCGTGCTGGAGAAGGCCGCGGCGGTCGGCGGCACGTGGCGCGACAATCATTACCCCGGGTGCGCCTGCGACGTCCAATCGCACGTCTATTCGTTCTCGTTCGCGCCGAACCCGCGCTGGACGCGCATGTTCGCGCCCCAGCCGGAAATCCGCGCGTATCTGGAAGACTGCGTGCAGCGCTTCGGCGTCGGCCCGCACCTGCGCCTGAACCACGAACTGCAGCGCGCCGAGTACGACGAGGCCGCGCAGCGCTGGCGCCTCACGTTCGCAAACGGCAAGCGGCTGTCGGCGCGCGTGCTGGTGTCGGGAATGGGCGGGCTGTCGCGCGCCGCGCTGCCGTCGATTCCCGGCGTCGAGACCTTCAAGGGCCGCGCGTTTCATTCGCAGCAGTGGGATCACGACTACGCGCTCGAAGGCAAGCGCGTCGCGGTGATCGGCACCGGCGCGAGCGCGATCCAGTTCGTGCCGCAGATCGCGCCGCGCGTGAAGCAGCTCGCGCTGTTCCAGCGCACGCCGCCGTGGATCATGCCGAAGCCCGACCGCAACCTCACCGGGTTCGAGAAGTGGCTGTTCCGCACGCTGCCGTTCACGCAGAAGATCGTGCGCAGCGGCATCTACTGGATGCTCGAATCGCGCGTGCTCGGCTTCGCGATCCATCCGTCGCTGATGAAGAACGTGCAGAAGCTCGCGCTGCGCCACATCCGCAAGCAGATTCCCGATCCGGAACTGCGCAAGACGGTCACGCCGAACTACACGCTCGGCTGCAAGCGCGTGCTGATCTCGAACGACTACTATCCGGCGCTGTCGCGCAAGAACGTCGACGTGATCACGACCGGCATCGACCACATCGAAGCCGACGCGGTCGTGACGGCCGACGGCAAGCGCCATGAAGTCGACTGCCTGATCTACGGCACCGGCTTCCAGGTGGCCGATCCGTATCCGCGCGGCGCGATCGTCGGCCGCGGCGGGCTCGACATCGTCGACGCGTGGCGCGACGGCGCGCACGCGTACCTCGGCTCGACGCTGCCCGGCTACCCGAACTTCTTCATGATCGTCGGCCCGAACACGGGCCTCGGCCACAACTCGATGGTGTTCATGATCGAGTCGCAGATCGAGTACATCCTCGGCGCACTGCAGGCGATGCGCCGCGAGCGCGCGGACGCGATCGAGGTGCGCCCGCTCGTCGAGGCGCAGTTCAACGACGACCTGCAGGGCAGGCTGAAGAAGGCGATCTGGTCGACAGGCGGCTGCAAGAGCTGGTATCTCGAC
Source organism: Burkholderia metallica (assembly GCF_001718555.1). Taxonomy (NCBI): domain Bacteria; kingdom Pseudomonadati; phylum Pseudomonadota; class Betaproteobacteria; order Burkholderiales; family Burkholderiaceae; genus Burkholderia; species Burkholderia metallica. Next base: position 1,843,362 of record NZ_CP013403.1, read on the forward strand.
CCGCGCACCGGCAAGAACACGACGCTGTGGCCGGGCTTCACGTGGCGCTTCCGCCAGGCGACCGCGCACTTCTCGATCGCCGACTACCACATGTATCGCGCGCCGCAACACGACACGAGCGCGCGGCCCGCCGCCGCGCCCGCCGCTTCCGCATCCGCCGAAGCGGCCTGAGCCAGACAAGGAGCCACCGACATGAGAGATTTCGCCAACAAGGTCGCCGCGATCACGGGAGCCGGTTCGGGCATGGGCCGCGCGCTTGCGATCCAGCTCGCGCAGGCCGGCTGCCACGTATCGCTCGCCGACAGGAACGGCGTCGGCCTCGCCGAAACCGAACGGATCGTCCGTGCGATCGCGCCGAACGTGCGCGTATCGACCCGCGTGCTCGACGTGAGCGAGCGCGACGCGATGTTCGCGTGGGCAGACGACACCGTGAAGGAACACGGCAAGGTCAACCTGATCTTCAACAACGCGGGCGTCGCGCTGTCGAGCACGATCGAAGGCATGGAATACGACGATCTCGAATGGATCGTGAACATCAACTTCTGGGGCGTCGTGCACGGCACGAAGGCGTTCCTGCCGCATCTGAAAGCATCGGGCGACGGCCACGTGATCAATACGTCGAGCATCTTCGGGATCTTCGCGCAGCCGGGCATGAGCGGCTACAACGCGACGAAGTTCGCGGTGCGCGGCTTCACCGAATCGCTGCGCCAGGAACTCGACATGATGAAGTGCGGCGTATCGGCCACCTGCGTGCATCCGGGCGGCATCCGCACGAACATCGCGCAGTCGAGCCGCGTCGCGAAGAACATGGTCGGCTTCATCGTCGAGAGCGAACAGCAAGGCAAGGACAGCTTCGAGAAGTTCTTCATCACGACCGCCGACGACGCCGCGCGCACGATCCTCGCCGGCGTGCGCAGGAACAAGCGCCGCGTGCTGATCGGCCGCGACGCGAAAGGGGCAGACTGGATGGCGCGCATCCTGCCGGCCGCGTACCAGGCGCTCGTCGTGCTCGCGACGCGCCGCGAGGCCGCGAAGGCCCGTCGCGCCGCGCGCGGCACGTCGGCGCCCGCCCCGCTGCACGCCACCTACAACAATGCAGGCAATCAGGGAGAACAATCATGACGACCCCGAACATGATGCCCGTGCGGCGCGACATCCGTTTCGCGCTGCCGCCGGAACGCGCGCGCGACTGGCACGTGCAGGGCGTGCCGGTCACGCACTTCATGAATGCGCTGTCGCTGCTGTTTCCGGCCGGCGAACGCTTCTTCATGGATTCGGTGCGCAACTACCGCGACCGGATCGAGGACCCCGAGCTGAAGAAGCAGGTGCTCGGCTTCATCGGCCAGGAAGCGATGCATACGCGCGAGCACATCGAATACAACGATCTGCTGCAAGCGGCCGGCCTGCCCGCGCACAAGCTCGACAAGCGCCTGTGGACGATCCTCGGCTGGTTCAAGAAGGTGCTGCCGCATTCGATGCAGCTCGCGATCACGATCGCGCTCGAACACTACACGGCGATCCTCGCGAACCAGTTGCTGTCCGGCCACGAACACCGCATCGACGGTTCGGTCGAAGGCTACCGGCAGATGTGGATGTGGCATGCGATGGAGGAAACCGAACACAAGGCAGTGTCCTACGACGTATGGAACACCGTGATGAAGCCGGGCCTCGGCAGCTACCTGTTGCGCACGGGCACGATGCTCGTGACCACCGTGTTCTTCTGGACGATCGTGTTCGACTTCCACGTGCGGCTGATGCGCGCGCACCGTCGCGAACACGGGAAGTTCGGCGGCATGTGGCGCCTCGTGAAGTACCTGTACAGCCCGAAGCACGGCGTGTTTCCGAGCATCGCGCGCGAATGGCTCGACTACTTCCGCCCGGGCTTCCACCCGTGGGACCACGACAACCACCAGTACCTGCAGGAGCTCGACACGCTGCTCGAGAACATCGACGCGACCAACGCGCACTACGCCGCGCAAGCCGCGCCGCGCCGCGTGCCGCTGCATCCGGTCCCGCAGGCGTGACGCGATGGCGCGCGCCCACGAGATGCTGACCGTCCAGTCCGGCGACGTGAAGCTCGCCGTCTACGTGAGCGGGCCGCGGCGCGCGCCGCCGCTGATCCTCGTGCACGGCTACCCCGATTCGGCGTCCGTGTGGGCGCCGATCCGCGCGCGGCTCGCGAAGCGCTACCGCGTGATCGCGTACGACGTGCGCGGCGCCGGCGCGTCAGATGCGCCGCGCCGCCGGGCCGACTACACGCTCGAGCGGCTCGCCGCCGACCTGAAGGCGGTGGCGGACGCGACCTGCGGCGGCCGGCCGTTCCATCTCGTCGGCCACGACTGGGGCTCGATCCAGTGCTGGGAGGCCGTGACCGACCCCGCGTTCCGCGGCCTAATCGCGTCGTACACGTCGATCTCGGGCCCGTGCCTCGATCACGTGTTCCGCGCGAAGATGCGGCTCAAGCAGAGCCTGAAGTCGTGGTACATCGCGTTCTTTCATCTGCCGCTCGTGCCGTCGCTGGTGTGGCGGCTCGGCGGCGCGGCGTTGTGGCCGCGCTGGCTGCAGCTCACCGAACGCGTGCGCGCGGAGCGCGATCCCGTGCAGCTGAAGAACGCGCTGAACGGCCTGCAGCTGTACCGCGCGAATTTCCTCGCACGGGCCCGCCAGCCGCGCGAACGCTACGCGCAGGCGCCGGTGCAGATCCTCGTGCCGGTGCGCGACCGCTATGTGACGCCCGAGATGTCGGTCGACCTCGACCGCTGGCTCGGCGAGCACGTGCGCGAGGAAATCGACGGCACGCACTGGATCGTGCTGCGCCACCCGGACATGATCGCGTCGCGGATCGACCGCTTCGCCTCCGCGCAGGAGCGCCCGGCGGTGCCGAACGCCGCGGTTCAACGTGCCGTTGGCAGCGCCGACAGGCGTCTGAACAGCGTCTCGTAATCGACGACGAGCCCGTCGTCGTCGACGTCCATCTCCGCGGTGAAGTTCCGGAAGATCCCTTCGTAGCGGTAGCGCCGGCCGGGTTCGATGCACGCATAAGCCTGCTTGACCGGCGTGACCTTCAGGTCGGGCGTCGAGATGTACGCGACGTCGATCGGCCGCCGCTCGCCGCGCGCGAGCCCGAGGCGGCCGATCGGCAGCGAATTCGTGAACGGCGTCGCCGCGATGTCGATGTCGACGCAGCCATCCAGCTCGTGCAGCGCCCGGCCTGAGCCGTTGCGCCAGTGCCCAGCCCCGTCGCCGTGCAGTTCGAGCGTGCCGCCGCCCATTACCTTGAGCACGGCGTAGGTCACGCGCCATTGCGGATCGCATTCGACGCGATACGCGAGCCCGTACGCACGGCCGTACCGCTGCCCGACCACCGCGCTTTCGACGACGATCCCGCCGTCGCTCCGGTCGAACGTCAGATGTTCGACCCCGTCGCCTTCGAGCGACGCCCACCGCACCTCGCGCATCGTCCCACCTCCCGGATATCTCGTGTCGGGGCATCGTCACACAAATCGTCGCTATCCGGAATGCCCCCCCGTCGGTCAGCACGGCGCACCGTGTCCGGCCCCTCGAACGGCGATCGGGGCTGGCGCTTTGAAGTCGGCGAGCGTGAATCAGTCACGTGACGACCAGCCTGCACACGAAAAACATTCCGAGTACGCACACCGGCCTCTTTTTGCCTCAATTTGGGGCATCCATCCCAAATCCTGACTATCCGGAATTCCCTATTCCGGTGCATCGCGGAGTGTCCTATGCTCGCGTGTCGTTCTGTTCCGTCGCTGCCATGCCTACCGCCCGCCCCGCCTCGCCCTCGATCGATCTGCGCATTCTGCTGCGCGGCATCGGGCAGATCGTGCTGCAGGCGAATGCGCTCACAGGCGCCCTGCTGCTCGCCGCGCTGGCACTGACCGACCTGCGGCTCGCGAGCGCGGCGCTGGTGGGCTCGGCCGCCGCCAGCATGACCGCCGTGCTGACGGGCGCCGGGCGTCGCGACGTCGAACAGGGGCTGCACGGCTTCAACGGCGCGCTCGCCGCGCTGATCGCCGTGCTGTGCGCGCCGTCTTCCGGCGCCGCCGTCGCGCTGGTGCCGCTCGTGTCGATCGGCGCGGCGCTCGTCCAGCGCGCGATGCGCACGCCGCTCGCGCGCTGGCGCCAGTGTCCGTATTCGAGCCCGTGCCTCGTCGTCACCGCGCTGTGGCTGCCGTTTGTCGCGCTGCAACACGCGGACGGCGCGACGGCCGCCCCGGCGCTGACCGTCGCTGCCGCCGCCGATGCCGTTCTGTCCGGCGTCGCCCAGACCACCTTCGCGCAAGGCGCGTGGGCCGGCGCGCTGATCGTCGCCGGCCTTGCCGTCGCGTCGCGCCGGGCGGCCGCGTTCGCGCTCGGCGGCGCGCTCGTATCGACCGTGCTGCTGGTCGTGCTCGGCGCGAGCGACGCGCAGTTCGCCGACGGCCTGCTCGGCTTCAACGGCGCGCTCGCCGCGCTGGCGCTGATGCCGCGCGGCCCGCGCGCGGCACTGGCCGCCGCAGCATTCGCCGCGCTGATCCAGTGGCTCGCGACGCGCGCCGGCATTCCCGCGTTCACGGCCCCGTTCGCGTTGGCGTCGTGGGTGACCGTAGCCGTCGCACGCCGCTTCACCTTCGGAGAACCCGATGTCATTCGCACACCGTCCTGACGCCCTGAAACCCGGCGGCCCGATCTCGGACGCCGAACGCCGGCTGCGCGTCGACCTCGCCGCCGCCTACCGGCTCGTCGCGCTGAACGGCTGGGACGACCTGATCTACACGCATCTGTCCGCGACCGTGCCCGGCGAACCCGGCCACTTCCTGATCAACCCGTTCGGGCTCACGTTCGACGAAGTCCGCGCATCGAATCTCGTGAAGATCGACCTGGCCGGCAACCGGATCGGCACGAGCGAGCATGCGGTCAACGTGACGGGCTTCGCGCTGCACGCGGCCGTGCATGCCGCGCGCGCCGACGCCGTGTGCGTGATGCATCTGCACAATACGGCCGGCATTGCGGTGTCGATCCAGCGCGACGGGCTGCTGCCCGCGTCGCAGCACGCGCTGCGCTTTCATGGCGACCTCGCGTATCACGATTACGAAGCGCTCGCGTTCTCGCCGGCCGAAGGCGCGCGACTGACCGCGAGCCTCGGCGCAAAATCCGCGATGCTGCTGCGCAACCACGGCACGCTGACGGTCGGCCGCACCGTGGCCGAAGCCTATGTGCTGATGGATACGCTGATCAAGGCGTGCGACATCCAGGTGCGCGCGCAAGCAGGCGGCGGGCCGCTCGTGCTGCCCGATGCGGCCGTCGCGCAGCGCACTGCCGAACAACTGCGCGACGGCGGCGCGATCGAAGGCGAACTCGAATGGCCGGCGCTGCTGCGCCGCCTCGACCGGATCGATCCGTCGTATCGCGACTGACGCCGCAATCGTCGCCGCAACCGCGGCCGAATCGTTCAAACCCAACCGGAGCCCCTCTCATGCCGACTTTCAATATCCAGCTCTTCGAAGGCCGCACCGTCGAACAGAAGCGCGCATTCGTCGAAGCGATCACGCGCGTCACCTGCGAGACGCTCGGCTGCACGCCGGGCTCGGTCGATATCATCCTGACCGACGTGAAGAAGGAAAACTGGGCGACGGCCGGCAAGCTGTGGAGCGACGAGCGCTGACAGGCGCCCCACAAAAAGCCAGCGCGCCTCCGGACCACAAAAGCGCGCTGTCTCCGTTGCTCAGCTATAGCCCCCTCGCCACCTCCTCGAATACCTCACGTCAATCAGCTATCCCAATATATTGCCATTGACATTCAGAATCATCGCAATTAGCTTTCGTTAACACAAAAACATCCAGGAATCGTTTCGCTGCGCTCCAAAAAAGCTTCGTATAACGAATCAAAAACATCATTCCGCATTTGACATAGTAGCCAGCCAATCACCGCCCATCGGTGTCACCGCCAGCGATGAAATCCGGCAAGTACGTCTACGCCGACATTCAACTTATCGCTACAGGTAGACACCATGAAAATCAGGACGCTCAAAGGCTATTCCGCCGCTCTGCTGTTTTCGTTGATTTCGTTCGCGACTTCCGGCGTCGGCGGCCCCGTCTCGACATCGCCCGACACGACGTCGGATCGGCACTCCGCTACTATCCACGAGACATGGGAGGCCAACGAGAATGGAACGGCTTACAGAATCATCAAGATTTCCGCCGACCGCTTTCTAGTCGTATACGGAAACAAAAAGAATATTTCCGGATACGTCATTCATGATCGACGAGACGGATCAAACGGCACCGACTATGTCCCGTGGACTTCGAATTCGTCCAAAATCACTATCGGAGTTCAGGAGACTAGCAGTCGATCAATTGGCGTCATGCTGAGCGCCAATGGTGAAACTACCAGCTTCGTTGCGAAACCCTATCGCACCAAAAATAAAGCTCAGGGCGCCCTCCGTTCGGGAAGCTGGCTGGCAACAATCTCCGATATCCCTGTCCAGCTTCGCATCGACAAAAACCTTGCGGACGCGTCAGTCGATATCGGTAAATGTAGACTGGCAGGGAAGATAAAATCAGATGGCTTGGAAGATGGATCGCATCTGACGCTCTCTCCAGCGACGACAGCCTGCGCAACCAAGTTCAATCACGAATTTGATGCAGCGTTGCTCTTTTCGGAAGATCTCGCCGTGATCTATCCGACGATACAAGAATCGACGAACTTCGTCTTCGTCGCTCACCCAACTATCGACAACCCTCCTGGTATGGCGCCGCAGCCTCGAAACACGTCCTGCGCGCAATGGAGGGAGATGTGCCGGGCAAAGTGTTCTGCAATGACTTTACCAACCGGCAACTTCGGATTCAAATTCTGGAACTGCGTCAACAGTTGCAACGCGTTGGCGGGATGTTAAAAAGGTAAGCACATGATCACGGACAAGCAAATCGCAAGCGCCCTGAACGACATGATCTTGCAAATGGGGGCCGATCTCGATCGCTCTCTACTGGAGGTCAAGGCGTCGTGCCCGGATTCCGAATTCGTCGCCTACCGCGAATTCGTGTCGCAAGTGCTGACCACAATGCTGGTCGACTTCATGAACCCGCTCTACGCACGGCACCCCGACCTGAAGCCGCCGGAACTGACGTGACCCACATCTGCAGCGCCCCGCCACGGGCGCTGCAGCCCCCGCTTCACGCTCCGTCCCGTTGTGCGCCCGCACATCGCTTTGTCACGCAATCGGCGCATAATGCCGGACAGACGCAGCAGCCGATGGCCACCCGACGAGGAGACCGCCATGGAAGCGAAGAACGAGGAAGTCGTCGCACACCTGCTCTCCGACGTCGTCGAATTCGCGCGCGGGCGCCTGCCCGAAGCCACGTTCCGGATCGTCGAACCGTTCCTGCGTCACTACTACGATTTCGCCGATGCCGACGACCTGCAAAGCCGCGGCATCGCCGATCTCTACGGCGCCGCGATGGCGCACTGGCAGACGGCCCAGAAATTCGTGCCCGGCAGCGAACGGCTGCGCGTGTACAACCCGATCCTCGAACAGCACGGCTGGCATTCCGATCACACGGTGATCGAGATCGTCAACGACGACATGCCGTTCCTCGTCGATTCGGTGACGATGGCCGTCAACCGCCTCGGGCTTGCGCTGCATTCCGCGCTGCACCCGGTGTTCCGCATCTGGCGCGGCGCCGACGGCGGCATCGAGCGGGTCGACGCGGGCGGCGCGGCGTCGGCCGACGGCCAGTCGCAGCTCGCATCGTTCATCCATTTCGAAGTCGACCGCTGCGGCGACGCCGCGCTGCTCGACACGCTGCGCAACGACATCGCGCACGTGCTCGGCGACGTACGCGCGTCGGTCGAAGACTGGCCGAAGATCGTCGACATCGCCCGCGCGACGATCAAGGAAATGAAGGCGCGCGAATCGACCGCCGAAGACATCGAGGCGCGCGCGTTCCTCGAATGGATGGCGGCCGATCACTTCACGTTCCTCGGCCAGCGCGACTACGCGCTGGTCTCGGACGGCACCGGCTTCGGGCTGCGCGGCATCGAGGGCACCGGCTTCGGCATCCTGCGCGAATCGTTGCGCCCGTCGGGCGCGCCCGACGTCACGCCGCTGCCGCAGGCTGCCGCCGACATCATCACCGGCGCGTGGCCGATCTTCCTGACCAAGGCGAACTCGCGCGCGACCGTGCACCGGCCCGGGTATCTCGACTACGTCGGCGTGAAACTCATCGGCGCCGACGGCAAGGTGGCCGGCGAACGCCGCTTCATCGGGCTCTACACGTCGACCGCCTACATGGTGTCGAGCGCGGAAATCCCGATCGTGCGCCGCAAGTGCGCGAACATCGTGCGGCGCGCGGGTTTTTTGCCGAAGGGGCATCTCGGCAAGTCGCTCGTGACGGTGCTCGAAACCTATCCGCGCGACGAACTGTTCCAGGCCGACGAAGACCAGCTCTACGACATCGCGCTCGGCATCCTGCGGCTGCAGGAACACCAGCGCACGCGCCTGTTCGTGCGCCGCGACCGCTTCGACCGCTTCGTGTCGTGCCTCGTGTTCGTGCCGCGCGACAAGTACAACACCGACCTGCGCCGGCGCATCGCGAAACTGCTGGTCGACGCGTACAACGGCGTGAACGTCGAATTCACGCCGCTGCTGTCGGAATCGGCGATCGCGCGCATTCATTTCGTCGTGCACGCGGAACCGGGCACGATGCCCGACGTCGACACGCGTGAACTCGAAACGCGGCTCGTGCAGGTCACGCGCCGCTGGCAGGACGATCTCGCCGACGCGCTGCTCGACGCATTCGGCGAGGAGCAAGGCAACCGCCTGCTGCAGCGCTATGCCGAGTCGTTCCCGGCCGGCTATCGCGACGACTATCCGGCGCGCACGGCCGTGCGCGACATCGAGCTGATCGAGCGCGTGAAGGATTCGGGGCAGCTCGCGATGAACCTGTACCGGCCGATCGAGGCCGAGGCGCGTGCGTTCCGCTTCAAGGTCTATCGCGCGGGCGACCCGATCGCGCTGTCGCGCAGCCTGCCGATGCTCGAACATCTCGGCGTGCGCGTCGACGAGGAGCGGCCGTACCGCATCCAGACGCAGGATGGCGCGCACGCGTGGGTGCACGACTTCGGCCTCGAACTCGCGGACGACAATACCGAATTCGACATCGAGCGCGTGAAGGGCCTGTTCGAAGATGCGTTCGACCAGATCTGGAGCGGCCGGATCGAGAACGACGATTTCAACCGCCTCGTGCTGCGCGCCCACCTGAGCGCGCGCGAAGTGACGATCCTGCGCGCGTATGCGAAGTACCTGCGGCAAGTCGGCTCGACCTTCAGCGACGCGTATATCGAGCGCGCGCTGACCGGCAACCCGGCGATCGCGCGGCAGCTCGTCGAGCTGTTCCTGCTGCGCTTCGACCCGGCCGTCGGCGACACGCGCGACGTCCAGGCCGAGCGGCTGCTGAAGGCGATCGAAGGCGCGCTCGACCAGGTGCCGAACCTCGACGAAGACCGCATCCTGCGCCAGTTCCTCGGCGTGATCAACGCGACCGAGCGCACGAACTACTTCCTCGTCGACGCCAGCGGCGAATCGAAACCGTACCTGTCGTTCAAGTTCAATCCGGCGAAAGTGCCGGGCCTGCCCGAACCGAAGCCGATGTTCGAGATCTGGGTGTATTCGCCGCGGGTCGAGGGCGTGCACCTGCGCGGCGGGCGCGTCGCGCGCGGCGGGCTGCGCTGGTCGGATCGCCGCGAGGATTTCCGCACCGAGGTGCTCGGGCTGATGAAGGCGCAGATGGTGAAGAACGTCGTGATCGTGCCGGTCGGCTCGAAAGGCGGCTTCGTCGTGAAGAACCCGCCGCCGCCGAGCGATCGCGAAGCGTGGATGCGCGAAGGCATCGCGTGCTACCAGACCTTCCTGCGCGGCCTGCTCGACCTGACCGACAACCTGGCGAGCAACGCGATCGTGCCGCCGCCCGGCGTCGTGCGTCACGATCCGGACGATCCGTACCTGGTCGTCGCCGCCGACAAGGGCACGGCCACCTTCTCCGACTACGCGAACGCGATCTCGCATGAATACGGCTTCTGGCTCGACGACGCGTTCGCGTCCGGCGGCTCGGTCGGCTACGACCACAAGAAGATGGCGATCACCGCGCGCGGCGCGTGGGAATCGGTGAAGCGGCACTTCCGCGAGATGGGCGTCGATACGCAGACGACCGACTTCACCGTGGTCGGCGTCGGCGACATGTCGGGCGACGTGTTCGGCAACGGGATGCTGCTGTCGCCGCATATCCGGCTCGTCGCCGCGTTCGATCACCGGCACGTGTTCCTCGACCCGAACCCCGACCCGGCGACGAGCTTCGCGGAGCGCCAGCGCATGTTCGCGCTCGAACGCTCGAGCTGGGCAGATTACGATCCGGCGGCGATTTCATCGGGCGGCGGCGTGTATCCGCGCACCGCGAAGACGATTCCGCTGTCGCCGGCCGTGCAGGCCGCGCTCGGCATCGACGCGCACGCGCTGCCGCCGACCGAGCTGATCCGCGCGATCCTGCAGGCGCCGGTCGACCTGCTGTACAACGGCGGCATCGGCACCTACGTGAAGGCCGCGCGCGAAACCCACCTGCAGGTCGGCGACCGCGCGAACGACGCGGTGCGCGTGAACGGCGCGGACCTGCGCTGCAAGGTGGTCGGCGAAGGCGGCAACCTCGGCTGCACGCAGTTCGGGCGGATCGAGTTCGCGCAGCGCGGCGGCCGCATCAACACCGACGCGATCGACAACTCGGCGGGCGTCGATTGTTCGGATCACGAAGTCAACATCAAGATCCTGCTCGGGCTCGTCGTGTCCGACGGCGAGATGACCGAGAAGCAGCGCAACGCGCTGCTCGCGGAGATGACCGACGAAGTCGGGCTGCTCGTGCTGCGCGACAACTACTACCAGACGCAGGCGCTGTCGATCGCCGGCCGCTATGCGGTCGAATTGCTCGACGCCGAAGCGCGGCTGATGCGCTGGCTCGAACGCGCGGGCCGGCTGAACCGCGTGATCGAATTTCTGCCGACCGACGACGAAATCGCCGAACGGCAGGCGGCGAAGCTCGGCCTCACGTCGCCGGAGCGCGCGGTGCTGCTCGCGTACAGCAAGATGTGGCTGTACGACGCGCTGCTCGAATCCGACGTGCCGGAGGATCCGCTCGTGGCCGCGATGCTTGTCGACTACTTCCCGAAGCCGCTGCAGCAGCGTTTCAGCGAACCGATGCGCCGCCATCCGCTGCGCCGCGAGATTCTCGCGACGCACCTGACCAACGCGCTCGTGAACCGCGTGGGCTGCGCGTTCGTGCACCGGCTGATGGAGGAAACGGACGCGAAGCTGGGCGACATCGTGCGCGCGTGCATCATGGCGCGCGACGTGTTCGACCTCGATGCGGTGTGGCGCGACATCGACGCGCTCGACAACCGCGTGGCCGACGACGTGCAGGCGCGCATGTTCGTCGACGTCGCGCGGCTGCTGGAGCGCGCGGCGCTGTGGTTCCTGCGGCATCTGCAATCCGGCGCGGTGGCCGACGGCGGCGTGGCCGAGCTGATCGCACGCTGCCGCGACGCGGCGCAGCGGCTGGCGCCGCAACTGCCGTCGCTGCTGCCGGCCGACGACCTCGATGCGCTGTCCGAGCGGCAGCGCGTGCTGGTCGAAGCCGGCGTCGACAGCGCGCTGGCGGTGCGCGTCGCGAGCGGCGACATCTCGGCCGCGCTGCTCGACATCGCCGAAGTGGCCGCCACCGGCAGCCGCAGCCTCGAACTCGTCGCGGGCGTGTATTTCTCGCTCGGCACGCTGCTCAATTACAGCTGGATCGCCGAACGCGCGGCGACGCTGCCGACGCCGACCCACTGGGACATGCTCGCGCGCGCGGCCGCGCTGGCCGAAGTCGCCCGCCTAAAGCGCACGCTCGCGACGGGCGCGCTCGCGGAATCGCCGGATTCGACGACGCCGGAGACGATCGTCGGCGCGTGGCGCGAACGCCGCGAAGCCGCGCTCGCCCGCTACGAGCACCTGCTCGCGGACCTGCGCGCGTCGGGCGGCGCGAGCCTCGCGGTACTGCTCGTGATCGTGCGGGAAATGGCCGTGCTCGAACGCGCGTGACGGCCGCTCCGGTCGTGACGGACCGGCCGGCCCCGGCACGGCGGCTCAGACCGTCGCGACCAGCAGCTCTTCCGCGTGGTTCGGCGGCCGCAGGCCGTCGGTGCGATCGGCGAAATAGCGCCGCGTCAGTTCGGCCGCCGATACGTGCGTGGCCTGCGCGAAGCCGGCCTCCCGCGCAAGCGCCTGGATCTGCGCCGGCATGAAGAAGCTGATGAACGGCGTGCCGCTCGCGCGCGCGCCCTTCGCGGCCATTTCCAGCCCGGGGCGCACATCCGGGTCGGCATTCTCCAGCGGCAGCAGGAACGTCATCGCGAGCGTCGAGCCCGGCGCGAGCGACGCGCCTTCGCGCAACGCAGCCGCGTTCGCTTCGTGCGTCAGGTACATGCTGACGCCGGTGGACACCACGACCGCCGGCTTGCCGGCATCGAAGCCCGCGCCGACGAGCGCCGCGCGCCACGACTGCTTCGCCTCGAAATCGACCGGCACGAAACGCAGCCAGTCGGGCACGCCGAAACCGAGCTCGACCAGGCGGCGCTGCTTCCACGCCTGCGGCGCCGGCGGATCGACTTCGAACACGGTTACGCGCGACGCCATGTCGGGCCGGCGCTGCACGAAGCTGTCGAGACCCGCGCCGAGGATCACGTACTGACTCACGCCGCGCGCGGCCTGCTCGACCACCAGATCCTCGATGAAGCGCGCCCGTGCGACGATCGACGCACGGAACGGCCGCGTGAACTGCGGGTCCATGTCGCCGCGCTGCTGCCAGCCGGGTTCGGGGGCGAGCAATTGCAGCCCGACTTCGTCGGCGAGCACATGCGGCGGCGCATCGAGTTCGACGTGCAGCGCACGCCACAGCGCGACGCGGGCGGCCGTGCTGTCGGGGGCGGTTTCGCGGAGTTCGGCCATGCCAGCCTCACGCGCCCTTGCCCGGCGCCTGCAGACGCCACACGCGGCCGTCCGGATCGCGCACGGTCATGTCGCGCGTGCCCCAGTGGGTATCCTCGAACGGCGTGACGACGTCGACGATCGGCTGCGGTCGCACCGCGTGCTCGTCGGCCACCTTGAGCACGACTTGCATATCGGGTGTCTCGCCCGGCGGCACTTCGGCGATGAACAGGAACGGGCCGTCGCCGCTGCGCAACTGGCCCGACTGGTGATCGGTTTCGAACTCCAGCGTGAAGCCCAGCGCCTGGAAGAATTTCGCCGACTTGCCCCAGTTGTGCGTCGTCAGGTACACGGCTTCGATTCGCTCGGATGACATGTCACTCCTCCTTGGTGGACGGCCCCGCGCCCGGCCGCGGTGCGGCCAGGTACGCGCGCAATGCGTCGGCCACCAGCGCGGACAGCGACTGCTCCGTTTCGATGGCGCGATGCTTGACCTGCCGGATCAGGCTCAGCGGCAGGTACACGTTGAACTGCTTCACTTCTTCGTCGGTCATGGTTACTAGTATGCTAGCAATCTAGCAAAAGTCAATTGCCAACGCAGCCCGCGCATGCGGGCCGCGATCGGCTGTCGTGAATCGGGGTTACGTCGCGACGTGCGCCGCCAGCCGCGCGAACAGCGCGTCGAGATCGAATCCCGTCGTGTCGATGCCGATCGTGTCGCGCAGGCAGGCGCCCCATGCGGTCGCATCGTCGAACGTGACGGTGCGCCCGACGCCCGCCGCATCGCGAATCGTCAGCGTGGTGTTGCGCAGCGCCGCGCGGCCGTCCGGCAGCACGCGACAGGCGATCAGGTTATGCAGGAAGATCGATTCGGGATACGTCGACGTGAACCAGTTCGCGGCGTCGTAATCGATCCACTCGACCCGCTTCGGCTGGAAACGGTAGGTGGTCTGCCAGCCGTCGGGCGTCTCGATCTGCATATCGAATTCGCCGTCGACCGGCGCGGCGACGACACGGAATGCGCCGTGCGGCGTCAGTTGCCGCTCGTCCGGCACGAAGCGCAGCGGCGCGGTCAGCGTCGCGCTGCCGAAGCCGATGTCCGCGAGCCAGGCCGCGCCGTCGAGATCGATGCGCAGCAGCATGTGCGTATGCGCGGTGACGACGTCTGGCGGCAGCAGCCAGCGCACGCGCGCGATCATCGGCGTCACGCGAAAACCGATCGCCGTGAGCACGGTGTAGAACAGCTTGTTGAGTTCGAAGCAGTAGCCGCCGCGGCGATGCGCGAGCACCTTGTCGACGATCGACGGCAGGTCGAGCGGCACGCGCGCGCCGGTCAGCGGCGTGAGGTTTTCGAACGGAATCGCCTGCGGGTGCAGCAGATGCAGCCGGCGCAGCACGTCGAGCGTCGGCTCGGCCGGGCCGTCGTAGCCGATGCGGGAGAAGTAGCGCGAGAGGTCGAACGAGTCTGTCATGAACCTGCACCGAACAAAGGGACACGCCACGATAGCATCGTGCGCCATCCCCATGTTGTGCGGGGCCCTCTTCGCACCGCGCAACGTTACGGCAGCAGCTTCAGCGCGGACGACGCAACCGACGGCACCGAAATGCCCTGGCTCGTCGCGAACTGCACGGCCTGGCTGAGCGTCGTCGCGAGCGACTGCAACTGGCCCGGCGCGCTTTGCGCGATATACGACGCTGCCTGCATGTTCTGCGGATTCAGGCCCGACTGCAACAGCGACGCCGCGCTCGTCGAGCCGAGATTGCCGAGCCCCGACTGCAGTTGCGAATATTGCGTGAGCCCCTGCCCGAGCGACGCGAGGCCGTTGCTGAACGCCTGCTTGTCGATCGGCCCGTGCGTCGCGCCGCCGCTCGCGAAGGCCTGGCCGAGCGCCTGCGACACCGATTGCTGCGCGCCGCCCATCTGCGACAGCGCGGCCGGCGTCAGCGCATCGCCGCCGGTGAGCTGGCTCGCGGCCTGCTGCGCCTGCCCGGCCGCGCCGGTGAGCCCCATCGCCGACGCGAGCGACGACTGGCCGGTCAGCACCTGCTGGTTCGCACCGACATACGCCTGCAGCAACTGCGCGACGCCGCCCTGCGTGGGCGCGGCCTGCTGCTGGCCGCCGCCGAGCAGCGACGCGCCGATCGACTGCAGGTCGAGCTGCGCGTGCGCGGCGCCGCTCGCCAGGATTCCGAACGCGATGCCTGCGGTGGCCAGGTACCGGCCCGTCGCGCGAATCTGCTTCATGTGTGTTCCTCGTGCCGGAATGATCGAAGCCGATATTGTCGAAGCGCGCCGCGCGCCGCCGCAACGACTGAAACACATCGAAACGAAATCACGTGGCGCGGACGCTTGCAATTCCTAGGCCGGCGTATGCGGAGGGGTGGATTCACCCGCATAGGCTGCGCGATAGTCGGGCACGCGGGTGAATTCGTTCGCGAGTTGCAGGAATGACGGTCGACGGTAGCGGTTGCGCGATTGCGCAGTGATACGGCCGGAGGTCTGCCAGACGTCGCGCGTCTTTGAATGTGCGTCGTATCACCATCGATCGGCGCGGCAGTGGCTGCGGACGGTACCGCGCAGCGATCGTGACGTGGCGCCACGCTGTCGCGCGACGCTTCGGTGTCCGAGTCGGTTGCCGTTGCCGTTGCCGTTGCCGTTGCCATGGCGGCGTGACGCAAGCCACCTGACAATACATTCGGGATTCAATGCAAAACGGGCAGCTTGCCGCCGCCCGCTTCTCGATCCACCCTCCGCAACCAGCCCCGGCTGCGGCTACGATTGCACCGGGCTACGCAGCCATCCACCCGGGCAGTCGCGCACCCACCCAATCGGCCGCCTGCTCGTAACCACGCGCGAGCTGCAGCACCGCGAGATCCGCGCGCGGCCGCCCGATCAGTTGCATCCCCATCGGCAGCCCCGCGTCGTTGAAGCCGACCGGCACGCTGATCACCGGGCAGCCGGCCAGCGTCCACGGCACGACCGTTTCCATCCAGCGGTGATAGGTATCCATCGCGCGGCCCGCGATCTCCTTCGGCCAGCGCTGCTCGACGTCGAACGGGAACACCTGCGCGGTCGGCGCCGCGATGAAGTCGTAGCGGTCGAAAAAACTCAGCACGGCCTGATGCCACGCGGTGCGCTCGACACTCGCGTCGAACACGGCCGCGCCCTGCATCGCGAGCAGCCCTTCGACCTCGTAGATCGCCTCGGGCTTCAGCAGCGCACGCCGCGCCGGATCGCGATAGTGCGCCAGCAGCCCGCCGCCGGACAGCAGATGCCGGTGCGCGAGCCACAGGCGCCAGATCCGGTCGGGCGCGAACGCCGGCAGCGCGGCATCGACGTCACAGCCGATCTCGCGCAACGTCGCCAGCCCCTGTTCGCACAGCGCGAGCACGCCGGCCTCGGTCGCGAGATAGCCGTTCCAGTCGCCGACCCACGCGATCCGCCTGCCGCGCAGGTCGGCGTCGAGCGGCTGTGCGAATACGGCCGGATCTTCCGCGAGCGACAGCGGATCGTTGCGGTCGTAGCCGGCCTGGATCGCGAGCAGCTGCGCAACGTCGCCGACCGTGCGGCCCATCGGCCCTTCCGTGCCGAGCTGCTGCACGAACACGTCGACGCCCGGCCAGCGCGGCACGCGGCCCTGCGACGGACGGAAGCCGTAGACGTTGCAGAACGCGGCCGGATTGCGCAGCGAACCGCCGAAATCGCTGCCGTCCGCCACCGGCAGCATCCGCGACGCGAGCGCCGCCGCCGTGCCGCCGCTGCTGCCGCCCGCGCTTTTCGTCTGGTCGTACGGGTTGCGCGTCGCGCCGTAGACCTCGTTGAACGTATGCGAGCCGAGCCCGAATTCCGGCGTGTTGGTCTTGCCGATGAAGATCGCGCCGGCCGCGCGCATCCGCGCGACACCCACGGAATCGGCCTGCGGCACGTTTTCGCGGAAGATCGGCGAGCCGAAGGTCGTCCGCAGCCCCTTCGTCATCGCCAGATCCTTCGGCGCCTGCGGCATCCCGTGCATCCAGCCGTGGTACTCGCCGCGTGCGAGCGCGGCATCCTTGTCCGCGGCTTCGGCGAGCAGCGCGTCGCGATCGCGCAGCGCGACGATCGCATTGACCGCGCCGTTCACACGCTCGACGTGATCGAGATACGCGCGCATCGTCTCGACGCACGACACGGCCTTGCCGCGGATCGCCGACGCGAGCTCGCTCGCCGACAGGCGCACGATCGGGTCGACCGGGATGGAAGCGGGAGCGAGAAGCTGCGGGGCGCCGTGCGGCATGCGGGGTCTCCTGGAAGCGGGATGGAATGGCGGGCCGCATGACGGCGGTCGCTCCCGAGCCGGCCGGAAGCGGCCGCGCCGCGGCCGATGCACTACTCTACGCGACGCCGGATCGGCCACCTCCGATATTTTCCGCCGCGATTCATTGCGGTTTCGACTAAATCGGGGCCAGCAGGCCACGCTTGCCGCGCGCCGCCCCGCCGATGAAATCGTTTATGCGCATAAACTTAAATTTCTTATATTTCTATTAGGCGCGGCACGAGGCGGCCCGCGTTAACGACATTTTTACGCGGTCGCCCGTTCTCTTTAGATCGTTCGGCCCGGCGGCGCGCTACGCTGGAATCATCTCGTTTCCTGGACAACGTTCATGCTCAAGCTGCTGGTTCCGGTCGGCCACTCACCCCGCTCGCTTCAGGCGGTTCGCCATGCGACCTTCCTGTATCGCGAACGGTGCGCATCGGAGATCGTGCTGATCAACGTTCAGGTGCCGCTCGAATCGACGCGGCTCGAGGCCTACCATCCGCTGTCGCGGCTGCGTTCGATCGAGGAGAAGTTCGCGTCCGACGATCTGGCGATGGCCGAACGGATCCTGCAGGAAGCCGGCGTCAAGTACAGCGTCGTGATGAAGGTGGGCCCGGTGGCCGATACGATCGCGTCCGTCGCGGCAGAAACAGGATGTGACGAGATCGTGGTCGTCGCGCCACGGCACGGTCCGCTGCATGCGCTGCTGTCGGTGTTTCGCCGCAGCGTGATGAGCCGGCTCGTGCGGATTTCGAACGTGCCGGTCACGGCCGTGCAATGACGGGATGACGCGCAGCGGCGCGGTGACGGCGGTTCGCGCCGACGAGTCGTTCGTCAGCCTCGGCGGCGATCGAACGAGCAATGCCGCACGCATGCGGGCGTTACGCAACGCGTGATGTCATGCCGCCCGCACGCGCACCCACCTTCAAGCAGCGCTTATTCGATGACCTTGCGCCAGAATACGAAATAAGCGGCCGCCGAAGATGCAACGAGCAGGATGGCCCACATCGGGGCGAGGCTGATCAGCACGGAAGAGACGTCAAGCATTTGGATTCCTCACTATTTCGATAGCGATGTTCAACACGAACCTGCTTGCCGGAACCGATGCACGCCTCCGCGATCGCGTTCCGTCAAATCGTGCATTCATGCTATCGCCTTGAACGGCCGCACGACCGCCCCCTCCCGCCCGTAACCTGACATTCGTCAAACTCGCGTGAATCGCGCGCCGGTTGCGCTGAAAACCATCGCGCCAACGTCTCGCCGCCCGTCCGGTTTCGTCCGCCGGCCGCATTGAAATTGAGTGCCCCCGCCGCACGCCACGCCGAGCCCGAAAAACGGGACAGAACCACCGCGTTCACCGCGGTTTCAGCAGACGTTTACCGGGGGAACCCCCAAGTGCTTCGTCAAGCGGGTCCGCGTTACGCTAGCGCGACGAGGAGACGAACCATGAGACGAGCCGTACATATCGCTGTTTTCGCGCTGCTGGCCTATCTCATTGGCGGTCGCGCGATCCTGCACGCGCAGGGCCGCGACACCAGCCCGCTTGCTTGCGAACAGGGCGCCGCGCAGGTGAAGGTCGACGCGCTCGGCCGCGGTTTCGGCGAAGCGGCCGCCGGCAGCCAGAGCGAGGCATACATGTCGGGCTGCCTGGTGACGGGGCGCGGCAACCCGGATGTCGCGCTGGCGAACCGCTGATGCACGTCGGTTGACGCTCCGGTCGCAGCCGGCCCATGCCGGCTGAACCCCGGCCGCACCCACCCGCCTCCCTTCCTGCTTTTTCGATCGAGATCGAGACGCATGTCACGATACGGGCGGCGGCACACCGCACGTCTGCAGATCTGCGCGTGACCGACCGGCAGAGTCGCGAAGAATACGCGCCGGCATCGGCTCGATCGTGGCATCGTTGCCGTTCGCCATGCTCCGGTCGCTCAACCGGCCGAATTTCCGGCCGCCGCACCGAAACGCCGCCTCTTCGGCAACCACAACCCATCCAGAAATGACCCATCCGAACACCGAGTTGATCCAGCGCTTCTACACCGCATTCCAGCAGCGCGATGTCGACGCGATGCTCGCGTGCTACGCCGATGACGTCGTCTTCAGCGATCCGGCGTTCGGCGAACTGCGCGGCGACCTCGCACGCGACATGTGGCGCATGCTGGTCGCGCGTGCGCAGGACTTTTCATTGACGTTCGGCGACGTCGACGCGGATCAACAGACCGGGCGCGCCAGGTGGACCGCCCAATACCGGTTCACCGCGACCAACCGCATGGTGGTCAACCGGATCGATGCGCGGTTCCGGTTTCGCGACGGACGCATCGTCGAGCATCGCGACAGCTTCGACCTGTGGCGCTGGTCGCGTCAGGCACTGGGGCTGAAAGGCGCGCTGCTCGGCTGGACACCTTTCGTGCAACGGGCGATCCGCGCGCAGGCGCGGAAGAATCTCGACGCGTATCGCGCGAAACGGAAATAGCACCCACCATTACTCGCCGTCATCGCTTCATCGTCGCGTCGATCGGGTGGCAAGCCGGATCGGGCAGAACACCGTCCGGATTCTTGAGACCGTACTGGCGAAACCGGCTTTCGTCGGCTTCGGGGCCACCCGCGCCTCCGCTACACGTCCGAAACCACCGACTCCCTCGCGCCATCACGCTTCCCCGCACTCCGACCGCCAACTCTTATATAAGACATAAGACATTTGACGTTAAAGCGCATTGAGATTAGAATCCGGCTGCAAAGCAGTGCCTGGAACAGCCCCGGAGTGCCGGCAAGGCCTTCCCCTCAAACGCAATATCAGCAGGTCTCCCCATGCTTGAAAACTTTCGTGCTCACGTGGCCGCCCGCGCCGCGCTCGGTATTCCTCCCCTGCCGCTGACGGCTCAACAGACCGCCGAACTGGTGGAACTGCTGACGAACCCGCCGGCCGGCGAAGAGCAGACGCTGCTCGACCTGATCACCCATCGCGTGCCTGCCGGCGTCGACGAAGCCGCCCGCGTGAAGGCCGGCTTCCTGGCCGCCGTGGCCAAGGGCGAGACCGCCTGCCCGCTGATCTCGCGCGAACGCGCGACCGAACTGCTCGGCACGATGCTCGGCGGCTACAACATCCAGCCGCTGATCGAGCTGCTGTCCGATGAAGCCGTGGCCGCCGTCGCCGCCGACGCACTGAAGAAAACCCTGCTGATGTTCGACCAGTTCCACGACGTGAAGGAACTCGCCGACAAGGGCAACGCGCACGCGAAGGCCGTGCTGCAAAGCTGGGCCGACGCCGAATGGTTCACGAGCCGTCCGGAAGTGCCGCAAAGCCTGACCATCACCGTGTTCAAGGTCACGGGCGAAACCAACACCGACGACCTGTCGCCGGCGCCGGACGCCACCACCCGCCCCGACATCCCGATGCACGCGCTGGCGATGCTGAAGAACGCGCGCCCGGGCATCACGCCGGAAGAAGACGGCAAGCGCGGCCCCGTCAAGTTCATCGAATCGCTGAAGGAAAAGGGTCACCTGGTCGCCTACGTGGGCGACGTGGTCGGCACCGGCTCCTCGCGCAAGTCGGCCACCAACTCGGTGCTGTGGTTCACCGGCGAAGACATCCCGTTCGTGCCGAACAAGCGCTTCGGCGGCGTGTGCCTCGGCGGCAAGATCGCCCCGATCTTCTACAACACGATGGAAGATGCCGGCGCGCTGCCGATCGAGCTCGACGTGTCGCAGATGAACATGGGCGACGTGGTCGAACTGCGCCCGTACGAAGGCAAGGCGCTGAAGGACGGCAAGGTCATCGCCGAATTCCAGGTCAAGTCCGACGTGCTGTTCGACGAAGTGCGCGCCGGCGGCCGCATTCCGCTGATCATCGGCCGCGGCCTGACCGCGAAGGCGCGTGAAGCGCTGGGCCTCGCGCCGTCGACGCTGTTCCGCCTGCCGCACCAGCCGGCCGACAGCGGCAAGGGCTTCTCGCTCGCGCAGAAGATGGTCGGCCGCGCGTGCGGTCTGCCGGAGGGCCAGGGCGTGCGCCCGGGCACGTACTGCGAACCGAAGATGACCTCGGTCGGCTCGCAGGACACCACGGGCCCGATGACCCGCGACGAACTGAAGGATCTCGCGTGCCTCGGCTTCTCGGCCGACCTCGTGATGCAGTCGTTCTGCCACACCGCCGCGTATCCGAAGCCGGTCGACGTGAAGACGCACCAGACGCTGCCGAACTTCATCAGCACGCGCGGCGGCATCGCGTTGCGTCCGGGCGACGGCGTGATCCACTCGTGGCTGAACCGCATGCTGCTGCCCGACACCGTCGGCACCGGCGGCGATTCGCACACGCGCTTCCCGATCGGCATCAGCTTCCCCGCAGGTTCGGGCCTGGTCGCGTTCGCGGCCGCCACCGGCACGATGCCGCTCGACATGCCGGAATCGGTGCTGGTCCGCTTCAAGGGCAACATGCAGCCGGGCGTCACGCTGCGCGACCTCGTCAACGCGATTCCGCTGTACGCGATCAAGCAGGGCATGCTGACGGTCGCCAAGCAAGGCAAGAAGAACATCTTCTCGGGCCGCATCCTCGAAATCGAAGGCCTCCCCGACCTGAAGGTCGAGCAGGCGTTCGAGCTGTCGGATGCGTCGGCAGAGCGTTCGGCGGCCGGTTGCACGGTGCGCCTGAACAAGGAACCGATCATCGAGTACCTGAACAGCAACATCACGCTGCTGAAGTGGATGATCGCGCAGGGCTACCAGGATCCGCGCAGCCTGCAGCGCCGGATCGCGGCGATGGAACAGTGGCTGGCCGACCCGCAACTGCTGTCGCCGGATGCCGACGCCGAGTACGCGGCCGTCATCGAGATCGACCTCGCCGACATCCATGAGCCGATCGTCGCATGCCCGAACGATCCGGACGACGTGAAGACGCTGTCCGACGTCGCGGGCGCGAAGATCGACGAAGTGTTCATCGGCTCGTGCATGACCAACATCGGTCACTTCCGTGCCGCGTCGAAGCTGCTCGAAGGCAAGCGCGACATTCCGGTCAAGCTGTGGGTCGCGCCGCCGACCAAGATGGACCAGAAGCAGCTGACCGAAGAAGGTCACTACGGCGTGTTCGGCACGGCCGGCGCGCGTACCGAAATGCCGGGCTGCTCGCTGTGCATGGGTAACCAGGCCCAGGTGCGCGAAGGCGCGACGGTCATGTCCACGTCGACCCGCAACTTCCCGAACCGTCTCGGCAAGAACACGAACGTGTATCTCGGCTCGGCGGAACTGGCGGCAATCTGCTCGCGTCTGGGCAAGATTCCGACCAAGGAAGAGTACATGGCCGACATGGGCGTGCTCAGCGCGAACGGCGACAAGATCTACAAGTACATGAACTTCGACCAGATCGAAGACTTCAAGGAAGTGGCCGACACCGTGCAGCTGTAAGCACGCGCAGCGGGCTGCGACGGGCGGTCGACGTCGGAGCACCACGCGATGGCGTCGCAGGCTCAATGCCTGCGGCGCCATTTTTTTATCCGGCGCCGGGATTCCGGTCGATCAGCAGTCGCATGACCGGCGATTCAAGCGCCGTGTCGCGACGGTCACGCGCCGTCGCCGCCCGGCTCGCGGCGGATCACCAGTTCGTTGAAGCCGGTGTGCGGGTCGGGCTCGCGCGCAAAGCGATGCGCGGGCAGCACGGCCAGCAGGATCTCGGCGGTCGTACGCACCACGCAGCCGCTGGCCACATGGCCGCCGGACACGCGGCCGACGCGATCGGAAACGGACATGTGCAGGTGTGCGCCGTCCGGCGATACCGAGCCGGCCAGCGTCAGGATTTCGAGGTCGCCGCGCAGTTCGGTCGGCGCGTCGGCCCCGGCGAAGCGCAACTGCGCGACGCTCAGGCTGCCGATGCCCTGGATCACGAATGCCGCGTGCGCGTCGTGCCGACGCAATGCATGCTCGATCGACGCGCGCAGGTCGTCGCCGGGGGACAGACGCAGAGGGTGGGCTTGCATGGTCGCGATCCTGTTCGGAGCCGGGATGTCGACAAAGGGTAAGTTCGCGCCGCCAATCGGGCAAGGCCGTCGTCGCCCGGTCGGTCGGCGGCGGCACGCATTGCGCGCCCTCGTTGCAGCGAAAATTTCCCGGCCATGATGTATCGTCTTCCGGTATCGGTTCGTCCGCTACCGTTCGACTCCAGTTCACCGGCGCACACCGCCCCTGCTGCATGCGTTCGCACCGGCCGCGACATATCGGCTAGGCATGCGCGGGCGAATGGTCTAGCCTGCACCGTATTCCACGCGAACCACCCATCCGAACCCGTTCCGATGACAGCGATTCCGAACCGACGATACCGGCTGCGCGGCGGCCTGCTTGGCCTGCTGATCGGCGACGCGCTGGGCGTGCCGTACGAATTCCACGACGCGGCGTCGATTCCGCCGCCCGCCGCGATCGACATGACGCCGCCGCCCGGCTTTGCGCGCGCACACGACGGCGTGCCGCCCGGCACCTGGAGCGACGACGGCGCGCAGGCGCTCGCGTTGCTCGACGCGCTGACGGACGACCGCAGCCTGAACCTCGATGCATTCGCCCGCAACCTGCAGGACTGGTTTCATCGCGGCGCCTTCACGCCGGACGGCTGCGTGTTCGACGTCGGCCTGCAAACGCAGCGGGCGCTCCATGCGCTGGCGGCCGGCGCGGCGCCGTCAGCGGCAGGCCCGGACGGCGAGCACGACAACGGCAACGGCGCGCTGATGCGCTGCTTTCCGGTGGTGATCGCCGCCGCATCGCGCGACGAAACGATCCGGCTCGCGTGCCGGCAGAGCGTCGTCACGCACGGCCACGTGCGCTCGCAGCTGTGCTGTGCGCTCTATGCGCTGACGGCGTGGGGCATCGTCGAAGGCCAGCCCGCGCCCGATGCGGTGCGCGCGGCTGAAGACGAGCTGCTGACGCGCTACGCGGGCACGGCCGACGAGATCGAACTGAAGGTCGTGCTCGATGGCCGCTTCGATGCGCCGCAAGGCTCCGGGTACGTGGTCGACAGCTTCTGGTCGTCGATCCATTGCCTGCTGTCGACGCGCAGCTACGAAGACTGCGTGAAGCGCGCGATCGCGCTCGGCAACGACACGGATACGACCGCGGCCATCGCCGGCAGCCTCGCCGGCGCGCTGTATGGCGAGCAGGCGCTGCCCGATCGATGGAGGGCGACGCTGCGCGGGAGAGACATGGTCGAGGACCGGCTCGCGAAGCTGTGAGTCATCGCGCCGGCGTCGAAGCGACCCGCGCACCGGCGCATCGCGCGCGCCGGTCGCTCGCCAGCAACCCGTACAGCGCGCTGTCCGACACTTCGTCGCCGACGATCCAGCGTTCGCGCAGCACCCCTTCTCGCGTGAACCCGAGGCGTTCGAGCAACTGCGCCGATGCGACGTTGCGCGGATCGATATCGGCTTCAATCCGGTTCAGCCGCAGCGTGCCGAACGCGTGATCGAGCACGGCCGATGCCGCCTCGCGCATGTAGCCGCCGCGCCAGAACGCGCGCCGCAGGCTGAAGCCGATCTCGGCGCGCCGGCATTGCTCGTTCGCATGGAACAGCGCGCATTCGCCGAGCGCTTCGCCGGTTTCCCGCAGTTCGAGCACGCAGATCAGGTCCTGTCCGCTCGCGGACGTCGTCAGGTTGCGCGCGACGCGCTCGACGGCCTGTTCGACGCGCGTCATCGGCGCGAACGAGAAATAGCGCATCGCTTCCACATCCGACCAGATCTCGAAGAACGCGTGCGCGTCGGCTTCGCGCAGCGGCCGCAGGACGAGGCGGGAGGTACTCAGCGTGACGGGTTCGAACAAAGGCATGGCGACAGTCGTTCTGAAAACGGAAGCGTGAATTAGAACACGCAAACCGCAAGCCGGTCACTGCGCGCGTTCGCACGACGCGCTCAGCTCCGGCACCCGCGTCGCACCAGACAAAAAGGCCCGGACATCCGCCCGGGCCTCGTCACGTCATCCGCTACCACCGGCCGCGCTTACGCTTCCAGCGCTTCGAGCACCTTCCCCTTCGTCTCGATCCCGACGAAGTGCACGGTCAGCGCCGCGATCAGCGGCACGACGCCGATCAGGTAGAACGCCGGCGCGAGGTTCCCGCCGATGATCGCGTGCGGCACGACCATCGGCGCGACGAACGATGCGATCTTCAGCCACGCGCTGCCGAGCCCGCAGCCCGACGCGCGGATGCTCGTCGGATACTGCTCCGGCGTATAGACGTACGCGGTAATGAACCCCGACGCCATCAACCCGAGCGACAGCGAGCAGAAAAGCGCAACGACGTACACCGACGACGCGTGATAGATGCCCGCGAGCGCCAACGACAGCGCGCACAGCACGAACGACCAGACGATCACCGGCTTGCGGCCGAGCTTGTCGACGAGCAGCGCGGACGCCAGCGACCCGAGCACGCCCATCACCGAGCCGATCACCGCGAGGTTCAGCGCGAGCTGCAGCGGCGCGTGATAGAAGTTCTTGTAGATCGTCGGCAGCCACGTCGACAGCCCGTACTGGATGAACCCACAGGTCGCCCACAACGTCGCGACCGCGAGCGTGCGCTTGCGATACGCGGCGCTGAACAGGTCGCTCATCTTGCGCTTCGGATGCTGGCGCACCATCTCGTCGAACGCGGCCGCCTGCGTGACGGGCGGCAGCTCGCCGCGCACCGACGTTTCGAACGCGCCGACCGCCCGCCCTGCTTCGGCCAGACGCCCGCGCGACGCGAGCCAGCGCGGCGACTCCGGCACGAGGCGCGTAAGCACCAGCGACAGGATCAGCGGCAGCCCGCCGACGAAGTACATGATTTCCCAGCCGAAGCGCGGCACGAGCCATGCGCCGAGCGCCATCGACACGAGCAGGCCGATCGGGAACACGATCTCGTACAGCAGCACGAAACGGCCGCGGCCATGGGCGCGCGTGATCTCGTTGATGTACGTCGCGGCGACCGGCAGCTCGCCGCCGAGCCCCAGGCCCTGCAAGATCCGCAGCAGCACGAAGATCTCGAACGTCGGCGCGAAGCCGCATGCGATGCTCGTGACGCCGATCACGGCCGAACTCCACGCGATCGCCTTCACGCGGCCGTGTTTCTCGGACAGCGCGGGAAACAGGAAGGCGCCGATCAGCTGGCCGATCGCGCCGGACGCGATCAGCATGCCGATCTGCGTCGGCGACAGCCCCCACTTGTGAATCAACAGTGGCAGCGTCGCCGCGATCGTGATCACGTCGAAGCCGTCGAAGAACGTTGCGGCGCCGATCAGCACGCGCGCACGGATCTGCATCGCGTTGGCGGGAAGCCGCTCGAGCCGCGCGATGATCGCGCCGGGCGTGGAGGCGGCAGCTTCCATCGTGGCGCGTCCGGCCACGACGTTGTCGAAAGTGCTCATGCGGGGAGTCTCCTGTGTCTCGTCGCGCGGTCAGGCCAAGGCCTTGCTCGTGTCTGCCAGGGCTTCCGTATCGACTGCCCGGCCCTGGTTCATCCACTTGCGCGCGAGTTTCAGCTCGCGCGCGTTGTTGACGGCGATGACACCTCTCACATGTCCTTCGCCCACGAAAAACAACGTCGCCCGACGCGCGGCCAGCTCGCCGCGCACGACGAGCTGCGCATCGGCCGGCAGATCGCCGAGGATCTGCAGGTTCACGTCGTACTGATCGGACCAGAACCACGGAATCTCCGCGTACGGCGCACGCACGCCGAGCACCGCCTTCGCGGCCGCGATCGCCTGGTTCTGCGCATTGGCCCACGATTCGAGCCGCACGCGCCGCTTCAGCCAGCCGTTGTGATGGTTCGCGACGTCGCCGCACGCGAAGATCGCCGGGTCGCTCGTCGCGCCGAATTCGTCGACGACGATGCCGTCGTCGACCGCCAGCCCCGCGTCGCTCGCGAGCGACGCGTTCAGCGCGAGGCCGATGCCGGCCACCGCGAAATCGGCGTCGATCGTCGTGCCGTCAGCGAGCGTCGCGCGGACCTTCGACGCATCGCCCGGCTGCGCGTCGAGCGACGCGAGCGCCGCACCGAGCCGCACGTCGACGCCGTTCGCGCGATGCAGGTCGAGCAGGAAATCCGACACGATCTGCGGCACCGAGCGCCCGCACAGCCGCGGCGCGCCTTCGACCACCACGGCGTCGACACCGAGCTTGCGCGCGGTCGCCGCGACTTCGAGGCCGATCCAGCCGCCGCCGATCACGAGCACGCGCCGGCTCGCGCGCAGCTTCTCGCCCAGCGCGGCCGCTTCGTCGAGCGTGCGCAGGTAATGCAGGTTCGGCGTCCTGACGATCGAATCCGGCAGGCGGCGCGACGTGCCGCCGGTCGCGATCACGAGGCGGTCGTATTCGATCTCGCGGCCGCTTGCGGTTTTCACGACGCGGCGGGCGCGGTCGATCGACGCGGCACGTTCCGGCTGCCACGCTTCGACGTTCAGCGTGTCGAATTCGTCCGGGCGCACGACGCGCACGGTGTCGATGTCGGCGTCGCCAACCAGCACGGCCTTCGACAGCGGCGGACGCTCGTACGGCAGATGCGGTTCGTCCGCGATCATCACGAGGCGGCCCGCGTAGCCTTCCGCGCGCAGCGTCTTCAGCACCCAGCCGGCCGCCTGGCCGCCGCCGATCACGACGACCGTGCCGGGCGCGGCCTGCTCCTGTGTGGTCCCTTCGCTCACGATTTGCGCTCCGTCATGAACTTGCCTTCCGGCGCCTTCGCGTCCTTCTGCCGGCGCGTGTTGCCGTCGAGGCCGCCGTCGACGGCCCATTCGGCGAACACGGTCGGGCCCGGTTCGAATTCGCGCGGCTGCCACTCGGGCGTCAGCATGTCCTCGTCCGCGTAGTACTCGATCAGGCCGCCGGCCGGATTCTGGAAGTACCAGAAGTACGCGGACGACACCGGGTGGCGTCCCGGGCCGAGTTGCGTTTGCCAGCCGCAGCGGTCGATGTGCAGGCCGCCGCCGAACACTTCGTGAATATCGCGCACGGTGAACGCGACATGGTTCAGGCCGCGCTTGCCGTTCGGCAGCGCGAGCAGGAACAGGTCGTGGTGGCCGCCGTGCGGCGCGCAGCGCATGAACGCACCGCGGCCCGGATAACGGTCGGACGTCTCGAAGCCGAGCAGCTCGTGATAGAACTTTTCCTGTGCGTCGAGGCAGTTCGTGAAGAACACCACGTGGCCGACCTCGACCGGCTCCGCGCGTGCGTAGATCGGGCTCGGTTGGTCGACGCGCAGCGTGCGGCCCCACACGTTCGACGGCGAGCCGGTGATGTCGAGTTCACGCTTGCGCGTGACTTCGATGCGAATCGCCATCCCGTTCGGGTCGGTACAGCCGAGCGCGTCCTTCCGTGCGTAAAAGCCGGGCTGGCCGGCGAGCTTGCCGCGCAGCGCGTCGAGTTCCTGCTGCGTCGCGACGCCCCACGTGACTTCGCGCACCGTCGGGCCCGCTTCGAACGCGGGCGGCAGCGCCGGATCGTCGGCCTTGACGACCAGCACGGTGCAGCCGTTCAGCGTCTCGAAGCGTGCTTGCGTGTCGTCGTGCTCGACTTCCTTCAGCCCCCAGTCGGCGAAAAAGCGCCGGCAGGTCGCGAGATCGTCGACGCCGTACGTGATCTGCTCGATTCCCAAAATGCTCATTGCGTCATTCCCCTTCGCTCAGTTCGCCCACGGCAGCGGCGCGTCGTTCAATCCCCAGTAGAGGCTCTTCTGCTGCATGTACTCGCGGATGCCGAGACGCCCCTTCTCGCGCCCCATCCCGCTCTCCTTCCAGCCCGAGAACGGCGTGGAGATCGAAAACAGCTTGTACGTGTTGATCCAGACGGTGCCCGTCTCCAGCGCACGCGCGATGCGCCATGCGCGCTTGTAGTCGCGCGTCCAGATGCCGGCCGCAAGACCGAACACGCTGTCGTTCGCCTGCACGATCAGCGACGCTTCGTCGTCGAACGGCATCGCGACGAGCACCGGCCCGAAGATTTCTTCCTGGCAGATGCGCGCGCTGTTCGGCAGACCTTCGAGAATCGTCGGCTGATAGAAGAAGCCGTCTTCGCGGCCGTCGCCCGACGGCCGCTCGCCGCCGCACAGCAGGCGGCCGCCTTCCTCGAGGCCGAGCGCGACGTAGCGCTCCACCGATTCGCGATGCTTCGCGGTGATCAGCGGCCCCATCTGCGTGTCGGGCCGCGTCGGGTCGCCCACGCGCAGCTTGCGGGCGCCGGCCACCAGGCGTCGCATGAATTCGTCGTACACCGAGCGCTGCACGAACAGCCGTGAGCCCGCGATGCACGCTTCGCCCGACGAGCTGAAGATGCCGTACAGCACGCCGTTGACCGCGTGATCGAGATCGGCGTCGTCGCATACGATCGTCGGCGACTTGCCGCCGAGTTCGAGCGACACGGGCATCAGCTTCTCGGCCGCGATGCGCGCGATGCCGCGGCCCACTTCGGTGCCGCCGGTAAACGACACCTTCTTCACCAGCGGATGCCGCACGAGCACGTCGCCGATCACCGAGCCCTTGCCCGGCAGCACGCTCAGCACGCCCTTCGGCACGCCGGCTTCCTCGCAGATGCGCGCCAGCGCGAGCGACACGAGCGGCGTGACTTCGGCCGGCTTCAACACCACCGCGTTGCCGCCCGCGAGCGCCGGCGCGAGCTTCTGCGCGTCGGACGCGATCGGTGAATTCCACGGCGTGATCGCCGCGATCACGCCGATCGGCTCGTACACGCTCATCGTCAGGTAGTCGCCGCGCGACGGGGTCAGCTCTTCGTCGAGCGTTTCGAGGCACGCCGCGAAATAGCGGAACGTGTTCGCGGCGCTCGCCACCAGCACGCGCGTCTCGCCGATCGGCTTGCCGTTGTCGCGACGCTGCAGGTTCGCGAGCGCTTCGTGGCGCTGCATGATCAGATCGGCGATGCGGTACAGCACCTGCGCGCGCAGATGCGGCTTCAGCCCGGCCCAGTCGGCGCGGCGCCACGCGGCATCGGCGGCCACGACGGCGTCGGCCGCGTCTTGCGCGTCCGCGGTCGACACTTCCATGTTCAGCGACTGGTCGGCCGGATAGATGCTCGCGTAAGGCGCGCCACGGCCGCGCCGCCATTCGCCGCCGATCAGGATGTTGCCGTCGGGTACGAGGCGCGTATCGAAAGGAGTCATGTCACAAGTCCCACAAATCTGTCTCTGCAGGCTCGCCCGCGCCGTGGCGCGGGCGGGCATTCAATGGCCCGGTCAGATCACGCAGCGGGCCGCGCGGTTGCGCAGCGCGCGGATCGCGCTGTACGCCGTCAGCGCGGACGTCTTCGGGTTGTCGGGCAGCGGCTTGCCGCTCATTTCCAGCGACATCTCGCCGAACGCGCCGCGCGCGGTGATGCGATGCACGTTGCGCTCGACCGCCGGATCGGCGATCAGCCGCACGTGCGTCGCATCGAGGCCGAGGCCCGCGAGCGCGACGGTCGCCGCGACGTTCGCGTTCTTCGGATACAGCCGCGCGGCGTCGCGCGCGGTGCCTTCGAAGATCACTTTCTCCTCGGTCATCGCGCGCAGGTCGCACAGTTCTTCGGCGGGCGTGCCGAGCCAGCCGAGCGGCGGCTTGCGGCCGACGTACAGCACTTCGTCGAGGCCGCCCTGCTTCGCGGACGCCAGCGCGTCGATGCCGCCGATCGCGCCGGACAGCAGCGTCACGGTTGCGTCGCCTTCGTCGGCAGCCTGCGCGAGCACGTCGAGCAGCGCGAGATCGGACAGCGCGCCGATCGACGCGACCGCGCAGTCGGTGCCGGCCTTCAGCAGCGGCACGACGTGATCGACGAGCGCGCTGTGGCCCGCGCATTCGAGCGCGAACCCGGGGCGGCGGGCCAGTGCGTCGACCGACGACACGACCTCCACCGCGCCGCCCAGCTCGCGCTGCACCGCCGCGCGCTGGTGTTCCGGCACGATCACGTGCGCGATGCGCAGCGACGCATCGTGCTCGACCGCGTGGTACACGGCCGCGCCGATCGCACCGAAGCCGATCATCGCGACGTCGACGGGTGCGTGGCCGTTACGCATACTGGCGCTCCGACGGTTCTTCCTTCTTGACCGGCGGGCCCGCGAAATTCGACGCGAACGAGCCGACCGACAGCATGTCGACCTCGACCATCACCGGGCCTTCCTTCGCCATCCCTTCGCGCACGATCGCTTCGGCGTCGTCGAGCGACGTGATCCGGTAGTGCGTGAGGCCGAAGCTCGCGCAGAACTGCGCGAAATCCGGCTGGTGCAGCTGCACGAAGCAGCGGCGGCCGCCGTAATGCGCGTCCTGGATGTTGCGGATCACGCCGTAGCACTGGTCGTTCATCAGCACGATCATCACGTTCGCGTTTTCCTGCACGGCCGTGACGAGTTCGCCGACGTTGACCATCAGGCCGCCGTCGCCGACGAGGCAGACCGTCTTCGCAGCCGCGCCCGCGAGCGCCGCGCCGATGCCCATCTGGATGCCCTGGCCGATGCCGCCGCCGAGCGCATGCACGCCCGAGCGCGGCTCGAAGATCTTCAGCAGGCGGTTGCCCCACGTGCTGTTCGAGATCGTCACGTCGCGCACCCAGTTGTAGTCGCGGCCGACGGCGGCCTGCAGCGTGTCGACGAGCTGCTTGTACGGCCCGAGGCCCTTCGACACGTCGGCCACCGCCTGTTCGCGGGCCGTCGCGAGATCGACCGCGAACTGCGGATCGACCGTCAGGCGGCCTTCGAGGCGGTCGGCCAGCTCGGCCAGCACGCGCTTCGAATCGCCGTGCACGAACAGCGCGTTGCGATAGCCGCGGTTGTCGGCGAGCGCATCGGCATCGACGCGGAACAGCGGCTGCGGCAGCCCGAGCTTGTACTTCAACGTCTCGTTGCCGCGCAGGCGCGAGCCGACGACGACGAGCGCATCGCAGGTCTTGTAGAACGCTTCGACGGACGCATGCACGTTGAATGCGCCGAGCGTGGCCGGGTGATCCTCCGGCAGCACGCCGCGGCCCTGCACGCTCGTCACGACGCCGAAGCCGAGCTTCACGAGGCGTTCGACTTCCTCGCGTGCGTGGCGCGCGCCGCCGCCGAGCCACAGCAGCGGGCGGCGCTTCTCGGCCAGCGCGTCGGCGAGCTTCGCGACGCGTGCGGAGTCGTGTTCGCGCACCGCGACGTACGCCGGCGCAAGGTCGTCCGGCCATTCGATTTCGGCGGCCTGGATGTCGATCGGAATCTCGACGGACACGGGGCCCGTCGGTGCGGTCTGCGCGACGCGCACGGCTTCGCGGATCGTCGGCAGCACGGTTTCGACGGTGCGCACGCGGAACGCGGCCTTCGAGATCGAGTCGAGCATCGACAGCTGATCGGGCGCTTCGTGGATGTACGCGAGATCCTGATCCAGATACGGCGTTTCGATCTGCCCCGTCACGTGCAGCAGCGCGGTGCCGGCCGTCAGCGCCTCGACCATCGCGCCGGCCGCGTTGCCGGCCGCCGTGCCCGTGCTCGTGAACGCGACGCCGAGGCCGCCCGACACGCGGGCCAGGCCGTCGGCCATGTTCAACGCACCAGCTTCGCCGCGCGCGCCGACGTACCGGATGTTGCCGCGCGAGTTGATCGCGTCGAGGATCGGCATGTTGTGGATCGAGATGACACCGAATGCGGTCTTCACGCCGCACTGCTCGAGAAAGGCGGCAATCAGCTCGCCAACCGTGGTTTTTTTAGACATGGCGTGCAAAGCCTCCAGAAACGTCGATATGGCTGCCCGTCGTGTAGGACGACAGATGCGTTGCGAGATAAAAGAGCGCCCAGGCGGCCTCGTCAGGCTTGCCGAAGCGGTTCAGCGGAATGTTCTTCTTGCGGGCGAGCGCGCCCGTCCAGTCGTCCCAGCTTTCGCCGGCCTGCGCCTGCGCTTCGTAGCGGCGGCGCCACTGCCCCGACTCGACGATGCCGATCAGGATCGAGTTCACGCGGATGCGCTGCGGCGCGAGTTCGGTCGCGAGCGACTTCACGAGGCTCAGCACGCCCGCGCGCGCCGACGACGTCGCGACCATGTGCGGCTCCGGCTGCAGCGCGAGCAGCGAGTTCACGCAGGTGATCGTCGGCGCCTGCGCGTCGCGCAGCAGCGGCAGGAACGCGCGCGTCGGGCGGATGATGCTGAAATACTTCAGTTCGAGCTCTTCGCGCCACGCGTCGTCGGTCGTGTCGGCGAAGGTCGATACGCGGCCCTGGCCGGCGTTGTTGACCAGCATGTCGGCGCGGCCGAAGCGCGCGGAAACCGCCTGCGCGAACGCCGCCACGTCGGCTTCGTCGAGCACGTTGCAGCGCACGGCGAGCAATTGCGCGCCCGGATATTTTTCGACGAGCATCGCTTCGGCGCGCGCGAGGCGCTCGCCGTCCCGGCCGCAAATCGCGACCGATGCGCCCGCCTGCAGAAACCGTTCGGCGGTCGCGAGGCCGATGCCGGACGAACCGCCCGTCACTACCGCCACCTGCCCGGTCAGATCGATCTGAATCATCGGAGTCCTAATGCTTTCATGAACGTGTGCTCGTCGTCCGAGCGGTAATTGAGCCGCCGCGACAGTTCCGCCGCCGCGCGCTGCACCTTGTCGATCAGGCCGTCCGCGATCAGCGCCGCGTCGATTTCCGGCCGCGGCACCGTCACCGTGATGCACGCGACGATCCGCTGCGTTTCGTTGCGCACCGGCGCCGTGACCACCGAAATGCCGCGCTCGAACGACGAGTTGCTGACGCCGTAGCCGCGCAGCGCATCCTCGCGGATCACCGCATACAGCGCGTCGACCGTTTCCGGCGTCGCGTTCGTCATCCGGTTCAGCGTGCCTTCCGGATACAGCGCTTGCAGTTCCTTCAACGACAGGTCGCCCATCAGCACGTGGCCGTGCGTCGTCGCATGCGCGGGCAGGCGCGTGCCGACGTTCACGCGGATCGAGCTGAACACCGGCGCCTGGCTCTGCGCCTTCGCGACGAACACCACGTCGCGGCCGTCGCGGATCACGATGTGCGTCGTGAAGCCGGTCGCATCGCGCAGGCTCTCGATCACCGGCAGGCCGAGATCGGTCAGCTCCAGCGAGCTCAGGTATTCGAAACCGAGCCGCAGCACGGCGATGCCGAGCTTGTAGTTGCGATCCTTGTCCGCGCGCTCGAGGAAGCCGAGCGATTCGAGCGTCTGCAGCAGACGGAACACCGTCGTGCGCGGAATGCCGAGCCGCTTCGACAGCTCGGGCGCACCGAGCACGGGCTCGCGCGGCGAGAATTCCGCGAGGATCCGCAGCCCGCGTTCGAGGCCGGGCACGACGTAACTGGCTTCGGCCTTCGCGTTCTCGAGTTCGGGTTGTTTCAGCGGTTCGTTCATGCCAGCCCCCGCTGCGAGTCGCACTGACGGCAGAACGTGTCGATCAGTGCGGAATAAACGGCCGGTGCCTCGACATAGCCGGCATGACCGGCTTGCGGAATCACCTGCAGCCCGACGTGCGCGGCCGCGGCGATCCGCTCGCACGCGGCAGGCGGCGTGATCGCGTCGTTCGCGCCGACGGCCACGGCCGTGCGGCCGCGAAAACCGGCGAGATCGGCCGCGAGATCGGCGTTCGCGAGCAGATGCGTGGCCTGCGCGTAGCCGGCCGGCACGATGCGCGCCATGTTCCAGCGCACCCACGCGCGCGCCTCCTCGTTCGCGAAACCGGACAGCATGTTGCCGCTGCGCTGCTCGGCGAGCCCCGCCGGGCCGAGTGCGGCGAGCATCGCGAGCCGCGCGTCGCGGCGCGATTCGCGCGTTTCGGCGGGCGCGCTGCCGTAGCCGCCCGCGGGCGACACCAGCAGCAGGCCGGCGATCCGCGCGGGCATCGCGCGGGCGAGACCGCCCGCGATGATCGCGCCGAGCGAGTGGCCGACCAGCACGCAGCGTTCGATGCCGAGTGCCTCGAGCCACGCGTTCAGCGACGCCGCGTAATCGGCGGCGGCCGGCGACTCGCCGTGCACCGGCGTCGACACGCCGTAACCGGGCGCATCCCACGCGAGCACGCGCCGCGATGCGCCGAGCGTGTCGAGCTGGCGCACCCACGATGCGGCGCCCGACCCGATGCCGTGCAGCAGCACGACGGGCAGCGCGCGGCCCGCATGCTGCGCGCCGGCCTCACGGTAGCCGATCGTGCCCGCTGCGCCGGCCGCGCAACGCTGTTCGGGAAACTGCCCGAGCAGCGCGGCGAACGCCGCGGTGCGGTCGCGTTCACGTTTGTCGATGACACTCATTGCTCAGCCGCTCCGTCTCAACGCTTGATCTTCGCGAGCGGCGAATCGGGCGGATACGTCGGCGTGACCGGCTTCGGCGAACCGAGCATCACGCACATCAGCGCATCTTCCTCGCCGATGTTGATTTCCGTGCGATACACGCCCGGCGGCACCGAGATCAGGTCGCGCTCGCCGAGGACCGCCTCCCACGTCTCGCCGTCACGCTCGCAGATCACCTTCATCTTGCCGCGCAGCACGAAGAAGATTTCCTCGACGTCCATGTGGATGTGGCTCGGGCCGATGTTGCCGGCCGGGATGACCATCGTCGAGAACGTGAAGCCGCCGGCCGGCACCGTGTTGACGTCCTTCGCGACGCCCGTGCCGCCCGTGCCGACGTAGCGCATCTGCGCGCGGCGGTACTTCGGGTCGTAGTCGGCCTGGAACTTCAGTGCGTCCCAGTCGTAGCGACGCGTCGCATAGCGCGCCACGCGCCCTTCCATCCAGTCGTTGAAGCTTGCGCCTTCCGGCTGGTCCCACGACTTGCGTTCGAGATCGGCGTCCGCCATCGTCCTCTCCTTCATCAGAGTGAAAACTTCAGTTCAGTCAATTCATCACGAAGCCGCCGTTGACCGGCAGCAACTGGCCCGTCACGAAGCGCGCGCCGTCCGACAGCAGGAACAGCACCGGGCCCGTCACGTCGTCGGGCACCTGCGCGCGCGTCAGCGCGCGGCCCTGCATGTAGAACGCGTGGCGCTCGGCCGGCACGTAGGCGGTCGCCTCGACTTCGGTGAGCCCCGGCGCGATCGCGTTGACCGTCACGCCGTGCGCGCCGAATTCGCGCGCCTGCGCATGCGTCATCGCGATCACTGCACCCTTGCTGGCGACGTACGCGAGCAGCTTCGGCGCGCCCCACAGCGCGGTGTCCGATGCGAGGTTCACGATCGCGCCGCGGCCCGACTGCGCGAGGTGCGGCAGCGCCGCATTGCTGACGAGCCACACGCCGCGCACGTTCACGTTCATCACGGCGTCCCAGGTCGACACGTCGAGCTCCGTCGACAGCTTGCCGCCCGAGTTCGTGATCGCCGCGTTGTTGATCAGCGCGTCGATGCCGCCGAGCGCCGCCGCGCCCTGCGCGACGAACGCGTCGACGCTCGCCGGATCGGCGAGATCGAGTGCAAAGAAATGCGCGCCGTGGCCCGCTTCGGCGAGTTGCGCGGCAAGCGCACGGCCTTCATCGGCCAGCACGTCGCCGAACGCGACCTGCGCGCCCGCATCGACGAGCGCGGTCACGAACGCCGCGCCAAGCCCGCGCGCGCCGCCCGTGACGAGCACGCGGCGCCCCGCGAGCGACACGACCGGAGCGCGCTCAGCCATTCGACGGCTCCGCCGCGGCCTGCGCCGCACGATGCGCGTCGAGCGCGGAGAGATGCTCCTGCGCACGCTGGCGCAGCATCCGGCGCACGCGCGTGATGCCGACGTCGTGCTGATACAGGTATTCGTGATCGCGGGCCTGCGGCGCGAGGCTTTCGAGGACGTAGCGGTCCTGCTCGAGCACGTCCCAGTGCAGCCCCTCGAGGCGGTTGCGATACATGAAGCGCCACACGTCGCGCTGCCAGCCGCTGACCTTGCGCGTGCGCCAGAAGTAGACCTGGCAGTGGTCGCCGTCGACCGGCGTCGCGAAGCCGATGATCCCGAAGTTGCCGCCCGGGCCGAACTTCTGCTTGTACGGAATCGCGAGGCGCATCCACAGGCAGCCCGTTTCGCCGAGCTCGACCCAGTCGAAGTTCACGTCGCGCTGGCCGACCTTCTCGAACATCAGGCCCGTTTCCGTCTTGCGCACGCGCATGTCGGCCTGCTTGTCGCCTTCGGCCATCGAGTGCGAGGTGGCATGCAGGTACGCACCGTGCATCGGGTCCATCACGTTGTCGATCGCGTACTGGTAATTGCACTTCCAGTTCGACACGCACAGGAAGTGCGCGTATTCGTCGGCGACCAGTTCTTCCGGCAGGTTCAGCGGCGCCGGCTCGCCGTGCGCTTCGTCGCCGAACCACAGGAAGATCGCGCCGGCCTTCTCTTCGACCGGGTACGACTTCACGCACTTCGTGCCTTCGAGCGGACAGTTCGACACGGCCGGCACGCGGTTGACCGTGCCGCCGCCGTCAACTTCGATGCCGTGATACCAGCAGGCGATGTTGCCGCCGAGGTTCCAGCCGAGCGACAGGCGCGCGCCGCGGTGCGGGCAGCGATCTTCGAGCGCATGGACCTTGCCGTCGTGATCGCGCCACAGCACGATCTGCTCGGACAGGCGCGTGAGGCCGACAGGCGCATTCGACACCTGCCAGCTCGGCGCAACGGGATACCAGTAGTTCTTGATGCCGCGGTCGAGATAGTCACGGACCGGGTCGTGTTGGACTGCGTGTTGTGCGGGGGACGTCATCAGTGTGCTCCGGATGCGGTTGTCGTCGGCTCGGCGGTCAGCGCGTCAGCGCGCTCACTCCGCGAGCGAGGCCATTTCGGCGCGGAAGCGCTCGGCGGTCCACGCGGTGCCGTCCGGCGCGCGGAAGCCGATGCGGTTCAGGCCCGCGACGACGTCGTCCAGCTCGGTCGCGCCGGCTTCGAACACGCGTTCGAGCGCGTCGCCGAGGTCGTTTTCGTACTGGGTCGGCGCGGCCTTGCGGTTCTGCCAGACCTGGTTCTCGACCTGGCCGGGGATCTCGATCTGCCCCTTGCCCGCGACGTTGTTCGGCTGCGGCGCCACCCACGGCTTCAGGAAGGGATTGAAGTTGACGGTCGCTTCTTTCATGTCATTCCACCTTGATCTGGATTTCCTCGCCGGCGAGGCGCACCGCGTACTGCTTCAGTGCGCGCCCGCCCGGACCCTTCAGGCATTCGCCCGTCCTGATGTCGAACACGGCCTCGTGCAGCGGGCATTCGACGGTGCCTTCGTCGACGAACCCCTGCGTCAGCAGCGCGTACGCATGCGGACATACGTTCTCGAGCGCATACACGTCGTCGCCGACGCGGTAGATCCCGATTTCGACGCCGTCGGTCCGCTTGAACTCGATCGGCGTGTCTTCCGACAGCGCGCCGGCGTGTCCGGCGCAAATCCATTGTTCAGACATCTCAACCCTTCCTTCTGAGCGACGCTCGGTTTGTTCCGATTTGTTCCATATCCGGAACAGCAGTTTATGGATGGTGATTATAGGAGCGACTTTCCACGAGTAAAACAAAAAGCTGCATGTCCTAGGGAAAACACCGACCGCGCGCTCAACGAACCCGCCGCCCTACCTTATCGAATGTAATTTTTTGTTATTCGGCAGGGATTTACCGACTTTTTCACGGATTCGCTCCGCGCAGCCGGGTCGCACCGCAAGCTCATCCGTCCCGAAAAATTTATTTTTGACTCGCCGCCCGACGCCTCTATACTCCATTCCATCAGAGGCACACTGTTCCTTATATGGAACACAAAAATGCCCACTCGATGGCGAAAACGCACGATGGCCGGCCGTTCTTCCGTGCATGCCGCCATGGCACGTTTTCATCAGGTACGGAGATTCAGGAGATCAAATGGTCAAGCAAGCGGTAGCAGCAGCAGTGATCGGATTGGGCGCCGCGTCGGGCGCGTGGGCGCAGAGCAGCGTGGTGCTGTACGGCAGCCTCGATGCGGGGGTCGCTTACGTGAACAACGTCGGCGGCCATGCGAAGTGGGCGATGATCCAGGGCAATACGCAGCCCGACCGGTGGGGCCTGAAGGGCAAGGAAGACCTCGGCGACGGCCTGTCGGCGATCTTCCAGCTCGAAAACGGCTTCTATACGAACAACGGGCAGTTCGCGACCGCGAACACGATCTGGAACCGCGCGGCATTCGTCGGCCTCGGTTCGGAGCGCTACGGCACGCTGACGCTCGGCCGCCAGACGCCGCTGTCGTTCGACTATCTCGATCCGCTCAGCACAGCCTACCTCGCGATGAGCTGGTACGCGTTCCACCCAGGCAACATCGACGGTCTCGCCGCGACCGGCAACGTGCCGTACAACAACTCGGTCAAGTACCGGTCGCCGGCCTTCGCGGGCTTCTCGGCCGCGGCGACGATGGCGCTCGGCAACACGACGAACTTCTCGACCGGCAAATCGGTCGGCGTCGCGCTGAATTATGCGAACGGGCCGTTCAAGGCGTCGGCCGTGTACTCGAACGAGCACGACCGCTCGATCCTGATCGGCACGACCGGCATCACGTCGTTCCAGGGGCAGAACACCGCGAACGGCTACACAGCGAGCAAGGTGGAGAACATCGGTGCGGGCGCGTCCTACCAGTTCGGCGACTTCCTCGTGCATGGCCTGTACACGCGTACGAAGATGCAGTCGAACGGCTTTTCGGACACGTTCCAGAGCTACGATGCGGGCGTGAACTACCGCAGCAGCGCGTTCAACACGATCGCGGGCGGCGCGGCGACCACGACGCTGGCCGGCCGCCGCTGGACGCAGGTCGAGCTCGGCGACATCTATGCGCTGTCGAAGCGCACGCAACTCTATGCGAACGTGTTGTACGAACACGGGTCGGGCGGCGCGAAGGCCGCGTTCTTCACGGCAGGCGTGTCGAGCACCGCGAACCAGGTGATCGTGCTGACCGGGATTCACCACTCGTTCTGAACGGGGTCGGGCGTTCGGCGCCCGATACGACAAAAGCGGCCCGCGGGCCGCTTTTGTCTTGGGGAGTACTGATGTCGTTTGCCGACGACGCATCCGCGCATCGGCGCATCGAGTCGCCCGAATACCGGGAGATTTCCAGGGATCGGCACACAGACGCTGGCGCGCAAGCGCGATCGATGCGCGGCCGCGAGCCGGTCGCGCACCGGAAACCGGAACCCTCAGAACATCGCGACCTTGTGGCGCGCGTGCGCGAACGTCGGGTCGCTTTCGAGCGGACGATAGTTCAGCCGCTGCGACAGGTCGACCGCCGCGCCGCACACGGCTTCGACGAGCCGCTCCTTCTCGCCGGCCTCGCCGATCTCCGAGCGCGGCACCGTCGCGGTGATCGCCGCGACGATCGAGCCCGAATGATCGCGCACCGGCGCCGTCACGGCGGAGATGCCGCTCTCGAACGCCGCCTCGCTGACCGCATAGCCGAGCCGCGCGTAATGGCGCACGCGTTCGTACAGTTCGTCGACGGTGCCCGGCGTGCGCTCGGTGAACTGCTCGAGGCGCTTTTCCGGATAGAGCTGGCGCAGCGCGTCGCGCGTCAGGTCGCCCATCAGCACGTGGCCGTGCACGGTCGCATGCGCGGGCAGGCGCGTGCCGACGTGCACCTTCACCGAGCCGAACATCGACGCGTTGCTCTGCGCTTTCGCGACGAACACGACGTCGCGCTGGTCGCGGATCAGCAGATGCGTCGAAAAGCCGGTGGCATCGCGCAACCGTTCGAGCACGGGCGCGCCGAGATCGGTCAGTTCGAGCGAATTCAGGTATTCGAAGCCGAGCCGCAGCACGCCGACACCCAGCCGGAAATAGCGGTCGCCGTTCACGCGCTCGAGGAAGCCGAGCGCTTCGAGCGTCTGCAGCAGGCGGAACGTGGTCGTGCGCGGAATGCCGATGCGCTTCGACAACTCGGGCGCGCCGAGCACGGGCTCGCGCGCGGAGAATTCGGCGAGAATCCGCAGCCCGCGTTCGAGGCCCGGCACCAGGTAGGACGACGCGCCGCCGGACGATTCGTCGTCGGCGGGCGCCGCGCGGTCGGGTGCGCCGCTCATCGTTGTCTTGGCCATGTGGACATGGACGGTAGGAAATCAGTCACGAAACAGGTCACGGATCGTCGTGGATAGTCAGTCATGCTACCTCAGTGCGCACGCGGGTTCATACCCGCTCGCATCGCGACGCCGTGGAGAGTCAGTCATTCACGGTCGAGAGGATAGCAGCGATGGAAGGCGCGACGCCATGCAGGAACGTGAAGCGCGGCGCATGGCCCGCACGTGTCGAATGGAACGGACCATTTGGCGCAGGTGACGCAAATGGACAGACGCGCCGCGAGCGCTGTTGCGCGAAGCGCACGGGGCAACCGCGTGGAGCGCACGGAAAAACGGAAAACGATCGGAAAACCGCCCGACACCGGGCGGCAAATGATGAAGACGATCCTCGGGCGAAATCGACGCGACGGCGCGACGCGACGGCGTCAGGCCGTCACGGCGGCGTCATACTCGGCGCGGGCAAGCTGGCCGGCTGCATAAGCCTCGGCTTCGCCGCGAAAGCCTTCCCGGCTGAACGCGACGACTTTCACGCCGACGCCGGTCGCCCGCTTCACCGTCAGCGCCCATTGCCATCCGCCGTCTTGTTCAAAGACGTGCAGCGAGGGTTCGAAGGAAGGGTCGAATACGGTCACGCGTTGTGCTCCTGCCCCTTGCGCGTCGCATCGGCGACGCTCGGAGCATGTCGAAAAGATCGCGCCGGGACTCGACGCGATTCTGCCAATCGTGAGTCTAGTCAATGATTGTTGCGACGCACCATCAGAGGTTTCACTCATCTATCAAAACCAGGCGGTCGATCGAGTTTGCCTGAAACCCATATGCCACGGGCCTCAGCGCCGTTTTGGCGTACACGGCGCGGCGCTCGTGCGGCAACGTGCCGCACACGCGAACGCTTGCCTGCATCGGTCGCCCGTGAATCGCGAAAACGGGGCACGAATCTTCCGAAGTCCCCGTCGATCAGGGCTGTGACCGCCCGACATCGGCCAGCACCACGCGCCGGAACGTCAGGTTCACGCGCTCGCCCTGCACGCCCGGCGCTTTCGGCACACGATGCTGCCATTCGGCCTGCGTGCGCCCGCGCATCACGAGCAGGCTGCCGTGCACGAGACGATACGCATGCGTGACGCCGGTCGCGCGATGACGAAGATCGAACACGCGCATCGCGCCGAGGCTCACCGACGCGATCACCGGCGCGTCGCCGAGCTCGGGCTCGTTGTCCGCGTGCCAGCCGAGGCTGTCCTGCCCGTTGCGGTAGCGATTGAGCAGCACGCTGTTGAAACTTGCGCCGCACGTCGCCTCGACCGCGCGCTTCAGGTCCAACACGGCCGGCGTCCACGGCGCCGGCACGTTGCGGATGCCCGAATACACGTAGACGGCATCCGGCTCGCCCTGCCACGCGGTGAGCCGCGGCAACGGAATGCGGCCGCGCGGCGTGCGGATCGTATCCTGCTTCCACGCGACCTCGACGATCAGCGCGGCCAGCGCGCGATCGGCATCTGGCGGCGCGAGCCAGTCCGGGTACCAGTCCACTTCGGGGGCCGGCGTGTCAGCGAAGAGATCGGGGGTCGACATGTCGAAAGGAACGCGATGAACGCAGCGAGCGGTGCATGCCTGCATACTAGCCAACGGCATCGCGCACCGCCATGCGCTGTCATTCGCGGATGGAAGGTAACCGCCGCGTCCCGCATGGTGCCTCACGCGATGCGCGTTCGCCCGTCACGCGATCATCGCGGCGTGTCGCAGCGCACCCTGCCGAACGGCGCCGCTCTCTTCCGCCAGCCAGCCGGCCGACCTGTTCCCCCGCAGCCCGCGCTTCGACTTCGACGACATCGCGCGCATCGCGTGACGGCCGGCGCCCGTGCCCGCCTACGCCGGTCTTGCATCGGCTCCACGAATGATTTTTCCGAAAGGGGGAAGGCGCACTACCGGCCGCGCGTCAGCCGGATCAGCGTGATCTCGGACGGCACGCCGAAACGGTTCGGCGGCCCCCAGTACCCGGTGCCGCGGCTCGTATAAAGCCACAGATCGCCGATGCGGGTCAGCCCGCCGATCACCGGCTGCTGCAGCCGCACGAACGGCGGCCACGGCAGGAACTGACCGCCGTGCGTATGCCCCGACAACTGCACGGTGAACCCCGCACGGCTCGCCGCTTCCGCACTGCGCGGCTGGTGCGCGAGCAGGATCTTCGTGCCGACGTCGCGCGGCGCCCCGGCCAGCGCCTGCGCAGGGTCGCTGCGATGGGCGGGATCGAACCCGCCCGCGGTGAAATCGGTGACGCCCGCGAGCACCGCGCGCGCACCGTCATGCTCGATCAGCACGTGCTCGTTGAGCAGCACCGTCAGCCCGATCCGCCGGAACTCGTCGATCCACGCATGCGCGCCGGCGTAATACTCGTGGTTGCCCGTCACCAGGAAACTGCCATGTCGCGACTGCATGCG
Organism: Burkholderia metallica; assembly: GCF_001718555.1. Taxonomy (NCBI): domain Bacteria; kingdom Pseudomonadati; phylum Pseudomonadota; class Betaproteobacteria; order Burkholderiales; family Burkholderiaceae; genus Burkholderia; species Burkholderia metallica. The sequence goes on from NZ_CP013403.1 coordinate 1,887,005, forward strand.
GCCGAGCGGCGCGGTGTGCTCGCGCAGGCGCTTGACCGAGCCGTCGACCACGTCGCCCGTCACGACGACGAGGTCGGCGTCGAGCGCATTGACCGCACGCACGATCCGTTCGACATAGGGCCGCTTGATCGTCGGCCCGACATGGATGTCGGACAGTTGCACGATCGTCAGCCCGTCGAGCCCGGCCGGTAGCCCCGCAACCGGAATCGACACGCGCTTGACCGCCGCCGTGCGGCGCGCACCGACGAACCCGACCGCCGTGACGAACACCGCGCCGGCCAGCACGCCGAGCGCCGTGTCGGTCGCCGCGCCGGGCCATGCGCCGTCGTGCCCGAGATGCCGCCAGGTCAATACACCGAGCAACACGAACTCGCGGAACAGCGTGAGCAGGAGCAGCGACGAGAAGAAGCCCATCACGAGCGCGCCGGCCCAGCCGACCAGCGTCGCCGCCCAGCCTTCGTCGAAGCGGCGCGAGAACATGCCGACCGGAATCAGCACGACGAAGCTCGCCAGCACGAGCGCGGCGATCGTGCGCGCGACCGGCGACGCGAATGCGTCGGGAATGATCCGCATCCCGACGTACAGATGGAACAGCACGCCGATTGCAATGAACCGGACAAAGAAACTTCGCATGGAACGTTCACCTTCGTTGCGATACCGCGTTACCGCGTTCCGCGCCGCGCGGCGGACGAGGCCGTCGTGAGGCTTCGTGCCGCGCGGCGCGCCATACTTATGGATGGTACACAGATCGCAGCTGTGACGACCGTTCGCCGGTCGGGCTTCGACACCGTGCATCGCAACGCTTGCTCGGGGTTTCGTCGAGATGCCCGGAGCGGTTTGGACCGCGGTTTCGTCGGACGACCGACGCGGGCTTGATCGCACCACCTTCATTGTGGCCAACCAAAGCGGCTTCGATCGCGACTTCATCGGTCTGCCCGCAGTAGGCGCGATCAACGCTTCCCCCCCGATTCCCGCCCGTTCGAACGGCAATCTGCCGCTTCCGCAACGATTCCGCGCCGCCGACACGGCAAATCGAGTCATCCTGCGTTCGTCTGACGATTCTTTACAGTCCGTTAGCAACCCTACGCGAGCCGGCACTGGCAGAATCGCGACGATCCGGCTTCGGCGGTCGAACCACGATGCCGGGCGTGCGGACGCGCCCCCAACCGGCAACGCGCCCACGATGCGCGAAACGGGCGGCTGGCGGTCCGCATCGCGCTGCTTTATTATCGGCTCCGTATCTCGGAATCGTCGTCGCGGCGACGATCCGCATTGCGCCGCGCCCGGCATCCACCCCCAACGTCGAGCTCGTCACACCATGAGAAAAACAATGCCGCGCGCGCCCTTGCGCGTCGCCGCCGTCCTTGCGCCCGCCCTGCCGCTCGCGGGCTGCGCATCGCGCGGCGCACCGTCGTACGTCCTGTTCGGCGCGTATTTCCCGCTTTGGCTCGTCAGTGCGATCGTCGGCGTCGTCGGCGCGATCGTCGCGCACCGCGTGTTCGTCGCGACCGGCTGGGCCGCCACGGTACCCTACCAGCTTGCCGTCTGCACCGCGATCGGGCTCGTGGTCGCCGTGATCGTGTGGCTCACCGGCACGGGGCCGTTCGCATGAAGGCCGCCGGAACCGCCCGCCCGTCCGTCAAAGGCCGCGTGATCGCGCTGGCGATCGTCGCGCTCGGCATCGCGGCGCTCGCGTACGCGTACCACCGCACGACGGCCTACCCGTCCACCGACGACGCGTCGATCGATGCGGACGTCGTGCACGTCGCGTCGCCGGTCGGCGGCCGCATCGTGCAGCTCGCCGTGCATGAAAACCAGCGCGTCGCGAAGGGCGACCTGCTGTACGTGATCGATCCGGTGCCGTACCGGCTGACGGTTGCGCAGGCGCAGGCCGACCTCGAGCTCGCGCGCGCATCGCTCGACACGCGCCGCCGTTCGCTGATCGGCGAGCGCTCGAACGCGACGGTTGCCGCCGAGCAGGTCAAGCGCGCGACGCAGAACCACGACCTCGCGACGCGCGACGTGAACCGCCTCGCCCCGCTCGCCGCGCAGGGCTACGTCAGCGCGCAGCAGTTCGACCAGGCGAAGGTCCGCCAGCGCGACGCGGCCGTGTCGCTCGCGCAGGCCCAGGAACAGCAGCGCGCGTCCGCGCAGACGATCGGCGACGAAGCCGACGCGATCGCGACGCTGCACGCGCGCGAGGCCGCGCTGGCCCGCGCGCAGCATGCGCTCGAAGACACCGTCGTGCGCGCGCCGCACGACGGCCTCGTCACGGGCCTGACCGTACTCGCCGGCGAAACGCTGGCGCCGAACCAGTCGATCTTCACGCTGATCGACGCGCGCGAATGGTTCGCCGTCGGCAACTTCCGCGAGACGTCGCTGAGCCGCATCGAGGTCGGCGACTGCGCGACCGTCTATTCGATGATCGACCGCAGCCGCCCGCTGACGGGCAAGGTCGTCGGTATCGGCGCGGGCATCGCCGACAGCGCCCGCATCAACCTGCCGCGCTCGCTGCCGATCGTGCAGAACTCGGTGAACTGGGTGCACGTCGCGCAGCGCTTCCCCGTGCGCGTGAAGCTCGACGAACCCGACGCCCGGCTCGTGCGCGTCGGCGCCAGCGCGATCGTCGAGGTCCGGCATGGCACTGCCTGCCGCTGAGGTTCGCGCGCCGGGCCTGCGCGAAGTCCTGCGACTGCTCGCGCCGTTTCCGGGACGCACGTCGATTGCCGTGCGGGTCGCGCTGATCTGCGCGCTGACCGCGTTCGTGACGGCCGCCTACGGCACGCCCGAAGCCGCGCTGTCCGCATACGTGGTGTTCTTCATGATCCGTGCCGACCGCGTGACGAGCGTCGTGCTCGCGGCCGCGCTGCTGCTGATCGTCACGATCGTGATCGGGCTCGTGCTCGGCATCGCGATCTTCAGCATCGACTATTCGATTCTGCGGGTCGCATGCATGGCCGTGCTGTCGGTCGGCCTTCTCTACCTGACGTCGGCCAGCAAGCTGCGCCCGGTCGGCGCGATCCTCGCGATGATCGTCGGCTTCGGGCTCGACCAGCTCGGCCTCGCGCCGTTCGGCGAAGCCGCGACGCGCGCGCTGCTGTACATCTGGCTGACGATCGCGATTCCGGTCGGCGTCGCGATCGTCGTCAACCTGCTGATCGCGCCGTCGCCGCGCAAGCTCGCGCACGCGCAGCTCGCGAAGCGCCTGCGGCTCGCCGCGCAGCGGCTGCGCGGCGACGAGGCGGCGCGCGACGCGTTCGACGCCAGCCTGCACGAAGGCGACAAGCAGTTGCTCACATGGCTCAAGCTGTCGAAACTCGAAGGCTCGTCGTCCGCCGCCGACTTCGTGGCGTTGCGGCAGGCCGTGGCGTCGAGCACCGCGCTGCTGGTCGGCGTCGCGCTGGCCGATCGCGAACCGGGCGCCCGATTGCCCGACGCATACGCCGCCCCGATCGCGGCGACGCTCGACGAGATGGCCGACATTCTCGACCAGGGCGGCTACCCGGTCGACGTGACGCTCGCGCTGCCGCCGATCGAAACGCTGCCGCCGCTCGCGCGTGTCGCCGCGACGGATCTTCAGGCGGCGATCACGCGTTTCGCGGAGCCGGCCGCCACGACCGATGTCGCTTCGACGGCTTCGACGGCTTCGTCAAACGCCCCCGTCCCCTCGCCCGCACCGCGCGGCGGCTTCTTCCTGCCCGACGCGCGCACCAACCCCGACCACATCCGCTACGCGCTGAAGACGACCGCCGCGGCGATCTTCTGCTACCTGCTGTATTCGCAGCTCGACTGGTCGGGCATCCATACCTGCGTCGTCACCTGCTACATCGTGTCGCTCGGCTCGACGGCCGAAACGGTCGAGAAGCTCACGCTGCGGATCTTCGGCTGCATCGTCGGCGCGCTGCTCGGCACGGCGGCACTCGTATTCGTCGTGCCGTCGCTGTCGTCGGTCGGCGACCTGATGGCGCTCGTGTTCGCCGGGGCATGGCTCGCCGCGTGGGTCGCGTTCGGCTCGCCGCGCATCGCGTACGCCGGCTTCCAGATCGCATTCGCGTTTTTCCTGTGCGTGATCCAGGGCGCCGGCCCCGGCTTCGACCTGACGATCGCGCGCGATCGCACGATCGGCATCCTGCTCGGCAACGTCGTCGTGTATCTCGTGTTCACGCGCATCTGGCCCGTCAGCATCGGCAAGCAGATCGACGTCGGTCTCGCGGCGCTGATCGACCAGTGGCGGCGCCTCGTGCAAGTCGCGCAGCCGGCCGAACGACGCGCGCTCGCCGCTGAAGCGTTCGCCCGTCACGGCGCGCTCGCGCAGGAGCTCGGGCTGGTCCACTACGAACCGTCGTGGGTGCGCCCGGCTGCCACGTGGCTCGCCACGCGACGGCGCGCGCTCGCGGAACTCGGCGCGCTCGAAGGCCCGCTGTTCCTGCTCGCCGAACGCAAGCCCGGCGACGCGGCGCTCGACGCGCAACTCGCCCGCGTGACCGAACCGCGCGACGACACAACCGCCCCGGCGCAATCCGCCGCGCCATCGGCCCCGCCGCCGGGCGGCACGCCCGCCGACCCTGCGCGCGACGCACTGCTGAACCTGATCGACACGCGGCTCGCGCGCATCGCCGACGCCGCCCGTCAAGCCACACCGAAGGAGCCTGCCCCCCATGCGCGTACCTGAACCGCCGGCCGCGTCGATCGCCGCCGCCGCCCTCGCGACCGCCGTCGCGCTGGCCGGTTGCGCGACGTCGTCGATCGATCTGGCGCCGGAGGCGCCCGATCGCCCGTGGCAGCCGCAAACGTCGGCTGCAGGCGACATCGTGCCGGGCCCGCCGCACGCGTCCGCGCAAGGTCCGCACGACTACACGCTGCCCGCGTCGCCCGCGCTGGCGTCGGTCTCGCCGCCGGCCGCCCTCGATGCCGCACACGCGTACACGCTGCCGGAGCTGATCGATCTCGCCGAATCGGCGAACCCGCTGACCCGCATCGCATGGAACGACGCCCGCAACGCGGCGCTCGCGGTCGGGCTGGCCAAGGCCGCCTATCTGCCGAGGTTGTCCGCGACGGCGATGGGCGGCTACCAGGCAAACCACGGCTCGACGTCGTCGATCCTCGGCGAATCGTCGAGCGACTCCACCGTGCACGGCACCATCTCGGCACTGTCGCTGCAATGGCTGCTGTTCGATTTCGGCGGCCGCGCGGCGCGCGTCGAAGCGGCCGAACAGGCGTCGATCGCGTCGAACGTCGCGTTCACGGCCGTGCATCAGCAGGTGATCCACGACGTGACCGTCGCGTACTACCGCTACGACGCGGCACGCTCACGCGCGCTCAGCGCGCAGCAGGGCCTCGCGAACGCGGACGCGATCCTCGCGGCCTCCCGCGCGCGGCTCAAGCATGGTGTCGGCACGGTCGTCGAGCTCGCGCAGGCGACGCAGAATCGCGCGCAGGCCAACCTCGCGCTCGTGCAGGCGAGCGGCGCGGAGAGCGACAGCTACCTCGCCCTCGTGTCCGCGCTCGGCATTTCGCCGCTGTCGAAGCCGACCATCGCCGCGCCGCCGAAGCGGCCGCTGCCGCCCGCGCTCGGCGCGTCGGTCGACGCGATCGTGGCGGACGCGATCGCGCGCCGCCCCGACCTCCAGGGCGCGTTCGCGCTCGAAAAAGCCAACCGCGCGAAGATCAAGGCCGCGGAAGCCGCGTTCATGCCGAAGATCTTCCTGTCCGCGTCGACGTCGTACGCGAGCGGCGGCACGTCCATCTCCGCGCTGCCGGCGATCGGCGACCAGGCGCCGACCGTCAACCTGAACGGCAGCCGCTACGGCGGCGGCGTGTTTCTCGGCGTGACGATTCCGCTGTACGACGGCGGCCTGCGCTCGGCCGTGTTGATGCAGGCGCGCAACGATGCGCAAAGCGCCTCCGCGCGACTCACGCGGACCAAGGAGGAAGCCGTCCGCCAGGTCGTCGCCGCGCAGAACGCGGTGCAGACGAGCCTCGCATCGCACGATGCCGCGAAGGCGCTCGTCGATGCCGCGCAGACGAGCTACGACGCGGCGCTGACCGCGTACCGCAACGGCGTCGGTTCGGTCACCGATGCGACGATCGCGCAAAGCCAGCTGCTCGCCGCCCGCAACGCGGAGGTCGACAGCTATGCCGGTGCGCTGTCGGCCGCTGCCGCGCTCGCGCTGGCGACGGGGACGATCGGCTCGACGCAGTAGCGCGACCGCCGCGAGGCGGTTGACGCATGCGCTCGCCGCCCACTAGAATGCCGCCCATTCTTCCTTCAGGAACCATCGTGGACAGTTGCAGCACTCCGTTGCGTGCGCCGCTTGCCGCCTGAACGCCTGTCCGACGCAGTTCTCCTGCCCGGCTCGCGTTCCGCGAGCCGCTCGCCTCCCGTTTCACACTGAATGACGCATACGCGCGGTACAGTACCGCGCGATGACGGCTATCTTCGCGTCGTCTTCGGCATCGCGCCGCGGCCGCGCGAAACGGCACGCGCGCCTTCACGGCAGGACACCCATGACTTTCGATTTCGCACTCCGTCTTTTCACCGCGTTCGCCTGCGGCGTCGCCATCGGCCTCGAGCGCCAGATGCGCCAGCGCACGGCCGGCCTGCGCACCATCACGCTCGTCGCGAGCGGCGCATGCCTGTTCGTCACGCTCGGCGTGCTGACCGGCAACGGCGTCGCGGGCGTCACGCAGATCGCCGCGTACGTCGTGTCGGGCGTCGGCTTTCTCGGCGGCGGCGTGATCATGCGCGACAAGGGCTCGATCCAGGGCATCAACACCGCCGCGACGCTGTGGTGCTCGGCCGCCGTCGGCGTGCTGGCCGGCTCCGGCCATTACGTGCCCGCGCTCGCCGGCACGGGCGTCGTGCTGCTCACCAACACGGTGCTGCGCGGTGTCAGCCAGACGATCAACGCGACGCCGGTATCGAATGCCGACCTCGTGCGCGAATACCAGATCACCGTGATCTGCCTGGCCGCCGACGAAGTGCACATCCGCACGCTGCTGTCGAACGCGATGTATGCGAAGCCGCTGTCGTTCCAGAGCCTGACGAGCGAGGACGTGCCCGACCAGCCGGACCGGCTGAAGGTCACGGCGACGCTGAAGCTGCATCCGAAGGATCAGCAGAAGCTCGAGCAGATCGCCAGCCGGATGAGCATGGAGAAGAGCATTTCCAGCGTGAGCTGGACCGCGAAGGAAGCGGAGCCGATGATGGAGTGAGCGCCCGGGCGGCCGCCGCGTGTCGCACTGCGGGCCGCCCGTCTGCGGGTCAGGGCGTCTCGATCAGTCCGGCCGAGATGGCCTTGACGACCGCCTGGACCTTGTTCGTCGCGCCCAGTTTCTCGAGGATGTTGTTGACGTGGAAGTTGACCGTCCGTTCCGAGATGCTGAGGATCTGGCCGATTTCGCAGGCGGTCTTGCCCTCGGCGGTCCAGCACAGCACCTCGCGCTCGCGCGCGGTCAGCGTGACGCCCGCCGCCGGCGACAGCTTCGGCACCATGAAGCGGCTCATCAGCGAGTGCGACAGGTTCGCGAGCCAGTTCGTCTGAAGCGTCAGCATGTTGATTTCTGCCGGCGTCAGCGGATCGGCATGGCGTGCGATGCTCAGCAGACCGAACGCCCCGCGCGCGGCCCAGCTCGACTGCGCGACCCCCACCGACAGCCCGAAATCACGCGCGTCCTGCCACAGCGGGCACGGCTCGATCCGGTCGACGTCCGGCCAGACGATCATGTTGGTGCTGAGCGCGCCGTCGCGAACCGTCGAGTCGATGTCGATGTAGTTCTGCGCCTGGTAGTGCGCCATCCAACCGTCCGGATAGGTATTGAAGATCGCGACCGCCGGCTTCGAGACGGGCAGCGGAACGCGAATGCCGTAACAGCAGTATTCGAATCCGAGCCGCTTGGAATAGGCAGCGATCCGCTGGAAGAGCTGCTGCTCGTCTTCCGCGGCGCTGAATTGTTGATAGGCATCCTGCCAGCGCAGTTCCATTCATTCTCCGACAACGTCACGCTGTCATACTTGTCAGGTTCCAGCACCCGTTCGAGGCTGATACATTCCGCGCATGACTTCACCTTTGCTGCACCCGGTCTCCGGCCCGTCCCCGGACGGCTACGTACGCCTGTCAGAAGGCACGCTGGCCGTGCTTGCGCTCGACCATGTCGCGAGCGGCCTCGACGCATCGCTGCTCGCGGAACTGCGCGACAGCGCGATCGACGCCCGGCTCGCCGGCTATACCGAATGGCATCGCCCGGCCAGTGCCGGCGTCGCTTACGTGACGATCGGCTGGGACTGGTATCTCGAACGCGCGACGGGCACGTTCGTGATCGCGGGCGGCGACGTCCGCAGCAACGTGATGGCCGTCGACGCCACGGGCACCGACATCGGCATGTTCCGCACGGCCGCCGCGCTCGCCGCGCGGCTTGCGTGCATCGACTGGCCGGCTGCGGTCGCGGCGGCCCTGCTCGGGCACAACGACGCCTATCATGCCGGTCCGACGCTCCAGTGACAACTGGCGCGCATTCCTCTGACGATTTCCGTGATGCTGGGGCTCTTTATAAGCAAAAGCGCCACGGTTTTCAATCCCGTTGATCAAGAAACCGTTACCACGTCCTGATCGGCGTCATTCCCGCGTCACCCTGTAAGAGTTACCAGTTACAGCCCCCTCGTGCCCCGCGATGTAATGCGTGCATACAAAAGCACAGATCCGAGGACACCATGCGGACCTTCGTTCACGAGGAAGGGCGGTTGCCACACGAACTTGCGGCGGATCTCGGGCGCTACCGGCGCCGCGTGTTCGTCGAGCAGCTGGGTTGGGCACTCCCGTCGGCAAACGAAAGTTTCGAGCGCGATCAGTTCGATCGCGACGATACCGTGTACGTGTTCGCGCGAAACGCCGGCGGCGACATGTGCGGATGTGCGCGCCTGCTGCCGACGACGCGCCCGTATCTGCTGAAGTCGCTGTTCGCCGATCTGATCGCCGAAGACATGCCGCTGCCGCAGTCGGCTGCCGTCTGGGAGCTGTCCCGGTTCGCGGCAACCGACGACGAAGGCGGCCCGGGCAACGCCGAATGGGCCGTGCGCCCGATGCTCGCAGCCGTCGTCGAATGCGCGGCGCAGCTCGGCGCGCGGCAGCTGATCGGCGTGACGTTCGCGAGCATGGAGCGGCTGTTCCGCCGGATCGGCATCCACGCGCACCGCGCAGGCCCGCCGAAGCAGGTGGACGGACGTCTGGTGGTCGCGTGCTGGATCGACATCGATCCGCAAACGTTTGCTGCACTAGGAATCGCGCCGGGGCACGCTGCCCGGCAAGCCATCGCCGCCTGAGCCGGAACACGCGTTTCTGCCCGGGCGGCATCGTAACGAAGGAGAATCAACGTGGACCAGTCCCAGGTCTTTCGCGCGATGATGCCCGGATTGACGAGCGCCAACGGCGCCCGCATCGCGGTCGCCTACCCGTCGTTTCCCCGGCCGCTGCCGCTCGTGCGGCTCGACCGTCGCGGCCTCGTGTTCCGGGCCGCCGGCGCCGCGCCGCTCGTCTGCGGGCTGCCGCGTGCTGCGACACTGCTGGTCGCGGACGAGCCGCTCTGCTCGCTGCGCCTCGTGATCCGCGACGTCGCCCCGGTCGGCGAAGGCCGGCATGATCTGACGATGCAGCCGTCCGGTGCCGCCAGCGACGAATTGCTGTGGCATGCGTTGCGCGATCGCGAACCGTACCGCCGGCTTCGGCACCCGCTTGCGCCCGTCGAAACGTCCATCGCCACCGACGGTGAACCGCACGCATCGACCGGCGAAGCCGCGCCGCGCCCGTCGCGCAGCGCGGCCTTCCGGCTGCCGTGCCACAGCGACGCGCTGTTCTTTGCCGACTGGCTCGAATATCACTTCGACGAATTGCGCGCGCTGTCGCAGCAGCACGGGCCGCAACTGCAGCTCAACCAGCTCGAGCGACAGGTCGCCGACGATGAAGTCGGCGTGCGCTTCGTGTACGACATCGACGGGCACGCCACGCGGCACGCGCTGACCGACTGCGCGCGCGAGGCCTGCGCGTGGATCGAGACGGAAATGCGCGACAAGTACGCGTTGCCGGTCGCGCAGGAGCGGTTCAGCGCGTTTGCGGCACACGCGCGCGCCGGCGGCATGTGAACGCAGCGCAACAGATGGTTGTATCGATGCAACTAGGGCTTGCCATGCCTCGGGTTTTCCCTTAAATTTACGTCTGTCTCCTCCATGTCTCCAAACATGGATTCAGCCCGCTCAATGAAGCGGGCTTTTTTCTTGTCTGCGCAAATTACGGGGACACATCCTCTTTCGCCCCGCCTAGCCCGCCGGCCGCAACTAGTAGTGATGCACCGCGAATATCAGCGCGACCGCCACGACCACAGCCAGCAGCAAATACAGCCAGCCCTTTTTCGTTGTCGGCAGGTCCGTCAGCGCACTCACGTCGCCCGTCAATACCGCCAATGCGGCCACGCCGAGTCCGAGCGACACCATCGTCCCCTTGGCCACCCATCCAAAGACAACTTCGAGCACGGCCGCCCATCGCGACTGACGATAAGGGCCGGCAACCGGCCGACGCAGATCGGGCTTACCCATTCGCGGCCTCCCGTTTGGGATGGGCACCTCTGCCCGTCGGTCGACAAGCCGAGATGAAGGCCTGACTTCGACAGGTGTTCGAACAAGCCTCTGCCGCAACGGGGTGCGCGCATTTGATCGGTAGTGTCATGTTTTTCTTTCGCGATACGAGATTCGACGTTTGGTTCGTTTGGCCGAAATGCGCCTCTGTCGTTCGATACGACGAGCATGCGCCGCGACGCGATCCGTTCGCATCGCGCAATCCGGACCGGCCGGCTTATCATTGACCGGCCCGCCACTCACCCCGAGGCCATCTTGCACGCCCATCTGCGCATTGCCCGCCCGGTCAGCAACCTCGCCCGAACCGAGCGCATGTATCGCGACGCCCTCGACTTGTCCGTCCTTGCGCGCTTTGAAGATCACGACGGCTTTTCGGGCGTGATGCTCGGACGCGACGGCCTCGATTATCACTTCGAATTCACGCACTGCCCCGACCATCCGATCGCGCCGTCGCCGACACCGGAAGACCTGATCGTGTTCTACCTGCCCGATCGGCCGGAATGGGAAGCCGCCTGCGCGCGCGCCACCGCGCATGGATTCATGCCCGTCACGTCGTTCAATCCGTATTGGGAAATATCCGGCCAGACTTTCGAGGATGCCGACGGCTACCGGATCGTGCTGCAGAACGGTACGTGGCGCTGACGCGCAAATTCGTGCGAACTGTTACACGCCGGTCGTGCCGGCGGCGCGGGCCACATACACGACGTGCCGGCGCAGCGCGTGCCCTTCCGACAACGCAGGATGGTCGAAATCGCGCGCCGGCTGACGCTGCATGCCGAGCCGCTCCATCACATGTTGCGATCGAAGGTTGATGTCGGCCGTCCACGCAAAGATCTCGCCGAGCCCGAGCCGGTCGAACCCGTCGGCCAACGCGGCGGCGGCTGCTTCGGCAACATAGCCTTGCCCCCATGCGTGGCGCGCCAGCCGCCACATGATCTCGACGCACGGTGCCATCGGGTGAGTCGCACGTACTTCGCTCGACAGTCCGCACACCCCGATTACCGTCGCGTCGGCACGGCGCTCGACCGCCCATGGGCCGAAACCGTGGGCATCGAAATGCGTATCGAAACGGGCGATGACGTCGCTCGCCTCGTCAACGGACATCGGACCGCGCGCGAGCCACGCGGTCACATCCGGATCGGCATGCATCGCCGACAGCGCGCCCGCATCCGCCGGCCGCCAACGGCGCAGCGTCAGACGTTCGGTTTCGAGCTTCGAGGGGGTGGGCATGGGGGAGACGGACCGTTCAGGTGGCGAGACGCGAGCTGCGTCACGAACCCGAAGGCGGAACGGATGGAGGGGAAATCGAGATCGTCGCTGCTGCCGGCGACGATCCCTTGAACCGATAACGGAAAACGGGCGCCGACGCGCCCGCGGCAGTTACTCGTTTTCCTCGAAGTAATGCCCAAATTTCGTCTGCTTCGTACGGATATAACGCTCGTTTTCCTCGCGCACGGGCACCGCGAGCGCCACGCGCTCACACACCGGAATGCCGTGCTTCGCGAGCGTGTCGAACTTCGCCGGATTGTTGCTCATCAGCCGCACCGACGTCACGCCGAGGATGCGAAGAATCGCAGCGGCCGAGTCGTATTCGCGGGCATCATCGGGCAGGCCGAGATCGAGGTTCGCCTCGACGGTGTCGCGCCCCTGCTCCTGCAGCGCGTACGCGCGGATCTTGTTGCTCAGGCCGATCCCGCGCCCTTCATGGCCGCGCAGATACAGCAGCACGCCGCGGTCTTCGGCCGCGATGTAGCGCAATGCAAGATCGAGCTGCTCGCCGCAGTCGCAGCGGTAGGAGCCGAACACGTCTCCGGTCAGGCATTCGGAATGCAGCCGCGTCAGCACGGACTGCTCGCCGGCGACGTCGCCCATCACGAGCGCAAGATGTTCGGCATCGCTGCCCGATACGCGAAAAGCGTAAGACGTGAACGTACCGTAGCGCGTGGGCAGCGACGCGGTGGCGACGAGCGTCACGCACTCGTCGGCCTGGCCATTGCCCGGCGTGGGCGATTGGGGACGCGAAGACATCATGAATTCAATCGAAACGTTCTGGAATGTAGGAATTGTGTGGATAGTGCGTGACGGGAGTTTACCGCTAATCTGGAATCGTCACGCGACTGCCGCCGCCTGCGCGGCTATACTGGGCTCGTCGGGTGACACGCATCGCGCCCTGCCTGCCCAGTATCGAACTGCACACGGAGAAAGCGAATGAGCACGACTGTCGCGCAGCTTCTCAAGGCCAAGCCGGATTCGGGCCGCACCATCTACACCGTCAAGAAGACCGATTTCGTCTACGACGCCATCAAGCTGATGGCGGAAAAAGGCATCGGCGCGCTGCTGGTCGTGGACGGCGACGACATCGCAGGCATCGTCACCGAGCGCGACTACGCGCGCAAGGTCGTCCTGCAGGATCGCTCGTCGAAGGCCACCCGCGTCGAGGAAATCATGACGGCGAAGGTACGCTACGTCGAACCGTCGCAATCCACCGACGAGTGCATGGCGCTGATGACCGAACACCGGATGCGCCACCTGCCCGTCCTCGATGGCGGCAAGCTGGTCGGCCTCATCTCGATCGGCGACCTCGTCAAGAGCGTGATCGCCGATCAGCAGTTCACGATCAGTCAGCTCGAACACTATATCCACGGCACGCCCGCGGTCACGTCCGCCTGACCGGCCCCAGCAAAAAAGGCCCAAACGCGCGAGCGTCTGGGCGGAAAGTCGCCGGAATGCGACGACGGAGGTTCTGCTCCTGCGGGCGTATGACGCGCGCGACTGGCGCGCGTCTCGTCGTTCAAGCGGTGCGCTCGGGCAGACCCGGGGACGTTCAGTTGCCGAAGTAGACCGAGTTCACGGGATTCGGTGCTTCGCGCGTCATGCGGCGGCCGGCCTGGCCGGCACCCGTCGCCACGGCACCGTAGCCGCTCGTATCGGCCTGCGCGAGCATCGGCTGGTTCGGCTGGATGCGTCGTTCGGCAGCCTGGACGTTGTCCGGATACTGCGAATCGCTCGCCAGCGGCTTGTAGCCGTTCTGTTCGAGCTGCACGAGTTCGGACTTGACCTGGTCGCGCGTGAGCCCTTGCTCGGACTGCGCAAACGATGCGATCGGGGCGGCAAGGACGGATGCGGCGATGGCTGCGTAGATGATCGACTTCATGATTGACCTCCGGAATATGTTCTCTTATGGCGTCGCCTCGGCAGGAATGTCTGAAGCGATTGAATGCAGTGTAGTTCGCGCCACCCCAAGGGGAAACCCTTAGTTTGAACATACAGCGTTGCGATTTTGACAAAAATCGGGCGCCTTTTCTGGATGATGTCGCTGCCACTTGCACCGCCAGCACAACAATCGCTGACGAAACGCCGACAGCCAAATCACATATTCCCAAGGTTGTGTTGTAGAATCGTAAGGTTTTATTCGCCAGTCGATATTCCATCCATGTACGCGCTCACGCCCCTCTCGGTTTCGCTGTCCGGCCCGGCCGGCGTGCGTGCGCGCGCCGGCCAGCCGGCGCATCCCCTCGCTCGACGCACGGCCCAGGCGCCGCTCGCCCCTGCCCGGCGCCTGATCTGACGGCTCGGTCTCCTCCCGGAGCCAGGTCAGACAGGCTCCGGGCGATCCTCAAAGGCACGCCACGCCTGCCCCTTGCCGATCATTTGGAGAACTTCCATGAAACAACGCCTTTACCAGTTGACCGAACTCGACGTTGCTCGCCTCGAGAAGCACGCCGAACACAACCCGCGCTTCCAGACGGTGCTCGATACGCTGCTCGAACGCGCCGACATCGTCCAGCCCGATGCGATCAAGGCGAACGTCGTCACGATGAATTCGCAGATCACGCTGCTCGACGAAGCGACCCAGGAACAGGCAACCTGGACGATCGTTTATCCGGATGCCGCCAATCTCGAACTGGGCCGCCTGAACGTGTTCTCGCCCGTCGGCATGGCCCTGTTGGGCACTCAGCGCGGCCAGATGGTCAAGGTGATGCAGCCGAGCGGCGCCGAAAAGCTGATGAAGGTCGCCGCGATCGTGTTCCAGCCGGAAGCGAACGGCGAATACACGCGCTGAGCCGCCTGCCGGCGGCACCGCACCGTAGCGCCGCACCAAGAAGAAAGCGAGGCACCGGCCTCGCTTTTTTGCATCCGGACGCGACGAATCGCCGGCCTCGCATTCCGCAGGCGAAAAAAAAGGCGCCCGAAGGCGCCTTTTTCGATGCTGCGATGCGGGTTACCCCGCCGTCACGCTTAGAAGCGGTGACGCAGACCAACCGTTGCTGCGGTTTGGTTGATCGACGAGCTCGGCAGGTTGTCGTTGAAGCTGTTGCCGTTGTAGATCGATGCGCCGATGCCGTTCTTCGCTGCACGCTGGTACACAGCTTGTGCGTAGACGTCCGTGCGCTTCGACAGTGCGTAGTCAGCTTGCAGACCGAACTGGTTCCAGTGCGTGCTGCCGTTGTTGATCTTCGCGTTCGTGTACGTGTAAGCAGCACCCAGGCCGAGAGCCGGCGTCAGGTTGTACTTTGCGTTGACTTCGTAGTTGTCAGTGCGCAGCGTGCCAACACCGACTGCATTGTTGTCCAGACGCGCTTGCGTCCATGCAGCGCCGACTTGTGCCGGGCCGAATGCGTAGCCAGCAGCAGCACCGTACGTGCGGACACGGCCTTGGCTAGCCAGACCACCGATTGCCGACGACGTTGCGCCGCTACCGTTCGTACCGTCACCCAGGTTAGCTTGCGAGTATGCACCTGCGAGCTTCAGGCCTTGGAACTGGTATGCCACGCCCGCGCTGTATGCACGGTTGTTGCCGAAGTTCGTGTTGTTCGAGAACGAGTACGTACCGCCGAATTGCAGGCCAGCGTAGTTAGCGCTCGTGTACTTGATCGTGTTGTTCGATGCGACGTCGCCGGTCGTGCTCAGGCGGTCCAGGTTCAGCGGGTGCGCGAAGTACGTGCCGCCCCACGAGCCCGTTGCCGTCAGCGGCGCCAGGAAGTCTTGCGTTGCGTCATATTGCTTACCCAGCGTGACCGTGCCGTACTGGCTCGACAGGCCGACGAAAGCTTGGCGGTTGAACATGCCGCCGTTGTTGCCCAGCTTGCCGTCACCGATGCCGAAGCCGCTTTCCAACGTGAAGATTGCCTTCAGGCCGCCACCCAGGTCTTCCGAGCCACGCAGGCCGAAACGGCTCTGGTCAATGCCCGAACCCATCGCCCAGCGCGACTTGCCAGCTTGGCCCAGTGCCGGTTGGACGTTGCTCGTGTAGGTGATGCCTGCGTCCAGCACGCCGTACAGCGTGACGCTGCTTTGCGCGTGAGCGACGGTAGCGAACGATGCTGCAGCTGCTGCAACGATCAGAGTCTTGTTCATTCGTGGAGCTCCCTTCTATAAAAAGAGGCAGGTCTCGCGACCTTGTTCATAAACGGTCTGCAACCGCCTGGGAGCGCCATCGGTCCTGCTGGCGGCGCCCGGATAGTTGCCCGTTTGGGAACCGTGAGTTTAGGGGTGTACCCTAGGGGAGCGATCCGCAAATAAAGAAATAAGCTTTTCCAGAACTAGAAATAATGAAAATGGGGAAGTGTTATAAGTATTTGTTTTAACGTTTGTTTTTGACTTCTTGACGGGGTCTTTTTGGACCCTCTCATCGCACCATTCTTTCATGTCATCGTCTTGACGGTTGCATAGAAACAACAAACGGATTCGAATCGGCACCCCAAGAGTCGGCAACTTTTACCTAGTTTAGTCCCAAATTCGGGCGCCGAGCGGCTAAACCGCGTCCGACGGCCGATAAACAGCATGCGACCCGCGCGCCGCGAGCCATGCATCGCCGCCGGTCGCTGAAACAGGGAGGCCGGTCTCCGCCCCTCGGCGGCCCGCTCGCCTGCCGTGACACGCGGTAACAGCCTTAACCGCTCGCGTAACCCGACTGGCGAACCGGCAGGCTAATGTAAGGCAGCCTCGCATACAGAACAGGACACGCCATGAATCGACGCTCGTTGTTGCGCGCCATCGGACTGACCGTCGCCCTCGCCGGCACCGGCTGGCTGCGGGCCGCCTCGGCCCAGCCCGCGCCGCCCGGGTATCGGCCGCCCGGCCCGAACCGCCCGCCCGGCCGACCACCCTATGCGGACCGTCCGGGCTTCGGGCCGCCGGCCGCCCGGCACGACCGCCGTCCGCCGCCGCCCCGGCCGCACGGCTATATATGGACGGACGGCTACTGGCGCTGGCAGGGTGGCCGCTATATATGGGTGCCCGGTCGCTGGGTCGCGCGGCGCCCGGGGCGCCGGTGGGTGCCCGGCTACTGGCGACGCCAGGGACGGGTGTGGATCTACGTCGACGGTACGTGGCGATAGGCAGGCACCCGCCACCCGGCCGATGGCAGGCCCGGAACCGGGCGGCGCGGGCGAACCCGCGCCGTTCGGCCCCGGGATCGCGATGCCCGGCGGGCGCTCCCGCGAATCCTGTCTCCCCCCGCTCCGATGCCCGCGCTCGTACTCCTTCGGAGGCATTGGTCACGCAACATCAACCGTCGGCATGCTCGCCGATAAACCGCATGCCTTCCCGTCACGTCCGGATCATCCCGCACCTGACGCGCACGTTGCGGTGGAAGACCGCAATTCGGTCACCCCGGCGCGTGCCCCTTGAGCTTCGCGCCACAATACGTCGTCACATTCGGGACGAACGGAACGTGAGCATCGGCTACCGCGCTCACACGCGCGCAATCATTCGGACAACGCATTCATGCGATAACGATGCTCATGCAGTTGCCCCCCCGTCCCGTCGCATCGCATCGCATTCGCGCGGCAACACGACACCCATCGACAGCACAGCACGCCTGCGCGCTGCCTAGCGCCCATCGCTCTCCAGCGCCCGGGCACGACGTCGCGCCGCGCAGATCGCGCGATGATGTTCGTCGGCCCACCGGATCATCGCGTGCATCGGCGTCAGGAACGAACGTCCGAGGTCGGTCAGCGCATATTCGACGCGCGGCGGCACTTCGGCGAACAGCGCACGACTGACGAAGCCGTCCTGTTCGAGCCGCTTCAGCGTACGCGACAGCATCTGATTCGATACGTCGCCGATCGCGCGGCCGAGTTCGTTGAAGCGCATCGTTCCGCCTGCCAGCGCTTCGAGCACCAGCAGGCTCCACTGGTCGCCGATGCGGTCGAGCACATCGCGGATCGGGCACGGCTGATCGAGTTCGACGGGTTCATCTGCGGACGGGAACGGCATGACTGGATTCTCTTTCAACGGCAATGCACGGTCAGCGCGGTGTGACCTGTTCACACCGCGCTGACTTCTTGTGACGGGTTCGCGGCAACTGTACCATTCGCTCGACCCGACAGCCGCGCGGATTCGCCAGTTCAACGAAGCATGACGACACCGCGCGGCCTCGCGCTGTCCGTATCGTGACGACACTCACGGCGCGATCCGCCATCGCGCATCGCGCGCCCACCCACGCTTCGTCAGACAAGGAACCCGCTGCATGTCATCGCTCCGCTCTCCCGTTAGCGCCGTTGCCGCGCTCGTCCTGCTGGCCGCGTCGACGGCCGCGCTGGCCGCCGGCCCGACCACGCGCGACCTGGCCGCCGAGGAAGCCAACCGCCAGCTCGTGCTGACGTTCTACGACCGCTTCTTCAACAAGCACGAAGCGCTCGAGGCCGCCGCCGTCGTCGCGGACGACTACAAACAGCACAATCCGCAGGTGCCGGACGGCAAGCAGCCATTCGTGTCGTATTTCGTCGGCGCGTTCCAGAAGAACCCGGCATCGCGCGCGCGCATCGTGCGCAGCGCAACCGACGGCGATCTCGTCTATCTGCACGTGCATGCAACCGAGCGCCCCGGCGACCGCGGCGAAGCCGTCGTCGACATCTTCCGCGTGAAGAACGGCAAGATCGTCGAACACTGGGACGTGATCCAGCCGGTGCCCGAAACGTCCGCGAACGCAAACACGATGTTCTGACGCGCGAGGCCGCCATGCGGTGCGCGACGATACGCGCCGCCCGTCGACGAACGATCGGCCGCCTGCCGGGCAAGTGCGAATGCCCCGCGGCGGCGAAGTCCCCTACAATCGGGCTTCGCCGCCGCGCCGGCCTCCGTCCCGCATGACCGCACCGCCGAGCGCCTCGCCGCCGGCGCACCGTCGCACGCGAAGCACGGCCGGCACGGGCGGCCGTTCGCGAAGACGGTGTCAACGATGAGCCCCGCCCATATTTCCCTCAGCAACGCCGGCGACCTGGTCGCCAGCCTCGGCAGTCCGCAGTTTCCCGCCCGGCTTTGGGCGTGGCTGCGCGAAACCGTCGATCCGCAGTCCCATTACAGCGTCGCGACGCGCTACCGCCGCGATGCGCCGTCGCAATCGGTCGACAGCGTCGACGTGCTGTTCTTCGCGGGCGGCGACGATCCCGACGGCACGCGCCACGCGCTCGATCTGTATACGCAGGGCGAGTGGCGCACCGACACGCTGCTCCCGCATATCGAACGCGCCACCGATTCGCAGCTCGTGTTCTCGTGCAATGAAGAAGTCGACACGGCGACCGAATACGGCCGCCAGTTCGCGCTCGGCGACCTCGGCGAAGACTGTACGCTGCTCGGCAGCGAGCGCGACTACGTCTACGCGTTTTCGCTGTTCCGCCGGCGCGGCCAGCCGTCCTATACGCTGGCCGAGCTGGCGCTGCTGCGGCAGCTCGGCGATTTCGTGCTGCCGCTGCTGATCCAGCATGCGCGGCTCGCGCGCCTGACGCCGCGCTCGGACGACGGCGCGCTGCTGCAACGGTTCGAACAGCGCTTGTCGGCCAGCGGCGCGGCGCTGTCGCAGCGCGAACGGCTCGTGTGCCGCGCGGTACTGCAAGGTCGGCCCATCCCGCAGATCGCCGACACGCTCGCGCTCAAGCCGAGCAGCGTGCGCACCTATCTCGGGCGTGCGCTCGCAAAACTCGGCGTGGCGAACCGGGCCGGGCTGTTCGCGTGGTGCGTGACCGAAGACGAAGCGCCGCAAGATCACGGTCACTAGGCGGCGCCCCCACCTCGCCGTACGCCCCCACTGCCTTTGTCGCGCGTTGTCCTCAAAACGATGACAGACAGCCGGCCGCCCCACTCCTAGTATCTGACTCACCCGACGACAGGAAAGCGTCGGACGCCAGGAGACACGGAATGCCGAATACCGCATGGACGCCGGCCCGCACGGCCGCGCGCGCGTCGACCATCGATCCGCCAGGTCAGCCCCGGCGGCGCGATCGGCATGACGCTCCGGCCGCAGCCGGCCTTCGCCATCGCGCATCGTCGCGGCTGCCGCGCAGCACCGGCACCTAGCCGCCCCTCACCCCGTTCCAACCAACCGGGTTCACACGACCGGACGACCCACACGGGCCGCCCGCCGGACACGTGCGCCCGTCGTACCGCCCCATCCGGAGGAGACACATGCAACACGCCGACACCATCTATCTGAACGGCCTGCTTTACACCGGCGACGCGCAGCGCCGCTTCGCCCAGGCGCTCGCCACCCGGGACGGCAAGATCGCCGCCGTCGGCCGCGACGACGAGATCCGTCCGCTGGCCGGCCCCGCGACGCGCATCGTCGACCTGGCCGGCAGGCTGATGCTGCCGGGCCTCATCGACGGCCACGTGCACCCGCTCGAAGGCCACCAGATCCTCGGCGACTTCGACCTGTCCGGCATCAACGATCCCGATGCGATCCTGCAGCGCATCCGCGCGTGCGCCGACGCGACGCCGAACGAACCGTGGGTCTATCTCGGCGGCGCGAACCTGGCCGCGTTCGGCGCGTATCCGACCCGCGAACTGCTCGACCGGATCGTCCCCGACCGGCCGCTGCTCGTGGTCGGTTTCGACGTGCACAGCGGCTGCCTCAACACGAAGGGGCTCGAAGCGGCCGGCATCCGCGCCGACACGCCCGACCCGGCCGGCGGCGTGTACGGACGCGATGCGTCCGGCGCACCCGACGGCGTCGTGCACGAAGCAGCGTTCTACCGCGTCTGCCCGCTCATTCCGCAACTGAGCCCGGCCGGCTACCCGAAGTCGCTCGCGAAGGCGCACAGGATGGCGCACGGCTACGGCATCACCGGCTGGTTCGACGCACGTGTCGAGGAAGCCGAACTCAAGGCTTATGCCGACGCGCAGCGCTCGGGCACGCTGAAGGTGTACATGAGCGCGGGCCTCTATGCGAATCCGCGCCGCGATCCGCGCGAACAGATCGAGCGCTTCGCCCGGTGGCGTCGCGAGTACGCTTGCGACAACCTGCGCCTGCATACGGTGAAGATCTTCGTCGACGGCGTACCCGAATCGAAAACCGCCGCGCTGCTCGAGCCGTACGCGGGCACCGACGATTGCGGCCTCGCGCTGTGGAGCCAGGACGCGCTGAACGAGATCTGCCTGCTCGCCGATACGGCCGGCTTCGACCTGCATTTCCACACGCTCGCCGACCGCGCGGTGCGCATGACGCTCGACGCGCTCGAATACGTGCAGATCCGCAACGGCATGCGCGACCGGCGCGCGCAGCTCGCGCACCTGCAGCTCGTCGATCCGGCCGACATGAGCCGCTTCAACCGGCTGGGCGCGATCGCCAGCGTGCAGACGCTGTGGACGGCCGCTCGCGAGGAGCAGCAACAGCTCTATCGAGACCTGCTCGGCGCCGAGCGCACCGCGCGCAACTACCCGTTCCGCAGCCTGCGCAACGCGGGCGCGATGCTCGCAGCCGGCTCCGACTGGTCGGTCAGCACGATGGACCCGATGCAGATCATCCAGACGGGCGTCACGCACCTGCTGATCGACCAGCCCGACAGCCCGCCGTGGAATCCGCACGAACGCCTCGACCTGCTCACGATGCTCGAAGCCTATACGGTGAACACCGCGTATGCGCTGCGCTTCGACGACTGCACGGGTTCGCTCGAAGCGGGCAAGGACGCGAGCTTCGCGATCCTCGACCGCAATCCGTTCGCGCACCCGGTCGAGACGTTCGCGCAGACCCGCGCGATCGAGACGTGCTTTCGCGGCGAAGTCGTCTACGCCGCGCCGGGGTGGGCCGACTGACGCACGCACCGCGCGGCCGTCAGGCGACGGGCAGCGCCGGCCCCTGCGCGGTCGTCAGCACGTCGCCGAACGTGTCCGACAGCGCGGCGCGACGCGACGGCGGTGCGCGGGACAACGTCCGACAGGATCGGGCCAACGCGTGCGACCGCCTAGGACAGCGCAGCCGCCGGCGCACCCGGCCGCGTGCGGCCGTATGCCGTCATCATCACGAAGCCGAGCAGGAACGCCGCGCCGCCGATCATCAGCAGGCCGGTCTCGCCGAGCGCGGGCAGCAGGTTCGTCAGCGCGCCCGTGACGACCCACGCAACGGCCATCACCGAACCCGCGACGCCGAGCGCCCAGCCCTGCCGGTCCTCGCTGACGGCATCGGAAAAAGCCGTATACATCGTCGTGTACGCCACCATGTCGAAGCAACCGACGACGGTCGCGAGCGCCCACAGCACCGGCTCGTGCGGAAACAGCGCGGACAGGATCTGGCCCAGCCCGGCGACGAGCAGGCCCGTCTTCGCGATATCGATCACACGCCACACGCGCAGCATCAGCCGCACGACGACCAGCAGCCCGAACACGAAGCAAACGCCGATCACGCCGCTGAACAGCCCGAGCCGCGCGCTCGTATAGCCGAATTTCGTCTGCAGCAACAGCATGATGGTCTGCAGGTAGAGCCCGTAGCCGACCTGCATCAGAAAGAACACGACCGACAGGAACGCGACGTTGCGCTGGCGCGCGGCCTCGCCGATGATCCGCAGCGGCAGCAGCAGATCGATGCGCGTGCCGCCGCGCGGCGCGGCCGAGTCGCGGTACGACACCCAGGTCCAGCACGCGCAGATCAACGACAGCGCGGCGACCAGCACGAACGGTGTGCCGTAGTCGAACAGCGAACGGATAGATTCCGTAGCCGAGACCGAGGTAGAAATTGCGCGCGTGCGCACCGGCATCGGCCGGCAGGATGCCCGCGTGCGGATCGCTGAAGATCGCGGACATCATCGGATAGGCGAGCCCGAAACCCATCGCGTCGATCGCGATCGCGAGCAGGCAGGGGCCGAGCAACGTGTAGTCGAGCCGGGACATGGCGACCTTCCGGACAGAGTGGATGATCGCCCGAGCGTAACGACCGGCTGGCCGCCGCGGTAGGCCGCCGCCCGCGATGCTGACTATCGGCGCGGCCGATACCCTGGCCGCCGCCCGCGCCGATTGCCCGCCGGCGCGGACGCGAGCGCGACCCGAACCTGCTCGCACTTGCGTGCCGTGTGCCGGCTGACGGTCAAGGGGCCGAACGCGCGGTAGCGCGCGGACCGCCCGGCGGGGCCCTCTCCTTCCCGCTTTCCACACCTGCATCGCTGGAACGAAGCGCACGCACTCGTCCGTTTGGATGGCACGCCGCCCGCGCTTTGTTGCGATCATGGCCGTCATTCATCGCGCGGCACGCAGATGCGCGTGCGCCACGGAGACGTCATGAACGACCCTGTCCTCGGCCCCATCGACCAGATCGGCTACGTGGTCGCCGATCTCGACCGCAGCATCGCGCGCTGGCGCGAACGCCACGACGTCGGCCCGTGGACCGTCTTCCGCAACGTGCGCGTCGACGGCCATCATCTCGGCAACCCGGTGACGGTCACGATGGACGTCGGGCTCGCGTATCGCGGCGATCTGCAGATCGAACTGATCCACGTGACGAACGACATGCCTTCGCCCTATCGCGATGCGCACGGTCAGCCGCTCGTCGGGCTGCATCACGTCGCGTGGGTCGTCGACGATCTCGATGCCGCGCTCGCGCGGCTCACGTCCCGCGGGCTGCGGGTCGTGTTCGACGCACGCAACGCGGCCACCCGCGTCGCGTATCTCGACGACGCC
This sequence comes from Burkholderia metallica, assembly GCF_001718555.1. Classification (NCBI taxonomy): domain Bacteria; kingdom Pseudomonadati; phylum Pseudomonadota; class Betaproteobacteria; order Burkholderiales; family Burkholderiaceae; genus Burkholderia; species Burkholderia metallica. Next base: position 1,910,517 of record NZ_CP013403.1, read on the forward strand.
GACGATCCCGGCGTGCGTGTCGAAGTGATCGAAGGCGCCGGCATGCGCGACATGATCGCGCACGGCATCGCCGAAGCCCGTGCATGGGACGGCGCCGACCCGCTTCGCATCATCGACGCGGCGGGGGCTTCCGCGTGAGCGGCCCCGCGTTTCCCCTCACTCACAGGAGCAGGCAGCATGAAACGACTTGAAGGCAAGGTAGCGCTGATCACGGGCGGCGCCCGCGGCCAGGGCGAAGCGGAAGCGCGCCGGTTCGTCGCCGAAGGCGCACGCGTAGTGATCGCCGACGTGCTCGACGACGCCGGCCGCCGCGTCGCGGCCGACCTCGGCGACGCCGCGCGCTTCCAGCATCTCGACGTGACGAGCGAGGCCGACTGGCAGGCCGCCGTCGACGCGACGCTCGCGCATTTCGGCCGGCTCGACATCCTCGTGAACAACGCGGCGATCCTGAAGCTGGTGCCGATCGAAGCGTGTTCGCTCGACGACTATCGCAAGGTGATCGACGTGAACCAGGTCGGCTGCTGGCTCGGCATGAAGTCGGCGCTCGGCGCGCTGAAGGCGGCGGGCGGCGGCTCGATCGTCAACGTGTCGTCGACGGCGGGGATGGAAGGCGTCGCGGGCGGCAGCGCGTACGTGTCGAGCAAGTTCGCGGTGCGCGGGATGACGAAAGCCGCCGCGCTCGAATTCGGCCGCTACGGGATTCGCGTGAACTCGGTGCACCCCGGCGGCATCGATACCGTGATGGCGCGCCCGCCCGAGTTCGCGGATTTCGATCCGTCGTCGATCTACAGCGGCCTGCCGATCGCGCGCATCGGCAAACCCGAGGAAGTGGCCAGCCTCGTGCTGTTCCTCGCGTCCGACGAATCCGCGTATTGCACCGGGTCGGAATTCATCGTCGACGGCGGGATGCTCGCCGGCAGTTCGTTCCACTGACACCGCTGCACGCCGACGCGCGCCCGCCGATCCGGCGGGCGTTTTCTTTTTTGCTTTTGTTTTCGTGTGCGACGCGGCGCGAGAAACGTACCGTCTCGCCCTTCACGCCCTTCACGCAATGCGTGCAATTCACGCAATCACCCGCCCGGAAACGACGATGCCGCCGACAGTTCTCCCGCGCGGCGGCATCGTCATTCGCACAGCGACACGCTACGCGCCGCGCTTACCCCTTCGGCTGGATCGCCGGAGCGCCGACACCGCGCGCCGTCCGCCCGCCGCCGCGCACGAAGCGCCGCCCGTGCGGGCCGTACACGCCGTCCGGTTCCGGATACAGCGTCAGCAGCACGAAATACAGCAGCCCGCCGCCCACCAGCGATACCGGCACGCTCAGGTCGAGCCCGCCCGCGAGATTGCCGAGCGGCCCGACGAACTGGCCCGGCAGGTTCACGAACGCGAGCCCGACGAACGCGGCCGGCAGCCACGCCCCCATCGCGCGCACGTTCCAGCCGTGTGTGAACCAGTAGTGGCCGCCGCGCAGGCCGCGGTTGAACACCTGCAGGTCGTCGGCGAGATAGTAGCCGCGCCGCGTCACGTAGCCGATCACCATGATCGCCATCCACGGGCAGCTGAACGTATCGATCAGCGTCGAGAACGTCGCGACGCTTTCGACGAGGTTGAACCAGAAGCGGCCGACGAAGATGAACGCGATCGCGATCGTGCCGATCAGCAGCGTCGCCCGCACGCGGTTCAGCAGGCGCGGGAACATGCTCGACACGTCGAGGCCGGTGCCGTATAGCGCGGTGGTGCCGGTCGACATCCCGCCGATGATCGCGATCAGGCACATCGGCAACAGGAACCAGCGCGGCGAGATCGCGAGCAGGCCGCCCACGTAGTCGTTCGACGCGATGAATGCGGGCGCCTTCGTCGCGATGATCGTCGCGGTCGCGAGACCGAAGAAGAACGGCACGAAGGTCGCGAGCTGCGCGGCGAACACGGCGCCCATCACGCGATGCTTCGGCGTGTGCTGCGGGATGTAGCGGGCCCAGTCGCCGAGCGTCGACGCGAACGACACCGGGTTGCTCAGCGCCACCAGCACCGCGCCGACGAACGCCGCCCAGAAGCCCGCGCTGCCCGGCTGCACCGTGCCGGCGTAGTGCATGTCGAACAGCCCGGCGAATGCGAACAGGCCCGCGACGAACAGCAGGCTCGCGGCCCACACGGCGATCTTGTTGACCCACAGCATGAAGCGAAAGCCGTAGATGCAGACGATCAGCACGAGCACCGCGAACACCATGTACGCCGCGCCGAGCGTGAGCCCGTTGACCGGCACGCCGACCATGTCGTGCGCGCCGCCGACAAGCGCATCGCCCGAGCTCCATACCGCGAGCGAAAAGAACGCGATCGACGTGAGCAGCGCGAGGAACGAGCCGACGATCCGGCCGTGGATGCCGAAATGCGCGCCGGACGACACGGGGTCGCTCGTGCCGTTGCGCGGGCCGAACAGGCTCATCGGCGCGAGGATGCAGGTGCCGGCGAGCACGCCGAGCACGATCGCGCAGACACCGGCCTTGAACGACAGCCCGACCAGCACGGGAAAGCTGCCGAGCACCGATGTGGAAAACGTATTGCAGCCACCGAACAGCAACCGGAACAGATCGATCGGCCGCGCATAGCGCGATGCATCGGGAATGCGCTCGAAACCGAACGACTCGACCTGCGTAATCCTGCCTTCACTCATTTTGTCTCCAGCTTTTCTGTGCATCTGTACGGCCTGGGGCTGCGGCCATACGACACATCGTCATCGATTCGCGGCCACTCTAAACCGGATCGCGCGGCGCAAATATCACGCATTCGAGACGTTTACGACGAAGGAGAACGATGTTTCCCGGCAGGCGGACGGCCGGCGCCCGCGCCGTCCGTGCGGCGCGGGCGATGCGAGTTCAGCCCGCGCGCTGCGCCGCCGGCGCACGGCATGCGATCAGGCCCCGCTGGACGGCAGGCCGCTCCTCGATGGCGGCGAGCCAGCGCGCGACGTGCGGGTAGCCGGCGAGGTCGAGATCGAGCTCGGTCGCCGTGCGCAGCCACGGAAACGCGGCGATGTCGGCGATCGAGTACCGCGACGACGCGAGAAACGGCGACTCCGCCAACCGGCCGTTCACCACCCCATAGAGACGCCGTGCCTCGTTCCGGTAGCGCTCGATCGCCTCCGCATTGACCGTCTTCGATGCATGCAGGAACCACCAGAGCTGGCCGAGCATCGGCCCGATCCCGCCGATCTGGAAATGCAGCCATTGCTGCACCGCCGTGCGCTCGGCGAGCGTGTCGGGCTGCAGAAAGCCCGTCTTTTCGGCGAGATAGCCGAGGATCGCGCCGGATTCGAATACGGTCAGCCCGGCGTCGTGATCGACGATGGCCGGAATCTTGCCGTTCGGGTTGATCGCGAGATACGCCGGGCTGCGCTGCTCGCCGGCGGACAGGTTCACGTGCACGCGCTCGTGCGCGAGCCCGGCCTCTTCCAGATAAATGGCGATCTTGTGCCCGTTCGGCGTGTCGGCCGTATAGAACGTGAAGGGGTACGTGGGGATCATGTCGGTCCTTGTCTTCGGATTGAAGTTGCAACTGCAATCGTTGCAATTGCAATCCTATATCGGAACCGTCACACCCCGCGACATGCCAGCACTCGAAGAAGGGACATGCAGACTGGGCGACCCGGTCCGCCCATGCGGACGCTCGACACCCGCCGCGCCTCGGCGGCCTGCCTCGAAAGGCCGATCATGCCGCGGCTCGCGTCGCGCGGCCGCGCGGTGTCGCCGCTCGACGGACCTGCCGACCCGGGCTCCGGCATGCGCGCGCCGGGACAGGCCGGATCGCCGCGATCGCGCTGCGCGTACTGACCGACGACGGTCGGATGCCGGCCGACCGGGCCGCGCAGGCGATTCGCCGTGATGCAAGCGGCTGACGGTCGCTTGCCGGCCGCCGCTATCCGCTATCCGCTATCTGGCGTCGGCTGCGGCGTCGCGCGCCGCGGCGGCCGCACGGTCGAGCGCGGCGGCCATCGCCGCCTGCTCCTTGCCGGTGAACTGATCGAGGAAGAGCTCCGCGACCGTCGACTGGTACACCTTCCACATCTTCTTGCGCAGCGTGCGCCCCTTGTCGGTGATGCTCGCATACGCGGCGCGGCCATCGTCCGCCGAACGGGCGCGCGTGACGAGCCCCTCCTGTTCGAGCCGGTCGACGAGCCGCGTGAGGTTGTAGCGCTCGATCGCGAGCACGTCGGCCAGTTCGTGCATCCGGCGCGTGCCGTCGGGCCCGCTTTCGAGCCCCCACAACGCGTCGTACCACGCATAGGCCGGCAGGCCGGCCGCCGCGAGGCGGCGCTCGATCTCGCGAACCATCGTCCGGTGCGCGCGGACGAACGAGAACCACAGATCGGGTTCGGGTGCGCTCATGTCAGGTCGTTCCTCTCGTTGAATTGCAGATGCAATCAAATTCTACCTCGATGGAAATTGCTTCCATGCGATTGCATTTGCAACCCACAGCCTGCGGATCGGCGGGCATTGCGCCGCACGATGCGGCGCCACGACCGTCGCCCCGCGCTACCGTCCCGACTGCGCGATCGGACCCTGTTGCTGCGGGCCCTGCCCCGTACCCGACGGCCAGCCGCCCGCCAGCGCCTTGTACAGCGCGACCGTCGACGCCGCGCTGCGCATCCGCCCGTCGGCCGCCGCATCCTGCGCCTGCAGCAGCGTGCGTTGCGCGTCGAGCACTTCGTAGTAGTCGATCGCGCCCGCCGCAAACCGCGCCTGCGCCAGTTGCGCGGCACGCGCGCTGTCGGTCGCGGCGCGCACGAGATGGCCGGTCTCGTCACGCGTGCGGGCCGCGCGCAGCAGCGCGTTCTCCGTTTCCTCCAGCGCCCCGAGCACCGTTTGCCGGTACTGCGCGAGCTGGCCGGCCGCCTGCGCGTCGCTCGCGGCGATCCGCGCACGCACTCGGCCGACGTCGAGGAACGACCAGTCGACGCCGAGCGCGATCAGATTCGTGTCGCTGCCGGAGCGGAAGAACCCGTAGCTGCTCGTCGCGCTGCCGAGCAGCCCCGACAGCGTGAAGCGCGGGAACAGGTCGGCCGTCGCGACGCCGACGCGCGCGGTCGCGGCGTGCAGCCGCGCCTCGGCGGCCGCGACGTCGGGCCGGCGTCGCAGCAGGTCGCCTGGCGTGCCGGGATCGATGTCGGCGGAAAGCGCGGGCAGCGGCACCGGCGCGCCCGTCGCCGCGGCCGCGTTCGGCAGATCGAAGCGGCCGATCAGCGCATCGGGCGTCTGCCCGGTCAGCACCGCGAGCCGGTGCTCGTCGACACCGATCGCCGCTTCGTACACGGCGATCCGCGACGTCGTCGCTTCGTACTGCGCGCGCGAGCGCGCCGCATCGAGTTCGGAGCCGCGCCCCGCGCCGACCCGCGCGTTGATCAGCGCGAGCGTCTGCCTCTGGTTGTCGGCGTTCTCGCGTGCGATCCGCAGCCGCTCCTGCGAGCCGCGCAGATCGACGTACGTGCTCGCCACCTCGGCGGCGATCGCGACGCGCATCGCGCGCACGTCCGCCGCGCTGGCGGCCGTCTCCGCACGCTGCGACTCGATCGAACGGCGCACCCGGCCGAACAGGTCGAGCTCCCACGCCGCATTGATCCCGACGCTCGACGTCGGCGTATCGCGCTGGCTGCGCGGCGCGCCGAACGCCTGGTCCTTGCTCATCAGCTGATGGCCGATCTGCCCGCTCGCGGTGATCGTCGGATAGCGGTCGAACGTCGCCTGCGACAGCAGCGCATTCGCTGCGTCGTAGCGCGACACCGCGACCTGCAGGTCCTGGTTCGCCGCGAGCGCCGTGTCGATCAGCTGCGTCAGCACCGGATCGCCGAAGCCGCGCCAGAACGCGGCATCGGCAGTGGCAGACGCGTCGGGCGGCGTCTGCGGCGTCGTAGCGGACGGCGACGCATCGCGCGCCGCCGACGGATGCGCATCGCGCGCGAACCGCGCGGCCGTGGCCGTGTCGGGCCGGTTGAAATCGGGGCCGACCGCGCACGCGGCGAGCGTCACCGACGTCGCGAGCGCGGCAAGACGGAAAGCGGCGCTCATCGGCTTTCTCCTTCGAGGGTGCCGTGGTGTTCGCCCCACACGGCCGGCGTGCCGCCCGCGAGCTTGCGGATCGCCACGTAGAACACGGGCGTCAGGAACAGCCCGAACAGCGTGACGCCGAGCATCCCCGCGAACACGGTGATGCCGGTGGCCGCGCGCACTTCGCTGCCCGCGCCGCCGCCGATCAGCAACGGCACCGAGCCCGCGATGAACGCGACCGACGTCATCACGATCGGCCGCAGGCGCAGCCTGCACGCTTCGAGCGCGGCTTCGATCACGCCCTTGCCCTGGATTTCGAGTTCGCGCGCGAACTCGACGATCAGGATCGCGTTCTTGCACGCCAGGCCCATCAGCACGACGAGACCGACCTGCACGAACACGTTGTTGTCGCCGCCCGACAGCCACACGCCGAACAGCGCGGCGCAGATGCACACGGGCACGATCAGGATCACCGCGAGCGGCAACGTCCAGCTCTCGTACAGCGATGCGAGCACGAGGAACACGAGCATCACCGCGAGCGGGAACACGACGATCGCCGCGTTGCTCTGCGTGACCTGCTGGTAGCTGAGGTCGGTCCATTCGAGCGTGATGCCCGGCGGCAGCACCGCCTTCGCGATCTGCTGCAGCTTCTCGATCGCCTGCGACGACGACATCACCTTCGGATCGGCGTCACCGATCAGGCTCGCGGCCGGATAGCCGTTGTAGCGAACCACCGGGTCGGGCCCGTACGCGGGCGTCACGGTCACCATCGAACCGATCGGCACCATCTCGCCCTTCGCGTTGCGCGTGCGCAGGTTCGCGATGTCGGCAGCCGTCTGACGGTGGCCGGCATCGGCCTGCGCCATCACGCGGTACACGCGGCCGAACGCATTGAAGTCGTTCACGTACATCGAGCCGAGATATACCTGCAGCGTATTGAACAGATCGGTCAGCGCGACGCCCTGCGCCTTCGCCTTCAACCGGTCGACCTTCACCTCGAGCTGCGGAATGTTCGCCTGGTACGAGCTGACGGGATAGCTCATCCCGGGCGTCTTCGCGACCGCCGCCTGGAACGCTGTGAGCGCGTTCTGCAATGCGCCGTAGCCGAGCCCGCCGCGATCCTCCAGATACAGCGCGTAGCCGGAGCCGTTGCCGAGGCCCTGGATCGGCGGCGGCATCAGCGCATAGGTGATGCCGCCGCCGATCGCCGCGAAACGCGCGTTCAGGTCCGCGTTGATCTGCGCGGCGCTGCGGTGACGCTGGTCGAACGGCTTCAGGATCACGTACGAGTTCGTGATGTTCGGCGTGTTCACGCCCTGCAGCGCGTTCAGCCCCGCGAACGCCGGCACCATCTCCACCCCGTCGGTGCCGAGCGCGATCTTCGTCATCTGCTCGGTCACCTCGCTCGTGCGCGCGAGCGACGCGCCTTCCGGCAGCTTCGCGCCCGCGAACAGGTACAGCTTGTCCTGCACGGGGATGAAGCCGCCCGGCACCGCGTTGAGCAGCAACACGGTCGCCCCGAGCAGCGCCGCGTAGACCGCGAACACCACGCCGCGCCGCTTCAGCGTGCGCGAGACGACGCCGTGATAGCGGTCGGAACTGCGCTCGAAGAAGCGGTTGAACGGACGGAACAGCCAGCCGAACGCGCGGTCGAGCCCGCGCGTGAGCGCGTCCTTCGGCGCGTCGTGCGGGCGCAGCAGCTTCGCGGCGAGCGCGGGCGACAGCGTCAGCGAGTTGATCGCGGAGATCACCGTCGAAATCGCGATCGTCACCGCGAACTGCCGGTAGAACTGGCCGGTGACGCCGGACATGAAGGCCATCGGCACGAACACCGCGCACAGCACGAGCGCGATCGCGACGATCGGCCCCGACACCTCGCGCATCGCCTGGTGCGCGGCGTCGCGCGGGCTCAGGCCCTGCGCGATGTTGCGCTCGACGTTCTCGACGACCACGATCGCATCGTCGACGACGATCCCGATCGCGAGCACGAGCCCGAACAACGTCAGCGTGTTGATCGAATAGCCGAGCAGATAGAGCCACGCGAACGTGCCGACCACCGAGACGGGCACCGCGACGAGCGGGATGATCGACGCGCGCCAGGTCTGCAGGAACAGGATCACGACGAGCACGACCAGCACGACGGCTTCGATCAGCGTGTGCTGCACCGAGCGGATCGATTCGCGCACGAACACCGTCGGGTCCCACACGGGCCGGTACGCGACGCCGGGCGGAAAGCGCTTCGACAGTTCGTCGAACTTCGCATACACGGCCTTCGCGACTTCGAGCGCGTTCGCGCCGGGCGACAGGAAGATGCCGACCACGGCCGACTGCCTGTCGTTGAAATACGAGCGCAGCGTGTAGTCGCCCGCGCCGAGCTCGATGCGCGCGACGTCGGACAGCTTCACGACCTGGCCGTCGTCGCCGTTGCGCAGCACGATGTCGCCGAACTCCTGCACCGTGCGCAGCCGGCCGCGCACGTTGATCGACAGCAGGAAGTCGTTTTTCTTCGGCGACGGTTCCGCGCCGAGCTGGCCGGCCGACACCTGCACGTTCTGCTCGCGCACCGCGGCGATCACGTCGCTCGCGGTCAGCCCGCGCGACGCGAGCCGGTTCGGGTCGAGCCACAGCCGCATCGCATAGTCGCCGGAGCCGTACACGCCGACGTCGCCGATACCGGCGAGCCGCGACAGCTCGTCCTTCACGTGCAGCGTCAGATAGTTGCGCAGGTACAGCGAATCGCGACTGTTGTCGGGCGAGTACAGGCTCACGTACATCAGCGGCGTCGGCGACTGCTTCTGCGTGGTCACGCCGTACTGGCGCACCTCGTCGGGCAGACGCGACAGCGCCTGGCTCACGCGGTTCTGCACGCGCACGGCGGCCGTGTCGGGATCGACGCCCTGCAGGAACGTGACGACGACCTGCAGGCTGCCGTCGGAACCCGCGACCGACTTCATGTACATGATGCCTTCGACGCCGTTGATCGCCTCTTCCAGCGGTTCGGCGACCGATTCGGCGATTTCCTTCGGGTTCGCGCCCGGATACGTCGCCCGAACGACGACGCTCGGCGGCACGACTTCCGGATATTCGCCGGCCGGCAGCATCGGAATCGAGATCAGGCCGATCGCGAAGATGACGATCGACAGCACGACCGCGAAGATCGGCCGGTCGATGAAGAATCGGGAGAAATCCATCGCCTGTCTCCCGTTACTGCGCGGCCGGCGCGCCGGCGTCGGCCACGGCCTGCGGGGCGCTGCCCCGTGCGGCGCCCGAAGCGTTGCCAGCCGCGGTGCCCGCGTCGTTGCCGGCCCCGGCGTCGGCGTGCGCGGGCAGTGCCTTCGGCTTCACCTGCGCGCCCGGATAGTAGATCCGCTGCACGCCGTCGACGACCACGCGGTCGCCCGCCTGAATCCCCTTCTCGATGATCCGCTCGCCGTCCAGCCCGCGGCCGATCGTCACGTCGCGGCGCAGCGCCTTGTCGCCGGGCCCGATCACGTACACGTACTTGCGGTCCTGGTCGGTGAGCACGGCCTTGTCGTCGACGAGCAGCGCATCCTGGTCGCGGCCGCTGACGAGTTGCACGCGCGCATACAGCCCCGGCGTAAACGTATGGTCCGCATTCGGCAGCCGCACGCGCGCGCGGATCGTGCCCGTTTGCGGGTCGAGCCGGTTGTCGAGGAAATCGACGGTGCCCGCGTGCGGGAAGCCGGTTTCGTTCGCGAGGCCCACGCGCACCGGATCGGCGCCGATCGCACGATGCTTCGGATCGGCGCGCCGCGCGTTGTAGCGCAGGTAGCTCTGTTCGTCGCAGTCGAAGTACACGTAGACGGGGTCCTGCGACACGACGGTCGTCAGCAGCGTGTCGTCCGCGCGCGCCAGGTTGCCGACGGTGGCGACCGCGCGGCCGACCCGGCCCGAGATCGGCGCGCGCACTTCGGTGAAACCGAGATTGAGCTTCGCGTCGGCGACGGCCGCATCGGCCGCCTGCAGGTCCGCGCGCGCCTGCTCGGCGGTGGCGCGTGCGTTGTCGAGCTCCTCCTGCGACGTCGCATGCGCATCGATCAGCGTCTGCACGCGCTTGAGCTGCACGTTCGCGAGGCTCGCGGCCGCGCGGGCCCGCTGCAACTGCGCATTCGCGCGATCGAGCGCGATCCGGTACGGGCGCGGATCGATTTCGAACAACAGCGTGCCCTGCGCGACCAGGTCGCCCTCCTTGTACGCGACGCGCTGCAGATAACCGCTCACGCGCGGTCGCAGTTCGACTGCATCGACGGCTTCGACGCGGCCGTTGAATTCGTCCGCGACGCGGATCGTGCGCGGCGCGACGGTGGCGACGCCGACTTCGGGAGGGGATTGAGCCGACGATGCGCCTTTGCCGTCGTGACAGCCCGACAACGCCAGCAGCAGTGCACAGGCCGCACCCAAAGGCGACGTCCTGCGTAGGGATAAGGAGAGCATGATGCCTCGCGAGGGTTAAACTGCCGCGTAGCATAAAAGTTGAAGTTAACTTCAAGTCAAGCTTTCCCGGAGGAGCATCATGGGTATCCAGGACGTGCCGCAATGGCCGCTGCTGTCGATCCGCGAAGTGGCCGCGCGCAGCGGCGTGCCGGCGTCGACGCTGCGGTTCTACGAGACGCGCGGGCTCATCAAGTCGCACCGCAACGGTTCGAGCCACCGCCACTATTCGCGCGCGGTGCTGCGGCTGATCGCGTTCATCGTGTTCGCGCAGAAGATCGGCTATTCGCTCGACGAGATCGCCGAGCAGCTCGTCAGCCTCCCCGAAGACACCGCGCCGACCAACAAGGACTGGCAGCGGCTGTCGCGCGGCTGGAAGCAGCGCGTCGCGAGCCGGATCGAGGAACTGCAGCGGCTCTACATCAATCTCGACGAATGCATCGGCTGCGGCTGTCTGTCGCTGAAGCGCTGCAAGCTGACGAACCCGGAAGACCGCGCGGGCCGCAACGGGCCCGGCGCGCGGCGCTGGCTCGGCGACAAGCCGCCCACGGACGTCGAATGACCGGCGGGCCGGGCGTGGCGCGCAACGCCGCGGCCGGCCGTGTGGCTGACGTCATCCAACGCGCCAGCCGCCGTTCACCGCGATCGTCGCGCCGGTGACGAACGACGCACGCGGGCCGGCGAGCCACGCGACCGCGTCCGCGATGTCGTCCGGATGGCCGGCGCGGCCGGCCGGCGTTTGCTCGCGGATCGTCGCCGCGATGGCCGGCGCGACGCCGCCTTCCCCGAAGAAGCGCGTCTCGGCGATGTAGCCGGGCGCAACCGTATTGACCGTTACGCCGCGCGGCCCGAGTTCGCGCGCGAGCGCGACCGTGAACCCTTCGACGCCGGCCTTCGCCGCCGCGTACGCGAGGCCGCCCGGCAGCAGGCTGCCGGCGCGCGCCGCGATCGAGCCGATGTTGACGATCCGCGCGGCGCGCCCGGCCAGATGCGGCAGCACGGCCATCGTCGTCACGAACAGGCTTTTCAGGTTCGCGTCGATGACCGCGTCCCACACGGCCTCGGCCTCGCCCGCCTCCGTATCCGCGCCGACGCGGCCGGTCAGCCCCGCATTGTTGACCAGCACGTCGATGCTGGGCCATCGCGCGACGATCGCGGCGACCGCCGCTTGCGCATCGCGCCGCACGCTCAGGTCGGCCGCGTGCCCGATCGCCGCAGCGCCCAGACGCGCGACGGCCGCTTGCAGCCGCGCCGCGTCGCGCCCGACGATCGCGACGCGATAGCCGTCCTCCACCAGCCGGCGCGCGATCGCAAAACCGATCCCGCTCGACCCGCCCGTGACGATCGCCGTCCGTGGTTGCTCGTTTCCCGCCATGACCTGCCCTCCCGAATCTCGATCATTGATGACAGGACCATTCTGAGCAACGCACGGTGATAGGTAAAATACGAATTCGATGACCTACTGATACGTGGAAGGTATCGCATGATCGATCTGCGCCAGTTCAGGCAATTCATCGCGGTCGCCGAGACGCTCAGCTTCCGGCGCGCGGCCGAGCGGCTGCACATGGCGCAGCCGCCGCTCAGCGCGGCGATCCGCAAGCTCGAGGACGAACTGGGCGTCGCGCTGCTCGAGCGCGACAATCGCGGCTCGGTACTCACACCGGCCGGCGACGCGTTCCTGCTCGAAGCGCGGCGCGCGCTCGAACAGGCCGAGCGCGCGGTGGCCGTGGCCCGTCGCGCGGGCGCCGGCCTCGGCGGCACGCTGCGGCTGCGCTTCGTCGACAGCACGGTCAACGCGCTGCTGCCGCTGATCCTCCGCGCATTCCAGGAACGCCATCCGGACGTCGATTTCCAGCTCGAGGAAGGCACGACCGCCGAGCAGGTGCTCGCGCTGCGCCAGGACCGCACGGACGTCGGTCTCGTCGTGCTGCCGGTTGCCGATGCGGGCGACGTGCGCGTCGAGCCGCTGCTGCGCGACCGGATGGTCGCCGCGCTGCCCGACGGTCACCGGCTCGCCCACCGCAAGCGCATCGCTCTCGCCGAACTGGCGGACGAACCGTGGGTCATGTTCGCCGCGCACCACGGGCCCGGCATGCATGCGCTGATCGTGACCGCGTGCGCGCAGGCCGGCTTCGCGCCGCGCGTGGTCCAGCAGCCGCGCCAGATGCAGACGACGGCCGGGCTCGTCGCGGGCGGCATCGGCGTCGCGCTGATGCCGCGCCTGTTCGTGCCGATGCAGCCGCAAGGTATTACGTTCTGCGAACTGAAGGATGCGGGCAGCCCGCTCGCGTACGTGCTCGCGATCGCGTACCGGACGCCGTCGCCGCTCGTCGATGCGCTGCGCGAGACCGCGCGAAGCGCGGTGCGCGAACTGGGGCTGACACCCGCGGCGTGAGCGCGCGCGGCGCTCAGCCGCCGACAATGTTGAACGCGATGTCCGCCACGGCCTGCCGGAATGCGTCCTGCCGCGTGGGCAGCGACGTGTACGCCAGCATCGTGTGGCTGTACGACACCGTCGTACCGATCGCGCTCGCGATCATGAAGAACAGCACCGTCGGTTCGACCGGGCGGATCGCGCCGGCGTCGACCGCCTCCGACAGCAGCGGGAACATCATGTCGTAATACGGACGCACGAGCCGCTCCTGCAGCCGGTCGAGCCGCCCGCCCACTTCGGTCGCCGCCGTCGAGAAGAACATGCCCAGGTCGGGCTCGTCGAACTCGTGGGCGACACACAGCTCGATCGCGCGGCGTACGCGATCGCGATGCGGCAGCGACGACGTGCGCAACGCACGCAGCGCGTCGAACATCGGCTCGGCCAGCTCGGCGATCTGCTCGACGACGGCCAGCCACAACGTTTCTTTCGTGCCGAAATGGTGCGCGATCAGCGCCGCGTCGATGCCCAGCTCCCGCGCGATTTCGCGCACGCTCGTCGCGTCGTAGCCACGTTTCGCAAACATTTTGCGCGCAGCCCGCAATATCACGTCCGGACCGACGGACGCCCCGGCCAGCGGCCGCCCGCGCATACGCTTGACCGTCGCGCGCTCAGTGACTTCAGCCACGTTTCCCTGCTCTCCTTAAATGATTCGAATGCCCGTGTACCGGCCCCGCTTGCACGCCGCCGAAACCGGGGGACCTGCCCTGCTCCGTTGACACGCGAAGCCGGGAAGCGCTAGGATCATACCTTATTCATCACGTGATGATTTATCCATGACAACCCCTACACGCATCGTCATCGTCGGCGGCGGGATCGCCGGATTGCAGCTCGCGACCCGCCTGGGTGAGCGTCTCGGCCGGTCCGGGCGCGCACAGGTCACCGTCGTCGACCGCAGTCCGACCCACATCTGGAAGCCGATGCTGCACACGATCGCGGCCGGCACGCGCGACGTGCAGCAGCAGCAGGTGATCTTCCTCGCCCATGCACGCGATCACGGCTACACGTACCAGCCCGGCGAACTGAAAGGGCTCGATCGCGCCCGCCGCCGCGTGCAGCTCGGCGAAATCCGCTCGCAGGACGGCAAACTCGTGCTCGAAGCCCGCGAACTCGAATACGACGTGCTGATCCTGGCGCTCGGCAGCCAGGCCAACGATTTCGGCGTGCCGGGCGTGCGCGAGCACTGCTATTTCATCGACAGCCAGCAGCAGGCCGAGACCTTCAACGAAGCGTTGCGGATGCGCGTGTTTCGCAGCATCGCGCGCGACGAGCCGTTCCGCGTCGCGATCGTCGGCGCGGGCGCGACCGGCGTCGAACTCGCGGCGGAGCTGAGCCGCCTGCTGGAAGTGGCGCAGGCGTATGGCGACGAGACGGTGCGCGAACGGCTGCAGCTCACGCTGCTCGAAAGCGGCCCGCGCATCCTCGCCGCGTTTCCGCCGCGGATTTCCGCTTCCGCGCAGCGCCGGCTCGAACAGATCGGCTTTCACGTGCTGACGTCGACCCGCGTCACATCGGCCGACGCGAACGGCTTTCACTATGGCGACGGTTCATTCGCGGAAGCGGACCTGATGGTCTGGGCGGCCGGCGTGAAGGCGCCCGATTTCATGCAGGCGCTCGACGGGCTCGACACGAATCGCGCGAACCAGATCGTCGTCGGGCCGACGCTGCAGGCAACCGGCGACGAGCACGTGTTCGCGATCGGCGATTGCGCGAGCCTGCTGCCCGACGGCCACGAACGGCCGCTGCCGCCTACCGCGCAGGTCGCGACGCAGCAGGCCGAGCATCTCGCGAAGCACCTGCCCGCGTGGCTCGACGGCCAGCCGATTCCGCCGTTCGCGTTCCACGATTTCGGCGCGCTCGTGTCGATCAGCGACTACGACGCGTTCGGCACGCTCGGGCAGTTCGGGTTCTTTCGCGGCGGCTTCATCCAGGGGCGTTTCGCGCAGTTCAGCCACCTGATGCTCTACCGGCGGCACCAGCAGGCGCTGCACGGCTTCTCCAAGGCGACCCTGCTGTGGATCGCCGAACGGATCAACGGCTGCGTGCAGCCGCGCATCCGCCTGTCGTGATGCCGCGCGTCGCGGTGTCGCGTAACGTTTCGAGGAAAACTGACATGAACAATCGTATAGCGCCCTGGCTCGTCACCGTCGCCGCGATCGGCAGCTTCGACATGCCGTCCGTCTCCTGGAGCATGCCGCGGCGGCGCAGCATCACGCGCGACCGGCTGCCGTCGTGGGACGCGACGAGCAAGCCGACCATCAGCGTACTCGAACGGCCCACGGCCGACACCGTGATGATTTCGTGGCGCGACGCATGCACCGGGCACTACGGGTATCAGAAGTGGCGGCTGTTCACCACGCGCAAGCGCGGCGTGTGCGCGCTGTCTGGGCAGCCGATCGAGATCGGCGACAGCGTCTATGCACCGCAATTGCTCGGTTCGACGCCGGGCAACGCCGCCGCGATGGTGCTGGCCGCGTACATCGACGCGGCCCGCCCTGCTGAAGCGGCGTGAAGGCCCGGCATTCGGACCGGGAGACCGCTTCAGGGCGTGGTGATGCGATCCGTCTCGCGAGCCGCGTCGTTCGTGCGTACTTAGGCTTCTGCTTCCGGTTTGCGCAGGCTGCGTACCGGCTCGGTACGTGCGGGTGGCTGATCATGGAAGAGTGACACTCGCCGATCGGCGAGTTTGCCGGGATCGTGCTGCGGATCAAGGGGCAGCCGTTCGCGATATTGCAGCTCAACGTGCCCGCGCTCTACGAAGCGCTCGTGATCGGCGTGACGAATCAGTTACCGAAGCTGGTGTGGCAGCGGATGGAAAAGATCGGGGATCTCATTTCGGGCGGAATCGGGCCAGACACGCGTCAGCGCGATTTGCCCAGATGACGGCTCATCTCCATTCAGGTATGAACTTCAGCGCTCGACGCCGTGGAACATGCCGACTGAATCAACAACTTGATGCGTTGCTCCAGCAGTCTTCGCAATATCTCGTTCAGGGCACCAGCTCCATCCGGTTGCCCGTCACGACCAGCTTGACTGGATCCGTCTTTTTCCACTGCGACTTCGGAATTGTCAGTTGCCACTCGGCACCGTCCTGATTTCGAAAGAACCCGGCGATCCCAACGATTTGTGCGTCATCCGCCATTGGCGCAGACAGCCTCACCGTCGCGTCGGGCGCAAGCGTCGCCTCCTGCCGGCCGAGCAGATCGGCACTCAATAACGCTTTGTCGTCGTCGAGCAACTGGACGTAAGCTGCCTTCTCGAAAACCTTCGCATCCTTTAACTGGTAGACGCGCATCACAACCGGCAGCGACTGCCCTTGCTCGTTCTCGTTAAGTGCGGAGCGACTTTCAATAACGAGATTCATCTGCTTGATCTTCGCGACGAAAATCGCTCGCGTCATGTCGGTGGTCGTCGCCTTCACCGCTTGCCACGTGCCACAGCCGGACAACGATGCTGCCGTCATCGCAACAGCACTCGCCCGTCGGACACTTCGCATCATCCGATTTGCTCGCAGCGTCACAACCAGCCTCCCGTTTTGATCGTGCGGGGATAGCGCCGGATCGGACCGCCCACGCCTTCATACAGAACGAGTCGCACCGCAAAATGGACACTTGCGTAGCGGCCTACGAAGCGGCTGAGTACGTCCCCGAACAACGCGACGTCACCCGGTCCGGCGAAGCCCGCGGGCTCGATACCCACGTTCACATTCACGATGCGGTCGACACGCGCACCTGCCAGTTCCGTTTCCTCGTCGAGCCAAACGTAATGAATTGCCTCGATACGTCGCCGGTTATCGTCCTGTCGCGTCCAGTCGTACAACGACAGTGCGCCGCGCAGCACGTTCGCGTCCATCATGTTCAGCTCGGTTGCGCCCGCACCGTTGAAGTGAGAAATCACCCGCCAGTGATAGTCGCCGCCGCGCGGGGGATACAGCGGCATCGTCGGGGCCGTCAGATTGCGCACGCGTTCGACACCGTTGAAATTCGAAGCAGGCGTGGCGATCATCGATTCACGCAGCGCCATGCGCGGCAAGCGCCCGTTGTTTGCCAACACCCGAACCGTTACGTACGCATCCGGCAAGCTGCCGGGTTCGTCCCAGAGATGCCCGCCTAACGTCACGACCATCTCGCGCCGGCCCGTCACGCCCTGCCGAACCGACGCGTGGTAGTGCCGATCAGGCGACTCGTATCGCATCATCCCGCCTCGGTGCCTGAATTCCTTGATCGACTGGTAGGTGTATTGTCTGGCGGTGCGCGGATCGTTGGCCACGACCGACAGTACATCGTAGGGCTCGACGCGCTCGCCCGCCGACGCCGGGGCACACACCGGATAGTGGCGCTCGTGTACGTTCGGTCGGATTGCCTGCGCGTCCAGTTCGAACAGATTGATCACCGGCGTACAAAATAGCCGGATGTTGTCCGCGCAGAACGTCACGTCACCCGGTATCCGATCCCGGATCACGATTTCGAATTCAACGCGCGTTTCGCCCGGCGGCACACTTGCCGTGTCGAAACCGCACAAGTCGACGAAGTGAAACTTCTCGGGAAACGCGAAATACTCGAGCATCGTCTGCTCACGGTCGAGATCGGCGTCGCGCGCATCGAGATCGATCGGCCAAAGTCGCGCCGGCGCGCCAAAGCCGGCCGCCTCGACAGTCATTTCCGGCCGTGGTTGCAATTGGCCGTCGAGTATGCGCGGCATGCGCACGCCGATCGACTCAATCTGGCGCGTGAAAGCGCCGTACAGCGCCGATGCAGTCGGTCGGTCTCCATGCAGGTATAGCCGGATACGCGACAGATCGTCCCGCAACCGCTGCTCGCGATGCAGAAGGTCAAATGCGAGTCGGATCACCGTACGACCGTCTTCGCGCATGTGCGTGCCCGCCTCGCGCACGCTGAGCGGCAGCAGACGTATCGCCTGCGTGGTTCGATAAACACAGACCGTCCCGTCCGGTCCGACCGGTGTCGATCGTACCTGCAACCCAGACGGCAACGTATCGAGAATCCGCGCCTCGCCTGCGCGCGGCATGCACTCGAGGATGGCCAGCGACGGAATCGTGCGACCTGCATGTGGCCACAGATGATCGACCAGTGGGTCGGTGATTTCCGGCAACGCGTCGTCGAGCTTCATGCGCAGCCGGCTCGCGAGGAGCGCGAAACCCTCATAGGTCTGCTCGACACTGTCGTGGCGCGCGCCGGGCATCGACATTCCCAAACGGCGGGCGACTTGTGGCCGGGATTTCGCAAATTCCTTCCCCGCTTCGCGCAGGTAACGCATCTCCGCGTCGAAGTAACGCAGGTATGGATCGTCGTCCGCATCGAAACCGCCCTTTTCAGGCATCGTCGGTTCGTGTTTGTCTTCACTCATGGCTGGAGCTCCGGTGGCAGCGGAGGCAAGGGCGACATCTTCGAAGCGACGGCCGCCTTGCGGACAATGAAAATTCGATCCGGCATGCGGAACCCGCGTAGTTTCAGCAGGTCGACCGGCCCGGCACCGATCTGCGTACGCAACACGTACGACAGCGACATATCGTTCCCGGCATTCCACGTGAGCCGATAGCGCGTACTGTCGAGCTGCTTGATGTCGGCCTTGCTCATCAGCCGCAGGAACGCCCAGTCTCCCGTCTCATCGAATGCCTGGCGCAAGCCCGCGTCGAGCGTCTGCCACGTGAGCCCCGCATGACCGTTCAAGCCATTGCCGGGCCACGCCAACGGCGTCCAGCGCGCCTGCTGATTGAAATAGACGATCTGCTTGCCGTCGACCGACAGTTCCGAGCGCGTCACTTGCGGCGTCGGCAGCGCCATCACTTCGAATTTCGTCCTCGCATCGCCTTGCAGGTAAAGTTGCGCGCCAACCGCCGACAACTGCCTGACGGCACTCAGGAATGCCGGGTCGAACTGCAGCGCCTGCGGTGCCAGCTCGTCAGGCACCCAATGGTCGCCCTCGGGTTTCATTACACCGGCAAGCTGTGTCGTGACAAAACGCGAGATCAAGCCTGTATCGGGTCGCACATAGCGTCCAAGTTCCGCGAAGGACGCATCGGCCTGCGTGTCGAAGAACGGATAGCGGCCACTCATCGCCGCGTTGAACGGCGCTGCAACACTGACTCGCCATGCGTCATTCAGGCTCGCTGCGGCCGGTTGCAGGATCGTCTGCCATGCCGCGTCGAGCGGCTGCGCAAACATCGCATTGCCAAACCCCGCCCACGCCGTACCCAGGCTCGCAGCCGTGAGTGCCGCGTCATCGCGCGCCTGCGACAATTCCGACAATTTTCCCTGGAACACTGCCTGTGCGAGCGTGCGCGCCATTGCCGATGCGTCAGGACTGTTCGAGATCTGTTGCAGCTTCAGCCGCATCGTCGTGACCGCCGTCAGGTAACGCGACAGGCTCACGCCGTTCAGCGCGATGCTGGCCGGTGACGCGCCCTTCTCATTTGCAGCGGCAGGCGACGCGTTCGTGTCGCCCATCAGCACCAGCAGTGGACCAAACGGCTTGTCGAGCGGGTGAACGACGATTGACGCGTCCTCGTCCGTCCCGATCAGATTTTGTGCCTTTCTCACCAGCGTATCGGCCAGTGCCTGCGACGGGCGCCCCGCCTGCGCCTGATACTGAACGGATTGCATCAACGCGATCAATGGCGAAGTCTGCGCATCCGCCAGACGGGAAAGCTGTTCTACCGCGCCACTGAGATTGGACATCGGTTGCCACTGCAGACTGTTGAGCATGCGCTGCCATGCGGCCGTGTACTCGCCAAAATAGCGTGCCGTCAATCGCTGCTTCAACTCGTCACCCGCGCGTTTCTCGTCCGCGATCGTCCTGGTCCGGATCGCACCGTGCGCGACCGCGTTGCCGATCGTCTGCTGCGGCTGCTTGCCCGTCAGCACCCAATCGCCGCCGAGCTGGCGCTCGCCGGAAGCCTTGTCGATCGCCGCGGCAATCATGCCATCCCACGCAGCGCGCGTATAAATCCCCGGCACCGTATGCGACGCGATGAACATCCCACGCGCATCGGCGCCATTCAGGAGCGTTTCGAGCGACGCATCGGCGTATTTGTTCCTGACGTCGTCGAGGATGCGTTGGTACACCGTGTCGTCTGCCGACGCGAGTCCAATCTGCGTGACCAGCATGTTGCGCGTCGCTGTCACGACACTTTCGTCCGTCGCTGTTCGCCATTCGGGATGCGCTTTCAGGTGATCGGCGTAAAACCCTGAGAGCCGTCGGCCGGTATCGTCACGCTCACCCAGCGGCATCTCCACCGGGCGCGGCCAGAGGGCTACGAGCAAGCGCTTCAGAAACGCCGGATCGGCCCGCGACGGATCGCCTAGCATCAGGTAGGTTTTGAGCGCGTTGTAGGTACTGCCCCGCGTGTCCTGCGATTGAAGGCTGTCGGCGCGCGTCTGATCCGCGGCCTGCAGCAACTTGCCGATCGTTTGCACGACAGGCGTCTGCAGGTTGCGGGTCGCCGCGACCCGGTACGGTTGCCAGAGACCGTCGAGGATAGCGTCGTTGCGCGACAACCCCGCCCGCAGGTACCACGGTACGCCATGCTGCTGCCGGTATTCGAGCGTCTCCATCAACTGTTGTAGCGCGAGTTGCGCGCGCCACGCGGCGGCCGTCTGCGGCCGCGCATCGACCGCCGCGCTCGCTGCTGCCCGCGCGTCGCGCATGAGCCGCTGGTTGCCGATGAACGACGCGGACATCCATGCGCACCACACCATGGCCGCAACGATCAAGCACATCGCCAGCGCGTTCGGCCAGTAGAGCCCCACCCGCCGGCCAATGTGCTTCCGATCGGCGATAGCGTGCCATGCTGGCAGCAGAGCGGCCGGTTGCGGCGGGAACTCGATCGGGAGGTTCGGAACTGCAGCACTTCCGTCGGCGGCGACCGGCACCGGCATCGGCATTGCTGCCGTTGTCGCAAATACGGGTGCGAACATCACGCCCGCCAGCGGTGTGCGCAGCCAGGGTGAAGCAAGGAGCGCTTGCCAGCCGGCGACGATATCGTCGTGCCGCTTCCCGATGTATTGCGAAATTTCGGCCAGACAGGCGATACGCGTGGGCGCTGTACACAGGCGAACGCCCGCATCCGCCGTCCCGCACTCGATCTCGGCAAGCTGATCGCGTAATGCCGACGCCGGCTGCTCACTCTTGTACGCCAGCCCCGGAAATGCACCGATCGCCTCGAACGTTTCGGGTCGATCGCCCTGCGTGGGCACCGCGTGCAGGAACGTGACGGGCGCGGCGTAGCCGATGTCGGTCACAAGCGCGGCGAGTGCGCGCGGCAGTTCGGTATCGCGCTCGTCCCCATGCGTAACTTGCACGATGCCGTCGACCGGCCGCCTGCGTCGCAGCTTACGGATTTGTCGGCGCCACGCCCCGGCCTCGACGCCGTCCGGTGCCGCGTGCACGAGAATCGCGTTGCCGACGGGCATCGCGCCCGCGCGCTTCAGGCCCGGCGCGACCTGTTCGATCAACGTATCCGCGCCGCTCACCATCAGCCACGGTGAACGGTATCGCCAGAACCGGCCCTGCGACGCGCGTAGTTCCTCGGCCACGCGTTTCAGACGGGTGTCGTATTTCGATGCCTTCTGCGCCTTCGTCGCATCACCGATATCCTTGCGAAACGTCTGCCCGGCAATCGTGTATGCACCGATGAAAAACAAGCTGAGATGTATGGCGACGAAAACAATCAGCGCGATGAGGATGACGATCACCACTTGCATACGCGCCGCACCGGGCGCGAGACCGAACAGGTCGCCACGCCCCCAGACGAGGCCAATCGCGAACGCCGCGGCGATCAGCGCCGCGACAACCACACCCCAAAGTGCAAGGCGTCCGGACGGCGCAGACGCCACCGCGGTGGCCGTGTCAAGCGATCGCAAGGTCAGTTTCGGGTCGGTCATGCTGAGCGTGTCCAGGCAACGAGGCATCCTTCCCGCTCGGACCGGGAAGCACATGAATGACGGCGGACTGCACGCCATCGATGATCAGTTGTGGCGCATCCGAAGCACCACATTCGATAGCGGCTGCGACTGACAGCCAGCCGCTCGCACTACCAAAATCGCCCACGATGTAGGCGAGGTCACATTGGGCGTCGCTGTTCGCAAGCGCCTCCAGGTTCGCGATACGCAGCCCCCGATTGCAACGCTTGACGGCACGCGTGACCCAGGCACGCGTCACGGCAGCGACGTCCGACCTGCCCCAGATCACCGCATTCGCGAAACCGTATTCGACTTCGTCGGCGTTGCCTTCGACAGGTCGGTGCAGCGTCGCCATTACGGGCACGCCTTCGGGTAGTGCGTAAAAGCCGGTATCGAGCAGCGTCGCGACACATCCCTCCGTGCTGCCGGCTGGAGGCCGTTCTTCGTGCCACGCCGTTGCGATCACGAGCAGCGGGCATGCGTCGCGGGTATCCAGCCACGCATCCGCCAACAGCAATCCGTGCGAAGCGGGTGTGGACCGCACGGTGAGAGGCGGCAGACCAACCCATTGCAGCGCGTCGCGCACCTCCTGCTCGCGAAACGCTTCTTCGCCGGGCTCGGCCAGAACGCGCACTTTCGGCCAGTGGGTGGTTTCGTAATGCGTAAGCGCGTGGAGGCTCGTGGAAAGCGGTTCGAGCGCTTCGGCGATCCTGAGTGCCAGCTGGGTAACGGGGCGCTTTGGAGGCGTATCCGCTACGGCATCGCTTTCCTCTGTCGGGTCGGCCACGTCGATCTCGTCGGCTTCGTCGGCTTCGTCGGACATTTCCAACGGGTCGTCAAAGCGGCAATGCTCAACGACACCCGCGCCCACACGGGGCTGCTGCTGTCGCGGCAAACGCACCCCCACATCGATCGCCTGTGCAAGCTTCTGGTCGTTCAAGGGCAAGCAATAGCCGACACCCAGCACCCGAAGCGGCTGCTGCGCGACACGGATGCGCCCCGCCAGCCATCGGTCGCGATGAAGGTTGCGGTGGTATGCGCGATACCACATAGCCTCGTAGCGAGCGCGATCGATCGCGAACAGAAAGCCGAAAAAACCGTTCGGGATACCGATGACGCAGAACCAGAACCACGGGCCGGCCGCCCGCTCACCCTTTGGCCAGGTCAGCAGGGCGATCGACGCTCCGAACACCGCGCAGATCAGCCAGATGCAGAACCACCACGGCCAGAAGCGCGGGCGGCTCGGATATGCGCTCGGGGGCCCCGCCTGAGAGAGGTCGACGGGCATTATTCGAAGTGGACGTTCGGTAGCGATGCGATCAGCCGACAACCGCATGCGCAGCGATGGCCGTCCAGCGCGAATGGTTTGTTGTCGCGATCGGGAAACTTGTCAGCGCCTTCGTCGATAATGGTTGGGCCATGCAGAGTGCACGTGGCCTCGTCACCCTTGCGGGCAAGCGGCATGCCCATGAATGTCGTCCATGGTGAGCCACTGGTGACTTCGCCGCCGTGTTCGAGTTTGTCGCCTTTTCGGATGGGAGATTTCATAATCGACTCAAAGTCAGTTGCCAAACTTGCATTTCCATCTTGATAAGGTGGCTTCGATATTGGACCGGACACCACCCAAAAAAATACGCCTCCGTAACTCACCGTCTGCCCGTCACACCCAAGTCACTCACTGACACGATATTTACGAATCAACATCACTGGGAACGGTAGCCAGATTCGCAAATCGCCACACGCCGATAAAATTAATCACAATATAAATCCATTTTCAATTTATCCACATCAATCAGCCCACCACAATTCACCAAAAATCCATACCATCGAGCCACTCACATCTTATGAAAGCGATCAAAAAAATCTGAATTCCGAGAATAAATACTTGAGAGCCCGCCCTCTCTCCCTCCCAACCTTCAACGTTCGATCGCCATAGTACAAACGAAAAACAATTGAACGAGCACCATTACCGGCAACGAAAACCTGCTGTTGATTTTGATATCCCGCAATTGATCCGGCTGGGTTTATTTCCGTGTAGCTTATGATATAGAGCTCACCCCCTGATAGCTGAATATGCTCCTTCGAACCCATCCTAAATAGGCCGTTTTGAGCCGCCCCGTACGCCGACTCAACTTGCGCGAGACTATCCGCCACCGAAATTGCCTCGACAGTCAGGGCAAAATCTGTCAAAGCGCGCCAGTCGTCGCGGCGTACGTGGCATAGGATTAGTTCGCTTAATCCGCAGCTTCCCCGTATATAAGAACGGTATGTAGCACTCATCTTTCCCGAATGTGATGACGTGACCTACATCGACATATGCAAAACCATGGGGAATCACGAACGACAAATGACAATCTTCCCTCAGCAATCGTTCTGTCTCCTTGCCGCTCGCCGAACCCACAAAGGCTATAAAACTAAAAACATACAATCCAAGTAAAGTGATTCGCCTCATGATCCCTCACATTACGGGCTTGCAGTCAACATTCGGCACCACCTCATCATTGAGATCGCACCAGACATTATTGAATCCTTGTTTTCGCCAATCAGCAGCCATCCAGTGTCGACCATGAAACCGGATATGGTCAAAAATCGATGTCAATAATCGTGATCATCAGCGAAATTTGCGCAGATCAACCTTACTCACAATAATCACTTACTTCGCAGCGCGGAAGGCGAATATTTCCTCTCAAGCACCTTTCGAATAGATTCAGCATCCTTATAACGTGCATGCGTTGATCGTCCATCACGAAAACTACACTCACATTGATCTGAGAATGGCGCACTGGCGTCACTTTGCAGACCAGCAAAGACGACTCCCGCTCGACGATCACCGGTCAACCTGTAGACATAGCCATCGTAATATTCCCCACCATAATCGTAATGATTAAGAGGTGTCCGCACCAAAACAACAACTGCCTTATTTTCCTGATCACGATCCGCATTCACGAAAAATACAGCTGAAATTTCCGGGATCCCGTCATCCTTCACATAACGATCAAATAACACATCATGCCAAATGTGATTTTCATCAAGAAATATCAAATGAGCATCAAGCATGTAGGGCCGATTGCTTTCATCGTAGCCCGGCACATTAGATTTGTTCGCAACGAAGTAGATGTAAACTCCTTGCATCACAGGACCAGCATCGATGATTGGCAACTGCAATTTATGATTTTCATCGGTTCGCGCATTTATTGCATCCCGAATGAAAACCGGAACATCGGCCGCATAAGATCCTGGTACATAAAGCAGAAAAAGCAACACTAGTGAGATACTGAACGCAAAAGCACGTTGACTATCCATAACAACTGACCCTTGAAAGTTCAATCCAATAACATCCTCTGATATCCATGAAAATTCAAAATTTTCACCCTGATCGATATTAAATAACATCAAAATATCAATTATTAATTTTTCTCGACGCCTCAACATGCTTTCCCATGAAATAGCTGATGCATCAACGACTTTTTTGGAGATATGCCATCCTTGCTGGCGTGCTTATCACGTATTTCTCGGATCCTCCGACTAAGCGATATCAGGTTCCACCCTTTCCAGCCGCATGGACTCCGGCGCTCTCAATAATCATCAACAACGCAGCAACTATATTTGGCGCCAGGCTCGCAACGTGAAGCTACAGAAGCAGCAGACTGCCTTTATTTTTTAAATAGTTCTGCACATGCAACATCCTCCGCGACAACACGTCGATTATTTTTTATGTCCCATACCCCTGGGTAGGATGTTTGTGAGCAATCCATTGCGCCAGTTGGTGCCACATAGCGTCCATCAGGAGAAATGATCGAGCCCCCTGCATCTCCACTACTGTTAAAAGCCTCCTTCCTCAGTTCACCGATTTTCCTACCAACAACATATGCACCTTTAACGGAAACAAGATTTTTCGAAGTACCAACACGAGAAACAGTAGCCAAATATAAAAATGGCCGCACACTCACAAAATCAAGTGCGACATAAATTCCTTTCGACACGTTTATATCCGATAGCACACCAACACCTGACGGAATCGAAAGAACGCGAACCATCTCTCCGACTCGACAATGATCCAACTGACGCTTATCAACGTAAGTCACCTCGGAAAGCATGACTGCCGATTTATCAAAACTCTCAATCGCGTAGCGCGGCTGAATGTCAAGTGAGCATATTTTTGAATCACCTATTTTTAGTGAATACCCGACTACCTCATAGGCATCATCTGCATATACATTCCCTGCAACAAAAAAACATATCAAGACAGACAAACTACGTCGGAATTCGCACATTACCGCACCATTAAAAAATCGCATCCTTAACAACGCGCGTGAATGCCAGACGCCGCTCCCACTCTGTATAACCACCGTTAATGGCATACGTAACATCACGAGATATTACCCGCTCATTTTTTCGTTCGACTTCTGAAATGGCCACGCCCAGGGAATCGCGATCGATATTCCTGGCCACTTCCGGTCGCTCGAATCTCATGTAAAAACCGCCGCTGTCCATACTATTATCAGGGAGAGCAACATCATGCGGAGCGTCGATTACCGCAGGAATCTTCTTCATACCACCGCGATTACGCGCGCGAAATTCCGGATCGGTCCACCACGATTCAGTGAAGGAGGAGCGCGAAATCCACCCCCTAAATACCCAGTAATTTGCATAATTGCTTCGCCCGGTCAATTGCTTGAAGCCTCGCCCTCGGAACTTCTGCGAGTCATCACGATCACAATTACCATTCCGCCAGTCGTACGAGCTTGTGATGCGCGCACCATGGCTGTTATATTTTTCCGATCGGTACCAAGCGTCGTCCTCACCGGAACTCTGACCGTACCAATGCCCCAATGTCGACTCCGATATTTTTGACATCGGATTGATAACTTTTCCGTAGAAACTACCACTCTTAATTTCGCCGAGCATGCTTGTTTCCTGCATAGATGCCAAGCATTCGCTCTCAATGGCACCTTGACCAAGAAAATGCGCCAGGCGGGTTGGTGATGTCAATCCATATTTTCTCACCGCTTTATTTAACGATCCCAAGTAAATATCACGCAATTGACTCGGCGTTGGTCGCTGATTTCGAGCGTAGCGACTATCCGCATAAATATTTTTGAATTCATTCTTATCAATCCATCCACATTTCCTGAAGTGTCGAATAAACTCTAGCGGATGAAAAAACCAAAGCTTCTGCCCCGCCGGAAGCCCCGTTTTGTCCCAAAACTGAACTTCCTTCAGATACTTCATGAAATCGTTGTATCCCTTATCATTTCCGTAATAGAAACCGCCCTCGTCAAGCAACCGCGCATAGCGCTCCTCGTTGTTTGCACTGTCCCATTCGCTTGGTGCGTAGCAGACAAGCCCGCGCAACCGCTGCCGCACCTGGGTGTCGCTCTTTACGTAGGCCGACAGCACTCTCGCCCTGTGAATTTCCGGCGTTTCGCCTGTCACCGCTGCTACCTCATGTGGGGCGGCATCGTTCAGTATTTCCTTCAGCGCATCCACATCGCACATTCCGTCACTGTCGAACGGCGTATTGCCCTCAATGATTTTTTTCCAGCCCATAAATGGCAGAAAGTCCGCATCGGAAAACTTTTGGATACGTGGATCATTAATATCGATGTAGCCAGCCTTGTCTGCTGCCCAATTGACCCGCATCCACGTAGCGCGCGCGTCGGCCGCCAATGTTTGAGACGGAGACAGGATGCGGCCGAAACGCAGCAGTTCGTAGCCGTCGCTTGGACATGATGAATAAAGCGCCGTCGCACGCTTGTACAGGTCGTATTCGTAGTCCTTTTCCTCGACGGGTTGCGGCGTGAGCAACGTGCACGTACCGTCTTGCGCAACGCTCCATACCGTGGTGTATTTCGAGCCGAGACTGAAGTAAGTTTCGACAAGCAACGGCAACGAGCTCGCCCCCTCTTGACCCGGCCTGAATTCAATCCCGTGCAACTTGTTTCGAGCATCGGCCTTCTCAGGCAAACGGCGAAAGTTGCTGCCTGCCGGAATGACAAAATATGCGTGCCCCCACCAGTCCGTACCATTGAGCGGAGTGGGTGCGCTGTTACCCAGTTGCGTGCTCCCGAAATACGCGTCGAAATCTTCCGGCAACATGAAGATTTCGAAGTGCAAATGCGGCATATCCTCATATTGGCCGCGCCACCCCAGTACCTCCTTGCGACGGACCTTCTTGCCCTCCCCCGGGAGCGCCGGCGTCACCTGCCCCTTGCTTACCGGGCCAGTCGGCATGCGCAGGAATTCCGGCAGCGCCTCTTTGTCCGCACTGTGCTTCACATATTCCACCAGCGGCAACAGATGCATATAAAGCGAATAGAAGGTCAGCGTACGGCCTTCCCCCGTCTCGGTCGTATGCTTGAGCAACACAAATCCCGTATGGCTCTTGCCGCTGTCAACGGCATGCTGGCAGACGCGATAAGCAACGACTTCCCCGTCGGCAATCGCGTGCACCTTGCCCTTCGTATCGGGTTGAAGATGCACGCCACAATGCCAGCGCCGATCGTGGGCGATCGGATAGACGCCGTGATCACATTCGAGCTTGTCTACAGCGTCCATCATCGGATCGGGGTTCGTCCCGGTCGGGGCCGCGAGACCGGCCTTGGGCAGAAATGGCGGGCTGATAATCATGATCGTTACCGTGTGTGGCTGTATCTCGCGCTGGGCGAGTAGTCGCTCACCGGCAGTTGCGGCAAGCTGATGGACGTATTGCGCGGCCCTTCGAACGTGAACGAGGCGGCCCTGATACGAAACTCACCCTGACAGTTGAATACGACATTGCCGTTCTCGATGGTCATCGACGCACCGCCACTGGCCACCATCGCCCTGGTCTTGGCGCTCACGAGCACATTCGCGCTGGCGCTCGACACGTGCAATTGCTCGTCGGAGAAGAGATCCATCGAAGCGCGTTGTGCCTGCAACTCGATCTTCCCTTTCGAAAAAATCTTGATACCGAGCTTGAGCGCGCACAGCGAGATCAGGTCCCCCGCCACCATGCGCAACCGCCTGACGACACTCACGTCCAGATCCTGCCCCGCGGTGACGATCACGTTCTCGCCCGCCGAGTGCTGCACCGATTTCGGCGTCACGAATGCCATGCCACCGGGGGCACTAGCAAGCAGCCCCGCGTCGCGAAGCTGATTCAGACTGTCCATCAGCGCCGCCTGCATCGCGCGGTCCGCAGGATCGGCCTTGACCTGCGTCGCCGCAGCCGCAAGTTCCGTTACACGCTGCAATGCGGCCTTGAGTTGCGCGACAGCGGCGGGCATATCGAGGTGCGGCTTCCCGGCCCCGCCCGCTGCATCTGCCGAGACGAACAGCCCCTTCGGCGCACGCACGGTGCCCCAGTCCTGCGTGGTCAGTTCGAAGCCCTCGCCGCGCTTGTTCTTCTCACTGTCGACAAGGCAACCCATGTTGAGCGACGACTGCCCGAACACCGTCGCCAGACGGATGCCTTCGCGGTCTTTCAGATCCTCGAAGCGAAGCTTGTTGCCAAGCAGCGGGGAGCGGAACACGGCTCGGCTGTACCAGCCCTCCTTGCCATGCACGAGGTCCCGATGCGCATAGTCATGCAGCGCCCCGGCGATAAGCAGGCGATCGCAATTTCCTTGAGTCGCGACGACGCGTACTTCGGACCGCGGCAGCAAAGGGACGTGCAAGCCACCGCGATACGACGCGGACGTACGCAACAAGCGCAACGGCATGCTGTTCGTGCCTCGTTTTCCGCTGTGCCGGGTGAACAGGAGCCTGACGCGATAGCGACCATACTCGTCCATCCACGCGTACGGCTCGTCGTCGCCGGACTCGACCACGCCGATCAGCATGCCGGTGATCCACCGCCAGTGCGCTTCGGGAACATATTCCGGCCGATAGGTCTGATGCGCAGGAATCGCTTCGAAGGTGTTGACCACCGACTGGCTGCGGCTACCGGTCGTGACGAGCTTCGTGATCACCATCCCGTGCGGCGCCTCCGGCACCACCTCATTGGTAATTCTCACTACCATCCCCGGCGTCATTCCAATGACGTTACTCGTGCCCGATAACCGTATCTGCCGCGTGAGCAATTCGTCACGTCGCGCATCGGCCAGCGCCTGCCCTTCTTCGACCGAATGGAAATGCTCGATGCTACGGTTCACGCTCCCATACACCGAACGGTCGTCGTGGGCCACGACCGATTCCACCTGTAACGGATCGTCAGGTATGCGGTAGTTGCGATCCCATTCGCGTACCTTCTGCGGCACCAGCACGCGCGTGGCTTCCAGCGTCAGAATCGCCTCGTGCCAGTTCACCAGACCGGAATGCGGCAACAACGGCACCTCAAGCGCTCGCATATAGCCGCGCAGCGTATTGCCGAACACCAACGTGTCGCGCTGCGGGCCGTCCTCCTTCCTGGCCTGCTTGAAGTAGTAATAGACCCCGGCGCGCCGGCAATGCCGATCGATAAAGTTCGCGACCGTCTCCTCGTACATCACGGTTTGTTCGAACTTCCCGTCGAGCCCCTCCAGTTCGAACTCGACATCGAAAGACTCGAACAAACTGCGATCGACGATCACGTCGGCCAGCAACTCGCGAAACGACCGGTCCAGAAATACGGCCGAATCGTGCACCTCTTCAAGCAGCGAGAGGCGTGGCTTCAGGTGCAATTGATAGGTCGCCTCGTCGCGAGACGCCTTGACTCGGGTCCATTGCGTGACAACGCCGTGCACGGTACGTGCCGCATGCTGAACCGGAGCGATCGTCCCCGCCATCGACGGCACGGACGCGCGTTCCTCGATCGTAAAGACCGCCGGCCGACCGACGATCGCCGCACCGTCGATCCGTTTGTCGTTCGACGTCACAGTGATGTCCGCGAGGAATCGTGTGTTCATCTCCTCGGTCAAGACAAACGACAAAACGGAGATCGGCGCATCCAGCGTCGCGATTTCCAGATGCAGCGGTTGGGTTACGACCGAACCCGGGTGTTTCAGCACATCCTGAATGGTTAGCATGGCTGCCGTCGAACGAGAGGTTGTACACCGGCACGTTCGTCCACTCATGCATTCGGGGACGCAGTGCCACTACACTCTCGCCAGTGAAGCATAGGCTCACGAGAATGAACACACGCGCCCCCAGCCCCAATCGTTCGCTATCTTCTTTGATATACCCGAAGCGCCATGCCGCACTTGATTAAGTGTATTTTTATTCTTCCCAACGCTCCACTATCTCGAAATCCTTCCTTTTGAGACAACGACCGAGCGAATCCCGGGGGGAGCAACGGGCCTGCAAGCCTCATGCGCTATAGGTATGCGGCAGCTACCTTCCTGCGCCATTTCCCATCACAAAAAAATCAACCACTATAAAATTTGATTTAATTTGTACTGGCAAATAATTCAATAAAATACCCGCTGAATCAGTGTACTTCCACGCAGGATCAATCGACTAGCTCAAAATATAATCGAGCCGAACAATGTAGAAAATTGTCACGCGGCATCTGTGATGTGAGCTTGCCATTTTTGATATGGTCAAGCGGGATGGTCAGCGAGTGGCGCGACATGGTGTTCCCCCATGCCGGAATGACGCCCGGATTCGCCGCCGATCTGGTCGGCTCGTTCGTCGGTTGGCAAGCTGGAATCGTGCGCCCTGGACCTTCTGCAATCCTGCTGGTTGGACGGCGGGCTCTGGCGCGGGTGCGACATCGCCGACGGATGGATGTCGCACCCTGTGAATCTACTTCGTGACTTTCAGCTCTCGACATCCTCGAGACTGAACACCTCGGTCTTGTCGTTATACGAGAACACTTCCCCGTACCGCCCCCAGTCGATCACCGCATCGAGCGTTTCCTCGGCCGCTTCATCCGACAGGAAATCCTCCAGCTCCTGCTCGAAGCGCACGCGCGGCGCGCGATGGCCCGGCCGCTCGTTCAGCACCTTCTTGATCCGCGCAGCAAGCGGCACGTGCTTCAGCAGGTGATCCGCGAACATCAGCTTGCGCTCCTGCGTGCCGAATTCGGCGAACACGCGCGCCGGCGGCGTCAGAAACACGTCGCCTTCCCGCACGTCCGCGAAACCGAGATGCTGCAATACTTCCGCGATCGGAAACAGCTCGTCCACTTCCAGATGCAGCGTGCGCGCGATTTCCGGCATGTCGGCGCGGCCGTGGTAAGGCGCCATCGCGAGCGTCTCGATCAGGCCGGCCATCAGGTTGGTCGACACGCGCGGCATCCAGCTGCCGAGTTCGAGCCCCTTCTTCGTCGCCTCGCCGGTCTGGCGCGCGGTCATCTTCGCGTAGATGTCGTCGACGAGCTTGCGGAAATCGGTGTCGAGGCGATTGCGCGGATGCTTGAACGGCACCTTGATCTCGGCGATCACGCGGCCCGGATTCGACGACAGCACGAGAATCCGGTCGCACATGAATACCGCTTCCTCGATGTTGTGCGTGACGATCAGCACCGACTTGATCGGCATCCGGCCCTGCGTCCACAGGTCGAGCAGGTCGGTACGCAGCGTCTCGGCCGTCAGCACGTCGAGCGCGGAGAACGGCTCGTCCATCAGCAGGATCGTCGGATCGACGACCAGCGCGCGCGCAAAGCCCACACGCTGGCGCATCCCGCCCGACAGCTCGCGCGGGTACGCGTTCTCGAAGCCGTCGAGACCGATCAGGTCGATCGCGGCCAGCGCGCGCTCGCGCCGCTCGCGCGCACCGACGCCGAGCGCCTCGAGGCCGGCTTCCACGTTCTGCAGCACGGTGAGCCACGGGAACAGCGCGAAGGTCTGGAACACCATCGCGACGCCTTCGGCCGGGCCGCGCAGCGGCTTGCCGAGGTACGTCACTTCGCCGCCGGTCGGCTCGATCAGCCCGGCGATGATGCGCAACAGCGTCGACTTGCCCGAGCCGGACCGGCCGAGCAGCCCGACGATTTCGCCTTCGCGCAGCGACAGGTTCGCATCGTCGAGCACGAGCAGTTCGCCCTGCGTCTTGTTGAAGCCGCGGTTCACGTGCTCGACGCGCAGGATTTCTTCGCCGAGACGCGGCGGCTGCAGCGGCTGGGACGTCTTGGCGGGGGCGTTGATAACGGTCGAATTTTGCATCGCGCTTACTCTCAATCGAGACGGAGCCGGGATTCCGCATAGGCGTACATCGGACGCCACAGCAGACGGTTGAACAGGGTAACGAACAGGGACATCACGGCGATGCCCAGGATGATCTTCGGAAAATCGCCGGCGGCGGTGGTCTGCGCGATATACGCGCCGAGGCCATGCGCCTCGATCCGGGTAGTGCCCCACTGCACCGCTTCCGACACGATGCTCGCGTTCCACGCGCCGCCCGACGCGGTGATCGCACCCGTCACGTAGTACGGGAAGATGCCCGGCAGGATCGCCTGGCGCCACCACTGCCAGCCGCGGATGCGGAAATTCTTCGTCGCTTCCTTGTAGTCGTTCGGATAGGACATCGCGCCGGCAATCACGTTGAACAGGATGTACCACTGCGTGCCGAGCACGATCAGCGGCGACAGCCAGATGTCCGCGTTCAGGTGGAAGTGGACGATCACGATCACGAACACCGGGAACAGCAGGTTCGCCGGGAACGCGGCAAGGAATTGCGCGAGCGGCTGGATCTTCTCGGCCAGCGCCGGGCGCAGCCCGATCAGCACGCCGAGCGGCACCCACACCACCGACGCGATCGCGATCAGCACGACCACGCGCAGCAGCGTGACGAGCCCGAGCACGAGCACGTGGCCGACCTCGGCCATCGTCACGCCGGTCGCGACGAAGCTGACGACGCGCCACACGACGTACACGGTCATCAGGATCACGAACGTACCCCACACGATGTCGCCGATGCGCGACGAGCCGCGCGACGACGCGCCGCGCGCACGCTTGCCCTTCGTCGACGGCACGCGCAGCGGAATCCGCGCGGCCTGCGACAGCAGCCAGCCGGCCGGCACGAGCAGCTGATGAATCAGGTGCGTGCGGCGCATCATGTCGAGCAGCCACGATTGCGGCGCATCGCCCGATGCGGTGTTTTCCATCCGGAACTTGTCGGCCCACGCGACGAGCGGACGGAACAGGAACTGGTCGTACGCGAGGATCACGACCGACATCGCGACGATCACCCAGCCGACCGCGCCGAGGTTCTTCTCCGAGATCGCCTGCGCGAGATACGCGCCGATGCCCGGCAGCGTGATGGTCTGGTTGCCGACGGTGATCGCTTCCGATGCGACGACGAAGAACCAGCCGCCCGACATCGACATCATCATGTTCCAGATCAGCCCCGGCATCGAGAACGGCACTTCGAGCTTCCAGAAGCGCTGCCACGACGTCAGGTGAAAACCGCGCGACACTTCGCTCAGGTCGCGCGGCACGGTGCGCAGCGACTGGTAGAAGCTGAACGTCATGTTCCACGCCTGGCTGGTGAAGATCGCGAAGATCGCGGCCAGCTCCGCACCGAGCACGCGGCCCGGAAACAGCGCGAGGAAGAACGTGACGGTAAACGAGATGTAGCCGAGCACGGGCACCGACTGCAGGATGTCGAGGATCGGGATCAGCACCATGCCCGCGCGGCGGCTTTTCGCGGCGAGCGTGCCGTAGACCAGCGTGAACGCAAGCGAGGCAACCATCGCGGCGAGCATCCGCAGCGTGGTGCGCAACGCGTATTCGGGCAGGTTCGACGGGGCGAGCGAAATCTTCTGCGTCTGCAGCACGCCGATCGGCGCCATCGTCTGATGGAAACCGACGATCGCCATCGCGAGCAGGCAGATGATCAACGGAAACGCGACGGCATCCCAGCGGTTGGGCAGCACGCGCCACGCCGAAGCGTTCGCGGTGCGGTTCGGATCGAAACTGATATCCATCGGTAGCGTCTTGTGTTGAATGGAAAATCGATGGGACCGGCCACGCGTCGCACGGCCGGACGTCGCGCCCCCGGCGCAGGTCAGAACAGTCCGTGCAGCGCCCAGTACAGGGCGGCCGACAGCGCGATCGACGCAGGCAGCGTGAGCACCCATGCGAGCACGAGGTTGCGCACCGTATCCCAGCGCAGGCCCGCGCCGCTCGCCGTCATCGTGCCGGCCACGCCCGACGCGAGCACGTGCGTCGTCGACACCGGCAGCCCGTATGCGTCGGCCATCCCGATCGTCAGCATCGCGACGGCTTCGGCCGATGCGCCCTGCCCGTACGTCAGGTGCGACTTGCCGATCTTCTCGCCGACCGTCACGACGATCCGCTTCCACCCGACCATCGTTCCGAGGCCGAGCGCGATCGCGACGGCCACTTTCACCCACGTCGGGATGAATTTCGTCGCGTGGTCCATCTGCTTCTTGAACGCTTCGAGCGCGCTCGCGTCCTCGACCGAGAACGCCGGCGCCTTCGCCTTCTCCATCAGCCGGATCGCCTCGGATGCGACGTACATGTTGTTGCGCACGTTGTCGACGAGGTTCTGCGGCACGCTCGAAATCCCGCCGGCCTGTGCGACCTGGTCGGCGATCGTGTCGGTGAGCTTGCCGAGCGCGGGAATCGTCGCGGGCGTCAGCCTGTGCGTGCGCACGTACGCCTCGACGTCGGCACGCGCGTCGGCCGAGCGTGCGGCCGGGTCCGCATACTTGACGAGCGTGGTCGACGCATGGCGCGCGACCGCGACGAACGTGCTGGTCTGGTCGGGCGTCACGGCCTTGTTCAGCGCGTACGCGGTCGGCATCACGCCGATCAGGATCAGCATGATCAGCCCCATGCCCTTCTGCCCGTCGTTCGAGCCGTGCGCGAACGACACGCCCGTGCAGGTCAGGATCAGCAGCAGGCGGATCCAGAACGGCGGCGGCTGGTTGCCCTTCGG
Source organism: Burkholderia metallica (assembly GCF_001718555.1). Lineage (NCBI taxonomy): Bacteria > Pseudomonadati > Pseudomonadota > Betaproteobacteria > Burkholderiales > Burkholderiaceae > Burkholderia > Burkholderia metallica. The sequence continues at coordinate 1,946,165 of NZ_CP013403.1, forward strand.
CTCCTGGTACAGCGCCGGTACGCGCACGACGGCCTTCAGGAGCAGCAGCACGAGCGCGGACAGCACGAAGCCGATCAGCGGCGAGAACAGCAGCGCCTTGCCGACGCCGAGCGCCTGGTTCCAGTCGACGCCGCTCGTGCCCGACGGGCCGCTGACGATCTGGTTCATCAGCCCGACGCCGATGATCGAGCCGACGAGCGTGTGCGAACTCGACGACGGCAGTCCGAAATACCAGGTCGCGAGGTTCCACGTGACGGCCGCGATCAGCAGCGAGAACACCATCGCGAAGCCCGACCCGCTGCCGACCTGCAGGATCAGTTCGACCGGCAGCAACTGCAGGATGCCGAACGCGACGGCGCCGCTCGACACGAGCACGCCGAACAGGTTCCAGAGGCCCGACCAGACGACCGCGAGGTGCGGGTCGAGCGAATGCGTGTAGATGACGGTCGCGACCGCGTTCGCGGTGTCGTGGAAGCCGTTGACGAACTCGAAGCCGAGCGCGATCAGCAGCGCGACGATCAGCAGCAGGAACGGGAGGGCCGAACTTTCCTTGACGGGGCTGAGGTCCGCACTGAGATGGATGCCGACGTAGACGATGCCGCAGGCAATGATCAGAAAAAACAGCGCGAAGCTGAGGGTGCGCGTGCGACGACCGACCGCGCCGCTGGTTTCCGTTGCCGCGAGATTCGGCATGAAGGGGCTCCGGAGAGGTGACTCGGAGTCGCAGGCTATCGATCGGTCGTGACGCAAATGTGACGTGTCACTTACAGGACATTGACAGGTCATCTTCCTGGCATCCCGGACCGCCGCGCCAGCCGCGAACACGGGCGTTCGACGTTGTCACGCGCGGGAATAAATTCGCCGCTTCGCCGGTATGGCACGCGAAGGCGCCGGTTTATTCCAGGACGATCCGGCCGTCCGGTTTCGTCATACGAATGCGAGGCTCACATGTCTTCATCGCTTCCCCCCAACCCGTCGCGTCGCAAGGCGCTGCAGTGCATGGCCTTCGGCGGCCTCGGCACGCTGTTCACGCTGTCGGGCGGCATCCTCACGCCGTTCGACCTCGCGCTCGCACAGGCCGGCGACGCGCTCCCGGCCAACGCAGGCCGCCCGCTGTTCGTGCAGATCAGCGATACGCACATCGGCTTCAACAAGGATGCCAATCCCGACGTGTCGGCCACGCTGAAGCAGACGATCGGTCTCGTCAACGGCATGCCGTCGATGCCCGCACTGGCCATCCATACGGGCGACATCACGCACCTGTCCAAGCCTGAGGAATTCGACCACGCGTCGCAGCTGCTGTCCGCGCTGCGCGTGCCGGAACTGCATACGGTGCCCGGCGAGCACGACGTCACCGATGGTTCGGGCGCCGAATATTTCGGCCGGTTCGGCAAGGCGTCCGACAACCGCGGGTATTACAGCTTCGATCACGCGGGCGTGCACTTCATCGGCCTCGTCAACGTGATGCACTTCAAGCCGAACGGGCTCGGCAGCTTCGGCGACGACCAGCTCGCGTGGCTCGCGCAGGATCTGAAGGGCCGCTCGTCGAGCACGCCGATCGTCGTGTTCTCGCACATGCCGATGTGGACCATCTACGAACCGTGGGGCTGGGGCACCGGCGACGCGCCGCAGACGATGGCGCTGCTGCGCCGCTTCGGCTCGGTCACCGTGCTGAACGGGCACATCCACCAGATCGTGTCGAAGGTCGAGGGCAACGTGACGTTCCACACCGCGCGCTCCACCGCGTTCCCGCAGCCGACGGCCGGCAACGGCCCGGGCCCCGTGCCGCTCACCGTGCCGCGCGACCGGCTGCCGTCGATGCTCGGCGTGACGACCGTCGAATTCGCGGGCCATCCGGTCGCGTCGTCGCTGCACGACACGACGCTCGCCTGACGCACCGAACCGTAAGGAGACCGACATGAACCGCTTCACGCCATCCCGCCTCGTCGCGGCGCTGATCCTGTGCGCCGCCGCCCCGCTCGCCGCGTTCGCGCAGGGCCCGGACGGCTCGCTCGTGACGATCCACAATTTCATGTTTTCGCCGATGTCGACCACGATCAAGGCCGGCACGACGATCACGTGGAAGAACCTCGACGCCGAGCCGCATACGGTCGTCAACGACGCCGGCATCTTTCATTCGAAAGCGCTCGACCAGGACGAGACGTACTCGTTCCGCTTCGACAAGCCGGGCGTCTACAAGGTGTTCTGCGGCATTCACCCGTACATGAAGGAGACCATCACGGTCGAATGACGCGGCGCGTGGCGGCTAAAACGATGCGCGTTGCCGCGCGCACCCTGCCGCGAACGCACTTGAGGGTCGGAATCGACTGGCAGGGAAGCCCACCGCAGCCGCCCGCTTCACTGGATGCGGCCCCTCGCCGCCGATCGCCTAAACTGAATCGAATCGTTCGGATCAGACCCATCGTCACACACGCAGCGAGGCAAGCCATGACCGCGAGCCAGCCGGCACGCATGGACCTTCCCGGGCAAGTCGTGCTCGTGCTCCAGGGCGGCGGCGCACTGGGCGCATTCCAGCTCGGCGTCTTTCAGGCGATGGACGAAGCCGGCATCCGCCCCGACTGGGTGGTCGGCACGTCGATCGGCGCGATCAACGCGGCGCTGATTGCGGGAAACCCGCCCGAGCAGCGCTACGAGAAACTGTCGGCATTCTGGCGCCGCGTGACCGAGCGAACCCGTTTCGACACCGGGCCGCTGCTGCCCGGCTGGAACCGGACGCTGGCCGAGCTGATGATCGTCGGAGGCGGCATCTCGGGATTCTTCCAGCCCAATCCGGCATCGTGGCTCGGGCCGATGGTCCGCCTCGGCGTCGATCGCGCGTCGTATTACCGGATCGCGCCGCTGCGCGACACGCTTGCGTCGCTGATCGATCCCGACCTGCTGAACGCGGGCCGCCCGCGCCTGACCGTCAGCGCGGTCAATGCGTGCACGGGCACGATGCGCTATTTCGATTCGCGCGATACGCGGCTGGAACTCGAGCACATCATGAGCTCGGGCGCGTTGCCGCCCGCGTTCCCGGCGATACGGATCGACGGCGCACCGTACTGGGATGGCGGCGTGTATTCGAACACGCCGGTCGAGGTCGTGCTCGACGACAATCCGCGCCGCAGCTCGATCATCTTCTCCGTCCAGATGTGGAATCCGGCGGGCCCCGAACCCCAGAGCATCTGGGAGGTGTCGGAGCGGCAGAAGGACATCCAGTATGCAAGCCGCACCGACAGCCACATCGCGCGCCAGCAGCAGATTCACAGGCTGCGCCACGTGATCCGCGAACTGGCCCGGCACGTGCCGGAATCGGAGCGCGCATCGCCGGCCGTGCGCCGGCTCGCCGCGTGGGGATGCGAAACCACGATGCATCTGATCAAGCTCGCGGCGCCGCGACTCGCCGACGACAATCAGTTCAAGGACATCGATTTCACGCCCACCGGCATCGCGGCCCGCCGGCAGGCCGGCTACGAGGCCGCGCAACGGGCCATCGCCGCACGTCCGTGGGACACGCCGACGGACCCGACGGAAGGGCTGACGGTATTCGACGCCAGCGGGCCGCCCATCGCGGAAGGCCCGGCGTGATACTCGGCGCCGCAACCGCTTGTCGATCGCATCGGTACGATCACGCGCGGCCGACCTGACGACGGGCGTCGGCCTGCGCCGCTCGGCTTACGGCGATTCCGCGCGCATGCCCGGCGCGGTGCCGGCGATGACCGGACACGATGACGGCAATGCCTGACCGAACAGCACGGCCAACCCGCAGGCGGACGTGAACATGCCGAGCTCGTCGTGCCCGACGCCCGGCACTTCGACGACCTGCTGGGCGAGATCGGCCGGGTGCCGCTTCTTCAGGTAGTCGAAATACGCGAGCCCGCGTGCGAGCCGGTACGGGCCTTGCGCCATCGCAGCGCACGAACGGTCGATGAAGTGCGTGTAAGGGTTCGTGTCGGCCTGGCCGAGCAGGTACACGACATGACGCGCCACGTAGCGCGCTTCGAGATCGCGCACGTCCTGCGACGCGACGTAGGGCGGCGCCGACTTCAGCCCGTATTTCCACTGCGTCGCGCGCGGGCAGGTGCCGCCCGCGATTGCATCGGCGTTCGGCCGTTCGTCGTCGAAATACAGGTAGCTCGACGGATTCGCGACCACATAGCGCACGGCGATGCCGGCCCGCACCAGTGCATCGCCTTCGTGTCCGGCCACCGCATAGCGCTGCAGCAACTGCGCGCCGGCGGAATGGCCGATCACGACCACGCTCGACAGCGCGGGATACAGGCTGCGGTCGGCGAAATGCGCGAGCAACGCGTCGAGCGCGGTGAACGAACTGATCGGCGCCGGCTGCCGGGCCGCGTCGCCGCCCTTCCACCCCTCCTGCGTCCATGCCAGCGTTTGCGCGGGCAGCGAGAACGCACGCGTATCGGCGCGCGTCAGGAACTGCGGCGCGACGACCATCGTGCCCTTGCCGGCCGAGCCGGCCTTCTCGACGACCTCGAGCCCCGATGCGTAGTACGCGTCGGCATTGCGAAGCGTACCGTGAATCACGACGAAGACCCGTTCGACATCAGGCGCGGCCCGGTCGAGCGGACGATCGGCGTAGACGGGCAGCACCGCGCTGCCCTGCGGCGTATCGACGGCCACGCGCTGGCCGGCGACGGCCTTGACGGGCGCCTCGAGACGTTCGCGCTGCGTGAGCGCGGCGGCTTCGGCCGCACGCGTGCGGAGCGGCACGCCGAGCACGGCAGCGACGGCCGCGAGCGCGAGGACGTATGACAGGGTTCGGGTAGCCGGCCGCATGCGCGAGAACCGGAAGCTGGCGAAGGCGACGGAGATGGTTGGCATGGTGACGGGTCGAGTGAAGAGGCGGGTACGACTTGAACGGCAATGGTCGCAGAATCCGTCGCGCGCTGCCGGGTGGTTGCGGGAAACGGTTCAGCCGGGCTGATTCTGCATCGCTTCGGCTGGCCGCGCATGCCGGCGTCACTGCGAGTCGAACGTCGGGATGCCCGGCAAGCCTGCCGGCCCCGATCCGGCCGATGACGGCATGCGCCGCACCGGTCGCGACGTCGACCGGCGCCCGATTGCGCGTCCGACGCTCGCATGCCGACATGACGCAACGGCGCCCTCTTTCAATTACAAATTCGAAATATTTAAAGAAAAAATCAGAATAAATTATTTATCCCACATCAAACTTCAAAAAATCATCACATACAATACAACCGTCGATCCGGATCATTAAATCAGCACCAGGTCGGCATCCCGTTTCAATTATCGACATTGTTTCAACAATAGATAAGGAGAAACAATCATGGCTCAAGTTACGCTATGGGGTAGCGTCCAGGGTAACGGTACGGTGGTCGACGGCTCGGGCGGATTCACCGTGAAGCGTGAAAGCACGGGCACGTATCAGCTCTCGTTCAGCACCGCCTTCACCAAGACACCGGCCATTGTCGGGTCGCAATGGGGTTACGGCGGCGGGCAAAATACGCTCGACAACGTGATCTTCCCGGCCCTTTCCGGCAGCGGCGCCACGATTCAAACCGGTGACTCATATGGTAAATACAGCGACCGGAATTTCAGCTTCGTCGTTATCGGATCGATCAGCTGATATTCGACCGATTCTGCATTTACGCGAAAACCGGAAATGAATGAAAATACTGTTTCTTGAATCCTGAGCGAAATGCAGACCCATGGGTTTGTCCTCCAGACGAACCCGGGATGTCGGGATGAGGTACGCGCAATCACCCATTCGCGGACACCGATTCCCGGCATCCCTCATCTGACAATCTGGCCGCCGGTGGGCCGATCGCGCAGGTCGGGAAGCAAGCCGTCGGGGTCGTCGACAGGCCCGGCGCGCCCGGGATCGCCATGCGGTCGAACGTCAGCCCCACGCTTCGCGCGGATCGCGCTGCATCGCTCGCACGATCGCTTCCAGTTCGCCGAGATGCGCGGTCACCGCCCGCTTGCCCGCGCGTGCCCATCCGTCGAACGACGTCATCCCGCTCACCGCGCCGACGAACGCCACGCCGGCACGCTCGGCCGCCTGCGCATCCACCGCGTGGTCGCCCACGTAGACAGCCGCCCGGGCCGGCACGCCAAGCCGCGCCAGCGCCAGCACGAGCCCTTCCGGATCGGGCTTGTGATGCTGCACGTCTTCGCCACCGATCACCACGTCGACGAGCGATTGCAATTCGTTCAGCGCCAGGATCGCGTCGATCCGGTAGCGAAACTTCGACGACACGATCGCGACCGCGAGCCCCTGCTCGCGCAGACGCGCGAGCAGCGACGGAACCTCGGGATAGATACGCGTGCCGGCCACCATGATCTCGTCGGCGCGCACCACGAAGTGACGCGCGAACGCATCGGCCCGTGCCGGTTCGGTCTCGCCCGTCAGCGAAACGAACATCTCGTGCAGCGGCAGCCCGATCACCGCACCGATCTGCGCCGGCGTCGCGCCGGCGGCATCCAGCCGGTGCAACGCGTATTGCGTGCATGCGACGATCGCGGCGGACGAATCCGCCAGCGTCAGATCGAAATCGAAGATGACGGCCCGTACAGTCATGAAAGCACTCCGCGAACATAAGTCGGCTCGCGCACGATGCGCGAACCCGGCATTGACGGTGCGATGCGCCTCCGCGCGCCGATCGATCAGCGATCCCGGCCGGATTGCTCGCGATCGGCCGCGTCGAACCCGTCCGGGTCGCGCCTCGCCCATTGTTTGGCCCACCCCAGCAACGGCTGCAGTGCCGCCTCCAGCCGCCGGCCTTCGGCGGTCATGCAGTACCCGCCCTCGCGATGCTCGACGAGACCCGACGCCTTGAGCTCGGCGAGCCGCGTGTTGAGCAGGCGCGCATTCGTTTCGCAGGCTTCCTGCAACGCACGGAATGTGAGCGGCTCGCCGCGTAGTTCCCACAGGATGCGCAGCGTCGTGCGTCGCCCGAGCAGATCCAGCACGACCATGATCGGTCGTCCCGTTTTCGATCCGCGCACGCGTTGTCCGATTCGGGGTGCAGTCATGCTGTACTTTTTAAAGCAAGCATCGTGTGACGTCAACGAATCGATGCGGTATCGAACGGATGCTGCGCGGCAATGCGGATGTTTTTTTCTTTTCTTGCTTTATTTTTTAAAGCACGAGACCTGCGCTCCCGGCTTGACCCATCGGCGAATGCGGGCGTTGACATGCCCCCAAGCCAACCTGAGTCAGTCAGGATCTAGTGGAATTCGTTTTCGGAGAAGAAGACGAACGTCGAGAAGCGCCTTACGGGAGAGCAAATCATCGGGTTTCTGAAGGAAGCCGGGGGCGGTATGCCGGTAAAGGAGCCATGCAGGAAACACGGCTTCAGTGAAGCATCGTTCCATACCTGGCGCGCGAAGTTTGGCGGTACGGAGGTGTCGGAGGCTCGCCGACTGAAGGATCTTGAGACGGAGAACGCATGGCTGAAGATACTGCCGGCCGAAGCGATGCTCGATATGGAAGCGCTGAAATCGTGTCGTTCTGACGTGCCTGAATGTTCCCGGCCGCCCATTGGCTGCGGCGGCCGGGTACCCACGTCGTTTACTTCTTCGGCAACGGCGCTGCAAGCGAAGTGACGAGCGACGTCACCGGCGCCAGCAGACCACCACCTGTCGCAGCGCCTCCCCCTTGCGCGGAATTGCCGTTCAGCGAAACCGCCAGTGCCGGGAGCACACCGGCCACGGATCCGACAGCCGAACCGACCGAATGCACTGCCGCATTGGCAATCGTCGCGCCGCCGGAGACCAGCGCACCGACTGCGTTGGTCGCGCCTGCGGCGGCACCGGATGCCGTCCCGCCGTTGAGCGCGACGCTCAGTGCCGGAAGGACGCCTGCGACCGCGCCCGTCGTGCTGGTCACGGTGTTCGCCAGCGAGCTGGCCACACCCGTCGTGGTCGATGCGAGCGATGCAGCCGCACCGGCTGCGCCGGTGAGGGCGCCGGTTCCGGAGCCGACGATGTTGCCGGCGCCGCTCGATGCCGGTCCGATCAGCGACGTGACGGTCGACGCGATCGGCGAGATCGCCGCCGTGCCACTACCGACGATCCCCGTGACCGCGCCGGACGCTGCACCGAGTGCACCGGTAGCTGCGCCGACCGGCAGCGATCCGCCGAGGTTCCCGACGATGCTCGTGATCGGCGTGATCAGCGCACCGCCGTTTCCTGCGACACCGGTGACGGCGTTGACCACGCCGGTGCCGCTGTTGGCCACCGTACCAACGATGCCACCCAGGCCGCCGATCGTACCGCTGCTGCCACCGACCATACCCGTCAACGTACCGAGTGCACCGGTTGCCGTGTTGGCTACCGTGCTGACGACACCACCCAGGCCGCCAGTTGCGCCACCGACGCCGCCAACGCTGCCCAGTGCTCCCGTCACCGTGCCGAGTGCTCCCGTTGCCGTGTTGCCTACCGTGCCGACGACTCCACCCAGGCCGCCAGTTGCGCCACCGACGCCGCCGACACTGCCCAGTGCTCCCGTCACCGTGCCGAGTGCACCAGTTGCCGTGTTGCCTACCGTGCCGACGACACCACCCAGGCCGCCAGTTGCGCCACCGACGCCGCCGACGCTACCCAGCGCGCCCGTCACCGTGCCGAGTGCACCCGTTGCCGTGTTGCCTATCGTGCCGACGACGCCACCCAGGCCACCCGCTGCACCACCAACGCCGCCAACCCCGCCCAGTGCCCCGGTCACCGTGCCGAGTGCTCCCGTTGCCGAGTTAGCCACCGTGCCGACGACACCACCCAGGCCGCCAGCTGCGCCACCAACGCCGCCAACGCTGCCCAGCGCGCCCGTCACCGTGCCGAGTGCACCGGTTGCCGTGTTGCCTATCGTGCCGACGACGCCACCCAGGCCACCAGTTGCGCCACCGACGCCGCCGACACTGCCCAGTGCACCCGTCACCGTGCCGAGTGCACCGGTTGCCGTGTTGCCTATCGTGCCGACGACGCCACCCAGGCCACCAGTTGCGCCGCCGACGCCGCCAACCCCGCCCAGTGCCCCCGTCACCGTGCCGAGTGCTCCCGTTGCCGTATTGGCCGCCGTCCCGAGTGCACCAGTTGCCGTGTTGCCTACCGTGCCGACGACTCCACCCAAACCACCAGCGGCACCACCGACGCCGCCAACGCTACCCAGCGCGCCAGTCACCGCGCCGAGTGCACCGGTTGCCGTGTTGGCCACGGTGCCGACAACGCCACCCAGGCCACCAGTTGCGCCACCGACGCCGCCAACGCTGCCCAGTGCACCCGTCACCGTGCCGAGCGCACCGGTTGCCGTATTGCCCACCGTGCCGACGACACCACCCAGGCCGCCAGCTGCGCCACCGACGCCGCCAACGCTGCCCAGTGCACCCGTCACCGTACCGAGCGCACCCGTTGCCGTATTGCCCACCGTGCCGACGACGCCACCCAGGCCACCAGCTCCGCCACCGACGCTGCCCAGTGCACCGGTCACCGTGCCGAGTGCACCCGTTGCCGTATTGCCCACCGTGCCGACGACGCCACCCAGGCCACCAGCTCCGCCACCGACGCTGCCCAGTGCACCGGTCACCGTGCCGAGTGCACCGGTCGCCGTGTTGCCCACCGTGCCGACGACTCCACCCAGGCCACCAGTTGCGCCACCGACGCCGCCAACCCCGCCCAGTGCCCCGGTCACCGTGCCGAGCGCACCCGTAGCCGTGTTAGCTACCGTGCCGACGACGCCACCAAGACCACCGGTTGCGCCACCGACGCCGCCGACGCCGCCCAGCGCGCCCGTCACCGTGCCAAGTGCACCCGTTGCCGTATTGGTCACCGTGCCGAGTGCTCCCGTTGCCGTGTTAGCCACGGTGCCGACGACACCACCCAGGCCGCCAGCGGCACCACCGACGCCACCAACGCTGCCCAGTGCACCGGTCACCGTGCCGAGCGCACCGGTTGCCGTGTTGGCCACGGTGCCGACAACGCCACCCAGGCCACCAGTTGCGCCGCCGACGCCGCCGACGCTGCCCAGTGCACCGGTCACCGTGCCGAGCGCACCCGTAGCCGTGTTAGCTACCGTGCCGACGACGCCACCAAGACCACCAGCTGCGCCACCGACGCCGCCAACGCTGCCCAATGCACCCGTCACCGTACCGACTGCACCAGTAGCCGTATTGGCCGCCGTCCCAAGTGCACCGGTTGCCGTATTGGCCACTGTTCCAAGCGCACCGGTTGCCGTGTTAGCCACGGTGCCGACGACACCACCCAGGCCGCCAGTCGCGCCACCGACGCCGCCAACGCTGCCCAGCGCACCCGTCACCGTGCCGAGTGCTCCCGTTGCCGTGCTACCTACCGTGCCGACGACTCCACCCAGGCCACCAGTTGCGCCACCGACGCCGCCGACGCCGCCCAGCGCGCCAGTCACCGTCCCAACCACGCCGCCGAGACCACCGGTCGCACCGCCGCTGCCACCGACGCCACCTAACGCGCCAGTCACTGCACCGACCGCGCCAGTTGCCGCATTACCCACTGTCCCGACGACACCACCCAGGCCGCCCGTCGCGCCACCGCTCCCGCCGATGCCACCCAGCGCACCCGTCACCGTCCCAATCACACCTCCAAGACCCCCGATCGGATCACCGCTGCCGCCAACACCACCCAACGCGCCAGTCACGGCACCCACCGCGCCAGTTGCCGCATTGCCCACTGTCCCGACGACGCCACCCAGGCCACCCGTCGCGCCGCCGCTCCCGCCGATGCCACCCAGCGCACCCGTCACCGTCCCAACCACGCCGCCGAGACCCCCGATCGGATCACCGCTGCCACCGACGCCACCCAACGCGCCAGTCACTGCACCGACCGCGCCAGTTGCCGCATTGCCCACCGTGCCGACGACGCCACCCAAGCCGCCCGTCGCGCCGCCGTTCCCGCCGATGCCACCCAGTGCACCCGTCACCGTCCCAACCACGCCGCCGAGACCACTGATCGGATCACCGCTGCCACCGATACCACCCAACGCGCCAGTCACGGCACCAACCGCGCCAGTTGCCGCGTTACCCACTGTCCCGACGACACCACCCAGGCCACCGGTCGCACCGCCACTACCGCCGACACCGCCCAGCGCACCGGTGACGGTACCGATCACCCCCCCGAGTCCGCCCGCCGCACCGCCGGTTCCACCGTTCCCGCCGATGCCACCCAACGCCCCGGTCACCGTACCGGCCACATCCGCGACCGGCTCGAGCAATCCGCTATTGATATTGATGGCCGCGCCTGCCGCACCCGCCGCCCCGATCGAGATACCGCCGGCATTCGTCGGGCCGCCGACCGACACCACCCCGTTCCCCCATCCCGCCACGGCGCCGACGAGCCCCCCCGGCGCCGGCGATCCGCCTCCGATGATCAAGCCGTCGGTGTTGCTGAGACTTCCCGGCACGGCAGTCACTACCCCCGCCTGGGACGCCGTGGCGGCCACGCTGAACAAAGCCGCGACCGACAAGGCGATGCCTGTCAACTTCATGTTCATTTTCGTTTTCATGAATTACCCCATTTCGGTTGGACAACCGCGGAACAGCTCGAGCGATCACGCCTGGACCTGCCGCCCGAAGGCGACGTAAATCGTGTGCGGATTGCTCGATATGCAAAGCGTTAAACAGGCTTGACCAGTCGGTGCGACGGAATGCCAAACGTCACGCGATGCACTTCATGCTGATTGATCTGCATCACGAAACTTCTGTCATGCGAAACGAACACTTCCCATAGAAACATCGATCGACAATCGGCCGCTCACGACAACCCCGTCGCGAGCGGCCGCCCCCTTAAAACTTCCACAACAGATTGCCGTACAGCGCGTGGTCGCTGATGCTGCCGCCGAGCTGGCCGCTATACGACAACCCGAGCGACAGGTTCTTCGTCACGGCCGCGTCGACGCCGACCTCGAGCACTGCCGCATCACGCGCGACCGGCACACCGACCACGCTGAACGGCGAACCGCCGCTCGCGAACGACAGCTTCGCCCCCGGCTGCGTATTGCCGAACGCATGCCGCCAGCCGATCGTGCCGTAGGTCGTGACCTTGCCCTTCGTCGTGACCGCGACGTCCGTCGAAGCCCGCACGCCGAGCGTCGAGAAACCGAGGCCCGTCGTATCTGAGTCGCCCTGCAGCGCCGCCGCGCCACCGCTCTCCTTGAAGCCGTCGGTGTGCAGGCTGGCGTACGCGAGCCCAACGAACGGTTCGAGCGCGACATTGCGGAACGCCGTCGAGTAGCCGATCTCGGTGAACACCTGCGTCGCGTTCGCGTCGTAGCTGGCCGTATCGTGATCGGCAAAGCTGCCGAACGACGGATTGCGCTCGCTGTGCACGCGGTACCACGACTGCGACACACCGCCGCGCACGTTCCACGCGTCGTACCGGCCGCTCGCATACAGCGCGATCGTCGCGCCGTTTGCCTTCGCCGATTCGTTCTGGTCGGTATTGAGCAGGCTGCGCGACGCGCCACCCGCGATACCGACGCGCCAGTGGCTGCTGACCTCCGCGTCCGTACCGACGATGAAGCCGTACAGGTTGCGGTCGACCGTCGCGACGCCATCGCCGTCGAAGCGGCTATGCGACCCGTACAGCCGCCCCCAGACCGCGGGCTTGAACGATTTGGCCGGTGTGCAGCCGTTCTCCGCGGCCATGCGCCGGTCGAGCGCAGCCGAATGATCGTCCGCCGACACCGGCGCCTCGCATCCGCACAGCGCCCCGCCCGGTTGCGAACCGAGCCGCGCACGATCGAGCACCGCGTCGCGCACATAGCGGCTATCCGACAGCAGCACGCTGCGCGTACTCGGATACAGATCGCCGGCCAGTTGCGTGAATGCACGGCTCGCGGTCGGCGCATCCGACGTCAGCACCGTATCGAACAGCGGGTTGCCGGCGCCGAGCGTGCCGACCGCACCCGCCACCGCTTGCCCGTCCGGCGTCGTCGCCACCGACGAGAACGGCGTGCCGTTCGGCGCCAGCGACATCAGCACCTGCGCCGGGTTGTACGTAAGCGTCGGCGTGAGGAACGCATACGTCGAGTTCACCGCGCTGAACTGGCCTTGCACACCCGCGCCGGCATTCACGATCGTGTAGAGCTTGCCCGGCTGGTATTGCCCGGTCGCCGCGACGACCTGTACCGACCCGCCGTTGAGCGTGGCGGAGCCGGTCACGTCGAGGCCGCCGCTCTGTTGCGGCGTCGCGCCGACCTGCAGCGTCGAGCCCGGCTGGAACGTCGCGTTGCCCGCGACCTTCAGCGGCTGCCCGAGCTGCAGCACCGATGCGGTGCCGCCGCCCGATACGACCAGGCCGCCGATCGTGCCCGTGCCCGTGACGGTCGCGCCGTTGCCGACGGTCACCGGCGAGCCGGCGAGCGAACCGGTAACGGTGAGCGTGCCGCCCGTGACGGTCGTCGGCCCGGACAGCGTATTCGTGCCGCTCAGCACTTGCGCGCCCGTCCCGGCCAGCGTCAGCGGGCCGGTGCCCGACAGCGTGCCCGCGAACGTGCTGGTGCCCGCGGTGTTGACCGTCAGCGGCGTACTGCCGAGATTCACGTTCGAGCCCGTCGTGCCCGACAGCACACCGATCGACTGCGGCGAAGCGGAACCCGCGAGGTTCAGCGTCGCGCCGCTGCCGGCGAGCGTCATCGGGCTGGTCGGCGCGAGACTGCCTGCGCCGGAGAGTGCGAGCGTGCTGCCGCTGCCGATCGTCGTGCCGCCGGTGTACGTGTTGGCGCCCGTCAGCGTCTGCGTGCCGCCGCCCTGTACCGCGAAGCCACCGGTGCCGACGATCGAGCCGCCGTACGCGCCGCCCGTCGAGCCGGCCACGGTCAGCGTGTTGCCGCCGAGGTTCACGGTCGAACCGGCTGCGCCGGACAGCGCGCTCGCCGTCTGCGGGCTGCTCGCGCCGCCGAGATCCAGCGTGCTGCCGTTTCCGGCCAGCGTCACCCCGCTCGCTGCCGACAGGCTGCCCTTGCCGCCGACCGCCAGCGTGCTGCCGCTGCCGATCGTCGTGCCGCCGGTGTACGTGTTGGCACCACTGAGCGTGGTCGTCGACGGGCCGCTCACAGCCAGGTTGCCGCTCCCCGAAATCGGGCCGCCGAGGCCGAGGTTGTTCGCGCCGCCGACCGTCAGCGTCGAGCCCGTGCCGAGATTCACTGCGTTGCCGAGCGTCGTGCCTGCCACGGTCGTACCGAGCGTGCCGCCCTTGCCGCCGACGTTCAGCGTGCCGCTGCCGAGCGCCGTCGACGTGCCGGCCAGCAGCGTGCCGCCGCCGGTGACGTTGGTGCCGCCGGCATAGCTGTTCGCGCCCGACAGCGTCGTCGTCGCCGGGCCGGTGAGCGACAGCGTGCCGTTGCCGGAGATCGCGCCGGTCAGGCCGAGGCTGTTGGCGCCGCCCACGGTCAGCGTCGAACCCGTGCCGAGGTTCACCGCGTTGGCCAGCGTCGTGCCCGGCGTGCCGGCCGTCAGCGTGCCGCCTGCGCCGCTCGCGTTCAGTGCGCCGGTGCCGAGCGCGGTGTTGCTGCCCGCGACCAGCGTGCCGCCACCGTTCAGGTTCGTGCCGCCCGTGTACGTGTTCGACCCGGTCAGCGTTTCGGTGCCCGTGCCGCCGAGCGTCAGGCTGCCGCCCGTGCCGGCGATCGTACCGCCGTACGTGCCGTTGCCCGTGCCGCCCAGCGTCAGGTTGTTGCCGCCGAGGTTCACCGTCGAACCGGCCACGCCCGACAGCGTGCTCGTCGTCTGCGGCGTCGTCGCGCCGCTCAGGTCGAACGTTGCGCCCGCACCGGTCAGGCTCACCGGGCTGCTGCCGGACAGGCTGCCGCCCGCGCCGATCGCCAGCGTGCCGCTGTTGATCGTCGTCGCACCCGTGAACGTGTTGTTGCCCGTCAGCGTTTCGGTGCCGGTGCCCGACAGCGTCAATCCGCCCGTGCCTGCCACGGTGCCGCCGTACGTGCCGTTACCGGAACCGCCGAGCGTCAGCGTATTGCTGCCCAGATTCACCGTCGAACCGGAGACACCCGACAGCGCGCCCGTCGTCTGCTGCGTCGTGGCCGCGCTCAGGTCCAGCGTCGCCCCGGTGCCAGCAAGGTCGAGCGCGCTGCCCGACGACAGGCTGCCGCCCGCGCCGACCGCCAGCGTGCTGCCGTTGCCGATCGTCGTGTTGCCGGTGTACGAGCTGGTGCCGGTGAGCGTCGTCGTCGACGGGCCGCTCACCGCGAGGTTGCCGCTGCCCGAGATCGCACCGCCGAGGCCGAGGTTGTTCGCGCCGCCGACCGTCAGCGTCGAACCTGCGCCAAGATCGATTGCGTTGGTCAGCGTCGTGCCGGCCACGCTCGTGCCCAGCGTGCCGCCTGCGCCGCTCGTGTTCAGCGCGCCGGTGCCGAGTGCCGAACCGTTGCCGGCCAGCAGCGTGCCGCCGCCCGTCAGGTTCGTGCCGCCCGAATACGTGTTGTTGCCCGTCAGCGTTTCGGTGCCCGTGCCGCCGAGCGTCAGGCTGCCGCCCGTGCCGGCGATCGTGCCGCCGTACGTGCCGCTGCCCGAACCGCCGAGCGTCAGGTTGTTGCCGCCGAGGTTCACCGTCGAACCGGAGACACCCGACAACGCACCCGTCGTCTGCGGCGTCGTCGCCCCGCTCACGTCCAGCGTCGAGCCCGTGCCGGCCAGATCGATCGCGCTACCGCCCGACAGGCTGCCACCCGCGCCGACCGCCAGCGTGCTGCCGTTGCCGATCGTCGTGTTGCCGGTGTACGAGCTGGCGCCGGTGAGCGTCGTCGTCGACGGACCATTCACCGCGAGGTTGCCGCTGCCCGTGATCGCGCCGCCCAGGCCCAGATTGTTCGCACCGCCAACCGTCAGCGTCGAACCCGCACCGAGATTCACCGCGTTGCCGAGCGTCGTGCCGGCTACGGTCGTGCCGAGCGTACCGCCTGCGCCGCTGGTGTTCAGCGCCCCCGTGCCGAGTGCCGAACCGTTACCGGCCAGCAGCGTGCCACCGCCTGTCAGGTTCGTGCCGCCCGTGTACGTGTTGTTGCCCGTCAGCGTTTCGGTGCCCGTGCCGCCCAGCGTCAGGCTGCCGCCCGCACCCGCGATCGTGCCGTCGTACGTTCCGCTACCCGAGCCGCCGAGCGTCAGGTTGTTGCCGCCGAGGTTCACGGTCGAACCCGCCACGCCCGACAACGTGCCCGTCGTCTGCGGTGTGGTCGCGCCGCTCAGATCGAAGGTTGCTCCCGCACCGGTCAGGTTCACCGGCGTCGTCCCCGACAGGCTGCCGCCTGCGCCGATCGCGAGCGTGCCGCTGTTGATCGTCGTCGCACCCGTGTACGTGTTGGCGCCCGTCAGCGTTTCGGTGCCGGTGCCGCTCATCGTCACGCCGCCCGTGCCGGCAATATTGCCCGCATAGGTGCCGCTGTCCGATCCGCCCAGCGTCAGGTTGTTGTTGCCGAGGTTCACCGTCGAACCGGCTACCCCCGAGATCGCACCGGTCGACTGCGGCGATGACGCACCGCTCAGGTCGAGCGTCGCGCCGGACGCCGTCAGGCTGACCGGGCTGCTCGACGACAGGCTGCCGTTGCCGCTGATCGCCAGCGTGCCGCTGTTGATCGTCGTCGCGCCGGTGTACGTGTTGTTGCCCGTCAGCGTTTCGGTGCCGGTACCCGACAGCGTCAACCCGCCCGTGCCGCCGATCACACCGCCGTATGTACCGCTGGCTGCGCCGCCGAGCGTGAGCGTATTGCCGCCCAGGTTCACGTTCGTGCCCGCGCCGCCGGACAGCGCGCCGCTCGTCTGCGGCGACGTCGCCGCGCTCAGATCGAGCGTCGAGCCCGTGCCGGCCAGGTCGATCGCGCTGCCGCCGGACAGGCTGCCGCCTGCACCGACCGCCAGCGTGCTGCCGTTGCCGATCGTCGTGTTGCCGGTGTATGAGCTGGTGCCGGTAAGCGTCGTCGTCGACGGGCCGGTCACCGCGAGGTTGCCGCTACCCGAGATCCCGCCGCCGAGGCCCAGATTGTTCGCACCGCCAACCGTCAGCGTCGAACCCGCACCGAGATTCACCGCGTTGTCGAGCGTCGTGCCCGGCGTGCTCGCGGCCAGCGTGCCGCCTGCGCCGCTCGTGTTCAACGCGCCCGTGCCGAGCGCCGAGCCGCTGCCCGCGATCAGCGTGCCGCCGCCGCTCAAGGTCGTGCCGCCCGTGTACGTGTTGTTGCCGGTCAGCGTTTCAGTGCCGGTGCCCGACAGCGTCAGACTGCCGCCCGCACCGGCGATCGTGCCGCCGTACGTGCCGTTGCCCGAACCGCCGAGCGTCAGGTTGTTGCCACCGAGATTCACCGTCGAACCGGCCACGCCCGACAGCGTGCCGGTCGTCTGCGGCGTCGTCGCGCCGCTGACGTCGAAGGTGGCGCCCGCACCGGCCAGATTCACCGGGCTGCTGCCGGACAGGCTGCCGCCCGCGCCGATCGCGAGCGTGCCGCTGTTGATCGTCGTCGCACCCGTGTACGTGTTGGTGCCGGTCAGCGTTTCGGTGCCGGTGCCCGACAGCGTCAACCCGCCCGTGCCGCCGATCACACCGCCGTACGTGCCGCTGGCTGCGCCGCCGAGCGTGAGCGTATTGCCGCCCAGGTTCACGTTCGTGCCCGCGCCGCCGGACAGCGCGCCACTCGTCTGCGGCGACGTCGCCGCGCTCAGATCGAGCGTGGCGCCAGTGCCCGACAGGTCGATCGCGCTGCCGCCGGACAGGCTGCCGCCTGCGCCGACGGCGAGCGTGCTGCCGTTCCCGATCGTCGTGTTGCCGGTGTAGGAGCTGGCCCCCGTGAGCGTCGTCGTCGACGGGCCGGTCACCGCGAGGTTGCCGCTGCCCGAAATCGCGCCGCCGAGGCCCAGATTGTTCGCACCGCCGACCGTCAGCGTCGAGCCGCTGCCCAGATTCACGTTGTTGGTCAGCGTCGTGCCGGCCACGCTCGTGCCGAGCGTGCCGCCTGCGCCGCTCGTGTTCAACGCGCCCGTGCCGAGCGCCGAGCCGCTGCCCGCGATCAACGTGCCGCCGCCCGTCAGGTTCGTGCCGCCCGTGTACGTGTTGTTGCCGGTCAGCGTTTCAGTGCCGGTGCCCGACAGCGTCAGGCTGCCGCCCGCACCGGCGATCGTGCCGCCGTACGTGCCGCTGCCCGAACCGCCGAGCGTCAGGTTGTTGCCGCCGAGGTTCACCGTCGAACCGGCCACGCCCGACAGCGAGCCCGTCGTTTGCGGCGTCGTCGCGCCGCTGACGTCGAAGGTCGCACCCGCGCCCGCCAGATTCACCGGGCTGCTGCCGGACAGGCTGCCGCCCGCGCCGATTGCCAGCGTGCCGCTGTTGATCGTCGTCGCGCCGGTGTACGTGTTGGTGCCGGTCAGCGTTTCCGTGCCCGTGCCGGACATCGTCAACCCGCCGGTGCCGCCGATCGTGCCCGCATAGTTGCCGTTGCCGGTACCGGCCAGCGTCAGCGTATTGCCGCCGAGGTTCACGTTCGTGCCCGCTACGCCGGACAGCATGCCGCTCGTCTGCGGCGTGGTCGCCGCGCTGATGTCGAGCGTCGCGCCCGTGCCGGCGAGGTCGAGCGCGCTGCCCGACGACAGGCTGCCGCCCGCGCCGACCGCCAGCGTGCTGCCGCCGCCGATCGTCGTGTTGCCGGTATAGGTGTTCACGCCCGTGAGCGTGGTCGTCGACGGGCCGCTGACCGAAAGGCCGCCGCTGCCCGAGATCCCGCCGCCCAGCCCGAGATCGTTCGCACCGCCAACCGTCAGCGTCGAACCCGCGCCGAGATTCACCGTATTGCCGAGCGTCGTGCCGGCCACGCTCGTACCGAGCGAGCCGCCCGCGCCCGTGACGTTCAGCGCGCCGGAACCGAGTGCGCTGCCGTTGCCGGCGATGAGCCCGCCACCGCTCAACGTGGTGCCGCCGTCATAGGTGTTCGTGCCGGTGAGCGTCGTGGTGCCCGCGCCGGTCTGCGCCAGGGCGCCGCTACCGGAAATCGTACCGCTCAGGCCAAGATCGTTCGAACCGTTCAGCCCGAGCGTCGCACCCGCGCCGAGGTTCACTGCGTTGCCGAGCGTCGTGCCGCTCACGCTCGCGTTCAGCGTGCCGTTGCCGGTCACGTTCAGTGCGCCGGTGCCCAGCGCCGAATTGCTGCCCACGCTCAGTCCGCCGCTGCTCAGCGTCGTGCCGCCGCCGTAGGTATTCGCGCCGCCGAGCGTGGTCGTGCCCGAGCCGGACTGCACCACGCCGCCTGCACCGGAAATCATGCCGTTCAGCCCGAAGTCGAATGCACCGCCGAGATTCAGCGTCGAGCCGATGCCCAGATCGACGGCGTTCGCCAGCAGGAGGTTCGCCGTGCTCGCGCTGAGCGCGCCGCCGCTGCCGGTCACGTTGAGCGTGCCCGTGCCGAGCGCCGTGTTGCTGCCGACCGACAGGCCGCCCGCGCTCAGCGTCGTGCCGCCCGTGAACGTGTTCGCGCCGGTGAGCGCGGTCGTTCCGCTGCCGGTTTGCGCGAGACCGCCGCCGCCGCCGATGATGCCGCCGAGGCCCAGGTCGTTCGTGCCGCCGAGCGTCAGTGCCGAACCGGCGCCGAGATTCACCGCGTTGTTCAGCGTCGTGCCGGCAACGCTCGCGGCCAGCGTACCGCCTGCGCCGCCGATGTTCAGCGCGCCCGTGCCGAGTGCCGCGCCGTTGCCGGCGAGCAGCATGCCGCCGCCGGTCAGGCTCGTGCCGCCCGTGTAGCTGTTCGCACCATTCAGCGTTTCGGTGCCCGTGCCCGACAGCGTCAGGCTGCCGCCGGCCCCGGCGATCGTGCCGCCGTACGTGCCGCTGCCGGCACCGCCCAGCGTCAGGCCGTTGCCGCCGAGATTCACCGTCGAACCGGCCACGCCCGACAGCGTGCCGATCGTCTGCGGCAGCGCCGCGCCGCTCAGGTCGAACGCCGCGCCGGCGCCGCCCAGATTCACTGCGCCGCCCGCCGCGAGGCTGCCGCCCGCGCCGATCGCCAGCGTGCCGCTGTTGATCGTCGTGCCGCCCGTGTACGTGTTCGCACCGATCAGCGTTTCCGTGCCGGTGCCGGCCAGCGTCAGGCCGCCCGCCCCGCCGATCGTGCCGCCGAACGTGCCGTTGCCGGCGCCGCCGAGCGTCAGCGTATTGCCGCCGAGGTTCACGGCCGAGCCGGCCGTGCCGACCAGCCCGCCCGTCGTCTGCGGCGACGTCGCCGCGCTCAGGTCGAGCGTCGCGCCCACGCCGGTCAGGTCGAACAAGCTGCCGCCCGACAGGCTGCCGCCCGCGCCGACCGCCAGCGTGCTGCCGTTGCCGATCGTCGTGTTGCCGGTGTAGCTGCCCGCTCCCGTGAGCGTCGTGATCGACGGGCCGGTCACCGACAGATTGCCGCCGCCCGAAATCGCGCCGCCGAGGCCGAGGTTGTTCGCACCACCGACCGTCAGCGTCGCGCCCGCGCCCAGATTCACCGCATTGCCGAGCACGGCGCCGCCGACGCTCGTGCCGAGCGAGCCGCCCGCGCCCGTTACGTTCAGCGCGCCGGTGCCGAGTGCGCTGCCGTTGCCGGCGATGAGTCCGCCGCCGCTGAGCGTCGTACCGCCCGTGTACGTGTTCGCGCCGAGCAGCGTCGTCGTGCCGGTGCCGGTTTGCGCCAGACCGCCGTCACCCGACAGCACCCCGCCGAGGCTCAGGTCCGCCGAACCGTTCAGCCCCAGCGTCGCGCCGGCGCCGAGGTTCACCGCATTGCCGAGCACGGTGCCGGCGACGTTCGTGGCGAGCGTGCCGCCCGCGCCGGTCACGTTCAGCGCGCCCGCGCCGAGTGCGCTGCCGTTGCCCGCGATGAGCCCGCCGCCGCTCAGCGTCGTGCCGCCCGTGTACGTGTTCGTGCCGGTGAGCGTCGTCGTGCCCGTGCCCGTTTGCGCGAGGCCGCCGTTGCCGGCGATCGTGCCGCTCAGGCCGAGATCGTTCGCGCCGTTCAACCCGAGCGTGACGCCGGCGCCGAGATTGACCGCGTTGCCGATCGTCACGCCCGGCACGCTGGCGCCGAGCGAAGCCGAGCCGTTGACGTCGAGTGCGCCGAGGCCGAGCGCCGCGCCGCTGCCGACGACCAGGTCGCCGCCCGTCAGCGCCGTGCCGCCCGCGTATGTGTTGTTGCCGGTGAGCGCCTGCGAGCCGGTGCCGGAAAGCGTGAGCCCGCCCGCCCCGCCGATGTTGCCCGCGAAGACGCCGCTACCGCTGCCTGCCAGCGTCAGGTGGTTCGAACCGAGATCGATCGTCGAACCCGCGACACCCGACAGCGTGCCGATCGACTGCGGCGTGGTCGCGCCGGCGATGTTGAACTGCGCACCGGCGCCCGTCAGGTTGACGGGGCTCGACGCGGCGAGGCTGCCGCCCGCGCCGATCGCGAGCGTGCCGCTGCCGATCGTGGTGCCGCCGGTGAACGTCTCGGCCGCGGTGAGCGTCGTCGTGCCCGGGCCGTTCACGGACAGGCCGCCGGCACCGGAAATGATCCCGCCCAGCCCGAGATCGTTCGCACCGCCAACCGTCAGTGCCGCGCCCGCGCCGAGCTGGATCGCATTGCCGAGCACCGTGCCGCCGACGGTCGTGCCGAGCGAGCCGCCCGCACCGGTCACGTTCAGCGCACCCGTGCCCAGTGCGGCGCCGTTGCCGGCGAGAATGCCGCCGCCGCTCAGCGTCGTACCGCCCGTGAACGTGTTCGCCCCCAGCAGCGTCGTGATGCCCGAGCCGACTTGCGCGAGGCCGCCGTCACCGGCGATCACGCCGCCCAGGCCAAGATCGTTCGAACCGGTGAGCGCGAGCGTCGCACCCGTGCCGAGATTGACCGCATTGCTCAACGCGACGCCGCTCGCGCTCGCGCCGAGTGCGCCGCCCGCGCCGGCGACATTGAGCGCGCCCGTACCCAGCGCCAGATTGTTGCCGGCGAGCAGCGTGCCGGCGCTCAGCGTCGTGCCGCCGCCGAAGGTGTTCGCGCCGGACAGCGTGGTCGTGCCCGTGCCGTTCAGCACGAGACCGCCGGTGCCGCCGATCACGCCGCCCAGGCCGAGATCGTTTGCCCCATCCAGCGTCAGCGACGTGCCGTTCAGGTTGATCGAATTCGCGAGTGTCGCGCCTGCCGCACCCGCGTGCAGCGAGCCGCCGAGGCCGCTCACGTTCAATGCACCGCCCACGCCGAGCGCCGAGTTGCCGTCGACGATCAGGCTGCCGCCGCCCGTGAGGCTCGCGCCGCCGCTGAACGTGTTCGCACCGGACAGCGTCGTCGCGCCGGTGCCGCCGAGCGCGAGGCTGCCCGCGCCCGAGATCGTGCCGCCCAGGCCAAGATCGGCCGCGCCGTTCAGGCCGAGCGTCGCGCCTGCACCGAGGTTCACCGCATTGCCGAGCACGGTGCCGGCAACGTTCGTGGCGAGCGTGCCGCCCGCGCCGACGACGTTCAGTGCGCCGCTGCCCAGTGCGTGCCCGTTGCCCGCAATCAGGCCGCCGGCACCGAGCGTCGTGCCGCCCGTGAACGCGTTCACACCGAGCAGCGTCGTCGTACCCGTGCCGGTTTGCGCGAGGCCGCCGTTGCCCGAGATCACACCGCCCAGGCTCATGCCGGCCGTACCGTTCAGGCCGAGCGTCGCGCCCGCATCGAGATTCACCGCATTGCCGAGCAGCGTGCCGTCGGCGTTCACCGCCAGCGCGCCGCCCGTGCCCGACACATGCAGCGCGCCAGTCCCGAGTGCGCTGCCGTTGCCGGCGACGAGTCCGCCGCCGCTCAGCGCCGTACCGCCCGAGAACGTGTTCGCGCCGAGCAGCGTCGTCGTGCCGCTGCCGGTTTGCGCCAGACCGCCGTTGCCGCCGATCACGCCACCCAGGCTCATGCCGGCCGCGCCGTTCAGGCCGAGCGTCGCACCCGCATCGAGGTTCACCGCGTTGCCGAGCAGCGTGCCGCCGGCGTTCACCGCCAGCGAGCCGCCCGCGCCGGACACATGCAGTGCGCCGGTCCCGAGCGCCTGGCCGTTGCCGGCGACGAGTCCGCCGCCGCTCAGGTTCATGCCGCCCGTAAATGTGTTCAGGCCGAGCAGCGTCGTCGTACCGCTGCCGGTTTGCGCCAGACCGCCGTTGCCGCCGATCACGCCGCCCAGGCCCAGGTTCGCGGAACCATTGAGGCCCAGCGTGACGCCACTGTCGATGTTCACCGCGTTGCCGAGCAGCGTGCCGCCGACGCTCGTCGCGAGCGTCCCGCCCGCGCCCGTGACGTTCAGCGCGCCGGACCCGAGCGCCAGGCCGGTACCGACGAGCAGCCCGCCGCCGCCCGTCAGATTCGTTCCGCCCGAGAAGGAATTGGCACCGTTCAGCGCCAGCGTGCCGGTGCCGGCCGCATTCAGTGCGCCGCCGCCCGAAATCGCGCCCGAGATCCCGAACCCGGTTGCGCCGTCGACCGTCAGCGCCGCACCGAGCGCCACGTTGTTCTGGAGGTTCACGCCGGCGGACCCGGCCTCCAGCCGGCCGCCGCTCACTGCGATCGTCCCGGTGCCCAGCGAGCCGCTGTTGTTGATGATCGCGGTACCGCCGGTGAGCGACGCGTCCGACGCGGTCGACGCGCCCGTGATGTTCCACGTGCCGCCCTGGACCGCGAGATGCGTGAAATTGCCGAACGTGTCGACCGCGATGGCGCCGTTCGCCGCCCCGCCGGACGTGTTCTGCTGCAGATTCAGCGTGTTGTTGCCGCCCAGCCCGGCATCGACGCCGAGCCCGACCGACGACCCGGTCTGCGCGTTGAACGTGTTAGACGTGCCGAGGCCCGCGCCCAGCGATACGTTGCCGGTAATGCTTCCGGCATTGGTGAAGGTATTGCCGGTGCCCACCAAGGTGCTCGGCGCAAGCACGACCGAGCCGTTGATCGCCCCGCCGCTCGCGTTCGTGAAGTTGACCTGCGCGCCGCCCGATGCGGTGACCACCTGCGTGGTCGGACCGGCGGTGAAGCCGATGCCCGTCGTGCCGATCGTGCCGGTGTTCGTGATGTTCGTCGTGCCGCCCGTGCCGTTGTAGACGGTCAATGCCGGCCCGTTGCCGAACAGCGAACTGGTCGAGCCCATCATCACGCCGTTGTTCGTGACGTTCACCGTGCTCGCGGACGTGATATTGCCGACGACCGTGCCGTTCGAAACGATGCTCAGCCCGGCCTGCGACGGGTCGATGGTCCCGTTGTTGGTCAGCGTGACGCCGCTGCCCGTGAGCGACAGCGCCGTGCCGCCGAACA
This sequence comes from Burkholderia metallica, assembly GCF_001718555.1. Taxonomy (NCBI): domain Bacteria; kingdom Pseudomonadati; phylum Pseudomonadota; class Betaproteobacteria; order Burkholderiales; family Burkholderiaceae; genus Burkholderia; species Burkholderia metallica. Next base: position 1,970,427 of record NZ_CP013403.1, read on the forward strand.
GCGGCACCACGGAGACGGTCGCGCCCGATGCGACCGTCACGTTGAGATTATTCGTGCCGTTCGCATAGCTGTTGGTGGTGCCGGTACAGGTGACGGTGGGCGAGCCGGTGCAGGCGGCCAATGCGTCGGCGGGAACGATCCCCGCACTGACGAGTGCGACCAGCATGCCGGTCGGGACGAGGAGTTTCGGACGTGCTTCCGCGCGCTTTTTATTCGAACCCATGCGCATACGCATAATCACACCTTCCCATAAAGATAATCGACGACCCGAGCCCCTTCCGCAGTTAAAAAACGCAGAAAGGAATTACCGGAATGCGTTATTCGATATTTTTAGATAAATGCCGCCCCGCCATCAAATCAATGCAGATGACTCGATTGGCAACCATCAAGAATCAATCAACCGGAATCATTTATTCGGCACTTTTTACTTTTATCCCCCTGAGCGGTAAATTTTCCACTTTTTAAAATATGGCTGTTTCATGGAGAAACTGTTGCGTCGATCGGCATCGATGGCATCTGTGCGTATACAGATCAAACGAGCCGAACGCTGTACTCCCGCTGTACTCCATTTCCCGCCTGTCTCCCATCCCCGTTAAACGAACACTGAATTCCAGTCCCCGATTCAACCCGGTTGCGAATGAGTCGCATACAGGCTGGCTGATTCCCGATATTCGATCGTCAAGCCTCCGGCGTGATCGCGAGACAAATATAGGCATGACTCGCAAACGTTTTCCATCGAACCGGCAAGTTTTTGTCAAAACTCAACAATCTTTCTGGAACATCCGGCGATTCGCATGCGGGTTGTAAATTTCATGTTTTAACTAAAGCACGTGAATTATTAAGAATGGAAAAAAGCGGATTCCCCGGATCCTGATTTATTCTCGAATCTGCTTTAATTGGTTCACATTCGCCGTGCCGCGGTCCGGACCTGCGGAACGACAACGAGGTGTCCACGGGAGAACATCAAGATGGTGACGTTGAACATCAACAACCGGTCGGCGGAGGTCGATGCCGATCCGTCGACGCCGGTGCTCTGGGTGCTGCGCGACAACCTCGGTCTGACCGGCACCAAGTTCGGCTGCGACGCCGGCGACTGCGGCGCCTGTACCGTGCACGTCGAGGGCCGGCCCGTGCATAGCTGCACGCTGGCGCTGTCGGCGGTCGGGAGTGCGCACGTCACGACGTCCGAACATCTCGCCGACGATGCGGTCGGCAAGGCCGTTCTCGATGCCTGGATCCGGCACGACGTCGCGCAGTGCGGCTACTGCCAGAGCGGCCAGATGATGAGCGCGGCCGGCCTGCTGCGCAGCAACAAGGCACCGACCGATGCCGACATCGACAGCGCGATGGCCGGCAACCTGTGCCGTTGCGCGACCTATCAGCGCATCCGTGCCGCGATTCACGATGCGGCTCACGCGCTTGCCTGAGCCTGCCGGGGAGACTGTGATCATGCGTATCCGCACTTTCGGGCGCCCGGCTGGCGCCGACGCCCCCCGCCGCGACGCGTCGCCCGTCACCGGGCCCGATGCGCCGATGCCCGGCCGGCGCGGCTTTCTGAAGCTCACGATGGCGGCGAGCGGCTGCCTGGCGCTCGGTATCGCGCCGACGCGCACCGCCGCGCAAACGGGCAACCCGCCGCAGGCGTCTCCACCGCAAGCATTCCTGATCATCTCGCCGGACAACACCGTCACCGTTGCCGTCAACCGCACCGAGTCCGGCCAGGGCGTCAGCACCGCGCTGCCGATGGCGCTGGCCGACGAACTGGATGCGGACTGGCGCAACGTGCGCCCCGTGCTCGCGCCGGCCGGCGAGCCGTACAGGGACCCGGTGACCGGCATCCAGATGACGGGCGGCTCGACGTCGGTCAACCATTCGTTTACGCAATACCGCGAACTCGGCGCATCGGCACGCGCGATGCTCGTCGCCGCGGCGGCCCGGCGCTGGAACGTCGATCCCGCCACGTGCCGCACCGCGAACGGCGTCGTGACGTCGGGCAGCCATCGTGCGACCTACGGCGAACTGGCACCCGACGCGATGGCGATGCCCGTGCCGCAGCACGTGCCGCTGAAGTCGCCCGATCAGTTCCGCATCATCGGCAAGCCGACGCCGCGCATCGATTCGCGCGCGATGCTCGACGGCACGCTCAAGTATGGAATGGACTGGAGCCTGCCCGACATGATGGTGGCCGTCGTTGCGCGGCCGCCGCGCTTCGGCGGACAGGTCGCGAGCTACAACGCGGCCGCGGCGCGGGCGGTCAAGGGAGTGGTCGAGGTCGTCGAGATTCCGACTGCTCGCGGCGGCACCGGCGTGGCCGTGATCGCGAACGGCTACTGGCCGGCCAGGCTTGGCCGCGATGCGCTGAAGGTCACGTGGAAGGACGTCGGCTCGACCGTCACGTCCGCTGAACAGATGCAGGCGTACAAGCAGCTCGCCGGCACGCCGGGGACCGTGGTGCGCACGGCCGACGCCGGCAGCGCGCCGCCGGCGGCAACGCGAATCCGGAAGGACTACGAATTTCCGTATCTCGCGCACGCCGCGATGGAACCGCTCAGTTGCACGGTCGATGTCGGCCCGGCGAGCTGCGCGTGCGGCATCAAGATCTGGGGCGGTTCGGCGATGCAGACGACCGATCGCGCAGCGGTTGCCAAGGCGCTGGGCGTCGCGCCGTCGAAGGTGCAGATCTTCACGATGACGTCCGGCGGCGACTACGGCCGGCGCTCGACGCCGACGTCGGACTACGTGGTCGAAGCCGCCCGCGTGTCCGCCGCCTACCTGGCGGCCGGCCATCTGGGCCCGGTCAAGACGATCTGGACGCGCGAGGACGATCTGCGCGGCGGCTATTACCGCCCGATGGTGCTGCATCGCGTCGACATCGGCGTCGACGGCAGCGGCGCGGTGCGGGACTGGCAGCACGTCGTCGTCGGTCAGTCGGTGCTGAAGGGGTCGCCGCTCGAGCGCACCACCATTCGCAAAAGCGGCACCGATCCCGACCTGACCGAAGGGGTGGCGAACAGCCCGTACGGTTTCCCGATGCAGGTGTCCGTCCATCAGACGGACGTCGACGTGCCGGTTCAGTCGTGGCGCTCGGGCGGCAATACCCATACGGCGTTCGTGATGGAAACGCTCGTCGACGAGCTCGCGCATTCGGCGCACCAGGACCCGGTCGCCTACCGGATGGCGCGCCTGTCCGGTCCCGAGCGCGCGCACCATCGCGACGCGCTCGCCCTGGCCGTCGACAAGTCGGGCTACGGCACGCGCACGCTGCCTGCCGGGCACGCGTGGGGCGTCGCGATGCACGAAACCGCCGGCACGGTCGTCGCGTATGTGACGGAAGTGTCGATCGAAGCGCAGCAACCGCGCGTGCACCGCGTGACGGCCGGCGTGTATGCCGGCCGCATCGTGAACCCGACCGGCGCGGAGGCCCAGATCCAGGGCGGTGCGCTGTTCGGCCTCGCGACGACGAAGCCGGGTTTCGCGATCGACGTCGAGCATGGCGCGGTCCGCAACGCCGGTTTCGCCGACTACTCGCCGGTGCGGATGCAGGAGGCGGCACCCGTGGACGTGTTCTTCGTTCCGTCGGATGCGCATCCGACGGGGTTGAGCGAAGCCGGCGTGCCGCCGATCGCGCCGGCCGTCGCCAACGGCGCGTTCGTGCTGACCGGCGAACGGATGCGTGCGCTGCCGTTCGCACCAGTGGTGGTCGCGTCGACCGCGCCGGCGCTGCCGGCCGCCGCGGCCGCCGAAGACGATCCGTACGCCGACCTCCCGGCCGGCGGTTGCCGGATTCCGCGCAAGGCGAAGGTGTCGGCGCTCAAGCCGAAGGTCGAGCACAGCACGGCGGCTGTCGGGCAGCCGCCCGCGGTGCCGAAATTCCTGCGGCCGAAGCGGCGCGCGGGGATTCCGTGTATCGACAAGCTGAAGAACGGCACGGTGACGTAAGCGGGCGTCCCGCGGCGACGCGGGCAGCGCCGCTCGTCGCACGGCGTCTGGCCGGGCGCGAAGCTGCGCCAGCGAAATACGCGCTTCTTTCGATCCGCGTCGTTTTGCTTGCCCCGTCGCCGGATCCGTTGTCTTTCTGATGCCGGCGCAGCCGGCGTTTTCCGCTGTGTCGGCAGTACGAACCGCGCGCTGCACGAACACGTACCGTCCGGCACCGCTCGATCTCGAGCACTCCTGAATCGCGCTGCACCCACCTGCGCGCTGCCCGACTGCATCGCTTGCCACACGGCCTTCCTCGCCACGTTCGGCCGATCGACCTCCCCCAGCCGTGCCGCTTGCCCTGTAAGCACGATTTCATCGCCCCGCCGGATCAGTTCCTGAACACGTGACGAAGGCAGCGGCCAGGAGGGCCGCACCGGCGCGAGAGATGCCGCGGCATGGCGGCGCCGTTCGCCGACGCGTGTCCTGCCGTGCACGGACCAGACGGCACGTACATCGTTTGCGCCCGTTCGACTGGGTGTTTTCCCTACCCTACGCCAGCTTGAATCTAGGCCATATCAACGCTAATATTTGGCCACTTGAACGCTATCTGTAGGCCGACAATACGCACTTCGGACGCCGCTTTTCGGGGCCGGGCCCGCGTATGGCAGCCACGCGGGGTTCGGCGCGCAGCCCGAAACGCCCGCGTCGGACCACAGCGCTGCCAACCGAATTGCTCCCCACCCCTGGGCACCTCGCCTCAATCTGGAGATACGCTGTGACCGTACATCACCTTCCGCCCACCGAGCATGTAGAGGTCCTGATCGTTGGCGCCGGCCTGTCCGGCATCGGGGTGGCGCGTTACCTGGAGACGGAGCGTCCGGGCACGTCCTACGTCATCCTGGAGTCGCGCGCCGTTACCGGCGGCACATGGGACCTGTTCCGCTATCCCGGCATTCGCTCCGACTCGGACATGCACACCTACGGCTACGAGTTCAAGCCGTGGCCGTACAAGAAGTCGATTGCCGGGGCGGCCGATATCCTGTCCTACCTGCGCGAGACTGCCGCCGAGTACGGACTCGATCGCCACATCCGCCTGAACCACAAGGTGATTCAGGCATCGTGGTGCAGCGCGCAGGCACTGTGGACGGTCGAGGTGGAGCGCACGGATACCGGCGAACGCACGACGATGCAGGCCAAATGGCTGTTCAGCGCCGCCGGCTACTTCCACCACGATCAGGGCTTCACCCCGAAGCTGGAAGGCATCGAACGCTTCCAGGGGCGCACCATCCATCCACAGCATTGGCCGGACGACCTCGACTACACCGGCAAGCGTGTCGTGGTGATCGGCAGCGGCGCCACCGCCGTCACGCTGTTACCGGCCATGGCGGACAAGGCCCGGCATGTGACGATGCTCCAGCGCACGCCCACCTATATCGTGAGCCTGCCGTCGGAAGACCTCATCGCCAACACGCTGCGCAAGGTGATGCCGCACGCGTGGGCCTATGCGCTCGTGCGCCGCAAGAACATCGCCATTTCGCGCGGCATCTGGTACCTGTGCAAGCGGCGGCCAAAATTCGCGCGGCGTCTCATCCGCTTCCTCAACAAGCGTCAGTTGCCCAACGGCTATCCGGTCGACGTGCACTTCAATCCGCCCTACGACCCGTGGGATCAGCGTTTGTGCGCGGTGCCCGATGGCGATCTATTCAAGGCCATCCGCGAAGGCCGGGCGTCCGTGGTGACGGACCGCATCAAGACGTTCACCGAGACCGGCATCCTGCTGGAATCCGGGCAGGCGCTGCCCGCCGATATCGTCGTGACGGCCACCGGGCTCAACATTCGGCTGTTCGGCGGCATCAAGCTGACGGTCGACGGCGAGCCCGTCGATCTGCATAGCACGGTGACCTTCAAGGGGATGATGCTCAGCGGCGTGCCGAACTACGTGTTCTCCATCGGCTACACGAACTCGTCGTGGACGCTCAAGCTGGGGCTGCTCGCGCAACACTTCTGCCGCATGCTCGACCATATGGAGCGCACCGGCTCCGCGATCTGCGTGCCCGAAACGCCCGACGCCGACATGCCCAGGCGTCCGCTGCTCAATCTCGGCGCGGGCTACGTCCAGCGCGCGATCCAGAGCATGCCCTGTCAAGGCCTGGAAACGCCGTGGGTCATGTCGGAGGACTACAACCTCGATGTCGCGAACTTGCGGAACAGCCCGGTCGAGCACCCGTTCCTGCATTTCGAGCATGCCCACCCGGCGAGCAGCACCGAGCGCTCGCCGGCCCGGCAAGCGGCGGGAGTCTGATCATGTCGATCCACGCGATGGATGAAGCACGCGATCTGTTCTGTGACGTGCCGACCGGTGTGCGCCTGTGCTATCGCACGTACGGCCTCGAGAACGCGGAGCCGCTGCTGCTCATCGCGGGCCTGAGCCTGCAACTGACGTCGTGGCCCGCCAACATGATCGACGCGCTGGTGCAACGCGGCTTTCGCGTGATCGTCCTGGACAACCGGGATGTCGGCCGCTCGTCCCGCATCGCGCAGACACCGCCGGGCTTGCTGCGGCAATTCCTGCGGTTGCCGATGCCTTGCGCCTACAGCCTGGAAGACATGGCCGCCGATACGGTCGGCCTGCTCGATCATCTGCGGGTGGCGCGCGCCCATGTGGTGGGGATGTCGATGGGCGGCATGATCGCGCAGATCATCGCCGGCGGCCACCCGCACCGCACGCTGTCGCTCACGTCGATCTTCTCCACCACCGGCTCCCGGAAAGTCGGCCAGCCGGCCCTGTCCAGCATGTCGATGCTGACCAGGCCGCCCGCACGCACGCGCGACGAAGCCATGCAGCGTTACAGCGCGGTCATGGCCCACATCGGCACGCAGACGTACCCCGTGGACGACGCTGCGCGACGCGCGTACGCCGCCGACGCGTGGGACCGCGGCCAGCAGGCGAAGGATGCCGAAGGCATGGCGCGCCAGCTCGGGGCGATCATCAAGTCGGGCGACAGGACAGCGGAAGTCCGCCGTATCCGGGTGCCGACGCTGGTGGTGCACGGCGATCTGGACCGGATGGTGGCGGCCAGCGGCGGCACCGCGACCGCAGCGGCCATTCCCGGTGCGGAGATGGTCACCATCCGCGGCATGGGGCACGACATCCCGGCGGGCGTCGTACCGCTGCTGGTCGACCTGATCGCCGGACATGCAGGACGCCATGCGGCAGGTTCCGCAGCCGAACCGATGAACGCCGGCCGGCATTCCGCCTGAGTCCGTTTCGGCGGATGCGTGCCGCCTCATCGGCACGCATCCGCACAATCAGAACAACAACAGCCGTTGCCGCGATCTCTCGATCGAGAACGCATAGGAGACACCATGCTGCAAGGCTCCCCAACCGAACTCGTCGCCAGCTTCGAACGTCAGCGCCAGGCTTTCGCGCTGGACTCCGCCCCGACACTGGCCACGCGCGTGTCCCGTCTCGAGCGGCTCGGGGCCTGGCTCGACTCGCACGAATCCGACATCGTGCATGCCATCGACGCCGACTTTCAAGGCCGCTCGGCACACGAAACCCGGCTTGCCGAGGTGTTCGTCGTGCGCGCCGCCATCCGTCACGCGCGGCGCCACCTGAAGCAGTGGATGCGCACGCAGCGCATGCCGACCGCATTGCACTTCCGTCCCGGCTACAACCGGCTCATGCCGCAGCCGCTGGGCGTGGTGGGCATCATTGCGCCGTGGAACTATCCGCTGCAACTGTCGCTGGGGCCTGCGCTCGCCGCGCTTGCCGCCGGCAACCGGGTGATGATCAAGCCGTCGGAACTCACGCCCCGGCTGTCGGCGCTGCTCGCTTCGATGGCGCACGAGATCTTCAACCCGGACGAGCTCGACGTGGCGATCGGCGATGTCGAGCTCGGCAAGGCCTTTGCCAGCCTGCCGTTCGATCACCTGTTCTTCACGGGTTCGACACAGGTCGGGCGTGACGTGGCGCAAGCGGCGGCGGCCAACCTGACGCCGGTCACGCTGGAACTCGGCGGCAAGTCGCCGGCCATTCTCGACGTGTCGTGCAATGTCGCCGTTGCGGCGCAACGCATTGCATTCGGCAAGCTGGTGAACGCCGGGCAGACCTGCATCGCGCCGGATTACCTGCTCGTGCCGACCGGTACGGCGGAAAACGTCGCATCGCATCTGGTGCGGGCCATCACGAAGCTCTATCCGACGCTTGCCGCCAACCCCGACTACACCGCCGTCATCAGCGAACGCCATCGTGCGCGCCTCGCAGAGATGGTCCGCGAGGCACGCTCCGCGGGCGCACGCGTGATCGAGGTCAACCCGGCCGGCGAAACGTTCAATGCGGCATCGCGCAAGTTCCCGCCCACGCTCGTGATGGGCGCGCCCGCCGACACGCGTCTGATGCGCGAGGAAATCTTCGGCCCCGTGTTGCCCATCGTCGAATACGCCGACCTCGACGACGCGCTCGCGTACGTCCGGCGCAACGCACACCCGCTCGCGCTGTACTGGTTCGGTGACGATGCCTCGCGCCGCCATCGCGCCCTGCGCGAAACCGTATCGGGCGGTGTCACGATCAACGACTGCCTGTGGCACCTGGTGCAAGAGAGCCAGCCCTTTGGCGGCGTCGGCGACAGCGGCACGGGCGCCTACCACGGCAAGTGGGGCTTCGACACCTTCAGCAAGCTCAAGCCGGTCTTTTATCAGGCGCGCTGGAACGGCACTGCCCTGTTTCACCCGCCCTACGGCCAATCCTTCAACTGGCTGCTGCGCGTGCTGTCGCGCATCGCCTGATCCCGTCCGTTGCCTGTCGAGAGAAACATCATGAATCAACAGTTCGATTACATCATCGTCGGCGGCGGCTCGGGCGGCTGCGTGGTCGCGGGCCGGCTGTCCGAAGACCCGAACCTGTCGGTCTGCGTGCTGGAGGCGGGCGGCCATGGCGCCGGCATGGTGGTGAACGTGCCGGCGGGCGCGGTCGCGATGATGCCGACCCGCGTCAACAACTGGGCATTCGATACCGTGCCGCAGGCCGGCCTTGGCGGGCGCATCGGCTATCAGCCGCGCGGCAAGGCGCTGGGCGGGTCGTCCGCGATCAACGCGATGGTCTACATTCGCGGCCACCGCAGCGATTACGATCACTGGGCGTCGCTCGGCAACAGCGGCTGGTCGTATGAGGAGGTGCTGCCCTACTTCCGCCTCAGCGAGCACAACGAGCGCTTCGACAACGCGTGGCACGGCCGCAACGGCCCGCTCAACGTGAGCGACCTGCGCACCGACAATCCGTTCCAGGCACGCTATCTGGAAGCTGCGCGGCAGGCCGGCCTGCCGCTCACCGACGACTTCAACGGCGCGCAACAGGAAGGCATCGGCATCTACCAGGTCACGCAGAAGCACGGCGAACGGTGGAGTGCGGCGCGTGCCTATCTGCATCCGCATATCGGCCGACGCGCCAACCTGACGGTCGAAACGCACGCGCTGGTCCGCCGCATCGTGTTCGAGGGCAAGCGCGCCGTTGGCGTGGAGGTGCTGCAGAACGGCACGGTACGCACGTTGCGCGCGCGACGCGAAGTGGTGCTGGCTGCCGGCGCGCTGCAGACGCCGCAGTTGCTGATGCTGTCCGGCGTGGGGCCGGCACAGGACCTTGCACGCGTGGGCATCGAGGCCATCCGGCATCTGCCGGGCGTGGGGCGCAATCTGCAGGATCACCCGGACTTCGTCTTCGGCTACGGCACACGCAGTCTCGACACGATGGGCGTCTCGCTGCGCGGCGGTATGCGCATGCTGGGCGAGATCCTGCGCTTTCGCCGCGAGCGGCGCGGCATGCTGACCACGAACTTCGCCGAAGGCGGCGGCTTCCTGAAGACGCGGCCCGAGCTCGACGCACCCGACATCCAGCTGCATTTCGTGGTCGCGCTGGTCGACAACCACGCGCGCCGCCTGCGCGCGGGCCACGGGTTCTCGTGCCACGTCTGCCTGCTGCGTCCGCGCAGCCGCGGCTCGATCACGCTGCGCAGCAACGATCCGCTCGCCGCACCGCTCATCGACCCGGCGTTCTTCGACGACCCGCGCGATGTCGAAGACATGGTGGCCGGCTTCAAGATCACACGCGGGCTCATGCAAACGCCCGCACTTGCCGAGTGGGCCACGCGCGACCTCTTCACGTCGCACGTGAAGACCGACGACGACATCCGCGCGGTCCTGCGGCAGCGCACCGACACCGTCTATCACCCCATCGGCACGTGCCGGATGGGCCACGACGAGATGGCCGTCGTCGACCCACAGCTGCGCGTGCACGGCCTGGACGGACTGCGCGTGGTCGATGCATCGGTCATGCCGACGCTGATCGGCGGCAACACCAATGCACCCACCATCATGATCGGCGAGAAGGCGGTCGATCTGATCCGCGGTGTCAGTCGTGTCACGTCCGGGATGCGCGAGGAGGCGCAAGCCACCGCCGCGCAGTCTGCGACCCATCACCCCGCAACCCGTCATGCAACCACCTGAAGCTCTCCTGGAGATTGATGCACATGAATTCGTACAACGTAGCCAGGTTCACGGCCTGGAACGCCATCCTGGGCGGTCTCGCGGCTGGCGCCACCCTCGGCCTGTCGATGGTCGTCACGGGCGGCGACATCGAAATGGTGCCCCACGGCCCGGCCATGCTGGCGCTGCATGCCGAAGGGCGTGACCTGTTCCGCTGGTGGATGCTCGCCGACGTGCTGGGCTTCTATCTGCCGTTCGTGGCCATCGGCGGCTACTTCCTGCACACGTTTCGTGAAGAACTTGGGGCGCTGCGCGAAATGATCGCGATCGCCATCGCGGTCTATATCGTCTGCGGGGTGACGGGCGCGGTGCTGCAGTTGTCGACCCTCCATCCGCTCGCGCATGTGTATGCGAGCGGGGAAGACGGCGCGAAGGTTGCAGCGGCAGCCGTGTGGACCGCGATCGCCAACGCCACGCAAAGCGGGCTCTGGTGGGTGGAAGGCCCGCTCGTGTTCTTCTGGACCTCGATTGCCGCCAGACTGCTCAAACAGGCGGGCTGGCGCGGATCGTTCCTCCTCCATATCGTCGGCTGGGGCTTCGGCGTCTTTTTCGTGTTCGGCTTCTTCCCCGGTCTCGCTGCGGTCACGGATGCGGGCGAAACCGTCGCCGTCGTGACCCTGCCGCTCTGGATGCTGATATTCGGCTGGCAACTGCTCCGTCGTGCGCCGACGCTTGCGGTGCCGGATGCCGTTCGGGCTTGATACCTTGTTCACCACCCGTGTGGAGTCTGGAGACGAAACCTGCTCCCGGAAACGTCTCCGCACGGGTCAGCGCACTTTCCGCGACACCTGACGCAGCCGGCGTCCCAGCCGAGCCAATCAACGCAATCCGCGTCCATCTCCGGAGATTCCACCGTGTTCACCGCCGCCGGCAAGTTGCTGCTGCTCACTGTGTATGGCGTCGCTGTCTGCAGTTACCTGACAGCGCTGCCGCCAGGGCCGGATGCCATCCACTGGTTACGCATCGTGGCTGCGGTGCTGCTCGGCGTGCATGTGCTCGAGGTGTGGGTCTGCTTCAGAAAGGTGGCACTGCACAAGGGGCCGCTGTTCGATAGCGTGCTGCTGACACTGCTCTTCGGTGTCCTGCACTGGAAGCCGACGGCCGATGCTGCGCGCCGCCCGCGCTGATCGCAGCGGAGCCTCCCCCGCAAACATCGATAGGCGGCTCAGAGAGAGCCTCTAAGAACGGCAGCCTCGCCGTGACAATCCCTGCCGGCAGCACTGGCGCTGCGCAACAGCAACCGCCAGACGGCATCAGCGCCACCTCGTCACGGCTGGCGAACGGACCTTGAACACGATGGAGGACGCGGCCCAGGCAGTACGGTAAGCGTCATCGCTGAAGTTGGCAGCGTCGCCTGCGCCGGGTTCGGTCGTCACAGTGAAGCCAAGCTTGACGAGCTTTTCCATCACATCAGGCACAGTGGCGGCACGTTTTCGCCGGGAACGGTGTTCCGCGGCACGCCAATGCGCTGTGGAGCCGAGCTCGGATTGGACTGCATTCATGACTTCCCGAGCTTGGGTCGTTCAATAGGCGGCATCGCAACGTGCCGTTCCTACATGGGCGGCGCTTGTCGGTCCGCATACACCGGAAAGAGAGACAGGAAATCGCAGGAACAGCGGTCATCCGTGTTCCCGTTAGTTCTGCTTTTGAAACATCGCCGCCAACCACGCGCCAGATGCCAAAGTTGCGTGCGGCAGCGCTCCGGAATCCGGTCAAGCGCGTGCCGCAGGCATTCGATTAGCCGCTCCCCGTCCGTCGCCTGCGTGGAATACCGGGTAAATGCAACCCCTCTGCTTCGGGATAGCTCTCATCCATTCACGACGGCATGTTGATTCTGTCGAATGAGCGCTTCCAAAGGAATCCAGAAAAACGACGTGACCACTACGAATTCCGCCCGAGGCCGACAAACGCATAACCTCGATTTTGGTTCAACTCATTTTCCTGCGCACGCTCCAACGCACAATAGGCGCAGTACAAGGAAACGGACTGATAAGACCAGACCAGCAACGCGAAGATATAAAAGATCATGTGATGCTCGTCGCCGGGGATATGGTAGAAGTCATAGGTGCTCGCAATAATCTGCGTAGCTACCAGTGCCAGCATCACGCTCACTGCGTGAAGTTTCTCACCGATGCTCAGCAGCCGCTTGACAATGTAGCCAAGATAAACCGAGAACAACGACCACATCACCAGATAGAAATAGGGCCTGGCTTCCGTCATGAAGTCTGCGCCCCACACGATGACGGTTACGACCAATGCGCCCACCACATACACGACATCAGCGAAAATCGACGGCTTGTATCGATGCGTCACCGCCATCATGCCCACGATGACGATCACGGGGACACCGACGGCTCTGGAAAATGCATCGCAAAAAAGTGCAATGCGATAAAAGACATCTTCTCCGGTTAAAGCATTGAGCATGATGTTTGACGCCGAGAACGTCACCACCAGCCACTCGAACCCGAGGAGAAAGTTGCGCTTCCTGAGAAACTTCACGCCGCAGACGAGCGAAGTCGTGATCAATGCAAGATCAGCAAGGCAATAAAGATAAAATTTGAGTTCCATGATGCAATCCAATGGTCATTGTGAATTTGATCACCATTACGCTTGCCCGCACCAACATCAATCCTGGCGTCACCGCCCGGCGCGAGAGTGCACCGCCGATCGATCAGGGTTTCACGCGAGTATGTCGGGCAGCGGGCGCCCTTCCGTTGCCAGCCGGGAGACTGGTGCTCGCGTGCGCAGCAAGCGAATGTCGAAGAGACACAATCACGGGGGATGAATCACGCGTTGTGTCATGGCCTGTCTCCTGCTTATCGGCTGGCGATGAATTGCGCGAGGTCCTCGATATCCTGTTGCGACAGCGGGCCGGCCATCGCCGCCATCGCGCCGGTGGGATCGTGGCGCTTGCCGGTCTTGAAGTTCGTCAGCTGGTCAACCAGGTAGTCGTAGCCCTGGCCGGCCAGGCGCGGATACGCATCCTTCCCCTCCAGCTGCTGCCCGTGGCACGCGGCGCAATTCCTGGCCTTCACCAGCGCTTCACCACGGGCCACGCGGGCGGGATCGGCATGGAAGCTCGTATTGGGCAGCGGCGTCATCTGCGAGAAATGCGTCACCATCGACTCGAACTCGTGCTCCGACAGGCTGAGCGCAAATGACGTCATGGTCGGGTCGCTGCGTTCACCACTGGCAAACGCCTTCAGTTGGTTCCTGAGATACGCCTCTTTCTGACCCGCCAGACGCGGATAGGCCTGGTTGACCGCGTTCCCTTCGAAGCCGTGGCAGTAAACGCAGGAATCGGCGGCGCGCGGCCAAGGGCCGTTCACACGCGCGTTTTCGGCCGAGACCTTGTCGATCTCGTCGCTCACGCGCAGCAAGCCATAGACTTCCGGTCCGTAGGCGATGCCGCCGACGACGGCCGCAGCCAACAGCAGCCAGCCTGACAGGATCAACACCCGCTTGCGGCGGCTACGCGGTTTCGTTTGCGTTGTCGGTTTCGTGGTCGTATTCATCATGCCTTCCCCCGTGCCGCCGCCTGCAGCGCCTGCAATGCTGCCTTGTGGCCGGAACGCACTGCGCCATCCATGTAGCCCGCCCAGATTTCCGCCGTTTCCGTGCCCGACCAGATCAGCTTGCCGACCGATGGATGCAGCGCTTCCCCGTACGTGGTGAGAAAACCGGGCGGCATCGGCGACACGCAACTCAGCGTCCATTTATCTGCCTTGAGCCAATCACGCTGATGGAACGCGATCGGGTGCAGCGCTTCGTCACCAAACGCTTCGGCATAGATGCGCGACAGCTGGGCCTCGGCCTCTTTCGGGTCCGCCGGCAGCATGCTGATGTGCACGAACGCGTTGATCACGCCGAACGAGACGTCCTCCGGCGAGTTGTCGTACGCCCACAGCACCGGCCCCTTCGGTTGAAAGATCCAGCCGTTCAAGCCCTTGTCGCGCCAGAACGCTTTCTTGTAGACGTGCGTCGTCTTGCGTCCCGGTGCGAAGGCAGGCCAGCGGCGCTGCATTTCGCGGCGTTTTTCCGGCAGCGGCGGATCGAAGGCGATCTGATTGCACAGCATCGGCGACAGCGCGACGATCACGTTACGCGCACGCACCACTTCGTTCGCGGTATGAATGGCGACCGGGCCGTTCTGCCAGTTCTCGATGCGCAGCACGGGAGTCGACAGCTTCACCTTGTCGCCCAGCGCCTGCGCCATCTTGATCGACAGGATCTGCGAACCGCCCGAGATGCGGGTCTCCTGCGCGCCGCCCTTGACCGCTTCGAGCCGGTCGTAATTGCATTCGGCCGAATTGACCATCGACAGCCAGTGCAACAGCGACAGTCGCGCCGGCGACGCCCCGCCCGTGATCTCCAGACCGGTCGACCAGCCGATCTGGTCTGCCGGTGCGATGTTCCTTTTCACGAGCCAGTCGCCGACCGACATCGCATCGAACTCGGCCGCGCGCGGAGATTTCCACGGCGCGCCGCAGGGCACACTCCTCGCCAGCACCTCGAGTTCATGCGCAACCTTCGGGTCCGTGCCGAACCCGCCCTCGGTATCGACAGCCGCACGTGCGCCACCGGCCAGCATCGTCGACTTGCCCTGCCAGTAGGTGGGAAACGTGCCGACACCCAGCTCGCGAGCCAGATCGGCAATCGCCGTCTGACCCGGCCCGATCCATTGGCCACCCGATTCCGAGAAGTAGCCGTTGCCGAGATCGTGGTTAAGCGTACGTCCGCCAACGCGATCGCGCGCCTCCAGCACCACGAAGGACTCGCACCCCGCGCGTTTCAGGTCGCGTGCAGCGGTCAGGCCGGCCAGCCCCGCGCCGATGATCGCCACCTCGAGCACGTCGCGCTCGTCACTCGCGGTCACTGCTGCGGCCGCCACCTTCGGCAGCACGGCCGCCGTCGCGGCTGCCGTTACCGACGCAGCCACGCCGAGAAAGCCGCGCCGCGTGAGTGCGGCCGCCTCCGGCGCGTCGCTGCGTTTCTTTGCAATATCGTCCATCTTGTTGTCCGCCTGACTTGAAGAATCTGCGTGGTCTATCGGCTTGCGATGTATTGCGCGAGGTCGTCGATATCCTGCTGCGACAGCGTTGCGACGACTGCCGGCATCGAGCCCGTGGCATCGCGACGTGCACCGCTCTTGAAGCGGGCGAGCTGATCGCGCAGGTATGCGTAGCCCTGCCCGGCCAATCGTGGAAATACGTCTTTCCCCTCCAGCTTCTGCCCGTGACAAGCGGCGCAGTTGTGGGCCTTGACCAGCGTCTCGCCGCGCGCCACGCGTGCCGGGTCTCCCTGGAACGTCGTGTTCGGCAGCGGCGTCATCTTCGAGAAATGCGCCGCCAGGCCCTCAAGCTCTTGCTCCGACATGCTCGCTGCCAGCGACGTCATGGTCGGATTGCTGCGCTCGCCACTGGCGAACGCGGTGAGCTGCTGCTTCAGGTAGGCCTCCGGCTGACCCGCCAGGCGCGGATAGGTCTGGGCGCGTGCATTGCCCCCTTGACCATGGCAAGACACGCACGCGTCGCTGGCGCGCGGCCATGGACCGCCGATACGCGTGTCCTCCTGCGAAATCTGATCGAGCTGCTTGCCGAGCTGCAGCAGGCCATAGAGCTGAGGCCCGTACATGACGCCGCCAACGGCTAATGCGGCCGACAGCAACACGCCCCCCACTACCAGAATCCGCTTGCCACGGCCGGGTGATTGCGTTTTCGTATTCATCATGCTTTCCCCCCAGCCACGGCCTGAAGCGCCTGCAATGCCGCCTTGTGGCCGGACCGTATTGCGCCGTCCATGGTGGTGATCCAGATTTCCGCGGTTTCCGTACCTGCCCAGATCAGCCGGCCGATCGACGGATGCAACACATCGCCGTACTTGGTGAGAAAGCCTGGAGGTATCGGGGATGTGCAGCTCAGTGACCAGTTGTCAGCCTTGCCCCAGTCGTACTCGTGGTACGCGACGGGATGCAGCGCTTCGTCGCCAAACGCCTGGGCATAGATGCGCGACAGTTCGGCTTCGGCAGCCTTCGGGTCCGACGGCAGCACGCCGTTGTTCACGAAGGCCGAGATCACGCCAAACGAGACATCCTCCGGCGAGTTGTCGTAGGACCATTGGATCGGCCCCTTCAATTGCACGACCATGCCGTTCAAGCCCTTGTCGCGCCAGAATGCCTTCTTGTAGACGTGCGCCGTCTTGCGCATCGGAGCAAAGGCAGGCCAACGGCGCTGCATTTCCTGGCGTTTTTCCGGCAGCGGCGGATCGAAGGTGATCTGGTTGCACAGCGACGGCGAGAGCGCGACGATCAAACTGCGTGCGCGGACCACGCCCTTCGCGGTGTGAATGGTCACCGGCCCGTTCTGCCAGTTCTCGATACGCAGCACCGGGGTCGACAGGCGCACCTTGTCGCCCAGCGCCTCTGCCATCTTGATCGACAGGATCTGCGAGCCACCCGAAATGCGGCGCTCCTGTGCACCACCCTTGACCGCTTCGAGCTGCCTGTAATTGCATTCCGCGGAGTTGATCAGAGACAGGTAGTGCAGCAGCGATAATTTTGTCGGTGCGGTACCCGTCGTCAGCTGCGCGGCGAGCACCCAGCTGATCTGGTCTTCCGGCGCGAGGTTCTTGGTTGCCAGCCAGTCGGCAAGCGACATGGCGTCGAACTCGGCGGCACGCGGCGACGTCCACGGCGCCGCTGTCGGCACGCTCCTGGCCAACGCCTCCAGTTCACGCCGCAGTTTCGGATCCGTGCCAAAGCCGCCATCGCATTCGGTGGTAGCGCGCGCGTCGCCGGCCAGCATCACGATATTGCCTTCCCAGTAGGTCAGAAAGGTGCCGACGCCGAGCTCGCGAGCCAGATCGGCAACCGCGGTCTGGCCCGGCCCGATCCACTGGCCGCCCGCTTCCGAGAAGTAGCCTTTTCCCAGGTCGTGATTGAGCGTGCGTCCACCGACACGGTCGCGCGCCTCCAGCACGATGAAGGACTCGCACCCTGCCCGCTTCAGGTCACGGGCGGCGGTCAGGCCGGCCAGCCCGGCGCCGATGATGGCCACCTCCAGCACGTCCTGCTCATTGCCGGCGGCAATCGCGGCGCTCGCCGCCTTCGGCAATACCGCCACCGTCGCCGCTGCCGTTACCGATGCAGCCATCCCAAGAAAGCCGCGTCGCGTGAGCGCGGCCGCTTCCGGTGCCTCATCGCGTTTCTTTGCACTATCGTCCATCTTGTTTTCCGCCTGACTTGAAGAATCTGCGTGATCTATCGGGTTGTGATGTAGTGCGAGAGGTCGTCGATATCGTGTTGCAAGCGCGCGCTCACGCCCTCGGGCATCGCGACCTGCGCCGTTCTTGAAGCCGTTGATTGCGTCAAACTGACCTGCGCCCCGGAAGTGGGTATCGAAGACCCGATCGACGTCTTCCGGCCGCTGGGCAAGAAGGCGCTCGCCTTCAGGTTGCAGCGTCGCGCACCTTGCGGTTCACCCAGTCGTCCATCGCGTTCGCGCCGACCAGGAGCCCATTGATGAAGCACCACCGGAACGGCTCGGGCGGTAGCGACGGCGTGTCGTGGCGCAACGCAGTCAGCAGCGGCGGTTCGGTGCCGCGAATGTGCTGGGCAATCATGTGCCCCACCATCGATTGGCTGGCTACGCCATGCCCCGAACACCCTGCGGTGTAATAAATGTTCTGGTTCGTGCCGGTCTTGCCGACGACGGGCAGCGCGTCGCCGGCGGCGCTGATATAGCCGCTCCAGCAGTGCCGCAATGCGACGTTCTTCAAGCTCGGCAAGCGTGCATGCAGGTTCGCCCTCAACTCGCGATACTGATCGTAGGCGGGCACATTCGGCGTCCTGGAGCCGTACGGATAGTGGATACGCTTGACGGTCGAGATGATCGTGTTGCGTGCCGTCAGGCGGAAGCTCTCCATGCTGTAGTGGGCGGTGACGATGCCTTCGCGCCGTGACCACCCCAGCGACGCCAGTTGCGCGTCGGACAGCGGCTCGGTCTCGATGGCGGAGATCCGCAACGGCACCACCTTGTTTGCGAGCAAACCGAGCTGCGGGGTGTAGGCATTGGTAGCAAACAGCAGCACCGGGGCGCTCGCGCTGCCGCGCGGGGTCTTCACCTGGATGACCGGGCCTTCGGTGTAAGACAGCAGCGGCGTGTTCTCGTACAGCTTCACGCCGGCCCGCAGCGCGGCACGCCGCAGCCCCATCACGTATTTGCCCGGGTGGAGCGTGCCGCCGGTCGGTGTGTATTCGCCAAAGAGAAACGCGGGGGGAATTCCGCGCGCGCGCATTTGGGCCTGATCCAGAAATTGCGACTTGTGGCCGAGCTCGGCGCCGATCCGCATCTCGTCGCGGATCTTCTGCTCCTGCGACGGATGCACGCCCGCACGGATCCATCCGGACTGCACGTACTCGCAATCGATATCGTGCTCCTTGAGCTTGCCTTCGACGAAGCCGACGGCGTCGTCGTAATACCGGACGATCTGCGTCGCCTGCTCCTTGCTGATATCGCGAAGCATCAGGTCGTATTCGAGCCCCATGGCGCCTGCCAGGTAGCCCGCGTTGCGCCCGCTCGCGCCAAAGCCGGGAAACTCGCGCTCGATGACGACCACTTTCGCGCCTTGCCGGGCGAGTTCCACTGCCGCGGAAAGGCCCGCGAAACCGGCGCCGACAATCACCACATCCGCGCTGACGTCGCCCTCGAGCGCGGGCTGCAGGTCATCGGGCTTTTCAACCCATCCGCCCAGCGCCCGATATTTTTCGAGGTCGGCTCGCTCCTTGCCGTCCTCCACGGGTTCCGTGCGTGCATCCTGCATCGCCACCACGGCAGGCACGACAACGGCCGCGGCTGCCGCACCTTTCACGAAATTGCGCCGCGTCATTCCCGGACGCTTATCTGGCTTTTCCTGCTTCGTATCGTTAGCCGTACTCATTTCAGACTCCGTCAATCCTTGCTCAAAATGTGGACGGCCACTGCCGCCTCTTCCATGCGCTGCATCGCGTCGCCGTTTTCCTGGATCGCAGCGCGCGCACGCTGCACCTGACGCACACCGGCGTTGCCGGGCAGCTGCGTGACGAGGTCATCGCGTTCCGATGCCGGTCGCATCCAGTGGGTGGTCTTTCGACTCCAGACCACCCGACGGTTTGATGGGAGTACGGCCGCCGACGATGGTGCGCGGCACATCCGTTGAAGCCGGCTCGCACGTCCAAGCGAAGGAGAACCTGCGCCTTTCTGCCGTTCGCTACCCGCCCGGGAAGGCGGTTCGCACTTCTCCGGGACGCCTTTCGCATGCAGATCCGCTCTGCAACGAATGAAATCCATCACCTCGCCCCGGAGCCTGAATCGATCACCAATAGACGTATCGTCGGCCCTTAAAGTACGTTATGACGGCCTAATATTAACGTTGCGTCGGCCTACACTCAAGCGCGAAAAAATTAGGGAAAACACCGACCGGGCACGAGGAAAACGATGTCGAACCAACTCGAATTCGCATGCCGCAAGGCGCGGAATTGCACGATGGGCCAACAAAGATGTTCCGGGGCGCAAGGTTGCCGCGGGCAGCACGCCGCCATGCACTGGAGTGAAAAAACGTAGGGGGCGCGTTGCGCACTCAGCCAGTCATTGCTCGCGCACAAAAGCATGGAGGGAAGGAAGCGGCATTTTTCCCCTTCCGTCGGATAGGCCTATAATTTACAGAAACCTTGTATTAGCCATGGGAGCGTCAACGTGCAAAACAGCGCGATCAAGGAAGAAACCCCTGACCATTCGGAGGGCGCCAAGTCCGCCGCGCGGCCGTCGTCACGGCGCAATCGCGAACAGCGCATTCGAGAGATCATCGATACCGCGCGCCAGGTCTTTCAGGAGGACGGCTATGCCGGGTTCGCGATCCGCCGTGTAGCGGATCGCATGGGAATCACCCATGGCAATCTCCAGTACTACTTCCGAACGACGGAAGAGTTGCTGCGCACCGCGCTCCCGGCCTACCTGAGCCAGGTCATGGAGGACTACAAAGCGATCGCGAGCCGCCCGGGCATGGGTGCTGCGCAACGTTGCTCCGCGCTGATCAATCGCATTTTCCAGAACATCAACGAGACCGATCTGCCGAAGTTCATGGTCGAGATCTGGGCCTTCGCATCGCATGAAGCCTATGTCGCGGAACTGCTGCGCGACATGCAGGCGCGGTATCGAGGCATCTTCGAGAAATTGCTGTCGGAGCTTCACCCGACGTTGTCCAGTGACGCATGCCAGGTGCGTGCCGCCGTGATCGTCGCGCAGATGGACGGCATGACGATATTCGCGTCCCACGGCGATTACCCCGGAAAAGACTATGTGGAGTTGATCCGCGTCGCCAAGCGAGCCGTAAAAATGGTGATGAGCGCGTCGCCACAGATGCTCGAGAGCGAAGCGCCACATCGTCGTCCGCGTGTCCTTCACGACGGCAGCCATACCCCGATCAGCGTCTTCGGATCGAATGGGGACCTCCAGCCCGGGCTACTGGATCTCCGGGCGCACCAGTCGACCCAGGACGCCTTCCATTACCGGCCGACGGCCCAGGGCAAGCGCAGGGAACTCAAGATCAACGAGATCGTCTCCACCGCCGCCAACCTTCTGGCGACAGAAGGCTATGCAAACTTCACCCTGGCACGGGTGGCGAGAGAACTCGGCATCCTGCCCTCGGTGCTCCAGAACTATTTCCCGACCCATGACGACCTGCTGCGCTCGACACTTGACGCGGTGGGACGAGCTTATCTGGACCACTACGCGGAGCTCGGCAAGCCGAGCGGAAAATCGGCGCTGGAGCGCCTGTGCGACATCGCCGCAGACGTTTTCGAGGAAGTCTGTGTTCCCGAGGTGCAACAACTCTGGATCGAGATGTTCGCTCTGGCTCAACATTCGGATATCACGCGTGAAATCGTGGGAAGGGGCTACGCGGCGTACCGGGTGGTCTGCACGGATCTCATCCGGGAGATCGATTCGTCGGCGACCGCGCGCGAATGCCTCGCGCGCGCGACACTCATCGCGGCGCTGGTGGACGGTGTCATCGTGCTGAGGTTCGGTACGCAGAATCAACCGGTGAACGCGGACCGCGCATTCGAACTGATGATGGCGATGACGGCGCTCATCGGGCAGGGGCGCATTGTCGCGAATGACGCGTCATGAAGTAACCGCATCCGCAGGCGGCATCGATATGCTAATCGGCCGCCTGCCCTTATCAGAGGGTGCTGCCATAGGCGCCGCTCCCCGGCGGCCGAATCACGGGATGTACGCATTGACAGAGGCCGGTTCCATCCTCGCGAGTGCACCCGGCAATTTTTCCGTACAGCAGCACCAGGAGGTAACACCCTATGGCTACTACTCGCTTTGAAGCACGCGTCGAGACCGATGTGCTGGCGGTGATCCGCCGGGCCGCCGAGATCCAGGGGCGCACCATGTCGGTCAACGCCCTGCGGCGCGCGGCCAGCTCGGAAATCCCGGCCGTCGCCTTGACCGTCGACGCGAAGGACGAGGGTGCCGCGGCGTTCTCTATGGCCACTTCGGTTTTCAGTCCCTCACGCATGACCCGTTGGCGTTGTTTTTGCCGTTGGCGACGGTCAAGTAGGCGTGGCCGCCGCATCACGCAGCGACGTGAGCCCGGCTTTGGCCGGGTTTTTCTGATGCACATTCAATGCCGCTAATTCTTATTAGCGGCATTGCGTTTTTAAGGACTGCCGAGGCGAACCCGTTGGGATCGATATCGCACGGTCTCTGATTTGGGCGAGCGGCAGACCTTGCCGCCCGAGATCCGTCTTCCCCGGTAGAACGCAACAAAATCAAGAGGGAGGAGATCCGGCAGCGAGAACTACCCCTCACATTGTTCAATTGACGCTGGGCTCCGACCTTCTCATTTGTTCACGTTTTCGCAGCTCGTTGGGCCGTCGCCCCAGCTCTTACCCCCACCGTTCTTGCACTGCTGTTTGGTGTATTGCTCCGGCGGTTGACCTTTCGGCAGCTTTCCGTCAGCGGGGCAATTGTGGTGGAAATAGCAGAAAGACTTTTCAGCGGCGCCAGCTTCTCCGTTAAAAACAAGGCAGGCCATTAAGGTCAAAAAGAGGATCTTGACAATAGATGACATGTCGGCTCTCCAAAGGTTGAAAAATAACGAACTGAGAGGTGGTCGCGCTCGTTCGGGAAGTTTCGGAGATTTCCAAGTGGAATTTCCGAAACAATCATGCTGCCGATTTAATCTCAGGTAGTGTCGCGACGTATGCCCCATAAAAAACCGAAACAATACGAGAAATCATCGACAAACTGATTGCTTATTTCCACGCCTTTTACTCGCATCCAGTGGAAAGCATATGACGCAAAAAGTGAACGTCAAGTGCTATTTTGACTGGCCAACGTCGCCCTCCTACCGTAGATCAAATTAAAGTTGTCACCGTTTGCGACGTAAAAATGTCACTCCGCCGCCTCGCGCCGGCAATGAAGAGCGAAACCGTCGTGAATTCATGAGGTTGCAGGTTGCGAATTAACGTTGTCACCGGCCACGGTGTTGCGAAGACCAGTGCCAACTCCCGCCCACACCGTTGCAGCGCCGACAGCCCGTGTCACGCGTTGTGCGAAACCCGGGTTTGAACAGGCAATCATGCCGTCGTGATAAGGTTCCTTAGCAATATAAACGGACATCCGTGCGTGCGCGCGTTGCCAAAACGCACGCATGAAAAGACGCGCGAACGGCAGCAATGCCTTATCTCGCGGGGCCGCGGCCGTGTCTTACATTAGCGTAATCTATGGACACGATTAGCAGTTTTTAAGGGCTTCAACAACTGAACGTCGAAGTGGCGGCCATCTACCGGGCCAGTCGCGGCAGCTATGGCCGCCCCCGTATCGTGCGGCAATTGCGCGCCCAAGGCTGCCCGGTGAGTGCTGAGCGTGTTCGACGTAGTTTGCAGCGCCAAGGCCTGCGCCCGGTCTACAAGCGATGAACTTGCCCAGCTTCGCGGCACGGATACGACGCTGCTGGGGTTCGTGCACTCGGGCACGATTGCGGAAGCGGGCTTCAAGTTCGGGCGCTGGCTCGATGTTGCGTTCTATCAACTGAAGCTCGACACGCCGGCGCAGACGCTGGATGGCTGAACTGCATCGTTGCGTTTGATCGTCGACCCCGCAGCATTCATCGGTGCCGCATTGACGGACGGCGCCGAGCGCCGGCAACCCGCGCGACCGCAATTTCCATTATTGAAACCATTCAAATCAATTTATCTAAAAACAAAATATTGACTTTGTCGACTTGAAAAATCCGGGCAACTATGAATAATACGAGTCGTAAACTATCTCCCCGCAGGTTCTTTTTGTTTACGTATTGTCGGTTTCATCGAGTCGACGCAACGATCTCTCATCGTCGACACACACTTCTTGACCGAGGGAGTGACGATGACTCAAGCTGCGGCACTGTCGGCCCCCGACGCCTGCTCGTTCGGCACGCCCGAAACGCCGACCGCCAGCGAAGGCGTCCCACTCCGGCATCTCGCGGTCATTCTCGACGGCAACCGCCGCTGGGCGGATCGCCTCGGGTTGCCAACCATCGACGGCTATCGAGCGGGTGGAAGAAACGTTCACGCGCTGCTGTCCTGGTGCGAAGCTGCGGCCATTCCTATGGTGACGCTATGGCCGCTGTCCACCGAGAACCTGAAACGCAACGCCGAGGAACTGGTCGGCCTGTTGACCGTGATCGTCAAGGTACTCGACGAACTGGCCCGTAGCGGCCGGTGGCGGCTGCGCGTGATTGGTGATCTGACGAAACTTCCCTCGACCGTCGCGGAGCGCATCGGAGACGCCGTGCGAAGCACCGAGCAGGTTCAGGGGCTCGAAGTCAACATCGCGGTTGCGTACAGTGGCCGCCTCGAATTGCTAAGCGCGATCCGGGCGCTGATCAGCGAGCACGCCGCTGCCGGATCGCTCGACCAGTTGCTCGCCGACCTGAGTCCCGAATTGATTGCGAGCCGCCTCTACACGGCTGGGCAACCCGACCCCGATCTCGTCATCCGGACGTCAGGCGAACAGCGGCTGTCGAACTTCATGCTGTGGCAAAGCTCGTTTTCCGAACTGTATTTCACGCCGGTGTGCTGGCCTGAATTCGGGCGCGCGGACTTCGACGACGCCATTCGCTTTTTTTATTCTCGCCATCGCCGTTTCGGGCTTTAGGAAATGGACTGTCGGCGTTTCGATGGTCGATGAGTCATTTCTCTCAGAAATAAATCAGGAACCCATATGCCCATCGTTGATTTCGATGTCCCGTTTTCCGCGAACCTGCATCCGCAGCTTGCGGAACTGCTGACCGTGCAGGAGCAATGGCTGGCCGAGAAAGGCCTTGCCGGAAACGAAAGCGCGGTGCA
Source organism: Burkholderia metallica (assembly GCF_001718555.1). Lineage (NCBI taxonomy): Bacteria > Pseudomonadati > Pseudomonadota > Betaproteobacteria > Burkholderiales > Burkholderiaceae > Burkholderia > Burkholderia metallica. Next base: position 1,995,265 of record NZ_CP013403.1, read on the forward strand.
AAGCCTGATGAAAACGGATCTGACCGTGGCGATCGCGTGGATGTGGGGAAATATCCCGTTCGAGGACAACCGGATCATTTGCGACACGCTGATGTGGGTCGCCGTTTTCGACGATTTCTGCGTTCGCAACAACGGCGATCTTTCCCGCGTTCGGCCGGTCCTGAACCGCGTGATCGGCATGATGCGCGATCCCGATACGTGGATCCCGAAGTCGGGCCCGGAGGCGGCGTGGCTCGATATCTGGGCGCGGGCGAAGGAGGGCGGCATGTCGGCCGAATGGCGTGCGCGCTGCCTGCGGGACTGGGAGGATTACTTCCAGCGCTTGCTGGAAGAAACCGAAGAACATGCGGCCGACGTCTGGGCGCCGGACGTGCAGGTCTACCTGCAGAAGCGGGTCAGAAGCTACGCGTACCACATGTTTCTCGATCTCGGCGAACGCGGGAACGACATCGAACTCCCGTCCGCATTGCTCGGGCCGGGGCATCTGGAAGACATGGCATTCGTGTGCTTTGCCGTGTGCTGCATCGTGAACGACGTCGTGTCGCTGGAGCGCGAGGAGAGCGAGGGCGAGCGCAACAACATCGTCATTCAGTTGACGCACGGACATGGGATGAGACGCGACGCAGCCATCGCCGAGTCGCAGCGGATGGTCGCACGGTTTTGCCAGGACTTCGTCACCTTGAAGGCCGGCGTGCCCGCGTGGTGCGCGAGCCTGGGGATGGGCGCCGAAGTGCGCGAGCGACTGGATCGGTATATTGCGATGATGGAAAGGATCATGCGCGGCAACTACGAATGGCACCGCGCGCTGCCGGGACGCTACCTGCCGGAAAACCATACGGAATCAATGAAGGAAGCGTATCTGTCACGCGTGTAATACGACAATCGATCGATCCAGGAGCCGCGGTCCATCCGCCTGTCATCTATGGACTTTGAAGCCCGCCAAGTCCCACACACTGGGTATCGACCGGGCGTCGTTTTCACGTCCAGCAACGCGTGCGGCGATCAACCTGACCTCGCAGTCGACGAAGGCATCGATCGAGGGATGCAACCTGCTCGCGTTGAGTTGACTTCCCCCTTCAACATGAAATAATTTTGAAAGAATATGGTTTTCCCCTGTCACATCGCCTTAGCGCACACATTAGCTTAGACATACTTATCAATTTACTCGATCGCTGACTTTCGCCCACCCTACTGACTCCCAAGCCCACCTAACCGAGCGGGAAATAAAGTAGATTAATATCAATCAGTTACTTCAATTTTTCACATTGTGACATTCGGGGTGCAGTCTTTTTTGCGCATTTCCATCCCCTTCTTACAAGTGCGATCTTTTTTGTCCGTCCCCACCTATCACCCCTATAGCCAGTAATGCTTTCAAGCATATCGTCAAATTCCGATATAAGATTCGCCAATCGACGATACCCGTATGCACGACCGTAACGCCACCCACCCCTCCATGCCGACCGAACTCGACATCGACGCGATCCTGAAAGCGCTCTCGAACCCCGTGCGCCGGGAAATCCTCAACTGGCTGAAAACGCCGGGCGAGCATTTTCCGGCGCAGACGCTGCCGTATGAACACGGCGTCTGCGCGGGCCAGATCGATGCGCGCTGCGGGCTGTCGCAGTCGACCGTCTCCGCGCACCTCGCGACGCTGCAGCGCGCGGGGCTCGTGACGTCGACGCGGATCGGCCAGTGGGCGTTCTTTCGCCGCAACGAGGCCGTCATCGACGCATTTCACGACGCGCTGCGTCGCGAACTCTAGCCAACGGCCGAATCGGCCACCCGGGCCCGCATCGCACATGACGCGACCGCGCACCCGCTTTTCGTGAAGAGGTTATCTGCCATGCCCACGTTGTTCGACCCCGTTACCCTCGGCGAACTGACCCTGCCGAACCGTATCGTGATGGCACCGCTCACCCGCTCCCGCGCGGGCGCGACGCGCGTGCCGAACGCCCTGATGGCCCGCTACTACGCCGAGCGCGCGACGGCCGGGCTGATCATTACCGAAGCGACGTCGGTCACGCCGCAGGGCGTCGGCTACGCGGACACGCCCGGCATCTGGTCCGACGAGCAGGTGGCCGGCTGGAAGCGTGTGACGCAGGCCGTGCACGCGGCCGGCGGGCGCATCGTGCTGCAGCTGTGGCACGTCGGCCGCATCTCCGATCCGATGTTCCTGGACGGCGACCTGCCGGTCGCGCCGAGCGCGATCGCCGCCGGCGGACACGTGAGCCTCGTGCGTCCGCAGCGTCCGTACGTGACGCCGCGCGCGCTCGAACTCGACGAAATCCCGGGCATCGTCGCCGCGTATCGCAAGGGAGCGGAGAACGCGAAGGCGGCCGGCTTCGACGGCGTCGAGATTCACGGCGCGAACGGCTACCTGCTCGACCAGTTCCTGCAGGACAGCACGAATCACCGCACCGATGCGTACGGCGGCCCGATCGAGAACCGCGCGCGCCTGCTGCTCGAAGTGGTCGACGCAGCGATCGACGTGTGGGGCGCCGGCCGCGTCGGCGTGCACCTTGCCCCGCGCGGCGACGCGCACACGATGGGCGACTCCGACCCGGCCGCCACGTTCGGCTATGTCGCGCGCGAACTCGGCCGCCGCAAGATCGCGTTCATCTTCACGCGTGAATCGTACTCGGGCGACCACTTGAGCCCGCGCCTGAAGGAAGCGTTCGGCGGCCCGCTGATCGCGAACGAACAGTTCACGTTCGACACCGCGCAGGCCGCGCTCGCGAGCGGCAGCGCCGACGCGATCGCATGGGGCAAGCTGTTCATTGCGAACCCGGACCTGCCGCGCCGCCTCGAACTCGGCGCACCGCTCAACAAGCCGGTGCCGGAGACGTTCTACGCGGAAGGCGAAACGGGCTATACCGACTACCCGGCGCTGAGCGACGCGGCCTGATCGCGCAACGAGCCATGCACGACGAATGGTCCGGCCTCGCCCGTCCGTTCGTCGTGCACACCTCCGGGCGGGCATGCAACGCGTTCGCCCGTCCCGCTCACCGCGTGCCGTCCACGGCGGGCGCGTCCACGAACAACGCCAGGCCGACCAGGCTCGCCGCGCTGCATCCCAGCACATACCACGCCGGCGCGTAAAAACTGCCGGTCGCGCGCCACATCGCACCGACGATCAGTTGTGCGAACCCGCCGAAAATCGTCACGCCGAGCGCATAGATCATCCCGAGCGACATGGCCCGCACTTCGGGCCGAAATGCGTCGAGAATCATCACGAAGCCGGCGGGACTCGACAGCGTCATCAAGCCGATCAGCACGATCACGACCGCGACCGCGGTGACCGCCGACGGCCACTTGCTCATCGCGTAAAACGCCGGCAGTACGAGCACGGCCGACGCGACACACGTCACGCCCACCAGCCGCTTGCGACGCCGCACGCGATCCGCGAGCCGTCCCGCGAGCGGCGAACCGATCAGCAGCACGGCGCCCGCCGCGCAGCCCGACAGCAACGACACCGATGCCGGCATGCCGACGGTCAGCGTCAGGAACGATGGCAGGAAAAACACGATCGTATAGGTGGTCGACGTGCCGCCGATCACGAGCAGCGTGCCGGCCACGACCTGCCGCCACGGAACGCGCGCACGCTCGCGCGGTGCGCCGGCCGCCGCGTGCGGCAACGTATCGTCGAGGTGACGCCGCAGATAGAAGCCGACCGGGCCGATCAGCAAACCGAGCACGAACGGTACGCGCCATCCCCACGCGTGCAGCGCTTCGGGTGGCAGCGCGCGCGACAGCGTCAGCGCGACGAACGCGCCGACCAGCGTCGCGCCGCCCTGGCTCGCCATCTGCCAGCTCACCCGCTCGCCGCGCCGGCCGGTATCGCCCGACTCCATCAGCAGGGTCGTCGCGGCGCCGACTTCGCCCCCCGCCGAAAAGCCCTGCAGCAAGCGCCCGATGACGATCAGCAGCGGCGCTGCGATGCCGATCTGCGCATAGGTCGGCGCGAAGCCGATGATCCCGGTGCCGAGCGCCATCAACGCGACCGTCAGCACGAGTGCAGGCTTGCGCCCGGCACGGTCCGCATAGGCGCCGATCGCGACACTGCCGAGCGGCCGCGCGACAAACCCGACACCGAACGTCGCCAGCGACAGCATCAGTGCGCCGACGTCGCTCGACGCGGGAAAGAACAGCTTGCCGATCAGGGCGGCAAAAAAACTGTAGACGGTGAAGTCGAAGAACTCGAGTCCGTTGCCGAGTGCGGCCGCAACGACCGTGCGGCGCGTCACACGCGGCGCGGCATCGACCCGTGCGGCGGCCGTGCGATTCAGGGTATGCATCGGAAAATTCCCGTTCAGAAGTTGTGATACATGCCGAGCGACAGCGTCACGGGGGTCGTCCCGGTGCGTGGTGCGGTGCCGCCCGGCTCGGTCGGCAGCGGGTTGCCGTTCAGCAGCACGGTCGAGATGCCGTAGTTGCGGATGAACCCCGCACGCGCATAGAGGCCCGTGCGTTTCGACAGCAGGTAGTCGTAGCCGAGCATCGCACCGAGCGCCGAATCCTTGGCCGGCTGGCCGGCCGCGTCGCGTACGCCCGACGTATCGCGATAGACGACCGACGCACGAATCGCATTGACACCGAACGGCACGATCGCGCCGACCGTGTAGACGCGCGCGATGCCGTCGCCGGCCAGCTTCGGCGCGTACTGGTTGAACGATGCGGACAGCACGATCCGCCCCGTGTCGTAGACGGCGCCGAGCCCGTACAGGTCGTTGCGCACGGTGCTCGCCCCGTTGACGCCCCACGCCTGGTTGTAGCTCGCGGCCAGATAGGTCGTGCCGTTGTACCACTGCAGCAGCGCGCCCTGCGCGGACGCCGCGGGCGCGCGCCCGGCCACGTTGCTCGGCGCATACATCAGCATCAGCGACGTGGTGCCCGCAACGATCGGCGTACGGTACGTGATGGCGTTGTCGACGCGTGCCGGCAATTGCGTCGCCCCTGGCCCGAGGTCCGAGTTGTAGCCGACGCCGCGGCTCGTCTGCACGGCTGCCGCGCCCAGCCACGTATAGACCGAGTTCGTACCCACCGTGCCGAATACGTCGATGAACAGCGGCAGCGCCGTGCCGATCTGCTTGCCGAGACGCAGCCGCCCGTAGCTGTCCGACGACAGGCCGACCCACGACTGCCGGTTGTAGGTCGACTGCTTGTCCTGCTGCGCGCCATTGTTCGCGAGAAAACCGCTTTCGAGGTTGAACTCGGCGCGCCAGCCGCCACCGAGGTTCTCGCGGCCGAAGAAGCCGAATTTGGAGGTCCACTCGCCACCGCTCTGCGTCTGCCACAGCGAATGGCCGCCGACCGTCTGGTAGTTGATTCCCATGTCGACCGAGCCGTACAGCGCGACGCCCTCCGTCAGTCGACCGTTGTACTCGGGCACCGCCGCCAGCAACACGTCCTGATAGGGCACGGCGCGCGCGTTGCCGGCGCCGAGCGCGAGACAGGCCGCACCCAGTGCAAATCGCTTTTTCATTCGATATCCTTATCGTCAATTCGATTCATGTCCGACCGGCGCTTCTCCTCTGCGCCGTCGTCAGTCCGCCTTCAGGAAGCGTTCGGCGATACCGGCGAAATAGGCCGCCCCCCAGCTCAGCGCGGTGTCGTTGAAGTCGTAACCCGGGTTGTGCACCGAACACCCGCCGCGGGAATCGACGCCGTTACCGATCAGCACGTAGCAGCCCGGTACGCATTCGGTCATCCACGAGAAATCCTCGCTGCCCATCACGCCGTCGGGCAACAGCGTGAGCGCGCCTTCGCCGGCCAGCGCCGCAATCGTCTCGACCGCGAGATCCGATGCCGCGCGGTCGTTGTCCACGACACGCGAGATCGATTGATATTCGATCTGCGCGGTCATCCCGTAAGCCTGCGCATGCGCGTCGACGATCCGGCGGATGCGCGCCTCGATTTCGTCGCGCGTGGCCGCGTCGAGCGCACGCACGGACAACTGCAGCGTTGCGGTTTCCGGAATCACGTTCGGCGCGGTGCCCGCATGGAACGTGCCGACGGTCACGACGGCCGGTTTCAGCGGATCGACGTTGCGGGAGACGATCGATTGCAGCGCGGTCACGATTTGCGCGCCCGCGACGATCGGGTCGCTTGCGAGCTGCGGCATCGCACCGTGTCCGCCCTTGCCCGTCACGGTGATGGTCACCGAATCGGACGAGGCCATCATCGGCCCATGGCGCAACGCGAAATGGCCGACCGGCACGCCCGGCGCGTTGTGCAGCGCATACACGCGTTCACACGGGAAACGTTCGAACAGGCCATCGTCGATCATCCGCTTTGCGCCGCCGAGCCCCTCCTCGGCCGGCTGGAAAATCACGTTGAGCGTGCCGTCGAATCGGCCCTGTTCGGCGAGATAGTGCGCGGCGGCCAGCAAGATCGCCGTATGGCCGTCGTGTCCGCACGCGTGCATCGTGCGCGCCACCGTGCTCGCATACGGCAGCCCCGTCGCCTCCTCGATCGGCAGCGCGTCCATGTCGGCGCGCAGACCGAGCGTGCGCGCCGACGCGCCGCGCCGCAATTGGCCGACGACCCCCGTGCCGCCCACGCCCGTCGTGACGTCGTACCCCCATGCGGCCAGCTGTTCGGCGACGAGCTGCGCGGTGCGGGTCTCGGCGAAGCCGAGTTCGGGATGGGCGTGGATGTCGCGGCGGATCGCCACGAATCGGGACTCCGACTCGCGAATCGCCGCGAGTACGTGAGCAAGGTTCTGCGTCATGAATGGCTCCGTGGAATCGGCCGCCTCGCGACCGTCCCGGCCAAGCATAGAGACGCGTTTCGGGTCAAAAAACTCACGAATTTTGATGCAGATAACTTTTGGTAATATCTTCCGCATCATGAAAATTCATCAATTGCGCGCGCTCGTCGCAGTCACGACGGCCGGCAGCATCAAGGCTGCGGCCCGGACCCTGCACGTCACGCAGCCGGCCATCAGCAAGGCGATCCAGGAACTGGAGAACGAGTTCGGCCTCCCCCTGCTCGAGCGCAAGCCGTGGGGCGTCGTGCCGACACCGGAAGGCGACGCGCTGCTGGGGCGCGCGCAGGCTGTCGTGCGCGAGCTCGAACGGGCGAGCGAGGACATGGCACACATGAAGGGGCTGCGAGACGGGCGGCTCGTGATCGGCTTCACACCGATCGTCGCGGTGACGGGCTTTGCCGAGGCCTACGCCGCGTTCCGCCGCCGCTGGCCAAACGTCGAGTGCGAACTGCGTGAACTGACGTTCAACCTGCTCTCGGAACAGTTGCGCAATCGCACGCTCGATCTCGCCTTCGTCGCCGTCACGGGCCCCATTGCCGAGTCGCTCGACATCAAGGCGATCCGCACGTTCGACACCGCGTTCGTCACCCGCGAGAACGGACGCTTTGCGGGCGCGACATCGCTCGACGCGCTGCGCGACGCGGAATGGATCCACGCCGATGCGAGCGACAACTTCCCCACGTATATCCGTGACCTGCATGCGCACGCGGGCCTGCCCCCGCCGCGCTGCATCACGCGCTGCACGTCGTATGCGCTGTTCTACAGCCTGATGATGACCAACGATGCGATTTTCTCGTGGACCCGGCTCTCGCTCGCGGAAACCGTGTTCGGCCAGAAGCTGACGCCGCTGCCGTTACCGATGTCGCCGCCGCCGCTGCAGTTGTACCGGCTCACGCCGCCGGGGCTGCAACTGACGCGGCCCGCGGCCGACTTTCTTGCACACGTGGAAGCCGCGTTCGCATCGCTGCCGTTTACCGGGAGCACGGCATTGCGCTGACGCCGGACCGGACCGCGGCCGGCACCGTGATTCGCCGGGCCTGCGTCAGCCCGGAACGCGCAACCGCATGAATACGCGCCGTGTCTCGTCGAGCCCGAGCGACACGTGATACGCGCGAATGGTACGCAGCATGTCGTCGAGCATCGCGTCGTCGAGCACCTCGAAACCCAGGCGCGCGTAGTACGGCGCATTCCACGGCGCATCGCGAAACGTCGACAGCACGACTTCGGTGATACCCTCCTGCGCCGCGCGCGCCGTCACCTGTTCGATCAGGCGCGCGCCGATCCGCTGCCCCGCATGTGACGGCGCGACATCCAGTTCTTCCAGATAGAGCCGCTGCGCATCGAGCAGCCGGTAAAATGCAAACCCGACGCACGCACCCTGCGCATCGACCGCCACGTACGCCCGACCGTCGTCGATGCGCACGCGCAGGGCGGCCGTGTCGGTCGGCCCGGCATCGGCGATATCGGCCATGCCGATGTCGCGAAACCGCTGCGCGGCGGCGACTTCCACGGCGGCCATCGCGGCCGCGTCTTCCCGCGTGGCCGGGCGAATCAGGATCGATGCAGTCATGACGGCAATTCAGGCAGACAGTCTGGAACGGCCGTCACTATAATCGAAACCTCATACGTTTCGAACGCCCCACCCACGAGGTTCGTCATGACGTTGTCCGCGCTCGTCGTCTTCGCCATCGCCCTGCTCGTCACCGCCGGCACGCCCGGCCCAAGCGTCGCCGCGCTGGTCGCACGCGTGCTCACGAACGGTGTGCGGGACGTGCTGCCGTTCCTCGCCGCGATGTGGCTCGGCGAGGCGCTGTGGCTCACGCTCGCGGTCGCGGGGCTGTCCGCGTTCGTACGCACGTTCGAGACGGGGCTGATCGTGCTGAAGCTGCTCGGCGTCGCGTACCTGCTGTTCCTCGCGTGGAAGATGTGGACCGCGCCGACGGAAACGGGCGCCGACGCGCTGCCGCGCGGCCAGTCGCCGTGGCGCATGTTCGTCGCGGGCATGGCCGTCACGCTCGGCAATCCGAAGATCGCGGTGTTCTATCTCGCGCTGCTGCCGACTCTCGTCGACCTCGCGCACGTGGGAGTGACCGCGTGGGCCGAACTGGTCGGCACGATGCTCGCGGTCCTGATCCTGGCCGACTGCTTCTGGTCGCTGCTTGCGTCGCGCGCACGGGCGTTCCTGACGTCGGCGCGCGCCAAGCGGATTGCCAACCGCACGAGCGCAACCGCGATGGCCGGTGCGGCGGTGGCGATCGCGACACGCTGAACGGCACCCCGCCGCACGCCACGGCGTCGCCGGGACCGCCATGTCACCGCTCGGCGCGATGCCTCCCGAACTCGCCGCCCGGTCGAATCGCCGGGCTCGCGCGGCAGTCGCTGCCCCGCGAACCGGAACGGAAGCCCGCTTACTGCAGCGGAGGGGAATCGACATGAAAACCTGGCTCCCGGCTGTCCTTCTCTGCCTGTCCGCGACGCTCGCGCACGCGGCCGGTATCAAGTTCGTCAGCATCCCGGCCGACGCGGCCGGCCCCGAACTGCGCGCGGCCATCTGGACGCCCTGCGCAGCACCCGCGCAATCGCTGACGATCGGCCCGTTCGTGCTGAAAGGGCAACGCAACTGTCCGACCGTCGGCGCCAAGCTGCCGCTCGTCGTGATTTCGCACGGCCATGCCGGCACGTACTTCGGGCATCACGACCTCGCCGAAACGCTGGCCGATGCGGGCTACGTCGTCGCGGCAATCAACCATCCCGGCGACACGCATACCGACATGAGCCGCGCGGCCGACCTTCGCGAGCTCGCCGAGCGGCCGGAGGACATCAAGCGTCTCGTCGACTACATGCTGGCAAAGGGGCCCGACGCGACGCATATCGACCCCGCGCGGATCGGCTTCTTCGGCTTTTCACGCGGCGGCTATACGGGCCTCGTGCTGGCCGGCGCCAATCCGGATTTCGTCCATGCGCGGGTCGCCTGCCCCGACCCGACCTGGCTGATCTGCAGGCAGATACGCGACCATGACCTGCCGCACCAACCGCTGACGCACGATCCGCGGATCAAGGCCTATGTGATCGCCGACCCGTTGAACGAATTTCCGACCGCCGATTCGCTGAAGGACGTGCACGCGCCGATCCAGCTCTGGGGGTCCGAAGCCGGCGGCGACGGCGTGGAGCCGGAAGCCGTCCGCGCGCTGGCCGGCATGCTGCCGCAACGACCGGAATTCCACGTCGTGCCGAATTCCGCGCATTTCGCGTTTCTCGCGCCGTGCCCCGAACGACTGGCGCAGGTCTCGCCTGAAGTCTGTACCGATGCGAACGGATTCGATCGCGCGGCATTCCACGAAACGCTCGACGTGAAGGCGCTCGCGTTCTTCAGCGCCAATCTGCGCTAACAGCGCAACGTCTTGCGCCAGACGCGCTGCGCCGGCGCAGAGTCGTTGCATTCGATCAACGCGCGCACCAGCGCCCAGTCGTCGTCATCGCAGAAGTCGAGCAGCATCGCGCCACACGGGCCGCGCTGCGTGCGCAAGCGTTCGGCCAGCCGCGCATGAATGCCCTGCACGCGGCCGTCGCCGTGCGCGACCACCGACGGATTCGCGCCCATCCCCGTTCCGCTGCAGAAACTGATCGCCCAGCGGCCGCTGTCCGGCAACGGCAGGTGCGTGAGCAGCGCATCGATCGCACGCCACTTCCACGCGATCGACGCGACCACCGGCACGCGATATTCGTCCTGGATCACGAATGCGCCGTCCGGATGGTCGATCGAAAACGTCGCGTTGTCGGGCCACGTGTTCAGGTCGATGCCGAGCGGCCGGCTGCTGCGAAAGCGCCGCAGCAGCACGATCGCGCCGCGCACGTCGCCGAGCGCGGGCAGCGTGCCGCCGGCATGCCAGCGCAGCCGCGGCTGCCGCGCGCGATGCGCGTCGAACGTCGCGTCGAAACTGCGCGTGCACGCGTGCGCCGGCCATTCGTCCTTCACCGACATCACGATGCATTCGCGCGGGTGTGCATCGAGAAAGCGCGCACAGGTCGCCAGCACGTCGTCGAACGTCATGCCGAGCGCGATGCCGCCGTGATGGATGTCGAACGCATCGCGCACGTGCCGGCAACGGATGTCGAGCAGCCGCACGCCGTGCGCGAGCTGCGCATCGAGCGGCGCGCGCTGCGTGCGCACGAGCAGGTCGTCGACCGTATACGCACAGGTGTCATGACTGCCCGGTAGGGTCAGCGTATGCAGCGGCCGCGCGTCGTCGAGCGCCGACATCCAGTCGGCAGACGGCATGCACGTATCGTGGCTCGAAGGAATCATGAATCGATGAATGACAAGGAAAGAAAACCGTGGGTGACGGCGTCGGATGTCGCGGCGCGCGCCGGCGTCTCGCGCTCCGCGGTGTCGCGCGCGTTTTCGCCGACGGCGAGCATCGCACCGCAGACGCGCGAGCGCGTGATGACCGCAGCACGCGCGCTCGGCTACCAGGTCAACCTGATCGCGCGCGACATGATCACGCAGCGCAGCAGCATGATCGGCGTCGTGACGGCCGGGTTCGAGAACCCGTTCCGCGCGCGGCTGCTGTCGGACCTGATGGCCGCGCTCGGGCAGCGCGCGCTGACGCCGCTCGTGACCAATGCGGAAGATCCGCGTCAGGTCCGGCAATCGCTCGAGCAGCTGCTCAGCTACCGGATCGCGGGCCTCGTGATGACGTCCGCGTCGCCGCCGCTGTCGGTCGCGCAGCAGTATCTCGAACACCGGATTCCGGTCGTGATGATCAATCGCGACGCGAACCTGCCGGGCGCCGACGTCGTCGTCAGCGACAACGCGGCGGGCGCTGCCCATGCGGCGCAGCGGCTCGTGCGCACCGGCGCACGCCGGCTCGCGTTCGTCGGGCCGCGCGGCGCGAGCTACAGCGCGCAGTCGCGCGCCGCCGCGTTCGAGCAGGCGATCGCGCGCGGCGACGCGTTCGGCGCGACGCTCGCGCACGTGCTCGACACCCCGTCCGACACTCATGCGAGCGGAATCGAGGCCGCGCGCGAACTGTTCGCGAACGGCCAGCGGCCCGACGGCGTGTTCTGCTCGTCGGACCTGCTGGCGCTCGGCGTGATCGACGTCGCGCGCAGCGAATTCGGGTTGCGCGTGCCGGACGACGTCCGCGTGGTCGGCTTCGACGACATTCCGGCCGCCGAATACGATGCGTACCGGCTGACGACGCTGCGGCAGGACACGCGCGGCCTCGCGCACGCGGCGATCGAGCTGCTCGCCGACCGGATGCAGACGTTCGACGGCCCGTCGCGCACGCGTGTCGTGCCGGTCACGCAAATCGTGCGTGCAAGCTGCGCGTGACGGCCTGAAAACGGGCGCGGCCACGCCGCGCGTCACTTCAGGCCGCCCGCGAACCCGCGCAGCAGGTAGCGCTGCACGTAGCCGGCCACGGCCAGCGTGGGCAGCGACGCCATCAGCCCTGCGCTCATCAGGTCGCCCCAGTCGATCCCGTTCTCGGTCACGTAGCCGGCAATCGCGAGCGGCAGCGTGAAGCGGCTCGGCGTCGACACGAACAGCAGCGCGATCAGGAATTCGTTCCATGCGGCGATGAACACGAAGATCGCGGTCGCGATCAGCCCCGGCGCGCACAGCGGCAGCACGATCTGCACGAGCCGTCGCGCGAGCCCCGCGCCGTCGATGCACGCGGCTTCCTCGTATTCGATCGGCACGTCGCGCACGAACGCGAGCAGCATCCAGATCGCCATCGGCAACGCATAGATCTGGTACGCGAGCACCAGGCCGAGCGTCGAATCGAGCAGATGCAGCCGCTTCGCGAGCGCGAACAGCGGCACCGCGATCGTGATCGGCGGCATCAGCTTCAGCGCGAGCACGAGTACGAGGAACAGCAGGTCGAGCCGCGCGGGAAAGCGCAGCCGCACGAGCGCGTACGCGGCCGGAAACGCGAGCGCCAGCGCGAGCAGCGTCGTGCCGAAGCCGACCAGCAGCGAGTTGAACAGCGGCGCGCCGATGCCGTTGGACCACACCGACGCGAAATGCTCGAAGGTCGGCGCGGCCGGCCAGAGCCGCAACGGATGATCGAGGCGTTCGAGCGTCGGCATGAACGCCGCGCCGGCCATCCACAGGCACGGCAGCAGCAATAGCGCGAGCGCGGCGATACGCAGGACCCACGGCATCGCGCGACCGAGAGCGGCGCCCGTTCGTGCGCCCGTGATGCCTGCGGGTTGCGCCGTCATGCGCGCCGCTTGCGAACCGTCTGCCATACGTACCCCGAGACCAGCAGCGCGGACGCCGCGAGCATCAGCACCGACGCGGCGCTCGCCGGCCCGACGTTGAAGAAGCGGAAGCCCGTGTCGTAGATATAGGTCGACAGCGTCTGCGTCGCATTGCCGGGGCCGCCGCCCGTCAGCGCATAGACCTTGTCGAACAGCTTGAACGTGTCGATCGAGCGCAGCAGCAGCGCGAGGCCGATCTGCGGCGCCGCGAGCGGCAGCGTGATGTCGCGCAGGCACTGCCACTCGCTCGCGCCGTCGGTGCGCGCGGCCTCGTACAGCTCCTGCGGGATCGACTGCAGCCCCGCGAGCACGATCAGGAACGCCATCGGCGTCCACTGCCAGACGTCGACGAGCGCGAGCGACCACAGCGCGAGATGCGGATCGGACAGCCAGCGCACGCCTTCGACGCCGAACGCCGCGAGCAGCGCGTTCAGGAAGCCGTCGAAGTTCAGCCAGTTGCGCCAGATCGCCGAGCATACGAGCGTGGACAGCATCATCGGCAGGATCGCGAGCGGCAACGCGATGCGCCGGCCCGGAAACGCGCGCACGAACAGCAGCGCGAGGCCGAAGCCGAGCGCGACCTCGGCGAGCGACGCGACGATCGTGAAGCGCAGCGTGTTGCCGAAGCCGGCCGTGAACGCGTCGTCGCCGAGCACCGCGCGATAGTTCGCGAGCCCCGCGAACGCGCGACGGCCGGCCGAGTAGTCGACCTGGCAGAACGAGTCGATCAGCACCTGCGCGACCGGATACAGCGCGAGCGCGGCGAGCACCAGCAGTGCCGGCCCGAGCAGCGCGACGAACGGCAGGCTGCGGCCGAAGGCTTTCATGCGCCGCGCTCCGGCGACGGGTTGACGCGCGCCGTCACTTGCCGGCCGCGGCCGTCGCCTGCGCGATCTTCTGCTGCGCCTGGCGCAGCGCGGCGTCGGGCGCGGCCTGCCCGGTCAGCGCGAGCTGCAACTGGTCGCCGAGAATGCTTTCGACCTGCTGCCAGTCCTTCACGCGCGGCCGCGCACGGCCGGCTTCGAGCGCCTTCAGCTGATCCGGATACCAGCGGTACTGCCGCACCAGCGCCGGATCGTTGAACACGCTGCGGCGGGTCGGCGGAATGCCGATGCCGGCCAGGCGCGTCTGCGTGTCGCGGGCAGTCAGGTACGCCAGGAAATCCTGCGCGAGCTTCGCGTGCGGCGCATCCTTCGGAATCCCCATCTGCCAGATGCCGAGCATCGGCGCCGGGCCGGCGGTCTGCCCGGGCGGCGGCTGCAGCGCGATCTGCCCGACCACGCGCGACTGCTTCGGATCGTCGAGCGCCGGCACCCAGGCCGGCCACACCTCGATCGACTGCGCGGCCGTGCCGCGCTGCAGCGCGTCGCGCACTTCCGCCGCGCCGTACACGTCGACGTCCTTCGGCGCGAACGCCTTCAGCGCGAGGAACGTCTTCAGCGCGGCCTGCGCTTCGCGCGAATCGATCGTCACGTTGCCGGCATGGTCGAACACGTCGCCGCCGTACGCCCACAGGATCGGCAGGAAGCCCGTGACGACCGGGTTGCCCTTCGTGCCGCGAAACACCACGCCCGACACGCTCTTGTCGGCGCCGCCGACGGTCTGCGCGATCTTCAGCACGTCGTCCCAGTTGCGCGGCGGCTGCAGCTTGTACTTCGCGAGCAGGTCCTTGCGGTACGCGAACATCTCGACGTTGCCGACGATCGGCAGCGCGTATAGCGCCCCGGCCGCGTTGCGGCCGAGCGCGACGGCGGACGGCACGAGATCGGCGTCCGCGAGCGACGCCGGCAGCGGCTTCAGCCAGCCGTTGCCGATGAATTCGGGTGCCCACGTGTCGTCCATCATCACGAGGTCGTACGCGCCGGTGCCTTCGCGCATCGACAGCTTCAGCTTCTGGTACAGGTTCGCGTTCGGCAGCTTGAGCAGCTCGATCTCGGTGCCCGGGTGCAGCTTGTTGAAGCCGGCGACGGCGTCGGCCAGCCCCTTGCCGTAGATGTCGTCGCGGCCTGCGATGACGAGATCGGCCGCGCAGGCGTGCGAGGCGGCGAAGGACAGCGCGATGGCGGCGGACAGTACGCGCAGGCGGCTCAGCAGGGTCATGTGGTCTCTCTCGGTCGGCGTGTGTAGCGGGACAACCATGCGTTGCACACGTGTGCAACGCCGGCGACACGTCGGTCGCCTGAAGCGTCGCCATTGTTCACGTCGACCGTGAAGGTATTGTGGCAAGCGGCAAGCCGGGCACCCCGCGATGCGTGTACGGTGCCGGACGGAACGATCCGATTCCTGATGAAAATGGCGGGATAGCCGCTCCCGACCTTCCGCGCCATCGCTTGCGATACGGGATTTCCGTCGATCTCGACCGTTCAGTTAAGCACACGGGCGATTTTTTTCAAGCATCGCTTTCCACCAGTTGACCGGCGCGCCGACTCGCGCCGCCGACCGTCAGAAGTTCACGCGAATGCCGGCCATCACCGCGAGTTGCCGGGTCGAGTTGCTGTTCGCGAGCACCGGAATCTGCGCATAGTTCGCCGCGTTGCCGTCCGCGTCGGTGCCGAGCCCCTTCCCGCTCGCGATCTGGCCGATCGCAACCGCATACAGCGCCGTGCGCTTCGACAGGCTGTAGTTCGTGCCGACGTTCACCTGATGAAACCGCGTCGTGCCGCGCCCGTCGGTATGCGCGGCGTTGAAGATGTACGCGATGCCGCCTTGCAGCGCCGGCGTGAACATGTAGGTGGCGTTCAGTTCGCCGATATCGAACGTAAACGCCTGCGTGCGCGGCTGCGCGGCGGTCGAGAAATAGCGGCTGTCGCCGAGGCGCGTATGCGTGTAGGTGAGCGCGATCGTCGCAGCGCCCAGCGTGACCGAGCCGCCCGCGCCGAACGCGCGCATCGAGCCGGCATCCTGTAGCAGGCAGTACATCGCGCCCGGGTTGCTGCACGCGAAATCGCCGATATAGCCGCTCGCGCCGCCGAGCGCCGCGTCGAGCGGCTGGTGCAGGTCGAGGTAGCCGACCGAGAACGCGACCGGCGCGCGCGTGTAGGTCGCGGCCACCGCATAGCCGCGCTTCGCGGAAAAGTCGCCGGCCTGCCCGCCGAAGCTGAACGTGCCGCCGAACGTGAGGCCGTTGAAATCGGCGCTGGTGAACTTCACCGCGTTGTTGAAGTTGAACGCGGCGTTCAGGTTGTCGACGTCGCCGAGGTGCGAGCCGTACGGCGTCGCCCAGTTGTTGCTCGACACGTACGCGCCGAGCATGTCGGTGTACGAGTCGTACTGGCGGCCGAGGCCAAGCGTGCCGATCCGGTCCTGGCGCAGCCCGACCCAGGCCTGCCGGCTGAACGCGGTGCCGCCTTGCAGCGCCTGCCCGTTCGCCGACAGGAACTGCTGCTCGAGCGTAAACACCGCGTCGAGCCCGCCGCCGAGCGGCTCGGCGCCCTGGAAGCCGAAGCGCGACGGCACGAGGTTGCCGCCGCCCATCTGCCACGCATGGCCGCCGCCCGTGCTGCCGTCGGCACGCGTGAACTGCTGGTTCGTCGAGTAGATGATGCCGGTATCCACGGTGCCGTACAGCGTCACGCTGCCCGCGGTCTGCGCGTGTGCGTGGATACAACCCAGCGTCGCCGCCGCCGCGGCCAGTCGTCGTCCTGTCTTCATGTCCCGCCCCTCTTTGGTCATCGATTCGCAGTGCAGATCGATGGTGTTGTCGATATGGGTGACAGGACTCTATCCAGCGAAAATTCAGGACCTCTATCGCAAATCGGCAAACCGTGGCGCGTACTGAGCGCGACGGTGCCCGGCGGCGGCGCGCCGCGCGTGCGTCATTCGGGGCGGGTGGTCTGCGAGGGCAGCTCGCCGAACAGGTCGCGATACTCGCGCGCGAAATAGCCGAGATGCGTGAACCCCCAGCTTGCGGCGGCCTCGCCGACGCCGAGCTGCTGCACGGACGTCGTGCGCAGCATGCGGCGCACCGCGTTCAGCCGGATCGTGCGCAGATAGCCGACCGGCGTGACGTCGGCCACGCGTTGAAAACTCGTCTGCAGCGTGCGGCGGCTGCAGCGCAGCGCGCGGCACAGTTCGAGCACGGTGACGGGTTCCTCGGGCCGCTCGCGCAGGTGCTTCTCGCAACGGCTCACGATGTCGCTGTAGGTGGCGTGCGTGATGTCGCGGCGCTCGACGCCGGTGCCCTGTTCGAGCGCATCGAGGAACATGCCGAGCATCGCGTCGCGGAACATCCTGCGCGTGGCCGCGTATTCGAGGTGGCCCGGATTGCGCTGCGCATCGTCGATCAGCGCCGACAGCCGCGCGCCGAGCGCGACGCCCTGCGCGTCGGACAGCCGTGTCACGTGGCGCAGCTTGCGCGCGCCGGACGCGCCGAATTCGGCTTCGCACAGCTCGTCGACCATGTCGGACGCCGCGCTGATCCCGACGAGCCCCATCCCTTCCGGCGTATGGAATTCGAAATCCTCGCCGGCACGCAGCGCGAGCAGCGCATGGCCGTCGACGGGCTGCCCCTGGAACGTGCCCGCGAGCGGCACGGACAGCGGCACCGCGAGCGACGTGCGCCCGTGAGGCGCGACCCCGGTTTGCGCGACGCGCCGGTTGGTGGTTTCGCGAAAGAAGTGGAAATCGTCGTACAGCACCTGCGTGACGGTGCCCTTGAAGCGACCCGGCGTCATCTGGCGATAGACCTGATGCCAGCCCGCGATCGCGAGCCCGTGATCGTGCACGTCTTCGTGTGAGCGTGACTGGAACAGCATCGGCATCTCCGGTGAAACCCTTGAACGCGACCGCCGGTTCCCCGGCGCGCAACGTCATAGCTTACCCGTGCAAAATCCTGCGTAGTGCGGTTTCGAACGCAAGACAGGCTGCGGACAACACGGCGGCCTGCTCGCCCGTCAGCCTGACGTAGCGGCGAAACGACGGCATCCGGTTCACCACCTCGCTGCCGCCGAACGGCACGATCGCGAGCGTCCAGCGGCCGTCGTGTGCGTCGATCGTGCAGTCGGTCAGGTGCAGCGGCCGCAGCGCGTCGGCCAGCGACGGTTCGGCAGCCAGCGCGTTTACCGTGTCGACGAATCCGGGGTCGCATCCCGGCGCGGCGACCGCGTCGATGCCCTTGCTGCGCAGCCAGCCGGTCTGGCGCACGCGCGCGCTGCCCTGCACGGTCGGGCCGCATGCGGTTGCCGCCACCTTCACGCTGACCGTATGCATCAGGAACTGGCGGTCGACGCGCTCGTCGATGCTCACGCGCACGCCGTTCGGCAGTCGGGCCGTCGCGCCGCCAAGCGCGGCAGACCCGCCAGCCCCGTCGGCTTCGCGCTCGGCGCGCAGGTCGGCCAGCACGCGCGCGGCGATCGCGCCGGGCCGATGGCCGGGCGGCCGTGCATCGGGCGCCGCGCGCCAGCGGGCGAGCGCGGCCTTCACGACGCGACGTGCTCGTTGCGCAGCACTTCCTCGACCGGCACCGGCCGGAACGGATGCCGGCGCTGCACGACGAGCGTCCAGAACAGCGCGTACAGCGCGGTGAGCCCGAGCATCGCGCCGAACGGCACGTAGATGTCGCGCGCGTTCATGCCCGGCGGCGTGATGTACCAGATCGCCAGCACGATGCCGACGCTCGACACGATCTGCGGCAGCGGGAACAGCGGCGAACGGTACGGGCGCGGCAGGTCCGGGCGGCGAATCCGCAGCATCACGACCGACGCGGTGACGAGCAGGTACGCGGTGCCCCATGCGCAGGTCGCGGCGAGCACGAGGTGCAGGATGCTGTCGAGATTGCCGTTGATCAGCCACGCGTGGAAGATCGGCACGACCGCCGCCGCGACGATGCCGACCACCGGCGTCTTGAAGCGCGGATGCAGATATGCGAAACAGCGCGGCAGCGCGCCGTCGATCGCCATCCCGTACAGGATGCGCGGCAGTCCGGCCATCAGCGTGTTGATCGTCGCGGCGCCCGCGCACAGGAACGCGATGCCGAACCACACGCGGCCGAAGGGCCCGAGCACCTGCAGCGCGAACGCGGGAATCGCGCCCGGCGTGTCGAGCAGGTGCGTGAGGCCGTCGGGGCTCACGGGCACGTTCGCGACCTGGCGGCGGATCGCCGCGCCGTACAGGAACATGCAGATCGCGACGCCGACGAGGCCGAGCGCCATCGCGCGCGGAATCGTGCGGCCCGGCGCCTTCATTTCCGGCGCGAGCGGCGTGACGAACTCGCAGCCGACGAACATGAACATCGCCATCCCGACCAGCGACAGCACGGCCGGCACCGACGTGCCGACTTCCGAGCCGCCGAACCAGCCGTCGAGATGCACGGCCGGCGCAGCCGCGAGCCCGAGAATCCCGAAGATCATCAGCGACAGCCACATGCCGGCCGTCAGCACGATTTCGAGCTTGCTGAACACCTTGATGCCGACGATGTTGGTGATCGCGAACGTGACGACGAGGCCGACGCCGACGAGCCACGAGCTGTTGTGCTTCTCGAACGCGGCGTTCAGCGATTCGAAATTGACGAGCGCCATGATGCCGCTCAGGATCGTCTCCGCCGTGCCGGCGAACACGTGCACGAGGAAATACGCGGAAATCGTGCCGGTGATCGCCCAGAAGCGGCCGAGCCCGCACGACAGGTAATCGTAAACCGAGCCGGCCGTCGGCAGCATCGCGGCCGCTTCGGAGAAGGTCGTCGCCTGCGCCTGCATCATCACGAACGCGATGATCATCGCGACCGCGAACGCCCAGCCGCCCATCCCGAAGCCCGACGTCGCGGTGAGGATCACCGGGCTTGCCATGATGAGACCGACGGCGCTGGCCAGCGCGGTCGGAAAACCGACCGCGCCCGCGTTCAGCGCCGTGCCGCCACCCGCTTCAGCCGGCGTGCCGGCGGGCGCGTCGCCTGCTGCGCCGTTAACTCCTGACCATCCCGACATCCCTGTCTCCTTCGTGGGTCGCCCCGGCCACCGCTTCGTCGGCGGCCGGGGCTGCATTTGCGTTGCGGTCGGCCCGGGGCGGCGCTTCAGCGCTTCGTCTCCCGGGCCCCTGTCGATCACACCTCGATCCGATGTCGAAAAAATACGCAGGCAAAATAATCCGGTCATAGCGCAAATCGGCAAACCGGCGGCGGCGTGTGCGCCTGCCACCGCAGGGTTGCCGTCACGCGACCCACGACGCGGTTACGCGAACGGCACGGCCTCGAAGGCCGCCGCGAGCGCGTCGACGATCCGGTCGAGCTGTTCGCGCTGGATCACGAGCGGCGGCGACAGGATGATCTTCGTGCCGACCGGGCGCACCAGCACGCCGTGCTCGCGCGCGACTTCCGCGACGGCATTCGCATAGCCGGACAGCGGGTCGATCGGCTCGCGCGTTTCCTTGTTCGCGACGAGGTCGAGCGCGAGCATCAGCCCCTTGCCGCGCACCTCGCCGACCGCGGCGAAACGCTGCGCGAACGGCTGCAGCGCCTCGAGCAGATACGCGCCCTGCTTCGCCGCGTTCGCCGGCAGGTCTTCCTTCACGACGATGTCGAGGCTCGCGATCGCGGCCGCGCAGGCGACCGGGTGGCCCGCATACGTGTAGCCGTGCATGATCGCGCCGCCGAAATCGGCATTCGCGGCGAACGCGTCCTCGATCCGCGCGTTCACGACCGTCGCGCCGAGCGGCACGTAGCCGGACGAGATCCCCTTCGCGAGACACATGATGTCCGGGCGCACGCCCCAGCCGCGGCTGCCGAACAGGCTGCCGCTGCGGCCGAAGCCCGTCACGACCTCGTCGGCAATCAGCAGCACGCCGTAGCGGTCGCACACCTCGCGCACGAGCGGCCAGTAGTTGGCCGGCGGCACGATCACGCCGCCCGCGCCCTGGATCGGCTCCGCGATGAACGCGGCGACCGTGTCGGGGCTCTGGAACTGGATCTCGCGTTCGAGCATTTCCGCGCAGATCCGGCCGAGTTCCTCCGGGTCCTGCGTGAACGGGTTGCGGTACAGCCACGGCGTCTCGACGTGGAAGCAGCCCGGCAGGTTCGGCTCGTAGTTGCGGCGGAACACCGTGTTGCCGTTCACCGACGCGCCGCCGAAGTGCGTGCCGTGATAGCCCTGCTTCAGCGAGATGAACTTCGTGCGGTCGGCCTGGCCGCGCACCTTCCAGTACTGGCGCGCGATCTTCAGCGCGGTCTCGATCGAGTCGGAGCCGCCCGAGCTGTACAGCACGCGGCGCATGCCTTCCGGTTCGAGCATGTCGATCAGCTTCTTCGACAGTTCTTCCGCGCGCGGATGCGAGATGCCGTCAAACAGCTGGAAGTATTCGAGCTCGTCGAGCTGGCGCACGATCGCGTCCTTCACCTCCTGGCGGTTGTGGCCGACGTTCACGTTCCACAGGCCCGCGACGCCGTCGACGAGTTGCTTGCCGGTTTCGTCGAACACGTAGCAGCCGTCGCCGCGCACGATGCGGATCGGCTTGCGCTGCTTCATCTCGTTAGGGTGCAGCATCGGGTGCCAGAACTTCGCTTCGTTGTAGCTCATTGCAGTCTCCAAGGTCGGATCGGTTGAACCTCGATCGCCGAGGTTCGAGGGTTGCGTCGTCGGCGCAGTGCGTCAGTGCGTCAGTGCGCGATGCAGACGGATTTGGTTTCGGTGAAGCCTTCGATCGCGTACTGGCCGAATTCGCGGCCGATGCCCGATTGCTTGTAGCCGCCGAACGGCATCGACGGGTCGAGCGGGATATGGCAGTTCACCCACACGGTGCCGGCCTCGATCTGCGGCACGAGGTTCATCACGCGCTTCAGGTCGTTGCTCCAGATACTCGCGGCGAGGCCGTACGGCGATGCGTTCGCGAGACGCACCGCATCGGCCGCGTCGTCGAACGGCACGACGACGATCACCGGGCCGAACACCTCGTCGCGCACGATCGCGCTGTCCGGATGCGGATCGGCGATCACGGCCGGCTTCACGTAGTAGCCGGGCAGGTCGTCGGCCGGCGTGCCGCCCGCGAGGAACGTGAGGCCCGCGCGTCGCGCGCCTTCGATGTGCTGGACGACCTTGTCGCGATGGTGCGCGGACACGAGCGGGTTGATCTGCGCGGTCGTGTCGAGGCCCGCGCCGAGTTTCATCGACTGCGCGACGCCGGCCAGGCCGTCGGCGAGCTGCGCGAACTTGCTGCGGTGCACGTAGATGCGCGACGCGGCCGCGCACACCTGCCCCTGGTTGAAGAACGCGCCGGCGGCGACGCCGTCGAGCGCCTGCGCGACGTCGATATCGTCGAGCATCACGATCGGGTTCTTGCCGCCGAGTTCCAGCGAGAAGCGCGTCATGTTCTGCACGGCCGCCGCACCGACCAGCTTGCCGGTCGCGGTCGAGCCCGTGAACGAGATCTTCGCGATCGACGGATGGCTCGCGAGCGCGGCGCCGCACACGCGCCCGCCGGTGACGACGTTGAACACGCCGGGCGGCACGCCGGCTTCGAGCGCGAGTTCGGCCAGGCGCAGCGCGGTGAGCGGCGTTTCCGGCGACGGCTTCAGCACGATCGTGCAGCCGGCCGCGAGCGCGGGGATCAGCTTCCACACCGCGATCATCAGCGGGAAATTCCACGGCACGATCGCGGCCACCACGCCCACCGGCTCCTTGCGCGTATAGGCCGTGTAGCGCGCGCCGGGCGGGAACGGGATCGACACGTCGAGCGTCTGGCCGGTGATCTTGGTCGCCCAGCCGGCCATGTAGCGCACGTATTCGACGCTCGCGCCGACCTCGATCGCGCGCGACACGTGGATCGACTTGCCCTGGTTCAGCGTTTCGAGCTGCGCGAGCGTTTCGGCGTCGCGCTCGATCAGGTCGGCGAGTTTCAGCAGGATGCGTTCGCGCTCGGCCGGGCGCAGCCCGCTCCATGCGCGCGTGTCGAATGCATGCTTCGCGCTGGCGACTGCGCGGTCGACGTCGTGTGCGTCGGCATCCGCGACCGTCGCGAGCCGCTCGCCGGTCGCGGGGTCGTACACGTCGAGCCGCGCGGCCGCGTGCGCGGGCTGCATTTCACCGTCGATGAAGAGGCCGAAATCGCGCGCAACGAAGGTGCGCACGGTGTCGCTGACGGCGACGAAGTTCGTGGTGCTCATGGGCGTCTCGATGATTGTCGTGGCTGGACCGCGTGCGCACGGGCACGCGGGCGTCGTTCCACTGTATCGACGACGGATTGCGCCCGGTGAGCGCAAATTGGCAGCGCGTGGGCGCTGGGGGAGCGGGTTCGAACCGCGCGGGGATGGGTCGCTTCGAGGCCGTCGAGGCACCCGGCAAGCCGGGCAATACGTGGTTATTCCTGAATCGGCGATCGCGAACGTTCGAAGCCCGAATCGCAATGATCCGACGAATCAAAGAAACAACGCCCCCACCAGTTCGGTACGGTTCGACACGCCCAGCTTGCGGAACATCCGCATCAGATGCGTCTTGACGGTCGGCTGGCCGAGCTCGAGATCGCGTGCGATCTCCTTGTTCGAGCGGCCGTCGCGCACGAGGCGCGCGATCTGTTCTTCGCGGTAGGTCAGGCGCTCGGCGCAATCGATCCGGTGGATGCCGCCCCGCGCGCGCAGCAGCGGGCTCAGTGCGGCTTCGGCCACCGGCTGCAGCCGCGCGAGCGCGTCGATCTCGCCGGGCGCGAACCGCCCCGCCGTGCGGTTGCCGGCCAGGCCGGCGCGCGTTTCGCCCGCGCCGAAGCGCAGCAGCGAGAACGCACCGACCGTCCGGCCCGCATCGCGCAGCCAGATCTCGACGACGTCGGCCACGTCGTGCCGCCGCAGGAAACGGGTCCAGTATGCGGACGCGTCGCGTCTTTCGTCAGGCAATTGAGACGCGAGCGTGACGACCGCGCGCTCCCCCGCCGCGCAGCGCGACGGATGCAGCGGATCGAGCATCCGGTAGCGCGCGACATAGGTGCGATGCATCGATTCCGGCATCCCGAACAGCTCGAAATCGGCCGGTTCGCCGCTCAGGTCGAGCCGGTAGAACACGATCGCGGACGGGCTCGCGAACGCGTCGAACGCATCCACGCACGCGCGCAGCGCGCGCGACCAGTCGGCGGCCGGATCGGCGGGAACGGATGAAGTCGGCATGGAGGAATCGGCGGGCGGGCGAACGTGTCGAGGATCGAAGTTCGGGCCAGCCTACCGGCGCCGAAAAGCGCCGGTGAGCACAAATCGGCAAATCGTCCCGGCCCGGCGCGGCCGGGTGCGGCCGCGACGGCCGGTCCGGTTTCGTCCGGGACGAGGCGGGCGCGCGACGGGGCGCGCCCTCGCGTCAGCGTGCGTTCGCGGCGAACGTGTCGCAGGCGCTCAGCTCGCCCGACTCCATCCCGCGCCGCAGCCAGTACACGCGCTGGTCGCTGGTGCCGTGCGTGAAGCTTTCCGGCACGACGTAGCCCTGCCCTTGCTGCTGCAGCCGGTCGTCGCCGATCGCGGCGGCCGCCTTCAGCCCCTGCTCGAAATCGCCGGGTTCGATCAGCCGCTGGTTCGCGCGCTGCGCGTTGTTCGCCCATACGCCGGCAAAACAGTCGGCCTGCAGTTCCATGCGCACCGACAGCGCATTCGAGTGCGCCTGGCTCGCCCGCCGACGCGCGGCGTCGACCTTGTCGGAAATGCCCAGCAGGTTCTGCACGTGATGGCCGACTTCGTGCGCGATCACGTAAGCCTGCGCGAAATCGCCGCCCGCGCCGAACCGCTTGCGCAGTTCGTCGTAGAAGCCGAGATCGATGTACACCTTGCGGTCGCCCGGGCAATAGAACGGCCCCATCGCGGTCTGGCCCGTGCCGCAGGCGGTCGGCGTCGAGTTCGTGAACATCACGAGCGTCGGCGGCTGGTACTGCGCATGCAGCTGGGTATTGAACACGCTCGTCCACGTGCGCTCGATATTGCCGAGCACCTTGCGCGTAAACACCGAGCCCGCGTCGTCCGCCGGCGCGCCCTGCCGCTGCGTGGGCGCGGGTTGCGCCTGCTGCTGGCGGCCCTGCAGCGCCGACGCGCCTTCGAGCACCACGCGCGGGTCGATCCCGAAGAAATACGATGCCGCGAACGCGATCACGATCGTGCCGATGCCGATCGTCGCGCCACGCCCGCCACCGAACCCGCCCGCGCCGCGGCGATCCTCGACGTTCGTGCTTTCCCTTTCGTCGTCCAGCCTCATAGCCGGCCCTCCCTGTTCGTTCTTGTCGATGGTCCGGCGCGCAGGCGCGCGGCCGGGCGATGTGTGTTGTCGCAGCGCGATTTCGGCCGGTGCAACCCGGGCAGGGTGCGCATGCCGGGATCGCCGGCCTGCCACCGCGCCCGCGCGACGGAATCGGCCGGCCGACGCGTCGCGCGTCGATACGCGGCCCGCCCGCGCTATTTTGCCGGGCTTTCGTGACTTATCGCAAAAATGTGGAGGATAGAGCGATTCGGCGCCGGACATCGTCAGCCTTTGCAAAATGGCCGACGGCCGTTACGCCGGGCCGGATGCCGCCTGCGTTCATCCTTTCGGCGGATACCGGCGCGCGCCGGCGCCCCCTAAAGTGACCGGCAACGACACCTCCCGGAGCCCGCCATGACCAACCCTCAACCCCGCACGATCGTGATCACCGGCGCCGGTACCGGCATCGGCGCCGCGTGCGCGCACCGTTTCGCCCGCCGCGGCGATCGCGTCGTGCTGATCGGGCGGCGCCCGGCGCCGCTCGCCGCGCTGGCCGCCGAAACGGGCGGCCTCGCGCTGGCCGGCGATGCCGCGAGCCCCGCCGACTGGGCACGCTTCCTGCCGCAGATCGCCGAACGCTTCGGTCGCGTCGACGCGCTCGTCGCGTGCGCGGGCGGCCACGGGCTCGGCTGCGCAGGCGAAACCGACGACGCGCAGTGGCGCGACGCGATGCACGCGAACCTCGACACCGCGTTCGTCAGCGCACGCGCGTGCCTGCCCGACCTGATCGCGCAGCGCGGCAGCATCGTGCTGGTCGCGTCGATCGCCGCGCTCGCGGCAGGGCCCGGCGTGTGCGGCTACACCGTCGGCAAGCACGCGCTGCTCGGGCTCGCCCGCTCGCTCGCGCGCGACTACGGGCCGCACGGCGTGCGTGCGAACGCGGTATGCCCGGGCTGGGTCCGCACGCCGATGGCCGATGCCGAGATGGAACCGCTGATGTCGGCGCACGGCGACACGCTCGACGGCGCGTATGCGCGCGTCAGCGCCGACGTGCCGCTGCGGCGCGCGGCCGCCCCGGACGAGATCGCGGCGGTCTGTGCGTTCCTCGCGTCGTCGGACGCATCGTTCGTGACCGGCGCGACGCTCGTCGCCGACGGCGGCGCGACGGTCGTCGACGTACCGACGCTCGCGTTCGACACGCTCTGACTGGCGCGGGTACGCCGCCCGCGTAACGCACGCGTCGCGGGCCGCGTGTCGCGCATGCCCTCCGGTTTGGCGCCCGCCGTTCACGCGCGGGCCGCCGCCCGCACGTTTCCCGCCCCTGAAAATCCGCTACCATCGACCGATCCCGCCGCGTTGCCCGGCACTGCCTCACCGTTCGGACTTCGATGAACATCCGGTTTCTTGAAACCTTCGTCTGGCTCGCGAAGCTGGAAAACTTCCGGCTCACCGCCGAAAAACTCCACACGACGCAGGCCGCCGTATCGAGCCGCATCGCGTCGCTGGAGGAAGCGTTCGACGTGCGGCTGTTCGACCGCAACACGCGCTCGGCCACGCTCACGCCCGCCGGGCGCCGCATGCTCGCGTATGCCGAGCGGATCGTGCGGCTCGACGGCGAAATGCGCCGCGACATCGATGCGGCGAGCGACGCGGGCCTGATCCGGATCGGCGTGATCGAATCGATCGTGCACAGCTGGTTTCCCGCGCTGATGGCGCAACTGCGCGAGCGCTATCCGCGCCTCGACGTCGAGATCACGAGCGACACGACGCTGCACCTGACCCGCCTGCTCAGCACCGACGGCATCGACCTGATCCTGCAGACCGACCCGGTGCCGGGCCCCGACTTCACGAACCTGCCGCTGTGCGAGTTCCCGGTGCGCTGGGCAGCCAGCCCACGCCTCGGGCTCGGCGGCCAGCGGCTCGGCGTCGCGCGCCTGGCCGACTTCCCGATCGTCAGCTTCTCTCGCCACTCGGGGCCGCACGCGACGATCGAACGGCTGTTCGCGGCCGTCGAGCGGCCGGCCAGCATCAACTGCATCACGTCGGTCGCCGCGATGATCCGCCTCGTCGCCGACGGCTTCGGCGTGGCCGCGCTGCCGCCCGCGATCATCGGGCGCGAGCTGCACGAAGGCGCGCTCGAACTGCTCGACGTCGACCCCGAATTCCCGTCGCTGCCGCTCGTCGCGACGTATCGCAGCCAGGGCCTGCCGGTGGCCGCGCGTATCGCCGAACTCGCCAGCGAAGTCGCGCGCGCGATGCCGTCCGGCGCGAGCCAGGCGAAGCCGGCCGCATCGCGCGTGCCCGAAACGGCCGACACGGACGATGTACGTCCCGCCCGTGCGACGACACTGGCAAAAGCAAAGGCAAAGACAAAAACGAAGACGAAATCGAATCCGCAGGCAAAAGCAGCACGCGCGTCTCAAGCCGCGCCGCCCGCAGCAAAACGCCGCCCGCGCCGCTCATAAGAAAACCTGTTCACCGCGAATTTGTTTTCTTGTTGGACGGGCGCGGCCCGCATTCGGGACACTGCAGTTCCTGATACACAGCATCACGAGGAACCTGCCATGACCCGCCTTTCCCCTGCGCACGGCCAGCTCTGCGTCTGGACGGATATCGCCCCCGGGCACGAAGCCGATTTCAACGCGTGGTACGACCGCGAGCACATGCAGGAGCGCGTCGCGATTCCCGGCTTCACGCATGCGCGGCGGTTTAGCGCGACCGACGACGGCCCGCGCAAGTACCTCGCGCTGTACGTGACGGAGACGCTCGACGTGTTCCGCAGCGATGCGTACCGGCGCGCGTTCACGCACCAGACCGCGTGGTCGCTCGCGAACTTCGAGCGCATGACGGGCACGCAGCGACGCGTCGGCGACCTGACGATCGAGGCCGGCGACGGCGAAGGCGCGCATCTCGCACTGTTCGTGCTGCCGCCGGATCGTATCGACGTACCGCAACTGCGCGAGCGCTTCGACGCCGCGCTGCACGAACCGGGCATCCACGCGGCACGGCTCTTCCGCACCGCGCCCGAGCTGTCCGCGCCGATCGGCGCCGATGCGGCCGCCCGCCCGGCCGCCGACGCGCTCGTGCTGATCGAAGGCAGCGATGCGGCCGCGACGCGCCGCGTGGCCGCCGCGCTCGCCGGGCACGACGACGTGCGCACCTTCGCGCTGCTGTGGCGCGCCGCCGCACCGCTGCATGCGGCGCGCGGCGACGTCGCCGCCGCGCCGGCCGCCACCGCGCTGCCCGCCTGATCGCCCACGCCGGCCGCACCGCACGGGCGATGCACGCCCGCGCATCGGCCCGGCGCTTCACTTCGTCCTCCGTCACGACATGCCCGATACCATGAGCACTCTCGCCCAGCCCGCCGCCCACGCGCCCCGCCGCGTCCGCAACAGCCGACTCGCGACCGCGAGCATGATCGGCACGTCGCTCGAGTGGTACGACTTCACGATCTACAACACGCTCGCCGCGCTCGTCTTCAACCACCTGTTCTTTCCGTCGGTCGATCCGCTGGCCGGCACGATCCTCGCGTTCTCGACCTATGCGGTCGGCTACGTATCGCGCCCGCTCGGCGGTTTCGTGTTCGGCAATCTCGGCGACCGCATCGGCCGCCGCGCGGTACTGATGCTCACGCTCGTGCTGATGGGCGTGACGACCGCGCTGATGGGCGTGCTGCCGACCTACGCGCAGGCCGGCATCCTGAGCCCGATCCTGCTCGTCGCGCTGCGCTTCGTGCAGGGCGTCGCGCTCGGCGGTGAATGGGCCGGCGCGGTACTGCTGTCGGTCGAGCACGGCGACCAGAAGCGGCGCGGGCTGTCCGCGTCGTGGACGCAGATCGGCCCGTCGTTCGGCACGCTGCTCGGCACCGGCTGCATCGCGCTCGTGACGCTGTCGACCACGTCGGCCGACTTCCTGTCGTGGGGCTGGCGCGTGCCGTTCGCGGCCAGCGCGCTGCTCGTCGTGTTCGGTTTCTGGCTGCGTCGCGGCGTCGACGAAACGCCGCAGTTCGAGCAACTCGCCGAATCGCATGCAACCGCCGACGTGCCGGTTGCCGACGTGTTGAAGTACCACTGGAAGCGCCTGCTGATCGCGGGCGGTTCGCGGATCGGCTCGGACGTGCTGTATGCGCTGATCGTCGTGTTCACGCTGACCTACGTGACGACCGTGCTGCACCTTTCGCGCCCCGTCGCACTGACGGCCGTGATGATCGGCACGGCCTGCAACGCGCTCGCGGTGCCGTTCTTCGGCGCGCTGTCGGACCGCTTCGGCCGTCGGCCCGTATATCTCGCGGGGGCGCTTGCCGGCATCGTGTGGGCGTTCGCGTTCTTCGCGCTGCTCGATTCGGCCCGCCCCGCCGCGATCGTCGCGGCCGTCGCGATCGGCCTCGTGATCCACGCGGTGATGTACGGCCCGCAGGGCGCGTTCGTGACCGAACAGTTCCCGACCCGCGTGCGCTATGCGGGCTCGTCGCTCGCGTACACGCTCGCCGGCATCGTCGGCGGCGGCTTCGCGCCGCTCGTGATCGCCGCACTGTTCCGGCAGACGGGCACCACGACGGCCGTCTCGCTGTACGTCGCCGCCGCGCTCGTCGTCACGTCGATCGCGCTGCTCGTCGCACGCGAAACCGCGCACAAGCCGCTCGCGGATTGAGCGTCGTCCTCACCCGTTTCATTGATTCGCATTCCAGACGGATAACCGCATGCAAACCCTGTCGTTCAACGTGATTTCCCTCCAGCGCGCGCCGGCCCCGGTCGACGTCGACATCGAGCGCGTCGTGATCGCCGGCTGGGCCGGCCGCGATCCGGCCGCGATCCGCGCGCATATCGACGAACTCGCGGCGCTCGGCGTCGCGCCGCCGTCGACCACCCCGTGCTTCTATCGCGTCTCGTCCGCGCTGCTCACGCAGGCGCCGTCGATCGGCGTGCTCGGCGCGCGCTCGGGCGGCGAGATCGAATGCGTGCTGGTCGACAGCCCGGCCGGCACGCTGGTGACCGTCGGCTCCGATCATACGGATCGCGAAGTCGAAGCCTATGGCGTCGCGGTGTCGAAACAGGTATGCGCGAAACCGCTCGGCCAAGACGCGTGGCTTTACGCCGAGGTTGCGGATCACTGGGATGCGATCGAGATGCGTTCGTGGCTGATTGCGCGCGACGGCGGGCGGACCGCGTACCAGCACGGCGCGGTCAGCGGCCTGCTGGCGCCCGACGTGCTGTGGCAGCGCTTCGACGACCGCCGCACGATGCCCGCGCGCTGCGCGATGTATGGCGGCACGGTCGCCGTGCATGGCGCGATCGCCGCGATGGGCGACGGCGATGCGTTCGAAATGGAACTGCACGATCCGGTGCTCGGGCGCAGCCTTCGGCACCGCTATGCGGTGGAGGTGCTGCCGGTCGTCGCGTGACGGGCAGTAGGAAAATCGCACGGCGCACGGGCGCGACGGCTTGTTGCGCGCGGCGCCTGCCCCCTGCCGGTCCTCCGGCATTCCGGCGGTCGTGGGTACCTTCTTGCAGCAACATCGACGAAGGGGCGCGCGGATCAGATCGGAACGCGCTTGCGTTCGCGGCCGCCGTGGCTCACTTCAGACACCCGAGCCCCGCGAGCGTCGCCTCCACCGCCGTGTCGAGCGGCGTCACCGGTTCGCGGCCGAGCACCGCGGTCACCCGCGTGTTGTCGAGCCGAATCGACTCGCGCCACAGGTAACGCATTTCGAGCAATTCGCGCAGCGTCGTGACGAACGGCGCCGCGACCCACACGAACCACCACGGGAACTTGCGCACCGTCGGACGCAGCCCGTGCCGCTGCGCGACGCGTCGGATGGCCTCGGCCATCTGCGCGCCGTCCTCGTCCCAATGTCCGCCGAGATGAAAACGCGCGAACGGTTCCAGCGTGTCGCGCCGCTCGATCAGCTCGACCATCGCGCGCGCGGCGTCCGGCACGTACGACCATTGATGCCCGACGCCGCGCCGCCCCGGCACGCTGATCGCGGAAACCGGCTGCCCGGCCTTGACGAGCCCGGCCGCAAACCAGCTGTTGCCGGTGAGCTTCGGCCCGAAGAAATCGCCGGCGCGCACGATGATCGTGCGAATCCCCTGCCCGACCGCATCCCGCAGCCGCCGCTCCAGCTCGACGCGAATCGCGCCCTTGCGCGTCGACGGATGCTGCGGCGCGTCTTCGTACAGCACCGGAAACGCGTCGGCGCCGTAGTTGTAGACGGTGCCCGGCAGCACGACGGTGGCCCGCGCCGCCTTCGCCGCTGCGATCGTGTTGTCGATCATCGGCAACACCTGCCCGGCCCAGTTCCGGTAGCCCGGCGGATTCACCGCGTGCACGATCACGCTGCAGCCTCGCGCGGCCCGGACGACCGCGTCGCGGTCCATCGCGTCGCCGCGTATCCATCTGATGCCGTCGCGCTCGACGACTTCGGCATCGAGCCCGCGCTTGAGCGCCCGCACCTGCCAGCCCGCGTCGCGCAACTGCCGCGCGACTTCCCCGCCGATCCCGCCGCTCGCGCCAAGCACGAGGGCCTGTCGTGGCGTGCCGCCTGCGTTCGTCGTCATTGCCGCTCTCCTTGAATGAACCGTGATGACACGCATTCTGGTGCGATTCCGGCTATCAAGGAATTGCCGAACACAAGCGATCGGCTATACATTTATGCATGGCCATCGATCTGAACTGGGAACGCTATCGCACCTTCCTCGCCGTGCTGACGGAAGGCTCGCTGTCGGGCGCGGCGCGCGCGCTCGGCATCACGCAGCCGACGGCCGGCCGCCACGTCGCGGCGCTCGAGGCCGCGTTCGGCCAGACGCTGTTCACGCGCTCGCCGTCCGGCCTGCTGCCGACCGAGGCGGCGCTCGCGCTGCGCGGCCATGCGGAGGCGCTGCGCAGCGCGGCGGCCGCATTCGAGCGTGCGGCCGCGAGCCACGGCGCCGGCGTGCGCGGCATCGTGCGGATCTCGGCCAGCGACGTGATCGCCGTCGAGGTGCTGCCGCCGATTCTTGCGCAATTGCGGCGCCACCATCCGGGGCTCGTCATCGAACTGGTGCCGACCGATCGCATCCAGGACGTGCTCAAGCGCGAGGCCGACATCGCGGTACGGATGGCGCCGCCCGTGCAGGAGGCGCTCGTGGCGCGGCGCATCGGCGACATCGAGATCGGGCTGTATGCGCGCGACGACTACCTGGCGCACAACGGCGCGCCCGCGACGGTCGATGCACTCGCGCATCACGCGCTGATCGGCTTCGATACGATCACACCGTTCATCCGTTCGGCGGGGCGCGGCATGCCGCAGTGGAAGCGCGACGCATTCTCGCTGCGCACCGACAGCAACCTCGCGCAGCTCGCGATGATCCGCGCCGGCTACGGGATCGGCTTCTGCCAGAGCCGGCTCGCGGCACGCGACGCGCGGCTCGTGCGCGTGCTGCCGGACACGCTCGCGATGCGGCTGGAAACCTGGGTCGTGATGCACGAGGATCTGCGCACGAGCCCGCGCTGCCGTGCGGTGTTCGACGCGCTGGCCGACGGGCTGCGTGCGTACGTGAACGGCGAAGCCGGCGAATAGACGGTGCGCGGCCGCGCACGTGACGCGTGCGAATCGCGCGGCCCGGTTCTACATCAGCAACTGGCGCGACAGCACCTCGCGCGCCTGCGTGACGGTGTCGCGTTCGCCCGGCATCGGCGGCGTCAGCGAAAACACCGCGTCGGGCAGCGGCGGCAGCCGGTATTTCGCGCCGAGCCGCATCAGGCCGTCGCCGATCGCCGACGCGCACAGGCAGCCCACCCCGAGCCCCGCCGCGAGCATCGACTGCAGCCCCGCGACGCCCGACGCGCTGTGCACGAGCCGGTACGGCGTGTGCTGCTCGTCGAGCGAGCGCACGGCGATCTGATGCATCATGCAGTCGTCCGGCAGCAGCACCAGCGGCAGCGGCTCGGGCAACTGCTCGGCGAGCGCGGGCGACGCGACCCACGACAGCGGCTCGCGCCGCAGCACCCAGCGCGTATCGGCCGACGCGGGCCGGAACGGCCCGCTCGACAGGTTCATCACCACGCCGAGATCCACCTGCCCGCGCGCGTGCGCCGCCTCGATATCCGCGCTCTTCATCGCGCTCACGTGCAGGCTCAGTTGCGGGTAGCACTCCCGCAGCCGCGCGAGCAGGCCCGCGACTTCGTTCGTCCGGTAGTAATCGGTGATCGCGACGCGCAGTTCGCCCTTGATCGCCTGCCCGCGCACTTCGTCGAACGCGGCCTCGTTCAACGCGACGATGCGCCGGGCGTGCTGCAGCAGCCGCGCGCCGGCCGGCGTCGGCTCGACCCCGCGCTTGCTGCGCACGAACAGCGGCACACCGGCGCGCGACTCGAGCTTGCGCACCTGCTCGCTGACCGTCGACTGCGACAGGTGCAGCAGCGGCGCGGCGGCCGTCAGGCTGCCGGCGTCCGCGACCGCCGCGAAAGTCCGCAACTGATCCAGGTCGAAACCGCGCATCGTCATTCTCCATCCATCGAGTTACCCGATGGATGCTACCACCAATTCCCGCTTTTCCGATTCGTCGACACGAACCAGAATGGGGATCAATCGCCCGTCCACGGCCGAACCGGCGCGCCCGGCGTCGCGCTCGGCGTGAATGTGGCACTCATTCTTTCGGACCTGCTTCCATGACGAACGACACCCTTGCTCCCTGCGTGCCGGCCGGTACGGCCGCCGCAGCGACGCCGCGCAGCCACCACGGCTGGGCGCTGGTGGTCCTGCTGGTTGGCGCGATTTTGCCGCCACTCGACTACTTCATTGTGAATCTCGCGCTGCCGGCCATCCGCGACGGCATCGGCGCGCGCCCGGCCGAGCTGCAGCTGGTCGTGTCGGCGTACGCGTGCGCGAACGCGGTCGTGCAGATCACCGGCGGCCGGCTCGGCGACCTGTACGGGCGCAAGCGCATGTTCATGATCGGGATGGCCGGCTTCGTCGTCGCGTCGACGCTGTGCGGGCTCGCCGGCAGCGGCGCGGTGCTGGTCGGCGGCCGCGTGCTGCAGGGCCTGTTCGCCGCGATCCTCGCGCCGCAGGTGCTCGCGACGATCCGCAGCGTGTTCAGCCCGCAGGAGCAGGTGCGCGTGATGGGCTTCTACGGTTTCGTGTTCGGCCTCGCGGCCGTGATCGGCCAGCTCGGCGGCGGTGCGTTGATCAGCCTGCATCCGTTCGGGCTCGGCTGGCGCGCGATCTTCCTCGTCAACCTGCCGATCGGCCTCCTCGCGCTGATCGGCAGCTGGCGCTTCATCCCGGAAAGCCGGCCGCCGCGCGGCCAGCGCATCGACGTGCCCGGCATGGCGCTGCTGTCGCTGTTCCTGCTGATGCTCGTCTACCCGCTCACGCAGGGCCGCGACGCCGGCTGGCCGCTGTGGATGGTTGCGTGCCTCGTCGGCGCGCTGCCGATGCTCGGCGCGCTGCTGGCGGTCGAGGCGCGCCGTCTCGCGCGCGGCCACGATCCGCTGCTCGACGTGCGGCTGTTTCGCCATCCCGTCGTCGCGCTCGGGCTCGTACTCGCGTTCCTGTTCTACACGCTGAGCGCGTTCTTCCTGAGCTACGGGATCTATCTGCAGGGCTGCCTGAACTGGTCGCCGCTCGCGTCGGGGCTCGCGATCCTGCCGCTCGGGCTCGGCTTCCTGTCGAGCCCGCTGCTGATGCCGCGGCTCGTCGGCCGGTTCGGCGGCTATCGCGTGCTCACGCTCGGCTTCGCGATGCTCGCGGCCGGCGTCGCGACGGCCGCCGCGCTGGCGGGCGCGGCCGCACCGGGCCCCGGCTTCTATGCGGGGATCGCGGCGATCGGGATCGGCCAGGGCCTCGTGCTGCCGTCGGTCGTGCGGATCGTGCTCGCGGAAGTCGACACGGCGCGCGCGGGTGTCGCATCCGGCATGGTCACCGCGATGCTGCAAATCGGCGCGGCCGTCGGCGCGGCGACGCTCGGCGGCCTGTTCTTCACGCGGCTCGGCGCGCATCCGGCCGCGCTCGATTACGTGAAGGGGTTCCGGACGTCGATGTTCGCGCTGACGGCCGTCCTGCTCGCGTGCGTGGCGCTATCGGCGATGCTCGGGCCGCTGCATCGGCGGCTGCACGCGGGCGCGTGAGCGAAACGGGAATCGCGGCGCAGGCGGGGGCCGACGAAGCGAAAACGACGCAGCCGCCGGTGCGGCAGCTCGCCGCCATCCGGCTCACGCGGGATGCCGGCGTTGCGCGTGGCGCGCTTCCCATTCGGCCAGCTCGACGCGATAGCGCGCGAGTGCTTCGTCGTAGAGATCGAAGACGCAGGGCGAACAGCCGCTGTTGCAGCAGTCTTCCAGTTCGGGTTGGATCGGCGGGGTCGGACGGGGATCGTCGACGGACGATTCCGGAGCGGCAGTATCGGGCACGGCGAAAATCGGATGAAGTGACGCGCTCAGTATAAGCGGATGCCGTGCGGCCTGCGTGGCGCGCGGGTCGTTCCACGTTGCGCCATCTCCCCGAATCATCACCCCGGCGTCGCGCATCCGGATCTCGCGGGTCCATACTTCGATTTCGGCGCTCGCCTCGGCAAGCACAACACCGCTCGCGCCCGGACGGTCGACGAACGCGTGCCGCGAATCGCGGAACACGACGCCACGCCGCTCGGGCGCCGTCGTTCGCTGCGCGGCGTCGCCACGCAACCTGCGCGTGCCATACAGTGCGTCGCCGATGGGGAGCCGCTCCGGCATACTGATCGTCCTCATCGCCCGACAGGAACCGCACGATGGCCGAAGCAGTCAATCCGCCGGAAGTCTGGGCGCCGTTCGGCGCGTTCTCGATGGCCGTGATCCAGGGCGACGGCCGGATCGTGCATCTGAAGGGGCAAGTGGCGCTCGACCGCGACGGCCGCGTGGTCGGCGTCGGCGACATGCGCGCGCAGGTGCGGCAGACGCTCGACAACATCCGCGCCGTGCTCGCGTCGATGGGCGGGCAGATGCAGGACGTGATCTCGCTCGTGCACTACGCGACCGACATCGACGCCTTCATGCAGGCCGGCGACATCCGCGGCACGTACTTCGCCGAGCCGTATCCCGTGACGACGACCGTCCAGGTCGCGCGTCTCTACCATCCCGATCTGCTGATCGAGATCGCCGCCGTCGCGGAAATTCCGCTGGCGCGGTTTCGCCGGCCCGCATCGCGTGCGTGAACCGGCGGCGCTGCACAGCACCGTGTGACGCGCCGGCCGTGACTTTCCCGGCCGGCGCTCCTGCACGCCGACCGCGCGCTTACTTCGCCTGCGCGCCCGGCTTCGCGGCGGCCGCGCCCGCCTTGTCGGCCAGCGGCTGCCACGCGGCGCCGAGCGAATACCAGTCGACGCGGCGTGTGAGCGTCATGATGCCGGCGAGGATCGCGAACAGCAGCAGCGAACCGAGCATCAGCGCGTTGTCTTCCGACAGCAGCAGCCCGTAGAGCGCCGCGTACAGCACCGCGAGCAGCGCGGCGAACACCGCCCCGCGCTTCACGCTGTGCAGCACGAACGACAGGTAGAAGCCGAGCAGCCCGATGCAGGCGCCGCTTGCCGCGAGATACGCGCTGGCGAACGCGATGTGTTCGGACAGGCTCAGCAGCAGCAGGAAGAACAGCGCGAGCGACAGGCCGACCAGCGTGTACTGGATCGGGTGAATGCGCAGCCGTTTGACGAGCTCGTACATGAAGAAGCTCGCGAACGTGAGCATCACGAACAGCGCGCCGTACTTCGTCGCGCGTTCGGTCTGCAGATAGACGTTCACGGGTTCGATCATCGACACCGACGCCATTTCGATCGCGCCCTCGCCGTTGCCGGATGCGATCTGCTCGCGCGCCTTCGTGTTGAACGACGTCACGCGCCAGTTGCCGGTGAAGCCGTGCGCATCGACCGTGCGGCTGGTCGGCAGGAACGCGCCGTCGAAACTCGGATGCGGCCACGTCGACTTCAGCGAGAAATCGTTCTGGTCGCCCACCGGCGCGAACGCGACGGACTCCGCGCCGCGCAGCGGCAGGTCGATGCTGAACGGCACGGCCTCGCCCGCGTTCGCCGCTGCCAGCGCCGCGAGATCGACGTTCGCATGCACGCCCTGGCGCAAGCTCTCCAGCCGCGCACCCTGCTCGACGTCGAGCCGCGCGCCGCCGATGCGCAGGTCGGGCCGCGCGGTCAGCCCGCGAATGTCGCCGATGCCGAGCGCAACGTACGCGTCGTCGATCTTGAAGCTCACGTGGCCGTCGGCCTCCGGCAGCTTCTTCAGGTCCGGCAACGGCAGCGTGCCGGTCAGCCGGCTCGCCAGCTCGTAGACCAGCGCCTTGTGGATGCCGCGATAGCGAATGCCGGTCGTCAGCGTGCCGTTGACGTTCAGCGTCTTCGGAAACACGAGCAGGCGCTTCGTCTCGCTCTTCAGGCTCGTCTTCGGCGCGCCGCGGGCCGGCGCGTCGTCGCGCACGCGCGTGACTTCGGTGTAGCGCACGACGAGCACGGGCCCCGACACGGTTTGCGGCCCCGCATAGCTCGACCAGATGCTCTGCAGCGCATCGCGGCGATACGCGGCGCGCTCCTGCACGATGCCTTGCACCATCTGCAGCGGGATCAGGATCAGCAGCGCGAGAAACGCGGTGATCGCGAATTTGAACAACAGGACTCGATTCATGGCCGACAGGTACCGGAGTAAAGGGTACGGTCAGCATGATCCGGCCCGGTGAAGGGCGATTGAAGCCTGCGTGAAGCGAATGTGTGGCGAACGTGCGGCGAACGTGAAGCGCGATCAGCCTGCCGACGGCAGCGTGAGCGTCGCGCACGCGCCGCCTTCGTCGCGGTTCGCGAGCGCGACCTGGCCGCGGTGCAGCATCGCGACTTCGCGAACGAAACACAGCCCGAGGCCCGTGCTGCGATCCTGCCCGTCGGGGCGCGGCAGCGAATAGAAGCGCTCGAACACGCGGGCCAGCGCGTAATCGGGCACGCCGGGGCCGTCGTCGACGACGCGCACGACCGCGACGTGCGCCCTGCCCGCCGGCTGCCGTTCGAGCGCTATGCGGATCGTGCTGCCCTGCGGCGCGAAATCCAGCGCGTTGTCGAGCAGGTTGCCGAGCGCCTGGCGCAGCAGGAACGGATCGCCTTCGACGATCGCCGCATCGGCCCCATCGGCCCCATTGGCCTCATTGGCCGCATTGGCCGCGTCGCTCGCGTCGATCGCCAGGTTCACGCCGCGCTGCCGCGCGCGCGGCTCGATGTCGTCGACGAGCTGTTCGAGCATCGGGCGCAGCGCGACCGGTTCGCGCACCGACAGGCGCTGCTTCTGCTCGACTTCGGCGAGCGCGAGCAGCTTGCGGATCATCTGTTCGAGGCGGCCGGCCTGGCGGCGGATGTTCTCGGTGAAGCGCCGGCGGTTCGCGACCGGCATCTCTTCGTGCAGCAGTTCGGCCGCGCCGCTGATCGCCGCCAGCGGGCTCTTCATCTCGTGCGTGAGCGTATGGATGTAGTTCTCGACGTACTGCCGGTCTTCCAGCCGCCGATGCATGCTCTCCACCGCGCGCCCGAGCTCGGCGAGTTCGCTCGCGCCCTGCAGCGGCATGTCGGCCCGCTCGCCCGCCGCGATCGCGCGCGCATAGCGCTGCAGGCGCCGCAGCCCGACCACCAGCCACCACGTGCACGCCACGCCGATCAGGATCGCGCCGCCCATCAGCAGCGCGCCGTACAGCATGATCTTGCGCTGGCTGCGCGCGATGAACGGCGCGACCGTCTGGTTCGGCTTCGCGATCGTCAGCACGCCGATGATCTCGTTGCCGTGCCGAATCGGCGCCGCCACGTGCATCACGGTGCTGCTGTCGTCGTTCGGATCGCTGCGCGTGCTGCGCGCGCCGTATTCGCCGCGCAGCGTGCGGTACACGTCGTTCCAGCGCGAATAGTCCTGCCCGACGGCCTTGCCGGACGAGTCGTAGCGCACGATGCCGTGCGCATCGGTGATGTAGAGACGGTAGCCGATCGCGTTCTTTTGCACGCCCCACACGTTCGCGCTGACCGCGCGCTCGTGCAGGTTCGACAGTTGCCGCGCGAACGCGCCGTCGGCGATATGGCCGTTCGCCATGTCGTCGGCGGCGAGCGTCGCGAGCACTTGCGCGGTATCGACGAGCGTGTCCTCCATCGCCTCGCGCACACCGGGCTTCACCTCCTGCACGAACACGCGCAGCGTGATCAGCGCGGCCAGGCCGACGATCAGGAAAAAACCGAAGAAGATGCGCAGGCCGATATGCATGGGCGGTGCCGGTCGTTACGGTTGCAGCGAATAACCCATCCCGCGATGCGTGCGGATCGGGTCGCGCTCGGGGTCGATCGCGCGCAGCTTCGCGCGCAGCGTCTTCACGTGGGTATCGACCGTGCGGTCGGCCGAATCGAGTGCCTCGTGCCACACGAGGTCCATCAGCTGCTCGCGCGAATAGA
The DNA here is from genome assembly GCF_001718555.1 of Burkholderia metallica. Lineage (NCBI taxonomy): Bacteria > Pseudomonadati > Pseudomonadota > Betaproteobacteria > Burkholderiales > Burkholderiaceae > Burkholderia > Burkholderia metallica. The sequence goes on from NZ_CP013403.1 coordinate 2,034,855, forward strand.
TGCGCCCCGGATGCCGGACCAGCAGCGCGAGCAGCCCGAATTCGTAGCGCGTGAGGTCCAGCGCGTGGCCGAGCCACGACACGCGCGCGCCGTCGAGGTCGAGCGTGAAACCCGGTGCGGGCGTTTCGGCGGGCGCCGGGGCCGGCGCGGGTGTCGTTTCGGGTGCGGCCGTGCGGTTGAAGCGCCGCAGGATCACGCGCACCCGCGCCGCCAGTTCGCGCGGCGAAAACGGCTTGACCACGTAATCGTCGGCGCCGATTTCGAGCCCGACGATCCGGTCGATTTCATCGTGGCGCGCGGTGAGAAAGATCACCGGCACGTCGGAGAACGTGCGCAGCCGCCGGCATACCTCGAAACCGCTGAGGTCGGGCAGGCCGACGTCGAGCACCACGAGATCGAAGCGCGTGTCGCGCAGGCGATCGAGCGCCGCGAGGCCGAGCGTGCAGTGGACAGTCTGCATGCCTTCGGTGCCGAGGGCGTAGACGATCGTGTCCGCGATCGCCGCTTCATCTTCGACGATCAGGATGTTGGGCTGATTCATGGGCTCAGGCTGGGCTCGCGCGTTTCCGGTGCGACATTGTACGCACGGCCGGCCGCCGTGCGCGCCCCTGCCCGCCGCGCTACGCGACGCGGCCCGTCACCGGAATCGACGCGCCGGTGATCGCCTGCGCGTCGGCCGACAGCAGGAAGCCGATCGTCGCCGCGATCTGCTCCGGCCGCACCCAGCGCGTGAAATCCGCGTCCGGCATGTCCGCGCGGTTCGGCGGCGTATCGATGATGCTCGGCAGGATCGCGTTCACCGTCACGCCGCGGTCGAGCAGTTCGGCCGCCAGCGCCTCGGTGAGCCGCGCGACGCCGGCCTTCGCGGCCGCATAGGCGCCCATCCCGGTGCCGGCCTTGAACGCCGCGCCGGCGCCGATGTTGACGATGCGCGCGGCCGGACTCGCCAGCAGGTGCGGCAGCGCCGCTTTCGATGCGTTCAGCGCGGTCTTCACGTTCAGGTCGTACATGCGGTCCCACGTGGCGGCATCGCCGTCGGCGATCGTCTGCCACACGAACGCGCCCGCGATGTTCAGCAGCGCGTCGACCCGGCCGAATTCGCGCTGCACGGTATCGAGCGCCTGCACGGCGGCCTGCGGATCGACGAGATCGATGCCGCCGATGCGCAGCGCGTCGGCCGGCACGCCGGGCAGCGCCTGCGCGGCCGGGGCCGCGCCGCGGCCGATCAGCGCGACGCGCGCGCCGCGCGCGCCGAGCCACGCGGCCGTCGCGACGCCCAGATGGCCGAAGCCGCCGGTGATCGCGACTGCCTTGCCTTTGAGTTCGTGTTCCATCGATGTTTCTCCTGGATCGAGGGTTGCTGGATGCGTTTTGCATGACAGAGGCCGGCCGCGGGATGCATGCGCGGCCGGCAATTCGCCACAGCGTAGCGCCGTTCACGCATCCGTGCGCACGGCGACGGGCCTGCGGCGGCGTAGTTCCTCCGTCGTTTCGCCCGGGTTGTCCGGGTTGTCCGAACGCCAGCCCGGCGGCGGCATGAAGCGGATCGCGGCCCCCACGTCGCGGGCCGTTGCGATGTCGCGGGCGCGGCTCGCACAGTGCTCGCGCCCGACGACGAACGGGTTGCGCGAGCGGGGCCGACGTGACGAGGCCGAAACGGCACCGCTCGGCGACACGCTCGGCGACACAGGTGCTGAAGGGCCGGTCGAACACACTCGACACGCCGCCTTCGTTCGCATCGAGACAGTCGAGGTTCGACGCAGGGTGCACGCGGTGTGCGGTCGGCGTGTTGAGCACGTAGCCGAGCCGGCCGGGCTTCGGCATCCACGTGTCGCGCAGCCGGAACGGGTACATCAGGTTGAACGCGTCGCCGCCCGCGCGGCCCGGCGGGCACGCCGACGGCCGGCCGGGCATAATGCACGAAGCCGGTCAGACGCGACCGGGCCGGGGCACCCGACGGCCCGCGTCATCTCCATCCAGAATCCCGAACCTCAATCCATCGATTCCATGCAAGTTCTCGTCGTAGGAACCGGCAAGCTGGCCAGCGAGCTGCTCGACGCACACCGGCTCGACCCGGCAACGTATCACGTGATGCCATGGTCGGACAGCGCGCAAAGCGACGCCCGACGCAGCCCGGCACGAACGATCGTCGTGCATGCCGGCTCCGGCCGCGAACTCCGTGCCGCGATCGCGTTCTGCGGGGCCACCGCATCGCCGCTCGTCGAACTGTCGACCGGCTCCGAGCTCGAAACCGGTGCGCACGCGTTCCCGGTCGTGCTGTGCCCGAACACGAACATCCTGATGCTCAAGTTCATGAGCATGCTGGAGACCAGCGGCCCTCTGTTTCACGGCTGCCGGATCAGCCTGACCGAGTCGCACCAGGCCGGCAAGACCTCCGTCCCCGGCACGGCCGTCGGGATCGGCCAGTCGCTCGGCGTGCGGCCGGACGACATCCGCTCCGTGCGCGACCCGGACGTGCAGCGCGGCGAATTCGGGCTCGCCGACGATCAGCTCGGCCGTCACGCGATTCACCGGATACGTATCGAAGACGGCGCATGCAGCCTGCAGTTCGAATCGCGCGTGGTGGGTGCGGCACCGTATGCGGACGGCGTGTCGCGCATCGTCGATGCCGTCCGGCAACACGATCTCGAACCCCGCCGCTATTCGATCGTCGAGTTCATCCGCAACGGCTGGGTGTAGTCGCCGCGGCAATATGCAGGGCGGCCGGCCCGCGCGTGTCGCGTCACGCACGTCATTGGCGCTGCGCGAATAATCGACGTCGCGACATTCCCTGAATGTCGTCGGCCGCTTCGTCGGCGACCTCCGGGCCGCGCATTCCACCGCCCGAATACCACGACGTGCACCGTCGTTGCATATTGGCTGGTAAGTTATCGGCCGAGGTCCGTTCGCAGAGGTCAGGCGCGATTCGCGGCCGACGTCGGCGGCCGGCCCGTACCTCGACATCCCCCTGAAAGGAGCGCAACCGATGACCCGTCCCGATTTCATCAAGCACTGGACCGAGCTCGAAGAACCGGAAGCGCATTGCTATCGCGGCGACACCGAGCCGATGGCGCTCGACGCACCGCTTTCCGAGAAACTCGGCATCACGCGGATCGGCATTCATCACGTGAGGCTGCTGCCGGGCCGGCGGACGTCCTATCCGCATGCCGAAAGCACCGAGCAGGAGTTCGTGTACGTGCTCGAGGGCAAGCCCGACGTCTGGATCGACGGCGTGCTTTACCCCGTTGCCGAAGGCGAATCCGTCGCGTTCCCGGCGGGGACCGGAATCTGCCACACCTTCATCAACAACACGAAGGACGAAGTCCGGCTGATGGTGATCGGCGAACGTCCGCGCGACGACAACCGCATCCGCTACCCGATGAACGAGGCCTACGAGCTGACCCGCGCGGACCGCTGGGTGGATTGGCCCGACCGGCCGCTCGGCGGCCATGACGGGAGGCCGGACTGACGCCTGCGCGAATGCCCCGGACGGCCCGCACCGAGCCCGCCGCGCGCGCTCGCAGCGGGCCGCCGACACCGCGCTGTTCCGGCGGTCGTTGCCCGGCCCGCCGTCACGTACCGTCCAGCACCGCCCCGCTCTCGGGCAGCGTCGCGCCGCCGTCGACGACGATCGTCTGCCCCGTGATGTACGCGGCGTCGGCCGATGCAAGAAACAGCATCGCGTTCGCGATATCGTCCGGCTCGCCCAGCCTCGCAAGCGGAATGTCGCGCGCGATCTGCGCGGCGAGCGACGCGTCGCCGAGATTGCCGGCCGCCGGCGTGCGGATCATCCCCGGCTCGACACCGTTCACCGTCACGTTGCGGCGCGCGAGTTCCAGTGCCGCCGCGCGAATGAAGCCGTTCACGCCGGCCTTCGACGCCGCGTAATGCGCGAGTCCCGGGTACGCGACGCGCGGCCCCGTCACCGACGACGTGACGAGCAGCCGCCCCGCTCCCGCGCGCTCGAATGCCGGCAACGCGGCCTGCGCGAGCCAGAACAACGCCGACAGGTTGACCGACAGCGTCCGGTCGAGCGTCGGCTGGTCGATCTGCATGAACGGCGTCAGCGGAAAATACGCGGCATTGTGGACGACGACATCGAGCCGGCCGCCGTCGCGCTCGACCGCCGCGACCAGCGCGCGCAGTTCGTCGCGGCTGGCGGCGTCCACCTGATAGGCGCGCGCGTCGCCGCCCGTGCTCGCGAGCGCGTCGGCCTGCGCGGCGGCGGCCTCGCCGTTCAGGTCGGCCAGCGCGACGAACGCGCCGGATTCCGCGAAGCGGCGCGCGATCGCCGCGCCGATCCCCTGCGCGGCGCCCGTGACGAGGACGACGCGCCCGCTGAAATCCGCACGCAGGCGGCCGCTGCCCGGCACGGCGGTCATCGCGGCGCCTCGCCGCCGAGCGGATGCACAGTGTCGTTCAGCACGAGCGCATGGGCGCCGACCGGGAAGTTCGACAGCGTGCCGAAATCGCCGCCCTGGTAGCCGAAGATCTTGCCGTCGGTCTTGCGCTGCGCGAGGTCGATCAACACGACGCCGAGCGTCGGCACCACTTTTTCGCGCCACACGAACAGGTACAGTTCGTCTGCAATCCTGAAGTAATGACAGCGGTCGACATCGGCCAGCCCGGCTTCGACACCCTGCAGGCACTGCCACGCGTAGAAGTTGTCGTTCAGGTAGATGTGCTCGTAGCATTCGGTCGGGCTGTAGCGGTACATCGTCCGCTTGCCGATCAGCTCGCGCGTGGGCCCGTGCAGCGGCCCCGGCTGCGTGTGGCCGCCGAGCGTGCCGTGCCGGAAACCGGCCTCGACGCCCGTCAGCGCCAGCCCGCGCGCAACTCGCGTGAACGCGTCGATGTGCGTATCGGCTTCGGTCGGCAGCGTGCCGACCACCGACGTCCACACGCCGGCATCGAGATCCATCACGAGACTGACCGACGTCGCGCGCACCGTCGAATCGATGTAGTCGACGAAGTACAGGCCGCCGCGCAGCCGCGTCACGCGGCACGGCTCGCGGCCGCCCGTGTCGGTCGCCGCGTCGCGCCACTGCAGCGCGCCGCGCTCGAACGTATAGATGCGCCACACACCCGATGCATCGCCGAGCGCGAGCGTGCGCCCGGCGAGCGCGTCGACGGGTGCGAGGGTGTTCGCTTCCGGCGCGAAGCCGTCCGCGAGCGCGCCAACCTGAATGAATACCGGATCCTGTCGTTCCACCTGCCGTCTCCCGCGCAGCTTCATGCCCGGCGGGCCGTGTACGCTGCTCATGTGCACATGGTGGGGGCTGCGTGCGCCGCGCGGTATCGGCCAAAAGGATGAAGGGCGCGCGGCGCCGGAACGCGCTAAAGTGCACGAAATCCGCGCCGCGCCCGGCGCGAGGAGCGCACATGCACCGCGTCACCCATTACCGACGGACCGGCGAAGGCATCGAGGCCATCAGCCTCGAATCCGACCGCGCGTTTCCGCGCCACGCGCACGACGAATTCGGGGTCGGCGTGATCGTCAGCGGCGCGCACCGGTCGTGGAGCGGCCGCGGGCAGGTCGACGCACTGGCCGGCGACGCGATCATGGTCAACCCGGGCGAGATGCACGACGGCGCGCCGATCGAGGCCGGCACGGGCCGGCGCTGGCGGATGCTGTACCTCGCCCCCGCGCTGGTCGCGGGTGTCGCGGCGGAAGAAGGTGTCGGCGGCGTCGAGCTCGCCCATCCGGCGGTGCGCGACGCGCGGCTCGCGGCCGCCGTCGGCCGGCTGCATGCGCGCATCGTCGCGGGAGAATCCCCGCCGCTCGCCCGCGACGAGGCGCTCGTGATGCTCGTCGCCGGGCTGCTCGCCCGGCACGCGAACCGCTCGCTGCCGGCGGCGGGCGTCGCCCCGGCGATCCGCATCGCCCGGGAGCGGCTCGACGCGGCGCCGGCCGCGCCCGTTTCGCTCGCCGAACTGGCCGACTTGAGCGGCGTGAGCCGCTTCCAGCTGCTGCGCGGGTTCGCCCGCGAACTCGGCATCACGCCGCACGCGTACCTGATCCAGTCGCGTGCGCGGCTGGCGCGCGCGCTGCTCGCCGGCGGCCTGCCGATCGCCGATGCCGCGGCCGAAGCCGGCTTTGCCGATCAAAGCCACCTGACGCGTGCGTTCGCGCGCCAGTTCGGGATCACGCCGGGGCGGTTCACTCAGGCGGTCTGACGCCACGGCCATGCCGCGTGACGACTGCCATGCGCATGCGAACCCCCTTCGAAGACGTTGCCGCGTCGACGGTAACGATATGCGCCCCGCCGTGGCGCACGCATAGCGAGCGCAAGGGCTTCAAGGCCGAAGTGCTCGAAGCGTCCGACGGCGACGTCGCCGGCATCTGGAACGCGACGGTCAAGGTTCCCGTGCCCGGCACACCAGAGGAGATGCGCCCGAGCACGCTGCAATTTCGTTCAAGACGCGCACGGCTGCGCCACGCGACGATGCGGCGCATGAAGACACGACTGATCGGCTATCTCTATCTCGCCGCCGCGATGGCGGGTGTCGGCAGCACCGTCGTCGCGAGCCGTCTCGCGGCAGGCGGCCTGCCGCCGTTCGCGGCCACGGCGCTGCGCTTCCTGATCGCGACGCCGCTGCTGTTCGCGCTGATGCGCGCGCAGCGCATGCGCTGGCCACGCATCTCCACGCGCGACGCCATGCTGCTGGTCATCCAGGCGGCGGCGGGCGGCGTCGGTTACACGGTGCTGCTGATCTGCGGCACGAAGTTGTCGTCGCCGCTCGATGCGGGCGTGATGCTCGGCACGCTGCCCGCGATGTCGACGCTGATCGCTGCCGTCGTGCTGCGCGAGCGGCAGACGCCGCGCGACTGGATGGCCGCCGCGCTCGCCACGGCCGGTGTGCTGTTCGTCACGTTCGCGCCGGGCCAGGCCATGCCGTCGCTCCGCTCGCTCGCCGGCGACGCGCTGGTGCTGGCCGCGGTCGCGTGCGAAGCGGTGTTCATCCTGCTCAACCGGCGGCTTGCCGCGCCGTGGCCGCCGCTGGCGCTGTCGACCGCGATGTCGGGCCTCGGCTTCGTGCTCGCACTCGTGCCGGCCGCGTTCGAATGGCACGCGGCGGCGACCGGCTGGACCGTCGGCGCGGTGTCGGCGATCGCGTACTACGCGCTGGTGCCGACCGTGCTCGGCTACCTGTGCTGGTATGCGGGTTCGGCCCGCACGAGCGGCACCGAGGCCGCGCTGTTCACGGCGGTCGCGCCGGTCTCGGCCGTGCTGTTCGCGGTCGCGCTGTTCGGCGAAACGCTCAGCGGCACGCGGGTCGCGGGCATCGCGCTCGTCGTCGCGGGTGTGGTCGTCGGCGCGACGCGGCGGCGCGATCCGGCGGCCGGAGCAGCCGGCGCACCCGAAACGCACCCGGTGAATCCGGGTCGGCCAGCCGGCCCCGCACCGACTGCAGCCGACTGATTTGCGCTCATCGTGCCGCTGCCGAAACGGCGGCGGCGCCACCCCGCCGCACGACCTGTCGTCCCCCGCGTCCGCGCCATGCGCGGCCGGCGACTGTAGGAATGTGTCCGCGCATCGCAAAACCGTTGCGCCGCACCCCGCAAGATGCAATATTCGCGTGACCGGGACCTTTGACAACCAACGAACAACAATCCGCCACGCAATGAACAGGAAGGAAGCCAAAACAAGAATCGCGGTGCTGCTGTCCGCGGGAACGAGGAAGGCCGACGCACTGGCCGAACTGTCCGGACAGGGGCTCAAGGATCGCGTGCTCGCGCACCTGATCGCGTCGCGGCCCGACCCCGAACGCTGCCGCAAGAACAAGGTGCACATCCGGATCCTGATCGCTCTCGGCATCGCCCAGCTCGCGATCAGCGTCATGCTCGCGTACTACTTCTTCGCGACGGGTGCCGGCAGTGGCCTGGCGCTCGTGTTCCTCGCATTGACCGTGCCGCTGTCGCTGCTGTTCATCTGGGGCTTTGCGACCAACCGCGTCGGCGCTTACCACGCGTTCATCCTGCTGTCGCTGCTGCAGCTGCCGAAGACCATCGGCGCACTCGGGCGCGATCCGGCAACTGCGTTGCCCGGCCTCGTGATCACGCTTTTGCTGGTGGGCTACGTGTGGTTCGTCCGCAACCGCCTGTTCCCCGACTACGGCTGGTTTGCGCCGCGCAAGGTCGACGGCCGTTACGCGTTCGTCGAGCACGCCTGACGCCACCGGCATCGAATCCGGGCCGTAAAAAAGGCGCCGGGCCGCCCCGCGATTGCGGGACGGCCCGGCGCCTTCGGCATTCCGGAACCAGCTGGCTTACTTGGCCTTTTCAGCCGTATCGCTGATTGCTTGGCCGCCCTTCGAAAGGTCCTGCCCCACGCCGGCAACCGTGTTGCAACCGGCAAGCGCGGCGGTCACCACCAGCAGCATTGCAGCAATCGTACGCGTCATTCTCATTCTCCTTGGAATCAACATGCCCGACGGGCGAATCGTGTTCGGCATGGCGCCCGGCAACATGCCGGGCACGGGGCCTGACCTGATTATACGGAGACGGCCGCCGCGCACGCCAGTACAAAGCCGCCACATGTCATCTGGGCCCCACAACCGGTTCGCGCAGATTTTTCTTGACTTCAACGCGCCACGAACTAATATACGCACCGCGTATATTTTCGTCAGGAGCCGCCGATGACCGTTCCCCAGCAAGCCTTCCTTCGCGACGCCATGCGCCGCCTCAACATGACCCGCGAAGCGTTCGCCAATCGCATCGGCGTCAGCCGGCGCGCGCTGGACACCTGGCTGTTGCCCGACGATTCGCAGGAATCGCGCGGGATGCCCGAGATCGTCGAGCGCTTCGTCTCGGAAATCGTCGAGCGCGCCACACCGGAAGGCGGTGAATATACGCAAAGCGTAGACAACCAGGGGCTCGCGAAGCAGTTCTTTTTTGAAGGCAAGCCGCAACTGCTGTCGGTCGACCAGTTCTCGCGGGACTCGGTCGAGGCGCTGTTCCGCGTGGCCGACGTGATGCAGCCGATCGCGCGCCGCCACAAGATTTCGCGCGTGCTGGAAGGCGCGGTGCTCGGCAACCTGTTCTTCGAGGCCAGCACGCGTACGCGCGTCTCGTTCGGCGCCGCCTTCTGCCGGCTCGGCGGCTCGGTGTGCGACACGACGGGCTTCACGTTCTCGTCGATGGCAAAGGGCGAATCGATCTACGACACGAGCCGCGTGATGGCCGGCTACGTCGACGCGCTGGTCATCCGCCATCCGGAGAAAGGCTCCGTGGCCGAATTCGCCCGCGCGACCAACCTGCCGGTGATCAACGGCGGCGACGGCCCCGGCGAGCACCCGAGCCAGGCGCTGCTCGACCTCTATACGATCCAGCGCGAATTCTCGCGGCTCGGCAAGATCGTCGACGGCGCGCACATCGCGCTGGTCGGCGACCTCAAGTACGGCCGCACCGTGCATTCGCTCGTGAAGCTGCTCGCGCTGTACCGCGGGCTCAAGTTCACGCTCGTGTCTCCGCCGACGCTCGAGATGCCGGCCTACATCATCGACCAGATCGCGACCAACGGGCACGTGATCGAGCAGACGACCGACCTCGCGGCCGGGCTGCACGGCGCGGACGTCGTCTATGCAACGCGGATCCAGAAGGAGCGCTTCACCGACGAGTCGTTCGAAGGCTACACGCCGGATTTCCAGATCAACCAGGCGCTCGTCGACACGGTGTGCAAACCTGACACGTTGATCATGCACCCGCTGCCGCGCGACAGCCGGCCCGGCGCGAACGACCTGTCGGTCGACCTGAACCGGGACCCGCGCCTCGCGATCTTCCGCCAGACCGACAACGGGATTCCGGTGCGGATGGCGATCTTCGCGGTACTGCTCGGCGTCGAGAACCTCGTTCAGCATTCGATGCGCGACGCGACGTGGCGCCCGCCGGCGTACCTCGGGCCGGAAGACGCGGTGTTTCACGGCGTCGATTGAGCAGGAACAGCCGGGGCGCGCCACGCGGCGCACCACGCTCAACGGCAAGCGCGCCGGGCTGCCCGGCGCGCTTTATTTTTTGCGCGCGGCAAACATGGCGGCAATCGGCGCCTAAGACGCCCACGGATCGATCACGCGCAAGCCGACCGCCTGAAATGGCGCGACGTCGCGCGTCGCAATCATCAATCCGTTCGCCTCGGCCGTCGCGGCAATGAAGCAGTCTGCGGGCGCGATCGCACTGCCCGCAGCCCGGGCCCGCGCGCGAAGACCCGCATACGCTTTGCTCGCCGCATCGTCGAACGGCAGGATCCGGCCGCGAAACAACGGCACGACTCGCTGCTCGATGCTTTGATGCAACCAGTCGCGCCGGCGCCCTTCCGGCAGCGCCGCGACGCCGGACCGCATTTCGGCAAGACTGATCGCGGCAACGAATAGCGTCTCGACGTTCTGCGCATCGAGCCACTCGATCACGGCCGCACTCGGCTCGCGCCGCAGCGGCTCGGACATGACGTTCGTGTCGACCAGAATCATTCGAAGCTCATCGGACCGGTTGGCGTCTTGTCGCGTTGAACGTCGAAATCGACACCTCCCGCCTCCCGCCCGATTTCCGCCAGCAGCGTTCCCAGCTTCAGCCGACCGACCGGCAATACCGCCTGCTCGAGAATGTCACGCACTTCCGCTTCGGTACTGCGCCCGTGCTGGGCCGCACGAATCCGAAGCGCCCGATGCACTTCATCGGGCAAATTCCGAACGGTAATGACAGGCATGATGCACCCCGAGACGATTGCTTTCAATGCAGTCATATTATCACCTTGCTGTCATTGCTGGCGAGCCGCGATGCCATCACTCTAAACCGCCCCGGAAGCCCGTCATACCTGGCCGAACGGCCATCGCCCCGCCCCGCGGGCCGCAACATTCGTCAACAATTCCACAACAAACGAGAACAAGAACGCTTCTCATTCAAGTTGAAATTACATAGAATGCCGGCTGAAAACAAATCGTAATAATTCCCGGCGGCATGCACATTTCCGCAGCGCCCCCGGGCCACACCGCGAGGTCGAAGCGCACCATGAAGTCACGTCCCGACGAGCTGAAGCTCGGCAAGTTCACCACCCTGTGCAGCGTGCTCGCCGCGAGCCCGGCGTTCGCGGCGGACGGCACGCCGCCGCCCGCCCCGACCGGCACCGACGGCCATCTCGCACCGATCGAGGTCCAGGGCAAGGCCGAGCACAGCTACAAGGCCGACTTCTCCGCGTCCGCGAAATTCACCGCGCCGCTCGTCGATACCCCGAAATCCGTCACCGTGATTCCGCAGGAACTGATCCGGAACAGCGGCGCGTCGACGCTGACCGAAGCGCTGCGCACCACGCCCGGCATCACGTTCGGCGCCGGCGAAGGCGGCAACCCGCTCGGCGATCGTCCGTTCATCCGCGGCTACGACACGCAGGGCAGCATGTTCGTCGACGGCATGCGCGACACGGGCGCCACCACGCGCGAGATCTTCAACACCGAACGCATCGAGATCACCAAGGGTTCCGACGGCGCATTCGGCGGCCGCGGCGGCGCGGGCGGCAGCATCAACCTGATCACGAAGGCCCCGCATCTCGGCACCACCGCCGCCGCGAGCGCGGGCCTCGGCACCGACCGCTATCGCCGCTTCACGGCCGACGGCAACTGGCAGTTCGCCGATCACGCCGCGTTCCGCCTGAACCTGATGAGCCACAACAACGACGTCGCCGGCCGCGACGCGGTCAACAACGAGCGTTGGGGCGTCGCGCCGTCGATCGCGTTCGGCCTCGGCACGCCGACGCGCGTGACCGCGAGCTACTACCACCTGTCGACGGACGACATGCCGGACGGCGGCATCCCGTACTTCTACACGACGTCGAACAAGCCCGCGAACGTCGGCACGATCTATCCGGCGCCCGTCGATCGCCACAACTTCTACGGCCTGATCGACCGCGACTTCCGCAAGACCACGTCGGACATCAGCACGATCAGGATCGAGCACGACATCACGTCGTCGCTGACGGTCCGCAACACCACGCGCTACACGGAATCCACGCAGGACTACATCTGGACGCAGCCGGACGACAGCCAGGGCAACGTGGTGAACGGCAAGGTCTGGCGCCGCAACAACAACCGCGACAGCTCGATCAACAGCATCGCGAACCTGACCGAGCTGTTCGGCGAATTCCGCACCGGCCCGTTCAAGCACAGCTTCACGACCGGCATCGAGCTGTCGCGCGAATGGGGCAAGCGCGATTCGTACACGGTCGCGACCGGCACCGGCAAGATCTGCCAGCAAGGGATCGGCACCGCGTCGGGTTACAACTGCACGAGCCTATGGTCGCCGAATCCGAACGATCCGTGGGCCGGTTCGATCACGCGCAACAACGACTACGCGCATGCGCGCACCACGACGAAGTCGATCTACGGCTTCGACACGATCGAGATCACGCCGCGCTGGCAGGTCAACGCCGGCGTGCGCGTCGACGACTACTCGACCCGCTTCACCGACACCCAGGCCAACGGTGGCAAGACCTACACGCGCGACGACACGCTCGTGAACTGGCAGGCCGGCCTCGTGTTCAAACCGGCGCAGAACGGCAGCATCTACGCGTCGTATGCGACGTCGTCGACGCCGGCCGGCATGCTGCTCGGCGAAGGCAGCGAAACGCAGTCGCTCACGCCGGGACGCGGCGGCGTCGGCTCGAACGCCGATCAACTGTCGCCGGAAAAGAACCGCAGCATCGAGCTCGGCACGAAGTGGAACGTGCTGAACGACAAGCTGTCGCTCACCGGCGCGCTGTTCCAGATCGACACGACGAACGCGCGCGTGACGCTGCCGAACAACCAGTACGCAATGGTGGGCAACAAGCGCGTGCAGGGTCTCGAGCTCGGCGTCGCCGGCCAGATCACCAAGCAGTGGCAGGTGTTCGGCGGCTATACGTACATGAAGAGCGAGTTGCGCGACAACGGCAAGGACATCGCGAACAACGGCAACCGCTTCCCGAACACGCCGAAGCACAGCTTCACGATGTGGTCGAACTACGACGTGACGCCGAAATTCACCGTCGGCGGCGGCGCGTTCTACATGTCGGAAGTGTTCGGCGATCCCGCGAACCTGCGCGCGGTGCCGTCGTACTGGCGCTTCGATGCGATGGCGCAGTACCGGATCAACAAGAAGCTCGACCTGCAGCTGAACGTGAACAACCTGTTCAACCGCACCTACTTCGACCAGGCGTATCCGGCGCACTATGCGTCGATCGCACCGGGCCGCTCGGCGTTCGTCACGCTGAACGCGCGCTACTGATCGATGGAGGCCGTGTCGCTGAAGGCGCTCGCGTCGGTGTCGCCGCGCGAGTTCGCGGACATCCTGGCCGGGCCGCCCGAGCGCGCCGCCGCGTGGGTCGCGGCGGCGGCCGACAATGGCATCGTCGATGCGCAGGCCGTCTACGGGCAATACCTGCTCGACGGGCATGGCGTCGCGCGCGATCCGGCGGCCGCGTTCAACTGGTTCCGGCATGCGGCGCGCGCCGCCCACCCGATGGCGATGAACATGCTCGGCCGCTGCTACGAGTTCGGCTGGGGCACGGCCGCGTGCGCACCGGTCGCCGTGTACTGGTACCGGCTCGCCGCGCAGGCGGGGCTCGACTGGGGCATGTACAACTACGCGACGGCGCTCGCGCTCGGCAACGGCGTCGACGAGAACCGCGCCGACGCGCTCGACTGGTTTCGCCGCGCGGCCGCGCTCGGCCATGCGAAGTCGATCAACCTGATCGGCGGTTTCTACGAGGATGGCTGGGTCGTACCGGTCGACACCGACGCCGCGTTCGACCACTATCGTCGCGCCGCGGTTGCCGGCGACTTCCGCGGCCAGTTCAATTACGCACGACTGCTTGGCGAACGCGGGCACATCGACGAGGCACTCGAATGGCTCGCGCATGTGCCGGCCAGCGCGACGCCCGCGTTCGTCGCGAAGATGGTCGCGTATCTCGCATCGTCGCCGATCGACGCATTTCGTGCGGCGGCGCTGCAACTGCGGCCGCACACCCCGGCCATGGAATCCGCAACATGATGCTTCATATCCCCGGCGTACTGACCAGCACGCAGGTCGCGCAATGCCGCGAACTGCTCGATGCCGCCGAATGGGTCGACGGCAACGCAACGTCCGGTGCGCAATCGGCGCTCGCGAAGCGCAACCGGCAGTTGCCGGAGCACTCGCCCGCCGCGCGCGCGGTCGGCGATGCGATTCAGGATGCGCTCGCGCGCAACGCGCTGTTCTTTTCGGCCGCGCTGCCGCTGAAGGTGTTTCCGCCGCTGTTCAATCGCTATGAAGGCGGCGAGACGTTCGACACGCATGTCGACAACGCGATCCGGCTGCTGCGCGGCACGGATTTCCGCGTGCGCAGCGATCTGTCGGCGACGCTGTTTCTCGAAGAACCCGATGCGTATGACGGCGGCGAGCTGTGCGTCGAGGATACGTACGGTACGCATCGCGCGAAGCTGCCGGCGGGCGATCTCGTGCTGTATCCGGCATCGAGCCTGCATCGGGTGACGCCGGTGACGCGCGGCGAGCGTGTCGCGTCGTTCTTCTGGATTCAGAGCATGGTGCGCGACGATGGCGACCGCACGCTTCTGTTTCAGCTGGATACGCAGATTCAGACGCTTTCCGCCGAGAAAGGGGCGAAGGATCCGATGGTCATTTCGCTCACCGGGATTTATCACAACTTGTTGAGGAAGTGGGCGGATGCGTAGCGCCTGATGCAGGCGTTCGTCATAGCGACGTGAGGATCACTCCAACCCAAGCCAAGGCGTAGGTAATTTGGGGGTGGAAATGAAATTTGATGCGAACAAAATCCGGCGTATGGTTCACGGGTACTGACGAGCCGATCGACGGATTCGCTGGTTTGCGTATCAGCGCAGAGGCCAAGCGCGGAACTTGGTCGAAACAAGTCACCGCTCAAGGGTGGCGATCCATCACAACCATCTGACGAAGTGGGCGAATAGGCATCCCAACGCGTGACACTGCCCGCGCCCCGAGCTTGCACCGTACCGTCATCGATGACTAAAATGACCATCGTCAAATGACCATGCTCATATCATGATGCCGCACGCTCCCGTATCGAAATCCGAATTCAAGGCCCGCGCACTCGAATACTTCCGGCTCGTCGAAGCGTCCGGAGAAAGCCTGATCGTCACCGATCACGGCAAGCCGACGCTCGAAATCCGGCCCTACCACGCACGCGACGCTCAGCCGTTGGAGATATTGCGCGGTTCGGTCATGCGCTACGACAATCCTCTCGATCCGATTGCGGAAGATGATTGGGAGGCGTCGCGGTGATCGTGCTGGATACGCATGCATTGGTGTGGTGGGTGGCGGGCGATTCGTCGCTCAGCAAGAAGGCGAAAAGCGCGATCGATCGCGCGCGCAGCGAAGGCGCGCTCGCGGCATCAGCGATTTCCGCATGGGAGATTGCGATGCTGGTGCGCAACGAGCGTCTTGCGCTGACGATGGATGTCGACGCGTGGCTCGCCACCGTCGCGCAGATCGACGGCATGCGCTTCGTGCCCGTCGACGCCGACATCGCCGCGAAATCCACCGACCTGCCCGGCACGTTCCACAAGGACCCGGCCGATCGCATGATCGTCGCGACCGCACGGCGTCTCGGCGCGCCGCTCGTCACCCGCGACGAAAAAATCCGCGCCTACGCGCACGTCAAGACGCTCTGGTGAGCGTCATCCGCCCGAGGGCGCAACGGCTGCGCATACGCTGCCGGACTCTGGCATATTGGCGATTCATCTGACAAAAACGACCTCGGCCGGCCCGCCTCGGCGCCGGCGCGCGGCCCGCAACCGTCATCGCGCCAGTTCGTCCGCTATCGTGATATCGCTCTCCGATCCCGTTGTCCGGTCGATCGCCCTGCTGGAATCGCACGAAGGGTTTGTCGATCTCGAAGGTTTCCATGACCGCATCGCCGTCGACCTCAATCCCCGCAACGCCCCAGGCAAAAGCCCGCATTTCCTGAAAGTGCGTCGTGGCGTGGCGCAACGGCTGGTCGCCGCCGCGCACGCGCTGCCCGACGGCCTGCGCCTCTACGTGAAGGAGGGCTATCGTCCGCCGGCCTTGCAGCGCCACTACTTCGCCGGGCACCTCGCGCACCTGCGCCAGACGCTGAATCCGCTGCCGGACGAACACACACTGATCGCCCTCGCGAGCCACTACGTCGCGCCGCCGGAAGTCGCCGCCCATCCGACGGGTGCGGCCGTCGACCTGACGCTGATGTCGGCGGAAGGCACCGAACTCGACATGGGCTGCGTGCTCGACGCCACCGACCAGGAATCGTCCGGCGCGTGCTACACGCACAACCCGTTCATCAGCCGCGCAGCCGCCCGCAATCGCCAGGTGCTGATCGCCGCGTTGACGGGCGCCGGCCTCACGAATTACCCGTCGGAATGGTGGCATTGGTCATTCGGCGACCGCTATTGGGCCGTCATGCACGATCAATCGCACGCGATCTACGGCCCCGTCGAGGAAAACATGCTCGACGAAGCCGCGCGCTGACATTCTTTCCGACGAAATGCGCCCGTCCCGGTAACATCCGCACTTGCCGATCCCCGTGTGCTCCCGCACAATCGCAGCACCTGTCTCATTCCCTCCGCGCCGATGCCCTATGCGTCACTCGCCACCGGCGTCCTGCTCGCCGGCGGCCTCGGTCAACGCTTCGATCCGAGCGGCCTGCACAGCAAACTCCTCGCGCTGCTTCCCGACGGCACGCCGGTGGCGGTCGCGGCCGCCCGCCATCTGGCGGCGGCCACGGCCGACGTGATCGCGGTCGTGCGTCCCGGTGCCGAAAAACTCGCGATGCTGCTGAACGAAGCCGGCTGCCACGTCGTCTACGCACCCGACGCCGAGCGCGGCATGGGCGCGAGCCTCGCCGCCGGCGTGCGCGCGACGCCCGACGCGAACGGCTGGCTCGTCGCGCTCGGCGACATGCCGTGGATTGCGGCTTCCACCTACGAAACCGTCACACGCGCGCTCGACGCCGACGACGCATCGATCGTCGCGCCCGCGCATCGCGGCGTGCGCGGCCATCCGGTCGGGTTCGCCGCGCACCACTTCGATGCGCTCGCCGCCCTCGACGGCGACACGGGCGCCCGAGCGCTGTTCGCCAGCGCACCGGTCAGGCTGCTCGACGTCGACGATCCCGGCATCGTGCGCGACGTCGATACGCCGGCGGATTTGCGCTGAACGGGCGCGCGCGAAGCGCATACTGCAACGCATGCGCCGCTTCCGCGAGGCAGATATCCGCAAGAAAGCCGCCCCCGCACGGATTGCGCAGACGCCGGACCACCCGCTGCAAGAATCCCGCAGCAAACGCACGCCCGATTGGCTATAACGGAGACGAGGCGCACCCGCCGCGCCACCGCCGTCACGCACTGCGCGAGTTCTCCATGAGCGACCACACGACCCCGACGCCCGAGCCCCCTGCCGACCCGAACCGCGACCCGGAAGACGACCCCCTGTGGTCGCCGCCCGGCCATCACGACAACCCGCAGCAGCCGGACGGACCGCCGAGCAAGGACCCGGTCTAGCGGCAACGCGGCAGCGCCGCGCACTCGCCGCCGGTTCCGGCCACGCGCCGTCTCCGCACGCCGTCGTCTAGCGCGCCGTATACCCCCCGTCGATCGGCAGCGAAACACCGCTGACCATCGACGCCGCATCGCTCAGCAAGAACAGGATCGGCTCGACGACCTCGTCCGGCTCCGCAAATCGGCCGAGCGGAATCGCGGCCAGCATCGGCGCACGCTTTTCCGGTTCGCTCCACGCGAACTGCGCCATCGGCGTGAGCGTGACGGTCGGGTTCACGCTGTTCACACGAATGCCGTGCGGCCCGAGTTCGATGCACAGCACGCGCGTGATCGCGTCCATCGCCGCCTTCGACGCGCAATAGCTCAGATGCGCGGGCAGGCCGACGAGCGCGGCCTGGCTCGATACGTTGACGATGCTGCCCCGCGCGTGCGCGACGCCGCGTGCGTCACGCGCGATCATCTTCCGCGCGACGGCCCGCGCGACGAGCGCCGCGCCGCGCGCGTTGACGGCCATCACGCGATCGAAATGCGCGGCGCTCACGTCGAGCGCCGCTTCGAGCGATGCGATCCCCGCACAGTTCACGAGGCCGTCGAACCCATCGTATGCGCCGATCCCCGCGTCGATCGCCTGCTCGTCTGCGCCGACATCCAGGCGCAGCGTCTCGCATCCGGTCTCGCCGGCCAGCGCGTCGAGCGCAGCCGTGTCGCGCCCCGCCGCGACGACCTGCGCGCCGGCCTGCACGAGCGCGACCGCGCACGCGCGCCCGATCCCGCTCGACGCGCCCGTGACGAGCACCCGCGAACCGCTGAAATCGAATCGTGTCTTCATGATGGCGTGTGCAACCCGTGCATGATCGGTTGGAGCGCCGGATACAGCGCCGTATAAAGCGCAAAGCGCGCCGCATAGGCTTTCGCGCGTTCGGCATCGGGCCGCGCGCGCTCGACGAGCGTGACCCATCCGCGCTGCGCGTCGTCGTGCGACACGAGCCCGGCGCCGACGCCCGCGAGCAGCGCGGCGCCCATCGCGGCTTCGACGTCCTGCTCGATCGTCCACACCGGGAAGCCCGTCACGTCCGCGATGATCTGCATCCACAGCGCCGAATGCGCGGCGCCCCCGACGACGATCAGCCGGTCGTCGAGCGCCGTCGCACCGCGGCGCCCGGCCTCGATGTTGTGCCGCAACGCGAACGCGACGCCTTCGAGCACCGCGCGATACAGGTGCGCGCGCGTATGCGCGAGGCTCAGCCCGACGAACGCGCCGCTCGCCTTCGCGTCCCACACGGGGCTGCGTTCGCCCATCAGGTACGGCAGGAACAGCACGCCGTCGGCGCCCGGCGGCACGCTTTCAGCCGCCTCCTCGAGCAGCGCATGCGGGTCGCCGTGCGGCAGCAGGCGCGCCGCATCGATTTCGGCCTGACAGAACTGGTCGCGAAACCAGGCAACCGACGCGCCTGCCGTGATCGCCCCGCCGAACACGTACAGGTCGCGCTGCCCGTTGAACACGTGCGGCATGCTGACGAGCCCGTGACGCGCATCGACGTGCCGGCTCACGTAGCCCCAGCACATGCTGGTACCGATCATCGCGACATGCTGCCCCGTGCGCGTCGCGCCGGCCGCGAAGGTCGCGACGGCCGCATCGACGCCGCCCGCGACGACGGGCGTGCCCGCCGGCAGCCCGAGTTGCTCCGTCCATTGCGACAGCAGCCCGCCGACGACGTCCGTCGATTCGACGAGCCGCTCGGGCATCATCGTCGCCGGAATGCCGAGCATGTCGAGCGCGTCGTCGGACCACTCGCGGCGCGCGACGTCGTACACGCCGCCGATGTTGCCTGCCGAGCTGTGATCGACCGCGACCTCGCCGGTCAGCAGATAGATCACGTACGCGTTCGGCGGCAGGAAATAGCGCACGTTCGCCCACACGTCGGGCCGCTGGCCGCGCAGCCACAGCATTTTCGTGAAGCCGTAATAGCTGTCGACACCGTTGCCGGTGATCACGCGCAGCCGCTCGACGTTCACGTTCGCGTTGACCCAGTCGACTTCCGCGGTCGCGCGCCGGTCCATCCAGATCAGGCACGGATGAAGCGGCCGCATGTCGCTGTCCACCGGAATGCCCGAGCCGCCGTACAGGCTGCCGACGCACACCGCGCGAATCGCGTCGGCCGGCACGCCCCGCGCGCGCGCATCGCTCACGCAGCCCGCGATGCACGCGAGCACGGCATCGAACCACACCTGCGGCCATTGCTCGGCCCATAGCGGGCGCGGCGTATCGGGCTGGTAGCCGGCCGAGCGCCGCGCGACGATCGTGCCGTGCCGGTCGACCAGCAGCGCCTTGGTGCTCTGCGTGCCGATGTCGACGCCTATGACGTAGTCCATGATGTCTCCGGTGAGGCGCAACCGTCAGTTCGCCGGCTTCAGCAGCACCTTGATCGATTCGGGCGATTTCGCGACGCGGATCGCGTCGTCCCAGTCCTCGAGCGCGAAATCGTGCGTGACGATGCCTTTCGACGTGACGAGCCCGCGCGCGAGCAAATCGATCGCGATCGGGTAACAGTAGGGCCCCAGGTGCGCGCCGCGCACGTCGAGCTCCTTGCGATCGCCGATGATCGACCAGTCGACGGTCGCGTCCTCGCCGAACACGCTGAATTCGACGAAGCGGCCGAGCTTGCGGATCAGGTCGAGCCCCTGGCTCACGCCGACCGGCGCGCCGGTCGTCTCGATGTAGACGTCGCAGCCGTAGCCGTCGGTGAGCGACCTGACGATCTCGCGCGCATCGTCGCGCTTCGGGTTGATCGTCACGTCGGCGCCGTACTCGCGCGCCAGTTCGAGCCGCTCGTCGATCAGGTCGATCACGACCAGCTTCTTCGGCGTCTTCAGGTGCGCGACCTGCGTCATCATCAGCCCGAGCGGGCCCGCGCCCGCGATCACGACCACGTCGTCGAGCTGGACGTCGCCGCGGTTCACCGTGTGGATCGCGCACGACAGCGGCTCGATGATCGCCGCATCCTCGAGCGACACGCCGAGCGGAATCCGGTGGACGATCGCGGTCGGCGGAATGCGCATGTATTCGGCCATGCCGCCGTCCGCGACCTCGCGCTGGAAGCCGAAGATGTTGTGCACTTCGCACATCCAGTACTGGCCCGACTTGCAATAGCGGCACTTGCCGCACGGCACGATCTGCTCGGCGATCACGCGGTCGCCGAGCGCCACGCCGAAGTGCTCGGCCGCGCCTTCGCCGAGCGCTTCGACGTAGCCGAAGAATTCGTGGCCGGGTATCACGGGCGCCTTCACCCACGGGCTCGGGCCGCCCCAGAACATCTTCGCGCCCGTATAGCACTTGCAGTCGCTCGCGCAGATTCCGCATGCGGCAATGCGGATCACGAGCTCGTTCGCGCCGGGGCGCGGCTTCGCGACCTGTTCGACGCGATAGTCCTCGGGGCCGTGGCAGACGACCGCGGTCATCCGCGGCGGGGCTTCGGGTGTCGTCATGGGTTGTCTCTTTCGTGGATGATATGGATTGCCGATGAATCGGTCGTTACCGCGACCGTTCCCGGCTGATATAGATCGCGAGCAGGATGATTCCGCCCTTGATCACGTTCTGCACATACGGGTTCACGCCGATCATGTTCAGCCCGTTGTTGAGCACGCCGAGCAGCAGCGCGCCGACCAGCGTGCCGAGGATCGCGCCGCGCCCGCCCGAGATCGACGTGCCGCCCATCACGACGGCCGCGATCGCGTCGAGCTCGAAGCCCACGCCCGCGTTCGGCTGCCCGCTCATCAGCCGTCCGGTCAGCACGATCGCGGCGAGCGCCGACGTGAGCCCGGCCAGCGTGTAGACGATCAGCTTCACGCGCGCGACGCGCACGCCGGTGAGCCGCGTCGCCTGTTCGTTGCCGCCGATCGCATACACGTAGCGGCCGAACGGCATCCGGTCGAGCAGCAGCCACGCGATCGCGTAGACCGCGAGCATGATCAGAACCGGCGCCTGAATGCCGAGCACCTTGCCGCTGCCGAAGAACGCGACCCAGTCGGGCAAGCCGTCGATCGGGTAGCCGCCCGTGTAGATCAGCGCGAGGCCGCGCGCGATGCCCATCGTCGCGAGCGTGACGATGATCGGCGGCATCCCCGCGAACGCGACGAACACGCCGTTCAGGAAGCCGAAGCCGAGGCCGACCGCAATGCCGATCGCGAGCGCGGCCGCCGCGTTGACGCCCGCGACCATCAGCCCGGCCGCGAGCGTGCCCGACAGCGCCATCACCGAGCCGACCGACAGGTCGATCCCGCCGGTCAGGATCACGCAGGTCATGCCGACCGCGATGATCGCGTTGATCGACACCTGCCGCAGCACGTTCTCGAGGTTCGCGGCGGACAGGAAGCTCGGGCTCGCGATCATCATCGCGATGCACACGACGACAAGGCCGACGAGCGGATAGAACAGCGTCGAGCGGCGCAACTGCGCCCACATCGCGCGCGGCGGCGGTGCGGCGCCGTTTCCGTCGGCCGCGAGCGTCGTGGAAGGCGTGGAAGAAGAATCAGGCAGGTTCATGGGTCGCTCCTCGCGTGCCGGCCGTGGCATAGGTCATGACCGTGTCGGGATCGATCTCGTCGCCTTCGAGCGTCGCCTCGATGCGGCCCTGCCGGAACACGGCGACGCGATCGCACATGCCGACGATCTCCGGCAGTTCGGACGAGATCATGATGATGGCGTAGCCGCGCGCGGTGAGTTCGCGCATCAGCCCGTAGATTTCGGCTTTCGCGCCGACGTCGATGCCGCGCGTCGGCTCGTCGAAGATCAGCACCGACGTGTGATGGTTCAGCCAGCGCGCGATCACGACCTTCTGCTGGTTGCCGCCGGACAGCGTCGCGACCTCGGTGTGGATCGACGGCGCCTTCACGCCGACGCGCCGCATCACGTCGTGCGTCGTGCGCGCCTCGCCGCGGCGGTCGATCAGCCAGCGCATCGACCGGTACTTGCCGAGGTTGTTCAGCGAAATGTTGTCGCGGATCGAGAACGACGTGACGAGCCCTTCCGTCTTGCGGCTCTCCGGCAGGATGCCGATGCCCGCGCGCAGCGCGTCGGCCGGGTCGGCGAGCTTCGCGGCCGCGCCGCGCACCCGCACGTCCTTGCGATGCGCGCGCGTCGCGCCGATCACCGCGAGCGCGGTCTCGGTGCGGCCCGAGCCGACCAGCCCGGCGAACCCGAGGATTTCGCCGGCATGCAGCGTGAAGCGGTTCACCGGGCCGCCGCGCTCGATCTGCAGCGCGTCGACCTCCAGCACCCGCGGCGCATCGGCCGCACGCGCCGGCTTCGGCGGAAAGCTGCTTTCGATCCGGCGGCCGACCATCATCCGCACCAGTTGCTCGACGTCGGTGTGCGCGACGTCGGTCGTCGCCACGTACTGGCCGTCGCGCAGCACCGTGATGCGATCGCACACCGCGAAGATCTCGTCGAGGTGGTGCGAGATGAAGATCATCGCGACGCCCTGCCGCTTCAGCTCCCGCATGATCGCGAACAGGTGTTCGGCCTCGGCCGGCGTGAGCGTCGCGGTCGGTTCGTCGAGGATCAGGATGCGCGCGTCGAGCGACAGCGCCTTACCGATCTCGACGAACTGCTGCTGCGCGACCGACAGCGTGCGGATCGGCGCATCGAGATCGATCGCGACGCCGAGCCGCGCGAAGATCCGGGCCGCCGCGTCGCGCATCCGCCTGCGATCGCGCGCGCCCCAGCGATTGCACAGTTCGCGGCCGAGGAACAGGTTGTCGACGGCGTCGAGGTGCGGAATCAGGCTGAACTCCTGGAACACGATGCCGACGCCCGCCGCGACCGCGTCGCGATAGTCCGCGAAACGACGTGGCGCGCCGTCGATCTCGATCGTGCCAGTATCCGGCTGATGAATGCCGCACAGAATCTTCATCAGCGTCGACTTGCCCGCGCCGTTCTCGCCGAGCAGCGCGTGAATCTCGCCGCGTACGATCTGCAGATGAATGTCGGACAGCGCCTTCACGCCCGGAAAGCTTTTCGTGATGTGGCTGAGCCTGAGTATCGTGTCCATCGGCTTCTCCGTACGAGGGGCGCCGGCCGCGCCGCCGCCCTTCGCGTCGCATCGCACGTCGTTCACCAGCTGAAGCCCTTCGCATTGCCGCGATCGACGACCTTCACGTCGACCGGGATCGCCTTCGGCACCGTCGCGCCCCACTTGCGCGCGATCGCGATGCCGAGCGCGATGCGCACCTGGTCGGCCGGGAACTGCGCGGTCGTCTCGATGAACTTCGAATTCGGCTTCTGGATCGCGGCGATCGCCTCGGGCGCACCGTCGACGCTCGTCAGCTTGATGTCCTTGCCGGAGCCCTCGATCGCGGCGAGCGCGCCCATAGAGCCGCCGTCGTTCACGCTGAAGATGCCCTTCAGGTTCGGATGCGCGGAGATCATGTTTTCGGTGACCGACAGCGCGCTCGCGCGCTCCTGCTTGCCGTTCTGCGTGTCGACCAGCTTCACGTTCGGGTATTTCGCGAGCCCCGCCTTGCAGCCGCGCACGCGTTCGAGAATCGGCACGACCGGAATGCCGTCGAGGATCGCGACCTCGCCGCTGCCGCCGATCGCTTTCGCGAGGTAGTCGCACGACATCACGCCCGCGTCGTAGTTCTTCGAGCCCACGAACGAATCGACCGGGCCGTTCGCGTTCGCGTCGACGGCCACGACCACCGCGCCGGCTTTCTTCGCCTGCGTGATCGCCGACTGGATGCCGGTCGAATCGGTCGGGTTCACGAGCAGGATGTCGATCTTCTTCTGCAGCATGTCCTCGACGTCGCTCACCTGCTTGCTGACGTCGTGATGCGCGTCGGTGACGACGACCTGCGCGCCGATCGACGCGGCCGCGTCGTTCAGCGCCTTCTGCATCGTCACGAAATACGGGTTGTTCAGCTCCTGGAACGTCATGCCGATGCGCAACGGCGCGGCGTGCGCGGCGGCGGGCAACAGCGCCGCAACGGCGAGCGCGGCAACGGCCGCGATGCGGGCGGCGCGACGAGGGAATGAAGCGGATGAGGCGTGCGTCATGACGGTGTCTCCAATCGTGTGCGGCTTTTTCGTGGGTGAATGCGCCCCTCGCGACGTGAACGGCGCGATCGGCTGGGTAAAACGGGGTGGAAAAATTCAGGCGGGCCGCGGCCCGGCGATCATCCCGGCTGCGGCGCGAGCGCCGGCACGCCGGGCGTGACGACGCGCGGCGGCAGCGGATTGCCGGTGGGCGCCGCATGCAGCGCCAGGTCTCGGCTGCGCGCGTTCAGGCGTTGCAGCGCGCGGAATTCGGACGGCGCCATCCCCTTCAGCGCGCGGAACTGGCGGTTGAAGTTCGACACGTTGTTGAAGCCGGCCTGGAAGCAGATGTCGGTGATGCTCGCGTCGTCGGCGAGCAGCATCTGGCACGCGGATTCGATCCGCAGACGATTCACGTACTGGACGAACGGCATGCCCGTATGGCGATGGAACGCGCGCGAAAACGCGCTGACGCTCTGCCCGGTCAGTTGCGCGAGTTCGGATTCGCGCAGGTCGGACGCAAGGTTCTTGCCGATGTAAGACAGCGCATGGCTGAGCCGCGTGGGCGTGACGTCGGCCTGATCGTACGCGGGGCTCGCGAGCAGCGTGCGTTCGGCCGCGCCGCAAAGGCGTTCGAGGATCGTCATGAACAGCGCGATGCGGCGCATGCCGCGCGCCGTCAGCAGTTCGTCGAACAGCGGCGCGATCGCGGCGCTGGTTGCCGCGTCGAAACCGACGCCGCGCCGCGCATCGTCGAGCAGCGCCTGCGCGTCGCGGCATTCGGGAAACGCGTCCATGCAGCGGCGCACGAACGCGGGATCGAACTGGATCACGAGATTGCGGCGTTCGACGGTCTCGCCTTCGGCCATGTCGCTGACCCAGTTGTGCGGCAGGTTCGGGCCGAGCAGCACGAGATGGCCGGGGCCGAACGAGCCGATGTGGTCGCCGACGAAATACTTGCCGCGGGTCGCGACGATCAGGTGCAGTTCGAATTCGGGGTGGAAGTGCCAGCGGATCGTGCGATACGGATAGCCGTGCGACCACACCTTGAACGACTCGTCGCGTCGCACGTCGACCACTTCCAGATCGGGGTGCATCATGTTGGCGTCTCCATTCCCATGTCTCGTCGGCCGGCCTCGTCGGCTGCGCCGCGCGTTTCACGCGGCGACGCGGCCGGTCGCATGGGAAGCAATGTAGGTCGATCGAGCGCGCGGCTCCACCAACTTTACGCCTGATTTCCGATACTTTTTTGCGCATTCCGGCCGCAAACGGCGCCGGACGGCAAATTTGTGCAGCGCGCAAAGGCCGGGCGGCCGCGCGCGCCGGCGCTCATGCGCCCGCGTGCTCGCGCGCGGTACGTACTTCGTACGCCTTCAGGTGGTTGTACGCGATCCGCAGCAGCGACAGCGCATCGGCCGACTGCGGGTCGCGGCGCGCGAGCAGGTCGCCGATCACGTGATCGGCTTCGACGCGCGCATGATTCTCGACGTCGCGCAGCATCGACGCGGTCAGCGGCGACGGCGTCAGCACCATCTTCTGCATCCGCTCGATCGCCGCCGGTTCGGGCCGGTGGCCGTTGTGTTCGGCGATCGCGCTGCATTCGGCGAGCATCGTCTCGAGCAGGCGGCGGCCGTCCGGCGCGGCGAGAATGTCGCCCACCGAGCCGCGAAACAGCGACGTGCTCGCGGCGAGCGTCGCGAGGAACACCCACTTTTCCCACATCCGCGCGGCCACGTCGTCGCTGAGCGTCGCATCGAACCCCGCGCCGCCGAGCACGTCGGCCAGCGCGCGCACGCGCGGCGATTCGCCGCCCGCGAGTTCGCCGAAGGTGACCCCGTGCGTGTCGTTCAGGTGCACGATGCGCTGCTCGCGATCGAGCGTCGCCGCGATAACGCACAGCCCGCCGAGCACCTGCGCGGCGCCGAAGCGCTCGCGCAGCACGTCGAGATGGCGCATGCCGTTGAGCATCGGCAGGATCAGCGTCTGCGGGCCGACGAACGGCGCGAACGAGCGAATCGCATCGTCGAGGCTGTACGCCTTGCAGCTCAACAGCACGAGGTCGAACGGCGCGACGCCGGCGCCGGCATCGCCCGCGCGCACGGTCTGCACGTTCGCGAGCGTCAGGTCGCCGCGCGGGCTGCGGATCAGCAGCCCGTCGCGCGCGAGCGCGGCCGCGCGGCCGTCGCGCACCAGGAACGTCACGTCGCGCCCCGCCGCGGCCAGCCGGCCGCCGAAGTACCCGCCGACCGCGCCGGCCCCTACCACCAGAATTCGCATCGTTGCCTCCTTTCGGTTTCATTCGCCGTCGCGCCGCCACGCCGAACGCGGCGCGCACGCGATCGCCCCGACAGTATAGCGATGCGCGTTATGCATATGCATAGATACCCGTTTCGACGTGGGCGGCACCGGCAACGGTACCGGTTCCTAGGGATAACCCGTCTACGGCGATGCCCGCGCGGCGCCGTCAAGACACTTATCCCGTCACGCCGCTCCGGCGAGCTTCCACGACCGACTGACCGACCTCACACCATGCGCCAACTTTCCCTGAATCAGAAACTCGCTTCGATGATCGTCATTCTCTGGCTCGGCCTGCTCGTGATTGCCGGGCTCGGCGCATGGCAGACGCGCGCGTCGATGATCGCGGACCGCCGCGACCAGCTCGCGTCGCTGGTCGCGCAGGCCGCGAGCGTGACCGACCATTTCTACAAGCTGTCGCAGCAGAACGCGCTGCCGGAAGCAGACGCGAAGCAGAAGGCGCTCGAGGCGATCGCCGCGATGCGCCACGGCGCCGACGGCTACATCTCGATCAACGACTCGAAGCCGGTGATCGTGATGCATCCGATCAAGACCGAGCTCAACGGCAAGGACGTGTCGAATTTCGCCGATCCGAATGGCAAGCACCTGTTCGTCGAGATCGTGAAGGCCGGCAACGCGGACGGCGGCAAGGGCTTCGTCGAGTATCTGTGGCCGAAGCCGGGCGCCGACAAGCCGCAGGAAAAGACCAGCGCCGTGCAGCGCTTCGCGCCGTGGGACTGGTATCTCGTGACCGGCATGTACATGAACGACGTGCGCTCGGCCGTGCTCGAAAGCATCGGCCGCTGGCTCGCGATGACGGCCGTGCTCGGCGGGATCGCGACCGCCGTGATGGTGCTGGTGCTGAAGAGCGTGCGCGCGAACCTCGGCGGCGAGCTGGAAGTGGCGCTCGACGC
This sequence comes from Burkholderia metallica, assembly GCF_001718555.1. Taxonomy (NCBI): domain Bacteria; kingdom Pseudomonadati; phylum Pseudomonadota; class Betaproteobacteria; order Burkholderiales; family Burkholderiaceae; genus Burkholderia; species Burkholderia metallica. The sequence goes on from NZ_CP013403.1 coordinate 2,062,629, forward strand.
CGCGCAGCGCATCGCGCAGGGCGACCTGACCGCGCACGTCGCCGTGAAGCACGACGATCGCGGCAGCCTGCTGCACGCGCTGCATACGATGCAGAGCGGGCTGATCGACATGGTGTCGCGCGTGCGGACGGGCACCGAGAACATCAACGTCGGCGCGAGCGAGATCGCGTCCGGCAACACGGACCTGTCGCAGCGCACCGAGGAACAGGCGGCCGCGCTCGTGCAGACGGCGTCGAGCATGGACCAGATGACCGCGAACGTGAAGCAGAACGCGGACAGCGCCGCGCAGGCCGCGTCGCTCGCGAGCCAGGCCGCGCAGGTCGCGACGCGCGGCAGCGCGGTGGTCGACGACGTCGTGCGCACGATGAACGAAATCACCGACCGCTCGCACAAGATCGGCGACATCATCGGCGTGATCGACGGAATCGCGTTCCAGACCAACATCCTCGCGCTGAACGCGGCCGTCGAGGCCGCGCGTGCGGGCGAACAGGGCCGCGGCTTCGCGGTGGTCGCGGCCGAAGTGCGCTCGCTCGCGCAGCGCTCGGCGACGGCCGCGAAGGAAATCAAGTCGCTGATCGTGTCGTCGAACGAGACCGTCGAGCAAGGCGCGACGCTCGTCACGAACGCCGGCGAAACGATGGCCGAGATCGTGCAGTCGGTACGGCGCGTAAACGAAATCCTCGACGAAATCAGCCATGCGTCGCGCGAACAGAGCGCCGGGATCGAGCAGGTCAATCGCGCGGTGGGCGAGATGGATCAGGTCACGCAGCAGAACGCGGCGCTCGTCGAAGAGGCCGCGGCCGCCGCGCATTCGCTGCGCGACCAGGCCGAGGCGTTGCGCGACGCGGTGACGCGCTTCGCGCTGCCGCCCGCGTGACGGCGGCCGCCCGGCGCGCGCCCGCTCACGCGGCGCCGCCGGGCCTCGATGCCGCGGCGGCGCCGGTGCCCAGCCCGAGCCCCGCCGCGCGCTGGATCAGCTCGACGTCGTTGTTCGCGCCGAGCTTCCTCATCGCGCTGATCTTCTGCGCGCTGACCGTCTGCTTGCCCTTGCTCAGGCGCTGCGCGATCGTCTTGATCGGCACGCCCGACAGATACAGGCGAATGACCTCGATCTCGCGCGCCGACAGCTTCACGGGCACTTCGCTGCGCTCGCCGATCGCGTCGACCGCGCGCCTGACGAGCGGCGACAGGTAGCGCCCGCCGCTGTAGCTCGAATGAATGGCCGTGACGATATGGCCGACCTCGTCGAACTTGCTGACGATGCTCACGCCGCCGATCGCGAGGATCGATCCGAAGATCAGCGGATTCTCGTTCGCGACCAGCGTGACGACCCTGACGTTCGGACGCATGCGCCGCAGCCAGTCGAACAGCGCGAGACCGTCCATCCGCTCGTCTCCGGGCGTCGCATAGTCGACCAGCACGACGTCGCAGTCGACGCCGCCGAGCGACGCGACCAGTTCGGCCGCACTCCGGTAGACCGCGACGAGCTCGATCGCACAGCCGCTGCCCGCGACCTGCTCGATCCCGGCCAGCGTCAACGGCCAGTCGTACGCGACAACCACACGAACATTGAATTTCCTCATGCACGGTTCCTGGTGAATCATCGGCCGCGCGACGCGAAACGCGCGCGGCCGATTGAGCGTTGAAAGGACGTTCAGGATATTTTTATCCTGAACGTCGATTCTATGAAGCCGTGTGCGGTCGGGATATCGGACGGCATCGGGATCGGCCGTCCGGGACGTAATACGAGTTTGATATTTGCGTCGGTTCGAGACGCCGACATACGACGATCGGCAGCGGCGAGCATCGGCCGGATGGCCGACGTCGCGGGTCGTCCGGGCCACGCGGCCGGCCAGCAGGTAAAATTGCCCCCTTTGCATGCCGCGCCGGGCCACCGGCGGCGAGCGACGCGCCGATGCCGGCCGCGCGCCGCCGCCCGTCGGCCGGCTGCCCGACTTCCTCCGCTCCTCATGACCGAATCCGACCTGCAACCCGACGACACCACCCTCCACGAAGACGGCCTCTGGCGCGACAACGGCTGGACGGCCCGCATCATCAAGAACGAGGACGACGACGGCTGGGCCGTCGAGATGATCAAGGACGGCGAGTCCGAACCCGCGCTCGTCGGGCCGTGGACCATGGGCCGCGACAAGAAGAACCCGAAGCCGATGGACGCGAACGCGTTCCGCACGCTCGTGAAGACCGCGACCGAGGTGCTGATGCGGCACGAGCAGCAGCGGCGCGCGATGCTGCACAAGGAAGTGACGGTTCAGGGCGACGACGGCCACGAGGTGTCGGTGACGCTCGACATCGTGCCGGACGAATTCGAGCCGTACGCGCAGCTCAAGGCCTTCGATCCATACGGCGAGCTGCTGGCCGACGCGAAGGTGTCGGCCGGATTCAAGCTCAACAAGGCCAGCGCCGAGCGCTGGGTCGCATCGGGCTTCGAGCGGCCGGCCGGCTGATCGCGCGCGGCGCGCGTGCCTGCCCGGGTTCGGCTCGACTCAAGCGCCGGCGCCCTGCCGCGCGCGCCGCAGCCGGCGCGCCGCGAGCTTGCGACGCACGAGCTGCTCGAACTGCCGCGTCGCGACCTGCGGATCGCGCGCGGCCAGCCCGAGCACGTTGCGCGCGAGCTGGATCGGCGTCAGCACGAGCCCCCACGGCAGCGCCCACCAGCCGAACGCGGCCGACGCGAGCAACGCGACCGCCTGTTGCCTGCGGCCGCAGCGCCGGCAGCACACGTGGTGCCGCGTCGCCCAGCGCGTGACGAACAACAGCGACACGATGCGATGCGACGCATGCACATCGACCGGCCGATCGTCGCGACGGCAGATCGGGCACGGCCCGTAACGCCAGTCGTGCACGACCTCCCAGACCTGCTCGTCGGACACCCGTTCCGCCTCGACGACGACCGGATGCGCGCGCACGCACGCCGCACGGCAATAGCGGCGGCCGTCGATCGACCGGCCGCCGGTCAGGAACGTCCTGCCGCAGTGACTGCACTCTGCCACGGTAACCTCGGATAAGCGGGCTGCGCCGCGTGCGGGCCGCGCGCGCAGGGCTGCGCCGGCGCGCCACACGGGCTGTTTCCCGTCTTAACGGCCGACACCGCGCGGTCTTGAGCGGCGGCGCCGCGGCGTGTCAGTCGTGCAGCCCGTGCGCGGTCATCAGCCGGTACAGCGTCGCGCGCGAGATGCCCAGCTCGGCCGCCACGTCCGCATGCTGGTGGCGATGGCGCATCAGCGTTTCCTCGATCGCATGCCGCTCGGCCTGCCGGCGCGCCTGCGCGAGCGTCGGCGGGTGCCGCGACGTGTACGCGTGCAGTTCGAGATCGGTGGCCGAGATCATCGGGCCGTTCGTCATCACGACCGCGAACCGGATCCGGTTGATCAGCTCGCGCACGTTGCCGGGCCACGGATAGTTGTGGATCGCTTCGATCGCGCACGGCGTGAAGCCGCGAATCCGGTGCGAATTGTCGCCGCGATAGCGCCGCAGCACGTGGTCGGCGAGCAGCATGATGTCGCGGCCGCGCACGCGCAGCGGCGGCTCGTCGATGCGCAGCACGCACAGGCGGTAGTACAGATCGGCGCGGAACCGCCCCGCCCGCATCGCGGCCTCGAGATCGACATGGGTCGCCGACACGATCCGCACGTCGACCGGAATCGACGCGTGGCCGCCGAGCCGCTCGATCGTGCCTTCCTGCAGGAAACGCAGCAGGCTCGCCTGGCTCTCGAACGGCATGTCGCCGATTTCATCGAGAAACAGCGTGCCGCCGTGCGCCGATTCGATCCGGCCGATCTTGCGCTGGTGCGCGCCCGTGAACGCGCCGCGCTCGTGGCCGAACAGCTCGGCCTGCAACAGCGTCGACGGAATGGCCGCGCAGTTCACGGCGACGAACGGCGCGTCGGCGCGCGACGACTGCCGGTGGATCGCCGCCGCCGTCAGTTCCTTGCCGGTGCCGGATTCGCCGGCGACGAATACGGTGGCGTCCGTGTTCGCGACCTTGCGGATCGTCGCGAACAACCGCCGCATCGCGTCGCACGTGCCGATCATCGCGCCGCCGGGCGGCGCCGCATCGGCGTCCGGGCTGCCGTCCGCGAGCTTCAGCATGCCGTACGCATGGCCGACCAGATAGCCGATCGTCGTATAGGCGCTCGCATTGCGCACGTAGTCGAAGCAGCAGTGACGAATCAGGCGCGCGATCGTCAGATCGCGCAGCCGCTCGTTGTCGGCGAACGCGACCCAGCCGACGCGCGGGTCGCGCAACAGCGTCTCGAACAACGCGAGGTCGGGCGACGCGAAGCTGCCGAAATCGACGATGCCCGCATGCGGCCGGTTGGCCCTGACGAGATTCAGTGCGTCCGCAACGGTTTTCGCGCGCCACACGTCCCAGCCGCGCGACGCGAGACAGTCGACGAGTGCGGCATCGTGCTGCTGCGACAGATAGACGAGCGGCCGCGACGGTGCGACCGGGTTGCGGCGGATGGCGACGAGCGGCGGCGCCACCGCATCGCATTCGAGATCCTGCGGGCCCGACACCCTGATCTGGCAGCAATCGTTCACGATGGCCTCGTCGCTTGGGTTGGTTGTCGAAACGGCCGTTGCGGGGGCGCTCAGCACGGGGCATCGTGGCCCTCGCGGCGCAGCGCCGGGCCGTCCCCGGACTGACGTTTCGTTATCGGCAGAAAACGACGCGCTGCGTGTAGATCTGCGGCTCGACGACCGGCTTCGCCGCATGGTTGAGGTCGTCACGATAGGCGCGGTAGGTCTTGCCGTTCACCGTGACCTCCGTCGCGGGGGCCGTCTCGATCGCGTTGAGCCCGCGGTGCTGCCACCCGCTCACCCGGTCGTCGGCCATCACGCTCGACTCGCCGGCGATCTTCTGCGTGATCGCGCTGCCGTCGCTCCACGGCTGCGTCTGCATGTCCTCGGCGTGCTGCATCGCGCCGACCGTCTTGCCGGTAGGCGTCGGCCCGTTCTGCGCGGCGAACGGCGCGCCTCGGCCGTACACCGGCGATTGCCACGACGGCGCGTGACCTTCCTCCGGCATCATGTAGACCATCTGCGGATCGCCGATCATCATCATCGGCGCGCATGCCGTGTTGTCGGCGCGACCGAGCGTCGTCAACGCCTGCTGGATGCTCACGGCATTCGCGGCGGTCTGCTCGCCCAGGATCACGAAGACCGCCGGGTTCTGGAATACCGCCTGCGCGGCGGCTTGCGCGCTGTACAACAACAGAGCGACCAAAAAGATCCTCATGATTGAGGCCTCCTTGCATCCTCGTCAGGCAAAAAGAGGTGTTGACCTCGGGGATGGGACCAACACCCGTCAAACAGGAAACGACCGTCGGGCATCGGGTCCGGACGCTCCCGTGCAGCCCGCGTACCGGCGGCACGGGAGCCCGGCCCGCGTGCTTACGACGACGTGCTCGTCGAGATGACCGCCGGAGCCGGCACGACCGGTGCAGCCGGGGCGGCCTGCTGGTCGACCGGCGCCGCCGGCAATCCTTGCGCCGGATCGGACAACGCCGGCATGTCGGCGGGCTGCGCCGCGGCCTCCGCCGGCGCCTTCGCGTCGGCGCTCGGCATGTCGGCAGGCGCCGCGGCTACGGCAGGCTGCGCGGCTTCCGGCGCGGGCGCTTCGGCGGCGACCGGAGCCGGCTCGGGTGCTTTCGCATCCGCGCTCGGCGCGGGCATCGCGGCCTCGGCTGCGGGCGCCGCGACGACGGCAGCGGCCGGTGCCGGGTCGGCCGCCGGCGCGGCAGCGGCCTGCGCTGCGTTGTCGGTCGCGGCCGGCATCGGTTCCGGTGCCTTGTCGGCGACGGGCTGCACGGGTTCCGGGGCCTTGTCGGCGACCGCCGGGGCCGGTTCGGGCGCCTTGTCGGCAACTGCCGGTGCCGGTTCCGGCGCCTTGTCGGCGACGGGCGGCACGGGCTCGGGCGCCTTCGTGTCGGCGACCGGCTCGGCAGGCGCGGGCGATGCCTTGTCCGCCACAGCCGGTGCGGCGAGCACGGCGGCAGCCGGGACGGCTGCGATCGCGGCCGCCGGTACGACCGACGCGGCAGGCGCGGCGGCGACGGCCGGTGCGGCGGCCACCGCAGGCGCTGCGGCTGCGACCGGCGCTGCAGCTGCGGCCGGCGCCGCGGCTGCGACGGCGGGTGCGGCCACGGCCGGGGCGGCAGCGACTGCCGGTGCGGCTGCGGCTGCCGGCGCGGCAATGGCCGGCGCGGCGGCAACCGGTGCGATCGACGGCACGGGTACCGGGACCGGCACCGACACGGGCGCCGCCTGTACCGACGTCGTCGCCACCGGGCGCGGCTGCGCCGGTGCCGGCGCGGCAGCGCCCAGCGGCGGCAGGCCCATGCGGTCGCGCACGATCGGGTCGCGATACTTCAGGTCGTCGGCGACCGTCGCTTCGACGCTCGGCGCCACGTTCGATCGTGCGAGCGGCGCGGTCGTGCCCGGGCACAGGTGCCCGGTCGCTTCCACCGCACGCCGGTTCGCGTCGCTCTGGCAGAGCAGCGCGAGCGCCACGTCGGTCAGGCCCATCGCACGGAATTCACGCGCATCGAGACGCCGCACGCAGGCCTGGTCGACCAGCGTCGTGCCGCCCGTCGCGCCGAACCCCGGGAACGACACGCCGACGCTCACCGATCCCATGCAGGTATCGGACAGCGTGGTCGTGAGACCCGGCGCCTGGATCGAGGGGTTCGTCTTGATCGTCTGCGTCCCGGAGTAATTGACGTTTTCCGCCGACTGGGTGTTGTACGGGTTGGTGCCGGGCGCGCCGGACGACTGGAGCGAGTTGGTGCTCTGCGGCGTGACGCTCGAACCGCCGCTCGTGCCGGACGGCATCGTCACGTTCACGTTCACGCTCGAATTGCCGCTGCCGCGAACGCCGCTGGAGCTGGTGGCATTGCCGCCGCGCGAACTCGAGGTGTTCGTGTTCATGCTCGAGCCGCCGCCCTGGCTGATGGCCGTCGACGACGTCGACGACTGCGCGCTCGAAGTCGAATCGGCGGTTTGCGCGTGGGCCCCGATCGTGGTCATCGCGAACATCGCCGCGCATGCCACCTTGATCCTGTTGCTGTTCATTTCACTCTCCGGACGAGGTTTTACCTCCCACCCAGCCAACCGTACTAATTCCCCTGATTCCCTTCAGCTTTGCCTGCTTCCCCGAACTGTTTCCAGCCGTTGCCCAGCTGGGACCACGAGCCGGCCGACATGCCCTGCCACTGCTGGGCATCTGGTCCGCCGATGGCACTGCCCGACGAAAGCGTTTGTTGTTCTGACGGTTTGGTTGTCTGGTCAGGGTTGTTTGACGTCTGCAAATTCGATTGCACGTCGTTGGCGATACGGTCAGCGCCATACGCCGTCAAAGACGCGAGCATCAGAGCGGCGGCAATCAGTTTCTGCTTCATGCCAACTCCTTACGTGACAACGATGTGGAAAAGAGACCAGAGTCGCTGGGAAACTGGTCCCCCCACACCAGACTAATGACTGCTTCCGGTCGCACTTGAACTGGCCTGGCTTCCACCCGATGCGGACGGCGAGCCAGCCGAACCGGTACTCCACACGGTCGACGAGTTGTAGTGATTCGAACCCGCGATCGCGCCTGACCCACCACTGCCGGTCAGCCCTGCGGCGCCTGCATTGGCATTGCCCTGGTCGTTCGCGCTCGAGGCCGTGTAGTGATTGGCACCAAGGACGATCGTGGCGCTTACCCCGCCCGACAACGCGTTCGCGTTCTCGTTTGTGCTGCTGTTTCCACCGTACGAGCCTGCGGCACCGATACCGCCGCCGGCCGCGAACGCGCCCCCGTTCGTGCCCGAACCGCTGGCCGTCGAAGTGGTGTTGTGGAAGGCGGATGCCGTGCCGGAGGAACCAGCGGGTGTCACCGTACTGCCCGCGTTCGCGCCCGCCGTCGAAGTCGAATTGCTGGTATAGCTGCCGGAGCCGACCAGGACCGAACCGGATACACCCGCCGCAACGGATTGCGTCTGGTTGGTCGTGGAGGGGCCTGCTGCCAATGCAGCCGACGATAGGACGGTGAGCGCTGTCGCGAAAATCACTTTGGCTTTCATAGCAATTCCTTGCTGTGAGTAAGTTTGGCGGTGGCGGAGCCGGGCCTACCCCCATCGAGCGGAACCCGGCATCCGTACCGCCAGCCAATGACGAACGCTACGCGTCGCGGCTTAGTGGTGCGTCGTCCAGCCGATCGAACCGGCATTCGCGCCGCTGGTGCCGCCAGCTTGTGCGCCACCGAAGCCGAACCCGCCCACCGACGACGATTGGGTGTGGTTCGTGTACGAGACCGAACCGCTGCCCGGGCCGCCTGCAACGGCGCCGGCTGCACCGAGTGCCGAGCCGGAATCGGTCGCGGAGAAATGACCGAACCCTGCAACGCCAGCCATCGTCGAACCACCGCTCGACGAATTGCTGCCCGACACCGTGCCGCTGCCGGCAAACGCTGCACCCGAAACCGCCAGAACTGCTGCTGCAATCAGAAGCTTCTTCATGGTCGACTCCAAAACGGCGTGAACGGAGTGAATCGGGAAGATCGCACGCCATCGACCTTCCAGACTTGAGCAATCCCTTAAATTAAGGATCACTATTCAATTAGCAAAATGCTGATTACTTTTTCGATTCTTTTGTTTGTTATTTCGGCCAGACGAAGCTTAGCTTCGCAATTTTTAGTTATCCAAATTTTTTTGGTAGGTGTTTTCTATTATTTTTATGAACATTGTCAAATAAAAGAAAACACCATTACCCGACAAACCGGAACGATGCGCACATCATTCCACCCCGCGATATTCGATACCCATTAGAAAAGCATGTCGACGTGCGGCATACCTTTCCGGAATCGAAAATTCGCGAATACATTAACCACCGCAAAACGCAGCGCCGTTGAAAATACCCCCTTTATCGGGGCGACAACGGCCCTGCACTGCAACCAGGTGGCATGGGTTCTCCCTGAGCTGTCGACGAAGGGTCGTCCGGATAATCCGGCCGACGGGCGCTCGATCTAATCCGGCCGGCGCCGGCATGGGCCAGGCGCAATCGAGGCGACCCTGCACGGCCGAAGACGAACCGGCATCACGCTGTCCGGCATGAACAGCCTGATCCATCCGGTTGAGCTGAACGAAGGCGCGTACTGCTGTCGCCCGAGCACCGTGCGACGCGACAGCCGCGCCAGCACGCGAAGCGCGCGGCGGGCAAGGAACCGGGGCGCGGCATCCCGCGACGCTGACACCGCGTCGCATGCGTCACCCCGGCCTTTCCGACTACCCCATCGATGCGCAAAGTACGCACCGATCGTACTGATGCTTTTGGTCTTCATCGCCGTTTCCCCGACTGCTTATTGACGAGCTGGCCGCCCCACCTCTTCGTGACTTCGTGTCGACCGCCCGCCGGTGCGTCCTGTACCGCAAGGCGCGTGCCACCCGTTATTCCACCGCAGATTGCCCACGGCAAACGACCGCCGCGACAGCCCGCTTCGCCGGGAATAGCTCTTTTTGTTTCAGGAATGTATCGCGATAACGGGGCGGCGCCCGCCGCCGCCGTTGAGCGCCGCGAAGCAATCGCCGGATTAGACGGACGAATCCGGGCCGTGAGCCCGGGCCGCACGGACGCTTGAACAAATGTTTCAAACTTGAGAAGCGGATGGCCGCGCAAGGCCGGCGGCACGGGCCATCCCGCGTGCAAACCGTGGGGCGCGGCGCGTGCCGTTCCCTTCCGTGCCGTTACAAACGAAAATCGGTTCGCCCGGCGCCGGATGCCGGGAGCCCGACGCGGCGGCCTCCGACGTGCGGTCGACACGCATTTCCTCCGACAACCCAGACGAATTTGATTCATTCGTGAAAATACCGGCAGGATCACAAGCCGCTCAAGCGTCGAAATGAGCCGCAAATAAACCGCATGCCGCCGTAACAATTAAAACAAATGAAAACGCACGACCCCACCCTGATCTCGTCCGTCATTTATTCGCTGCCATTCGCTCGCTTTTCATACATCGCATCACCCGTTTGACCGTCCATTTTAGAAACGTTTTTCACGCGTTATCGACGAATTTCTCATCGATGAAACATTCCGCTTCAACACCTGCTTGACGAACGCAACCCCGCAAAAGCCTGATTTATCGCGCATTTCGTCGTATCGAATCGCGTCGATCCGGTATCTGGACGACCGCATTCCTGTCCCCACGATACAGATATGAAACAGAAGCACGCGTATCGCGCGGCGATTGCGCCGCCGCCGCGGCGCGCATCGCGGCCGCATCGTCCATGGCATGCCGATTGCCTGATGTCCGGCTCTAACCGAGCGATACGCCGCGGCACGAGATCACGAACGGCGGCCGGCTCGTCAATCAGCGCATCGGGGAAACGGCGATGAAGATCACCACCGATCGATCGACGCTTGCGTCGTTCAAGCATCAACGGGGTAGTCAGCGAAACCGGAGCGCCTGTCGCGGCGCTTCGTCGACGACAGCACACGTGGACCGGCGCTCGCCGAAACGCTGTCCGTGCAGCGGGATGGGGCACGTGCGCGCCGCCGTCGAGCTGATCGACGAGTGGTTCCTCGAGCTGATCGACGACGGAGAGCGCCATGAATGACAGGGTCGCGCTCGAAACGCGCGTCGGTGTGCGCGCCCTCGTGACGGGCGGCGCCGGCTTTCTCGGCAGCTATGTCTGCGAGCGCCTGATCATGGAAGGCGCATTCGTCACCTGTGTCGACAGCCTGCTGACCGGACGCAAGCTCAACGTCGCCGACCTGAAGGCGTCCGGCCGCTTCGAAATCGTGAGGGGCGACGTAGCGCTCGGCCTGCCGCAGCTGCAGGTGGACGAGATCTGGAATCTCGCGTGCGCGGCGTCGCCGCCCACCTACCAGATCGATCCCGTGCATACGATGATGACCAACGTGCTCGGCATGCACCACTGCCTCGCCCTCGCACGCAAGACGGGCGCACGCGTGTTCCAGGCGTCCACCAGCGAGATCTACGGCGACCCGGACGTGCATCCGCAGGCGGAAACCTATCGCGGCAACGTGAACACGATCGGCCCGCGCGCGTGCTACGACGAAGGCAAGCGCGCGGCCGAAGCGCTGTGTTACGACTACTACCGCACGCACGGCATCGACGTACGCGTCGCGCGCATCTTCAACACCTACGGCCCGCGGATGTCGCCGCGCGACGGCCGCGTCGTGTCGAACTTCATCGTCGCTGCGCTCAACGGCGCGCCGCTCGAGATCTACGGCGACGGCCGGCAGACGCGCTCGTTCTGCTACGCGAGCGACCTGATCGACGGCTTCTTCTGCCTGATGGGCGCCGAGCGCAACGTCGGCGCCCCCGTCAACCTCGGCAACCCGGGCGAATTCACGATGATCGAACTCGCGCAGAAAGTGCTGGCGATGACCGGCTCGAAATCGGAGATCGTGTTCCGGCCGCTGCCGATCGACGATCCGCACCAGCGCAGGCCCGACATCTCGATCGCGTCGGCCGAGCTCGGCTGGCGGCCGACCGTCGATCTCGACGAAGGGCTGCGCCGGACCATCGATTATTTCAGCCGGGAGCTGTGGCTCGAGCCGGTGCTGCGCATGACCGGGGCCGCCGCATGAAGGTGCTCGTGACAGGCGGAGCGGGCTATATCGGCAGCCATACCTGCAAGGCGCTCGCGGCAGCGGGACACGAGCCGGTCGCGTACGACGATCTGTCGACCGGCCATCGCGACGCCGTTCGATGGGGGCCGCTCGTCGTGGCCGACATTCTCGACCGCGCTGCATTGTCGAGGGCGTTCGCCTTGCACCGGCCCGACGTCGTGATCCATTTCGCTGCCCTCGCCTACGTCGGCGAATCGGTGCTCGCGCCCGAGCGCTACTACACGGTCAACGTCGCCGGCACCTGCACGCTGCTGAGCGCGATGCGCGATGCCGGCGTCGGCCGGATCGTGATGTCGTCGTCGTGCGCGACGTACGGCATCCCGGACGTGCTGCCGATCTCGGAGCGCACGCCGCAGCGGCCGATCAATCCGTACGGCTTCACGAAGTACGCGATGGAGCGGATGGCCGCCGATTTCGAGCGCGCGTACGGGCTGAAGTGGGTCGCGCTGCGCTACTTCAACGCGGCGGGCGCGGACCCGGACGGCATGATCGGCGAATGCCACGAACCCGAAACACACGCGCTGCCGCTCGCGATCCGCGCGGCGCTCGGCACGGGCGACGCATTCCAGGTAATGGGCACCGACTATCCGACGCCCGACGGTTCGGCGATTCGCGACTACGTGCACGTGAGCGACCTCGCCGACGCGCACCTGAAGGCGACCGCCTATCTGTGCGGCGGCGGCCCCAGCGTCGCATTGAATCTCGGGACCGGCAACGGGACGTCGGTGCTCGACGCGCTGCGCGCCGTCGAAGCCGTGACGGGCCGCCGCGTGCCGACGGTGATCGCCGCGCGCCGCCCGGGCGACCCGCCCGAGCTGTACGCCGATGCGACGAAAGCCGCGCTCGTGCTCGGCTGGCGGCCGCGTTTCACCGCGATCGAGCCGATGGTCGAACACGCCGCGGCATGGTTTCAGAAAGCACTTCAATTCGAATCGGGCAAGTAGGCAGGTTGCGTTGCAAGCACTCGGGGGAATCACCATGAACGTACGAATCGCCATCGTCGGCACGGGCTACGTCGGGCTGGTCAGCGGTGCATGCTTTGCGGACCTCGGGCACGACGTCGTCTGCATCGACAACAATCGCGGCAAGATCGACGCGCTGAACGAAGGCCACATGCCGATCTACGAACCGGGCCTCGACGCCGTCGTCGCGCGCAACGTGGCGCGCGGCACGCTGCGCTTCAGCAGCGACCTCGCGACGGCCGTGCGCGAGCGCGACGCGGTATTCATCGCGGTCGGCACGCCGACGCTGCCGGGCACCGACCAAGCCGACCTGCGGTACGTCGAGGCGGCCGCGCGGGAAATCGCGGCGAATCTCACCGGCTTCGCGGTCGTCGTCACGAAGTCGACGGTGCCGGTCGGCACCAACCGGATCGTCCAGCAGATCGTCGAGCGCTGCGCGCCGGACGGCGTCGATGCGGCGATCGCGTCGAATCCCGAGTTCCTGCGCGAAGGCTCGGCGATCGACGATTTCATGCATCCCGACCGCGTCGTGTTCGGCGCCGAGCATCCGCGCGCGATCGAGATCATGAAGGCGATCTATGCGCCGCTGGAAGCGGCGGGCCATCTCGTGCTCGCGACCGAGATCGAAACGGCCGAACTCGTGAAATACGCGGCGAATGCGTTCCTCGCGGTGAAGATCAGCTACATCAACGAGATCTCGGACCTGTGCGAAGCCGTCGGCGCCGACGTGGAGCTGGTCGCGAACGGCATGGGCCTCGACCGCCGCATCGGCGCGTCGTTCCTGAAGGCCGGCCCCGGCTGGGGCGGCTCGTGCTTCCCGAAGGACACGCGCGCGCTGAAGGCGACCGCGTCCGAACATGCGGTGCCGCTGCGCATCGTCAGCGCGGCGATCGAATCGAACACGCTGCGCAAGGAGCAGATCCTGCGCCGCATCGAGAAAGCCTGCGGCGGCTCGATCAAGGGCAAGCGCATCGCGGTGCTCGGCCTCACGTTCAAAGGCCAGACCGACGACGTGCGCGAAAGCCCGAGCATCGACGTGATTCAGCTGCTCGTCGGCGCGGGCGCGCATATCCGCGCGTACGACCCGGCGCGTCCGCACGAGGCGTCGCGGCTGCTGCCGCAGGTATTCATGGAAGGCTCGGCGATCGACGCGGTGCGCAGCGCGGACGCCGTCGTCGTGATGACCGAATGGAAAGCGTTCGAGACACTCGATCTCGCCGACCTCGCGGACCACATGGCCGACCCCGTGATGCTCGACATGCGCAACCTGTTCAGCGAACGGCTGGCCGTCGACAGCGGCTTTCGCCGCTACGAACGCGTGGGCCGCTCGTGCGTCGGAAGCGCGCCGGCCGACCCGGCGCCGGAACACCAGCCGGAACAACAGTACGCAGGCGAGGACACCCGGCCGCGGCGCGGCCTGCTTCAAGACTGATTCCGACCTCGACGGGAGAACACCATGGAGAAGCTGGCTGCGTCGCTTGCCGGCGGCCCTGCGCCGGATACCGCCGACACCGCCGACGCCGAAGCGGCGCGCGCCGCCACGCGGCACCCGGACGTCCCGCTCGTCGTCCCGCTGATGGACGGCGGGACCAGGATCGTCTTCCATCTCCTCGCGCTGGGCTGGTTCGTCGCGCTGGGCATCTTCTGGCGCTGGTGGCTGCGCGACGAGCACTACGTCGACGCATTCCGCTTCGGCGTGAACGGCTTCGTGCTGTTCTGGACCACCTTCATTCCCGGCTACTTCATCTGCATCATCCGCTCGGCGGTCGTACCGAATCCCGCGCTGCCGGTGCCGCGCGACTGGCGCGTCGCGATGGTCGTCACCAAGGCGCCGTCCGAGCCGTTCGACATCGTCCGCACGACGCTGCTCGCGATGCTCGACCAGACTTACCCGCACGACACCTGGCTCGCCGACGAAGACCCGTCGCCCGAGACGCTCGACTGGTGCCGCGCGCACGGCGTATCGGTGTCGACGCGGCGCGGCGTCGCCGCGTACCACCGGCCGAGCTGGCCGCGCCGGACCCGGTGCAAGGAAGGCAATCTCGCGTACTTCTACGACACGGTCGGCTACGACAACTACGATTTCGTGTCGCAGCTCGATGCGGACCACGTGCCGACCCGCACCTATCTCGAGGAGATGCTGCGGCCGTTCGTCGACCCGGAAATCGGCTACGTGTCGGCGCCGAGCATCTGCGACAGCAACGCGGCCGAGAGCTGGAGCGCACGCGGGCGCATGAACGTCGAGGGGCCGCTGCACGGCACGATGCAGGCCGGCTATGCGGGCGGCCTCGCGCCGCTGTGCATCGGCTCGCACTATGCGGTGCGCTGCCGCGCGCTGCGCGAGATCGGCGGGCTCGGCCCCGAGCTCGCCGAGGATCACTCGACCACGATGATCTTCAATTCGAAGGGCTGGCGCGGCATGCACGCGCTGAACGCGATCGCGAACGGCGAAGGGCCGCGCACGTTCGGCGACCTGGCCACGCAGGAATTCCAGTGGTCCAAGAGCGTGATGATCATCATGCTGCGCTACACGCGCCACTATTTCATGGGCCTGCCGCTGAAACTGAAGGCGCAGTTCCTGTTCTGCCAGCTGTGGTACCCGCTGTGCGCGCTCGCGATGGCCGGCGGCGTGCTGATTCCGGTCGTCGCGCTGCTCACCGGCCGCGTGTGGGCACACGTCGACTTCCTCACCTACCTCACCTATGCGCTGCCGCTGTCCGTGCTGATCCTGTGCGTCGTGACCTGGGCCACGCAGACGACCCGCTCGTGCCGCCCGCTGAATACGAAGCTGCTGTCGTGGGAAGGGCTGTCGTTCGTGTTCGCGCGCTGGCCGTGGGTCGTGCTCGGCTGCGTGTCGGCAGTGTTCGACTGCGTACGCGGCAAGGAATTTCCGTTCAAGGTCACGCCGAAAGGCGGCACGATCGAACAGGACGCGCCGCTGCGCGTGGTCGCGCCGTATCTGCTGATCTCGCTGTTCTGCAGCCTGCCCGTCGTGATGGTCGAGAATCCGCGCAACGCCGCCGGCTTCTATCTGTTCTCGACGCTGACGAGCATCCTGTATCTCGTGATCGCGGCCGTCGTCGCGGTGAATCACGGCAGGGAGCAGGGGCTCGACGCGTCGGCGTTCACGCAGATGTTCTTCAGCCGCCTGCCCGTGCGCAACGCGCTGTTCGCGATCGCGCTCGCGATGCTGCTGTCGGGCATCGGGCTGCGCGCGCCGCAAGGCTGGCAGGCGATGATGTGGCGCACGGGGTTGCCGGCCGTGGTCGCGCCCGCGCCGGGCGAACCGGTGAAGCAGCCCGAACTCGGCGCCTACGATCCCGGGAACGCGCTCGCGGCCGACCGGGATCTCGCGTTCGACCATGTGTTCGTGTCGTGGAACGCGCCCGACGTCCACGCGGAAATCGACGATGCGTACCGGAGCGCACAGGCGCGCAACCGCTCGCTGATCCTGACCGTCGAACCCTGGGCCGCCGGCGACACGCGGCAACGCGCGCTGCTCGACGATATCGCGCACGGGCGCTACGATGCGCGGATCGCGGCCACCTGCTCGGCGCTCGCCGCGCTGAAGCGTCCCGTGTTCGTGCGCTGGGGCCACGAGATGGAGGCCGACACCGGCCGCTATCCGTGGGCCGTCGGCGATGCATCGACGTACATCGCGGCGTACCGGCGATTCGTGAGCGCCTGCCGCTCGATGACCGACCAGATCCGCTTCGTGTGGTCGCCGGCCGGCAACCGGAACCTCGACGACTATTTCCCCGGCCGCGGGTATGTGGACGACATCGGCCTGTCCGTGTTCGACTGCCCGCGCTGCGCGACCTGGTCGACGTGGTCGGCCTGGTCGAGCGGCGGCCGTGCGTCCGCCGCGAGCATCCTGCGGACCAAGTACGAACGGGTGGCCGACTACGGGCTGCCGGTGATGGTCACGGAACTCGGCGTCGACGGGTCGGATGCGCGCAAGCGCGACGCGCTCGACGCATTGCAGCGCTCGCTGTGGCGCTACCCGCTGCTGAAGGCCGTCGTGTATTTCAACGCGGTCGATACGCCCGGCGCGTGGCCGGGGCACTACGTGCCGGACTGGCGGATCGCGCCGACGTTCCTGCAGACGACGGTGGTCGCCAGATGAAATGACCGACGACCGGTGGCGCGGCAGCGAGGCGGCTGCCGGCCATCCGCGGTCAGCCGAGCAGTTCCTTCCTGCGCAACTGCACGACGTCGCGCATCGGCGGCGCGCCGAACAGCCGGCTGTATTCGCGGCTGAACTGCGACGCGCTTTCGTAGCCGACGACGGCCGCCACCGACCCGACGTCGCCGCCCTGCCGCAGCAACAGCCGCCGCGCCTCGTGCAGCCGCAGCTGCTTCTGGTACTGCAGCGGGCTCAGCGTCGTCACGTGCTTGAAGTGATGGTGCAGCGACGACACGCTCATGTTGACCGCCTGCGCGAGCGACTCGACGCGCATCGGCTCCGCGAAATGGTCGCGAATCCATTCGATCGCGCGCGCGATCCGGTGGGTCTGGCTGCCGGCGATCGCCATGTGCCGCAGCCGCGTGCCCTGCCCGCTCGTCATCAGCCGGTACAGCAGCTCCTTTTCGATCAGCGGCGCGACCACCGGAATGTCGGCCGGCGTATCGAGCAGGCGCAGCAGCCGCAGCGCGGCGTCGAGCAGCGGCGGCGTCAGCTCGGCGAGCGCGATTCCCTCGCCTTCGGGGCCCGCGTCGGGTTCGGGCAGCCGCATCTCGGCCGCCAGCTCGACGATGCGCTGCGGATCGAGCGTCAGCGACAGGCACAGGTACGGCGCGTCCGGCGACGCGTTCGTCACGCGCGACAGGATCGGCAAGTCGATGGAGGTAATCAGGCAATTCTGCGTGTCGTATTCGTACGCGTGGCCGGCCACGATCACGCGCTTCGCGCCCTGCGCGGCGATCACGAGTGCGGCCCGCGACACGCCGCAGCCGAGATCGACCGGCCGCGTGTGCCGGTGCAGCATCAGGCCCGGCACGGCCGTCGAATGCGAGCCGTCCGCCGGCGCGAAGCGACCGATCAGCATTGCCAGTTCGCGCCGCCCGGCTTCGCGCGACGCCACGATATCGGTCATGTCCATGATGCTTCCTCGATAGATTTCCCCATGTCGCGGGAGCATAGCGAAACCGCCCGCGGCCCGCCGGGGATTTGCAGGATTGTTCAATAAATTTGCAGGATTGGGTAGACGCAAAAACCGGCGCGTCGCGCACACTCCCCGCTAACCGGGCGTATGCCGGGTTTTCCCCACGGAGACAATCAAAATGCCTACCTCCTTTGTCCTGAACGGCAAGAACGTGACGCTCGACGCCGATCCGTCGATGCCCGTCCTCTGGGCGATACGCGAACACGCGGGACTGACCGGCACGAAGTTCGGCTGCGGCATGGCGCAGTGCGGCGCGTGCACCGTGCATCTCGAAGGCCAGGCCGTGCGCTCGTGCGTGCTGCCGCTCGCCGGCATCGCCGGCAAGCACGTGACGACGATCGAAGGGCTGCAGAGCAAGCCCGCGCAGGCCGTGCAGGCCGCATGGGTCAAGTTGCAGGTGCCGCAGTGCGGCTACTGCCAGTCCGGCCAGATCATGTCGGCCACCGCGCTGCTCGAACAGAACCCGAAGCCGACCGACGCGGACATCGACGCCGCGATGAACGGCAACCTGTGCCGCTGTGCGACCTACGCCCGCATCCGGGCGGCGATCCACGACGCGGCCGCGACGCTGGGAGCGTGACCATGACGATCGAACTCGACAATACCGGTTCGGTGCGTCCGTCGCGCCGCACGTTCCTGAAGGCCGCGGGTGCAGCCGCCGCCGTCAGCCTGACCATCGGCTTCGAATGGGCCGGCCTCGGCCGCCGCGCGCTGGCGGCGACCGCCCCCGCCGCCGACTTCGCGCCGAACGCGTTCCTGCGCATCACGCCCGACGGCGCCGTCACGGTCATCGCGAAGCACGTCGAAATGGGCCAGGGCGCGTATACCGGCATCGCGACGATCGTCGCCGAGGAACTCGACGCCGACTGGTCGCACGTGCGCGTCGAAAGCGCGCCGGCCGATGCGAAACGCTACGCGAACCTCGCGTTCGGCACGATGCAGGGCACGGGCGGCAGCTCGGCCATGTCGAACTCGTGGCAGCAACTGCGCGAAGCGGGCGGCAAGGCCCGCGCGATGCTGGTCTCGGCCGCGGCGGCCCGCTGGAAGGTGCCGGCCGGCGAACTGACGACGGCCAACGGCGTCGTCACGCACGCGAAGAGCGGCAGGACGGCCGCGTACGGCACGCTCGTCGCCGATGCGTCGAAGCTGCCCGTACCCGACACCGTCACGCTGAAGCAGCCGGCCGATTTCAAGCTGATCGGCCACCGGATTCCGCGCGTCGACGCGTCGGCGAAATCGAACGGCACCGCGCATTTCACGCTCGACACGACCTTCCCCGGCATGCGCGTCGCATTGTTGCAGCGCCCGCCGCGCTTCGGCGCGAAGGTGAAGTCGTTCGACGCGACGGCGGCCAAGGCCGTGCCGGGCGTCGTGTCGGTCGTGCAGGTGCCGGGCGGCGTCGCGGTCGTCGGAACCGGCTTCTGGGCCGCGAAACAGGGCCGCGACGCGCTGAAGGTCGAGTGGGACGAAACGAACGCGGAAAAGCGCAGCTCGGACGAGATCATGCGCGAATACCGGCAGCTCGCCGACAAGCCGGGCACGTCGGCACGCAAGGACGGCGATGCCGATGCGGCGATCGCGGGCGCCGCGCGCAAGATCGCCGCGACGTACGAATTCCCGTATCTCGCGCATGCGCCGATGGAGCCGCTCGATGCGGTCGTCAAGCTCACCGCGAACAGCTGCGAAATCTGGGCCGGCGACCAGTTCCAGACGGTCGACCAGGCGAACGCGGCCCGCACGGCGGGCCTGAAGCCCGAGCAGGTGCAGATCCACACGCTGTACGCGGGCGGCAGCTTCGGCCGGCGCGCGAACGCGTGGTCCGACTACGTGGTCGAGGCCGTGTCGATCGCGAAGGCGCTCGGCGCGGACGGCAAGCCGGTGAAGCTGCAGTGGACGCGCGAGGACGACATCCAGGGCGGCTTCTACCGGCCGATGTACTTCCACAAGCTCGAGGCGGGGCTGACCGCGGACGGCAAGCTGGTCGGCTGGCGCCACCGGATCGTCGGCCAGTCGATCCTCGCCGGCACGCCGTTCGCGGCGTTCATGGTGAAGAACGGCATCGACGCGACGTCGGTCGAGGGCGCGGCGAACCTGCCGTATGCGGTGCCGAACGTGTCGGTCGAGCTCACCACCACCCAGGTCGGCCTGCCCGTGCTGTGGTGGCGCGTGGTCGGCAGCTCGCACACCGCGTACGCGGTCGAGGCGTTCATCGACGAAGCCGCGCACACGGCCGGCAAGGACCCGTACGCGTTCCGCCGCGACCTGCTCGCGAAGGAGCCGCGCATGCGCGCGGTGCTGGATCTGGCCGCGCAGAAGGCCGGCTGGGATCCGGCCAAGCCGCTGCCGAAGGGCCGCGGGCGCGGGATCGCGGTCGCCGAGGCGTTCAAGAGCTATGTCGCGCAGGTGGCCGAGGTGTCGGTCGACGCGGACGGCAAGGTGAAGGTCGAGCGCGTGGTCTGCGCGGTCGATTGCGGGGTCGCGATCAATCCCGACATCGTCGCTGCGCAGATGGAAGGCGGCATCGGCTTCGGGCTCGGCGCGGCGATGCACAGCGCGATCACGCTGAAGGACGGCCACGTCGAGCAGCGCAACTTCGACGGCTACAACGTGCTGCGGATGGCCGAAATGCCGAAGGTCGAAGTGCATATCGTGCCGTCGGCCGAGGCGCCAACCGGCGTCGGCGAGCCGGGCGTCGCGCCGATCGGGCCGGCGGTCGCGAACGCGATCTTCGCGGCGACGGGCAAGCGGCATTACGTGCTGCCGTTCGATTCGGCGGATAGCGCGAAGGCTTGACGACGGGCCGCAATGCCGGCCGCGGGGCGGAAACGTCTCACGGCCGGCGTTTTTTGCCGGACGCGGCCGATGCGGCGTTCGATGTCGGCAAAAATCGCGCGTAACGCATTGATCCATCAGAGAACCCGTCGATCCGTGCAGGGTTCGCTGCCGGGTTCGCCACTCGGCCGGAGCGATGCTCCGCCCCTCGCCCCCCCTACGTTACGTCGGACGTAACGGACGTAACGTCCCGTAACGCCGCCCGCCGATGCTACGTAACAATCCTTCAAGATTGCCCGGCCCCTTTTTTAATCCGCGCCGCGCCTCCCGTTAAAAATTCTTTTAAATTCAAGGCCGCCGCGGCGTCTGCGGCGATCCCGCTCCCGATCGATACCCGAGCCGCCCTCCCTGGCCCGGAAGTTGCAGCACAGGGCCCGCAAACACTCCTTTATGGACATGAGAGGGCCACCATGGATTGCAAATACCTGTACATCGACAACATAAAAATCAACTTCGTGCGCCGCACGATCGAAATCGACAACAAGATCATTGATGTCACGCCGCGTGAATTCGACGTCGTCGAATTCCTGCTCGACAACATGAACAAGATCGTGCCGCGGCAGGCAATCCAGGAAGCCGTGTGGGGCCGTGAACTCGGCGTGTCGTCGCGCACGCTCGACACCCATATCTCGCGGATCCGCTCGAAGCTGCAGCTCGATCACGACAAGAACCTGCGCATCATCCCGATCTACGCGGTCGGCTATCGCCTGGTGCTGTTCGGTGCGGCGATGACGCACGTCGAGCGCCACGATGCGGCGCCGATCCTGCGCGCGGCACCGCAGCCCGCGATGGCCGCCGACTACGCCTGACGACTCACCCGCGCGCCGCCGGCTCGCGGCGCGCGTGCCACGCTCCCCCCACCGCGCTGCGGCCGATCCGCAGCGCGTCGCGGCCCGCCCGTCGGGCGCGGCCTCCCTGCCGCCCGGCCCGCCAGCCAGTCGCGACCCGACCGCCGCCTCCGGGCGGCGGTTGCTTTTGGGCGGCGCATGCAGCCGGCCGGCTTCGCCACGCTTCGTAGCACCCCGCTTCGGCGCCCGTGTCGCGATGCGCGCGACTACGGATTCCGGCGCGGCACACGGCCATGGCCGTCCCTACAATCGACGCAGCAGCCGCGCGCGCCCCTGAGTGCCGCGGGCCCCGGAACAACCCGTCGAACCAACGCCGAATCCGCCCCGATCCCGCCGTGCCTGCGCTGTTCCTGACGAATGCCGACGCCGGCGATGCCGCGAACCGGGAGACGCCCGACGCTTGCGCGCCACCCGCCGCATCGCCGACCGCGGTCGCGCTCGACGCGTCGCCCCATCTGCCGCGCCTGTCCGCTGCCGCCGCGCGCGGGCTGTCGCACGCCTACTGCGCGCCCGGCGCCGTTCCGGTCACGCTCGGCGAACACGCGTACGACGTGCGCTGGCGTGTCGACGCCGAGCCGGCCGCCGATGCGCACGCATACCGCTTCGTCGTCGGCCCGGCCGCCGGCACGCTGTGGATCGACCCGGTCGCGGAAGCGGCATGGCTGGGCGACGCGGCCGATCCGGCCGTGCCGGCCGTGATCCGCGCGGCGCTGCTCGCCGATCTGGGCGCGCCGCTCGCGACCGTGCTGCAGTCCGCGACGCGGCAGCGCGTGGAATTGCTGCCGCCGCCAGACAGCGTGCCCGCCTGGCGCGCGTCGCCGGCCGCGCTGCGCTTCGAGCTGCGGCGCGCCGACGCCGCATGGCGCTGCCACGGCGCGCTGCTGTTCGACGCGCCGGATGCGCTCGCCGTGTTCTTCGCGGCTGCGCCCGCCGCACCCGCCGACGCGCGCGCAGCCTACGCGAACCTGCCCGTGCCGCTCGTGTTCGAGATCGGCCGCACCGAGCTGACGACGGCCGAGCTGGCCGACGTCGTCGGCGGCGACATCATCGCGATCGAGCACTGGCACGCGCACGAGCAGAACCTGCTGTGCGTCGCGCGGCTGCCGGCCGCGCCGGCGTGGGAGATTACCGGACGGCCATCGGGCAACCGGCTGACCGTCGAACGAATCAGGGAGATGCCTTTGGAACCGACCCGCACCGACATCGCGTCCGCGACGACGCCCGACGCGCCGCCCGCCGATGCGCCGCGCCCGCTCGACGGCCTCGCGGTCGACCTGCGCTTCGAGCTGCCGCCCACGTCGATGCCGCTCGGCGAACTCAGCGCGCTGCAGCCCGGCGCCGTGATCGAGCTGCAGCAAGGGATCAACCAGGCCGTGATCCATCTCGTTGCGAATGGGATGCTGATCGGCACGGGGCACCTGATCGCGGTCGGCCAGAAGCTCGGCGTGCGGGTCGTCACGCTGACCCAGCCCGCGCCGCGCGAGCGCTGAACGATGGGCAACCTGCCGAATCCGGTCGCGCTGATCGCGGTGATCGCCGCGCTCGGCATCGCGCCGTTCGCCGCGCTGATGGTCACGAGCTACACGAAGCTCGTCGTCGTGCTCGGCCTGTTGCGCTCCGCGCTCGGGATCCAGCAGGTGCCGCCGAACCTCGTGCTGAACGGCATCGCGCTGATCCTGTCGCTGTTCATCATGGCGCCCGTCGGGATGTCGATCCGCGACGCGCTGCAGGCGCGCCACTTCGATGCGTCGGGGCAGCTGTCGACCGCCGACGTCGGCGCGCTCGCCGATGCCGCGCTGCCGCCGATCAAGGATTTCCTCGTGTCGCACACGCGGCAGCGCGATCGCGAATTCTTCGTGCGCACCGCGACCTCGGTGTGGCCGAAGAACCGCGCGGACGGCATCAAGGACGACGACCTGCTGGTGCTGGTGCCGAGCTTTACGCTCGCCGAGCTGACGAAGGCGTTCCAGATCGGCTTCGTGATCTATATCGTGTTCATCGTCGTCGACCTGCTGGTCGCGAACATCCTGCTCGCGCTCGGCATGCAGATGATTTCGCCGACCACGATCTCGGTGCCGTTCAAGCTGTTGCTGTTCGTCGCGCTCGACGGCTGGTCGCTGCTCGTGCACGGGCTCGTGATGTCGTACCGGGTGACGGGAGCCGGATGATGGACGCGCACCGCCTGCGCCACGCCGCCGCGTGCCTGTGCGCGCTGGTCGCGCTCGCGTTCGCGTGCTGGCAGCCGCGCGTCGCGCATGCGGCCGGCGGTGCAGGCTTCGCGCAGCTCGCGCGCGCATGCGCGCCGAACGTCGATCCCGACACGCTCGCCGCGCTCGTGCGCACCGAGTCGGGCTTCAATCCGTATGCGATCGGCGTGGTCGGCGGCCATCTGGCACGCCAGCCCGCGTCGCTCGACGAAGCGCGCGCGACCGCGCGCGAGTTGGCCGCACGCGGCTTCAGCTACAGCGTCGGGCTCGCGCAGGTGAACGAGCGCAATTTCACGAAATACGGGCTCGACGAGGCGACGATGTTCGAGCCGTGCCGCAACCTGCGGGCCGGCGGCGCGATCCTGACCGAATGCTTCGCGCGTTCCGCGAATACCGGGCGTGCCGCGCAGGCCGCGTTGCGCGCGGCGCTGTCGTGCTACTACAGCGGCAACTTCACGACCGGCTTCTCGACCGGCTACGTGAGCCGCGTCGTCGCCAGCGCGCAGCGCAACGCGCGCGAAGGCGGCATCGAGCCGATTCCGGTGGTGCGCGACGTGCCGCCGCCCGCGCGGCAGCGGCGCATGGACGCGGCGGCCGTCACGCCGCCCGAACGCGCCCGCCGGCTGGCAGCGCCGGCCGCCTCCGCGGACGCGCCGTCGTGCCATGCGCGCCCGGTCGTGATGATGTGCCGCGGGCTGCCGGCGAGCCAGGCGAAGCGGCTGTGCGTGCGCTGTCTCGATCAGTGAGCGCGGGATCGCGCGCGGCGCCATCGGCTCGCGCCCGTACTGCTTTCAGGGGCCCGAACGACGCCGCGCCCGTCTCGTAGCGGGCGCGGCGCCGGTTCGCCGGCCGCCCGTCGTCGCTACGAAACAGCGGCGCTCCCGCCGCCGGACGCGTCCGTACACTCGAACGATCGCGGCGCGGCGTGCAGCGCGCCGTGGGTGCCGCGCATCGCGCGGTTCATCGGAGACGAGCATGCTGTTGATCGACGGATTGGGACTGGGTGTCAACTGGCAGCGCTTCCTGTCGGAAACGCTGGATCCGGTCGTCGCGCCGCCGCCTCCCCCGCCGCCGAAGAAGGACGATCCCGCGGCCGGGCCCGCGAACCCGACCGTCACGCCGCCGATTCCGGTCACCGCGACGCCGTCGACCGATCCGTCCAAGCCGACCAACGCGGAAATCCAGTCGGCCACGGCGTTGATCCAGAGCATGGCCGCGCAGTACACGCCGCCACCGCCCGACATCACGGTGGAGAACGACAAGACGACCGCCGTGCAGAAGGCGATCCAGGACGCGCAGACAAAGTACGACAACGCGTCACAGGCGCTGCAGGGCGCGCAGAACGTGCTGCACCTGGCGAACCGCGACCCGGAGACGACAGCCGACGAGCGCAAGACCGCGCAGGCCGACTATGCGAAGGCACGCACTGCCGCCGATACCGCGCAGCGCGAACTCAACGTGACGACCGACGCCGGCTACATGATCCTGTACGGCGAACAGGCAAACGCCGACATGCCGGCCGGGATGAAGATCGACGATTCCGGCAAGGTGACGGACCCGGGCGACGCGCAGCATGCGGCCGACCAGCAGCTCAAGACGCTGCTCGCGGCGTTCCCCGATCATCCGGATGATCCGAACTGGGTGCCGCAGGCGAGCGACTGCAAGAACCCGCTGCAGATCCGCGCATACGACGACTGGCAGACCGCGCAGGCGCATGCGTCGGCCGGCTCGGCGAAATATTTCGCGGACGTCGCGAACTCGAATCTCGCGTACGCGCAGTTCCAGTCGACCCTCGCCGACCCCGACTACAAGGCGGCGCTCGACGCCGGCGTCGGCCGGCTCAACGATGCGTTGCAGCCTTTCGACCTGCAGGTGTCGATGCCCGACCCGCCGGATTCCGCGGATGCCGCGCAAAAAGCCGTCACGGCCGCCGCCAAGGATGCGAACTACGCGAATGCCGCGCTTGCGGCGGCGAACGACAACGTGACGCTCTCGCAGGCGCAGCAGCAGTCCGATGCCGACAACGGCAAGGACGGCCCGACGGTGATCGTGCCCGGCGCGATCGAGAAGGACAAGACGGCGCTCGATCACGCGCAGGTCGCGGCAGGCACGAGCAGCAGCTATCTGCAGATGCTGGCCGCGCAACAGCAGGCCGACACGTTGCAGGCGAACTACAACGGCAAGCTCGCGCGCCTCTCCGACGATCCGAGCGACCCGTACCGGCAGCTCCAGCTCGCGAAGCAGCAGGCGAGCATCGCGCACGACGCGTTCGTCGTCGCGTACGGCACATCGCTCGCGCAGCAGTACGACGACCAGGCCGCGCAGATCGAAGCCACCGTCAAGCCGCCCGCGCGAACCTCGCCGTTCGGCACGGCGAACCCGTCGCAGCTGTTCGCGCCGCCGCCGTGGAACACCACCGGCACGCCCGCGAACGGCACGTCGAAGCTGCCCGGCGCGGCGCCGCTGTTTTCGTCGCCGCTGCCGACGACGAACGCCGCAGGCGCCCCGAACGGCAGCCAGCCGTTGTGGAACACGTCGCCGCTACTGAACGGCCCGCTCCCGTTCCCGCCGGCGAATGCGGGCGCGAACCCGGCCACGCCGTCCGGCCCGACGCTGCTCGATGCGAAGCGCCTGCGCGTCGCCGCGGGCGCCATCCGCGCCGCCGACAACCGGCTGTCGAATCTGGTCAACGAGCGCGCGACCGGCGCGGCGCTCACCGAAGCGCGCAACCAGCAATCGCAGAAACACGCGACGCTCGCGACGATCCAGCAGCAATACGACGACTGGCAGGCCGCGCATCCGGCGCCGCTGCGCATTCGGAAACTCGCCGACGGCGACATCCTGCCCGCGTATACGCCGCCGCTGCCGAACCCGAACCAGAGCCAGCTCGATCAGGCCAAAAAGGACGCGCAGAACGCCGACAACACCGTGCAGCGGCTGCAGTTGCTGAGCGAGTCGGCTCACCAGCAGGTGTTGCTGGACCAGTTCGATGCGGGGCTCGACGAGCGGCTGCGCTATGCCGCGCCGGATTCGGACGCGTACAAGGACTACCAGAAGGCGCAGCACGACTTCTACGAGGCGCATCGCAGCGAACTGTCGAACACGCTGCTCGACGCGGCGAGCGCGAGCACCGGCAACGGCGCGACCATCGACTTCGGCAAGCTGAGCGACACACAGCAGCGCAACCTGATCGGCGTCGCGCTCGGCATGGAGCCGGACGTCGCCGGCGACCCGTCGTCGAACCCGTCCGTCGCCACCGACACGCAGACGCATTTCACCAACAAGGACAAACTGTCGACGATCGACGGCGTGCGCGACAAGCTGCTGAAGATCGGCGGCGGCGCGGCCACGCAGATCAACGTGCTGCCGATCGTGTATGCGGCGAAGGACGCCGGCATGCAGACGACCGCGATGTTCAAGGTCAAGGACAAGGACGGGGGCACCCAGTTCGTCGACGAGACCGCCAGCACGTACAACGACATCAACGATTACATCGACAACAACGAACTGTCGTCGGACGGCACGGTCGACATCGCGACCGGCCACAACGACAACGGCACGCTGCAGATCACGTCGCGCGCCGCGCACCACGACAGCGGCTTCGACAGCCTGATGAAAACGCTGACCGGCACCAAGGTCAATCTCGGCATGCTGATCGGCGGGATGGTGCTCGAAGGCATCGGCGGCGTGCTCGACGCGACCGGCGTCGGGCTGCCGCTCGGCGCGACGCTGAACGTCGTCGGCGCCGGCATGACGTACACGTCGATCGCCGCGACGATGACGAGCTCGGCGCTCGACATCAAGACCCGCCTCGATCACGGCCGCAGCATCAATCCGCTGACCGACCCGGGCGCGCGCGCGGACTTCATCAACCTGGTGCCGATGGGCGCCGCCGGCGCCGCGAAGCTGGCCGGCAGCAAACTGTTCACGCGCACCGTCACGGCGCTGACGCGCACACCGAAAGTGGCGTCGGTCTTCAGGGGCGCGATGAAGGCCACGGCGATCACGACGGGCGCGATCGGTGCGGGCGAATCGTTCGTCGAGGCCGGCGTCGACTACTGGAATCACGACACCAAGGCAGGCAACCAGGCGCTCGTCGGCGGCGTCACGAATCTCGCGCTGATGGGCGCAGGCGGGCTCAAGGAGCGTGCGGTCACGAGCGTCGTCAAGCGCACCGGCAGGCCGTTCGCCGCGCGCACGCCCGACGGCCGCACGGTCACCGTGGACGGCCGGACGATCGGGCGACTGCTCAATCAAGGCGACGACGCATCGCTCGCCGCCGGCCGCAATCGCGCGACGTTCGACGGCGAGCGCGTGACGGTCGCGCCCGACGGCACGCTGAGGGTCGGCGACAAGATCCTGACCTACGAAGACCAGCCGATTCGCGTGCTCGACGGCGCATCGCGCAACGCGTTGCCCGCGGGCAAATCCGTGGTGCTCGGCGACGACGGCAAGTTGTCGGTCGTCTCCGCTTCCGACAAGAACTGGACCAACGGCACGCGGGTCGACTCGGTGACCGACACCGGCGAACGGCTGTCGTTCGGCCCCGGCGGCCGAATGAGCGCGACGCCGAAGATTCTCGCGAGAACGCCGCTCGACCTGCTCGACAGTGCGCTGCAGCAGGCGCGCGACGAGTACGTCGCCGCTCGCGGCGAACAGGCGCCGCGCAGCCTCGCGCAAGCGGCGCAGCAAGGCGAGACGGCCAGCGCCGCGAACGACGCGCGCAGCACCCGGCGCACCAGCGAGGAACGCGCGCGCGTTGACGCGCAGCAAGACGAGCGCGCTGCCGAGCACGTGACCGACGCGAACCTCGACCGGCGCAGCGCCGACGCACAGGCGATGCGGTACCGGCCGCTGGATACCGACGCGCCGGCCGGTGCGCTCGCGCGCGCGACGCCCACCGCCGCACGCCCGCGCGTCGACATCCGGGTCGTCGACCTGACCGGCGCCGAGCCCGCCGCGCGCGCGGCCACGGCCGATCCGGCCAGCATCTCGGTGCCGCGCGGCCCAGGCGCGGAGCCGCTCGAGGTCGGCGGTCGCACGCTCTACATCGTCCGCGACGGCGACGCGCCGCACGCGGCGTCGCCCGCCGCCGCGCGCGCGCAGAACCTCGACGAACCGATCGTCGTCGTCGCGGGCGAGCGTGACGCGCAACTCGCGCCCGAACTCGCGAACCGCTGGCAGAAGCCGGTCTACGCGGCGACGCCCGACGCATTCGGCGCCGACGGTCAGCTGCGCGCCGACGCGCGCATGCTGCGCTTCGATCCGGCACCGGACGGCGTCGCGGTCGCAGGCGGCCCGGCCGGCGGCGACGCCGCCGAACAGGCGTCGCACGCCGCGCCGGCGCGCGACGCGAACGACGGGCCGGTGATCGTGCTCGCCGGCAAGCGCGGACCGAACGCGCCCGCGATGCCGCGCCCCGCCGCGACGCCGCAGCCGATGAAGGCACTCGACGGCCGCTTCAGCCCGCCGAACCGGGTCCTGGTGCTGGTCAGGCCCGAACGCGCCGCCGCGCCCGAGCGCACGCCGGCGCACGACGAGAGCGCGCCGGCGCGATCCCGCGCGGACGGCGCCCACCCGCGCCCGGTGTCGGACCACGAGGTCGCCGGCGCCTACGATGCCGATCTCGTGGCCGCGCATCCGGAGACGACCGAAGCCGCGCCGCCCGACGCGGCCGCGTCCGGGCCGGGCTGGTTCACGCGGATGCAGATGCGCTTCGGCGGCGCGCCGGTGCCGGAGGCCGCGCGGGCACTCGCGGCGCAGTCGGCGACGCTCGTCACGCAGTTGCGCATGCTGAGCGAGGCCGGCTGGCGCGTGAAGGTCGGCAAGCGCGGCGGCGGCAGCCACATCGACTCGCGCAAGCGCGTGATGACGATCGACGGCGCGCTCCAGGACCCCGGCAGCATCACGTACACGCTCGCGAGCGAGGCGCGCCAGGCGGTCGAAGCGATGGCCGGCGTGCTGAACCTCGACTACGGCAGCCGCGGCCGCTTTACGCGCAAGGCGCTCGAAGCGCAGGCGCGCGCCCAGATCAACGCGTTCGAGGCACGCTACGAGATCGCGCTGTCGACCGGCGTCGACATCGCCGAACACGCGCATCTGCCCGACGCGATCGCGCGCGAAGGCGTGGACTGGCACGGCCCGACGAGCGATTACACGGGAACGGTCGCGCGACTCGCCGACAACGTCGCCGATGCGCCGGTCTCCGGCCGCGACGAGCAGACCTACCGCGAGTTCTACGACGACGTGTGGTCGCGCCAGCAACGCCGGGGCGGCATCCCGCACCGGATGCCCGCGCCGCGGATGCACGCCGGCGACGGCCGGGACGGCACCGCGCCGGCCGGGCGGCAGCACCTCGACGAGCGCACCGCGTGGAGCTACGCGCATGCGGTGTTCGCGTCGCCGTTCGGCGACGGCCCGGCGCCCGATGCCGCCACGTTGCAGGCGCGCCGCGACGGACACCTGTCGACGCTTGCGGACGGCAACGTGCTGATGCTGCACGCGGACACGCTGCCGGACGGCACGCTGCTCGTCGACGGCCAGCCGGTCGGCGCGCACGAATACGCGATCGCGATGGCGCCGTGGCATACGGTCAAGCAGGCGGATGCGATCGTGCTGTCCGCCGGGCACGGCGGCTACGAAGCGGCCGCGCGGCTCTCGAACGTGTGGCGGCGCGCCGTCTACGCGCCGCCCGAGCATGCGGCCGGCGCCGATGCGACGGTGCACGACGCGCGCGTGTTCCGCCGCTTCGACCCGGCCCCTGCCGCACCGCACGCCCTCGGCGAACTCGCGGCCGACGCCGACGGCGTTCATCTCGACGGCGATCCGGCCACCCGGATCGACATCGACGGCAACGTCGGCGAACTGCTGGGCGCAGGCGCGCGCAAGACCGCGTTCGCGCTCGGCGACGACGCCGCGCTCGCCACCGTCGACCGCAGTCCGCCGCCGCCCGGCGCGCCGCAGGAACCGTTGACGCCCGAAGCGCAGCGCGCGGCCAACGAGCAGCTCGTGATCGACGAGCAACGGGCGCTCGCGCAGCTGGAACAGTGGGGCATCCGCACCGTTCGGCTGGACGGGCCGTTTCGCGCGCTCGGCGAGCGCGTCTCCGCGCTGTCCCGCCCGCTCGGCGTGTTCCACAGCGACGAGTTCGCGACCGGCCGCCTGCCGCCCGCGCTGTCGCGCGCGGGCATCCGGAACGTGGTGAAGCTGCGCGAGCTGCTCACGCAGCACGAGATCGGTTTCGACCTGCAGGGCATCTTCACGCGCACGGGCGACTTCCTCGTCTGCGATCCGGGCCCGATCCTGCACACCTACGCGGCGCACGCGCTGTCGCAATCGCGTCTGTTCGAGATCGAAAAAGGCATGATGCGCTGGATCGAGTTGCACGGCGAAGACGCGCTCGATTCGCAACGCGACACGACACCGGTTGCCGACGACGCGTTCGTGCAGAAGCCGTCGGTGATCACGCGCGTGCGGATGCGGGTCGGCGGCGCGCCGCTGCCGGTCGAGGTCAGCGCGCTCGCGCAGCGCTCCGGCACGCTCGCGACGCAACTGCGCATGCTCGACGCGAACGGCTGGCGCGTGAAGGTCGGCAAGCGCGGCGGCGGCAGCCGGATCGACACGAAGCGCAAGCGCGTGACGATCGACGGCGCGGCGGCCGGCCCCGGATGGATGACGTACGTGCTCGCGCATGAAGCGAAACATGCGGTGGACGCGATCGAGGGGACGCTCGGCCTCGACTACAGCGGCCGCGGGCGCTTCGTACGTACGGCGCTCGAAGCCGAAGCGCGCGCGCAGCTCAACGCGTTCGAGGCACGCTACGAGATCCGGATGGCGAGCGGCGTCGACATCGCCGCGAAGGTGCGGCTGCCGGACGCGCTGCAGGCGGAAGCGGACGCATGGCAGACGGCGCGCGGCAATGACGGCGCGCTCGCACGGCTCGTCGACGCGTTCGCCGATGCGCCGGTGTCGGGCGGCCGCGGCAAGACCTACGCCGAGTTTTACGGTAACGCGTATGAGCGCGGCCCCGGCCGGCGCACGCGCGCGATGCCGGCACCGGAGACGCGCGCCGCGCGCGACGGCGGCGACGCACCGCCATCGATGCGCGAGATCCAGGCGCAGCGCGCGGCATGGTCGCAGGCCCACGCGGAACACGACGCGTCGCCGTTCGGCGCCGGCGGCCCGCCGGCGGTCGACACGCTGGCGCTGCTGCGCGACGGCCGCGTGCTGCTCGACGTCGGCCAGCGCATCGCGATCGTGCCGGCCGAAACGTTGCGCGACGGCACGCTGCTCGGGCCCGACGGGCAGCCGGTCGATCCGCACGAATTCACGCTGCTCAACGCGCCGCCGTCCGACCCTGGCTACACGACGATCCTGTCGGCGCGGCATGCGAACGAAGGGGCGGCCGCGCAGCTCGCGAACCTGTGGCAGCGCGCGATCTACACCGTCCATCCGGACGCAATCGGCGCGGGCGGCCTGCCGGACGACCTGTCCGGGCTGAACCGCTACCGCCCGGCCAGCTATCGGCAGCCGTCGCTCGGCGAGCTGTCGGTCGACAGCGTGCACCGCACGCTCTACCGCGACGGCGATCCCGCGCGGCCTGCCGACCCTGCGGATTTCCTCGGGCCGGTGCTCGGCTCGGGCGCGTACAAGACGGTGTTCGACGGCGGCGCCGGCCAGGCGATCGGCGTATATCGCGACGGCTCGATCGAGGGCCTCGCCGACGCGTACGAAGCCGTCGAGCTCGAGCAGGACGGGCTCAGGATGCTGAAGGAGGCGTACGAGCTGCCGACCAGCACCACCGACGGGCCGTTCTCGGTCGCCAACCGCGTCGGCGTCGTGCTGAAGCCGTCCGCGCAACTCAGCAGCGTCGACGTGGAGTTCGACATCGGCCTGCCGGCCGTGGTGTCGAGCCGCGGTCTGGCGGATCTCGCACGCATTCGCCGCGTCACGCAGGCCCACCACCTGCTGTACGACTTCCAGGTCCTGTTCGGCCGCAACGGCGACGTGATGCTGCACGATCCCGGCGAAGTGATGCCGGGCGCCGACCCGGACGGCAGCGTACTCGGGCGAATCGACGAAGTCGCCGCGAAAATCCATTCCGGGATCGCGCACGGCCGCATCAAGCTCGCGCATCCCGCGTTCGACGAGGCCGGCGCGTACGCACCGCGGCGCGGCGCGATCGCGCGCGTCGTCATGACCTTCCGCGGCATCGTGCTGACGATGCAGGCGCATGCGCTGGCGCGCCGTTCGCCAACGCTGCGTGCCCAGATGCGGCTCGCGCGCGCCGACGGCTGGAAGGTGAAGCTCGGTGCGCCCGACGGCGGTCAGTACGTCGATGCGGCGCGGCGCAGGATCGTCCTCGACGGCAACACGCGCCGCGCCGGCACGCTCGTGTTCGCGCTCGCGCACGAAGCGCAGCACAGCGTCGACCTCGCGACGGACACGCTCGGCCTCGACCGCAACAGCCACGACGCGTATGTAAAGAGCCTGCTGCTGGCCGAAGCCCGTGCGCAACTCAACGCGTATCGCGTGCGCGCCGAAATCCTCGCTGCGGGCGGCCCCGACATCGCCATGCACGTGCAGCTGCCGCCGGCGCTCGCGCGCGCGGCGGAACACGCGTTTGCAAGCGGCGATCCGGCCGCGCTCGACGCACTCGCCGACGCGTTCGGCGAGATGCGCACGTCGCTGCCGGGCCGGCCGACCTATCGCGCGCTGTACGGCGAGCAGGCGCGGGCCGATCTCGCCGGTGCGCCGGCGCCGCTCACGCTCGCGGCGCCGGCGCGTGGCGGCGCGCGGGCCGGCGGCGCCCGGCGCGGCCGCCATGCGCTCGACAGCGCGGAGATGACGCGCGCGCGCGCGTGGCTCGACGCGCGCGGGATGCGCACGCTCAAGCGCATCGACGGCGCGGATGCGTCGTCGCTGCGCACGCTCGTGCGGCAGGCCGGCGTCGATACCGCGCTGCTGATCACGCGCGCCGGCAAGCTCACGCCGGCGACGGCGCCCGATTTCGTCGCGACCGCACGGATCGATGCGAACGGCGCGATCACGGCGCCGAGGTTCATCGGCCGGAAGCTGACGCCCGACGAGCAGCAATCGCTCGCCGCCGCGCTCGATGCCGCGCATGATGCGGCGCAACCCGCGCAGGCCGCGGCGGCACGCGCGGGCTTCGCGTTCCATGCGTCGCCGGTGCCGCTCACGCAGCTGCAGGCGCTCGGCGGGGTGTCGAAGATCGAGCATGCGAGCGACGGCAACGTCGTCGAATTCACGCGACGCGGCCGCGTGAGCAGCCGGTACGTCGATGCGATCGGCGCGCTCGCGGATTCGAAGCACTTCCGCAGCGCGCACAAGGCCATTGGCGCGGCCGGCCCGTCGGACACCCTCTACGCGATCGATCGCACGAGCGGCGAGATTCGCGGCCATGCGACGTACGATGCCGCGACGGGGTCGTGGAAGTACCACGAGAATGCGCCGCTTGCGAAGACCCGCATCGAGAACCGTCCGCTGCGCGACGCGTATCCGCGGCGCGCGCAGGTGCGCGTGCGGCCGCACGGCAAACCGCACGGCGTGCCGCTCACGCGCGCGCGCCGGCACGGCGTGTCGTTCGTGGTCAGCAGCGTCGATCCGGCCATGCTCGAGCAGGTCGGCAATCGCTTCGATCCGCCGAAGCCGCCGAAAGCCGACAAGCCGGACAAGCTGCCGCGGCCGGGGCTGCGCTATCTCGGCCATCTCGGTCTCACCAGGACGCTGAACGCGCCGCGCCGCGTCGCGCTGTTGACGCGCAACCGCACCGCGGCGCTGCTCGGGCGCGCACGCGTCGGCGCCGCGCTGCCCGCCGCCGCGGCCGCGACCGTGCCGCTGTTCGACCAGAACGTGCTGCCGGCGGGCAAGCATGCGGCGCTCGATTTCAGCGGCCACAATGCCGTGCATCTGCTGAGTGCGGCCGAGTTCGGCGCACTCGATGCGGGCAAGCATCGCATCTACGTGTACGACACGAGCGACGCGCTCACGTACCGGCTCGACACACCGCGGGGCGTGCTGGTGCCGGACGCGAAGGGCAAGCTGACCTGGCACGACGGGCAGAATCCGGGCGCGCCGGGTGTGCCGCTCGAGTCCTCGCCGATCGGCGCCGGGCCCTACGGCGCCGACACCCATCTGCTGCTCACCGAGCTCACGCCGAACGAACTGGCGGATCACGCGCGCGGCACGCGCCTTGCCGCGTTGAACCGGCGCGTCGAGTATCTGGAAGGGATCGAGCAAGATCCGTCGCCGAGCACCTTTGCGTCGCTGCGCAGATGGGCGAGCGACGAGGCACGCGAAACGCGCCGCGCACGCAACACGCTGAAGAAGGAAATCAAGGCCGCGACCAAGGCTGCGAAGCGCCAGGGCCTGACCGCGCCCGCATACCCGGAGCTCAAGATTCGCCCGTACCAGCCGTCGCTCGTCAGCACGACGCTGGTCGAATGGAAGCGCCTGTATGGCGACGGCAACGTGCCCGACCTGTTCGCGCACCTCGAGCGGATCGACGCGCTCGCGAAGTACGCGCGCGATTCGCGGCTGCCGCCGCTCGAACTGACCGACGCAACCGACACGACGCCGCCGCCCGCGATCATGGCCGATGCCGCCGCATGGCGCGACACCGGCATGCCGTTGTACGTGGCCCGCGACTGGTCGGGCGGCGGCGCGCGCTACGCACCGGTGCCGTTTTCGAAGCGGGCGCAGCGCGTCCTCAGCACGGCCGCCGCCACCGACCGCGCGCTGCGGCGTGCCGTGCTCGGCGCCGGCAACGCGTTGCGCAACCGCATCGTGCCGATGAGCCGCGCGTATCGGCTGTCCGACGATCCGGCCGCGTTCGTCGCGCAAATCCGTCGCAACGGCGGCGTCATGCCGGTCGTGACGATCCCGATCGATCCGCACACGCTGAACGCGACGCGCGGCGCGAAGCACGACGCGGAATTCGTCAGCGACGTGAAATCGATCGGCGACCAGAAGAAGGCGAAGATCGACTACTGGGAAGGCACCGTCACGGGCGAGAACGGCAAGGTCATGCACCTCGACGACCTGACTCGCGAGAACCTGCATCGCTGGCTCGACGCGGCCTCGCAGGCCGGCTTCCTGCTGCGCCTCGAGATGGCGCCGGCGCGCGCGCTCGTGTCGTCCGCCGACTATCGCCACCTCGCGGGCACCAACGACGGCTACCACCATCACGCACGCCTCGGCACCCTGCTCGAATCATGGGCCGCCGAGCACGAGGGCCAACCGGCTCCGCACGTGATGGTGACCTTCCACGGCTGGGACGCGGTGCCGGAGCCGGTGCCGGGCGCCGGGCACCTGGAGCTGCTCAATTCGCTGCTCGACCGGCCCACGCTCCAATGGGTGCATGTCGGCCTGTCGTACGCGACGCACGGCGCCGACTTCATCGCGAACCAGGAGCTGACGACCGCGCTGGCCAGGCTGCTCGTCGAGCGGGCCGTGGAGGAATACGCGCAGCCGGGCGGCTTGAACCCGCGACACAGCAAGCTCGCACGGCTGCACGGCACGGACGCGCTGACGCGCGTGTTCGAGCGCGTCGATCGCGACACGCTGGCGGACCAGCACCAGATGCTGCTGGCCGAAATCGAGCGGATCGGCCGCGAAAAGGGGCTCACGCCCGCCCGGATCGCCGAATTGCGCCAGCGATTGTATGAAGGCAATACGACGCGGCTGCTGAATCGCGCGCGCTATGCGACGGCGAAGTTCGCCACCGACGCGTGGCACGCCGACCCGAAGCACGCGCCGTCCGAGAAGTCCCGCGAGCGCGCGTTCAACGACGCATGGCTGAAGGACGTCGGCGCGCTGCTGGACGCGCCGGAGCAGGACACGACGCTGATCGACGGCCGGGACGTCGCGGCCGGGCTCCAACCGTGGCGCGAAGTGGTCCGGCGGCCGGCGCTGATGGTCGACGCGTCGCTGCCGGTCAGCGACAACCGTCTGATCAGCGCGCAGGCTGCCGACTACGTGAAGCCGGACGATCCGCTCGCCGCATTCGCAGAACTCAATGCGCTGCGCCTGCAGCAGATGGAACGCTCGTGGTCGGTGCTCAACTGGAAGAACGTGCTGTCGGGACTGGTCGGGATCGGCGCCGGCGTCGCCGTCCACCATATCGGCCTGACGCCCGCCCACTACAAGCAGGCGGCCAACGCGACGTTCGTCGGCGTGCGAACGGGCCGCCTCGTCCAGGCACTGCACCAGGACACGCTGCGCGCGCTGCAAAGCGGCGATCCACGGCTCTTCAACCACGTGATCGATCGCTTCATCAACGGGCTCAACAACCAGTTGTCGGCACACCGGATGGACGAGGCGCAACGTCGCGAGTCGCTGGTGCGGCTGGCGGCCGAAGGCCGCGCGAAGATCAACCTGCAGCTCGAACTGCACGGCCGCAAGGTGCTGTCCGCCGACAAGACGGTCGAGTATACGAAGCTGCTCGCGACCGACATGATCCAGCAGATGCAGGGCGTGCTGGCCGGCACGTCGATCCAGCAGCTGCATCACGGCAATCCGCGCCGCTTCCTCGGCAAGGTGGGCCGCACGGCCGCGATCGCCGGCTATGCGAGCCTCGGCGAATTGTCGCTGCATACGCTGCTGCAGGACCCGTCGCTGGTGCCGTTCCTCGGCACCACCGGTGCGGTGCTGGGCCTCACCTACACCGGGCTCGTGCAGGCCAGCGCGTTCACCCACCTGAGCATCGAACGGCGCAGCCGCGTCGTGCGCTTCATCGATACCGCGTCCGACCTCGCGAGCATCGCAGGCGGCTATATCGCGCCGTTCGTCGGCGCGGCGGCGACCATCCACACGAACGTGCCGCTGGCGATCTCGTCGCTCGGGTCGGCAACGCTGCTCGCGCTCGCTCGTGCCGACACGCATTTCCCGAACCTGACCAAGCGCGTCACCGGCAAGATGCCGACGATACTGCTGCTCGCGCCGATCGGGATCTACGTCGGCAACTGGATCTATACGGCGTTCAGCGGCAGCGGCGGCGGCAGTAGCAGCAGCAATAGCGGCAACGGCAACACGCCGCCGTCGAACGGCGCGACGAACCACGGCAGCGCGCCGTCCGTGCCGTCCGCGCCGCCGGCACCGCCGTCAGGCACGCACGCGCACGTCGCGCCCGCGGCGCCCCCGACGACGACACCGCAGGCGCCCGGAGGCGCCGCCGCGCAGCCCTACATCGTCGTCGCCGGCGATTCGCTGTGGGTCATCGCCGACCGGCATCGCCAGTCGCTGCTCGACGCCGCGCACGTATCGCCCGCCGATCAACAGGGAATGACGCGCGACCAGCAGGACGCGCGCGCGCTGAAAGAAATCCTGCAGCTCAATCCGTCGGTCGCGAACGATCCGAATCGCCTGCCGGTCGGCGCGCCGCTGATCGTGGGCTGATGGCGGCGCGCGCCCGGATGCGGCGGTGCGCGTCGATCGCGCCCGCCGCGCCGCGTCACCCCGCGCGCTGATGTTCGAGCCACGCCTGGAACATCAGCACCGTCCACAGCTGATGTTGCCAGTTCATCCGGCCGGTCTGGTGCTGCCGCCACAGGCGCTCGACGGCGGCCGCGTCGAAGAAGCCCTCCTCGCGCAGCCGCGACGGCCGCAGCAGCGTCTCGGCCCAGTCGCGCAGCGCGCCGCGCAGCCAATGGTCGACGGGCGCGCAGAAGCCCTGCTTCGGCCGGTCGATCAGCGCGGACGGCACGTAGCGGTCGAGCAGGCGGCGCAGCAGCGCCTTCGACTGCCCTTCCGGCAAGCGCACCGCCGCGGGCACCCGCCACGCGAATTCGACCACGTGATGATCGAGGAACGGCATGCGCGTTTCGAGGCTGACGGCCATCGCCGCGCGATCGACCTTCGCGAGAATGTCGGTCGGCAGGTAGGTGAGCGTATCGATCGCCATCGCCTGCTCGGCGAAGCTCAGATGCTCGGGCCACGCGGACACCGTGTCGAGCGGCGTCGGCGGCTCGTGCCCCGACAGCGCGAGACGTTCCGGATGATGCACCGCCGACATCAGCAGCCGGTACAGCCCGATGCGGCTCTCGGCCGTCATCACGTGGCCCAGCTTGTGCAGGCGGTCGCCGATGCGCGTCGCCGTATCGCGCGCCTCCACGCCGCCCCACGCACCTTGCGCGACGGCCGCGAGCTGGTCCGCGTGATCGGGCCGCAACGCATGCAGCGCGGCGGCGATCCGCGCCCGCACCGCCGCCGGCACGCGATGCAGCTTGCGCCACAGGCGCGGCGTCAGGAAGTAGCGCGTATAGCCGCCGAACAGCTCGTCGCCGCCGTCGCCGGACAGGCTCACCTTCACGTGCCGGCGCGTCAGCTCCGACACGAGGAAGGTCGGAATCTGCGACGCATCGGAGAACGGCTCGTCGTAGATCGACGGCAGCTTCGGCACGACGCCGAGCGCATGGTCGGCCGTCACGTAGAGTTCGGTATGGCGCGTGCCGAGATGACGCGCGACCGCCTTCGCGTATCCGGCTTCGTCGTACCCGGCTTCATGGAAGCCGATCGTAAACGTGTCGACCGGCGTCGCCGATTGCGCCTGCATCAGCGCGACGATCGTCGAGGAATCGATGCCGCCCGACAGGAACGCGCCGAGCGGCACGTCCGCTTCCATCTGCCGCGCCACCGCCTGGCGCAGGATCGTGTCGAGCTGGCCGACGGCTTCGTCGGCGCTGCCCTCGAACGGCTGCGCGCGGCCATCCTCGATGGCCTGCTCGAGCGTCCAGTACGCGCGGATGCGCGGCGTGTCGCGCGCATGCTCGAACTGGATGAAGGTGCCCGGCGGCAGCTTGTGGATGCCGCGATAGATCGTGTGAGGCGCGGGCACGCTCGACTGGCGCAGGTACAGGCACAGCGCATCGCGATCGATCGCGCCGTCGAAGCCCGGATAGCCGCGCAGCGCCTTCAGCTCGGACGCGAATACCAGCGCGTCGCCGATCCGGCCGTAATAGAGCGGCTTCTCGCCGATCCGGTCGCGTGCGAGCGTCAGCACCCGCGACGCGCGGTTCCACAGCGCGAACGCGAACATGCCGGTCGCGCGCCGCAACGTCGCGTCGACACCCCACGCGGCGATCGCCGCGATCAGCACCTCGCTGTCGGAGTGGCCGCGCCACGCCGGTGCGCGCCCGGCACGCTCGAGTTCCGCGCGCAGTTCGCGATGGTTGTAGATTTCGCCGTTGAAGACCAAGACGTAGCGGCCGCACGCGGATGCCATCGGCTGTCGGCCGTGCACCGACAGGTCGACGATCGCGAGCCGCCGGTGGCCGAGCGCGATGCCGGCTTCCGGGTCGACCCAGATCCCCTGCCCATCCGGCCCGCGATGCGCGAGGCTTGCCGTCATCCGCGCGAGCGTGCCGCGCGCTGTCTCCTCATCGAAGGCGACGCTATTCAGAAAGCCGTCGATTCCGCACATTTGATTTGTCCGCCCCTGTTGACCATTTCCGTCACGCGTGGCGCAAGCTCGCGGCCCGCCGTCCGGCGTGACGGTCGAGCCATCTTACGAAGAAATAAATCAGCAATAATTCACAGGTGAACTTGCGCGCAAACAAGAAAAAAATATCGTCAAGCGCCGCACACGCATGACCGCCCCAAGGGGCCATATCGGATCGGAACGCATGGCCACGCAAGCACGCGCGCGGAACGAAAAAAGGGCTGAATGCCGAAGCGGCTGCCGTCGCACGCATCAGCCCGCGCCGGTCGCCCATTTCAGCAGCTGCGCGACTTCGCGGAAATGCTGCGGCTGGATCGTGCCGTTCTCGGGCGTCGTCTCGTACAGCGCCTGCGCGAGCCCGACGTTCGCGAGCGTCGGGCGCAGCGCATCGCGCGCGGCACGCACGATCCGCTCGGCCGCGTCGCCCTCGCCGCGCGCGAGCACCCACGGCAGCGTGCCGATCCCGCCGTAATACAGCGCGACCGCGACGCGCGGCGAATGGACGACCACCGATGCATAGCCGATCCGGTCGGACAGCGACGCGAACTGCACTTCGCGCGCGAGCTGGCGGCGTTTCGCCTCGACGTGCGGATCGCCTTCGTCTTCCTTGTGCTCGCGCCGCACTTCGTCGATCGACATTTTCATCTTCTGGTTGAATTCGTGCCGCTGGTGCACGATGTCGATCAATGCCATCACGATGTAGATCAGCGCGGCCCAGCCGAACAGCAGCATCAGCAGCTTCACGATCAGCGCGAGGATCGAGAGCGGCCGCGTGAAGCCCGACTGCACGGCCGGGTCGAGCGACTCGACGATCAGCCAGCCGAGCGTCGCGGCGAGCAGCGCCGTTTTCAGCAGCATCTTCGCGAGATTGACGAGGTTGCGCAGCGACCACAGGTTCTTCATCCCCTCGGCCGGGTTGAGTCGAGACAGCTGCGGCACGAGGCGGCTCCACGCCATCACGCCGCCGACCTGCACGAAGCCCGCGAGCAGGCCCGCCAGCAGCCCGGCCGCGACGATCTGCGCGGACAGCGTCGCCCAGTCGCGTGCGGCGCCGTCGATCAGCACCGCGATCCGCGCGGACGGGTCGGCCGCGCCGACCGCGTCGAACACGAGCCGGAACAGCGCCTGCAGCCGCGCGAACAGCGCGCCGATACCCACCGCGAGCGCGACGCACACGCCGACGAAGAACGCCGACGAGATCGTTTCCGCGCTCTTCGGCACATCGCCTTTCTCGCGCGCTTCGCGCAGGCGTTTCGCGGTCGGCTTCTGGTCCTTTTCGGCCATCGCGGCTCCGTCGCGCTCACGCGCCGCCGTGCGCGGCGAACAGGGCGCGCAGCAACGCCATCAACCCGCTGTCGGGGCTCAGCAGTGCATGCAGCGACGCGTACACCACCGGCAGGAACAGCACCATCATCAGCAGCGCGAGCGCGCTCTTCAGCGGCTGCGAGAACACGAACACGTTGAGCTGCGGCACCGCGCGCCCGACCAGCCCGACGCCGAGCTCGACGAGCACCAGCACGATCGTCACCGGCGCGGCGAGCTTCACCATCCATTCGAAGATCGTGTCGGTCTGGCGCACGACGAAGGTCTGCAGCATCGACGAGAAATCGGGGCCGAGCGAGCCGATCGGCCACCACGCATACGACTGCGCGAACAGCTGCACGAGCACCTGCAGCCCGCCTGCGGTGACGAACAGCGCGATCGCGACGAAATTGAGGAATCCCGACGTCGGGCCGCCTTCGTGTCCGCCCATCGGATCGAAGAACGCGGCGCTGCCGCTGCCGGTCTGGAAGTCGATCAGGTAGCCGACGCCCTGGATCGCGAACAGCACCGCGCTGAACGCGCCCGCGAGCAACATGCCGACCATCGCCTCCTTCGCGACGAGCAGGCACCACATCAGGAACGGCAGCGCGGCCACCTGCGCGGCGTCGATCGCCGGCGCGACGAACGCGGCGATCACGACCGCGATTCCGTTGCGCACGAGGCCCGTGACGATCTGCTCGTTGAATACCGGCACGACGAACATGATCGGCAACAGGCGCGGCATCACATAGAGCAGCGGCCGCAGCGTGCCCGCGACGTCGTTGAAGCCCGAGGCCGGGTCTAGCATCGGCGCTCCAGCGTGGCCGGCGTGGCGACATCGGGGAGATCATCGCCAACGCCATCGGCGGCGGAAGCGGCCGGGTCGTTCGGGTCGTTCGGGTCGTCCCGGTCGGCTCGCGTATCGGCCCGCGGTGCGGTCATCTCCGCATCGAATGCCTGCGCTGCATCGGACGCGGCCGCCCCGTGGCCCGACGCGTCGGCGCCCACGGCCGCCCATGCGCCAGCCGTCGCGAAACGTCGCACCGCATGGCCGTCCGCGACTTCGTCAGCATCGCGCTCGACCCGCGCGGCGCGCGCGTGCAGCGCCTTCTCGCCGGCTTTCCCGAGCTTGTCCTCGGCTGCCTGCGCCTTGCGCGCGGCGCGCTGCAGGTCGGCAAGCGTCGCCTCGTGGCCGCGATGCACGTGCGCGGCCTCGTTCACCGACGCGTTCGCGGTGCCGATCTGCCGGTCGAACGTGCGCGTGTCGGCCGCCGCATCCTGCAGCGCGCGCGCCTCGCGCACGTCGTCGGCGAGCCGCGTCTGGATCGCGGCCTTCGCGGCGACCTGCTGCGCCAGCTGCGCGTGCGCGGCCGCGAGCGCGCGGCGGCTCTGCGCGGCGATACCCTGCTGGCGCGCGGCCGCGACGCGTGCGATCTGGCTGCGCATCGCGCGCACGCGCTTCAGGCGCGCGAGCGTCGCGAGCACGAGGCGGTCGTCGGCTTCAGACATGATCGTTCGCCAGCTTCGTCAGCTTCGCGAGCAGCGTGTCGAAGCGCACGTCCTCGTCCGACGCCTGCGCGCAGAACGCACCGATCGCGTCGCGCGCGCGCAGCGCGAGATCGCCGAGCCGGTCGCTGCCTTCGCGATATTCGCCGATCTGCACGAGCAGCTCGATTTCCTGGTACTTCGCGATCAGCTCGCGCACGCGCGCGGCCGCATGCTGGTGCGCGCGGCTCGCGACGAGCGGCATCACGCGCGACAGGCTCGCGAGCACGTCGATCGCCGGATAGCGGTTCGCGAGCGCGATCTTGCGCGACAGCACGATATGGCCGTCGAGGATCGAGCGCACTTCCTCGGCGATCGGATCCGATTCCTCGTCGCCTTCGACGAGCACCGTATAGAGCGCGGTGATCGAGCCGCGCGAGCCCTGCCCCGCGCGCTCGAGCAGGCGCGGCAGTACCGCGAACGTCGACGGCGGGAAGCTGCGCCGGGTCGGCGGCTCGCCGCTCGCGAGGCCGACCTCGCGCTGCGCGCGCGCGAAGCGCGTGAGCGAATCGACCAGCAGCAGCACGCGCTTGCCCGCATCGCGGAAATGTTCGGCGATCGCGGTGGCGACCAGCGCGGATTTCACACGCTCCATCGCCGGGCGATCGGACGTCGACACGACGACGATCGACCGCGCGCGCACCTCGGGCGACAGGCTGTGCTCGATGAATTCGCGCACCTCGCGGCCGCGTTCGCCAACGAGCGCGATCACGTTCACGTCGGCCTGCGCGCCGCGCGCGATCATGCCGAGCAGCGTGCTCTTGCCGACGCCGGACGGCGCGAAGATGCCGACGCGCTGCCCGATGCCGAGCGTCATCAAGCCGTCGATCACGCGCACGCCGGTCGGAAACGGCGTGTCGATCAGCTTGCGCGCGAGCGGATTCGGCGGGTCCTGCTGCGTCGACACCCACGCGGCGCCGGTCACCGGCCCGCGATCGTCGAGCGGCCGGCCGAGCCCGTCGAGCACGCGGCCGAACAGCCCTTCTCCGACCGGAAACACATGCTCGCGCCCGGACGGCACGACGGTCGTCTCGGGCGACAGCCCCGCCACGTCGCCGAGCGGCGTGAGCAGCGTCGTCTGCCGCGAGAAGCCGACCACTTCGGCG
Source organism: Burkholderia metallica (assembly GCF_001718555.1). Classification (NCBI taxonomy): domain Bacteria; kingdom Pseudomonadati; phylum Pseudomonadota; class Betaproteobacteria; order Burkholderiales; family Burkholderiaceae; genus Burkholderia; species Burkholderia metallica. The sequence goes on from NZ_CP013403.1 coordinate 2,106,707, forward strand.
AGCAGCGTCGGCTGGTTCGGCGTGCGCAGCTCGCAGATTTCCCCGAGCCGCGCACGGATGCCCGTCGCGTTCAGGATCTGCCCGACCGCGTGATTGACGCGGCCCTGCACCGACACCGGCGAGAAGAACGCGAGCCCCGCATCGAGCTCGCCGACGAGGCGGCCGCGATCGAACGGCGCGCCGTCGTCGTCGCCCGCCGGCAGCGTATCGTCGAGCGGTGCGTTCATCGCGCGGCGCCCTTCAGCGCATCGCGGCGGATCGCCTGGCGCAGCGCGTCGATCTGCAGGTCGAGGCTCGCGTCGATGCGCCCGGACGGCGTCTCGACCGTGCACGCATGGCGTTCGAGCTGCGCGTCCTCGACGATGCGGATCTTCTGCCGGTTCGACTGCCCGGCGAATGCGCCGTCGAGCGCGTCGCGCATTTCGTCCTGGCGGCCGGGCGCGACCCGCACGATCAGGAACGCCTCGTCGCGCACGAGCGGCGCGATCCGCGCGAGCGCGGCCTCGTACAGCGTCTTCGTGCTCATCTCGCCGACGATCGCGCGCACGGCCTTCACGACGATGTCGGCCATCGCATCCTTCATCGTCTCCATCGTGCGCGCGGCGGCGAGCGCCTGCGTATAGGCCTGCGCGGCCTGCTCGCGCTGCGCGCGGCGCACCCCTTCGTCGTAGCCGGCCGCCTGGCGCCTGTCGAATTCGCGCTGCGCGTCGGCGACGATGCGCGCGGCCTCGTCGCGCGCGGTGGCGATCACCGCGGACGCGTCGAGCAGCGCCGCGTATTCGCGCTCCTTGAGCACCTTGCGCTCCGACAGGAGTTGCAGGTTGTCGCTCGTGATCAGAAAAGCCAGTCCCATGACGCGAGCCTCTCGGGAATCAGAAACAGGAACATCAGTTCGCCGAACTGATCGCGCTGCGCGCGGTTCAGCCAGTACGGCGCTTCGTCGTCGATCGCGCGGTGGAACTTCAGGCGCGTGCGCCGCGCGACCGCGTCGCCCGCCGCACCGATGAAATCCGCCAGCAGCCGGCCGCCGCGCGCGCGAATCATCGCAGGCAACGCAGCGGGATCGGCGCGCCACGGCTCGAGCGTGTCGGTGAGCGCACCGAATTCCGGCGCGCGTTCGAGCGCGAGTTCCAGTGCGTCCGCGCCGAGCTTCGCCGCGACTTCGGCGCGAATCCGCCGCACGGCCAGCGCATCGCGCAGCCACGGGCGATGCAGCAGCAGCCCCGCATACGCGGCCAGCTGCTCGAGCGCCGCGCCCGGCAGCAGCGCGAGCCGCGCGCACGGGTTCGCGACGTCGAAGTCGTGCCGGCCGGCCACGCCGTGCGCGTCGAGCAGGTACCGCGCCAGCAGCTTGCGGCCGGCCGCGCCGAACGCATCCGGCGAACGGTAGCGCGCGGGCCAGTCGGCCGGCACGCGCGTCACGTGCAGATAGCGGTCGGGCCGCAGGTTGAAGTCGCAGACGAGCGCATGAAACGCGGCGCGCCGCGCCGCGGGCGGCGGCCCGAGCGGCTGCAGCCACGGCAGCGGCGCCGCGTCGGATGCGGCGGGCCCGTCGCCCGGCGGCGGCGCGTACGGATCGCTCATGCGCCGTCGCGCGCGCCGTCCGGCGTGCGCAGGCCGCCGGAACCGGCCGTCCCGTGCGCCGCGCGCGACGCGCCGAGCAGGCCCGCGAGCCGTGCGCCGAACATCCCGCGCCGCGCCGCCGACAGCGCGATCACCGCGCAGGTCAGCAGGATCAGCGCGAATACGAGCCAGCCGAGCGGCGAGCGCAGCCGCACGATGTCGGTCACCGCGCTGCCGATCCCGTCCACGCGCGTCGCGCGCGCGGCGGCCGGCTGCAGGAACAGCGACACGTTGTCGTACTGCAGCCCTTCGATGCTGTGCGCGACGAGATCCTTGACCATCGGCGCCATCGCGCGCAGGTCGACGCCGGGCCGGTAGCGGATATACACGGCCGCCGACGACGGCTTGATCTTGTCCGCGAGCGGATCGTTCTCCGGAATCACGACCTGCACGCGCGCGACGACCACGCCCTCGATGTCCTGCAGCGTGCGCGACAGGTCCTGCGACACGCCGTACAGGTAGCGCACGCGTTCCTCGGCCGGGGTCGACACGAGGCCCTGCTTCTGGAACAGCTCGCCGAGGCTCGCATAGCTCGGCTTCGGCAACCCGTTCGCCTGCAGCACCGTGAGCGCCGACTGCATGTCGCCGTCCGCGACGCTGACGAGCCACGCGTTGCGGTCCGACGTGTCGCGCGCGTCGTTGTCCTTCGACGCGCTGATGCCCGCGTCGCCGAGCACCGCGACCATCTGGTTCGCATCGCGCTCCGACAGGCCCGAGTACAGCTCCTTCTGGCACCCGGCCAGCAGCACGAGCAGCCCCGCGAGCAGCGCGCGCGCCGCCCGGCTGCGCCACGCATGCGCGCGCGGCGTCGAATCGATCGTCGTCATCGTTTGTCCGCTTCAGGGCGCGTGAGGCCGCACTCGGCCCGCACGCGCGCTTTCACTCCTGCGTCTTCAGCACCGTGTGCGTGAAGCCGTTCGCCGCCTGCGCGACCGACAGGCTCAACTGGTATTCCGAAATCGTGGTGGTCGCCGTCCACTGGAAATCCATCGCCTTCACCATCGTCATCATCGGATCGCTGCGGCTGTCGGCCATCGACGTCAGCATCTCGCTGCGATGCTTGTCGATGTTCGCGTACCGCGCGTCGAGATCGTTGCCGTAGGTGCGCAACCGCTCGACGAGCGACGACGGGTTCGCCTGCGCGGGCGTCATCTGCACGGCCGGCGCCGCATCGGCCGGCGCGCGCGACATCGCGACGCCCGACGAAGACGGCGGCGCCGCTGGTGAAGCGCCCGGCTGCATCAACGCATCGAACTGGCGCACCTGCGCCGGATCGGACGCCGCGCCCGTTTGCTGCGCGGCCCCCGCGAGCGCGGCCGCGCCCGGCGTCGCCGCGCCTACGCCTGTCACTGACATGTCCATGCCCTCCTCGAAAAGCACGCGCCGGACCGGATCGGTCGGGCCCGCCCGGAACAGGCCGGCCGGCACGCGCACCGCCACCACCGGGCGCCCGTCGCGGGCACGCCCGGCGCACAACGGTGCGCGGCGTGGCCGGCGGCCGGCGTCATGCGCGGCCGGCCGAGCTCAGGTGTTGCGCGACCTGGGCGTTCGCCGTCCCCTCCTGCGCGGTCACGGCGTTGCTGGTTTCGAACGTCGCGGTCGACTGCTGGACCTGGAAGTTGATCTTCGTCAGTTCGAGCTGCGTCTTGGTCAGGTCGTCCGCCTGCTGCTGGACCTGGTTCGTGTTGGTTGCACCACCTGCTGCCTGCGTACCCATGTTGCGCTCCTTTACGTGAACGTCATCCACCTGGCGACGGAAGCCCCATGCCCCGCCGTCGACGTGGGGCGCCGCACGCTCGCGACGCCCCGCGTAATGCGCGCACCGCGCGCCGCGCGATGCGCATGACCTGTCACGACGCTAGTGCGCCGCGTCCTTCGATGCGCGTTGCGCCGCGGCACCGGCCGCCGCGGCATCGGACGGCAAACCATCCGGCGACGACATCGGCACCGGTTGCGCGATCCCGGCCGCCGCGCCGCTCGCAAGCGGCGCCACGGGTGGCGCCGGCACCTGCTCGGGCGCATGCGCCGACGGGCCGCCGAGCGGCATCGTGATGCGCTGGCCGTTGCGCTCGAACACGACTTCGTCCGGGCCGATCGACACGACCGTCGCGCCCTCCTTCAGCCGCGCGCCCTCGAAATAGCGGCTGCCGTCGGCGGTCTCGATGTAGCGCTGGTCGCCGTCGCCGGCGAACACGGTCGTGATCTCCGGAATCCCCGCCGTGCCGCCGAGCGTCGTCGCGGTGCGCGGCGCGCCCGCGTCGGCATCGCGCACGTGATCGACCACCTCGAGCGCCGGACGCGCATCCTTCATGTAGTTGCGGATACGCGGCTCGATCTGCGCGCGCGCGGCCGTGCCCGTCAGCTCGATCCGGCCGCGGCCGAGATACGCGACCGTCAGCGCCGTGTCGCTGAAATAGGTCTGCGCGGTCGCGACCAGGTCGCTGACCACGTAGATGTTGCCGAGCGCCGCGTTGTCGACGCCCGCGACGATCTGCGCGACGCGTTCGCGCGCGGCCGGATCGCTCACGTAGCCCGACACGATCACGCCGTCGTCGCGCGGCGCGACGGCCAGCTCCGGGTACGCGCGCAGCAGTTGCTGCAGCCGGTGCGTGCGCGCGAGCACCGATTCGTGCTGCCACGGCAGGCGCCCCGACCACGTGACGAAACCGTAGCCGAGCGCGCCGAGCAGCACGCCGAGCCACAGCGCGACCAGCGCGATCACGAGCCGCCGGCTGCCGAGGCGGCGCAGTCCGCCCGCGAGCCAGCCGAGCCACGCCGCCTCGCGCGCGGGGTCCGGCGTGCCGGCTTCATCCGGCAGCGCGACGCTCGCCTGCGCGTGCCGCGCGATGCCGAGCCGGATCGAGCCGACCGTCACGACGTCGTGCGGCGTCAGCGAGCGGCGGCCCGCGCCGAGCGGCTCGTCGTTGAACAGGACCGGTGCGCCGGCGTCGCCGCCGTGGTTCTGCACGGTCACCGCGAGCGCGCCGACCTGCAGGCACACCTGTTTCGCGCCGATCTCGCGATCGGGCAGGATCACCTCGCAGTCGGCCGCGGTGCCGACCCAGTTCGCGCCGCGCGCGAGCGACATCGTGCGGCCGTACATCGGCCCGCTCAGGAAGCACAGGTTCCACGGCGACGCGGGCGCGGCCGAACCGGCCCCCGCGCCTCCCGCGCCGCCGGGCAATGCACCGTCGCCGTGCGGATCAATGATGGTCGTCGACATGCGGGGTAACTCCTGCGGTCGTCGCCGCCGGCTGCGACGCCGAACCCGACGGCGGCGGCAACGCGGGCGGCCCGAACTTCGTGCCGGGCAGCGGCTTCGGCGTCAGCGGCACCGCGACGTCGTTGTCCGGCGGCCGGTACATCGACATCCCTTCCGGACTGGCCGGCCCGTCGGCGCCCGGGTTCACCGGCGAGCCGTCGGGCGCATACATCGACGCGGTCGTCACCACGCGCGGCGTCAGCAGGTAGAACCGCTCCATGTGGTTGCCCGACTTGTCGGTGTACTTGAACAGGTTGCCGATCAGCGGAATGTCGGACAGCCAGGGCACGCCGCTCTTGTTCAGCCGCACCTCGTCGTCGTTGAAACCCGCGATCAGCAGGCTCTTGCCTTCGTCGATCATCGTCTTGGTGACGATGTTGCGCTGCTGGATCACCGGCACGTTCGACACGGCCTGCCCCGGCACGATGTTGCCGTCCTGGATGTCGATCGACATCATCACGCTCTGCGGGTTGCCGGATACGGCGGCCGCATTGCGGATCGCCTCGTCGACGATCATCGGCGTCACCTTGATGCTCGTGCCGGTCGTCACGCTGTACAGCGACGAATCCTGATAGCCCGGCACCTGCACGTAGAACTGCGTGAGGTTCTCGAGGATCGCCTCGGTGTTGTCGAGCGCGAGCACCTTCGGCTTCGATCGCAGCTGCGCCTGCCCCTTCTGCGCGAGCGCGTTCACGCGCGTGAGCAGGTAGTTGCGCAGCGACCCGCCGATCGACGCGGTCAGCGCGATGCCGGTCGGCATGAAGGTGCCCGTCTGCCCGGTTTCCGACGTGCCGATCCCGAACGTCAGCGGCGGATTGCCGCTGCCGTTGTACTGCGTGTTGCCGTTCAGCGCATTCTGGCCATTGCCGATCTGCACGTCGCCGTGCGTCGTGTGCAGGCGCCAGTCGATCCCGAGGCTGTCGAGCGAATCCTCGTTGATGTCGATGATCGTCACGTTGATCTCGACGATGCGCGGCCGCTCGTCGAGCTGGCCGATCAGCGACTGGTAGCGGTACATGTTCTCCGGCAGGTCGCGCACGATCACCGCGTTGATCGCCGGGTCGGCGACGATCTGCGGCAGCGTGTCGCCGCCGCCGTTCGAGAACGGCGAGAACCCGCCGCCCATGCTGCCGTCGCCGGCATAGCCGCCCGAACGCGGGCCGCCGGAGATGTCGGGGAAATCGAGGCGCGGCACCGCGATCGTCAGCCCCGAGCCGAGCTTCACCTGGCGCGCGGCCTGCCCGAGCGACGGGTTCGACGGCGCCGCGGTCGTGTCGGCCGCCTTGCCGAACAGCCGCCGCAGGATCGTCGCGACGCCCGGCACCGTCACTTCCTTGCCGGAGCGGTTGATCGTGAAATCCGACGCCCAGCCGTACTTGAGCCGGAACGCGCGGATGTCCGCGTGCGCGCCGTTCGCCGACGGGTCGCCGACCGAGCCCACCGCCTGCCGCACGAGTTCGACGTAGCGGCGCGGGCCGGCCACGTACACGCTGTTCGCGCGGTCGTTGATCACCAGCGTGTAGCGCTTGTCGGGGATCTGCATGGCCTGCAGCGCGCGGCCGATTTCTCCGGAGGCATTCGGCGGGATCGGGATCATCTGCGTCTGCGACTGGTCGGCCGGATCGACGTACAGGAACGATCCGTCGTAGTACCAGGTCAGGCCGTAGGTCGAGCAGATCGTATCCAGCGTCTGCTGCGGCGTACCGGAGAAGCGGCCGCTGATCACGCCGTCGACCTTCGGGTCGACCACCGCCGTCACGCCCTGCGATGACGCGAGCTCGCGGATGAAGTCGCCGATCTTCTTGCCGTTCGCGACGATCGTGAACGGCTTGTTGCGCCAGCGCAGGTCCGCGGCGCGCGCGGGCTGCGCGGGCGCCATGCACAGCGATGCCGCGAGCAGCGCGCTCGCGCACACGGCAAGCGCGGCCCGTTGCAGGCTGCGCGGTTGAAACCGGATCGAGGCGACGCGTCGACGCATCAAAGCACTCCTGTGGAAGAAACGAACATGCGTTCCAGCGCCTGCTGCGCGAAACGCAGCACTTCGCCGCCGAGCCAGCCCGACAGCAGCACGAGGGCGACCATCACGGCGATCAGCCGCACCGCGATGCCGATATTGGCGTCCTGCACCTGCGTGACGGCCTGCAGAATCGCGACGACGAGGCCGGTGACGGTGGCGATCAGCACGATCGGCAGCGACAGCAGCAGCACGAGCATCAGCGCCTGCCGCGTCAGGTCGAGGATCGTCGAGCTGGTCATTGCACGGCTCCCGGCACGCGCACGTCGGCGCCCGCGCCGACCGTCCCGTCGTCCGGCGGGTTCTTGACCCAGCCGACCGTATGCAGCTGCACGTCCTCCTCGACCTCCTGGTACGACAGCACCGCGAGGTCGGGCAGCACCGGCTGCAGGATCGTCTTCACGTAGCGGCGCGCGCCGAGCGCGACCATCACCGCGAGCCGCGCGGCGCCCTGCGCAGTGCCGTGACCGCCGGGGCCGGCCGCCTGCGCGGCCTGCACGATCGCGCGCACCTGCTCGCCGATGTCCTGCTTGACCGCGCTCGACAGCGCGAGGAAATTCCCCTGCTTCGTGCGCATCACCGCACGCTCGATCCGCTCCTGCAGGTTCTGCTCGAACAGCACGACCCGCAGCTGGCGCGTCGTGCCCGCATGGCGGTCGGTGATCATCCGGCGCAGGTCGACACGCACGAGTTCGACCAGCGCGATCACGTCGTCGGGTTCGTTCGGCGCCCACGTGATCAGGCTCTCGAAGATCACGCGCAGATTGCGGATCGGCACCTGTTCCGCCAGCAGCCGGCGCAACACCTCGGTCACGCGCTGCAGCGGCACGAGCCGCGTCAGTTCGCCGACGAGCTCCGGGTGATCGCGGCGCACCAGGTGCACGAGCGCCTGCGTCTCCTGGATCCCGAGCAGTTCGTCCGCATGCTGGCGCACGATCTGCTCGACGTGCGCGGCCAGCGCGCCTTCACTCGACAGCCACCTGCCGTCGGGCGCGGCGCCGTCGGGCTTGATCCACAGCGCGGTCGCGAACGGGCCGAACGCTTCGGCCGGCTGGCGCTCCGCGCGCTCGGGCAGCGGCGCGACACCGTCCCACAGCAGCCAGCCCGGCTTCAGCGCGCCTTGCGCGGCGAGCACGTCCTGCAGGTAGATCCGGTACGTGCCGGCCGCCGCGCCTTCGTCGTCGTTCAGCGTGATGCGCGGAAACACCGTGCCGATGTCCGCGTCGACCCGCGCCTTCGCGCTCGACAGCGCGGCCTGCAGGTGCGCCAGGTTCAGGCTCGCGCGCAGGTCGTCGGACAGCGACACCGCGATCAGCGACGTGACGCCGGCCGCATGCGACACCTTCGCGGGCTGGCCGTCGTCGGCCGCGCCGACGCGCCCCGCGACATGAATCAGGTTGAAGCTCGGCGCGGCCGTCTTGCGCCTGAGCTGCGAGAACGCAAACGCGCCGAGGCCGAGCGCGATCAGCGCGAACGACCATTTCGGAAAACCGGGTACGACGAGAAAACCGCTCAGCACGAACGCCGCGATCAGCAATGCGCGCGGATGCGCGCCCAGCTGCTCGCCGAGCTGTTCGCCGAGCTGGCGCTGCCGTGCATCGCGGGTCGCGACACGCGTCGTCACGATGCCGGCCGCGATCGACACGAGCAGCGACGGGATCTGCGACGCCATCCCGTCGCCGACCGTCAGGATCGCGTAACGTTGCAGCGCTTCGCCGATATCCATGCCGTGCATCAGCGTGCCGACCGCGATCCCCGCGACGATGTTGATGAACGCGATCACGAGGCCGGCAATCGCGTCGCCCTTCACGAACTTCATCGCGCCGTCCATCGCGCCGTGCATCTGCGATTCCTGCTCGAGCTTCTCGCGGCGTTCGCGCGCTTCGTCGGCGCTGATGATGCCCGCGCGCAGGTCCGCGTCGATGCTCATCTGCTTGCCCGGCATCGCATCGAGCGAGAAGCGCGCGCCGACCTCGGCCACCCGCTCCGAGCCCTTCGCGATCACGATGAACTGCACGACGGCGATCACGAGGAACACCACGCCGCCCACCACGACGTTGTTGCCCACCACGAGCCGCCCGAATGCGTCGATCACGTGACCCGCGTTCGCATGCAGCAGGATCAGCTTGCACGACGCGATGTTCAGCGCGAGCCGGAACAGCGTCGTGAACAGCAGCAGCGCCGGAAACGACGAGAAGCTGACCGCCGACGGCACGTAGGTCGACACCGTCAGCAACACGACGCTCGCGGCGAGATTCAGCGAGATCATTCCGTCGAGCGCGGCCTGCGGCAGCGGCAGGATGAACAGCGCGACGACCGCGACGATGAACGTCGCGAGAAACAGATCGGCGCGCGGCGATGCGCCCCCGAAGCGCCGTCCGGACACGCCGCGGCCAGCGGAAAACAACCGCTGCCAGTCGCGGGGGAGCGCCTTCGGTTCTGCCATCGTGCCGTCGTCCTGTCGTTATTGCCTGCTGGTACGGGCAACCCTGCCCCATGTCGCACGGACCGTTGAATGGGACGAGTGTAGCGACGGGGAACGACGGAAAAAGGCACGCGCCTCGTAGCGTGAAAGCGCGTTTTCCGGCCACGATCGAATCGGACTACGAAACCCGGCGGCACGTTCCGGCACGCGCCGCCGGAACCGCTTCCATCGCGCGCCGGGCCGCCGGCGCGCGCGTCAGGCGGACGTCAGGTCGGACGGCATCCGCCGTGCGGCGAGGTACGCGAGTTGCGCACGGTTCTGCACGTTGAAGAGTTTTTCGAGCGAGCGGATATGGTGACCGACCTTGTGCAGCGACGTGCGCAGCGCGCTCGCGATCTCCTGATCGGACAGCCCGTGCACGAGGCGGTCGAGCACCTGCTGCTGTTCGTCGCCGAGCGCAAAGCCGCGCATGCGCGCGACGCGCGCCTCGAGGAACGGCAGCGCGACGCGATGCACGGCAAGGCTGACCGACAACGCGCCGCCGATCACGCGATCGTCGATCCAGTCCGTGCCGTGCGTCTCCGACGTCAGGTTCACCGCGACCCGCAGGTCGAGGCGCGGCGCCGACAGCCCGAAGATGACGCCGCTGTTCATCGCGTGCGCGCGCAGATGGCCGGCAAGCGCGAGCACCTTGCGGTCGCCGCTGCCCTGCGCGGCCGCTTCGATCTCGTCGAGCCGCCACGCGACCGGAAAGCCGCTCTGCCGCACCTGCGCGAAACGCGGGTCGCTTTCGTAGAGCATGCCTTCGATGAACGGCTGCATGAATGTCGCCGGCGCGAGGTCGCGCAGCAGGTGCGCGCACAGGATGCGCCGCCCGATCATTTCGTACGCGCCGTAACCGAGCGTGCTGAATCCGATTTGCCGCAATCGCGCATGGCATTGCGCGAAATCGACCGATGCGAAGTCGGATTTACCTGGCGTAATTTGCAAGCCGGTAAAAACGTCGCGCTCGATTGACTGATATTCGCTCGAATAAGCGGCGGCCGCCGTTATATCGGCTTGTGAGAACCATTCGACGCGTGGTGCGCCGTCAGCATGTGTCATGAGGAGCCCGCCCTTTCCCAATATGTGAAACTGCGCCCCGTCACGATCTGGTCTTTTCTTTAGGATTTTCTGGTCGTCGTTATACGCGTGCGAATATGAAACTTTCACCGCGATTAGTATTACGGCATATTACGCGCACCGACGCATTTTTGTACAATGCCCCCGCGTTTCGTCAGGGATGACGATCGGCGCATATCACACGATGCTCGATCGCACCGCCGCGAATGCCGTACACGATACGGCCGCCGCCAGGCGATGCGCGTCGATTCCGAGGGATGGCTCATGTCCGATATTGCATTGCATGAAGAAGCGGTCGCCTCAACCATTGCCCGTCCGTCGCACGGGCTGAACGCGCGCCCCGACGTGCTGCGGGAGCGCCCGGTGCAGGTCGTCTGGTGCGACGACGTGAAGCGCGGCGAGCTCACGCAGCCGCATGCGCCGAAGCTCGGCGTCGCCGACACGCTCGCGCACGCGCAGAGCACGGCCGAGCGCAACCGGATCGTCGCGAGCCTGCTGCATCTGACGGGTTTCTCGACGTTCGCGTACTTCGCACTCGAATTCGCGCACGAGCGGGTCGAAAGCCTCTACCTGCACGAAGCCTTCACGCCGGCCACCTATCGCGGCGACTACGTGCGGCACAACCATCACGACGTCGATCCGCGCACGCTCGGCGCACGCGTGTGCAACATGCCGATCGTGTGGGACCTGCAGCAACTGCGCCGCGACCACCGCGAGCACGACGCCGGCCCGCGCGCGACGCCCGCCGCGCTCGACGGCTTCCTGCAGACGATGCAGGACGACGGGATGTGCAGCGGCATCATGTATTCGATGGCCGTGCCCGGCACGCGTCTGCACGCGTTCATGAGCTTCACCGCGCCGCGCCGCACGCGCGAATGGATCACGCCGGCGACGATCGAGCAGGCGCTGTCGATCGGGCTGTCGGTGCACAAGTTCGCGTCGCCGCAACTGATCTCGACGTCGCGCGAACGCGCGGTAAACGGGCTCACGCCGTTCGAGCAGGAACTGCTGCTCGGCATCGCCGAAGGCGCGTCCGACAAGGAGATCGGCCGGCGCCTCGACACCAGCGCGCACAACGTCGACTATCACCTGCGCAAGCTGCGCAAGCGCTTCGGTGTCGCGAACCGGATCCAGCTCACGTACCTGACGTCGAAGCTCGAACTGATCTGACGTCGCGCCGCGTGCCGTCGTCACACGCGTCGGTAAACGCACATGCCGGCCTCGCGGGCCGGCATGTGCGGGTGGCGGCGCGGTGCCGCTTGCGGTCGAGCGAGCCGCCGCGTTACTTCAGCAGCGTCATCTGCACCACCTTGACGATCACGAGACCGACCGCGATCACGAGATAGCCGCGCAGCACGGCCATCCAGATCCGCGTGGCGAGCGTCATGCTCCGCGGCTCGAGCGTGTCGAGCGCCGGCATGCGCCACGTGTCGCGCAGCGAACGGTCGACCGCCGGTTCGATCACGCGCTTGTTGCGGCGAACCAGTACCGTCGCGATATAGCCGGCGATCGCGAGGACGGTGCCGCCGATCAGCACGTCGACGATCGCTTCGCCGCTGATATCCGGATACATCACCGACGCCGTGAGGATGATCGACAGCAGCACGAGCACCCAGATCACCGCACCGGTGAACACGTTGAGCTTCGTCGAGTTGACCCAGGGCCCCAGCACCTGGCGGTCGTTGCACAGCACCAGCAGGAACACCGTCGCGCTCGGCAGCAGCACGCCCGCGAGCGTCTGCACGGCTTCGGTCAGCAGGCCGAGCGGGCTGCCCGGAATCAGCACGAGCGCGGCCGCGGCCGCGACGATGCCGAAATACACGAGATAGAAACCCTTTGCATCGGACACGCCGCGATGCAGCGAGTGGCGGATCCTGAACACGTCGCCGATCGCATAGGCCGTCGACAGCGACACGGCCGCCGCGCCGATGATGCACGCGTCGAGCAGCGCCACCGCGAACAGCGTCGCGCTCGTACGGCCCGCATACTTCTCGAGGCCCGCGATGATGCCGCCCGCATCGGTGAAGTTGCCGGCTTCCGGATGCCCGCTGAACAGCGCGGAACTGAAGCCGATCATCGCGACCGCACCGATCAGCACGAACACGATGCCGATCCACAGGTCGGCCTTTTCATACTTCATGAAGCGCGGCGTGATGCGCTTGTCGATCACGTAGCTCTGCTGAAAGAACAGCTGCCACGGCGCGACGGTCGTGCCGACGATGCCGATCACGAGCAGCATCACGTCCGACAGCTTCGCGTGCGCGGGCCAGTTCGGCACGAAGAAGTCGCGCGACATCTGCGCGACGGGCGGATGGATCGACACGAGCACCGGCACGAGCAGCAGGCTCAGCACGCACAGCCCGATCGCGAACCGCTCGAATCGCCGGAAATCGCCGGTACTCACGGCGGCCATGGTCAGCGCCGCGGCCACGCACACGCCGGCCACCTTCGGCAGCCCGAAGAAAGCCAGCACGAACGTGATGCCGATGAACTCGGTGACGATGGTGAGCGCATTGAGCAGGAACAGGTCGATCACGCTGAACGCCCCCCAGAACCTGCCGAAGCGTTCGAAGATCAGGCGCGCATGGCCGACGCCCGTGACCGCGCCGAGGCGCAGCACCATTTCCTGGTTCACGTACAGCACCGGCACGAGCAGCAGCAGCGTCCACAGCAGCGTCGTGCCGTAGTTCTGGCCGGCCTGCGTGTAGGTGCCGAATGCGCCGGCGTCGTTGTCGCCCACCATCACGATGAGGCCCGGGCCGACGATCGCGAGCAGCGTGCGCAGGCGCGCCCACCACGTGCCGCGCGCGCCGGTGTCGTGATGCGCGATCGTCCCGAGCGCACCGCGGATGTCGCCCAGGTGGGCTTCGTCGAGCACGGCGCCGCGTTCGGCGGCGATCGGTGGAGATACGTTGGATGGCGTGGACATGATGTGTTCCGTACGGCTAATGATGATCCGATGAGCAGGCGACCTTGGCATGCGCGCGGGGCGACCGCTCGACGCGGCCGCGTGTGCGCATGCCGAGACGCGCTCGGTGCGTCTTTCAGTGAAGCAGCGATTTCAGCCGGGTCAGCAGGCGGGAGAACACCCGCGGACGGGCGTCGAGCATCAGCATCGCGTCGTAGTGGTGGCGCGATTCCGTGACGTGCGGAAGATTCGACAGCAGAAGGCCGAAGTTCATGGTCTGGCTCCATGCGGCGACGGCAGGCGTGCCGGCCGCGTGTTGGGCGCGGGGCCAGTCCGGGGCCTGAGCGACGTGTCAGGCTAGTCGGCCGGAGTGTCCCTGCGACCCGGGTTCAAAAGGGTCTGTGTGTGCAACGGGCATAAGGGACAACTGTCACTGTCGTTCATGGCGGCTCCTGTGCGGTGTTCCGGAGAACACGGTTGACCGCCGTCCGGCGTGCGGGCCGGCATTCGCGCGCCGGGCAAAGGCATGCGCGAACGCGGCCGCCAGCCAGGCGGCGGTGAAGCCGGGCGGCGCATGCGAAAACGCATCACGCTAACCGGCGCGAATCAGGGTGCACGTAGGGATTTGCTGCGGAATACTGCTGCGCGCACCGTTTGCCCGGGGGACAAACGGCGGCTTCGATGAGGCGCGGACGTCGGTCGCTCAGGCGGAAATTTCGTTCGAAGATCGACTACTGCAGGCGTCCAAGGCGGCGGCCCCAAGAGTGAAGATGGCGGATTCTATGGACGGCCCGAAAGTGAAGTCAACCCCTCCAAACCCCATTTCCCCAAATAAATTTCCCGCCTTGCGGCATTGAAAGATTTGCCCTCGAAACGACGCGACGAAACCTTTCAGCGCGTCGCGATACGGTCACGATCCGATGTGCGTGAACAACGGCGCGGCGCACCGCCGCCGCGTCGTCGCACCCCCTCTTGCCGGGGCCGCGATGCAGCCGCGCGCAGTGAGGCGCACGCCACACGCAGCGCCGTTCGTGCGTTTTTTACTTGCGCTGCAGCAAACCACACGCATACAATCCGCCGCAATTCATCACAGGGTTCCATCCGTGGACACATGCTCTAGTTGCAGTTCGATGCCGGCCCACGCCGGCCAAGCCATCGCGAGATAGCCGCCGCACGCATGTCGTTCGCCGCTAGCTCGCATTCGCCGGGTTAGCGCGCTTCCTCCCGGGCCGGCCATCGCCGGTTCGTCCGTTGCACGCTCCGTTACGTTCCACCCTCCGATCGCAGGCTGCATCAAGCGCCCGCGCTCGATCACGTCGTCCGGCCCGAGCCGGACCGGACGGAGGCAGCGTCATGTTTCTTCAATCGTTCGCGGTCAGGCTCAAGCGCATCCTGCAAGGCGCATGCGACCGCTCGTTCATTTCCGGCCGCTCGCCGCTCGCCCATGCGTTCAGCAACTGGCGCGGCACGGCACTCGCCCACCTGCCGGCGGCCCCGCGCCTGCTCGACTGCGTGATGGTCGCCGTGATGGCCGCCGCGGTCGCGCTCGTCGCGCTGCTGTGTTCGGCGGCGTCGCGCCTCGGCTTCGCGCAGGTGTGGCGCATCGGCGGCTGGCTGCCGTAACTCGCCGTTGCGCAGCCGCGCCAGTTTCCAGGCGCCAGGGGCCGCCGCGCGATCGTCCCGCCATGCGCAGCGCATCCCGTGTTCATTTCGTCAGCTTGACTAAACAAACCAACAACGGAATCCACATGAAGAACCCTCTCGAACCCGTTCCGCGCAAGCGCCGTGTCGATGCGCTCGCCATGCTGCTGTCGCTCGCCGCCGCGCCCGCGTTCGCCCAGTCGCCATCGCCGGCCAGCGCCGGCGACGCCGCCGCGCCCGCGCAACAGGCCGCCGATGCCGCCGCGCCCACCGGCTTGTGGGAGCGTTCGAACCTGCTCGGCAACATGGGCGGCCTGCGCGACGTGCTCGGCGATCACGGTGTGACGCTCAGCCTGCAGGAAACCAGCGAGTACCTGTACAACACGTCGGGCGGCACGAATCGCGGCGGTGCCTATCAGGGGCTCACGCAATTCGGCTTCACCGTCGACACGGGCAAGGCGGTCGGCCTGCCGGGCGGCACGTTCAACGTGTCGGCGCTGCAGATTCACGGCACCAACCTCACGCAGCGCTACCTGCAGACGCTGCAGACCGCGACCGGCATCGAGGCGAATGCGACCACGCGCCTGTGGGAACTCTGGTACCAGCAGTCGCTGCTCGACGGCAAGGTCGACGTGAAGGTCGGCCAGCAGAGCGTCGACCAGGAATTCATGGTGAGCCAGAACGCGGCGACGTTCATGAACGCGACGTTCGGCTGGCCCGTGCTGCCGTCGACCGACCTGCCGGCCGGCGGCGCCGCGTATCCGCTGTCGTCGCTCGGCGTGCGGCTGCGCGTGAAGCCGGCCGATGCGTGGACCGCGATGGTCGGCGTGTTCGACGGCAACCCGGCCGGGCGCAGCGACGGCGATCCGCAGGTGCTGAACGCGCACGGCACCAACTTCAACCTGCGCAGCGGCGCATTCGTGATCGGCGAAGTGCAGTACGCGCTGAACGCGCCCCCGGCCGACCCGAAGGCGCCGCAGCCGGCCGGCCTGCCGGGCACGTACAAGCTCGGCTTCTGGTATCAGTCGCAGCATGCGAACGACCCGCGCTACGGCACCGACGGCCTGTCGCTCGCGAATCCGGACAGCAACGGCATCGCCGCCACCCATCGCGGCAACTACGGTTTCTATGCGGTGGCCGACCAGATGGTATGGCGGCCGTCGGCCGACAGCCCGCGCGCGGTCGGCGTGTTCGCGCGCGTGATGGGCTCGCCGGGCGATCGCAATATCGTCGATTTCGCGGCCAACGCAGGCGTGACGCTGAAGGCGCCGTTCGCCGGGCGCGACGACGACGTGGCGGGCATCGCGGTCGGTTACGCGAAGATCGGCTCGCATGCGCGCGGCCTCGACGGCGACACCGGCGTGTACGCGACACCCGGCTACCCGGTGCGCCGCGCGGAAACCGTCGTCGAAGCGACCTACCAGTACCAGGTCGCGCCGTGGTGGCAAGTGCAGGCCGACCTGCAGCACTTCTTCCGTCCGGGCGGCGGCATCCCGAACCCGAACGCGGCCGGTGCGCGCATCGGCGACGAAACGGTGATCGGCGTGCGCACGACGATCACGTTCTGACGCAGCCCGCATCAAGACACGGGCCGGACGGCCACTTGCGCGCCGCTCCGACCCGTGTGATGTTTCCCGTGCGGGCGACGCGGCACGCGCCGCGTCGTATGACTCGCCGTCTTACTCGCCGTACAACCCCAGCAGCTTCAGCGTGACGCCGTTGGTCCAGCCGAAGCCGTCCTGCAGCGGATATTCGCCGCCCCCGCCGCCGCCCGTGCCCGCGCCTTCGACCACGTACTTCTCGACGAGCTTGCCTTCGGCTGCATACACCTGCTTCACGTCGGACAGGAAGCGCGTGCCGATGTCCTTCGCGAGGGCCGGGTCGCCATAGCGCCGCAGCCCGTCGATCGCGATCCACTGCAACGGCGCCCAGCCGTTCGGCGCATCCCACTGCTGCCCGGTGTTCTCGGTGGTCGTCGCGAGGCCGCCCGGCTGCAGCAGCGTCTTGCGCACCTCGCGCGCGGTCGCCTTCGCGCGCTCGGGCCATGCGACGCCCGCGAACAGCGGATACAGCGCGGCGGCCGTCACGCCGTCGCGCGGCTTGCGCAACTGCCAGTCGTAGTCGCCGTAATAGCCGCGACGATTCCACAGATAGCGATTGATCGCGACTGCGCGCCGCGCGGCACGCCCGGAGAAATCGGTCACGCATCCGATGTCCCGCGCGACCGCGCAGCCCTTCACGATCGTCGTCTCGAGATGGAACATCAGGCTGTTCAGGTCGACCGGCACGATCGACGTCGTGCGGATCGTCGCGAGCGTCTTGCCGTCGCCGAACCAGCGCGAGCTGTAGTCCCAGCCGCTTTCGGCGCCCGCGCGCAGGTCGCGGTACACGTCGTTCGCCGGGCGAGACGGCACCGACTTCGCGGTCGTCACGTCCTCGAGATACGACTCGTCGCGCGGCGTATCGCTGGCGTCCCAGTAGCGGTTCAGCACCGCGCCGTCGGGCATCGCGACCACGTGGCGCGCGGCCTGCCCGCGCGGCGTCGTGGTTTCGCCCTGCATCCAGTACGCATGCTCCTTGCGCAGTTCCGGCAGGTATTTCAGGTAGATCTTGTCGCCTTCGGCCTGCGCGGCGAGCGTGACCATGTACGCGAAGAACGGCGGCTGCGAGCGGCTCGCGTAATACGTGCGGTTGCCGTTCGGAATGTGGCCGATCGTGTCGATCAGGTGGGCGAAGTTGTCGAGCATGTCGTCGACGAGATCCTCGCGGCCCGACACCTGCAGCCCGAGCATCGTGAAATAGGTGTCCCAGTAGTAACCTTCGCGGAAGCGGCCGCCCGGCACGACGTACGGTTTCGGCATCGGAATCAGCGAACTGTACGGCGGCACCGTCGTGCTCGTGCGCGTGAGCTGCGGCCAAAGCCAGTCGATGTGCTGGCGCAGCGTCTGGTTCGGCGGCGGCGTCACGCCGCCTGCCGGGGGCGGCGTGAAATGCTGGTCAACGAACGCCTTCAGCGAGAAGCCCGGCTGCGATTTCTGTTGCTGATACAACTGCACGATCGTCGCGGGATCGGTATCGGGCGTCGCGTCGACGAAGG
Source organism: Burkholderia metallica (assembly GCF_001718555.1). Lineage (NCBI taxonomy): Bacteria > Pseudomonadati > Pseudomonadota > Betaproteobacteria > Burkholderiales > Burkholderiaceae > Burkholderia > Burkholderia metallica. The sequence continues at coordinate 2,124,799 of NZ_CP013403.1, forward strand.
TCTTCTGGTCGGGATAGAGCTGCGCGGTCTGCACCGCGACGAACAGGTCGCCGTAGAGCTGGCTCGGCGGCGGCAGCAGCGTGCCCGCCGCGGGGGCCGCCGCCGCGGCGGAGGTGGCCGCGACCGCGGGCGGGCGGGCAACCTGTGCGGCGGCAGGGTTCGCGTTGTCGGCCTGCGCGGCGCAGCCGGCGACGGCGAGGTAGGCGACGGCCAGTGCGGCAGCCCAGCGCAGGCGTGGCGCGGGCGGTGCGAAACCCGATGCGGGATGCGATGCAGGACCGGCTGACAAGCGAGATGCAATCGATGCGGCACGACGTGACGTCATGACGTGTCCCCCCTTTCGATGGTGAGTGGATCGGCACGGGGTCTCGTTCGCGCGCGCGTTCGTCTCGATGGCCGTCGATCGATACGCGTCATGTAGTGGTGCGAGTGGGTCCGACTGTCGCACGAAACCCGCATGTCAAGCAAGTTTCGATTCGCGCGACTCGCGCAGATAGCCGCGCACCGCGCGCCAAGCGCGCGCTTCGAGTGCAGCGTCGTCGGTCTCGCCGCGCGCGCCCGCCGCATCGACGATCCCCTTCACGATCGCGAGCAGATCGCGTGCGACGACGTCGGGCGCCGCGACGTGCGGCGCGTCGCGCAGACCGAGCGCATGCAGCAGCACGGCGTGGATGCGGTCCGCGACCCGTGCGTCGCGCGCGTCGAGCGTCAGCCGCGCTTCCTCGAAATCGATCAGCCGCGCGAGCGCCGGCCGGCGCATCTGGTGCGCCACGGCTCCGCGCACCAGCGCGCGCAGGACGTCGTCGCAGCACGACAGCGCGGCCGCGCGATCGACGTCGTCGAGCAGATGCGCGCTCTCGCGCTCGACGAGCGCGGCCGTCAGTGCATCGCGATTCGGGAAGTATTGATAGAGCGAGCCGATGCTCACGCCGGCCAGTGCCGCGACCGCGTTGGTCGTGTAGCCGTCGAGGCCGTCGCGCTCCAGCACGCGGGCAGCGGCCTCGACGATCGCGTCGACGGTAGCGACCGAACGGCGCTGGCGCGGTGCCTTGCGGGGCGACAGCGGCGTGCGCGAAGACGATTCGGACATGGTGGGCATGCGAGCTTCGAATATGAGCAAACGCTCATATTCTAGAAACGCCCTTTCGCGCTGTCAAAAAGGTCCGTGTGCGATGGTGAACCGTGACGCGGCCCATCGTGTTCCTGTTCTCCGGCACGTGCGCCGAATCGCGAAGCCTCTATGGTTACTGCACGAACACATTGCACCGCTCTCGTCGAAACTGACGGCACACGCGACTCGCTGCGCCGCAACGAAACCCCACCCGACTCGGCGTGGACGACCGGCTCGCGAGTCCGGGTCGCGCAGGATCGCCACGCGCGTGAACTCGCCGTCGCGGCACTGCACGAGACGCATTCCGGCGATCGCCGCTTCGACATCGCGAAGATCCTGCCGACCGTCGAGACCGCGCAGCCTGTCAGCCGAGTCCATGCTGCGCGTGCGCCCGTTCGCGCAGTCGTTCTTTCCACCCCGCCCGCTCGAAAAGACGACTGTTGCAACATGCGGAACAACTGTTGTCGTACGTGACTCAACGGTCACATTGTGGGCATAATGACGCCTTTACCGCGTGCCCAGCCCATGTCGCCCGTCTTTCTAGCACCGCTCATCGTTGCCTGTGCGTTGTTCATGGAAAGCGTCGACGCGAACATCATCGTCACCGCCCTCCCGGCGATGGCGAGGGACTTCGGGCACAGCCCCGTCACGTTGAACATCGCGATCACGGCCTACGTGGTCGGGCTCGGCGTGTTTATCCCGATCTGCGGCTGGCTCGCCGACCGCTTCAGCGCCCGCTCCGTATTCCGCACCGCGATCGGCATCTTCGTCGTCGGCTCGCTGATGTGCGCGGCGTCCAATTCCCTCGGCGTGCTCACGTTCGCGCGCTTCATCCAGGGCGTCGGCGGCGCGATGATGGTGCCCGTCGGGCGCATCATCATCTTCCGCGCGGTGCCGCGCTCGGATCTCGTGCGCGCGATGAACTACCTCGCGATTCCCGCGCTGTTCGGGCCGACGGTCGGGCCGCTCGTCGGCGGCTTCATTACGACCTACCTGCACTGGCGGATGATCTTCTTCATCAACGTGCCGATCGGCATCTACGGGATCTATCTCGCGAGCAAGCACATCGCGAACACGCGCGAGCCCGATCCGGGCCCGCTCGACTGGTTCGGCTTCCTGCTGTCGGCCAGCGGCGCCGCGCTGCTGCTGATGGGCCTCACGCTGATCGACGGCTCGCTCACGTCGCGCTCGAACGCGATCCTCATGTGCGTGGCCGGCACCGCGATGCTCGCGCTCTACGTGCCGTACGCGCGCCGCAAGGAGCGCCCGGTGCTCGACCTCAGTTTCCTCAAGATTCCGACGTATCACGCGAGCGTCGTCGGCGGGTCGCTGTTCCGCATCGGCCTCGGCGCGGTGCCGTTCCTGCTGCCGCTCGCGCTGCAGGAAGGGCTCGGCATGAGCGCGTTCCATTCGGGGCTGATCACCTGCGCGTCCGCGTTCGGCGGCGCGATGAGCCGCTCGACGGCCACCCATACGCTGCGCCGCTTCGGCTTCCGCACGGTGCTGATCTACAACGCGGCCTTCGCGGGGCTCGCGATCGCCGCGTACGGCGTGTTCCATCCCGGCATGGCGACCTGGGCGATCTGGCTGATCGTGCTCGTCGGCGGCATCTTCCCCGCGCTGCAGTTCACGAGCCTGAACTCGATGATCTACGCGGACATCTCGCCGCGCGATGCGGGCCGCGCGACGAGCCTCGGCAGCGTCGTGCAGCAGATGTCGCTCGGCCTCGGCGTGACGGTGGCCGGCCTCGTGCTGCATATTTCGCACTGGCTGCAGGGTCATCAGAAGATGGTGTGGTCGGATTTCTGGCCCGCGTTCGTCGTGGTCGGGCTGTGCTCGTTCGCATCGATTCCGATCACGCGCCGGCTGCCGCCCGGCGCCGGCGACGAAGTCGCGCGCGGCAAGCGGCAATAAGCGGCCCGCGCGGCGGAATCGTTTTCGCCGCCCGCAAATTGCGTTGCTTTTTATTTTTCAATTCCCGCTTTATTCAATAAAGCGAAATGAATAAAAAGCGCCGGCCGCAATAGCGACCTGAAAATCACGTCGAACCGAAAATCGCCTGAACGGAACCGTACGGGGCTTCCGCCTTGTCCGGCGCAATGCCCGCCCGGCCTTGCGCCCCGGGGGCATTGCGATTCGCGCACGCGGATCACTTGAAAATCCGGAATATATCGACCAATAATGCGCGGCCCGCATCCGCGCGAACGTCATCCCCACGCCGGCATTCGGACAGTTGCGGTAACAATCCCATCTGCTGCTTCAAGTTTCGACCGCTTTCATGCGTCGAAGGAGTCGCCATGACTCAAGAGCTGATTTTGCGTGCGCCGAACCCGTTCGCCGTCGATTCGCCGGTCGCGCCAGCCATCGCCCCGCGGCGACTACCCGCGCATCTGGCCGTCATTCTCGACGGCAACCGGCGCTGGGCCGACCGGCTCGGCCTGCCGCCCGCCGAAGGGTACCGGGCCGGCGGCCGCAACGTGCACGCGCTGCTGTCGTGGTGCGAGGAAGCCGGCATCCCGTTCGTGACGCTCTGGCCGCTGTCCACCGACAACCTCGACCGCGACGCCGACGAATTGCGCGGCCTGCTCGCGGTGATCGCCGACGTCTTCGACGAACTCGCCGCCAGCGGCCGCTGGCGCCTGCGCCTGATCGGCGACCTGACGAAACTGCCGCCCGCCACGGCCGGGCGCATCGACGCCGCGCAACGACGCACGGCCGGCTCGCGCGGGCTCGACGTGAACATCGCGGTCGCGTACAGCGGCCGCCTCGACCTGCTGCATGCGATCCGGTCGTTGATCGAGGAGCATGTCGCGGTCGGCACCGTCGATCAGCTGCTCGCGCGGCTCAGCCCCGAGCTGATCGCGAGCCGGCTCTACACGGCCGGCCAGCCCGAACCGGACCTCGTGATCCGCACGTCCGGCGAGCAGCGCCTGTCGAATTTCATGCTCTGGCAAACCGCTTTCTCGGAGTTCTATTTCACGCCGACGTGCTGGCCCGATTTCGGACGCAACGACTTCGAGCAGGCCATCGATGCCTACGGCAAACGCACGCGCCGGTCCGGCAAGTAGGCCGGAGCGCACCTTCACTGCGCCCGTTGTCATCCGCCCTTCGCGAGATACGCCATGTCCACCGTCGAAACCGTTGCCGCCGCGCCCGCGCTGGTGCTGCCGCATCTGTTCCACCCGTTCGAAACGCCCGTGCATCCCGATGCCGGTCGCGCCGAAGCCGATCTGCATGCGTGGATGAACGGCCACGGCGTGCTCGACGATCCGCGCTGGGCCAGCGGCATTCGCCACGGCAAGGTCGGGGAATACTGCGCGCGCGTCTATGCGCATGCGACCTTCGACGGCCTGTGCACGACGACCCGCGCATACGGCTGGATCTTCGCGATCGACGACGGCCTGTGCAGTCTGCACGGCGCCGCGCGCGCGCCCGGCGATCTCGGGGCGCTCTACCTGTGGCTGTACGAGATGATGGCCGATCCGACCGGCTACGATCCGGTGCCGCTGCGCACTGCGCTGGCGGCGCGGCTGCCGCACCTGGCGGCATTCCTGCCGTCGCTGCAACGGGCGACGCAGGACGTGTGTGCACGCATCGCGGCCACGTGCACGCGCGCGCAGTTCGCGCGCTGGACGGCGGGCATGATGACGTTCCTGTTTTCGACGCTGTGGGAAGCCGGCCGTTACGCGACCGACGTCGTGCCGGGCGAGGCCGAATATCTTTCCGGCCGCACGTACAACGGATGCGGCGAAGGCGCGTTTGCGCTGATCGATATCGCCGCGGGCTACGAAGCCCCGGCCGCTTTCTACGCCGACGAGGAGGTTCAGCGCCTGCGCAAGCTGTCCAGCCTGATCCTGTGCCTGTGCAACGACATCTTTTCGTATCCGAAGGAAGCCGGCGAATCGAGCAGCAATCTCGTGTGCGTCCTGATGCACGAACGCGGGCTCGCGCCGCAAGCCGCGCTCGACGCGGCGGCCGGGATCCACAACGGGTATCTGGCGCAATATCTGGATCTGGAAACACGGGTGCGGGCGCGCACCACCGACCGAACGTCGCTGCGGCTGCTTGACGAAGCCCGCACGTATATTCGCGGCAACTACGACTGGCATTTCGGTTCGCCGCGTTACGGCGCGGCCCGACATTACGACTTGTCGCGCGCATTGCGGCCGGGGGAGACGAGCACCACGGCCTGAAGGGCCGCGTGACGGAGAGGGGAAACCGGAAAAAACAAAAAAATCAGCGGACATCCACACGGGGCCGGTGCGCAACCGCATGGATGTCCGCTCAGGGCTCCGGGTCTCCCGATGGGGGTTGAGAATCCCGGATTCGCTTCCTGCGTGCCATGGACATATGTGCGTCGGAAGCGGAATCGTTGCGCGCTCATTTCGTCGCGCCATGGACTGCACTATAGGGAAACTTGCGAAATGCATCTGTCAAGCATTGTCAGACACGTTGCAGCGGCACGTCATGCGCGTGCGCCGCTTTCGCGCTAAAGTGGCTCCCGATCATCACTCCCGGCCGCCCTTCCGATGCTTACGCTCTCGCCCGCCGCCGCCCGCGCGCTGCATCTCGCCGCGCAGGGCCTGCTGACGCCGCCCCGCCGCAAGGCGACCAAATCCGACGTGCTCGACACGATCCGCCGGATGGCGCAACTGCAGATCGACACGATCCACGTCGTCGCGCGGAGCCCGTATCTCGTGCTGTTCAGCCGTCTCGGCAATTTCTCGCCGCAGTGGCTCGACGAACATCTCGCGGAGGCGCGCCTGTTCGAATACTGGTCGCACGAGGCGTGCTTTTTGCCGATCGAGCAGTTCGGCCTGATGCGCTACAAGATGCTCGATCCGTCGGGAATGGGCTGGAAATACGCGGCCGAGTGGCACGAACAGCATCGTCCCGCCATCGAGCGGCTGCTCGCGCGAATTCGCGACGAAGGCCCCGTGCGCTCGGCCGATTTCGTCCGCGACGATGGCGTGAAAGGCAACGGGTGGTGGGATCGCAAGCCCGAGAAGCGTCACCTGGAAGTGCTGTTCACGACGGGCGACCTGATGGTGTCGGAACGCCGCAATTTCCAGCGCGTCTACGACGTGCGCGAGCGCGTGCTGCCCGACTGGGACGACGCGCGCGACCTGCCGCCGCGCGAAGCCGTGCTGCCCGCGCTGCTCGACCTCACGTGCCGCGCGCTCGGCGTCGTGCGCGCGGACTGGGTGGCCGATTACTATCGGCTGCCGCGCCGTTCGTACCGCGCGGAGCTCGAGCAGCTCGCGGACGCGGGCGACCTGATCCCGGTGGCGATCGACGGCTGGAAGGAGCCGGCCTACGTGCATCGCTCGCTCGAAGCGTGGCTGCCGGCCGCCGAGGCCGATACGCTGCGCTCGACGGTCACGACGCTGCTGTCGCCTTTCGACCCGGTCGTCTGGGACCGGCGGCGTGCATCGACGCTGTTCGGTTTCGATTACACGATCGAATGCTATACGCCCGAGCACAAGCGGCGTTACGGCTATTTCTGCCTGCCGGTGCTGCATCGCGGCCGGCTGGTCGGGCGCGTCGACGCGAAGGCGCATCGCACGCTCGGCACGTTCGAACTGAAGGCCGTGCATGTCGAGCCCGGTGTGCGATTCGGCACCGGGGTCGCGGCCGATGTCGCGAAGGCGGTGAAGAAGCTCGCTGCATGGCACGGCACGCCGGACGTCACGGTCCGGCACGCGCCGCCCGAGCTGGAGAAGGCGCTGGCCGTCGCGTAACGCGCGCGCGGCTCACGCGCAGGGTGCCGGCCCGCGCGGGCCGGCCGCCCGTCAATCGCGCAGCTTGCGAAAACGCGGCGTGCCGTCTTCGAGATTGCCGTTGAACATCGCTTCCGGCCGCACCCACAGCCCGCGCGCATGCGGCCACAGGTGTTCGTACACGACCACCGATTCCTCGGTTTCGGAATGGCGCGCAACGCCGATATAGCGATACAGACCGCCCTTGTAATGGCGATGCGTCGCGAGCTGTTCGGCTTCCTGTTCGGTCATGACGGGCTTCTCTTCGGCAAAAAACGGAAAGTGCGTATTGTATGCGCTGCGCCGCGCGTCAACGTTTCGCGTAGATGTCCGGGCGGCGGATCTCCATCACCCGCTCGGGATTCTCCACCGGCCCGAAGCCGACCGGCCGGTACAGCGCATGCGCATCGGACGTCACGAGCATGATGCGGCGCAGGCCCTGCACCATCTCCTGCGCGAACACGTAATCGATCAGCGCGCGGCCGTAACCGTGGCCGCGGTCGGCCGGCAGCACGAACACGTCGCACAGGTACGCGAACGTCGCGTGATCGGTCACGAGCCGCGCGAAGCCGACGAGCCGGTCGCCGACGTACGCGCCGAAGCACAGCGACCCCGCGATCGCCCGCTCGACCACGTCGCGCGGGATGCCCTGCGACCAGTACGCGTCGCGGTGCAGGAAGTCGAAGATCGCGTCGACGTCGAGTTCGCGCTTGTCGGTGGAAAATCTCAGCGTGGCGGGGGCGGCAGCGGGCACGTCGGTCTCCGGTTCGAGGGGAAGGCGAAACGCCGACGATACCGCGCAGCGCGTGGGGCGACAAGCGGTGCTGCATGTCGCTGCGGCTCGACGGATGCGCATGCGCCTTCCGGGCGAAAGTGGCGTGCAACCGGGCTGAGGTGGCCGACTTGTTCAGCAAACCGCACATCGGTGCCAATCGTCCCGATGAGGCGGCGCGAGCGCGCTCGACCCTCTCGCGTCTCCGCACGCTCAGCCGATCGTGCACGCGACAGCACTCGATTCGGTGACAATGTCACCCTGCCCGATCAACCCGCCACACCGCTTCATGCCCTACCGCCTCATCGCATTCGACTTCGACGGCACACTTGCCGATTCGCTCGACAGCTTTCTCGCGGCGCTGTCGGAAGCGTCGCGTCTGCACGGCTTTCGCGACGCGACGCCCGAGCTGCGCCCGGCGCTGCGCGGCATGTCGGCGCGCGACATCGTTCGCGCGCTCGACGTGCCGATGTGGAAAGTGCCGCGCGTGACGATCGACATGCGTCGCCTGATGCAGCCGCGTGTCGCGCAAGTGGCGCTGTTCCCCGGCGTCGACGCTACGTTCGACGCGCTCGCCGCGCGCGGCATCCGCATCGCGATCGCCACATCGAATACCGAGGCGATCGTGCGCGACCGGCTCGGCCCGCCCGCGAGCAGCCGGGTCGAACATTTCGCGTGCGGCATTCCGCTGTTCGGCAAGGCACGTCGTCTGCGCGCGCTCGTTCAAGAGGCCGGCGTGCGGCACGACGAAGCGCTGTACGTCGGCGACGAAATCCGCGATGCCGACGCGGCACGACGCGCGCGCATCGCATTCCAGGGCGTCGCGTGGGGCTATACCGCGCCCGACGCGCTGCAGGCGCATTGCGCGACACCGTTGCTGCCGAGTCTCGCCGCCCTGCTCGATCGCGTGTGACGCATTCGTGCGCGTCCTGCGTGTCGTGCACGTCGTTCGCTTCGTTCGCGGCGCACGTCCGGTTCGGTCCGCCGCTCGCCACGCACGATCTCCCACGACACCACGATGGCCGCCAGATGACACCCACGTGCATTTCACGCGTCACGTGCACGCAAAAATTGCCGCCGCCGCACACACAGCATGTACGCAATACCTGTCGGCGCGCACGCTCATCGATTCGTCTTACCAACCGTTACACAAACCACAGCACCGTTGCACCTGCTACCGGATCGCTCTCCTAGAATCGGTCGGGCCGGGAAACACTTCGACCGGCGCCGCGGCAGAGCGGCGGTCGAATCCGGCCCGGGCGCGCCCGGTCTCTCGCACAGCACCGGATCGAACGATCCGGTTTTCAACCAGAGCCCCGATCGAAAGGAGGTCCCATGAACCGCTTTCCCCAAGTCTCGCGCCTTGCCTTGTCTGCCGCTGGCCTGCTTCTCGTCGCCGTGACGGCGACCGCGCAAACCGCCCAACCGGCACCGGCCGCACCGGCTGCGCCGGCCGCCGCCGCGACGCGCATCCACGAAGCCGACCAGGCCTTCATCACGGACGGCACGAAAACGGTGTCGACGCAGCACGGCGCGGCACGCATCGCCGACTCGCGCACGTCGGACAGCCAGGTGAAGGCATTCGCGCAACGCGTGTCGGCCGATGATCAAAAGATCATCCAGGCGATGCGCGCAGCCAGCCCGCGCGGCGTCGACGTGCCGGCCAACGACCCCGACACGGCCGTGCTGGACAGCATCAAGAACCTGCGCGGCGCCGAGTTCGACAAGGCGTATATCGAACAGGTCGCGCTCGCCGGCCAGCAGAAGACGATTTCGGCATTCCAGGCCGAAATCGCATCGGGCCGCGACGCGAAGCTGAAGGAAGTCGCCCGCCAGGCGCTGCCGATCCTGCAGAAGCAGTATGCGGACGCGCAGAAGCTCGCGGAACGCCACCACCTCGCATCGGCGCAGTAACGCGCCGCCGCGCCGCGCGTGATGCGCGGCGCGCTGCTTTCCCTCCCGTCGCGTCGCCGCCCCCTTCCGGCGGCGCGACGCGCGTCGGAAGTCGCACCTCACGCGTTGCACGTTACGTCGCAAGCTTCGCGTCCAGCCGCGCACGCACGTCCGGCCATTCGTCGTCGATGATGCTGAAGCGCACCGAATTGCGCTTGCGGCCATCCGGCATGATCCGTTCGTGCCGCACGATGCCTTCCTGCTTCGCACCGAGCCGCAAAATCGCCGCGCGCGATTTCTCGTTCAGCTCGTCGGTCGTGAACTGCACGCGCACGCATTGCAGCACGTCGAACGCATAACCCAGCAGCAACCGTTTCGCGTCGGTATTCGCGCGCGTGCGCTGCGCCGATTCGCTCAGCCACGTATGGCCGATCTCGAGCTTGCGGTTCTGGCGATCGATCTTCCAGAAGCGCGTGCTGCCGATCACGCGGCCCGATGCGCGATCGACGATCGCGAACGGCATCACGGTGCCGGCGGCGCGGCCCTGCAACGCGGTGTCGATATAGGCGTCGACCGTCTCGGGGCCCGGCACGACCGTGACCTTCAGGTTCCACAGCTGGCCGTCCGCGGCGGCATCCAGCAGCGCCTGCCGGTCGGCTCGGTCGAGCGGCCTCAGTTCGACGCATGCGCCGGTGAGGATCGGTGGTTCGAGGGAAACGGAAGTGTCGGTCATGAGGAATTCCGGAAAAAGGCGGCGATGGCGGTGAAACGCCCATCATACGGCCGCGTCAGCCGAGCAGCGTGGCCAGGCGCCGGCGAATCGCGTTCGCCTCGCCGCGCAGCGCGTCGGCAAACGCATCGACGAGCAGGCTCTTCGGCCGATGCTCGGGCACGATCACGCTGACCCGGTACGGGAACGACCGCGTGAGCGGCCGCACGTGCAGGCCGCGCCCGACGAAATCGATGGCGGTCAGCGGATTGACGATCGCGGCGCCGAGCCCTTGCCGCACGAACGCGCACACCGACACCGCCGACGGTGTTTCGACGACCGAGCGCGGCGCGACGCCGAGTTGCGCGAACGCCTCGTCGATCAGGATGCGGTACGGATCGTTCAACGACAGGCTCACGAACGGACGGTCGGCGAGATCCGGCAGATCGATCGCGTCCTGCGCGAGCAGCGGATGGCCGTCGGGCAGCACGCAGACTTCGTCGACTTCGAGCAGCGGCGTGAGCACAGTGCCGGGCGGCGCGACGTCGTGCTCGGTCAGTCCGACGTCGTAACGCTGCGCGGTCAGCCACTCTTCGAGCACCGGCGATTCCTGCGTCGCGACCGACACGCTCACGCCCGCGTGCGCGTCATGAAAACGCCGGCACGCGCCGGGCAGGATCGCGTGCGAAAACGCCGGCAGCGCGATCACCGACAGCTGACCGTCGCGAAACTCGCGCAGGCGCGCGGCCGTCGCCGCGACGCGTTCAAGCCCCACATACGCGAGCCGCACGTCGTCGAACAGCGTGAGCGCCGCCATCGTCGGCCGCAGCCGGCCGTGCGCGCGCTCGAACAACGCAAAGCCGACCACCTGCTCCATGCGCGCGAGCTCGCGGCTGATCGTCGGTTGCGACGTATAGAGCATCTCGGCCGCGCGCGTCGTGCTGCCGGTGACCATCAGCGCGCGAAAAACCTCGATATGACGATGCGTGAGCATGATCGGCTATATCAGATATGAATCGAATGTCGATATACAGGCATTTTACTGTATAGCCAATCCGGCGCATCATTCACGTTATCCGTTCATTCGTCCCGATTCATCCGCCATGTCCCTCGATTCCCGCCAGCTCGCGACGCTCGCGCAGCAATACGGCACCCCGCTGTGGGTGTACGACGCCGACGTCATCCGCGACCGCATCGCCCAACTGCGCCAGTTCGACGTGATCCGCTATGCGCAGAAGGCGAACTCGAACGTCCATATCCTGAAGCTGATGCGCGAGGAAGGCGCGTGCGTCGACGCGGTGTCGCTCGGCGAGATCGAGCGCAGCCTCGCGGCCGGGTTCAGTCCGGCAGGCGAGCCGGAGGGCGTCGTGTTCACGGCCGACCTGATCGACCGCCCGACGCTCGCGGCCGTGCTGAAGCACGGCGTGACCGTCAACGCCGGTTCGCTCGACATGCTCGCGCGCATCGGCGAGCACGCGCCCGGCCACCGCGTGTGGCTGCGCGTCAACCCCGGGTTCGGCCACGGCCACAGCAACAAGACCAACACCGGCGGCCCGCAGAGCAAGCACGGCATCTGGATCGACGACGTGCCGCGCGCGATCGAGATCGTGCGCCGGTACGGGCTGAAGCTGGTCGGCATCCATATGCATATCGGCTCGGGCGTCGACTACGACCACCTGTCGCAGGTATGCGATGCGATGGTCGATCTCGTCACGTCGCTCGGCCATGACATCGACGCGATCTCGGCCGGCGGCGGCCTGTCGATCCCGTATCGCGACGGCGAGCCGCGTGTCGACGTCGGTCACTACTTCAGCCAGTGGGACGCCGCGCGCAAGCGGATCGAGCGGCACCTCGGCCACCCGGTACGCATCGAGATCGAACCGGGCCGTTTCCTCGTCGCCGAAGCCGGCACGCTCGTCACCGAAGTGCAGGCCGTCAACCGCCGGCCGAAGCACGATTTCGTGCTGATCGACGCGGGCTTCAACGACCTGATGCGCCCGTCGATGTACGGCAGCTACCACGCGGTGTCGGTGCATGCGCCGGATGGCGCGCTGCCGGCCGGCCGGCCGCTCGTCGACATCGCGATCGCGGGGCCGCTGTGCGAATCGGGCGACGTGTTCACGCAGGATGCGGGCGGTGTCGTCACGCACCGCAAGCTGGCGCAGCCGCAGATCGGCGACCTGCTGTTCCTGCACGACGCGGGCGCGTACGGCGCGTCGATGTCGTCGAACTACAACAGCCGGCCGCTCGCGCCGGAAGTGCTCGTCGATCGCGGCGTGCCGCGTCTGATCCGCCGCCGGCAGACGATCGACGAATTGCTCGCGCTCGAAACGTTCGAGTAACGCCGGCACGAAGCAACGGGGCGCGCGGCCTGCGTGCCCCGGACGACCGGGCGCGAGCGCGTCAACCTTCGACGGGAAGCGCCCGCCCCCTCCGTTCGGCCATGCGCGTCAGCCCGCGCGCCGCACGGGCGTCATTTTCGAGAAGTATTTCGCGCCCGCCACGCAGCCGACCACGACGACCGTCACCACGACCATCGACGACGGTACGGCCTCGTGCAACAACCCGGCTGCGAGCAGCAAGCCGAAGAACGGCTGCAGCAACTGCAACTGGCCGACGCCCGCGATCCCGCCGAGCGCGAGCCCGCGATACCAGAACACGAAGCCGATCAGCATGCTGAACAGCGACACGTACGCGAGCCCCCACAGCGCGGCGGCATCGACGCCGTCGAACGACGCGGGCCGGGTGAGCCACGCGAGCGGCAGCATCAGCGGCAGCGATAGCACGAGCGCCCACGAAATCACCTGCCACCCGCCGAGCTCGCGCGACAGGCGCGCGCCCTCCGCATAGCCTAGCCCGCACGCGACGATCGCGGCCAGCATCAGCGCATCGCCGACCACCGATGCCTGCCCGCCGTTACGCAGCGCAAACGCGGCCACCGCACCGCTGCCGACGATCGAGAAGATCCAGAACGGCAGCCGCGGCCGTTCGCCGCCGCGCCACACGCCGAACAGCGCGGTCGCGAGCGGCAGCAACCCGACGAACACGATCGCGTGCGCGGAGGTCACGTGCTTCAGCGCGAGCGCCGTCAGCAATGGAAAACCGACCACGACGCCGAGCGCGACGATGGCCAGCGACACGGCTTCGGCACGCGTCGGCCGGCGCTGCTTCAGCACGACGAGCAGCAGCAGGCCGAGCGCGCCGGCGATCGTCGCGCGCGCGAACGTGACGAACAGCGGGTCGAGCCCCTGCACCGCGACACGCGTCGCGGGCAGCGAGCCGCTGAAGATGATTACGCCCAGCAGGCCGCTGAGCCATCCGTCGGTCGTTTTTTGCACGGGAAATCCTGAACGGGGAAAGTGGATGACCGATGATCCGCCGTCCATGAAAAGCGCGTAAGCTACAGCCCAATACAATTCGGACAAACTGTACTGGACAACCGGCCGTACAGTTCATTCTTCGCCATGAGCCAGGCCAACCCGCTTCCCGTTCCGCCCACCCCGTCGCGCACGCGCGTGGAGACCGTGATGGATACGTTGCGCGCACGGATCGCGAGCCGTGCGCTGGTGCCCGGCGCGCGCGTGCCGTCGATCCGGATGATGGCGGAGGGGCTGGGCGTGTCGAAATCGACCGTCGTCGATGCATACGAGCGACTCGCGAGCGAAGGCGTGCTCGTGGCGCGGCGCGGCTCGGGTTTCTATGTGTCGGGGCACGCGCCGCCGCTCGCGCTCGCCGATCTCGGCCCGCGCCTCGATCGCGGGCTCGATCCGCTGTGGCTGTCGCGCCAGTCGCTCGAAGCGGCGCCGACGTCCGTGAAGCCCGGCTGCGGGTGGCTGCCGCCGTCGTGGCTGCCGGACGAGAGCCTGCGCCGCGCGCTGCGCGCCGCGTCGCGCGACGAATCCGACGCGCTGACCGACTACGCGACGCCGCTCGGCCTGCCCGCGATGCGCCAGCAGCTCGCGTGGCGGCTCGCGCAGCATGGCATCCAGGCCGAACCCGCGCAGATCATGCTGACCGACGGCGGCTCGCACGCACTCGATCTCGTGTGCCGCCTGCTGCTGGAGCCTGGCGACACGGTCGTACTCGACGATCCGTGCTATTTCAACTTCCAGGCGCTGCTGCGTGCGCACCGCGCGCGGATCGTCAGCGTCCCGTACACGCCGAACGGCCCCGATCTCGCGCGCTTCGAGCAGGTGCTCGCCGAGCACCGGCCGCGCCTGTACATCACCAACGCGGCGCTGCACAACCCGACCGGCGCGACGCTCTCGGCGCCCGTCGCGCACCGGCTGCTGACGCTCGCGGCCGAGCATGGCCTGCTGATCGTCGAGGACGACATCTTCGCGGATTTCGAAAGCACGCCCGCGCCGCGCCTCGCGGCCTTCGACGGGCTGTCGCGCGTCGTATCGATCGGCAGCTTCTCGAAGACGCTGTCGGCCGCGATCCGCTGCGGCTATGTCGCCGCGCGCCCGGAATGGATCGATGCGCTGGTCGACCTGAAGCTCGCGACGTCGTTCGGCCATGCGCAGATCGGCGCGAACGTCGTACACCGGCTGCTCGTCGACGGCACGTACCGGCGCCATGTCGACAGCCTGCGTGCGCGCCTCGCGGATGCGATGGGCGAAACGCTCCGGCGCGTGTCGCGCGCCGGGCTGCGAATCTGGACGGAGCCGCGCGGCGGCCTGTTCGTGTGGGCGCAATTGCCCGACGGGCTCGACGCCGCGCGTGTCGCGCGCCATGCGCTGGACGAGGACGTGGTGCTCGCGCCCGGCAACGTGTTCAGCCCGTCGCACGGCGCGACGTCGTACCTGCGGTTCAACGTGTCGCGTTGCAAGGGGCCGGCCGTGTTCGATGCGCTCGCACGGGCGATGGAGGCGGCGCGGGCTGGCATGCAGACGGATGCCGGAACGCGCGCGCTCGCAGGTGAGCGGTGATCGCGGGCGATCGTGCTAACTGCCGATCGCCACGATCTCGGCCACGAAATCGATGAACGCCCGTACCTTTGCGGGTGGCAGATGACGCGACGGATAGTACGCAAACAGCGGGAACGCCTCGCCGCGCCAATCCGCGAGCAGTTCAACGAGCCGCCCCTGCTCGATCAGCCCCGCTACCCCGCTCGCCTTGAAGCGCGCGACGCCGGCACCGGCCAGGCATGCGCCGAGCATCGTGCCGGCATCGTTGACGAGCAGCCGGCCGGTCGTCTTCACCGGCACGCGCTTGCGGCCAAGCTGATAGACCCATTCGAGCGGCTCGCCGGTCAGCGTGTTGCGCATCTGGATACAGGCATGGCCGACGAGATCGGCCGGTGTCTCGGGACGCCCGTGCCGTTTCACGTATGCGGGCGCGGCGACCGTCACCGCACGCGTCTCCAGAAGCTTGCGCGCGACCAGCGACGATGACGGCGGTTCGCCAAACCGCACCGCAATGTCGAATCCTTCGGCGACCAGATCGCCGAGTTGCTCGCGCGCAGCGAGTTCCAGCGACAGATCGGGATGGCGCGCAAGAAGCGCGGGCAGATGCGGTGCCAGTACCCGTCGCGAAAAATAGGCGTCGACATTCACGCGCAGCCTGCCACGCACGGCGGCGGCCGAGCCGGCGGCCAGCGTGACCGCGTCGCCAATGCCGGCGAGCAGCGGCCCGATGTCTTCGTACAGACGCCGCCCTTCGTCCGTGAGCGTCACCGACCGCGTCGTGCGATCGAGCAGCCGCACGCCGACGCGCGCCTCGAGCCGGCCGACGGCCCGGCTGACACCGGACGGCGACATGCCGAGCGCATCGGCCGCGCGCGCGAAGCTGCCGCCCTCCACGATCGCGGCCAGCACGCCCACGTTCGCCAGAATCCGCCCGTCGATGCTCATGATTTCGCTCATGACAAAAAATCACCAATCCAATGACATGAATTCGATTCCGTCAGGAATCGCCGTTCCCTATCATGCAACCCGATGCATCGCGACGGCAACCCCCTGCGGCGGCATGCCGAGTACGACAGGCAGATGCGCCTACCGGCCGTTCCGGCGCGCATTCCTCCCATTTTTCGATGAGGATTTCGAACCATGTACACCATTACCGGCATCACCGGACAGGTCGGCGGCGCACTTGCCCGAACGCTGCTCGCATCCGGCCAGCGCGTGCGGGCCGTCACGCGCAGCGCGGATCGCGCCGTGCCCTGGGCTGCGCGCAACTGCGACGTTGCACTCGCCGACATGACCGACACCGCTGCACTGACGGCGGCTTTCTCGGACTCGGCCGGCGTGTTCGTTCTGCTGCCGCCGTGCTTCGATCCATCCCCGGGATTTCCCGAAACACGCGCGGTGATCGACGCAGTCGGCGCGGCATTGCGAGCCGCGCGGCCGCGCAAGATCGTCTGCCTGTCGACGATCGGCGCGCAGGCGACGCGGGTGAACCTGCTCACGCAATTGACGATGCTCGAGCGGGCGTTCGGCGACCTGCCAATGCCCGTCGCGTTCCTGCGCCCCGCGTGGTTCGTCGAAAACGCCGCATGGGACGTCGCGACGGCACGCGACGCCGGTGTCGTCCACAGCTTTCTCCAGCCGCTCGACAGACCGGTACCGATGGTCGCTACCGAAGACGTCGGCCGCGTAGCCGCCGCGCTGCTCCAGGAAGAATGGGCCGGCGTACGCATCGTCGAGCTCGAAGGGCCGCGTCGTGTCAGCCCGAACGACCTTGCGGCCGCGTTCGCTCGCGTGCTCGGGCGCGCCGTCCGCGCCGAAGTCGTACCGCGCGACACATGGGCAGCCCTGTTCGATACGCAGCGGATGCGTTACCCCGAACCGCGCATGAGCATGCTCGACGGCTTCAACGAAGGCTGGATCGATTTCGAGTCGGCACGCGCGGATGTATTGAAAGGGGAAATCGACGTGGATGCCGTGCTTCGCACGCTCGTCACCCGCGCCGCCTGAGCGCGAACGGGGCGGCCGCATCGCGCGCTGCCGCCCCGCTCGCGCCGGTGGGCTGCGTCACACCTCCCCCGCGTGCGCCCTCGCCCGCACTTCCGCAAACGTCGTGTCGACCAGCAACCGCCCCGTATCGAACACCGTTACCAGCGCCTCTTCCCACTCGCCTTCCAGCACCCGGTCGTCCCACGCGACGGGCAGCGTCACGGTCCGATACTCACCGGTGCGCATGCTGCGCAGCAGCGTGAGCCGCCCCTTCTTCGAACGCTTGCCCTGGTCGGTGACCGGATCCTTGCGGACGTCGTGCCATACGTCGCCGCGCCGGATCGCCGAGCACTTCATCGCAAAGCGCTGCGTATCGCGATTCACCTGCTGCAACAGCGCGCCGCCCATCCCGAACACGACGTTGCCGGCCGCATAGCCCGCATCGTCGAGCGCGGAAAGGATCGCTTCGATCGACAGCTCGTCGACGCCGTCGCCCTGGATCACGCGCACGCGGTTCAGCACGCGCCGCCCCTTGCCGTTCACGGTCGAGCCGAACGATTCGTCGAGCGCGCGCACGGTCTGCAGCACGATTTTCACCGGGTCGCCCGAATCGGGTCGCACGACGAACGTCGCGCCCGAGTCGAGCACGGCCTGACGAAGCTCGCCGCCCCACAGATCGAGCGCGGCGAACAGATCGTAGGAGTCCGACACGACCGATACGATCGCACCGGGCAGCCCGAAACGGCGAATCATGTTCCGGTACGCATCGGCTTCGTGTTCGCGGCCCCACGACGTGATCGTGCTGTGTTCGGCCGCCGGCACCGAATACGCGGCCATCGGCTCGCGATAGAAGCGGTTCGCGGCCAGTACGCCGAGCACCGTGTCCGAGCCCATGAAGCTCACGAGGTGCGCGGCGCCGCCGATCGCGGCCGACTCCGCGCTCGACACGCCGCGCGCGCCGAAGTCGTGCAGCTTGAACGGCAGTTGCGCGAGATCGTCGTCGGTCCTTTCGAGGAAGCGGCGGATCGTCTGCCGCAGGTGCCAGCTGCGCGTCGCGACCGTCACCGGATACCAGACGCGCAACAGCATCGTCTCGAGATACGACGCGAGCCAGAACACCTGCGGATCGTCGCATTCGACCGTCATCAGCACGTTGTGCACCGGCACGACCGAACCCTCGGGCACCGCACGGATCTTCACGGGCAGATAGCCGTCGTAGCGTTCGACGATATAGCGCCACCCCGCTTCGTTGAACGGCTCGCCGTGCACCGTGAAGAAGTCGCGCGCTTCGTCGATCATCGCGTGCGTGATCGGCTTGCACAGATAATCCTTCAGCAGCATCTGCAGGCCGAAGAACAGCGTGCGGTCGTAGCGGCCGCCGCGCGATTCGACGTACGAGAACATCGCCGTCGCGTCGGGCGGATATTGCAGGAAATGGGAAGCCTTGTACGAATCCGTGTTGAGGATCGGATTGGCGAGAATCGCGGCAAAGCCGCCGGGATCGTTTTGCATGGCTAGAGCTCCTCTAGGCCGTTGAAGTGCCGCCGCGTCTGTCGCGGCGGACGGATTGCGGGGAATCAGCGTGTCACAGCTTCCCCAAGAAGTGATACGCGATGTCGAAGTGATCCTCGAACATCACGCCGCGCATCTGCGCGAATTCGTTCAGCGGCACCCAGCGCGCCTTGTCGGCGTCGTCGCTGCCCTTCACGCGCGGCAATTCGCCGGTCGGGAAGTTGAACAGGCACGCGTGCGTGATCGTGCGCCCGCGCAGCGAACGCGTGGGGTGGTCGAACACCTGGCGATCCTTGATCGAGCCGCGCAGCACGGGCTCCGGCAGCTTCAGGCCGGTTTCTTCGCGCAGCTCGCGGATACAGGCCGCGTCGAGCCGCTCGTCCTGGTTCACGAACCCGCCCGGCAGCGCCCACAGGCCGCGGCCCGGCTCGCTGCGGCGGCGCACGAGCAGGATATGGCCCGAGTGCACAACCACCGCGTCGACCGTCACGAACGTGACGGGATACGGCGCGGCCGCCCACGCCTTGCGATAGCCGGCGATGAATTCGGCTTCCGACTTCAGTTGCGCGAATTCCGGCTGCGTGCGGAAACGCTCGAGCCAGCCGAACACCGGTTCCGGCACGGCCCATTGCACGAAGCTGTTGGGGCGTTCGGCGAAATACTGGTCGCGGATTTCGGTGGCGGAAATGTCTTCCGTCGCGTCGACGTCGACGAGCTCCCATTGCGGGAACATCCGCAGGTAATACGACGTGGCGTCCTTCTCGTGGCCGATCAGCCCGACCTTGCGCTGCGCGACGTCGCCGAGCGCGGACGCGACGGCGTCCTGCACCCAGCGCACCCAGTCGCCGTCGTTGTAGGTCGAATCCTGCAACGGTGCGATCGTGACGCGGTCGCGCTCGGACGCGTCGAGCAGCGAAGCCAGCATCTGGCGGCGCTCGTCGAACGAAAACGGATCCTTGATGGTGCGGGGCTTGTCGGTCGATCCGATCAGCACGCACACGCGCGCGGCCCGGCTCAGTGCCGACTTCAGCACGTTCAGGTGACCACGATGCGGAGGCTGGAAACGACCAATGAAAACGAGCGCGTCGAAGCGCCGGTTCTGTTGCGTACTCATGAGGCTCCCTCAAGAGATTGAAACGCTTCGGGTCTTTCCCGAAGGGTTGACACGAACTCTAGGTGAAATCCCGGAGTGCGTCAATCGAGCCCCTCCTCGACTTGACGAAGTATGAAGAAATGCGCGGCATTGGCGGGTTACACTCGATTTCATCCCAATCCGCGCCATTGCGTCCGCCATCATGAGGATCTCAGTCAGCCGGACCGTCGGCGTCGATCGCAGGCGCCTCTTCACGTGGTCGCAGGATTACGCGCGGCGGCTCATGTGGGACAGCTTCCTCGCCGACGCCTACCTGCTCGACGGAGCGGCGGCCGACGTCGGCGTCGACGCGTTCTGCCGCAGCCAGTCGGGCGCGACGATGGTGTCGCGCTACATCTCGTACCGTCCGCCGCAGGTCGCGGCCGTCGAAATGGTCGACGGGCCGAAAGTGCTCGAACGCTTCAGCGGCAGCTGGAACTTCACCGAGCACACGCCCGGCACGACCGAGGTGAAATTCACATATCACTTCCGCGCGCAGCCGGCCTGGCTGCGCTGGCTGCTCGAACCGCTGATCGGCGCGTTCTACCTCGTGCAGACGCGCCGGCGTCTCGATTCGTTCAAGCGCTGGGCCGAAGCCGAAGCGGTGCCGCACTGACAGCGGCGCGTGCCGCGCGACGCTGCATGGCGTGTCGTCGTTCCGGTTTGGCCGTTGGCGGGAATAGCGTCACGAACGCGACTCGCCCGCTCACGTCGGCGCGCCGCCGCGCGCGACCTGCTGCCGGACCTGCGCCTGCGCGCCGAGCGCGGCGGCGATCGCCTCGACCGCATCGGCCGCGCGCGCCGCGCCGCACATGAACGCGTCGACGGCCGCGAAGCGATGCTCGGGCCACGTGTGGATCGTGATGTGCGATTCGGCGAGCAGCACGACCCCCGTCACGCCATGCTCGCCGCCGAAATGATGGAAATGCGCGCCGATCACGCGGGCGCCCGCCCGCTGCGCCGCGTCGGTCAGCAGCGCCTCGAGCCGCGCGGCGTCGCGCAGCAGCGCGGCGTCGATGCCGGCCAGATCGGCCAGCACGTGCGAACCGAACGTCGCGCGCGGCGGTGCCGCAATCCCGTCGAACGCGGTCATTTGTGCGACCCGTACGACGAGTAGCCGCTGCGGGCCGACGAACTGCCCCAGCCGCTGCCGCCCGAACCGCTGCCGCCGATCGATGCGCAGCTGAACAGCGTGACGACGATCAGCGCGTAGATGCCGTAGAGGATGTACCGGATCACGCGCCGCCCCCGTCCGATGCAAAGCGCTTCCACAGCCATTCAGGCAGCCACAGCACCAGCAGGCCGATCAGCACGTAGACGGTGCGCCCGCTAAACGAAAACAGTGAGCCCATATTCAGGATCACGAGCAGCGCGCTGAACACGAGCGGCAGCGGCGCGAAACTGTGCGGGCCTTTTCCGCCGAACAGGCCGGTCGACGCGGCGGCGCCGGTTGCCGCCGTAGCCCCGGTAGCCGCGGCCGTCGCGAGCGCCGGCATGCCAAAGCGGTCGGCGAGCGCGCTGCCCGACAGCGGCCGCGCGCGCGACCACACGATCTCCGCGGCGCTGCGCTCGCGCGTCAGCTTGTCCTTCTGCCAGCCGTAGTCGATGATCGACGTGCGATCGCCGACCTGCACACGCCAGTTGAACGCCCCGACCACGTAGACGACCTCCGAGTCGTATGTCTCGCGCAGGCGATAGGTCTTGCCGCCGTCGGTCACGTCGGCATCGCTGCCGATCGTCGGCCATTGGTCGAGCACCTGCACGCGCTCCCAGCGCCCGTCGCTCTGCACGAGCCACAGGAAGCCGCGTTTCGGATTCAGCAGCAGGTATTCGTCCCACGTCTCGTCGTCGCCCGGCACTCGGCAACGCATCATCCCGATCACCGTGTACTTCGCGCCGTCGAACGTACCGACCGCGCCGAGCTCCAGCGCGCCCTTCACCGCGTCGAGCCTGCGCTGCGCGGCGAACACGGTCTGCTGCTCGGCCGTGCACTGCACGCCCGCATGGCAGTTTCCGCACACGACGTAATCGGCCACGTTCGGCGCATACGACAGCGGCGCACCGCAGCTCGGGCACGCGAACGGCACCATCTCCGCGCCGCGCTGCTCGCGCGTCTCGTTCTCGGTATCGCGCAGCCCGGTGAACGCGAGCGCATCGAACTCGAGTGCTTCGCCCGCGTAGACCGCCGGGCACCCGCCGTTCGCGGCGGCATCGGAATAGTCGTAGGTCGCGAATGCGTTGCCGGTGCGCAAATCGGCCACGCGCGCTTCCCACCCCGCATCGACCCGGAACGGCAACTCGCCGTCGCCGCCCGTGCAGCGTGCGGTGCGCACGTCGGACACGAGATACGCGCGGCCGCCGTGGTCGATCCGCATGCCGGGTTCGAGCGCGTTGAACGCCGGCCAGGTCGCGCCGATCGCGTCGTCGGGCTCGCGCACCGTGATCGCATACTGGCCCGACGCATCGGACAGCCAGCCGAACGCGCCGTCGTCGAACACGACGTACCACTCGCTCCAGGCGCCGGCGTCGTACGTCATCTGGATGCGCCCGAGCACCGTGAACGCGCGCTTGCCGTAGCGCCCGGCCGTGCCGATCTGGATCGGCGACGCATCGTCGAGCACCGTGGCCAGTTCGCCGATCCGTTCGACGTCGGCACCGCGCTTGAGCAGCGTGCTGCGGCAGAACGCGCAGACGGCCATGACCGCCGCGGCCGAGCGAAACTCGACCGGCGCGCCGCACTGGGGGCACGAGGTGCTGAACATGCGCGACGCTTAACCGGTGAGCTTCGCGAGGATCTCGGCCTTCGCGCGCGAATATTCGTCTTCGGTCACGAGGCCCTTGTCGAACAGCGCCTTCAACTGTTCGAGCCGCTGCACGTAATCGGTACCTGCCGCCGGCGCAGCCGCTGCCGGCACCGCCACGGGTGCGGCCTGCGCCGGCTGCGCGGCGCCCGCGATCTGGCCGGCCATCGCCTGCCCGATCGCCGCGCCGGCCGCGAGCCCCGCGCCGACGCCGGCGATGCCGCCCGGGTTTTGCGCGGCGAGCGGAATCGCCTGCGCGGTCTGGTATTGCGTGGCGCGGGCGAGATCGCCGGCCATCCCCGCGCCGATGCGCAGGTCCAGCGCCTTCTGCAGTTCGGCCGGCAGCGATACGCTCTCGACCGCGAACGCGTCAAGCGCGAGGCCGTAGCGCGTGAACACCGGCGCCAGCGCGTCGGCGACGCGTTGCGACAGCAGCGACTGGTTCGCGGCCATGTCGACGAACGGCACGTCCGACGAGCCGAACGTCGTGCTCATCGCCGTGACGACCAGGTTGCGCAACTGCTGTTCGAGATCGTCGACCGTGTACTGCGCGCGCGTGCCGCTCACTTCGCGGTGGAACGCGCCCGCGTCGACGATCCGGTACGAGTAGATGCCGAACGCACGCACCTGCACAAAACCGAATTCGCGGTCACGGATCGTCACCGGCTGCGCGGTGCCCCAGCGGCGGCCGAGTTGCAGCCGCGTGCTGAAGAAATAGACGTCCGACTTGAAAGGCGACTGAAAGAACTTGTCCCAGTTCTTCAGGTACGTGAGCACCGGGAGCGTGTTCGTTTCCAGCGTGTACAGCCCCGGCTGGAAGACGTCGGCGATCTTGCCTTCGTTCACGAAGATCGCGACCTGCGTTTCGCGCACGGTCAGCTTGCCGCCGTACTGGATTTCCTGGTCTTCCATCGGATAGCGCCAGGCCAGCACGCCGTCGGTGTCCTCCGTCCATTGCAGGACGTCGATGAACTGCTTGCGGATGAATGAACCCAGACTCATGTCGATCTCCTCGAAACGCGTGGCGCGTCAGGTCAGGCAGGCGGCATTGATGATGCCGACGACGAGCGACGCGGTGCCCATCAGGCCGCCCATCGCGACGTTGCGATCCTCGATTGCATGATTCATGCCGGGCATCACGCGGGTGAGCGCCGCATAGGTGATCAACTGGACGATCATCGCGCCGATGGCCCAGACCACGACTTCGCCGAGCGTGGAATTGTGCACGATGCTGGACGCGAGCGTCAGGCAGAAACCGATCAGCGCGCCGCCGAACGACAGCGTCGCGGCCGCGTTGCCGTCGCGGATCAGCGCCAGTTCGTCGAACGGGGTGACCTTCAGGTACACTGCCGCGAACACGAAAAGCAGCACGAACGCCGACAGCAAATGAACCGCATAAAGATAGGCACTATTCATTCTTTTCCTCGGATTTTGTGCTCGGTTCGCCGCCCCGTCGCCGGCCGGCCCGCTCGGGGCCGACAGACAAAAATCCGCGCCAGTATATCCACATTGCCGAACACTGCACAACGGATGCGCCATGCTGCATAAGCGCGCGCTCGTCCTGTCGATCCTCGTGCTCGCGTCGTGCGGGCTCGGCTACGAACTGATCAGCAGCGCGCTGTCGAGCTACCTGCTCGGCGATTCGATCCTGCAGTTCTCGTCGGTGATCGGCTGCTACCTGTTCGCGATGGGGATCGGCTCGTGGCTCGCGAAGTTCGTCGAGGACGACGACGTGCTCGACCGCTTCGTCGACATCGAGCTGCTCGTCGGCCTGCTCGGCGGCGTGTCGGCCGCGCTGCTGTTCGCGGTGTTCGCGTGGCTCGCCGCCCCGTTTCGCGCGGCGCTCTATGCGCTCGTGCTCGCGCTCGGCCTGCTGATCGGGATGGAAATCCCGCTCGTGATGCGCGCGTTCCAGCAGCGCCGCCAGGCATTCCGCCATACCGTCAGCGAAGTGCTGACCTTCGACTATCTCGGCTCGCTCGCCGTGTCGCTGATCTTCCCGCTCGTGCTCGCGCCCCGTCTCGGCCTGCTGCGCACGAGCTTCCTGTTCGGGCTCCTGAACGCCTTCGTCGCGCTGTGGACGACGCACCTGTTCCGCGACGAGATCCGCAACGTGCGCGGCAAGCTGATGCGCGCGTCGCTCGTGATCGGGCTGCTCGTCGCCGGGTTCGCGCTGTCGGACCGCATCACGCACTGGGCCGAACACGGCGTGTACGGCGACGAGACGATCTATTCGGAAACGACGCCGTACCAGCGCATCGTGCTCACGCAGTGGCACGACGACATGCGGCTGTACCTGAACGGCAACCTGCAGTTTTCGTCGCGCGACGAGCACCGCTATCACGAGGCGCTGATCCATCCGACGATCGAGGCGCTGCCGTGGGCGAAGCGCGTGCTCGTACTCGGCGGCGGCGACGGTCTAGCGGTGCGCGAACTGCTCAAGCACCGCAACCTCGAACGGATCACGCTCGTCGATCTCGATCCCGCGATGACGAAGCTGTTCTCGACGTCCGCGCCGCTCGTCAAGCTGAACCAGGGCGCGCTGAAGGACCCGCGCGTGCAGGTGATCAACGACGATGCGGTGCGCTGGCTCGAATCGAATGCCGACGTGTACGACGCGATCGTCGTCGACTTTCCCGACCCGACCAACTTCGGGCTCGGCCGGCTGTATTCGGTGCCGGTGTTCCGGCTGCTCGCGCGCCACCTGTCGGAGAACGGTTACGCGGTGATCCAGTCGACGTCGCCGTACTTCGCGCCGCACGCGTACTGGACCATCATCGCGACGCTGCACGAAGCCGGGCTCAACACGTGGCCTTATCACTGCTACGTGCCGTCGTTCGGCGACTGGGGTTTCGTGATCGCCGGCAAGCGCCGCGACTTCACGGTGCCGACGCACTACTCTGTGCCCACGCGCTGGCTCGACGCGCAGACGGCCGTCGAGATGTTCCACTTCCCGGCCGACATGCCGGCGCTGCCGATGTCGCCGAACGAACTCAACGACCAGCCGCTCGTGCGCCGCTTCGACGACGACTGGAAACACGTGCTGCGCTGATGGACCGCCGCACGTTCCTCGTCGCGTCGGCGGCCGCGTCGCTCGCCGCCTGCGGGCGCACCGGCTGGATCGAGACGACGCCGCATGTCGGCTACCCCGGCATGCGCGAAGGCCACGCGCTGCGCGACCATGCGACGCTGCCGCCGCCGTCCGGCACGATCGAGACCGACATCGCGATCCTCGGCGCGGGAGCGGCCGGCCTGTCGTGCGCGTGGCAGCTCGCGCGCGCGGGGCACCAGCGCTTCACGGTGCTCGCGGGCCCCGAATTCGGCGGCAACGCGGCCGGCGGACGCTTCGGCGATCTCGGCTATCCGAA
The DNA here is from genome assembly GCF_001718555.1 of Burkholderia metallica. Taxonomy (NCBI): domain Bacteria; kingdom Pseudomonadati; phylum Pseudomonadota; class Betaproteobacteria; order Burkholderiales; family Burkholderiaceae; genus Burkholderia; species Burkholderia metallica. The sequence continues at coordinate 2,150,752 of NZ_CP013403.1, forward strand.
GGGCGCGCACTACCTGCCGCTGCCGTCGCTCGAATCCGCGCATCTGCGCGACATGCTCGCCGATCTCGGCGTGATCGAGTCGGCGCCGTTCGCCGCGCGGCCGGTGTACGACGAGCGCGTGCTCGTCCATGCGCCCGACGAACGGCTCTTCATCGCCGGGCAGTGGCAGGACGGCATCGTGCCGACGGCCGGCCTCGGCGCCGACGAACTCGCTCAACAGGCACGCTTCTTCGCGTATACGGACAGCCTGCGCACCGCGCGCGGCGCCGACGGCCGCAAGGTGTTCTGCATCCCGATCGCGGAATCGTCGCGCGACCCGCGCTGGCGCGCGCTGGACCGGCGCTCGTTTCGCCAGTGGCTGCTCGACGAGGGCTATACCGCGAAGGCGCTGCACTGGTACCTGAACTACTGCTGCCGCGACGACTATGGCGCGGGCTACGCGCACGTTTCGGCATGGGCCGGCCTGCACTATTTCTCGTCGCGCGGCGGCCATGCGGGCGATGCGAGCGACGGTGCGGTACTGACCTGGCCCGACGGGCTGCACACGATGGTGACGAAGCTGAGCGATTCGATCACCGCGCGCACCGGCTCGAACGCGTGGTCGCGCGACGGCTTCGCGGTGCGCGCGACCGAACGCACGGGCGGCGTCGACGTGCTGTGCGCGCGCATCGGCAGCGACGGCGCACTGTCGACGTTCACGCTGAAGGCGCGACGCGTCGTCAGCGCGATGCCGCTGTTCGTCGCGGCACGCGTGTTTCCGCTGCTTGCCGCGTCCGGCTTCGACCCCGCGCGCGATCTGCCGCCGCGTGCGCCGTGGCTCGTGTCCAACTTCCTGCTCGACGGGATGCCGGCCGAGGAAGCGGGTGTACCGCTCGCATGGGACAACGTCGTCTACGACGGTGCGGCGCTCGGCTATGTCGTGTCGACGCACCAACTGATCCGGATGTCGCCGCCGACACGCTCGGTGTTTTCCGCGTATCAGGCATTGAACCTGCAGGCACCGGACGACACGCGCCGCTGGCTGGCGCAGGCCAAGCCCGACGCGCTGCGCGAACAGGCGGCGATCGACCTGCAGGCCGTATACGGGCGCGAGCTGTGGAAACACGCGACGGCGCTCGAGATCACCGTGCGCGGCCACGCGATGGCGACGCCCGACGTCGGCTTCCTGAGCCGGCCGGGCCTGCTCGCGCTGCGCGATGCCGACGGCCCCGTCGTGTTCGCGCATGCCGATCTGTCCGGGCTGTCGCTGTTCGAGGAAGCGTCGTACTGGGGCATGCTGGCGGCCCGCCGCGTGCTGACCTGAGCGCCGCCTGCCGCGCGGCGCGGTGCCGGCCGTTTCGTCATTGCGGCGGCGCCGCCAACCGCTATAATCGCGCGACATTCCGACTGCATTGAGCAGGCCGACGGCGCCGCGCCGTTCGACGCGCCGTATGCCCTCCGCGAGAACAACAATGACGAACCGAATCCTCCGACACCTGGGTGCGCTCGCCCGCACGGCCGCGCGCGTGCTCGCCTGCGCGCCGCTGCTCGCCGCGCCGCCGGCGCTGCATGCGGCCGACACGGCCGCCACCGCCGCCGAGCCCGCCTCCGGGCGCTACATCGTCGTCGACACCGGCCATACGCCGGCGCATCCCGGCTCGACCGGCGCGAGCGGCCGCGTCGAATACCTGTACAACCTCGACCTGTCCGCGGCGGTTGCCGAAAAACTCACCGCGCATGGCGACCGCGTGCTGCGCACGTCGGCCGACGGGCGCGAGATTGCGCTTGACCAGCGATCGACGCAGGCGCCCGACGCGAACCTGTTCGTGTCGATCCATCACGACTCGATGCAGCAGCAGTTCATCGACGCGGGCCGCCAGCGCGAATTCCGCGGCTTCTCGGTGTTCGTGTCGGAACGCAATCCGCACTATGCGGAAAGCCTGCGTTGCGCGAAGGCGATCGCCGAACGGCTGGTCGCAGCCGGCGAACGGCCGTCGCTGTATCACGCGCAGCCGATCCGCGGCGAGAATCGCCCGCTGATCGACCCGCAACTCGGCATCCACCGCTTCGACGATCTCGTCGTGTTGCGCACCGCGCCGATTCCGGCCGTGCTCGTCGAAGCCGGCGTGATCGTCAATCCGGACGAGGAAGCGCGGCTTGCGCGACGCGAGACGATCCAGAAGCTGTCCGCTGCGATCGCGGGCGGCATCGACGCGTGCACCGCGCCGAAATGACAACGACGGGGCCGCTGTCGGCCCCCACGGATTTCCCCCAGTCAGGAGCACCACGATGAAAATGAAGAATCTGCTCGCATCCTGCGCACTGCTCGCGCTCGCCGTTCCGTTCGCCGCGCAGGCGGCCGGCTGCGGGACGCCGCGCAGCGCGTTCGACCAGGTGTACTGCACCAGCACGCAGTTCTCGCAGTCCGACCGCGATCTCAACGACGAATACGGCCGCCTGCGCAAGCAACTGAGCGGCGACCAGCAGGCGACGCTGAAGGCCGGCCAGCTCGCGTGGCTCAAGCAACGCGACGCGCAGTGCAGCGAGACGCGCAACGACCGCTATCTCGTCGATATCCAGTGCGCGAACGACATGACGCAGTCGCGGCTGTCGTTCCTGCGCGAACGCGAGCGCGAATGCTCGAGCACGGGCTGCGTGACGTCGAAGCTCGGCGAGTAAGGGCTTGTTCGCATGCCGTGCCGCAAGGCGTTTCTCGACGCGGCGCGGCGCGTGCGGCCCTTGCCGTTGCGCCGCTTCGGCACCGCGAAAACGCGCGGCGATGCGGCCTGAATCCTCTGAAGTCCTCAACGATCCGGACACGATGAAGATCGACATCCGCGCCGCCACGCCCGCCGACGCCCCGGCCATCGCCGCCATCCACGTCGCATCGTGGCAGGCCACCTACCCGGGCATCATGCCGGCCCCGTTCCTCGCCGGCCTGTCGGTCGAAAAGCGCACCGCTTCGTGGCGCCATGCGCTCGACGCCGGCCGGCCGCGCGTTGCGCTCGCGTTCGCGGAAAGCGGCCCGACGGGCTGGGTCGCCTACGGTCCGACGCGCGACACCGACAAGGATCGCGCCTGGGGCGAAATCGAAGCGATCTACCTGCATCCGTCGCATTGCGGGCAACGCATCGGCGCGGCGCTGGTCGACCATGCGTGCCGGGCGCTGCATGACATGGGTCATGAATGGGTGTCGCTGTGGGTGCTGATCAAGAACCATCGCGCCCGGGCGTTCTATGAACGCGAGAGCTTCGTCGCCGAAGACGACATCAAGACGTTCGAGATCGACGGCACGCCGATCGACGAAGTGCGGTACTGGCGCGCACTGCCCTGACGGGCGACATCGGCTCACGGACAATCACAGAAACCACCGATACTCCCGCGCGCCGATCTCATTGCGAAAATCCAGCTCTTCCTGGCGCTTGTTCTCGCAATACACCATCACGAACTCGCTGCCGAGCCCTTCGCGCACGGCCGCATGATCCTGCATCCCCGCGACGGCCGACAGCATCTCCTTCGGGAAATCGATGCCGCTACCGCGATCCTCGTTGAGCGGCGCGATCGGCTCGATCTTCGCATCGAGCCCGTGCTCCATCCCGGAGAGAATCGCCGCGAGCACCAGATACGGGTTCGCGTCCGCACTCGCGAGCCGGTGCTCGATCCGCAGGTTGCGCTCATCCGACTCCGGAATCCGGATGCATGCATCGCGATCCTCGAAGCCCCAGCTCGCGCGGCTCGCCGCGTTCACCATCGATCCGTAGCGCCGGAACGCGTTGTGATTCGGCGCGAACACGGGCATGCAGTGCGGCAGCAGCGCGAGGCATCCGGCCACCGCGTGCCGCAGCGGCCGCTGCCCGTCCGCCGCCAGCAGATTGCGCCCCGCGTCGTCGTAGAGGCTCACGTGCACGTGCATCCCGCTGCCCGGTGCATGCAGGTACGGCTTGCCCATGAAGCTCGCGCGATAGCCATGCTGCAACGCGACGCCGCGCGTGCTGCGACAGAACATCGCCGACCAGTCGGCCGCGCGCAGCCCGTCGTCGCAATGGCCGAAGTTGATCTCGAACTGGCCCGGCCCGAGCTCGGCGGTGATCACGGTCGCGTCGATTCCCTGCATGCACGCGACGTCGACCATCTCGTGCAGCACGTCGGAGAAGCGCGACAGCCGCTCGATATGCATGTTCGGCTGATCGTCGCGATCGTCGGACAGGCGGTCGCGCGGATACGTCGGCATCCCCGCTTCGAGCTGCGCGGCGAACAGGTAGAACTCGAGCTCGAACGCGACGACCGGCCGGATGCCGCGCCGCGCAAACCGCTTCAGCACGCGCGCCAGCACTTCGCGCGGCTCGAACTCGACCGGGGCGTCGGTGCCGTCCGTCGTGATCAGCATCTGGCCGAGCGGCTGCTTCTCCCAGGTCACCGGCTTCAGCGTGCCGGGGATCAGCCGACGCACGGCGTCCGGGTCGCCGTCGTTGAAACAGTAGTCGCCGATCTTGTAGAGCCCGCCCTGCGTGCCGAGCAGGATGCAGTTCTGCGGCAGCTTCAGCAGCGAGCCGGCCGCCACCTTCTCAAGTGCGTCGATCGGGTAGCGCTTGCCGTAGAAATGCCCGGGCAGGTCGAGGCAAATCAGGTCGACATAACGGATCTCGGGGTGCGCCTGCCGGAATGCGCGCACTTCATCGACCAGCGCGGGAACGACGTCAGCCATGTCTCATCCTTTCCATGTCTCGTATGACGGGTGCCGCAGTGCGGCGAACCGGATTCATCCGGCATGCACGACGTCGCATGCCGGTTACAGATCAGGACTGCAAATAACTACCTCGACGCGGCTGCTCGCCCGACCGCATACCGCGCCGACAGCTCAGGTGAATACCCAGATCACGCGCGTCGGTGTTTCGGTCAGATTGGCATAACGAAAGCGCTTGTGCGCGGGAAGCTGGAAAGCATCGTTCGGGCCGAGCGTGACGGGCGTGTCGTCGCCGTCGACCCAGATCGTCAGTTCTCCTTCGAGTACGAATCCACCCTGCTCGTCGCTGTCGTCGACGGGCCGCTCGCCGCTGCTCGCGCCGGGCGCGAGATGGCTTTCGAGGATCGAGAAGCGCGCGCGCATGTTCGGCGACACGAGGATGTCGGTAATGCCGGCCGCGTAATACACGGTACGCCGCTCGTCGGGCCGCGTGACCCACGGCACACTGCGCGGCTTGCTCAGGCTGTAGAAATAGGTGGTCGGCACGCCGAGCGCCTCGCCGATCGCGGTGAGATCCGCCACCGTGGGGCGCGACAGCCCGCGCTCGACCTGCGACAGAAAGCCGACCGAGCGGCCGATCCGTTCCGCGAGATCGTTGAGCGTGACCTTGCGATGCTTGCGCAGGTCGCGGATCAGGATCGCCAGGCTTTCTATCTCTTCCTGTTCGTTCATGGTCAATTCCGATTCAGTCAGACGGTATCGCGCAGACGGTACCAGGCCTTGCCGATCGCTTCCAGCGGCGCGGCGAGCCGGTCGCCGCCCGGGAAGCGCGGGTTGTGGATGCGCTGGTACTGCGCGAGCAGGCATTCGTCGCCGAGCACCGCATCGGCCACCGCGCGCGCCCCCGCAAGCGTGGGCAGCACGCCGTGCCCCGAGAAGCCCTGCAGCCAGAAGCGCTGCCCGTGGCGGCCGATGTCCGGCGTGCGGCGCATGCTGATGTCGATATGGCCGCCCCACGCGTAATCGAGCGGCACGCCGGCCAGTTGCGGAAACACGCGTTCGAGATGCGGGCGCGTCGCCGCCGCGATATCGGCCGGAATGCCGCCGAGATACGTGCAGCCGCCGCCGAACAGCAGCCGGTTGTCGGGGCTCAGGCGGAAATAGTCGGGCACGAACTGATTGTCGATCACGCAACTGTTGCGCGGCAGCAGCGACCGGGCGACGTCGGCCGCAAGCGGTGCGGTGGCGACCTGATACGTGCCGACCGGCAGCAGCCGGCGCGCGAGATCGCGATCGAGCCGGTCGACATACGCGTTGCAGGCCAGCACGAGCACGTCCGCGCGCACCTCGCCGCGCGCGGTGCGCGCGATGTGGCCGCCGGCGGTCTCTTGGCAGTCGAGCACGCGGCTCTGCTCGAAGACGCGGCCGCCCGCGCGTTCGATCGTCTGTGCGAGGCCGAGCGCGAGCTTCAGCGGATTCAGGTGGCCGGCCTCGGGATCGTGGAGAGCCGCGAGATAGCGCGTGCTGCCGATCCATTCGGGCATCTTGTCACGACCGATCACGCGCAGCCGGTCGTAACCCCAGCGCTCGGCCGCCTCGTCGCGGGCCTGCTCGAGCATCGCGACGCGGCGCGGCCGCACCGCCGCCCACAGGCTGCCGGGCCGGTAGTCGATGTCGAACCCGTGCCGCGCGGGCAAGTCGCGCACCTCGGCCGCGGCCCAGCGCATGCTGTCCCACAGCAGGCGCGCGCCGTCGCGACCGAGCGCATCCTCGAGCGGCTGCATGTCGCACGACCAGCCGAGCAGCGCCTGCCCGCCGTTGCGGCCCGACGCGGCCCACGCGACGCGGCTCGCTTCCAGCACGACGACGCGCTTGCCGGCGAGCGCCAGGCGCAACGCCGTATGCAGCCCGCTGAACCCCGCGCCGACGACGAGCACGTCGGCGTCGATGCGTTCGTCCAGTTCCGGACGATGCGGAATCGGCGCCGGGTAGGTGCCGGCGTAGTAGCTGGCGACGTGACGGTCGGACTGCACGAACATGCGGACTTCCGTGAAAATTACGACGAGAAATTTCATGAAAAATTAGCACGGCAATTTCACGGAGGCAAGCGGGTAAAACCGCAACCTCTTTTTGGTCTGAGGAACAGTCCGACGAACGAAAGTTGTGCTCTTTTCGGGTGGTTTCGGTGCGCTTTGACAACTCGCACGAATGGAGCAACTTCGGATGTGAAACTCGACCTCGCAAGAAACGCTTGGATTCGCGGCGCACTGTGCCGGCTACGTGTTTGGCTCAAGCACTCAGATCAAGGCACTGAGGCCACGGTTAACGGGTGATGAGCTTGTGCATACCCGCCAGGAACGCCTGGCAATCGAGGTCGATGCCAGCTAACGTTCGCAGCACGTGATCCTGGTACTGTCGCGATCGATGAGACGTAAGCACGAATTTAAGCCACCCGGCATCGGAAGCCGAACGAGCGCATCCGCGTCGCCCGTTCCTGTCCCTCGTCAAAATACCGCGTCCCGGCAGGCTTCTTTATTTTGCTTTCTTTTTTCACACTTCGATTCACCATTACCGCCAAGATCCGAAGCCCCTACATTCCCGGGGCTGTGGAGTGTCATCAAAATCTCACGATAGCGTCGTTGACATTCCGTTTTCCTTATCAGACTATGCACCCGCAGTCCCGCGAAATACAAATCCGTCTATCGAGGTTAATTACTCTTCACTGGAGGGTTGGTATGAAAAGAATCGGCTTGATTATCGCTGGATGTTTGTCAATCGCGTCAAGTGCCAGTGTATATGCCGACGGCTCCACGATCGTACTGCAGTGCTCCAGTCCGTCCGGGGGGACGTGCACGGCAACGGGGGATACGTTGCCACTCAACTCATCAACGAGGGTTTTCAGTTTTATTTGGAGAGGACAAAATGTTTCACTCTCCAATCTGACCGGAACAACCGTATCCGTTCAATGCTTAACCAATCAACTTGGAAGGCTAACCGCATATAGCTACCGCGGACCCGGTGTGGAATTTAACCCCGAGACGGCTGAAGGGTCGGCGACCGTAACAATCGATTGCACTACCCCCACAAGCAGTGGGCCGGTCTGATTCCAATTACATATAGATGGATGGGTAATATCCAAAGAATGTTACCCCGTCTTATTTTTTATCCTTCAGCATCATCTTAGATAATGCATCGATAACTTGCTGGACGACCCCGCCCAATCCGACTCATCGACTTCCTGACGAAAAAGTGTCACCGCGTCGGGATACCATTCCGATGTTGACCATGAGCATTTCCAACGCCCGCCTGCAGCCACACCGGACACCAAAATCCAGGCGGATTTGCCAAGTGCCGCGGCAACGCGCATTACTGTGGCATCTACGCCTATCACGAGATCGATTGACCAAACTTCGTTAGGCCCACCGGGCAAAACCGACTGTTCGCGTTCAATCATCACGCCGTGGCGTCGACGACGGTGTCGGCCAGCCCAGTTTCTCGATCTACTAGACTCCGGCTGACCCTGTTTGCAGGGGGCAGGTCACACGGCCTGATGCCGGACGCGAAACAGCACACACGACGAAGGCAAAAAAGCCTTGACCATCGACTTCGCTTTAAGGTTATGGTCTGCGGTGGCACGCGTGCTTTGCGCCATCAGACAAAAGAACGACATGTCCATGAATCTCATTCGTGACCCATGAAGAGGGGACGTCCAACGTGACCAAACGCATACTTCACGTCGTCAGCAATGTCGCCAACTACGCCGATCAGTCCGAACCCACCGGGCTGTGGTTATCGGAACTGACGCATGCCTGGCACGTATTCGCCGAGAAAGGGTATGGCCAGCGTCTCGTCAGCCCCAGGGGCGGCCGTTCTCCGTTAGAGCCGCGCTCGCTGAAATGGCCCCTCGCCGACGCCTCCGTGAAAGCGTGGTTAAACGACCCCGACTGCCAGAAACTTCTGGCCACCACGGCACGCCCCGACCAGATCGATCCTGCGGATTTCGATGCGATTTACTTCACGGGCGGCCACGCTGTCATGTGGGATTTCCCCGATGACGCAGGACTCCAGCGGCTCACGCGAGACATCTATGAGCGCGGCGGCATCGTGTCTTCCGTCTGTCACGGCTATTGCGGGTTACTGAATACGAAACTCAGCAACGGGGCATTGCTCGTAGCGGGCCGCCGCGTCACCGGCTATTCATGGGTTGAGGAGGTGTTGGCTGGCGTCGCGAAGAAAGTGCCCTACAACGCGGAAGAAGAGATGGTGCAACGTGGCGCACTTTACGAGAAGGCATTGCTGCCATTCACGTCGAACGTGGTCACCGACGGCCGGCTGGTGACGGGCCAGAATCCGCAATCAGCAAAGGCAACCGCCGAGCAGGTCGCAGCGCTCGTGTAACGGCAAGCAGGCCCCGGATATCAACGCATCGATACGCACGTCGCCGCCTAGCTGTTTCGGACCGATCGGCGCCGCTTCACTTTGACGGCGCCCTGCGTTCGGGCGGTGCTGCCCGGATCGCCCAACTGCATCTGCGACAGCAGCCGCGTTGCATTGGCGGTGCAATCGATATCCTCGGGCTTGGCCGCGACCTCGGCCATCAACGCCATCAGATGCCGCTTGTTCTGCGCAAGCCGCACCTCCATCGCTTCGATGTCCCGCACCTTGTGGCTGAGCGCGTCCAGTAGCGCACCACGCTGCCATTGCGCAAGGTCGGGCGGCAGCAACATGCGGATCTCGTCCAGGCTGAAGCCTGCCTTTTGCGCGGTTGCGACCAGCCCGAGCACCAGCACCGCGTCAGCCGAATAGATCCGATAGCCGTTCGGCTGGCGCTCGACCGCGGTCAACAGCCCAATGCGTTCATAAAAGCGGATGCGCGAAGGGGTCAATCCCGTGCGCTCCGCCAGATCCCCTATCTTCATGATCGTGGCGCGAAAGCATCTAGCCGGGTTGGCATGTTCAGGACCAGTTGCGCGTCTTTGACCACGTCCATGCGAAGCACCGTGGAGGCTCCGAGTCCGTCAAGCAACTGGCTCAAGGGGCCGCCGTGCCGTGTCAGATTGACGTCTCGTGGAAAGAGGCGCTGGGCGAACGACAACACATTGGTCTGGACCAAGGTCTGGTGCCATTCGCCGTCGATCATGTTGATCATGGTTGCCGATCCCATATGCGACTGCGACGGGACATCGCGCAAAGCGGGAAGCGGCGCGCTCAAGGTCAGGTCGGGCTTGCCGCCAGGGCCGGCGATGGCGGCTGAAATGTCTGCGCCGATGTTCAATCCGATATCCGTTCGCCACTTCGGCAACTGGTACCCATACAGACCACGGACCCGAGCGATTTCCGTCGTCACGGGCAGCGCGAGAACATGGGCGAAGAAATTCCGCCGCCGGATGGAGTCGAGAAGTTCCAGCGCATGCGACCCACGCGCGCCCGGCCGACGGATCACCACGGCGACAGATACTTCGTCGTATGGATCGTTGTCACAGACCGAATAGGAGAAAAAGGTCAACGCCACAAGCCCGTGGCCCGGAAATGCTCTCAGCGGCTCGAGCGGCGCTCGTAACATCGCCCGCAACCGGTCGACCGGCGCCAGGAACAGCAGTTGCACATTGCTCGAGCGATAGTAAAAGTTGGGCGCCCAGGTCGGACCGACAGTAGAGGTGACGAGCCGCTTTGGAATCCTGCGAAAAAAGTCGATATTGCCCGCCGCAGGATCCTGTGCGACCTCGTCGAGATTCGGGTTCATCCGGTAACGGTCGTAGTACCCGCCAGCGGGCACCTCGACCTTGTGCGCGCCGAACTCGACCTCTGTAAACCGCTTGTCCATATTCCTGACCTTCTTGTGATTGAGCCGTCGGGCGTGCCTCGGAAGGCATACCGATCAACAGCCGGTAGCAATCACTCTAAGACTGAATATGACTTTAAGGTCAAGCGCTCAACGACGAGTCGGCGTGGCGGCTCTTTTGGTCGCAGCGAGGTCGTACCAATCCCGTGCCAAATCGGACAACCCGTTCGTTCCTTGCGCGGACATTTGTCGTACCGGGACGGATAAGCTGTTCGACGTTCCCTCGATCGAGCAAGCAGCGCGATCGCCACGGGGCTCAGCCAGCGCCGGAGTCGCCCAGCTTGCTGAAATCCGGCGTAATGCCTGCTTCACGGAGACGGTCGAGCACGCGCTTCTTGTTATCCGCGCATTCGATTCCGTCCGGCTTGTTCTCGATGCTCTCGATCGCAACCAGCAGTTGCGCGCGGCTCTGGTCGAGACGCTTGCGGACACTATCGATCTCGACCACCTTCTGCTTGAGCGCGTCCAGCAACGCACCATGATCCCAGGCGCCGGGACCAACGGGCAACAACTGCCGCATCTGTTCAAGCGTGAACCCGGCATGCTGCGCGATAGCGATCATCCCCAGAATCAACTCCGCTTCCGGCGGATACTCCCGATAGCCGTTCACGTTACGCTCCACCACCCTTATCAAGCCGGCGGCCTCGTAAAAACGGATGCGTGAAGCCGTCAGACCCGTGCGCTTCGCCAACTCTCCGATTTTCACTCTACCCCCCAAAAAACGATTGACATTAACGTTCACTTTAATCCTAAAGTTGCTCCATGACGACGACGAGCAACACGACGGATTCTTCGGCAAGCAACCGCACCGCGGTCGCTTGATCATTTCAAATTGTCTCGACAAAAGGAGCGCATCGTTCCGACCAGGCCCGAGCGAATGGCGACGCCGGCCTGCGCACTTCCGGCAGCGCGACCTGCCCCGTGGCAACGTTGCCGCCTTATCCGCCACCATCATAAAAGGAGCAGCCCACCAGCGAGCAACAAAATTTGTCAGGAACGCGACTGAATCTCAATCTTCACATTGAAAAGGAGTGCTGATCATGGCTTACGTCACGACGAAGGATGGCGTTCAGATCTTCTACAAGGACTGGGGCCCGCGCGATGCACAGGTAATTTTCTTCCATCACGGCTGGCCGCTCAGCGCGGACGACTGGGATGCCCAGATGCTCTTTTTCCTGTCGCACGGCTACCGCGTCATCGCGCATGATCGCCGGGGACACGGACGATCCAGCCAGGTGTGGGACGGCCATGACATGGATCACTATGCCGACGACGTCGCGGCAGTGGTCAACCACCTCGGGGTGCAGGGTGCGGTTCATGTTGGCCATTCCACGGGTGGCGGTGAAGTCATCCACTACGTTGCCCGCCACGGCGAAGATCGCGTCTCCAAGGCCGTGCTGATCAGCGCCGTACCGCCGCTGATGGTCAAGACCGCGAGCAATCCGGGTGGTTTGCCGAAGGACGTGTTCGACAACCTGCAGGCCCAGCTCGCAGCGAATCGCGCGCAGTTCTACTACGACGTGCCGGCGGGCCCCTTCTACGGCTACAACCGTGCCGGCGCGAAGCCGTCGCAAGGCGTGATCTGGAACTGGTGGCGCCAGGGCATGATGGGCAGCGCCAAGGCACACTACGACGGCATCGTGGCGTTCTCGCAAACCGACTTCACCGAGGACCTGAAGAGCACGACGATTCCGGTGCTCGTCATGCACGGCGACGACGACCAGATCGTCCCCTATGCCGATTCCGGCCTGCTGTCGGCGAAGCTCGCCAGGAACAGTACGCTGAAGACCTACAAGGGCTTTCCGCACGGCATGCCGACGTCCAACGCCGACACGATCAACGCCGATCTGCTCGCGTTCTTGCGTGGGTAGCCAAAGCCTCGAAAGCTGATCCGGTATTGCAGTAAACCGATCGGAACCACGCCGGAAAAAGGCAGCCTCTCTCGAGAGAGGCTGCCTCGATCTTCAGCTCCGAATGAACTTCAGAATGTCCGCATTGATGACATCCGCATGGGTCGTCAACATCCCGTGCGGATAGCCCGGATAGATCGTCAGCCTGGCGTTCCCGAGCAGCTTGGCAGACAGCATGCCGGCATCCTTGTAGGGCACCACCTGGTCGTCATCGCCATGCAACACCAGCGCCGGCTGCGTGATCTTCTTCAAGTCCGCGGTGAAGTCCGTCTCCGAGAAGGCCTTGATGCAATCGTACTGGGCTTTGATGCCGCCCATCATGCCCTGGCGCCACCAATTGCGAATGATGCCGTCGGACACTTTCGCTCCCGCCCGGTTGAACCCGTAGAACGGCCCGGACGGAACATCGAGATAGAACTGCGCCCTGTTCGCGGCGAGCTGTTTCCTGAAACCATCGAAGACCTCGATCGGCGTGCCGCCGGGATTGCGCTCGCTCTTGACCATGACCGGCGGTACCGCACTGACCAGAACGATCCTGGCGGTCCGTTTCATGCCATGGCGCGCCACGTAGGCAGCCACTTCTCCGCCCCCGGTCGAATGCCCGATGTGGATCGCGTTTCTGATATCGAGCGCTTCGGTCAGGGCCGCCAGGTCGGCAGCGTAGTGATGCATGTCATTGCCATCGGCTGTTTGCGTCGATCGCCCATGCCCACGGCGATCATGGGCAATCACTCGATATCCATGCTCCACGAAGAACAGCATTTGAGCGTCCCAGTCATCCGCCGACAACGGCCAACCGTGACTGAAGACGATCGGCTGACCTTTTCCCCAGTCCTTGTAGAAAATCTCGACGCCATCCTTCGTCACAATCTTGTTGCCCCCGCCCGCGTCGCCTTCCGACGGATGGAACGGATGCCGGGTTGTCGCAGCGTTCGCCGCGCCGCTCGAAGCGAATAAAGGCAGCGCCATCGACGCGGCGGCTACCGCACCGGCCCCGATCATCAGTTCACGACGTGATTGGTTGATGCAGTCGACTTCTTCCTTGCCGCTCATGACAGCCTCCTTTGGTAATCGAAAGCGGTGACACCGACCACTCGATACTCGGACCGCGAACGACTGCGCGCTCCGCTCCCCCGTTGCGCGGACTCGTTAAAAAAGCGCCCCGTTCCGATGCTTGACCCGCTCCTGTCGGCTGCAGGTCAATTCATTTCCTTCAGTCGCTTGACCACCGCCTCGGCAATTTCCTTGCTCGACTGCGGGTTCTGCCCGGTAATGATCCGATCGGAACTGACGACATAAGACGTAAAGGGAAGCAACGCCTTCTGGTAGCGCGCACCACGGCTTACGAGCGAATCCTGCAAAAAGAAGGGCACCTGGGACTTCATGCCGGACAGCGTTTCTTCCATATCGGAGAATCCCGTCACGGGCACGCCGTCGACGAGCGACTTCCCGCCATCGTCCTGCAGCGGCAGCAGTGCGGAGACCCCGTGGCAAACCGCCGAGACAATGCCGCCTTGGCGATAGATCTGCTCACTGACGGATTTCAATGCCGCGCTATCCGCGAAGTCCCACAACGTTCCGTGGCCGCCGGTGAAGTAGATCGCCTTGTAACTGGATGGAGTCACGGCGGAAGCCGGCAACGTCGCCTTCAATCGCGCCATGAACGCCGGATCTGCCAGATGTGCGCGTGCCGAATCGTCCAGGTAGAAGGACTTCAGGCTGCGCTGGTCGATCGGCACTTCCCCGCCTGCCGGGCTCGCAAAATCCATCTGCAGTCCGGCCGCCTCGGCGACGTCATAGAAATGCGTCAGTTCAGTGAACCAAAGTCCGGTCGTATCCGATCGAGAGGGATACCGGGCGTGGTTGGTCATCACGACCAGAATCCTGTCGCCCGGCTGCACCGCGCCGTCGCTCTGTCCAGTCTGCGCGGCATACGCGTAACCGCCCGTCAACATTGAAACGATGATGGCAAGAAGCCAGTGTCTGGCGAACCAACGCTTGAACATTTCCAAATTCCTCACATGAGTCGGGGCTGTTTCACAACACCCGTCAACCAGGGCAGCGCACACGTAACAACGGCGCGCAACGTCACTGACGAGATCCTAGGATTGAAGTGAAGTTGAATGTCAAGCGAAGTTGTGACGGGGTAGATCTGCACCGACGAGCACGTCGCCGGCTTGAGACTGATCAGGCGGTTGTCCGGCAGAATCCTTTTACTGCTTGCCATACAGCCATCGCAAGACGATCCGAATTTTATTCAGTTTGCCGAACTATATATCTGGTTCTGCGTTTCCCTATCACTCCGTTAGAGAGATTCAATCGACCAGTCGCGCTTCAACGAGACTGAATGTCGCCGGCGCATTCGTCGGCCCCTTGACCTTGAACTTGCCTTCAAGGTTAGCCTCTCGCTCATCATCATTGATGGCAAAGCCACAAAGGCGGACGATATGCAGACGATATTAGGGGCAAATGGCCAGATCGCGACCGAACTGGCGAGAGAATTGCGACGCGTCCACACGGGCGACATACGCCTCGTGAGCCGCAATCCGCGCAAGGTCAACGACACCGACAGCCTGGTCTCGGCCAATCTGCTCGATGCGAGCCAGACCGCACAGGCGGTGAAAGGCAGCAGCATCGTCTATTTCACGGCCGGCCTGCCGCCGGACACGCAGCTGTGGGAAACGCAGTTTCCCGTGATGTTGAAGAACGCGCTGGATGCGTGCCGCGCGGAAGGCGCGCGGTTCGCCTATTTCGACAACACCTACATGTACCCGCAGAACAACCGGCTGCAGACGGAGTCGACACCGTTCGCGCCGGTCGGCCGCAAGGGCAAGGTGCGCGCGGCAATGGCGTCGATGGTGCTCGAAGAGATGGCGCGCGGAGATATTCCCGTCCTGATCGGGCGGGCGCCCGAATTCTATGGCCCGGGCAAGACCCAGAGCTTCACGAACGCGCTGGTCATCGACAAGCTCAAGGCAGGCAAGAAGCCGAAAGTGCCGTTGCGCGACGACACGCGGCGCACGCTCATCTGGACGCCCGACGCGAGCCGTGCGCTCGCGACGCTCGCCAATACGCCGGATGCATTCGGGCAGACCTGGCATCTACCGTGTTGCGACGACCGGCCGACCTATCGGGAGTTCATCGACATGGCCAGCAACGCATTCGGACGAAAGCCCGCGTATTCGATCGTCGGGAAATGGGCCTTCCTGGCCGCCGGCCTATTCTCCCCTCAGGTACGCGAAATCCGGGAGCTTCTACCCCGCTACGAGCAGGACAACCTGTTCGATTCGACGAAGTTCAAGCAACGGTTCCCCGCGTTCAAGGTGACCACCTACCGCGAAGGTCTCGAGCTGATTCGACGGGAGTGAGCAGAGTGGCCCCGGCCCCGAATCGCCACCTCTCGTGGAAGGGGGCCGGCACGAGTCCATCAAGCCGGCATCCCATCGCCGAGAGTCGTCAGGCTCACGGTAGCGCGCTCGATACCTCTCCCGAGTCAACGACGCTCGCATTGCGTCAATGCGAACCGCCAAACAACTGAATCACCACGCTACGCAGCCAGCGATTCCCCGCTTCGTGGTGATACCGGCCGTGCCAGTGCTGCCGCACGGCAAATCCTTCCACCGGAATCGGGCATGAATGAACCGCCAGGTCATTGGCCCGAGCCAACGTCTCGCCGATGTGACGCGGCAGCGTCGTGATCAGGTCGGTGCTCTGGATGATCGCGCCCAGCCCCAAAAATCCCGGCAACTCCAGCACGACCTGACGGTCGATGCGCTCCCGCCTCAGCGCCTGCTCGAGAAGTTGCGCGCCGGTACCCGCCGTGATGACCACGTGCCCCTCCGCGCGATATTGCTTCACCCCGAGTCGGGTACGGATCCTGGGGTGGCGACGGTTGGCAAGGCACACCCAGTCCTGCTCGTACAACTGCTGCTGATAAATGCTGCCGCCGAGCCACGGGACATAGCCGATCGCGAGATCGGCCTCGCCGGATTCGAGCGCGCGTTCCGTGTTGCCGTCGATCCGCGCGGCTTCCAGCCGGATGCCGGGCGCCGCCGCATGGACATGCGCCAGCAGCCGCGGAAGCAGCGTGACGTGGCTCGCGTCGGTCATGCAGATGCGAAATCGTCGCTGCGCGGTGGCGGGGTCGAAGGCGATCTCCCATGCGGTGAACCGTCTCAGCGACTCGAGAATTTCCCGGCACGGCCCGATGAGCGCATCGGCCTGCGGCGTCGGCGCCATGCCGCCCGGCGTTCGAATGAACAACGGATCGTGCAGGTATTCCCGCAAGTGCCCGAGCCAGATGCTGACCGTCGGCTGGCTCTGGCCGAGCTGCTCGGCCACGCGCGTGACACTTCGCAGGTCGTACAGAAGATCGAAGAGCTGGAGCAGCTTCAGGTCGGGAAGATCGGTCGACGTCATCGCATTATTGTCCATGGCAATGACGCCATTGTAGTCATTGCATTGCCAGCGTGAGCGCCGAATTCTATCGTGCAGCCATTCGTCAGCGATGCGTGGGACCGAAGTCAGTGCTGAAGCACGCGTTCCGGCCGACATGGCGTCAACTCTGGTCGACAGGAGAAAACAATGAAGATTGCGATACTGGGCGCCGGCGCACTGGGCTGCGCGATCGGTGCCACCCTCACCGAAGGCGGTCACGAGACCTGGCTGATCGACCGCTCGCCCGCACACGTCGACGCGATGCGTCGCGACGGCCTGCGGGTCGACGACACCGGCGGCTCCCGGCACGTGCGCGTCCATGCGACGACGCAGGCGGCCGACGTCGGCGCAGCCGACCTGGTGATCGTACTGGTCAAGTCGTTCCATACCGAGGCGGCCATACGCGGCGCGCAGGCGCTGGTGGGGCCGGATACGCTCGTGCTATCGCTGCAGAACGGTCTCGGCCACGAGGACATCCTGGCCGACGTCGTCGGCCGCGAGCGCGTGCTCGCCGGCAAGACCTATGTCGGCGGCGTACTGCGCGGCGCGGGTCATATCGAGTCCGGCGTGGTCGGCAAGTACACGTATATCGGCGAACTCGACGGCCGCATCACGCCGCGGGTCCAGGCGATCGCCGACGCATTCAATACCGCGGGCCTTGCCACGACGGTCAGCGACAACATCGTCGGCACGATGTGGGACAAGCTGCTCGTGAACGTCGCGACGGGCGCGCTGACCGGCGTGACCGGCCTGACCTATGGGCAGCTCTACGACGAGCCGCTGCTGAAGGCCGCATCGCTCGCGGCCGTGGCCGAGGCGATCGCGGCCGCGCAGGCAGCCGGCGTGACGCTGTCGATGACCGATCCCGAACAGGCCTGGACGCTTGCCGCCGAGGGGCTGCCCGCGACCTTCAAGACGTCGATGCTGCAAAGCCTGGAGAAAGGCTCGATCACCGAGATCGACTTCATCAACGGTTCGGTCGTTCGGTGGGGGCAGCGCTACGGCGTGCCGACCCCGGTCAATGCGACGCTCGTCGCCTGCATCAAGGGGCTCGAGCGCGCGATGGCCGATCGCCAACGCGAGGAGGTCGCCGCATGAGCGCGCCGAAAGCCTATCTGGAACACGTTGCGATCTGGGTGAAGGACATCCGCTGGCACATCCGCTTTTTCGAGGACGTGCTCGGCATGACCCTGCGCGAAGTGGACGGCACGCTCGACGCGCCCCGGCAGTACTGGACACTCGGCGGCCTGCAGTTCATCCACGCACCGGAACATGACGGCCCGGAAGGCCGGCTCGCCCATCTCGGCGTGATGTGCGAAGACCTGGAGGCCGCGCTGGCCGCGGCACAACGATTCGGCGTAACGGAGATGCCGCAGGGGCGCAACTGGCTTCGCCTGCCCGACGGGCTCGCCGTCGAACTGATCCAGGCCCGGCCGGCTTCATGCGTCGCGCAGGCACTGGCCATCAACCCGCGCGCGGAGGCGTGACCATGACGATCGTCGAGAAATACTGGGACGACGCCCGTGAGGGCGACGCATGCACGAGCCCGAACTATACGGTGACGAAGGAGCGCATCCTCGCGTACGCCGATCTCACCGGCGACCATACGCCCGTCCACGTGGACGAGGACTACGCGAATGCCAGCCACTTCGGCTGCCTCGTCGCGCACGGGCTGTTCGGCCTGTCCATCGCCGACGGGCTGAAGACGCAGAGCGACTACCGCTTTCTGCCGGGCATGTCGCTCGGCTGGACGTGGGATTTCCTGCTGCCGATCAAGGTCAACGACGTGCTGCACGTCACATTCCGCGTCGGCTCGATGCGGGCGAGCAAGAGCCGCCCCGACTGGGGCATCGTCGTGCTGCCTTCCGAGCTGATCAACCAGGACGGCCAGGTCGTTCAACGCGGCGAACATCGCCTGATGGTGCCGCGCCGCCCGGGAGCCATCTGATGCAAGCCCGTCCCCTCGAAGGCATTCGCGTCGTCGACTATAGCCACTTCCTCGCCGGCCCCTATGTCGGGCGATGCCTCGCGGCACTCGGCGCGGAAGTGATCAAGGTCGAGCGCCCCGGCACCGGCGACGCCGGACGCCAGCACGCAACCGTGCTCGACGATCAGCAAAGCGGTTATTTCCTGCAGCTCAACATGGGCAAGCGCGGCGTGAGCGTCAACATGAAGGACGCGCGCGGCAAGGCATTCATGCAGCGGCTGTGCGACTCGGCGGACGTGTTCATCGAGAATTACCGGCCGGGCGCACTGGACAAACTCGGGCTGGGCTACGCCGAACTGTCGGCGCGCAATCCGGGCCTCGTCTACTGCTCGATTTCGGCGTACGGCCACACCGGGCCGGACGCGCATCGTGCCGGTTTCGGGCTGATCGCCGAGGCCAAGAGCGGCATCATGCAGATGGTCGGCACGCCGGGCGAGCGGCCGCCGCTGCTACGCATCTCGCTCGGCGACATGTACACCGGCATTCATGCGGTGGCGGCCATCAATGCCGCGCTGCTGGGGCGCGTGAAGAGCAAGCGCGGGCAGCACATCGACATGGCGCTGTACGACACGCTGGTGTCGATGCACGAATACGCGGTGCAGTGCTACACGCTGCAAGGCGTGCTGCCCGAGCAGACCGGGCACGACATGCCGACCTCGACGCTCTATGGCGTGTTCCGTGCCGCGGACGGCGATCTCGTGATCGCCGCGCAGGTCGACGACGCATGGAAACGCTTCGCCGCGCTGATCGAAGCGCACGGCGGCCCGGCGTGCTTCGGCGCCGACACGCGGTTTCACGACAGTGTCGGACGCAACGCGCACCGCTCGGAGATTCTCGCGGTGGTCGAGCCGTGGGTGGCCGCCCGGTCGGTTGCTTCGGTACTCGAACTGCTGGATGGCATCGACGTTCCCTGCGCGAAGGTGCAGCGCATCGACGAGGTGCTGGCCGATCCGCAGATCCAGGCACGCGGCATGGTCGTCGAGCAGCAGCATCCGCGCTACGGGACGCTGCGCCTGCCCAACCTGCCGTTCCGGTTCTCCGATTGCGACACGACGATCCGGGAGACCGCACCCGATCTCGGGCAGCACAACGCCGAAGTCGCGCAATCGCTCGGCTTCGATCCGGCCGAAATCGATGCGATGCAGGCCGACGGCGTCCTCTATTCGAAAGCGAGCCAGCGATGACCGACCAGTACGCAGTGATCGGCAATCCGATCGGACACACGAAATCTCCGCTGATTCACGGCCTGTTCGCGCAGGCAACCGGGCAGGACATCCGCTATACGGCGATCGAAGGACCGGTCGAGCCGGACGGCGCCTTTGCCGACGTGGTTCGTGCTTTCGCCTCGAGCGGCGGCAAGGGCATCAACATCACGGCCCCGTTCAAGCTCGACGCTTTCGCGATGGCGAACGAACGAAGCGAGCGTGCGGAACTGGCGGGCGCGGCAAATGCGCTCAAGTTCGAAGGCGGCCGCATCCTGGCCGACAACTTCGACGGTATCGGGCTCGTCCGCGACATCGAAGTCAACCTCCGCCTCCCGATGGCCGGCAAGCGCGTGCTGCTGCTCGGCGCGGGCGGCGCAGCCCGCGGCGCACTGCTGCCGTTTCTCGACGCGGCGCCGGCCGAGATGGTCATCGCGAATCGCGACGTCGACAAGGCGCGCGCACTGGCCGCGCAGGTCGCCGGACGCGGCCCGCTCGTGGCCAGCAGCTACGCGAACCTGGCCCGGATGGGCCGTTTCGATCTGGTGGTCAATGCCACGTCGGCCAGTCTGACCGGCGACCTGCCGCCCGTTCCGCCGAGCGTGTTCAGCCCGGACGGCACGGCCTACGAGCTCGCGTACGGCAAGCGTCTGACACCCTTTCTCCGACTCGCGAAAAATGCGGGCGTGCACGGGATCGCGGATGGGGTCGGCATGCTGGTCGAGCAGGCGGCCGAAGCGTTCGCGTGGTGGCGCGGCGTACGTCCCGAGACCAGCGAGGTGATCGATCGGCTTGCCGTGCCTTTTGACTGAATGTGCGAGGAAGACTCCGATGAAAAAGATCCTGATGCTGCATGGCATCAACCACAACATGTTCGGCAAGCGCGATCCGGAGCAGTACGGGACCATCACGCTGGCGGAGATCGACGCGCGGCTGCAATCGCTCGCGACCGAGCTGGGCGCGCAGGTGGAATCGTTCCAGACGAACAGCGAAGCATCGATGTGCGAGCGGATTCATCGCGCATTCGAAGAACATCAGGATGCCGTACTGATCAATGCCGGCGCCTGGACCCACTACAGCTACGGCATCCGCGACGCGCTGGCCATCCTGACCTGCCCGATCGTCGAATTGCACATGTCCAACATCCATGCCCGGGAGCCGTTCCGGCATCACTCCGTTTTCGCCGACATCGTCAGCGGGCAGATCTGCGGCTTCGGTGTCGACAGCTATCTGCTGGCCCTGCGGGCCGCCGCGTCGGCGATCGATCGAGCGTAAGCGCCGCTGTACGAGAACAGATCGGCTGAAGCCGACACAGGCAGGGCCGCGACCGTTGCACCCGTCGTACGAAGAGGCACCGAGCTTCGGGCAGGAGCCGGTGCCTCGCACGCGCGTTGCCCTCTGCCCTCGATATCAATATATGGAGACAAGCATGATCGAAGCCACACCACAGGAGCCTCGCGGCAAGCATCAGTCGAAGAAGGCCGCCGCCAGCGGCTGGATCGGGTCGGTGCTCGAGTATTACGATTTCTTCATCTACGCCACCGCCTCGGCGCTGATCTTTCCGCAGATCTTCTTCCCGAAGGGCAATGCGACGACCGCCATCATCGCGTCGCTGGCCACCTACGGCGTGGGTTATGTATCGCGGCCGATCGGCGCGTTCGTGCTCGGTCATCTCGGCGACACGCACGGACGGAAGACCGTGCTGCTCTGGTGCATGTTCCTGATGGGCTTCTCGACCATCGGGGTGGGCCTGCTGCCGACCTATGAGCAGGTCGGGCTGCTGGCGCCGGTACTGCTGGTGATCCTGCGTCTGGCGCAGGGCTTTGCGGTCGCCGGCGAGATCTCGGGCGCCAGTTCGATGATCCTGGAGCACGCGCCCTTCGGACGCCGCGGCTTTTTCGTGAGTTTCACGCTGCAGGGCGTGCAGGCCGGCCAGGTGCTGGCGGCTGCCGTGTTCCTGCCGCTCGCCCACTACTTGCCGGCCGAGCAATTCACCAGTTGGGGCTGGCGCATTCCGTTCCTGCTCAGCTTCGTGGTCATCATCGCGGCCTGGATCATCCGCCGCAAGGTGGACGAGACGCCAGCGTTCGCAGCCGAAGTCCGGCAGCAGTCGCGCCCGCGTTCACCGGTCGTCGACGCGTTCAAGTACAGCTGGAAGGACATGCTGCGTGTGGTTTGCATGGCGCTGATGAACGTGATTCCGGTGGTCGCCACCATCTTCGGCGCGGCCTATGCGGTGCAGCCGGCCTACGGCATCGGCTTCGCGAAGGACGTCTACCTGTGGATTCCGGTGGTGGGCAACATCGTCGCGGTGCTGGTGATTCCGTACGTCGGCAACCTGTCGGACAGGATCGGCCGCAAACCGCCCATCGTTTTCGGTGCGCTGCTGTCGGGCCTGCTCGCGTTCGCGTACCTGTATGCGATCAGCATCAAGAGCGTACCGCTTGCTTTCGCGATGTCGCTGCTGATGTGGGGCGTCGTCTATCAGGGCTACAACGCAGTGTTCCCGAGCTTCTACCCCGAACTTTTCCCGACCCGCACCCGTGTGTCGGCCATGGCCATCGCGCAGAACCTCGGCACCGCCGCCACCGCGATGCTGCCGGCGCTCTTCACGGCCGTGGCGCCGCCCGGGACGGCCAATGTCTGGTTGATCGTGGGCGCAATCACGTTCGGCGCCACCGTGATTGCATCGCTTGCCGCGTTGAGCGCGCGGGAAACCTATCGTATTCACATGAACGATCTGGGCCAGCCGAATGCGCAGCCGGTCGGCAAGGCCGAATACGCGCGCCTGCGGGCACTGGCAATGCAACCGGACAGCACGGTGAACGAGCGGGTATCCAGATCCCTTCAACGCTAGTCGCGGTCGTGTCGAACTGCTTCGGCGCCGACGCTGTCGGCGCCGTTCATCGTCACGGCCGCGTACGCGTGAAACGGGTCCGCCCGGACCGATATCATTCTGCCTGACGTCGTACTCATGCCCGAAACCATCCGGAAAACCATTGCGACCGCAACGGCCAGCCTCGGCGTCCTCGTACCCTGTTGCGCGGGCTACGCGGTTGCCGTCAATCCATTCAGGAAAGGTTCTTGCCCGGAACTGCTCAAATGATTCGCCGCGCTCCCATCGACTTTGCGCTGTTGCTACCGTTCTTGCTGGCGGCGCAGCCGGTTGCGACCGACAGTTACCTGCCGGCGCTGCCCGAAATCGCCGCGACGCTGGGCTCGGCCAGCATCAGTCTCACGGTGTTTGCGTTGGCATTCGGCATCGGGCAGTTGCCGATGGGCAGCCTGTCCGATCGCTTCGGCCGTCGGCCGGTGCTGTTGACCGGCCTCGCGCTCTACGCGGTCGCTGCGCTGGGTGCCGCGCTCGCCGCGACCGCCGTGATGTTGACCGTGGCACGCGCCTTTCAGGGTTTGGCGATGGCCGCAATCCTGGTATGCGCACGTGCGACGGTGCGCGATCGCTATGCGGCCGACGATGGGCCCCATGTGATGGCGCGCGGATTCACGGGAATGGGGTTGATGGCGTGTGTCGCGCCGATCCTGGGTGCCTATGTCACCCAACACGCAGGTTGGCGGTGGGTCCTGGCAGGCATGAGCGTGTATGCATGCGTGCTGCTTGCGACGTGCTGGCGCGGTTTTGAAGAATCTCGTCGGCAGGGACATACGAGCAAGCCGGCAGCCGGCGGCGTACGCGAAATCCTCTCCAATGCGACGTTCAGGGTATGGGCACTCGTGGCCGCGTCGACCTATACCGGCATGTTCTGCTTTCTGCTGCTCTCGCCGGCGATCTATATCGGATATCTGGGCATATCGCCTCAGCGCTACGGCTGGATACCCGCCTGCGGCACCCTGGTCTACGTTGCAAGCACGTATGGATGCCGACGACTGCTCAACCGGCAGAGCATGCTTCGCACCGTGCAGCAAGGCGCGATGCTGAGCCTCACCGGCGCGGTGATCCAGGCACTCGGCTGTGTGCTGCTTCCGTGGAGTGCATGGCCGCTGCTATTGGGACACGGCGTGTATTGTCTCGGCCATGGCATCCACCAGCCTTGCGGACAGGCAGGCGCGGTGAGCGGTCTGCCGCACCTTGCAGGTCGTGCCGTGTCGTGGTCCGGCTTCATCATGATGTTCTTCGCTTTCTGCGTGGGCCAGACGGCGGCAACCTTCGTCGGCCCGCAATATCAATTAGGGGCCTGGCCGATGGTGGTGCCGATGCTCGTCGTCGGCGTGACGCTCGTGACGATCGCCTTCGTGTGGCTGCCGAAGCTCGACCGTTCGCCGCAACCGGCCGGTGTTGGGTCAGCGGTCTGCGCCGATGCCGAATAGGTGCGCTGGATCGGTCAACTGCTTCGCGGATGGCCTCGCCTCGACGTAACGATCGGCATCGACGGTTAGCCGTTTTTCATCGCAGTTGAAGCCGCCGGCATGAGCCGATGACGCGCCGAGCGACGCGACGACGATCGAACCGGCCATTCCGATGAACGACCGGCACGATCGTCGGGATCCACACCGCGGACTTCGACTGCAAAGGCCACCGTCATCGCGCATCGCCCGACGACCCGCAGCACGAGATCAAACGCGACCACACCGACCGCATCGCCGCGCATCGCGGCCGCTTGCCCGCGGTCGCGGACGCCGCCACGGCACCGGGGCAACCGCGCGCCCGAACGCATCGCGCGGCGCCCCGTTCGATCGCACGACTGGCGGCACGTCGCGAACCTCGTCAGTTCCGCGCCGGGGCGGATGTGCCATTTGCACGCATCAGGCTCGTGCGCACCGCCGGCATCCCCGCGGTCACCGCGCCGCCGGCCGGAATCGTCCCGGTCGGGGAGGCGCCGACCGGCGGCACCAGCGCGACGCCGCCCAGCGAATTGCCGTACGCGACGATACTGGCGGCCGGGCAGCCGTTCGTCAGCAGCGACACCGGTACGCCGGCAATCGACGCGAGCGTCGTATCGGTCACCGCGAAATGGCAGACGTTCCCCGCCGCGCGGAAGCCGGCATAGCCCGAACCCGATACGCGGTTGCCCTTCACGACGACGTACGACACCGCCCCCGACGACGTATCCAGTTCGATCGCGCCCTGCCCGGTGGGCGGCAGGCCGTTGTTCGCGTTCGTGCCGTCCTGGATCGCGCCGACGACGTTGTTCTCGATCAGCACGTCCGACACACCGTAGGTCTTCCAGCTGTCCTCCTGCGCGACCAGGATGCCGGCCGCCTTCTGCACGCCGTTGACGGTGTTGTTCGAAATCGTCACGGACCGACCGCCGACCACGGAGATGCCGCGCCCCCAGTAATTGCCGGATACCGTATTGCCGTCGATCAGCACGTTGGCGCTCAGGCGGCCGTCATGCTGGTAGCTGACGACGGCGATCAGGTCGTCGCCGGTGTCCTTCACCGTGTTGCCGCGCACCAGCACGTTGGTCGAGCCGTAGGTGGTGTGGATGCCGTCGGCCAGCGTCGCCTGCACGGTGTTGCCCACGATCGCCACGTTGCTGCCGCCGAACACGAAGATCCCGGCGCTGGCGCCGCCCTGGATCGTCACGCCGAGCACCTGGACGCCGGTGCCCGTCACCTCGACCTTCGTCGATTCGGGTGTCGTCAGCCGCGTCGTGCCCGTGCCGACCAGCGTGACGCCGACGAGCGTCGAGCCGCTGCCGCTCATCACGATGGTCTGCTGCGCCGGATCGGTCGCGACCAGCGTCGCGCCATAGCCGGAGATCACGACGTCCGCCCTGGATACCGTCAACGAGCGGCCGACGACGTAGCGTCCCGGCGCAAGCACGAGGTGCTGGCCCGGCTGCAACGCATCGAACGCGGCCTGCAGCGCGTCGGCCTGGTCTCCGCCGTTCGCCGTCGGCTGGACGGTCGCGATCGCAAGCGGCTGCACGTTGCGAGAAGGATGCGCATGCCGCATGCCGCGCGGCGTGTAGGCGGCTGCCGGCGATGCGGCGATACATGCAGTGCAGATCAGGCAGACGGCCGTACCCGATCCGATTCCGTGAAGCGACTTTCTCATGATTGTTCTCTCACGCCCGCGCCCCCGCGACGGCCGTCCAACGGCTGACATCCGCCGGCTGCGGAGCGATCGGGCAACGTCGATCGTACGGCGCGTGGCACACGCGCCGCATGATCCGGATTGCGAAATTCAGCTACTCCGCCGATACGGCGGAGCAACGGCAACGAAGCACCCTCGCGTGGCCGCGATCGACCTCGTCGCCTGTTCGCCCGCCGGCGCGCATGCGTGTCCCCCGAATAAAGGTGGCCCGATTCCGGCGCGCCGGCACCGCGTGGCCGGAATCGAACCCGTCAACAGGAACTGCGTTCCCGAGCGCACCGGGCGCCGGCTTGCCCCAACCCTGCCGGTTCTGTCCTGCCGCTCATCAATCAGTCTATTTCGCGCGCGCCGTTCGGCAATCAGACATTGGTCGCGCGACGTCGTAAGACCGCGCAACGACACCGCGATCGCACGGGTTCCCGCCGCGCCCGATCCTGCATTACCATCGTGCGTCCGCCGCGCTTGCCCGCTTTCGACCGGCGCCCCCGCCACCTTCCGCTCCCGCACCGATGCTCGCACTCGTCGTCCTCGCCGGCCTCTGGGCCGGACTGCAGAACACCCTGGCCGGCGGCGGCTCGTTCGTCACGCTGCCCGCGCTGATCGTGTCGGGCATGTCGCCGCTCGCGGCAAACATCACGTCGACGGTCGCGCTGTTTCCCGCGCAGGTCACGACCGGCTGGGCGAGCCGCAAGCTGGTGCGCGGCGTCGGCAAGCTGTCGTTTCGCGCGATGTTCGCGATCAGCGTGGTCGGCGGCGCGCTCGGCGGGCTGCTGTTGCTGAAGACCCCGTCGTCGATCTTCTCGCGCCTCGTGCCGTGGCTCGTGCTGTTCGCGACGATCGTGTTCGCGTGGGGCAGCTTTTTCCGCAAGCCGCGCGAAGGCACCGCACACCTCGGCACCGTCCCGGCCGCGCTGTCGCAGTTCATGATCGCGATCTACGGCGGCTACTTCGGCGGCGGGCTCGGCTTCCTGATGATGGCCGTGCTGACGATGGCCGGCCTGTCGCCGCGTCACGCGATGTCGACGAAGAACGCGCTCGCGGGCGTGATGAACGCATCGGCCGTCGTGCTGTTCCTGACGTCGCCGCACCTGCACTGGGGCAACGCGCTCGCGCTCGGCGGCGGCGCGATCGTCGGCGGCCTGCTCGGCACGTGGGCGCTGCACCGCGTCAACGAACGCGTGCTGCGGATCGGGATCGTCTGCATCGGCGCCGTGCTCACCGTCGGGTTGTTCGTCAGGCCGATCTGACGCGAACACGCGCTTGCCGCCCTCGCGGCAATTGATGAGCAAACCGCAAGACGTCTTTCGCATATCTCGTTTGCCGCGACGGCGGTGTCCGCCCACAATCCGGGGTTGCGGTCGTCGTCGCCCTCTCGCGGGCACCGACCGGCACTTCGCGGCCGCCATTCCGATTCAGCGCCGGCGGCCCGGCACATCGCGTCACACACGCTCCCTCGACGTCGGCGCCCCCGCGGCGGCAGAACGCTTGCCGCCGCGCCACCCGATGCGTTCCCGGTCAACAATAATCAGAGGTAGGAGATGCAGGACAACTCATTGAGGCAAAGCCTCAAGCAACGGCACATCACGATGATCGCGCTCGGCGGCGTGATCGGCGCGGGCCTGTTCGTCGGCTCCGGCGCGATCATCGCGAGCGCCGGCCCCGCGGCGATCCTGTCGTACCTGATCGGCGGCGTGATCGTCACGCTGGTCATGTTCATGCTCGGCGAAATGGCCTCGCGCAACCCCGACAGCGGATCGTTCTCCACCTACGCAAGCAGCTATCTCGGCGAATGGGCGGGCTTCGCGGTCGGCTGGCTGTACTGGTTCAAGTCGATGATGACGATTACCGTCGAGGCGATCCTGCTCGGCGCGATCCTCCACGATTTCCTGCCGTGGCTGCCGATCTGGGGCGGCGCGCTGTTCATGCTCGTCACGCTGATCGCGAGCAACGCGTACTCGGTGCGCTCGTTCGGCGAAGCGGAATACTGGCTGTCGTTCGCGAAGGTCGCGACGATCATCGTGTTCATGGCGCTCGGCGCATCGATCCTGCTCGGCTTCCAGCCGCGCATTCCGGCGCCGGGGCTCGTGAACCTCACCGATCACGGCGGCTTCATGCCGAACGGCATCTCGCCCGTGCTCGCGGGCGTGATGGTCGTGATCTTCTCGCTCGGCGGCAGCGAAATCGCGGCCGTGGCGGCGGGCGAATCCGAGAACCCGAGCAAGAACGTGATCCGCGCGATCAAGAGCGTGATCGTGCGCGTGATGGTGTTCTACGTCGGCTCGGTATCGATCCTGATCCTGTGCATGCCGTGGACCGACAAGGCCAACCTGAAATCGCCGTACGTGTCGCTGTTCAGCATGGCAGGCTTCACGAGCGCGGCCGTCGCGATGAAGATCGTGCTGTTCGTGTCGTTCATGTCGGTGATGAACTCGTTCCTGTTCTCGAACTCGCGCATGCTGTTCTCGCTGAGCCAGCGGGGTCACGCACCCGCGGTGTTCGGCCGCACCAACGCGAAAGGCGTGCCGATGAACGCGCTCGTGCTGTGCCTCGCGATCTGCGTGTCGATTCTGGGAATTCACTTCGTGAGCGGCGGCGACCTGTTCCTGATGCTCGCGAAGAGCAGCGGTGCGTTCGTGATGATCGTGTGGATCTTCATCATCGTCGCGCACTTCGCGATGCGCCGGCAGACGCAACACGAGCAACGCGATCCGGCGGCGTTCCGCGCGTGGTTCTATCCGGTGTCGAACTGGGTCGCGCTGCTGGCGCTCGTCGCCGTGCTCGGCTCGCAGGCATTCAACCCGGATTCGCGCTTCCAGTTCTGGTTCACGGTTTCGACGGCGATCGCGATCGTCGCCGCGTATTTCCTGCGCCGCAAGCCGGCGCAACTCGGCGACGCGGCCGGCGCGAAGCTGCGCTAAGCGTTGGCGTCGGCGGCCGGGGGGCCGTCGTTCGGTCGTTCGGTCGTTCGCTCAACCGAACGGCCGCACGCCGATCAGCAAGCCGTGCAGGAACAGCGCGAAGACGGCCCATGCGACGAGCCCGGCCACGATCGCCACGACGTCGCCCGACAGCCTGCCCGCCGGATAGCGTACGCCATCGCGGCGATCGCGCGCACGCCACACGACGAAATCGACGAGCGACCACACGAAGAACGCGCCGAACAGCACGACCGCGTGCAGCGTACCGTTCGCGAGCAGGTGCGCGATCGCCCATACCGCCACGCCGGCCACCATCGGATGGCCGACGAGCATCTTGATGCGGTTGCCGGGCACGTACGACGCAGCGATCAGCACGAAGGCGATCGCGGTCAGCATCCCGGTGAGGTGGCGCACGCCGACGGGCGACACCCACAGCAGCGTCGCGCCCTCACGCGCGATGCCGTAACCCCAGACGATCAGCACGAAGCCGACGATCGACGCGATCGCATACGGGCCCTTCCAGCCTTTCTCGCCGATCCGCTCGATCGTCGCCGACCGCCAGCCGTCCGCGACGAGCCGGATCGAGTGCACACCGAGGAAGATCGCTAAACCGAGAATCAGGACGAGCATCGGCTGTCTCCGTCTGGAATGATGAGTGGGGAAGCATGCCGCGCGACGTACGATGCGTCGTTCGCGGAGCCGGCGGCGAGGCCGGCGCGGGTCGCGCGATGCACGGGTGCAACCCGCGCCGATCATAAACGCCGGGGCCGCCGTTGTGAAGCACGGGGGATGTGCGATGCGGCAAGCCAGTGGCTTTTGCGCACCGGTGCGGGCGCGCCGCCGGGCATCACGCCGCGTGCACCGCACGGATACGGCCGAGACCGAAAGAAAGGAAAGCGAAGTTCGCGAAGCAGTTGCTTCGCTTGGCCGGTATTAGGTTTGCTTGCGTTTTGCTGTGGGTTTTGCCGCTGGTTTCACCGCTCGCTTCACCGCCGGCTTCCCTTCCCCCACCGGTTTCACCGCCGCCCGCGCCTTGCGCTTCGGCGGCCCTGCCAGCAGCGCCGCGCGATACGCGCTGCGGCACCAGTCGAACAGCGCGCCTGCGTCCTCGAGCACGTCGGCCGGTGTTTCGTAGTAGCCCGCGAGCGCGACGGTCCGCGTGGGCCGCTCGTACAAGAACGACCCCATCCCCGCCGCGACGAACGCCGGACGGTTCACGTCATCCACACGCAGGAACAGCGACCCGCGCGACATGAAGCCGAACATCACGCCGTCGAGCCGCATCGCCGCACCGCTGAAGAACCGCACGACCGTCACGTTGCCGAGCGGCGCGAGCTGATACGCGATCTCCTCGCCGCGCGCCTTCTCCGACTGCCAGCTCATGCGCGCTCCGTGCAACGTTGCGTCCACGCATCGAGCGCCGCGTCATCGAAGCCGACCGCCGCCGCGCTGTCGCGAATCTGCCGCCACGTCGCGCGGTCGACCGGAATGCCGCCGGCACCGCGTGCCGCGCGGCTGGCCTCTTCCGGCTCGCCCGGCACCTGCACCGGCGCGTCGCCGGCCTGCGGCGACGCCTTCGCCCATGCGACGAACGCATCGGCTTCGCGCTCGGCGTCGGCCGCATCGAACGCATTCGGATCGATCAGCACCGACAGCATCCCGTTGACGATCGCGCTCGTCTTCTGCAGCGTGTCGCCGTAGGTGGTATGCCCGCCGACGAGCGCCCCGCCGAAAATCTCGCACATCGCGGCCAGCGCATAGCCCTTGTGCAGTCCGAACGGCAGCAGCGCACCGAACGGCTGCTCGTGCATCACGGCCGGATCGTCGGTCGGCTGCCCGCGATGGTCGATCAGCGACCCGCCCGGCACGCGCTTGCCCTGGTTGTACGCGACACGCGTCTTGCCGTACGCGATCGCGCTCGTCGCGAAATCGAGCAGCAGCGGCGGCCGGCCCGCACGCGGATACGCGGCGCAGAACGGGTTCGTGCCGAAGCGCGGATCGGTGCCGTGCAACGGTGCGACCAGCAGGTCGCCCGGCACGTTGACGAAATGGAACGACACGAGCCCCGAGCGCGCGCACTGTTCGGCCCAGTGCCCGATGCGGCCGAGATGATGCACGTCGCGCAGCCCGATCGCACAGATACCCATGCGTCGCGCACGCTCGATCCCCTCGACCATCGCCTCGAACGCGATCACCTGGCCGAAGCCGCGCCCGCCGTCGATCGTCAGCACCGCGCCGCCGTCGCGCACGATCGACGCGTGCCCGTTCAACTGCAACTGCCCTTCCCGCCACGACGCGACGTAGTTCGGGATCATCCCGATCCCGTGCGAATCGTGGCCCGCGAGATTCGCGCCGACCAGATGATCGGCGACGAGCGCAGCCTCGCGCCCGCTGCTGCCGGCCCGTTCCCAGAGTGCCGCGACGAACGCATGCAGCGGTTCGGCGCGCATGCGCAGCGGTTCGGTATCGGGCGTCGGCAGTACGGTCATCGGCAACACTCCATCAAGTCGGCCCGGGTCGGGCCATCGGCACGTCGGGCAATCCGGCGATCAGCGCGCGGTCGCGATCACGTCCGCGACCGCCGCCGTCAGCTTCTTCGCGTACGGCACGTGCAGGAATTCGTTCGGGCCGTGCGCGTTCGACTTCGGCCCGAGCACGCCGCACACCATGAACTGGGCGGACGGAAAACCCTCCTGAAGCACGTTCATCAGCGGGATCGTGCCGCCGAGGCCCATGTACGCGCAGTCGGCGCCGAAGTGGCGACGCGACGCGGCATCGAGCGACGATGCGAGCCACGGCGCGAGATCCGGCGCGCTCCAGCCCGTCGCGGCGCCCGCGTCCGGCTTGAACGTGACCTTCGCGTTGTACGGCGGATCGAGTTCGAGCAATTCCTTCAATTGCTGCACGGCCTGCGCGGCGTCGACGAGCGGCGGCAGGCGCAGCGACAGCTTGAACGCGGTGCGCGGGCGCAGCACGTTGCCCGCATCGGCGAGCGCCGGCAGGCCGGCCGCACCGGTGACCGACAGCGACGGACGCCACGTCGAATTCAGCAGCGCCTCGCGCGGATCGGTCGTGGTCGGCAGCACCGGCTTGCCGTCCGCGCCGCAGGCCCACGGCAGCCCCTTCCACACGGCGTCGCCGAGAATCGCGGCGGCCGCGTCTGCTTCGCGCACGCGGCTGTCGGGAATCTCGCAATGGAACACGCCGGGCAGCAGGTTGCCGTTCTTCGCATCTTCGAGACGCTCGAACAACTGGCGCATCACGCGGAAGCTCGACGGCGCGATGCCGCCGAAAACGCCCGAGTGCACGCCTTCCTCGAGCACCTCGACCTGCAGGTCGCCGGACACGAGCCCGCGCAGCGACGTGGTGAGCCACATCTGGTCGTAGTTGCCGGCGCCCGAATCGAGGCACACGACGAGCGATACCTGGCCGAGCCGGTCGCGCAGTGCGTCGACGTACGGCAGCAGGTCGTAGCTGCCCGACTCCTCGCAGGTCTCGATCAGGCCGACGCAACGCGGCCGCTCGATGCCCTGCTCGTCGAGCGCGCCGAGCGCCGCGAGGCTCGCGTAGATCGCGTAGCCGTCGTCCGCGCCGCCGCGGCCGTACAGCTTGCCGTTCTCGTACTTCGGCGTCCACGGGCCGAGGTCCGCGCGCCAGCCGTCGAATTCGGGCTGCTTGTCGAGGTGGCCGTACAGCAGGATCGTGTCGGTGCTGCCCGAGCGCGTGGCGGGCGTTTCGAAGAAGATCACCGGCGTGCGGCCGGGCAAACGCACGATCTCGAGCTTCAGGCACTTCACCGGCTGGCGTTCGGCCCACTGCGCGGCATCGGTTACGACGCGCTCGAGATAGCCGCGCTTCGCCCAGTCGGGATCGAATGCAGGGCTCTTCGCGGGAATCGCGATGTAGTCGGTCAGTGCATGGAGGATTTCATCGTTCCACTTGCGCTCGACGAAGGTAACGAGCTTGTCATGGTCGAGGACGGGGGTAGTGTCGACGGAAGTCATGGTGGGGTGCCTGGATCGGGCTGACGAAAATCCGGATGATACGCCGATGGGCCGGGCCCCGGGGGCGCTTTCCGTGGCCGCTTTCGGGGCCCCTTCAGGTCCTTTTCCCGTTTTCCCGACGTTTTCCCGACGTGTTCCCCGGCTGCCCTCGCGCCCGTCAGGAAAAACCCGTGTGAATGCGCCGAGCGGCTGGGCCGCGTCGGCCTGCTGTCAGCAGAAATCGGCACCCATCACGTGAACGCGAAGCATATTGCGCAAGCAACACGTTTTTCATTCCGTTGACGATAATCAACAAAATCGATCACTGATCGAATGATTATTTACGTCACGCCGCGATTTAACCCATTCGACAAAACGCTCAATTAGCGACCGACGCGCCATTCGACCGGCCTTTGCGACCGTCCGGCATCGGGAGCGCTGGCCCCACAAGCCCAACCGCGCCGCGCCACCGAGGTCGCACCGAGACATCGTTTCTCTCAACTCAATGATTCACATCAATATTCAAACGATTTAACTTCTGCATTTTCATTTAAAAATCCGATTACCGAGATAACATGACACCGCTTAATAAAACGGCGATCCGCACCGGAATCGTCGACCGGCGCCGGGCCGCGCCACCTCAACCGCATCACGTCTTTTCAAGGAGCCTCGCATGTCCGATGCCAGCTCGTCCCCCTCCCGTTCCGCCGCCACGCCGGCCACCGCTTCCGCGCCGAAAATCGGCGTCGTTCCCGCCACGCTGATGGTCGCGGGCAACATGATGGGCTCCGGCGTCTTCATGCTGCCCGCGAACCTCGCCGCCACCGGCGGCATCGCGATCTTCGGCTGGCTGATCACCGTCGTCGGCGCCGTGTCGCTCGCGCTCGTGTTCGCGAAGCTCGCCGCGATCGACCCGGCCGCCGGCGGCCCGTATGCATACGCGCGCAAGTCGTTCGGCCCGTACATGGGCTACCAGACCAACCTGATCTACTGGCTCGCGAACGTGCTCGGCAACGTCGGCCTCGCGGTCGCAGGCCTCGGCTATCTCGTGCACTTCTTCCCGGTCCTGAAAGACCCGCTCGTGTTCGCGCTCGCGCAGATCTTCGTGATCTGGCTGTTCACGTACGCGAACATCCTCGGGCCGAACGTCGTGGGCCGCGTGCAGTCGGTCACGACGATCTTCGCGCTCGTGCCGATCCTCGGGATGGCCGTGTTCGGCTGGTTCTGGTTCAGCAAGGACGTGTACTTCGCCGGCTGGAACGTGTCGGGCACGAGCAGCTTCAACGCGATCGGCGCGACGCTGAACTTCACGCTGTGGGCGTTCATCGGCGTCGAGAGCGCGTCGGTGTCGGCCGGCGTCGTCGAGAATCCGTCGCGCAACGTGCCGATCGCGACCGTTGGCGGCGTCGTGCTCGCGGCCGTCTGCTACGTGCTCAGCTCGACCGTGATCATGGGGATGATCCCGAACAAGGCGCTGCTCGCATCGAGCGCGCCGTTCGCGGATGCCGCGCGCCTCGCGCTCGGCGATACGGCCGCGAACGCGGTCGCGATCTGCGCGGCGCTCGGCTGCCTCGGCTCGCTCGCGGGCTGGACGCTGCTGGTCGGCCAGACCGCGAAGGCGGCCGCCGACGACGGCCTGTTCGCCGGCGTGTTCGCCCGCGTGAACTCGAAGAACGTGCCGTCGGCCGGCCTCGCGATCGTCGCGCTGATCATGTCGGTGCAGGTGCTCGCGACGATGTCGCCGAGCGCGAGCGAGCAGTTCGGCAAGATCGCGTCGATCGCCGTGATCATGACGTTGCTGCCGTACATCTACTCGTGCATCGCGATCAAGGTGCTCGGCTACGGAAAGATGCCGTCGCACCAGTTCACGTTCTACACGATCGTCGGCCTGATCGGCGCCGTCTACGCGCTGTGGGCGATGGTCGGCTCCGACGGCCAGCAGACGCGCTGGTCGCTGATCTTCGTCGTCGCGACGATCGTCTTCTACGAACTGTCGATCAATCGCCAGCGCGAGATCGAGGAAACCCACGTGCATCCGGGCGGCCGTTCGCCGCGCTGGGTGCGCTATCTCGCGCTCGGCGTGACCATCGCCGCGCTCGCCGCCACCTTCTGGATCTCCGTGGGCCGACACCGGGCCGACGTCCTTCATGCTCGCTCGCCGGCCGTTGCCGCGAGCGCCCAGGCAACCCAACCGACGGGGGAATGACACATGACCGCATCCTTGACCCAACCGGCCTTCCGCCGCCTCGGCATGAAAGCATTGCTGGTGCAGCACGACATCGACGAACGCACGGCCACCGGGCGCGCCGCGACGGCGCTGGCCGAAGAACTGCGCGCGCGGCTCGTCGACGTCGTGATCGCGACGTCCGCCGACGATGCCTGCGCCGTGGTCGCCGCCGATCCGGCGATCCAGTGCCTGCTGCTCAACTGGGAACTCGGCGGCGACGTCGCCCATGCGCCCGCGCAGGCCGTGCTCGACGCGATGCGCGCGCGCAACGCGACCGTGCCGGTGTTCCTGCTCGCGAGCCGCGCGAGCGCGTCCGCGATTCCGGTCGACGCGATGCGCAAGGCCGACGACTTCATCTGGCTGCTGGAGGACACCACCGCGTTCATCGGCGGCCGGATCGTCGCCGCGATCGAGCGTTACCGCGAAACCGTGCTGCCGCCGATGTTCCGCGCGCTCGCGCAGTTCTCGCGCGTGTACGAATACTCGTGGCACACGCCGGGCCACACGGGCGGCACCGCGTTCCTGAAATCGCCGGTCGGCCGCGCGTACTTCGAATTCTTCGGCGAAGCGCTGTTCCGCTCGGACCTGTCGATCTCGGTCGGCGAGCTCGGCTCGCTGCTCGACCACTCGGGCCCGATCGGCGAAAGCGAACGCTACGCGGCGCGCGTGTTCGGCGCGCATCGCACGTATCACGTGACGAACGGCTCGTCGATGTCGAACCGCGTGATCGTGATGGCGAGCGTCACGCGCAACCAGGTCGCGCTGTGCGACCGCAACTGCCACAAGTCGGCCGAGCACGCGATGACGATGTCCGGCGCGATTCCGACCTACCTGGTGCCGTCGCGCAACCACTACGGGATCATCGGGCCGATCATGCCGGAGCGGCTCACGGCCGCCGCCGTGCGCCTCGCGATCGACGCGAACCCGCTCGTGCGCGGTCGCGCCGGCATCGACCCGACGCCCGTGCATGCGCTGATCACGAACTCGACGTACGACGGCCTCTGCTACAACGTCGCGCGCGTCGAGGCGCTGCTCGGCCAGAGCGTCGACCGCCTGCATTTCGACGAGGCGTGGTACGGCTACGCGCGCTTCAATCCGATCTACCGCGACCGTCACGCAATGCACGGCGATCCGTCGCAACACGACGCGAGCAAGCCGACCGTGTTCGCGACGCAGTCGACGCACAAGTTGCTCGCCGCGCTGTCGCAGGCCTCGTTCATCCACGTTCGCGACGGCCGCAACCCGATCGAGCACGCGCGCTTCAACGAGGCGTACATGATGCATGCGTCGACGTCGCCGAACTACGCGATCATCGCGTCGAACGACGTGAGCGCCGCGATGATGGACGGCCCCGGCGGCGAGGCGCTGACGACCGACGCGATCCGCGAGGCCGTCGCGTTCCGCCAGATGCTGGCGCGCCTGCACACGGAATGCGCGGAGAACGACGACTGGTTCTTCGACGGCTGGCAGCCCGACAGCGTCGTCGATCGCAAGACCGGCCGCCGCGTGCGCTTCCACGAAGCGGACGAAACGCTGCTCGCCACCGACCCGTCGTGCTGGGTGCTGCATCCGGGCGACACGTGGCACGGCTTCGGCGACATCGAGGACGACTACTGCATGCTCGACCCGATCAAGGTGTCGATCGTCACGCCGGGCGTCGCACCGCACGGCGGGCTGATGCCGGTCGGCATTCCGGCGTCGGTCGTCACCGCGTATCTCGACCGGCACGGAATCGTCGTCGAGAAGACGACCGACTTCACGATCCTGTTCCTGTTCTCGCTCGGCGTGACGAAGGGCAAGTGGGGCACGCTCGTCAACACGCTGCTCGACTTCAAGCGCGACTACGACGCGAACGCGCCGCTCGAACAGGCGCTGCCCGAACTCGTCGCGCGCTATCCGGCGCGCTACGGCAAGCTCGGCCTGCGCGACCTGTGCGACCTGATGTTCAGCGCGATGAGCGACCTGAAGACGACCGAGATGATGTCGCGCGGCTTCTCGACGCTGCCGAAGCCCGACTACAGCCCGGCCGAGGCGTTCGAGCACCTGGTGCACAACGACATCGAGATGCTGGAGCTGTCGGAGATGGCGGGCCGCACCGTCGCGACGGGCGTCGTGCCCTATCCGCCGGGCATTCCGCTGCTGATGCCGGGCGAGAACGCGGGGCCGGCCGACGGCCCGCTGCTCGGCTACCTGAAGGCGCTCGAGCAATTCGACCTGCGCTTCCCCGGCTTCACGCACGATACGCATGGCGTCGAAGTCGAGGACGGGGTGTACCGGATCGCGTGCATCAGGCAGAAGGCGCTCGACACCCGCACGCGCTGAGCCTGCCCGGTCGATCGGCCGCCGCGGCGGCCGGCCGGACTACGCGGCAGGCCGCGTTTCGCATGCCGCGCCGCATCCGCGTAGCGTCGCGCGACGGGATCCGATGCGGCGCCCGCTATCGCGCGCCACGATCCATCCCGCGCCGGTACGCGGCCGGGCTCGTCGCCGCGACGCGCCGGAAATGCCGGCGCAACGATTCCTCGGAACCGAACCCCGCGCGCGCGGCGACCTGCGCGAGCGGCAACGCGGGATGCGCTTCGAGCATGTCCTTCGCGACGTTCACGCGTTCGCGGATCAGCCACGCGAGCGGCGACATCCCCGTCGCGTCCGCGAACTGACGCTGCAGCGTGCGCGTGCTCATCGCGGCCTGCGCGGCGAGCGATGCGAGCGTGTGCGGCTCGGCCGCGTGCGCGCGCATCCAGTCGATCAGCTTCGCGAGCCGGTCGGTGCCGCCCGGCGCGACCGGGCGCGGCACGAACTGCGCCTGGCCGCCGTCGCGATGCGGCGGCAGCACGAGGCGCTGCGCGACCCGGTTCGCGATCGCGCCGCCGTGATCGCGGCGCACGAGATGCAGCAGCATGTCGAGCCCCGCCGCCGATCCCGCCGACGTGACGATCTGCCCTTCGTCGACGTAGAGCGCATCGGGATTCACGCGCAGCGCCGGATAGCGCGCCTGCAGCTTCTCCGCATAGCGCCAGTGGGTCGTCACCGTGAGGCCGTCGAGCACGCCGGCCGCCGCCAGCACGAACACGCCCGAGCAGATCGAGCAGAGCCGCGCGCCGCGACGATGCGCGGCCCGCAGCTTCTTCAGCAGCGGTTCCGGCGGCAGTTCGTCCGGATCGCGCCAGCCGGGAATCACGATGGTATCGGCGCGATCGAGCGTCGCGAGCCGGTAAGGCGCCGCGACCGTGATGCCGCCCGCCGCGCGCACGGGCCCCGGCTCGCTCGCGCAGACCGCGAAGCGATACCAGTCGACCCCGAGTTCGGGGCGTTCGAGCGCGAACAGTTCGACCACGCAGCCGAATTCGAACGTGCAGAGGCGATCGTAGGCGAGCGCGACGACGAGATGATTGTGCATGGCGCGATGTTACCGGAACTTGTCGATCGCGCCACTGCCGCGAAACGCGCGGAACCGCGATACTGCCCCTCATTCCACCGCGATCCGCGCAATCTTCAGGAGAACCTGCGATGTCCTTCGTCACCGACGTGCCCGCCGCCGACAGCCCCGCCGCCCTCGCCCACTTCGAGGCGTCGCTGCGCTACGAGACCGATTGCTGGGACGTGCACGACGCGCTCGCGTCGGGTGCGCCCGATTTCGTGCTGCTCGACGTGCGCGGCCCCGACCAGTTCGCGGCTGGCCACGTGCCAGGCGCGCGCAACCTGCCGCGCCGCAAGATCATCGAGAGCAAGCTCGCCGGCTATCCGGCCGGCACGCTGTTCGTCGTCTACTGCGCGGGCCCGCACTGCAACGGCGCCGCGCGCGCGGCGATCCAGCTCGCGCGCCTCGGCCGGCCGGTCAAGCTGATGATCGGCGGCGTGACGGGCTGGCTCGACGAAGGTTTCGCGCTGAGCAACGAAGTTCAGCCCGCGGCGGCCGAAGCCGGCTGATCATCATTAAAAGCGCAACAATCAATTGCCGACGCGCGGCCTGCACGCTACCGAAAAAAGCGCGACAATCAGTCCCATTGCAGTTCGGATGGAGCAGCAACATGCAGAACGCAGTCCTGATTCAAGTAGCCGGTTCGGTAGCCGCGATCGCGATCTATTTTCTGCCGGCAGTCATTGCCGACCGGCGCGGCCGGCACGACAAGCTGACGGTCGCGATGTTCAACGCGCTGTTCGGGTGGACCGGCATCGGCTGGCTGATGACCCTGTACTGGGCCTGCCAGCCGAATCCGCGCACCGACGTCGCGCAGACGATCCTCGCCAAGCGCCGCGGCATCAGCATGCGGACCTTTTCCACCGGTCTCGTCGAACGCGTGCAGCGCCGCATAGCCGCCCAGGAGCAATGGGCGGAGAAGCAAGGCTGCCGATAAGTCCCTCCTTCCCGCTCACCCTGCTGCGTCGAACTTCGGCATCCTGACGTTGGTCGACGCACGGTAATGCCACACCAGCCCGTCGCGCGGCGTCTCGCCGCCCGCACGCAGCCACGCCCCGAACGCCCCCGCCGTCACCGCCCGCGCGATCCGCTCGCCCGGGCACGCATGCGGCCCCGTGCCGAAGCCGAAATTCGGGCCGGCCGCACGGCCGGGCATCAGCCGGTGCGGGTCGCGATGCACGGCAGGGTCGCGGTTCGCCGCGGCGAGCACGACGAGGATCGCGTCGCCGGCTTCGACGCTCACGCCTTCGATCGTCGTGCGCGACGCGACGAAGCGGCGCGTGTTCTGTACCGGTGAATCGAGGCGCCCGATTTCGGCAACGAATGCGTCGAGCGCGGCATCGTCGCGCACGGTGCGCGTTGCCGCCTCCCCGCCCGCCTCCCCGTTCCACGCCACTAGCGCATTGCCGAGCCATGCGGCGGTCGCCTCGCAAGTCTGCGACAGCAGCCCGACGAGATTCGCGACCCGCGCTTCGCCCGCCTGCCAGCCCGACGCGCGGGCCGCCTGCTGTATCGCGGCGACGAGCGTGCCGTCGTGCGCATGCGTCTGCGCGACGCGCGCCGTCATGCGGTCGAGCAACTGCCGCGCGGCGTCGCTCGCGCGGGCCAGCGCCGCCGCATCCGACAACGGCGACAGCGCGGCGACAAAATCGACGACCAGCAGCGCGATATCGTTGAGCTGCGTGTCGTCGAAGCCGAGCAGATCGGCCACCGCGCAGACGGGCATCGTCATGCACCACGCGTTCAGCGCGTCGGCGTCGCCCGGCGCCGGCAAGCACCGCGCGGCAAGCTGCGCCGCGCGATCGCGCAACGCGGTGGCATCGATCGGCGCGAACGCCGCGCGCAGCGCCTGCTTCGGCACGTCGTGCCGCATCGCGCCGTCGTTCATGCGCACGAGTTCGCCGAACAGCGCGCCGGCCGTCGTGCCGCGCAACGCGGGCGGCACGGGCGCGTCCAGCGGGCGCACGCGGCAGGCCGGATGGCCGAGCACGGCCGTCACGGCAGCCGCGCGGCTCGCGACCCACAGGCCGAGCGTGGCGTCGAACGCGAGCGGCGGCCCGTCGACGAGCGCCGCATAGTAGGGATAGGGATCGCGGTGCGTGACCGCTGCGATGGGATCGGTCGGGTTCATGCAGACAGTATCGGCGCGGCGCGCCGCCGCATGTTTCGGGCTGACGTGAAATGTCGCGGCGCAGGCGCCGCGTGCG
This sequence comes from Burkholderia metallica, assembly GCF_001718555.1. Taxonomy (NCBI): domain Bacteria; kingdom Pseudomonadati; phylum Pseudomonadota; class Betaproteobacteria; order Burkholderiales; family Burkholderiaceae; genus Burkholderia; species Burkholderia metallica. Next base: position 2,191,607 of record NZ_CP013403.1, read on the forward strand.
GCCGCATCGCGGCGGCAGGGCATCGTCAGGCGGCCGACCGGTAGCGATGCGACTGCATCCGCATGCGGACGCGCCCGGCGGAAATCGCACGCGGCTCGGGCACTACCGTGTCGTGCGGGAACATTTCCTGCCGGAATTCGCCGCTCTCGTCGAACCACTGGCAGATCAGCCAGTCGCCGTCGTCGAATACGACCGGCCCGGCATAGGTGACGGTCATGCGCGGGCCGCCCGTCTTCAGCGTCACGACATCGCCGACGCCAAACCTGACGCGTTGATTTTCTCGGATCGTCATCGCTCTCTCAGCATTTTTATATATCGATATAACCGGCGGATCACCAACCGTTCATTCGAACGTGCCGCAGATTATCAATCAAAAAATCGCCGTGCAACTCCCGCGTTCAAAAACATACCTGCCGGGAAAATGCAACAATGCGCGCCATCGACACGCACGGCGAATGCCCGATCGCCCGGTCCGGCTTGGCTTGCGCGCCGGACCGGGTCGTGCGGGCCGAATGCGGAGAATAGACGATGGATTTTGCGCCGTCACCGGCGTTTAATCCTGACGTGAAATCGGTTGATTATCGTCAATCCACGTTTCGACTGGAAACGATCCCACGATTTATCGACGCTCATTCGCCGAACAAAACCGGCGAATTATCGGGCGACGCAAACCAGCGATTGATGTCGCGCCCCGGCACGCCCGCTTGCGCGAACGTAAACGTGCCGTCCTGCACCATCTCCTTCGCGGCGCGCAGGAACGCGCCGAGCGCGGCCCGCGCCAGCGCACCGCCGACGCTCACGCGCTTCACGCCGAGCGCCGCCAGCGCGTCGAGGCTCAGCAACCCGCCCTGCAGCCCCATTACGACGTTCACGGGCGCCCCGACCGCCTGCGTCACCGCCGCGATGTCGTCCGCATCGGTGATACCGGGCGCGTACAGCACGTCGGCGCCCGCGTCGCGATAGGCGACGAGCCGCGCGATCGTGTCGGCGAGGTCGGGGCGGCCGTGCAGGTAGTTTTCGCAGCGCGCGGTCAGCGTGAACGGAAACGGCAGCGCACGCGCCGCGTCGACGGCCGCCGCGATGCGCTCGATCGCCGCGTCGCGCGCGTAGATCGGCGTGTCGACACGCCCCGTCGCATCCTCGATCGAGCCGCCGACTGCGCCCGCCTCGGCCGCGAGCCGGATCGTTTCGGCCACCGTGTCGGGTGCGTCGCCGAAGCCGTTCTCGAGATCGGCGCTGACAGGCAGGCCGCCCGCGGCGACGATCTCGGCGATGTGATCGAGCATCGCGTCGCGGTCGATCGCATTGTCGGGCCGGCCTTTCGAAAACGCGTAGCCGGCGCTCGTGGTCGCGAGCGCCTCGAAGCCGGCCATCGCGAGCAGGCGCGCAGTGCCGGCGTCCCACGGGTTCGGGATGATGAACGCGCCGGGGCGCGCATGCAGTGCGCGGAAGGCTTCGGCCTGGCGGGCTTGCAGATCGGAACGGGGCATCGCGGACTCCGGAAGGAAGGGGATGACCGAGCGTACGCCTGTCCTGCATCCGACGTTTCAGCATGCATCGAAATGTCGTCGCGCGACAGGAAAAAACCGGTGCGCCGGGTGCTCGCTTGCGGCCAGTGCCGGGTACCCTGCAACACGGCCGCGAGCGGGGCGGCACGCAACACGCCGCCGCCCTCGCGCCCTTGCAGCCGTTGCCGGCCCACGGTCGTTCAGTTCGACGCCGGCCCCCCGCCGTCGATCCCGAGCAATATATCGGTCACGGCTTCGGAGAAATACAGCGCGCGCCCGTCGATCAGCACGCCGTCCGGATTCGACGGGTGCCGTGCGGCGAGCGGCACACCATGCGCGAGCAGCACCCGCGCGCACGCCTCCCAGTCGGCCGGGCCGACATGCTCCGGCTCGTTGACGGACGCCCACGCCAGTGTGCCGAGCGCATCGCTCCCGAACCCGTGCGTTTCGCGCCAGCTCGCGCCATGCGCGAGCAGGAACGTCAGCAAATCCGCATCGCCGCGGAACACCGCGTGATTCAGTGCGCTCGCGTCCCAGTCGCCGCCGCGCGCCGCGATCGGCCAACCCAGTTCGACCATGACCTTCACCGCGTCGGCCGCCCCCCATGCGGCGGCGTCCGGCAGCAGCCGCAGCCGCTCGTCGGGCAGCGCACCGGGCAGTTCGGGATGCCGCGCCTGGATGCGCCGTGCGTCGTCGGCGTCGGCGCGCGCGCACGCCGCCACGAACGCGTCCGCCGCGTCGAGCGGCTCTTCCGCGCCGGCCGCGCGCAACAGCGCCGCGACGTCCGACAATCCGGTCTGCATCGCGAGCCGGTACGCACTGACGCCGGTTGGGGTCCGCGCATGGGGATCGGCGCCGGCGGCCAGCAGCGCGGCGACGTGGCGCGCCGAGCAGCGCACGCCGATCGCCCGCAGCAGCGGTGCGCCCCAGGTCTGCGCCAGCCCCTCGCCGGGCGGCTCGTTCGGGTCGCCGCCGTGCGCGAGCAGCAGTTCGAGCGCATCCGCATCGCGCATGTCGAATGCGCGACGCAGCGCATTGGTGCCGCTCACCCGCGCGCCGTGTTCGAGCAGCAGCCGCGTACAGGCCGGATTTTCCACCGAGTGATACAGCGATTCGCCGTCGTTCGGGTCGGCGCCGGCGTCCAGCAGCATCGCGGTGAGAACCGGATCGCGATTGACGCCCGCCGCGCCGTACAGCGCCGACAGCGGCCCGGCTTCGTCGGGCGCGTCGAGCGATGCGGGAGGAAAGCGGTTGCCGATCCGCTGGTTCGGATCGGCGCCGGCATCGAGCAGATGGCGCGCGCAAGCGCGCAGCCTGACCGCGAACTCGGGAATCTGTCCGAGCTGCGAATGCGTGACGGCGACCAGCGGCGGCAGCTTCAACGCGCCGCCGGCGCGCGCGATCCAGCCGGGATCGGCGGCCAGCGCCGCCTTCACGGCGTCGAGGTCGCCGGCCGCGCAAGCGACGGTCGAATCGTGCGCGACGAGATCGGGATGGTCGAGCAGCAGTTGCGCGGCGACGCGCGGCCGGGCCGTGGCGACGCCGCCGGTCACGTCGCCGCCGTACGCGAGGTCGAGCCAGCGCCGGATCAGTTGCGGGCGCGGTTGCCCGCCGAGCGCATGCGAGTCGACGAATGCGCCGAGATCGGCCCACGACGCGAAACCGTACTCGCGCGCAATGCAGGATTGCGCGTCGTGCAGCCGAAGCCCGAGCGCGAGCGTTTCGTCGTGCGTGCGGTTCGCGGCGGCGGGAAGAAACCGGATGAAGCGCGCGACGGCATCGGCGTCGCCCTGACGGTACAGGCGCAACAATGTCTTGGCCTGCTTTTTCAGATGATCGGGATGGGCCCCGGGAGGCAGTTTTTTCATGCGAATCCTCGTGCAGTCATGGCCGAAGGTCCGCAATACCGCCAGCACAAAGGACAGGGGGAAAGCTGAATTTGCTGCAACAGGTGGGTTCAACCCTTTCCGCGGACCCGGAAGCGACCTGCATCGCTGACCGGTATCCTAGGCGACGGCCGGCGCCCGCGTCAACCGCTCAGCCCGCGAGCTTCTTCGTCAGGAAAATGCGCGTGTGGCCGACCGGATAATCCGGCAGTTCGCCAAAGCGGACATAGCCGCGCTTCTCGTAGAACGGCCGCGCCTGGAAGTCGAACGTGTCGAGCCACGCGCTGTGGCATCCGCGTGCGACGCCTTCCGCTTCGGCCAGATCCATGATGCGCGTGCCCGCGCCCTGGCCGCGCGCGGCCTCGGGCACCACGAGCAGGTCGACATGCAGCCAGCCGTACGCGGTGCTGCCCCACAGGCCACCGACCACCGCACCTTCTTCGTCGGTCACGATCACAGCCAGCGCACGCGCGTCGTTCGGGCCGGCCCGGCTTTCGTTGAACCGGACGAGCGGCGCGACGATCTGCTTGCGCACGTTCGCGTCGCCCGCGTCGGTCACCTCGTATGTGAACGTCATCGGTCGAGTCTTGTGAATGGGAAGGCGTAAATGAAGCGGCGTGGCAGCCGCACGTCCCGCGTCAAACGACGTAGGCGCCCTTCGCGTGCAGTTCCGCTTCGGTGCGTTCGAGCGCGGCGATCGCATCGCTGCCTTCGAGCGCCAGCAACTGCGCGACCAGCGCTTCGGCCATCGCGTGCGCGGCCACCAGCGACGGGAAGAACGACGGGCTGTCGTGCGTGAAGATCAGTTGCGCATCCGCGTGCAGCGCGATCGGCGACACCGCGCTGTCGGTGATCGCGACGATCCGGCTGCCCTGCGCCTTCGCGGCCTGCGCGACGCGCGTCGCTTCCGCCGAATACGGCGCGAAGCTGACGACGACGGTCACGCTCTGCTTCGCGATCGTGCGCAGCTCCATTTCGAGCGAACCGGCGACGCCGTTGAGCAGCGACACGCTCGGACGAAACAGCCGGTAGCCGTACACGAAACCGAATGCGACCGGATAGCACGAGCGAAACCCCGCGACATGTACGTGCGACGCCTTGCGGATCAGTTTCGCGGCATCGGCGAGCGCGTGCTCGTTCTGCGCGGCGGTGGCCGACAGATTGTGCTGTTGCGCGGCGAGCAGGTCGTGCGCGAGCGACGCCTTCGCGTCGGGCCGCACGAGCGAGCGCGCGCGCTGCGTGAGCGGCTCGGGGCGCGTGCGCACGCGCGCGACGCACAGGTCGCGCAGCTCGTTCCAGCCGGGGAAGCCGAATTGCTGCGCGAGCCGCACGAGCGACGCGGGCTGTACCTGCGCGCGCTGGGCGACCTTGCGCATCGACGACGTGGCGACTTCGTCGGGATGATCGAGCAGGAAGGCGGCGCCCGCCTGGAATTGCGGGCTCAGCTCGGAAAATTGCGCCCGGATCCGGGACGCGAGTTCGTCGAAATTGGCGGCCATCTTGGTGAGAACGGGAACCGGTCGTCCATGGTATCACCGGCCCCGCACGCACCGGTCAGCGCAGCACTTCGACGTGATCGGCGTCGACCTTCGCGCTGCCCGACCATTTGCGCTCGAATTCGCCGGTCACCCTCACCTCGTTCTTGTCGCTGACGGGCTGGCCGGCCAGCCACAGCTTGTCGTCGATCTCGACGCGAATCGTACCGGTCGCATCGGCGAACTCGTAATCCTCGCCGCCGATATGCTTGACGATGCGGCCCTGCAACTGCACATGCTGGTCGTCCTTGCCGTTCGCGAGCAGTGACTTCACGGTGGTCGTGGTCAGCGCGGTCGGCCCCGTGTATTGCGCGTAGACGGCGGCCGGCAGCGTGGCGAGCGCGACCGCCAGGATTCTGGCCAGGTGTTTCATGATGTCGGTCCTCTTCTTCGATGTGACGCCGCGCCCCGTTGAACGCGACGGCCCAAGATTACGGACCGTAAGATTAAGCAAACCTGAAGGTCGTACCGAGGCGACACGGTGTCGCATAAGACGTGTACGAAGGCGGCCTTCGCACGGTCCGTATTTAAGCTTCGCCTAATACGGCGGCGCTTATCATGGGAACCCCGGGCGCCGCGGCGCCCTGTTGAAAAGGCACGAATCCATGCGCGTATTGCTCGTCGAGGACGATCCGCTGATCGGCAGCGGGCTCGAACAGGGGCTCAAACAGGAAGGCTTCGCGGTCGACTGGGTGAAGGACGGCGACGCCGCCTCGCTCGCGTTGCGCGCGACCGGCTACGGCCTGCTGCTGCTCGATCTCGGGCTGCCGAACCGCGACGGCCTGTCGGTGCTCGCCGCGCTGCGCCGCCGCGACGAAACCCTCCCCGCGATCATCATCACCGCGCGCGACGGCGTGCCCGACCGCATCGCGGGCCTCGACAGCGGCGCCGACGACTATCTCGTCAAGCCGTTCGAACTCGACGAGCTGCTCGCGCGCATCCGCGCGGTCAACCGCCGCCATGCGGGCCGCGCGCAGACGACGCTCGCGATCGGCCCGCTGCGGCTCGACCCCGTCAAGCATCTGGTGTGGCTCGACGACGACGAAGTGCCGCTGTCGCCGAAGGAATTCGTGCTGCTGCACGAGCTGATGCGCGACCCGGGCGCGGTGATTTCGCGCGAGCAGTTCGAGGAGCGGCTGTACAGTTGGGGCGAGGAAATCGAGAGCAACGCGGTGCAGGTGCACATCCACAACCTGCGCAAGAAGCTCGGCCACGACATGATCCGCACGGTGCGCGGCGTCGGCTACCGGATCGGTGACGGCGCATGACGCGCATGCAACGCGCGCTCGCGCGCTGGCGCAATGCGTCGCTGCGGCGGCGCCTGCTGACGTGGCTGCTGCCGGCCGCGTGCGTGATCGGCCTCGTCGCGAGCGCGGGCACCTACTGGGGCGCGCTGCGCGAGCTCGACGACCTGCTCGACGACCAGATGCGCAGCATGTCGAAACAGATCGTCGTCGGCCCGAACGGCGAGCTGTCGTTCAGCAACCACGCCAACGGCAAGCACGGCTTCGAGGCGGGCGACCCCGACGCGGTGCTGTTGCAGGTCTGGCGCAACGGCACGCTCGTGTATTCGACCGACCGCGATTCGGCCCTCCCGCCGCCCGCGCAGAAAGGCATCGCGACTGTCGACGTCGGCGGCCAGCCGTGGCGCACCTATATGACCGAGCGCGGCGGTACGACGATCCGGCTCGCCCAGGCTCGCCATGCCCGCTGGGAAGCGATCGCAGGCATCGCCGTGCACCTGCTGTGGCCGGTGTTCTCGATGCTGCCGCTGCTCGCGATCGGCCTGTGGTTCGGCATCGGCGCGGGGTTGCGGCCGCTACGCTCGATCGCATCCGGCCTCAAACGCAGGAATGCGAACAATCTGGAACCGGTCGACGTCGGTTCGATGCCGAACGAAGTCCGTCCGCTCGCCGAGGCGATCAACGACCTGCTCGCGCGCCTCGACCGCTCGTTCACGCTGCAGCGCCACTTCATCGCCGATGCCGCGCACGAGTTGCGCACGCCGATCATGGGGCTGTCGATCCAGTCGCAGTTGCTGCGGCGCGCGTCGAGCGCGGAGGAACGCGAGCGCATCCTCGCGCAGATCCAGGCGGGCACGACGCGCCTCGGCCACCTCGCCGAGCAGTTGCTGACGCTTGCGCGCCTCGAACCCGATGCGCAGGCGGCCGCCTGCACGTCGGCGCCCGTCGATCTCGCCGCACTGTGCCGCTCGGTGGTATCGGATCGCACGCGTGTCGCCGATGCGCACCGGATCGACCTCGGCGCGATCGTGTCGACGCCCGTGATGACCTCGGGCAACGCGGACACGCTGCGCGTGCTGCTGAACAATCTCGTCGACAACGCGATCCGCTATGCGGGCGACGGCGCGCGCGTCGACGTGTCCGCGCGGCTCGACGGCACGACGCCCGTGCTCGAAGTCGCCGACGACGGCCCCGGCATCCCGGAAGCCGAACGCACCGACGTGTGGGAGCGCTTCTATCGCGGCAAGGGCGCGCAGGCCGTCACGTCCTCGGGCAGCGGGCTCGGGCTGTCGATCGTCAAGCGGATCGCCGAACAGCATCGCGCGACGGTCGCGCTCGGCACCACGCGCGGCGGGCGCGGGCTGACCGTCACCGTGCGCTTTCCGCAGCCGGCCTGACCCGCGCGCATCGCGCGGCTTGTCCACAGATTGTGTTGGCAAGCTTGTGGACAACCGTCCGTTAACGACACCAAGCCTTTGATCGGAAAGGATTTGCCAGGCGTGCGCGGCAAATGCGCCAGCCGGAACAGTGATGCGCCCGGCTCTGTCATGCGCGATCCGAGAATCGTGCGAAGCATTTCGCGCGGCCTTCACGCATCCCGAGTTCGTCGCCAGGCTGTCGGTCTATCGATCGTCCGCCGTCGCGAGCCCGCACCTGTTTCAGAAAGTCAGTGTGGCCGGGATCTGCACTGCGTGAGCGCACCAGTGAATCGGGGCAGTGTGTGGCGTTCACGGGGGTGTTGCACATTACTCGCGCACCCCGACTTCTCCACAGAAAATGTTGGCAAGCTTGTGGATATCCTGCGCACCGCGACGCTAAGCCCTTGATCCGAAGGACTTTGGCACGCGTGATGCAGACAAGCCCCGAGGATGGCCATCGCATCCCCCGCGTCACCGCACGACGCATCACAACGCCACGACGATGCACGCCGCAGCCGCTTCGAACGTGCCCGCCATGCGCGGCACCACTTACCCACAGATTGTGTTGGCAAGCTTGTGGATATCCTGCGCAAGCCTGCGCTAACCCGTTGATCCGGCTACGGTTCAAGCGCGGCGTCACGGTTGCGGCACCATGCGGCCCGGGCATGCGCGCAGGCGAGCGATCCTGCGCAACGACGTTCCATCATCGTCGTCTTGACGCTCGCGCCCGCCGCGCGGCAAGATCACGCGAGCCGCACGCGAGCCTCGCATCGCCGGCTTCGCGCGCCGGCTCAACGGCCCGGCAGTTCCGCCGGCGCCGCACCACGACACAACACTCCGAGGAAGACCATGGAACACTTCACCGCGTGGCAGCTGGTCGTCACACTCGTGCTCGTCGCCATCATCATCTATCCGTACATCCGCATCGTCCGGCGCACCGGACATTCGGGCTGGTGGATCCTGACGATGTTCGTCCCGGTCCTGAACTTCATCATGTTGTGGGTGTTCGCGTTCGTGCGCTGGCCGACGGTCGACGATCGGCAGCCCTGATCGTCGTCGGCGCGGCGGCCGGGCTTGTCCACAGATTGTGTTGGCAAGCTTGTGGACAGCCTGCGCATACCGCGCCCAAGCACTTGATACGAAAGACTTTGTCCGTGCTGCTTCAAACGCGGCACGGCGGCCCGCGCCCCACCGGACGCGCCCGCGCGCGGGCTTGTCCACAATTTTTGTTGGCAAGCATGTGGATATCCTGAGCATGCGCGACCTAAGTCGTTGATCGCACAACGTTTGATCGCGCGGGTCACGGTTGCGGCACCGCACGCATGCGGATCGCGTCACGGACGTCGCAGCGCGCGTCGCGCCGCCCGCGTCAACCGAATGCCTGCACCACGATGCGCGCGACCGACGCGATCACGTCGTCCTTCGCGCGTGCATCGGCACGTGCCTGCGTGTAGTACACGGCCAGCGCGATCGGCGTACGCGACGGCGACCACACCACACCCGCGTCGTTGGTCGTCCCGTAGTCGCCGGTGCCCGTCTTGTCGGCGACCGTCCACCCGGCCGGCACGCCCGCGCGCAGCCGCTTGTCGCCGACCTTGTTGCCGCGCATCCACGCGACGAGCTGCGCACGCTGCGCGGGCGGCAGCGCATCGCCAACCATCAGCACGCGCATGCTCGCGGCCATCGCGGCCGGCGTCGTCGTGTCGCGCGGGTCGCCGGGCAGCGCGGTATTCAGTTCGGTCTCCCATCGATCGAGCCGGAACGTGTCGTCGCCGATCGAGCGCGCGTAGGCCGTCACCGCCGACGGGCCACCGAGCATCTTCAACAGCAGGTTCGCGGCCGAGTTGTCGCTGTACTGGATCGCGGCCTCGCACAGCGCGGCGACCGTCATGCCCGTGCCGACATGCTTCTCCGACACCGGCGAATAGTTGACGAGATCGGCCTGGCTATAAGTCACGCGCTGTTGCAGCAACGCCGGGCGCTCGACGCTCTGCGCGAGCACCGCCGCGCTCAGCATCGCCTTGAACGTGCTGCAGAACGGGAAGCGCTCGTCCGCGCGGTGCTCGGCACGCCGGCCGGTCGCGATGTCGATCGCGCACACGCCGACGCGGCCGCCCGCGCTGCGTTCGAGCTCGGCGAACATCTGCGCGGCGGCGGCGGGCGCCACGCTCGCGGCCGCAGCAGCGGCGGCCGCGCCGGCCTCGTCCGTTGCGGCAGGCGAAGCGGCCGGCCGCGACGCGCACGCGGCGACGGTCAGCGCGAGCGGCGCCGTGGCGGCCGCCAGCAACAGGGTGCGACGTTTCGATGAGTAGGTCATGTCGGTTGTCTCGTGGTGGAATGGAGGCGAAATGGTGTTGAACACGCCCGGCCGGCGAGACTGCACTATCGTGACTTTACGGTTGCCTGACAAGCAACGATAATTGAGCGCTGACAAAAGAAATTCTTATGACGAAGCTCCGCCCTCACCTTCCGCTCAATGCATTGCGCGCGTTCGAATCGTCGGCGCGCCACCTGAACTTCACGCGCGCCGGCCTCGAGCTGAGCGTGACCCAGGCCGCGGTCAGCCAGCAGGTGCGTTCGCTCGAGGAGCGGCTCGGCTGCACGCTGTTCACCCGGCTGCCGCGCGGCCTCGGGCTCACCGACGAGGGGCGCGCGCTGCTGCCGGTGCTGAGCGACGCGTTCAGCCGCATCGAGACGGTGCTCAAGCAGTTCGACGGCGGGCGCTTCCACGAGGTGCTGACGCTCGGCGTCGTCGGCACCTTTGCCATAGGCTGGCTAATGCCGCGATTGAAGCAGTTCGGCGATACGCACCCGTTCGTCGAGCTGCGGCTGCGGACCAACAACAACGTCGTCGATCTCGCCGCCGAGGGCCTCGACTTCGCGATCCGCTTCGGGGAAGGCAACTGGCCGGCCACGCGCAACGAGCGCCTGCTCGACGCGCCGCTCACCGCGCTGTGCACGCCGGACATCGCGCGGCGGCTCGCACACCCCGCCGATCTCGCGAACGAAACGCTGCTGCGCTCGTACCGCACCGATGAATGGCTCGGCTGGTTCGATGCCGCGCAGCTTGCACCGTGGGCGGTCAACGGGCCGGTGTTCGATTCGTCGCGGCTGATGGTCGAGGCCGCGATGCAGGGCGCGGGCGTCGCGCTCGCACCGGCGTGCATGTTCGCGCGCGAGCTGCAGCTCGGCCTGCTCGCGCGGCCGCTCGACATCGACGTGCGTGCCGGCGGCTACTGGCTCACGTCGCTGAAGTCGAAACCGCTCACGCCGGCGATGACGCTCTTTCGCGACTGGATCGTGGCCGAAGCGGCCGCCACCGCGCAGGCCGAATGACACGGCCCCGCTTGTCCACAGAAAGTGTTGGCAAGGATGTGGATATCCTGGGTACCCGGGACCTAAGCCCTTGATCGCGCACGAATTAGCGTGCCGACGCAGACATCGGGCAACCCGTATGCACCGGGGCTTCGCGCGCGGGCCTCGGGCGGCCCGATCGTCAACTGTCGCGACGCAATCGATTGCGAGTTGTCCACAGAATATGTTGGCAAGCCTGTGGATATCCTCCCGAGCCGCCGCGTAACACGCTGATACAAAAGGGGTTTCGAGATACGGACCTTGCGCGGTCAACCATGTGGCAGCGCACGCACTTTAGAACGCACGCGCCTCACACCCGGCTTCGGGCCGGAAGGTTCTCCACAGATTGTGTTGGCAAGCGTGTGGATATCCTGCGCATCGGCGACCTAACTCATTGAGCGCACGGGGTTTTGTGCTTCGTCTGCAGAATCGGGCAGCGCCGGTGCGGCCCGTGCGGCCTGCCCCGGCGCCATTCGTGCATCAATGCCGGTCGAGCCCGCCGCGCAATTCGCTCGCCTTGTCGCGCAGCGCCTCGTAGCCCGAGCGCGCGTGCTCGGGCAGGTCGGGATCGCCGATCAGCGCGCCGAGCGTTTCGATCAGGCTGAACAGGATGCCCTTCGCCGCGCCGACCGCGATGCTCTGCGATTCGATCGACTTGTGCAGGTGGTCGACCGCCGCTTCCAGATTCTCGAGCTTGTGCTCGCCGTCGTCGGGCCGGTTGTCGGTCGTCATCGTCTACCTCCGCCATCGTTCAAGGGTCATGTCACGATTCTATGCCGCGCGGCGCGAACGTGGCGCGACATCGCGCAACGTTCGCGCCGCGTCGTGCTACAGCACCGCGATCACCTTCACGCGGCCCGGCTGCTCCGCGGACGCGATGACCTGCCCGTCGACGCGGCGGAACGTGAGCGACACGGTTTCGTCGCCGACGCGCAATGCATCGATCCGCAGCCAGTCGACGCCTTCGGGCAGCGCCGGGCGCTCGACGCGCACTTCGTGACGCGATGCGTCGATGCTCACACCGAGGCAGGCCTGCAGCATCATGAACGGCGCGCCTGCCGCCCACGCTTGCGGCAGGCAGGCCACCGGATACGCGGTCGGCGGTTCGCCGCGCCGGCGCGGGAACCCGCAGAACAGCTCGGGCAGGCGCATCTCGAAGCTCACCGCCGCCTCGAACAGCGCGCGCAGCAGGTTCACCGCGGCCGTCTTGTCGCCGTAGTGCGCCAGCCCGCGCGCGATCAGCGCATTGTCGTGCGGCCACACCGAGCCGTTGTGATACGCCATCGGATTGAAGCGCGGCTGGCCGGCCGCGAGCGTGCGGATGCCCCACCCCGTCTGGAACAGCGCCGAGCCGAGCACACCGGCGACCGCCGCGCCGCGCGCCGCATCGGGCAGCCCGAACGCGAGCAGGTGGCCGGCGTTCGACGCGAACACGCGGCACAGTTCGCCGTGACCGTCGAGCGCGATCCCGTAGAAATCGCCTTCCGGCATCCAGAACAGCGCGTCGACCTGGTCGCGCAGCGTCTTCGCGCGCAACGCGTAGCGCGTGGCATCGGCCGCGTGGCCGCGCCGGTGCGAACACATCGCCATCGCATCGAGCGCCGCGCACGCATACGCCTGCACTTCGACGAGCGCGATCGGGCCGTCGGGGAAGCGGCCGTCCGCGTGGAACACCGAATCGTGGCTGTCCTTCCAGCCCTGGTTCGCGAGGCCGCGCTCCGACGTGCGCTGGTAATCGAGCAGTCCGTAAGGATTGCGGTCGCACTTGTCGATCACCCATTGCGTCGCGCGTTCGAGCGCGGGCCACAGCTCGTCGATCAGTGCATCGTCGCCGGTGCGCTCGACGTACGCGCCCGCGAGCATGATGAACAGCGGAGTCGTATCGACGCCGCCGTAGTACAGCGCGAACGGCACCTCGCCCGTCGCGGCCATCTCGCTGCGGCGGAACTCGTGCATGATCTTGCCGGGCTCCGCGTCGCGGAACGCGGAGGTCTCGCGCGCCTGATGCTCCGCGAGAAAACGCAGCACGCCGCGCGCGAGCGACGGCTGCAGCCACAGCATCTGCAGCGACGTGATCACCGCGTCGCGGCCGAACGGCGTCGAGAACCACGGAATGCCCGCATACGGGTACGGCCCCGTGTCGAGCTGCGTCGTGAGCAGCCCCAGATCCGCGAGCGAACGGTCGAGCCATGCGTCGAACAGCGGATTGCCGGTATTCACCCGCGCCATCGATTCGCGCCGCGCGCGCATCTCGCGATGCACGCCGACGAGCGCGGTACGCAGCGCGACGCGGCCGCATCCCGGCCCTTCCGCATGCACCGGGCCGAGCGTCGCATCGACGGTCAGGTAGATCGACACGCATGCCTGCGCGGCGATCGTCAGCGTGTAGTCGGCGCGATCGACCGACAGCGCGTCGGGCGCCGGCGAGAAATGCACGGTCACGTTGCGCTCGACGCCGTCGAGGCCGTCGTAGCGCAGCCGCACCGCGCCCGCGTCGACGCGCGGCTCACCGACCGTGCCGCGCTTCGGGCGCAGCGTGCCGCGCACCTCGAACATGTCCTTGAAATCGGCCGCGAACGACAGCGACAGCGGTACCTCGGCTTCGCTCGCGCCGTAGTTCGTCAGCGTCAGCGCTTCGTAAAGCACGTCGCCGGCGAGCACGCGCGTCCGTTCGATGTGGATCACGCCCTCGGGCGTCTCCTGGCCGCCGAGCGGCGGCAGCGGGCGGTTCGTCAGGTGCGCGGTGAACGACGCGTTGTCGGCGCTCGTCGCGCCCGACAGCAGCGACGGCGCGCGGCCGCCGAACGTCAGGCGCCACGTCGACAGCACGCGCATGTCGTCGACGAATAGCCCGTCGTCGTGACCGCCGATATCGCCGAGCGCGTCGCCGACCACGAAGGCGTCGCCGGATTTCAGCACGTACTGGTTGTTGCGCGCGAGTGCCTGCGGATCGGCTTCGGGCGCGATGAAGGCGGGGCCCGACGCTGCGGTCGGGGCAACAGGCGCGACTTGCGGCGCCTGGGTCGTCGTGGCTTCGGCGTGATTCGGCATCGATGCTCCTGTGTCGGACCGCAACGCGCGGCGCGTTGCGTGTTTCGCACAGGATAGGACAGAACGGGGAACGTGCGCAGCGACGACAAAGCGCGCAGCCTCCCGCCTGAATCGGCACGCCGCGCGAAGAAAAGGAAAAGCCGGAACCCGTTACGAAAACAGGCTCATCAGATAAAGCATCGGCCTGAACGAAACCGGCCGCGCGTCGGGATTCGCCCACAAGCGCACCGCATAGACCGCGTAGGCCGGCACTTCGCGCCAGCTCGAATAGACGTCGCGCAACTGGAAGCGGCGCGGATACACGGCGAAGATGTTCGCCCGCGCGATGCCGACGCGTTCGAACGCGAGGCGCGCCCGCGCGAGGTGGTAATACTGGCTGACGATCACCACGCACGACACGCGGTGCGCCTGCAGATAGGCGAGCGTATGCTGCGCCGTCGCGAGCGTGTTGTCGCCGTGGTCGTCCACCGCGATCCGGTCGGCCGGCACCCCGCGCGCCACGAGATAGTCGCGCATCGCGGTCGCCTCGTTCAGCCCCGGGCCGTCGATCGCGCCGCTGACCAGGAACGCCGGGCACTGCCCCGTTCGATAGCAGCGCACGCCGACGTCGAGCCTTGCGGCCAGCACCGGCTTCGGCGCGCCGGTTTCGTCGAGCGCGTTGCCGAAGATCACGGCGACGTCGGCCGGCTCGCTCGGCATCCGCATCCCGTACGCGACGAGCGCGACGGCCGCCGCGATCCAGAGGCAGGCGACGATGGCCAGCAGGCGGCCGAAGCGCGCAAAAAAGCGCCGTCTCATGTGTTTTTTCAAGATTTTCGGTCTCTCAGGTCGTCGGGCGCGTATCGGCTGGGCGGCCCGGCCCGAAACGGGCGCGTCACGCTAGCATGGCGCGCGTTCGGGTGTCCACGCGACGAATCGATGGCGGACCGATGCCGGCCTGCCGGCCACTTCTAACAGTCGGCCGAACACGCTTGCCCTGCGACGCGGCCACGCCCTGCGGAGATCGAAAGAAGGTGAACGACCGCGCCGCGATGCGCGGTCCGGCACGGCCCGGCTCAGTCGACCGGGCACATCGCGAGCCGCCCCATCGCCTCGCCGGCCCCGCGTACCGCGCAGGTCGCCGGCTCGTCGGCGATCCGCGCGACGAGCCCCGTCTCGTCGTACAGCAGGCGTTCGAGGTCCGCGAGCAGCGCGCCGCCGCCCGTCAGCACCAGGCCGCGATTCGCGATGTCGGTCACGAGCTCGGCCGGTGCATTCTCCAGCACCGACTTCACCGCGCCGATCACCTGCTTGAGCGGCGCGGCCAGCGCGTCGGCCACGTCATGGTTGGACAGCTCGATCGAGCGCGGCAGGCCGTCGCCGACACCGCGCCCGACCGCGCGCGTCGACCTGCGCGGCACCGCGCTGGTGGCCGAGCCGATCGTCTGCTTGACGTGCTCGGCCGTCTGCTCGCCGAGCAGCACGCCATACAGGTTGCGGACATGATTGACGATCGCCGCGTCGAACTGGTTGCCGCCGACGCGAATCGCCTCGCGGTAGACGATACCGCCGAGCGCGATCACCGCGACCTCGGTCGTGCCGCCGCCGATGTCGACGACCATCGAGCCGACCGGCTCGGTCACCGGCAGGCCCGCGCCGAGCCCGGCCGCGAGCGCTTCCTCGATCAGTTCGACCTCCGATACACCCGCCGCGAACGCGGCCTCGCGGATCGCGCGGCGCTCGACGGCCGTCGCATCGGACGGTACGCACAACGTCACTTCGACCCGACGGCCGAAGCGCGAACGCGTGCGCGACATGTCGATGAAGCTGCGGATCATCTGTTCGGCCGCGTGCGCGTCGGCGATCACGCCGTGCCGCATCGGCCGCACGGCTTCGAGATGCCCCGGTTCGCGGCCGAGCAGCGCCTTCGCGAGCTCGCCGACGGCCTCGAGCGTCGGCCGCGCGTCGGTCGCGCCGCCCTTGCGGAAGCAGACGACCGACGGCTGGTTCAGCACCACGCCGCGTTCGTGCGTATAGATCCGCGTACTCGCCGTTCCAGGGTCGATCGCAACGGGTTGCGCAAACAACTTTCCGAACAGCGGTGTCGACATATCAGGCCTTTGTATTCGAACGGACAGGCAGCCGCGCCGCATTTCCGCGGTGCGTCCATGCCGCCCCATCACGAGCTTAGCGGCAATTCGTTCCGATACTTTAGGCAATTCCGATGATTTTTTCGCGACGGAATTGTCAAAAATGCCGTTCGGCGCACGCCCAGCTACGCAACGGCCGCTCGCGCGGCGCCTGTAAAACACGGTAATCTCTCGGTCTTGCCTGCTCCCGGCAGGCTTCAGACGCCCGATCTCGCCAGGTATGTTCACCATGACAGCGACCGTTTTCTTCCGCTGGGCGCGGCTGCGCCCGCTTTGCACGACGCTCGTCGCCTTGTGGTGCTGCACGGTCGCCGCGCAATCGCTGCCGGCCGCCGAACCCTCGGCCGCCCCGGTCGCCGCCGCCAGCGCACCCGCTGCCACGGCCGCCGCATCCGCCCACATCTGCGAAGCCGACGGCGGCCCGGCCGGCCGCCCGTCGATCGGCCTCGTGCTGTCCGGCGGCGGCGCGCGCGGCTATGCGCACCTCGGCGTCCTGAAGGTGCTGGAGGACAACCGCATCCCGATCGACTGCATCGCGGGCACCAGTATGGGCGCCGTGGTAGGCGGCCTGTACGCGAGCGGCATCGCCGCCGACGAGATGCAGAAGCGGCTGTCGGAGGTCAATCTTGCGGACATCGCGTTCGACGTGACGGACCGCGCGGACCTGCCGCAAACCAGCCGGGAAGACGAACGCCTGTACATCAACGGGCTGACGCTCGGCTTCGGCAAGAACGGCGTGAAGGCGCCGGTCGGGCTCGTGCAGGGCAACCGGCTGCAGGCGCTGCTCGCGAACTGGACGGCCGCCGTGCCGACCAACCAGCCGTTCGACCGCCTGCCGATCCCGTACCGCGCGGTCGCGACCGACCTGCAGACGGGCCAGATGGTCGTGCTCGACCACGGCTCGCTGCCGCTCGCGATCCGCGCGAGCATGGCGATGCCGGGCCTGTTCGCGCCGGCCGAAATCAACGGGCGCGCGCTCGTGGACGGCGGGCTCGTCAGCAACCTGCCCGTCGACACCGCGCGGCAGATGGGCGCGAACATCGTGATCGCGGTCGACATCGGCTCGCAACTGCGCCCGCTCGACGCGCTCGCGTCGCCCGCCGACGTGATGCAGCAGATGGTCGGCATCCTGATCCGCCAGAACGTGACCGCGCAGCGCAAGCAGCTCGACGCGCAGGACGTGCTGCTCACGCCGGACCTCGGCTCGCTCGCGTTCACCGATTTCCAGAACGCGAAGCAGGCGATCGCCGCCGGCGCGGCCGCCGCGACCGCGGCACTGCCGAGGCTGCGGCGCTTCGCGCTCACGCCGGAACAGTACGCGGCCTACCGGTCGGCGCACGCGCAGCCGCTGCCGCCGCCGATCCGGATCACGCGCATCGAGATCAAGACCTCCGGCGGCGTGCCGACGCGGGTCGTCAGCAACGCGCTGCACGTGAAACCAGGCGACATCTACGATCCCGACACAGTCAGCAAGGATTTGCTCGGGCTCACGACGGGCGGCAACTTCGAAAGCGTCACGCAGCAGATCGTGAGCCACGGCGACGACAACGTCCTCGAAATCAACGCGCGCGAGAAATACTGGGGGCCGAATTTCCTGCTGTTCGGGCTCGGCATGTCGAGCAGTTCGACCGACGAGGGCGGCTTCCGCCTGCATGTGGGCTACCGGCGGCCGTGGCTGACCGATTCAGGGCTCGAATTCCGCGCGGACACGACGATCGGCAGCGACCTGCAATCCGCGCGCATCGAGTTCCGCCAGCCGCTGTCGACGGCGTACGGCGTCTATCTGTCGCCGTACGCGGAATATCAGCGCCGCTACGCGAACCTGTACGACGACAGCGGCGACGTGAAGATCACGCAATACCTGATGCAGACCGCGCGCGCCGGGATCGACTTCGGCCTGCCGATCGGGCGGCTCGGCGATTTCCGGATCGGCCTCGGTTACGTGACCGGGCACGGCTCGCCGACCTACAACCTGCCGTTCGACGACGGCAACGGCCAGACGCTGCTGTGGCCGAGCTTCACGTCGCAGGCGCTGACGGCGCGCGCGCGGCTCGTCATCGACCAGCTCGACGATCCGCTGTTCCCGCGCAAGGGCTATTTCACCGAGCTGCGTGTCGAACGCTCGCTGGTGTCGCGCAATGGAGGATCGGCGTCGGAGTTCGACGACGGCATCAACAACGCGCCCTACACCGAGATCTACGGCAAGGCGATGGTGGCGCAGCAGTTCGGCCGGCACAGCGTCAGTGCGACGATCGAAGGTGGCAAGAGCATCGGCGGCACCAACCTGATCAACGCGTTCAACTTCACGCTCGGCGGCTTCCAGCATCTGTCCGCGTATGCGGCCGACCAGTTGAACGGCAACGAGCTCGCCTATGCGCAGGTCACCTACATGAACCAGTTGATGACGTTCAACGCGTCGCCGGTCAAGGCGCTGTCGGTGGGCGCCAGCGCGGAAGTCGGCAACGTGTGGTCGAGCGGCCAGCAGATCGGCGGCGGCGCGCTCAAGCAGAGCTATACGTTCTTCACGAGCCTGTCGACCGCGTTCGGGCCCGTCTACATCGGCGTGGCGCTCGCGCCGAGCGGCCGTCGCAACTTCTATCTGCAGCTCGGTCGCACGTACTGAGCGTGTCGAGACTCGGGCCTCGCGCGGCGGCGTATCGCTACACCGGCCAGCTGATCTCGAAGCGCGCGCCGCCGAGTTCGACCGGATCGACGACCGCGATCCGGCCGTTGTGCGCATGGAGCACCTGCCGCGTGATCGACAGGCCGAGCCCATAGCCGCCGGTGCGGCGGTCGAGGCGCACGAATGCGTCGAAGATCCGCTCGCGCTCGCTCTCCGGCACGCCGGGACCGTCGTCCTCGACGAAGATCCCGATGTTGCCGTGCACGAGCGAGATCCCGACGACGATCCGCGATCTCGCATACTTGCTCGCGTTGCGAAGCAGGTTGCGCATCGCATACGACATCAGCCGCCGGTCCATCCTCACGCGCAGGTCAGACGCGATCGCGATGCGTGATTCGATCGCGCGCTCCGGATACAGCAGTTGCGCGTCGCTGACCTGATGCTCGAACCACGCGACGGGCGCCGTCATCTCGAGGTTCGATTGCAGCGAGCTGTATTCGAGCCGCGCATACGTGAGGCTCATGTCGATCAGCTCTTCAAGCTCGGTCACGTCCTGCGCGATGCTCTCGAGCGCGCCCTGGTATTCGGCCGCGGAGCCCGGCTCGCGCAGCATTTCGAGCGCGAAACGCACGCGCGCGAGCGGCGTGCGCAACTCGTGCGAGATGCCGTTCGTCAGATCGCGCTGCGCGGCGATCAGCCGTTCCATGCGCATCGCGAGCGCATTCAGCGTGCGCGCGAGCGGGCCGATGATCACGCTGTGCGATTCGCGCGCCCGCGTGTTGAAGCGGCCGCCCGTGAAATCGATCGCGCGCTCGCGCACCATCACGAGATCCGACCACACGGGCCGCATCCATCGGTATGCGGCGAGCGCGGGCGCGGCGAACACGAATGCGAGCACGATCCAGATGTCGCCGGGCAGCGAGTCGAACGCATGCCATACGACCTGCGGCGACAATTCGACGCACAGCGCGAGCGCCGGCACGAGCGCGGTCAGCAGTACGAGGCCGAGCAGATGCAGGTAGGTGCGCACGTAGAGGCGCGACCAGCTCGGAATGCGGTCGGCGCGCGTATCGGTCCATGCGCGACGGAAATGCAGCCAGCGCCATTTGACGTAGCGCAGCGTCGGCAGCGGCGGCGCATCGGGGTGCGAGCGGGTTCGTCGGATCATCGCGGCTCCCGGCCGGCGGGTGAAAGGCCCGCGCGGAACGTGACGGCGTCGCACGACGGCCGGGTCATTCCCACGCGTGCTTGCTGAATTGATAACCCTTGCTGCGGATCGTCTTGATCCGCTGCGGGTTGCTCGCGTCGTCGCGCAGCTTGCGACGCAGCTTCGAGATGCGCCCGTCGATCGTGCGGTCGAGCCCGTCGAATTCGACGCCGCGCAACTGCAGCATCAGGTCGTCGCGGCTGACGACTTCGCCCGCATGGCACACCAGCGCCCACAGCAGGTCGAATTCGGCCGACGTCAGGTCGGGCGTGCTGCCGTCGGGCAGCACGACGGAGCGGTCGGTGCGGTCGATCGAGAACTTGCCGAACGCATAGCGCTCGGGCTGCGGCGCGGTGCTCTCGGCCACGCGCGCGGGCGCGCGGCGCAGCTGGGCCTTGATCCGCGCGAGCAGGATGCGCGGTTCGACCGGCTTGTGCACGTAGTCGTCCGCGCCGAATTCGAGGCCGAGCAGTTCGTCGAACGGCTCGTCGCGGGCCGTCACCATGATGATCACGCCGTCGTACTGCTTGCGCGCCTCGCGGCAGATTTCGAAGCCGTCCTTGCCCGGCAGGTTCACGTCGAGAATGACGAGATCGGGACGAATGGACAGGATCGCCGGCACCGCGGCGTCACCATGCAGCACAGTGTCGACTTCATAGTCGTTCTTGCGCAGGTAGCCGGCGATCAGCGTGGACAGGCGGGTGTCGTCTTCGACGAGCAGGATGCGAAAAGACATGGGCAACGGTCGGATCATCGAGGAGGCCGCGGCGGCGCCGGCCGGTGCCGGACGCCGGCCATCGGCCGAAACGTACCGCATGATACTGCGCCCGCCGATTGCCTGTTCAGAGGTCTTGAAAATAAGGGCGCGATGTCGGTCGAGCTTGACGAAATGGTGGCGGGACGGTTCCATACGGGCTCGCCAGAATTCGGGCTACTCACCTGCCCGCCTGACTTGATGAATTACCAGACGATCCTCGAACGCATCCATACCGAACTCACCCCCTGGATCGGCCAGGGGCGGGTTGCCGACTACATTCCCGAGCTCGCGAAAGTGCCCGCCGACAAGTTCGGGATGGCCGTCGTCACGCTTGACGGAAACGTTTTCACGGTCGGTGACGCGCACGAGCGCTTCTCGATCCAGAGCATCTCGAAGCTGTTCGCGTGCACGCTCGCGTTCCAGTTGCTGGGCGACGAACTGTGGGAACGGGTGGGCCGCGAGCCGTCCGGCAACGCGTTCAACTCGCTGGTCCAGCTGGAAAGCGAGCGCGGCAAGCCGCGCAACCCGTTCATCAACGCCGGCGCGCTGGTCGTCACCGACGTGCTGTGCCGCCGCTTCGTGCAGGCCGAGACGGCGCTCGTCGAATTCGTCAGGCGGCTGATCGGCTCGAACGACATCGACTACGATTCGCGCGTCGCGCAGTCGGAGCTGCAGCACGCGGAGCGCAACCGCGCGATGGCGCACTTCATGGCGAGCTTCGGCAACATGCAGATGCCGCCCGACACGGTGATCGATGCGTATTGCCGCCAGTGCGCGATCACGATGAACTGCGTCGAGCTTGCGCGCGCCGCATTGTTCCTCGCGAACGGCGGCGTCGCGCCGGTGACCGGCGAGCGGATCGTCGATTCGAGTTCCGCGAAGCGGCTGTCCGCGCTGATGCTGACCTGCGGCACCTACGATGCGGCCGGCGATTTCGTGTATCGCGTGGGGTTGCCCGCGAAGAGCGGTGTCGGCGGCGGGATCGTCGCGGTGCTGCCCGGCGAGATGGCCGTGTGCGTGTGGGCGCCGGGGCTCGATGCGAACGGGAATTCGCTGGCGGGGACGCTGGCGCTGGAGTGGTTGACGACTTATTCGGGAAGGTCGATTTTTTGACGCATTGGAGGTTATGGGGACCCCACTTGGCGCAACGGCGGCAGGCGAACATCGCCTCATTCGGTGAAAAATTCGGCATTCGGCCACAATCGCTCCGTAGCGCTTTGTGGTCCGGATGGACGACACACGACCACCCCAAGTCAATGAAGGAATATCCCGACAGTCACGACCGCACCGGCGTAAAGCCGTCGGCGCTCCAGTCCTCGCTGCCGACCCCGTGATGGACGAAAAAGAACCCCTCGGGGTCGTAGCGATTCTTGATCGCTTTCAGCCTCGCATAATTCGCCCCCCAAAACGCTTCGCGCCAATCTCCACGGAAAAAATTTGTTTCCGAAAGATAGGAGCCGCTTTGTGGTGACAACGCTCTAAGAACAGCCGCAGCTTTAACCACATGCTCGGCTTGGCCATATGCCTCTGTCATGTCAGGCTGCGTGATCGGGAGACCTGCAAACGGCGGAGGCCCGCCCGCAGCCACAATCATTAAGGCGAACGCATCGGCGACTTTGGGATTCATGGCGCACTGACGTGCGTGTTCGTTCACCTCCGCAGGTGCACCCGCGAGTCCTTTGTTGACGTGCAGTTCCACGGCATGAAATTGGGCGGCCTCCACGAGCGTCCCGGCAAACCGACCGCGCTGCGTCGGTTCGAGAAGCGTCGCGGGCAGCCATTGTGACTCGTAGCCGTACAGAAACAGGGAGGCCTCGTCTCCATCGCCTCGCCACCAAACGTGCTGGGTGGGCGCGCCGTCTCGTGGGTCGGGCACCAGATCCGGGTTGGCCTTAGGATCCCACCAGCGGCGTGCGGGACCGGCACCGATCCGAGGTTCGTCGTTGAACGCGAAATCTGCTGGTGAGGCTCGTACCCAATCGATGAAAGGCGCCCAGACCGATTTGGCCTGTCCGTCGTCGAGGCCCTGACACACCATCGACACGTGGACTTCGTTGCCGTGAAAAACGAGCTGCTCGCCCCATTGGGGGTTGAACAGGTTTTCAGCATAGTGGTCAACGAGTCGTTCAACCAGCCGCCGGTAAGCCTCACGCGATGACGCCTTGACCGTGAACGCAGCCCAACCAAAGTGCTCAGGCAGATCGTGGGTCTGCAAAGTGATCTTGGTCACCACACCGAAACTGCCGCCACCTCCGCCTTTCAGCGCCCAGAACAGGTCGGGCTCCCGCGATGCGTTGACCGTGCGGACAACGCCGTCAGCGGTGACGATCTCGGCCTGGAGCAGGCTCGCGGCTGCCAATCCGTAACGCTTCGAGAACGATCCGAAACCGCCGCCCTGGACGAGGCCGGCCACCCCCACGCTCGCACAACCGCCGCCTTGGACGTATCGCCCAGCCTCAGTGGTGACGGCCGTGTAGACGTCGATCCACATGCAGCCGGCCGCTACAGTCACAGCCGGCGCGGGAGGCATCGAAGCGCCCAAGGGAACGAATGCATCGTGTAGCTCGATGCGGTTCATCGCGCGTGTCCAGATCAAAAGGGAATCCGGCGCGTTCGAACCGCCCAGGTAACTGTACCCTCCTCCTTTCACCACGAGACGCAAATTGTGTTGGCGCACGAAATTGATGCCCGCAACCACGTCGGCAGTAGAACGGGCCGCCAGAGCGTAAGCGCTCGAGCGGGGTGTCCATCCGTCGAGCCATCCTGATATCTGCGTGCCGCCAGGATCGTCACCGAGCGCGATCGGGTTTCGCGCTTCCCCCAGGCGAGCGAGACAGTCGGGCGTATGGGGCGCCTGCGCACAAGTCTCCCAGATCGTCGTTGGTCGCAACAAATTTCCACCAACTGCGCGACTCAGCGCCTCCCATTCCTCCGTTTCCGGCCACTCAGGATCGCCAGGCCGAACGCGGCCTGTTTCAGCCACTGCTGGAATCACGTCTGCAAAAATCGTGGTGGTTGAGAGGAAAGGCAGGGCGGCAACACCCTTCAGAATGCGTCGTCTCTTCATGGTGTCTCTTTTTTCTCACCGTCAGCTAGTTGGCTTGGCAAACCATCCTTTCTGGATTCTAAAGCGAGCCCGGTTCGCTCCGTCTAGTGAACGACCGCTGCAATACATCAAAACGACATCCATTTGTCAGCGCGACATCGTTGATGAGTGGGCTGCGGATGGCCGAATCCGCAAGCTCAAAGCTGGCAGCCATTCGCAGTCCAGTCATGGCGACACTGCAACCGTCCAAGCAGTCTGGGAAAGAGCGCCAGACGGTATTGACAGAACCGGCACGCATGGCCCCCCATGAATCTTGGCCGCCCATGCCTCGGCAGCCAAAAGACGCGTCGGCTTGACCCGAGCCGCCCTAAAATGGGTAATAAAGGGTGTCACGACGTGATTCCAAGGAGGCACCATGACTGAGCACGACAAGGTGTTCGCGGGCTCGATCCCGAAGTCCTACGACACGCTGATGGTCCCGCTGATCTTCGACGCCTATGCCGCCGACATGGCGGAGCTCGTCGCGGCCTCTTCGCCCGGCTCGGTGCTTGAAACGGCGGCCGGCAGCGGCGCGGTCACGCGGGCGCTGGCGCCAAAACTCCGGATTGGCGCGCGCTACGTGGTGACCGATCTCAACCAACCGATGCTTGACTATGCCGCCGCCAGGCAGGGTGCCGACAACCGTATCGAATGGAGGCAGGCGGATGCGCTCGACCTGCCCTTCGAGGACGCGTCATTCGACGTCGTTTGCTGCCAGTTCGGCGCGATGTTTTTTCCCGACCGAATCGCCGGCTACGCCGAGGCACGCCGCGTGCTGAAACCGGGCGGCCGTTTTGTCTTCAGTGTCTGGGACCGCATCGAAGAAAACGCCTTTGCCGACGACGTCACCCACGCCGTCGCCGCGTTATTTCCGCGCGACCCGCCAAGATTCCTCGCCCGAACGCCGCACGGCTATCACGACGTTGCTCGAATCCGGGAGGATCTGGCGCGCGCCGGGTTCGCGCACATCGAAGTCGAGACGCGGGCGAAAGTGAGTTGCGCACCGTCGGCACGCGATGTGGCCACCGCTTATTGCCTCGGAACGCCGCTGCGAAACGAAATCGAGGCGCGCGACACGGAATTGCTTCAGCTCGCCGCGGATCGTGCTGCGGAGTTGATAGCCAGCCGCCATGGCGAAGGCCCGGTGAGCGGCAAGATTCAGGCACATGTGATCGTGGCAGCCCGGTAAGGGGCTCGGTGCGTGCCTGTTGCACGCCCGGGCGTCGCGCGCGGCAGGCGGCCGATCGACAAATGCCCGGTGCGCTCACGCGTCTTGCGCGAAATTCAACTCGACGCCATTACCCGCCGGATCGCGGAAGAACATCTGTACCTGGCCGGTGAGCGGAACATGCGTGCTTGTGAATGGCACGTTCGCGTCGGTCAGATGACGCGCCGTCGCTTCGGCGTCCGTGCAGGAAAACGCAACGTGATCGAACGTATTGGCGACGCTTGACGGGCGCGACTCGCCCGGCCGCGCTTCCGACAGATGCAGCACCGCCTGCGTGCCCGCATACAGCCAATACCCGAAGCTATTGAACGGCGGACGAAACCCTTCGTGCAGCCCGACGATGTCGACGTAGAAATCGCGAAGCGCGTCGAGTGTCGCCCGATCCGCCCGCAGGTTGTAGTGACTGAATCCGGTAACCGGCATGACGTGTCGCTCTTGTGGATACATCGTGACAGGGGATTGCATCGCGCCGGGCATTGCCGCTTCCGGGCGCTGATTGCGCGAAAGCAGCAGTCACGTAGTGACACCTGAGCGGAGCCGCCCGTCAAAGCCGGCGTCACGCCGCACCGACAGACAGCCGACGAAGCAATCGCCAGTATATTGCCGGCAATGCAAGAACGGGCCCCCGGCGTGACGATCGCGGGCGCACACCACGGCAAACCACCCCTACGAAAATCGCCTCGGCAGCCGCCCTGATTTTCCGGTACAAATCGGGGACGCTGACATTCCCCGCCGGCTACCGGAGACCTTCATTCATGACTCGCCCAGACACACCGGATATCGCTACGACACCCCGCGCGAATCCGGGCGGCAGCGCATCCGCGCCGTTTCCCGCCATCGTGCCGTCGAGCACCGCGCTGCTCGTCATGCATTACCAGACCGACATCCTCGGCCTCTTTCCGTCGGTCGCGCCCGGCTTGCTCGCCAATACGCGCCGGCTCTGCGACGCGGCACGGGCAAGCGGTATCGGCGTCTGGTTCGCGAATCTCCGGTTCAGCCCCGGCTATCCGGAAGTCAGCCCGCGCAACAAGAACGGCCAGGGCATCAAGCAGCTCGGCCTGTTCATCGACGACGGTACGTGCCCGGAGCTGGGGCAGCTGCCCGAAGAACCGCTGATCATTGCACACCGCGCCAGCGTGTTCTTCGGCACCGATCTGCAAACGCGGCTGGTCGAGCAAGGCATCGATTCGCTGATCATGGTCGGCATCGCGTCGACGGGCGTGATGCTGTCGTCGATCGCCCACGCGAGCGACGCGGACTTCCGCCTGTACACCGTCGAGGATTGCTGCTACGACCCGGACCCGGTGGTTCACGAGCATCTGTTCTCGACCGCGTTCGAATCGCGCACGACGGTGCTGTCGCTCGACGATGCGTTGCGTCTGCTCGGCTAACGAGGTCGATGGTCCGGTGCACGGTGCGCGCCGCCGACGGTAACGACGATACCGGCCCTCGACCGGCATCAGCCAGCAGCGCGTCACAAATGTCGCATCGAGCGGTGCCGCGACATCCGCTGCCCGCCATAGCCGACAGCCGAGAGCCCCCGCCTGACGCACCGGAACCGCTCGGCTGCCGTGCTCACGCATCAAGCCGAAGCCACGACGGGCGACGACGGGCGCGTTGCCGCGCACGCCCCCGCCGTCGTCCCCTTACTTCGCGATATACACGCCCGACGTCGGGCACGTGCCCTGCGTATTGCCGTCCGTCACGAGCGATGCTGCGCTCGGGAACTGCGCGGCCGCATTGGTCTTCACCGCGATCCATGCTTCGGTGAAGTAGCTGACGCCATTCGTCTTCGTGCACTTCAGCGACACCGCGCTGCGCGTATTGCTGCCGAACGCGCCTTCGAAGGCCGACAGCAGCTGGTTACGCGTGACCGTCTTGCCTGCGTTCGCCTGCAGGAACGCGTTGAACGACGTGTTGCCGAGCCGGCTGATCATGCCGGACGCCTGGTTCCAGTACGCATCGGGCGTCGCCGAGTTCGAGCAGGTCCCGTGCTTGAACCACTCGTGCTTGTCGAGGCACGACGCGACGCCCGGCATGTACGTCGACAGCGTGTTGCGGGTCGCGCTGCTGATCGGGTAGGCGTCCATGCTGCACCACTGGTGCGCATTGTCGAGGTCGATGTCGTTCTGCGGCACGCCGCAGTAGAACGGCTGGTTGCCGTCGTAGTTGTTCGGCCACAGGCCGTGCAGCGACAGGCTCGTCGCAGCATACGTGCCGGCGAGGTTCGTGCATTCGGGCGTGTCGTGCGACGCGCAGAAGCCGGGCTCCCACGATGCGGCGAGCAACAGGTAGTCGTAGCTGGTCTGCGCGGCGGCGTGCAGCGATGCGGAAGCGACGGCGAGTGCGGCAACGGCGCGGGCGAGCGTCTTGAGCATGGCGTTTCCTCGGAAAAGGCTTGCGGTCGCGGGATGCGCCGCAAGATTGTCGAATGTCCGTCCGCGATTGTTGCCGACGCAACATGGCACGAATGTGAAGGTGGACGAAATAATTTGCGACGGGCCGCTGTCGCACGCGCACCAAGCACGCGTGCGCGACGCAGCGCAGTGCTCCGTGGGCGCCCGCACGCCGGGCAAGCCGGTACGGGTCAGCCCGGCCACGATCGCGAGCGACTGACCATTCGGCAGCGCCACGGGCGTCGCCCTATCCGCACCGGCTCGCGGGCAACCGATTCGCGCACGCGCCCGGCCCGCCGTCGCTCACGACCCGGCGCCCAGCTGCGTGCATGCGCGCGCGGCCGATTCGGGGCCTTCGAGCGCGAGGATCTGCCACACGCCGATACTGACGCGCCGGCGCGCCGCCGTCGACGCATCGGACAGCAACGCCTCGACACGCGGTGCGGCGTCCGGCGCCTGCTGCTTCAACGCCGCGTGATGCCGCGCGCGCGATGCCGGTTCGGATTCGTAGACGTCGCACAGGCGCACCATGCCGGCGAGACCGGCGACGTCGTCGTCCTTGTCGATCGCACCGGGCTCGACGGGCGCGAGCCCTTTGCGCTCCGCCGGCGGCAGCTTGTTGCGCGCGCCTTCGTCGATCGCCGCGGCGGAGGCCGGCGGCAGGCCGCCGAGCGCCGCGACGATCCGGCTGCCCGCGGCGATCATGTCGCCCTGGCACTCGATCTTCTCCGCCGCCGCGACGTTCGAGCAGAACGATACCGACGTGCGGTACACGTCGTTGCTCATGCGCGGCACTTCGTCCGCGCTCGCCTGCGCGAAACCGGCGCTCGTCAGCGCCAGCGCGGCGGGAATCAGGATGTGGATTGCTCTCGTCTTGTTCATTGTTGTTCGCATTCGTGGGGGCTTGCAGAGGGGCAACATCGCCGGGCCGCGCGATGGCGGCCGCCGTGACACCGGGCCCTCGTCCGGCGGCACGCAATCACTTCATCGACGCCGCCTCCGATCCGCCGGGCGACAGCGCCGCGTTGTCCTGTTCGCGCCACGTGCGGCGCGACGCCATGATCGCCTTCACCGCCGAACGCGCGACCTTCCACCACGCGAACGGCCGCGGATCGGCGAGCATGCTGAGTGCGCGCGCATAGTCGAGCGTGAGCCCGGGCGTCCATGCCATCGTCACCGCACGCTTGCGGATCTGCGCGGCGACCCACAGCTCGGGCGTGAGCAGCAGCCGCACGAACGCGCCCCATCCGGCACGCGCGCCCTTGAGCCGCCACACCGCACCGTCGAGCGCGGCTTCGAGCGCGTTCGACACGGTGCTCGAGCAGTTGCGGTGCGTGAGGTTGTACGTCGTGTCCTGCCGGTACGACGTCCAGAACGCGTCCAGCTTCGCCGGATCGTAGTTGCGGATGCGCACGCGCACGGTCGACGGGCACCACGCGTTCGACTCGGTCGCGTAGTCGGGCTGGAACAGGCCCGGCACGTCGTTTTCGCGGGTGGCGCGCAGGATGCGCGTGAATTCGTCCGGAGAACGATCGATTTCGACGCCCGGATAGAGGCTGATATAGACGCCCTCCGGCGACTCCAGCGCCGCGTGCCCGGTCGAGATCACGCCGTTGACGTCCACCGCCGCGATGTAGCGGTCGATCACCGGATAGTGCTGCGCTTCAGCCTTCGACGTGCCGGTCGGCGTCCACACGTGCACGGTCAGCGCATGCTCGCCGTCGGCCGGCGGGCCGTCCCATTCGGATTGCGTGAAATGCGGCAGGCCGCGCGCATCGTCGACGTCCGGCGCGAGCGCCGGCGCCGGCGACGTCACGAACGCCGGATTGCGCGTCAGCCGCCGCACCCGCGCGGCGAGGCTCAGCATGTGCATCCCGCCGAACATCAGCAGCAGGCCGAGGCAGTACGGCACGGTGCCCACATAGTGCGTCGGGTACGGCTGATAGAAGAAGATCGCCAGCAGGATCTCGACGACGCCCCATGCAAATGCGACGTTCCAGCGGCGATAACGCACCATCCACGCGGCGGTGCACTGCAGCAGGCCGTCGACGAGGAACAGCGTGCCGAAGATCATCGACAGCAGGAAATGGCCGTGATGATGTCCGGCGAACACGAGGCCGGCGGCGACCACGACCGCAATCCCCTTCACGTAGCGCAGGATGCGCTGCCCGCCGACGCCGCTGCCGGCCACCGTGAGCGTCGCAAGCCCTTCGATCAGGAACAGCCACGCAAAGATCTGGATCGGAAAGTGCAGCGCGCCGTCGAGCGCATCGACGAAGATCACGATGCCGGCGGCCACCCATACCCAGCCCAGCACGGTCAGCCCGCGCCAGCGGGTGCGCAGGTATTCGATGCCCAGCAGCAGCAAGACCAGTCGTACCATCGCGCCCTCTCGTGATTTTTCGTGAAACGCGCCGGCCACGCGCTTTCCTGTCGTTTCAACCGCGCGTCGCGCGACGCTCAGGCCGAAAGGCGGCAATTCATACCGGCGCGTCATGCGTCGGCATGACCGATGGCGGCCGGTACGCGTCCGCACCGGCCAAATAATAAGATATGGAGGAGACGGTTGAAAGCGTGACGAAAACGTCGGCGGCGGGGCGACGACCGGGACCGGCCGCTGCCGTGGCGGATTTCCCGTTCGACAACACGCAGCGGATACGCGAGAATCCGGCTTCCGAGGGCGCAAGCCACTGAACTGAACCGAACCGCACCAGACGGGACAACAACGAATGAGTCTATCGATCACGCGCCGGCGCCTGCTGGCCGCCGGCATCGCCGCGAGCAGCCTCGCGCTGTCGGGCTGTTTCACGCCGGCGCTCTACGAAAACCGCGACGAAACCTACATCGAGCACGTTTCCGCTTTCATGATCACGAAAGACGGCAAGAAGCTGGTCGTGCTGGGCGAACGCTATCACTACATCTTCGATCTGCCGGACACGCTGCGCCCGGTGCTGACGGCCCGCTATCGCACATCGCTGCACACGTCGTTCAGCCGCTTCCGCGTCGACGGCGGCGACGTGACCGGCCAGTACGACACCGTTCTGTCGAAGGATGCGCCGGACGACGCGCGTCAGGCGGCAATCGCCGACGGCTTCAACGCGTCGCACAAACGGATCGAACTCGAAGGCAACGTCGTCGGCAAGCGCTATTCCGCCGAGGGCTTCACGCTGAAACCGGACGGCACCGCGCAAGCATTCAACGAGCGCTATACGGTCGTCATCGACGAAGCGCCGTCCGCCTTCGCGAAGGGGCTCCGGATCCTGGCCACGCCGGTCACCGTGGCGGCCGACGGCGTGCTGGTGCTCGGCGGGGTCCTGCTGCTGCCGGTCGCGTATTTTTCGCTCAAGGACCGGCCGCTCGCCGGGTTCTAGACCCGCCCTGCCCGTCATGCATCCGGCCGGCGCCGGATAGAGGAGCATCGACATGCGCGACCCCTCGCCTCATCCGTCCGCGCTCGGCCCGCAACTCAAGCGCTGGCGCGCGCTGCACCGCATCAAGCAAAGCCACGCAGCGCAGCTGTTCGGCGTCGCGCAATCAACGATCTCGCGCTGGGAAGCCGGCCGCCAGCAGATGTCGCCCGACGAGCGCGCGACGGCCGAGCGGCTGCTCGCCGCCCGCCTCGATTCCGCGGGCGACCGCGCGCTCGCGCGGCTCGTCGCGGGCAGCGCGGGCCGCATGCACCTCGTGTGCGACCTCACGCACCGCCTGCTCGCTGCGTCGCCGGCGCGCGCGGCCGAATTCTCGCAACCGCTGCCGATGCTGCTCGGCACGTCGCTTTGGCGCTACGCGAGCCCGCAGATCATCCGCATGGAAGCCGCGCTCGACACGCTCGGCTGGCGCGATCATGCCGGGCCGCCGAGCGTCGAATTCGACACCGGTGCGAATGCGTCGCGCGTCGTGCCGATCCGCGGCAGCCTGTGCCGGTGGACGCGGATGACACTGTCGGACGGCTCGGCCGCACGGCTCGTGGAGACGCTCCACGATGCGTGATCGCCGGCGCGCCACGATGAACCGCATGCTGGCTGCGGCGCGCCACGCAAATAATGCCGACAACGCCCCCGTCCGCTTAAGCCACGCATATTTCATGCGTGGACGAACCGCGGCGAGCCGGATTACGCTGGTCGGCTCATCGCAAGGACACCGAACATGAACCCCGATACGATCCACGCGCGGCTCGCTTTCCTGCGCGAAGCCGAACGCCTGAAGGACGTGCTGCGCAGCGGCCACACGTCGGCCGGGCGCGCGGAAAGCACGGCCGAGCACAGCTGGCGGCTGTGCCTGATGGCGCTCGTGTTCGCGGACGCGCTGCCCGGCATCGACACGCTGAAGCTGCTGAAGCTGTGCGTCGTCCACGATCTCGGCGAGGCGCTGCACGGCGACATCCCCGCGATCGAACAGGACGCACATCCCGACAAGAGCGCACACGAACGCGACGACCTGCTGACGCTCACCGCGCCGCTCGATCCCGCGCTGCGCGACGAGATCGTCGCGCTGTGGGACGAATACGATGCGGCCGCGTCGCCGGAGGCACGCGCGGCGAAGGCGCTCGACAAGCTGGAGACGATTCTCCAGCACAACCAGGGCCGCAATCCGCCCGATTTCGACTACGCGTTCAATCTCGGCTACGGCCGACGCTACACCGACGCCGTCCCGCTGTTCAGCGCGATCCGCGACATCGTCGACGCCGACACGCAACGCCGGATCGACGCGGGCGCGCCGCGCGCGTAAGCTCGCGGAATCGCGTGCGCGGCACCGCGCACCCTGCTCGCACGAGGCCTGACGCATGACGCAGAACATTTACGACGACCCGGCCTTTTTCGAAGGCTACAGCCGCCTGAACCGCTCGATCCACGGCCTCGACGGCGCGCCCGAATGGCCGGCCTTGCGTGCGCTGCTGCCCGATCTGCCGGGCCGCCACGTGCTCGACCTCGGCTGCGGCTACGGCTGGTTCAGCCGCTGGGCGGCCGAACAGGGCGCGGCAAGCGTGCTCGGCATCGACGTGTCCGAGCGCATGCTCGAACGCGCGGCATCGACCGCCGCGCACCCGGCCATCACGTACCGCCGCGACGATCTCGAAGCACTCGCGTTGCCGCGCGCCGCGTTCGATCTCGCGTACAGCTCGCTCGCGTTCCACTATGTCGCCCGCCTCGACACGCTGCTGCGCACGATCCATCACGCGCTCGTGCCCGGCGGCCGGCTCGTGTTCTCGATCGAGCATCCTGTCTACACGGCGCCGCGCCGGCCCGGCTTCGTCGTCGATGCGCAGGGCAACCGGTCCTGGCCGCTCGACGGCTATCAGCGCGAAGGCGAACGCGTGACCGACTGGCTCGCACCGGGCGTCGTCAAGCAGCACCGCACGCTCGGCACGCTCGTGAACCTGCTGATCGGCAGCGGCTTCACGCTGATGCACCTCGACGAATGGGGGCCGACGCAGGCGCAGGTCGATGCGATGCCCGCACTCGAAGAGGAATGCGACCGGCCGATGATGGCGCTCGTTGCCGCGCAGCGGTGACGCAGGCCGCCACGCACGCAAGCGCCTTCTCTCACCGCTTCGACCGATCGCAACCTTGACGCCGCTCGAACGCGAGGCCGAACAGCGCGCGCTGTCGCTGGCCGACGCGCAGCGCGCCGAGCGGCTCGCCGCCGCGCGGTTCGCGGCCGGCGCGACGGCCGTGCAGCCGTGGCTCGATCAGCAGCGGCTGCTGCGGGACGTGCAAAGCGCCGACGAGCAGACGCGGCTGGACCGGCGCAACAACCGGATGACGCTGTACCGCGCACTCGGCGGCGGGATGTCCTGACCGGCGCGCGCACCGCGCCGGCCGCACCGGTCACGCCCTGCCTCATTCGCACACGGGCGCCCCGCGCCGCGCGGGCGCGAACGCCACCGCGCTCGCGGTGGCGAGCACGGCCACCCCCACCGCGCCGTACACCATCACCCAGCCGAACCCGTGCACGAGCGCCGCATGCAGCGCCGCGCCGGTCGGGTCGGCCTGCGCGAGCGCCGGTGCGATCTCGTGCAGCCCGTCGGTGCGGCCGGATGCGATTTCCTGCGCGAGCCGGCGCAGCGCCGCATCGCCGATCGTGCCGGCCGCACCGGCCTTCAGGCTCGCGACGATCCCCGCGACCAGCACGAAGCCCATCGTCGCGATGTTCAGCGCGAGCGAGATCATCCGCGCGCTCATGTCGATGCCCGACGCCATCCCGGCCCGCGCGCTCGGCACCGCGCCCGTCGTCGTGTTGGTGACGGGCGTGTTCGTGAGCCCGAGCCCGATGCCGGCGATCACGCAGCCGGGCAGCATCGTGATCCAGCTCGCATGATCGGCCGCGCTGCCGATCCGCATCAGCGCGAAACCCGCGGCGATCGTGAACAGCCCGCCCGGGATCACGACGCCCGGCCCGAAGCGCAGCGCGAGCCGTTCGCCGAACGGCGGCGCGACCAGCGTCGGCAACGTATACGCGAGCAACGCGAGGCCGGCCGTCACGCTGTCGTAGCCGAGCGCGACCTGGAACCAGATGGGCAGGTAGATCATGAACGGCCAGAAACTGAAGTTCATTCCCATCGACCCGAAGATCGCGCCCGTGAACGCGCGAATCCGAAACACGGAGAAATCGAACATCGGCCGCGCGCTGGCGCGCTCCGCGACGAAGAAGCCCGCGAGCGCCAGCACGGTCGCGACGAGCACGCCGAGGCCGGCCGCGCTCGTCAGCCCGAGTTCGGCGCTCTGCGTGATATAGAACGCGAGGCCGAACACCGCGAGCGACAGCGTGACGATGCCCGCCACGTCGAGCGTGCCCGCGTGCGGATCGCGCGACTCCTGCACCGCGCCGCCGATCAGCACGAGCGCAATCGCCGCGAGCGGCGCATGGACGAGGAACACCCACGGCCAGCTTGCGAGCGCGACGATCGCGCCGCCGACGATCGGCCCGAAGCCGAGCCCGATGCCGAACACGATGCCCCAGATCCCGAACGCACGGCCGCGCTCGCGGCCTTCGCGGAACTGGTGCGACAGCACCGCGATCTGGCAGATCAGCATCGCGCCGCCGCTCGCGCCCTGCAGCAGCCGGCCGGCGACGAGCACCGGCACGTTCGGCGCGAACCCGCACAGCAGCGACGTCGCGCCGAACAGCACGGTGCCCGCCACGTACACGCGCTTGCGGCCGAACCGGTCGGCGAGCGTGCCGGCCGCCATCAGCACGGTCGTGCACGCGATCGTGTACGCATTCATGATCCACTGCATGCCGTTGAAATCGCCATGCAGCACGTGTTCGAGCGTCGGCAGGATCACCGGCACGCTCGAGATTTCGAGGCCGAACATCAGCGACGTGAGACAGACGGCCGCGAGCGCGACCGCATTCCTGCGGGAGTCGGATAGCGTCATGCGTATTGCGCGGCGGCCCGGCAACGGGCCGCGCGCCTCCAGTGAGAAGGGTTCGCCGCGCGCGGCCGGCAACGCACGCTGAACGGGAATCGGTACTATAGTGAGAATTTCCATCCCCATTGACGCACACATTTCTCCAGACTGGGGAACTACAGGACTCAATCATCCAACCTTCCGATGACCGACAGACTCGACGGCGTGACGACCTTCGTCCAGGTAGTGGAATCGGGCAGTTTCGCGCTCGCCGCGGAGCGGCTCGACATGACGCGTTCGGCCGTCGGCAAGGCAATCGCGCGGCTCGAGAAGCGGCTCGGCGCGCGGCTGCTGCAGCGCACGACGCGCAGCCAGAGCCTGACCGACGACGGCCAGGCGTACTACGACCGCTGCGTGCGTGCGCTCGCGGAACTGGAAGCGGCCGAGGCCGACCTCGACTGCGGCCGCAACGAACCCCGCGGCAAGCTGCGCCTGAGCGTGCCGCTCGCGTTCGGGCACCATTGCGTGACGCCGATCGTGCTCGACATCGCGCGCACCTATCCGCATCTGCGGATCGACGTGTCGATCACCGACCGTTTCGTCGATCTCGTCGAGGAAGGCATCGACCTCGCGGTGCGGATCGGCACGCTCGCGGACAGCACGAGCCTCGCGGTGCGGCGGCTCGGCACGCAGTACGGCAGCCTCGGCGCGGCGCCGTCGTATCTCGCACGCTACGGGACGCCGAAGACGCTCGACGATCTGAAAAACCACCGGACGATCGCGTATTCACGCTCGGGCGTCACTCAACCGTGGGACTTGCGCGCGCCGGACGGCTCGACGGTCCGCATCGACATGCCGCACCAGCTCAGTTTCGACGACGTGCAGGCGATCGCGGCAGCCGGCGCATCGGGGTTCGGGATCGCGTGGCTGCCGAGCTGGCTGCTCGATCAATACGTGAAGCGCGGCGAGATGGTTGTCGTGCTCGATCGCTGCTTCGTCTGCGAAGGCGACATTCACGCGATCTGGCCGAAGACGCGCTACCTGCCGCGCAAGACGCGCTGCGTGATCGACGCGCTCGCGCAGGCAGTGCCGCCAATGATCGAGCGTCCCGACGAAGCGTGACGGGACGCGTGCAAACCGACGCGCCGCGCGGCGCGCCGGGGGGGCATCACGCCGCGCCGAGATCGGCCAGCGGATGCGCAAACAGCTTCCACGGCGACGTCAGGAAATGCCGCACGCGTTCGGCGCGCAGCTCGACGAGCGACGCGGGCGCCCAGCGCGGCTTGCGATCCTTGTCGACGAGATGCGCGCGCACGCCTTCGCAGAAGTCGCCCTCCTCGATCGCGCGCGCGACGATGCCGAGTTCCATCCGGAACGATTCGGCCAGCGTCATCTGGCGGCCGCGCAGCAACGCCTCGCGGGTCACGGACAACATCGTCGGCGAGTGGCCGGTGAGCGCATCGAGCGTCGCCTGCAGCCATTGGCGATGCTCGCGCGACAGGTCCTCGCGGGCGAGATCCTGCGTCAGCGTCGCGACGATCCGCTCGACGGTCGAGCGCTTGTCGAAGTGACGCACGATCCACGGCATCTGGCTGTCGAGCGCCGCATGCGGCACGACGTTGCACGGCGGCTCGAACACCTTGCGCAGCAACGGCAACGCGTCGCCCTCCCACCTGACGCTCTCGATACGCGTCTCGAACGTGTCGAGCCACGCGGACGGCACGCATAGATCCGCGAGCTTTGCGGTCAGCGCGTCGGCGCCCGACAGCATCGCGCCGGTCAGCCCCACGTACAGTTCGAGTTCGACCGGCATGCGCGACAGGAAATGTGTCGCGCCGACGTCGGGCACGAGGCCGATGCGCGTCTCCGGCATCGCGATCTTGCTGCGCTCGGTCGCGACGCGCAGCGCCGCGCCCTGCGCGAGACCCATGCCGCCGCCCATCGTCACGCCGTCCATCAGCGCGACGACCGGCTTCGGGAACGTATGAATCGCGTAGTCGAGCCGGTATTCGTCGACGAAGAACGGCAGCCAGGTTTCGCGCTGCGCGACCATCCGGTACAGCGCACGCACGTCGCCGCCCGCGCAGAAGCCCTTTTCCCCCGCGCCGCGCAGCACGACCGCGACGATCCGGTCGTCGTCGCGGCAGCGCTCGAGGTGCGCGGCCAGCTCGCCGATCATCGGGTACGACAGCGCGTTGAGCGCGGCCGGCCGGTTCAGCGTAATCAACGCCACGCGATTCACCACGCGGAACAGCACCTCGGGCGCGTGCGCCGCGAACGTATCGGGGTTCGTCACCGGCGTGCTCATCGTTGCGACTCCCCCTCGGTGTGCCACTGCGGCGCGCGCTTGCCGAGGAACGCGGCCACGCCTTCGCGCGGATCGTTCGTGTCGAACAGGTCGACGAAACGCTCGCGCTCGACCGCGAGCGCCGCGCTGCGCGGCACGCCGCGGCGCGCGAGGCCGATCAGATCCTTGCTGTATGCGACCGCATGCGGGCTCTGCCGCACGACGTTGCGTGCGAGCGCCAGCGCGGCATCGCGCGACGCGCCCGACGCCACGACGTCCTCGACGAGGCCGATGCGCAGCGCGGTGGCCGCATCGACGCGCGCGCCGGTCAGGATGATCTTCTTCGCCCAGCCTTCGCCGACGAGCCAGGGCAGCGTCTGCGTGCCGAGCCCGCACGGCAGCAAGCCGACCGACGGCTCGGGCAGCGCCATCTGCGCATGCGTCTCGGCGATCCGCAGGTCGCACGCGAGCGCGCACTCCAGCCCGCCGCCCATCGCATAGCCGTTGATCGCCGCGATCGTCACGACGCGCGCATCGTGCAGCGCCTCGAACGCCGCACCGAAGCTCGACGCCATCGCACGCGCGACCGCGCGGTCGCCTTCGGCGAACGTGTTGAGATCGGCGCCCGCGCTGAAGAACTTCGGGCCGTCGCCGGTGATCACGAGCGCGCGCACGCGCGGGTTCGCATTCAGTTCGGCGACGCTCGCCTGCAACTGCCGCATCCCGTCGGCGGTAAAGGCGTTCGCGGGCGGACGCTTGAGCGTCGCGCACGCGATCGCGCCGTCGTCGACGTAGTCCAGTTCGATCATTACGCGTCCTTCTTCGTTGCCGGTTGATACAGGCGGATCACCGCCGAGAAATCGAGCTGGCCGTCGCCGCGGCTGCTCATCGTCTGGTACAGCTGCTGCGCGAGCGCGCCGAGATAGACGGGCTGGCGTGCCTGCTTCGCCGCGTCGTTCGCGAGGCCGAGATCCTTCAGCATCAGGTCGGTGCCGAAGCCGCCCGAGTAGCCGCGCGACGACGGCGCGGTGTCGATCACGCCCGGATACGGGTTGTAGGTGTCCGAACTCCAGCAGCGGCCCGTCGACGTGTTGACGATGCCGGCCAGCACCTTCGGGTCGATGCCGAGCGCGACGCCGAGCGACATCGCCTCCGACACGGCCGCCATCGAAATGCCGAGCACGAGGTTGTTGCAGACCTTCGCGACCTGCCCCATGCCCGTCGCGCCGCAGTGGACGATGTTTTTGCCCATGCCGGCGAGCACCGGCTTCACGCGCTCGAAATCCGCGTCGCTGCCGCCGACCATGAAGGTCAGCGTGCCGGCCGCCGCGCCGCCTGTGCCGCCCGACACGGGCGCATCGACGAACGCGCCGCCGTGCTCGCGCACCAGCGCGCCGAACGCCTGCGCGCTCGCCGGATCGATGGTGCTCGAATCGATCACGGTCGCGCCCGCGCCGAGGCCGGCGAGCACGCCGTTCTCGCCGGACAGCACCGAGCGCACGTGCGGGGCGGCCGGCAGCATCGTGATGATGAACGTCGCGCCCGACGCCGCGTCGCGCGGCGACGCGGCCACCTGCGCGCCGGCATCCTGCAGCGCGCGCAGTGCATCGGCACTCAGGTCGAACGCGTGCACGTCATGGCCGGCTTTCAGCAGGTTCAGCGCCATCGGCGCGCCCATGTGGCCGAGGCCGATAAATCCGATTTTCATGTTGGTGCCCTCCGCCGCTCAATGCAGCCGGATCGTCGTGTTCACGGGGCCGGCCGTCGCGTCGTCGTCGAACCAGCGCGCGGTGACCGTCTTGGTCTGCGTGTAGAACTGCACGACCTGCTTGCCGTACGGGCCGAGGTCGCCGAGCTTCGAGCCGCGCGAACCGGTAAAGCTGAAGAACGGCACGGGTACCGGGATCGGGATGTTGATGCCGACCTGGCCGACGTCGATCTCGCTCTGGAACTTGCGCGCGGCCGCGCCGCTCTGCGTGAAGAGGCCCACGCCGTTGCCGAACGGGTTCGCGTTGACGAGCGCGATCGCGTCGTCGAGCGTGTCGGCTTCCATCACGACCAGCACCGGCCCGAAGATTTCGTGCGTATAGATCGACATGTCGGTCTTCACGCCGGAGAAGATCGTCGGGCCGACGAAGTTGCCGTGCTCGTAGCCGCTCACCTTCACGTCGCGGCCGTCGAGTTCGAGCTTCGCGCCTTCCTTCACGCCCGCGTCGATCAGCGACAGGATGCGCTCCTTCGCGGCCTTCGACACGACCGGCCCGACATCGGTGCCCGCTTCCGCGCCCGCGTTGACCTTCAGTGCCTTCGCCTTCTCGACGATGTCCGGCAGCCAGTCGCGCGCGTTGCCCACCAGCACCGCGACCGACGTCGCCATGCAGCGCTGGCCGGCCGCGCCGAAGCCCGCGCCGACGAGCGCGTTGATCGCCTGCTCGCGATTCGCGTCGGGCAGCACGACCGCATGGTTCTTCGCGCCCATCATCGACTGCACGCGCTTGCCGTGCGCGCTGCCGAGGTTGTACACGTGCGTGCCGACCGCCGTCGAACCGACGAACGAGATCGCCTTCACAAGCGGATGCGTGCAGATCGCGTCGACGACTTCCTTGCCGCCGTGCACGACGTTCAGGACACCTTTCGGCACGCCGGCCTCGATCGCGAGTTCGACGAGCTCCATCGTCGTCATCGGGTCCTGCTCCGACGGCTTCAGCACGAACGTGTTGCCGCACACGATCGCCATCGGGAACATCCACAGCGGGATCATCGCGGGGAAGTTGAACGGCGTGATGCCCGCGCACACGCCGAGCGGCTGGCGCAGCGTGTAGGTGTCGACGCCGCCCGCGACGTTCTCGGCGAATTCGCCGAGCTGCAGCGACCCGATCGAGCACGCGTGCTCGACCACTTCGAGGCCGCGGAAGATGTCGCCTTCGGCATCGGGAATCGTCTTGCCCTGCTCGGCCGTCAGCGTTTTTGCAATGCGCTGCTGGTTCGAGCGCACGAGATCCTGGAACTTCAGCATGATGCGCATGCGCGCGGCGATCGGCGTGTTCTTCCACGTCGCGAACGCGGCGTGCGCGGCCTGCACGGCCGCGTCGACTTCCGCGACGGTTGCGAACGGCACGCGCGCGAGCACCTGCTGCGTCGCCGGGTTGACGATGTCGCGCCACTCGTTCGTGGCGGACTCGACGAAAGCACCGTCGATCAGCAGCTTGACCGTCGGCACGTCTTTCGAAATCGCGTTCATCGATCCCATCTCCTTGCAGAAGGCCGCGAAGCGCGCTATCGCCGCGCGGCCGGTTCAATTCGGCTACGGGCGGCGGCCGCGTCACGCGGCGCGCGCGGCCCGCGGTCACGTCACTTCAGGTCGGCGGCGAAATCCTCTTCCCAGTATTCGCCGGGCATGCGCGCGCTCGCATCGTCACCGCGCTCGATCTCGCGGCGGCGCAACTCGACGCGGCGGATCTTCCCCGAGATCGTCTTCGGCAGGTCGGCGAACTGCAGGCGGCGGATGCGCTTGTACGGCGCGAGTTTCTCGCGCGAGAAACGGAAGATCTCCAGCGCGAGCGCGGGGCTTTCTTCATAGCCCTGCCGCAGCGTGATGAAGGTCTTCGGCACCGACAGCCGCACCGGGTCGGGGCTCGGCACGACGGCCGCCTCGGCGATCGCCGGATGCTCGATCAGCACGCTTTCGAGTTCGAACGGGCTCAGCCGGTAGTCGGACGACTTGAACACGTCGTCCGCGCGGCCGATATACACGTAGTAGCCGTCGTCGCGACGCATCGCGATGTCCGACGTGCGGTAATGGCCGTCGCGCATCGCATAGGCCGTCGCGTCCGGGTTGTTCGCATAGCCGGTCATCAGCCCGACCGGGCGCGTGACGTCGGCGCCGATCGGCAGCGCGACTTCGCCTTCGGTCACCGGCGCGCCGTCCGGGTCGAGCAGTTCGATCCGGTAGCCGGGCAGCGGCCGGCCCATCGAGCCCGCGACGACCGGCTGGCCCGGCGAGTTGCCGATCAGGCAGGTCGTCTCGGTCTGGCCGTAGCCGTCGCGGATCGCGATGTTCCATGCCTTCTTCACGCGCTCGATGATCTCGGGATTGAGCGGCTCGCCCGCGCCGACGATCTCGCGCAGCTTCACGTCGAACGACGCGAGCGGCTGCTGCACGAGCATGCGCCACACGGTCGGCGGCGCGCACAGCGTGGTCACCTGGTATTTGACGAGCGCATCGAGCACGACCTTCGGCTCGAAGCGCGTGTAGTTGAATGCGAACACGCACGCCTGTGCGTTCCACGGCGCGAAGAAGCAGCTCCATGCGTGCTTCGCCCAGCCCGGCGAGCTGATGTTCCAGTGGATGTCGCCCGGCTGCAGGCCGACCCAGTACATCGTCGACAGGTGGCCGACCGGATAGGTGCGGTGCGTGTGTTCGACGAGCTTCGGCTTGGACGTCGTGCCCGACGTGAAGTACAGCAGCATCGGATCGTTCGCGTGCGTGACGGCATCCGGCTCGAAAGCCGCGCTCGCCGCGTAGCCGTCGTTCATCGCGAGCCAGCCCGCGCGCGGCGCGCCCGCGACGATCTTCTGCGCGAGGCCGAGGTCGGGCTGTTCGAATTTCGCGGTTTCGTTTTCGTCGACGATCGCGTATTTCGCGCCGCCGATCTGCACGCGGTCGCGCACGTCGTCGGGCGACAGTTGCGTGGTGGCAGGCAGCACGATCGCGCCGAGCTTCATCGCGGCGAGCATCGCGTCCCACAGTTCGACACGGTTCGGCAGCATCAGCAGGATCCGGTCGCCGCGCACGACGCCGATCGCGCGCAGCCAGTTCGCGATCCGCGACGAACGCTCGGACATCTGCGCGAACGAATACGGGTCGCCGGTGCCGGTCGCCGCGTCGACGATCCACAGCGCGGGCTGGTCGTTGCCGCGCGCCATCGGGTCGAAGTAGTCGAGCGCCCAGTTGAACGTCTCGAGCACCGGCCATTCGAAATCGCGGTATGCGGTTTCGTAGTCGGTGCGATGGCGCAGCAGAAAGTCGCGTGCGTTCAGGAATGCCTGTACCGTCATCGTTAGTCTCCTGTCGGTCCACGTTAGCGCTTTAGCGCTTACGTGGACCCCATGCCTTGCGCGGTCGGCCCACGTTAGCGCTTTAGCGCTTACGTGGCCCCCATGCCGTGCGCGGTTTGCATAAGCGCTTCAGCCCTTACGCATGCCTCCGTGCCGCGGCAAGTCTCCATGCCTCGCGGTCGACCGGCGCATGCGCGGCAGCCCATGCCCGATCCCCTGTTGCGCGGCGCACGGTCACGTCGTTGCGTGCCGCGTTCACCGCGCTGCCCTCGTGCCCTGCGTGACGTTGTCGTCGGCGCGATCGTCGCGGCTCAAAGCTGCCGCGCGATCACCATCCGCTGCACTTCGCTGGTGCCTTCGTAAATCTGCGTGATGCGCGCGTCGCGGTAATGACGCTCGACTTCGTAATCGACCAGGTAACCGTAGCCGCCGTGGATCTGGATCGCGTCCGAACACACGCGCTCGGCCATCTCGGATGCGAACAGCTTCGCCTGCGACGCTTCCGACAGGCACGGCAGCCCGGCCGTGCGCAGCTTCGCCGCGTGATGCACGAGCAGGCGCGCGGCATTGATCTGCACGGCCATGTCGGCGAGCTTTTGCTGGATCGCCTGATGCTCGGCGATCGGCTTGCCGAACTGCACGCGCTCGCCCGCATAGCGGCGCGCCTTGTCGAACGCGGCGCGCGCGATGCCGAGCGCCTGCGCGGCGATGCCGATGCGGCCGCCTTCGAGGTTCGACAGCGCGATCTTCAGCCCTTCGCCGCGATTGCCGAGCAGGTTCTCTTCCGGAATCGCGCAGTTCTCGAACGTGATCGGGCACGTATCCGACGCGCGGATGCCCATCTTCTTCTCGGGCTTGCCGACGATGAAGCCCGGCGTGTCGGTCGGCACCAGGAACGCGGAAATGCCGCGCTTGCCGGCCTCCGGATCGGTCATGGCAAAAACGATCGCGACGCCGGCGCGCTGGCCGTTGGTCACGAACTGCTTGGCGCCGTTCAGCACCCATTTGCCGTCGCGCAGTTCCGCACGCGTGCGCAGGTTGTTCGCCTCGGAGCCGGCCTGCGGCTCGGTCAGGCAGAATGCGCCGATCACGCGGCCCGCCGCCATGTCGGCCAGCCAGCGATCTTTCTGAGCAGGCGTGCCGAAGCCGAGGATCGGCCCGCAGCCGACGGAGTTGTGCACGCTCATCATCGTCGCGCAGGCGGCGTCGCCGGCGGCCACCTCTTCCATCGCCAGCGCGTACGCCACGTAGTCCGTATACGAGCCGCCCAGCTCCTGCGGCACGATCATCCCGAGCAAGCCGAGTTCGCCGAGCTGCGCGACGATCGCATCGGGCAGGTGTGCGTCGTGGTCCCATTGCGCGGCGTTCGGCGCCAGCATCTCGGTCGCAAAGGCGCGCGCGGCGTCGCGGATCATCCGCTGGTCTTCGGTGTAAAGCTCGTCCATGGTGCTGCTGTCTCCCGCGGCCGCCGGGCGCGACCGTCCTTGCGTTTCGATGCAACAAGTGTAGGCAAGCACGCGCGACTGTTCGATGCTCGCGTCGCTCATTTACACTGAGCGTTTTTGCCACACCGGCGACATCGATGAAGCAGGAAGACAAGGGAACCGTCGCGATCAGCCTCGTCGCTTACAGCGTCGCGCTCGCGACCCGGCGCGGCGTCGCGGCCGAGCCGCTGCTCGCGCAGGCCGGCAT
This sequence comes from Burkholderia metallica, assembly GCF_001718555.1. Classification (NCBI taxonomy): domain Bacteria; kingdom Pseudomonadati; phylum Pseudomonadota; class Betaproteobacteria; order Burkholderiales; family Burkholderiaceae; genus Burkholderia; species Burkholderia metallica. The sequence continues at coordinate 2,235,417 of NZ_CP013403.1, forward strand.
CGCGCCCGCGCTGCTCGGGCAGCCGCGCGCACGCGTGTCCGCGCAGCAATACGGCGCCCTCTGGAACGCGATCGCGCGCACGCTCGACGACGAGTTTTTCGGGCAGGATCGCCACCCGATGCGCAGCGGCAGCTTCATCGCGATGAGCCAGGCCGCGCTCACTGCGCGCGACGGGCTGCACGCGATGGCGCGCGCGGTGAACTTCATGCACTGCGTGCTCGACGACCTGCACGCGGAACTCGACGCGAACCCGCAGCGCGTGCGGCTGCGCTTCGTGCACCGCAACAACGGCGCGACGCCCGCGATGTTCACGTACGCGACCTATTTCATCATCGTGTACGGGCTCACCTGCTGGCTGATCGGGCGCCGCATTCCGCTGCTGCATGCGAGCTTCCGCTGCGACACGCCGCCCGCCGATCACGAATACCCGTCGATGTTCTGCGACGACATGCGCTTCAACGAACCCGATTCGTATGTCGATTTCGATCCCGAATTCGCGACGCTGCCGGTCGTGCAGAACGCGAAGACGCTGAAGACGTTCCTGCGCAACGCGCCCGCGAGCTTCATCGTCAAGTACCGCAACCCGAATGCGCTCGCGCAGCGCGTGCGCGCGGTGCTGCGCGGGATGCCGCCCGCCGCGTGGCCGGGCGCGGGCGGGATGGCCGCGCGGCTGCACGTGGCCGAAGCCACGCTGCGCCGCAAGCTGCACCAGGAAGGCCAGGCCTACCAGTCGATCAAGGACACGCTGCGGCGCGATCTCGCGTTCGAGGCGCTGGCCGACCCCGCGCGCACGATCGCCGACGTCGCGGCCGCGACCGGTTTCGCGGAACCGAGCGCGTTCTACCGCGCGTTCCGCAAATGGAGCGGGCGCAGCCCCGCCGACTATCGCGACGAAGTGCTCGCGCGCGGCGGCGGCGCGAGCTGACGCTAGCCGGCCGTCGTTTCGCGCTTTGTGCCGAAACCGCCTAATCTTTAAGCATCGGGCCCACGCCCTTTCCGCCAGCCGGACGGCACGCGGCCGCGCGCCGCCCGGACGTCTCGATGCCCTTTCATCGTCACGGGCCGTCGCCGGCGCCTGCCACGCCCGGCGGCCACCCTCGTCACCCGTTGTCCGCACGGATCGCGCGCGCCGCGCTGTTCGCGGCGCTGCTCGTCGTGTGTGCCGCGCTCGCCGCGCCGCCGGCGGCCGACGCACCCGCCGCCACAGGCGCGGTAATCGTGATCCCGGTCAACGGTGCGATCGGGCCGGCCAGCGCCGATTTCATCGTGCGCTCGCTCGACCGCGCGGCGCATCGGCACGCGCCGCTCGCGATCCTGCAGCTCGACACGCCCGGCGGCCTCGACACGTCGATGCGGCAGATCATCAAGGCCATCCTCGGCTCGCCGGTGCCGGTCGCCGCGTTCGTCGCGCCGGGCGGCGCGCGAGCCGCGAGCGCGGGCACCTATATCGTCTATGCGAGCCACTTCGCGGCGATGGCGCCCGGCACCAATCTCGGCGCGGCGTCGCCCGTGCAGTTCGGCGTCGGCGGCGCGGCGCCGCCGGCCGGGAACCCCGTCGCACCGCGCGCGCCGGCCGCCCCTTCCGGCGCCTCAGCGGCGTCCGATGCGGCCGCGACGCAGGCCGCGTTGCCGACCGATACCCAATCGACCGAAATCCGCAAGGCGACGCAGGACGCGTCCGCCTATATCCGCGGCCTCGCGCAGTTGCGCGGGCGCAATGCCGAATGGGCCGAACGCGCGGTGCGCGAGGCCGTGAGCCTGTCGGCGAACGAGGCGCGCGCGCAGCATGTGATCGACCTGATCGCCCAGGACCCGGCCGACCTCGCTCGCCAGCTCGACGGCCACACCGCGACGACCACCGCCGGCACGCTGCGGCTCGCCACCGCGCATGCGCCGCTCGTCGTGGTCGAGCCCGACTGGCGCAGCCGCTTCCTCGCGATCATCGCCGACCCGAACGTCGCGCTGATCCTGCTGACGATCGGCATCTACGGCCTCTTCTTCGAGTTCGCGAACCCCGGCTTCGTGCTGCCGGGCGTCGTCGGCACGATCTGCCTGCTGGTCGGGCTGTTCGCGATGCAGTTGCTGCCGGTCAGCTATGCGGGCCTCGGCCTCGTGCTGCTCGGTCTCGGCTGCCTGGTCGCCGAGGCGTTCCTGCCGACCTTCGGCGTGCTCGGGTTCGGCGGAATCGTGTCGTTCACGATTGGCGCGCTGATGCTGATCGACACCGACGTGCCCGGCTACGGAATTCCGTGGCCCGTGATCGCGAGCCTCGCGCTCGGCGGCGGGCTGCTCGTCGCGGGCGTGTCGAGCGTCGCGCTGCGCGCGCGGCGCCGCCCGGTCGTGACGGGCGCCGAGGCGATGGTCGGCAGCATCGGCGAAGTGCTCGACGACGGCCTGCTGGCCGACCAGCCGGACGGCGCGGCCGGGCCCGCACCGTCGGCCGCGGGCTGGGCGCGCGTGCACGGCGAGCGCTGGCGCGTCGCGAGCAGCGTGCCGCTCGCCGCCGGTTGCCGCGTGCGGGTCACCGGACGCCAGGGGCTGCTGCTCACCGTCGCCCCGCTGTACGACGTGCCGACGCAAGAACAACACCAGGGAGTCCCGTCATGATCGGTTATACGTTCGGCTTCAGCAGTGTGCTGATCGTCTTCGTCGTCGTGCTGGTCGCGTCGTCGATCCGCATCTTCCGCGAGTACGAGCGCGGCGTGGTGTTCATGCTCGGCCGCTTCTGGAAGGTGAAGGGGCCGGGGCTCGTGCTGATCATCCCGATCGTCCAGCAGGTCGTGCGGATGGACCTGCGCACCGTCGTGTTCGACGTGCCGCCGCAGGACGTGATCACACGCGACAACGTGTCGGTGAAGGTCAACGCGGTCGTGTATTTCCGCGTGGTCGATCCGGAGAAGGCGGTGATACAGGTCGCGCGCTTCTTCGACGCGACCAGCCAGCTCTCGCAGACGACGCTGCGTTCGGTGCTCGGCAAGCACGAACTCGACGCGCTGCTCGCCGAGCGCGAGCAGCTGAACGCCGACATCCAGAAGACGCTCGACGCGCAGACGGATGCATGGGGGATCAAGGTGTCGACGGTCGAGATCAAGCACGTCGACCTGAACGAGACGATGATTCGCGCGATCGCGCGGCAGGCCGAGGCCGAGCGCGAGCGGCGCGCGAAGGTGATCCATGCGGAAGGCGAGCTGCAGGCGTCGGAAAAGCTGCTGCAGGCCGCGCAAACGCTCGCGCAGCAGCCGCAGGCGATGCAGCTGCGCTACCTGCAGACGCTGACGACGATCGCCGCGGACAAGAACTCGACGATCGTGTTTCCGCTGCCGATCGACTTGCTGGGGACGTTGCTGGAGCGGCTGGGCGGGAGGCGGGACGGATAACGCAGACATCCGGATCCGCACCGGATTCGCGGCACGCCCCCGGTCGTCGCAGCCTCCGGCAATCTAGGGCTTCCCCTCTATTTCCCCGTTCCATTAGGACAAATCCTCACGTCCGGGGGCTGGCGCGCTTTCCGGAACCGTCTATTATCATTACATCGATCAATGACACATTAAATGCTGACTGAATAATCCGCGACGGCGACGCCGACGGGTGCGTTCCGGATCAGCACCCGAACGGAGACGCATCATGTCCGCCCCGCATCCGCTGCCGGAAGTCCACCTCGACGAGCTGCCGCAATTCCGCGCGGTCCAGCAGCTTGCCTACCGCTGTGTCGAAACCGTCGGCGCGATGCTCTACCCCGGCATCACCGAAAAGGAAGCCGCGCGCCTGCTGACCGAATGGCTGCAGGACAACGGCGTGCACGACTGGCTGCACAAGCCGTTCGCGTGGTTCGGCGACCGCACCGCATTCGAAGGCTTTTCGGGCCTCAAGCACATGGGCGGCTTCAATCTCGCGTTCTTCCCGAGCAACCGCCAGCTCGAAACCGACATGCCGGTGATCCTCGACGTTGCGCCGGTGCTCGACGGCATCGTGGCCGACGTCGGCTACGCGCACTGCCTCGGCCGCAATCCGATCCTCGAACAGTTGCAGGACGACCTGATGGACCATCGCGACATGATCGTGCGGCTCGTGAAGGCGCGCCGGACGATGGCCGAAGTCGCCCAGGAAGTCGACGCGCTGTGCCGCCGCCAGGGCGTCGAGCCGCGCCACAAGGCGTATCCGTTCAAGGTGCTCGCGCATCGCGTCGCGAAGATCCACAAGCTGTCGAAGCCGCGCTTCGTCGCCCGCTTCGGGCTGAACGCGACGCGCAATCTGCTGCTCGACCAGGGCCGCGCGGCGAAACAGCAAGGCTGGTCGCCGCTGTGGTCGATCGACCGCCGCTCCGAGCACGCGCCCGTGCCGGGCCTGTGGGCGGTCGAACCGCATCTCGGCTTCGCCGGCGTCGGCGCGAAATTCGAAGAGCTGCTCGTCATCACCGAAGACGACGCGTACTGGCTCGACGACGACCTGCCGCACGTGCGCCGCCGGCAGCGCCGCCAGGCCGAACGCATGCAGGCCGTCGCCTGACGCGAACGCGCCCATCCTCCCGAATCCCTGAACGACGGACTCACGATGCAGCCTCTTTCCGACGAAGCGCCGCTGGCCCTGTTCGAATCGGTTCATAGCGAAACGGCGGTCGCGTCCGGCGACCTGACGCTCGCGGTCAGGACCTGGGGCGACCCGGCCCACTCGCCGGTCGTGCTCGTGCACGGCTATCCGGACGACAGCAGCGTCTGGCAGCACGTCGCGCCGCTGCTGGCCCGCAAGCACTACGTGATCGCGTACGACGTGCGCGGCGCGGGCCTGTCCGGCGTGCCGAAGCGCACGGCCGACTACCACCTCGCGAAACTGACCGACGACTTCGTCGCGGTGATCGACGCGCTCTGCCCCGGCCGCGCCGTCCACCTGGTCGCGCACGACTGGGGCTCGATCCAGGGCTGGGAATTCGTCACCGATCCGCGCCTCGCCGGCCGCATCGCGTCGTACACGTCGTGCTCGGGGCCGTGCCTCGACCACGTCGGCTTCTGGCTGCGCGAACGCGTGCTGCGGCCCACGCCCGCGTCGCTCGCCAGACTCGGCGGCCAGCTCGTGCGGTCGTGGTACGTGTACCTGTTCCATCTGCCCTTCATCCCCGAGCTCGGCTGGCGGCTGTGGCTCGGCCGCGCGTGGCCGGGCCTGCTGCGCCGGCTCGAGAAGACGCCCGCCGCACCGCGCCCGACGCAGGCCGACGACGGCGCGCGCGGCGTGCGCCTGTACCGCGCGAACTTCATCCGCTGCCTGTTCGCGCCGCGCGAGCGCTACGCGCATGCGCCGGTGCAGACGATCGTGCCGCTCGGCGACAAATACGTGAGCCCCGCGCTGTCCGAGAACCTGTCGCGCTGGGTGCCGCAGTACTACCGTCGCGAGGTCGCGGCCGGGCACTGGCTGCCGCTCGCCGATCCGGCGCGCTTCGCGGATCTCGCCGGGCAACTGATCGACGCGGTCGAATCGGGCGACGAACCGCCCGCGCTCGCGAACGCGCGCCGTCGCGCGACGAGCGGCCGCTTCAGCGGCAAGGTCGCTGTGGTGACCGGCGCGGGCAGCGGCATCGGCCGTTGCGCGGCGCTCGCGTTCGCCCGCGAAGGCGCGACGATCGTCGCATGCGACATCGATCCGGCGAGCGCCGAGCGCACCGCGCTGCTGATCGGGCTGACCGGTGCGCACGCGCACGCGAAACGCGTCGACGTCGGGTCCGCCGACGAAATGGAAGCGCTCGCGACGTGGGTCGGCAATGAACTCGGCGGTGCGGACGTCGTGATCAACAACGCGGGCATCGGCATGGCCGGCGGCATCCTCGACACGAGCACGCGGCACTGGGAGCGCATCCTGCACGTGAACCTGTGGGGCGTGATCCACGGCTCGCGGCTGTTCGCGCAGCAGATGGCCGCGCGCGGCACCGGCGGCCACATCGTCAATACCGCATCGGCCGCCGCGTTCGGGCCGTCGCGCGACCTGCCCGCGTATGCGACGACGAAGGCCGCGGTGCTGATGCTCAGCGAATGCATGCGGGCGGAGCTCGCGGCGCAACGCATCGGCGTGACGGCCGTGTGCCCGGGCTTCGCGGAAACCGGAATCATGGCGTCGACGCAGTACGCGGGCGCCAACGCGCAGGACGAAGCACGGCTGCGCAAGCGCGCGACGAAGCTGTACCAGATGCGCGGCCTGAAACCCGAAACCGTCGCACAGGCGATGGTCGACGCCGTACTGCGCAACCGCCCCGTCGTCGCGGTCGGCGCCGAGGCGCACGCGATGCGCTTCGTCGGCCGCTTCATGCCGTGGCTCGGCCGGATGATCGCCCGCGTCAGCATGGCATCGCATTGACGGCGCACGACGCCGCACAGGGAGACACAGATGACCGATACCGCCGACTATCACAAGATCAAGGCCCGGCACGTGAAGTTCGACTTCAGCGACACGCCGATCACCTGGGTGCCGAACGACCCGGGCAGCACGCACATCATCAACACGCTGAACCTGCTGTTCCCGGAAGGCGAGCTGTGGTTCTGCCGCGTGTACAACAAGGCATTGCCGCTGATCACCGATGCGCGCCTGCGTGACGAGGCCGAAGGCTTCCTGCGGCAGGAAGCGGTGCATTCGCGTTCGCACGGCGGCGTGCTCAAGCACTACTACGACCGGCACGGGATAGACACGAAGCCGTTCACACAGAAGCTCAACCGCCTCTTCACGCGCGTGCTCGGCGAACAGCCGCTCGGGCTGAAGATCGGCCACACGCGTTTCTGGCTGCGCCAGCAGCTCGCGGTGATCGCGTCGCTCGAGCATTTCTTCGGCTATCTCGGCAACTGGGTGCTCAACGCGCACGGGCTCGACGAGGGAAAGGCCGACCCGACGATGGTCGACTTGCTGCGCTGGCACGGTGCGGAGGAAGTCGAGCACCGCACGGTCGCGTTCGACATCTACCGGCACATGGGCGGCACCTATCCGGAGCGCTGCGTGCACATGGCGTTCGTGATCCTGCTGCTGCTCTACTACATCACGACGGGCGCGAAGTTCATGTACCGGCGCGACCCGGCCGCCGGCCGCTACCCGGGTTTCGCGCTCGCGTGGTGGCAAGGCTCGCGGCGCGGGCACCTGCCGTCGTTCTGGAAGGTGATCGGCGCGGCGCTGCGCTATTTCAAGCCGAGCTATACGCCGCACCACGAAGGCTCGACCGAACAGGCGCTCGCCTACCTCGCCCGCTCGCCGGCCGCGCAGGCGGCCGCACACGGCGGCAACTGGGGCACGACGAAGGGCGCCTGAGCGCGATTCCTGCCGGCGCGGCGGGCGCTGCCCGCCGAAATGCGTACAATCGCGGCTTCATTTCCCGGAGGTGCCGCGATGGCCATGAAGAAAACCGATCTCGAAAAGAACAAGGCGCTGAAGCTGACGCAAGCGATGAAGCAGTCGAACTCCGCGCGTTTCGGCAAGGGTGCCGAAGAAGCCGTCAAGCTCGACCGCCGCGCGCAGCGCAAGCTCGACCAGGAACAGGGCCTCGTGCCGTTCGCCTGCAAGCTCAACGCCGACCTCGTCGAACAGCTCAAGGCGCGCGCGGCCACGCACCCGGAAGGGATGACGGGCCTGCTGTCCGAGCTGCTCGTGAACGGGCTCGCGCAACGCGACGCGTGACCGCCACGTGTCTCGAAATTTCCGTTGACATTGCTGCGCTGCCACGACACACTCGTTCGCATGCCTACGCTCAAGCCCGCCGCCATCGCGCATAAAAACCGAGTGAACGCCCACCCGCGGCGATCACCGGAGGCGCTTGTGCGTTAGCATCGAGATTCAGTTACGCATGTCACGAGGCCTCGCCGGAAACGGATGAGGCCTTTTTGTTCTGGTGCGCGTCATCCCGCCCGGCTCAACGGATGGAGATGACGATGGACCAAGCAAGCCGGCTGGTTGTCTGCCCCGATCGGTGCCGCGCCGATGCGATCGCATTGCCGCGCGTCGTGATGCAATTCACGGTCGCGCCGCGCAAGACGCTGACGTGGTGCGCGCAAGACGATGCGGAGATCCGCGTGCACGACGCGACGCTGTGGGTCACGCGGCTGGGCAGCGTCGACGATTACTGGATTCGGCCCGGCGACGTGCTGCGCGTGCGGCGCGGCGATCGCCTCTGGATGAGCACCGGCGACGACCGTCCGGCCGAAGCGTCGATCACGACCGCGTGCGTGATGACACGCGATGCGTGGTTCGCGCATGCGCTCGCCCGGATGCGCAGCGTGCTGCGCGAGCGATGTCGAAGTCGAAGCCGAAGTCGTTCATGACGAACGCGCCGCTGCGTACCGGATACCCACGGGATATCAGTACGCAGCGGCGTCACGCATTGCGGTGCGGGCGCATCGATGCATCGCTCCCGCTTATCCCGAAAATTGTCGTTGACAACCGCGTTCCTCGCAGACAAACTCGTTCGCATGCCTACGTACAAGCTCATCGCCATCGCGATTCATCGCTCGATGAACCTTCGAAAGAACGGTTCACGGGAGGCGCTTGTGCATTAGCAATCGAGCAGTACAGCATGTCACACGAGGCCTCGCCGGAAACGGACGAGGCCTTTTTGTTCTGGTGCGCGTCGTCCGTCCGGCTCACTGAATGGAGATGACGATGGACCACGCAAGCACGCTGTTCGACCAACCCGATCCGCGCCGTGCCGGCACGATCGCGCTACCGACCGTCGTGATCCGTTTCGCGGTCGCGCCGCGCACGACGCTGACGTGGCGCGCGCCGCAGGACGCGGAACTCCGCGCGCACGGCGCGGCGCTGTGGGTCACGCGCCCGCCGAGCGTCGACGATCACTGGGTGCAGCCCGGCGACGTGCTGCGCATCGCCCGCGGCGAGCGCATCTGGCTCGGTACCGATGCCGACCGGTCAGCCGAAGCGACGCTCACGATCGCGTACGTGCGGCGCGGCGAGCGCGTCACGCGCATGCTCGCGCACGTGCAACGTTTGCTCTTCGGGGCGGGGAGAGGAAGCGGATAAGCGCGCGCCGTCAGGCACGCTGGACGCGGAACGGCCGCGACCGAAAACGGACGCACCTGCGGCGTAACGCGCCGCAGGTGCGCATCGAATATCGCGGCACGCCGCTGCGTGCCGCGAGCGATCGCGCGCCGTGCGCAGCGACGGGATGCAGTTGATGCATCAGGTGCTGGCGGCGAGACGCGGGCCCGTGCTCCGGGGAGTGGAATCGAGGTCGGGACGTTGCGCTGCCTGCGCGGTCACCCACGGATCGATGCCCTGCTTCTGCACCTCCTCGAGGAATGACACACGTGTGCGCCAGTAATCCGCTTGTAATTTCGCGTCGATGACGCGCTGTTCGGCTGCGAACAGTTCCATGCGCGCCGTCACGAGCATCGACGCAGCGGTTTTTTCCGGCGTGGGGGCGTGTCGCATCGCCCAACGACTGATCCAGTTCAACATGCTGACCTCCGTGATTACGGACGAACCCGCATCGGGCAATCGCAATCGGCCGTGCCTGCCCGAACGCGCAACGGCCTTGACCGCACTTCACCGCCGGGCCTGCACGGACTGCGACTCCCCCGCGTCGGCAATGAACGGCCGGCGTGTGCATGCGCGGTGTATCTATCCTAGAAAGACTTGCCGGTTTACGCGATGGGGTCTTGCAATCTTTTACACAGAAACCACAGTCGCCCCCGCATCGCGAAATGACAGTTGCGGGCGGGACGGCTTCGGCGCACGATAGCCCGATCTCTGCAACCGCCTGGACTGACGAATGCCCGCCGCACGCCGCGGCCGGCCATCCGCATCGGCCACGCCCGTGCGTTCGCGCGCACGCTTCGCCCGCGTCCGCGCTCGTCCAGCATGCGGGTGCCGCGTTTCAGTCGGATGTCATCCCCCTGCTCCGTGCGTTCCACTGCGCACGCCGTTGCGTACGCATCGGTTGGCCGCGCTCGCGTGCCCCGCCTCCCTTTCCGCCAGGTTTCCGCCATTTCTGCCGGCCCGTTCCGCCCGAACCGGTAAAATGCGCGCCTTCGCCGCGCGGCCGGGCTGCCAGACCGTTCGCGCGCAGGCAGCGGTCGATCTTGCGATCGTGCCCTCCAACTATATCGTCCGAGCTATCCGCGCTATTACAATCCGCCGATAGCCGGGCAATAGTGGCTGGTTACAGTAAGCCCGGCGCGCACTGCCTTTACAACAATTCGGCACAACAAGCAACACGACAACCCGACCGGAGAAACGCCTTCATGGAATCCATCAAGCGGTATTTCGGCTTCGCTGAAGCCGGCACCGACTTCCGCACCGAAATACTCGCGGGCGTCACCACGTTCCTGACAATGGCCTACATCATCTTCGTCAACCCCGCGATCCTAGGCGATGCCGGCATGCCGAAGGAATCGGTGTTCGTCGCGACCTGCCTCGTCGCGGCGCTGGCGTCGATCATCATGGGGCTGTACGCGAACTACCCGATCGCATGCGCGCCCGGCATGGGCCTGAACGCGTATTTCGCGTACACGGTCGTCAAGGGGATGGGCTTCACGTGGCAGGCCGCACTTGGCGCCGTGTTCATCTCCGGCTGCCTGTTCCTGCTCGTCACGCTGTTCCGCGTGCGTGAGGCGATCGTCAACGGCATTCCGAAATCGCTGCGGATCTCGATCACCGCGGGTATCGGCCTGTTCCTCGGCATCATCTCGCTGAAGACGTCGGGCGTGATCGTCGGCAACCCGGCCACGCTCGTCACGCTCGGCGACCTGCACAAGCACGACACGATCCTCGCGATCGTCGGCTTCTTCACGATCGTCACGCTCGACCACCTGCGCGTGCGCGGCGCGATCCTGATCGGCATCATCGGCGTGACGATCCTGTCGTTCTTCTTCGGCGACAACCAGTTCCACGGCGTGTTCTCCGCGCCGCCGTCGATCGACGCGACGCTGTTCAAGCTCGACATCGGCGCGGCGCTGTCGACCGGCGTCATCAACGTGATCCTCGTGTTCTTCCTCGTCGAGCTGTTCGACGCGACCGGCACGCTGATGGGCGTCGCGAACCGCGCGGGCCTGCTCGTCGAAGGCAAGATGAGCCGGCTGAACAAGGCGCTGCTCGCCGACAGCACCGCGATCGTCGCGGGCTCGGTGCTCGGCACGTCGTCGACCACCGCGTATATCGAAAGCGCATCGGGCGTGCAGGCCGGCGGCCGCACGGGCGTGACGGCCATCACCGTCGCCGTGCTGTTCCTCGCGTGCCTGTTCATCGCGCCGCTCGCCGGCGTGGTGCCCGCGTACGCCACGGCGCCGGCACTGCTGTACGTGTCGTGCCTGATGCTGCGCGAAATGGTCGAGGTGCCGTGGGACGATGCGACGGAAGCCGTGCCGGCCGCGCTGACCGCGCTGCTGATGCCGTTCACGTACTCGATCGCGAACGGCGTCGCGTTCGGCTTCATCGCGTATGGCGGCCTCAAGCTGCTGACGGGCCAGGCCCGCTCGGTCAAGCCGATCGTGTGGATCATCGCGGCCGTGTTCCTGTTCCGCTTCTTCTATCTCGGCAGCGAGTGACGGGTGGCGCTTCGGCGCGATGCATGACGGGAAACGCCGCCTTCGGGTGGCGTTTTTTTTCGAACGATCTCTTCTGCGATCCTGATGAAATGACGCGCCTGGTGATGCCGACGCACGCGCAGCCGACGCGGCCCGCATACGAAAATGCCGCCCGGCCGTCACCGAACGGCATTGCTCGCACAAGCGCAGTCTTTCCGCGCGCACATCGTCAGCGACGCGCGCCGCAAGACGAACGTCGTGTCGTCAGCGCCAGTTCGCCTCGTAGAAGCGGACGTAGCCGCTGCGCAGCGTCACGCATTGCGCGCGCGTCTCCGACAGCAGGCGCCGCGCCGCCGCCTCGATGCGGTCGCGATGCTGGTCGAATGCGCCGACCATGTCCTCGAAGCGCGGCGATGCCGCGCCGAAGTGATCTTCCAGCGCCTCGGCGGTGATCTGACACTGGACGCGCTCACCATTGACCAACGCAGTGAACGCAAGCATCAGGTCTCGCCCCGAATATTCGGGCTTCTCGTTCGTGAAATGGATCTGCATGGGGAGCCGCCTCGACCGGTAGAAAACGAATGACCGCGTCCGTCGTCCGCCACCGGCCGGACGAAATGTACGCGGGCTCGCCGGCGGAGGCACCGTCCGCGGGGATATGGCGCGGACGACGCATGCCGGTTGCTTTCACTTTAGACGGTTTCGCGCAGGAGACAAATTTTCCGGTGTGCGTCGTTCCGACGCGCATATCGTCTGATCAGCGCGGCATCCGGCACCGTTTCGGCAACCGGCGTCAATGAGGATCGTTCGGCCAGACGTTGAGCGCGATGGCAGCGGTCGTGGCGCCCACCGCAATCGCGGCCGCCCCGTATCGCACCGCATCGGTCAGATCGAACAGCAGCCCGTGGATCGCCACGGCGATGCCGCCCAGCATGATGAACGTGGCGATGGCCGCCAGCACGACTCTCAGTTCCGTTCGAACCATGATGCGTCTCCCGAACGGATGCATGTCGCGTCGCATGCATGTTGCAATGCGGAACACGGCGCGTGCGTGCTCCACTTCCATCATTGCAGGCGGGCGCTTAAAAGCAAGGGGATTTTGTTCGCGGTCGCGCATCGTACGCGGCGCTTGTATGATGATGCGTACCCGGATGGCCGGCGTTCGCACATCGATGGTGCGCCGCACGTGAAAGCGGGAATCCGCAGCGGATTTCGGCGAGTACGTGGGGGCGGTATGCGTTGGCGTGCCGAGCGCCGTTGGCTGCGAATAGTCCGCGGCGACGGCGAACGCTGACGCGTTCATTGCTGCCGACCGCAGAGCATGGGACAGGAGACAAGTCATGCCGCAACCCTTCGTGCTGCCCGCCGCCGCGGGTCGCACCGACCTGCTCGCGCAGGCGCATGCGCGTTCGACCGCGGTCGGCCTGCGCGCGCACGAATGCCCCGATTTCTCGCCGCTGTCGCGTATCGCGCTGCGCGAACTGCTCGACACGAATCACACGCTGTTCTCGCACGCGCGCCCGGTGATGGAGAATCTCCACGCGCAAATCGCCGACACGCAAAGCCTCGTGCTGCTGACCGACGCCGACGGCGTGATCCTGCACAGCATCGGCGACGCGGATTTCATCGAGAAAGCCAATCGCGTCGCACTGTGTACCGGCGTCTCGTGGGCGGAAGGCGCGCGCGGCACCAACGCGATCGGCACCGCGCTCGCATCGGGCCAGGCCGTCGCGGTGCACGGCGACGAACACTTCCTGCACGCCAACCACATCCTCACCTGCTCGTGCGCGCCGATCTTCGATCCGTTCGGCCGCACGCTCGGCACGCTCGACGTCAGCGGCGATCCGCGCGGCTCGAGCCCGCACACGCTCGCGCTCGTGCGGATGTCCGCGCAGCTGATCGAGAACCACCTGTTCGCGAACCAGTGCGCGGAAGCGTTGCGGCTGCGTTTTCACGCGCACGAGGAATGCGTCGATTCGCTGTTCGCCGGGCTCGTCGCATTCGGCCCCGACGGCGGGCTGATCGCCGCGAACCGCAGCGCACAATTCCAGCTCGGCGCGTCGTTCGACGCACTGCAGCATCAGGCCAGCGACGCGCTGTTCGGCATGCGCTTCGGCCAGCTCGCCCAGCAGGCCGCACGCGCACCCGGCGCGATGTTCCGCCTCACGCTGTCGACCGGCGTACGCGTGCTGGCGCGCTGCGAATTCGCGGAAGCGCACAAGACCACCGTCGCCGTCACGCCGCCGGCGCCCGCCGCCCGCGTGCGCACACCGGACCCCGACGCGATCACGTTCGCGACGCTCGATACGGGCGACGCGCGCATGGCCGCCGTGCTCGAACGCGTCGCGAAGATCCGCGGGCGCGACCTGCCGCTGCTGATCCTCGGCCAGACCGGCACCGGCAAGGAATGGCTCGCCCGCGCCCTGCACCACGCGTCGCCGCGCGCGGACGGCCCGTTCGTCGCGGTCAACTGTGCGGCGCTGCCCGATTCGCTGATCGAGGCCGAACTGTTCGGCTACGAGGACGGCGCGTTCACGGGCGCGCGCAAGCGCGGCAGCCCAGGCAAGATCGTGCAGGCCGACGGCGGCACGCTGTTTCTCGACGAAATCGGCGACATGCCGCTCGCGCAGCAGGTCCGCCTGATGCGCGTGCTGCAGGAACGCGCGGTAATGCCGCTCGGCGGCGCACGCGCGGTGCCGGTCGACGTGCGGGTGGTGTGCGCGACCCATCGCGACCTGCGCGCGATGATCGCGGAAGGCACGTTCCGCGAAGACCTGTTCTACCGGATCAACGGCCTCGCGGTCACGCTGCCGGCGCTCGCCGCACGCACCGATCTGCCCGCGCTCGTCGACCGGATTCTCGCGCGGCTCGCGCGCAGCGAACCGATGCCGCGCCGCATCGCGGCCGACGTGCTCGACGCGTTCACGCGCCACCGCTGGCCCGGCAACCTGCGCCAGATGACCAACGTGCTACGCACGGCCGGCATGCTGGCCGAAGACGAAGCGGAAATCACGCTCGCCCATTTGCCCGACGATTTCTGGCTCGACTGCGACGACACACCGGCCGCACCATCCGCAGCACCGGCCGCATCCGCCGCTGCCGCCGGCACGCGCGAAGGCACGACGCTGCAGAGCCATCAGGCCGCGGTGATCGATGCCGTGCTCGCGCGCCATGGCGGCAACGTGTCTGCGGCGGCGCGCGAACTCGGTCTCGCCCGCAATACCGTGTACCGGCACCTGCGGCGGCATTGACGCCGGCGGCCTGCCGCCGACGCGTTCGGGTATGCTTGGCGCGTTGCCGCCGAACCGCCGCCCGCCTCCGCCATGACCGATCCGGACCACCTTCCCCTCGTGCGCATCGAGCCGCTCGGCGCGACCTTCGATGCGCCCGATACGCTGACGCTGCTCGAAGCCGCCGCGTTCGCGCGCGTGTCGCTGCCGCGCTCGTGCCGCAACGGCACGTGCCGGAGCTGCCTTTGCCGGATCGTCAGCGGCAGCGTACGCTACACGATCGAATGGCCGGGGCTGAGCCGCGAGGAAAAGGCCGACGGCTACACGCTGCCGTGCGTGGCAGTCGCGACGTCGGACCTCGTGCTCGACGTGCCCGACGCGGTCATGCTCGACTAGTACGGCGCGCGCTCGCGCGCACCGTCCGGAAAAGGTTGATCCCTGTGGAGAACGTCATGACCCAGCAAACCGATCGCATCGAAAAACAGGCCCTGCTCAACGCATCGCCCGATCGCGTGTGGGAAGCCGTCAGCAATTCCGGCGAATTCGGCCAGTGGTTCGGCGTCTCGTTCGACGGGCCGTTCGTCGCCGGCCAGCCGCTGTTCGGCCGCATCACGCCGACGCGCGTCGACGACGACGTCGCGAAAGCGCAAGAGCCGTACGCGGGCACTGTGTTCGAAATCGTCGTCGACCGCGTCGAGCCGAAGCAACTGTTCTCGTTTCGCTGGCATCCGTTCGCGATCGACCCGAATATCGATTACGCGTCCGAGCCGATGACGCTCGTCACGTTCACGCTGGCCGCGCAGGCCGGCGGCACGTTGCTCACCGTCACCGAAACGGGCTTCGACCAGTTGATCGAAGCGCGCCGTGCGCAGGCGCGCGACATGAACGATCAGGGCTGGGCCGCGCAGATGACGCTGATCACGAAATACCTGGCGAAGCACGCGTAGCGCGCTGCAACGCCGCACGTCCGTGTCGCCATGCGACCCGGCGTGCGTGGCATAATCCGCTCCATCGTCGTCCATCGCCGCCCCGCGCATCACATGCTGAGTCGTCGCCTCCGGAAGATCGGCAGTCTGATCGGGATGCTCGCCATCCTGCTGACGGCGCTCGCGCCGACGATCTCTCAGGCACTGACGACGCAGCAGCGCGTCGATACGCTGCTGGCCGGCTACTGCACGGCCGCGCCGGCCGCTGGCGACGCCGCCGCCGATTCGTCGCAGAAGAGCCTGCAGGCCCACCTCCACGCATGCGGCTATTGCAGCCTGCTTGCTCACACGCCCGCACTGCCCGCGCCCGAACTCACGTTCGCGGCCAACGTGCACGTCATTCAGCACCGCGAAGCGACCCGCTTCGACAGCCTGCGCCGCGCGCTGCCGCTCACGGCCGCGCAACCGCGCGCCCCGCCGTTCACGTCCTGAATCGTCGTCAACGCCCGTGATGCCGTCGCGCATCACGGGGCCCGCGCACGCCGCCAGCGTGCGTGACGTGTCACGTTTCGAAGGACGCTCATGTCTCATCGCGTTGCGTGCGGCCTCGTGCCGTGCGTGCGGCCGGCCGCTTCCGGTCCGGACTGTCGCACCGGCATTCGCCCGCGTGCGAACGGCCGGTCGCGCACGTTCGCGCCGACGTCGCCCGCCATCGGTGACGCCGTGACGA
This sequence comes from Burkholderia metallica, assembly GCF_001718555.1. Classification (NCBI taxonomy): domain Bacteria; kingdom Pseudomonadati; phylum Pseudomonadota; class Betaproteobacteria; order Burkholderiales; family Burkholderiaceae; genus Burkholderia; species Burkholderia metallica. The sequence continues at coordinate 2,251,801 of NZ_CP013403.1, forward strand.
TGCGCATGCATCCGGCCGTCGAATCCGTGTCGCGCCATCCGGTTCTCCATTCGCATACCCAACCATGAAAACTGCCACTTTCGTTCGCGGCGCACTCGCCGCACTCGGCTTCGTCGTCATCCACGCCGCCCACGCCCACGCGTTCCCGAAGACGCAGGAACCCGCCGCCGATTCCACGCTTTCGAGCGCGCCGCACGCGGTCACGATCGGCTTCAGCGAAGCGCTCGAGCCGGCTTTCAGCTCGATCGCCGTCACCGACAGCCACGGGCAGTCGGTCGTCGACGGGAAATCGTCCGTCGACGCCGGCAACCGCAAGCGCATGCACGCCGCGCTGACCAGCCTGACGGCCGGCACCTACACGGTCGCATGGATCGCGGTGGCAAGCGACGGCCACCGTACGCAAGGCCACTACTCGTTCACGCTCAAATGATGCATCGCGATGCGCATCGACGGGCCACGCCGGTCGCATCGTCACCACTTCCCGTCGAATTCATCCATAAGGACAACCAATCATGAAACGCTCGATGTCGACCGGCCTGCTGTTCGCGCTGCTGGCACTGCAAACCCCCGTCACGTTCGCCGCGCCGGCCGTGCAGGCGGAAAACTGCTGGATCCGTGCGATGCCGGCCACCGTTCCGTCGTCCGGCTACTTCACGCTGAAGAACGACGGCGACGCGCCCGTCACGCTGACGGGCGTCGACACGCCCGCGTACGGGATGGCGATGCTGCATGAAACGCAGACGAACGGCAGCACCGCGAAGATGGTCCACATCGATGCCGTCGACGTGCCCGCGCACGGCACGGTGACCTTCAAGCCGAAGAGCTATCACGTGATGCTCGAGCAACCGCGCCAAGCCGTCGCGCCCGGCGCGAAGGTGCCGTTCCGGCTGCATTTCGCGGACGGCTCGACGGTCGCCGTGACCTGCGACGCCAAAGCACCGACCTACTCCGGCCAGTAACGCCATCCGCCCCGATCGAAGGAGACGCACATGAAACACCGCCTGCCGCTGGCCGACCTGATCGTCCGCTACCGGACGCCGCTGAACCTCGCCGTGATGATCGTCTGCGGGATCTGGGCCGGGTGGATCGCGTGGATGACGCGGCCCGCCGCGATCGATACGCCGCCGTCGATTCCCGCGTACTGCATGCGCGACGCCCGCTGACGCGCCGCGACGGCACGGTTCCGGCGCAGGCGTGCGCCATTTATTGGCGTGGCATCATCGCGTCATCCCGATCGCCGGAACCGCCTCCCGGAGCACCGCATGGCCATTCAGACCTGGATGCTGTTTGCCGCAGCCTATCTCGCCACGACGCTGTCGCCGGGGCCCAACGTGCTGCTCGTCATCCGCAACACGGTGCGCTACGGCACGCACGGCACGGCCGCGACGATCGCCGGCAACCTCGCGGCGCAGGGCGTGGTCGTGGTGCTCGTCGCGCTCGGCGTCGGGGCGGTGCTGGCCGCGATGCCGCCGCTGTTCGTCACGATGAAGGTGATGGGCGCCGCGTACCTGATGGTCGTCGGTGTCCGGCAACTGCGCGGCGATCGCAACGCCGCCGCTTCTGCCGGCGCGGCGGACATCATGGTGCCCGACCGCCGGAAACTGTTCCGCGAAGCGCTGTTCGTATCGGGCAGCAATCCGAAGACGATGATCTTCCTGTCGGCGTTCATGCCGCAGTTCATCGTGCACGACCGGCCGCTCGCACTGCAGTTCGTCGTGATGTACGCGACGATCGCGTGCACCGTCGTCGTCGTTCACAGCGTCTATTCGGCCGGCGTGCGCCGGTTCCATCGCGGCTTCGGCATGAGCCGCGCGGTGCGTGCGCTCAAGCGCGCGAGCGGGCTGCTGTTCGTCGGGCTTGGGATCAAGCTGCTAACCGCGCGGCAGGCGTAAGCAGGCGCGACGCCGTCACGCGTGCGCGGCCAGTTCGGCCGCGATCTCGTCGAACGACGGCCGTGCAGCGACGTCTTCGCTCACGCAGGCCGCCGCGAGCGCATCGAGCGCCTCGCTGCCGGCCCACGTGCGCGGTTCGCATCGCGCGAGCAACTCGCCAAGCAGATGGCCGAACGCTCGCACCTCGACTCGCTCGAACCCGGCGGCGCGCGTACGATCGCGCACATCGTAGAGCGACGCCGCGCCGAAATCCCCGAGCAGCGCCGCGCCTTCGCCGTCGTGCAGGATGTTGTGCGCGTACAGGTCGCCATGCATGATGCCGCGGGCATGCAGATGGCCCGCCACCGACGCGATGCCATGCGCGATCCGCACCGCTGCCGCCGGTTCGAATTGCGCGTCGGCCGCATACACGTCGAGCGTGCAGGTCGCGAAGCTCGGCGGCCCGGCGAGGTTCGTCAGCGCGGGATCGACCAGTTCCATCACGAGGCCGTGCGTGCCGTCGGGATGCCCGCGCACCTTGCCGATCACCGGGATCACGTTCGGGTGGCGGCCGGCGTGCAGGCACGCGGCCATTTCGCAATCGGGCAGGCCGTCGCTCGTCACCGCGCCCTTGAACAGCTTGACGGCGACCGCCCGTGGCGATTGCCCGTCCGCACGCCACTGCGCGCAGTAAATGACGCCCGATGCGCCCTCGCCCAGCTTCTGCTCGCAGGCGAGCGACGTCCAGTCGACGTCCACGACTTCGGGCCCGGCCGACGCCGCGGCTTCCGGCGCGGCGCCGAACGGATTGCCTGCGGTGGCGAGCCACGCGAGGCGCGGCAGGCGCAGCAGCCAGTCGGGCAGTTCGTCCAGCCGGTTCGCGGACAGCCGCACCAGCTCGAGCGCGCGGCATGCGGCCATTTCGGCGGGCAGCGCGCGCAGCCGGTTGCCCGCGAGCATCAGCTTTTGCAGCCGCGTGCAGTCGCCGATGTCGGCGGGCAATGCGTCGATTGCGTTGTCGGTGAGGATCAACCAGCGCAGCGCGCGCGGCAGCGATCCGCGCGGCACGGTTTGAATCCGGTTCGCCTTGAAACCGATCATGTCGAGCTGCCCGCACGCGCCGAGCACGTCGGGGAAGGCGGTGAAGCGGTTGCCGGACGCGAACAGGATGCGCAGGCGGTGCAGCCGCGGGAGGTCGTCCGGCAGCGCGGACAACGCATTGCCGGTCAGGTCGAGCACTTCGAGCGTGTCGGCGAGATCGAAGATTTCGCGCGGGAATTCCGTCAAGCCGCATGCGAGCTTGAGTTGCCGTGCGCCAGCGAGCTGGCCGGCCTGCAGTTGTTCGAGGGTGTGGGTCACGCGGAGAAAACAGGTGGCGGTTGCGACGATCGTCGGGTCGATCGCCCGGATTTTACCGGGATCGCCGGCAGCATCCGACGATCGTGTCACACCCCCTTCACAAACGCGCAACGTCGCGCTAGAATTGCGCCCCTTGCAGTGCCGACGTGGTGAAATTGGTAGACACGCTATCTTGAGGGGGTAGTGGCGAAAGCTGTGCGAGTTCGAGTCTCGCCGTCGGCACCAAATGCGGTTACCCCGCATGCACCGCAGTTCCGGAAACCCGCGACAGCACGACGCTTCGCGGGTTTTTTGTTTGGGATGTGCGGCCGTCGCAAGGAGCGCCGGCAAAAATGTCAGGACAATCTCGTGGCCCTTCGCAATGTCGGGCCGTCCCATGCCGCTCGGTCAGATCGATGCGTCATCACGACATCCAGAAACCGTGCGTGCGACAGCATCGACTCACCGCCGGGCGATCCGCGCTGCAATGCTGCACCAATGAATACGACAAGCATTGCAGCGGTCGAAACCTCTCAGGCGTCGATCACGATGCCCTCACATCGCCCCCCTTCATCACCGCATACACCGCCTCGCGCCGCCGCAACCGCATCGCGATCAGTTCGCCGAGATCGCGCGTGCTCTGCACGGCCGTCACGCCGATGCCGGCGCGCTCGCTGCCGCCCACTCAAGGGCATCGGCGCCGGCCGGAATACGCATCGGGCTCGACGGATCGGTCGCCGCCCGCCACACGGCTTCGGCGACGTCCTGCGCGTGCGTGACCGGCGCGGATGCATCGAGCATCCGCGCGACGCTCGCCCCGACGAATTCCGCATACGCTTCGTGCTCGAAGCCGTGCATGTTCGCGCGTGCGTTGTCGGCGAAGCGCGTGTCGGGCGCACGGCCCGGGAGCACGAGATGCGCGCGCACGCCGAACGGCTCGAGTTCGACCGCCATCGATTCGGTGTACGCATTGACCGCCGCCTTGCTCGCACGGTACGCGCTGACGAGCGGCAGCGCCTTCAGCGTGACGCTCGACGTGACGTTCACGACCACGCCGGCCCCGCGCTGACGAAACTGCGGCAACACGGCCTGCGTAAGCGCGATCGTGCCGATCGTGTTGGTCTCGAACAGCGCGCGCACCGTGTCGAGCGGCAGAAGCTCGGCCGGCGCGGCGGCGCCGAAGCCTGCGTTGTTGACGAGCACGTCGATCGGACCGGCCGCATCGATCGCGGCGCGAATGCTGTCCGCGTTCGTCACGTCGAGCGGCAGCACGCGCAGGCGCTCCGACAGTGGCAGCACGTCCTCGCGCGGCGTGCGCATCGTCGCGACGACCTGCCAGTCGCGGGCGAGGAAATGACGGGCAATCTCGAGGCCGAAGCCGGAAGAACAGCCGGTGATCAGTACGGTCTTCATGCAAACTCCTGTGAGTGCGTTGGGCATGTGTTCGTACGATAGATGGCTGGATTCGTATTTGCTACAATCGAAAATCCGCTTTTCTTTTGCGAGCGTCCGGCAATGATCGACCCGTTGACCGAAGTCGTGACCCTGCTGCAACCCGGCGCGCGACATTCCAAGTCCATCCGCGGCGCCAGCCCCTGGTCGATCAGCCGCACGGTCGCGGGCGAGCCGTTCTATTGCGCGATCCTCGACGGCGGCTGCCGGATCGCGATCGACGGGCATGCGCCGATCGCGCTGCTGCCCGGCGATTTCGTGCTGATTCCGGCGGCGTACGGCGTCGCGATGTCCAGCCTCGAACCGCCGCCGCCGGGTGTCGAAACCGCGCCGCCGGTCGCGCTCGATCACGGCGAATTCCTGATCGGAGACCCCGCCAATCCGGTCGATACACGGATGATGGCCGGCAACTGCAGCTTCGGTTCGTCGGACGCATCGCTGCTGGTGTCGCTCTTGCCCCGCTTCGTGCACGTGCGCGGCGAACCGCGGCTGACCACGCTCGTGCAACTGGTCCGCGACGAATCGCGTGCGCAGCGCCCCGCACGCGACATCGTGCTGGCGCGCCTGCTGGAAGTGCTGCTGATCGAGGCGCTGCGCTTCACGTCCGGCACGAACGCGTCGCCCGGCCTCGTGCGCGGGCTGGCCGACAGCCGGCTCGCCGCCGCGATCCGCCGCATGCACGAACGCCCCGCGCATCCGTGGACGATCGTCGAGCTGGCGAAAGAAGCGGCGCTGTCGCGCTCGACCTTCTTCGAGCGCTTCAGCCGCGCGGTCGGCCTCGCGCCGATGGAATACCTGCTCACGTGGCGCATGGCGCTCGCGAAGGATCTGCTCCGCCGCAACGAGGGCCGCATCGCCGAGATCGCGGCGCGCGTCGGCTACAGTTCGGCGAGCACTTTCAGCGTCGCGTTCTCGCGGCACGTCGGCCGGCCGCCCGCGCAATATGCGCGCGACGAACAGGCGGCGGCAAACGGATCATGATGCGCTCCCCAATTCCCGTCGCGCGACCTGCGTACACTATTCGCCGAGCAACGACCACGCGCGCCGCATCCGATGACGACACCCGCGAAGAAACTCGACACGACCGACCACTGGCTCGTCGCACGGCGCGATGCGGAAACCGGCATCGAAAGCCTGCATGCGCATTTCAACGGCCACGCATACGATGCGCACGATCACGACGACATGCTGATCGGCTTCACCGAACAGGGCGTGCAGCAGTTCCAGTGCCATCGGTCGGTGCATACGAGCGTGCCGGGCCGCGCGATCCTGATCGAGCCGGGCGCGCTGCACGACGGTCATGCGCCGGAAGCCGGCGGCTTCACGTACGGGATGCTGTACCTGCCGCAAGCATGGGTCGAGCGCGCGGCGCGCCGGCTGGACCTGCCGGGCCTCGGCGGCGTCGAGGCGTCGTTCGGCCATACGCTGGTCGACGACCGCGGCCTCGTCGACGCGATCCGGCACGCGTTTTTCTCGATCCACGGCAACGAAGGCAAACTCGCGCGCGACCAGACGCTCGACCGGCTGCTGATGCGGCTCGGCGGCGAACTGCGCAGCCCGCCCGCGCTGGAAAGCAGCGTCGTGCCGCCGTCGATCGCGCGCGTGCGCGACCTGCTGCACGAACACATGGACGACAACATCGGGCTCGATGCACTGGCGAGCGTTGCCGGAGTCGACCGGTTCCGGCTGACGCGGCTGTTCCAGCGCGCGTTCGGCGCGTCGCCGCACGCGTACCTGGTGCGCTTGCGGCTGCGCACCGCGCGCCGGCTGCTGGCGGCCGGCCGCACGCCCGCGCAGGCCGCCGCGGACGTCGGCTTCGCCGACCAGAGCCACCTGGGCCGCTGGTTCCGCCGCGCGTACCGGATCACGCCGGCCGCGTACCGGCAACTGTGCACAAACGTTCCAGACGGATCGCGCGCCGCATTCGATCATGAGCGCCCCTACGAGGAGCAATCATGTTCGATACCAAGGTAGCGCTGATCGTGCGCGACGATCTCGCGGCGTGGCAAAAACTCAATGTCGTCGCGTTTCTCGCGACGGGCGTCGCGGCCGAAGCGCCCGACGCGCTCGGCGAGCCCTACGAAGATGCGGCGGGACGCCGCTACGGCCGGATGCTGGGCCAGCCGATGCTGGTATTCGCGGCCGACCTGAACGGCCTGCAGGCCGCGCACCGGCAGGCGTTGTCGCGCGAACTCACGATCGTGCCCTACGTGCACGCGATGTTTTCGACCGGGCACGACGCGGCCAACCGCGAAGTGTTTCGTGCCGGCGATGCGGACAATCTCGACCTCGTCGGGCTGGCGCTGCACGGGCCGAAGAAGGCAGTGGAGAAGGCCGTGAAAGGGCTCAGGCTGCATGCGTGACGCACCGCATGTCGAATCGGCGATTCGACGATTCGACGAGGGAGTCGTCGATTCTGTATTAACCCGGATAGATCGCTCTCCTGTAGCCAATTTGACTACGATTGAAGCAAATTTGACTACAAACTCACTCCGGTCAGCACGCAGGCCACCATGTCGAAGCACTATCGGGCACGACGGGGCCGTGCCGGCGATGCGGACAATCTCGACCTCGTCGGGTTGGCGCTGCACCGGCCGAAGAAGGCGGGGGAAAACGCCGTAAAGGGCTGGCGCCGCATGCGCAAACACCGAAGCCGCCGCGCACCGCCTCAGCGATGCGCAAGCACGTTGACCAGCTTGCCGAACGGATCGCGCACGTAAAACCGCCGCACGCCCCAAGGCTCGTCGGCGGGGCCGTATTCGACCGGAATCCCGGCCGCATTGACGCGGGCGAGCGCTTCATCGACATCGTCGACCTCGATCGACAGATCGGGCGTCGGCGTACCCGATCCGCCCTGCGATGCGAAGCTGATCTGCACGTCCATCTGCTCGGCATTGCCGTAGGTCGCGATCCAGCCGTGGTCCATCAGCAGGTCGAGGCCGAAGATGCGCTGGTAAAAGCGCTTTGCGTCGTCGACTGATCGGGTGTCGATATTGGCGACGATCCGTTTGACGATCATCGTGTTCCTTCGCGGTTCGGACAGTACCGCGACGCTACACCGGAACCGCGCGCGCCACCAGTGCGTCAGCGGCCGGCCGCCTCCATGTCCGCCCGCCGCGCCCGCGCGGGCCGCTCGCCGTGCTTGCCGGCCAGCCACACGCCGATCGCGACGACGACGATGCCGAGATAGGTCGTCACCTCGATCCGGTCGCCGAACATCCACGCGGCCCACATCAGCGTGACGGGCGGATCGAGATAGACGAGGATCGCCACGCGCGTCGCGGGCATGCGCTTGAGCAGCGCCCACAACGACAGGTACGCGATAAAGGTCGAGAACACCGTCAGCCACACGACGGAGACCCACACGTTCGGCTGGGTCGGCACGTGCAGGTCGCCCGTGACGATCCCGCACGCCGCGAACAGCACGAGGCTCACGCAGCCCTGCACGAACAGCGGCAGGAACAGCCCGTCCTCGTTGCTGCGCGCGGCCGTCAGTGCGCGGCGCCGCTGATAGATCGTCGCGATCGACAGCCCCAGCGCCGACACCAGCGGCAGCAGGTACATGACGAGCCCGACCGAGCCAGCCGGCAGCGCGTACTGCCCGCCGATCACGATGCCCACGCCGGCGAACCCGACGACGAGCCCGGCCCACTGGCGCGCCCCGCTGCGCTCGCTGCCTTCCACCGCCGTCATCGCGGCCGTGATGAGCGGCTGTAACGCGGCGACGATCGCGGCGATGCCGGGCGGCAGACCGTGCTGAATCGCGATGTACACGCAGGTCAGATAGAGGAACTGCGACAGGAAGCCGATCACCGCGTGATAGCGGAGTTTCTCCCAGGTGAGGCGCCCGAGCTGCCGGTTGAGGACGATCGCCAGACAAAGCGTGACGAGCAGGAACCGCCAGAACAACAGGTTGAACGCGCCGGCCGTCTCCGCGCCGAGCTTGGCGCCGATGAAACCGGAACTCCACGACAACACGAAAACGAGCTGGAGCAGGAATAGCTGCATGGGGCGACGGCTCTCAGAAAGTGGCCGGGGACACGCGCTGGTCCTCCAGATCCTCGGGGCGAATCGGTTCGAGCCCGAGGCGCCGGTACTGCAGTTCGGCATCGTCCTTGAGCGCGCGCTGCAGCGCCAGCCAGTTGACGATCGTGCGCGGGATGCCGTCGTCCGACGCGAGATGCCAGAAACCGTTGTCATCCTCCCGCGTGAGCGGGCAATGAAACGACAGCACCAGCGACATGCGGCGCCCCGACACGACCGGCTCGACGCCATGGAACAGCTTGCTGCCATAGATGAGCAGCGCGTCGCCCGCGTTGTCGAGGTTCGCGGTCTTCACGTGCCGGCGTTCGCGATCGTGGCGGTCGAACGTCTCCGCGGTCGATTCGTAGAACAGAAAGTTTCCGCCCTCGTAGTCGGATCGATCCGACAGCACGATGTTCAGCACGAAACTGGTGCCGTCGGTATGCCACATGCCCAACTGCTCCCGGCCGTCGCGCTGGTCGGTCGGGTAGTAGTAGTTGAACTGCGACCGCGCATTGACCATCGGATACGGAATCAGCGGCGCACCGGCGAGACGGGACACCCTCAGCAGGAACGCACGGTCGTGCATCATGTCGTCAATGAAACGCGAGCGCTCCGTCACCGCACGCACGCGCTTCGAGATGATCCAGTTGCTGCTCGACGCGCTGCGCTCCAGCGCGCGGCCGATCTCGCGCAACGCATCGACCGCTTCGTCGGAAAACAGTCCGCGAAGATGGCACACCGCATTGAGTGCATCCGAGCGCGTGCCGCGCATCGGCACGTCGCGATAGCCGAGATCGTCGAGGTTGCGCCGGTATCGCACCTCGTAGCCGTCGCGCAGGCAGGCTCGGGTCCAGCGCATCGGCTCCGTCGCGGCGTCGAGCGCGCCGTCGACGTTCGCGCCGCCGGAGAGCGACGTCTGCAGCGCGAGCCTCACCCGGTCGATCCCTCGCGCAAACACCGGCAATGCATTTCCCTTGTTCATCGCGTGCCTCGCTGTGGTCGTTTCGGCATTCAGCCCTTGAACTGCGCGATCTGGTACACGACGCTGCCGTCGCCGCTGTGCAGTTCGTCGATCACGCGGCAATTGGCGTGGCTGTGGCGCACGCGGCGGAATTGCTCCGGCGTGTATTTCAGGCAGACGTTGGTGATCAGATGCCCGTCGGCCCCGGCTTTCGACACCGGTTGCAGCGTGACCGCCACATGGAACTGGTCGCCGAGCAGATTGAGCCGGACGATCGACACATGGTGCTGGCCGAGCGGCTCGAAGCCCTGCTGCCGGCTGACGACCTCGGAAAACCGCACCATGTTCTCGTTTTGGTAGAAGGTGTAGATGGGCTCCTCTCTGCCCTCGACCAGCAACTGCATTTCAGACACGACGTAGGTCGACTTGCCGCCGAGATTGCGAATGACCCGGCCGATCGTCACCGGCAGTTCGTTGCCCTCCTGGAACCCGAGCATCGTGATGAACGTCACGTCCTGGCCCTGGTCGATGCGGCCCCACTGCACGTTCCGGTAATCGTCGGCGATGTAGTTGAAACAGCCGGGCGTTTTCAGGAACGGCATGATCGCGTGCCGCATCGCGTCTTCCGACGATTCGTTGATGTCGACGGCCGTGTAGCGCAGATGGTCCGGCCCGCCGCCGCTGACGGCCTTCACGAGCTCGGTCGTCTTGACCGGTTCCGGCCCGAGCTCGATGTAATGCACATCGCGGCCGCGCGACAACGTCGCGAGCCGCTCGCTCAGCTTGCCGATCGCTTCGCGCAACGAACCGTTGCCGTCGCGGTCCGCGCACAGCGCGGGGCTGCGCACGCCCAGCTCGTTCAGGTTTCGCATCAGCGAAAACACCTCGCGCCCGGCTTCCTTCCTCCTCGTATCATCGTCGCCGCGCTTCAGCGTCGAATATTTTTCGTGATTCTCGACCGTCCATACCGATTCGGCCTTCAGCTTCCTGTCGCGCACCAATGCATCTACAACGAAATCGTTGATCGACATGAATCGTTCCCCGGATACGTGCAACGCCCGGCCGGCTGCCTGCCGTCGTCTGCCTGTTGACCCGAGGATAGGGATGCCCAATAATTCCGTCAATCGACATTACCTGAATCACTGATTCGGAATTTCCAAATCATGCCGCGTACCCTGGACGTCGACCTGCTGCGCACCTTCCACGCGGTCGCGAAGCTCGGCCGCTTCAAGGATGCGGCCGCCCACGTGAACCGCAGCCCGTCGTCGGTCACCGCGCAGATTCAGAAGCTGGAAGAGATGGTTGCGCAGCGCCTGTTCACGCGCAACAACCAGGCCGTCGAACTCACGCAGTTCGGCCACAAGCTGCTGAGCGACACCACCGAGTTCCTGCTGAGCCACGACCGGCTCGTCGAATCGCTGTCGCCGCAGGTGCTGACCGGCAAGTTGCGGCTCGGGATCCCCGATTCGTACGCCGCGCACTTCATGGCGGAATTCCTGCCGCGCTTCGCCGCCGACCGGCCGCTGCTCGAACTGACCGTCGAGGCGCGCTCCAGCGAAGAGCTGCAGTCGCTGTTCTCGCGCGGCCAGCTGGACATCACGATTGCCGTGGTGCCGAAAGCGCCGCCGCACGGCGAGCTGCTCAGCAAGACGCACCCGGTATGGGTCGCCGCGCGGACCTTCAAGTTCAATCCCGACGCACCGTTGCCGATCGCCGTGCAGTTGCAGGGCTGCCCGTACCGCGACACCGCGCTGAACGCACTGAGGAAGGCGAAGATCGCGCACCGGATGCTGCTCGAAAGCGCCAGTTCGCCGGCGGTCGAAGCGTGTATCGCCAACGGCCTCGCGGTCGGCCTGATCGAACACGATCGCGTGTCCGGCAACCTGACGAGCCACGTCGCCGGGATCGTGCTGCCCGATCTCCCGCCGCACCTGATCTATATCCTGACGGACGACAGCAATCGCGCCGCGCTGCATCTGCGCGACGTACTGAAAAGCACGTTCAGGATCGGATAGGAAGACAAGGCCGGGAACCGGCCTTGCATGAGAACGCAAAACGGGAAGCGCCGCCGGCCCGTTGCAGGCCGGCGGCTTCGGCATCAACCGCCGAGGTACGCCTGCTTGATCCGGTCGTTCGCGAGCAGGTTCGCGCCCGTATCGGCGAGCACCACGCGCCCCGTTTCGAGCACGTAGCCGCGATCGGCCACACCCAGCGCCTTGTTCGCGTTCTGCTCGACCAGGAACACCGTGACGCCTTCGTCGCGGATCGTGCGGATGATGTCGAAGATCTGCGCGATCACGAGCGGCGCGAGGCCGAGCGTCGGTTCGTCGAGCAGCAGCAGGCGCGGCTTGCTCATCAGCGCGCGGCCGATCGCCAGCATCTGCTGCTCGCCGCCCGACATCGTGCCGGCCCGCTGCGCCGCGCGCTCCTTCAGGCGCGGAAACAGCTTGAACACGTGCTCGATGCCGTCGTCGATCTCGTGACGGCTCGCGAAGAAACCGCCCATCTTCAGGTTTTCGAGTACCGTCAGGCTCGGGAACACGCGCCGCCCTTCCGGCGAAATCGCCATTCCCTGCCGCATGATCTGGTGCGTCGACATCCCGGTGATGTCGTTGCCCTCGAACAGCACGCGGCCCGACGAGGCGCGCGGCGTGCCGCACACGGTCATCATCAGCGTCGTCTTGCCCGCGCCGTTGCTGCCGATCAGCGTGACGATCTCGCCCTTGTTCACTTCGATCGACACGCCCGCGAGCGCTTCGACGGCGCCGTAGTGCGTATGGACCTGTTCCAGCTTCAGCATCACTCTTCCCCCAGATACGCCTTGATCACGCGCGGGTCGTTGCGGACCGCTTCCGGCGTGCCGATCACGATCGGCCGGCCGTGCTCCATCACGAGGATGCGGTCGGACACGCCCATCACGAGGCTCATGTCGTGTTCGATCAGCAGCACCGACACGCCGAACTCGCGGCGCAGCCGGTCGATGAGGTGCTGCAGCTCGATCTTTTCCTGCGGGTTGAGGCCGGCCGCCGGCTCGTCGAGCATCAGGAGGCGCGGCTCGGTAATCATGCAGCGCGCGATCTCCAGACGCCGCTGGTGCCCGTACGACAGCGTGCCCGCCGGCCGGTTGGCGACCGACGTCAGCCCCATCCGGTCGAGCCACACCGCCGCGCGTTCGAGCGCGTCCTTTTCCGCGCGGCGATACGCGGGCGTCGAGAACAAGCCGGGCAGCAGCCCCGCCTTCACCTTGCGATGCTGCGCGACGAGCAGGTTCTCGACGACCGTCAGCGACTTGAACAGACGGATGTTCTGGAACGTGCGCACGAGGCCCTTCAACGCGATCTTGTGGCTCGGCAGCCCGCCGATCGCATGACCGTCGAGCACGACGTCGCCGCCGGTCGGCTTGTAGAAGCCGCCGACGCAATTGAACACCGTGGTCTTGCCCGCGCCGTTCGGCCCGATGATCGCGAACACTTCATCGCGGCGTACGTCGAAATCGATCCCGTCCACCGCGAGCAACCCGCCGAAGCGCATCTGCAGCCCGGCGACCTTCAACAGTTCTGCATTCGCGCTCATTGCGGCAACTCCACGTGGGGACGGCTCGCGGGCAGCAGGCCCTGCGGACGCCACATCATCATCAACACCATCACGAGACCGAAGATCAGCATCCGGTACTCGGCGAAGCCGCGCGCGACTTCCGGCAGCACGGTCAGCAGGATCGCCGCGAGAATCACGCCGAGCTGCGAGCCCATCCCGCCGAGCACGACGATCGCGAGGATCAGCGCCGATTCGATGAAGGTGAACGACTCAGGATTCACGAGGCCCTGACGCGCCGCGAAGAACGCCCCGCCGATACCGGCGAACGCCGCGCCGAGCGTGAATGCCGACAGCTTGATGCGCGTCGGGTTCAGGCCCAGCGACCGGCACGCGATCTCGTCGTCGCGCAGCGCTTCCCACGCGCGGCCCATCGGCATGCGGATCAGCCGGCTCGTCACGAACAGCGTGAAGCCCACCAGCACGAGCGCGAGCAGGTACAGGAAGATCACCACGTGGTCGCCGCTGTATTCCAGCCCGATCAGTTCATGGAACGTCTTCGCGCCTTCGACGCTCGCGCTGCGCGCCATCTCGAAGCCGAACACGGTCGGCTTCGGAATGCCCGAGATGCCGTCCGGGCCGCCCGTGAGGCTCGTCAGGTTGTTCGCGAGCAGGCGGATGATTTCGCCGAAGCCGAGCGTGACGATCGCGAGATAGTCGCCGCGCAGGCGCAGCACCGGGAAGCCGAGCAGGAAGCCGAACGTCGCGGCCGCGATCGCGGCAAGCGGCAGGCACTCCCAGAACGACAACCCGAAATACTGGTTCAGCATCGCGTACGTGTAGCCGCCCACCGCATAGAACCCGACATAGCCGAGATCCAGCAGGCCCGCGAAACCGACCACGATGTTCAGCCCGAGGCCGAGGATCACGTAGATCAGCGCGAGCGTCGCGACGTCCACCGCGCCGCGCGAACCGAAGAACGGCCACACGAGCCCGACCGCGAGCAGCACCCAGACGATCACGCGCTGCTGCTGCGCGCCCATCGCGGGCATCGCCGGCAGCTTCACCGCCGATTTCGCGCGCACGAGCCACGGCTTGAACAACTGGAACAGGAACACGCCCGCGACCGCGATCCACACCGGCCGCCAGTGCGGCGTGAGCACCACCTGATAGCCGTCGAGCTTCAGTTGCAGCCCGAGCACCGGAATCGTGAGGATCGCCGTCAGGAATGCGGCGGCGACGGCGTTTTTCAGCGCCTGGCCGATCGACGCGTCGGCGGCCGGGCGGCGAACGGAAATGACTTGACTCATCTGCGTCTCCCTCAAACCTTTTCGATGTCCGACTTGCCGAGCAGGCCGGTCGGGCGGAAGAGCAGGATCAGCACGAGCAGGCCGAACGCGACGACGTCCTTGTATTCGGCCGGCATGTAGCCCGCTGCGAAGGTTTCGGCGAGGCCCAGCAACACGCCGCCGAGCATCGCGCCCGGGATGCTGCCGATCCCGCCGAGCACCGCGGCGGTGAATGCCTTGATGCCCGCGACGAAGCCGATGTACGGGTTCAGCTTGCCGATCGTGAGCCCGATCAGCACGCCGCCGACGGCGGCCAGCATCGCGCCGAGCACGAACGTGAACGAGATCACGCGGTTCGTGTCGATGCCGAGCAGGTTCGCCATCTTCATGTCTTCGGCGCATGCGCGGCACGCGCGGCCCATCCGCGAATGCGAGATGAACAGCGTGAGCGCGATCATCAGCACGATCGTCACGCAGACGATCAACAGGCGCGCATACGGAACGGTCACGTCGAAGTCGCCGCCGAGATGGATGTCGAACGCGCCGGAGATCAGCACCGGCACGGACACGTCGCGCGCGCCCTGGCCGATCTGCACGTAGTTCTGCAGGAAGATCGACATGCCGATCGCGGAAATCAGCGGCACGAGGCGCGGGCCGCCGCGCAGCGGACGATAGGCGACGCGCTCGACCGCGAAGCCGTACAGGCCGGTGACGATCACCGACACGATCAGTGCGGCGCCGAGCACGAGCGGCAGCGGATAGCCGGCGGAGATGCCGATGGCGGTCAGTGTGACGAGGCCCACGTACGCGCCGATCATGTAGATCTCGCCGTGGGCGAAGTTGATCATGCCGATGATGCCGTAGACCATCGAATAGCCGATGGCGATCAACGCATAGATCGCACCCAGCGTCAGGCCGTTGACCAGCTGCTGGGCGAATTGAGGAAAGAAGTCAGTCATGTGCGGGAAGCTCCCGTTGGCGCTGGGTCGCATGCCGTCGCCGGATCACGGCGCGCGGCCGCGCGCAACGCACGGTGTCGTCTCGGGCCGCCCGTCGGCGCGCATGGGGCAGATGCGCGATCAATACGCACCCGCCCCGTCCGGGTTTCGGACGGGGCGGGTGCGCGGGCGGGTACTCCGTCTTACTTGGCGGCGGTCTTCGTCGCGTCCTTGTGCCACGTGTACACGACGAACTTGAACGCCTTCAGGTCGCCCTGGGCGTCATACGCGACCTTGCCGATCGGCGTGTCGAACGTCGTCTTGTGCATGTACGCGGCGACCTTGGTCGGATCGGTCGACTTCGCGCCTGCGATCGAGTCGGCGATGATCTTCACCGCTGCGTAGGCCGGCATCTGGAACGGGCCGTTCGGATCGCGCTTCTTGTCCGCGAAGGCCTTCACGAGAGCCGCGTTGGCCGGATCGGCCGAGAAGTCGGCCGGCAGCGTGACGAGCATGCCTTCCGAAGCCGGGCCGGCGATCGCCGTCACGTCCTTGTTGCCCACGCCTTCAGGCCCCATGAACGTGGCCTTCACGCCCTGCTCGCGCGCCTGGCGCAGCAGCAGGCCCATTTCCGGATGGTAGCCGCCGAAGTAGACGAAATCGACGCCTTGCGACTTCAGCTTCGTGATGATCGCCGAGTAGTCCGAATCGCCGGCGTTGATGCCTTCGAACAGCACGACCGGGATCTTCGCGGCTTCGAGGTCCTTCTTCACCGACGACGCGATGCCCTGGCCGTACGACTGCTTGTCGTGCAGCACCGCGACCTTCTTCGGCTTCACGTTGTTGATGATGAAGTGCGCGGCGGCCGGGCCTTGCTGGTCGTCACGGCCGATCGTGCGGAAGATGAAGTGACGCTTCTTGCCTTCCGTCAGCTGCGGTGCGGTGGCCGACGGCGTGACCATCACGATGCCTTCGTTCTCGTAGATGTCCGACGCGGGAATCGTCGAACCCGAGCACACGTGGCCGATCACGTACTTGATCTTCTGGCTGACGATCTTGTTGGCGACGGCGACGGCCTGTTTCGGTTCGCAGGCGTCGTCCATCATCACCACTTCGAACTTGTTGCCGCCCGCACCGCCTGCGGCGTTGACCTGCTCGATCGCGGTCAGCGCGCCGGCCTTCACCATGTCGCCGTATTGGGCGACCGAACCGCTCATCGGACCAGCGATGGCGATCTTCACGGTTTCCGCTTGCGCGGCAGCGGCGCCCGCGGCGAACAGCACGGCGGCGACGGAAATGGACGTAAGACGGGACAGCGTCATCTGGGAGCTCCTCGATGTTGTTTAGTCATACGGGCAAAGGCGGCATGACTTGCGCAATCGAACAGCACCCGGGGCGAGGACATGGGACACGCCCGAGACACATAGAAGACGGAACTCCGGCGGAATGTTGCGTAGCGGGGCCCGGCTCTTGCAGTCCCCGAAGGGGACGTCTGGTTCGGAAAGACATCGTGATGCGTCTTGCATTGCGCAAGCGTTTCGCCTGCCCCGCTTGCCAAACCGCTTGATCGGAAGGATGGTCCGACAGCCGTTGGCAAGGCAGTCGAAATTATATGGGCGTTTTTAAATCGTCTGTCAAAAATGCCGGTCGAGTGAGGGAAAACACGGAGGGTTTTGGGAGGCGGCGGTGGCGACCGGGGCGCAACCGGGTGAGGTGCGAGAACGTTTGCTGCGGTGCAATCGGGTTGCTATGGGGGAGTGTCTGTTTGGGTGGTCGCCTTGCTGCGTCTGGCGTTCGGCGCTTGTGGGTTCCGTGCAGCAGGCTATTTCGGCGGCTCAGGGCGCAGGCGTTGCCACTCAATCAACTGATGATTGGTCGGGTCGGCACTGATCTGGTGCGCTCGCTCGAGACGGTAATTCCTTCTGTTTACAAACAAAACTAAACATCTGGAAGCGGATTGTCATTTTTATGAAATAATACGAATTCGCTTCTGCAGTCCAGCCAGCCTCCCTGTGACGCGCGCACGCCGTGCTTCGCAGTCGTTTCAGCGCCGCTTCGACGCCCGTCCGTCGCCCAGCCGCCAGCCAGTGATCTGCCGTTTTTTTCTCATCGCACATCACCTGCTTCGGAACGCTGATGAATCATCCTTTCTACCTTTCTTCCGCCGCCGCGATCGCGTGCGCGCTGTCCGTTTCCGCCGCCGATGCTTCGGGGCGCGATTCGCTGGCCGATCGGTCGGCGGGTGCCAATGTGTTTCGTTCGGAGCGGCAGGCTGCCGCCCGGGATGACGGGCATGCGGTGCGGATGGGCCAGCGTCGCTCGGCGCACGTTGCGCCGGTGGAGCGCAGTCCGTTCGATACGCCCGATACACGACCCTTGCGGGTGACGGAAGGTGCGCTCGTGGCACCGACGCCTTCGGCGGAACACGAGCCCGACTGGGTATTGCCCTCGAATCGTGTCGCGCTCGGTGCGGGTGGGAGCGATAGTTTTGGTCGTGCGTTGCCCGGGTATGAACAGCGCGCGCAGAACTGGAATGAATATCTGCGGGCTAACGGGTCGCGGCCGGCTGGCAGTAGCGGCGCGTATGCGCCGGCTCGTCCGTACGATGCCGCGCGTGGCCCGCATGGGACGCCTAATCCGTTTGATCCGTCCGTGCCGCAACCTGAGACGCGGACGTTTTATGACAACGGTGCGGGCACGCATTGCACGGCAACGGGCGGTGCGGGGACTTCGAGGTCGTCTTGTAATATTGCCTGGTGATGCGTGGGGGGCGGCAGATAAGCAACCCGTTCTCGCCGACCACATCCACCCATCATCCCGATCAACGAAAGCGCTCGAGAAGACCGCCTCCGCTACCGCGGCGACACCACGATCGCCGCCCGTCGATTCTGCGCGCGGCCCGCGGCCGTCTTGTTGTCGCCGACCGGATCGCTCTTCCCCTTCCCGACGATCGTGATGCGCTTCGCATCCAGCCCCAGGTCGACCAGTTCGAGCGCAACGACCTCCGCCCGTCGCCGGGACAGCTCGAAGTCGTATTCGTCCTCCCCTTCCTGGTCCGAGTAGCCGTAGACCCGTACCCCGTTGATCCCCGCCGACCTGAGCGTGCGCCCGATCCTTTCCACGATCCGCCGCACGTCGGGCTTGAGGTTGTAGCGATCGAAAGCGAACAGGATCGGCCCGGTCGAGCCGAACTCGAAACCCTGCGGGGTTTCCTGGAAGCCGGCGGACTTGAGCGCCGTGACCTGCGTCTGCGTCAATCCGCGATGAAGCGGCGGTGCCTGGCAACCTCCGAGCAGCATACACAGAAGCAGCGTGCTGCCGACGCACAGGCGCCCAATGTCCATCGGAAACGTGTTGTTCATCATTGACCCCTTCGATTGCACCCGCATCGCGGGCACTTTTTCAACCCACTGCCGCGGCCTCGCCCGCGGCGTGTAACGATGAACCTCAAGCCGCCCCCGCGACCCCTTCCGCCAGTTGCCACGAGCCTGGCCGGGCGCGCTTGGCGCGGTACATCGCGGCATCCGCCGCCCGCAGCAAGCCGCTCGCATCCGACGCGTGATCGGGATACAGCGCAACGCCGGCACTCATCATGGTGGCCACCACGCGGCCGTCGGACAGCTCGATCGACGGCGCCATGCCGGACAGGATCTCGTCCGCAATACGGCATACGCTGCCCGTTTCCCGCACGGCCGGCAGCATCACCGCGAATTCGTCGCCGCCCAGGCGCGCGACCAGGTCGGCCTCGCGCACCTGCGTGCGCAGCCGTGACGCGATGCCGATCAGCACCGCGTCGCCGGCCTCGTGGCCGAGGCAGTCGTTGATTTCCTTGAAGCGGTCGCAGTCGAGATACAGGATCGCGACCCGCTGGCCGGTCACCCCGGCTTCGCCGAGGGCCAGCGCGAGGCGCGACTCGAACTGCATGCGGTTGGGCAGCCCCGTGAGCGCATCGTGCGTCGCCTTGTGTTCGAGCGACGCATTCTCGTCGCGCAGCGTGTTCTGCCAGCCTTCGAATTCGTCGAGCAGCGCATTGAAGTCGTCGCCGAGCTGGTTCAGTTCGGCGATCGCGACGGGCTCGACCCGCTGCGCAAACGCACGCTCGCGCCGCACGGCGTGCGCCACGCTGGCCAGCGCGCGCAGCGGCGAAACGATGTTGCGCAACAAACGCTTCGAGCTGACATACGCGCCGAACACGCTGACCGCCAGGCAACCGAGAATGCCGCCGACGCCGCCGAGCAGGAATCCGAAGAATTGATGGCCGCGGCCGCGCACGACGACGTGGCCGACGGCGATGCCGTCGTGCATCACCGGCACCGTCACGGGCCCGGGCAGCGCGAGGTCGGCGACGGCGCGCTCGAGCCGCGCGATCCCGCTGCCGGCAGGCAGTTGCCACGTCGCGAACGGCTGGTTCTGGCTGTCGGTGACCACCACCTGCGCGACGTCCTCGTCGCTGGCGATCGTACCGATCGCCTCCGCGGCCGCCACGCGGTCGCCGAACACGAGCGCCGCCTCGACCGTATAACCGAGCGAGCGGGCCAGCAGGTTCAGGTTGTTGCCGGCATACGCGCGCAATGCGATCACGGCCACCACGATCAGCGACACGGCGGCCATCGTGACGGCGACGAACGCGAGGCGCAGGTGCGCGCGGCGCAGCACGCTTTGCAGCGTCGGGCGCGCCACGCGCGACGGGGACAAGTGAGGCGCGAACCGTGTCATGGCGCCCCCGGCCGTCGCGCGAGATTGAGCACGTTCGGATGCACGCGCACACCGCTGCGTGCGACGGCGTCGAGGTTGATGTCGAACGACACGCGTTCGCCGTCGACGTTGAGGCAGAACATGCCGCCCGTCGTGCACGACGGATCGTGTTCCGAAATCGTCAGCACCGGATGACCGGCCAGCGCCGCTCTCACATGCGCTCGCTCGCTCGTGCCCAGGTTGCCGAGATAGACGACGTCGCAGGCCATGCCGAGCGCGGCATCGTCGAAGCGCACACGCTGCACGTCGAGCAGCGTGGAGCCGGCCTGCAGCGTATCGGTCAGGCCGCGCGCATAGTCGGGCCGGCCCGTGACGCACAGATGCAGGCGCACGGGTGTCGTCGGCCAGCGGGTGAAACTGATGATGCCTAGCACGACCTGCCGCACGGCCGTATCGGCAGATGCCGCAGCGGGATCGGCCGGCTCGACGGGGCTCGCGCCCGCGGCGATGCGCAACGCGGCGGCCGGATCGTCGGCTGCGGCGGAAACGTCGGCAAAAACGCCTGCGGATACGGCCTGTGCGGCCCCGAGAACGCAAACGATTGCGACGAGCGCGTGGCGCAGCGACGTGGTCAGGCCGAGACGGCCGGACACGCTCCGCGCGGCGATTGCAGCCGCGCCCGCTGGCGTCGCTGCAGTCGCGGGACTGGCAGCCGACGCGCACACTTTCGCGTCCATGATGGCAACATCCGCTGGCGTCGCTCCGGCGCTGCCTCCTGCCGCCTCCATCCATGCGCGTGCAGGCACCGAATTACGCGCATGATGGCTTCATCTTAGGTAAAAATTCGCATGACCAACCAGTGGGAAACACCCGCGAGAATCATCGGAACGTATGCGGAATCGGCGTGGCGCCGCGCGATTCGACCGAACCCGCCTGCCGACGTCGATCCGGTCGCGACGTCGGTGGATTGATCAGCGGATTGCAGCAGCGCGCGCGTCAAACGTCATACGTTCCGTCGCCACGCTACGCGAGCGCCGACAAATCGAAAGGTGTCTCGCGCAACCGCTTCCCCGTCAGCCGGAACACCGCGTTCGCGATCGCGGGCGTCACGGCCGGGCTCGACAGCTCGCCGACGCCGCCCGGCTTCGCGGGATCGCCCTGCACGATGTGAATATCGGTGTCGGGCATGTCGCTCATCCGCATCACGCGATACGTATCGAAGTTCGACTGCTGCACGCGCCCGTGCCTGAAATCGATACGGTCGGACGTCGCGTGGCCGAGCCCCCACATCAGCCCGCCGTACAGTTGCTCGTCGACGCCGGCCGGCGACACCGCGATCCCGCAATCGGCCACGCACGTGAGCTTCTCCACCTTCACCGCACCGTCCTTGCGCACGACCCGCGCGACCACCGCGACATAGCTGTCGTACGCCTGGTTCGTCGCGACGCCGAGCGCGACGCCGTCCGGCAACGGCTGTCCCCAGCCCGCGCGCTGCGCGGCTTCACGCAGCACGGCCGCATGACGCGGCCGATCGCGCATGTGTGCAAGCCGGAACTCGACCGGATCGCGCTGCGCCGCATGTGCAGCCTCGTCCATCACCGATTCGACGGCGAACACGTTCGGGATGTAGCTCACCGCGCGATACCAGCCGGTCGGCACGCCCGTCTCCATCCGGATCCAGCCGATGTCGCGATGCGGCGCCGCATACGCGAACTCCCATTTCGTGAGCGCCTCGGTCGTGCTGAAATCCATCCGGTCGGTGCGCTCCAGATAGCCGGGCTCCCACTGCTGCGGCGACGCGGGCATCACGGCGCGCAGCCACAGCGACGCGAGATTGCCGTGCGCGTCGAGCACCGCACGCGCGCGGTGGTAGCTCGCCGCGTGATAGAACAGCGCGCGCATCTCGTCCTCGCGGCTGTTCATCAGCTTCACCGGCTTGCCGGTCTTCACCGCGAGCCACGTCGCCTCGAACAGCCAGTATTTCGATTCGCGCGCGCCGAAACTGCCGCCCGACACCAGCTCGTGCAGCGTCACGCGATGCGCGGGGACGCCGCCGATCACGTCGGCCGCTTCGATCGCGGTGGACGGCACCTGCAGCCCGCCCCAGTATTCGATACCGCCGTTGTGCGCCCACACGGTGAGATTGACCGGCTCCAGCGGATTCGCGGCCTTGTGCGGCATCGAATACGACGCGTCGATCGTGCGCGCGCCGGCTGCGTTCGCCTTCGCCGGATCGCCGTCGGCGATCGTCGGCACGACGCGCGCGGCGGGATCGTCGACCCATGCGGCCTGGCGCGCCGCGAGCATGCTGCTGTCGAACGTCTCGAACAGGCTGTCTTCCCATTCGATCGTCAGTGCGGCCTGCCCTCGATGCGCGGACCAGTAATCGTCCGCGAGCACCGCGACGCCGGCCTGGTTGCCGCCGAGCACGTCGGGGCGCGGCGGAATCTGCAGCACGTCGCGCACGCCGGGAATCGCGAGCGCGGCTTTGGCATCGACGCTGCGCACGCGGCCGTCGATCACCGGCGCGCGGGTGACGACCGCGACCAACATCCCCGGCAGCGATACGTCGATGCTGTACGGAAACGACCCGTCGGCCTTCTGCGCGGCACCGCGCTTCCTGCGCAGCTTGCCGATGTAGCGGAACTGCGCGGGGTCCTTCAGCGCGACCTTGTCTGGCGCCGGCAACTGCGCGGCGGCCGATGCGAGCGCGCCGTACGTCGCCCGGCGCCCGCTCGCCGCATGCAGCACGGCACCGTCGGCCGTCGTGCATGCGGCAGCGGGCACGCGCCATCGATGCGCGGCCGCTTCGACGAGCATCGCGCGGGCCGTCGCGCCCGCACGACGCAGCCGGTCGTACTCCATTGCAACGCTCGTGCTGCCGCCGGTCGAGAACACCTTCCACAGCGGATGGATGTACTCGGCGAAAAACGGATCTTCCGGCGTGATCACGTCGACCTTGAACGGATCGACGTCGAGTTCCTCGGCGACCACCGCCGCGAGCGCGGTACGCGTGCCGGTTCCAGAATCGTGCTTGTGCACGACGAGCTTGATCGTGTCGTCGGGCAGCACGCGCACCCACGCATTGGGTTCGAATTCGCCGGCCGCAGGCTGCGGATCGCCGCTCGCGTGCGTGCCGGCGGCCATGGCGTCGGGCATCCGGAAACCGACCGCGATGCCGGCGGCGAGCAACGCGGAACCCTGCTTGAGAAATCGGCGACGCGCGGTCTCGTCGACCTGCGGTGCATTAAATGCGTGATCGTCGCGCATGTCACGCCTCCTTCGCGGATTCAACGGCGGCCGCAAGCGCCGGATCGCCCGACGCCGCACGCTTGATCGCGCGATGAATCCGCGCATACGTGCCGCAGCGGCAAACGTTGCCCGACATCGCCTGCACGATCGCCGCGTCGTCCACCGGCTGCCCACCCTTCAGCAGCGCGGCGGCCTGCATCAACTGCCCCGGCTGGCAATAGCCGCATTGCGGCACGTCCTCGGCGACCCACGCGAGCTGCAGCGGATGGCGCCCGTCCGGCGACAGCCCCTCGATCGTCGTGATGCGCCGCCCGTTCGCGGCAGCGGCGGGAATCAGGCACGAACGCACGGCCTGCCCTTCGAGATGCACGGTGCACGCGCCGCACAGCCCCTTGCCGCAGCCGAACTTCGTACCGGTGAGCTTGAGCCGGTCGCGCAGCACCCACAGCAACGGCATACCCTCCGGTACATTCGCGAGCGAATGGCGTGTATCGTTCACGACGATGTCGATCATGCGCTGTCTCCTGATTCGTATTGAGGGTGTCGGCCCGCGTCCGTTGCGCGGTGTCGACGCATTATCGAAACGCGAAGCGCGGGCGCGCCAGCGATCATTTCGTCGAATCCCTGTCAGTCGGACTAACAGATGCTCAAGCGATACCCTTCGATCCAGTCGATGCAGGCGTTTCTGCAAGCCGCGCGGGTCGGCAGTTTTTCGAGTGCGGCGCGCCAGCTGGCGCTCACGCACAGCGCGATCAGCCAGCAGATCCGCTCGCTCGAGGAATTCATCGGGCAGCCGCTGTTCGCACGCGCCGGCGGCCGCGTGATCCTGACCGATGCGGGCACGCTGTTCGCGAACCAGTTGTCGGACGGGATGGAACAGATCGATCGCGCGCTGTCGTCGGTGAAGGGCCGCACGACGGGGCCGTCGCTTCGGCTCGACGTCGATCCTGAACTGATGCAGGGCTGGCTGCCCGCGCGGCTGCCGGAACTGATGCGCACGCTCGACGGCACGACGCTGACGGTACTGTCCGCGCCGCGCCACGACCGCGACGCGTTCGATCGCGTCGATGTTGCGCTGCGCTACGGCTACGGGGAATGGGAAGGCGTGGACAGCGCGCTGGTCTGCCCCGATCGGCTGACCGCGATGGCCGCGCCCGCGCTGCTCGAACGCCACGGGCTCACCGCGCCGCTCGCGCCCGAACAGTTACTGGCGCTGCCGCTGCTCGGCTATACGAAGCGGTCGTGGATACCGTGGCTCGAAGCGGCCGGGCTCGAGCCCGTCGAACCGCAGACGATCGCCGTGTTCGACAACGCGGCGGGGCTGGTCGCGACGCTCGCGTCAGGGCTCGGCGCCGGGCTGGTGCGCGGGCTGCTCGCCGCCGACGCGCTGCGCGACGGCCGACTCGTCGAGCTCTGCACGATCGCGATTCCGACGCATTACAACCTGCATGCGATCTGGCCGCGCGAGCGGCATGCACGCGTGAAGCCGCTGATCGACGCGATCGGCGCGCTCGTCGCGCAATCGCTCGCGCGCTGACGCACGCGCCGCATCAAACGCCGAATTCGGCCGCGACCTCGCGTACGGTGTCGAGAAACGCGCCGAGCACCGCCGACGTATCGTCCGCGCGATAGCGCGCCTGCAGCGGCACTTCCAGCGCCGGCGGCCGCAACGGCACGAACGCGACGCCGCCGGTCGAAATCTGCCGCGACGACGCCGGCAGCAGCGCGACGCCCAACCCTTCGCGCACCAGCGACAGCAGCGTGTGCACCTCGACGACCTCGTGCGCGATGCGCGGGGTGAAGCGCGCATCGACGCAGCTCTGCTGCAGGAATTGCGCCAGTTGCGAATGCCGGAGTCCGAACGACACGAACTGCTCGCCGGCCAGCTCGCCGAGCGCGATCGCATCGCGCGCCGCGAGCGGATGGCCCAGCGGCAGCACGGCCACGGCCGTCTCGCGCACGACGATCTCGCTGCGGATCGACGGATCGTCCTGGAACAGCCGGAAGAAGCACACGTCGAGCCGCTTCTCCTTCAGCGCGTCGATCTGCGCGGCCGGCGTCATCTCGTGCAGCGACCAGTGCACGTGCGGATGGCGTTCGGCGAACACGCGCAGCGCGTGCGGAATCGGCGCGACCATCGCCGAGCTGATGATGCCGACCGCGAGGCGCCCCACCTCGCCGCGCCCCGCGCAACGCGTGAGATCGATCGCGCGATCGAACTGCGCGACGATCAGCGGCACCTGTTCCTTCAGTGTTTTCCCTGCCTCGGTCAGTTCGACGCGATGCTGCGAGCGCACGAACAGCGCGGTGCCGAGCTGCTCTTCCAGCAGCCGGATCTGCTGGCTCAGCGGCGGCTGCGAGATATGGAGCCGCGCGGCTGCGCGCCCGAAATGCAGTTCGTCGGCCAGCACCGCGAAGTAACGCAACACACGCATGTCCATATCGCAAACGTATCAAGAACGTCAGTAAAAAATATTGTACAGAGCACATTCGGCTGGTGACACTCGGTCCCAAGCAGCAGTGCACGTCGAAGTGTGTCACTCGATGCCGGCGAGGGGAAGGCGCCAAAAAAGGCGCCTTGCAAAAGGCCGCATGAATCCGACCGACAGGGTCGCTTCATCGACGTGCCTGCCCGCGATCCGGCAACCGGCTTTTCCGGTTCCTCTCAAGGAGATCGAGTAGATGATCATCGACACCAGCTGTTACCCGACGAATCTCGTCGACCTCGCGTGGCGTCACGACGGCCCGCCGTTCACCGGCGAGCGCCTGATCGAGACGATGAACGGCCCGTTCCTCATCAACGGCAAGCCGCGCCGCGTGGACAAGGCGTTCATCCAGCCGCCGCAAGGCAACACCATCTATACCTATACCGACGGCGAAAAGTCGGGCACCGAATCGATCGACGCGTACATGGCGTACACGGTCGAGATGGTGCGCAGACATCCCGACCGCTTCATCGGCTGCTTCGTCTACAACCCGCGCTGCGGCGTGGAGAACGGCGTCAATGCGATCGATCACTACGTGCGCAAGCTCGGCTTCAAGATGGTGCAGTTCCAGGCCAACATGCACGCGTATCGCCCCGATCGCGCGCTCGACTGGCTGCGCCCCGCGCTGAAGAAATGCGCGGAACTCGGCGTGCTCGTGAAGCTGCACACCGGCGACGGCCCGTACAGCATCCCGACCGAGTGGGTGCCGATGATCAAGGAATTCCCGACCGTCAATTTCATCATGGCGCACTTCGGCGTGCAGACGGGCGGCGTGTACTGCTTCGAGCCGTTCCAGCTCGCGATGGACCTGCCGAACGTGTATTGCGAATCCGGTTGGTGCCTGCAGTCGCGCATCGTCGAATTCGCGAAGGTGCTGCCGAAGCACAAGATCCTGTTCGGCTCCGACACGCCGCCGAACGAGCCCGGCATGTGGCTGCGCCTGCTCGAAGTGCTCTGCTTCGATCCGCCGCAAGGGATGAATCTCGACGAGGACACGCTCGAGGACTACCTCGGCAACAACACGGCCCGGATGATCGGTCTCGAACCGACGCCCGCGCCGCGCACCGTCGACGAAGCGAAGGCGCTGCTTGCCGCCGCCTGACGCCCGCGCCCCTCTCTCCCGATTCCGGAGCATTGCATGATCATCGATACGCACCTGCACCCGACCAACCTCGTCGACGAGGCGTGGCGCCACACCGGCGAACCGTTCACCGGCGAACGCCTGCTGAAGATGATGGACGGCCCGTACATCATCAACGGCAAGCCGCGCCGCATCGACATGGGCTTCATCCAGCCGCCGCCGGGCAACACCGGCTATCGCGACGGCAACCGCCGCGGCCGCGAAGGCATCCGCGACTACATGGCGTACATCGCCGAACTCACGCAGAAATACCCGGACCGCTTCATCGGCAACTTCACGTACAACCCGCGCTGGGGCCCGGAGAACGGCGCGGCGGAGCTCGAATTCCACATCAAGGAGTACGGCTTCAAGATGGTGAAGCTGCACGCGAACATGCACGGCTACCGGCCCGATCGCGCGCTCGACTGGCTGCGCCCCGCGATGAAGGTCTGCGCGAAGTACAACATCGTCGTGCTGATCCACACCGGTGACGGCCCGTACACGATCCCGACGCAGTTCTACCCGATCATCCGCGAGTTTCCGATGGTGAACTTC
Organism: Burkholderia metallica; assembly: GCF_001718555.1. NCBI lineage: Bacteria > Pseudomonadati > Pseudomonadota > Betaproteobacteria > Burkholderiales > Burkholderiaceae > Burkholderia > Burkholderia metallica. Next base: position 2,279,315 of record NZ_CP013403.1, read on the forward strand.
ATCATCGGTCACTTCGGAATCCAGACGGGCGGCAACTACTCGTTCGAAGCGTTCTGGATGGCGATGGATACGCCGAACGTGTACTGCGAATCGGGCTGGTGCTACCAGTCGCGGATCGTCGAGTTCGCCCGCGAGCTGCCGCGCAACAAGATCGTGTTCGGCACCGATTCGCCGCCGAACGAGCCCGGCATGTGGCTGCGCGAGCTGGAGATGCTGTGCGGGCCCGCGCCGCAGGGGATGGATCTCGACGAGGACGGCCTCGAGGACTACATGGGCAACAACATCGCCCGCCTCGTCGGCATCGAGCCGACCCGGCCGCCGAAGGATCTCGACGAAGCGCAGAAGCGCCTGACGGCGACCTACGTGTAACGCGCCGCAGCCGGATCGCGTGCTGCCGCCACCCGCGCGCGGTCCGGTCTTTCCTCTTCCGTATCCGACGGAGTGCATCATGGCGTCCAGTCTTTTTGCCGAGCAGCAGGATTTCCATCACTTCGCGACCGCGTATCGCGAACACTTTCCGGACGACGTACTGACGATCGCACAGCCGCTGTCCGCCGACCAGGACGTCACCGCCGTCGTCGCGTCGCTCGCTGCGCGCGGCCGGCACGAAATGCTCGTCTGCGAGCGCATCGACGGCCTGTCGACGCCGCTCGTCACCAACGTCTTTGCTTGCCGCACGCGGATCGGCCGGTTGTTCGGCGTCGATGCGAACGGGCTGTTCGACGCATGGCAGCAGCGGGCGAACGCGCCCGTCGCGCCGGTCGTCGTGCCGCACGGCCCGGTGCTCGATCACGTCGTCGAAGGCGACGCGGTCGATCTCGCGCGGTTGCCGATGATCCGCCACTTCGAAACCGATCGCGGGCCGTACGTGACCAACGCGGTGATCGTCGCCGAAGATCCGGTGACGGGCGTCGCGAACCTCAGCTACCACCGCTCGATGCCGCATGCGCGCAACGCGCTGGCGACGAGCCTGCATTCGCGCGGCCATCTGTGGCGCATGCTGCAGACCGCGAAGGCGCGCGGCGACACGCTGAAAGTCGCGATGGTAATCGGCGCGCATCCGCTGTTCATGCTCGCGGCCGCCGCACGATTGCCGTTCGGTGCGGACGAGCGCGCGATCGCGGGCGGCCTGTTCGGCGCGCCGCTGCAGCTCGTGCGCACGCCGCGCCACGGCATCGGCGTGCCCGCCGCCGCCGAGTTCGTGCTCGAAGGCACGATCGATCCCGACGCGCATGCCGAAGAAGGCCCGTTCGGCGAATTCACTGGCTATTCGTCGGACCGCTCGACCAACAACGTGTTGCGCATCGACGCGATGATGCGGCGCGACGACGCGTGGCTCGTCGACGTGGTCGGCGGCCCGTACGCGGAGCATCTGACGCTCGCGCGGCTGCCGCGCGAAGCCGAGATGAGCGAGAAGCTGAAGGCGCGCTTTCCGTCGGTCACCGCCATTCACTACCCGAACTCCGGCACGCACTTTCACTGCTACGTCGCGCTGAAACAGTCGCGCGACGGCGAAGCGCGCCAGATCATGCTCGCCCTGCTCGGCTGGGACCCGTACCTGAAGAACGTCGTCGCGGTCGACAGCGACGTCGACATCACCGACGACGCGCAGGTTCTGTGGGCGATCGCGACGCACTTCCAGCCGCACCGCGACCTGTTCGTCGTCGACGGGCTGCCGGGCAGCCCGCTCGATCCGTCGTCGTCGGCCGACGGCACGACGTCGCGGATGGGCATCGACGCGACGCGCGGCTCGCGCTTCGACGGCGTGCGCGCGCGTGTGGGCGACGCCGCGATGCAGCGCGCCGCGCAGGCGATCGCCCGGCTCGGCGGAGCCGCGCGATGAGCGCGCGGCGGCTCGTGGTCGGCATCAGCGGCGCGTCCGGCTTCGTGTACGGAATGCGGCTGCTCGCGCTGCTGCGCGAGCTCGACATCGAGACGCACGTGGTCGTGTCGCGCGCCGCCGCGCTGACGATGACGCACGAGACCGACTTCAAGCTGTCCGACGTCGCCGCGCTCGCGAGCGTGCTGTACCGCAGCGACGACATCGCCGCGCCGGTTTCGAGCGGCTCGTTCCGCACGCTCGGGATGATCGTCGCGCCGTGCTCGATGAAGACGCTCGCCGAAATCGCGAGCGGCCTGTCGTCGGGCCTGATCGCGCGCGCGGCCGACGTCGTGCTGAAGGAGCGCCGCCGGCTCGTGCTGCTCGCGAGAGAGACGCCGTACACGCTCACGCATCTGCGCAACATGGCCGCCGTCACGGAGATGGGCGCGATCGTCGCGCCGCCGGTGCCGGCGTTCTACGCGCGCCCCGCTTCGCTCGACCAGATGATCGATCACACGCTCGGCCGCGTGCTCGACCTGTTCGACCTCGATTCCCGCACCGTCCATCGCTGGAAAGAAACCGCATCACAGCCGAACCGGCAGCCCAACCGACTCAACGGAGACGCATCATGACCCACATCCACACCACCCACAGCGACGTCCAGAAGATTCCGGTCACCGTGCTCACAGGCTTTCTCGGCGCGGGCAAGACCACGCTGCTGAACTACATCCTGCGCGAGAAGCACGGCCGCAAGATCGCGGTGATCGAGAACGAGTTCGGCGAGATCGGCATCGACGGCGGCCTCGTGCTCGAATCGACCGAGGAAATCTACGAGATGACGAACGGCTGCGTGTGCTGCGTCGGCGCGGTGCGCGAGGATCTCGTGCGGATCGTGCGGATGCTCGTCGCGCGGCCCGACCGGCTCGATCACATCATCGTCGAGACGAGCGGGCTCGCCGATCCGTATCCGGTCGCGCAGACCTTCTTCCTCGACGATCCGATCGCGAAGGAAGTCGCGCTCGACGCGGTCGTCACGATGGTCGACGCGAAACATATCCGCGCGCACCTCGACGATCTCGTGCTCGACGGCCGCGACAACCAGGCGGTCGACCAGATCGTCTGCGCGGACCGGATCGTGATCAACAAGGTCGACCTCGTCGACGCGCCGGATGTCGACGCACTGACCGCGCGGCTGCGCGGGCTCAACGCGACGGCGGAGATCGTCACGTCGAGTTATGCGCAGGTCGATCTCGACCGCATCCTCGGCATCGGCGCGAACGAATTCGCGCAGATTCTCGTCGAGAGCGACGGCCTGCACGCCGACGCCGCGCATGCGGACGAACACGCGCACACGCATGACGACAGCCACGACCCTGCGCACGACGATCACGCCGCGCACGCACACGACGACGATCACGACCACCACGAACACGACGAAAGCGTGTCGTCGGTCGGCATCGAAGTCGAAGCCGACATCGATCTCGACGCGCTCGAAGCGTGGCTCGGCGAGCTGCGCCACGCCGATACCGCGAACCTGTTCCGGATGAAGGGGATCCTCGCCGTGCAGGGCCGCGCGCAGCGCTACGTGCTGCAGGGCGTGCACGGCGTGATCGAGTTGCGGGCCGCGCAGGCGTGGGGGTGCGAGCCGCGCTCGTCGCGCATCGTTTTCATCGGCCGCGATCTCGATCGCGCCGCGCTGACCGACCGTTTCCATGCCTGTCTCGCCGCGCCGGTCGCGGCCTGACGGGCACGCCAGGCGGGCGCATCGCGCGCCCGCCCGATAACGAACCTCAGGAGACATGCCCATGAACTCTGCCTCACATCCCGTCGATCGGGTCCTGCCGCGCCGCCAGATGCTGACGCTCGGCCTGCAGCACATGCTCGTCGCGTATATCGGCGCGATCGCGGTGCCGCTGATCGTCGCGTCGGCGCTGAAGATGTCGCCCGCCGACACCACCGTGCTGATCAGCACCGCGCTGTTCTGTTCCGGCATCTCGACGATTCTGCAGACGGTCGGCGTCTGGAAGCTCGGCGTGCGGCTGCCGATCCTGCAGGGCGTCGCGTTCAGCAGCGTCGGCCCCGTGATCGCGATCGGCCTGACGCCGGGCGTGGGGTTCGCCGGCGTGTGCGGCGCGGTGATCGGCGCGGGCATCATCACGACCTTCGCCGCGCCGCTGGTCGGCCGGCTGCGCCGCCTGTTCCCGCCGGTCGTGACGGGCTGCATCGTCACCGTGATCGGGCTGCAGCTGTTTCCGGTCGCGTACCAGTGGGCCGGCGGCGGCGACGCGGCGAAGCTGCAGTTCGGCGAGCTGTCGTTCCTCGCGGTCGCGCTCGTCGTCGCGGTCGTGATCCTCGCGGTCAACCGGTTCGCGAATGCGTTCCTGCGCAACCTGTCGGTACTGATCGGGCTCGTCGCCGGCAGCCTGCTCGCGATCGCGCTCGGGATGGGCAACTTCACGAACGTCGCGGCCGCGCCGTGGTTCACCGTGCCCTACCCGTTCCACTTCGGCACGCCGGTGTTCGCGATCGTGCCGGTGCTGACGATGGTCGTCGTGATGATCGTGCAGATGGTGGAGTCGATGGGCCTGTTCGTCGCGATCGGCGACATCGTCGAGAAGCAGGTGAGCGAGGAGGACGTCGTGCGCGGGCTGCGTGCGAACGGCGTCGCGAGCGCGATCGCCGGCACGTTCGCCGCGTTCCCGTTCATCGCGTTCATGGAGAACGTCGGGCTCGTGATCCTGACCGGCGTGCGCAGCCGCTGGATCGTCGCGGTGAGCGGCGTGCTGATGTGCGTCGTCGCGCTGGTGCCGAAGATCGGCGCGATCGTCGCGTCGACGCCGTCGGCCGCGCTCGGCGGCGCGGGCATCGCGATGTTCGGCGTGGTCGTCGCGGCCGGCGTGCAGACGCTCGCGAAAGTCGATTTCGAGAACAACCGCTACAACGTGCTGATCGTCGGCTTCACGATCGCGACCGCGCTGATTCCGGTGATGGCGCCAAAGGTGTTCGCGCACATGCCCGACTGGACGCAGCCGTTCCTGCACAGCGGCGTCGTGCTCGCGTGCCTCGTGTCGGTCTTGCTCAACGCGCTGCTCAACGGCGTGCCGGAGGCCGACCCGGTCGATGCGCACGCACATGCCGACGCCGCGCACGGCAGCCCGATGGCGCGCGAGTGCGACTGACGGCGCCCGGCCGCGCCGCGTGCGGCACCGCGCCGCCATGCGGCGCATGACGGCCGGCCAGCCTCCCCTTCCGAATCCCGAACCAAATCCGAGGAGACCCGACCATGAGCGTTCCTTCTTCTTCGTTGCTGATCCGCAACCCGATCGCGGTCATGAGCGGCCGTGCGGGCGACGCCGCGCGGCTCGGCCGCACCGACCTGCGCGTGCGCGACGGCCGGATCGACACGATCGCGGCCGGCCTCGCGCCGCTACCCGGCGAGCGCGTGATCGACGCCACCGACTGCGTCGTCTACCCGGGCTGGGTGAACACGCATCACCACCTGTTCCAGAACCTGCTGAAAGCGGTGCCGGCCGGCATCAACGCGGACCTGCAGGAATGGCTTGCCGCGGTGCCGTATCCGCGCGTCGCGCGCTTCACGCCGGACCTCGCACGCATCGCGGCCCGGCTCGGCTTCGCGGAACTGCTGCTGTCGGGCGTGACGACCTGCGCCGATCATCACTACCTGTATCACGCGGGCGGCACGACCGAGACCGGCGACCTGCTGTTCGACGAAGCGGCCGGCTTCGGGATGCGTTTCGTGCTGTGCCGCGGCGGCGCGCTGCAGGCGGCAGGCGATCACCCCGGCTTCGCCGGCACCGCGCTGCAGCCCGAGACGCTCGACCAGATGCTTGCCGACATCGAGCGGCTGAAGGCACGCTATCACGATGCGGGCGCGGCCTCGATGCGCCGCGTGGTCGTCGCGCCGACCACGCCGACCTTCTCGCTGCCGCCCGAGCTGCTGCCCGAGGTCGCGCGCGCGGCGCGCCGGATGGGCCTGCGGCTGCATTCGCATCTGTCGGAAACGACGCGCTACGTCGATTTCTGCCGCGAACGCTACGGCAAGCTGCCGGTCGAGTTCGTCGCCGAACACGAATGGCTCGGCCCGGACGTATGGTTCGCGCACCTGGTCCATCTCGAAGCGAACGAAATCGCGATGCTCGCGGAAACGGGCACCGGCTGCTCGCACTGCCCCGTCAGCAATGCACGGCTCGGCAGCGGCATCGCGCCCGCGCCGCGCATGGCGGCGGCCGGCGTGCCGGTCTCGCTCGGCGTCGACGGCGTCGCGTCGAACGAATCGGGCAGCATGACGCACGAAGCGAATTTCGCATGGCTCGTGCATCGCGCGGCGCACGGCGCGGCGGCAACCACCGCCGAGGAGGTGTTGCACTGGGGCACGCAAGGCGGCGCACGCGTGCTCGGGCTCGATGCGGTCGGCACGCTCGACGTCGGGCAAGCGGCCGATCTCGTGCTGTACGAAGTGAGCGGGCCGCGCTTCAACGGCTTCCACGACTACGCGATCGCGCCGGTTGCGGCGGGCGAACCGGCGCCGGTGAAGTACGCCGTCGTGAACGGCCGCGTCGTGGTGGACAACGGCGAGATTCCGGGCCTCGACCTGGCTGCATTGCGCCGCGCCGCGGTCGATGCCGTGCGGCAGTTGCTCGACTGACGCGGGGCCATGCGATGAACCCGCGCATCCGCATCGGCATCCTGACGCCGTCGTCGAACACCGCGCTCGAACCGCTGACGACCGCGATCGTCGCCGGGCTGCCCGACGTCAGCGTGCATTTCGCGCGCTTCACCGTCACCGAGATTGCGCTCACCGAGGCCGCGCTCGACCAGTTCGACGCGGCGCGCATCCTCGTCGCGGCCCGCCAGCTCGCCGACGCGCGCGTGGACGTGATCGGCTGGAGCGGCACGTCGGCCGGCTGGCTCGGCTTCGAGCGCGACGCCGCGCTGTGTCGCAGCATCGAGAAAGCGACCGGCATTGCGGCGACGACGTCGGTACTCGCGCTGAACGAGTTGCTCGAACGCACCGGCGTGCGGCGGCTCGGCCTCGTCACGCCGTATCTCGGCGACGTGCAGCAGCGGATCGTGCGGCAGTACGCGCAGCTCGGCATCGATTGCGTGGCCGAGCAGCATCTCGGGCTGCGCGAGAACGCCAGCTTCGCGGATGTGCCCGACACGCAGCTCGCCGCGCTGATGCGCAAGACCGCGCAAGCACGACCCGATGCGGTGGCGACGTTCTGCACGAACCTGCATGCCGCGCATCTCGTCGGGCCGTTCGAGCAGGCGACCGGGATCGCCGCTTATGACACGGTCGCGACCGTGGTGTGGAAGGCGTTGCGGATGGCGGGCGTCGATACGCGCGGGCTCACGCGCTGGGGCAAGCTGTTCGCGACGCTCTGACGGCGCGGCGCCCGGCCGCGTTGCTCCCCGCGCGATTTCGACGACAATGGCGGCTTGCTGCCGGCGTGCCGTTCCATGCCGCCGGAGCGGACCGGGAGCGCGCATCGCCATGAAAGTCGAAAACTCGGAACTCGAAGCGTTCGTCGCCGTGGCGGAGCTCGGCACGTTTCATCGTGCCGCGGAGAAGCTGCACCTCACGCAGCCGGGCCTGTCGCGGCGCATCCAGAAACTCGAGCAGACGCTCGGCGTCGAGCTGTTCCAGCGCACGACCCGCAGCGTCACGCTGACGGGCGTGGGCCGCCAGTTCCTGCCGATGGCGCGCGAACAGATCGCGCAGCTCGGCACGATGCTGTCGTCGATCCGGGAAATCGCCGAGAAGCGCTACGGCAAGGTGCGGCTCGCCGCGATCCCGACCGTCGTCGCGCGCGCCCTGCCCGACGTGCTGCGGCACTACGCGGCCAAATACCCGCAGGTCGCCGTGCAGATCCTCGACGGCAATCACGACTTCGTGCTGTCGCAGGTGCGCGCCGGCATCGCCGAATTCGGCGTGAGCCTGCCTCCGGGCGACGACGACGAACTGCTGTTCGAGCCGCTGTTCACCGATCGCTACGTGCTCGCCGTGCACAACGGCGACCCGCTCGCGCGCGCCGACAGCGTCACGCTCGGCGAGCTGCGGCAGGCGAAGCTGATCATCGGCGGACGCGACAGCGGCAACCGCCTGCTGCTCGAAATGCTGTTGGGCCAGGAAGCCGTGCGGACCCGCTGGTTCTACGAGGTCGAGCACATTTCGAGCGTCGCGGCGCTCGTCGCGTCGGGCGTCGGCTGCGCGATCCTGCCGGAAAGCGCGCTGCGCGCGTACGGCACGCCTGCCGTGCGCGCCGTCCCGATCGCGAGCCCGACGATCGAGCGCACCGTCGGCATCGTGCGGCACCGCACGATCTCGATGTCCAGCTTCGCGAGCGACCTGCACGCGCTGGTGAAGGCATCGCTCGCCTGACCCTCGCGCGGCACGCCGGCATTGATGACTGCCGCGCATGAATCGCTTGCGCACTCGCATTGGACGGCCGGTTATTGGCCGGGGACGATCGGCAACTCATCCCCCGGAAGCCGGCCGCCCAGGCCGGCGGGGACACGAGGAGCCATCATGCATTTCGACGTCATCCTGCGCGGCGGCGCGCTGATCGACGGCACGGGCGCCGCGCGCTTCGACGCCGATCTCGGCGTGACCGGCGCGCGCATCGCCGCGATCGGCGACCTGCGCGATGCGAGCGCCGCGCGCGTGATCGACGCGGCCGGCCAGGTCGTCGCCCCCGGATTCATCGACAGCCACACGCACGACGACGCGTTCGTGCTGACCGATCCGGACGTCGAGCCCAAGGTTGCACAGGGCGTCACGACCGTGATCGCCGGCAACTGCGGGATCAGCCTCGCGCCGCTGCTCGCGCAACAGGACGTGCCGCAGCCGCTCGACCTGCTCGGCGCATGGCAGCACTTTCGCTTCGCGTCGTTCGGCGCATATCTCGACGCGCTGGATGCCGCACCCGCCGCCGTCAACACCGCGGCCCTCGTCGGTCATTCGACGTTGCGCGTGCGGCACATGGCCGACCTCGGCCGCGCCGCCAGCCCCACGGAAATCGCCGCGATGGCCGCCGACGTGCGCGATGCGATGGCCGCCGGCGCGTTCGGCGTATCGTCGGGCACGTTCTATCCGCCGGCGATGGCGGCCACGACCGACGAACTGATCGACGTGTGCGCGCCGCTGCGCGAGACGGGCGGCGTGTTCGCCACCCACCTGCGCGACGAGACCGACGCGATCATCGCGTCGCTCGACGAGGCGTTCTCGATCGGGCGCGCGCTCGGCGTGCGCGTCGTGCTGTCGCACCACAAGGTCGCCGGCAAGGCCAATCACGGCCGCTCGGCCGAAACGCTCGCGCATATCGACGCACAGCGCGCGCACCAGCCGCTGTGCCTCGACTGCCATCCGTATCCGGCCACGTCGACGATGCTGCGCGCCGACCGCATCCGCCAGTCGTCGCGCGTGCTGCTCGCGTGGTCGCGGCCGCACCCCGAACTCGCGGGCCGCGATTTCCACGAGCTGCTGCCGCTGTTCGGCGATTCGATCGACGCCGCGATCGACGCGTTGCAACCGGCCGGCGCGATCTACTTCGTGATGGACGAAGCCGACGTCGAGCGCATCATCGGGCACGAACTGGCGATGGTCGGCTCCGACGGTCTGCCGAACGATGCGCGCCCGCATCCGCGCCTGTGGGGCACGTTCCCGCGCGTGCTCGGCGAATTCTCGCGCAAACGCAAGCTGTTTCCGCTCGAAGCGGCCGTGCGCAAGATGACGGGCCTCACGGCCGAGCAGTTCGGCATCGCCGAGCGCGGGCGGCTTGCGGTCGGTTACTACGCCGATCTCGTCGTATTCGACCCCGCGCGCGTGATCGACCGCGCAACGTTCGCCAGCCCGACGCTGCGCCCCGAAGGCATCGAGCACGTGTTCGTCAACGGCCGCGCGGTGCTCGAACACGGCCGGCATACCAGCGTACGCCCGGGCCTCGCGCTGCGCCGCGCGGTCTAGTCGCATGCCCTCCTTCCGCCCCGCCCGCGTGAGGCCACGCACGACGCAACGGCCTCGCGGCTCAACCCGCACGGAGTCACGATGACGAATTCCCATGGCGCCGCCGCGCCGCGCGACATCCAGACCGGCACGGACCACGGCGCAAGCGCCTGCGCGCCCGACGTCGACGCGTTGTACGCACGTCTGAGCCGGCGCATCATCCCGCTGATCCTGGTCTGCTACTTCTTCGGCTACCTCGACCGCGTGAACGTCGGCTTCGCGAAGCTGCAGATGGTGAACGACCTGCATTTGTCGGACGCCGCGTACGGTGTCGGCGCGGGGCTGTTCTTCGTCGGCTACCTGCTGCTTCAGGTGCCGGCCGGCTGGCTCGTGCGCCGGATCGGTGTGAAGCGCTGCCTGGCCGGCTCGATGCTGTCGTGGGGCGTCGTGTCGGTCGCCACGCTCGCGACGCACGACACGGCCAGCTTCTACGCGCTGCGCTTCCTGCTCGGCGTGACCGAGGCGAGCTTCTTTCCGGCCGTGATCGCGTATTTCAGCGTGTGGTTCCCGTCGCACCGGCTGGCCAAGGTCATGGCGCTGCTGTTTCTCGCGATGCCGCTCGGCGTGATCGTCGGCGCGCCGCTGTCCGGCTGGATCATGGACGCGACGCACGGCGGCTTCGGGCTGCGCGGCTGGCAATGGATGTTCCTGCTCGAAGGGCTGCCCGCGATCGTGCTCGGCCTGTATCTGCTCGCCCGCGTGACCGAACGCGTCGACGACGCCGCGTGGCTGACCGACGCGGACAAGCGCCTGATTCACGCGGAAATGGCGCAGGAATCCGCAGGCAAGCGCACACGCCTCGGTGCCGCGCTGCGCGAGCCGACGCTGTGGCTGCTGGTCGCGACCTCGTTCCTCTACAACGTCGGCAACTATGGCCTCGTGTTCTGGATGCCGACGATGATCAAGGCGCTCGGCACGCTCAGCAACCTCGCGGTCGGCCTCGTCAGCGCGATTCCGTATCTCGTCGCATCGGTCGCGATGGTCGTCAATGCGCAGCATTCGGTGCGCACCGGCGAACGCCGCTGGCATACGGCGTTGCCCGTCACGCTCGGCGGCATCGCACTGCTCGCGAGCCTCGGCATGCACGCGCATCCGGTGCTCGCCGTCGCGTGCCTGACCGTCGGCGTGGCCGGCATCATGTGCACGCTGGCGATGTTCTGGAGCCTGCCGTCGCGGATTCTCGCCGGCGAGGCGGCGGCGGGCGGCGCGGGGCTCGTCAACATCGGCGCGGCCGTCGCGGGATTCATCGGCCCGACGCTGATGGGCTACGCGACGGGCTTGACCGGCAGCACCGAGCTGGGCGTGGCGCTGCTCGCGTTCACGCTGTTCGCCGCGGCCGCGCTGATCCTGTCGATTCCGCGCCGGCTGATGGAGCGCGCATGAGCGCGCCGTTGCCGATGCGCAGTGCGCTTGCGGTGGCGGCCGACGTTCGCGCCGGACGGATCGACGCGGTGTCGGTCGTGCGGGCCGTGCTCGCCGGCATCGCCGCCCGCGACGGGCTGTATCGCGCGTGCTCGCACACCTTCGACGCACGGGCGTTGCGCGACGCGCGGCGGATCGACGCACTCGTGCGGGACGGACGCGATCCCGGCCCGCTCGCGGGCGTACCGTTTCTCGTGAAGGGCAATTTCGACGTGGCGGGCTACGTGACGATCGCCGGTTCGCCCGCGCGCGCCGCGCTGCCGCCGGCAGACCGCGACGCGGCGCTGGTCGCCCGGCTCGTCGCGGCCGGCGCGATTCCGGTGGGCGCCACGCATATGGACGAACTCGCGTGCGGCGCCACCGGCGTGAATCCGCATTTCGGCGTGGTGCGGTTGCCGGCCGATCCGTTGCGCATGACCGGCGGGTCGTCGAGCGGCTCGGCCGCCGCGGTGGCGGCCGGCTACGTGCCGCTCGCACTGGGCAGCGACACCAATGGCTCGATTCGCGCGCCGGCCGCATTGTGCGGCGTGTGGGGCCTCCGCCCCGGCACCGCACGGCTGTCGCGCGACGGATGCGTGCCGTATGCGGCCACGCTCGATGCGGTCGGCGGGTTCGCGAACGACATCGACGATCTGGCCGCGCTCTACGACGCACTGCTCGGTAGCGGGCCGTTGCACGCACGACCGGCGCCGCGCGACCCGGCCGTCCCGCTGCGCGCCGCCGTGCTGACCGGCGATTTCGAGCAGCATGCCGATGCCGCCGCGTGGCGGGGCGTCCGGCATGCGGCGGCGGCCCTGCGCACGACCGACACGGTTCCGATCGATACCGCCGAAGCCGCGCGCGTGCGTGAAGCTGCCGTCATCGTGTCGAATGTGGAACTCGCCCGTGCGCACCGGGCGCTGCTCGATGCGCCCACCGCCGACGTGTCGGAACGATTGCGGGCCCGCGTTGCAGCGGGGATCGCGACGCCCGCTGCCGCCTATGCGCGCGCGCTGGCCTGCCGCGCGGCGTGGCAGGCACGCATCGCGACGCTGTTCGACCGGTACGACATCCTGCTCGCGGCCGCGACGCCCTATGCGGCGCCGCGATTCACGGACGCCGCGGTCGACGTCAACGGCGCGATGCTCGAACCCGCGAAGACGCTCGGCATGCTCACCCAGCCGATCTCGTTCGCTGATCTGCCGGTGATCGTCGCGCCGTGTTTCGTGCCCGGCGAACTGCCGGTGGGGGTACAGCTGATCGGGGCGCCGGGGGACGAAGCCGGCTGTTTCGCCGCGGCACGGACGTTCGCGGCTGCATGGCGTGAAGGGCGTTGAGCGGATTCGACGCCCGTTGGTCAGCTCGGAACCGCCAATTCTGCTGGTGCATGAAGCGACCGCTTGCCATCGATGAACACGACGCCCGCCCCGCACCTGGCATCCGGTTAAAAACCAGATCTGCCTTTGCGAATCGCGCGACATCGCGAGTATCCTAACGACAAGCTGCCCGCCAGCACCGCTTCCTCCGGAATCCGCCCCGACTCCAACGTCGGTTTGCAACCCGTCTCGACCGCTGTCCACTCATACCGATGGATTTCGACGTCATCGTTCTCGGCGCAGGCATCGTCGGCGTCTGCGCAGCACTCCACCTGCAGGATCGCGGACGCAAAGTCGCCCTCGTCGATCGCGGCGCGCCCGGCGAAGGCACGAGCTTCGGCAACGCGGGGCTGATCGAGCGCTCGTCGGTCGAACCGTATCCGTTCCCGCGCAGCCCGTTCACGCTGATGCGCTACGCGCTGAACCGTTCGACCGATCTCTACTGGCACAGCCCGTCGCTGCCCGCATTCGCGCCGTGGCTCGCGCGCTTCTGGTGGGAATCGGCGCCGCCGCGTCACGCGGCGGCGGCGCGCGACATGCTGCCGCTGATCGAACGCTGCATCGTCGAGCACGACGCGCTGATCGCGCGTGCCGGCGCCGGCGAATTGATCCGCGCGAACGGCTGGCTCGAAGCGTTCCGCACGCCGGCCGCGTTCGATCGCGGCGTGGCCGAAGCGGGCCTCACCGCGCGCCGCCACGGGCTCGGCATCACGCCGCTCGATGCCGCGGCGCTGCTCGCGCACGAACCGAGCCTCGCGCCCGGCTTCTGCGGCGCACTGCACTGGCTCGATCCGAAAAGCGTCGTCGATCCGTCCGCGCTCGTCAAAGCGTATGCGCAACTCTTCGTGCAAGGCGGCGGCACGCTGCTGACGGGCGACGCCGCGAGCCTCGCAGCGCTGTCGCCGGGCTGGCAGGTCGACACGCAGGCCGGGCCGGCCGCCGCGCCGGCCGTCGTCGTCGCGCTCGGCCCGTGGTCAGACACGGTGTTCGGGAAGTTCGGCTACACGATCCCGCTGCGCGAGAAGCGCGGCTATCACATGCACTACGCACCGTCTGCGCGCGGCGTGCCGTCGGCGCCGATCGTCGATCGCGAATACGGTTACGTGATCGCACCCATGACGCGCGGGCTGCGGCTGACGACCGGCGTCGAAATCGCGCGGCGCCGCGTGCCGCCCACCGGCGTGCAGCTCGAGCGCGCGGAACGCGTGGCGCGCCCCGTGTTCGGTTTCGGCGAGCGGCTCGACCCGCAACCGTGGCTCGGCTTCCGGCCGTGCACGCCCGACATGCGCCCGGTGATCGGCCCGGCGCCCGCGCATCGCGGGCTGTGGTTCGCGTTCGGGCACAACCACCACGGGCTGACGCTCGGCCCCGTCACCGGTCGCCTGCTGGCCGAGATGATGACGGGCGAAGCGCCGTTCACCGATCCGGCGCCGTATCGCGCGGATCGCTTCTGAGCGCGTGAACGCGCAGCCGCGCGCTCAGTCGAGCGCGCGGCCGAAGATCCGGATCACTTCGTCGAGATGCTCGGCCATCGCGCGGCGCGCGGCGTCCGGGTCGCGCGCGCGGATCGCATCGAGGATCGCGCGGTGTTCCAGTTCCGACCGGTGCGGCATGTCGTTCGGCATGTACAGCGACTGCAGCCGCTGGAACATCGGGTCGTACTTGTGCGCGAGCAGTTGCTTGATCATCAGCGCATACGCGGCGTTGTCGCTCGCTTCCGCGATCCGGATATGAAACAGCCGGTCGCCCGGATGCGTGAGCGACCCGCTGCGGTTGTCTTCCTGGTTGCGCAGGAACGCTTCGTGAATGCCTTCGATCTGCTCGTCCGAGCCGTGCTTCGCGGCCAGCGACGCCGCCTCCGGCTCGATCAGCCGGCGCGCCTGCAGCAGCGCGAACGGCGGAATTTCGGTATCGAGGTCGAGCGCGATGCCGAGTTCGGGATCGATCTCGATGATCGTGAACGGCGCGACCTTCTCCGCGACGTCGGGTTCGGCGGCCGTTTCGGGGTGGCGCACCTTGACGCCGTCGCCGACGCGCACGCTCACGAGCCCGCTCACTTCGAGCGCGATCAGCGCCTCGCGCACCGACGTGCGCGACACGCCGAACCGTTCGGCCAGTTCGCGCTCGGGCGGCAGGTAGCTGCCCGGCGGAAAATCGCCGGACTCGATCATCGCACTGAGCTTGTCGGCGATCTGCTGGTAGAGACGGCGGTTCTGAATCGGCTGGATGGACATACGTTCGACGCTGGTAATCGGTTTCGGTCCGACGAATCGCGCAGACCGTTCGCGCCTATTTTATATGGCGGGGCCCGTGAGCCGCCCCGCGCATCGATGCGGCCGCAACCATCGATGCGCGACGACGGCCGCCGGCATGCGTCCGACGAAGCCGCGCACTCACGCCGGCAGCCCGTAACACCGCGCGGCCGTGCCGCCCCACAATGCGTCGCGCTCGGCCGCCGACAGCCGCGTTTCGGCCCAGCGCTCGACGAGCGACGCGACTTCGTCGTACGACGCGGCCAGCAGACACACGGGCCAGTCCGACCCGAACATCAGCCGCTGCGGGCCGAACGCGTCGAGCGCCGCATCGAGGCATTGCTCGATATGCCGGATGTCCCGCGCGCGCAATCCGCGCCGCCAGTCGGCCTCGGTCACGAGCCCCGACAGCTTGCACGCGACATGCGGCATCGCGCCCAGTTCATGCAGCGCCGCGCGCCAGCGCGGCAACGCGGTTTCGTCATGCTCGAATGCCGCCAGCGCGGGCTTGCCGACATGGTCGAGCACGAGCCAGTGCGCATCGTGCCGCGCGCAAAACGCGCGCACGTCCGGCAACTGGCGTTCGAACACGAGCACGTCGTACATGTAACCGTTCGCCTGCAGCCATGCGACGCCGCGATTGAAGCCCGCGTCCGCGACGAACGCCGCGACGTCGGCTTCGTCCTGCACCTGGTGACGAAAGCCGCGCAGCTTCGGGCTGCGCCATTCGGCGATGCGCTCGGCGAGCTGCGGCGCGGCGAGATCCTCCCAGCCGACCACCGCCGCGATGCGCGCATCGTCGCGCGCGAGATCGAGCAGGAACGCCGTCTCGTCGCGCCCGGCGCGCGCCTGCACCGCGATCGACGCGCCGAGCGCCTGCGCATGCATCAGCGGCCCCAGCGCATCGGGCAGATAGTCGCGCGCGAGCACGTCCATCCCCGGGCCGATCCACGGGTAGTCGGCCGCGCGATAACGCCAGAAGTGCTGATGCGAATCGATACGCATTGCGCTCATGATGCCCTCGTGTCCGGTCGCCGCAGCGGCGGCGGCGTGTGCTGCCGCCGCCCCCGCCGCTCGAGGCGGCAATCAGTCGTACAGCACCGCCGCGATCTTCGGATCGTCGATATTGGTCTTGTCGTACCAATAGAACCCGGTATCGATGACCTTCGGCAGCTTCTCGCCCTTGGTCGCCTTCACGGCCGCCTCGACCGTCTTGTAGCCGATCCCGATCGGGTTCTGCGTGATCGCGCCGGCCATCAGCCCGCTGCGGATCGCATCCTTCTGCTGCTTGCCCGAATCGTAGCCGACGATCACGACCTTGCGCTTCATCTCGCGCACGCCGTTGACCACGCCGATCGCCGAGCCCTCGTTGGTGCCGAACAGCCCCTTGAGCTTCGGATACGCCTGCAGGATCGACTTCGTCACTTCGGTCGACTTTAGCTGGTCGCCTTCGCCGTACTGCACGGTCACGACCTGCACCTTCGGGTGCGCGGCCTTCATCCGGTCGAGGAAGCCGTCGCGGCGGTCGATGCCGGTGCGGCTCGTCTGGTCGTGCGCGACCACAGCCACCTCGCCTTCGTCGCCGATCAGCGCGGCGAGCTTGTCGGCGGCGAGCGCGGCGGCGGCCTTGTTGTTGGTCGCGGCCGTCGTCACCGGGATGTCGCTGTCCACGCCCGAGTCGAACGCGATCACCGGAATCTTCTCGGCCTGCGCCTTCTTCAACAGCGGCAGCGCGGCCTTGCTGTCGAGCGCGGCGAAGCCGAGCGCGGCCGGTTTCTTCGCGATCGCGGCCGACAGCATGTCGATCTGCTTGTCGACCATCGCCTCGGTTTCGGGGCCTTCGAACGTCACCTTCACCTTGTAGTCCTTCGCGGCCTGCATCGCGCCCGATTTCACGGCCTGCCAGAACTGATGCTGGAACCCTTTCGAGATCAGCGGGATATACGCTTCCTGCGCGTGCGCGCCGGCCGTGACGCCGACGGCGAACGTCAGCCCGACGACCGCATTCAACACCTTGCTCCTGATCACTTCGCGTCTCCTTTTTTCGTATCGACTGGAACGACTGGAACACCGGCCGGAACCGGCGATGAAGCACATGCATGCACAGGTGCGTGCCTCAGCGGCGGCGCCGGCGCAGGATGTCGACGTAGACGGCGAGAATGATGATCACGCCCGTCACGACCGTCTGCCATTCCTGCGCGACCGACATGATGCGCAGGCCGTTGGTCAGCACGCTCATGATGAACGCGCCGATGATGGTGCCGACGATGCTGCCCGCGCCGCCCGACAGCGACGTGCCGCCGATCACGACGGCCGCGATCGCATCGAGCTCGTAGCCCTGCCCGAGCGCGGGCTGCGCGGAATTGAGCCGCGACGCGATCAGCAGTCCCGCGATCCCGCATACCGCGCCGCTGAACGTGTAGACCGCGATCTTCCATGCATCGACGTTCACGCCGGACAGCCGCAGCGCTTCCTCGTTGCTGCCGAGCGCGAACGTGTAGCGGCCGAAGATCGTGCGGTTCAGCACGATCGACGCGCCGATCGCGACGAGGAACAGGATCAGCACCGCGTTCGGAATCGGCAGCGCGGGAATCAGGTTGCCGATCAGCGAATCCTGCGCGATCGACGTGAAGCCCGGCGTGTCGTTGAAGTAGATCGGCCGCGTGCCCGAGATCACGAGCGACAGCCCCTTGAGCAGCATCATCATCCCGAGCGTCGCGATGAACGGCGGCACCTTCATCTTCGCGATCACGAAGCCCGACACGCAGCCGGACAGCGCGCCGAAACCGAGCGCGGCCAGAATCCCGAGCGGCAGCGGCATTCCCCACTTCGTCAGCACGACGCCGGCCATCACCGCGCAGAACGTCATCAGCGTGCCGACCGACAGGTCGATGCCCGACGTGATGATCACGTACGTACACGCGACGGCCAGCACGCCGTTCACCGCGGTGGCCTGCAGGATCGACACGAGGTTGTCGACTTCGAGGAAGTTCGGCGACGCGACGCTGAAGAACACGATCAGCAGCACGAGGCTCGCGAACGCGAGCAGCTTCTGCCGCGCGGCCGGGTTGAAGAAGCGCGACTTCAGGCGCGATGCGGCGGCCGGCGGGTCGCCGGAGGCCAGGGGCGGAACGGGATGCGTATCGTTGGACATGATCGGGTAGACGTCTGAATCGGAATCAGGACAACACGGTCGACTCGCGCTGCGTCGCGAGCTGCATGATCTTTTCCTGCGTGGCGTCGGCCGCGCGCAGTTCGCCCGTCACGCGGCCTTCGCACATCACGAGAATCCGGTGGCTCATGCGCAGCACCTCGGGCAGCTCCGACGAGATCATCACGATCGCCTTGCCGTCGGCGGCGAGTGCGTCGAGCAGCTTGTAGATCTCGCTTTTCGCGCCGACGTCGATGCCGCGGGTCGGCTCGTCGAAGAACAGGATGTCGCAATCGCGCAGCAACCACTTCGCGATCACGATCTTCTGCTGGTTGCCGCCCGACAGCAGGCGCGCCGGCTGCGCGACCGACGGCGTGCGAATCGCGAGCTGCCGTACGTACGACTGCGCGGTGTCGCGCATCTTGCGCGCATCGAGAAACACGCCGCGGCGCACGAAGCGGCGCATGCTCGACAGCGCGATGTTGTTCTGCACGTCCATCCCGACCGCGAGCCCGAAGTGCTTGCGGTCTTCGGACAGGTAGCCGATGCCGTGCCGGACCGCATCGGCCGGCGTGCGGATCGTCACGGCCCTGCCGTGCACGCGGATCTCGCCCGCGTCGACCGGGTCGGCGCCGAACACCGCGCGCGCGACCTCGGTGCGGCCCGCGCCCATCAGCCCGGCGAAGCCGAGAATCTCGCCGCGCCGCAGCGTGAAGCCGACGTCGCGGATCGCGCGGCCGCGCGACAGCCCACGCACTTCGAGCGCGATATCGTTCGCCGACGTATCGGGCGGCGTGCGGGATTCGGTGGCGAGCTGGCGGCCGACCATCATCGCGATGATCGACTCCATCGACGTGCCGGCCATCGGCACGGTCGCGACGTACTTGCCGTCGCGCATCACGGTCACGCGATCGGCGATCTGGCGCAGCTCGTCCATCTTGTGCGAGATGTAGACGATGCCGACACCGTGCGCGCGCAGGTCGCCGATGATGCGGAACAGCTCGGCGATCTCCGCGTTGTTCAGCGCGGCGGTTGGTTCGTCCATGATCAGCACGCGCGAGTCGAACGACAGCGCCTTCGCGATCTCGACCATCTGCTGCTTCGCGACCGTGAGCCGGCCCACCGGCGTGCGCGGATCGAGATCGAGCCGCATCCGCTGAAAGATCGCGGCTGCATCGCGGTTCAGTTTGTCTTCGTCGACGAACACGCCGAAGCGGCCGCGCGGCTCGCGGCCGATGAAGATGTTCTGCGCAACGCTCAGATGGTTCATCAGGTTCAGTTCCTGATGGATGATGCCGATGCCGAGCGCCTGCGCGCCGCGCGGATCGGCGATCTCCACCGCGCGGCCGTCCATCCGTATCTCGCCTTCGTCGCGCTGGTAGACGCCCGCGAGGATCTTCATCAGCGTCGACTTGCCGGCGCCGTTCTCGCCCATCAGCGCATGCACTTCGCCCGCGCGCAGGTCGAAACGGCAATCGTCGAGCGCCTGCACGCCCGGAAAGCGCTTGCCGATGCCGGTCAGCGCGATCAGCGGCGGCGTGGCGGGCAGGTTCAGGTCGGGTTGCATGGATCGCGGCCCTCAGCTGATCGCACGGTCGAGATGCGTATAGCCGCCGTCGACGAACAGCCACTGGCCGGTCGTGTGCGACGCGCGCTCCGACAGCAGGAATACAGCCGTGTCGGCGATTTCGTCGGCCGTCGTGAAGCGCTTGCCGAGCGGCACCTTGGCCGCGATGCCGGCGAGCTTCGCGTCGGGGTCGTCGAAGCCCGCGAGCCAGTTCCGGTACAGCGGCGTCATCACCTCGGCCGGGATCACCGCGTTCACGCGCACGCCGTCGTCGCGCAACGCGACGGCCCATTCGCGCGTCAATGCGAGCTGCGCGCCCTTCGATGCGCAATAGCCGCTCGTGTTGCCCTGCCCGGTAATGGCCGTCTTCGACGACACGTTGACGATCGCGCCGCGCGCGGCCTTCAGGTGCGGCACGCAGTAGTGCGCCATCACGTAGTAGTGGATCAGGTTGCGTTCGAGCGACGCGACGAACGCGTCGCGCCCGGCCTCGAGCCCGACGCTGTCGTTGATGCCCGCGTTGTTGACGAGGCCGTCGATGCGGCCGAAGCGCGCGACGGTTTCCGCCACCGCGTCGCGGCACTGCTCGTCCTCCTGCAATTCGACGGACAGGCACACGGCTTGCGGCTGCTTCTGCACGAGCGCGCGCCAGAACGCATCGTCCGGCGTGTGGCGCGCGAACACCACCGGAATCGCGCCCTCTTCGGCCAGCCGCATCGAGATCGCGGCGCCGATGCCCGACGCGCCGCCGGTCACGATCGCGACCTTGTGTTGCAGATTCAGATCCACTTCGCGTCTCCGTCGTTCATGTTGTCGCCGCACGCGACGCGCGACGCGCGCCATCGTGCATGGCCGTGCTTCAACCGCGGAACCGGTATTGCTCCAGCGATTCGGGCTTCATCTCGATCGAGAAACCGGGCGCCGTCGGCGGCAGGTACGCCGCGCCGCGCACGACGCACGGTTCGACGAAATGCTCGTGCAGGTGATCGACGTACTCCGTCACGCGCCCTTCCTTCGTGCCGGCAATGCACACGTAGTCGATCATCGACAGATGCTGCACGTACTCGCACAGCCCGACGCCGCCCGCGTGCGGGCACACCGGGAGCCCGTACTTCGCGGCCATCAGCATCACCGCGAGAATCTCGTTCACGCCGCCGAGGCGGCACGCATCGATCTGCACGACGTCGATCGCGCCGCGCGCGATGAACTGCTTGAACAGCACGCGGTTCTGGCACATCTCGCCGGTCGCCACCTGCACGGGCGCGATCGCCTCGCGGATCTTGCGATGCCCTTCGACGTCGTCGGGGCTGGTCGGCTCCTCGATGAACCACGGCCGCGCGAACGCCAGCTCGCGCACCCAGTCGATCGCCTCGTCCACTTCCCATACCTGGTTCGCGTCGATCATCAGCTTGCGATCGGGGCCGATCACTTCGCGCGCGATCGTCACGCGGCGGATGTCGTCCTCCAGGTTCGCGCCGACCTTCAGCTTCACGTGGTCGAACCCGGCCTCCACCGCCTCGCCGCACAGCCGGCGCAGCTTGTCGTCGCTGTAGCCGAGCCAGCCGGCCGACGTCGTGTAGCACGGGTAGCCGTCGCGCTCGAGCGTCGCGATCCGCTCGGCCTTGCCGGGCGCCTGCCGGCGCAGCAGCGCGAGCGCTTCGTCGGGGGTCAGGCAGTCGGTCAGGTAGCGGAAGTCGATCGCCCGCACCAGTTCCTCGGGGCTCATGTCGGCGACGAGCCGCCACAGCGGCTTGCCGACGGCCTTCGCCCACAGATCCCACACCGCGTTGACGACGGCGCCCGTCGCCAGGTGGATCGCGCCCTTGTCGGGGCCGATCCAGCGCAACTGGCTGTCCGACGTCACGTGCCGCCAGAAGCGGCCCATGTCCTCGCGAATCCAGTCGAGGTCGAGGCCGACGACGAGGTGACGCATCGCGTCGATCGCCGCGCAGCAGATTTCGTTGCCGCGCCCGATGGTGAACGTGAGCCCGTGACCTTCGAGGCCGTCGCGGTCGGTTTCGAGAACGACGTAGGCCGCCGAATAATCGGGGTCCGGATTCATCGCGTCGGAGCCGTCGAGCTGGCGCGAGGTCGGGAAGCGCACGTCGAGGACGCGCATCGATCGAATGATAGGCATGACGAATCGTCCGCGAAAGGAATTCAGGCCTGCACGGTGCGCTGGCGCTGCTCGCCGAGCCCGTCGATGCCGAGCGTGATCACCTGCCCGGCGCGCAGATAGACGGGCGGTTTCTGCCCGAGGCCCACACCCGGCGGCGTGCCGGTCGAGATCACGTCGCCCGGCTGCAGGCTCATGAAGCGGCTCAGATAGCTGATCAGGTGCGGCACGCGGAACACCATCGTCGCGGTCGTGCCGTTCTGGTAGCGATGGCCGTCGACGTCGAGCCACAGCCGCAGCGCATGCGGATCGGGCACTTCGTCGGCCGTCACGAGCCACGGGCCGAGCGGGCCGAACGTGTCGTTGCCCTTGCCCTTGTCCCACGTGCCGCCGCGTTCGAGCTGGTATTCGCGCTCCGACACGTCGTTCACCACGCAGTAGCCGGCGACGTGCGACAGCGCGTCGGCTTCGTCGATATAGCGGCCGCCCTGGCCGATCACGACGCCGAGCTCGACCTCCCAGTCGGTCTTCTCCGAGCCGCGCGGAATCTCGACGTCGTCGTTCGGCCCCGAGATCGCGCTCGTCCACTTGCCGAACACGACGGGCTCCTTCGGGACTTCCATCCCCGATTCGGCCGCGTGGTCGGAATAGTTGAGGCCGATGCAGATGAACTTGCCGACCCGGCCGACGCACGCGCCGATGCGCGGCGTACCGTCGACGAGCGGCAGCGACGACGGCGGGATGTCGCGCAGCCGCGCGAGCGAGGCCGGCGTCAGCGCATCGCCGGCGATGTCGTCGATCACGCCGGACAGGTCGCGAATGCGGCCCTGCGCATCGAGCAGGCCCGGCTTTTCATGGTGTTTGTCGCCAAATCTCAGCAGTTTCATGTCGTCGTCTGAACGGAAACGGAAGGTGAATGGGAAGGCTCGATCGGTCAGGTCAGTTCGACACGGTCAGTTTGACCAGCCGCCGTCGATCAGATGGATCGCGCCGGTCGTGAACGAGGCTTCGTCGGAGGCGAGGTACAGCGCGAGCGCGGCCACTTCGTCCGCGCTGCCGATGCGGCCGATCGGCTGGCGCGCGACGAACGCCTGGCGCACCTCGTCGGTCGACACGTGGCGCGTGCGCGCCTGGTCGGCGATCCGCTGCTCCAGCGACGGCGATTCGATCGTGCCCGGGCAGATCGCGTTGCAGCGGATGCCGCGTTCGACGAAATCGGCGGCCACCGCCTTGGTCAGCCCGATCACGGCCGCCTTGGTGGTGCCGTAGACGAAGCGGTTCGGCACACCCTTCACGCTCGATGCGGCCGACGCCATGTTGATGATCGACCCGCCGCCGGCTTCGAGCATCGCCGGCAGCAGCGCGCGGATCAGCCGGTACATCGACGTGACGTTCAGGTTCAGCGAGAACGCCCACGCGTCTTCGTCGCAATCGAGGATCGAGCCGTGGTGCACATAGCCCGCACAGTTGAACAGCACGTCGAACGCGCGCTCCTGCGCGGCGAGCGCCGCAACGGCCTGCGCGTCGGTCACGTCGAGCCGCCGCGTGACGAGCCGGCCGCCCGCACGTTCGGCATCGGCCTCGAGCCGAACGAGCGCGGCTTCGTTGATGTCGGTCGCCAGCACGTCGGCGCCCTCGCTCGCGAACCGCAGCGCGGTCGCGCGGCCAATGCCCTGCCCGGCCGCCGTCACCAGCGCGCGCTTGCCCTGCAATCTCATGAGCAACTCTCCCGAAAAAGCCGGCCAGCCGTCGGCCGATTGGCACAAAGGACCAAAGGTCCAACCAATAATAGGAAGCGGTTTCGCGTTTGTCACGGAATCAGGATTCAGTATTTACCCCGACGGGAAAATCGGACGACGCGGGAAGCTTCGCGGGTCGACGGCCGCCGCAAGAACACTCCCGGATCTGCCGCAGCGCCCCTGTCGTCGGGGCCTTGGAGCGGCGCCTTCGCCCACGCCCGGCGCGGCGCCGCGCGAACCTGACGAAAAAGTCATGTTCGCGTCAGGGTCTCAACGGGATGCGCGCGCGATCATCACGTACCGGACCGCGCTTCCGGCCCGTCGCCTCCCCGCCCGCGTTCGATCCCTGCGGGCACCTCCGTCCCCCGGCGATGGGCACCGTGACTGGGCGAGCAGACACGGCGCGCGGGCCGATTTTCCGCCCCGGACTTCACGTCCGGGGCGTTTTTGTCTGTGGTTTTCAAGAAAATAAGCGTGGATTGTTTCTGAATCGGCAAAAGGTAATTTGAGCCAGACAGGATGTTTTTTCCGGTCACAGACGCTTACATTTAGCGCACCACTCATGGAAACCGCTACGGATTCGCCCTCGGGTAGTGACATCCACTGCCACGGCCGAAACCGCACGAGCTTTAGGAAACGGCAAAATGAAGGCCTCCAAATCCCTGCCTGTGCTCGATCCCACCGACGTCCACGTCGAAATCCTCGAACGCTCCGATACGCTGCTCGTCGTCCGCTGGGTCGAACCCGGCCGCTGTCATTACGGCGAACAGCGCTGGCGCCGCCGCTTCGCGCAGCGCACCGGCACCTGCGCGCTGTCGCGCCAGGTCATCCATCGCGGCGACGAAGTATTCCGCCCGGCCGAGCGCCCGGCCCCCGCGAACGCGGCCGCGATGATCTCCGCCGCGGAAGTGCTCGCGCTGGCCGGCGGCAGGTAAATCCCGCCCGCCGCGTGTCACGGGCTCGACATCCCGCGATGCGCCCGCGCTAGAAGCGCGTGCCTAATTCCCCCGCTTGTCTGCCGCGCCTGCGCGCACTATCGTTACATCAATCGATGTAATGATTACGCGTCGCGACCGCCCGGTCGCGCCGATGGAGGCAGACATGCATGCATGGAGCGCGCGCCACGTCCCGGCGCAGGGCGGCAAGGTCGCGGTCGTGACCGGCGCCAACAGCGGCCTCGGCTGGCAGCTCGCCGAAACGCTGGCCGCGAAAGGCGCGACGGTCGTGATGGGTTGCCGCGACGCCGCCCGCGCCGCGCAGGCCGCCGACGCGATCCGCCGGCTCCATCCCGATGCCCGGGTCGAAGTCGATCCGCTCGACCTGGCCGACCTCGCGTCCATCGCGCGCTTTGCGGCCGACGTCGCCGAACGCCATGGCCGCGTCGACATCCTCTGCAACAACGCCGGCGTGATGTTCCTGCCGCTGCGCCGTACGCACGACGGCTTCGAGATGCAGTTCGGCACCAACCACCTCGGCCATTTCGCGCTGACCGGCCATCTGCTGCCCGCGCTGCGCGCCGCGCGCCGCGCACGTGTCGTGACGATGTCGAGCGGCCTGAACCGCGGCGGCCGGATCCGCGTCGACGACCTGCGCGCCGAGCACCGCTACAACCGTTATCTCGCCTATTGCGACAGCAAGCTCGCGAATCTCGTGTTCGCGATCGAACTGCAGCGCCGTTTCGAGCGCGCGGCGTTCGCCGGCATCAGCGTGGCCGCGCACCCGGGCTACGCGGCGACCAACCTGCAGTTCGCGGGCCCGGCGATGGACGGGGCGCCGCTTCGCGCCGCGCTGATGCGCGCCGCGAACCGTTATCTTGCGCAGCCGGCCGATCAGGGCGCGCTGCCCGCGATTCATGCGGCGACCGCACCCGATCTCGCCGGCGGCGCGTATATCGGGCCGTCCGGCTGGTTCGAGTCGCGCGGGCTGCCGGCGCCCGCGAGCGTGCCGCGTGCCGCGCGCGACGTGGCGTCGGCGGCGCTGCTGTGGGAAGCGTCGGAAGCCGCGACGGGCGTGCGCTTCCTCGGCGCGGGCGCGCCGGCAGGACGCCCGCCGCGCCGGCCGCTCGACACGGCGGCCGAAGTGCGCTGAGCGCGATGCGTGCCGCGCAACATTCGTCAGACTTATTACACCGACCGAAAAGAAAGCCGGTTGAAAGACTGATTCGACGCGCCACTGTTACCACCCAGGAAACAATCTATCGTCAAAATCAGCGTTTACCCTGAACCTTCCGATGACTAAGATTTGATCAATCGCTCAAGACATGGTGTCGACAGCGAACTCAATAAAACACCGGAGGTCATCATGAAATCGCTCGTTTCCGCAGTCGTTGCCGCTGCCGCCCTGTCCGCTTCGTTCGGCGCATTCGCCCAAAGCACCGTGACCCGCGCGCAAGTGAAGAACGAACTGGTTCAGCTCGAACAAGCCGGCTACAAGCCGGGCCTGTCGAGCCCGTACTACCCGAACGACATCCAGAGCGCCGAAGCGCGTGTTCATGGTGCCGACACCAGCGGCTACGGCGCGCAACCGGCTCCGGTCGTCCACTCGGGCGCCCCGGCCGCAGCGTCGTCGAACGCTCGCGACTCGATCTTCTTCGGTCAGTAAGCCGATGCGCCCCCGGCGGGCGCCGCGCGTCGCGCGATGAAGCAGTCTCAGGACGAGCCCCGTTGCGGGGCTCGTCTTTTTTGTGAAACGCATACCTCCGCCGCCCGGCAGCGGGTGGCTTCGCCCGGGCGCCTTGCGTCCGGGCGCTTTTTCGTCCGCGACGCAAGCGCGCGTGCGGGACGAAGCCGGGTGCGCCAGTCAGCGCGGGACGGCTGCCGAGCGCGACAACACGCGCCACCGCGACAGCAACTCGTCGCGATCGACGTAGCAGCCCTGCAGATGCCGGCGACCGGTAGACGGATCGAATTCCGTCCGCGCATGCAGCACGCGCCGGTTGTCGAACGCCCACATGTCGCCCGCGCGCAGTCGGCGCTGCACCCGAAAGCGCGGCTCGCGCGCCAGTGCAAGGAACCGCCGGTACGCACGATAGACGGCCGCGACCGAGCCGGCCGGCGCATCGAGCGGCCCGCGCAGAAAATTCGCGACGCGCACCTCGGTGACGTTGCCGCGCGCATCGAGCCCGATCACCGGCGCCGAGCAGCGATAGTCGCTGTTCGCACTCTTGTTCCAGAACTCGAACGGTGTCGACGCGAGCCGCTCGAAATCGGCCGGATACTCGCGCCGCAGCGCATCCGCGAGCGCGAAGCCGTCGAGGAACACGCTGTCGCCGCCGGTCGCGTCGTTCGCGAGGCAATGCAGGAACTGCACGCCCGGCTGCAATTCCCGTGTCGGCAAATCGGTGTGCGGCGGCAAATTCAGCGACGTATACGCATTGCTGTCCGGGCGCGGCTTCGATTCGACGTCGAACAGCACGCCGAAATTGCTTTCGCGGATCAGGCCGACGCGGCGCGCGATCTCGTCGACGCGGCCGCGCTCGGCCGGCACGCCTTCGACGCGCGTCAGCCCCGTGCGCTGCAACGCGGCGAGCCACGCGAGCAACGCACCGTCATCCTCCATCACGTCGCGCCACGCGAACACGCCGACGGCCGTTGCATCGTCTCCGGCCCACACGTGCCGGCCGTGCGCGGCCTGGCGCTCCGCGCGCGACGCATCGTCGTACGCATGCGCACGCAGCCAGCCGGGCGACCACGCGCTGCGATGCCCGTCGTTCCACTCGACATGCAGCGCGCCGTCGGCTTCGACGAGCACGGCGAGCGCGCACAGATCCTCGCGCGCATCGGCGATCTCGAACACCTGCTCCCGCGTCACCGCATGCACGCACGCGGAACACGCGCAGTTGTCGCGCAGCCAGTCGAAATGAAACGGCGATCGTCGCGCGTCGCTCCATTCGACATCCACCGCCCCGTCGCCGATCGTCGCCGCCGCAATGGCCGCGTCGGCGGAAAACGTCCGCCAGTCCTCGATACGGTGTTGCGCTGCCTGCATCGTTGCCTCCCGGTAACGCCCGCTACGCGTGTGGTGCGAGCAAAAAACCGCCGACCGTCCGGTGCATCCGAGCGGCCTGCGGGCTCGTCCCGAGCGCGCGCCAACAGCCGTGCACCAGCCCCTCTCCCATCCAGTAGTGCGCGGCCCCGCCGGCCGCGCGAATCCGTTCGACGTACACGCGCGCATCGTCGCGCAGCGGGTCGTGTTCCGCGCCGATCGCGAGCACGGGCGGCAGGCCGTCGAACCGCGAAGCCGCGAGCGGCACCGACGCGCGCAACAGCGGGTGGCCGTGCGCCAGCGCATCGGACAAGCCGCCTTCCCAATACAGCGCGCGATAGCGGTGAACGTCGTCGAGCGTCAGCATCGGCGCGTGCGCTTCGGTTTCACGCGCGGGCGACTGCGGTTCGAAGCCGAGCATCGGATAGACGAGCGCGATACCGTCGAGGCCGGCTTCGCCCGCATCGCGCAACGCGGTGGCCACCGCCGCCGCGAGCATCCCGCCCGCGCTGTCGCCCGCGAGCGTCAGCGGGCGCGCGCACGGCCCGAACGGCCAGCGTGCATCGCGTGCGGCGCGCGTGACTGCCAGGCAATCTTCAAGCGCGGCCGGCGCACGATGCTCGGGCGCCAGCCGGTAGTCGACCGCGATCACGTCGAGCCCCGTATCGGCCGCCAGTTGCGCGGTGATCAGCGCATGGCTGTCGAGCGAG
The DNA here is from genome assembly GCF_001718555.1 of Burkholderia metallica. Taxonomy (NCBI): domain Bacteria; kingdom Pseudomonadati; phylum Pseudomonadota; class Betaproteobacteria; order Burkholderiales; family Burkholderiaceae; genus Burkholderia; species Burkholderia metallica. The sequence continues at coordinate 2,307,459 of NZ_CP013403.1, forward strand.
CCGACGACGAAACCGCCGCCATGAAAGAACAGCACGGTGCCGCGCGGCGCGCCGTGCGCGGACGTGTAGCGCCGCAGCGCAATCGCGCGGCCGTCGGGTGTCTGCCACACGGCGTCGTGCTGCACGATGCCGTCCGGCAGCGCGGCCGGCGTCCATTCGGCCGCGAAGCGGTCGTAGAGGCGCCGCTGTGCGTCGGGCGAGCGCGCCGCCGCGTCGGCCGGATACCACGCGTCGACGGCAGCGACGAACGCCGCGATTTCCGGTTCGAGCATCGTGCGCGCTCCGCGGTTGAAGGTGCGCGCCGGCTAACGGCGCGGCGGCAGCCCGATCACGCGGCCCGCATACGCGGGCGCCGCGCAGTCGCGCTGCAATGCGTGCAACTCGGCCACGTGTGCGGCCACGTCGTCGTCGAACGGCGCGGACTTCGCGCCGTCGCGCGTATCGACGTGCAGCAGCATCTGCTCGCTCGCCGATACCGGATCGTCGCGCCCGGGCGCGAACAGTTCGAGATACAGGTGCAGCCGCTTCGCGTCGTGCGCGAGCACGCGTGCATCGACGCGCACCGGTGTGCCCTCCTTGATCTCGTGCAGGTAGTTCACGTGCGCTTCGAGCGTGTAGACCGAGCGGCCCCGCTCGCGACGCGCGGCGTCGTCGAGGCCGATGCGATCGAGCAATGCATCGGTCGCGAAGCTGAAGATCAGCAGGTAGAACGCATCGCGCAGGTGGCCGTTGTAGTCGACCCATTCGGGCCGCACCACGTCGCGGTATATCGTCAGCGGGGTATCGCCCGTCATCGCTTTCGCCCTCAGTCTTCGAATCGCATCCCGTGCCGCGCCTTCACCGCGGCGATCGACTTCAGCACCTCGGTGATGCACTCGTCGCGATAGCGTTCGAGTTCCTTGATGCTGCGCGTGCCCTGCTGTTCGGTCGTGCCTTCGACGACGCGGTCGATCAGCGCATCGGTGAGCGTGGGCGCGACCAGCTTCGTCCACGGCAGTTCGAGCGCGGGGCCGAACTGCTGCATGAAGTGTCGCATGCCCGCGTCGCCGCCGGCGAGCGTGTAGGTCAGGAACGTGCCCATGAACGACCAGCGGATGCCGGCGCCGAAGCGGATTGCATCGTCGATCTCGCCGGTCGTCGCGACGCCTTCGTTGACGAGGTGCAGCGCCTCGCGCCACAACGCTTCGAGCAGGCGATCGGCGATGAAGCCCGGCACTTCCTTGCGCACGTGCAGCGGCCGCATGCCGAGCGAGCGATAGACCGCCATCGCGCCTTCGACCGCTTCCGGCGACGTAAGCGCGCCGCCAAGCACCTCGACGAGCGGCAGCAGGTACACGGGATTGAACGGATGGCCGACCACGCAGCGCTCCGGATGCGTCGCCCGTGCGTAGAAATCGGTCGGCAGCAGCCCCGACGTCGACGACGCGATGATCGCGTCGGGTTTCGCCGCGCGGCTGATCTGCTCATGCAGTTCGAGCTTCAGCGCCTCGCGCTCGGGCGCGCTTTCCTGGATGAAATCGGCATCGGCGACGCATGCGTCGATCGTCGAAACGAAGCGCAGCCGCGCGGGATCGGCGCCCGGCGCGAGGCCGACGCGTTCGAGCGCGGGCCATGCGTTCGCGACGTTCGCGCGCAGCCGCGCTTCCGCGCCCGGCGCCGGGTCCCATACGACCACGTCGAGACCGTGCGCGAGCGCGCGGGAAATCCATCCGCTGCCGATCACGCCGGTGCCGATGGCGGCGAACGTCTTGATGTCGGTCTTCACAGCCATGTCAACGCATCCTTCAAATCAGGGGAAATCGGTGGGCGGCCGCGCCGGAGCGCGCCGCCGCTTCGTATCGATCAGGGGGCGAAACCGCTCACGCGAATTCGGCGACCGGACGGCGTTCGAGCGCACGCTCGCCGCGCGCCGGCAAGCCGAGCTTGCGGCGGCCTTCGGCCGGCGTCAGCACGCGGCCGCCGAGCCGTTCGACGATCTCTCTCGCGCGCTCGACGAGCGTGCCGTTGGTCGCATGCACGCCGCGATCGAGCCAGATGTTGTCTTCGAGGCCGACGCGCACGTGGCCGCCGAGCAGCATCGCCTGCGCGACCATCGGCATCTGCATGCGGCCGATCCCGAAGCCGGCCCAGTGCGCGCCCGGCGGCAGGTTGTCGACCATCGCCTTCATCGTGCCCGTGTCGGCCGGCGCGCCCCACGGAATGCCGAGGCACAGCTGGAACAGCGGCGGATCGTCGAGCAGCCCTTCCTTCAGCAACTGCTTCGCGAACCACAGATGGCCGGTGTCGAAGATCTCCAGCTCCGGCTTCACGCCGAGTTCCTGGATGCGCTTCGCGCCGGCGCGCAACTGCGCGGGTGTCGACACATAGATGTAGTCGCCGTCGCCGAAATTCAGCGTGCCGCAGTCGAGCGTGCAGATCTCGGGCAGCAGTTCCTCGACGTGCGCGAGGCGCGTGAGGCCGCCGACCAGGTCGGTGCCCTTGCCGAAGCGCATCGGGTCCTCGCCCGGGCCGATCTCGAGGTCGCCGCCCATGCCGGCCGTCAGGTTGATGATCACGTCGACGTCGGCCGAGCGGATGCGGTCGACCACTTCGCGGTACAGGTTCGGGTCGCGGCTGCCGCGCCCCGTCTGCGGATCGCGCACGTGGCAGTGCGCGACCGTCGCGCCGGCCTTCGCGGCCTCGATCGCGGCGGCCGCGATCTCCTTCGGCGTGACCGGAATCGCCGGATGCTTGCCGACCGTATCGCCCGCGCCGGTGACGGCGCAGGTGATGATGACTTCGTGGTTCATGCTGGTTGCCTCGCTTGAATCGGGTTGTGTCGCATTGCGGGTGTTTTGTCGGGGCGCACCAGTGGATGCGCGCGGGTCGTCACAGGCCGAGATATGCCTTCACGGCCGGCAGCCCGTCCTTGCCGTCGAACGTCTTGACGCCCGCGAGCCATGGATCGAGCACCTGCGGGTTCTTCTTCAGGTACGCCTTCGCGGCTTCGGCCGGCTTCGTCTTGTTCATCACCGACTGCATCAGCTGGTTCTCGAGCTGCGTCGAGAAGCGCAGGTTCGTGACGAGCTTGCCGGCATTCGGGCAGCGTGAAATGAAGTCGGGCGCGGTGAGCGTGTACACGCGCGCCTCGCCGTAGTTGGGCCCGAACGACGCATCGCCGCCGGAGAGATAGTTCATGCTGAGCTGGATGTTCATCGGATGCGGTTCCCAGCCGAGGAAGACCACCCACTTCTTCTCGCGGATCGCGCGCTCGACCGTCACCAGCATCCCGGCCTCGCTCGATTCGACGAGCTTGAAGCCGCCGAGCCCGTACTGGTTCGTGTCGATCATCTTCTGGATCGTCGCGTTCGCGCTGCTGCCCGGCTCGATCCCGTAGATCTTGCCGTCGAGTTCCGCGCGGTGCTTCGCGATGTCCTCGAAGGTCTTCAGGCCGGCCTGGTATTCGTAGCTCGGCACCGCGAGCGTCGCCTTCGCGCCCGACAGGTTCGGCGGTTCGACGACATTGATCGACTTGCTGTCGAGGAACGGCTGGAGTTGTTTCTGCTGCACGGGCCACCAGTAGCCGAGTGATATGTCGAGCTGCTTGCTCTTCAGGCCGGCGAACGAGATCGGCACCGACGCGATCGTCGTGGTCGGCTTGTAGCCGAGCGCCTCGAACACGGTCGACGCGAGCGCCGTGGTCGACGTGATGTCGGTCCAGCCGATATCCGCGAAACGCACGGTGCGGCAGGTCGCGGCATCCGTTTCGGCAAGCGCCGCGTGTGTGAACGCGCCGGTCGCCAGCACGGCCGCGGCAAGCGCGGCGATCTTCGTCGACTTCATGGTTCGTTTCCTCCCGGTGGGACTCGCGGCAGCCGGTGCGCGGGGTGTGCCCGGCCTGCATCGTGGGAGTAAAAGTAACGAGCCATATTGGTCGCGAGAAGACCGGCGGCGACCTGTTCTTGACTGTTTGCGACTATGAGTGGAAACCACTAGGTTTCTTCAGAGGCTTGGTGGACGGGGTTTTCGAGCGCATTTCCGATTGCGCCGGCTTGTCCGCATGCGGCGCGTCATTGCCGATTCCGACCGCCGCTCGCCGCATGCCGGCGCCACGCCCGGCCCGTGCCGCTCGGCCGTGCCGACGAACGGATGTCACGGGCCCGTGTGAAAGTGGCCCGGCCTCCAGCAGCCGAAAGCGCGTTTCGTATTGCGGAATCCTCGTCGAATTCCCGCGCCGCCGCCTTTTCGTCGCTTGAAAACATGTTTTACATCGCAAAAATCGCAACGTATCTCATTGAAAAACAAGCAAAAATAATGTCTTATGTCTTATATAAGACATCACCAAAAGCCTGACGGGCGGCGTTACCATTCATCCCATGCAGTCCGCTTCGACAGACCTGGCGGACACGCCCAACCCGTTACTCAAACGTGCTTTGCTCCCAGGAGATTGACATGGCCCAGTATCAAGACGACATCAAGGCAGTTGCCGGTTTGAAGGAAACCCACGGCAACGCGTGGAATGCGATCAACCCCGAGTACGCCGCCCGCATGCGTGCGCAGAACAAGTTCAAGACGGGCCTGGACATCGCCAAGTACACCGCGAAGATCATGCGTGCCGACATGGCCGCCTACGACGCCGATCCGTCCAAGTACACGCAGTCGCTGGGTTGCTGGCACGGCTTCATCGGCCAGCAGAAGATGATCTCGATCAAGAAGCACTTCAACAGCACCGAACGCCGCTACCTGTACCTGTCGGGCTGGATGGTCGCCGCGCTGCGCTCGGAGTTCGGCCCGCTGCCGGACCAGTCGATGCACGAAAAGACCTCGGTCAGCGCGCTGATCCGCGAGCTGTACACGTTCCTGCGTCAAGCCGACGCTCGTGAACTGGGCGGCCTGTTCCGCGAACTGGACGCCGCCAAGGACCCCGCCGCGAAGGCCGCGATCCAGGAGAAGATCGACAACCACGTCACGCACGTGGTGCCGATCATCGCCGACATCGACGCCGGTTTCGGCAACGCGGAAGCCACGTACCTGCTGGCCAAGCAGTTCATCGAAGCAGGCGCCTGCTGTATCCAGATCGAAAACCAGGTGTCCGACGAGAAGCAGTGCGGCCACCAGGACGGCAAGGTCACGGTGCCGCACGAAGACTTCCTCGCGAAGATCCGCGCGATCCGCTACGCGTTCCTGGAACTGGGCGTGGACGACGGCATCATCGTCGCCCGTACCGACTCGCTGGGCGCCGGCCTGACCAAGCAGATCGCCGTGACGCACACGCCGGGCGACCTGGGCGACCAGTACAACTCGTTCCTCGACTGCGAAGAGCTGTCGGCCGACCAGCTGGGCAACGGTGACGTGGTCATCAAGCGCGACGGCAAGCTGCTGCGTCCGAAGCGCCTGCCGAGCAACCTGTTCCAGTTCCGCGCCGGCACGGGCGAAGCACGCTGCGTGCTCGACTGCATCACGTCGCTGCAGAACGGCGCCGACCTGCTGTGGATCGAAACCGAAAAACCGCATATCGCGCAGATCGGCGGCATGGTCAGCGAGATCCGCAAGGTGATCCCGAACGCGAAGCTGGTGTACAACAACAGCCCGTCGTTCAACTGGACGCTGAACTTCCGTCAGCAGGCATACGACGCGATGAAGGCGGCAGGCAAGGACGTGTCGGCCTACGACCGTGCGCAGCTGATGAGCGTCGAATACGACGACACGGAACTGGCGGCGCTCGCCGACGAGAAGATCCGCACGTTCCAGGCCGACGCATCGCGTGAAGCGGGCATCTTCCATCACCTGATCACGCTGCCGACGTACCACACCGCCGCGCTGTCGACCGACAACCTGGCCAAGGAATACTTCGGCGACCAGGGCATGCTGGGCTACGTGGCCGGCGTGCAGCGCAAGGAAATCCGTCAGGGTATCGCCTGCGTGAAGCACCAGAACATGTCCGGCTCGGACATCGGCGACGACCACAAGGAATACTTCAGCGGCGAAGCAGCGCTGAAGGCGGCGGGCAAGGACAACACGATGAACCAGTTCTGATACCGGTCATCGTAACGCGAGCCGCCAACCCGTCACGGGTTGGCGGTTTTTTTTTGGCGACACCGCACGCGGCGTGCGCGTCACGCCCCGGCCCGCGCGCTTTCCGCGATCATGCGCACGAACGCATCGGCCCGCATCGTCCCGGCCGCGACATGTCCTGAACGAGTCGGTCAGTAGCGCTCGGCAACGCCGTCGATCCCGCGCGACTGCAACGCGCGAACGAGGCCGGCGCGCACGGTCGCGACGTCGGAAAAAGCGGGACGGCGGTGCGCGGCGACTTCGGCGGCCGTATAAGGCCGGAAGTCGCGCGGCAGCGCGTCGCGGTTCATGGTCGTGAGCACCCAGTTGAGCACGTCGGCCAGATCCTGGTCCGACAGCGCCGAATTCGACGCGCCGGGCACGCGCATCACGTACTCGCGCCCGGCCGGCAGGTGCGTGAAATAGCCGAGCGAGTTGGCCAGCGGCGGCACCTTGCCGGGAATACCGCCGCCCGTCGCCGTGTGGCAGCCCATGCAGTTGAGCACCCAGTGCTGCCGCGCGAGCGCCGCGTCGCCCGCGCCTTCGGCCTGCGCGGATGCCGCGGTGAACCCGACGAGCGCACCGCCCAGCATCAGCCGCAACGCCACGCGGCGCGACACGCTGCCGAACCGACGCACCGCCGCGCACCGCGTGCGCGGCGCGGTGTCGCCCACGGGGGCCGCGCGGGCGAGCCTCACAGGCCGAGCCCCTTGACGACGGTTTCGCGTTGCGCGTGAACGGCCGTGCCGTCCATCTCCTTCCCGCGCGCCGCGCGGATATCGGCCGCCGTGAACGGCTTCGCATCGCCGTGCTGCGCGTTCAGATCGAACACGACGTAGTTGAGCACGTGCGCGATGTCGTCGTCGCTCGCGCTCGCAAACGACGGCATCTTGAAGTTGTAGCTCTTGTCGCGCACCTTTATCTCGCCGAACATCCCGTGCAGCAGCGTCGCGACCAGTTGCGCGCGCCCCGCCGCGGCCGTCGCATACTTGCCCGGATACTCGGTCAGCGGCGGCGCGAGGCCGTCCTGCCCCTTGCCGCCCGCCTGGTGACACACCGCGCACTGCGCATCGAACAGGTTCTTGCCGGCCGGGTAACGCACGGCTTCCTGCGCGCCGGCGACGCCCGCCAGCGCGAAGGCCGCCACGGCCGTCACGCACGCGACAGCGATCTTTTCCGCTTGCTTCCGTTTCATTGCTTTGCCGCTCCCAGCAGAACCGATACCGAACAGTGATAGTTCGAATTGCCGTTGGCCATGCACCAGTTGATGTCGTTGTTCAGCGACAGCTTGTACAGCGGCTTCTCGCGCTCGTTGCGATTGCAGAAGCACTTGCCGCACGACGTCTTGCCGCAGCAGTCGTTGTACGACACGATGTAGTCCGAACCGTCGTGCGGGTTGCGGCACGTGCCGATCCACGTGATCGGCGAAGGCGTGGTGCCCGGCGGGCAACTGCTCGACGTGCCGCCGCAGCAACTGCACAGCCAGCCGTCGATCGCGCAGTATTTCCAGTAGTCGCAGCTCGTCGGGTCGTCGCTCGCCCCGGCCGCCGCCGCACCGGACGCCCCCGATGCCGCGTCGGCCGCATACGCGGTGCGATCGACGGGCAGGAGCGGCAGCATCGCCGACCCCACCAGCACCTTGCCGAGCTTCGCCATCGCGCTGCGCCGCGAACTGTGCTGCGCGACGCCGCGCGCCGACCGCTCGAACCATGAATCAAACAGGCCCATGTGGTTGTTCTCCAATGACGTTGAAAGTGGGTCGGCCGGTCATGCGTGCTGCGCGTGCGCGTCGTGACTGTGATCGCCGTGCACGAACTGCTGCAGCGACGCGACGCCGCGCGCCTTCGCTTCGAACAGGCTCTCGAGATGCTCGCGCGTGTTGACGAGCCCCTTCGCGCGCACGGTGCCCGTTTCGTCGAGCAGCACCGCGTACGGCAGCTTGCCGATCTGGTACGCAAGACCGAGCTCCTGGGACAGCACGTACGGGAAGCGCCCGAGGTCGTGCTTGCGCGCGAAGCGCGCGTGTTCGTCGGCATCGCCGTCGCTCGCGAGCACAATGTTGACCGGCGTCGCCTCGCTCGCCTGCAGCGACGGCAGCAGCGGCAACAGCTTCTTGCAGACCGGGCACGTCGGCGACAGGAAGAACAGCAGCGTCGCGTTGCCCGACGCGTCGATGCCGCCGACCTTCACCCGCGCGCCGCGAATGTCGGTCAGCTCGAACGTCGGCGCGATCGCGCCGACCGCCGGCCCCTTGTCGATCATCAACGCGCCGGCCGGCATGATGCGTTCGTACAGGATGCCGATCTGGCGCACCAGTGCGAGACAGATCGCGCCGAGCGCGAGGACGGCCACCCACAACAGTGCGGTGGAAACGGTGAGAGCGGTTTGCATCATGAATTCCTCAGATGGGAAAGGCGCGGGACGTTGGCGAGCAGCACGTCGACGGTGAGCAGCGCGCAGACGATCAGCAGCACGGAAAAGAACAGCGTCAGGTAGTCGAACCACACGACCGCGCGCGCACCCGGTTCGACGAACGCGGTCGCGGCCAGCGCGGCGAGCAGCAGCGCGCGCCCGACGTGCAGCCAGCCGATGCCGCGCGGTACGTCGGCACGCGCCGCCGCGAAGCCGGAACAGCCGCAGTCGATGTCGGTGTGGCCGCGCAGGAGATTGATCGCGATCGCGGCGGCGAACGCCGCGAGCAGCGCGATCAGGCCGATCGCGCCGGCCATGCGCGTATCGGGAAACAGCAGCGCCGCGGCGCCGACTACTTCCGCGAGCGGAATCGCGAACGCGACAGGTGCGGTCAGTGCGTCGGGCAGCAGCCGGTAGCCGGCGAGTGCCCGACCGAACGCGGCGGGCCGGCGCATCTTCGCGAACGCGCCGAGCAGCACGACGGCGGCGGCGCCGGCCTGCGCGCTGGTGGCCAGTACGGGATCGAGTGTCATCGCGGCCTCACGGGTTGACGAGCAGCGACGACGTATTGCCGATCTGCTTCTCCACGTGCTGAAGCTTGCCGGTGCGCGCATCCATCACGACGAGGTCGGAGGTCGCCGTCAGCCCGTAGAACAGCGGCCGGTCGTCCTCGCTGACCTGGATCGACACGAGCGGATCGATCTTCTGCTGCGCCAGATCCCAGCGCGCGACGCGCCGCTGCGACTTCAGGTCATACACCCAGACCTGCATGCCGGGGTCCTTGTGCGAGCCGTCACCGCCCTTGTGCATCAGCACGTAGTAGCGGTTCAGCTTCGCGTGCACGGCCGTCTGCTGCATGCCGCCCGGGCGCCAGCCTTCGGCGCGCTCGGCGTCCGTCAGCAGTGCCCACGGCTTGCCGAACGTCGGCTTGTCGCCGCTGAAATCCGCGTCGAGCACGTGGCCGCCGTACGTCGTGAACAGATAGCGGCCGTGGTAGCGCGACGCATTCACGAACGCCGGATCCTTGTCGACGTGGATGAACGCGTCCGACATCGCGCGCTTCGTCTCCTTGCCGTTCGCATCGAGCGTGACGGTCAGCGCCTTGCCGCTTTCGCACAGTGCGGTGAAACGGTCGTTGCCCGACGGATACGCGAGCACGCAGGCGGCCGTGTCGATTTCCGACAGCACCTTCTTCGACACCGCGTCGATCACCGTCACCGATGCGGCCGGCGTGATGTTCGCGACGTACAGCCGCTTGCCGTCGGCACTGAACGCGGTGTTGTACGGCGACGGCACGTGCTGCGCATGCTTGGCCGGAATTACGATCTCGCCGGCATGATCGAGCGTCGTGTTGTCGGTCAGCTCGACGACGTCGGTGCGCGTGCCGTGCGACCCGCGCGAGAAGTAGGTCGTCGCGACAAAGCTCGTCCGGTGGTCCGGCGCAATCGCGAAGCCGGGGCCGAAGCCGCCGTCGATCTGGCCGAGCAGCTTCTTCGCATCGGCGTCGTACACGTAGATGCGCCCGTCGGTCATCGACGGCATCGAGATGTCGACGATATAGACCGCGTGCGGATGCCATGGCGGCATTTTCTGCACGACCAGTTCCTCGGGCTTTTCCGTCGCGCTCGCACTGCCCGCCCATGCCGCCGCGAACGCCAGCGTCGCCGCGAGCACCGCGGTTCGTCGCCTTGTCCTCATGTCGCCTCCAGTTGGGGAATCACGTTGTGTGGGGCGACTGTAGTTCGACAATAAATCCGGTCAGCACCCGGACCGGCACCGCGTGCGTGCCGATTCGGGATATTGGAAAACCGCCTGAAAGCCGCGCCGTCCGGACGCTTCCGACCCTCTGACGCAGGCGCGCGGAATAGCGCTCCCCCGTATTGCGCCGACCGCGCGGTCGGTTTAACCTTGCGCGGTCCCGATCGACACACCTGGAGGCGCCGTGTTCGTGTTTCACGAGAGGTTCGACAACGCGGACAGCCATGCCGACGCGCTGCGCGGCTGGAACCAGCGCTACGACCAGATCGGCGCCGGCGTGTATCGCAGCGCGGTCAAGCACGCGGTGCTGGACGGCGTGCAGTTGTTCCAGGAAGCTGCCAACGTGCGCATCATCCAGCGTGGCCGCCTGCCGCACGACCATACGGTGTTCGGCATGCCGCTCACCGGCTCGGGCGCGTTCGCATTCGGCGGCGCGCGCGTCGAACGCGGCACGATGGTGATGGCGCGCGGCGGCGCACCGTTCGAGCTGCATTCGCCCGACGACATGTCGCTGGTCGGCGTCGTCGCCGACGCCGAGCTGATGCAGCAGGTCGAGGATGCGGCCGATGTACGGCTCGACGAAGCCGCGTTGCGGCGCGGCGTGGTCGACATGCCCACCGCCGTGCTGATGCGCGCGAGCGTGCAAATCGCCACGCAGCTCGAGCGCGTGCTGGCGGCGCCTGATGCGTACCGCGACGCACGCGCGCAGCGTGAGCTGCGCGGCGAGGTCGGCAACGTGCTCGTCGATCTCCTCACGTACCGGATACCCGAACCGGCGAACCGTCTCACGCATGCGTGCCGCGCCGACATCGTGCGCCGCGTGCACGACTACGTGATCGACCACCCCGAAGCGCCGGTCGACGTGCTGAGCCTGTGTGCGCAACTGCGCGTGAGCCGGCGCACGATGCAGAACAGCTTCCAGTCGGTCGTGCAGACGAGCCCGCTGCATTACGTGCGCTCGCTGCGCCTGTCGCAGGTGCGGCGGATGCTGCTCGACACGCGGCAGGCCGACCTGTCGATCAGCGACGCGGCCGCGCGCTGGGGCTTCATCCACCTCGGGCATTTCGCGAACGCGTACAACGCGCAGTTCGGCGAGTTGCCGTCGACCACCGCGCGCCGGTCCGCGCGCGGCGCAAAAACGCGCTGACGCCGCGCAAAACCCGCGATAATCTCCGCCTGACCGTTCCGTGCGCGCGAGCCGGCCGCGGCGCATACGCGTGCGCCCGCCGCCCCGCATGCTGCACGACGCCACCCGACTCCATCCGCTGCCCCGATGCCCGAGGATTTCCACTTCCTGCTGCTGCCCGGCTTCTCCGCGCTCGGCTTCATGTCCGCGGTGGAGCCGCTGCGCGTCGCGAACCGCTTTCGCAGCGAGCTTTACCGCTGGCACGTGATCAGCGCCGACGGCGCGCCCGTCGCCGCGAGCAACGGCATTCCGGTCGCCGCCGAAGCCGCGTGCGCGGACGTCGGCAACGTCGAGACAGTGTTCGTCGTCGCGGGCTTCGATCCGCTCGTGTGCTACACGCGTGCGATCGGCGACTGGCTGCGCCGCCAGCACCGTCATGGTGCAACGCTCGGCGGCATCGACACGGGCAGCTTCGTGCTCGCGGAAGCCGGGCTGTTCGACGCGTCGCAGCCGCTCACGCTGCACTGGGAAGCGCTGGCCGCGTTCCGTGAACGCTATCCGGGCCTGAACGCGACGCAGGAGCTGTTCGAGATCGACGAGCGGCGCATCACGTGCGCGGGCGGCACCGCGTCGATCGACATGATGCTCGACCTGATCGGCCGACGGCACGGCGCCGATCTCGCGGCAGCCATCTCCGAGCAGTTCGTCGTCAGCCGGATCCGGCAGCGCTCGGACAGCCAGCGGCTCGAAATCGCCGCGCGCTACGGCGTGCACAACCGCAAGCTGATCCAGGTGATCGGCACGATGCAGCGGCACATGGAAAATCCGCTCGGCTCCGATGCGCTCGCGCAGGAGGTGTCGATCACGCGGCGCCAGCTCGAACGGCTGTTCAGCGCGACGCTGAACGACACGCCGACGCATTTCTACCTGAACCTGCGGCTCGACCGGGCGCGCGAACTGCTGCAGCAGACCGACATGAGCATCACGTCGGTGTGCGTCGCGTGCGGGTTCGAGTCGCCGTCGCATTTCTCGCGCACGTATCGCGCGCGCTTCGGCCTGAGCCCGCGCAGCGACCGGCGCGTGACGCGCTGATCGTCGTCGGCATTCGGCACAATCCGGCGCGGTATTGCACGTTCCGGCGGCGTTTGCCGCCGCTCGCTGAACAATGCCGGCGATTGATCGACGGACCGAAGCGGTCGTCGAAAATAATTTGGAATGTCGTTGAAAATATTCTGTAACATACCAAAAAAAGTTAGATAGGCTCCCTAACGACACGCGTACGCGGCTCGCCGCGCGCCGCACGTCTCGCCATGCGGGCCATCAACCGATATCCGTCCGATCCGAGGGGTATGACATGACGATGCTCGATTCGCCGTCGCCGCACCTGCCTGCCGTTCGCTTCTCCATCCGCTCGCCCCGCTCGTCACCCGCCTGTTTTCCTTCGACCTGACATTTAGGGTTCCTTAGTCAGTCGACGCTCCCCACACCGCTTCGCCGCACCGGTTCCATCGAGCCGGCGCGCGGGCCGTGTCGTGCCTGCGCGCCACGAACGCGCGGGCGTGTCCAACCGTTGAGATGAGGATCACGTATGCAGACATCACGCAAAGCATTGCCGCTCGCCCTGGGTCTCGCGCTCGGTTTCGGCATCGTCGGCGGCACCGCGGCCGATACCAAGGTGTCGAATCCGCAAGCGACGAGCCTGCGCGAAAGCCTGACACGCGGCGTCGCGCCGCCGGCCGCCAGGACCGATACGGCCGCCGGGCAGTTCCGCGCGGACGGCGTCGCCGTCACGCTGTACAACCCCGCGTATCGCGCGAAGAAGGCCGCCGGGACACCCGCCGCCAGCGCGCGCGACTTCGTTGCGTCGCAGGCCGCGCAGCTCGGGCTCGACGCGAACGCGCTCGCGAGCCTCGTCGTCACGTCGGAGCGCAGCGATGCCGACTTCACCGTCGTGCGCATGCAGCAGCAGGCGGCCGGATTGCCGGTGTACGGCAGCGACATCGCGGTGACGGTCGCGAAGGACGGCCGCATCCTGTACGTCGCGAGCAACACGATCAACGGCGTGGTCGCGACCGCGCGCAAATCGCAGGCCGTCGACCAGCAGCAGGCGCTCGACCGCGCCCGCGCGTATCTCGGCGTGAGCGGCTTCACGAACCTCGATGCGCAGCTCGTCGCGTTCGTCGACAAGACCGGCACGCATACCGCGTGGAAAGTGCGCGGCCGCCCGAACGACGGCCCGAAGGGCGACTGGGAACTGCTGATCGACTCGGGCAGCGGCGAAGTGCTGCGCGCCGAGGACAAGGCGTTCTACGCGACCGACGGCACCGGCTTCGTGTTCCGTCCCGATCCGCTTTCGCCGACGAAGAGCAGCTACGGCAGCACCGGCTACAAGGACGCCAACGACGCCGATTCGTCGCAGCTCACCGCCGCGCGCGTGCGCGTGACGCTGAAGGACATCGCGCAGTCGGGTTCGCGCTACACGCTGACGGGCCCGTACGCGGCCTGCGTCGATTTCGATGCGCCGCTCGACAAGGCATGCCCGACGCAATCGACACCCGCGTTCGAATTCACGCGCGGCAACCTGTATTTCGAAGCGGTGAACGCGTATTACCACATCGACACGTTCCTGCGTTACGTGAACCAGACGCTCGGGATCAAGGCGCTGCCGTACCAGTACACGGGCGGCGTGCAGTACGACCCGCACGGCGAATCGGGCGACGACAACTCGTCGTACTCGTCGAGCAGCGGGCGACTGACGTTCGGTCAGGGCGGCGTGGACGACGCGGAAGACGCGGACGTCGTGATTCACGAACTCGGCCACGGCATCCACGACTGGGTGACGAACGGCGGCCTGTCGCAGCAGGAAGGTTTGTCGGAAGGCACCGGCGACTATCTCGCCGCCGCGTACAGCCGCGACTTCAACCAGTGGAGCCCGTCGGATGCGCAGTACCACTGGGTCTACAACTGGGACGGGCACAACGAGTTCTGGGGCGGCCGCGTGACCAACTGGAACGTCGGGCGCACCTATGCGCAGGCCCGCGGCGCGGAGATCCACACGGCCGGCCAGTACTGGGCGTCGTGCAACCTCGTCGCGCGCGACGCGATCGGCGCGCAGGCGATGGACAAGGCGTTCCTGAAAGGGCTGTCGATGACCAACAGCTCGACCAACCAGAAGGCCGCCGCGCAGGCCGTGCTGACGGCGGCGTCCGCGCTCGGCTACAGCAACGCGCAGCTCACCGCGATCGGCAACGCGTACAACAAGAGCTGCACGTACGGCGTGACCGTTCCGCAGAAGTCGTAATACCGCAGCAGGCGGGAGCACGCTGCACGACCTGCGGCGCGCTCCCTTCATCGACATCGCCATCCTCACGAGATCGACCATGCCTACTCTGAAACCGACCCACCTGAGCGCCGCGCTGGGCGGCATGCTGCTGAGCGCCGCCGCGCACGCGGCACCCGTCTGGATCACGCTCGGCGACACCGCGTTCCGCCAGCTTCAGCGCATCGACGCAAGCGCCGCCGCGCAGTACAGCACGACCGTCGACGCCGGCAAGACGGCCGACGGCACCGCACGCCGCGAGACCGTTCACGTCGTCGAGATCGACGCTGCGCGACTGGGCGATCTCGCCCATGCCGTCCACCATACGCGCGGCCACGGGCCCGGCTACGTCGTGCACGATTCGTTCGACGAAGCACGGCAAGCGCTGCAGCCGTTGCCGGCGACGCTCGCGAAACAGGCCGCGGCGCCCGCCTACAAGGTTGCGAACGCGCCGCAGATCGGCACGTGGATCCAGCAGCTTCAGGCCAGCAACATCGTCGGCACGATCACGTCGCTGTCCGGCTTCACGAACCGCTACTACACGACGTCGCACGGCGTCGCCGCATCGGACTGGCTCGCGTTGCAGTGGAAGCAGCTGGCGGGTTCGCGCGCCGACATTACCGTCGAGCAGTTCACGCACACGGGCTTTCCGCAGAAATCTGTGATCCTGACGATCCGCGGCAGCGATCCGGCCGCGGGCACCGTCGTGCTGGGCGGTCACCTCGATTCGACGGTCGGCCGCACGACGGAGAACACGCGCTCGCCCGGCGCCGACGACGACGCGTCGGGCATCGCGAGCCTCACCGAAGCGCTGCGCGTGCTGCTCGCGAACAACTACAAGCCGAAACGGACGATCAAGTTCATCGGGTACGCGGCCGAGGAAGCCGGCCTGCTCGGCTCGAAAGCGATCGCGAAGCAGTTCCGCACGCAGAACGCGAACGTGGTCGGCGTACTGCAGCTCGACATGACGAACTACAAGGGCGATCCGAAGGATATCTACCTGATCACCGACTACACGAACGCCGCGCAGAACACCTATCTGACGAACCTCGCGAAGACCTACCTGCCGGAGCTTGCGATCGGCACGTCGCAGTGCGGGTATGCGTGCTCGGATCACGCGTCGTGGAATGCGCAGGGGTATCCGGCGTCGTTCCCGTTCGAGGCCGACCAGAACGACAGCCCGTACATCCATACGGTGAACGACACGCTGGAGAACTCGGACCGGCAGGCGAACCATGCGCTGAAGTTCGGCAAACTGGCGCTCGCGTACGCGGTCGATCTCGGCGGAAACGGCAGCGCGACCGTCGGACGTTGATCGGGGCACGGCCGGGTGCGGCACAACGGGCGCGCGTCGAAGGCGCGCCCGTTCGAGCCCGGCCGGGCCCGTTCGCCGTTCCGGATAGAATCGTCATTCGTTCACTTCCGCCACACGGTGCCACGCGATGACCGATCTCTCCCGCTCAATCGACGACCTCTCGCCCGAGCGTGTCACGACCGCGTTCGATCTGCCCGGCCATACGACCGTCCGCTCGCTCGGCGTTGCACAGGGCATCATCGTGCGCTCGCGCTCGATCGTCGGCTCGTTCGGCGCGTCGCTGCAAACGATCTTCGGCGGCAACATCACGCTCTATACGTCGCTGTGCGAGAAGGCGCGCCAGCACGCGTTCGACAAGATGCTCGCCGACGCGCGCAAGCTCGGCGCGAATGCGATCGTCGCGATGCGCTACGACTCGACCGAAATCGGGTCGGGCGTGACGGAAGTCATCTGCTACGGCACGGCCGTGCAGGTCGTGCGCGACGCCGGCGCCTGAGCGTCGACCGTTGCGCGCCGGCCGCACGTACGAGCGCGACGATCACGAGCATCGCCCCCGTCAGCGACAGCAGAACCAGTGCGCCGGCGCGCGTATCGCCGAGCAGCCCCCAACCGATGCTCGTCCCGACACCATCGTGCAGGCTCGTCAGCCACGCTCATCGGACGTGAAACCGCGCCGGCACCGCTTCAATGCTCCCGTTCGAGCGACGTCATGTTCCGCAGTTGCGGAAACAGCCGCATCCACGCGAGCGCGACCAGGATCGTCGCCGTGCCGCCGACGACGATCGCGGCCGGTGCGCCCCACCATGCGGCCGTCACGCCCGACTCGAATTCGCCGAGCTGGTTCGACGTCCCGATGAACAGCGCGTTGACCGCGCTCACGCGCCCGAGCATCTCGTCCGGCGTCCGCAACTGCACGAGCGACAGGCGCACGACGACGCTGACCACGTCCGACGCGCCGAGCGCGGCCAGCGCGACGAGCGACAGCGCGAAGTGCCGCGACAACCCGAACACGATCGTCGCGATGCCGAATGCGATCACGCCGCCGAACATCGCGCGGCCCGGCCGCCCCTTCAACGGAAAGCGCGTGAGCCACAGCGTGCCCGCGAGCGCACCGACCGCGGGCGCCGCGCGCAACGCGCCGAGCCCCCACGGGCCGACCTGCAGGATGTCGCGCGCATAGATCGGCAGCAACGCGGTCGCGCCGCCGAACAGCACCGCGAACAGGTCGAGCGACAGCGCGCCGAGTATCGCCGGTTCGCGCCGGATGAACGCGATGCCGGAAAACACCGAGCGCAGCGTGACCGGCTCGCGGGCCGGCGGCGCGCTGCGCAGCGGAATCGTGCCGCTCAGCACCGCCGCGATCGCGAATGCCGCGACGCTCGTGCCGAACGCGGCGGGCGCGCCGATGCCGTACAGCAACCCGCCGAATGCCGGCCCGAGGATCTGCGCGGCCTGGTTCGCGGACGTCGACAACGCGGTCGCGCGCGGCAGGTCGGTGCGCGGCACGACGGCCGGCAGCAGCGACGACACCGACGGCGACTCGAACGCGCGCGCGGTGCCGACGATCGCCGCGAGCGCATACACGGCCGGCGCGGCCAGCCACCCTTGCACGGCGCCGACCAGGAACACGCCGGCGGCCAGCGCCTCGACGCCCTGGCAGATCGTCGCGATCCGACGGCGGTCGTAGCGATCGGCCACCTGCCCGACGACGAGCGTCAGCGCGAACATCGGGACGAACTGCGCGAGGCCGACGAGGCCGAGTGCGAACGCGCTGTGCGTGAGCGCATACACGTACCAGCCGATCGCGACCGACAGGATCTGGAAAGCCAGCGAAGACATCACGCGCGTGCCCCAGAAGCGCCGGAACGGCGCGTGGCGGAACAGGTTCGCGGGGAGCGGGGATAACGGAGCGGAGTCGGGCACGGGGGCGGTCATCGAGGTCTGGGCGATCGACGCGGCGCACCGCCGCCGTTCGGGAACGGCGATGCACGCCGATGCGTGCGCGCGACGACGGTGCAAACACGAATAAATCGCGATGATATGCCAGGCGCGGCAAACGGGCCGTGGGCGAGACCACCGACGATGCTGGTGGCCCGCGCACGTCACCGCGTCGGGTCGCCCGTCTCGGTCGGGCCCGTGGCGATGGCGGACACGCATTGACCTTCCGCGGTGTCCTTGACATGCCACCCTTCGGCGCTCAACGCGCGCCGGATCCGGTCGGCTTGCGCCCAGTCCTGGTCCGCCCTAGCGCGCTCGCGCGCGTCGAGCAGCGCACGCACGTGTTCGGGAACGTCGGGCGCAACCGGCCGCCATTCGCGCAAACCG
Source organism: Burkholderia metallica (assembly GCF_001718555.1). Lineage (NCBI taxonomy): Bacteria > Pseudomonadati > Pseudomonadota > Betaproteobacteria > Burkholderiales > Burkholderiaceae > Burkholderia > Burkholderia metallica. The sequence continues at coordinate 2,325,747 of NZ_CP013403.1, forward strand.
AGGCCGAGCACGGCGTCGAAGCTGTCGACGGTCGCTTTCAGCGTCGCCGCCTGCAGGTCGCTCCTGACCAGATCCCACAGCACCGCGAGCGCCCTGGGCAGATTCAGGTCCTCGTTCAGTTCCGCGTCGAAGCGCGCGGCGAAATCCGCATCGACGCGCCCGCCGTCCGGCCAGCCGGCATGGAGGTGCCGCAGCCGGTTCAGCGCGGTTTGCGCGGCGTCGAGCGACGCCCACGTGAAATGCAGCTTGCTGCGATAGTGGGCCGTCAGGCACAGATAACGGTACGCGAGCGGATCGACGTGCCGGCGCTGCAACGTCTGCAGCCGAACGAATTCGCCGCTCGATTTCGACATCTTCGTATCGGCGTCGAGCGTCAGGAAGTGCCCGTGCATCCAGTAGTTCGCGAGCTGCGTGCCGTGGGCCGCGCGGGTCTGCGCGATCTCGTTGCTGTGATGCACGGCGATGTGATCCTCGCCGCCGCAATGGATGTCGAACAACGTGCCGAGATACTTCGCCGACATCGCCGAGCACTCGATATGCCAGCCTGGAAAGCCGCGGCCCCACGGGCTGTCCCATTCCATTTGCCGCTTGACGTCGGCCGGGCTGAACTTCCACAACGCGAAATCCGTGATGCTCCGCTTGCCACCCAGCGCCACCCGCTTGCCCGCCTGCAGCCCCGCACGGTCCAGCCGCGCGAGATAGCCGTAGTCGTCCTGCCGACTGGTGTCGAAGTAGAGGCCGTCGTCCGTCCGGTACACGTAGCCTGCGCGCTCGAGCGTCGCGATGAACGCGATCTGTTCGTCGATATGATCGGTGGCGCGGCACCAGACCGCCGGCTCGAGGAGATTGAGCGCGCGCCAGTCCCGGATGAACGCTTCCGTGTAGCGCCGGGCGATGGCCCACGCCGATTCGCCGGTGCGGCGGCTGCCCTTCTCCATCTTGTCCTCGCCTTCGTCCGCATCCGACGTCAGGTGGCCGACGTCGGTGATGTTGACGACGTGCCGGACTGCGTAGCCGTTGCGCTCCAGCACGCGCCGCAGGAGATCCTCGAACACGTAGGTACGCAGGTTGCCGATGTGCGCATCGTCGTAGACCGTGGGGCCGCAGCAGTACATGCCGACCTGGCCGGCACGGATCGGGGTAAACGGGCGTACGGTACGCGACCAGGTGTCATACAGCGCGAGCGGCATCGAGTTTCTCCATCCCGAAAGGGGCGGTCCAAAAACAAAAAGGCCGCCTGTTTTGCATCACAGGCGGCCGGAAGGCGATTGCTTGAATGTTCAGCGAGTTCGCTGGACGCAACTTCCCCCTGGCATGTTCTGACAACATGCGCGGCGCGGCGTGGAGAGGGAAATGGCGTGATCGGGCATGCGGACGATGCTAGCGCCTATAGACGGCAACGGTCAATACCGTCGGGCGGCCGTTCTCAGGCGGCAAAAAAAAAGCGCGAACCTCGGTTCGCGCCAAAGAGAGACCTCTCGCTGAAGACGTCGCCGCCCCACCCTACGCCGATCAGAACGAATGCCGCATCCCGATCCGCACGTCGGCCTGCGTCTGCGTGGTCGACGGCGTGAAGCTGTAGCCGATCACCGCATCGACACCCTGCGACGCGCGCAGGTAGTCGCCGGAGATGTAGACATCCGTGCGCTTCGACAGCAGGTAATGCAGGCCCGCCGTGCCCTGGTTCCAGTGATGGCCTTCGAAGCGCGTGTGCTGGTAGCCGGCGATCAGGCTCAGTGCCGGCGTGAACTGGTACGAGCCGCCGCCTTCGTACACCTGCATGTGCGACGACTGGCCGAAGCCCTTGATCGTCGTGTACGAGAAGTTGCCGTCGAGCGTCAGCTTGCCGATCGTGTAGCTCGTGCCGATGCCGAACGTGCCCTGGCTGTCGACGTCCATCGCGGTGTTCGAGAACAGGTCGGTGCGCGCGCCGGTCGCCGGATCGACGGTGACGGTCTGCTGGCCGAGGAACGTGTGCGTGCCGATCATCGCGTACGGGTCGAACGCATAGATGCCGTTCGGGTTGTTCAGGCGCGTGTACGCGGCACCGATCGAGAAGTCGCCCTTCGTGAAGCTCGCGCCCGCGCTCCATGCGCTGTTCCGGTGGAAGTTGCCCGCGACGTTGCCGAACGAATACATCGCGCCGAACTTGAAGCCGTTGAGGTCGTTCGACAGGAACTTCACCGAATTCGGCAGGCGGTCGCCGTTGAAGCGGTCGAAGTCGCCCTGGTGGATCGCATAGCCGCTGCCCCACGCCGAGATGTTGTAGATCGACACGAGTTCGTTCGTGATGTCGAGCTGGTTGCCGAACGACAGCGTGCCCCAGTCGTTCTGCAGGCCGACATACGCCTGCCGGCCGAATTCGGCGCCGCCGAAGCCGAGTTGCCCGTTGCCGAGGCGGAAACCGCTCTCGAGCGTGAACACGGCCTTCAGGCCGCCGCCGAGGTCTTCGGTGCCCTTGAGGCCGAAGCGGTTCCCGTACGCGACGCCGTCGTCGAACTTGACCACGTGCGAGCCGCCCGTGTTGTTCACGTACGTAATGCCCGCGTCGAGAATCCCGTACAGCGTCACACTGCTCTGCGCATGCCCGATGGCGGGAATGCAGGCCGCGCATGCAAGCGCGGCGGCTACGGCAACTTTCGTGTGCTTCATTGTCGACCACCCTCCCTGAACCGTTCGATGGATAGAATCTCGTCCCGGCGTGTGCCGCGATGCACCGGTGGATTCGAATTCAGACCGCCCGCTGGCTTCGGCATTTCGTTTTTCGCAATAACGCAGCCATTGGCGAAAAATACAAACCCATATTTCGCGTCACCCGTCTGAAGGCGACACTAAATGGTCACGATGCGACCCGGTCGGGAAAACACGTAGACAGGCGGCACGGCCGAAACCGGCCGCCCGGACGGAGGAATCAACGGCCGTCGAGGGCCGCGCGCACGGCCGGTAGGCCCGGCGCGCCGGCCGCCGTCGTCACGCCGTCCAGCCAGCCGGCAACCAGCGCCGGGTCGGCCTTCAGCGCATGCTGCGCCGCGAGCGCCGGCGACGTCTTGTTGTCGAGCATGTCGGCGATCATCCGGTTCTCGACGTCGACGGAGAACGTCATCTGCCGGAACAGCCGCGCGAGATTCGCGCACTGGCCGGCGAACCCGGGCCGCGTGACCGTGTTGACCGTCGCGCCGCCGTAGTTCGGCCCGAAATACGCGTCGCCGCCCGACAGGTAGGTCAGGTGGAACTTCGTGTTCATCAGGTGCGGCTCCCACGCGAGAAACACGATCCAGCGCTTGTCGCGTACCGCGCGCTCGACCTGCGTGAGCATGCCCGTCTCGCTCGATTCGACGAGCGACCAGTTCGCCGGCCCGAGCGCGTGATCGGTGAGCATCCGCTTGATGTTCTGGTTCGCGGGGGCGCCGGGCTCGATCCCGTAGATCTTGCCGCCGAAGCGGTCCGCGTTGCGCGCGAGATCGGCGAACGTATGCACGCCGGCGGCCGCCACGTAATCGGGCACGGCGAGCGTGAACTTCGCGCCGCTCAGGTTCGCGTGCAGCACGTCGATCGATTTCTCGTCGACGAACGGCTTCACGAGCGGCGCCTGCGCGGGCATCCAGTTGCCGAGGAACACGTCGACCTGCCCTTTCTTCAACCCCTGGTACGTGATCGGCACCGACAGGTTCGCCACGTCCTGCCGGTAGCCGAGCGCCTTCAGCACGACGCCCGCCATCGCGTTCGTCGCATCGATGTCGGTCCAGCCGGGCGCCGCCATCTTCACGTTGCCGCACGTCTGCGGGTCGGCCGCCCGCGCGCCTGGCGCCGTCAGCAGGCACGCGGCCGCGGCGAGCGCCGCGCCGATCCGGATTGCTGCATTGCATTGCCGTTTCATCGTCCGCTTCCTCCGTCGTTCGTCAAGGTTCGCACTGCCGGACGCTCAGCGCCCGACGCGCGGAAAGCGCGCCATCGCCTCGAGCGTGTCGAGTTCGATGTGATTGCGCATGTAACGCTGGCTCGCGTCGGTGAACGGCTGCCAGTCCCACGCCTGGATACGGCCCTGTGTCGTCGCCGCGTAATGGAAGCGCCGGCGCCGCTGGCTCGCGCGCACCTGCCGGTCCAGCTCGGGCAGGTTCCAGCGCTGCGCGGCTTGCGCGCGGAACGCGGCGAGCACGCCCGCGGCCTCCGGCGCACCGGCCAGGTTCGTCAGCTCGCGCGGGTCGTCCGACAGGTTGTAGAGCTGGTCGGGATCGAGCGGGCAATGCACGTACTTCCAGTCGCCGCTGCGAATCATCACGACCGGCGCGATCGCGCCTTCGGCGAGGTATTCGCCGAGCGCGACGTCGTGCGTAGGCGTGCCGCGCAGGTGCGGCACGAGGCTCGCGCCGTCGACTGCATCGGGCCAGCCGCCGGCCGGCGCGACACCGGCCAGGTCGACGAGCGTCGGCAGCAGGTCGAGGTGCGACACGGGCCCGCGCACGCGCGCGGCATCGAAGCGGCCCGGCGCATGGACGATCAGCGGCACGCGGCAGCCGCCTTCGAAGAACGTCATCTTGTACCAGAGCCCGCGCTCGCCGAGCATGTCGCCGTGGTCGGACGTGACGATCACGATCGTGTCGTCCGCGAACCCGCACTGTTCGAGCGCGGCCAGCACGCCGCCGAACTGCGTATCGACGTACGACGTCGCGCCGTAGTACGCGCGGCGCGCGGCGCGGATCTGCGCGTCGGTGGGCGGCGTGCGGTCGTTCTCGCACACGAAGCGCAGCCGCTGCGAATGCGGATCGCTTTCGGCCGCATCGAGCCGCACGGCCGGCATGTCGATTTCTTCGTCGCCGTAGCGATCCCAGTATTCGCGCGTGATCGCATACGGGTCGTGCGGATGGGTCAGCGACACGACCATGCAGAACGGCCGCGCATCGTGCCCGGCCGCGCGCTCGCGTGCGACGTCGTACAGCTTCTGCTTCGCGGCGAACGTGACTTCGTCGTCGAAGTCGAGCTGGTTCGTGCGCACGCACGGGCCGGCGTCGAGCACCGAACTCATGTTGTGATACCAGCTCGGTCGCTCGGTCGGGTGGTCCCAGTCGGGCACCCAGCCGAAATCCGCCGGATAGATGTCGGTCGTGAGGCGCTCCTCGAAACCGTGCAGTTGATCCGGCCCGCAGAAATGCATCTTGCCGGAGAGCATCGTCCGGTAGCCGCCCGCGCGCAGGTAGTGCGCGAACGTCAGCGTTTGCGCCGGCAATTCGGCGGCGTTATCGTAGGCGCCGATCCCCGACGGCAGCTTGCCCGTCAGCAGCGAGAAACGCGACGGCGCGCACAGCGGGCTCGCGCAGTACGCGGCGTCGAACACCACGCCTTGCGCGGCGAGCCGGTCGAGCGTCGGCGTGCGCGCGACGCGGTTGCCGTAGGCCGGCAGCGCGAACGGCGTGAGCTGGTCGGCCATCAGGATCAGGATGTTGGGTGTCGGGTTCGTCATCGGCGGTCGTGGGGAAAACGGTGTTCGAATGGAACGGCGCGCCGCTCGGGCGGCGAGACGTCCGGCATGACGGAGGCGGCCCGAAGAAACTGCCGCGCGTGCGGCCCGCGCTGGCTAGAATCGCGGAAGGCGTGGCCCGCCGGCCGCGAAGCGCGTGGGCCGTACCGTCCGATGCACTATCGCCCGCCCGAATTCGCGCGGGTAGGCGTCCGGCCCTTATGGGGCCATTAGAGAGACTTATGTCGAAACCCGAACCGTTACCGTCGATGCAGGCGCTGCGTGCGTTCGAATCGGCCGCCCGGCTCGCGAGCTTCACGGCCGCCGCGCGCGAGCTCGGCTCGACGCAGCCGGCCGTGAGCCAGCAGGTGTACCAGCTCGAAGCCGAACTCGGCGTGCCGCTGTTCGAACGCAGCCCGCGCGGCGTCACGCTGACGGCCGACGGCCAGTGCCTGTACGAAGCCGTGCGGCTGAGCCTCGACACGCTGCGCGGCGCGACCGCGACGCTGCGGGCGCGCCGCGAGCACGGTTCCCTCACGATCGTCACCGACTTCGGTTTCGCGACCTACTGGCTGATGCCGCGCCTTGCCGGGCTGAAGCGCGTGATGCCGGACGTCGACGTGCGCGTCGTCACGTCACAGGATTACGACGCGCAGCGCGATCACGGCGACATCGCGATCCTGTTCGGCGACGGCCACTGGCCGTCGTGCACCGCCGCACGGCTCTTTCCGGAATCGGTCACGCCCGTGTGCTCGCCCGCGTTCCGCGCTGCGCACCCCGACGTCGCGCGGGCCGACCACCTGCTCGCGCTGCCGCTGCTGCACGTGCAGCCGACGCGCCCCGAGCGCTGGCTGTCGTGGTCCGGCTGGTTCGACGCGCACGGGCTCGAACCGGCGGCCGCCGCGCGCGGCGTGACCTTCAACAGCTACGCGCTCGTGATCCATGCGGCGCTGCTCGGCGAAGGCGTCGCGCTCGGCTGGTCGCCGCTCGTCGACGAGCTCGTCGCGTCCGGGCAGCTCGTGAAGCTCGTCGACGCGCCCGTCGTCACGTCGCGCGGCTACTTCCTGGTGCGACCGCCGCAGCGGCCCGAGCCGGACGCGACCCACGTGTTCCGGCGCTGGCTGCTCGACGCGTGCGCGGGGGCCTGACCGGCCGCGCCCGCCCTCGCGCGCTGGCGCGCCGATACCAGCCACACGGCGCGTTGGTTCTATCCGCCCCAGTATCGTCCTGATTTACTTGAGCCTCCCGCTACCCGTGCGGCGCGGCGCGTTCGTGCGCCGCCGCACGGCCGTGCGCCCCTGCCACACGAGGACTCTCATGACCGCCGAGCACCGCCCCGATCAATTCGTCCTGACACTGTCGTGCCCGAGCGCGGCCGGCCAGGTCGCCGCCGTCGTCGGCTTTCTCGATCGCCATCGCTGCTACGTCGATGCGCTGAACGTGTTCGACGACGATCTCAGCAACCGCTTCTTCGTGCGCTGCGTGTTTCATCCGACGGACGAGACGCTGCAGATCGACGCGCTGCGCCACGAATTCGCGCCGATCGCGGCCGGCCTCGGCGGCGAGCAGGGCGACATGCAGTGGGCCATCCACGACGTGAACGCACGGCCCAAGGTGCTGATCATGGTGTCGAAGCTCGAGCACTGCCTCGCGGACCTGCTGTTCCGCTGGCGGATGGGCGAGCTGAAGATGGACATCGTCGGCATCGTGTCGAACCATCCCGACTTCGAGCCGCTCGCCGCGCAGCACGGGCTGCCGTTCCGCCACTTCCCGATCACGGCCGATACGAAGGCGCAGCAGGAAGCGCAGTGGCTCGACTTCTTCGAGTCGAGCGGCGCAGAGCTCGTGATCCTCGCGCGCTACATGCAGGTGCTGTCGCGGGAGACGAGCGCGAAGCTCGCGAACCGCGCGATCAACATCCATCATTCGTTCCTGCCGGGCTTCAAGGGCGCGAAGCCGTATCACCAGGCGCATGCGCGCGGCGTGAAGCTGATCGGCGCGACCGCGCACTTCGTCACCGACGATCTCGACGAAGGCCCGATCATCGAGCAAGTGGTCGAGCGCGTCGATCATGCGCTGCGCCCCGAGCAACTGCTCGCGGTGGGGCGCGACGTCGAATCGCTCACGCTCGCGCGCGCGGTGAAGGCGTTCATCGAGCGGCGGGTGTTTCTGAATGGGGATCGGACGGTGGTGTTTCCGTAAGCGGGCAGCGCTCCCGTTCAAACGGGAGCGAAACGAAAAAGGCCTGACCGGTGTGGACCGGTCAGGCCTTTTGTCATTGCGTTGCATGTGGTGCGTCGGGCGACGCACCGCGCATGCATCCGGCCGTCACTTCACCCACGCAAAGTAATACGACAACCAGATCGTCAGCCCCGCGCCGACCAGCGCCGCGTAAGGCATCAGGTTCAGCCACATCGCGCGCTTCGGCACCTCGAGCTCCATGTCGCGCTGCATCTGCGCGGGGAAGCGACCGCGATCCTGCCAGTAGTGGCGGAACAGGAACACCGGCACGATCAGCAGCATCGCGATCAGCCCGTTGCGCAGTGTGCCCTCGCCCTGCAGGTTCGCACCCGCGCCGACATACACGAGGTTCGCATAGCCGCAGATCGCGCCGCCGACGAGCAGCCATGTCGGGCAGCGGAACGGCCGATCCCAGTTGCCGCGATCCATCCGGTGGATCCAGCCCGACTGAAGATTCAGGAATACGAACAGCATGTAGCAGACGTTCGAGATCGACAGCACCGTCATGTAGTCCGACATCATCAGCAACACGAGGTTGAAGCCGAGATCGGTCCACATCGCGCGCGTGGGCGAGCCGTGCTCGTTCACGTGCGACAGGTACTTCGGCAGCCAGCCGTCCACCGATGCCTGGTACAGCGTGCGCGACGAGCCCATCATCGACGTCATCACGATCAGCAGGATCGACAGCATCAGCATCACGACCACCGCATTCGCGACCCATGCGCCGCCGCCGACGATCTTCGCCATCGCTGCCGCGACGCCGGTACCGTCGCCGATCGACGGATCGAGCATCGCCTGCGTGCCGAGCGCGCCCTGGAACGCCATCGGCACGAGCGTCATCACGACGAGGCACAACGCGCCCGACCAGAAGATCGCCTTCGCGGTGTCGCGGCGCGGATCGCGAAATTCGCGCGTGTAGCAGACGGCCGTCTCGAAGCCGTACGACGCCCAGCCGGCCATGAACATCGCGCCGAGCGCCATCGTCACGCCCTGCCCGTTCCACGTGCCGAACGTCGCGGCCGTGACGTTGCCGTGCGCGTCGTGACCGAGCGGCAGCAGCGGCAGCAGGTTCGACTTCGGCACGTCGCCGAACACGAACGGCACGATGCCGACGATCAAGAGCGGCGTGAGCGACGCGATGCCGAGAATGCGCTGCGTGCGTGCCGCTTTCGATGCGCCGCTGTGCTGCAGCTTGAACGTGATGAGAAGCAGGATCGTCGCGATGATGAACGTCGCATTGATCCGCAGCGAAAGACCCGGCTTGATGAACCCGAGATCGGCAACCTTGAGCTGCCAGTGCAGCACCGCCGCGTTGGCGGGAAAGAGGCTCGTGAGCGCATAGCTCGCCGCGAGGCCGCAGCCGAGCGCGAGCATCGGCGACCACGCGAGCCAGTTGCACCACACGGACACCGGGGCAATCAGCTTGCTGTAACGGACCCAGCCGATCGCGCCATACACGGACGCGCCGCCCGATTTATGGGGAAATAGCCCCGATATTTCCGCATAAGTCGCGCTTTGAATCAGCCCCATCGTGATCGCGGCGATCCAGATCGCCCACGCGGGCTGGCCGATCGTCGCGCATACGCCGCCGATCGTGAACAGCACGCCAGCCGGCACGCCGCTCGTTACCCAAAAAGCGTCTTTCCAGGTGAGGCCACGATGCAGCGTGTGGCCCGTCGAATCATGTGAGATGGTTGCCTCAACGTCACTGGTGCGATTCGCACGCAGTCCTGCCTGACTCATCCAATTCCTCCTGTTGATCAGAGCGCGCGTGAACGCTGGCTCTGGTCCCATGTAAGCTGTGATGACTCTTGCGCAAGGGCCGTAGTGTAACAACTTACGGGGTTTTTTGCAGAATCAGCAACAGAGTTTCGGGATATGGCCGCAGTTCATCGCGATTGTTTCGGATTCCTGCATGCCATTCCCGGTATGTTTTTTATGGGGATTGTCGACGTGCCGCGCGTGACGAATCGTCACGCGCTCGCCGTGTGCTTACTGCGCGCCTTCCGTCCACGAATTCACGCGGTCGGCATGCGCCGCGATCCACGCATCGGCCGCCGCTTCCGGCTTCGAACCGTTCTGAATCGCGAGCATCACGCTGTCGATTTCACCCGGCTTCCACTGGAATTTCTTCAGGAATGCGACGACCGGCTTGGCCTTCGTTTCGAGCTGCGGATTCACGACGCTGTCGACGTGCTCCGCGCCGCCGAACACCTTCTTCGGATCGTCGAGGAAGCGCAGCTTCCACTTCGCGAACATCCAGTGCGGCGCCCAGCCCGTCACGATGACCGGCTTGTTCGCATTGACGGAACGCGACAGCTCGGCCGTCATCGCACTGCCCGAACTCGGCATCAGCGTGTAGCTCAGCCCGTAGCTCTTGATCGCGTCGTCGGTCTTGCGCATCACGCCGGCGCCCGCATCGATGCCGACGATCCGGCCGCCGAAGCTGGCCTTCTCCGCGTTCAGGTCGTCGATGCTCTTCGCCTTCACGTAAGCGGGCACGATCAGGCCGATCTTCGCATCGGGGAAATTCGCGCCGAGGTCGACGACCTTGGACTTGTATTCATCCCAGTACGACCCATGCGTGACCGGCAGCCACGCGGACAGCGTCGCATCGAGATCGCCGCGCGCGACGCCCTGCCACATGATCCCGGCCGCGACCGGCACGAGCTTCACTTCGTAGCCGAGCTTCTTCTCGATCACGCGGGCCGCGACGTTCGACGTCGCGACGCTGTCGTCCCAGCCTTCGACGTAGCCGATCTTCAGCGTGGGCTTCGTATCGGCAAGCGCCGATGCGCTCAATGCCACCATGGCCGACAGTGCGCCGGTCCAAAACAGTTTTCCGAACAGCTTCATGGTCGATCTCCTTGAAATGCGCACGCCGGCGCGTTGTCTCTCTAGGTTCTTCAACCACAATTCGGCGATCCGGTCGTTTTGCGACGGATGCTTGTCCGCAGGCGACGCCTGCGGGCCAGCCGATGGCGCGTCTACTTGTTTTACTTGTCGATCACGAGATCCGACAGCGGCTTGCTGCAGCACAGCAGCACCATCCCCTGGTCGATCTCGCGCTGGCGGATACCGCCGTTGTGTTTCATCTCCACCTGCCCCGACACGAGCTTCACCTTGCAGGTGCCGCACATGCCCTGCGTGCACGAAGCCGGCAGCCGTACGCCCGACTGGCGCGCCGCATCCAGCACGTGCTGCTCCGAGCCGCACGCAATCTCGCGATTGCTCTTCGCGAAGCTGACCGTATACTGCGTCGTGGCGGTGTCCGCACCGTCGGCCGGCGGCACGAGATCGGCGAGCAGCTCGTCGCTCGCGGTCTGCGCGAGCGTCTCGAACGAGAAGCTTTCCTCGTGATACTGCTTGCGATCGAATCCGGCTTCGTCGAGCAGGTCGCGCACGGCCTTCATGTACGGCGCGGGGCCGCACGTGAAGATTTCGCGCTCCATGAAATCCGGTGCGATCAGCTTCAGCAGCGGCAGCGTCAGGAAGCCCGTGACGCCCGGCCAGTTGGTCCGTGCGCCCACGCGCTCGACGACGAACGACGTGCGGAAGTTCGTATGGTTCGACGCGATCAGGTCGAGCTCGCGCGCGAAGATGATGTCGTCCGGCGTGCGTGCGCTGTGCACGAACAGGATGTCGCGGTCCTCGGCGAGATCATGATGCGCGCGGCTCATCGACATCAGCGGCGTGACGCCCGAGCCGGCCGACAGGAACAGGTACTTGCGCGCCGGATGCCGTGCGCACGTGAATTCGCCGGCCGGGCCGAGCACGCGCACCGATGCGCCCGGCTGCAGGTTGTCGTGCAGCCAGTTCGACACCTTGCCGCCCGGCACGCGCTTCACCGTGATCGACACCGTATGCGGCCGCGCCGGAGACGACGAGATCGTGTAGCACCGGTTGATCGTCTCGCCGTCGATGTCGAGTTCGAGCGTGAGGAACTGCCCGGGCTCGAACGAGAACGCGCGGCCCTGCGGCGAACGGAAGAAGAAACTCTTCACGTCGTGCGTTTCCTGCCGCACGTGGCAGCACACCAGCGTTTCCTCGACGTCGCTCGTCCAGCGCTCGGGAAGGGCATTCCAGAACGCCGGGCGCGTCACCCGGCTGTCCGTCGGCTCGAAGTTGGCCGCATCTCGCATCATGTCTGACTCCGCTTGCTGTTCCGCTGACGACTACGCGCCGGTTTTTTCGGCGAGCCGGCCGATGTACCAGGCCGAGAATTTTTCGACGAGACCTTCCGTGAACGGCGAGTACGGGCCCGGCTCGTATGCGCTGCTGGTCGCACCGCGCTGCGAGAATTCGACGAGCGCGCGGTCCTGGTCGTTGGTCGCGTTCCACACGGCCGTGAGGTTCTTCACGTCGTAGTCGATGCCTTCCTTCGCGTCCTTGTGCACGAGCCACTTCGTGCGCACGAGCGTCTTGCCGGCCGACAGCGGAATCACCGAGAACGTCACGATGTGATCGCTCATGAAGTGGTGCCACGAATTCGGCTGGGTCCAGAACGACAGCCCGCCGAGGTCCGCCTTGTCGAAGCCGCCGAGCAGCTTCTTCGACGCGACCTTCGCATCGAGCGTCTGCGATTCGCCGTGGCGATCGAGCGGCAGCCGCTGCGTGCGGAAACCCGTCACGTCGAGCAGCTTTTCGATTTCGGCGGACGGCAGGCCCATCTCGGCCCACTCCTTGCCGCGCCGCACGCAGGTTTCCGCGAATGCGTCCATGCCTTCGGCGTTCGCGTCGGAACGCTGGTAGCCGAAGCCGTATTCGTACAGCGAGATGGTGAGCTCCGGATGGTTCGCGACGCAGTGATAGCACTCGCGGTTGTTTTCCATCGTGAGCTTCCAGTTGCCTTCCTCGATGATGTCGATCTGCGCGGCGATCTTCGTGTTCGGCAGATCGTGCGGCAGCAGGTACGGCTCCATCTCGGCGCGCATCTGCGCGAAATCGACCGGCGGCTCGTCGGCGAGGCAGATGAAGATCAGGCCCGCGAGGTTCTCGACGTGCACCGACTTCAGGCTGTGCTTGCAGCGGTCGAACTTCTCGCCCATGTGCTCGGCGAACATCAGCTGGCCCGTCAGGTTGTAGGTCCAGCTGTGGTACGGGCACACGATGTTGCCGACCGAGCCTTTGTCCTCGTTGCACAGGCGCGCGCCGCGGTGGCGGCACACGTTGTGGAACGCGCGGATCGCCATGTCGTCGTCGCGCACGATCAGGATCGAGTCGTTCCCCAGTTGCACGGTCACGTAGTCGCCCGGCTCCGGAATGTCCGGCTCGATCGCCACCTGGATCCAGTGCTGGCGGAAAATCGCCTCCATGTCGAGCGCAAAGATGTCCTCGCTCGTGTAGAACGGCGCTTCGAGGCTGTGCCCTTCCTTGCGCCGCTCGATCAATGCACGAATGTCTGCCGATACTTTCATCGTTTGCTCCGGATTCCTTGCATCCCTGGGTTCTTGCCGACAGGCATCAAAATCAATAGTCGATGAGCTGATGCTCGCGCAAATACGCGAGGATCACTTGTGCTTTTTCGACCGAACTCCCTTCATTTACGACGTTGCCGCCGCGGCTTTCGGTCGTCGTCGCGGACAGCATCCGGGCATGCCCGGAGCGCTTCTCGGCGGCGACCAGTTTTACGGGTTTACGCTCGACCGGGCCGACCGCCCATGCAGCCGCATCGGCGTCCACGCCGGGTGCCGCGAGCGCCGGTCGGATCGCGCCGGCACGCAGCCGTGCGTACGCGTAGCGCGGCTCCGCATTGGCGAGCGGATGGACGGCGACGACGGCCGGCAGCGCCGCATCGACGCGCCGCCGCAGCCCTTTCGGCAAAAATTGCCGGACCGCCACGCGGCCGCCGCCGACGCTCACGTCGACGGCTGAGCCGACGAGCGGATAACCGAGCGCCGCAGCGACGCGGTACGGCAGCATCCCGGTGTCGTACGCGCCTTCGGCGCGCGTGCCGGTCAGCACGAGGTCGTAGCCTTCGACGCGGGCGGCGAGCGCGTGCACCGCATCGTCGCCGTCGCGACAGGCCAGCACCTCGACCTCCCGGGCGCCGAGCGCCAGATATTCGGCAAGTGCCGCGTTCGCCGGGTCGCCGGCATGGATCACGTCGAGCGTCGCGCGATGCCGCTCGGCGAGCTGGCCTCCGGTTTCGAGCGCGGCCGCATCGTTGCGGCTGTAGCGCGCGACGCCGCTGACCGGATGCCGGCCGACGGACACGAGCACCGCGATGCGTTGCAACTGGCGGGGGGCGTTCATGCGGCGACTCCTTCGGGTTCACGCGTGCCGACCGCGGCCGGCGATTCGCCGCGCGCGGCGCGCGCAGCCTGCACCTGTTCGATCAGCGCGGCGATCGTGCCCTGCGCGTCGCCGACCACCGTCAGGTTCGCGCGCTTCGCGATCGGCGCGCTGCCGTCGAGGTTCACCGCGATCACATGGCGGCAGTCCTTGATCCCCTGCAGATGCTGCACCGCGCCCGAGATGCCGAACGCGATGTACACGCTCGCCTCGACCGTCTTGCCGGTGGCGCCGACCTGCTTGTCGCGCGTGAAATGGCCGTTGTCGACCGCGACGCGGCTCGCGCCGATCGCCGCGCCGAACACGCCGGCCAGCCGCTCGAACGCGCCGATGTCGGACACGCCGTTGCCGGCCGACACGATGAAATCGGCTTCCTCGAGCGCGACCTGTGCCGCGTCGATTTCGTCGAGGCCGAGATCGCGGTACGGCTGCGCGGCGTCATGGGCCGGGCGGATGAAGTCGGCGGCCACGCGTTCGCCCGCGCCGACGAACGGCAGCTTCGCGTCGACGGCGTTCTGCGCGAGCAGGATCACGTCGGGCAGCGCACGGGTGGCGAACGCGCGACCGGCATGCGCATACGCGCCGACATGCTTCGCGTCGATCTCGACGACGTGCGTCGCGACGCTTGCGCCGGCGGCCGCCGCGTAACGCCGGCCGAGATCGCCGTCGCCCGTCGCGTTGTCGGGCACGAACACGTGTTTCGGCGCGAGTGCGGCCACACAGGCCTGCAACGCTTGCAATTCGCTTTCAGGATCGAACGCGCGCCGATCGAAGCCGGCCAGTTCGAGCAGCTTGTCGACGCCCAGTTCGGCCACGTCGTCCTTCAGCTCGCCGAACGCGAGCAGCGCGACTTCGGTCTGCGCGTCGGCGAGCAGCGCGGCGGCGGCGATCGCCTGCCGGGAATGCTCGTCGAGCGCGCCGCGTTCACCGTGCGCGACCACCAGCATCACGTGCTTCGGATCCTGCAGCGCGCGGCGCGGCTTCGCGGCCGCCGCGCCATGACCGTGCGCGGACCAGTGCGCGGCGTTCGCATCGGCGCTGCCTGCCTCGCCGAGCGTGATGCGCTTCAGGCCGGCGGCCGTGATGATGAACGGCCGGCGCGGATCGATTCGTTTGATCGTGTTCATCGATTCACTCCAGCGAGGCGGCGACGAGTTCGGCCACGTCGAGCACGTCGGGGCGCGGGCCCACGACGCCTTCGAGCATCGCCGTGCAGTTCGGGCAGGCCACCGCGACCACGTCCGCGCCGATCGTGCGCGCGTCGGCGATGCGGATGTCGGGAATGCGTTGCTTGCCGGGGATGTCGGTGAGCGGCGCGCCGCCGCCACCGCCGCAGCAGCGGCCGCGCATGCCGTTGCGCTCCATCTCGACGACCTGGATGCCGATCGTCTTCAGCAGCTTGCGCGGCGCTTCCGTCTCGCCGTTGTAGCGGCCGAGGTAGCACGGATCGTGATACGTGGTGCGCTTGTCCTGCAGCGCGTCGACGGCCTTCGGCGCGATCTTGCCGCTGTCGGCGAGTTCGGCGAGATAGGTCGTGTGATGCTTGACCGTCACGCGCAGCCCGAGCGCGCGGTATTCGTTGCGCAGGCTGTGCATCACGTGCGGGTCGGCCGTCACGATCTGCTTGTACGACAGCGTGCCGAGCGTGCCGATCAGGCGCTTCGCCATCTGCTGGAACGTCGCTTCGTCGCCGAGCCGGCGGGCGACGTCGCCCGTGTCGGTTTCAGTCGAGCCGAGCACCGCGTAGTCGACGCCTGCCTTGTTCAGCACCTTGACGAATGCGCGCAGGGTGCGCTGGTAGCGCATGTCGAACGCGCCTTCGCCCGCGACGAACAGCACGTCGACCGGCTTGCCGGGTTGCGCGACGGGCGCGTTCAGGTCGACCGACCAGTCGTAGCGCGCGGCCGTGTCGTAGCCGCCCATCGTGCCCGTTTCACGCAGGTTCGCGAGCACTTCCTGGCCCTTGCCCGGCACCGTGCCGTGCACGAGCGTGCGGTTGCGGCGCATGTCGACGATCGCGTCGACGTGTTCGATCAGCATCGGGCATTCCTGCACGCATGCGCGGCAGGTCGTGCACGACCACAGCGTCTGCTCTTCGATCAGGCCCGACACGATCGGGCCGTTCGGCTCGCCGCGATGCTGGCCGACCGCGAGGCCCGGCGTCGGGCTGCCCGTGTACGCGGCATCGGTGCCGCCGGCCATCCCGACGACGAGATCCTGAATGAGCTTCTTCGGGTTCAGCGGCTGGCCCGACGCGAACGCGGGGCACGCGGCTTCGCACTTGCCGCACTGCACGCACGCGTCGAAGCTCAGCAACTGGTTCCAGCGGAATTCGACCGGCTTCGCGACGCCGTACTCCTGATGCTCGATGTCCGGCAGCTTCAGTGCGGTCGGCGGCGTGGCCGTGCCGTTGCCCGTGAACGATTCGCGCGTCGCGGCGAAACGCTCCTGGCGCGGGTGGAAGGCGAGGTGCAGCAGGCCGGCGATCGCATGCTTCATCGGGCCGCCCTTCGCGGCGCCGACCGTCATCGTGAACGCGCCGACACCGATCAGCAGCGCGCAGAGCACCGCGAACGCGCCCGACATCGCACCGGTCGGCACCAGCATGAACAGCACGAGGCCGAGCGCAAACGAGCCGAGCAGCCACGGCAGCGTATTCCACGGGCCGCGCGACAGGCGGGCCGGCACGTCCCGGGCCGCACGCCGGCGCCACACGAACACCGCACCGACCAGCATCGCGAGCGCCGCAAGGAAGATCAGCTTGTCGAGCCACGGCGAGTAGATCGCGAGGCCGTAGTTGATGAACACCAGCGCGAGCGCGCCGATCGCGCCGCCGGCCGTCGCGACGTGCGTCTTCGCGATGTACGGATCGCGGGCGACCACGTGGTGCAGGTCGACGAAGTAGCGTTTGGGAATCGCGAACAGGTTCGCGATGCCGAACGAGCCGGGCGCGGTGGCCCGGCCGAGACGCCAGTAAGACGAGCGCTTCGCGACCGCGAACGCGAGCCCCGCCACCGACAGCCACAGCAGCGCGGTAATGAGGAAAGCCGGATTCATCTTTAGAAATCCTTCACGAGACGCAGCGAGTCGTAGATCGCGCCGTGGACGTTGTGCATCGAGATGCAATCGCCGACACGGAACAGCAGGAAACGGCCGTTGCCGAGTTCTTCCGACAGGCACGGTTGCGGCTCGGCCGCGAACAGCGTGTGCGGATCGATCTGGCCGCGGTTCACCGATTCCGGCTTGAGCTTCCAGTACAGCTCGTCGTTCGGCGACGAGCCGTTCTCGATCACGACCTGGTCGACCGCGCGTTCTTCCAGTTCTTCCGTGTACTCGTTGCGCAGCACGGCGATCAGCTTGCCGTCCTCTTCATAGACGCGATCGAGCATCGTGTTCGGCGTCGGGATCACGCCGAACGCGTACAGCCGGCGATAGAAGATCGGGAACGTCGTGCCGCCGCAATCGTCGGCGACCTTCACGTCCGGTGTGACGACCTCGACCTTCGAGCCGCGGCTCGCCATGAAGTCGGCCACGCCGGCACCGGCATGCGTGCTCACGCCGTCGAACAGCAGCACGTTCTGCTTCGGCTCGACCTTGCCGGTCAGGATGTCCCACGAACTGACGGCGAGCCCTTCGGCCACGCCCCAGCCTGGCACCTGCCACGTGAAGCTCGACCCGCCCGTCGCGAGCACGACGATGTCCGGCTTCTCGGCCATGATCATCTTCTCGTCGGCGGCCACGCCCAGACGGCGATCGACGCCCAGGCGCTTCGTTTCCATGTCGAACCAGCGGATGATCCCCGACATCTGCTCGCGCTGCGGCGCCTTCGCGGCGATCATCACCTGGCCGCCCACTTCGGCGTTCTTTTCGAACAGCACGACGTCGTGGCCGCGCAGCTTCGCGACACGCGCGGCTTCCAGACCCGCCGGGCCCGCGCCGACCACCACAACCTTGCGCTTCGGGCCGCGCGACTTCTCGATGATGTGCGGCATCGTCGCTTCGCGCGACGTCGCCGCGTTCTGGATGCACAGCACGTCGAGACCGTTGTACTGGCGGTCGATGCAGTAGTTCGCGCCGACGCACTGCTTGATTTCGTCCTCGCGGCCGTCGCGGATCTTGATCACCATGTGCGGATCGGCGATCTGCGCGCGTGTCATGCCGACCAGGTCGATCATGCCGGTGGCGAGCAGGCGCTCGGCCTGGCCCGCATCGCGGATGCTCTGCGCGTGCATCACCGGAATTTTCACGACCGACTTGATGCCGGCCGCAAGGTGCACGAACGGCTCCGGCGGCAGCGCCATCGGCGGCATGCAGTTGGCGATCGTGTTGTGCGTGTCGCCGCCCGAGCCGACCACGCTCAGGTAGTCGATCAGGCCCGTCTCCGACATCGCCTGCGCGATTTCCTTCAGCGCTTCGTGATCGAGGCCGTCTTCGTGGAATTCGTCGCCGCACATGCGCAGGCCGACGCAGAAATCCTTGCCGACCGCTTCGCGCACGGCGGTCAGCACTTCGATGCCGAAGCGCAGGCGGTTTTCGAGGCTGCCGCCCCATTCGTCGGTGCGGTGGTTCGACCGCTTGCTCCAGAACTGGTCGATCAGGTGCTGGTGAGCGGCCGAAATCTCGATACCGTCCATGCCGGCGGCCTTCACGCGCTTCGCGGCCGCCGCGAAATCGCCGATGATGCGGCGAATTTCCTCGATCTCGATGATCTTCGCGTTGCCGCGGTGCACCGGTTCGCGCACGCCCGACGGCGACATCAGGTGCGGCCAGTGCTCGCCGTGGAACGACGAGCGGCGGCCCATGTGCGTCGCCTGGATCATGATCTTCGCGCCGTGCTTGTGCATCGTGTCGGCGAGGCGCGTGAGCGGATCGATGATCTTGTCGGTCGACAGGTTCACCGATTTCCACCAGCCTTGCGGGCTGTCGATCGACACCGGGCTCGACCCGCCGCAGATGGCCAGGCCGACGCCACCCTTCGCCTTTTCTTCGTAGTAGCGGATATAGCGGTCGCCCGGCAGGCCGCCCGGCTCGGCATACACCTCCGCATGCGCGGTGCTGACGATCCGGTTGCGCAGCGTCAGCTGGTTCAGCTGCATGGGTTTGAACAGGTGGGGATAACGCATCGCTGGCGACCTCTGGCGTTCGAATGTCTCGTGTTGCGGGTGTTGTTCTGTTGCGGGGTGTCAGTGCATCAATACATCAGTGCGCGATCGGCGACACTTCGAAGACGCAATGGTCGTGATGCTCGGCCGCGCACTGCACTTCCTTCGATTGCGCACGCGGTGCGCCCTTGCCTTCCGGCGTCGTGTCGTTGACCCAGTCCATCGCGCCGGCGAACCAGCCCGCGAACATGTAGCAGAGCTTGCCTTCCTTCTCCGGCTGCTGAAGCACGAACGACGAGTGGCGCAGCTCGATCTTCGCGCGCGCACCGGCCGGATCGGCCTCGATGATCGAGAACAGGCCCCAGCCGCGTTGCGACAGGCGCTTCAGGTAGTGCTCGAACACCGCCATGCCGGTCAGGCCGTGCAGCTTCGCTTCCTTGTCGCACCAGTGGTAGGCAGACTTGTAGCCGGCCTTGTACAAAATCTCCGCGTACGCTTCGACGCCGAGCGCTTCCTCGACCGCGACGTGGTTGTTCGTGAAGAAGTGGCGCGGCACGTACAGCATCGGCAGCGCGTCGGTGGTCCAGACGCCGGTATCGGGATCGACGTTGATCGGCAGTTGCGGTTGCATCGTGTGACTCCGTGAGGAAATGGGTCGCGCGGCTCGAGGCGCAGGCGCGACATCGTCCGCGTGTCCGCGCGGCTTGCGCGGGCACGTCCCGGTTTTTTTAATGTTGAATTTCTGGCGGCGGTTCGGCGTTCGCGGCGCTTATGCGCCCCACACGTCCTTGAACACGCGCACCCAGTTCTCGCCCATGATCTTGCGGATACGCGACTCCTTCCAGCCGTGGCGTTCCATCGCCGCGGTCAGGTTCGGAAATTCGCCGATCGTGCGGATGCCGTCCGGGTTGATCACCTTGCCGAAGTTCGTCAGCTGGCGATAGCGGCCCTTGTCATGCGTCAGCATGTCGAAGAATTCCTTCGCGTAATCCTGCGTGAAATCGGTGCCGATGCCGACCGCGTCTTCGCCGATCAGATTCACGACGTACTCGATCGCCTCGATGTAGTCGTCGATGTTCGCTTCAATCCCGCGCTTCAGGAACGGCGCGAACATCGTCACGCCGACGAAGCCGCCCGCATCGGCGATCTCCTTCAGCTGTTCGTCGCTCTTGTTGCGCGGATGCTCCTTCAGACCCGACGGCAGGCAGTGCGAATAGCACACCGGCTTCTTCGAGAACGCGATCGCTTCCGACGACGTGTTGCCGCCCACGTGCGACAGGTCGACCATGATGCCGACGCGGTTCATCTCGGTGATCACTTCCCGGCCGAAATCCGACAGGCCGCCGTCACGCTCGTAGCAGCCGGTGCCGACCAGGTTCTGCGTGTTGTAGCAAAGCTGCACGACGCGCACGCCCATGTCGGCGAACGCCTCGATGTAGCCGAGGTTGTCCTCGAACGCATGCGCGTTCTGGAAGCCGAGGATCACGCCGGTCTTGTTTTCCTTCTTCGCGCGGAAGATGTCTTCCGTCGTGCGCACCAGCGTCAGCAGCTCGCCGTTGTCGCGGATCTTCTTCTTCATCACGCCGATGTTGTCGACGGTCTTCGTGAAGTTCTCCCACACCGACACCGTGCAGTTCGCGGCCGTGATGCCGCCGCGGCGCATGTCTTCGAACACCGGCTTCTCGAACTTCGAGATGTTCAGACCGTCGATGATGATGCTGTCTTGATGCAGCGTGCTCATGTGTTGCTCCAGTATTGTCGGGACGGTGGGATCAGTAGATCGGGAAGCGTTCGCACAACGCGAAGATCTCGCGGCGCACGCGCTGTTCGGTCGCGTGGTCGCCTTCCGGATTCGCGCGCAGCGCGTCGAACACTTCCAGGATCAGGCGGCCCACCTCGCGGAATTCCGCGACGCCGAAGCCGCGCGTCGTGCCGGCCGGCGTACCGAGGCGGATGCCCGACGTGACGGTCGGCTTCTCGGTGTCGAACGGAATGCCGTTCTTGTTGCAGGTGATACCCGCGCGCTCCAGCGCCTGTTCGACCGGCGCGCCCTTCAGGCCCTTCGGACGTAGGTCGACGAGCAGCAGGTGGTTGTCGGTGCCGCCCGTGACGAGATCGACGCCGCCCGCCTTCAGCACTTCGCCGAGCGCCTGCGCGTTCGCGAGCACGTTGTCGATGTAGGTCTTGAAGTCCGCGTGCAGCACTTCGCCGAACGCGACGGCCTTGCCGGCGATCACGTGCATCAGCGGGCCGCCCTGCAGGCCGGGGAACACGGCCGAGTTGATCTTCTTCGCGATGTCCTCGTCGTTGGTCAGCACGAAGCCGCCGCGCGGGCCGCGCAGCGTCTTGTGCGTGGTCGACGTGACGACGTGCGCGTGCTCGACCGGGTTCGCGTGGCGGCCCGCGGCGATCACGCCGGCGATGTGCGCCATGTCGACCATCAGCTTCGCGCCGACGCTGTCGGCGATCGCGCGGAAGCGCGCGAAGTCGAGCGCGCGCGGGTATGCGGAGAAGCCGGCGATGATCAGGTTCGGCTTGTGTTCGTGGGCGAGCGCTTCGACCTGGTCGTAGTCGATCCGCATCGTGTCGCGATTCACGCCGTACTGGACCGCGTTGAACCACTTGCCCGACAGCGCCGGCTTCGCGCCGTGCGTCAGGTGGCCGCCGGCGTCGAGCGACATGCCGAGCACCGTGTCGCCCGGCTTCGCCAGCGCGAGCATCACCGAGCCGTTCGCCTGCGCGCCCGAGTGCGGCTGCACGTTCGCATAGCCGGCGTTGAAGATCTGCTTCACGCGTTCGATCGCCAGCGCCTCGACTTCATCGGCGAACTCGCAGCCGCCGTAGTAGCGCTTGCCGGGATAGCCTTCCGCGTACTTGTTGGTCAGCACCGAGCCCTGCGCCTCGAGCACGGCGCGCGACACGATGTTTTCCGACGCGATCAGCTCGACCTGCGACTGCTGACGCTCGAGTTCCTTCAGGATGGCGCTGCGCACCGGCGCGTCGCGCTCGGCAAGGGACTGCGAGAAGAAAGGCTGGGTGTTCGACATAGTGCGTCCGTGACGAAGAATAGGGGGCTGAAACCGAAGCTCAAGGCCCGCCCTGCCTGGGTTTCCCGCTCGTCCAGTACAAGGCTGCCGACGGCTCTATTCTTGTCGTTCGGATTTTCGGCGGATTGATGAATTTAGACGCGTTCTTTGCCTTTTCCGCCATCCGCGTCCGTTTTATACAAGTGACCGGTCGTGCTTTTTCGGATGACCGACAAAAACGGCGACGGCTGTTCACCTATGGACACGCACTTCCGCAGTGCCTGTGCCGCTCGATCGAAGTGCGACATCTCCCGGATACGGTGCAGTGCAGCATCGGCCTTACGCCCAGACAACGTATGGAGCTAGGGTTTAGCCGTATGGCACGCTTGTTGCGCTCGCTCACACAATACCGCAGCCCGATCGGTGCCTCGGGCCTATAGCTATTAGAGATTCCAGGAAGCTCCCCATGTCGCCCGACCGCACAGCGTCGCTGTCCCACTTCGCGTTCATGCCTTTACCGAACTTCACGATGATCGCGTTCACCAATGCGATCGAGGTGCTTCGGATGGCGAACTACCTGAGCGGCCAGCCGCTCTACCGCTGGTCGGTGATCAGCCCGGACGGCGGCCCGGTCACGGCGAGCAACGGCCTGACGGTCGACACGGGCCCGGCCGAATGCGCGGGGCAGCCCGACATCGTGTTCGTGTGCGGCGGCGTCGACGTGCAGCGTGCGACCACGCCGGCCCATCTGTCGACGCTGCGTCGTTTCGCACGCGCGGGCATTCCGCTCGGCAGCCTGTGCACGGGCACCTATGCACTGGCGAAGTCGGGGCTGCTCGCGGGCTACGCATGCGCGATCCACTGGGAGAACATGTCGGCGCTGAAGGAAGAGTTTCCGGACACGCGCTTCCTGAAGGAACTGTTCGTGATCGACCGCGACCGCATCACGTGCACGGGCGGCGTCGCGCCGCTCGACATGATGCTGAACCTGATCGCCGCGCGCGTGGGCACCGCGCGCGTCACGCAGATCGCCGAGCAGTTCATCGTCGAACACGTACGCGACACGAGCGCGCAGCAACGCATGCCGCTCGTCGCGCGCCTGGGCTCGGCGAACAAGTCGCTGTTCGAGGTGATCTCGCTGATGGAGAACAACATCGAGGAGCCGCTGTCGCGCGAGGAGCTCGCGCGCCTCGCGAACATGTCGCAGCGGCAACTGCAGCGCCTGTTCCGCGAACACCTCGGGATGACGCCGACGCATTACTACCTGACGCTGCGGCTGCGCCGCGCGCGCGAGCTGCTGCTGCAGACCGACATGTCGATCATGCACATCACGATGGCGTGCGGCTTCCAGTCGGCGTGCCATTTCAGCAAGAGCTATCGCGACGCGTTCGGCGTCGCGCCGACGAGGGAGCGCCGCAAGCAGGTCGCGCCGCTCGCGCAGGGTGCGGCCAGTGCCGGGCCGGCGTTTCCGACGCATGCGGTCCACGCGTGACACGCGCGCTGCGCGGTAAAAAATCATGCGGTCGCGAAGACTGATGCCCAGGGATTGTAGAAGCGTGATCGCAACCGCCATGCAGCGGTGGTAACTTTCTGCGCGATGCTTCCGAGGCACCTCACCTGACCGCATTACCGCTGTAGGACGATTCCCCCCTTTCCGGTTTGCGCTCGTCACGAGAAGGCATTCGCCGGGGATCGGCGCGGTGTCGCGCCGAACAGTATCGCTCGTTCGAGCCTGGAATTTTCCCGGAGTAGAAACTCCGCTTCCAACACGTGATCTCGTCCGCTGTCACCCAGCGCGACAACAGGTGCAATCACGTCTGCCACGCGTTCGCAGTCCGCTTGGAGTCACCGCCTTTCGGCCGCCGAGCGCGGGGCGAGCCGCGATTCAGTGAACAGGTTCACGACGCCCTCACGACCACGTTGTAAGCAACGTCTGCCACGAATGATTCGTCGAAGGGGCGCAGCACGGCCATTTCTCTGCCATTGCAGTCGCTGTCGCTCCATTCGGCCGCACATGCTTAATGTCGAATCCCCAGTGCGTTTCATCGGCGACCTATCAATCGAGTTGCATCCGCTTGCAGACAAGCAGCGTCGACAGCAAACGATCAAGTCCTGGATCGTGGCACATCTTCCCGCTCGGTTTGCGAAACTCAGCGCTCGATTGCGCGTTCATCCCTCCCCTCGGTAATGCGCGGCTTCGAAGTATCTACGTTTCCATTGGATTACTAATAAAAATCATACTCGTCCCATATACAAACCAATCATTGCCGGCGATCTTCGATGGCTCGTCCATACATAATATTTCCGAGCCTATGACAGAAAAAGAACACGCCGATTGTTCGTATTTTCTTCACTCATCGATCCTGCTTTACGCGATGGTGCAGCAGCTACACACTACGCAGATCTGTTCGCCCGATGCAATCGATCCGATGTATCGCGGCAATATGCAAATGACCTGCACGCGCGACACCAACTTCGATTGAGGAAACGACTATGAGCCGACGAGCAGTCAGGAACGGCGACCCGACGACAACTGGCGGCGTCGTCATCGCCGTTACGTCTACGATGTTCAATCACGGCAAGCAGGTAGCCATTGATGGCGACAAGGCGACATGCGGAAATTGCGATGGGGCGTTCCTGATAGTGGGCAGCGCCCAGCGCATGATTCATCACGGGCGATGCGTCGCCCTGGAAGGTGACGCGGTACTCTGTCCATGCGGGCAAAACCGACTTATCGCGGGTAGCGACAGCACGATTTTTTACGGGGGCGACGGCGGCCGCAAAGCGGCGAACCCGTTCGGCGCACGTTCGGCATTCGCGCCCGCGTCGGGTATCCATGACGATCAGTTCGTGATCCGCGACGTTCGGACCAAGCAGCCGTTAAGCAACGTGCGCTATTGGATCAAGGATCGATCAGGGAACATGCTTGCGTCCGGCATGAGCGATCGGCACGGTTGTACTGCGCGCGTGCAGACCGAAGATGCGCAGACCTTGAAGCTTGTAATCGAGGATTGAAAAGATGGGGAACCAGACTACCGTTGCCGAGACAACGACAAACACCATCGAAGGATCGCAGCATTTCGCGAACGTTGACTTGCGGCCGATCTGCGAGAACATGACCAACTCGGAGTTCCGAGCCGTGTTCGCCAAGGCTCAGACCAAAGCCATCGAGAAGCTAGACGCTCGCATAGTCTCTTTGCGAAAGTGGTCGCAGTACGAAAAAGACCGCGTGTTCAAGTGGTTCGGTCGTAACGACGAGGCAACACGAATGCACCTACTGACCGGACTAACAAAGGTAGTTAAGGTAGTGTGCTCCTTCAATGAAAGGAACGTCGTCCGTACCGGAAGCGCCGCCGATCTGGCGACCGGATGCACACCTAACCCGGTCGGCACCGGCGGGGAAGCGGCGCACGTCTGCGCGCCGGACACGACAACACACACGATCGCCATCAGCGCGCGATTCTGCACGATGCGCCCGTGGACTGCGAATGCCGATTCTCACGTATCCACTATCATCCACGAAGCAACGCACTTCCAAGACACGATGTCATCTACAGATGATCAATACACAATCACGCGGTTCCTTCCTGAATGGGGGCAATCGCATCCGGCCTTGGCAATCAACAATGCCGACAGCATTGCGGGGTACGTCGTCGATGGTGACTAAGTTCCTGACTGCCGCCGCGCTCACGTTGTGCTGCGCGCATGCAGCATTCGCGTGTGACGGTCCATCGAACATGCCTGCCCATTACATCGACATTGTTTTCGATACTGACTCGAGCGCAATTTCTTCGATCGAACTATCGAGGTTATCGGCGTGGTCTAGCGATCTGAAAAGGCGCTTTCCGATCATCGATACGGTATGGCTTGTAGGACTGGCCGAAAGAACCGAGCAAGACGCACAGCAGCTTGCAACGCGACGGGCGGAAAACGTGATGACTGCCCTAGGTCAGTTTTCGATCCGTGGCGAGAAAAGCGATTTCATGAGTCAAATTTTCAAGCCGGACGAGTTCGGGCAATCGGGGCGGCGCGTCGAGGTGAACGTTAGTCCGGGATGCCCTGATCACTGCTGCCCGAACCTGAACCCGATACCCAAGACGCATTGACGTAACACGGAGCGTTCGGACCGACCCGCGCGAAGCGGGTCGTCTTCTTCCAGCGTCTCCTGCGTGTTCGCCCTTCTTCCCTCGTCCGGCCAGCCCATCGCCTGCGATTGACAGACTGCACGCCCCTGCGTTTTCCCAAAACATCGAGATACCGGAACCTGCGATGTATCGGCGATCACCGCAGCAACGGAGACCGACACCATGCTGCGATTGACTAAATTGCTAACTGCCGCCGCGCTCGCGTTGAGTTGCGTACATATGGCATTCGCGTGCGATGGTCCGTCGAACTTGCCCGGCTGGGATTTTGACGTTCGATTCGACAATGATTCGAGCGACCTATCTATCGCCGAGTTGGCGAGGCTGTCAGCGTGGTCAGCCGATATGCGCAATCGCTTTTCCATTGTCGATGTGGTTTCGGTCGTCGGTTTGGCGGAACCGACGGAGAGAGACCCGAAAGCCCTTGCTCGACGACGTGCAGCGAATGTCAAAGCCGCATTGGATCAATTTTCGGTTCGAGGCGAACGAAATTCCGTCATCGCACGAATCTACAAATTGCCGTTTCCCGCCAGCGAATTTGACGATACTGGGCGGCGCGTCGAGATCACGTTCGGCCCCGGATGCCCTGACCACTGCTGCCCGAACCTGAACCCGATACCCAAGACGCATTGACGTAACACGGAGCGTTCGGACCGGCCCGCGCGAAGCGGGTCGTCTTCTTCCAGCGTCTCCTGCGTGTTCGCCCTTCTCCCCTCGTCCGGTCAGCCCATCGCCTGCGATTGACAGACTGCACGCCCCTGCGTTTTCCCAAAACATCGAGATACCGGAACCTGCGATGTATCGGCGATCACCGCAGCAACGGAGACCGACACCATGCAGCGACCTTGAAGACTGCTTCCGGCGTGCACTTACGACCCCCACACCTGCATTTCGTAGAGCGAGTAGCCCCACTGCGTCGCGCGCTGCGTGCCGAGCATCCGCACGTAACGTCCGCTGCCGTTGAGATTCGGCAGTGTGACGTGGGTATATGAACCACCGTTGCTCGTCGAATAGATCGTCGTCCAGTTCGCGTTGTCGTTCGACGTCTGGATCTGGTAGACGAGCGCGCCCGCGTCCCAGTACAGATCGACGTGATCGATGTGCTTCACCGCACCGAGATCCACGGAGATCCATTGCGAACCGACGCCCGCGCCTTCCGGCGAATCCCAGCGCGTGCTCGTGGCGTTGCCGTCGAACGCCTTGTCGGGCGTGAGCGACGCGTTGTAGCTCGCCGACGCGGCGGCCGGACGCCCTTGCGACAGCAGCGTCGGCTGCGCGGTGGCCGGGCCGCCGTAGTAGCTCGACCCGAGCTTGGCCTTCGTCGTATCGGCATTCACGCCGAACTGCGACAGGCTCCAGCGCTGGCCGGTCGTCACGTCGCCGACATAGAGCTGATAGCCGCCCGCCGTCGTCGACGAGAAGAACAGATAGTTCGTACCGCTCACCGGCGCCGGGTCCGAGTTGTTGCTCGCGCAGTCGTTGAGCGATAACGCATTCGGCGTCGACGCCGGGTCGGCAGTCTTCGCGTAGATCTGGTCGGCCCCGCCGCTGTCTTTCCAGCGCGCGTAGAACACCATGCCGTCCGCACGCACGATCGGGTAGTACGTCTGCAGCCCGGCCGGATGATCGAACACGGCGGTCGCACCGGTCGCGATCGTGCGCTTCATCAGTCCCATGTTGGAGCCGGTGCCGGTCGCGTAATAGACGGCGCTCGCGTCCGGCGCGAGAAACGGCATCGAGTATTCGGCGCCGGCCGGCGCGTTCGTCAGGCTCACGACCGACGTGAACACCGGGCCCGCGCTCGTGTACGACAGCGTGCCCTGCTTGACGTCGCCGTTTTGCTTGAACACGAGCGTCTTGCCGTCCGTGCTGAACTTGGGATCCTCGTTGCGCGTGGCGCCCGTGCTGTTCGTCATGTTGACGGGCGGCGTGCCGGCGCCGAGCTGCAGCATGAACACGTTCCATGCGCCGTTGCTGATGCCCATGAACGCGAGCCACTTGCCGTCGGGGCTGAACACGCCGTTCATCGGATCGGTGATGCCCCACGTGCTCTTGCTCAGCTGCGTCAGCGAACGAGCCGAGAAGTCGTAGAGAAACAGCTGGCTCGTGCCGTCGCCGTACTTGACGTAGCTGTGATAGACGAGCTTGCCGGTCAGCGCGGCGGGAAACGTCGCGTTCGGCTGGGAGGCGGGATTGCTGATGCAGGCTGCCGTGGCGGCACCGCTGAACAGGTTGAGGGCGAGGCCGGCCACCAGGCCCGCGATGAGGGTCTTCGATTTCACGCTGAATGCTTCCGGGTAAGGTAAGGACGCCGCGGACAGGGAACCGCGCAGCACGCGCGAGCGTCACGGATCCGCCGTCGGCGCAGCGTGAATTCCGTATCGGTCGGACATCGGGAACAAGAATTGCGAGAGGATGCCCGCTGGTCAGACGAAAGAAAAGGATCAGAGCGCGTTCAAAACATGCGGATCAGCCGGCGGTTTGGGGGCGCGCTTGCACGCCACGGCTGCCGTACTACGCTTTGTCCCAAGGCCACGATCAGCCGGAGGGCACGCATGAAGCGCTATGCGGCACTGGCACAGACGATCACCGACGCCATCCGGCGCGGCGACCTGGTGGCCGGCGCGCGGATTCCCACCGTGCGTGCCGCGTGCCGCGCGTATCGCGTGAGCCCGTCCACCGTGTTTCGCGCGTACTACCTGCTCGAGAGCGAGGGTCTGATCGTCGCGCGGGCGCGCTCCGGTTATTTCGTTGCGAACCTCGAAGACAGGCACGTGCGGTTCGGCCACGAACCGCCGCGCAAGCCGGCCGCCCCCGCGCCGACCGGCGGCGACGATACGCTGACGCGTTTGCTCGATTCGCTCAAATGCGACGACGTCGTTCCGCTCGGCTCCGAATTCGCCAGCTATTCGCTGTTTCCGATGAGCAGCCTGTGGCGCCACGTGGCGTCCGCAGCGCGCAACATGGACCGCACGAAACTACTGGCCGGATTGCCGCCCGGCCACGACGCGCTGCGGCACCAGATTGCGCTGCGCTACCTGAACGCGGGCGCGTCGCTGCCGATGGAGGAAATCGTCATCACCACCGGCGCGATCGAGGCGCTCACGCTCAGCCTGCAGGCGCTGACACGCCCCGGCGACATCGTCGCGATCGAGCGGCCGGCGTTCCACGCTGCACTGCAAGCCGTGCAGCGGCTGCACCTGAAGGCCGTCGAGATTCCGGTCGACCCGCGAGCGGGCCTCGACCTCGATGCGCTCGCCGAAGCGCTCGACTCGCACCCGGTGCGCGCGTGCTGGTTCATGACGTCGTTCCACAACCCGACCGGCGCGACGCTGACCGACGAGCGCAAGCGCGCGCTGATCGAGCTGCTCGCGGCACGCAACGTGCCGCTGATCGAGGACGACGTGTACGGCGAACTGCATTTCGACACGGCTCCCACGCGCCCCGCGAAACTGTATGACGAGAACGGGCTCGTCCTGCATTGCGGGTCGTTCTCGAAATGCCTCGCACCGGGGTTCAGGATCGGCTGGGTCGCGGCCGGCCGTTTCGTGCGGCAGGTCCGGCAGGCAAAAGGCGCGAGCGCGCCGGCCGCCGACGTGCCCGCGCAGATGGCGATTTCGAGCTACCTGCGCGACGGTGCGTACGATCGCTTCCTGCGCAAGCTGCGCCGCAATCTCGCCGCGCACCAGGCACAGATGCTGACGGCCGTGCGCGCGTATTTTCCGGCCGGCACCGAAGTGTTCGCGCCGCACGGCGGGTATTTCCTGTGGATCGAATTGCCGCCGCGCGTGGATGCGATGCATCTGTTCGGCGACGCGATGGCAAGCGGCGTCAGCATCGCGCCCGGGCCGATCTTTTCCGCGACCGGCGGATTCCGCCGCTTTCTTCGGCTCAATTACGGCCGGCCGTGGACACCGGCGGTCGAGCACGCGATGGAGACACTCGGGGCGCTCGCGGCCCGGCAGCGGCAGAACGGCCGGCGCAGAACCGACGAATCATGACACCCCGCATGCACCTTGCGTTTCACCCGCCGGCGACCAAAAATGAAGCGGTAAGTACGCGCGGACGAACGTGTTCCGCGCCCCCGACGTCACGGAGCATCCCATGAGCACTGCACGCGAACGACCGTCGACGACGCGCGCCGCACCTGCACCGCCGCCGTCGTTAGATACGTGGTCGTCGCGCATCGCGCGGATGCTGCGCAACGCCGCGTTGCGGCGGCCACGCGCATCCAGCGCGCCGCTCCTGAGCATCGTGACGCTCGTGCTGCTGGTGGGCGGCTACGTGGCGGTCGACCGCACGTGCAAGGCCGATCCCGTTTGCCGCGGGCCCGGTATGCCGGGCGCTCCCGTACCCGAAGCCGGATTGCAGGCATCGAACGATGCGTTGCTGCCCGTGCTGCCCGTGCCCGTGTATCCGTTTCATGCGATCGATGGCACACAGGTCGCGACCAATCCGCCGCGCGGCGGCGGCAGCGCGAATGCCGTCGAATCCGCCCGGAGGACGGCCGCTGCACGCACGGCGCCGTCGACGCTGCACGCGCGTGACCGGGCGCGCACCGACGCCGTTCGCGTGGCGGACTGGAAAGGCGACCGCGACACGGCGCGCCGCACGCATGCGATTCGCCGCGTCAGCCTGCACACCCGGCATGCGCGGCGCGCGGCGGCCAGCAACGCCGACCTCGCGAAGCTCTATCGCGCTCACTGAGCGTGCGATCGGGCCGTATGCACGGCCTGTCGCCGGCGGAAGGTTTCTCAACGGGCGGTGATCATCGCGACGATTCCGTATGGCCGCGACCGACACTCGCCGGCGCGCCGGACAGCGCGCGCGCCTGCGCCGCGCACCTCATCACCATACCGGCCCAATGAAAACGGGCGGCCCGTTTCCGGCACCGCCCGTTTTCCGCGACGCGTCGCGCGCGTCGAACGTTAGCGCATCACGCGGCCAGCAACCCGTGCGGATCGATGACGAATTTGCGCGGCGCGCCGCCGTCGAACTTCTTGTAGCCTTCCGGCGCCTGGTCGAGCGAAATCACTTCGACGTTGACGATCTTCGCGATCGGCAGCCGGTCGAACAGGATCGCCTGCATCAGATTGCGGTTGTACTTCAGCACCGGCGTCTGGCCCGTGAAGAACGAATGCGACTTCGCCCAGCCGAGGCCGAAACGAATGCTCAGGCTGCCGTGCTGCGCGGCCTTGTCCTTCGCGCCCGGATCGTCCGTCACGTACAGGCCCGGGATGCCGATCGCGCCGGCCGGCCGCGTGATTTCCATCAGCGAGTTCAGCACCGTCGCGGGCGCTTCCTCCGCATGGCCCGACGAACCGTGGCCGTGCGCCTCGAAGCCGACGCAGTCGACTGCGCAGTCGATCTCGGGCACGCCGAGGATCTGCTCGATCTGCTCGCCGAGCGATGCGTCCTTCGACAGGTCGACCGTCTCGAAGCCCATCGCCTTCGCGTGCGCGAGGCGTTCCGCGTTCATGTCGCCGACGATCGTCACAGCCGCGCCGAGCAGGCGCGCCGAGGCGGCCGCCGCCATCCCGACCGGGCCCGCACCCGCGATATAGACTGTCGAGCCCGGCTTCACGCCCGCGCTCACCGCACCGTGATAACCGGTCGGCAGAATGTCGGACAGGCAGGTCAGATCGCGGATCTTCGCCATCGCCTGATCACGATCGGGGAATTTCAGCAGGTTGAAATCCGCGTACGGCACGAGCACGTACTCGGCCTGGCCACCGATCCAGCCGCCCATGTCGACGTAGCCGTACGCGCCGCCGGCGCGCGACGGGTTCACGTTCAGGCACACGCCCGTATGCGTGTCCTTGCACATCGCGCAGCGGCCGCATGCGACGTTGAACGGCACCGACACCAGATCGCCAAGCTTCAGCGTCTCGACGTCGCGGCCGATCTCGACCACTTCGCCGGTGATCTCGTGCCCGAGCACGAGGCCGACCGGCGCGGTCGTGCGGCCGCGCACCATGTGCTGGTCGGAGCCGCAGATGTTCGTGCTGACCACTTTCAGGATCACGCCGTGGCCGATCGCGCGGCCGCTCGGATCGACCATCTTCGGATAATCGATTTTCTGGACTTCGACCTGACCCGGTCCAAGATAGACGACACCTCGATTGCTGCTCATCGTATTGTCTCCATGTCTCGTTGGCTGGCGCCGCGGCGCGCCGGCCGATGCGGCGCACGCGCAACGTGCTGTTCGAGAGTAGTCCGGGAGGCAGGGGCGCCGATGTCTCAAACGCGACACGCGTTTGAACGACGCCGACATCGATGGCGGAAATACGAAAGTCGGGCGGGAAGCGGCGGGCAGGTTTTGCGCGCGGTGTGGGCGGTGGGAGACGCTCGCCGGCAGGCCGATCCTTGTGACCGGCCTGCCTTTCTCGGAGCACGCCTTATCCGCCCTGATTCTCGCGGATGATCGCGGCGGCGGCGCTTTCCGCGTCGCTCGCGACGCCGTCGTGCACGCGCGTGCTGACGGCAGGCGTCGGCGGCTCGCTGTCGAGCGCGTGGCCGTTGCGGTCGTGCGTGTCGACCGTCGCGCGCATCGACAGCCCGACGCGCAGCGGATGCGCGGCGAGATCGCGCGGATCGAGCGCGATCACGACCGGCACGCGCTGCACGACCTTGATCCAGTTGCCGGCCGCGTTCTGCGACGGCAGCATCGAGAACGCGCTGCCCGTGCCCGCCGAGAAGCCCTGCACGCGGCCGCGATAGCGCACGCGCGAGCCGTAGAGATCCGACACGACCTCCACCGGCTGCCCGATCCGCATGTGGCGGATCTGGCCTTCCTTGAAATTCGCTTCGATCCACAGCTGGTTAAGCTGCACGATCGACATCAGCGGCACGCCGGGCCCGACCTGCTGGCCGACCTGCACCGAACGCTGCCCGACCGTGCCGTCGACGGGCGCGACGATCGTCGTGCGCTTCAGGTTCCGGTACGCGAGCTTGAACTGCGCGGCCGCCTGCACGACGGCCGGACTTTCGTCGACCGGCAACCTGGTGCCAAGCGCGCGCGCCGCGTCGAGCTGCGCCTGCGCGGCCGCGAGATTCGCCTGCGCGCCGGCCACCGCGGCGCGCGCACGCGCCAGCTCCTCGGGCGCGACGATTTCGACCGATGCGCCCGAGCGCGCGGCCAGTGCGCGCTGCGCGAGCGACAGGTCGGCGCGCCGCGCGTTCACGGCCTCGACGTACATCGTGGTCGAGATCTTCGCGTTCGCGACCTGCCGCACGGCCTGCACGAGCTGCGCCTTCGCCTGCGCGAACGCGACGGACGCCTCGGTGTCGTCGAGCTTCACGAGCGTCTGGCCGGCGCGCACGGCCTGCGTATCGGCGACCACGACGTCGGTCACCGATCCCGGGATCTGCGCGGCGACCTGGACGATGCTGCCGGCGACGTACGCGTCGTCGGTGTCTTCGTAATAGCGGTCGCTGAGCAGCCAGTACGCGAGCCATGCCAACGCGGCCACCAGCACGATCGCGAAGAACACGATGAAGCGCTTGCGGCGCGTCGCGCGGCGCGCGTCGAGTGCCGGATCGTTCAGCGCGGCCGGCGGCGCGGCGGTGTGAAGGTTGTCGTGGTGCATCAGTCGCTTTGCGTGACGATCAGACGATCGTGCTGGAACAGGGGGATCGGCGGTATCACCGACGGGTTCGGCGCCGGATTTGCCGCCGCCGTGTGCGCGAGAACGGCGGTGCCGCGAAGCGTCGCGGCGACGGCCGGCGTGCGTGCCGCGTCGTCGCGCCGTGCGGACGCCGTATTCGATGCGACGACGCGCTGCGGCGCGCTTGCGCTACCCGCACGCGAATCGATCGCAGGCCCTGCCGCCGATCGGGTCGCGCCAGCGGCGGCAGCAACGGCTGGAGCAGTCGCAGCGGGCGCCACAGCCGCAGCCACGGCCGGCGCGACCGCCGAAGCCCCCCGCTTCGCCGCCCCGCTGCGTACCCGATGCGCGGCCGGTGCCGGCGCCTGCGCGACCGTTGCCCCTGCATCGAACCCGCCGCCCAGCGCGCCGATCAGCCCGACGCGCAGCGTCCGCTGCCGGCCGAGCAACGCAATCATCTGCGCGCGCTCGTCGATCAGCGTGAGATCCGCGACGTCCACATCCTTCTGCATCAGCACGCCGCGCCGGTGCCGGTCGGTCGCGATCTCCACGATCTTCTGCGCGGCCGCGACCGCATCCTGCTGTTGCGCGACGAGCGTCTGCGACGTCTGCAGCGACGTGACGATCTGCGCGACCTGCCCGAGCGCATCGTCGACGGTCTTGTTGTACAGCCCGATCGCGACGTCGGCCTGCGCGACATCCGCGCCGAGCTTCGCCTTCAGCCGGCCGCGATCGAACACCGGCAGCGAGATCGCCGGGCCGACGGAACCGGCGAGCGCGTCGCGCGAGAACAGCGATGCGGGCGTCAATGCGAACACGCCGCCGAGCGCGACGAGGTTCACGTCCGGATAGAACTGCGCACGCGTCGAATCGGCATTCGCGAACGCGGCTTCGACCCGCAAGCGCGCGGCGACGATGTCGGGCCGGCGGCCCAGGAGATCGGCCGGCAGCCGCGCGGGCAGCGCGCCGCCCGCGAACGCGCCGACGCGCGGCCGCTGCAGCGCGAGCCCGCGCTCGGGGCCGCGGCCCGACAGCACGCCGAGCTGCAGTTGCGCGAGCTTGATCTGTTCATCGTTCAGCGCGATCTGCGCGAGCAGCTTGCTGCGCTTGATCGATGCATCGCTCGCGTCGTACGCGTTGTCGAGCCCGCGCGCGGTGCGCTCGCGCAGCACGGTCGTCACGCGCTGGCTGACCTTCAGCTTCTGCTGCAGCAGATCCTGCATCGCATACGCCTGGTCGAGCTGGCAATACACGGTGACGATCGCGACCGCCAGCGTGAGCCGCACCTGCTCGGCCTCGACCCGCGCCGCTTCGCGCAGCGACATCAGGCTCTTCGTCGCGGCGCGGTTCTTCCCCCACAGGTCGAGCTGGTAGGTCAGCCCGACGAACACCGACGACGGCGAGGTGTTCGGATCGCCGAAGATCTCGACCGGTACGCGATAGCCGCTCACCGATACGTCGGCGACGTCGTTGCCCGGCTTCGGCATCCGCGCACGGCTGACCGTTGCGCCGGCCGTGCCCGTCAGCCCCGTCAACGAATCGAACTGCTGAAGCTGTGCCTGCGCGATCCTGAGCCGCGCCTGCGCGACCTGCAGATCGGGGTTGTTTTGCGACGCCTCGGCGACCAGCGCGTCGAGCTGCGGGTCCTGCAACTGCTTCACCCAGTCGGGCGCGGGCCACGCGCCGCTCAGGCCGGGGCCGGCCGTGTGCGCGAGCGCATCGTCGGCCGGCGCGCGCAACGACAGCGACGGCAGAAAGCCCGACGGCACGCATCCGCTCAACGCCAGCGACATCGCCGCGGCGACGATCGTCATCGAGCCGCCGTTCACGCGAGGCACCGGCCCCGCCGCTTTTTTCACACGCCGCATCGCGCCCCTCATCCCTGCTGAATGCGCTGCGCACGCGCGGCCAGACGCGGCCGCGTGCGTTCGAGCGGGCCGAGCCTGCCGAACAGGCCGTCCGCGACGCCGAACAGGATGCCGGCGAGCTTCGCGCGCTTGTCGCGCTCGACGAGCGCGATCTGCACGACCTGCCACACGGTCAGCAGGTTCGGCACGATCGCCACCGGAAAGCGCAGCCCGTACTGCATCCCGAGCTGCACCGCATTGCGTGCGCTGTAGTAGCGCCGTTGCCACGAATGATTCATCGACGTCATTTCAAAAGGGCCGATCGCGTGACGCTGCTTCGCGCCGATCCGGTGCGGCAGCACCAGCGACGGCACGACATAGAGCGGCACGTTGCGCGACAGCGCGCGGAAGCTGTATTCGGTATCGACGTGATCGATGAACAGCGTTTCGTCGAAGCGGCCGAGCACGTCGAACGCGTCGCGCGACACGACGCAGCCCGACGAAATCAGGAACGCGCAGCGCTGCAGCGGCGCGCCCGGCTCGATGCGCAGGCGGCGCAGCCCGATCCCGTTGGTCGACAGTTCGGGCAGGAAGCTGCGCGCGTTCTCGTCGAAGATGCGCGGGCCGGCGAGGAACGCGCGCCCCGCGAGCCCCGCGCAGACCTCGCGCATCGCGGAGAAATACGTGGCCGGCACCGACGAATCCTGGTCGAACAGCGCGACCGCATCGACGTGGTCGCGAAACAGCGCCGCGAGGCCCGCGTTATAGGCGCCCGCGATCCCGCCGCGATTGCCGTGATGCAGCAGCGCGATGCCTTCGCGCGCGCACACCGCGCGGGCGCGCGCGTCGGGCTGCGGCGTGTTGTCGACGACGAGCAGTGCGTCGCACGCGTGCCGCCATGCGCGGAGCGCGTCGAGCTGCGCATTGCTCGGGTGATACAGGATCACGAGTGCGCCGAGTGTCGTCATGTTGCTCTCCTCAATGCCCGAACGACGCCGCCGCGCCACGCTTCGGGCGCGTCAGCCACATCATCGCCGCGAGGGCGAGACACGTCATGCTCGCCATCCAGAACATGTCGTTGGTGGCCATCATGTACGCCTGCTGCATCACGACCTGGTGCAGCGTCGTCAGCTCGCGCACACCGTCCACGCCCATCGCGTTCAGCGTGTGCACGAAGCGCTGCGTGTTCGCCGACGCATGCGTGACCGATTGCGACACGACGTCGTAGTGATAGGTCGCGCGGTTGTCCCACAGCGTCACGCTCATCGCGGTGCCGAACGCGGCCGACAGCGTGCGCAGGAAGTTCGACAGGCTCGACGCGGCGGCGAGCCGGTCGTCCGGAATGCGCGACAACGTCGCGGCCGTCAGCGGAATGAAGAAGCACGGCAGCCCGATCCCCTGGATCAGCCCCGGCGCGGCGATCTGCGCGAACGTCATCTTCAGCGTGAAATGCGCATCCCACGCGAGCACGGCCGCGAACACGAGGAAGCCGAAGGTCGCGAGCACGCGCGCGTCGAAGCGGTGCGCATGCAGCCCGACGAGGATCGAGAACACCAGCGCAAGCACGCCGAGCGACGCCGTGGCGAGCCCCGCGTGGAACGCGTTGTAGCCCATCACGGCCTGCATCCACAACGGAAACACCACGCCGACCACCGAGAAGCTCATCATCCCGAGCGAGATGATCAGTACGCAGAACGAGAACGTGCGATCGCGAAACAGGCTCAGGTCGACGACGGGATGCGCTTCGCCCGCCTCCCAGATCAGCAGCGACACGATCGACAGCGCCGCGACCACCGCCAGCGTGACGATCAGCGGCGAACCGAACCAGCCGCGATCGTGGCCGAGATCGAGCATCGCCTGCAGCGAGCCGACGCCGATCACGAGCAGCACGATGCCCGGCACGTCGATCGGGCCTGCCTCGCCGCGTTGCGCGTCGGGGCGCAGCATCGCGGTGCAGACCGCGAACGAGAACAGCCCGATCGGCAGATTGATCAGGAAGATCCACGGCCACGAGAAGTTGTCGACGATCCAGCCGCCGACCACCGGCCCGAAGATCGGCGCGAGCAGCACCGTCATCGCCCACAGCGCGAGCGCGATCGTGCGCTTGTCCGGCGGGAACGTGCGCAGCAGGATCGTCTGCGACAGCGGCACCATCGGCCCCGAACACAGCCCCTGCAGCGCGCGGCAGATCACGAGCACGTGCAGGTCGCGCGCGAGCCCGCACAGCAGCGACGTCAACGTAAACAGCAGCACCGCGCCGACGAACAGCCGCAACTCGCCGACGCGGCGTGCGAGCCAGCCCGTCAGCGGCACCGCGATCGCGGCCGCAACCGAATACGAGCTGATCACCCAGGTGCCCTGGCTGTTCGATACGCCGAGGCTGCCGGAGATCGCCGGCACCGCGACGTTCGTCACGGTCGAATCGAGCACCTCGATGAAGGTCGCGAGCGACAGCGCGAACGTCAGCAGCGCGAGCCGGATGCCGCGCACCGGCTGTGCGGCCGGGGCCGGGGCCGGCGCGTCGAACGCAGACGGCGCGCCGGGCCCGTCGTGAAGCGGCGACGCGGTGCTCATGCGCCGGCCGCCGCGACTTCGGGCCGCGCGGCGGGCCGCCCGCGCGTCGGCGCGAACCGTTCGATGAAATCGGCGGCGGCGTCGCAGCCGTCCCGCTCGGCCGCCAGCCGCGCACGCGCACGGGCGGCATGCGCCGCGAACGACGGTTCGCCGAGCACGCGCGCGAGCGCCGCGCCGAGGCGCGCACCGTCGATCGGGCCGTCGATCCGCACCCCGCAGCCGCTGACGGCCACCCGTTGCGCGTTGTCGAACTGGTCGTGCGCGAACGGCGTGACGACCTGCGCGATCCCGGCGTCGAACGCGAGCGCCGCAGTGCCGATCCCGCCGTGATGCACGAGCGCGCGGCAGCGCGGCAGCAGCGTGCGCATCGGCACGAAACGGCGCACGAGCAGCCGGTCGCCGTCCGGCGCCGCCTCGTGCGGCGTCAGCAGGATGCCGCGCGCGCCGGTCGCGCGCAGCGCGTGCGCCGCCGCGCGCGCATAGGCCGCGTGATCGACGCGCGTCGAACCGGCCGTCAGCACGACCGGCGGCCCGCCGGCCGCGAGAAACGCGTCGAGCGCCGCATCGTCGTCGGGGGCCGCAACGTCGTTGAACAACGGGAAGCCGCTTTGCAGGTGGTTCGCCGGCCAGTCGGGCTGCGCCGGCGCGAACCAGCCGGGAAACAGGCACAGCACGCCGTCGGTCGAATGCAGCCAGCGGCCCAGCACGCGCCGCGCGGGCACGAGCCCGAGATCGCGGCGCACCGCGTCGAGCGCGGGGCCGCACGTGCGATCGAGCACCAGGCGCTCGATCAGCGTCATCAGCGCCGCCTTCACGGGCAGCGGCCAGCGCGCGGGAATCGTCAGGCGCGGGTGCGTCGGCGGCGCATGCGCGGACAGCAGCGTCGACGGCGATACCTGCACCGACACGTACGGCGTGCCGTGCAGTTCCTGCATGAAGCGCGCGGAAAACGCCCACAGCGTGCCGACGAGCACCGTGTCGCCGTCGGTCAGCGCGCGCAGCGTGTCGTAATGCGGGCGCAGCGTCGGCGCGATCACCTGCCACAGCGTGCGAAACGACGTGCGCGAATCCCACAGCGCGGGGTTCGCCATCGCGGCCTCGTATTCGGCCGCGGTGCCGATCGGCACGAATTCGAAGTCGAAGCGGCGCACGACCGTCTCGAACGGCGCGTGCGTGCAGAATACGACGTCGTGGCCGCGCGCCGCGAGCGTGCGCGCGACGCCGAGCAGCGGATGCACGTCGCCCGCCGAGCCGATCGCGGTCACGATCATCTTCGCCATCGCGCGCCTCGCGGGTTCAGTAGAAGCCGGGAATCAACGCCGCGACCTCGCGGCGGTACTGCGCGTACGCCGGCCCGAAATACCCGGTCAGCCAGCTCTCCTCGACGCGCACCTTGTACGCGAGCGACGCGAACACGAGCAGCACGCCGATCGCGCCGCGCCATTCGCCGCCGATCAGCGCGGCGCCGACGAGCGCGATCAGGCAGCCCGTATAGATCGGGTGACGCACGAGCCCGTACGGCCCCGTGCGAACGAGTTCGTGGTTTTCCTTCAGCGTGACCGACACGCTCCAGTTCATGCCGAGGTGCAGCCGCGCCCACACCGAGAACAGCAGGCCGGCCACGAGCACCGCGAGCCCGCACTGCGCCTGCAGGCCGAAGCGCTGCCAGTCCGGCACGAGCGCCTGCCACGACGGATCGGGCAGGATGATCAGCGCGCCGCCGACGATCAGCGGAATCGACTGCAGCGTGCGCGAACGCGACGCTTCCTTGCGCACGGTCGTCTTCACGCGTTGCGACGTGGCGATCCAGTAGGCGAGCCACGCGGCCCACGGAACGACGATGGCGATGGTCTGAACGATATTCACGGCGGGCCTGCCTCGTTGGGATGGGAATTCGGGTGCGCCGCGCGTACCGGACGCACGGCGTGCGGCGTCACGACGACAGCGCGTGCATCGGCGCGGGCGCGCACGCCTGCGCGGCGGCGAGCGCGAGGCCGGCGGCGAGCGACGCGCCGCCGCAGAAAAAGTCGAGCAGCGCCGCGCGCGTGTGCTCGCGCTGCGCGCGGCCTTCGATGTCGAGGAAGTGGCCGGCGTCGGGCACCGTCGCGAACCGTGCGCGCGGCACGTGCGCGCCGAGCTGGCGCACGTCGGCGGGCGTCGTGTATTCGTCGCGCTCGCCGTTCAGGAACAGCAGTTCGCAGCCGATGTTCGAGAACTCGCTGAGGTAGCGCTCGGGCTGCAGCGACAGGATCTGGTCGACGTGGAACGCGACCTGGTCCTGCTCGTCGCGAGGCAGGCGCGTGAGGTAGCGGTAGTTGTACAGCTTCATGATGCGCGGCAGGTAGCGGCCGACCGTGTCGTTCAGCAACTGCGCGGCCTTCAGGTTCTCGCCGGCCGCGATGTGGTCGCGGGCGCGCGTCACGTAGTCGACCATCGCGTCGTTCAGGAACGGCGAGAACGAGCAGATCGCCGCGCGCCGCACGCTCGGGCAGCCGCGTGCGAGCGCGAACAGCGACGCGACGCCGCCCCACGACACCGACACGAGGTACGCCGGCGCGAAACGCTCGACCAGGTACTGCAGGATCGCGGCCTCGTCGTCCTTCGTCAGGATGAAGCAGCCCGGGTTGTGCTGGCGCGACTGCCCCGCATACGGCAGGTCGAAGCAGATCGTGTTCATCCGCTCGCCGAGATACTGGACGGTCTGCCCGAACGACGCGGTCGTCGCGAGCGCGCCGTTGACGAGCATCGCCGTGTCGAACGCCGGGTCGAACACGTTCCGTTCGACGTAGACCTTCAGACCATTCGGCAGCGGGACCACGTGTTTTTCGGTCAGCATCGTCGTTCTCCGGTGGATGCGGCGTCTCGACGTCGCGGCATGCTGCAGATGCGCAATGACTGCGCCGGTTCTTGCGCGCGCGCCGAACGGCGCGGCCGGCCAATGCGCCGCAGCAATCCCGGCGGCATCGATTCATTCCTCGTAGTGCGGCGCCATACTAATACGGACAATATTACTGACTCAAGTCATCCAAACGATACCCTCTACTCTGCTAGGAAATACGGCGATTTCAAATTATTTCGTCATTTTTTATGGTAAGCACTGTGCACTCGAAGGCGAATGCAATCGTTTGCGCGACAGCAGTCAGCCCCCGGTAAACTTCTATAAATTAGTTTTCAATCAACAACTTAAGCAGTTTCATTCATCCATTTAAAACGAATTTTCATGAATGAATCGTGACGTCGTTTCGCCCACCGTCCGTCATATTTCATCGAATATCACACAGCTCAATATTCTTTCATTCCGTAATCGCTTCGACATCCGCAACGATTACCCGGATTGATCGTCAACTTCACGAATCGTTTTAAACAAACTTCAGCATTCTTAATCATCTTTCAATTATTTTTCCGCACCTGCACAACGCGCGATCCGCTGCCGATTTGGCCGACCCCGCAGCTCCATCACCGTCCGACCCCGATTTTTTGTTGATTGAATGATCAATAAAAAACCGCTAAGCTCTCGACTTCCAGGAACGGCCCGTCCGGGCGAAGGGAGTTGCGATGCCGAAAGTCGGAATGCGGGAGATTCGCCGCGCACAGTTGATCGACGCCACGCTGCGCTCGATCGACGAAGCAGGCCTGCCCGGCACGACGCTCGCATCGGTCGCGCAGCGCGCGAACATCTCGACGGGTATCGTCAGCCACTACTTCGGCGACAAGGACGGCCTGCTCGAAGCGACGATGCGGCACGTGCTGCGCGACCTGTGGTCGGCTACCACGCACCGCCGCGTCGCCGCGCGCAAGGATCCGCGTTCGCGGCTGCGCGCGATCGTCGCCGCGAACTTCGACGACACGCAGGTCAGCGCGCCCGTGATGAAGACGTGGCTCGCGTTCTGGTCGCAGAGCATGCACGACCCGATGCTCAAGCGCCTGCAGCACGTCAACACGCGGCGCCTCCATTCGAACCTGTGCGCCGAATTCGCGAAGGCGTTGCCGCGCACGAAAGCGCGCGAAGCCGCCAGCGGCCTCGCCGCGCTGATCGACGGCCTGTGGCTGCGCGGCGCGCTCGCCGGCGGCCCGATCGACACCCGGGCGGCATTGAAGCTCGCCCACACTTACATCGACCTGCTGCTCGCGTCCGACTGACGCGTCACGCAGTCGCCCTCAAGGAGATCCTCATGTCCGTATTCGGTTTGCAGCGCCTCTACATCGGCGGCGGTTACGTCGACGCCACGAGCGGCAAGACTTTCGACACCTTCGATCCCGCCACCGGCGAACTGCTCGCGCAGGTGCAGCAGGCGAGCGCGGCCGACGTCGACCGCGCGGTGGCGTCCGCACAGGCAGGTCAGCGCGAATGGGCCGCGATGACCGCGATGCAG
Source organism: Burkholderia metallica (assembly GCF_001718555.1). NCBI lineage: Bacteria > Pseudomonadati > Pseudomonadota > Betaproteobacteria > Burkholderiales > Burkholderiaceae > Burkholderia > Burkholderia metallica. The sequence continues at coordinate 2,368,408 of NZ_CP013403.1, forward strand.
CGCTCGCGCATCCTGCGCCGCGCGGTCGACCTGCTGCGCGAGCGCAACGACGAGCTCGCCGCGCTCGAAACGCGCGACACCGGCAAGCCGATCGGCGAAACGCTCGCGGTCGACATCGTCACCGGCGCGGACGTGATCGAGTATTACGCGGGCCTCGCGACCGCGATTGAAGGGCTGCAGGTGCCGCTGCGCGCCGAGTCGTTCGTCTATACGCGCCGCGAACCGCTCGGCGTGTGCGCGGGCATCGGCGCGTGGAACTACCCGATCCAGATCGCGTGCTGGAAGACCGCGCCCGCGCTCGCGGCCGGCAACGCGATGGTGTTCAAGCCGAGCGAAGTCACGCCGCTCACCGCGCTGAAGCTCGCGGAAATCTATACCGAAGCCGGCGTGCCGGCCGGCGTGTTCAACGTTGTGCAGGGCGACGGCTCGGTCGGCGCGCTGCTGACGGGCCACCCGGACATCGCGAAGGTGTCGTTCACCGGCGGCGTCGAAACCGGCAAGAAGGTGATGTCGCTCGCCGGCGCGTCGTCGCTGAAGGAAGTGACGATGGAACTGGGCGGCAAGTCGCCGCTGATCGTGTTCGACGATGCGGACCTCGACCGCGCGGCCGACATCGCGGTGACCGCCAACTTCTTCAGCTCGGGCCAGGTCTGCACGAACGGCACGCGCGTGTTCGTGCACCGTTCGGTGAAGGACGCGTTCACGCAGAAGGTGCTCGAACGCGTGAAGCGCATCCGCGTCGGCAAGCCGACCGATGCCGACACCAACTTCGGCCCGCTCGTGTCGGCCGCGCAGCTCGACAAGGTGCTCGGCTTCATCGACAGCGGCAAGGCCGAGGGCGCGAAGCTGCTCGCGGGCGGCACGCGCCTGACCGACGGCCATTTCGGCAGCGGCCAGTACGTCGCGCCGACCGTGTTCGGCGATTGCCGCGACGACATGAAGATCGTGCGCGAAGAGATTTTCGGGCCGGTGATGAGCATCCTCGATTTCGAATCGGAGGACGAAGTGATCGCCCGAGCGAACGACACGCACTACGGCCTCGCGGCCGGCGTCGTGACCGAGAACCTGTCGCGCGCGCACCGCACGATCCATCGCCTCGAAGCCGGCATCTGCTGGATCAACACGTGGGGCGAATCGCCGGCCGAGATGCCGGTTGGCGGATACAAGCAATCCGGTGTCGGACGCGAGAACGGCATCACGACGCTCGAGCACTACACTCGGATCAAGTCGGTGCAGGTCGAGCTCGGCCGCTACAACCCGGTGTTTTAAAGGAGGAGAACCCGTCATGACGACACGCGAATACGACTACATCATCTGCGGCGCAGGTTCCGCGGGCAACGTGCTCGCAACGCGCCTGACGGAAGATCCGGACGTGACGGTGCTGCTGCTCGAAGCGGGCGGCCCCGACTACCGCTTCGACTTCCGCACGCAGATGCCGGCCGCCCTCGCCTACCCGCTGCAGGGCCGCCGCTACAACTGGGCGTACGAAACCGACCCCGAGCCGCACATGGACAACCGCCGGATGGAATGCGGCCGCGGCAAGGGGCTCGGCGGTTCGTCGCTGATCAACGGGATGTGCTACATCCGCGGCAACGCGCTCGACTACGACAACTGGTCGACGCACAAGGGCCTCGAGAACTGGACGTATCTCGACTGCCTGCCGTACTTCAAGAAAGCCGAGACGCGCGACGTCGGCCCGAACGACTATCACGGCGGCAGCGGCCCCGTGTCGGTCACGACCAGCAAGCCGGGCGTGAACCCGCTGTTCGAGGCGATGGTCGATGCAGGCGTGCAGGCCGGCTATCCGCGCACCGACGACCTGAACGGCTATCAGCAGGAAGGCTTCGGCCCGATGGACCGCACGGTCACGCCGAAGGGCCGCCGCGCCAGCACCGCGCGCGGCTACCTCGACCAGGCGAAGACGCGGTCGAACCTCGAAATCGTCACGCACGCGCTCGCCGACCGCGTCCTGTTCGACGGCAAGCGCGCATCGGGCGTCACGTACCTGCGCGGCAGCGAGCGCGCGACCGCGCATGCGCGCCGCGAAGTGCTCGTCTGCAGCGGCGCGATCGCGTCGCCGCAACTGCTGCAGCGCTCGGGCGTCGGCCCCGGCGCGTGGCTGAAGGCGCTCGACATCCCGGTCGTGCTCGATCTGCCCGGTGTCGGCCAGAACCTGCAGGACCACCTGGAGATGTACATCCAGTACGAGTGCAAGGAACCGGTGTCGCTGTACCCGGCGCTCAAGTGGTGGAACCAGCCGAAGATCGGCCTCGAATGGATGCTGAACGGCACCGGTCTCGGCGCGAGCAACCACTTCGAAGCGGGCGGCTTCATCCGCACGCGCGACGACGATCTCTGGCCGAACATCCAGTATCACTTCCTGCCGGTGGCGATCAACTACAACGGCTCCAACGCGATCGAGATGCACGGCTTCCAGGCGCACGTCGGCTCGATGCGTTCGCCGAGCCGCGGCCGCGTGAAGCTGCGCTCGCGCGATCCGAACGATCATCCGAGCATCCTGTTCAACTACATGGCCGAAGCGCTCGACTGGCGCGAGTTCCGCGATGCGATCCGCGCGACGCGCGAGATCATGCGGCAGCCGGCGCTCGACCGCTATCGCGGCCGCGAGCTGAACCCGGGCGCCGACTGCAAGAGCGACAAGGAACTCGACGCGTTCGTGCGGGCCCGCGCGGAGACCGCGTTCCATCCGTCGTGCTCGTGCAAGATGGGTTACGACGACATGGCCGTGGTCGATGAAGAAGGCCGCGTGCACGGGCTCGAAGGGCTGCGTGTGGTCGATGCGTCGATCATGCCGATCATCACGACCGGCAACCTGAACGCGCCGACGATCATGATCGCCGAGAAGATCGCCGACAAGATCCGCGGCCGCCAGCCGCTCGCGCGGGTCGACGTGCCGTACTTCGTCGCGAACGGTGCGGTGGCGAGGAACGTCGCGAAGGCGGTGCGTCAGCCGGAGACGGTCTGACGGTAGCGGGTTCGCCGCCCGCTCATCGATGTACCGACGAAACGCCGCCGACAGCGATTGTCGGCGGCGTTTTTCATGCGTTCGTCAGCCGCCGGTCACTGCCTGCCTCAAACGCTCGACGTCCACGTGCATCAGATAGTTCGTGATGTTCTGCCAGATCGGGTGGAACCCGTAGCCGCCGTGCTGCAGCTCGTCGAGCGCCTGCTCGCGCGTCCAGCCCTGGTACACCATCCGGTACAGCGCGGACACGAGGCCCGTACGATCGGCGCCGTGCTGGCAGTGGATCAGCACCGGGCCATCCTGGTCGGCCGTGCGCAGCGCCTTCAGCGCGGTGACCATGTCTTCGTCGCGGATGTCCCACGTGTTGATCCGGATGCGCTGCATCCTGATCTGCGTGCCGGCCAGGATCGCGTCGTCCGAGTGAAACGAACGGAAGCTGATGACCTTGCGGATGCCGAGCTTCTGCAGTTCCGGCACGTCCGCGCGCGACAGCTGGGCGCTGCGGTACAGCGTCGGCGTGATGCGATGCAGGTTGTTCACATGCCCGTCGGTCAGGCTCTGCGCCCACTTGATCGGCCGGACGGACGACGCGGCGGCCGGGTCCGCATGGGCCGGCGGCACGAGCGCGGCGAGCGCGACGGCCAGCGCGGCGAGGAAGGCGATTTTCATGTCGGGTCGGGGATCAATAGAAGGCACGCTTGCGCTCGCGGGAAATGATGAACAGCACGATCGCGGCCGCACTCATCGTCCAGTAGTCGGTCGGCGCCACACCCAGCCAGTGGATGTGCCACGGCACGTTCGCCGGATTGAAGCGGGCCAGGCCATAAGCGGGATTCAGCACGAACCACAGGAAATCCTCGGTCAGCCAGAACACCATGATGCACGCGACGATCCGCGCTTCGATGCGCCACGACCACCGACCGTTGAACACGGCCGGCAGGTGAAAGAACAGCGCGACGAACGGGAACACCCATGCGTGGTAGCCGGTCATCGGGCGCCCGCCCCAGAAGATGTCGAGCAGCCAGTGATGCTCGATGCGCCACGTCGGCAGGTTGGCGGCCCAGCCCGCGCTGCCTTCGATCTGGATCTCCACGTTCGCGAAGAAGTACGCGAGCAACACGACCCACGCGACGACGAACACCGTATGGCGGGTCGGCACAAAACGCGCGCCGCTCATGCGGCGGGCTCCAGGCCCAGCACGCGATCGAGCACGAAGCGGCCGGCGAGCGGCCGCCCGAGCGGCGCGAGACGGCGGCGCATGTCTGCGAGACGCTCCGGCTTCTGCAGCAACGCGCGGATCCGGTAGACGAGCGCATCGTCGTCGATCGCCTTCAGCGCGACGCCTTGTTCGAGCAGGAAATCCGCGTTGCGCTCTTCCTGGCCCGGAATCGGCGAGTTGACGATCATCGGCAACTGCATCGCGAGGCATTCGGACGTCGTCAGGCCGCCCGGCTTCGTGATCACGAGGTCCGCGCACGCCATCAGGCGTTCGACCTGCTGCGTGAAGCCCTGCGGAAACAGCCGGCCCGGATGCTGCGCGGCCAATGCCTGCAGCGACGCGAGCATCGCCTTGTTCTTGCCGGCCAGCGCGATCAGCTGGAAGTCGGCATCCATCTCCAGCAGGCGCGCGGCCAGCACATCGATCCCGCCGAGGCCCGCGCCGCCGGACATCATCAGGAACGTCGGGCGCGCGGGATCGAGGCCGAATTCGGCTGCGCAAGCCACGCGATCGAGCGGCTGGCCGAACGCCGGCATGATCGGGATGCCGCTGACGTGCACCGTGTCGGGTGCCATGCCGCGCGCATGCATGCGCCACGCGATCTCGTCGTTGGCCGCGAAATAGCCGCGCATGTTCGGCACGACCCACATGCTGTGCAGGTCGAAATCGGTGACCTGCACCCACACCGGCGTATCGACGCGCTCCTTGCGGATTTCGCGCGACAGCAGTTCGGCGGGCAGAAAGTGCGTGCAGATGATCGCGTCGGGGCGCTGCCGTTCGATTTCGGCGAGCAGCGCCCGGCAATTGAGCCGCTCGATCGCGCGCCGGATCTTCTGCGACGGCGCGGCGGGATCGACTTCATCGGTCTTCTGGTACAGGTAGCCCCACAGCGCCGGCTGGCTGCTGACGAGCTTGATGTAGAGATCGGTGTACAACTTGCGGAAGCCGGTGGACACGAAATCCATCACGTCCAGGTGGGTGGCTTCGATGCCGGCCGGATGATGGTCGGCGAACGCGCGTATCGCTTCGGCCGCACGGGTATGCCCGGCGCCGGCGCTCACGCTCAGGAGAAGGATTTTCTTGTTTTGCTTTGACATCTGACTGACCGTTTCGATGAAGGGGGTCCGGATGCGGGTTCGCAGCGGCGCGCTCACGCGGCGGCGGTTTGCGTCCGGTGTGCAACAAGCGTGGCCGATCTTCGGCGGTGCGGGCGGGCGGTTACAGCGCAGCAATCGCCCGCATCGACTGCGGAATCATACTGCGTTCGGTCGACGGCGCCTGGATCGGGGAGGCAGTCAGGCGGTCAGGAAAGATGGATGGCGTGGCATGCGACCAGTGGCCGGCATGGCGGCTCGGCGCGTCACCGGCTGACGCCCGCTCACGCGTGCGAACGGGGCTCGGCATTTCGGCGCGAGCCAGGTGCTCGTGCGCGATTGGTCTGGCATCCTCACGTGTCGGTTCGGCAAAGGCGATGCATCGGCCGGCCCTGCCCCACGTGCACCCCGAATCAGGGTGTTGCACCACCCTGCTTGCGCATCCGCTTCCCGCGAACGATCGGATTCCATCGCGACGTCAGGCTCATCGCGCCTTGCAGGCGTTCGAACGCGACGTCCTCCTTCGGCCCGAATCGGTTGACCGCCGGCCACGCAAGCACGTGATCGAGCCACGCCTGCCACTCGTCGCCATGAAAGCGGCGACCGATTTCCCGGACGGCGTCCGGTGCTGCGATCACGATGCCCGCCAGCAGGGAGTAAGCCCAGAAGCTGCCCGCGCCGACGAGCTGATCGAGCCTGCACACGGATAACGCCGCGAGTAGACCGTCCACGGACGCGAGATCGGCGCGATGCGTGCGGATCGCCCGCGCCACGAGGTTGTGCTGACCGCCAAACGCGGCAATGGACGTTCCGTTGCCGGCAGCGAGCACGGCCGAGAACGTCGCGAGTGCCGCCATCTCGTCGATGCGCGATGCATCGTCGCGCGGCCCGCACGCGCGCAGCACGATCGCGTCGATGACGGCGCCAGGCAGCGCCGACGTTTCTCCACTCGCCGCCGCGACGACGGCCAGCCTGTCTCTCAGGTTCTTCGCAGGCAGCAAGCCGTCCTGCGCGCCCCTTTCATGTTCGGGACATTCGCAGTCGCCGCTCCCGTTGCATTCGACACCGCCGGCAATCCGCTCGAGCGCGGCCCAGCCGATATCGGGATCGTCGAATGCGCAGGCATCGATCACGCCGTTCGCGGTGTCGAACACGGCGCGCGAACCGGGGCAGCTGCGTTCGGCGTCGGCGAGCTGCTGCATCGACGGCACATGCGAGCACGCGCGGCGCGGGTCGGTCAGGTCGCATGCGCACGCCCCGCCGTCCGATGCGATCCACGGCGCGAGCCGGTGAAGCATCGCCGCGGCTTGCCGGGGCAGATCCGCGCCGGCCCGCATGCGTATCGCATGCGACGTAACGACGGTCGAATCGTCTGCGTCACCCGCCTGCGCCGCGCAGGCAGCCGCATCGAGATGGTCGATCAGGTACTGCAGCCACGCGGCGGTGCGCAGCCGGTCAGGCGTCGCGCCGCGGGCATCTCCATACTTTGCTGGATCGGTCAGCATGGGTGGTCCGGGAGTGTTCTGGCCAATTGGAATAAGGGTGATTCAGTCGGATCGGCTGGCGCGATACGCCGTGCCGCCCCCGCAAGACCGCGCGTCGGATCGCGACAGCGTGGCCAACCCGCCGCCGCGCCCATGCGCGCGACGGAATGAATCCGTCGAAGCGGTGGAAACCCGCCGCGCGTGACGCACGGCCCTCGTGCGCGGCGGGCCCCGCTTCGATCTGCGACGCTTACTGCACGTGGAACTTCGGCGACGTCAGGACCGTGCCGCCCACCGTGCAATCCGGCGTCAGCACGGCGTTGTTGAACGTCAGCGACGAGTTCGAATCGCTCCACGCCGTCACGACCTTGCTCGGCCCGCAAGTGCCGAGCAGCGTCACGGTCACCTTCGCGTTATTGATCGACAGCTGTGTCGTGCTGTCGGCCTGCCCCGTCCACGGCGACGCGCTGCTCGCGCTGCCGGCGATGAGGCCGCACGTCCCGCCGCCGGTGAACTGCGTCGATGTGATGTTGACGATGCCGGTCGACGTGATCGTGCCGTTGAAGGTCGCGGTACAGGATGCGCTGATCGACCCCTTGCTGAGATTCGTGATCCCCGACGCCGAGAACGGCTCGCCATTCGGGTTCATCGGCTGGCCGTCGGCACGTGAAACGGTGACGGCGAAAGCAGGCGCGGCCGAAACCGCGGTGAAAGCCACTGCAGCAACAAGCGATACGATTTTGCGAATGCTCATTTGAACTGCCCCCTCTCTTCACAAATGGCGGCACGCCGCCAGGAACGCGACCTCCCGGCCGGAAGGGTCCGGCCAACGGGTCGCAGGAAGCCGCCGGCGCGCGTCATGCGCGCCGGACGGCTCAGAACTTGTAGGAAATCCCGACGAACGTGATCAGCGGATCGGCCTTCAGCCGCGTGCGCGTGGTGGCGAGCGTCGAGCCGTCGGCCGCCTTGATCACGAGCGACGAATAGGTCTTCAGCGGCATGTACGTCAGCGTTGCCGTGAGCCCCCAGTGCTTGTCGATCGCATAGCTCGCGCCGACGTTGTAGACCGGCGTGAACGACGACGACGCCTTGCCCTCCACCGACGTCGGCCCCGGCTTGCCGGCGCCGGCCGCGAGTACGCTGCCGAGGTTCTCGTTGATGTCCTTCGCGAAGTTGCCGTTCAGTTCGATGTTGCTGAACCAGCTGTAGGCCACGCCGATCCCGACGAACGGGCGGAACCGCGCCGTCGACGAATTGAAGTAGTACTGCAGAATGATCGTCGGGCTCCACTGCCGCGCGTTCTTCACCGCAGGCTGGTTCGCCGGATCGTCCATGTTGACGCTGCCGAGCGCGCCGGCCGGCCCGGGCGGCCGGATCGTGCCGTGCCCGGTCAGCGTGAACTCGGGCGGCACGCCGAGCACCGACGTCACCGCGATATGGTCGGTGAAGAAGTGCGTGAGCGTGAGGCCGACCGTATCGGCATTGTTGACCGTCAGGCTCGTGCCCGGCGACGTGAACGATCCGGGCAGGCGCAGCGGCCCGTTGATCGGCATGCTCGCGAGATTCGTCGTCAGCCCGTTGGTCGAATCCTGCGGCATGATGTGCAGCCAGCCTAGCGTCGCGACGTTGTCGCCCGCCTGCTGGGCCGATGCGAGTGTCGACACGCCTGCGACGACACCCGCGACAATCAGCTTCTTCATGAAGTCTCCCCCTCATTCTGTCCGGGCGCCGCGCATCTGCGCGCGGCGCCACCGTGTCTCCATCCAGGCGTGCGTCACTGCACGAATGCGCCGACCGTGAAGTACGGGTTGCTCGTATCGTTCATGTCGAGGAACCCGAATACGCCACCGGTGAACACGAACTTGCCGGTCGCCGGCCCCGACGCCGCGTCCGCATGCACGGTCGTGACGACACCGGGCACCTTCTGCGTGTAGTCGAGGTTCAGCGCACGCGTGAGCGCGGCCTGCGACGCATTGAACGGATCGAGCAGCGTGGCCTGCGCGCCGACGAGCGCGGTCGCGCGGTAGTTGAACGCGCTGTCGACACCCGTGTACTCGCCGTTCTGCGAGCCTTGCGCGATCGCCGTCTGCGGGCTCAGGAACGAGATGCCCGATTCGTCGTCCGCGCTCGGCGAGCCTTGCGTGAGGTCCGCGTTGGCAGCACCGGTGCGGATGAAGATCGGCACGAGCTGGTTGCGCAGCTTGCCGACGATCAGGATCCCCTTGCCGGCCTTCGCCGGATCGAGCGCGGCGAGCGTCGGCGGAATCTGCGGCAGGTAGTTGAGCGACTGGAACGCCGGCGCATCGGGCCGCAGCGTGAACGGCTGGTTGACGGTCGCGCTCGACGCGAGCGGCTGCCCGCCGTTCTTCTTGCCGAAGTTGTCGGTTTCGACGTAGCTGCCGTCCGCGTTGATCGTCACCTGCTGGTCGAGCGCCACCGGCTGGAAGTTCTGCGACGGCACCTGGTGATAGCCGAGCTGGTTGTACTTGCCGGCGATCTTCGTCAGATCGGTTTCCAGCGACGAGAAGCTGATGAACGGGTAGTACGGGAACGTCGTCTGCGCAATCTTGCCGACGCCGATCACGCCGTCGAACTGGATCGTCGCGCCGGGAATCGCGCCGCCCAGCACGCCTTCGCCGAGGAACAGCCGCGCGGGCCGGTTCGGGTCGAGGCTCGCGTTCTGCATCCGGAACGTGCACTGGTTCAGCTTCACCGTCGGCAGCCCCGTTTCGTCGGCGAGCGTGCCGTCGACCACGTTGGCCGGCGCCGTGTCGCGGGTCGGCTGCACGGTACCCGTGGTGCTCGGCACCGGCGATGCGAGATACGTCATCCGGTACGTCATCTTCGTCGTATCGAGCTGCACCTTCACGAGCTCGCCCGAGCCCGAGCCGCCGATGAACACCGTGTTGTAGTCGATCGTCTGCGGGCACAGCCGGACCACCGGCGCGGGCGGCGGGTCGCCGTCTCCGCCGCAGGCGGCCAGCACGGGCGCGAGCGACGCCGCGGCCATCCACTTTTTCAAATTCATAGGAATCCTCTTGAAATTCGATTCGCCGGCGGCGACGCGTGCGCCGCCGGTGTTACGTGTTCAGTGCAGGGTTACTGGACGAACGCGCCGACCGTGAAGAACGGGTTGACCTGGCTGTTGTTGACGACCATCGCGTAGACGTTGCCGGCCGTCACGATCCAGCCCTTGTCGCCCTTCTTGAAGATCGCCACGTTGCCGCTGGCGCCCTTCGCGTTGAAGTCGCTGTTGGCCGTGACCGCGATCTTGCCGGGCGATGCCTGCGTATAGTCCAGCCCGAACTGAGCCGTCTCCGACGACGTCTGCGGATCGATGAATGCCGCGGTATTGCCCTGGAAGAGCGTCGACGTGTAGTTCGCCGCGATGGTCGATACGGCGGTGCCGTCGGTACAGTTGCCGGCGGACGGCGTGAAGTAATTGAAACTGGTGTTGAACACGCCCGGCAGGTCCGGATGCGGGATCATCGGGTCGAAGCTCGGTCGCGCAGCAGCCGCATTGCTCGACGGCCCGTTGTTCGTCACCACACCGCACGCGGACGCGCTCGTCGCACCGATGAATCCGCCCTTCAGCACGTTGGCCGCAACCGGTGTGGAAGGCGCGAGCATCGAGATGCCGACTTCCGCATCGGCCACGGAACCGAACGGATTGCCCGGCGGGGCATACGCGTACCCTACGCGGATCACCACCGGCACCAGTGCACCGTTCAGCTTGCCGACGATCATCACGCCATGGGCCTGGCTCGGCACGAGAAGCACGATCGGCTGCCCCTGGCCGGCCGACGGATACGCCTGCCCCGTCTGCGCCTGGCTGACGAATACGTTGTCGGACGTGCCGTCCGCGTTCTTGCGCAACGTCCACGGCGTGCCGGTCGTCTGGCACGAGTAGTCGCTGCCTTGCGTGATCGTGCACGAGCCGTCCGCATTGAGCGTCTGGTTCCAGTTCACGACGTCCGGCTGCCAGCCCTGCGGCGTAGTGGTCTGAAAGCCGGTGCCGGTCGGCGACAGGTGAATGCCGACTTCGTTGTACGTGCCGGCCACCTTCGTGAAATCCGTTTCCGTGTCGGTAAAGCCGATGAACGGATAGAAGTCGAACGTGCGCGACGGTACGGTACCGAGGAAGTAGCCGGGCACGACCTCGATCCCCTCGAACGCGATCGTCGCGCCCGGAATCCCGCCGCCCACCACACCATTGCCGACGAACAGCATCGGCGGGTCCGCGCGATTGATCGTCACCGAATACGTGCCGTCGCTCGTCGCGCCGCTGTCGAGCACGAATGCGCAACGGTTCTGCTCGGCCGTCGGAAGATTGGTCGGATGATGGAACGCGCCGCTGATCGTCAGGCCCGCGCGCGTATTGTTGATCTGCCCCGCCGACGTCGGCACCGACGAGTCGAGGAACTGCATCTGATAGGTGAGCTTCGTCGTGTCGAACTTCACCTTCACGTACTCGCCGCTGCCCGCACCGCCCGTATACGTCGTCGTGTAATCGAGCACATCCGGACACAGCTTCTTCACGACGGGTGGCGTGGTTTCCGCGCCGCTCGGCCCGCATGCGGCGCCCGAGCATTGCGGCACCGTGATCGGCCCCGGATCGTCGCCGCCGCCGCAACCGGCGACGAACGGCAAAGCGAGCACCGCGCACGACAGAATCGCTTTCCGCCATTCAGGAATGCAAATCATCAACCCCTCCTTTTCGGGTACGACAAGTCTCGTCCGGCGAGGCTGCATGGCCCGCCGGTTGGTATCGCGCCGCGGCGCGAACGCGCGGCGCATGAAGAAGCGCGCAAGTCAGCCGCGTTGCCGGTCAGGCAGATGCGGCACATGCCGCGGCGACGGACGAGCGCTCTCCCGCGGCGCCGTCATGCGGCACGGCGCCGTCGGAACGATCGAAACGGGAAATGGTTCGCCGCTAAACGGCGAGATGGCAACGCAGAGACGCGATCGGCATCGCGCCTGCATTCAGCGAAAAGTCGGGAAACGGCAGTCCGGCTGGCCCGGCGGATAGGCGTCTCATCGTGTGGTCTCCATACGTACGCTTGATTCGTTATCGTGATGCGTCGTTTGTCGAGACTATGATCGGACCATTCCAACAAGTAAATGGATGCAGAGTTCCAAACGAATGAAATGGCGCGATCCTAGCGTTTACACGGTATTTGACAGATTTTCAAACAGCCTTCATTTTATTTGCTCAGACAAATAACCAGCCTGTCCAACACGCGTTTGAACGGCAGCCATCAACTCGCGCCGAATCAGGCCGGCCGGGCCTCGGCGGCTCACACGCATGCTGCGGCGCAACCTTACACGTCGACGATCGCGAGCGTGCCGTGGCTACCCGGCAGCACCGCGTGAGGTGTGCCGGCCAGCGCGAGGTACATCTGCCCGGCCTCGACCACGACCGTCTCGCCGCCGACCTCGAGCATCATCCGGCCGTCGAGCACCAGCAGCCCCTCGTTGTAGTCGTGCACTTCCGCTTCGTACGGCTGCGCGTCCATGCGCAGCACCTTGATCCGGGCCGGCCCGACCTCGCCGACGATCGTGGATTTCCATGCGACGGCCTGCGCCGCCGCGACGGATTTGAAATCGATCAAAGACATCCGCGCCGCTCCGTCAACGATGAAAGGAACGCATTATCACGTGCGCGGCGCACGCGGTCCCGGTACGGCGCAGGAGCCGCCGGGCAGGCCGGTCGGCCCGACCGCCGCGCCGCCATGCGATCGCGGCCTGATTCGCGCAAACGCGTCCGTATTGTTCGCTCCAGTCAAATAAATCGCCACTTTATCGAGCGAGATACGCGCAATTCACGCCAATCCGGCACCGGCACCGCCCGTCCTTTCCACCAGAATGCATTTCCATCTACCGATTGCTAATATGGCGGTCCCGCGATCCCGCACCACAATACCGTTCGACATGACGCCCGTCCGCCATGCCGTTCCCGCTTCCGCCCGCTTCGCAGCGACGCCGACGCCGGGCACGCGCGGCGCACGCCGTCGCGCCGGCCGGCCGTGCCAGCCGTGAGCATGCAACCGATCCTTTCCGTCTCCGACCTCTCCAAGACTTACGCGTCCGGCTTCCAGGCGCTGAAGCACGTGACCCTCGACATCCGCCCCGGCGAGATCTTCGCGCTGCTCGGGCCGAACGGCGCCGGCAAGACGACGCTGATCGGCTCGATCTGCGGGATCGTCACGCCGACCGAAGGCCGCGTGACGGTCGGCGGCCACGACATCCGCGATCACTACCGCGCGGCCCGCGAAATGATCGGCCTCGTGCCGCAGGAGCTGACCACCGACGCGTTCGAAACCGTCTGGGCGACCGTGTCGTTCAGCCGCGGCCTGTTCGGCAAGGCGCCCGATCCCGCGTACATCGAGAAGACGCTGAAGGCGCTGTCGCTGTGGGACAAGCGCGACAACAAGCTGATGACGCTGTCGGGCGGCATGAAGCGCCGCGTGATGATCGCGAAGGCGCTGTCGCACGAGCCGCGCATCCTGTTCCTCGACGAGCCGACGGCCGGCGTAGACGTCGAGCTGCGCCGCGACATGTGGAAGCTCGTCGATTCGCTGCGCGAGAGCGGCGTGACGATCCTGCTGACCACGCACTACATCGAGGAAGCCGAGGAAATGGCCGATCGGATCGGCATCATCCTCGGCGGCGAGCTCGTGCTCGTCGAGGAAAAGCGCGAGCTGATGCGCAAGCTCGGCAAGAAGCAGCTCACCGTGCAGCTCGAGCATCCGCTCGCGGACGTGCCGCCCGCGCTCGCGCCGTTCGGGCTCGAACGCGCAGGCGACGGCACCGCGCTCGTCTACACGTACGACTCGCAACGCGACGACGCGAGCATCGCGAAGCTGATCAATGCGCTCGGCTCGGCCGGCATCGGCTTTCGCGACCTGCACACGACGCAGAGCTCGCTCGAAGACATTTTCGTCAGCCTGATCGACAACCGCCGCAACGGCGTGCAGCAAGGAGCCTGACGCATGAACCTGCATGGAATCCGCGCGATCTACCGCGCCGAAATGGCCCGCACGCGCCGCACGCTGATGCAGAGCATCATCGCGCCGGTGATCTCGACGTCGCTGTACTTCGTGGTGTTCGGCTCCGCGATCGGCTCGCGCATCAGCGACGTGAACGGCATCGGCTACGGCTCGTTCATCGTGCCGGGCCTCGTGATGCTGTCGCTGCTGTCGCAGAGCATCTCGAACGCGTCGTTCGGCATCTACTTCCCGCGCTTCACCGGCACGATCTACGAGATCCTGTCCGCGCCCGTGTCGTACTGGGAGATCGTGATCGCGTACGTGGGCGCGGCCGCGTCGAAGTCGATCCTGCTCGGCGTGATCATCCTCGCCACCGCCGGCCTGTTCGTGCCGCTGCATATCCTCCATCCGTTCTGGATGGTGACGTTCCTCGTGCTGACGGCCGTCACGTTCAGCCTGTTCGGCTTCGTGATCGGCATCTGGGCCGACAGCTTCGAGAAGCTGCAGCTCGTGCCGCTGCTGATCATCACGCCGCTCACGTTCCTCGGCGGCAGCTTCTATTCGGTCGACATGCTGCCGCCCGCATGGCGCGTCATCACGCTGTTCAACCCGATCGTCTATCTGATCAGCGGCTTCCGCTGGTCGTTCTACGGGATCGCCGACGTGCATGTGTGGATCAGCCTCGCCGCCACCGGGCTGTTCCTCGTGATCCTGCTCGCGATCGTCGCGTGGATGTTCCGCACCGGCTACAAGCTGAAGAACTGACACGGCACGCGCCGCCGCCGATGACGCATTTGGGCAAGCAGGCGGCGCTTTTCCTCTGATGCGGCAGTTTGTGGTCGCGTCTACTGAAGATGAAGCATCGGGGCCCTGGAGCATGCGCTTCGCGGCCCCTTTTCATTTCAGAGGACGCCATGCCCGCCGCCACCGCACCCGCCTCCGCCGCCGCCCGGCTCGAACGCCTGCCGTTCTCCGGCTATCACAAGCGGATCTTCTTCATCATCGCGATCGCGTTCTTCTTCGATTCGGTCGACCTCGGCACGATGACCTTCGTGCTCGGCTCGATCCGCAAGGAGTTCGGGCTGTCGACCGCCGCCGCCGGCCTCGTCGCGAGCGCGAGCTTCTTCGGCATGGTGCTCGGCGCGGCCGTCGCCGGCCTGCTCGCCGACCGCTTCGGCCGCCGGCCCGTGTTCCAGTGGAGCATGGTGCTGTGGGGCGCCGCGTCCTACCTGTGCTCGACCGCGCAGAGCGTCGACGCGCTGATCGTCTACCGCGTGCTGCTCGGCATCGGGATGGGGATGGAGTTTCCGGTCGCGCAGACGCTGCTGTCCGAATTCGTGCCGACCGAAAAGCGCGGCCGCCTGATCGCGCTGATGGACGGCTTCTGGCCGCTCGGCTTCATCACGGCCGGCGTCGTCGCGTATTTCGTGCTGCCGCAGTTCGGCTGGCGCACGGTGTTCGCGCTGCTCGCGATTCCGGCGGTGTTCGTGCTCGTCGTGCGCCGCATCGTGCCCGAATCGCCGCGCTGGCTCGAACACGCGGGCCGGCACGCGGAAGCCGACACGGTGATGAACACGATCGAAGCGAAAGTGATGCGCTCGGCCGGCGTCACGACGCTGCCGCCGCCGTCGCGGCTCGCCGAACCGGCCGCCGCCCGCGGGCGCGGCGCGCTGCGCGAGATCTGGAGCGGCGTGTACCGCCGCCGCACGGTGATGGTGTGGCTGCTGTGGTTCTTCGCACTGCTCGGCTTCTACGGCCTCACGTCGTGGCTCGGCGCGCTGCTGCAGCAGGCCGGCTTCGAGGTCACGAAATCGGTGTTCTACACGGTGCTGATCTCGCTCGGCGGCGTGCCGGGCTTCCTGTGCGCCGCGTGGCTCGTCGAACGCTGGGGGCGCAAGCCGACCTGCATCGCGTCGCTGATCGGCGGCGGCGCCATGGCGTATGCGTACGGCCAGAGCGCGCTGTACGGCGGCAGCACGACACTGCTGATCGTCACGGGCCTCGCGATGCAGTTCTTCCTGTTCGGGATGTGGGCCGCGCTGTACACGTACACGCCCGAGCTGTACGGCACCGGCGCGCGCGCGACCGGTTCGGGCTTCGCATCGGCGATCGGGCGCGTCGGCTCGCTGATCGGGCCTTACGTGGTCGGCGTCGTGCTGCCGGTGTTCGGCCAGGGCGGCGTGTTCACGCTCGGCGCGCTGTCGTTCGTCGCGGCCGCGATCGCCGTGTGGACGCTCGGGATCGAGACGAAGGGGCTCGCGCTCGAACAGCTCGCGGCAGGCGACGAAGCAGGCGGCGGCCGCTACGCGCCGGCAGCCGACAACGTGTCCTGATCGCCGCAGGTGCCCGACGGCCGGCGCGGCGTTCGGCGCCACGCCCGGCGGCGACTGCTGCCGCATGACCTGACAGGATTCGTGCGTGCACCGACGCTGCTAGACTGCATCGTGGCACCGCGTCGCGCGGCCCCGGATACATCGCGGCGATCGCGCGACGGCGGTGTCCGGCCCCCACTGCCCGCGCAAGGATGGCATCGATGGACCACGCCCGTATCGAAGAAATCCGCAGCGGCCTGTTTCGCGCAACGACTTATGTCGACAAGCTGAAGCTCGGCTTCAGCCAGTTCTTCGTCCGCTCGCCGGACGGCGACGTCGTCTGCATCGAAACGGGCACGCGTGCCAATTTTCCGCAACTGGCCGCGAGTCTCGCGACCGTCGGCATCGCGCCGTCGAGGGTGAGCAGCGTGATCGTTCCGCATTTCGAAGTCGACGAGATGGGCGCGCTGCCCGATTTCCTCGCGGCCAATCCGGCGCTCGTCGCGTATGCGCATCCGATCTGCACGCACGGGCTGGCCGATATCTTCGGCGTGCGCGCGGAGCCGTTGAAGGACGGCGAGCCGACGACGATTTCAGGGGTGGACGTCGTGCCGGTCTTCACGAAGCACGTGCATCAATGGGATGCGCTGGTCGTGTACCTGCCGGCATACAAGGCGCTGCTGTCGTCGGACATCCTGATGCGCTTCGGCGACGAGGCGGCGGACGACCCGCTGCCGGCGATCGTCGATTCGATCCGCCGCTCGGACTACCTGCCTTCGCTCGCACACCTGGCGAATGCGCTGCGGCGAATCCAGGCGCTCGATCTCGACGTGATCCTGCCGATGCACGGCCCGGCGATCACGCACGACATCCCGCGCGTGCTCGCCGGGGCGATCGCTCATTGCGAAGCCGCCGCCGTGTAGTCAAACGCGGCGGCGGCCGTCCTTCGATTGGGGTGCAGCCGATGCCGGTCAGGCGCCGGCGACGACGAACTCTTCGGCCGCCTTGCGATGCACCGCGGCCATCACCGCCAGTTCGCGCTTGCTGCGCACGTCGGCGGACACGACGCCCGTCGCGTGCTTCGCCTTCGCGCCCGGCGGGAAAAAGACGAACGACGCACCGGCCGGGGCGGCCGGTTCCGCGCGCAAGCGTTTGTTCAGGATTTTCAGGTACTTCTTCTTCGACACTTCCTTAGCAGCCATGGCGCCCTCCGCGTGAACGTGGTGAGGATCAGCATATCAGTTTTGGCGACGGGTTCCGCGACGGCCGACGCGCCGCCATGCGGGCCGATCCGCACTAAAATGGAGCACGCTTTCACGATTGGCCGCGCCGCCCGCGGCCGCCTGTCCTCACCGGAGCGCTTCCATGCAGGTCGAGTTGTTCGCACAGCATCACGCTTGCCCCGGCTGGCGGGGCGAGATGGCCCGGCGCATCGCCGCGTTCGACTGGGCGGCCACCGGGCTGGGCCCGCTCGACGCGTGGCCGGCCAGCCTCGTCGCCGCGGTGCGCATCGTGCTCGCGTCGCCGCTGCCGCTGGTAATGCTGTGGGACCGCCCCGGCTACATGATCTACAACGACGCGTATGCGGGGTTCGCGGGCGGCCGCCACCCTTATCTGCTCGGCCAGCCGGTCGAACTCGGCTGGCCCGAGGTCGCCGATTTCAACCGCAACGTAATGAACACGTGCCTCGCCGGCGGCACGCTGACCTATCGCGACAAGGCGCTCGTGCTGCTGCGCAGCGGCCGCCCCGAAGACGTCTGGATGGATCTGCACTACAGCCCGATGCCCGACGACGACGGCGCGCCGGGCGGCGTGCTCGCCGTCGTCGTCGAAACCACCGAACGCGTGCTCGCCACGCGCCATCGCGATCGCGCGGAAGCGGCACTCCAGGCATCCAATGCCGAGCTGCGCAGCCTGACCGAAACGCTCGAACAGCGCGTGACCGACGCGATCGCCGAGCGCGCGGCGATCGAGGAGCAATTGCGTCACGCGCAGAAGATGGAAGCGATCGGCAGCCTGACGGGCGGCATCGCGCACGACTTCAACAACGTGCTGCAGGTGATCAGCGGCAATCTTCAGATTCTCTCGGTCGAACTCGGCGAGCATGCCAGCGCGCAACCGCGGATCGAGAGCGCGAACAACGCGGTGCGGCGCGGCGCGCAGCTGGCATCGCACCTGCTCGCCTTCGCGCGACGCCAGCCGCTTTCGCCGACGACGCTGAACCCGCGCCGGCTGATCGACGGCATGAGCGAGATGCTGCGGCGCGCGCTCGGCGAAACGGTCCGGATCGCCCCGGCGCTGTCGCCCGACGTCGGCAACGTGCTCGCCGACCGGCACCAGCTCGAGAACGCACTGCTGAACCTCGCGATCAATGCGCGCGATGCGATGCAGGGCGGCGGCACGCTGACGATCGCCGCGTACAACGACACCCATCCGGTCGACACGCCGGGCACACGCCGCACGCCGATCCCGCCCGGCGAATACGTGGTGTTCGAGATCGCCGACACCGGCGCCGGCATGACGGCGGACGTGCTCGAGCGCGCGTTCGAGCCGTTCTTCACGACCAAGCCGAACGGTGAAGGCACGGGGCTCGGGCTCAGCATGGTGTTCGGCTTCGTCAAGCAGAGCGGCGGCCACGTGTCGATCGACAGCACGCCGGGCCGCGGCACGACCGTACGCCTCACGTTTCCGCGCTGCCACGAAGCGGCCGACGAACCCGCCCGCACGCCGCAGCACGACGCGGTGCGCGGCCGCGAGACCATCCTCGTCGTCGAGGACGATGCGGATGTCCGCCTGACGGTGGTCGACATGCTCGCGCAGCTCGGCTACAAGGTCATCACGGCTTCCGACGGCGAAGCCGCGCTGCGCGTGCTCGACAGCGAGACGCCGATCGACCTGCTGTTTACCGACGTGATCATGCCCGGCCGCGTGAAGGGCGGCGAACTCGGGCGCCGCGCCGCGCGGCGCAAGCCGCCGCTGCCCGTGCTGTTCACGTCCGGCTATACGCACGACGAGATCTTTCATGCGGGGCGGCTCGACCCGGGCGTGATGCTGCTCGGCAAGCCGTATCGGCGCGACGAACTCGCCGCGCGGATCCGCAGCGTGCTCGATGCGCATGCCGGCGCGGCATGACGCACTGCCGGCGCGACGCGCTCTCGCCCCGTTCCGATCACCGCTGATTTTTTTCTGCCGCGATGTCGATTCGCGTCGCCGCCGCGCGTCGTAGTGTCGTAACCGATCGATTTGCCGTCGCCCTGCGGCGGATACCTTCACACCTTTTCAAGGAGACTCGACAATGCGCGTCATGGTCATCGTCAAAGCCACCGCCGATTCCGAATCCGGCCGCCTGCCCGACACCGAACTCATGGCCGAGATGGGCCGCTTCAACGAGGAACTCGTGAAAGCCGGCATCCTGCTCGCCGCCGACGGATTGCACCCGAGCAGCCGCGGCAAGCGTGTGCATTTCTCCGGCAAGAACCGCTCCGTCGTCGACGGCCCGTTCGCCGAAACGAAGGAACTCATCGCCGGCTTCTGGCTGTGGCAGGTGAAATCGATGGAAGAAGCGGTCGAATGGGTGAAGCGCTGCCCGAACCCGATGCCCGGCGATTCCGACATCGAGATCCGTCCGCTGTTCGAAGCCGAGGATTTCGGCGACGCATTCACGCCCGAGCTGCAGGAGCAGGAAGCGCGGATGCGCGCGGAAGTCGACGCCCGGCAGAAGTCCTGAGCGACGGACGGGCGCGACACTCGCGCCCGTCCTGACCGGTAGGTTGACGGGCTCCGTCGAGTAACGTATCGTTTTGACACGTTACTCGACGGAGCCCGTTCGCCATGCATTCCCGTTTCGACCGTTTCCGCGCCACCGCGCTCGGCGCCCAGCTCGAAGCGCTGATCGCGCATCCCGCGCGCTACGCGGAATTCGCGGCGCTGTCGCGCGTCGGCGTCGCCGCGATCGGTGCGATCCAGCACGAAATCGCGCTGAAATTCCCCGAAATCGAAGCCGACACGACGGGCCGCCAGTTCTGCGGCGCGATGGTCGCGGACGTGATGCGCCGTCACGGCCACGACGTCGTGCAGGCGCGCGGGCGGCTCGACGGCACGCTGTTCAGCTACGGCGCGGTGTTCAGCGCCGCGCCGCAACGGCTGCCGTTTGCCGACGTCGTCGCCGCGCTGGGCCGCCTGCCCGATCGGCTCGCCGCCTATGCGGCGCACGTGCCGGCCGCGCTGTGGACACGCCGCCCCGACGGCACGGGCTTCTCGCTCGTCGAGCACGCGTGCCACCTGCGCGATCTCGACGCGGTGTTCGCCGCTCGCATCGACGCCGTGCGCACGCTCGAGCTGCCGGTGATCGCGTCCGTCGACGGCACCGTGCTCGCCGCGCAGCGCGACTATCTCGCCCAGCCGCTCGACGCGGCCGTCGCCGCGTTCCGCACGGGGCGCGCCGCGCTGTGCGCAACGGCAGCCGCGCTGGCGCCCGAGCAACTCGCGCGCTGCGGGTTGCGCGACGGCATCCGCCGCATGTCGCTCGACGAACTCGTGCGCGAACTGCTCGACCACGACCGCACGCACGTGCTCGAACTCGACGAACTGCTCGCCGAACTCGCATTGCCGCCCCTTCCTTCCGCTCCCGCCCAATGACCCAGCCCACACCCGTCGTCTTCGTCCACGGTTTCATCGGCACGCTCGACGTGCGCGGATGGAACGGCCGATGCGTTTCTCGACGCGCGCCAGAGCGCATCCTGCGCGCGCCGCCCGCCTGACAACCCGTAGGATTCGCCGAAATATGGCTGAAAGGCGCGGTTGCTAGAGTCGGTCGAACAGGGTTTTCCCGGTGCCCGGCGCCGGACAGGGTCGACACATGCAAAGATCGATGAATCTGGCACGCGCCTTCTGGCTGTTTCTGCTGGTCGCCATTTCCGGCCCCGCTCTCGCCTTCCAGGCGCGGGTCGTCGCGATCCCCAGCGCCGCGATGAACGAGACGCTCAGGGCGACCGTCGTGCTGCCCGACGGTTATGCGCGCGGCGCCCGCGACGGCGACCGCTATCCGGTCGTCTATCTGCTGCACGGCTCGGGCGGCGACCACACCGACTGGACGTCGAACACACATATCGCCGCGCTGGCCGACCGCTACCGCGTAATCCTCGTGATGCCCGACGGCGGGCACGAGAGCTGGTACATCGACAGTCCGTTCGACTCGGGCAGCCGCTTCGAAACCTTCATCGGCGACGAAGTCGTGTCCTACGTCGATGCGCACTTCCGCACGATCGCGACGCAGCGCGCCCGCGCGATCACCGGGCTCAGCATGGGCGGCTTCGGCGCGCTGCGCATCGCACTCGACCGGCCCGACACGTTCGGCGCGGTCGGCAGCATCAGCGGCGCGGTCGATCCGCGCTGCTGCGCGGACGAACCCGGCATCGACCACGTGTTCGGCGACCCCGGCCGCCATCCGTCGTTCTGGAACCGCAACGTGATCGTCGCCGGCGCCGGCGCGTTCGTGCGCGCGCACCTCGACCTGACGATCGATTGCGGCCGCGACGACGCGTTCGTCGGCTCGAACCGCACGCTGCACGAACGGCTCGTCGCGCTCGGCGTGCCGCACGACTATGCGGAGCGGCCCGGCGGCCACACGTGGGACTACTGGGCGAATGCGATCCGCTACCAGATGCGGTTCTTCGCGATGTCGTTCCAGCATGGCGGCTACGCGTACCATCCCGCGCCCCGTGCGCCGAACATGACGCGCGCCGGCTGACGCGCGCGGCATCGTCGCAAAGCATCGCATCGCTTCCCGTCGCATCGCGGGCTGGCGACCCCGGTGGTACGATGCGCTGGCATCGACCCTCCGACACCTGCCATGCCGCGCGACAACTTTGCGGACCTCCTCGCCTTCATCGCCGTCGCGCGCGAGCGCAGTTTCACGCGTGCGGCCGCCCAGCTCGGCGTGTCGCAATCCGCGCTCAGCCATACGATCCGCTCGCTCGAAACGCGCCTCGGCGTGCGGCTGCTCACGCGCACGACCCGCAGCGTCGCGCCGACCGAAGCCGGCGAGCGCCTGCTGCGCAACCTCGCGCCGCGCTTCGACGAAATCGACGCCGAACTGACGGCGCTCGCGGAGCTGCGCGACCAGCCCGCGGGCACCGTGCGCATCAACGCGACCGACTTCGCGATCCGCACGCTGCTGTGGCCGAAGCTCGCGCCGGTCCTGCGCGACTATCGCGACCTGAAGGTCGAATTCGTGAACGACTACGGGTTGTCCGACATCGTCGCGGAGCGCTTCGACATCGGCGTGCGGCTCGGCGACCAGGTCGCGAAGGACATGATCGCCGTGCGCATCTCGGCCGACATGAAAATGGCGATCGTCGGCGCGCCCGCGTATTTCGCGGAACGTGCGCGGCCCGTGTCGCCGCAGGATCTGGTCGAGCACGACTGCATCAACCTGCGCCTGCCGACACACGGCGGGCTGTACGCATGGGAACTCGCGCGCGGCGACGACGTGCTGCAAGTGCGCGTGGACGGACAGGTCACCTTCAACGGCACCTACGAAACGCTCGACGCGGCGCTCGCGGGCTACGGGCTCGCCTACGTGCCCGCCGAACTCGCGGCGCCGCATGTCGCCGCCGGCCGCCTCGACAGCGTGCTCGACGACTGGTGCCCGACGTTCCCCGGCCATCACCTGTACTACGCGAGCCGGCGGCAGTCGTCGCGCGCGCTCGCGGTGATCGTCGACGCGCTGCGCTATCGCGCATGAGCGGTCGAGGCGCCGCGTCGGCGCCGCGATTCATGAGCCGGGTCGATAAGTGCATGCGGTTTGCCGGGGATTATCGACACGCGCAGCGGCGGCTACCATCGTCGGGGTTCCCCAACCGCCACCGGAGCCCTCGATGTCCGAACCGACTTCCGCCGCACGCAAAGCGTTCGGCGCCATCGCCCCCGCGCTCGCCGACTACACCGACAACGTGCTGTTCGGCGACGTGTGGCAGCGCCCCGGCCTGTCGCCGCGCGATCGCAGCCTCGTCACGGTCGCGAGCCTCGTGTCGCTGTATCGCATCAACGAACTGCCGTTCCACCTGAAAAAAGCGCTCGACAACGGCCTCACGCGCGACGAGCTGATCGAGGCGATCACGCACCTCGCGTTCTACTCGGGCTGGCCGACCGCAAGCTCGGCGCTGCCGATCGCGCAGCGCGTGTTCGACGAAGCCGGCGTGTAAGCCGGCGGACAAGCGCCCCCGTTCATTCAACCGGCGGGCACGCGCCCGCATGGAGCTTCCATGGATTACCGCTATCTCGGGCGCAGCGCGCTCAAGGTGTCGCCGCTGTGTGTCGGTGCAATGATGTTCGGCGGCGAAACCGACGAAGCGACCTCGGCACGCATCATCGACAAGGCATTCGACCAGGGCATCAATTTCATCGACACGGCCGACGTGTATCACGCCGGCCGCTCGGAAGAAGTGGTCGGCCGCGCGATTGCGCCGCGTCGCGACAGCTGGATCGTCGCGACGAAGTTCGGTTATCCGGCCGGCCCGGACGCCGGGCCGAACCGGCAGGGCCAGTCGCGCAAATGGATCATGGAATCGGTCGACGCGAGCCTGAAGCGGCTCGGCACCGATTACATCGACATCCTCTATTTCCATCGCGCGCTGACCGATGCGCCGCTCGACGAAGGCATGCGCGCGATCGCCGACCTGATCCGGCAAGGCAAGGTGCGCTACTTCGGGCTGTCGAATTTCAAGGGCTGGCGTATCGCCGAAATCGTGCGGCTCGCGGACCAGCTCGGCATCGATCGCCCGGTCGCGAGCGAACCGCTGTACAACCTCGTCGATCGCACGGCCGAGGTCGAACAGCTGCCGGCCGCCGCGCACTACGGGATCGGCGTCGTGCCGTACAGCCCGCTCGCGCGCGGCGTGCTGACCGGCAAGTACGCGACGGATGCGCAGCCGCCCGCCGATTCGCGCGCGGGCCGCGGCGACCGGCGTATCCGGCAAACGGAATGGCGGCCCGAATCGTTGCACATCGCGCAGCAGGTGGCCGCGCATGCCGCCGCGCGCGGCACAACCCCGGTTGCATTCGCACTGGCATGGGTGATGAAGAATCGCATCGTCAGCTCGACGATCGCCGGGCCGCGCACCGAAGCGCACTGGGACAGCTACATCGACGCGCTGACGCTCGAACTCGGCCCGGACGACGAACGGTTCGTCGATTCGCTGGTGCCCCCCGGGCATGCGTCGACGCACGGCTATACCGATCCCGGCTATCCGGTCGAAGGCCGCAAGGTCTGAAGCCGGAACGGGATGATCGAACGGCATGCCGGGCGCAATGCCCGGCATGAAGGTGAACGCGCGTCGCCCGACGCGCGAAAGCGTGAACGCCGCGGGATCAGTTGTCGTGCGCGGTGGTGTCGGCGCCGGCTATGCGATCGAAGAATTCCTGCGCACGCGCCAGCTCGTCGAGCGCGCGATCGAGGCGCGACATCGCGCGTGCGTATTCGGCCGACGAAACGTCGTCGTCGCTTTCGCCGCGCACGGCGCGAAACGCCTGATCGACGTTGCGCGTGGCTTCGACGAAGCGTTGCGCGGCCTGGGCTTCCCGCGAACAGATGTGGGTCGACATCGACACTTCTCCCTCAGGATTGCAGTGTGAAGCACGCCGACGCTCAGTGTGCGTGGTGCGCATGTCGGCGGCGTGAACCACGACCCATCGAGGGTCGACGCATCGGCCGCCGCGCAGCGCGCTTCGTGCCGATTGTCCCTCTACGCTCGCCGCTCCGCTATGGCGAGATTGCAACAAATTCTTGCGCGACGCGCGGCGCGCGTTTCGTCATGCACGCCCGATGCGCGGATGCGCCAGACCCGCGAACGCGGCCGCGTCGCCCGGCGACAGGTCGAACAGGTCGCCGGTGAGATCGCGCGGATGCTCGGCCGCCGGCCGGTTGCGCAAACGTGCGACATGCGTGGGCGCAACATACGCTGCCGCCGTTTCGATCGGCGGCACGTCGAACAGGTCGCGCGTGACGCCGCGCACGGCGTCCGTCGGCGAGCGGCCGCGCAAGCGCGCGACGAGCTCGACGAAGCGATCGAAATCGCCCGCGCGCGTGGCCTTGTTCACTTCCGCGAGATCGCGCGCCTTCAGCACGCACGGCTGCGCGAGCCGCACGAAATACGGCGCTTCGAGCTCGACCGACAACGCGAGCGGATAGCTCTTGCCCGTCTGCTCCTTCGCGCGCCCGACGCAATCGACCACGGCCGCGCCCTGGGCGGCACCGAGCGGCTTGCCGGTGCTCACGCTGCGCAGGTGATCGGGAAACACGCGCAATTGCGTGCCGACCGTCAGCGCGGTGGACGACGCGCACACGAGCGCGTAGTGCTGTTCGCGGCGCCGGCCCGACGGCAGCGTCGAGCGGCTGGCGATGAACGTGTGCGGCGGCAACGGCCGCACCTGCCCGTTGGCGTCGATCCATGCATTCCACAGCAGCATGTTTTTCCGCTCGCCTGCGCGCGGGCGCGATGCGACCGGCGAAAACAGCGCGAGCAGCGAGCCCGTGCGATGCGCGGCGACTTGCGCGCTGCTGCCGAGCGGCTGGTTGATGCCCCACAGAAAACGTCCGCCCCCGAGCCGACGCTCCCATTCCTTGCGGAGCACGACGGTCGGCAGTTCCTCGCCGGACTCGGTACCGATCTTGGTCCAGCAGAACGTGGGGGGGAGGTGTTTCAGTGTCATCAACTTTCTCGCGATACAGCCTCGCTGGTGACAGCAAGCCCATTCAACAGCCGTTACTGTATAGGTATAATGCATCGCATGGAAGCCCCGGACCAAGATTTTCCCGTTCAAGACCTGTTGCGCCGTCTGCTGGCGGATACGCGTTCGTCCAGCGAAATTGCGCGACTTTCCGGGGTCAGCCAGCCGACCGTGTCGCGCCTGCGGCTGTCGAACGGGCGGCGGCTGCGCCGCAGCGCGCCATTCAACAAGCTATGCAGTTTCTATGGCGTCGATACGAAGCCGTCGCGCCGCCGCTACAACGACCTGCTGCGCGACGCGATCGTCGACGCATGGGACGGGTCGGACGAGCACGGGCGCGCGCTGCTGGTCGTGATTCAGGGGCTGAAGGGGCTGCAGGGGAAGGCCGACGATGGGTGATGGGGGCGACGTGCCCGGTCATTCATCGAGATTGAACGTTACGGGCACGCGCGCCCGCATCGGCGACGGCGCGCCATTCTCCAAGTACGGCGTGCAGCGGCTCGCCAGCGCGGCTTCGCGCGCTGCCGCGTCGAGACGCGGATAGCCGCTGCCTGTCACGACACGCGCGGCAACGACCCTGCCCGCCGCATCGGTCTCCAGCTCGACGAGCGCCGTGCCATGCTCGCCCGTGCGCAGCGACTGCGGCGGGTAGTCGGGTGGAGCGAGCACGCATTCGGGATGCACGACGAAGCGCGGCAGCGCGGATGCCGGAATTGCGTGCGAGACGGCTCGCGTCTGCCCGGCGTTGGGACTCGGATCGTCGTCGGGCATGCTGCGTCGCTCGACCGACGTAGCGGCCGGCACGGGCCGTAACGGCGTCGACGCATCATGGGCCGGCGGTCCGGCGCGATCGGGCGCGACGGGTTTCATCGCCGGCGACTTGCCGCTCTGCGACGATCGGGCCGCAGGCACGGCACGATGCAGCGCGCGTGACGCGGCCTTCGACGGCGCCGCGACAGGCGCCCTTGTCGCCCCCTCCGGGGCCGGCACAATCAGTATCGCCATCATCAGTCGACGTTGCACGGGCACGCTGCGCGCCACCGGTTCGCGTGCGAGCAGCATGAATACGCCCGCATGCATCACACAGGTCGCAGCGACAGCCAACACGATGCGCATGCCGCCCGGCCGTCCTTGCCCGCCCGACCCTCGCCAGCGATATGAATAGGAATGCATATCGATCGCTCCAGAGTCCATCGCGCCATGCCCCCGTTCGCACCGGCCGTCGTGTTCGTCGCGCGCCGTCAGCAGTCGGGCGTCGCTCCACATTGCGCGAGCGAATTCTCCCGGCTGCGGAAAACCAGCGGCTGTTCGTCGCGCGTCGTGCCACGTCGCGCGAATTGCACCGCCTGCTCGACCTGGCCGTGATGGGCGGACTTCGCACACACCGGATCGGCCTCCTTCGGGTCGCCGGCCAGCAGGTAAGCCTGACACCGGCAACCGCCGTGATCCGCATGTCGCTCGTCGCACGTGCGACACGGCTCGCGCATCCAGTCGTCGCCGCGAAACGCGTTGAACGCGTCGCTGTCGTACCAGATTTCCTTCAGCGACCGGTCGCGTACGTTCGGCAACGCGAGCCCCGGCAGCGATCGCGCGGCGTGACACGGCAGTGCGGTACCGTCCGGCGCGACGCCGACGAATACCGAGCCCCAGCCGTTCATGCAGGCCTTCGGGCGATGCTCGAAATAGTCGGGCACGACGAACAGGATCCGGCAGCGCTCGCCGACCAGCTTGCGATAGCGGTTCACCGTTTCCTCGGCCTCGCGCACCTGCTCGACGGTCGGCATCAGTTGGTCGCGATTGAGCATCGCCCACCCGTAATACTGCGTGTTCGCGAGTTCCAGGTAATCGGCGCCGAGGTCGAGCGCCATCTCGATGATCTGCCCCACGTGCGGCAGGTTGTAGCGATGCAGCACGCAGTTGAGCACCATCGGGTAGCCGTGCGCCTTGATCAGCCGCGCCACGCCGCGCTTCAGTTCGAACGTGCGCGTGCTGGTCAGGAAATCGTTCAGTTCGCGCGTCGAATCCTGCAGCGACAACTGGATGTGGTCGAGCCCGGCCTCCTTGAGCCGCTGGATGCGCGCGACGTTCAGCCCGATGCCCGACGTGATCAGGTTCGTGTAGAAGCCGAGCCCGCGCGCATGCGCGACGAGCGTCTCGAGGTCGCCGCGCTGCAGCGGCTCGCCGCCCGAGAAGCCGATTTGCGCGGCGCCGAGCGCGCGCGCATCGCTGATGACCGTGCGCCACGCATCGGTGTCGAGTTCCGCGCCATGCGTCGCGAAATCAACGGGGTTGTAGCAGAACGCACAGTGCAGCGGGCACCGGTACGTGAGTTCCGCGAGCAGCCACAGCGGCGCGGACGGGCGTGAAGTGTCGGGGGCCATGTCAGTCGAGCCAGCCGCGCAGGCGCGCATGATCGAGGAAACGGTAGACGTCGGTCGCCAGATCCGATTGCCTGAACAGGCGCTCGAGTTCGCCGATGATGTCGTCCAGTTCATGCGTGCCGTCGCAGCGCGCGAGAATCTCGCCCGCACTCGGGTTGAGCTTGACCATGCCCTCCGGATAGAGGAGCACGTACGCATCCTGCGCCGCCTCCCATTGCAGTCGGTACATGCCCCGGAGGCAGGGGCGCAGCGGTACGCCGCTGGCAGCTTCGATCGCGTTCATAGGGGGTAGGCCTTTTCGACGGCGTCGAGCATCGACCACAAAATGTCGAGCTTGAATTGCAGAATGCCGAGCGCGCGCTGCTGCGCATCCGGTGTCGTGAAATGCGCCAGCGTGACCGCGAGCCCGTGTTCGACGTCGCGCTGCGCGAGCGGCACCCGGCTGCGGAAATAGTGCAGCCCGGCGGGCTCGATCCACGGGTAATGCGACGGCCAGCCCGCGAGCCGGTCGAGATGGATCTGCGGCGCGAACATCTCGGTCAGCGACGAGCACACGGCTTCCTGCCACGGCGCGCGCCGCGCGAAGTTCACGTACGCGTCCACCGCGAAGCGCACGCCGGGCAGCACGTGTTCGAGCGACCACAGTTCGGCACGCGTGAGCCCGCATGCCTCGCCGAGCCGCACCCACGCCTCGATGCCGCCTTCGTGGTCGCCCTGCCCGTCGTGGTCGATCAGCCGCTGGACCCAGCGGCGTCGCGTGTCGCGGTCGGGGCAGTTCGACAGGATCGCGGCATCCTTGAGCGGGATGCTGATCTGGTAGTAGAAGCGGTTCGCGACCCAACCGCGGATCTGCGCGGGCGAACATGCGCCGCTGTTGAGCCGCCGGTTGAACGGATGATGGATGTGATAGCGCGATTCGAGCGCACGCAGTCGCGCCTCGAATTCGGTCGCGTTCCAGGGCGTCGCGTGCAACGCCGTAGCGGGGATCGGTGCGTTCATCGTCAGACCTGGAATTGCATGCCGTCGTGAGCGACGTCGATGCCATGCGCGCGCAGGTGCGCGTGCTCGACGGAATGCGGATCGAGAATCGGGTTCGTGTTGTTGATGTGCGTGAGCACCTTGCGCGTCTGCGCGGGCAGCGTATCGAGCCAGTCGATCATGCCGGGCCGCCCGTGTTCCGCGCACTGCGCGAGGTGCCCCATGTCGGCCGCGTGCTTGGCCGACAAGCCGAGATCGATCATCTCGGTCCCGGTCCAGAACGTGCCGTCCACCAGCACGAGATCGGCGCCGTCCATCGCAGCACGCACGTCGTCGGTGACCGCCGCGAGCCCCGGCGCATAGAACGCGCGCCGCCCGCTCGCGACGTCTTCGATCGACAGTGCGATATTGTCGCCGGGTGCGGCCGACGCGCGCCGCGGCGAATAAGGCGGCGGCTTGCTGTCGACGACAATCGCGGTGAAACGAATCCCGCTCGCCGCCGGCACCGAAAACGCCTCGCCGGGGGTGATCGTATGAGCGGCGACGCCGCAGTAATGGCCGAGCAGCGGCACGAGCGGCAAGCCGGTCGACAGATCGTCGAGCACCGGCGCACTCGCGTAGAGCGGCAACGGCGCCGATCGCTCGCGCAGCATCAGCAGGCCCGTCACGTGATCGATCTGCGCGTCGCACAGCACGACGGCCGCGATGCCGCTGTCGCGGATCGCGCGCGCCGGCTGCAGGTCCGGATCGGCGCGCAACTGGGCAAGAATGTCGGGCGACGCGTTGACGAGGACCCAGTCGATGCCGTCGTCGCTGACCGCGATCGACGACTGCGTGCGCGGCAACACATGGCCGCTTCCACTGCGCGCACGGCGGCAGTTCGCACAATTGCAGTTCCATTGCGGCAGCCCGCCGCCGGCTCCCGAGCCGAGTATCTTGATCTTCATGGGCGTCAGCTCCCGAGGCCGCCCGCGCCGACCACGGCGAAACGGGCGGCACGCACGGCGATCAGCGGTTGGCGATGTACATCGTGATTTCGAAGCCGAAGCGCAGGTCGGTGTATGACGGTGTCGTCCACTGCATGGTGTGTCTCCTGTTGAGTTGATGCGTTGCTGGGTGAGTCGAACAACCGCGGCAATCATGCGGTCGGTTCCTCATCAGCAAGGAGCGTGCCGATGTCGCACTTTCGCGGCCAGGCGGCGGCCTGCGGCCATCATCCGGGCATCGGGCCGCCGACCTTACGAACAGCCGACACGATTCGCGCGAATGCAGTCCGCCGCCCCGACCGCGCGCGGCGTCCGGGGGGAGGCAGGTGTTGAAACGTTGAACACCGGTGTTGCAACTTGGCACACCGGTTGTGACAGGTCGCGCGCCGCGCGACGGCCGATACCGCGTGGCCCGCGTGTCAGCTTTCGTCCGACGGGTGGCGCTCCGGGTCGACCGTCGGCATCTTCCGGTAGATCGTGTTGCGCGATACGCCGAGCGCGCGCGCCGCGGCGGAGACGTTGCCGCCGTGACGGGCCAGCGCCGCGGCGATCGCCGACGCGGCCACGTCCTGCAGCCGCGCGTCGGCAGGCGGGAACGCGTCCGTGACGCCGGGTCCGGCGCTCGCCGCGGCGGACGGATCGGACACGGCCGGCGCATCGTCGCGTCGCAGGTCGTCGAAGAAGTCGTCGGGCAGATGCTCGCGCCGGATTTCTCCATCGTCGTCGACCATCGCGGCCGCCGTGCGCAGCAGGTTGCCGAGCTGGCGGAAGTTGCCCGGCCACGCGCAGCGCTCGAACAGCGCCATCACGTCCGGGGCGACCGACAGCGGCGGCCGGCCCGGGCTCGCGAACGCTTCCCGTTGCAGCATCTTCTGCACGACGACCTCGAGATCCGTGCGGTCGCGCAACGGCGGCAGGCGCACCACGAGGCCGTTCAACCGGTAGTAGAGATCCTCGCGAAAACGGTTCTGCGCGATCATGTCGCGCAAATCGCGGTGCGTTGCGCAGATGATCGCGATGTCCACCGCGATCGTCTTCGTCGACCCGAGCGGGTTGACGAGGCGCTCCTGCAGCACGCGCAGCAGCCGAACCTGCAGCGGATACGGCATGTCGCCGATCTCGTCGAGAAACAGCGTGCCGCCATTCGCCTGCAGCAGCTTGCCGACCGCCCCCTTGCGGCGCGCGCCGGTGAACGCGCCCTCCTCGTAGCCGAACAGCTCGGACTCGATCAGCGTCTCCGGAATCGACGCGCAGTTGACCGCGACGAACGGTGCATCGCGCCGCGGCGAGTCGTTGTGGATCGCCTGGGCGAGCAGCTCCTTGCCGGTGCCGGTCTCGCCGGTGATCAGGATCGGGATGTCCTTGCCGATCACCTTGCGCACCTTCGCGATCACGCTGGCGACCTGCGCATCGCCGGTGTCGAGATAATTGAGCCGCGACAGGCAGGCCGACTTGGCCGCCGCCGGAGCGGGCGCCGCGTTCGCGCGCGCGGCCTGCGCCGCGTCGTGCACGTCCGTCGGCCGGCTGCCTTCGGCGAGCGTCACGCGGCGAAAGTGCACGCGCGCGCAGACCACCGCGCCGTTGCCCAGATTGAGCGTCAGGTGCCGGTCCGTGTTCGCGCGCATACGGTCGATCAGTTGCGCACTCGTGACGTCGAACAGGGACGACAGCGTGTGCGCGCGCAGCGCAGCGAGCGGCATGCCGAGCTGGAACTGAGCGCTGCGATTGGCCGACAGGAAGCGACCGTCGGCGGTGAAAGCGACGATCCCTTCCATCAGCGTGCCGAGGAATTCGGGGCGCCCATGAAACGACACCTGCAGCGTTTCCTGAAAGGTCGTCGTAAACAGATGATTCTCGATCATCTGGACCGACATCTTCGCGAGCGCCATCGTGTGCTGGTGATAGCCACGGTGGTCGCCTGTCACGTCGAGCACGCCGATCGCATCGCCATACGGATCGAGGATCGGCACGCTCGAACAGGTCAGGAAGCGGTTCGCGGCCAGGAAATGCTGGTCGCCGTGGACGACCATCGGGCACAGCTCGGCCAGCGCCGTGCCGATCGCGTTGGTGCCCTGCCGGTTCTCCGCCCAGTTCGCGCCCGGGCGCAGCGCGACCTTCTCCGCGCGGCGCAGGAAATCGTCGTCGCCGATCGAATGCAGGATCAGCCCTTCCGCATCGGTCAGCACGATCATGCTCTGCGTGTTGACGATCTGCTCGTGCAACGTCTCCATCACCGGCATCGCGTGCACGCACAGCACCCGGCTCTGCTCGCGCTTCAGCACCAGCGCCGAGTTCGACAGCACATCGTAGTCGGGCCGGGCCGTTACCTGCAGGCCGAACGTCTCCGAGCGCTCGTGGGCCTTCTGGATCGACGGCGCGGGCCAGCCAGCGGGATGCGCGGCCGGTGACCCGGCCGCCTGCTCTACGTCTTCGCGCATCGTCTCCTCCGGGGAATCGTTCCGGTCAATTGCCGGGCTCTTTGCCCTGGTTGCAAGCAAGCATCGGGCCACGCCGGCTCCGCGGCACGAACCGAAAGCACGACGTAATAAAGTCGTCCTGACACTGTCGCGCGACAGCATGGCCCCGGTGATACCGCGATTTCCCGGCGCGTGACTACCCGTGCGAATCCCGATCTTCGCGGCTGGCGCGTTTCTGGCTTTGACACAGATCAGGCTGCCCGGCCGTCAACGTTCACGCCTCCCGATTCCGCCAGAACCCTATCGCCATGATGCGTCGCCCGATTCCCTCCGCGCCGTCGCCCGCGCTGCGGGTCCCGCCCGACACACCGACGTCGCGAGCAACGCCTGCCCGCCTGCGCATGCGTCGTGACGCGCAATCGATCGCCTTCGCAACGGCCGGCGCCGCGCAGGGCCATCCGGTCGTCGTGCTGCACGGCGGTCCCGGCAGCGGCAGCCAGACCGGCATCCTGCGACTGTTCGACCTCGCGCGCGTGCGTGTCGTGCTCGTCGACCAGCGCGGCGCGGGCGCGTCGGCACCGCGCGGCGGCACGCGTCACAACCGCACCGCGCAGCTGATCGCCGATCTGGAGGCGGTGCGCGAGCGGCTCGGCATTGCGCGCTGGGGCGTCGTAGGAGGCTCGTGGGGCGCCGCGCTCGCGCTCGCGTATGCGGGCACGCATCCGGAGCGGGTGACCGGTGTCGTACTGCGCGGCCTGTTCCTGACGTCGCCACGCGAAATCCGCGGGCTGTTCATGACCTCCCGCACGCGTGCGCCCCGCGAATGGCGGCGCCTGCATGCGGCAGCCGGCGGCGGGCCGCCGGAGCGCCTGCTGGCGCGCTGCGCGCAGCGGTTGCGCCACGGCGCGAGCACGGGCCGACAGCGCGCGGTGGCGCTCGCATGGCACGCGTACGAAAACGCCCTCCTCGCATCGTCATGCACACGGCGCTCGCCGGTGCGTGCGGTCCGCTCGGGCAAGACGGCCGCCCTGCTGATCGACAAATACCGGATCCAGGCGCACTACCTGCAGCGCGATTGCTGGCTCGGCGAGCGCCGCGTGCTCGCGCTCGCGCATCGGGCCGTGCAGGCCGGGGTGCCACTGTTCGCCGCGCACGGGATGCACGATCCCGTCTGCCCGATCGACAACGTCGACCGCCTCGCGCGGGCCGCACCCGACGTCGTGATCGAGCGCGTGAAGGCAGGACATCTGGCAAGCGATCCCGCGTTGGCGCGCAGCGTCGCACGCGCCGTGCGTGCGATGTTCGCGACGGCGCCGTTCCCGTGACGCCCCCCCCCGCGCGGGCTGCATCGCGGCGCGACGACCCGCGCCACCGCGCCGCGCTCAATCCCACGCATAGCGCACGCCGATCCATGCGCCGCGCGGCGCGCCCGGCCCGACGAACTGTTCGTTTACCGGATTGGCGCCGTTGAACGTGTGGTTCGGCCCGTTGAAGAAATTCTGGCCAAGCGCGCCGAAGCTCGCGTAGCGCTTGTCGAGCAGGTTCGTCACGCTCGCGAACACCTCGAACCGCTTCGTGATCCGGTAGCGCATGTCGAGGTCGACCAGCACGTACCCCGCGAGCCTGCCGTTGACGTCCGCGTTGTTCTCGTCGCCGCGCGCGTAGACGCCGCCGCGCCACGTGAGATTCGTGCCGATGTCCCACGCCGGCGTTGCCGCATAGTCGAGCCGCAGCTTGATCGTATGCGCGGGAATACCGGGAATGCGATCGCCCGGCTTGACCGTCACGTTGCCGCTTGCGTCCGCCGCCGAATTCGCCGGGCTGTGTTCGGTCCACGACGATCGGTAAGTCGCATCGACGTAGCTGTACGACAGCCCGACGCCGAGCAGGCCGAGCCGCGTATGGCCTGCGAGCTCGATGCCCTGCCGCCGCGTATCGCCGACGTTGCGGAAATAGCCCTGCGCGCTCGCCGGGCTGCTGATGAACTGGATATCGTCGGTCAACGTCGTGCGATAGGCCGCGGCGCTCCAGGTCGTCGCGGCGCCGATGCGGCCACGCACGCCGGCTTCGAACGTCTTCGAAATCACCGGCCTGAGCGCCGGGTCGGCGATAAAGTCGTTCGGCAGCGAACACGGGGCGGAGGGATCCGCGCAGGCGAGTTCGATCGCGGTCGGCGAACGCATGCCTTCGTTGTAGGCCGCATACGCGGTGATACCCGCGATCGGGTTCCAGTTGAGCCCGACCGCCGGGTTCAGGCGCGAGAACACGTGGTTGCCGTCGAGCAGCGGCTGCATGCCGCTCTCGTCGCCGACCTGCGCTTTCGACCAGTCGTAGCGGCCCGACAGCGTCAGCGTCCAGTGCGGCGTCAGCGACAGTGCGTCGCTCATGTATACGCCGAAATTCGCATTGCGCGTCTTCGCGCTGGTCTGCTGGACGAAATCGCCGAGGCCGATTGCCGCGCGCGCGTCGGTGAAATACGCGTCCTGCGACGACGCGACGTAGCTCGAGTTCGCGACATCCGCCGAAACGCCCGCGACGAACCGGTTCGCCATCCCGCCGAGCTTGCCGAGCAGCGTGAGTTGCACGCTGCCGCCGTAGCTGTCGGTAACGACCGTCGATCGTGCATTGCTGCCTTGCAGCGTGTCGACCGTTCCGTCATCGTCCGCCGATCCGTAGTCCGTATTGTTGTTGCTGCTGGTGTTGGTGTTACGCAGGTGCCGGTAGTACGCATTGCCGCTCAACTCGACCTGCTCGCCGAAAAAACGGTCTCCGGACAGCGTCAGGTATCCGGCGCTGTTGCGGTTCCTGTCGGGATACGTATACGCCTGCTTCGGGTTGTCGAGGAACGAGCGCGGGATCGTCTGGGTGCCGGACAGCGTGTTGTCCGCGCCGCCTGCGGCGATCGACAGCGTCGTGTCCGCATCGGTGTAGCGCAGTTTGCCGAACGCCTGCCGCACGCGACTCGCATTATGGTCCGCCCAGCCGCCGTCGTTCGCGACGTTCGCGGTCGCGTAGTAGTCGAGGTTCGAGCCAATCGTCCCGCCCTGCTCGATGCCCGCGGTCTTGCGACCCCACGCGCCGCCCGACACCTCCGCTTCGCCGCCCGGATTCGACTTGCCGTTCTTCGTCGTGATCGCGAGCGCGCCGCCGAGCGTATTGCGCCCGTATACCGGGTTGGAGCCCGGAATCAGCTGCACGCGATCGATCGCCTGCATCGGCAGGATGTCCCAGTTCACGACGTCGCCGAACGGCTCGTTCACGCGCACGCCGTCGACGAACACCGACAATCCCTGCGGCGTGCCGAGCAGCGGCGACGCGGTGAAGCCGCGATAGTTGACGTCCGTCTGGTACGCGTTGCCCTGCGCGTCCGAAATCGTCACGCTCTGCAGGTTCGCGGCAAAGAAATCGGCGAGCGTCGCGCGGTGCTGCACGTCGAGTTCCGCCGCGCGCACCGTCTGCACATTCGCCGGCACCTTCGACAGCGGCGTGCCGATCCCGAGCAGCGGCGTCGTGCCGACGACGACCACCGCAGGCAGCATGACGGCCGACTCGTGCGGCGCGAGGGCGGCGCCGTCCGCCTGCTGCTGCGCGTGCGCCCCACCGGGCGACATGCCGAACAGCGCGAGCGCCCCGAGGGTCGTGCCGACGCATTGCGCACGCCGGTCGCTTCGCATCGTGCCGTATCGTCCGCCTGCCTTTGGTCTCCTGATCATTTCCGTCGTCTCCCTATTTGTATTCCGCCCACCCGGTACGAGGTACCGCGCGCGACGGGTTGTCGCGATGCTGGCGTGCGAAAACCGTGCCAGCGCGGCGAGCGCATGCGGCACGCACGGCACCGCGCATCGCATTCGAACGGCATGCACCGGCGACGGCGACCGCCCACCGTGCTGCGTCCTGCGCCACCTGTCATGTTTGGCAACACTTCGTGCGCGGCGGTGTACCCGAATGCAACACCTTCGCGAGCGCCATGGCGCGCGTCGTCCATCGACACATCGCCTGCGATGCCCCGGTATGCCGCGCCACACCGCGCTCGCGCCGCAATGGCATACGATTTGCGTAACCGGCAGTGCACTCGGCCCGGAACCCAACCGTGCCGGCGCGACGAAACGTGCGCGGCGGTGCGACCACAATGACCCAGGAGACAACCATGAAGAAATTCTCGGCTTCAGCGAGCCGGCTGGCGACGATCGGAATCGCGGTGGCGGCCGCCGTCGCGCTGAACCCCGGCCTCGTCGAAGCGGCCGCGGACTATCCGGCCGTGACCTACCAGCGCCTGACCGATGCGCATGGCGATCCCGGCTGGCTCACCTACTACCGCACCTACGACGGCCGCTCGCACTCGCCGCTCAAGCAGATCGACACGTCGAACGCGAAGGATCTCAAGCAGGTGTGGGCGTACAAGTTCCCCGCCGACCTGAAGCAAGGCTTCGAGGCCACGCCGATCGTCAACGGCAACTATCTGTTCGTGACGACGCCGAAGGACAACGTCTATGCGTTCGACGCGAAGACCGGCAGGCAGCTGTGGAAGTACGAGCCGAAGCTCGGTCCGGCATCGTTCAAGACCGCATGCTGCGACGTCGTCAACCGCGGCGTCGCGCTGTACGGCAAGAACGTCTACATCGCGATGCTGAGCGGCGAAATCGCGGCGCTCGACGCGCAGACCGGCAATCTCGTGTGGAAGAAGCAGATGTTCGAGCCGGGCCTCGGCTACGCGTTCTCGCTCGCACCGCTCGCGATCGACGGCGCGATCGTCGTCGGCACGTCCGGCGGCGAATACGGAATTCGCGGGTACATCGCCGCGCTGAATCCAGAGGACGGCTCACAGGTCTGGAAACGCTACACGATCCCCGCTGCCGGCGAAAAAGGCGCCGAAACGTGGCCCGACGGCATGCAGAGCCATGGCGGCGGCGCCGCGTGGCTCACCGGCACGTACGACGCCGCGTCCCGCACGCTGTACTGGGGTGTCGGCAACCCCGGCCCGTGGCTCGCGGCGCTGCGCCCCGGCGACAACCTGTATTCCGACTCGCTGCTCGCGCTCGATGCGAAGAACGGCAACCTGAAGTGGCACTACCAGTACACCAACAACGACACGTGGGACTACGACGGCGTGAACGCGGCCGTCCTTGCCGACATCAAGTACAAGGGCAAGGACTACGACGCGATCATTCACGCGGACCGCAACGGCTTCTTCCATGCGATCGACCGCACCACCGGCAAGCTGATCTACGCGACCCCGTTCGTGAAGGCGTTGTCCGTCACCGGCTACACGGCCGAAGGCAAGCCGATCCAGGACGAATCGAAGTTCCCGAAGGCCGGCACGACGATCGAAACGTGCCCGAGCTTCCTCGGCGGCAAGAACTGGTGGTCGATCTCGTACGACCAGGAACGCAACATCGCGGTCGTGCCCGCGTTACATGCGTGCATGAGCCTGACCGGCAAGTCGGTCAGCTACATGGAAGGCCTGCCGTATCTCGGCGAAGGCTTCGAGATCAAGCCCGAACCGGGCAGCGAAGGCTACGGCGAGCTGACGGCCATCGACGTGAACACCGGCAAGAAGCTGTGGAGCCACTGGTCGAAGAAGCCGTGGAACGGCGGCGTCGCGACCACCGCGAGCGGCCTCGCGTTCAGCGGTTCGCTCGACGGCCACCTGTACGCGTTCGACACGACGACCGGCAAGGTGCTCTGGGAAAGCCCGCAACTGGCGAGCGGCATCATTTCGCAGCCGTCCGTGTACGAGGTCGACGGCAAGGAGTATGTCGCCGTGCTTGCCGGCTATGGCGGCGCGAACCCGATCTGGGGCGGCCCGAT
Organism: Burkholderia metallica; assembly: GCF_001718555.1. Taxonomy (NCBI): domain Bacteria; kingdom Pseudomonadati; phylum Pseudomonadota; class Betaproteobacteria; order Burkholderiales; family Burkholderiaceae; genus Burkholderia; species Burkholderia metallica. The sequence continues at coordinate 2,406,791 of NZ_CP013403.1, forward strand.
GGCCGACATCGCGAAGGACGTTCCGCGCGGCGGCACGCTCTACGTGTTCGCGCTCGACTGAACGCACGCCCGGCCCGAGTCGCGCCCGCATGCGCCCGATGCGGGCGCGACGCCCACCCGCTTCAACCGGACACACGACCATGAATACTCGTCTCACTTCCGTTACCGTCGCCAGTCTGCTCGCCGTGGGCGTGGCGATGACACCGACAGCCGCGGCGGCCGGCGTGCGCATCTGCACGCTGCCCGGCAGCCCGACCACGGCACTCGACCGATCCGTCGCACGCGAAGTGTTCCGCACCGCGGGCATCGCTGCAACCTTCAACAAGCGCGGCGTCGACGACAACGGCGACGACGACGGCATCTCCGCCGGCGAGCTGACGAAATCGCTCGAACGCGATTGCGACGTGATCGCCGGCTTCCCGCGCTCGGCCATCGCCGATGCGTCGGGATCGAAGATGACGTTCTCGCAGGGCTACCTGCGCTCCGGCTACGTCAGCGTGTCGCTGCGTGATGCGCAGGCGCCGTCCGGTGCGAAGGAAACGATCGCCGCCACGTACGGTAGCCCGTCGCAACTGATCGCCGCGCAGCAGGCGAATGCCCGCTTCGACCTCGAAAACACCAGCGAGAAAACGATCGGCGCGCTCGCCGCCGGTCGCGCACAGCGCGCGATCGTCTGGTATCCGAGCGTCGTCGCATACGAGCACGCACACCGGCCATTGCACTTCCGGGTCGCGGCAACCTCGTCGCCGTACTCCGACTGGCAACTGTCGTTCGCATTCGGGCCGGGCAAGGTCGCGCTGCAACAGCGCATCGACGCCGCGCTGACGACGATGAGCGGCGACGGCCGCCTCGCGTCGCTCACGCGCGGATGGACGCTTCCCGAGTCCGTCGCGCAAGCGGCCGCCGCACGGACGCCCGGCAGGTTTCTCGACGGCGCGATCGCGTCCACGCAGCGGCCGGCAGGGACCGGCTTCATCAAGGTGTCGACCGGCGAAGGCAGCGGCATCCCGTCGTTCGACGAGACCCAGGTGCAGCACGGCAGGAAGCTCTACGCCGACGCCTGCGCGAAATGCCACGGCGACCAGCTCGAGGGCAATACGGCTCCCGCGCTGAGCGGCGAGGCGTTCGCTCCCGAGGGCAAGTCGCATATCACGGTGGGCGGCATCTTCCTGTACATGTCGAGCAACATGCCGGCCGATCGCCCCGGCAAGATGACGGCACAGGAATACGAAGACCTGATGGCGTTCCTGCTGTACTCGAACGGCTACGACGCGTCGAAGGGCAAGCTGACCGCCGATATCGCCAACGCATCGAAGGCGCCGCTCATCGCCGGGCCGCGCAAGTAACCTTCCCGCCCGCTTTCGCTTCGGCAGACCGCCGCGCCGGGACGCACGCCCGGCGCGCGGGCCGGGCTTTTTCTTTCATTTCGTTCAGGATGACTCCATGATTTCCCGCAATCGCAGAATCTTCTTCGCGCAGGCTGCCGGCCTGTGCGCCGCACTCGCAGCCGGCACCCGCGCATTCGCCGCCGCACCGCCCGTCGACGAAAACGACGCGGCAGCGAAGACGCTCGGCTACCGCGCCAAGGCAACGACTGTCGATACAGGCAAGTTTCCGAAGTATCAGGCCGGCCAGACGTGTTCGAACTGCCGCTTCTACAAGGCCGCAGCCGGGGAATCCGTCGGCACTTGCCCGATGTTCGCGGGCAAGGCGGTGGCCGCCGAAGGCTGGTGCAACGTCTATGCCAAGCTCGCTTGATGCCGGGCCCGCTCGCGAGGGCAACGGCGGCCCGCCCCGCGACGCGGATGCCGTACGCGCGGAACACCTGCATGCGTTGATCGCGCTGAGCATTGACCGCGGGTACGTCACGCACGGCGACATCGCCGATGCGTTGCCCGACGATGCAGCCGAAGGCGCGGATTTCGATGCGGCCGCGTCGATGCTGCGCGAGCTTGGCATCGAGGTGCGCGAGGATGCCGGCGCGCGCACCGCATGGACGCTCGACGGGCATTTCGCGCAAGCGTCGGACGTCACGTCGCCGCTCGCCCATGCCGCATCGCCGCTCGCGGCCGACGATCTGCTCGCGGGCCGGACCCGCGACCCGGTCCGGCTCTATCTGCGGGAAATGAGCGCCACACCGCTGCTCGAACGCGACGAAGAGATCGCGCTCGCGCTTCGTCTGGAAAGCGGTCGCGCGGCATGCGTCGATGCCTTGAGCCGCGACCCGGCCGCGCTCGCCGCCATCGCGGCGATCGCGGACGACATCCGCGCCGGCAAGGTGGCTTCGTCGGTTTACGTGACGGGGTTGATGGGCAATGCCGAATCGTCCGCGGGCGCGCCGCCGACGCTACCCGACGATTCGACCATGGAATCCTTGGCACCGGAAGACGCCGGCGGCCTGCCGCTCGACAGCCCGGCGTGGCGCGATACGGTCGTCGACGCGCTCGAACGTGCCGGCGAGCTGGCCGCGGCGATGCACCGCGCGTTGCACGCCGACGGTTTCGCGTCGGCCGGTTACCGGGCGCTGCTGCGCGAGGCCGCGGCGTCGACCGGCAGGATCCGGTTCACGTCGCGCGCGATCGAACGTATCGGACATGCGAACGGCGAGCGCGCGACTCGGGCTCGCAAGTTCGAAAAACGACTCGTCGACGTGCTCGCCCGTTCGGGGATACGTACCGAACCCGCACGCCACGACCTCTTCACGCGATGCGACGACGTACGCGCGTGGTTGCACGCATGCGGCGCCGCACATCCCGAATGCAGCGCCGCACTCGCTCGCCATGCGCCTGCGCTGATCGAAGCGCGCAGCGCGCTCGCTCGCGCAGCCGCCCAGTCGCCGCTGCCGCTCGACATCGCGATCGCGCTCGACGCACGGGTGTCGCGTATCGAACATGCGATGCAACCTGCGAGAACGAAGCTGTTCCAGAGCAATCTGCGGCTCGTCGTGTCGGTCGCCAAACGGTATGCCGATCGCGGCCTGCCGTTCCCCGATCTGATCCAGGAAGGCAATATCGGCCTGATGAAAGCCGTCGATCGCTACGACCCTCGGCGCGGCTTCAAATTCTCGACGTACGCAACCTGGTGGATCCGGCAGGCGATCACGCACGCGCTCGCCGATCTGGGACGCACGATACGCGTGCCCGCGCATACGGTCGATTCGCTGAACAAGCTGTCACGGCTCGCACGAATCCACCGGCAACGAACCGGCGACGTCGCCGACGCGCGGGCGCTCGCCACGCAGATGCGGCTGCCCGTCGACAAGGTGCGCGAGCTGATGGGTATCGTGCGTGAGCCGATCTCCGCCGACATGCCGGTTTCGCCCGATCGCGACCTTACGTTATGCGACGTCACGATCGATCCCGATGCGCCGACCCCGGAGGAAGCCGCGAGTGCCGGCCAGTTGCGTGAGGCGGTTGCGTCGCTGATCGACAGCCTGCCGGCGCGCCAAGCCTGGATTCTTCGCCTGAGATACGGTATCGATGTCGAAAGCGAGTATTCGCTGCGCGAGATCGGCCGCCAACTGAACCTGTCGGCCGAACGCGTTCGCCAACTCGAGGTGGCGGCGCTGGAGCGCATCCGGCAATTCAGGCACGCGCCGGCGCTGCGGTCGCTACTCGCCTGACGCGGCCGACCGTCTTTCTGCTTCCGGCCCCGGCTTCGTCGCCATCTGCTCAGGACTGCAACATATCCTGCTGCATTTATGAACGCCGCGCCGTGTCGCGCGACCGCCCGGGACGCTCCCGTCGGACGGGATCGAACGTCATGCGTCCGGCTGTCGCGGCTTTCGCCGCATCGGTGAACCAATCGGGCGACTGGCACGTATGTTGCGTTTTCCTGAGCGCAGTCAGGAATCACATGAACGCATGGAGACACGCTTGTCCAAGATCGAATCGGTTCTTCACGAAACCCGTCAGTTCGCGCCGCCCGCGGCGCTCGAACAGGCGGCGACCATTTCCGGCATGCCGGCCTATCGTGCGCTCGCCGCCGAGGCCGAGAACGATTACGAAGGCTTCTGGGCGCGCCTCGCGCGCGAGGGCCTCGCGTGGCACAAGCCGTTCACGAAGGTGCTCGACGAGTCGAACGCGCCGTTCTACAAGTGGTTCGACGACGGCGAGCTGAACGCGTCGTACAACTGCCTCGACCGTCACGTCGAAGCCGGCAACGGCGAGCGCGTCGCGGTGATTTTCGAGGCCGACGACGGCACCGTCACGCGCGTCACCTATGCGGATCTCCTCGCGCGTGTGTCGCGTTTCGCGAATGCGCTGAAGAAACGCGGAATCGGCAAGGGCGACCGCGTCGTCATCTATATCCCGATGTCGATCGAAGGCATCGTCGCGATGCAGGCGTGCGCGCGTATCGGTGCGACGCACTCGGTCGTGTTCGGCGGCTTCTCCGCGAAGTCGTTGAACGAGCGGCTCGTCGACGTCGGCGCCACGGCGCTCGTCACGGCCGACGAGCAGGCGCGCGGCGGCAAGACGCTGCCGCTGAAGAGCATCGCCGACGAAGCGCTCGCGCTGGGCGGCTGCGAAGCCGTGAAGAGCGTGATCGTCTATCGCCGCACCGGCGGCAAGATCGACTGGCACGCCGGGCGCGACCTGTGGATGCACGAACTGACGGACGGCGAATCCGACCAGTGCGAGCCGGAATGGGTCGGCGCCGAGCATCCGCTGTTCATCCTGTATACGTCGGGCTCGACCGGCAAGCCGAAGGGCGTGCAGCACAGCACGGGCGGCTACCTGCTGTGGGCCGCGCAGACGATGAAGTGGACCTTCGACTGGAAGCCCACCGACGTGTTCTGGTGCACGGCCGACATCGGCTGGGTCACGGGCCACACGTACATCACGTACGGCCCGCTCGCGTGCGGCGGCACGCAGGTCGTGTTCGAGGGCGTGCCGACCTACCCGGACGCCGGCCGTTTCTGGAAGATGATCGGCGACCACAAGGTCACCGTGTTCTACACGGCGCCGACCGCGATCCGCTCGCTGATCAAGGCGGCCGAGGCCGACGACAAGGTGCATCCGAAGAGCTACGACCTGTCGAGCCTGCGCATCATCGGCACGGTCGGCGAGCCGATCAATCCGGAAGCGTGGATGTGGTATCACAAGCACGTCGGCCAGGAGCGCTGCCCGATCGTCGACACGTGGTGGCAGACCGAGACGGGCGGCCACATGATCACGCCGCTGCCGGGCGCGACGCCCACCGTGCCCGGTTCGTGCACGCTGCCGCTGCCGGGCATCATGGCCGCGGTGGTCGACGAAACCGGCCAGGACGTGCCGAACGGGCAGGGCGGCATTCTCGTCGTCAAGCGCCCGTGGCCGGCGATGATCCGCACGATCTGGGGCGACCCGGAGCGCTTCAAGAAGAGTTATTACCCGGAAGAACTCGGCGGGCGGCTGTATCTGGCCGGCGACGGCACCGTGCGCGACAAGGACACCGGCTACTTCACGATCATGGGCCGGATCGACGACGTGCTGAACGTGTCGGGCCACCGGCTCGGCACGATGGAAATCGAATCGGCGCTGGTTTCGCATGAGCTGGTGGCCGAAGCCGCGGTGGTCGGCCGTCCGGACGATACGACCGGCGAGGCGGTGGTTGCGTTCGTGGTGCTGAAGCGCTCGCGTCCGGAAGGCGAGGAAGCGGCGGCGCTCGCGAAGACGCTGCGCGACTGGGTCGGCAAGCAGATCGGGCCGATCGCGAAGCCGAAGGACATCCGCTTCGGCGACAACCTGCCGAAGACGCGCTCGGGCAAGATCATGCGGCGCCTGCTGCGTTCGCTCGCGAAGGGCGAGGCGATCACGCAGGACACGTCCACGCTCGAGAACCCGGCCATCCTCGAACAGTTGAACCGCTCGATGTGATGTCGCCCGCCACGGCGGGCGTCTCACTTCACTGCGGCGCCGAAGCGCGGCCGCGCGCCGCTCCCCCAGGGCTCGCGGCTACCTTCGCGCCGGCGAGAAGCATCGCCGCGCATTCCCCGACGGCACGGCATGCCGGCGGCTCGCATCGATTCCGACACCGCAGTTTCAATTAGTTTTACTTAATACAAATTCCACGAAAAGGAGACAGACGATGAAGAGCAGGACATGGACGATTTGCGCGGCGCTTATCGGCGCGGCGGCAAGCACGAGCGGTTTCGCCCAGAGCAGCGTCACGCTGTACGGCGATCTCGACGCCGCGTTGCTCTATACGAACCGATCGCTCGACTCGGCAACCGGCGGCAATGCCGGACGCCAATTCGCACTGACCGACACGGGCATGACGCCGACCAACTTCGGCATCACGGGCACCGAGGATCTCGGTGGCGGGCTGCACGCGAGATTCAAGCTGGAGAGCGGCTTCAACATCACGGACGGCGCGTTCGGCCATTCCAACGGTAACTTCTTCGGCCGGCAGGCGTGGGTCGGGATCGACGGCGGATTCGGCGAAACGAAGGTCGGCCTGCAGTTCTCGCCGTTCGTGCTCGCGATACTCGGCTCGGATCCGCGCAACGTCTCGCACTTCGGCGCCGCACTGATTCCGTACGTCGACAACGTGCTCGTCACGGGTCTCTTCAACCCGAACGCGATTTCGTACACGAGCCCGACGATCGCCGGTCTGACGGCCAGCGCGATGTTCGGGTTCGGCGGAAAAGCCGGCGACTTCCAGGCGGGACGCCAGTATTCCGGCAGTCTCACCTATACGAACGGCGGCTTCATGCTCAACGCGGCGCTCTACGACGGGAACGGCGGTACGTCCCCCACACCGGTTCCGAGTACGGTGGCGTTCGTCGGCCGCACGATCGGGTCCGCCTACACGTTCGGGCCCGTAACCGGCAAGGCGTCGTTCACGAGCTACAAGGTCGCCGGCTCGTTCAGCAACAACGTGTACAGCGCCGGTCTCGACTATCGCGTCACGCCGGCCCTCGACCTGAATACCGGCGCGTGGTACACGACCGACCGCAACGACTCCCACAATCATTCGCTGCTTGCCGCGGTCGGCGCCGACTACAGCCTGTCGAAGCGAACGGGCCTGTATGCGCAGGTCGGCGTCGTCAACAACCACGGCGCGATGAATACGGGCCTCGGCATCACGGGCGGCGCGTTGTACGGGTTGCCGGGCACGACGGTCGGCGTCAACGCCGGCATTCATCACGTGTTCTGACGCAGCGCGTGCGGACGGGCGGCCGATACGTGCCGCCCGTCTCGCGCCACACCGCCATGCGGACGCCACGACAACGCGGCACCCACGCGCGCTGCCCCGCACCGGTCGCACCGTCTGGAATGCCGGTCTCGATGTTTACCCGGTCTCAAGTCCGCAGCCGTGCTGCCGTCAAGTCAGGAGCGCGCACCCGATATCCGCCAGGAACCGGGCATGCACGCTCTCAAGGAGACCCAGCAACGTGAATTTCTTCGGAATCGGCCGCGGCCGCCGTTCGTCGCGCGCACTCGTCGGCGACATCGCCGAGCAGGCCGGCAGGCTCGGCATCGAGATCTGCGACGTGTCGGGCCACGTCGAGGAAGTGGCCGCCCGCGTCGCCCGTCAGGCGCAGGTCTGCCACACGCTGCGCGAATCGGCCGCGCTCACGCTGCGCGGCAACCACCGGATCGCCGAGGCCGCGCAGCAGGTGCGCGACGTCAGCGCCAATGCGTCGGATGCGGTCCGTCAGTCGCAGCAGACGATCGAGGCGTCGCTCGCCGACATTCACGGGCTCGTCGAGGGCGTCACCACGATCAGCGACCAGATGGGTGCACTGCGCGACGCGCTCGATCACGTGCGGGCCGTATCCGAGGATATCTCCGTCATCGCGCGCCAGACGCACCTGCTCGCGCTGAACGCCGCGATCGAGGCTGCCCGCGCGGGCGACGCGGGCCGCAGCTTCGCCGTCGTCGCCGCCGAGGTCAAGAACCTGTCCGCGAAGACCGGGCAGGCGACGGCCCAGATCGAGACGACCCTCGCGCGGCTCGCCGAGCAGACCGAACACCTGATCGCGGAGGGAACCGACAATGCCGCACGCGCGCACCGCGTGCGCGAAGGCACGCGCGCGATCGGCGACGTCGTTCACGCGACCGGACACGCGATCACCGAGCTCGCCGGCGAGGCCGAACAGATTGCGTCGCTGACGGACGAAATCGAGACGCAATGCCACCGTCTCGACGAGCAGGTGGGCGAGATGGCGTCCGGCGTCGAGAACTCGGCCGACAACTTCTCGCAGGCCAAGGACCGGCTCGGCAACCTGCTGACCGTGTCCGAGACGCTCATCGAGCTGACGGCCGCGACCGGCATCGAGTCGCCCGACACGCGCTTCATCGAAACCGCGCGGAACACGGCCGCCGCGATCAGCAAGCTTTTCGAGGACGCGGTCGGCCGCGGCGATATCGCGCTCGACGCGCTCTTCGACACGCACTACGAACCGATTCCCGGCACCGACCCGCAGCAGTTCATGACGCGCTTCACGGCGTTCACCGATCGCGTGCTGCCGGCCCTCCAGGAGCCGGTGCTCGAGACCGACGCGCGCATCGTCTATTGCGCGAGCTTCGACCGGCAGTGCTACCTGCCGACCCACAACCGGAAGTTCTCGCTGCCGCAGCGCGCGGATGCCGCGTGGAACGCCGCGAACTGCCGCAACCGCCGGATCTACACGGACCGGACGGCGCGCAGCTCCGTGTCGCATACCAAGCCGTTCCTGCTGCAGACCTACCGGCGCGACATGGGCAACGGCCAGTTCGCGCTGATGAAGGACGTGTCCGCGCCCATCGTCGTCGGCGGACGGCCGTGGGGTGTCCTGCGGATCGGCTACAGCGTCTGAATCGGCGCGGACGGACCGCCGCTACTGCTCCAGCCCGACGCCCAGCGGCCGCTGGTCGCTGCGCCCGTGATCGTCGACCACGCGCACCGTGTAACTGCCGGCCGTGCGCGGCTGCCAGAACAACGCGTCGCCCGGCGCACTGCGCCCGACGAACGCATCGTTGACGAACCAGTACAGCGCATGCGCGCTCGCATCGGCCGTCGCGTTGAACGCGATGCGCGTGTCCTCCGTGCGCTTCACGCGCATCGCATACTTACTGCCGCGCAACGGCGACGTGATGCGCGGCGGATCGCCTTCGACCTGCCCCGCGTCGCGACATTCGGCGTTCTGCGGCGGCCGCCGGCGCGGAATGCCGGCCTGCGCGAACACCTGCTGCAGATCGGACGGCCAGAACTCGAAAATCTCCGTATGCGTGCGCTTGCCGTCGTACGGCGGGCATGCGGCCTTCCCCGTCGCATCGTCGACCACGACCGGCCGGTGCACGGTACTCACGCGAATCGGCGACGTGCCGGGAATGAACCACGTCCAGCCCTGCTGCGGACACCACTCGTTCGGCAGATCACCGCTCGCGAGGCAGATCCGCACGCGTTTCAGCTTCGGCGGCACCGCACGCGGCGGCTCGACGAGCGTGCGCTCGGCATTCAGCGCATCGACGACCTGGAAGAACAACGGCGCGGCCGCATCGACGCCGACGAACGCCGTATTGGTCGAGTTGTCGAAATTGCCGACCCACACGATCAGCACGTACGGGCCGAACACGCCGGCCGTCCACGCATCGCGGAACGACCATGACGTGCCGGTCTTCCAGTAGACGGGGACGCTCGACGGCTGCGCGCCGCTCGTCTCGTCGGGGCGCAGATGCTGGCGCAGCATGTCCATCGTCATGTAGCTCGCCTCCGCGCTGAGCAGGCGCCGGCCGCTCGGCGCCGGTTCGTCCGCGCGCAGCCGCAGCGGCCGGAACTCGCCGCGATTCGCGAGCATCGCGTACAGCGCCGCGAGATCCTGCATCGTCACCTCGCCGCCGCCGAGCACGAGCGCGAGCCCGTAGTGCTGCGCGCTCGCGAGGCGGCGCACGCCGGCTTCCTTCAGGAACCCGTACAGATCGGGCGACTTGAGCTGCGACGCGACCCACACGGCCGGCACGTTGCGGCTGCGGTTCAGCGCGTCGGTCGCGGTGATCGGCCCGAGAAAATGGCCGTCGAAATTCTCCGGCGCATACGGGCCGAACGCAGTCGGCACGTCGCGCAGCACGGTTTGCGGATGCAGCACGCCCTGGTCGAAGCCGAGCGCATAGATGAACGGCTTGAGCGTCGAGCCCGGCGAGCGTCGCGCGAGCGTGCCGTTCACCTGTCCGTCGATCGAGCGGTCGAAGAAGTTCGCGGAGCCGACGAGCGCCTTCACGCCCATGTCGCGCGTATCGACGAGGATCGCCGCCGCGTTGCGCACGCCGCGCGTGTCGTTGCGCGCCACGTAGCGGGCGATCTGCCGCTCCAGCATGCGCTGCAGGTCGAGATCGAGCGTGGTCACGAGCCGCGCGTCGGCGTCGCGGCCGGCTGCCCCGCCGCCCGAGGACGTGCGCCCCGCGTTGCGTGCGGCGAGCGCCTGGTCGACCGCGTGCGGCGCGTCGAACGGCAGCGCGGACAGCGGCCGCATCGCCAGCGGCAACGCGAACAGCGGCTTGAACGACGCATCGCCCGGATGCTGCTTCAGCCAGCGCGCATACAGCCGGTTGCGCGACGCGGCCAGCGCGCGGTTGATCTCGTCCTGCCCGCCGCGCACGCGCCGCGCCGGGTCCTGCGGTATCACCGCGAGCGCGAGCGCCTCGGGCAGCGTCAGCGCATCGGGCATCCGGTCGAAATAGACGACGCTCGCGGTGCCTGCGCCTTCGACGTTGCGGCCGTACGGCGCATCGTTCAGATACGCTTCGAGAATCTGTCGTTTCGAATAGAAGAGTTCGAGCTGCACCGCACGCGCAACCTGTTCGAGCTTGCCGGCCGGCGTGCGCGTGTTCAGCTTCCACAGCGAGCGGGCGAGCTGCATCGTCAGCGTCGAGCCGCCCTGCGGATTGCCGCCGCGCACGTACGTGATCCACGCGCCGCGCGCGAGCCCGTACGGATTGAAGCCGGGGTGCCACCAGAACCAGCGGTCCTCGTGCAGCATCACGGCCTCGACGAGCTGCGGCGACATCCGGTCGAGCGGCACCCACATCCGGTAGCGGTCGTCCTTCGCGAGCGTGAGCCTCAGCAGCCGGCCCTGCGCGTCGACCACCGCCACCGACGACGGCTTCCAGTCGCGCAGCGGCGGATGCGGCCACAATCGGCACGCGGCCAGCGCGCCGAACACGAGCAGCGCGCCGGCGATCCAGTTCTGCCAGCGATGCAGCCAGCGGCCGGCGCCGTGCAGCGCTCGCCGGCGCTCCGAAGCGCCGTCAGCCACGTGCGGGCGCTCCTCGCAACCGGTGCGGCCGGCCACGCCGTTGCAACCGCATCGTCATCGCACGCGCTCCACCGTCAGCGTCTTGCCGCCCGGCGCCTGCGCCTGCACGCGGCGGTCGTACATCGATTCGCCATAGGCCGGCGGCGCGACGAAACGGCCCGCGTTGCCCGCCTTGATCCGGTAGACGAACTCGCGCACGTCGGTCGTCGCGGTGCCGTAGATCACCACGCGGTCCTCGCGCACGTCCGCGAACTGCGGCTGCCACGTCGAACCCGTCACGCCGATCGGCGAACGCCACGGCGCATCGGCCACCGGCGCCGACGCGCCGCCGTCGCCGTTGCCGTCGCCGTCCTGCGTGTCGGTGACGGGCGGCGGCGCGATCACCGGATCGAAGCCGCCCGGCAGCAGATCGACGATTGCGATGTTGCCGACGCTCGCCGAACCCGTCGCGCGGATCTTCAGGTGCACGTCGATCTCCTGGCCGACCATGATGCTGGCGAGCGGCTTGCCGCTCGTGTCGGTGTAGTCGCGCACGATCTCCAGCCCGTTCCTGATCGCCTTCGTCGACGTGCCGCGGTCGTAGCCCGACTGACTTGCGATCCACCACGCGGGCAGCGTGCTGCCGTTCACGAAGTCGACCCGCGACGCACCTGCCGACCACGTGCCCGAGCGCACGAGGTTCGCCTGGATCGACGACACGTCCTTCGCCGCGGCACCCGTTCGCACTTCGTCGATCGCGAGCTGGTCGAGCTGGCCCGCGCTCGACGTCGCATACGCATCGAGCGCGAGGATCGTCATCGCCGACGACAGCGTGTTGTAGCGATTGTCGACGAGCGGCGCGGCGAGGTTGTCCATCGCGCGCGGCGACAGCTTGCGCACGCGGTCCGGGAAGTGCTTCGCGATCAGGTACAGCACGCTCGCATCGCGCGTCAGCGGATCGACGTAGTAGCCCGTCGCGTAACCGCCGTCGGATGCACGCTTGCGCTCGAGCAGTGCCTGCGGTCCGGCGATCAGCGCGGCGGCCTCCTTGTCCTGCTTCAGCAGTTGATACGACGCGGCGAGCCACGCGGCCGCGAGATCGTTCTTCCAGTCGTTCGGATACGCTTCCTGCAGCCGCTTCTGCACGGCCGCGAGGCTATTGGTCGTCACGTTGCCCTGGCGCGTCAGCAGATACACCGCGTACGCACGCTGCCGCAGCAGGTCGAGCGAGCCGAGCGAATCGTTCGCCGCGAGCTTCTGCAGATACGCGTTGCCCGCGTCGAGCATGTCCTTCGGCACCGCGACGCCGCGCTCGCGCGCATCGAGCAGCACGTGCATCGCGTAGGCAGACACGAACGGATCGGCATCGGGCGTCGCGCTCCACAGGCCGAAGCCGCCCTGCGCGTTCTGCCGGCTGCGCAGCACGCCGAGGAATTGCGCGATCGCTGCCGCGTTCGTCGCGTCGGCGCCGGCATCGGTCGCATGCATCGCGCTCGTCAGCGCACGCACCGACAGCCACTTCGCCGCGAACACGCGCGGCACGGCCGCGCTCACCATCTGCTCGCTGCAGGCGTGCTCGAAGTTGACGAGATACGACGACAGCCCTTCGGACAGCACGAGCGGCGCGGTCGAGATGCTCGCGTCGCGCGACGCATACGCGTCGTACATCGCGCGCAGGTTCGGCACGCTCGCCTTCTTGCCCGGATCGAGCCGCGCGATGTCGAGCTGCGTGCGGAACGCGGCGGCCGGCCGCACCGATACGTCGACGCGCTGCTGCGCGCCCTTCGCGCCGTAGCGCGCGCCGAACGACAGCGCACCCGAGCCGAGCGTGTCGGTCGCTTTCACACGGAACATCGCGACGCCTTCGTGCTGCGGCGCGAGCGCGACGTTCTGCGTGGCCGGCCCGATCACCTGCAACTGCGGGCCCGTCTTCAGCGTGACCGCGACCGGCACCGGCTGGTTGCCGACGCCCGTCAGGTTGTTCGAGACGCCGACGCTGACGTCGGCCTCGTCGCCCGGCGCGAGCGTCGTCGGCACGTTCGGCGACAGCACGAAATCGCCGCGCACCGTCGTCGCGCCTTCGAACGTACCGATCAGGTCCGGCGACACCGACACGGCCATCACGCGCAGCTTGCCGTTGAAGTAGTCGGGCACGGTATAGCTCAGGCGCGTGTCGCCGTTCACGTCGACGATCCCCGACCAGTAGACCACCGGCTTGTCGCGCTTGCGCTTGAACGGGTTCAGCTGGCGGCCGATCGCATCGTCGGCGTCGCCGCCGGGCGCGGCCATCGCCATCAGCTTCTCGAAGTCCGGCAGGATCAGGTCGAGGATCTGCGACGTGCCGACTTCGAGCATCCGCTTGCGGAAGAAGAACTTCAGCGGATCGCCGAGCTTGTAGCGCGCGACCTGCAGGATGCCCTCGTCGACCGCGAACACGACGACCTTCGCGGGCTTCGCCGAATGCACGGTGAAATTCACCGTGTCGCCGGGCTTCACGAGCGCGGGCGCATCGACCGACACCGCGTTGCGGCGCGCATCGAGGTTCACGGAGAACGGCACGACGCCGTAACTCAGCGGGCTCATGAAGATTTCATCGGACGACGGATCGCGAATGTATTGCACGTTGATGTAGCCGTTGCCCTCGAAGCCGGCCGGCACCGTGATGTGCTGGATCGAGCTCGTCGTATCCGCATGGAACCACGCGTGCGCATACACCTTGTCGCGTTCGATCGTGATCAGGCCGCTGCCCGCGTAGGGCGCGCGAATCGCGATTTCCACCTGCTCGCCCGGCTTGAAGTCGTGTTTCGACAGGCTCACCTGCAGCTCCGCATTGCGATCGAGCGAACGCGTGACGTTCGCATCGCCCGTCACCGAATACTCGATGCGGTTCACCGCGGCGCCGCCCGCGTTGCGGATCACGAGCGCATAGCTGCCCGGCTTGTCGGTACGCAGCGTGAAGTCGAGCCCGGCCGCCGGGATCGTCAGCGGCTTGTCGTCGACCGGCACTTCCTTCAGCCGCGAATCGTATTTGTATGCGCCGGAATCCTGCCTGGTCAGCACCGACACGTAGCGTTCCTCGACGAGCTGTGCGCGCAAGTCCTTCACGTCGATCGCCTTCGCATTCGGATCGATCGCGACGAGCTGCACCGTGCGCGGGCTGCCGCGCTTCACGTAGCCGAGATCGTCGACCGACTTGTAGCCGACGAGCCAGTCGTTGTTCGACACGAGCGCTTGCGCGTTCGCGGCGACGCTGCGCCCGCCTTCCGCTTCATACGCCTTCGCCTGGAAGTAGAGCTGGTAGGTCGCGTCCGCGTACTTGTCGAGATCGAGGTCGAACTCGGCGTGGCCCTTGTCGTCGGTCGTGCCGTCCTGCAGCGTCGTCGTATAGCCCTCCTTCGCGCGGCGGGCGTCGAAGAAGCGATAGCCCTGCCAGCTTCGGAACGACGGCCACACCGGGCGCAGCGTCAGCGTCGCCGCCACGCGGCGCTTCTCCGCCGGCGTGCCGAACAGGTTCTGCGCATCGACGACACCCTTCAGCCCCTTCGGCTTCACCCACCCTTCGACCACCTGCTGCGACAGCTTCGCATCGACCTTCATCCGGTCGGGCAGGAACTCCTTCACCTGCACGGTCGTGCTGCCGATCGGCTCGGCGCCCGGCTGGCCGTCCTTCACGATGTAGAGATTGACGGTCCACGTGCCGGTCGGCGACGTTTCGGCGGTCGTATAGCCGAGCTCGGTGAAGCCCGTCGCATCGACGGTCACCGGCTTGCGCTCGACCGTGATCCCGCGCGGGTCGACGATTTCCGCCTGCAGCGGCACGCCGGCCGGGCTGCGCGCCCAGCTCGCCGCGCGCACGATCAGGCCGACGTGGAACGGATCGCCGGGCCGGTACAGGCCGCGATCCGAGAACAGGTACGCGGACAGTTGCCCCTGGCCCGTCGCATTGCGCTCGCCGTCGACGTCGAAACGCGAGAAATCGAGTTGACGATCGCGGCCGGCCACCGGCAGGAACGACAGGTCGGTGTCCTTCTTCACGATGTACAACTGCGGCCGCTTCTCGCGGTCGAGGCCCTTGAACGCGGGGAAATGCACGACGCCGTCGGCGCCCGTCGTCTGCGTGAACAGCGCCTGGCCGTTCACCGCGAGCACCGACACGGTGGCGCCCGCCACCGGCTTGCCCGTGCGGATCGACTGGACGAACACGTCCTGGCTGCCGTCGAGCGCCTTCTTGACCAGCATCCCGAGATCGGTCACGACGATCAGGCGCGTGTCGCCGAGTGCGCTGTCGCCGTCGCCGCCGTTGCCGCTGCTGTCGCCCGAATCGGCGCTGTCGGATTGATCCTGGCTGTCGCCGTCGCCGGACGATGCATCGCTGTCCTTCGCATCGTCGGCTTTCTTCTTTTCGGCGGCCGGATCGTACTTCGTCAGGTGCAGCAGGAATACGCCGCGCTTGCCGCCCTTCAGGTACTGGCCGAGATCGATGCCTTCGTAATGCGCGTGGCCGGGGTCGCCCGCCGGGAACGCCCGCGTCTGCACGAAACGCTCGACGATGTGATCCTCGCTGAACGCGTACGACAGCTCGGGGCGCGCGTACGTGCCGTTGTTGAAGCTCACGAGATGCTGAAGCTGGTCGGGCAGCACGCGGCCGATCTCGACCTTCATCCCCGGCAGGTTGCGCGACACGACCGACAGCCGCTTGCTGCCGCTCATCGACAGCAGCGAACCGTCGGCCATGAAGCGCAGCAGTTTCGGATAATCGGGCACCGTGAACGCGGTCGTCACCGGCTCGCCGAGCAGGTAGCCGCCGGCCGATTTCAGGTCGCCGGCGAACCGCACGACGATGCGATCGCCCGGCGTCGCGTGATACTTGAAGCTTTGCAGCGTCGCGTAGTCGTTCTCGGTCGGCACCACGTCGAGCGGCAGCGGCTTCGACTGCTTCAGCACCGCGTCGCTGATGTCGGACACGTTCCATTCGTATGGCGGATCGTCGTCCGACTGCTCGACGCCCGGCTTGCGCTTCGGCAGCACCCACGCCTTCGAGCGCGCAGCCAGGTCGGCGCTGCGCACGCCGTCCGACGCTTCCGCGACGAGTACCTGCTCGGGCTCGTAGCGCTCGTTGTCGACGAGCGTCGGCGCGACGTTGCCGATCGACAGGCTGTAGAGCCCCGGCACGCCGACCGACGCGTGCAGCACGTCGGGCGTGCCGTTGCCGCCGCGCGCGCTCTTCACGCCCTTGTCGACGTCGAGCCGTGCCACCAGCGGATCGCGCGGAATCTCGAGCGGCTGCGAGTGGACCCACGCGCTCGTCTTCATCTTGTCGTAGCTGACGGTGTAGCGCAGCGGCGTCGATGGCTTGCCGTCGCGGCCGACCAGCACGAGGCCGATGCGCTTCTCGAACTCGGCCGGATCGACCGGGTAGTTGAAGCGCAATTGCAGCAGCGCCTGCTTCTCCGCCGGATTGTCGGGATTCTGGTAGAACTCATTGTTGCCGAACGTTGCAGCGAACGCCGGCAGGTCGAAGGCAAAACGGTCGTCGCGCATCGTCACCTGCGGCGCGAACACCCGGTGCACCGCGAAACGCACGTCGACGTGCGCGCCGACCGGCCAGTCGGCCGCCGGCGTGAAGCGCAGCGTCTTGTCGTCGACCCACTCCCAGGCGCCCTTCAACGCGGGCGTCATCTCGATGCCGTCGCCGGCCGGCTTGCCTACCCGTTCGATCGGCGCGGCCGATTGCGCGAACACGACTTCGAGCGGATGCACGGTGATCTTCGGCTTGTCGGCGTCGTCCACCTCGTAGGTGGTGATCGCCGGCGCCTTCACGGTGAAGCCGACGGTTTCGGGCTCGGGCGGCTTCGGGCGATGCTTGAGCCAGTAGCCGCCGTAGCCGAGCGCGGCCGCGAGCAGCACGAGGCCGCCCGCATGCCACGGGCGACGGCGCACGGCCGCGGCGGTGACGCCCATCCATGCGGGCGCCGTCCACGACACGTCGCCGACCAGCGGGCGCAGCGCGCAGCCGAGCAGCCACCAGACGAAGCCCGCCGCGCGAATCGGCAGGAGCAGCAGGAAGCGCAGCAAATCCATTGTTATTTCCTTGTCAAGGACATGCTGCCTGGTGCGGCAACGTTCCCCGAATCGTTATGGGTCTGTGACGGCGCGGCCCGGTTGCGCCGTTGATTATCTGGAATATTCGACCGAATGCTGGCCGCCATTATCGATCAGACCCGAAACGATGGAAATATCGGTGTGCCGGCGTGCGACGCCGCCCGACGACCTGCCGCCCACGCGAATTTCGATTCACCGTCCAACCGCTGCGCGCGGTCGCGCCGCGTTCGCTAGAATGCGCGGCTCGGCATGATTCGAATCGAAATGAAAGGAAACCGCTTGAAACTCCCGTTCGAATGGCAGATCGGGCTGCGCTACGCGCGCGGCGGCCGGCGCTCGGCCGGCGACGGCTTCGTGTCGTTCATCGCGGGCGCCGCGATGGCCGGCATCGCGCTCGGCGTCGCCGCGCTGATCGTCGTGCTGTCGGTAATGAACGGCTTCCGGACCGAAGTGCGCGACCGGATGCTGTCGGTGCTCGCGCACGTGGAAATCTTTTCGCCCGCCGGCGCGATGCCCGACTGGCGGCTGACCGCGCACGAATCGCTGCAGAACCCGGCGGTGCGTGCAGTGGCGCCCTACGTCAACGCGCAGGCGCTGCTGACGAACGCGGGCAGCGTGACGGGCGTCGCATTGCGCGGCATCGATCCGGTGCTGGAACCACGCGTGTCCGAGATCGCGCGCAAGCTGAAGACGGGGCGCCTCGACGCCCTCGCCCCGGGCGGGATGGGCATCGTGCTCGGCTCGGCGCTCGCCGACGCGCTGCACGTGAAGATCGGCGACCGCATCACGTTCTTCGCGCCCGGCAACACCGCGCGCATCGGCGACGCGCTGCCGCAGTTCCGGCAGTTCAACGTGGTCGGCACGTTCGAGTCGGGCCACTACCAGTACGACAGCGCGCTCGCGTACATCCACATCCGGGACGCGCAGAACTTGTTCAACGTGCGCGCGGCGACCGGCATCCGGCTGCGCCTCGACGATCTTCAGCGCGCGCCGGAGATCGCGCTGGCGCTGTCGCGCACGCTGTCGGGCGACCTCTATATCCGCGACTGGACGCGGCAGAACCGCACGTGGTTCGAAGCCGAGCGGCTGCAAAAGCGGATGCTGTCGCTGATCCTGATGCTGATCGTCGCGGTGGCCGCGTTCAACCTCGTGTCGTCGCTCGTGATGACCGTCACGCAGAAGCAGGGCGACATCGCGATCCTGCGCACGCTCGGCGCGCCGCCCGGGTCGATCATGAAGATCTTCGCGATCCAGGGGATGACGATCGGCCTCGCCGGCACGCTGGCGGGCGTCGCGTTCGGCTGCGCGATCGCGGTGAGCATCCCGTGGGTGCTGCCGGCGATCGAGCAGTTGCTCGGCATCCGCTTCCTGACGCCGTCCGTGTACTTCCTCAGTTCGCTGCCGTCGAAGCTCGCGGCGACCGACGTGATCGAGATCGCCGCGGCCGCGTTCCTGATGTCGTGCGTCGCGACGCTCTACCCGAGCTGGCGCGCCGCGCGGGTACGGCCCGCCGAAGCGCTACGCGACGAGTAGACACGCGGCGCACGGCTCGACGTCATGCGCCGTTATGCGATTGCGTGGAAACCGGCGCTGCCGCGGCCGTTCAGGATGTCCTCGAACGCGGCCCCGAAGCCGACGTCGATCAGGCCGGCGCGCCGGCCGTACGTCTTGTGCCCCGCATCGTCGACGAAGATCGCCGCGCCCGACGACAACTGACGGTCGGTATCCAGCAGCGCAAGCGTGCCGCGCGCGCTGCCGGCCGACGGGTCGAACTTCAGCGGCGTGCCGTCCTGCGTGGTGAAATGCCCACCGACCTCTTCGAACTTCTGGTTGCGCGCGACGGATGCGTTGATCTCCTTCATGAAGAGGAAGTCCGCGTCGGCGCGCCGGCTGGCCACCTTGCGATCGTCGTCCATGAACGTCTCGCCCACGGCGGCCGCGCCCTGCCCGGCAAAGTCGACGGCCTGCTGGTGAAACTCGCGCGTCGCGAGCACGAGGCCCGCGTTCGCGTTCAACGTCGACTCCACCCACGCGCGGTCGCTGTCCGTCATCGTCTTCGACACGACCTTGATCCTGCCGTTGTCGGTCACGAAGTCGAACTGCGCATCGGCCAGATCCGGGCGCTTCGCGACGATCTCGTTCAGGCTCGTCACGAGCTGGCCGGTGACGTCGCGCAGCTTCGCCGACAGGTCGCCCAGCATCGACATCTGCTTCAGGCGCGCCGCGTGCATCGCGTCCTGATCCAGCGCACGGACGGTAATCGGCGCGTCCGGCGGATTGCCCGGCACCGCGTCCGTCTGCCGCCGCCCGTCGAGTGCGGCTTCCTGCGCGCGCTGCGCGAGCGACATGCCGCTCGCGGCCGTCACTGAAATCGTCATGCCCTCTCTCTCCTTTCAACCCGTTTTTTACCGTTTACGGACAGATTGCACGGAAATTTAGACCGATCGCAAGTCGCCCCCGAGAACCGGGAAATAACTTTGTTTGACCGAAACTAAAAAAGTTTGACACCAGGATTTCACTGAGATAAGTTTTGCGCAAGCTTCCGGAAAGCAATCCGGCCAGGCGTTGCCGACCCGCATCGCGCTTTCCTGCCGTTGCAGCACCGCCGTTCGCACCATCCCCGCCTCATCGCATCGTGCCGTTCCGTTTCATTCGAAACCTGAAGGAAGATCGGGCATGCCCGCATTTGATTCGCACTCCTGTATTCATCTCGTGCCGGCTGCGCCGCAGCGGCCGCCGCGCTGACGCTTTGCGGTCGGGGCGTGCAGTCGCCCCGACCCCGACGCCTGCCGGGTCGCGCGCCGCATGACGCGCGTCGACGCCGGCCGTGACACCCGGGCAGCGCGCCCGGCGCTTTCGAAGGTGCAGTTCCGCTTCATCCGATGCAGCACCCGGCCGGGCCGCGGGGGGCATATCGCGGGCCGGCCGGTTCCGGACAATCACAACAAGAGGTCGACTATGGACATTCATCGAACCGGATTGCGTCGCGCGTGGCTTCCCGCGCTCGTTGCGGCCGCGACGCTCGCCGCGTGCGGCGGCGACGACGGCGGCAGCGTGGCGGGCGTCTCCGCGCTCGCGCAAGGCCAACAGGAGGGGGCCGCCGCATCGGCGGCCGACAAGCAGTCGTCGGCATCGCGGATTTCGCCGTCCGGCGTGCCGTACGCGAATCCGGCCAGCGGCGGCCGCTACAGGCCCGTGATCGCGAACGGCCAGGTGCAGCCGTCGCTGTCCGGCGGCACGATCGAGGAGAACGCGTGGGTCGACACGCCGGTCGATTCCGACGGCGACGGCACGCGCGACCGCATCCACGTGCGCATCGTGCGCCCGACCGAAACCGCGAATGGCGCCCGCACGCCCGTGATCGTGCTCGCGAGCCCGTACTATGCGGGCCTCGCCGACAGCCCCGACCACAACGTCGACGTCGAACTCGACGGCACGCCGCACCCCGCCGCCACTGCGCAGGCGGCCGCGGCCGCATCGACGTCCGCGCGCATCATGGCCGCCGCGCCGCAGGTACGGATGCTGCAGCAGGTCGAAGCGGCCGCCGCCGGCCGCTCGTGGATCGAGAGCTACTTCATCCCGCGCGGCTTCACGATCGTCTACGCGGATTCGCTCGGCACCGCCGGCTCGGACGGCTGCCCGACGATCCTCACGCGCGACGAATCGGTCGCGATGGCATCGGTGATCCGCTGGCTCGGCCGCGACGCGAGCGCGAAGGACGCGAACGGCAAGACCGTCGTCGCGAACTGGTCGACGGGCCACGTCGGCATGTACGGCGTGTCGTACGACGGCACGCTGCCGAAGATGGTGGCGAGCCTGCGCACGCGCGGGCTCGACGCGATCGTGCCGGTCGCCGGGCTGACGAACATGTACGGCTACTACCGCTCGGGCGGGCTCGTGCGTGCGCCGGAAGGCTATCAGGGCGAAGACGTCGACGTGTACATCAAGGCGCTGCTGACGAACGCGCATCCGGAGCGCTGCACGCACCTGATCGACGAGGCGCTGCAGCAGGAAGACCGCAAGACCGGCGACTATTCGCGGTTCTGGGCCGCGCGCGACATCCCGACCGCGCTCGCGGTCGCGCCGGCGCTCGTCGCGCAGGGGCTGACCGACGACAACGTGCGCGTCGACCAGTCGACGTCGTGGCATCTCGCGATGCGGCGCCAGGGCGTGCCGACGCAGCTGTGGCTGCACCGCCTGAAGCACACCGACCCGACCCGCGTGCCGGCGATGGCCGATGCGTGGACCGCGGAAGTGAACCGCTGGTTTACGCGCTACCTGATCGGTTTCGACAACGGCGTCGAACGCGATCCGCGCGCGGTGATCGAGCAGGCGGACGGCACGCTGCTGAAGGAAGCGGACTGGGCCGCACGCCATGCCACGCCGGTCACGTATTTCGCGGGCGGCGACGGCGCGGGCACCGGCACGCTGCTGCGGCTGCCGACCGGCGGCCCGCT
The DNA here is from genome assembly GCF_001718555.1 of Burkholderia metallica. Lineage (NCBI taxonomy): Bacteria > Pseudomonadati > Pseudomonadota > Betaproteobacteria > Burkholderiales > Burkholderiaceae > Burkholderia > Burkholderia metallica. The sequence goes on from NZ_CP013403.1 coordinate 2,428,550, forward strand.
CGCCCGCTTCACCGACGATGCGCGCATCACCGCGCTGACGCTGGCGAACACGCCGACCGGCGAAAATCGCAGCCGCTTCGAGACCGCGCCGCTCACGGCCGCGACACGGCTGTCCGGCGCCGCGACCGCACGCGTGAGGCTGACCTTCACCGCGGTGGCCAACGTGACGGCGCTGCTGGTCGATCGTGCGCCGGACGGCACGGCCACGATCGTCACGCGCGCGTGGACCGACCCGCGCAACCGGTGGTCCGAGTGGCACTCGGAGCCCGTGCTGCCCGGAATGCCGTACGACCTGAAGCTGACGTTCATGCCGCGCGACTACAAGCTGGAAGCCGGCCACCGGCTGGGGCTCGTCGTGCTGTCGAGCGACAACGAGGCCACGCTGCGGCCGACGCCGGGCACGGGCCTGACGCTCGATCCGGCCGGTACGTCGGTGACGGTGCCGCTGGCGTCGTCCACGGGCGCGTAGCCGCACGCCGGCTGCCGGCCTAACGGCACAGCGTCCCCCGCCTGCGCGCCGGTCGGCGCCGGCGGGGGATCGCTGCAAGAAGGTGACGTGTGCGATAGGCTGCGAAAGTCGAATGCCAACGGAAAACGCACATGATCCCGATCAGCGCCAAGGCGATCGTCCGCGACGCTCGCTCCGTCCTGTTCCTGCGCAATCCGCGCGACGAATGGGAGTTGCCCGGCGGCTGGCCCGAAGCGGGCGAATCGCTGGAAGAAACCGTCATGCGCGAAGTGTGGGAGGAATGCGGAATCGTCGCATCGGCGATCCGCTACGTCGCGAGCCGTTCGTGCGAGGTCGTGCCGGGCAAGCGCGTGCTCATCGTGTGCTTCCAGTGCGAGGTCGATCGTCGTGACATCGTCCTGAGCGACGAGCACCGTCAGTTCGGCTGGATCGACCTCGATGCCGACAAGCCGGCGAACCTGCCGGCGTTCTATTGGGAATTCTGCGCGCAGGCGGCCTGAACCGCGCCCGCCGCCCCGCGCTCAAAGCGGCGTCAACACCGGCTGCCCTGAAAAGTGCCGCTCGGCATTGTCGATGAACTGCCGCACCGAGCGATCGAGCGCCTCGGGCGACCAGCCGCCCATGTGCGGCGTCAGCACGACGTTGTCGAGATCCGTCAGTGCGCGCGGCGGCTCCGGTTCGCCTTCGTACACGTCGAGTCCCGCGCCCGCGATGCGCCCGTCGCGCAACGCCTCTGCCAAAGCAGCGGTATCGACAACACTGCCGCGCGACACGTTGACGACGAACCCGCCCGGGCCGAGCGCATCGAGCACTGCGCGATCGATCAGGTGCCGCGTGAGCGCGCCGCCCGGCGTCGCGACGATCAGGAAATCGGCCCACTGGGCGAGCGCGTCGACACGGTCGAAATAGCGATACGGGACGGGCTTCTCCGACCGGTTGTGATAACCGATCTCGATGTCGAAGCCGGCCGCGCGGCGCGCGCATTTCTCGCCGATCTTGCCGAGTCCGACGATGCCGAGCTTCTTGCCCGACACGTTCGGCGGCATCGGCAGTCCTTCGCGCCACACGCCCGCCCGGGTTTTCGCATCGAGCTGCACGACGTTGCGCACGGCCGCGAGCAGCAGCGCGAACGCGTGATCGGCGACGCAATCGTCGTTGGTGCCGGCGCCCGTGACCACGGTGATGCCGCGCGCCTTCGCATGCGCGACGTCGATGTGCTCGTAGCCGGCGCCGAGCGCGCTGACGAACGTGAGTTGTGGAAGGCGATCGATCTCGGCGGCGGTGAGCCCCGTGCTGCCGTTGGTCAGCACCGCGCGTATCGTGCCGCCGTGCTCGGCGATCGCGCGTTCGCGCGCGTCGGGTGTCGGGGCGTAGCGCACGTCGAACGACGCGGCGATCTCGCGATGCGCATCGCCGCGCAACGCGATCAGAACCAGCAGCTCGGGCTTCATGTCAGGAAGTGTCGGCAAGGCGGGAACGGATTCGAGTGTAGCAAGCCGGGACGACGGATGCGGGTTATCCCCACACGGGCTGTGGACACGCCGCCGCAGGCGGTTTGCCAAAGCCGGCTCAGTCAAGTAACTTTCGGCGTACGCCCCCGTCCTGGAGAATGGCCCGTATGAAGCTCGCCCTGCCCGCCCGGATCCTGGGCCTCACGCTCGCCGCTACGCTCGTCGCACCCGGCGCGCACGCCGACACACCCGTCGTGGTGTCGTCGAAGATCGATACCGAAGGCAACCTGCTCGGCAACCTGATTGCACAGGTGCTGAAGGCGCACGGCATCGCCGTCACCGAAAAAATCGCGCTCGGCACCACGCCGATCGTGCGCAAGGCGCTCACGAGCGGCGAAATCGACATTTACCCCGAATACACGGGCAACGCCGCGTTCTTCTTCAACAAGGCCGACGATCCGCTGTGGAAGAACGCGAACCAGGGCTACGACACCGCGAAGAAGCTCGACTACGCGGCGAACCATCTCGTCTGGCTCGCGCCGGCGCCCGCGAACAACACGTGGGGCGTCGCCGTACTCGCGCCCGTCGCGCAGTCGCAGCACCTGAAGACCTTCTCCGACTTCGGCAAGTGGATCGCCGGCGGCGGCAAGGTGAAGCTCGCGGCGTCGGCCGAATTCGTGAACAGCGCTTCCGCGCTGCCGTCGTTCGAGAAGGCATACGGCTTCAAGCTGAAGCCCGACCAGCTCGTCGTGCTGTCCGGCGGCGACACGGCCGCGACGATCAAGGCCGCCGCGAACCAGACCGACGGCGTGAATGCCGCGATGGTCTACGGCACCGACGGCGGGATCGCGTCGAGCGGCCTCGCGGTGCTCGACGACGACAAGCACGTGCAGCCCGTCTACGCCCCCGCGCCGGTGATCCGCGAAGCCGTGCTGAAAGCGCATCCGCAGATCGCCGACTACCTGAAGCCCGTGTTCGCGAGCCTCGACCTGAAGACGCTGCAGACGCTGAACGCGCGCATCCAGATCAACGGCGAGCCGGCCGCCGGCGTCGCGAAAAGCTACCTGAAATCGAAGGGTTTCGTTAAATGACGCAGCGCGCGGCGGCCTCCGCGCGACGCATCGCGGTGGACAAGGTCGGCATCCTGATCGGTGTCCTGACGATCGTCGCCGTGCTGGGCCTGCCGTTCGCGGTGCTGCGGCCGAACCGCATCGCGGCCGGCACCGACCTGTCCGTGTTCGCCGCGCTGCCGGCCGTGCAGGGCGCCGTGCTCGCCGCGCTGTGGATCGTCGGCGCGCTGTGGGCGATGACGGCGAGCCGCCCCGCGTGGCGGCTCGCGGCCGGTTGCGCATGGCTCGCGACGCTCGCGTACGCGGTCGGCGCGGCCGCGGCGCACGTCGTCGCGCCGGACGACACACTCGCGCGCGTGTCGCCCTCCGCCGGCGTCTGGCTGCTGCTGTTCGCGTGGGCCGTGCTCGTCGCGGACGCCCTTGCCCGGCTCGCATTCGGCCCGTGGCGGCGCTTGGCCGCGCTCGTCGTCGCGATAGCGGCGATTTCGGTGCCGCTCGCGAGCGGCTGGTGGGACGGCCTCTCCGTGATGCGCGAATACGCGGTGCGCAGCGACGATTTCTGGCGCGAGGCGATCCGGCACGTGTCGCTCGCCGGCGGCTCGGTGGCCGCCGCGCTCGTCGCGGGCGTGCCGCTCGGCATCGCGTGCGCGCGCATCGCGGCCGTGCGCACCGTCGCGATGCCCGTGCTCAATATCGTGCAGACGATCCCCAGTATCGCGATGTACGGGCTGATGATGGCGCCGCTCGGCCTGCTCGCCGCGCACGTGCCGCTCGCGGCCGCGCTCGGCATCCGCGGCATCGGCGTCGCGCCGGCCGTGCTCGCGCTATTCCTGTATTCGCTGCTGCCGATCGCATCGAGCGTCGTGGTCGGGCTCGGGCAGGTGCCGCCGCACGTGACCGAAGCGGCGCGCGCGATGGGCATGACGCGCGCGCAGCGGTTGCTGCGCGTCGATCTCGTGCTCGCGCTGCCGGTGATCCTGAGCGGCGTGCGCATCGTGCTCGTGCAGAACATCGGGCTGACCGCGGTCGCCGCGCTGATCGGCGGCGGCGGCTTCGGCACCTTCATCTTCCAGGGGATCGGGCAATCGGCCGCCGATCTCGTCCTGCTCGGCGCGATCCCGACGATCGCGCTCGCGCTGGCGGCGGCCGTCATCTTCGAAGCCGCGACCACGCTCGCGAAAGGGCGTGCAGAATGATCGAGATCGAACGTGCGGGCAAACGCTTCGGCGACATCGTCGCCGTCGACGACGTGTCGCTGACGATGAAACGCGGCACGATCACCGCGCTCGTCGGCGCATCGGGCAGCGGCAAGTCGACGCTGCTGCGCATGATCAACCGGCTGATCGCGCCCACCAGCGGCACGATCCGCATCGACGGCGTCGATACGGCCACCGTCGCGCCCGAGCAGTTGCGGCGCGGCATCGGCTATGCGATCCAGGGGCACGGGCTGTTTCCGCACTGGAGCGTCGCGCGCAACATCGCGACCGTGCCGCGCCTGCTCGGCTGGCCGGCCGACCGCATCGATGCGCGCGTGAACGAATTGCTCGACCTGTTTCATCTCGCGCCGGCCGAGTTCGCGGGCAAGCTCCCGCACGAACTGTCGGGCGGCCAGCAGCAGCGCGTCGGCGTCGCGCGAGCGCTCGCGGCCGAGCCCGCGATGCTGCTGATGGACGAGCCGTTCGGCGCGCTCGACCCGATCATCCGCAACAAGGCGCAGGACGACCTGTTCGCGTTGCAGCGCCGCCTCGGCATCACGGTCGTGATCGTCACGCACGACATCGAGGAAGCGCTGAAGCTCGGCGACACGATCGCGGTGATGGACGGCGGCCGGCTCTTGCAGGTCGCCTCGCCGGCCGAGATTCTCGGCAAGCCGGCGGCCGGCGTCGTCGAGCAGCTGGTCGCGGGCGTCGACCGGCCGCTGCGCCTGCTCGCGCTGACGCCGATCGACGCGGTAGCCGAACCCGGTCATGCCGACGGCGAGCCGATCGCCGCGACGCGCACGCTGCGCGATGCGGTGTCCGAGCTACTGTGGCGCGGCGTCGATGCGCTGCCGGTCGACGATGGCGACGCTCGCCACGCGCGCCGCATCACGCTCGATGCGATCCGTGCGCACGCGAGGAAGCCCGCATGACGGCGCGCGGCACCCGGCGGCCCGGGCGGTCGGCGCTTCCCGCGTACGTCGCGCGCGCGGCCGCGCTCGCGCTGCTGCTCGTCCTGCTGCTGCGTCCCGCGTGGCTGCAGGGACTGTTCGCGCCGTTCGCGGACAACGGCGCGCCGGTCATCTACGATCGCGCGAGCCTGCTCGACCTCACGCTCGCGCATCTCGGCACCGTCGCGCTGTCGAGCGTGATCGGCACGATCGTCGCGGTCGCGGCCGGCATCGCGGTCACGCGGCCGTGGGGAGCGGATTTCCTGCCGGTCGCGCGCAGCGTCGTCGACATCGGCCAGACCTTCCCGCCCGTCGCGGTGCTCGCGCTCGCGGTGCCGGCCGTCGGCTTCGGATTGAAGCCCGTGCTGATCGCGCTCGTGCTGTACGGACTCCTGCCCGTGTTCGAAAGCACGATCGCGGGGCTCGAGGACGTGCCGCGCGACGTCGTCGACGCCGCACGCGGGATGGGGATGAGCGGCTGGCAGCAACTCGTGTCGGTCGAGCTGCCGCTCGCGTTTCCGGTGATCGTCAACGGGGTCCGGCTTGCGGTCGTGATCAATCTCGGCACCGCGACGATCGGCTCGACGGTCGCCGCGCGCGGGCTCGGCGACGTGATCATCGCGGGGTTGCAGACGTCGAATACCGCGTTCGTGCTGCAGGGCGGCGTGATCGTCGGGCTGCTCGCGGTGCTCGTCAGCGATGCGATCGGGGCGATTGCGCGGGTGGCGGTGCGGCACACGAGGGCCTGAAACTGCCTGGTCGTGGATCGAATGACGGACGCCGCCCCACGCATTCCCGTTGTACCGGCACACGGCAGGCAGGTCAGCCCGCTTGCGTTCGGGTTTCCTCGACAACGGGCTTCGGCTTTGCGGCATTCGGCACGCTTTGCTGTGCCGTACTGCGCTTCGGCCCCTCTGTCCGCCCAACCAGATTCAATGCATTGTCATACCCATCGATCCGCACGGGATCCGTACTTTTCCATTGCTTTTTCGGGATCAACAGCTTCCACGCAGCACCCGCTTCCGGATTGCGGAAGAATGCAACTACGCCGACAAATTGTGCGTCGACATGCATGGGCTCGGCGATGCTGACGCTCGCATCGGGCCGTAGCAGAACGCTCTTGGTCACCAGGAGATCAGCCTTCAGTGCATCGAGATCGTTGGTCTGCAACTGCGCGTAGTCGAGTTGGCGGAAGGTCTGCCCGGATTTCAGCTGATAAATGCGAACGATGGTCGACAGCGGTTGCGACGCATCGTTCGGATTGAGCGACGCACGGCTGACCAGATCGATATTCATCGTCTTGACCTGCGTCGTGAATACCCACTTCGCGGCATCCATCGCGCCATCCTTCACCGCCTGGCCCACGCCGCACCCCGACAGGGCAACGGCGGCGGCCGTAATCGCGCCAGTCATCAAGGTTCGAATCATTCAATCCATCCTGTTATCGTTACGTCCGCGAAATCACGTCCCGCCAATACCGGGCGTGCAAGCAAGTCATCATCCGGAAACCCGATCCGCGCCGCCTGTCCATCGACCGAGCTGGACACGCACTGCCGCCGTTGTCGATGCATGTGTGCCGGGTGGCGACAGTTGGCTGGTGTACCCAAGGCTGACGTCGGTCGAATTCAGTCGCGGACCCGGCATCAGCGCCGGCGCAACATGCATCTCGAGATGGGCATTCGCCTCGTAACCGAGATAAAAGCGCAGCAGCGCCATGAGCGCCCGATGCTGACTGTGCCCCGGCATCAGCGCCAGCACCGATTCGCGCGTATCCGGCCGAATGACCACGCGCACCGTATTCGCCCGATCGCAAAACTCACGACCCAGCAGGCACCCCTCCCCGAGCGCGCCGGGTTCGTGCATCCCGACGCGATGCCATACCGGATGGCATTCCTCGATCGTCACGTGCGCATCCGGCACCGCATGCCGGAGCACGCCGGCAAGCCCTTCCGCCGTCCGCGTCTTCTGCGCCGCGAGTCCGAGCATCGACAACAGCCTGCGGATGCCCACCGCCCCGGCAATCTCCGGATCGCCCAGCCCGAGACCCGCGAAATTCAGCAGGTAACGCGAAACCGTATCGTCCCCTTGCGGCCTGAATCCGGTCGGATAGCGATACTTGCGCCATACCCGGTAGTACTGCGTCGCGATGCGATGATGAAACAGGTCGAGAAAACGGGACAGCGCATCCGCACCCTCTCGATTCTGTGCGATTGCATCGACGAAATACGACGGCATCCGCGCATCGACGCCGTACAGCCCCAGAAACGTCGTGCGCACGTCCGGGGGCGCCGTCGGACGATCAGGATCGTGTTCCACCGCATCGATTTCACGATTCGGAAACCCGATCCGCGCCCGGGAGCGAAACCGAACGGGTTCCGCCCGGGGCGAATCGGTCGTACCGAGCGGCGCCCGATCGGGCGCCGCGAGTTCGAGCAATTCGCAGAAGCGATAGAAGTTCATCCGCGTCGCGCTGTCGAGCAATGCCGGCAACAGCGCGTCCGCCTCCCGCGCACCAGCGGGGTTTCCGGGCCGGTTCAAAACGGCGCCCCGTCGCCTTTCGTGTCCGGCCAGACAACGCGCCGGCCCGTCGGCTGTACGACGATCACCAGTCTCGTGAAAAGGTTCAGCGTCGCATACAGCCCAAGGAATCGATTGAGCATGCCCCCGAACAGCTCCATGTCGCCGGCGCCGGCAAACGCCCCGCTATCGAGCGTCACTTCGATTTCGACGCCGCGTTGCAGCCCGCCCTTCACCAGCGTCTGCAGCGGCCGATGCCGCACATCGACGATCGCTTCGATGCGGCGTTTGTTCAGTTCTCCTTCGGTCCAGTCGTACAGCGCGAGCGCCCCCCGCAGGATCTCCGGGTTCAGCAAGGACAGGTAATTCGGCGCCAGATGCGACAGAACACGCCACTGAAAGCGATCGTCGGTTGGCGGATAGACGGGAAGCGTCGGTGCCGTCAGGTTGCGTACCGATTCCACATTCGTGAAGCCGCCGCGCATCCGGGTAATGCTCGTTTCGCGCAACCCCTTGCGCGGCAGCATTCCGTTCGTACCGGTCACCGTGAGGGACAGCGTCTCCATCGGTAGCGCCGCCTGCCTCTCCCACGCGTGTCCGCCCAGCACGACCCACGTGTCGAATCGCCCCGCGGGGCCGCGCCGCATTCTCGTGTGGAAGTATCGTTCGGGCATTTCGTGGCGCAACATGCCGCCGCGATGTCGGAACGATGCAAACGGCGCGTACTCGAAGCGCTGCCCCGACTGCCCCTCGAAGCCCTGCACGGCATCTACCGAATACACGTCGACCTGGCCATCGTGCTGCTCGATCGCGTGAACGCGATACTCCGTTTCGAAGTGCGTGACGCGGATCGGGTCCGCCTCCATCCGGAACAGGTTGATGATCGGCGTACAGAAAAGGCGAACGTTCTCTGCCGAGAACCGCAGGTCGTCCGGATAAGGACGGCTCGGTACCACCTCGACGTCGAAGTACGGCGCGTCGTCGGGAATAGCCTGCATGTCGAGCCCCGACACGTCCACAAACATGAATTTCTCGGGGAACGTGAAGTACTCGAGCAGCAACTGATACCCCCCGAACGCGTTGTCGGCTTTCGGCCACAGTCGTTCGTCAGCCGCGAATCCCGCCGGTTCGATACGGAGGCCCGGCATGGGCTGCGCAGAACCGGGACGGTCGGCGGGATAGCCGGGAATGCGTACCTGAAGCGCGGCCGGCGCGTTGACGAGCGCCGCGTACAGCGCCAGTGCAACAGGCCGGTCCGCGTTCAGGAACAGGCGCAGGCGCGGCACGCTCAGCCGCGCCCGCTGCGCCTGCGGCTCGATCTCGAACCGGAAACGCAGGACCGACCGGCCGTCTTCCCGCGCATACGCGCTCGCCTCGGAGAGCCGCAGCGGGTACAGATCGACTGCCTGCGTCGTGCGATAGACGCACCGCACGCCGTCGTCGCCCCGACCGGAGGACGGTTCGGCAGGAATCGGCGCGGACTCGACCTCCAGCCCGGCAGCAAGCGTCTCGTGCTTCTGCAGCTCCCCGGCGGACGGAGTCAGTTCGAGAATGGACAAGGACGGAATCATCCTCAGATAGTGCGGCCACAGCATGCTAACGAGCCCCTCCGTCAGCTCCGGCAGTTCGTCGTCGAGCTTGTGGCGAAGGCGCCCCATCAGAAAGGCGAAGCCTTCGAACAGACGTTCGACGTGCGGATCGCGTTCGCCGATACGATCGATGTTCAGCATCCGTGCGCGATCGGGGAACGCCTGCGCGAACTCCTTGCCCGCGTCATGCAAGTAGCGCATCTCCGCCTCGTAGTAGCGGAGGATTTCATTGTCCTGGGTCCCGTTGCTCATTGACTCGATCTCGCGATACCGTTGGGTTGGATGAGACGCGCTTCGGCCGCGTACACGAGCACGATGCGCGCCGATACCTTTCTGATGACGTTCATAGCGGCCGCCTGCCTTCCGGCAGCGGCGTGCCGGCATGCTTTGCCGCATCGATGAACGCGCTCGGCAGCGGCGGGGGGCCGTCGGCCCGCGCCGATCGCGCAGTCGACTTGCCCGCAGCCGGCCCTCGCGCGGCGAAGATGCGCGACGGCAGCACAAATTGCCGCAGCGTCAGCAACTCCAGCGGCCCCTTGCCCACGTCCGTGCGCAACACGACGCTCAACGGATACACGACATCGGGGGAAGGCGGCACCAGCGGTTCCTGTGTCGTCAGGCTGTCGGCACGCTCTGCCACGGCGGTTTCGTCACCCTCGTCACGCTCGTCACGCTCGACGCCACCGGCTTCCTGCGCGCCTGCGCCAGCCGCAGCTATCGGCCCCCGCCCCGCTCGTGGCGCACGCGTATCCGGAACGGCCTGCCACGTCAGCAGAAAGGTCGCGCTGTCGATCGGCTGCACACGAGCCCGTTCGAGCATGCGAATCCATCCCCAGCGGCCGCCAAATTCGAATTGCTTGTTCGCGCCGGCCGATTCGGTCTGCCATTGCAACGACGTACCGAGCCCCTGCGTCCGGTTCGACGGCCACGTCATCGGCTGCCATGTTTCCTGCTGGTTGTAGTAATGCATGCGCTGGCCGTCGAGCATGAGCGTCGTTTCGGTCACGCCCACGGTCGGCACCGGCCGCAGGTCGAAACGATATTGCGGCTCACCCTGCGCGAGCAGATGGCCCGCCATGCGCTGCAGTAGGTTCATCGCCTTCAGGAAATCCGGATCGAAGCGCACGGCCGTTCCACCGGCCGATGCCGGCACCCACTGATCGCCCTGCAATTCGAGCACGCCCGCAAGCTGCGAACCGAGGAACGCACCGATCAGCCCGCCCTGCGGGCGCAGGAACCGGGCAAGTTCGGGAATCGATGCATCGTTACCGGTATTCGCAAACGGGTAACGGCCGGCGAACGAGCGATTCCAGGTCGCGACGATCGTCCTCCGCCATGCGTCGTTCAGGCTGGCCTGAGCCGGCTGCATCACCGTTTGCGTCGCCTGCGCGACCGGTCGCACGAAGAGCGCTTCGCCCATGCCGGCCCACTGCGCGCCCAGGCTCGCCGCGATCAGCTGCGCATAGGCGTGCGTATCGGCCAGTTCCGATCCGCGCCCCTGGAACAGCGATTGCGCTGCCTCCCTCGCCCGCGCGTCGGCATCGGGGCTATCGTTGATCTGCTGGAGTTTCAGGCGCAGCGTCGTCACGCGATCCATGAAGCGCTGCAAGCTCAGGTCGTTGCCGCCGCCGTCGTCGCCTTGCGCGACGATGCGCAGCACGGGGCCGAACGACGCGCCCAACGGCCCGGCGGGATCGGGCTTCGCCATCTGCGGCCCGTCGATCTTCCCCCCGAATATCTGCTGGGCCTTGTCGACCAGCGTATCGGACAGCGACGCCTTCAGCGCCCCCGCTCCTGCCTGATACTCGAGCGACTTCATCAGCGCGATCACCGGCGACTGCCGCGTATCGGCCATCAGCCTGAGCTGCTGGATCGAGGACGGCAGCGTCGGCGCCGGCTCCCATTGCAACCCGTTCATGAAGCCCTGCCAGCGATCCGCGTAGTCGTCGAAATAACGGCGGGTGAGCGCGGCCTTCAGGTCGGCCGCCGGCTGCTCCGGCGCATGGCGAACCGGGTGCTCCGCCAGCACCCAGTCGTGCGCGGCCTCGTTGCGCGTCGCGGCCTCCTCGATCGCCGCCGCGATCGCGCCGTCGTAGGCCTGCCGGGTAAAGGTACCCGGTACCGACACCGTGGCCCGCAGCAGCCCGCGCGTGTCAGTGCCGGCCGTGAGCGACGCGAGTGTCTGGTCCGGGTAGCGGTTGCCCGCTGCTTCGATGACGCCCCGGTAGATCGTATCTTCCGAATTCTTCACGCCGATGACCGCCAGCAGCGTCTGGCGCGCACCATTGACGAGGTCCGTGCGCGCGCGGATGCGCCAGTCGTCGTGCGCCTTCAGGCGATCGGCATAAAAGCCCAGCAGCCGCCCGGACAGGTCGAGCTTTTCCCCCGGACGGAGACTCGCGCCCGTGCTCCAATAGCGAACCATCTGCGGGGTCATGAAGGTCGCATCGGCGCGCGCCGGCTCGGCCAGCATCAGGTAGGTCTTGAGCGCTTCGTGGCCGGTGAATGCCAGGCGACTGGTCCGGTCGTCGACCTGTTCGGTCTGCATCTGGCCGAGATCGACGAGCATGGCCTCGAGGTTCTGCTGAACCGGCGTGACCAGTACCTGACGGCTCGTCCGCGCATAGGGTTGCCACAGCGCCGCGAGCATTTCGCGATCGCGGTTCATGCCGAACCGCGACATCAGCGGCGTGCGCTCCCGCGTCCGGCTTTCGTAGAAGGCGATACGCTGCTGCAGCGCCAGCAATGCGCGCAGCCGCGCCGCGGGATCCGGCGCTGCGTCCAGCGTGCGGAGCACCTGCTTCGTCCGCAGCACCTCGCGCGCGTTCGACACGCCGGACACCAGCATCCCCGCCGTCCACAGGCCCAGTGCCGTGAAGGCGACGATCGACCACGCGGTCACCGGGTGCCAGCCAACCCGACGGCCCGGTACGGCCCGCGCGGCGTCACCGAGATAACGCCACAACGGCTCACCGACGTCGCGCGCGATGCGCGGGTCGTGCGCGGCATTCGGACAGCCTACGAAAAACACACCTTCGACCTGCTGCCTGCGCTGAAACCTTCCGATCGCCGAATGGGCATCATTGCCGGACAGGCCGGCCATCCAGCCTGCCAGCTGGGCAATGCGTGTGTCGAGTCGCGCCGACAGCGTCGCCGCCCAGGTATCCGCAGCATTCCGTGCCAGTTGCGCCACGGCAAGATCGGCAAGGCGCCTGCGCACGGTATCGAGCGCGGCGCCGATCGCGTCGGCGTCGGCGGGACGCGGTATCCGGGCGCCCGCCACCGATGCACCGCTCCCGGCGGCCGAATCGGCATCGGCCACGTCGAGCACGTACACCGGCGCGGCCCAGCGCAACGTATCGGCGATGCGGGCGAGGTTCAGGCCATCGCGATCAATGCCGCGGCGCGGCGCGGGCGGCGGCACCATCCCGTCGACGGCCAACACGACGGCATCCACCGGCCGGCGACGGCGCAAGCGAACCACGCGCTTCAGCCACGCCTCGTCGGGCAGTCCGTTCTCACTTGTCCGGCTCCACAGCACGACCGCATCGTCGGCAAGCAGCCAGCCGGACTCCGCCAGTTCCGGCAACAGCCGGGCGATCGTCGGATCATCACCCGTCAGCAACAGCCACGGCTGACGGTAGCGCCAGCGGAACCCGTACCGGGCGCGCAACGCACTGCGCAGACCGACGAACGGATCGGACGGTGCCGACGGCCGGCCATCAGCCTCGGCATCGACAATTTCGGCCGATCCGACCGCCTGCATCGCGGCCTTGCGTTCGGCGCGCCGAACCAGCAACGCATAAACGACAATCGCGATCACGAACAGCAGGGCCAGCGCGCAGACGGCCAGCAGCCGCTCGTTCATCGTCGACAGCCCGATCCGCTCACCTTTGCCGAACACGAAAAGCGACGCGCCGATCAGCGCCGTGAACAAAGCAGCCAGTGTGTAATTCAAACGCATCGCGGCTCCTGTCAAAATCTCGGCGCGACGACCGCGACCGTCACGTGATCCGCGTGGGCAACGCTGACCAGCTGCGTTCGTGCGGAAACCCGCGCGTGCTCCAGCGCCAAGGCGACGCACAGCCATGGCGCCGCCATGCCGGCCGTGCCGATCCACAGGTCGATGTCGTGCTGGCCGTCAAGGTTCGGCGTCTGCATCGCGCCGACACCCCATGCATCGAGAGCGCTCGCCAGTGCGCGATTCAGCGGCGTCTCCGCGCCGCCGGCCATCCAGTGGTCGAGCAGCTCCGGGCCACGCACGCGTGCCCAGAGCAGTGCCTGGGCCACACCCTGCGCCAGCGTCGCCTCATCGCGTCGTTCCGGACGAAAGAGCAGCGCCTGAGTCGTCAGCCGGGTACGCGCCGTGACCGACTGCGAGGCCAGCAGCAGGATCACGCCTGCTTCGGCTGCCCCTTCCGCCGGACGCGCATTCAGCAACGCGTTGAGTTGCACGACGCACAGCAGGACGACCGCATCGGCCCCTTCGTCGTCTTTTCCGTCTATCCAGCGATCGGCCGCGATCAGTTCGGGCGCCGTCGTATCGATTTCGGGCTTGACCGATGCGCGCAATCGATTCGCAGCCCAGCCGGCATGCCATGCGTTCTCGATCTCGGGTGTCGAAAGCAACGTGTCGACGCCCAGCCGAATCCGCAATGGCGTGCGTTCGGGCATCGCCCGCAGCGTGGGCGCGATCCCGCGAAGCAGCGTGTCGAACAGGTGGCTCAGCAACGCACGGTGCCGCTGCGCATCCGCGTGATCGTCTTCGGGTATCCATGCCTCCCCTTCCGGCTCGATCCAGCGTGCCGCCACGACTTCATGATCCCCCGGGAAACGGGCTTGCTGCGCCAGCGCGAGTCGCTTCTCCACGACGGCATCGGCCCGGTTGTCGTGAGCCTGCGCGGAAAAGACGAATCCCGATCCGAGCACGTGAAGGGGAACGCGGGCACGGCGGCAAACCGACTCGACATGACGCTGCCGAGCTGCGTTGTAGTCGATCGCACGCCGTCGCGGCGCCTGCAGGACGCCGAGGTAAGCGAGAAACGGGACCAACCAGCCGATGGCCGGAAACACGACGACGCAACACCAGAACCATGGCGTGTTCGTGGGTTCGCCAGCGGGCCAGAAGCGAACGACGCAAAATGCGCCGCCCCCTGTCAGGATGACGAACAACAGCGCACAAGCCAGCCAGGCCGGCCGAATGCTCGGCACGTCGCGCTCCGGGCCGATCCTCTGGAGGTCGAATGCCATCACGCGCAGCCCGTCACCTTGCTCGATGCGATCAGCGTGGCCCCACAGCGAGTCTTGTGGCCATGGAACGAGAGCGGCAGATCGCCATCGCGCATTCGTGCGTTGCCCTCGGCGATTTCGTTGTCGCCGCAACGCGGGCACGAAACCTTGTCGGTCTTGCGCGCGGCACCGCGGCCGTGCAGCTTGACGCGGGATGAGCCGGTCAGCACCTTGCCGCCGTGGCTCGTTGCGTCGCCGACGTAGATGACGTTTGGCATTTTTTGGTTTCCTATGGAGTTGAAATGGCAATTGGGACGAATGGTGATCGCGGGGTCGGGGTGTTTCGCCAGAGCGGTTGTGGTTGCGCGCTCGTTATCGATATGCCGGCGGATTCAGACTCGAATCGCGTATGTACGGGTCACCCGGTTCAATGCGGCACTCGGCTTCCACGTCCTCCGGCCATTTCGGCACCTTGCTCGTGGCGTGGTGCACCAGACGACCGATGAAGAACAGCACGTGGAACGGGAACATCAGCCACTTGAAGACCGGATTCCATGCATCGTGCGAAACCAGTTGTATCCAGCCCTGGTACAGCGTCTCGCGCTTGTCTGCGATCGGGAGATAGAGATCGAGTCCGGGGGCGTTGAGTACCGCGCGCGGCCCTTCTTCCATGTAGCGGCGGATGAACTCCCAGTGGCGCAGGCAGTATTCCTTGCTGCTGGATGCGTAGCCGAACACGAACATCTCTTCGACGGTCTCGGGATCCTTCAGCACAAGCCCACATATGCCGAACGTGCGAATGCCGGCAACTTGTGCGTTCACGCGCAACGCGAAATATACGTCGTCCCATGACGCCTTCAGCACTGTTCCGTCGCCGCGAAAAACATAAACCATGCGCGCCCTACGATTTATGCGAATTGGATAATGCGCATATCTTAACCATTCCCCGATTTTCATGAGAAATGCGGTGCTTCCAGCAATCACCGAAATCGATATAATTGAACATACCCCAAGCGCCACTAGCATTTGCCATTCGTCACTTCTATTCCACGCAGGATTCAAATAATTATTAAAAATCACCACACCCCAAAGAGAAAAAATCGCCCACAAAAATCCGCCTACCGCCAGCAATCCTATAAAACTCATTAACCCGCGATTCGAGTAGTATCCGTCAACCAATTCCAGATACGTAGAGTTCAACCGGATCACCCTCATTGAGGCATGCGGATCTGCCTCTCGACGCTTAACTGGCAAATGCCACTCGCGGTCCTGCTCAGTAAGCGGTCGCTGCTTCTTGCTCGTCGTAAACATCACGCTCCCGCCATCATCTTGTTGAAATCTGCCTGCTCAACTTTGGACTCTCCGTAACGACTTGAGATTGGCAGAACGCCCCAGTAGGTTTTCTCAAGCCATTGAGAAAAAATGTTGCCTTTCACATACTCGATCGCCATACCTACCCCCACCAGCACAACAGCGAGAATCAAGCCCCATCCCGTTAAACTCAGACCGAGAACCATCGTGCCGCCACCCGCGACTGAGTACGCAGCCCAACCGCCAGCAATGGCTGCAGCAATTCCGACTCCACCGGAAAAAAACTGGAGCATTGCCAGTCCCCATTTCGATTGCGCGGCGCTCACGACGCCATCAACTGCATCCATCACCGCCACCACCCCCGACACCGCAGAAGCCATCCCCCCCACCACCCGCAGCGCAATATCCGCACGCATCGCCAGCTTCCCGCCCGCCACCCGCTCCGCCATCCCCGTCGCGTACTGATTCCGCCACGTCCCGTACGTCTTCGCCACATTCCCCACCCCGGTACCGAGCGCGCCCACAAACAGCGCGCCGCCCAGCGTCTCCCGCCAATCCTGCTGCCGCGTCTTCTGAAACGACAGCGCCTTCCTTTCGCTCTCCAGCAATGCCTTCCATCCCGCGTACTTGCACACCGCATCGATCGCCGTCAGCGCGCCTTCCGTCGCCGCCCCATACACCGACGCCCCCAGCTTCGCCCGCAGCAACCGGAACTCACGCAAACTCCCCGGCGACGTCACCTTCTCCGCCAGCAACTTCACCCTCAACGTCGGATCGCTCGTCGCTTTCAGTGCCTCTCGGATGTCGTCGTTGATGAACACCACCATCCGCGCCTTCACGTTCCCATCCCGTGCCCGCGCCTCGAACGACGCCAGATTTCCGCTCGCAAAACTCCCCACCACCTGCCGCTCCGCCAACGTCGTCAATTGCCTCATCTGCTGCGCCGACAGCGGCTTGCCCGCCTGCTCCCCCGCATCCACCAGGTTGTCGATGAACAGTTTCGACAGCGTCTTGATCGTGTCCCGCGCCGTTCCATTGATCTCCACCGTGCCCGCCGGCATCTTCAGCGCCACGCCAACGACCGCCATCCACCGCGCCAGCGTCTTCTCCGCCGCGTTCTCGTTGAACTCCCGCAACACCGCCGCCAACGGTCGGGCAATTTGCGTCAGCACGTTCGCCACCGAATCCGGCAACAGTTTCGGCGCGGCTTCCTGCTTCGCCTGCTCGGCTTGCGCCTGACTCGATTTCGCCGCCGCTTCCTTCCGTTCGACAGCGCGCCTCAGCGGGTTGTCGAACAGCGCCACGCCCGACGACATCGCGGACGCGAAAGAGAGCTCTCGGCGAGCGGCTTCCGCTTGCGCCCTGGCCTTGTCCGCCGCCGCCTGCTTCATCCGCGCCTTGGCCTGTGCGACCGGGTCCGATTTGATGAGCGCCTGGCAGCGCTGTGCGTACCGATCCATCAGGGCCTTCCACGGCACCGCCTCCGGATCGAGCGGCGCGGCCGCGAGTGCCTCGATCAGATCGTCCTGACGCAGCACCAGCGCACGCAGCAGCAAATTGGTCTTGTCCGTGATCGCGCCCTTCAGCCAGCGCACGTAAACTTCGCTGCAGCCGGCGATCTCCTGCGTCGCCGCCATGCAGCGCTGCAGCGTCTCTGCGTAGACGTCACCGGCCAGCGCATCCTTGCCGTCGTGCGTGCAGTCGAGCTTGTTGGCGAGCTGGTTGCTTTGCATCCACGCCGCATGCGCCTTCGCCAACGGTTCGATATGTTGCGTCTGCAACGTTTTCTCCGCCTGCTCGTATTCCGTCTTCCACTTGCCGTAGGCGTCGACGTTCAGTTTGTCCAGAAACGCATTCCACGATTTCTGCTGCGCGTTCTCCCACCGTTCCGGCGACGGGTGCCGGATGAGTGCGTCCAGTTCCTGCTCGCGCGCAGGATTCCTGGGTGGCACACTTCCCATCGCCCGACCATGCTCGCGTGCAACCTCGTAACTCACCTTGAGGTAGTCCGCCAGATCGTCCGCCTGCTGGAACACCTCCCTCTTGACCTTCACGTCGTTGGACGCATGCAAAGTCTTGATCGCCGCATCGAGTGCGACCAGGTCCCGGTAGGTCGTCGGATACGGGCCATATCCGGCCCCGTACCTCTCCTTCTCCACGCGCGTATCGTTCAACCGTTCCTTGTGCCAGTTGATCAGCGCGGCCAGGTCCTGCGCGACACCGGCCGGATCGTCCACCGCGACGATCGCACCCAGCAGCTCCGGGCTGCGCCGGCTGCACGCCGCCAGCACCTCGTCGGCCTTGCCCGCATGCAAATGGAAACGGGGCGCGGAGGACGGCGCGAAACCGTTCGGCACGGATTTGGCCGTCGCGTACTCGCCCACGGTCGTCGCAAGCTCGCTCATCGGCACCGCATGCGGAACCGCGCCCCGCCCGCGCGAAGCGCTCTTTCCGGTCATACCTGGATGCGCGTTCGCCCACGCGCCCGCGTCGAACGCCCGCATGTGCAGTTCGCGCAGGCGCTTCCCGTTCGCCCCTTTGTGCGCGTCGATCACGGCCTGCGTCCATTGCACGTCGGAATACCCGAGCCAGACGATGCCCGCGTCGCGCGCGCCCGGAATCGCAATGCAGCCCGCCAGTTCCCGATGCCCGGTGAAGTTGCACGGCCTGGCCGATCTTGCGCAGTCCGGCACCGCGGCTTCCGGCGCGATGCGCAGATAGTTGCCGTCTTCCGTGATCCAGTACGCGTCCATCCGGTCGCGTTTCTCGTCGTACACATACAGATAGCCGCTGCGCAGCAGCCGCGCCGTGTATCGCACGCTGCCGCCCTGCATCGCCAGGTTCTGCGGCTTGCCGTTGCCCACGCTACGCGCCGCATCCTCGACCTTCAATGGCGCGCTTACCGCCGGCAGCCCGCTGCTGACGGGCGCAACCGCATAGCGCACCGGCATCAGCAGCAAGCCGTGCTTGTCACAAAGATCGCATTTCGGTTCTGTCGCAGCGGCCATCGATGTCAGGTCCCGTCGAATGAAAAGTGATTCTTAAATGGCCGATCCGGCGCTACACCATCGCCATCGGTCACGCACCCGGACAACGCGCAATGCTCGTCCGGCGTCAGCAGAGCCATCACGTCGGCCCAGCCCATCGATGCGGCGCGGGTTTCCAGCCGCGCCCAGCAGTCGACCAGCTTCGGATGATCGAGAAACGCCGCGCCGTAGCGCACCGCGTACTCGGCATAGCGGACGCAGTCGTCCCGGTCGCGCCAATGCAGCCTGTGCTCGGCCGCCGTCAATGCCGATTCGATTCGCGACGCGATCGCAACCCGCTGCGGCCAGTCGAGTTCCTCCGGGTTATCGAGGCAAGCGACCACCCGATTGATGCTCGCGATTCGCTGGGCCCGCGCCCATACGGCAGCGTCGATGCGCCGGAACTCACCTGCGCGCGCCTCGAACAACACGACAGGGGCCTGCCTGTTCTCATCAGCATGCCGAACTTTCACGTCGAATCTGAACCACCCATCCAGCCAGGGAAACGACCAGCTCGACACGGGCCCGACCAGTTCGTCGAGCGTGTCGGAATCGAGCATCCAGCACAGATGAGCAAACACGCGCGGGTCGAAGAAACGCCACAGCGCGCCGCCGGGCGAGCGATTGCCGTGCCGGTTGACCGGCAGCACCAGGAGAAGACCGGCGATGTGCTCCACGAGCGCATCGAGCGACGCGGATGCGTCGATATACGCGCCGATTCCCGCCGCCATCAGCGGCGTGTGCTTCCGGTTCGCGTGCTCCGCGTCGAGCACCGCTGCCAGCCACGCAATCTGCCATTCGTCGCACCGACCGAGATCGACGATCGCCGGCAGGCCGGCCGGATCCTTGCCCCAGTTGGTCGGGCTGCACCGCGTCGGGTTCAGCGCGGCAATCATGTCGACGTCGGAAAATGCATCGGGATCGACCAGCAGAAAGCCGCCGTTTGCAAGTGCCGGCGGCTCGCAACGCGAAACGTGGGCGGTAGCTTGCGGATTCGCCATCACGACAACGCCATGCTGTTTTCACCGGCGATCGACGCCGCCGCCTTCGACCCCGCGCAGACGGCAAACGCCGGCAGCTTTCCCGCCGCGCTGTCCGGCCCGTCCCAGGCGAAGTCGGCCATGCGGATCGTCACCTTGTTCGGCGATGCGATGGTGACGTTGCCGTTGTCGAGCTTGATGTAAGCGCCACCGCCGTCCGTGAGCATGATCGACTTGCCCGCCTGGACGATCACGTGGCCGTCGCTGCTGGTCACGGTCAGGTTCTGCTGCGACGTCAGCTCCATTTCGTCGCGCTGCGCCTGGAGCCGCACCTTGCCGCGCGCGGCAAACAGCTTGATACCCATCTTCTGCGCGAACAGACTGACTGCCTCGCCGGCTGCAACGGTGAACTTGCGCAGCACGCCGATATCGGCATTGGCGCCGGCCGTCATCGTCAGATTGGCGCCGGCACTGTGAATCAGCGTATCCGGCGTAACCGTCGTGATCGACGCATTCGACGACAGCAGCATCACCGCTTGCCTGAGATCGCGAATCTGGTCCTGGAGCACCTGCTGCATCGATCTGGCATCGGCCGCATCGGCCTGCGCGACGGCCGCCGCCTGAGCCAGCCCTTCCATGCGGGCCTGCGCGTCGTTCAGACGCGCGAGCGCCTCCTGCATGTCGAGTTGATCGCCGGCGGCTTTCGGTCGATCGTCGGTGGTGACAAACAGCCCCTTCCCGGCACGAATCGCACCGTATCCCGACGTGCGAAGCTCGAACCCTTCGCCGCGCCGTTGCTTGTTCGAATCGACCAGATAACCGAGATTGAGCTGGCTCTTGCCGGAATGCTCGGTGGACAGCTTGATGCCTTCGCATCCCCGCCAGTCCTCCATCCGCAGCTTGTTGTTGCTCTGCGTCCGGATCACGTTGCGCGACAGCCACCGATCCTGATTCGTGACGAGGTCGACCGCCTGGCTGTGGTGGTGAAACTGGGACAGGTACGGCTTGTCCGGATCGCCGTCGCGAAAGGCCACCACGGCTTCGTCGCCGTGCAGCGCCGGAAAATGAAAGCCGGTCTGCAGGCTGCCGGCGAACGGCTTCGCAAGCCGCAGCGGCACGCTCTCGCCGCCGGGATTCCATTCGTCGAAGTCGAGGTCGAAGCGCACCGTGTAGCGGCCCTGCTGCGTGAGGTACGCATAGTCGTAGTCGCCGGGCGACGTGACGCGCGCGCTCAACGTGCCGTTGATTTTCGGCCACGCCGCCTCGTCGAGCCTGAGCCTGATACGGCGATCCGCGGGAATCGCCTGATAGGTGTTGCGATAGGCGCGCCCGCGCCCGCCCGTGTGAACCGTTTCAACCACGACCTGGCCGGTCGGTGCATCCGGCAACGCTTCGTCGACGCGTAGCACACGCGCCGGCCGCAGTTCGAGAACGTTGCTCTCGCCTTCGTAGATCACCTGCCATGCGATCTCCGCCTCGTGACGCAGTTGCGCCTCCCAGCGCGCGCCCTCCTGATCCAGGTGATGCGTGCCGTAAACGTAGGCTTGCCCGTAAGTCGTGACGTCCTTCTTCGCCACGTTCGCATCCGCCTTGAAGCGCTCCCAGGCCTGATCCGGGTTGTAATCCGCGACAAGAATCGATTGCGGAACCGTCTTCGCGTGCATCTCGAGCGCGAACACGGCCTCGACGCCGGCCTCCAGGCCGGCCGTCTCCCGATAACGCGCATTCAGTTCCGGCGCGTAGACGTAGTGATCGACGTCGTCGGCAAACACGAGCACATCGCCATGCTTGCCCTGCGTGAAGTAGCTGTAGATTCCTTCCTTCTGCATCAGCATGCCGATGTAGGCCAGATCCGACATCTGATACTGGAAACGAAATGCATGCTGCGGATACTGGCGGCGCAGCGCGAACGCGAACTGGTGCCCCTTGAAGCCATGGCGGCGCAGGATTGCCTCGATGATCTGCGGTGCGCTCCGTTGCTGATAGATGCGGCTCGTGCGTGCGAGCCGAAGACGCGCGGTGTGCGCCTCGACGACCAGCCGGTAAAGGCTGAAATCCTTCGTCGTCTTCGTTTTTGCGAAGTGCGTCACGCATCCGGCGAACACGCGCGACCGTGTGCCATCTTCCGGTGCGATGGTGAACGTGGCGTCGCGCCCGAGATAGTCGCCGCGAAGGAGGCTGTCCGGATGCGTCAGCTCGATGACGATCCGGTAAGGATCGCCGATACGTTCGGTCGCGGTGAACGACACCACCGACAATTCCCGGCCCGAGGCGCTTCCCGCGACGTCCAGGAAATAGGCCTGCCGCCCCGTCACCGCCTCGTGATTCGCTCCGTACCTTTCCACCCTTTCAAGTAGATCCGCCATCGCCCTCGTTTCCCGTTCGCATCATGCTCATGATCGATATCGCGCACGCTGGCGCAACAGCCGGCATATGAATTTTTTCGACGCATGGTAAACAGTTTGGCATCCGTTGTGAATCGACATTCACGGATTTTTCGCAGATTTCAAAAATTATTTCGAATGGAAATTTCAAGATGAAATTTATGTGCTATTTATCCTAACTTAGAATTTTGATGTACGAATCTTTATCTCGTAATTACCCGACCATTCAATCAATGGAATTTGTACTAGAAAGCAATCGAATACTTTCGATCAGTCACATTCATCGATTGAAATTTCGAGAGTGCGTCTTGCTTGACTCGTACATATCAAGTGATCATCGACGAGTATTGAGACATGTCGGAACGCGAAACCGCTCCGCGTGAGTCGGCGACGAGCACGGACCCCGGCGCATCCGCGTCGTCGGACGGAATCTATGCGTCGCTGTGCGACACGCTCGGCATCTCGCCCACGGTGCCCGTGCAGCCTCTGCATGCGTTCGCGCAGCCCGATATCGTGTCGAGATCGACGGCAGGCGAGCGTCTGGTGCATGCGATTACCGTACTCATCGACGCCATCGGGAGCACGTCGCAAAAGATCGACGTGCTGGACAAGAGCTTGATCGACTTCCACATCGCCCGACTGGACGCGCGAATCGGCAACCAGATCGACGCGATCCTGCATGACGCCGCGTTTCAGCAAATCGAATCGACGTGGCGCGGTCTGAAATACCTGGTCGATCGCACCGATTTCCGCAAGAACGTACGTATCGAAGTGCTCGACGTCTCGAAGGAACAGTTACGGCATGACTTCGAGGACTCGCCCGAAATCATTCAGAGCGGCCTTTTTCTGCATACGTACGTCCGCGAATACGACACGCCGGGTGGAGAGCCGATCGGCGCCATCATTGCCGGTTACGCATTCGATCGCAGCGCGCCGGACATCGCGCTGCTGCGCGATATCTCGAAGGTTTCCGCCGCGGCGCACATGCCGTTCATCGGCGCGGTATCGCCGCTGTTCTTCGGCAAGCGGACGATGGAGGAAGTCGTCTGTATTCGGGACCTCGACAGCTATCTCGATCGCGTCGAATACCGGAAATGGAAAAGTTTTCGCGAATCCGACGATGCCCGTTATGTCGGGCTCACGCTCCCGCGTTTCCTGGCCCGTCCGCCATACGGCCCGGACACCGTGCCCGTTCGGGCGTTCAGCTATCGTGAAACCGTCAAGGGCCCCGACTCCAGCCGCTACCTTTGGGCAAGCGCCTCGTTCGTGTTCGCCGCGAACCTGGTAAAGAGCTTCGTCCGGAACGGCTGGTGTGTGCAGATTCGCGGGCCTCGCGCGGGCGGCCTCGTGAC
Organism: Burkholderia metallica; assembly: GCF_001718555.1. Lineage (NCBI taxonomy): Bacteria > Pseudomonadati > Pseudomonadota > Betaproteobacteria > Burkholderiales > Burkholderiaceae > Burkholderia > Burkholderia metallica. Next base: position 2,452,077 of record NZ_CP013403.1, read on the forward strand.
GGATCTGCCAGTTCATCTCTACGACCTCGGCAGCGGAACCCCGGCGAAAATTCCAGCCGAGGCGCTGATTCCGGAAACGCGCGAAGCCGAATTCGCGAACCTCGGGTTGATTCCGCTTTCGTTCTATCTCAACCACGATTTCGCCTGCTTCTTTTCGGCGAACTCCGCGCAGAAACCCGTTTCATACGAGGCGAAGGAAGCAGCGGCGAATAGCCGCATCAATGCGCGACTCCCCTATATTTTCCTGATCTCGCGTATCGCGCATTACCTGAAGCTGATCCAGCGCGAGAACATCGGAACGACGAAAGACAGGCGCCTGCTCGAACTGGAGTTGAATACCTGGATCAAGTCGCTCGTAACGGAAATGACCGATCCAGGCGACGACCTGCAGACATCGCACCCGCTACGGGAAGCACGCGTCAGCGTCGAGGACATCGAAGACAACCCCGGCTTTTTTCGCATCAGGCTGTTCGTGGTTCCGCACTTTCAGATCGAAGGGATGGACATCGGCCTGTCGCTCGTCTCTCAAATGCCCAAGGCAAAAAACCGACGCTGACTATCGGGGCCGTCCTCAAACTATATTTTTCATGCCTATCGAACGACGATGAAGATAACGAGACCGCTGTGGGCCAAGGGAATTTTCATGACGCCCCAGCACTTTCAGCAGCAGGCGTTGTGGAACCACGCGACCGACGAACGCATCGCGCGCATCACGAGCCCCGATCCGTGGGGCGTATGCCGGATTGCGTTCGACACCCAGGCCCTGACGATCGATCGCCTGCAGGTGTCCGCACTCGATCTGCGCCTGCCGGACGGAACCCTGGTCGACAGCGAGTCGGCCGATCGCCTTCCGCCGGCGCGCGATCTGAACGACGTCCCCGCGCAGGCCGATTCGGTTGTCGTGCTCATCGGGTTACCGCTCCTCGATCCGCAAGGCGGCAACTGTATCGACATTGACGAAAGACCTGCGCGGCCGCGGCGTTTTCGGCGGGAGTATCTCCAGGTCGCCGACGTGAACGGCGACAACGTGGAGGAGATCAGCGTAGAACGCCATGCGCTGGCGTTGCTGTTCGATTTCGAGGTGTCGAGCGACTACGTCACCTGCCCGATCGGAAGAATCTCGCGCAACGCGCAGGGGCGTTTCGAGATGGACGCCGCCTTCGTGCCGCCGTGTCTGTTCCTGTCGGCCAGCAGCCACCTCGTCGGCCGCATGACCCGGCTATCCGAGATCCTGCTGGCCAAGAGCGCCAGCCTCGCCGTGCGACGCCGGGAGCGTTCCGATCAGATCGCCGACTACGCGGTCGCCGACGTGTCGCTGTTCTGGCTGTTGCACAGCGTGAACAGTTGTTGGCCCGAGCTTGCACGACTGTGTCAGGCGCCCGATCAGCACCCCGAACGACTGTATGGCACGCTGGCACGCCTGGCCGGTTCGTTGCTGACATTCTCGACAGCGGAAACCCTGCAATCCATTCCTGCCTACGATCATCTCGATCCCGATCCGGTTTTCGCGGAACTCGAATCGTTGATTCGCACGCTCCTCGATACGGTCGTTCCATCGCGTGTCGTACCGATCGCCCTGGAGAAGCTTCGCGGGACGTCATGGTTGGGCAAAATCAACGACGACCGGCTCGTCGAAGGTGCGGAGTATTACCTGTCGGTCCAGTCCGGGTTGCCCGCTCATGCGTTGCTCGAACAGCTACCGCGCCTGTGCAAGGCCGGATCGCCCGACGACGTCGAGCAGATCGTCAACTCCGCGCTGCCCGGCATTCCGCTGCGCGCCATGTCGCGCGTTCCCGCCGCCATTCCGGTTCGCATCGAGAACCAGTACTTTGCTCTTGACGGTGCTCACGCCGCGTTCAAGCGCATGATGGATGCACGGGCATGTCAGTTCTATATCCCCGCGTCGGTACCCGACGTCTCGCTCGAACTTTACGTGGTGCTTCCCGCATGATGCCGCAGCCCGTCGATGCCGCAATACTGCTGCCGGTCGCCTTACGCGATACCGCGATGACCGTCGCGAGTCTCACCCACGAACCGGCACGCCATTCGTTCGCCCCGCTTCGGCATTCGTGCAGCGCACAGGTTGCCCGACTGCGCGACGAAATGACGTCGGCCGGCCATCCGCTGGACGTGATCGAGGACGCGTTGTACGCCCAATGCGCATTACTCGACGAGACGGCATTGCGCAACCTGACCGGAGACGATCGCACCGCCTGGGAGCGCGAACCGTTGCAGGTCGAAGCCTTTGGCCGGAACGACGCCGGCCACGAGGTGATTTCGCGCATCGAACACCGCGTTGCCGAGCCCCGCCCCGTTCTGCCGCTACTTGCGATCTTCCGGGCGATACTGGATCTCGGGTTTGCGGGCAAGCTCGCACTCGGCGAGCGTGGCGCTCATGCCGCGCTTCTGAACGCAATCGATGAGCGCCTCGGCGGCAAGCCGGACACGCACCTTCCCGTCATGATCGATGACGTCACCGCATGCCGGCCGAGCGGCCGCTTTGGGCCGTTCAGCTGGCTCGCCCTCTCGTTCATCATGGGGGGCATGCTCTATCTCGCGCTCAATGAATGGCTCGGTCGTTCAGTCGCTGAAATCGTGCAGCCATGAACCTGCAACTCACATTCCGGTGCTCTCATACCGAGCAGGTGCCGGACAATTTTCATCTTAACGCGGAGGTGAATGGATGAACCCGACGGGCCCCGGCCTCTTCGAAGCCCTCACCGGACATTTTTCAAACGGTTCCAACATCGCCGATTTCGACGCAGCGACGCAGACGTTTCTTTCCGTACAGGACAACATACAGCGCATCCTGAACAGCCGACGCAACAGTCTTGCGCATCTGCCGGACTACGGCCTGGACGATCTTTCGGAAATCTATCGTCATCTGCCATCGTCTGCGCACCGGCTCCGACATTCAATCGAAGCGACGATTCTCAAGCACGAGCCGCGCGTCAAGTCGATCGATCTCCAGGTCCGGGATGTCGAGCCCGGCATGCTGCTGAGCTTTACCATGAGTTGCCATCTGCATCGGGAAGGGCTGGTACGCTTCGGTACGCATTTCACTCCCGACGGACGAACCCGCCTTCATATGCTCAAGGCCGATCTCGATCGCGACTGACGGAGATGCGCTCCCGGATCGGTCGCAACGTCGCTCTGGACTCCGATGTGTGTCCGCGCAACGGTCCACGATCTGGCGCCGCGCACCGCAACAAGCTGACACTGCGCTTTCATTCGATCCCGCGCGCACACATCGGCCGCGATTGGCCGATATACTATGCGCCTCCCATTTCCCCGCACTCGACCATGCGACGGTTACTCTGGCTGATCGTACTTTCGCTCGGCTTGCCGCACACGGCATCGGCGCAACAGGCGTCGGCGGTGGTCGCCTCCGCGCCCGAGCAAATGGCTGCGTCCGCGCCACTCGCCGCTTCCGCGCTGGACGCGAACGATCAGCCCAACGAAGCAAACCGCCGCATCACGTCCTACCTGACGAAGAAATTCGGTGTCGCGAAGGAGCGGGCCGCGAAGCTCGCCGATATCGTGAGCGTAACTGCGACGAAATATTCCCTGCCTCCGGCACTCGTTTACGCGATCATTTCGATCGAATCGCGCTTCCAGGAAAAGGCGCGCGGCCAGCATGGCGCGACCGGGCTGATGCAGGTCGTGCCGGCCGCGCACCGCGGCCTGTTGCGCAACGTGAAGGACCTGACCGAACCGAACGCGAACGTCGAAGTCGGGTCGGCGATCCTGTCGGGCTACGTGAGGGCCGCCGGAGGCGACGTGCGGGCCGGACTGAGGAGTTACAGCGGCGGCTCGAACGCGTATGCGGCGAAGGTGATGCAGCGGGTCGATTCGTTCCGTTTCGTGCTCGAACCGGGCGACGACGCGAAGGCCGTGAACGCCGCAAATTCCGCAAACGCCGCGAACGATACGAAAGCCCGCATGGTGCCGGTCAGCGACAAGTCGGGCACGCAGTGATCGACGGCAGGATACCCGCGCAACCGCCCGTCACGCCTGCGCGAAACGCTCCCGCAAAAACTCGATGAAATGCTGCGTCTTCGCGGGCAGCAGCCGCGTTTCCGTCATCGCATAGACGGGAACCGGCTCGCCCTCCCATGCGGGCATCACGCGGCGCAATCGGCCGGCGGCCAGGTCGTCCGCGACGATCTCTTCCGACAGCACGATGATGCCGGCGTCGAGCGTGGCCAGGCGCCGCAGCATGCCGACACTGTTCACCGCGAAGCGGCTGCTCACGGGCACCGACACCGTGCGCACGCCATCGTGCAGCGTCCACGTGCCGGCTCTCGCGAGGCCGAGGCACGCATGCCGCGTCAGGTCGTCCGGCATGCGCGGCTCGCCCTCCCGGTCGAGATAGCCGGGCGACGCATACAGGTAGTTCCCGAGCGTAGCCAGCCGCCGCGCGATCAGTTGAGAATCCTCGGATTCGCCCATGCGGATCGCCACGTCGAACGGTTCGCTCACCAGATCGACACGTCGCGACGTCAGCTCGAAATCGAACGTCAGCTTCGGGTAGCGGTTCGAGAACTCGACGATCAGCGGCGCCAGATACGTCACCGCGAAATCGACCGGAAACGACGCGCGCAGCACGCCCGTCGGTTCGGCCAGCAGACCGCCGAGCTGCTCGTGCGCAAGCCGCGCCTCGTCGACGATGCGCTTGCAGCGCTCGAAATACAGCCGGCCGGCCTCGGTCAGCTCGATCCGGCGCGTCGTGCGATGCAGCAGCCGCAACCCGATCGCCTTCTCCAGCGCGCCGATACGCCGCGACAGCGTCGAATTCGGCACGCCCAGCGTTTCCGCCGCGCTGCGAAAACCCTTCGCCTTCACGACCTCGACGAACAGCGCCATATCGTTCAGCAATTCCAAGTCGACTGCTCCATGTTTGGATCAATGTTATCCAGATTACCCGGTTTATCCCGAAAAGGAAGCAATGGATGATGACTGCGTGGAGGCGAGGCCCGCGCAACGATGCGCGGCCGGCGCCCGAAGCGGCATCGTCCCGGTGCCGCCGTCCCGAACTTCGAGGAGCAACGCATCATGAGCCAACTGTTCACCCCGGCCCGCGTGGGCCGCTACACACTGCAAAACCGCCTCGTCATGGCGCCGATGACGCGCAGCCGCGCGGCCTTCGATGGCACGCCCGGCCAATGGGCCGCCGAATACTACGCGCAGCGCGCGAGCCTGGGCCTGATCGTCACCGAAGGCACGCAGCCGTCCGACGACGGGCAGGGTTATCTCACGACGCCCGGCATCTATACCGACGCGCACGTCGCCGGCTGGAAGACCATCAGCGACGCGGTGCATGCGCGCGGCAGCCGGCTGTTCATCCAGCTGATGCACGTCGGGCGCATGTCGCATCCCGACAACACGCCGCATCACCGGCAGGGTGTCGCGCCGTCGGCGATCGCACCGGGCGCGCAGATGTTCACGGTCAAGGGCATGCAGGACATCCCGGTGCCGCGCGCGTTGACGACCGAGGAAGTGCGCGCGACCGTCGACGACTTCCGCACCGCGGCGCGCCGCGCGATCGAGGCCGGCGCCGACGGCGTCGAGATCCACGGTGCGAACGGGTATCTCGTCCAGCAGTTCTTCTCGCCGAATGCGAACACGCGCACCGACGTGTATGGCGGCTCGATCGAGAACCGCGCCCGCTTCGCGATCGAGGTCGCGACGGCGATCGCCGACGAGATCGGCGCCGACCGCACCGCGATCCGCCTGTCGCCCGGCGCCACGCTCGGCGGCGTGGACGAAGGCGAGCAAGGGCCGGACCTGAACCGCTATCTGGTGACCGAGCTCGACCGTCTCGGCCTCGCTTACCTGCACGTGATGCATCACGGCAATGAAGCGCTGCTGGCCGACCTGCGCGCGCGCTGGAACGGCATGCTGATCCTGAACCGCCCGGGCCGCGCGCGCGACGCGATCGGCGCGGACTTGAAGACGGGGCTCGCCGATCTCGAAGCGTACGGGCAGATGGTGCTCGCGAATCCGGATTTCGTGACGCGGCTGAAGACGGGCGCGCCGATGAACGACGCGCAGCGCGAAACGTTCTTCGGCGGCGATGCGCGCGGATATGTGGACTATCCGACGCTGGATGGGGCGGCCGCGGCTTGACGCGACCGCTCGGGGCGAAAGCCGCGGCACGCTGGAACGGGTGCCGCGGCGACCGCCCGCGGAACGCTCGACGTCAAAGCAGCGCGGTGGTCACCTTGGGCACCATCGGCGCGATGCGCAGGCGATGAACCGTCAGGCACCCTCCCGCGACACGGTCGGATCGGACGGCTCGGCCGACTCACGCAGCGCCTTGCGTGCCACCGGCACGTCGCGTTTCGGCACGACGAGCACATTGAGGCCTAGTCCATCGAGCACCTTGAACAATTTGTCGACGCTCACTGACCGGCCGTTTTCGAGACGCGACAGCACGTCCTTGGAGACGCCGAGCATATCGGCCGCGTCATCGATCCGCATCCGGTTCTGCGCCCGCCGGTTGCGGACGAGCGCCCCCAACGCCGCAAGATCCGGTGCAAGCGGATCGGGCGAGGCAGCGTACGAGCCATAATTCCGGGATACCAGGAACAAAAGCGCCGCCGAACGCGCGCCGGCGGCATCGTTACGTAAATATCGGAACGATTGGCCCTTTCCCCATCAAAACTGCCCCGCCGCCCCCGTCCACCGCAAATAATCCCCGCGCGTCCAGTCGAGCGACACGCCGACGCGCTTCGTCCCCGGCCGGATCTTCGGCTTGTACACCGACAGCGTCAGCGATTCCAGCGCCGGCCATTCGCGGAACGACAGCACCGCGATATCGGCGACGAGCGTCTCCAGCAGCCGCGTATGCGGTTTGTGCGACAGGAACGCGGCCACGCGCGCGCAATAACCGTCGTAATCGATCCACTCGCCCTGCTCGCTCGGCTCGCAGCGATAGCCGAGCCGCGCATCGATCACGATCGGCTGCGGCGCTTCATGCTCGTGCGCATGAATGCCGATCCGCGCGGGTACCTTCAGTTCGTCGACGAACACGCTCCAGCCGCGCCCGCGCAGGCGCGGCGTGTCGATCGCCACGAACGGCTCGTCGAACGGCTTCATGATGCGAGCGGCGCGGCCGCGTCGAGCATGATGCGCACGAAGTAGTCGGCGAAGCTGCGGCGCACGACGATCTCGAACGCGTCGTCGCCGGTCGGAATCAGCACGATCGACGACTTGAAGTAGTGCGACTGCGCGCACTGGCCCGGCTTGAATGCGCGCGGATGGAGATCGAGCGGGCAGCCGCGGGCGAGCACGTCGCGCACGCGTTCGCCGCTGATCTCGACGACGGTATAGCCGCTGCCGACGTCGACGGCCGCCGCATACGAACCCTGCACGGCCTCCGCGAGCTGCGCTTCGAGCACGCCGGCCTGCACGGGCCCGTTCGAGCGCACGAGCCACTCGTCGGGGCCGAGCCACAGCACGTCGTACTCGGCGCCGCGCGCGACCGTGTTCGGCTGCGCGGGCGGCCGGCAGCCGACCACGCGCTCGAACGCGGCAACGAACGCCGGATCGCTCAACTCGCCGCGCACGTTGACGAGATCGAGGAACGGCCGCTCGCGCAGCGTGAACTTCTTCGATGCGCGCGCCTGGTGCGGCTTCAGCACGTCGGCCGCGCCGACGAACGGCGACTCGAGCGCGACGCCGCCCGCGCCCGCCACCTGCGTCTGGTTTCTGGTTTCATTCCACATGCTGGCGCACCCCTTCGGTATCGTAGAAAACCGGGCTCGAGATCTTCGCGGTGATGCGCTTGCCGTCGGCCAGCGGAATCACGACGCTCTCGCCCATCTTGTTCAGGCCGCCCTTCACCACCGCGAGCGCGATCGAGCGCTTCAGGATCGGGCTGTAGTAGCTCGACGTCACGTGGCCGATCATCGGCGTCGGATCGACCGCCGACACCTGCGTGTCCTTCGCGACGATCTGCGCGCCTTCCGGCAGCACGAACTGTTCGTCTTCGGTCAGCAGACCGACGAACTGCTTGCGGCCTTCCTTCGCGGTATCCGAGCGCGTGAGCGAACGCTTGCCGAGGAAGTCCTTCGACTTCGCGACCAGCCCGCCCATTCCGAGGTCGTACGGCGTGATCGAGCCGTCGGTATCCTGGCCGACGATGATGTAGCCCTTCTCCGCGCGCAGCACGTGCATCGTCTCGGTGCCGTACGGCGTGATGTCGAACTCGGCGCCGGCCGCCATCAGCGCTTCCCACACCGCGCGGCCCGCATTCGCCGGCACGTTCACTTCATAGGCCAGTTCGCCCGAGAAGCTGATCCGCATCACGCGCGCCTTCGCGCCCGCGACGGTGCCGTTGCGGTAGCTCATGAACGGGAACGCGTCGTTGCCGAAGTCGATGTCCTGGCACACCTTCTGCACGACCTTGCGGCTCTTCGGGCCGACCACCGCGAACGTCGCCCAGTGATCGGTGACCGACGACAGCCGCACCTTCATGTCCGGCCACTCGGTCTGCAGCCAGCGTTCGAGCCACGTCAGCACGCGCGCCGCGCCGCCCGTCGTGGTCGTCATCATGAAATGCTGGTCGGCGAGGCGCACCGTCACGCCGTCGTCGAACACCATGCCGTTCTCGTCGAGCATCAGCCCGTAGCGGCACTTGCCCACTTCGAGCTTGTTCCACGGGTTCGTGTACATCCAGTTCAGCAGCTTCACCGCGTCCGGGCCCTGGATGTCGATCTTGCCGAGCGTCGACGCGTCGAGGATGCCGACGCTGTTGCGCACCGCCAGGCATTCGCGCTTCACGGCCGCATGGAGATCCTCGCCGTTCTTCGGGAAGTACCACGGCCGCTTCCAGTTGCCGACGTCCTCGAACAGCGCGCCGTGCTCGACGTGCCACTCGTGCACGCAGGTCTTGCGGATCGGGTCGAGGAAATCGCCCAGCTCGCGGCCCGCGAACGTGCCGAACGACACGGGCGTGTAGTTCGGGCGGAACGTCGTCGTGCCCGTTTCCGGAATCGTCTTGCCGAGCGCGCCCGCGAGAATCGCCATCCCGTTGATGTTGCCGAGCTTGCCCTGGTCGGTGCCGAAGCCCATCGCCGTATAGCGCTTCACGTGCTCGACCGACTCGAAGCCTTCGCGCGCGGCCAGCAGGATGTCGGCCGCCGACACGTCGTTCTGGAAATCGACGAACTGCTTCGGCCCGCGCGCCGCGGCCTCGCGGCTGCCGACGAGCCACAACGGCTGCAGTGCGCCTTCGACGGCTTCGGCAACCTGCGGCGCGACCGCGCGCTGCGCGGCCGTGAAGCCCGCCGCCTTCGCGGCTTCCACGCCCGCATCGACCGCGAGCCGCAGCGCGCGCGCCAGGCCGAATTCGCCGGCCGCCGCGCCGACGCTCGCTTCCGCCTGCAAGGGCTTGCCCGGCAGGAAGCATGCCTTCTCGTCGTTCCAGCACGCCTTGCCGCCCGACTGCGCGAACAGGTGCAGCACCGGGCTGAAGCCGCCCGACATCGCGACGAGGTCGCACGGCAGCGTCTGCAGCTTGCCGCCCACCTGGCCGTTCGAGTGGGACGCGACGTCGACCGACGATACGCGCCACTTGCCCGATGCGCTCGTGACGACGGCTCCGCTCATCACCGTCACGCCCTGCCGCTTCGCGGCGGCCGGCAGCGCGCCGTTCGACGAGGCGCGCGAATCGACGACCGTCACTTTCGCGCCGCATGCCTTCAGGTCGAGCGCGGCCTGATACGCGCGGTCGTTGTTCGTGAACACGACCGCGTTGCGGCCCGGCAGCACGCCGAAGCGATGCACGTAGGTCGACACGGCGCCCGCGAGCATCACGCCCGGCAGGTCGTTGTTGCCGAACACGATCGGGCGCTCGTGCGCGCCGGTCGCGAGGATCACCTGCTTCGCGCGCACCTTCCACAGCAGCTCGCGCGTGCCCTTGCGCATCGACACCGGCAGGTGATCGGTCAGGCGCTGCGTGACCGTCACGAGGTTGTGGTCCTGGTAGCCGAACGCCGTGCTGCGCGACAGGATCGTCACGTCGGGCAGCTTGCGCAGTTCGGCCTCGATCTTCTCGACCCACTGCAGCGCCGGCTTCGCATCGATCTCCGCGCGGCACGACAGCAGGCTGCCGCCGAGTTCGCGCTGGTCGTCGACGAGGATCACGCGCGCGCCGGCCGTGGCGGCCGCATGCGCGGCCGCGAGACCCGACGGGCCGCCGCCGACGACGAGCACGTCGCAGTGCGCGTAGCATTTGTCGTAGCGATCGGCGTCGAGCGCCTCGGGCGCCTTGCCGAGCCCCGCCGCCTCGCGGATCTTCTCTTCGTACTTCGGCCACATCTTGCGCGGCCACATGAACGTCTTGTAGTAGAAGCCGGCCGGCAGGAAGCGCGAGAACTTCTGGTTGATCGCGTACTTGTCGTTCTCGAGCGTCGGCTCGGCGTTCACGCTGGTGGCGACGAGCCCCTGGTACAGCTCGATCTCGGTCGCGCGCGCGTTCGGCACCGTGTACGGGCCCGATTCGAGCTGCACGACGGCGTTCGGTTCCGCGACGTCCGCCGTCACGATCCCGCGCGGGCGGTGGTACTTGAAGCTGCGCGCGACGAAGTGCACGCCGTTCGCGAGCAGCGCGGACGCGAGCGTGTCGCCCTGGAAGCCCTGATACGTGCGGCCGTTGAACGTGAACGTCAACGGAATCGCGCGATTGATGCGGCCACCGGTGCCGAGGCGGTCTTTCTGGCTCATTTGCTCGTGCCCTCTTCGTGTGCGTTGGCGGCAGCTTCACCGCCGAACTTTTCGTAGCCCTTGATATCGTAGGTCACCGTGTCGCGCGTCGCCTTGAACCAGCGGCGGCAGCCCTGCGCATGCAGCCATTGCTCCTTGTGCAGCCCGCGCTTGTTCTCGCGCATGAACACGTACTCGCCCCATTCGCGGTCGGTCATGTTCTCGTTGTTCACCGGGCGCACGATGTCGGCTTCACCGCCGCACGAGAACTCGGATTCGGCGCGCGGCCCGCACCACGGACATTCGATCAGCAACATGTTTTTCTCCTCGTTCAGTGCGCGACGGCGGCAGCGCCGTGCTCGTCGATCAGGTGGCCCGTATAGAAACGGTCGAGCGCGAACGGCGCGTTCAGCGGATGCGGTTCGTCGCGGGCGATCGTGTGCGCGAACACCCAGCCCGAGCCGGGCGTCGCCTTGAAGCCGCCGGTGCCCCAGCCGCAGTTGAAATAGAGGCCCTTCACGTCGGTCTTGGTGATGATCGGGCATGCGTCCGGCGACACGTCGACGATGCCGCCCCACTGGCGGTTCATCCGCACGCGCGAGAACACCGGGAACATCTCGACGATCGCCTGCAGCGTGCTTTCGATGATGTGGAAGCTGCCGCGCTGGCCGAAGCCCGTGTACTGGTCGATGCCGGCGCCGATCACGAGGTCGCCCTTGTCGGACTGGCTGATGTACGCGTGCACCGCGTTCGACATGATCACCGAGTTGACGACCGGCTTGATCGGCTCGGACACCAGCGCCTGCAGCGGGTGGCTTTCGATCGGCAGGCGCACGCCGGCCATGTCGGCGAGCGTCGTCGTGTTGCCGGCCGCGACCACCGCGACCTTCTTCGCCTTGATGAAACCCTTCACCGTATCGACGCCGACCACCGCGCCGCCTTCGCGGCGAATGCCCGTCACCTGGCAGTTCTGGATGATGTCGACGCCGGCGCGGTCGGCGCCGCGCGCGAAGCCCCACGCCACCGCGTCGTGGCGCGCGACACCCGCACGGCGCTGGATCGATGCGCCGAGCACCGGGTAGCGGCTGTTCAGGTTGATGGTCGGCTCGATTTCCTTGATCTGCGCGGGCGTCAGGAATTCGGCGTCGACGCCGTTGAGCCGGTTCGCGTTCACGCGGCGCTCGGTGTCGCGCACGTCCTGCAGCGTGTGGGCCAGGTTCATCACGCCGCGCTGGCTGAACATCACGTTGTAGTTCAGATCCTGCGACAGCCCTTCCCACAGCTTCATCGCCTTCTCGTACAGCGCGGCCGATTCATCCCACAGATAGTTCGAGCGCACGATCGTCGTGTTGCGCGCGGTGTTGCCGCCGCCGATCCAGCCCTTCTCGAGAATCGCGACGTTCGTGATGCCGTGTTCCTTCGCGAGATAGTAGGCGGTCGCGAGGCCGTGGCCGCCGCCGCCGACGATCACGACGTCGTATTCCTTCTTCGGTTCCGGGCTCTTCCACTGCTTTTCCCAGTTCTCGTGATACGAGAGGCCGTTGCGGAACAGGCTGAATATCGAGTAGCGGCTCATGTTAGTGATCCTTCGTTAGCATTCGATGACGTTCACGGCCAGACCGCCGCGCGACGTTTCCTTGTATTTCGTCTTCATGTCGGCGCCCGTCTCGCGCATCGTCTTGATGACCGAATCGAGCGACACGTAGTGCTGGCCGTTCCCCTTGAGCGCCATGCGCGACGCGTTCAACGCCTTGATCGCGCCCATCGCGTTGCGCTCGATGCACGGGATCTGCACGAGCCCGCCGACCGGGTCGCAGGTCATTCCGAGGTTGTGCTCCATGCCGATCTCGGCCGCGTTCTCGACCTGGTCGGGCGTGCCGCCCATCACCGCGGCGAGCGCGGCGGCGGCCATCGAGCACGCGACGCCCACTTCGCCCTGGCAGCCGACTTCCGCGCCCGAGATCGACGCGGTTTCCTTGTAGATGATCCCGATCGCCGCGGCCGTCATCAGGAATTCGACGATGCCGGCTTCGTTCGAGCCCGGCACGAACTTCACGTAGTAGTGCAGCACCGCGGGAATCACGCCGGCCGCGCCGTTGGTCGGCGCGGTGACGACGCGCCCGCCGGCCGCGTTCTCTTCGTTCACGGCCATCGCATACAGGTTGACCCAGTCGAGCATCGACAGCGGGTCGCGCAGCGATTCTTCCGAGCGCGCGCGCAGGCGGGCGTTCAGCTCGGCCGCGCGGCGCTTCACGCGCATCGGGCCCGGCAGGTCGCCCTCGACCTTGCAGCCGCGCTCGACGCAGGCGGCCATCGTGCGCCAGATCGCGAGCAGCCCGGCGCGCACTTCGTCGGCGGGGCGCAGCGCGCATTCGTTGCGCATCATCAGCTCGGCGATCGACAGCCCGTGTTCGCGGCACTGACGCATCAGGTCGTCGCCGGTGCGGAACGGATACGGCACCTCGACCGCCGCGCGCACGCCGTTCACGCGGTCGCCGTCGCGGTTTACGACGAAGCCGCCGCCGACCGAGTAATACTCTTTCTCGACGAGCAGCTGGCCGTGCTCGTCGAATGCCTGGAAGCGCATCCCGTTCGGGTGCACGATGCTCGTGCCGCTCATCAGCTTGCGATAGAAGCCGATATGCTCCTTTTCCTCGAAGCGGACCGTCTGCTTGCCGAGCAGCGACAGCGATTTCTCCGCGCGAATCGCGGCGAGACGCGGCTCGATCAGGTCCGGATCGATTGTGTCGGGCAGGTGGCCCTCGAGGCCGAGCAGCACGGCCTTGTCGGTGCCGTGCCCCTTGCCGGTCGCGCCGAGCGAGCCGTATAGTTCGACCCGCACGCGGCGCACGAAACCGAGCAGGTTCGCGTCCTCCACGTGCGACGCGAAGCGGCACGCGGCGATCATCGGGCCGACCGTATGCGAACTGGACGGGCCGATGCCGATCTTGAACAGGTCGAAGACGCTGACGTTCATCTGGCTTCCTCTGGATGAGACACACGTGAAATGACGTTGGCGCCAGTACATCAAAGCGTAAAATCGGCCGATAGAACAAAAACGGCATCGGCGTGGGATACCGCCGCCAAACCCCGCGCCGGCCGGCCCGGAAGTACGCTTTGGCGATGGTTCGCGACGGAAAACCACAAGTCGGGCGCGACCCGATCGGCGACGCTGGCTCAGGGCTTGTTCCCGCCGGGAACGGCCCCTGACCGCACCGCCCGGCCGTGCCCGGCTGCCGTATCCGCATGACCTGCATCAACAGACTGAGTGAGACCGCCCGCCCGGCGTGAAGAGATTGGCCGCGATGACAACCGACGTACCCGCTTCCCCCCTCGCAGAACCCGCCCCGCGGCGCATCCGCTTCGGCATCGTGCTGCTGCCGAACTTCACGCTGACGGCCTTCTCGGGCTTCGTCGACATGCTCCGGCTGTCGGCCGACGACGGCGACTACAGCAAGCCCGTGCGCTGCGCGTGGAGCGTGATCGGCGAAACCCTCGCGCCGGTGCGCGCGAGCTGCGGGATCCAGATCACGCCGTGGGAGACGTTCGACGCGGCCGAGCCGTTCGACTACGTGGTGGTGGTCGGCGGGTTGCTGCATTCGGGGCCGCAGGCCGGCCCCGAGACGCTCGACTTCATCCGCCGCGCGGCGGCCGGCGGCGCGACGCTCGTCGGCATCTGCACCGGCGTGTTCACGCTGATGCGCGCGAACGTGCTCGACGGCTACCGCACCTGCGTGAGCTGGTTTCACTACTGGGATTTCATCGAGCGCTTTCCGAACGCCGATCCCGACCTGCTGATCGCCGACCGGCTGTTCGTGATCGACCGGCGCCGCATCACGTGTTCGGGCGGCCGCGCATCGATCGACGTCGCCGCCGCGATCCTGCTGCGCCATTTCGACCACGCGACCGTGCAGAAGGCGCTGCGCATCCTGCTCGTCGGCGAGATGCAGAAGGGCAACGCGCCGCAGCCCCACCCGCCGGGGCTCGAACCCGCGACGCATCCGAAGGTCAAGCGCGCGATTCTCCTGATGGAACAGCATGTCGGGCGCGCGCTGTCGCTCGACGAGCTCGCGAGCAAGCTCGATCTTTCGACGCGGCAGCTCGAACGGCTGTTCAAGGCGGAAACGGGCAAGAGCCCGCAGGTGTTCGCGAAGCAGGTGCGGCTGCGCACGGCCGCGTGGCTGCTGACGAGCTCGGACCGCACGGTCGCCGATATCGCATCGAGCTGCGGGTTCGCCGACGCGTCGCACCTCGGGCGCGAATTCCGCAAGCAGTTCGGCGTGCCGCCGGCGACGTATCGGGAGCGCGGCGGCGCGGCCGAGACGGACGCGGCAGCCGATACGGCGGCGGCCGGCGCGACCGAGGACATCGTCGACTGAGGGCTCGCGCGGCCGCCGCACCCGATGTAAGCGCAGGCCACGCCGGCGCGCGCCCCGCGACGCCACGGGCGTCGTCTCCCCCGTCCCGTCGTCAAACACATCCGCCTGGTCACGACTTCAACGCCGAGCAATACCGGCAATTGGAACCGGTTCCAGTCAAGTTAACCGACGTTCGCCGCTGTTGACCGAGGGTTATCCCGGATGCTGACGCACGCCCAAATTTGTATGATGACCACATCACCTTACAAACCTGAGCGTCATGTTCGAGAAGATTCCCGCCCGTGCGATGAGCGACCACGTCGCACAGCAACTGCTCAAGCAGATCGAAGCCGGCAGTTTCTCGGCCACCGGCAAGCTGCCGACCGAAGCGGTGCTCGCGCAGGAATTCGGCGTGAGCCGCACCGTGATCCGCGAGGCGATCTCGCGGCTGAAGAACGAAGGCGTGGTGGAGCCGCGCCAGGGTAGCGGCGTGTTCGTGAACCAGCACGGCGCGATCCGGCCGCTGCGGATCGATTACGCGGAAGCCGTCGAAGCCACGTCGCTGCCGCACCTGCTCGCGGTGCGCCGCGCGATCGAGGCCGAGGTCGCGGCCGAAGCGGCGCTGCATCACACCGACGAAGACATGGCCGACATCGACGACGCACTGCGCAGGATCGACGATGCAGTGGCCGAAGGCCGCGACGGCGTCGCGGAAGACGTCGCGTTCCACCGCACGATCGCAGCCGTCACCGGCAACCCGTATTTCCTGAAGACGCTGCAGTTCCTGAACCAGTATCTCGAAGCCGGCGTGAAGGTCACGCGGCGCAACGAAGCGACGCGCGAGGACTTCTCGCGCCAGGTGCGCGACGAGCACGCAGCGATCGCCGACGCGATCCGCGCCCGCGACCCGATGGCCGCGCGCAACGCGGCACGCACGCACATGTACAACGCCGCCCGCCGTCTCGCGGAAGCCGGCATCTGCTGAAACCGGCGGCCACAGCGCCGCCCCACTCCCGAATCGATCAAGGTTGACCATGTCACGAAATGTTGGAGTCATCGGCCTCGGCGCGATGGGCCTCGGCGTCGCCCGCTCGCTGCTGCGCGCCGGCCTGCGCGTCCATGCATGCGACGTGCGCGACACCGTGCTGCAGGCGTTCGCCGCGGAAGGCGGCATCGCGTGCGCGAGCCCGGCCGAACTCGGCGCGCAGTGCGACGTCGTCGTCACGCTCGTCGTCAACGCCGCGCAAACCGAAACGGTGCTGTTCGGCGAACACGGCGCGGTCGCGGCGATGAAGCCGGGCGGCGTCGTGATCGCGAGCGCGACCGTCGCGCCCGAATTCGCGGTCGCGCTCGGCGCACGCATCGAGGCCGCCGGCCTGCAGATGCTCGATGCGCCGGTGTCCGGCGGCGCCGCGCGCGCGGCCGCCGGCGAGATGACGATGATGACGTCGGGGCCGGCGGCCGCATACGCGGGCTGCGAGGACGTGCTCGCGGCGATCGCCGGCAAGGTCTATCGCCTCGGCGACGCGCACGGCATCGGCTCGAAAGTGAAGATCATCAACCAGCTGCTGGCCGGCGTACACATCGCTGCGGCGGCCGAGGCGATGGCGCTCGGCCTGCGCGAAGGCGTGGACGCCGACGCGCTGTACGACGTGATCACGCACAGCGCCGGCAACTCGTGGATGTTCGAGAACCGCGTGCCGCACATCCTGAACGGCGACTACACGCCGCTGTCGGCCGTCGACATCTTCGTGAAGGATCTCGGCCTCGTGCTCGATACCGCGCGCCGCAGCAAGTTCCCGCTGCCGCTGTCGGCCACCGCGCACCAGATGTTCATGAGCGCATCGAGCGCCGGTCACGGCGGCGAGGACGATTCCGCCGTGATCAAGACTTTCCCCGGCATCACGCTGCCGCCCGCCCGCTGATTCGAACGACGTACCCGCCATGACCGCTTCCGCTTCCCGTCCCCTGCTCGGCTGCATCGCCGACGATTTCACCGGCGCGACCGATCTCGCGAACATGCTCGTGAAGAGCGGCATGCGCACCGTGCAGACGATCGGCGTGCCCGCCGACGGCGCCGCGGCCGACGCGGCGCTCGATGCCGACGCGATCGTCGTCGCGCTGAAGTCGCGCACGATCCCTGCTGCCGACGCCGTCGCGCAATCGCTCGCCGCGTACGCGTGGCTGCGCGCGCAGGGCTGCCGGCAGTTCTTCTTCAAGTATTGCTCGACGTTCGATTCGACCGACGCGGGCAACATCGGGCCCGTCGCCGATGCGCTGCTCGATGCGGCCGGCGGCGACTTCACGATCGCGTGTCCGGCCTTCCCCGAGAACGGCCGCACGATCTATCGCGGCCACCTGTTCGTCGGCGACGTGCTGCTGAACGAATCGGGGATGGAAAACCATCCGCTCACGCCGATGCGGGACGCGAACCTCGTACGCGTGCTGCAGCGGCAGACGAAGTCGCCGGTCGGCCTGATCCGCTACGACACGATCGCGCTGGGCGCGGCCGCCGTGCGCACGCGGATCGACCAGTTGCGCGCGGAAGGCGTGCGCTTCGCGATCGCCGATGCGTTGTCGGACCGCGATCTCTACGTGCTCGGCGAAGCGTGCGCGGGCCTGCCGCTCGTCACCGGCGGCTCGGGCATCGCGCTCGGCCTGCCCGCGAATTTCCGCCGCGCGGAGCAATTGCCCGAGCGCGACGACGCGGCGTCGCTGCCGCGCATCGAAGGCCTGTCGGCCGTGCTCGCCGGCAGCGCATCGAAGGCCACCAACGCGCAGGTCGCCGCATGGCGCACGACGCGGCCGAGCTTTCGCATCGATCCGCTCGCGGCGGCGCGCGGCGAACCCGTCGTCGACCAGGCGCTCGCGTTCGCGCGCTCGCACCTGCCGCAGCCGGTGCTGATCTACGCGACGGCCACGCCCGACGAAGTGAAGGCCGTGCAGCAGGCGCTCGGCGTCGACGCGGCCGGCCATCTCGTCGAAGCCACGCTCGCGGCGATCGCGCGCGGCCTGCGCGATCTCGGCGTGCGCAAGTTCGTCGTCGCCGGCGGCGAGACGTCCGGCGCGGTCGTGCAGGCGCTCGACGTGAAGTCGCTGCAGATCGGCGCGCAGATCGATCCGGGCGTGCCGGCCACCGCCACGCCCGAAGGAAGCGGGACCAGCGACGCGCAGCCGCTCGGCCTCGCGCTGAAGTCCGGCAACTTCGGCACCACGGACTTTTTCGACAAGGCGCTGCGCGCGCTCGACGGAGCCGCACGATGAGCAGCGAAGCCAAACTGCGCGAGGAAATCTGCGTGGTCGGCGCGAGCCTGTATGCGCGCGGCCATGCGGTGGGCAGCGCGGGCAACATCAGCGCGCGCCTGCCCGACGGCTGGCTGATCACGCCGACCGACGCGTGCCTCGGCCGGCTCGACCCGAACGACATCGCGAAGGTCGGCACGGACGGCCAGCCCGTGTCGGGCGGCAAGCCGTCGAAAACGCTCGCGCTGCATCGCGGCATCTACGCACGCAACGCGGAGGCGAACGGCGTCGTCCATACGCATTCGACGCATCTCGTCGCACTGACGCTCGCGGGCGTGTGGCGCGACACCGACGTGCTGCCGCCGATCACGCCGTACTACGTGATGAAGGTCGGCCACGTTCCGCTGATCCGCTACCGCCGCCCGGGCGACCCGGCCGTCGCGGCCGAAGTCGCGGCGCTCGCCGACCAGGTGCGCGGCGTGCTGCTCGAGCGCCTCGGCCCGGTGATGTGGGGGCCGTCGGTATCGCACGCGTCGTATGCGCTCGAAGAACTCGAGGAAACGGCACGGCTGTGGCTGATGACCCACCCGAAACCCGGACCGCTCGACGACGCGGCGCTCGACGAACTGCGTGCCAGCTTCGGCGCGCGCTGGTAACGACGCGCCGCGCAACGATTTTCCTGCCCGCCGTGTGCGCGGGCCGTTCCGTCAGCACACACACATGATCCGGCGGCGCGCGCGCCGCCGGCAGACAACATCCTGGAGACGACGATGACTGCTCTCGACGCGGCCGCTGGCCGCTCGCCCGCCGCGCCCGCCCATTCGGCCGAACTCGACCGCACCTACAAGAAAGTGTTCTGGCGCATCGTGCCGTTCCTGATGCTCTGCTACGTGGTCGCGTATCTCGACCGCGTGAACGTCGGCTTCGCGAAGCTGCAGATGTCGCAGGATCTCGCGTTCAGCGAAACCGTGTTCGGGCTCGGCGCCGGCATTTTCTTTCTGGGCTATTTTCTGTTCGAACTGCCAAGCAACATGCTGATGCACCGCATCGGCGCGCGCATCTGGATCGCGCGGATCATGATCACGTGGGGCCTGCTGTCCGGCCTGTTCGCGTTCGTGCAGACGCCGACGCAGTTCTACGTGCTGCGCTTCCTGCTCGGCCTCGCGGAAGCCGGCTTCTATCCGGGCGTGATCCTGTATCTCACGTACTGGTTCCCGTCGCATCGCCGCGCGAAGATCATCGCGGTGTTCATGTCCGCGATTCCGGTATCGGGCATCTTCGGCAACCCGCTGTCGGGCTGGATCATGGAGCGCTTTCACGGCGGCTCGGGCTTCCACGGCTGGCAATGGATGTTCATGATCGAAGCCGTGCCGGCCGTGCTCGTCGGCATCGCGACGATCCTGTATCTCGACAACAGCATCCGCAGCGCGAAGTGGCTCGACGAGCGCGAGAAGCAACTGCTCGAAGACGAAATCGCCGCGCAGCCGCAGGAGCAGCAGAAGCACGGCCATTCGCTGAAGGCCGTATTCGCCGACCCGCGCATGTGGTGGATGTCGCTGATCTACTTCGCGTTCGTCACCGGCCAGTACGGTCTCACGTTCTGGATGCCGACGCTCGTCAAATCGACCGGGATCACCGATACGCTGCAGATCGGCTTGTTGTCCGCGATTCCGTTCCTTGTCGCGATCGTCGTGATGAACCTGTTCGGCCACAGCGCGGACAAGCGCCGCGAACGCCGCTGGCACCTGATCGTGCCGGCGCTGATGGGCGCGCTCGGGTTTGCGGTCGCCGCGTCGTACTCGCACAATACGGCGGTGTCGATCGTGTTCCTGTCGCTCGCGGCAGGCGGCGTGCTGACCTGCGCGCCGCTGTTCTGGTCGCTGCCGACCGCGTTCCTCGCCGGCTCCGCGGCCGCGGCCGGGATCGCGATCATCAACTCGGTCGGCAATCTCGCCGGTTTCGCGAGCCCATACGTGATCGGCTACCTGAAGGACGTCACGCACAGCACCGCATCCGGGATGTACGTGCTCGCGGCGATGCTCGTGATCGGCGCGCTCGCCGTGTGGCTCACGCCCGCGAAACTCGTGAACCGCTGACGCGCCGCCATTCGACGCGGGGCGCCCGACGCCCCGCCCCATTCATTCACAGGACCCGCTGCCATGCCACGCTTCGCCGCCAACCTCTCGATGATGTATACCGAGCATGCGTTTCTCGAACGCTTCGCCGCTGCCGCCTACGACGGCTTCAAGGCCGTCGAGTACCTGTTCCCGTACGACTTCGCCGCCGAGGACATCCGCGCGCGCCTCGACGCACACAATCTCGAACAGGCGCTGTTCAACGCGCCGCCCGGCGACTGGGCCGCTGGCGAACGCGGCACCGCGTCGCTGCCGGGCCGCGAGGACGAGTTCCGGCACGGCATCGACCAGGCGCTCGATTATGCGCGCGTGCTCGGCAACCGGAAGCTGCACGTGATGGCCGGCATGGTGCCGCCGGGCGCCGACCGCGCGCGCCATCGCGACACCTACCTGGCGAACCTGCGGCATGCCGCCCAGGCCGCCGCCGCGCACGGCATCACGATCCTGATCGAGCCGATCAACCAGCGCGACATGCCCGGTTATTTCCTGAGCCGACAGGACGACGCGCAGGCGATCTGCGCGGAAGTCGGCGCGCCGAACCTGAAGGTGCAGTTCGACTGCTATCACTGCCAGATCGTCGAAGGCGATCTCGCGATGAAGCTCAAGCGCGATTTCGCGGGCATCGGCCATATCCAGATCGCGGGCGTGCCCGAGCGCCACGAGCCGGACGTCGGCGAACTCAACTACCCGTATCTGTTCGCGCTGATCGATGCGCTCGGCTACGACGGCTGGATCGGTTGCGAATACCGGCCGAAAGCCGGCACGTCCGAAGGGCTCGGCTGGCTCAGGCCGTACCTGTAATTCCCGTATTCCTCTGAGGGTGAAGAACATGAAAGTACTGATCACCGGCGGCGCCGGCTTCCTCGGCCAGCGTCTCGCGCGCAAGCTGCTCGAGCGCGGCGAACTGACCGGCCCCGGCGGCCGCAGCGAGAAGATCGACGAGCTGGTGCTGCTCGACGTCGTCGCGGGCAGCGATTTCGGCGACGCACGCGTGACGTCGATCGTCGGCGACATCGCCGATCGCACGGTGCTCGACAGCGCGATCGACACGCAGACCGGCGCGATCTTCCACCTCGCGGCGATCGTCAGCGGGCAGGCCGAAGCCGATTTCGATCTCGGCATGCGGATCAACCTCGATGCGTCGCGCACGTTGCTCGAAGTGTGCCGCGCCTGCGACCACCAGCCGCGCGTCGTGTTCACGAGCTCGGTCGCGGTGTATGGCGGCGCGCTGCCCGACGTCGTGCAGGACGATACCGCGCTGAATCCGCAATCGTCGTACGGCGCGGAGAAGGCGATCGCCGAACTGCTGCTGTGCGACTACGCGCGGCGCGGCTTCGTCGACGGCCGCGTGCTGCGCCTGCCGACGATCAGCGTGCGGCCGGGCCGGCCGAACGCGGCCGCGTCGTCGTTCGCGAGCGGCATCATCCGCGAGCCGCTGAACGGCGAGGAAAGCGTGTGCCCGGTGCCGGGTTCGACGCGGCTGTGGCTGCTGTCGCCGCGCGGCGCGATCGACGCGCTCGTCGCCGGCTGCGAGATCGACGGTGCGAAGCTCGGCAGCAAACGGGTGATCAATCTGCCCGGCCTGTCGGTGTCGGTCGACGAGATGATCGCCGCGCTGCGTGAAGTTGCCGGCGACGACGTCGTAAAACTGATCCGCCATGTGCCCGACGAGCGCGTCGAGAAGATCGTCGGCAGCTGGCCGGGCCGCTGGGATACGTCGCGCGCGGAAGCGCTCGGGCTGAAGGGCGACACGTCGTTCGCGGACGTGATCCGCAGCCACATCGCGGACGAACGGCGCTGATTCCCGCGCCGCCCGCCGCGCGTGGGCGGCATGGGCGCCCGGTCGCATCAATGCGGCCGGGCGGATTCCCCGATGGGCAACGACGCGCGTTTCGTGCCGCCCGGCCGATGCGTCGAACCGGCCGCCCACTGCCATGCGAGCAAGCCCGGCAGATAGAACAGCAGGTCGCGCACGCGGCGGGCGCCGGCCAGTGCGAGACAAGTCGGCGGGTCGAACCCGAGCAGTCCGCCGATCAGCACGAACCCGCCCTCCTGCACGCCGAGGCCGCCCGGCATCAGGAACGCGATGCTGCTCACGAGCTGGATCAGCGCCTCGATCGCGAGCGCCTGCGCGAAGGTCGGCTCCGCGCCGAGGAAGTACAATGCGAGCCAGATTTCCAGCGCGTAGCCCACGAACTGAAGCGTCTGCCAGATCACGAGATAACGCACGACGATGCCGGTCTTTCTCCAGATCATCCGGATCGACTGATCGGTGCGCGCCGATTCGCCGACGAGCGCCACCACCTTGCCGCTCGTGACACGGTTGAGCACGCGCATCGCGCGCTCGAACGGCCGCGCGTGCTGCACCAGCGCGAACAGCAGCAGCACCGGCACCAGCGCGGCCATGCCGATCGCGAGGTTGCCGGCCACCCGCGCGGCATCGGACGACACGTGCTCGAGCACGTAGCCGATCGCGACCAGCGCGAACACCAGTTGGCTGATCAGCGTCAGCTGCATGTCGGCGACGAGGCTCGCCACCACGGTCGCCGGCCGCACGCCCGCCTGCCGCAACAGGCCGAACGATACGATCTCGCCGCCGATCCGCGCGACCGGCAACAATCCGTTGATCGATTCGCGAATCCACACGAGCTTCAGCATCGTCGCGAACGACGGCCGGCGCGGGCTGCGGATCAGCATCCGCCAGTCCCATGCATTCGCGAGCATCGGCAGGATGTGCGCCAGCGCCGCGAGCAGCAGCCCCGCGCCGGCGATCTGCAGCCGATGCAGGATGTCCAGTGGATGTTCGCGCCAGATCAGCCACACGGCGAGCGCCAGCCCGCCCAGCGCCGCCACCTGCCCCACATGGCGAAGCCGCGCGTCGCCCCGCGCGGCGTTCCGCTCCGCTGCATCGGCGCCGGGGTTCGTCTGCATCGTCATGATTCGCTCGCCGACGACAGCAGGCCTTCCCGGTCGACGCGAAAGCGCGTGCCGCGCCACACGACGTGCGACGAGAAGAAACTCGACACGAACACGAAGAACTGCAGGAGATCGACGAACGGCAGCCAGATCGCGCCGCGCAGGCCCGCGCCGGTCGCGCGGCTCGTTCTCAGCATCAGCAGCGTGCGCGCGACGAGCGCCGCCACCGCCAGCCAGCACGCGGCAGCCGTGCCGCCGGAGAACGCCAGCGCCAGCAGCGCGAGCGGCACCGGGTGCATCAGCACCGAGCCCGCGTGACCGAGCCGGTCCGCCGCGCGGATCGTGCAGCTCCAGCGCAACTCGTGTGCGTAGAGCTTCGCGAACGTCTCCTCGACACACGCATGCCCGACGACGAACGGCGGGATGACGACCTGCGCGCCTACCTGCCGCACCGCTTCGCCCAGCGCGTGATCCTCGGCCAGGTGATGCGCGAAACGCGTCAGGCCGCCGATGCGGTCGAGCGTTGCGCGCGTGATCGCGATCGTCTGGCCAAAGCACGGCCGCGCACGCCCGATGAAGAGCCCGGTGATCACGCCCGGCAGGAAATGGTAGTTCGTCATCGCGACCGCGACACCGGACCAGAAGCCCGGCGATGCGATGCCGCGATACACGCTCGTCACGATGCCGACATCCGGCTGCTGTAGCGCGCCGACGACGGCACACAGATAATCGCGCTCGACCAGCACGTCGCTGTCGGCGAGACAGAGCACCGAATACTCCGCGTGTTCGAGCATGTTCACGAGATTCGCGATCTTGCGGTTCGGCCCGTACAGCCGCGCATCGGCGACAACCTTGACGTTCGCGTCCGGGTAGCGCGCGCGCAGCGTCTCGACGGCGGCAAGCGCCTTGTCGGCCGCATCGTGCACGCCGAACAGGTGCTGGACGGGGCCCGGATAATTCTGCACGAAGAAGCTTTCGAGATGCTGTACGAGTTGCCACTCGTCACCGTGCAGCGGCTTCGCGACGGTGACGCCCGGATACGCGCGCGGCCGGGCCGCCGCCCGGGAAAAGAACCGGCCGACCAGCACGCTGGCCGTGACCGTATAGGCAATGCCCAGCAACACGCCCAGCCCGCAGACGATCGACATTGCGCCGGCCAGCGCGTGCAGCACATGCAGCAAAACCATGCTTCTCCCCAGTGGTGACCCGTACGACCACGACACCCCGGCGCAGCCGCGCGCACGCGGGCTCACCCGTGCGCGCCGCCGTATCGATTCCCGTGCAGCCGGATGTGAAGAACGACCAGGCGACGGTACGCGCAATCAGATGACACAACTACCGTGCGGCGATCGATTCCGGTCACACGCACGTAGCCGCATGCGACGGCGGCCCGAAACGCCGTATCGGCAAGCTTGCGGGCTGAAAGGATCGCGGTGGCGACCGCGATGACGGTCCAGACGCGAAACGTCGTCGTGGTAAAAAATGCTTCGGGTATGCGGCCTGCGAGCAACGACACCAGCACGAAACACTGAATGAACATGCCGGCCAGTGCGGCGATCAGCAGGTGGGCACGCCATCGCCCGATCGTCGAAGATGCCATGGAGAATGAACCTCCCGTACGGACGACACGCATCGATCGGAGATCGATCGAAAGGGCCGCGGATTGACGGGCAAGCACGCGCGGCATGTGCCGGACATGCGTGACCCGGTTCGGGATCCTGGGAACGGATGACACCCGAGAAACGGTGTGGCCGATGGTAGCGGGATTGCCGGAGGCAAACCTTAAGCGTTCTTC
Organism: Burkholderia metallica; assembly: GCF_001718555.1. NCBI lineage: Bacteria > Pseudomonadati > Pseudomonadota > Betaproteobacteria > Burkholderiales > Burkholderiaceae > Burkholderia > Burkholderia metallica. The sequence goes on from NZ_CP013403.1 coordinate 2,477,234, forward strand.
AGAATCGCGGAAAGCCGGATGCTGCACCATTACAATCCGTTGCACGCATGCACGGTTGCACTCGTACAATCGCAGGCATCCGCCCCCCGAATCGACCATGCGACTCCTCCTTGTTGAAGACGACGACCTGATCGGCAGCGGTCTCGAGATCAGCCTGAGTCAGGCCGGCTATCACGTCGACTGGTTGCGCGACGGTCACGCGGCCGCCGCGGCGCTCGCGACGACGCGCTTCGCGCTCGTCGTGCTCGATCTCGGTCTGCCGGGAAAATCGGGCACCGAACTGCTGCGTGCGTTGCGAGACGCGGGCGATACGGTCCCCGTGCTGGTGCTGACCGCGCGCGGCACCGTGGCCGACCGCGTTCGCGGCCTCGACGACGGCGCGGACGACTATCTCGCGAAACCGTTCGAGCTGACCGAGGTGCTTGCCCGTTGTCGTGCGCTCGTGCGCCGTTCGCAAGGTCGCGCCGGTGATGAAATCGTGTGGCGCGACATCACGATCGACCTGACCGCCCACACGGTGACGCGCGATGCATCGCGTATCGCGCTGACCTCGCGCGAGTGGGCGATCCTGGTTCAGCTCGTCAGCCACCCGGGCGCGCCGCAGTCGCGCGCGCGCCTCGAAGACACGCTGTACGGCTGGCAGGAAGGCATCGAAAGCAATGCGATCGAGGTCCATGTCTCGAACCTGCGCAAGAAGCTCGGCGCGGAACTGATCCGCACCGTCCGCGGCATCGGCTACGTGGTCGACCTCGCATGATCTCCCGCTCGATACGGCGCCGCGTTTCATCGATGGCGCTCGGCTGCGTGACCGTCGTGTGGCTCGTCGCCGTATTCGGCGGCTTCCGCTATGCGACGCGCGAGATCGGCGAATGGGAAGACGCCCGCCTCGTCGAATATGCGTCGCTCCTGGTCGATCTGTCGGCCGCCGACCTCGGCCGCCTCGCCCGTTTTCCGCCGGACGCACGCGTCGAACTGGATCGCGGCAGCGCGAGACCCAGCCCTGAAAGCGATGGCGATCGCCTGCCCCGCGACATCCTGTTCGAGGTACGCGACGCCCGAGGCAACGTGGTCGCATCGAGCCTTCCGGCCGAAGCGGCCGCGTTGCCGGATATCCGCAACCCGCGCGGCGCCCCTGAGACGATCGTCATTCACGATGCGCCGTGGCGTACGCACACATTGCGCGACAATGCGTCGGGGCGCTGGATACGCGTGATGGAGATCGCCAATACGCGCAGCGATCTGGCGACCGGCATCGCACGCGGCATCGTCCTGCCGCTGATCGTCGCGCTCCCGGTGCTGGCGCTCCTCCTCTGGTACCTGATCGGGCGCGGTCTCGCGCCGTTGAAAACGCTTTCGACGCTGATCGGCGCGCGCGACGCGCGATCGCTCGAACCGCTCGCCATCGCGACCGTGCCGGACGAGGTGCGCACGCTGGTCGACGCGATCGACCGCCTGCTGGCCAGGCTGCGGCAATCGATCGTGCGCGAACGCGCGTTCACGTCCGACGCCGCGCACGAACTCAAGACGCCGCTGGCCGCGATCAAGGTCCAGGCCCAGGTCGCGATCGCGTCCGACGATCCGGCTCGCACGCAACTGGCGATGCAGCGGGTCGTTCAAGGTGTCGACCGCAGCGCGCGGCTCGCCGAACAGTTGCTGCTGCTCGCTCGACTCGACGAATACGAACGCATTCCGACGCGCGCCGTCGTCGTTCGCGAACTCGTCGACGCCGCGATCGATCGCCATCTCCACAAGGCTTCGGACAAGGCCATCGACGTCGTGGCCGGCCACGTATCCGGCCGGGCGATCGATGCCGATCCGATCCTGATCGGCATCCTGCTCGACAACCTCGTCGACAACGCCGTCAAGTACAGCCGCGCGGGCGGCCGCATCGAACTCGCGGTGCATGACGACGGCGGGCGGCAACGCATCGTCGTGCGCGACGACGGCCCGGGCGTCGCGCCCGGCGAGCACGAGCGGCTCGGCGACCGTTTCTATCGCGGCAGCGGCGCGCAGTCGCCCGGCAGCGGACTCGGGCTGTCGATCGTCACGCGCATCACCCAGTACTTCGGCGGCACCGTGCAATTCGGGGCCGGCATCGGCGGCCGGGGCCTCGGCGTCGCGATCACGCTGCCGTCGGCGGACGCGGGCGGCTCGGTGCCGGCCGGCACACCCGACGACCGGTCGTCGCGTGCGATGCCGCGCGCTTAACGTTTCGTTAAGGAAGCATCCGTAGAATTCGCCCGATCGATATCGTCCCCGTCGTACGTCAGGAGTCCGCATGTCCACGCCCGCCCGCTATGACGCCGTTGCGCGCTTTCTTCACTGGCTGATCGTCGCGCTGGTCGTTGCGCAATTTGCGATCGGCTGGACGATGCCCGACGTGCACCGCGATACGCAGCCCATCGGCCTGATCGCCGCGCACCTCCTCGTAGGGACCGCGCTGCTCGCCGCGATGGCTTGCCGCGTGCTGTGGCGCGCGACGCATCGCCCGCCCGCGAGCGACCTGCCGCGCGCGATGCGCGCACTGTCGGGCGTCACGCATTTCGCGCTCTACGCGCTGCTGATCGGGGTGCCGCTGCTCGGCTGGATCAACGCGTCGTCGCGCGCCTGGGGCGTGACGCTACTCGGCATCGTGCCGTTGCCCGCGCTGTCGGCGGCCGGCTCCGGATTCGGCCACGCGATGGGCGGCGTGCACGGCATCCTCGCCTGGGTGCTGTTCGGCGCCATTTGCCTGCACGTCGCAGCCGCACTGGCGCACCGCTTCGTGCTGCGCGATCAGGTCGTGCAGCGCATGCTGCCCTGGTGATCGCCACGCTGGCGGCGCGGTATGCCACCGCGCACATGAACCGTGTTGCCGCCGAGGCCGATACCGTCTTCGTTCCGGTTCATCGCACGACCGGCCTGCCCGCCTGTCGCGCGCGGCTGACGAGATGATCGCGGCGCCGTGCGAAACGGCGCGCGATGACAGGCAGCGCAGCCGGCGCCCCTCTGCCGCGCCGCGCGTGACGAACGGCTGCGGGACTGCCGTGCCGCGAACACGGCGGACTGAAGTCACACAAGACCATGTCGGCACCTAGTTGCCGGTCGGCGCCGGCATGCCGGCCGCCGGCGCAAGCGCGGCGGCCGCCGCCGTTCGGGCCCGGTCCTGCTCGGCCAGCTTCGCTTCCGCCGCCTGGATGTCCGCCGGATACTCGCCTTCGTCTCCCTTCGCCGGGTCGTACCCGGCCGCTTCCAGACGCATCAATTCGTCGCGAACCTGCGCACGCGTCAGCGGCGCAGCCGTTTGTGCGAATGCCGACTGACAGACGATCGCTCCGATCATCGTCAGGACTACGATATATGTTTTCATCATGAACTCCTTCAATGTTACGCATCGATCAACCTTGTCGAAAACCTTGAATGCCTGACCCGCGGATGCAGGCGGCTGCGTCAGCTCCCGAAATAAATCGTGCAGAAACTCGCGGGGCCGACGCACGCGGCGGCACCCTGACGCGGCGACATCGTCGCCGGCTTGCCCGCTTCGGATGACGTGGCCGGATCGCTGCCGACCGCCGTGCTGGCCCGATGCCCGGGCATCCGTTCGACCTGCTGCTGAAACAGCGGGCTCACGTCCGGATACGACGTATCGGTCACGAAGCGCAGCCCGTTGTTTTCAGCGTCGATCAGTTCCTGCCTGACCTGCGCGCGTGTCAGTTCCTGGGCCGACGCTTGAGTCGCGATACCCGCGAGAGAAATCGCCGCCACGGCGGCGGCCACCAGCCAATGCGTATGCATGTTCCACTCCTCGAGAAGTCAACGAGACGATGTGCTACACCCGTATGACGCCGGAGCGTGTGCGTTTATTCCCGCGCGTCGCGCAGCCCGGATCACGCGGCTTCTCCGGTGCCGGAAGCGCCTGCGACGAACGTTCATGAAACTGTCATTCTTTCGTCAGCCGGCGTAACCTGACGTAACGCAGCGCGCGCCGCGCTTCGTGCAGACTGACGACACCTTTACGGATCGCCCTTCGATCGACCATGTCCGTCGCTTACGACTATGCAGCCGGCCTGTTGCGCACGCTATACGACCGCCATATCGACAGCGGCGCCGTGCTCGATACGGCCGCGTTTCCCGATGCCGAGCGTTTCGTCCGCGCGTGGGCCGACATCCGGGCAGAGGCATTCGCGGTGGCGCGCGACATGCCGCGCATCCCGCGCTTTCACGAAATCATGCGCGAGCAGTACGACATCTCGGCCAACGACGCGCGCGACTGGCGGATGTTCATCATGCAGGCGTACGGCCAGCCGTTCCCGCGCAACCTGTCGCGCTGCCCGACCGTCGCGTCGATCGTCGCGACGTCGCCGGACGTGCTGTCCGCATCGCTGTCGTTCCTCGCGCCCGGCAAGCACATTCCGCCGCATCGCGGCCCGTTTCGCGGCATCCTGCGCGGCTATCTCGTGCTGTCGATGCCGACGCGCGCGGACGGCACGCCGGCCGCCGTGCTGAAGGTCGACGGCCACGAATACCGGCTCGAGGAAGGACGCTTCCTGCTGTGGGACGACACGTTCACGCACGAGGTGTGGAACGACAGCGACGCGGTGCGGATCGTGCTGCTGCTCGATATCCGCCGGCGCGGGATGCCGCGCTGGCTCACGTGGCTGTCGAATGTGGTGATCGGTATCGTGCGGATCGGGATCCGGATGCGCGGGCGGTCGATTCCGGTCTAGCGCGTGTGACCGGCACGGATGCCCGTCACGCGGTGCGCGGCGAATCGTCCTGCGCGAGTTCCGTCAGGATCGACGTCAGCGCGCGAATCCTGGGTTGCGTCGCGCGCGGCGACGGGTACACGAGAAAATAGCCGAGACCGTTGTCCACGACGTCGCCAAAGGGAGCCACCAGCGTCCCGGCCACGAGCCGGTCCCGGGCCATGCGCGGGTCGCCGATCGCCACGCCGTGCCCCTGCTCCGCGGCCGTGAGCGTCAACTCGAGCGTGTCCAGTACCAGCCCGGTTTCCGGATCGACCTGCGTCGCGCCGACCGCAGCGAGCCAGCAGCGCCACTCGTCATGCCCGCGGGCGGGATGAAGCAACGTGGCCCGCGCAAGGTCGGCGAACGATTTCAATGAAGCGGCCAGCGTGCCGGTACACATCGGCGTCAGCCGCTCCGCAAACAGCGGAACCGACACCATGCCGGCCCAGTGCCCGGCCCCGCGCACGACGATCGCGTCGACGTCGGTTCCGGCGAAATCCGGCGTGTCGTCCGCCGACGTCTGGATCCGCAGTTCGGTCGGCTGGAGTGCGCGATGGATCGCGGGAAGACGCGGCAGCAGCCAGCGGATCGCGAAGGTGGACGGCAACCGCAGCGTGAGAACCGGCGCGACGCCGCCATGAACTTCCGCGTGGCGTGCCAGTTGCGTCAGGACGTCGACGGCCACCGTCAGCAACGCGCCGCCTTCCGCGGTCAGCGCCAGCCCCGACGCATGACGCACGAACAGCGCGCACCCGTAATGCACTTCCAGTTGCTGCACCTGACGGCTCACCGCACCCTGGGTCCTGCACAGATGATCGGCGGCCCGGCTGAAGCTGCCCAGTTCGGCGGCGGCGACGAATGCCTGGAACGCCGTCAACGGCGGCAGCGCTCGCGTGAGTTCGGCAAGCGGGTATGCACGGGCCGCATGCCCGGGTTGCGGATTTTTCGATTGTTCGGTCATCGCTGCATCGCTATCGTGGTTGCATCGGATTCGCAGCGGCTACTGCGTCCCGGCTCGTCAACAATCAGCGGAGAAAGAGCATGGTCTCGTCGTCGGAGGCACTATACACGCAGCAGGTCGACACCTACCTGAAGGCGCTCGAGCGCGGCGACGTCGCGTCGATCTGCGCGCTGTTCACGCCGGATGCACGGATTTTTTCTCCGTTTCTCGGCTGGATGCAGCCGAAACCGTTCTTCGACAAGGTCGTTGCCGCATCCGGACAAAGCCGGATCACCCTGATCGACATCTGCGTCAGCGCGACCGGCACACGACGGGCAACGGGTTACTTCGTGTACGACTGGGGGCTTAACGACGGCTCGGCGGTGCAGTTCGAATGTGTCGACGTGTTCGAATTCGACGAAAGCGGGCTCGTCGAGCGCATGGTCATCGTGTACGACACGCACCCCGTCAGGGAGACGGTTGGCGACAAGTATGCGTAGTACAACTGCCTGACGCGTGCCGCCACGATCGCGGCACGATTGTTGCCGATTCACCGAATCCTGTCGACCGGGCATGGCGATCGCGTTGTCCGGGCCGCTGTCTTTCGACCCCGCTATATCGCCGACAGCCTGCCGCCGGCATGTGACGCGGCCCTGAAACGCCCGGCGGGATCGCGTAAACTACAGACCGTCCCTTCGCCCCTCTTCCGATCTGCCCGTCATGGCGCATCTCTTCTTCGCCGCATCGATCCAGCGGCATGTCGAAACGCCCGAACGCGAAGTCGATGCGAGTTCGGTCTGCGAAGCATTCGACACCATTTTCAGCGAGCAGCCGCGACTGCGCGGCTACATCCTCGACGACCAGGGCGCGCTGCGAAAACACCTGTCGGTCTTCATCGACGGCCAGCCGATCCGCGACCGGCAGCGCCTGTCCGATGCGCTCGGCGACGCGAGCCGCGTGTATGTCGTCCAGGCGCTGACGGGCGGATAAAGGGACCCATGCACGGGCGCAGCCCCGATAACAAGCGCTATCGCGCCAAGGCGGACCATCAGGAGACATCGCACATGAACGATCGACTGCTCGTCGCGACCCGCAAGGGCTTGTTCGTCATGCAACCCGACGGTAGCGGCGGCTGGACGCCCGGTGAACCGCATTTCATCGGCGAGCCCGTCAGCATGGCGCTCGCCGACCCGCGCGACGGCACGCTCTATGCGGCGCTCAACCTCGGCCATTTCGGCGTGAAGCTGCACCGCAGGCGAGCGGGCGCCGTCGATTGGGAAGAATGCGCGGTTCCCGTCTATCCGCCGCAGCCTGCCGACGAACCGCCTGGCGGCGCCGGCGCGCACGTGGGCAAGGGCGACGCGGACGACGAGCCCCCCGCCCCGCCGCAGCCGCCGTGGACGCTTCAGCAGATCTGGTCGCTCGAAGCCGGCGGCGCCGACGAGCCGGGCGCGCTGTGGGCAGGCACAATTCCCGGCGGGCTGTTCCGCTCCGACGACCACGGCGACTCATGGGTACTGAACCGCACATTGTGGGACCGCCCCGAACGCACCGAATGGGGCGGCGGCGGCTACGATGCGCCGGGCATTCATTCGGTGATGGTCGATCCGCGCGACAGCCGGCACGTGACGATCGGCATCTCGTGCGGCGGCGTCTGGCAGACCGCCGACGGCGGCGCGACGTGGCGGGTGACCGCCGACGGAATGGAAGCCGACTACATGCCGCCCGAACGGCGCGGCGAGCCCAACGCGCAGGACCCGCACCGCGTCGTGCAGTGCGCGGCGAACCCTGACGTGCTGTGGACGCAGCATCACTGCGCGATCTTCCGTTCGACCGACGGCGCCGAACACTGGCGGCGCATCGAGGCGCAGCCTTCGAGCTTCGGTTTCGCGGTGGCCGTGCACCCGCGCGAGCCGGATACGGCGTGGTTCGTGCCGGCCGTGAAGGATGCGTGCCGGATTCCGGTGGATGGCCGCTTCGTCGTCGCGCGCACGCGCGACGGCGGGCGCAGCTTCGAGCAGTTCTCGAACGGGTTGCCGAGTGCGCCGGCGTACGACCTCGTGTATCGGCACGGGCTCGCGATCGACGACACCGGCACGCGCCTCGCGATGGGATCGACCACTGGCGGGTTATGGACGTCCGATGACGGCGGCGAGAACTGGCAGTTGGTGTCTGCGCATTTGCCTCCGGTTTATTGCGTCAGGTTCGGGTGAGCGCACGCGGTGGGGCCGGTTTCCCCGCTCCGGGATGGCGATTTCGGAGCGGGGCGCACAGCCCGCCCGTTACCGCTCGATGTCCGACTCCCCCATCCGCCCCACCGCGTCCCGCGTCTGCGCAATCTCCGCCGCGAGCCAGTCCAGAAACGCCCTGACCTGCGGCTCCCGCTCCCGTCCCGGCCGGCACAGCGCGACGAAGCGCGCGCCTTCGATCCGCACCGCCGGCTCGATCGGCGCCAATGCCCCGTGCGCGACATGCTCGGCGGCCAGCACCGAGCTGAGCAGCGCGATGCCCTGCCCGTGCAGCACCGCCTGCAACGCGTAATGCTCGTCGTCGTAATGGCGAAACACCGCGCGTTCGAGCCACGCTTCGCGGCCGGCCGCACGGCACCACGACGCCCAGTCGACCGACACCGGCAGCGGCGTATCCCACACGGTCTCGATCAGGTCGAGCGGCTCGTCCGTGCGATGCGCATCGAACCCGGCGGCCGCATACGCGCCGAAATACTCGTCGATCAACGCAATCTCGTGCAGCGCCGGAAACGTGCGCGACGTCGCGCGAATCGCGAGATCGATCCGCGCATCGCGTTCGAGATCGGCGAGCGTGTTGCCCGTTTCGACCTTGATGTGCAGTTGCGGATCGATGCGACGAAACCGGCCGAGACGCGGAATCAGCCACATCGCGGCAAACGCGGGCGTGGTGGTCAGCACGAGCGTGCGGTCTTCGGGCGTCTCCGGCCGCACCGCATCGAGTCCGCTGCTCAACGCGAGCAGCGCATCGTGACTCGTGCGAAACAGGCGCTCGCCTTCGTCCGTGAGCCGCACGCCGCTCGCCCCGCGCTCGAACAGCAGCACGCCGAGCCGGCTTTCGAGCGACTTGATCTGATGCGACACGGCGGCCGGCGTCACGGACAGTTCATCCGCTGCAGCCTTGAATGCGCCGAGGCGCGCCGCCGACTCGAATACACGCAATGCGGTCAGGGGAATTTTCGAGAACACGGGGGCCTCGCGGGCCGGATCGGGCCGGGTTGAATTGGAATCAATCGGGGTGAGATTAGGTGAATTGAAGCGGACGTGCAACGCGCATAGCCTTGCGGGACGTCGCGGCACGGTGCCGCGGCGCGTGACGGTCAACCGGAGCAACTACGTGCAAGGCCTACCGCGCAGGATCACGCAGGCGGTGCTCTACGAAGCGATCGCGATTTCGTGCATCTCGCCCGCGATCGCGGCGATCTTCAAGCAGGACCTCGTCTATTCGGGCGCTCTGTCGGCAACGATGTCGGCGATCGCGCTGCTGTGGAACATGCTTTTCAACGCGCTGTTCGAGCGCTGGGAAGCGTCGCGCCGGCGGCCGACGCGCACGCTCGGGCGACGCATCCTGCACGCGACCGGATTCGAAGGCGGGCTGATCTTCATCCTCGTGCCGGTCGTATCGTGGTGGCTCGACATCTCGTGGCTCGACGCGTTCGTCGTCGACATCGGGCTGTTTGCGTTCTTCTTCTGCTATGCGTTCGTGTTCCAGTGGGCGTTCGATCGGGTGTTCGACGTACCGGCGGCGACGAAGGAACCGTGAGCCGAGCGCTCACGCGCCGGTGGTGATTTTCGGCAATTGCCAGCCGAAGCGCACCGCCGCCATCCGCAGCGCAAAGCACGCAACACCGCCCAGCACGGCCGCGACGACCGGCGGACAACCGAGCCGCCGGCACGACACGACGCACACCGCGCCGAGCAGCGCCGCGCTCGCATAAATATCCGTGACCAGGACCGCCGGCACCCGCGCGAGCAGGATGTCGCGCACGACACCGCCGCCGCAGCCGGTCACGGCGCCCATCAGCGTCGCGATGAACGGGTGAACCCGGAATTCGAGCGCCTTCACCGCGCCCGCGACCGCGAACAACGCGAGGCCGGCCGCATCGAGCGTCGTGAGCAGCGACGGAGAAAACGCGGCGACCCGCTCGTGAAACACGAACGCGAACAACCCGGAAGCGAACGCGAGCGCCGGATAGCGCCAGTCGCTCACGGCGCTCGGCGGCCGTGCGCCGATCAGCAGGTCGCGGATCACGCCGCCGCCGAGCGCGACGACGAGCGACAACACCATGACCCCGAACAGGTCGAGTCCGGCGCCGATCGCCGCATTCGCGCCCTCGATCGCGAACACCACCGTGCCCGCGAGATCGGCGGCGAGCACCACTTGCTCGATGCGCTTCATGCGAAACGACCGTCGGGATGCCGCGTCATCCGGCTGCGGCCCGCGTCGGCACGCATGGACATGCCGTTCAGCCACCTGCCGTGTTCGTGTCGCCATCCGGATACATCACGCGTGTTGCGGATCATCGCCGCCTCCTCGATCGGGATCGAGCAGTCTAGCGCATCGTCCTCTTGCCATCGCGCCGCGCGTGAAGCCGAATGCAAAAAGCCGGTGGAGGCAGGACGTGCGCCCCGCTTCCACCGGCTCGACGACGCGCCGGGCTCCCGGTCAGGACCGTGAAGCCCCGTGCCCGTCGCTCAATGCACGCCGAGATACGCCTTCACCGCCGGCAGCCCCGGCTTGCCGTCGAGCGTCGTCACGCCGGCGAGCCACTTGTCGAGCGCCTGCGGGTTCGCCTTCAGCCACTCGGCCGCCGCCTTGTTCGGGTCTTCCTTGTTCATGATCGGCATCATCACGTGGTTCTCGATCGACGTCGTGAACTGCAGGTTCGACACGAACTTCGCGACGTTCGGGCAGCGCTGCGAATAATCGGGCGGCGTCGCGGTCAGCACCTTCGCTTCGCCGTAGTTCGGACCGAACACGGCGTCGCCGCCGCTCAGGTAGTCGATCTTCATCTGCACGTTCATCGGATGCGGTTCCCAGCCGAGGAACACGATCCACTGCTTGTCGCGGATCGCGCGATTCACCTCGACCAGCATCCCGGCTTCGCTCGACTCGACCATCTTGAACTTCCCGAGGCCGAACTGGTTGCCGTCGATCATCTTCTTGATCAGCAGGTTGCCGTCATTGCCCGGCTCGATCCCGTAGATCTTGCCGTTGAGCTTGTCCGCGTATTTCTGGATGTCCGCGAACGACTTCAGGCCGCCCTGGTACACGTAGTCGGGCACCGCGAGCGTGTATTTCGCGCCGGTCAGGTTCGGCGTCGCGAGCACCTTGATCGTGCCGGCCTTCGTGAACGGCTGGATGATCGGGTCCATCGTCGGCGACCAGTAGCCGAGGAACACGTCGATCTGCTTGCTCTTGATCCCCGCGAACGTGATCGGCACCGATGCGATCGTCTTCGTCGGGTTGTAGCCGAGCCCCTGCAGCATCGTCGATGCGAGGCCGGTGGTCGCCGCGATGTCGGACCAGCCGACATCCGCGAAGCGCACGTTCTTGCATACGGGCGGATCGGCCGCATACACGGCCGACATCGGCGCGGTTATCCCGACCCCGCACACCGCTGCGATCAATAGGCGCTTCATCTTGCTTCTCCTCAAAGTGATGTCGTTTGCTTGAATGCGGGATCGTTTATTGAAGCCGCGCGCCGCGATCCCGGCGGCGTCGCGGACCGAATCGTCGCCCCGGTTCAGCGCCCCGGCAGCCGGCGCTCGTAGCTCGGCGCATGGCCGAACTGCGCGCGATAGGCCTTGCTGAAATGGCATGGCGAATGAAAGCCGCAGACGGTCGTCACGCGCGCGATCGACGCGTCGGTCGTGCGCAGCAGGTCGCGTGCGCGTTTCAGGCGCAGCGTCAGGTAATAGTGGGTCGGCGACACGTTCAGGTACACCTTGAACATGCGCTGCAGATGCCGCTGCGACAGCCGCACGAGCCGCGCGAGTTCCTCCAGCGACAGCGGCTCCTCGATGTTCGCCTCCATCAGCCGCACGACCTCGATCAGCTCGGCGCGCGAGAAGCCGACCCGCGCATCGACCGGAATCGGCTGCGTATCGGTCGAACTGCGGATGCGCTCCAGGATGAACTGCTCGGACACCTGCGCGGCCAGCTGCTGGCCGAAACGCATGCCGACGAGGTTCAGCATCAGGTCGAGCGGCGCGGTGCCGCCGGTGCAGGTCAGCCGGTCGCGGTCGACGACGAACAGCTCGTCGGCGAACCCGACCTGCGGAAACTCGGCATGCAGCGCGGACAGGTTCTCCCAGTGCACGGTGCAGCGATAGCCGTCGAGCAGCCCGCTCGACATCAGCGCGTACGCACCGGTGCAGATACCGCCGAGCGGCAGCCCGCGTTCGGCGAGGGCCGCGAGCGTATCGCGCGCGCCTTCGTCGACCACGTCGCGGATGCGGATACCGCCGCACACGATCATCACGTCGGGCAGGTTCGTGTAGTCGAGCGCCTGCGTGGGCCGTACCGCGATGCCGTTGCTGGCGTGCACCGGACTGCCGTCGAGCGAGTAGATCGACCACTGGTAGTGATCGGCTCGCCCGACGTAGTTCGCCATCCGAAGCACTTCGACGGCGCTCGAGAACGCGATCATCGAAAAGTTCGGCAGCGTCAGGAAGCCGAAATGGGCAAGAGACGAAACCGGTGAAACGCAGGCGGCGGGCGCCACGGCGACGGCGGACGTCACATCGGTCTCCTGGCGAGGAGGTTGCAGGGGGCTAGCCCCGCGGCGCGAACCGCGGAGGCCGTTATCAAATATTCAGGGTGAGCGGCCGGCGGTGCCGGCCGCCGGAGGTCACGCTTGTGCGTGTGCGGCTTTCACGCGAAACAGCTGCTTGAGGCCCGAGAACAGCGGCGCCTTCACGGTGCCCGGCGCGCGGCCGAAGCTCTCGGTGATGCGGTCGAGAATGATCGCGAGCAGCACGACCGACAGGCCGCTTTCGAAACCGAGACCGATGTCGAGGCGCTGGATACTGGCGAGCACGTCGTTGCCGAGACCGCCCGCGCCGACCATCGACGCGATGATCACCATCGACAGCGCCATCATGATCGTCTGGTTCACGCCCTGCATGATCGACGGCAGCGCGTTCGGAAACTGCACCTTGTACAGCAATTGCCACGGCGTGCAGCCGAATGCCTGGCCGGCTTCGACGATCTCGCGGTTCACGTGGCGGATACCGAGGCTCGTCAGGCGCACCGCGGGCGGCATCGCGAAGATCACCGTCGACAGGATCCCCGGCACGCGGCCGAGACCGAACAGCATCGCGGCCGGAATCAGGTAGACGAAGGCCGGCATCGTCTGCATCAGGTCGAGGATCGGGCGCACGATCGCGGCAACCCACTTGCTCTTCGCGGCCCAGATGCCGAGCGGAATGCCGAGCACGAGGCTGATGATCGTCGACGACAGCGTGAGGCCGAGCGTGATGACCGTCTGGTCCCAGAAGCCGGTGGCGAAGATCAGCAGCAGCGACGCGGTGGTGAACAGCGCAAAGCGCCAGCCCACCCGCCACAGCCCGACGCCGATGAAGATGGCCATCATCATCCACATCGGGATCGCCTGCAGGCCGTGCTCGACGAATGCCGCGAGCCCTTCGATCGCCTGGCCGATCGCGTCGAACGTCTTTGCGTCGTGGTCGAGCAGATAGTGAACGGACTGGTCGACCCAGGTACCGAGCGGAATCATTTCAGACATGGGAACCTCGCGAACGCGTGATGGCCTTCAGGATGAGCGCACGATCGACCGAGCCGCAGTAGCAGCCGTCGTCGTCGACGACCGGCAGTGCATTCGGGCTCGCGACCACGCGCGCGACGACATGTTCGAGCGACGCGTCGCGCCGGATGCTTTCGATCGGCCGCACCGACGGCGTGGCCTGACCGAGCGCGTCCCGCGTGACGAAGCCGCGGATCTTGCGTTCGGCGTCGAGCACGAACGCGTATTCGGCGCTGCCGTTGAGCGTCGCCGCGACGTTCGCGGCATCGCACTTCGACACGAGCGGCACGGCGCCCGTCTGCATCAGGTCGCCGGCCGTGAGGTAGCGGCTGGTGTCGATGCCGTCGAAGAATGCGCGCACGTAATCGTCGGCCGGGTTCGCGATGATGTCCTGCGGCGTGCCGACCTGCACGAGCCGGCCGCCTTCCATGATCGCGATGCGGTTGCCGATGCGCAGCGCTTCCTCGAGATCGTGCGACACGAACATGATCGTGCGGCGCTGCTCCTTCTGCAGTTGCAGCAGCACGTCCTGCATTTCGCGGCGCTTGAGCGGGTCGAGCGCGGAGAACGCCTCGTCCATGATCATCAGCGACGGGTTCACGGCCAGCGCGCGGGCCAGGCCGACGCGCTGCTGCATGCCGCCCGACAGCTCGGACGGCAGCTTGTGCGAGAACGGCGCGAGGCCGACCTGCTCGAGCACTTCCATCGCACGGCGCTCGCGCTCCTTCTTGCCCATGCCCGCGACTTCCAGCCCGAACGCGGCATTCGACACCACGGTGCGATGCGGCATCAGCGCAAACGACTGGAACACCATGCTCATGTCCTTGCGGCGCAGCGCGGTCAGCGCCGAGCGGCGTGCCGACGCGACATCGAGCCCGTCGATCATCACCTTGCCGGCGCTCGGATCGACCAGCCGGTTCACGAGGCGGATCAGCGTGGACTTGCCGGAGCCGGACAGGCCCATCAGCACGAAAATTTCGCCTTCCTGCACATCGAAGGAGACGTTGTGCACGCCGACGACCTGGCCGGTGCGCTTGAGCACATCGTCCTTCGTCGCGCCGGCGGCGAGCATGTCGAGCGCCTGCCGCGGATTACTTCCAAACACCTTGCACAGACCTTCGACCACGACCTTGGGGGCATCCATCGAAACCTTCTCCTCGTGTAGCGGGGACTCGCACTTGCATAGCGTGCCTACATAGTTGCCAGAAAAAACCCCGACCTGCCGACGAATTACGACAAACGCTTGCGCAAATACGACACGGTCGCCGGCCCCGCCCGGCGGCCCGCAGCACGGGTCGGCACCCGATTGCGGCGGCGCAATACGCGCACGGCCAGCAACGGCGGGCATCGCGCACCGGACTTGTGCGCAGCAGCGCGACGCATATCGCGCCGCGCGGTGCGCCGATTCGCATCGGGCGCGCGTCGCTTTACGACAATTTCACGTCCGTTCGCGCGTCGCTCTGCTCTGACGAATGCGCGTCGCATGCACCGGTAAAAAGCATGATCGTGCAGAAAGAACCGCGTGGCGACACCGGACGGCGCATGCCGCGATACCGCGTCAACCCGGAAAATCCACGATGGCCGCTGTGATACATTCCCCGCCAACAGGCTGATCGCGACGCAGGCCGCCACGCGGCCCCCGCTGTCAGCAGCGCATGCCGGTTCGCCTGCCGGCCATGCCGACACCGCCTCGATCGGCAAACATCCGGTCGCAGGCCGATAACGATACGAGAGAGGGAGCAAGGCGAGATGAACTGGGCTTTTACCGCAATCGGCTTCATCGTGGGCGGGATTGCCGCATTGATCGGGGACTTCTCCGCCATCAACGGCGCAGTGCTCGGCGCCGCGATCGGGTTCTGCCTCGACAACACGCTGCAACAGCGCAAGCGCAAAGCCAAGGGCGCGACACCCGGCACGTTCGCGATGCAGGCGCCGCCTGCACCGCCGCCGGTTCCGCTGGCCGAGCGCGTCGCGCGCCTCGAAGCGACCGTCGAGACGCTGACGCGTGAAGTCGCGTCGCTGCGCGGCCAGCTTGCCGGCGCGCACGCCGGCTCGGCCACCCCCGGCGCGACCGCGCCCACACCCGCGGGCACCGCAACTGCATCCGCATCCGCCACGCCATTCGCCCCTGTCCCGCCGTCGGCTGCGCTGCCGCCGCGCCCGCCGGCCCAGCCGGCAGCCGCACGCGCGGACGCATCCGCATCCGCATCCGCATCCGCATCCGCATCCGCATCCGCATCCGCATCCGTATCGGCGCCCTCTTCCGCACCGGTTCGCGCCGCCGCACCGGCGCCGGCCACGACGCCCCGTGCAAGCGAAACACCGGCCGCACCGTCGATCCCGCCCGCACCGCCCCAACCGCGCGAACCCGGCATCGCCGAGCGCGCGTTCCGCGCCGCGCGCGACTGGCTGCTCGGCGGCAACACGGTCGTGCGCGTCGGGATCGTCGTGCTGTTCTTCGGTGTCGCGTTCCTGCTCAAGTACGCGGCCGACAACAATATGCTGCCGATCGAATTCCGCCTCGCGGGCACCGCGCTCGCCGCGGCCGCGCTGCTTGCGGTCGGCTGGCGCGTGCGCGCGCGCCGCGCCGCGTACGGGCTCGTGCTGCAGGGCGGTGGCGTCGGCATCCTGTACCTGACGATCTTCGCCGCGACCAAGCTCTACGCGCTGCTGCCCGTCGGCGCCGCGTTTCCGCTGATGGTGGCCGTGTGCGCGCTGAGCGCGTTCCTCGCGGTGCGGCAGAACGCACTGCCGCTCGCGTTCATGGGCAGCGCGGGCGGCTTTCTCGCACCGGTGCTGCTGTCGACCGGCCAGGGCAACCACGTCGCGCTGTTCAGCTACTACGCACTGCTGAACGCAGGTATCTTCGCGATCGCGTGGTTCAAGGCGTGGCGTCCGCTGAACCTGCTCGGCTTCGTGTTCACGTTCACGATCGGTTCGGCGTGGGGCGTGACGGCCTACCGCCCCGCGCTGTTCGCGAGCACCGAGCCGTTCCTGATCCTGTTCTTCCTGATGTATGTCGGCATCGCACTGCTGTACGCGGTGAAGCGCGAGCTCGCGCTGCGGCACTACGTGGACGGCACGCTCGTGTTCGGCACGCCGATCGTCGCGACCGCGCTACAGGCGTCGCTCGTGAAGGACGTGCCGTTCGGGCTCGCGTGGAGCGCGGTCGCGCTGTCGGCGTTCTACGTCGCGGTCACCGCCTGGCTCGCGCGGCGCCGCGACCGCCTCGCGCTGCTGTTCGAATCCACGCTCGCGCTCGCGGTGATCTTCGCGACGCTGGCCGTGCCGCTCGCGTTCTCGGGCCCGACGACGAGCGCCGCGTGGGCGATCGAAGGCGCGGCCGTCGTGTGGCTCGGCGTGCGCGAGAAGCGCATGCTGCGCTTCGGCTTCGGGCTGCTGATGCAGGTTGCCGCGGCCGGTGCGTTCTTCACGAGCCTGCTCGGGCGGGCCGACACCACCGCGCTGCCCGTGCTCAACAGCCCGTACATCGCGATGCTGCTGATCGCGCTCGCCGGCCTGTTCACCGGCTGGTGGCTGCACGGGCGCGGCGAAGCGCGCGCGTGGCATGCGTGGATGCCCGAAATCGGCGCCGCCGCGGCCGCGTGGGGGCTGCTGTGGTGGGTCAGCGGCGGGCTGCACGAGATCCTCGTCTACGCGAGCCGTCACGTCGACCTGCATGCCGATCGCTTCGTCGTCGATACGACCGCGCTGTTCGCGGCCGGCACCGCGTGGCTCGCGCACGTCGCGCGCCGCCGGCTCGCGTGGCCGCTCGCCGAATGGCCCGCGCTCGCGCTGACGCCGGTGCTGGCGCTGCTCGCGCTGCGCGCGTTCGATGCGCATGAGGCGCCGCTGTCGGGAATGGGCGCGTTCGCGTGGCCCGTCGCGGTCGGCGCGGCGCTTGCGCTGCTGTGGCGCCAGTCGCGCGGGCCGGCGACCGTCGAACCCGCGACAGGCACCGCGCCCGGCCCAGTGCCATCCGTCGCCGCGGGCATCGTCGCTCCGCTGCACACGCTGACGTTCTGGACAGTGTGCGGGCTGCTGTCGCTCGAAGGCTTCTGGCGCCTGCGCGCGTACGTGCCCGAAGGCGCATGGAGCTGGAGCGCGTGGGCCTACGGCTTCGGCGCGCTGCTCCTGCTGGTGTCCGGCCCCGGCTCGCGCCTGCGCTGGCCCGTCGCGGCGTTTCCGCGCGCGTACCAGGTGTGGGGCGCGGCACCGCTCGCCGCACTGCTGTGGCTGTGGAGCGTCGCCAGCGTGATCAGCGACGGCAACGCGGCGCCGCTCTTCTGGCTGCCGCTGCTCAATCCGCTCGACATCGCGCAGTTCCTGGTGTTTGTCGCATTCGCCGTATGGCTGCGCCGCCTGCGCACGCTCGGCATCGCGTGG
This sequence comes from Burkholderia metallica, assembly GCF_001718555.1. Lineage (NCBI taxonomy): Bacteria > Pseudomonadati > Pseudomonadota > Betaproteobacteria > Burkholderiales > Burkholderiaceae > Burkholderia > Burkholderia metallica. The sequence continues at coordinate 2,495,082 of NZ_CP013403.1, forward strand.
CATCCGCGCATCGTCGACTACGTGGCGATCGCAACCGTGTTCCTGTGGTTCAACGCGCTGCTGCTGCGCACGCTGCATCACCGTTTCCATACGGGTTACGACATCGACACCGTGCTGTCGTCGTTCGGCATCCAGCAAGTGTTCATGGTCGGCTGGAGCCTGTTCGCGTTCGCCGGGATGTGGCTGACGCGTCGCGACGGCATCGCCCGTGTGTGCGCGCTCGCGTCGCTGCCGCTGATCGTCGTGATGTGGGTGTGGACCTTCTACGCGAACTTCACGCAGGACGGCGGCAGCTGGGCGCGCGTGCCGCTCTTCAACCCGCTCGACCTCGTGCTCGCGGTCGTCTATGCGCTCGCCGCGTCGTGGTTCGTGCGCGCGCGCAAGCTCGGCTGGTCGTTCGGCCAGTACCGCGTCGAACTGCTGAGCGCAGCGGGGGCGACCGCGTTCCTGTGGCTGAACGCGATCCTGCTGCGCACGCTGCATCACTGGGCCGGCGTGCCGTACGCACTCGGCGCGATGGCGGAATCGACGCTCGTGCAGGCGTCGGTGTCCGTGTACTGGACGCTCTGCGCGCTCGCGATCACGATCTGGGCCACGCGCCGCGGGCTGCGCCCGCTGTGGTTCGTCGGCGCCGCGCTGCTCGCGCTCACGGTCGTCAAGCTGTTCCTGTTCGACCTGTCGCACGTGACCGGCATCGAGCGCATCGTGTCGTTCATCGGCATCGGCGTGCTGCTGCTGTTGATCGGCTACTTCTCGCCGCTGCCGCCGAAGGCCGCCGCGCCACGGGACGACGCCGCATGAAACGATTCGCCGCCCTGCTCGGACTGAGCGTGCTCGCGTCGTTCGCCGCGGCCGACGGCGCGCCGGAGGCCGGGCGCGTCGCGCAGCGCTTCTCGCTCGACCTCGACGGCGCCGCCGCGTATTACCAGCTCACCGTGCCGCAGCCCGTCTATGCGGCGAGCCGGCGCGACGATCTCGGCGACGTGCGCATCTTCAACGGCGCGGGCGAGCCGGTGCCGTATTCGCTCGATGCACCCGCCGCGGCCGCACCCGCCGTGCCGCCGCACCGCACGCCGGTGCACTGGTTTGCGCTGCCGCCCGCGCGCGCCGACGACGGCAACGCACCGCTCGGCGTGACGGTCGGCCCGGACGGCGCGCTGCGCGCGGGCGTCGCCGCACCGGCGCGCGCGAAGCATGGCGCGGATCTCGTCGACCTCTCGCATGCGGATGGCAACATCGACGCGCTGCTCGTGCACGTGGGCGACGACAGCTACCAGGGGCGTGTCGCCGTCGAAGCCAGCGACGACCTGCGCAACTGGCGCGCACTCGGCAGCACGCAACTGCTGAAGGTCGGCCACGGCGACGACATGCTGGTGCAGGAACGCATCGCGCTCGACGGCGCGGCGCCGCGCTATCTGCGGCTCGACTGGCTCGACGGTGCGCCCGCGATCGCATCGATCGACGTCGAAACGCACCCGCGCGATGCGCTCGGGACCGATACCGCGTCCGTGCCGCGCCAATGGCGCGACGCCGTACGCGTGCGGGCGGGCGGCACGCCCGGCGAATACCTGTTCGACACCGACGGCGCGTATCCGGTCGACCGCGTGCGCATCGACCTGCCGCAGCCGAACACCGTCGCGCGCGCGACGCTGCAGAGCCGCGCCGACGCGCAGGCGCCGTGGCGAGACGTCGCGGCTGCCGTGCTGTTCCGGTTGCACGGCAAGGCCGGCGAGCAGCGCAATCCGCCGCTCGAGTTCGCGGCGAATACGGATCGCGCGTGGCGGATCGTCGTCGACATGCGCAACGGCGGATTCGGCGGCGGCCAGCCGGCCGTCTCGATCGGCTGGCATCCGGCCGCGCTGACCTTCGTCGCACGCGGCACGCCGCCGTTTACGCTCGGCGTCGGCGCCGCGTCGCTCGGGTCGTCGGCCGCGAGCCGCGATGCGTTGCTGGTCGGCATGGCGCCCGAAGTGCGGCCCGCGCGCGTCGGCGCGGCGTTGCCGGTTTCGGCGGTCGCGCCGGCACCGGCCGCCGACACGGACGCCCCGCGCCGCTACGTGCTGTGGGCGGCGCTCGTCGTCGCGGTCGGCGTGCTCGGCACGATCGCATGGCGCGTCGCGAAAGGCGGCGGCGCTACGCACGGCCGCGACGAGTAACGCCGCGCGGTCATGCCCGGGCCCGTTCGCAGGCCTGCGGCACGATGTCGATCAGCGCAATGAACGGCAATGACACGAGCACGCCGCGCGGCAGCATAAAAAGCGCGTAAACATCGGTTTCGCCGCGATGCGGCGGGGGTGTCTCGAGGGCCTGACACGAGCGGGAGCGCCACACTCCGCTCACGCGACGTTTGCGCGGCAAAACAGGAAAAGACGGCGCGCGGCGGTCAGCCGAACGTGTAGCGTCCGTGCTGACGCGGCCGCCACGGCGACGAGCGGCAGCTCGCGGCACCGGCCGCGCGTCGCGCCGCCCAGCCCGCGCCACGCCGCACGTGCCGGTCGCGTCGGGCCATCGCAGCCGCACGCGACGGCAACGCGTGCACAAGACGACGCACGGCCGCCACGCGTGCGGCCATGCGCGACGCCGTCGACACGCGACGCACGACGTGCGCGACGGGCCGCTTGCAGAGAATCGCGCTGTCGTAGCACTTGCCGTCGAAGCGCATCACGTCGACGACGTCGAAACCCTGCGCGCCGTAGAACGCGAGCAGGTGCGACGCGGGATGCGGCGTATCGAGCGCGAGCAGCGTATAGCCGCGCAATGCGGCCCATTGCTCGGCGAACGCGAGCAGCAACGCGCCGATCCCGCGGCTCTGGCAAGCCGGGTCCACCGCCACCTGCCGCACGCTCGCGACGCCTTCGCGCCGGTACAGCGAGCATGCCGACGACGGATCGGTCGCATACAGCGTGGCCGTGCCGATCACGCGCCCGCCGCACACGGCGACATAGCACTCGCCCGCTTCCGCGCGACGGCGCGTGACGTCGACATCCTGGTCGACGCACGTGCAGTTGAGCCCCATCGCGCCGAGCCGCGCGAACGCGCGATGCAGCATCGGCGTGAGTTGCGCATAGCTGTCCAAAGCCGGATCGAAACGCCGCACGATCACCCGATCGGCGCACGCGACAGGCGGCGCGGCAGGTGTGCGTTCGGCAGTTGCGTTCCAGGGTATCGACATCGCCATGCTCCGTGGTTGGGATGCCCGAAGTCTAGGAGCGCGCCGACCGCCCTCGCAAGAAAAAATGTCGTAAAAGTCGGGCAGTTGGCGAGCGGAAGAAACGGTGGCGGCGGTGCGTGCGGCAACGCTGCGCGCGTCGTGGCGAACGCGTGACGGAATGCCGTTCGTTGCCCGCGCAAGCAACGCATCGCGCGACGGCATCGCTCGCCGGCGTGCGCCGTTGACACATGCGGCGACGCCCGCCAGACTCGCGGATTCCTCCTTGCCCCGGGCGCGCTCATGATCACCTGCTACCTTCGCTACGTCGTCGATCCGTACAAGCTCGACCAGTTCGAAACCTACGGCAAGATGTGGATTCCGCTCGTCGAGCGGTTCGGCGGCACGCATCACGGCTATTTCCTGCCGTCCGAAGGGGCGAACAACATCGCGCTCGCGATGTTCTCGTTCCCGAGCCTCGCCGAATACGAGCGCTACCGCGAACGGTCGATGGACGATCCGGCCTGTCAGGCGGCATTCCGCTACGCGGAGGAAACGCGCTGCATCGTCAGCTACGAGCGCAGCTTTTTCCGGCCGGTGTTCGCGTAACGGGCCACGGCCCGGTACATCGCGCCCCCTTTTCCGGAACGGGACGAAAAAAAGCCCCGCCTGCATCCGCGCGGCGGGGCCAACCCATGTCAGTAGAGACATCATGGAGGAGACGGGCCCATCTTATCGACCGCGGCCCGCCGTCCCAACCAAGCATTTCTGCTATCGATCTGGGCGGGCGCGCACACGATTGCCCCTGCCGCGCGGCATATCGATAGAACGAAAAGTCGTTTTCAGAGTGGCGTCGGGGTCGTTACCATCTGGTTTTAAGCCTGTGCTTAGCCGGGCAAGCCATCCCCAAGGAGCGCCCCTTGACTGCATTCGATCAGCACCGCCGCCCGTTCGTCGTCGGCATTGGCGGGACCACCCGGGCAGCGTCGTCCACCGAACGCGCGCTGTCGTTCGCATTGCGCGGCGCGCAGGCCGCCGGCGCACGTACGCGCCTGTTCGACGGCCCGTTCCTGCATACGCTGCCGCACTACGCCCCCGAACATAAAACGCTGACCGACGCGCAGCGCGAACTGATCGACGCCGTACGCGAAGCCGACGCGATCATCATCGCGACGCCCGGCTATCACGGCGGCGTTTCCGGCCTCGTGAAGAACGCGCTCGACACGCTGGAAGAACTGCGCGCGGACGATCGTCCGTACCTCGACGGGCGCGCGGTCGGCCTGATCGTCACCGCCTACGGCTGGCAGGCGGCCGGCACCGTGCTGACGTCGCTGCGTTCGATCGTGCACGCGCTGCGAGGCTGGCCGACGCCGTTCGGCGCAACCGTGAACACGCTCGAAACGCGCTTCGACGGCGCCGACAGCTGCTCGGATCCGAAGGTCGTCGCCCAGCTCGAAACGGTCGGCTCGCAAGCGGCCGAGTTCGCGCTCGCGTTCGCGTCGCACCGTGCGGCATCGCATGCGGCATCGGTCGATGCGCTCGCGCCCGTGCTGAAGATCGCCAACCAGTAAGTCTCCCGCCTTCCACCGCCCGCGCCCGGCCGACCCGCTTCGCCGGCGCGGGCGGCGCACATCCGAGCGGCCATGCGCCGCGCACGTCGACGCTTCTCCTCGATCGTCTTTTCCCGCACCCCGTGCCGATAACGATTCGGCCCGCCGCGTGATTTGCATTGGCCGAAAGATTGGTTCACGCCGCAGGCGGGTTTTCGTACGCTGAACCTCCGAACTCTCTCCGCGCACGCCATGAACCGTACGATCCGCTACAAGGGTTATGAAGTCGCCCCCGCTGCCGCCCGGTTGCCGAACGGGCTGTTCGCCGCCAACCTGACGATTGAGAAGGCAAGCAGCGGCCCGTCGCCGCGCTCCGTGTCGTTCGACGCAATCGATTTCTTCTTCGAGGAAGAACACGCGCTGGCCTACGCGTCCCGCTGGGGTCGCCTCTGGGTCGACACGCACGCGTGATGCACGCGGGGCCGGCCTGCGCATCGCCGCTCGAAAATACGCGTTTACGGAAGGTATGTAAGAATCTTTCGATCCGTAATCGCATAACAATAGCCATGAGTGACACGCTGCAGGAAGAGCACGCAGCCGCAGATCACGCAATGCGCAACTGGACCTTCGAGAGGCAAGGTCCGGTCCGGATCGGTTCCGATGCGCACAAGCAGATGTTCTGCCGCATGCTGCTCGACACACACAACCCGTACAAGCCGGCGGTGATCGACTGGCCGGCGCTCAAGCCCGCCGAGCTCAGGCGGCTCACGTCGCTGCCGATCTGGGACATCGCAGTGCAGACCGAAGGCCGCGCATCGATCCGCGTGGCGACCTATGCGGCCACGATCGGCGATCCGCTGCTGCGCCGCGCGCTCGAGATGGACGGCAACGAGGAAGCGCGCCACAAGGTCGTGCTGTCGAAGCTCGTCGAGGCGTACGGTATCCGGCTCGCGCCCGAGCCGGCTTACCCGGCGCCCACCGATCCCGAATGGTCGTGGATGATGACGGGCTTCAGCGAATGCATCGACAGCTTCTTCGCATTCGGCCTGTTCCGCTCCGCGCAGCGCTCCGGCTATTTCCCGCCCGAACTCGTCGAGACCTTCGAACCGGTGATCCAGGAAGAAGGCCGCCACATCCTGTTCTTCGTGAACTGGTACGCGTGGTACTGGCGCACGATGCCGTGGTGGCGCCGGCCGTGGTTCTTCGCCCGCGTCGCCGCCGTATGGGTGTGCCTGATCCGCGACCGCATGAGCATCGCGCGCGGCATCGACGCCGACGGCGCGGCGCGCGATGCGAATTTTCCGGCAACCGGCACCGCCGACATCGGCGACGCGCTGAACCCGCGCGAACTGATCGCGCTGTGTCTCGAGGAGAACGACCGGCGGATGGCCGGATACGACAAGCGCCTGCTGCGCCCGATGTTCGTGCCGCGGATGGCGCGGCTCGCGCTGCGGTTTCTCAGGAAGTAACGCAGCCGCTGCGGGCAATCGCGCGGTTGCCCGCGGTCGTCCGGTTGCCCGGTTGCCGGTGGTCAGGTCGAGCGATCGGGCAAGGTTATCGGCGATCGAAACGGCGAGGCGGGCTGAATTCCGGCCCGATCCGGACGCGGGCAATCGCATCGCCCCGCGTCCGGGCGTGCAGCGGCGCGACACGCAGTGATCGACGCATTCGGTCTGTTCCGTGCCCCGCGCCGCGTGTCCCGTTCGGTTCGGACTTCAGTAGTGCGCGTTCGTCGTATTTGCATCGCGCGCACCCCGTTACCTGTGCTGTGCGGGCCCGACACCCGCTCGAAGCGCCTCCACCGGACACGGCGCAGGATCGCACCGACGTGCATCCGGCTGCCGAATGTCGCGCATCCGACACATTTATTCCCGCCCTTTTTTCTTCGACGTTTCGGGGCGCGCGGACACATTGTCGCACCCGAAATTTGACGATTCGGGAACGTCGCCGCCGACGCCCGGCCGGCGTTTTTAACACCTCCTCCCCCGCAAGCCCGCAGCAGGAGCAGGTCACGCCTCCCTGATTGATTCGTACCCTCTGCGAACACCGCTGCATTACCACCACGACGGAAATAGTCAATAAGACAAATTCGAAAATGCATGATGGTGAACAAGTTCATCACGCCGTAGCACTTTTTTACAACTTCGACGCGCCAACCCGCCGGGAACGCCCGCCGCGCGGACCATCGCAGCGGACGAGATGCGCAGATCAGCATAGTCCGGCAGTCGGGATTTCCAATTAAAGAGATTGGCAGTTAATCAAATAAATCAAAATCAAACTACGCGAAAAACATAAAATTAACAAATTAATAAAAATACAATTGAATTAGCGGGCAGCGCATCCCTACACATTACAGCAATGAAAAGATCCATCGCCGCGCAAACGTTTGCTATTTCATTTGCCTTACGTTTGAGACGTTTCCATGTGTAATCCATCGCACATATCGACAGCAACTCATTGATTTTTATGAGAAACATTGGAGGTGCAGCAGATGATTCGAATCCTTCATTTATCATTCTTACAACCTTCAAATACATTCGAACCCAATACATCAAAAGACGACTTATTAACCATCCTTTAACTTTACCAACCCGCTATTTGTCATTTTTTAGCAATCTTATAAATCCTCCTCCAATAAACTCCGCCCATCAATTTTGAGATTTGCGCGAGCGCACGGAGTATTCCTCTAACAACAGAGACCGGTGTGTGGCGTGCATATTTGGAGGTAGCTGAACATGAACCGCACATACCGCTCGATCTGGAACGAAGCCCTTGGCGCGTGGGTCGCCGCGTCGGAACTGGATTCTGCACGGGGCAAGAGCAAACGCTCGGCATCGGTCAAGTTGCTCGTCAGCTTGTTGCTGGTGGGCGCTGCACAGGCCAGCTACGCAGGTACTTATTCGTTCAGCGGGGGAAATGGCGGAGCCAATTGCGGCTTCAGCGCCGCTACCGGACCGGACGGCGTGCGTACGTACGTTGCCGGCACGAATCCTCAAGACGGCAGCGGCGGCTGGTCGTCGGTTGCCGGCTGTAATGCGAACGGCAACAACCTGACCGGCGTCACCCTGTTCGGCTCGTTTACAACGGCCTCTGGCAACGGGGCCGTGGCTATCGGCATGGGCGCCTATGCCGCACAGCAGGCAACCGCCAACGGCCTCCAGGCAACGGCCTCGGGGCAATCGAGTACCGCACTGGGTTACAACGCATCGGCAGGCGGCACCGGCTCCGTGGCGCTGGGCGCCAACGCCGCGACGGCAGCGGACGGTTCGATCGCAATCGGTACGGGCGCGAAGACCACGGGCGGTTCGCAGGACATCAACTCGATTGCGATCGGCAACGGTGCGACAAGCTACGGCCAAAGCTTCGCGCTGGGTACGGGCGCAACGGCCGACCAGAATGGCTACTTGCAACAAAACAGCGGTGTCGCTGTCGGCGCATCGGCAAAGACGTCGAACAACACGACGCGTGGGGTTGCACTCGGCGTAGGCGCAACAGTCGACAATTCGAGCTCGGTGATCGATGCCGGCATGGCGCTGGGCGCAGGCGCCACGTCGGCTGCGAACAGCGCAGTCGCGCTGGGCACGACCGCAAAGGCTTACGGAAACAACTCCATCGCGCAAGGCACGAACGCCGTCGCAGGGGTCAGCGGTTCGCTGACCACCGCGAACGATATCGCGCTCGGCAACGGCGCAACTGCCTCGGGCGGCAGCTCGATTGCGCTGGGTTCGGGCGCAACCTCCACCGTCGCCAATTCGGTCGCCATCGGCGCGGGGTCCACCGCAAGTGGCAATGCATCCGGTACGACCGGCGGTACCGGCACCGTCAGCAGCACGATCAACGGTCAGTCGTTCGGCACCTTTGCCGCATCGTCATCGGCCGCCGGTGTTGTCAGCGTCGGCAAAGTCGGTTCGGAACGTCGTATCCAGAACGTCGCGGCAGGGCTCGTCAGCAGTACCAGCACTGACGCAATCAACGGCAGCCAACTCTACGCGGTGGCGAGCACGACGACGTCGAGCATCACCAGCCTGTCGACATCGGCGTCGACGGGTCTGTCGTCGGCCAACAGCTCGATCACGTCGTTGTCCACCTCGACTTCGACTGGCATCAATTCGCTGTCTACCGGTATTAGCTCGGTCAACAGCTCGGTTACTTCGCTGTCCACGTCCACGTCGACGGGTCTGTCGTCGGCCAACAGCTCGATCACGTCGTTGTCCACCTCGACTTCGACTGGCATCAATTCGCTGTCTACGTCCGCATCGACGGGGCTGTCGTCGGCCAATAGCTCGATCACGTCGTTGTCCACCTCGACTTCGACTGGCATCAACTCGCTGTCCACGTCTGCGTCGACGGGTCTGTCGTCGGCTAACAGCTCGATCACGTCGCTGTCCACCTCGACTTCGACTGGCATCAATTCGCTGTCTACGTCCGCATCGACGGGTCTGTCGTCGGCCAATAGCTCGATCACGTCGCTGTCCACGTCGACTTCGACTGGCATCAACTCGCTGTCTACCGGTATCAGCTCGACCAAGAGCTCGGTTACGTCGCTGTCCACGTCCGCGTCGACCGGCCTGTCGTCGGCCAATAGCTCGATCACGTCGCTGTCCACGTCGACTTCGACCGGCATCAGCTCGCTGTCCACGTCCGCATCGACGGGTCTGTCGTCGGCCAACAGCTCGATTACGTCGCTGTCCACGTCGGCTTCGACCGGCATCAGCTCGCTGTCCACGTCCGCATCGACCGGCCTGTCGTCGGCCAACAGCTCGATCACTTCGCTGTCCACGTCGACTTCGACCGGCATCAGCTCGCTGTCCACGTCCGCATCGACGGGTCTGTCGTCGGCCAACAGCTCGATCACTTCGTTGTCCACGTCGACTTCGACCGGTATCAACTCGCTGTCCACGTCCGCATCGACGGGCCTGTCGTCGGCCAACAGCTCGATCACCTCGCTGTCCACGTCGACTTCGACCGGCATTAACTCGCTGTCCACGTCCGCGTCGACCGGCCTGTCGTCGGCCAACAGCTCGATCACTTCGTTGTCCACGTCGACTTCGACCGGCATCAATTCGCTGTCCACCGGCTTGAGCACGGTTTCGACCAAGGCGGACAATCTCGGCACCAGCACGGCGTCGGCACTCGGCGGCGGCTCGACGTACGACCCGACGACCGGCAAAGTCTCGGCGCCGGCGTACACCACGTACAACGCCGACGGCACGACGGCGACGGCCAACAGCGTGGGCTCGGCGATCGACAACATCAACAGCAAGGGCATCAAGTATTTCCACGCGAACTCGACCGGCGCCGACAGCACCGCGTCCGGCACCGACGCCATCGCGATCGGCACCGCCGCCGTTGCCAGCGCCAACGATTCGATTGCCATTGGCAACGGCGCCAATGCCGGCGACAGCAATTCCGTGGCTCTCGGCGCCAATTCGAAGACCGGCCCGGCCGTCGGCACGAGCAGCGCGACTGTAAACGGCGTTACGTTCGGTGGATTCCAAGGCTCCACGCCGGCCGGCACCGTCAGCGTCGGCAGCGCGGGCAAGGAGCGACAAATCACCAATGTCGCCGCCGGCCAGGTAACGCCGACCAGTACCGACGCGATCAACGGCAGCCAGCTTTACTCGGTCGCCCAACAAGTTGGTTCCGCGACCAGCGCCATTTCGTCGCTGTCCACGTCGACGTCGACGGGGCTGTCGTCGGCTAACAGCTCGATCACGTCGCTGTCGACTTCGACTTCGACCGGCCTCTCTTCGGCCAATAGCTCGATCACATCGCTGTCGACTTCGACGTCGACGGGCCTCTCGTCGGCTAACAGCTCGATCACCTCGCTGTCCACGTCGACTTCGACCGGTCTGTCGTCGGCTAACAGCTCGATCACTTCGCTGTCCACGTCGACCTCGACGGGTCTGTCATCGGCTAACAGCTCGATCACTTCGCTCTCGACCTCGACGTCGACGGGCCTGTCGTCGGCAAACAGCTCCATCACCTCGCTGTCGACTTCGACGTCGACCGGCCTCTCGTCGGCCAACAGCTCGATCGATTCGCTGTCGACTTCGACCTCGACCGGCCTGTCGTCGGCCAACAGCTCCATCACCTCGCTGTCGACTTCGACTTCGACGGGCCTCTCGTCGGCTAACAGCTCGATCGACTCGCTGTCGACTTCGACGTCGACCGGCCTCTCGTCGGCTGACAGCTCGATCACGTCGCTGTCGACTTCGACTTCGACGGGCCTTTCGTCGGCCAACAGCTCGATTACGTCGCTCTCGACTTCGACCTCGACCGGCCTCTCGTCGGCTAACAGCTCGATCACGTCGCTGTCGACCTCGACCTCGACGGGCCTCTCGTCGGCCAACAGCTCGATCACTTCGCTGTCGACTTCGACCTCGACCGGCCTGTCGTCGGCCAACAGCTCGATCACTTCGTTGTCGACTTCGACTTCGACGGGTCTGTCCTCGGCTAACAGCTCGATCACTTCGCTCTCGACCTCGACCTCGACCGGTCTGTCGTCGGCAAACAGCTCGATCACGTCTCTGTCGACTTCGACCTCGACGGGTCTTTCGTCGGCCAACAGCTCGATTGACTCTCTGTCCACGTCGACTTCGACGGGTCTTTCGTCGGCAAACAGCTCCATCACGTCGCTGTCGACCTCGACCTCGACGGGTCTTTCGTCGGCAAACAGCTCGATCACTTCGCTGTCGACTTCGACCTCGACGGGTCTTTCGTCGGCCAACAGCTCGATCGACTCTCTGTCCACGTCGACTTCGACTGGCCTCTCGTCGGCCAACAGCTCGATCACGTCGTTGTCGACTTCGACCTCGACGGGCCTGTCGTCGGCCAACAGCTCGATCGACTCTCTGTCCACGTCGACTTCGACTGGCCTCTCGTCGGCCAACAGCTCGATCACGTCGTTGTCGACTTCGACCTCGACGGGCCTGTCGTCGGCTAACAGCTCGATCACGTCGCTGTCGACCTCGACCTCGACGGGCCTCTCGTCGGCTAATAGCTCGATCACATCGCTGTCGACCTCGACTTCGACCGGTCTGTCCTCGGCTAACAGCTCGATCACGTCGCTGTCGACCTCGACCTCCACGGGTCTTTCGTCGGCCAACAGCTCGATCACGTCGCTGTCCACCTCGACGTCGACCGGCCTGTCGTCGGCTAACAGCTCGATCGATTCGCTGTCGACTTCGACTTCGACCGGCCTTTCGTCGGCCAACAGCTCGATCACGTCGCTGTCCACCTCGACCTCGACGGGTCTTTCGTCGGCTAACAGCTCGATCGATTCGCTGTCGACTTCGACCTCGACCGGCCTTTCGTCGGCCAACAGCTCGATCACGTCGCTGTCGACCTCGACTTCGACCGGTCTGTCTTCGGCTAACAGCTCGATCGATTCGCTGTCGACTTCGACCTCGACCGGCCTTTCGTCGGCCAACAGCTCCATCACCTCGCTGTCGACCTCGACCTCGACTGGCCTCTCGTCGGCCAATAGCTCCATCACGTCGCTGTCGACCTCGACCTCGACCGGCCTGTCGTCGGCCAACAGCTCCATCACCTCGCTGTCGACCTCGACCTCGACTGGCCTCTCGTCGGCCAATAGCTCCATCACGTCGCTGTCGACCTCGACCTCGACCGGTCTGTCTTCGGCTAACAGCTCGATCGATTCGCTGTCGACCTCGACCTCGACCGGCCTCTCGTCGGCCAACAGCTCGATCACGTCGCTGTCGACCTCGACCTCGACGGGTCTTTCGTCTGCCAACAGTTCGATCACGTCGCTGTCCACGTCGACTTCGACGGGTCTTTCGTCGGCTAACAGCTCGATCACTTCGTTGTCGACCTCGACTTCGACCGGCCTCTCGTCGGCCAACAGCTCGATCACGTCGTTGTCGACTTCGACCTCGACGGGTCTTTCGTCAGCTAACAGCTCGATCACGTCGCTGTCCACCTCGACCTCGACGGGTCTTTCGTCGGCTAACAGCTCGATCACGTCGCTTTCCACCTCGACGTCGACCGGCCTGTCGTCGGCTAACAGCTCGATCGATTCGCTGTCGACTTCGACTTCGACCGGCCTTTCGTCTGCCAACAGCTCGATCACGTCGCTGTCGACCTCGACTTCGACCGGTCTGTCTTCGGCTAACAGCTCGATCGATTCGCTGTCGACTTCGACCTCGACCGGCCTCTCGTCGGCCAACAGCTCGATCACGTCGTTGTCGACCTCGACTTCGACCGGCCTCTCGTCGGCTAATAGCTCGATCACGTCGCTGTCCACATCGACCTCGACCGGTCTTTCGTCGGCAAACAGCTCGATCAGCTCGCTGTCGACCTCGACTTCGACCGGTCTTTCGTCGGCAAACAGCTCGATCAGCTCGCTGTCGACCTCGACCTCGACCGGCCTGTCGTCGGCTAACAGCTCGATCAGCTCGCTGTCGACCTCGACCTCGACCGGCCTGTCGTCGGCCAACAGCTCGATCACGTCGTTGTCGACCTCGACCTCGACCGGCATCAACTCGCTGTCCACCGGCCTGAGCAACACGAACAGCACGATCCTGTCGCTGTCCACGTCGACGTCGACCGGCATCGGCTCGCTGTCCACCGGCCTGAGCACCACGAACAGCAACGTCGCTTCGCTGTCGACCTCGACCTCGACCGCGATCAATGCCGCGAAGACGCACTACTACAGCGTCAACGACAACGGCACGCAGCAAGGCAACTACGACAACACGGGCGCGACGGGCGTCAACGCCCTGGCAGCCGGCACGAACGCCAGCGCGGCCGGCAACAGCAGCGTGGCAGTCGGCGACGGTTCGAACGCGCAGACGGCAGGCGCGGTCGCGATCGGCCAGAACGCATCGGCATCGGGCGGCAAGGCGGTGTCGATCGGCTCCGGCAACACGGCAAGCGGCGACGGCGCAGTCGCGATCGGCGACCCGAGCATCGCAACGGGTACCGGCGCGGTGGCGATGGGCGCGAACGACACGGCGACCGGCAACGGCGCAGTGGCGCTCGGCAACGCGAACACGGCCAACGGCGCGAGCGCGCTCGCCCTCGGCAGCTCGAACCAGGCGCTCGCCGACAACACGATCGCACTCGGCAGCCAGGCCACGGCCAGCGCCGTCGGCGCGCAGGCCTACGGCTCGGCCGCGAAGGCCACGGCCGCCGACGCACTCGCCTTCGGCACGAACGCGCAGGCCAACGTCGCCAACTCGATCGCACTCGGCGCGAACTCGGTCACGAGCACCGCGAACCCGACGTCGAGCGCCACGATCGGCGGCGTCCAGTACTTCTTCGCGGGCAACTCGCCGGTCGGCGTGGTGAGCGTCGGCGCACCGGGCCAGGAACGCCAGATCACGAACGTCGCCGCCGGCCGGATCTCCGACACGAGCACGGACGCGATCAACGGCAGCCAGCTGAACGCGACGAACAACGCGGTGAATGCGCTGTCGACGTCGACCGCGTCGAACGTCGCGTCGCTGTCGACGGGCATCAACTCGCTGTCCACCGGCCTGAGCACGACGAACAGCAACGTGGCGTCGCTGTCCACATCGACCTCGACCGCGATCAACTCGCTGTCGACGGGCCTGAGCACGACGAACAGCAACGTCAACTCGCTGTCGACGTCGACCTCGACCGGCATCGGCTCGCTGTCCACCGGCCTGAGCACGACGAACAGCAACGTGGCGTCGCTGTCGACCGGCGTGAACAACATCAACAACACGTTGAACCAGCTGTCGACGACGATCAACAACAACCAGACGCGTGCCGCCAACAACAACGGCATCGCGGCCGACATGAACGGTACGGGCAGCGATGCGCCGAAGGTCACTGCCGGCTCGAACTCGGTGGCGATCGGCGCGAATTCGACCGACAGCAACCGCCAGAACGTCGTATCGGTCGGCAGCGACACGCAGCAGCGCCAGGTCATCAACGTCGCGCCGGGTACGCAAGGCACCGACGCGGTGAACGTGAACCAGTTGACGCAGGTGCAGACGACGCTGTCGACGGCACTGTCGGGCCAGCAGGCGCAGATCAACTCGCTGGGTTCGCAACTGCAGCAGACCGACCAGATGGCGAAGCAGGGTATCGCGGCCGTCGGCGCGATGGCGTCGATCCCGCAGCTCGATCGCGACGCCAACTTCGGGATGGGCGTGGGCACGTCGACCTTCCTCGGCCAGAAGGCGATGGCGGTCAGCATGCAGGCGCGCATCACGGAGAACCTGAAGGCGTCGGTCAACGGCGGCTTCAGCGGCGGTCAGAAGGTGATCGGCGCCGGCATGCTGTACCAGTGGAAGTAACGCGTCGCGCCGCCAGGCCGTCCGGCTCGCCAGCCGGACGGCCCGCGGCGGCCCCGACGGCCGGACGAGCCCGCCGCGCGCCCCGTGGCGGGCTTCAGTCAACCCAAGCATTGAGGATGTAACCGTGAACAAACTCGCTCTTGCGCTCGCACTTTCCGCAACGGCCCTCGCCGCGTGCTCGACCGCATCCGGCCCGACCTTCAGCGCCTCCGAACTGCAGCCGCGCGACGGCGTGCGGACCTTCCAGGTGGATTGCCACGGCCTGCTGTCGGGCCCGCAGACCTGCATGAAGGCCGCCCGCAAGATTTGCGGCGAAGAGCCGGTGCGCGCCGTCGACTCGGCCCGCGCGCTGCGCGACAAATCCGATCCCGCGACGCTCGTGTTCCAGTGCGGCGCGGCGCCGGCCGAAGCGGCGTCGGCCGCCGCGCCGGCGGCGGCCGTCGTCGAACAGGTGAACCTGTCGGGCGACGCGCTGTTCGCGACCGACCACGCGACGCTCGCCCCGACCGCGCGCGAATCGCTCGACCGGCTGCTGAACGAGCGCGCAGACCACACGTACTCGCAGGTCACCGTCACCGGCTTCACGGATTCGGTGGGCAGCGACGACTACAATCTCGCGCTGTCGAAGCGCCGCGCCGAAGCCGTCGCGGCCTACCTGAAGGCGCACGGCCTGAAGACCGACGCGCTGACGGTCACCGGCCGCGGCAAAGCCGATCCGGTCGCGTCCAACGCGACGCCGGAAGGCCGCGCCAGCAACCGCCGCGTCGAGATCCGCCTGCAGCACTGAGCGGGCCGCCGCCGCGCGCGGCACCCCGCCCCGGCAGGCCGCCAGCGTCGTGCCGGGCCGGCCCCGACCTTCGCCGGACACGCCGGGCGCCGCTTCGTCGGCGCCCGTTTCCGTTGGGCGGCGGGTATGTCAAAGTTCGTCACGCGACACCAAAAACGACGGTTTCCGTGCCACAATCGCCGCAGACAGCCGCCGGGGCAGCCCGCCCGAATCAGCCCGAATCGCGCGCCGTGCCAGGCGCGCCCGTCGACATGCCGGAATCCGGCTGCCGCCCGGCAAGCCACGTCGCCCGATTCGCCCGCGCGGCGCACGGTGCACATGCAACCATGACAATCCACGGCGCGCCGCTTCCAGGCCAGACGCTCGACGCGATGCCCTGACGCACGACGCCGCAGAGGAAACCAACCGGTGACGGACATCAACGAAGCCGCCTCGGGCGGCACCCGCAAGCAACGGCCGGCCGTCGGCATCTCGCTGTTTGCGCGCGACGGCCAGGCGATCTGGGAAAACGGCATCCACCAGAACATCGCGTTCCTCGCGATGATGCTCAAGCGCTCGGATCGCGTCGGCCCCGTCTACTTCCTGAACGGCGGCGACGCCAGCGCGCTGCCGGCCGGCCTCGAACTCGACGGCCTCGACATCCCGCTCGTGAAGCCCTCCGACGTCACGCACGAACTCGACGTCGTGATCGAAATGGGCGCGCAGTTGCCGGTCGAATGGCTTCGGCACATGAAGGCGCTCGGCAAGAAAATCGCCGCGTTCTTCTGCGGGCACGTTTATGCGGGGCTGTGCGAAACCCCGATCTTCGGCAAGCCGTCGGGCCACGTCTTCAACGGCGCGCCGTTCGACGAAGTGTGGCTGCTGCCGCAATACGACAAGACGGCCGCGCCGATGCTGCAGACGATCCTGCGGGCGCCGGTCCATCTGATGCCGCATATCTGGTCGCCGTACTTCCTGGAGCGTCGCATCGCCGCGCTCGCCGCCGAAGGCGCGACGTTCGGCTATCGGCCCGGCCGCCGCCCGTGGCAACTGGCGATGCTCGAGCCGAACATCTCGGTCGCCAAGTCCTGCCATTACCCGATGCTCGCGTGCGACGAGTTCTATCGCGCGCGTCCGGACGCGGTTCAACACATGTTCGTCGTGAATTCGTTGCACATGAAGACGCACCCGACCTTCGTGCACTTCGCGAACAGCCTCGATCTCGTGCGCCAGCACAAGGCGACCTTCGAGCCGCGCCTCGACCTGCCGGGCTTCATGGCGCGCCACGCGGATGCGGTCGTGTCGCACCACTGGGAAAACGGGCAGAACTACCTGTATTACGACGTGCTGTACGGCGGCTATCCGCTGATCCACAACTCGACGCTGATCGGCGATGCCGGCTATTACTACCCGGACTTCGATTCTGCCGCGGGCGGCCGCGCGCTGCTCGACGCGTGGCTGCATCACGACGAACGCCTCGACGACTACCGCACGAAGGCCGGCCGGCTGCTGCAGTCGGTCTCGATCGACAACCCCGCGAACCTCGACGCGTTCGTCTCGCGTCTGGTCGCCTGAACCGGAGAATACGCATGTCGGACTCCAATGCCCGTCAAGCGCCCGGCGAGGGCAAACGTCTCGTCGTCGGCGTGTCGCTGTTCGTGCGCGGCGCCGGCCAGTCGCTGTGGGAAAACGGCATCTTCCAGAACTGCCTGCTGCTGATCCTGCTGTTGCGCCAGTCGCCGCTCGTCGCCGAAGCGGTGATGGTGAACGGCGGCGAACAGGTCGCCGATCCGCAGATGATGCTCGGCGAATGGGACGTGCCGCTGCTGTCGATGGACGAAGCGCTGCAGCGCTGCGACGTGCTGATCGAAATGAGCGCGCAGTTCGGCGCGGACTACCTGCGCGCGTTCCGCGAGCGCGGCGGCAAGGTCGTCACGATGCGCGTGGGCAACGACTACGTGATCGACATCGAACGCGCGATGTTCGACAAGCCGTCGGGTTTTCTGTTCTCGGGCGCGCCGTACGACGCCGTGTGGACGATTCCCGAATTCGAGCGTTCGTGCCTGCACTATTACCAGACGGGCCTGCGTGCACCCGTCACGATCGTCCCGCACATCTGGCACCCGATGTTGTTCGACAAGGCGCGCGCGACGCTCGGCGCCGGGCTGTCGTTCGGCTATCAGCCGGGCAAGCCGCGCTGGCGCGTGACGATGTTCGAGCCGAACATCTGCATGGTGAAGACGAGCGTCATTCCGATGCTCGTGGCCGAGGAAGCGTATCGCGCGAAGCCCGATTTCCTCGAGTTCGTGCGCGTGTGCAACACGCTGCACCTGAAGGAGCATGCGACGTTCGTCCACTTCGCGAAGAGCCTCGACATCGTGAACCACGGGATCACGACGTTCGAAAGCCGTTACGCGGTGTACGAGTTCATGGCCGCGTACGGCGATGCGGTGGTATCGCACACGTGGGAAAACGCGCAGAACTACCTGTATTACGAGCTGCTGTACGGCGACTACCCGCTGATCCACAACTCGCCGTTCCTCGGCAAGGCCGGGTATTTCTATCCGGACTTCGACTGCCAGGCCGGCGGCCGCGCGCTGCTGAAGGCGTTCGCCGAGCACGATGCGAATCTCGACGCGTACCGCGAGCAGTCGAAGCACGTGCTCAGTTCCGTGAGCATCTACAACCCCGAGAACGTCGCCGCCTATACGGACGCGATCGCCACCCTCTATCGCGACGCGTGACGCGCCGCCCATTCCGGACTCCGACATGAGCACACGCACGACCCTCACCCGCGCCAAATGGCTGATCGGCTGCGCCGTCGCGTCGATTGCGATCGGCGCGCATGCGCAATCGTCGGGCGAATCGGCCGACGCGCTGCTCCGCGACTCGGATACGGTGTTCAAGCAGCTCGACGCCGGTCAGTACGGCGCAGTGTGGACCGACGCCGCCGCGTTCGTGAAGGCGCGCATCAAGCAGGACCAGTTCGCGGCGGACATGCAGCATGCCCGCCAGTCGCTCGGTGCGGTCAGCCGTCGCGGCTGGGCGCAGATCACGCGCATTCGCTACACGAATGCCGCGGCGATGCCCGACGGGCTCTACGCGAACCTCGACTTTGCGACGACGCTCACGAGCGGCGCGACCGTGTTCGAGAAGCTGAGCTTCCGCCTCGAAGACGACGGCCGCTGGCACCTGACGGGCTACGTCCCGCGCCAATCGCAGAATTTCGCGCAATAAGCCGCGCGCCCCACGGAGCCGCCCCGATGAAACTCAATGTCGCGATAACGATGAACGTGCAGCGCGACGCGACCCAGTCGATCTGGTACAACGGCGCGAACCAGCACTGCGTGTACCTGTACATGCTGCTGAAGCGCTCGCCGCTGATCGGCGAGGTCTGGCTCGCGCACGACGACGGCATCACCGACTATCCGCAAGCGCTGATGATGGACGCGTTCGGCGACGCGCTGCGGCCGCTGTCGAGCGTCGTCCACCAGACCGACCTGCTGATCGAGATGAACGCGTTCATCGATTCGACCCACACGGACGCCGTGCGCCGGCGCGGCGGCAAGTGCGTGTCGTACCGCTTCGGCAACGACTACGTGATCGCGGTCGAGACGATCAACTTCGAGAAGAACCAGTGGCGGCCGAACCCGAACCGCGTGCAGTTCGACGAGATCTGGACCAACCCGCAGCACATGCATACGTGCGCCGCGTATTTCCAGGCCGTCTATCGCGCGCCGGTGATCGAGCTGCCGCACATCTGGTCGCCGTATTTCATCGAACGCAGCCTCGACGCCGATCCTGAACTAAAGGCACGCTTCGGCTACCGCAACCACGGCACCGCGAAGCGCATCGCGTTCTTCGAACCGAACCTGAACGTCGTGAAGAGTTCGATCGTGCCGATGCTTGCCGCGAACGCGTGCTACGTCGAGCATCCGGAGCTCGTCGAGCACGTGTTCATGACCAACACGTTCGACAAGAAGGAAAACGTCGCCTTCAAGCATCTCGCGCTCGGGCTCGAAATGGTGCGCGACGGCAAGGCGACCGCCGACGTGCGCGCGCCGTTCGTCGCGTGGGCCGCGCATCACACCGACATCGTCGTGTCCCATCACTGGGAAAACGGCCTGAACTACCTGCTGTACGACGCGCTGTACGGCAACTATCCGCTCGTGCACAACTCGCCGTTCCTGCGCGACGTCGGCTACTACTACCCGGACTTCGAGATCTTCGACGCGGCGCGTGCGATCGCGACCGCCGCGCAGACGCACGACGCGCGGCTCGACGACTACGCGGCCGCGGCCCGCCGCTGCCTGCACCAGGTCGACGCGCTCGCCGACCACAACGTCCACGCGTATTCCGCGCAGATCCGGCAGTTGTTCGCCGACCGCGCGCTCGGCTGACCTCATTCGTCCACACTACCGCGCCATGAACCAGGCCGTCCGCAATTTCGTCGTGATCGATTCGATTCACGGCCCGTTCGTCATCAACCGGCATTGCGCGTTCCAGGCCGAGGCGCTGATCAAGACCGGGCGGCCGCACATCCAGGGCGAGCTCGACGCGATCCTGAGCGTGATCGATCAATTGCCGGACGATGCGATCGCCGTGGACGGCGGCGCGAATGCCGGGCTCGTGTGCGTGCCGATCGCCCACCGATTGCGCCCGCGCGGCGGCCGCGTCTACGCGTTCGAGCCGCAGCGCACGCTGTGCCATGCGCTCGGCGGCACCCTCGCGCTCAACGAGCTCGACAACGTGCATCTGCTGAACATGGGACTTGCCGGCACCAACGGCACGATGAAGGTGCCCGACGTCGATTACGGGCGCGACGCCGACTTCGGCGTGGTCTCGCTCGTCGACGCGCATGCGGAAGGCGGCACGCCGACGCCGGTCGTCACGCTCGATTCGCTCGGCCTGCCGCGGCTGGATTTCCTGAAGCTCGATGTCGAGGGGATGGAGATCGATGCGCTGCGCGGCGCGCGCCGGCTGATCGAGACGCATCTGCCGTGGTGCTGGATCGAATACTGGAAAGTCGGCGAGGCGCCGATCCTCGCGACCTTTGCCGGCCTCGACTATACGTTCTACCGGGCCGACACGCTGAACCTGCTGTGCGTGCCGAACGCACGCTGGGACCGGCAGCGGCTGACCATCTCGCTCGAACCGGTCGCGATCGATACGACGGCCGAAGCCGACATACAGCCCCCGGCAGCGCCTGCCGCCAACGTCGATGCCGACGCGCCCGAAACGAACTGGAACCGCGCGCTCGACCACGAATCGCGCTGCGAGTGGGGACATGCGATCGCCCGCTGGCAACGCGCGCGCGGCCGCGGGCTCGACGACGATGCAATCGCGCTGCAGCTCGCGTCGTGCTACGGCTTCGCCGGTGCGCCCGACGCCGGGCTCGCGGCGCTCGAACACTTCGGCGATACGGACGCGCTGCCCGATGCAACGCGCGGCCGCATCGAGCTGGCGCGCTCGGCGCTGCTGCTGCGCGCTGGTCGGCGTGCCGAAGCGGCCCGCGCCACCATTGCAAGCGAAAACGTCCTGACGGCCGCACAGTTCGGACTGCCGACGGAGCGGCTCTACCGCGGCCAGCCGCTGCGGGGCAAGCGGCTGCTGGTGCTCAGCTACGGCGGGGTCGGCGACCAGCTCCAGTACGCGCGCTACCTGCACGCGCTCGATACGCTCGGCTGCACGGACGTGACGGTCGTCGTGCCGGACGCGCTGACGGGCCTGCTGCGCCACACGTTCCCGCACATCGAATTCATCGGCGCACACGGCGCGTGGGTCGACACGTCGCAGATCGCGCACGACTACTGGTGCTCGTTCCTGGTGCTCGCCGCGGAGTTCGGCTACGCACCGGCGCCGACGGGATCGTCGGCGCCCTACCTGTCTTGCCCGCCCGAGCACGTGGCGGCGTGGCGCGAACGCGTGTCGCGCGACGGCCATGCCGCCGGCACGCGCCGCATCGGGCTCAACTGGCGCGGCCGCGACGAAAGCGATGCGCGCTTCCATCGCGCGGCCAGCCTGCGCGACCTCGCTCCGCTGACGCGGCTGCACGGCCACGCCGCGTACTGCATCAATCGCGACCTGTCCGCGCAGTCCGAACAGTCGGAGCTGCCGGTGACGTTCCCGCATCACGCGATCGGCGATTTCAGCGACCTGGCGGCGCTGATGCTCGCACTGGACGCCGTGGTGACCACTTGCACCGCGCACATCCACTTAGCCGGCGCGCTCGGCGTGCCGGCCGTCCTGCTGCTCAGCCCGAAAGCCGACGCACGCTGGGAAACCGGCTCGCGCACCGCGCTCTATCCGGGCATCCGGATCGTGCGCGCCGCGCACGTCGGCAAATGGGACGACGCGGTCGACCGCGCGATGGCGTTCGTGCTCGGGGGATTCGGGAAGGATTGATCGATTCGCCGCGGGCCGGGCGCTGCTGCGTGCCGATGAGGTCGACGCAGGCCGCGCGCCTCGCGCCGTGCCTCGGCCCGTGACCGGTGTGACCGGCCGCTAGACCGGCACCCGATTGCCGCTCTGCGCGGCGAACGCACGACCGTGCCGCCGCCCCGTGCGCGCGAGTGCCGCGAAACAGCGCGCCGCCGTCGGGCTCGCGCCGCCGGATTGACTGGCGAGGCTGTCGGTGACGCCGCGCGCGATCGCCGAATCGTCGCCGCATGCGCCGGCGATGACGCCCGCGTAATAGTGCCGCGCCGCCAGTTCGCGGGCGCCGGCGTCGAGCGGCTTCATCCGCCGAATGCGACGCGCAACGGCTGCCAGGCCGTCGAGATACGGCGCGACGTCGATCGGCACCTCGGGCGATTCGGTGCCCAGTTGCCGCAGCATGTCGGCCAGCTCGGCGATCGCGACGAGATCGCGCGCACCGCCCGCCTGCGTGCCTGTTCCGCCTCCGGCCTTCGTCCCCGCCATGCCCACGCCCCTTTGCGATTCGTCCCGGCCACGCGCCGGCCACGCCCGATACCGGCGTGCGTCATGCACGCCACTTCGCCGGTTCCCCGCCGTCAAGCGGCGGCCGGCGACCGCCATGAAAAACGGATGCCCTGCGCCCACGCGACGCCGGCGTCCACGAGGATCTGCCGGTCGCTCTCGCTCTCCACGCCTTCGACGACGACGTGCCGCGCCCCTTCATGCGCGAACGCGATCAGCCTGCGGAACTGGTAGCGCCCGATCGCGTTGCGCTTGATCATCGACAGGATCGACCGGTCGAGCTTCACGATGTCGGGATTGCCGACCACCAGGTTGTTCAACGCGCTGAAGCCGACCCCGAAATCGTCGATCGCGATCCGGCATCCGGCCCGCTGGAAGCGGTTCACGAACGAGCGCCCGGCGACGGGATTTAGCGGCCCCGTCTCCGTGATTTCGACCACCAGCCGCGCCGCGACCGACGGCTCGCGCTCGAGCCGCCTGAAGATCGCCAGCCACCCGTCGTCGACGACCGCGCTCGCCGCCGTCACGTTGCAGCCGAACACGGCCGCCGGATCGGCACGCAGCGCGTCGATCGTTCGACCGACCACGAGCCGGTCGAACCACCGCATCAAACCGAGCGCCTCGAGGCGCGGCAGGAACGCGACCGGCGGCAGCGCGTCACGCTCGCCCCAGCGCAGTCTCGCCAGGCATTCCCGGTACAGCACACCACCCGACAGGTCGGCGCGGCATACCGGCTCTTGCGCGAACCCGAGCCGGCTTTCCACGAAACTGCGTACCGACGCGAGGTCGGGATGATCGTCGGGTGCACCGAACACGACATCGATTTCGTCACGCTGCGCTTCCCGATTCGCCTCCAGGCGAGCTTCGACCGCATTCATCCGGCGCTCCGGCAAATGGCGAGCCGCCAATCGCGGCTCGACCTCAACAAACATTGCGGAGCAAGTCGACCTTCACGCGCTCCGCCGCCTACCCGGCCCATCCTGTCATGTCGATCTTTTCCGGGAGCGTACTTTTCGCTTCGGCGCGCCGTCAAATTCGATATTTTTCAACGATATTCAATTAGTGGAAATAAACCATACGCGCGCGATATCGATTGTGCGACA
Organism: Burkholderia metallica; assembly: GCF_001718555.1. Taxonomy (NCBI): domain Bacteria; kingdom Pseudomonadati; phylum Pseudomonadota; class Betaproteobacteria; order Burkholderiales; family Burkholderiaceae; genus Burkholderia; species Burkholderia metallica. The sequence continues at coordinate 2,518,877 of NZ_CP013403.1, forward strand.
GGTCACACTAACGCAAATTGCGGAATCCAGATCGAGATGCCGTTTATTCTTTTTACCTAAACATCTTGACCTGAATCAATTATCCCGCCATTCACGCATCGCGCAAATCAGGAAATATCCAATTGATCGGATAAATAGCCGTTCGGGACGTATCGCCTTCACTCGCGGCCAGGCCCGCCGCGAAGCCCGCCAGCCGGCTCATCCGGCGCCAAAGATCGTCCGCCGCCCGTCATTCGATCATCGCAGCACTCAATCTCCATGCTGCAAACCCATTATTAAAAATGGAAACCGAATCCAGACGTTTCCAATCGATAAAATCGACTTTAATCATATGATGATTATCGATTGAAACATGTTTAACAATCTTTAAGACTTGTTAACCTCTAAAATGATTTCTGACGGACTTCCCTCGGAGCCGTCAATTTCGTGCCTTCAAAACCGTCGAACCAATCGGGTTCGGCGGTTTCTTTTTTAACGGCACCATTTCGTCAGACATAAAGGCGGACCAATCCCGATGGCAGGCTGCGGTGCAACGACATGCGCCGCGAGCAAATCGGGAGGACTTATGCGGCCGACACGCCGATCAGGCTCGCGAGCAGCGCGTCGTATTCGGCGACGAGCGCCGGATTCGCCGACGTATAGCGGCCGAGGATCTCGCGCTGGCGCCGCGTGTACGCTTCCCAGTCGTCATCGTGCGTATGCAGCGCGCGCAGCAGCGCCGCGGCGCCCTGCTCCACGTCGTTGTCCGGATAGTAGTAGCCGAGATCGGGAGCGAGGCTCGCGTTGTGCACGAGCGGATAGCCCTGCCAGCACACGTCGAAATAGAAATAGTTGAGCGGATTCGACCATTGGTGCGACACGACGATATCGGTCAGGTCGGCCAGGAACAGCGGCGTCTCGAAGCGCCCGACGAAGCTCGCCTTGCCCGCACGCACGATGTCCAGGTAGTTCATCAGCATCACGAACTCGGGGCTGCCGTGCGCGAGGCGATCGGCGTTCGTCACGTGCGTGAAGCAGATCGCGTCGGGCTCGCGCCGATACACTTCGTCGATGATCAGCATCGGATACACGCAGAACTTCACCACGTCGTGGTTCGGCTCCATCACGGTCAGCCGCTTGCCGGGCTCGCTGCGCGGCCGGTACTCGCCGCGCTCGGGCAGCGACGCGGCGCGCGCGCTCAGGAACATCGGATCCCACACGAACGGCACGACGCGCCCCGGGCAGCGGCGCATCGACTGCAGGAACGGCAGCGACGACGGCGCGATCTGCGGAATCGCCCACACCTCGTCGTAGCCGCGGTTGATGAACAGCGAATCCCACAGCCGGCGGCCGAACAGCATCGATTCCATCACGTTGATGTACTCGACGCCGCAGCAGTAGCTGACGAGCTTCGCGCCGCGCGCCTTCACGTAGGCCGTCTGCTCCGCGTTGATCTGGCCGCCGAGTTCGATCACCACGTCGAGCGCGTCCTTCATGTCGTCGAACGTGCGCGTGTCGAATACGCTGCGATCCCACGGCAGTGCATCGGTGAGCGGCACGTCGGTTGTGTTGACCAGCGTCACGCGGTAGCCGTGCGGCGACGCCATCAGCAGCTTCGCGAGAAACAGCGCGTTCTGCTTGATGCCGTTGATCCACAGGCTTTCGTCGGGGGCACGCAGCCCGATCGTGATACCGATGCGCAGGCCGTTCAGGACAGGGGACGTCATCGTCGGCGGGATGGAAGATTGAATGGGGCTGGAATGAACGCAGTGTAGCGCGCGATGCGCGGCCCGCGTCAAGCGGCGCGCGGCAACCCGGCATTTTAGCGGAGCTCCGGCCGCATACTGTCAGGGATGGTCAGCACGGGGCCGGCGCAGGTGAATCCGAGCAAGATGGCTCGGTCGCGCCGTCGGGCTGCCGCCGGGTGCCGGGCGGCAGCGGCATCCAGGGCGGGCTGCTGCGCCGACGCCGCGATTTCCGGCGGTAAACGCCGCCGGGCGACTACAATCGATTCCTCGAACCCGCCGTCATCGGAGATCAGCTTGGAACAGATCGGGTATTCGTGGCCGACCTTCGATCGGCTCACTCAGCATCTCGTCAAGTCGATCGCCCCGACGAATATTCTGGATATCGGGGCCGGAGGCGGCAAATACGGGCGCCTGCTCAAGCAGGTCGTGCCGGATTGCCGTTTCACGGCGCTGGAATGCGACGAGAACACACATCCGCTCCTGCGCGAGAACGGCTACGACGACATCGTGTCCGCCGTCAGCGACACGCTTTACGAACGAGCCGGCGACACGTACGACACGGTCATTCTGGGCGACGTCATCGAACACATGCGTCACTCGCACGGTCGCGATCTGCTGGAATTTCTCAACTATCGATCGCGATACATCATCATCTCGACCCCCGAGTGCATGCCGATGAACGGCGCGTCGTTCTTCGAGAGCCACAACTCCGTATGGCGGCCCGATTCGTTCACGTGGCATGACTACTGGGCGCACCAGCAATGCGGCATCATGCACTTCTACCTGCTCAGAGGGCACCTCGACTGGCACGCGCCGCGGCTTGATTCCCTCGTGAATTCCGCGAACGCGTCGAACCTGTTCAACACGCGCACCAACGACGGACAGGACGCCACGGACGAAAAACACCGCCAGCCGGTCAACCTCACGCTCCATGACTCGCGGTACATGGAACACGTCGATGGCGACCAGTACGCGGTATTTCGCCCGATGTGATTTCGCGGAGGTGATTCACGATGAACGACAAAGGCGCCATGACGCGCCTTCGTCACGATCGAAGCACCACGCGCGGGCCCGATCGTTTGCCGGCGAACCCGCCGGCGCCCCGCACACAAACGACCGTCAGATCGCCGCAATCGTCGGCGCGACGGCCGCCGGGTCGGTGACGCTGGGCTTGCCGGTTTCCACGTGCCCCGCGATGCGGCGTGTCCAGCCTGCGTTCCCCGCCACCGCGAACTGCAGGTCGTACCAGTGGCTGCTGCACGACAGATCCCAGTGCGCTTCGATGCGCTGTCCCGCCGGCACCGTCAGCGTGCGCGGGGCCCCGCCGTACGCGACATCGGTCGCCGTGACCGTGAGCGTGCCGGTACCCGCGTTGGCGATCGTCACGTACACGTCGCCGTTGGCGGTGTCGTAGCACGGCGTGATTTCAGGCTTCGCGCCGGCATCCGCGACGGCCGACCCCGCGAAACGCCGGAAATAGCCGTTCGGCCCCCACACGCTCACGAGGTAGTTGCCGTTCGCGTCGAGCGCCCACGTATCGGTCAACTGCTTGCCCGCTTCGACCGTATAGCGGCGCGGCATCGCGGTCGCGTCGCCGGTATAGACCCAGAAATGCGCGCCCTGCGCACCGGTGTTTGCGAACGTCAGCGCATAACCCTGCGCCTGCAACTGGCCGGTGACGTGCAGTTCGTACGGCAGCGCGCGCGCCGGCCGCGTGCCGGGCTCCTGCGCCGTCACGACCTGCTGCGCGGTGCTGGCCGGCGCCGTCTGCGACGACGCGCGCGAGCATTGCAGGTCCGCCTGCGCGACATACGCCTGCGTGTTCGGCAGGGTCGGCAGCGTCGTATCCGATTTCGAGAAGTCGAGCGCCGACGTCAGGTCGCCGCAGATCGCACGGCGCCACGGCGAGATGTTCGTTTCCATCACGCCGAAGCGCTTCTCGATGAATTGCAGCACCGACGTGTGATCGAAGACCTGCGAGCAGACGAAACCGCCCTTCGACCACGGCGACACCACGAACATCGGCACGCGCGGGCCGAGGCCGTACGGCAGGTTGTCGGCCGTGTACGTGCCCGTCTGCGTCGAAGTCACGACGTTGTGCCGTTCGAGCGACACGTCCACGGTGCTCATGCCGGAGCCCGGCAGCGTCGGCGCCGACGGCGGCACGACGTGATCGAAGAAGCCGTCGTTCTCGTCGTACATGACGAGCAGGACGGTCTTGCTCCAGACGTCCGGATTCGACGTCAGCGCATCGAGAATCGTCGACAGGTAGTACGCGCCGTACAGCGGCGTGAACTTCGGGTGCTCCGAATACGCGGCGGGCGGCAGCAGCCACGACACCTGCGGCAGCGCGTTCGCCTGCACGTCGGCCTTCAGCTGCGTGATCGGGCGCGTGCTCATCCCGCGCGTCTGCAGCGACGAGCCGGCCGGCGCATTCACGAAGTTCTCGAAGCACGCGAGCATGTTCGTGCCGTAGTTGCCGGTGAAGTTGTCGAATCCGGTGCCCTGCTGGTAGATCTGCCACGAGATGCCCGCTTTCTCGAGACGCTCCGGATACGTCGTCCAGCTGAAGGGCGGCAACTGGATCTTGTCGAACTGATTGTCGATGTAGTCGGTGTTGTCGAGCAGCGGGCCGCCGCCCGTGCCCAGCGGGTCGACCATGCCCGTCATCAGGTACATGCGGTTCGGGTGCGTGTTGCCCGGAATCGAGCAGAAGTAGTGGTCGCACACCGTGAACGCATCCGCGAGCGCGTAGTGGAACGGGATGTCGTCGCGGACGTGGTAGCCCATCGTCATGTTCGACTTCTGCACCGCCCACTGGTCCGCGCGGCCGTTGTCGATCGCGCCGTGCGTCGTCGCCCACGTATGCGGCAGACCGCCGATACATTGCGCGTTGACACCCGGGTTGGTCGTGTCGTAGCGGAACGGCGCGATCACGCTCGTCTTGTCTTCCTGCCGCGGCTGGAACCACACCGGCTTGCCGTTCGGCAGCGTGACCGGGAAGCGGTCGTTGTAGCCGCGCACGCCGCTCAGGTGACCGAGATAGTGGTCGAACGAGCGGTTTTCCTGCATGAACACGACGATGTGCTGGACATCCTGGATCGTGCCCGTCACGGTGTTCGGCTCGATCGCCAGCGCCTTGCGGATCGATTCGGGCAGCAGCGCGGTGGCGGCGGTCGCGCCGGCGAGGCCGGCGGAGAACTTCAGAAAATCGCGTCGCGAATGGGTGGCCATGCGGGTAGCTCTTGATTGGATTTCTGGTGGAAACGACCGGGATCAGGAAGCGGGCGACGACGCAGGCGCGGTGAAACCGGGCGGGCAGCGCATCTGCGCGGTGGCGACGACACCGCCACCGCACGCGGCCTTCTGCTGCGCGACGGGCGCGGCGGGTGCGGTCAGGTCGTCGTTGCACGCGCCGAGGACGGCGGTCAGCGCGATCAGACCGACGACCGCGAAAGGCCGTAGGGCCGACTTTCGCATAACGTCTCTCCGTGGATGTGACGACATGACACGGGCGCGGGTGCGCGCCGGTCATGTCGACGGCGAGATGCTAATAACGACGTATTACACGATGGTGTCGCGCCACGACGCGAGCCGCGTGCACGCAGACGCGGCTCGCGCAGTGGCGGAAGAAAGAGAAAGCGCAAGGCGCGTAATGCAATCGAAAGATTCGCATTGCTTCGTTTTTTTCGAAGCGACCGAAGCCGGTCCGTCGCAATACAGGCCATGCAACGAACCGCGAAGCGTCATTTTACGGGCCGGCGGCCGCAGCAGCCAGCCCGCATGCAGCGAAGCAGGCGACGCTCAGCCTTGCTCCATCATCAGCAACTGCGCACCCTCCGCGACCTGGTCGCCGACGCCGTACAGCACTTCCACGACGACGCCCGCGCTCGGCGCGCCGATCGTGTGCTCCATCTTCATCGCTTCCATCACGATCAGCGGCGTGCCGGCTTCGACTTTCTGGCCGGGTTCGACCAGCACCGCGATCACCTTGCCGGGCATCGGTGCGGTCAGACGCCCGCCGCCCTGCTCCGCGTCGCCCGCATGCGCGATCAGATTGCGCCATTCGAACGTGTCGGCCGCGCCCTGCGTGAACACGTGGAAGTTGTCGCCGTCCGCATACACGCGGCCGCTGCTGCGCAGGCCGCCGAGCGTCACGTCGAAATCGAGCGGCGTGGCGCCGCGCGTCCATGCGAACGGTTGCGCGGCGTCACCCTGGATCGCAATGCGCGCACCGGCGCCGTCGTCCTCGTACGTGACCGTCACGTCCGCTTCGCGCTCGACCGCATGCCATTCGAGCGTACGGCGATAGCCGCCGTTCAGCCGCCAGTCCGGCAATGCGCGCCACGGTGACGCCCGCTCCGTATCCACACCGCGTTCGCGCGCGAGCAACGCGGCGCACGCCAGCGCCAGCGCGGCACGCGGCGGCTGTTGCGGCGCGAACAGCGCGTCGTGGTTGCGCTCGATCAGGCCCGTATCGAGATCGGCCGTCGCAAACGGTTCGCACGCGACGATCCGCTGCAGGAACGCGGCGTTCGTATGCAGGCCGACCACCTCGCACGCGCGCAGTGCGCGCAGCATCAAGCCCAGCGCTTCCGCACGATCCGCGCCGTGGACGATCAGCTTCGCGATCATCGGGTCGTAGAACGGCGTGATCGCGTCGCCTTCGCGCACGCCGCTGTCGACGCGCACCGGCGCGCCGATGTCGAACTCGACACCGGCCGGCAACCGCAGGTGCTTCAGCGTGCCCGTCGACGGCAGGAAGCCGCGCGCCGGGTTCTCCGCATAGAGGCGCGCCTCGAGCGCATGGCCCTGCACGCGCAGTTCTTCCTGTTTCAGCGGCAGCGGCTCGCCCGACGCGACGCGCAGTTGCCATTCGACGAGGTCGAGCCCCGTGACCATTTCGGTGACCGGATGCTCGACCTGCAGGCGCGTGTTCATTTCCATGAAGTAGAACGCTTCGCCCGTCATGATGAATTCGACGGTACCCGCGCCGACATAGCCGACCGCACGCGCGGCCGCGACGGCCGCCTGGCCCATCGCCTCGCGCACGTCTTCATGCAGGCCCGGCGCCGGCGCTTCCTCGAGCACCTTCTGGTGGCGTCGCTGCACCGAGCAATCGCGATCGAACAGGTACACGGTATTGCCGTGCGTGTCGCCGAACACCTGCACCTCGACGTGGCGCGGGCGCGTCAGGTATTTCTCGATCAGCACGCGATCGTTGCCGAAGCTGCTCGCCGCTTCGCGCTGGCACGACGCGAGCGCCGCCGGGAAGTCCTCCGAGCGCTCGACCACGCGCATCCCCTTGCCGCCGCCGCCCGCGCTCGCCTTCAGCAGCACCGGGTAGCCGATCTCGTCGGCTTCGCGATGCAGGCGGGCCGCATCCTGATCGTCGCCGTGATAGCCGGGCACGAGCGGCACCGCCGCCGCGTGCATCAGCGCCTTCGCGGCGGCCTTCGAGCCCATCGCCGCGATCGCGTCGACCGGCGGCCCGATGAACACGATGCCGGCCGCGTCGCACGCTTGCGCGAAATCTTCGTTCTCCGACAGAAAGCCGTAGCCGGGGTGGATCGCCTGTGCGCCGGTCGCGCGCGCGGCTTCGATGATGCGCTCGATGCGCAGATAGCTGTCTGCCGCGGCCGAACCGCCGATGTGCACGGCTTCGTCGCACGCGGCCACGTGTTTCGCGTTCGCGTCCGCGTCGGAATAGACGGCGACGCTCGCGATCCCGAGACGTTTGCACGTCGCGGCGACGCGGCATGCGATTTCGCCGCGGTTGGCGATCAGAATCTTGTCGAACATGGCTTCGATGTCGTCCGGAAAGAGGGAATCACGCGCGCGGCGCGATCATTCACGCCACGACGGCGTGCGCTTTTCGAGGAAGGAGGCAATCCCTTCGCGCGCTTCCGCGCCGGCGCGGGTGCGCGCGATCCAGTCGGCGGTCTGCTCGATCAGCGCGGCGTCGAGCGGGCGGCCGGCCACGTCGGCGACGAGCCGCTTGCACGCCTTCACAGCATCGGGGCCGTTCGCGACGAGCGTCGCGGCCAGCTTCGCGACCGCGTCGTCGAGCGCGTCGGCCGGCACCGCGTCGTGAATGAAGCCGAGCGACGCCGCACGCGCGCTGTCGAACACCTCGGCCGTCGTGAAGTAGCGGCGCGCCGCGCGCTCGCCCATCGCGCGCACCACGTACGGCGCGATCGTGGCGGGGATCAACCCGAGCCGCGCTTCCGACAGGCAGAATTTCACGCCGTCGGCGGCGATCGCGATGTCGGCCGCCGCGACGAGACCGACGCCGCCCGCATATGCGTCGCCATGTACGCGTGCGATCACCGGCTTGCCGCAGCGATGGATCGCCTCGAGCATCCGCGCGAGCTTGCGCGCATCGGCACGGTTCTCGTCGTCCGAGTAACCGGCCATCTTCTTCATCCAGTTCAGGTCCGCGCCCGCGCAAAACGCCGCGCCTTCCGCGGCGAGCACGATCGCGCGCACCCCTTCGTGCGCGTCGAGCCACTCGAACGCGGTGGTCAGCTCGGCGATCGTCGTCTCGTTGAACGCGTTGCGCACGTCGGGACGCGCGAGCGTGACGGTCGCCACGCGGCCGGCTTCGCTTACCTTGATCGTTTCGTATCGCATCGTTCAGCCCTCCCGGCCGTTACATGCGGAACACGCCGAAGCGCGTCTCGTCGATCGGCGCGTTCATCGACGCGGCGAGGCCGAGCCCGAGCACGTCGCGCGTCTGCGCCGGGTCGATCACGCCGTCGTCCCACAGCCGCGCGCTCGCGTAGTACGGATGGCCCTGGCGCTCGTACTGGTCGCGGATCGGCTGCTTGAACGCGTCCTCTTCCTCCGCCGACCACGAGCCGCCCTTCGCCTCGATGCCGTCGCGGCGCACGGTGGCCAGCACCGACGCGGCCTGCTCGCCGCCCATCACCGAAATGCGCGCGTTCGGCCACATCCACAGGAAGCGCGGGCCGAATGCGCGGCCGCACATCCCGTAGTTGCCGGCGCCGAACGAGCCGCCGATGATCACCGTGAACTTCGGCACCTTCGCGTTCGACACGGCCGTCACCATCTTCGCGCCGTGCCGCGCGATGCCTTCGTTCTCGTACTTGCGCCCGACCATGAAGCCCGTGATGTTCTGCAGGAACACGAGCGGAATCTTGCGCTGGCAGCACAGCTCGATGAAATGCGCGCCCTTCACCGCCGATTCCGAGAACAGGATGCCGTTGTTCGCGACGATCCCGACCGGGTGGCCCCAGATGTGCGCGAAGCCCGTGACGAGCGTCGTGCCGAAGCGCGCCTTGAATTCGTCGAACTCGGAATCGTCGACGATGCGCGCGATCACCTCGCGCACGTCGAACGGCTTGCGCGTATCGACCGGAATCACGCCGTACACGCTCTTCGCGTCGTAGCGCGGCGGTTTCGGCTCGCGCAGCGCCACCGGCGACGCGATCTTCGGCGCGAGATGCCCGACGATGCTGCGCGCGATCGACAGCGCATGCGCGTCGTTCTGCGCGAGATGGTCGGCCACGCCCGACAGGCGTGTGTGGACGTCGCCGCCGCCGAGATCCTCGGCGCTCACTTCCTCGCCGGTCGCGGCCTTCACGAGCGGCGGCCCGCCGAGGAAAATCGTGCCCTGCTCCTTCACGATGATCGACTCGTCGCTCATCGCCGGCACGTATGCGCCGCCCGCCGTGCACGAACCCATCACGACGGCGATCTGCGCGATTCCCGCCGCCGACATCGTCGCCTGGTTGAAGAAGATGCGGCCGAAGTGGTCGCGATCGGGAAACACGTCGTCCTGGTTCGGCAGGTTCGCGCCGCCCGAATCGACGAGGTACACGCACGGCAGCCGGTTTTCCGCGGCGATTTCCTGCGCGCGCACGTGCTTCTTCACGGTGACCGGGTAGTAGGTGCCGCCCTTGACCGTCGCGTCGTTGCACACGATCACGCATTCGCGGCCGGCAATGCGGCCGATCCCGGTGATGATGCCCGCGCCCGGCGCGTCGTCGTTGTACATGCCGTTCGCGGCGAGCTGCGAGAACTCGAGGAACGGCGCGCCCGGATCGAGCAGTTGCGCGATGCGCTCGCGCGGCAGCAGCTTGCCGCGCGCCAGGTGCTTGTCGCGCGCGGCCTGGCCGCCGCCCTGCGCGAGCTGTTCGATCTTCGCGCGCAGGTCGGCGACGACCGCCTCGAGCGCGGCGGCATTCGCGCGGAAGTCTTCCGAGCGCGGGTTCAGTTTCGATTCGATGATCGGCATCGACGAGGCTCCGTTCGCGTGACGTGGGGCGTTACATCGTTTCCGCGAACAGCTCGCGGCCGATCAGCATCCGGCGGATCTCGCTCGTGCCGGCGCCGATCTCGTACAGCTTCGCATCGCGCCACAGGCGCCCGACCGGGTATTCGTTGATGTAGCCGTTGCCGCCGAGGATCTGGATCGCCTCGCCGGCCATCCACGTCGCCTTCTCGGCCGTGTAGAGGATCACGCCCGCGCAATCCTTGCGCACCTGGCGGAGGTGGTCGCTGCCCGCCGAATCGAGATGGCGGCCGACCGCGTACAGGTACGCCCGGCATGCCTGGAACGTGGTGTACATGTCGGCGACCTTGCCCTGGATCAGCTGGAATTCGCCGATCGCCTGGCCGAACTGCTTGCGGTCGTGGATATACGGCACCACCGCGTCGAGGCACGCGGCCATGATGCCCGTCGGGCCCCCCGACAGCACCGCGCGCTCGTAGTCGAGCCCGCTCATCAGCACCTTCACGCCGCCGTTGAGCTGGCCGAGGATGTTCTCCTCCGGCACCTCGACGTCCTGGAACACCAGCTCGCCCGTGTGCGAACCGCGCATGCCGAGCTTGTCGAGCTTCTGCGCGACCGAGAAGCCCTTCATGCCCTTCTCGACGATGAACGCGGTGATGCCGCGCGCATTCGCTTCGACGTCGGTCTTCGCGTAGACCACCAGCGTGTCGCAATCGGGGCCGTTGGTGATCCACATCTTCGTGCCGTTCAGCACGTAGCGGTCGCCGCGCTTGTCGGCGCGCAGCTTCATGCTGACGACGTCGGAGCCGGCGTTCGGCTCGCTCATCGCGAGCGCGCCGATGTGTTCGCCCGATACGAGCTTCGGCAGGTATTTGCGCTTCTGCGCGTCGGTGCCGTTGCGGTGGATCTGGTTCACGCACAGGTTCGAGTGCGCGCCGTACGACAGGCCGATCGACGCCGACGCGCGCGAGATCTCCTCCATCGCGACCATGTGCGCGGTGTAGCCCATGTTCGCGCCGCCGTACTCCTCGGCCACCGTCATGCCGAGTACGCCGAGATCGCCGAACTTCTTCCACAGATCCATCGGAAACTGGTCGGTGCGGTCGACCTCCGCCGCGCGCGGCGTGATTTCCTTCGCCGCGAACGTCGCGACGGCGTCGCGCAGCATCTCGATGTCTTCACCGAGCATGAATTGCACACCGGGCAGGTTGATCATGTCTCCTCCGTCTCCAGAAAGTGGGTGGCACTCACCGATTTCTGAGTTTCGCTCAAATCGAATGAATGCATCGATTCATTGACCAATACGGCGTAAATTTCGCACAGTTTCGCGCGTCGCCCGGTTCGGCGTCAATAGTTTTTTGAGTGGCACTCAGATATCATGCGGGAATGACAGCCGAACCCGCCGACACCATGACCGCCACCGTCAAAGCCGACCGCGCCGACACGTCGCGCGCGCCCGCCGGGCGCAAATCCCAGCAACGCGTGCAGGACATTCTGCGCGCCGGCCGGGAAGTGTTCGCCGAAAAAGGTTACGAGCATGCGACGGCCGCCGAGATCGCGCAGCGCGTGGGGGTATCGGAGGCGACGGTGTTCAGCTACTTCCGCGGCAAGCGCGAGCTGTGCGCGCGCGTGATCGCGGATTGGTACGACGAAAACATCGCGGCGTTCGAGGAAGGGATGCCGCAGGACGCGTCGGTGCAGCAGCAGTTCGCGTTCATCGTGCGCACCCACCTGCGGCTGATGCTGGTGAACGGCACGGGCCTGTGCGCGCTGGTGCTGTCGGAAGGTCGCGCGAAGCAGCATGCGCTGAGCGACGAGCTCACCGCGCTGCAGCGCCGCTACACGGCGCCGCTGATGGACGTGCTCGCGCGCGGGCAGGCGGCCGGCCAGGTGCGCACCGACCTGCCGCTGAGCCTGCTGCGCTCGATGGTGTTCGGGCCGATCGAGCACGTGCTGTGGGACGCGATCCTCGGGCACCGCAAGCTCGATACGGAAACGACGGCCACGCAGCTCGTCGACATGCTGTGGGCCGCCGTGCAGCCGCCGGCGCCGGAACAGGCGGCGCTCGTGCGCTTCAGGAACGACGTAGCCGAAGCCGTGCGGCGGCTGGAAGGCGAAAGCACGCGCCGGTGACGCGCGGCGGCGGGCAGCACGCCCGCCCTCGGCGCCGCTTTGCCGCCGGCGCAGGATTCGAAGCGGCTATGACTCGTCGCCGACGCGCAGCGGCGCGCGGCTCTGCTCGTTGTTCAAATGGACGAACTTGCGCAACAGGCGCATCAGTTCCTGCGAATCGTCCTCTCCCATGCCGTCGAACAGGCCGGCACGCAGCTCCTTCACCGACGGAATCAGGTGAGTGAGCAGTTCGACGCCCGCCGGCGTCAGCAGCAGGCGGCGCTGACGCCGCGGCAGCACTTCGCGCACGATCAATCCTTTCGCCTCGAGCCGGACCGCGAGATCCGCGGTCGTCGACGTGTCGAGCGCGACCCGCTGCGCGAGCGTCACCTGATCGAGCCCCGGGCACTCGTAGAGCATCCGCAGCACCGCGTACTGCACCGGCGTCACGTCCCGGCCCAGCTTCTCGTAGAACATCGCAACCGCGATCTGGTGCGCGCGCCGGATCAGATGCCCGGGTTCGTCGTACAGATCGAGCGGGAAAACCGGCAGGTCGGCGGGATTGGTTTTTTCCATGAATGAGTCGATGACATAAGCGGCGCGTGCCGGTTGCACGCGCCGACGGCATGGCGCTGCCTCGCGCCATTTCCCGGGAAAACCAGTATACCGCCCGCCTTGCCCCAGCCAATCTCAATGAGTACACTGAATCTCATTCAGTACACGGAATGAAGAGATGCCGCGTACCGGCGGCATCGACCTGATGGAGACGACGAACGTGTTTCTCAAGAATGCTTGGTACGTGGCATGCACGCCCGATGAAATCGACGGCAAGCCGCTCGGCCGCAAGATCTGCAACGAATCGATGGTGTTTTACCGCGCGGCGGACGGCCAGGTCGCCGCGCTCGAGGATTTCTGCCCGCACCGCGGCGCACCGCTGTCGCTGGGATTCGTGCGCGACGGCGTGCTCGTGTGCGGCTATCACGGGCTGGAAATGGGCTGCAACGGCAAGACGGCCGGCATGCCGGGCCAGCGTGTCGGCGGGTTTCCGCCGATCCGCAGCTTCCCGGCGGTCGAGCGGTACGGATTCATCTGGGTCTGGCCGGGCGACGCGTCGGCTGCTGATCCCGCCAAGCTGCCCGCGCTGGCGTGGGCCGAGGATCCGGCGTGGGCCCATGGCGGCGGCCTGTATCACATCCGGTGCGACTACCGGCTGATGATCGACAACCTGATGGATCTCACGCACGAGACCTACGTGCACGCATCGAGCATCGGCCAGAAGGAAATCGACGAAGCGGCGCCGAAGACCACCAGCCACGGCGACGAAGTCGTCACGAGCCGCTTCATGGAAAACGTGATGCCGCCGCCGTTCTGGCGGATGGCGCTGCGCGGCAACGGACTGGCCGACGACGTGCCGGTCGACCGCTGGCAGATCTGTCGCTTCTCGCCGCCGAGCCACGTGATGATCGAGGTCGGTGTCGCGCATGCGGGCCACGGCGGCTACGACGCACCGGCCGACCTGAAGGCGTCGTCGATCGTCGTCGATTTCATCACGCCCGAGACGGACACGTCGATCTGGTACTTCTGGGGGATGGCGCGCAACTTCCGGCCCGACGATCACGCACTGACCGCCGAGATCCGCGAAGGCCAGGGCAAGATCTTCGCCGAGGATCTCGAGATGCTCGAGCGCCAGCAGCTGAACCTCGACAAATGGCCGGACCGCAAGCTGCTCAAGCTCAACATCGACGCCGGCGGCGTGCTGTCGCGCAAGGTGATCGAGCGGCTGCTCGCCGACGAAAATGCGTCGAGCCCGCAGCGGCCCGTGATCCCGGTCACGCCGATCTCGGAGGCATCATGAGCGCCGCGACGCTGACGGTCCGCGTGGCCCGCAAGTGGCAGGAAGCGCGCGACATCTGCGGCTTCGAATTCGTCAGCGACGACGGTTCGCCGCTGCCGCGCTTCGACGCCGGCGCGCATATCGACGTGCATTTGCCGGGCGGCCTCGTGCGCCAATACTCGCTGTGCAATCACCCGGAACACGGCGATCGCTATCAGATCGCGGTGCTGCGCGATCCCGACGGTCGCGGCGGGTCGCGCGCCATTCACGACGAGATCCGGCAAGGCGATACCGTGCAGATCGGCGTGCCGCGCAATCAGTTCGCACTCGCCCCCGACGCGCCGCATCACCTGTTGCTCGCGGGCGGGATCGGCGTCACGCCGATTCTCTGCATGGCGGAACGGTTGTTCTCGTCGGGCGCCGCGTTCGACATGCACTACTGCGCGCGCTCGACCGACCGCATGGCCTTCGTCGAACGCATCGACGCGGCCGGGTTCCGCGATCGCACCCGCCTCCACGTCGACGACGGCGCGCCCGAGCAACGCTTCGACGTCGCCGCCGTGCTCGCCGCCGCGCCCGAAGGCACGCACCTGTACGTGTGCGGCCCGCGCGGCTTCATGGATGCGGTGCTGAACGCCGCGCGCGAGCGCGGCTGGGCCGACGACCGGCTGCACTATGAGTTCTTCGGCGGCGCGGTGGCGTCGTCGGGCTCGGACCGCGCGTTCCAGGTGCGGATCGCGAGCAGCGGCCAGGTGATCGACGTGCCGGCCGAATGCACGGTCATCGCGGCGCTGGCCGCGAACGGCGTCGACGTGCTGACGTCGTGCGAGCAAGGCGTCTGCGGCACGTGCGTGACGCGCGTGCTGCAAGGCGAGCCCGATCATCGCGATGCGTACCTGACCGACGACGAAAAAGCCGCCGGCGACCAGTTCATGCCCTGCTGCTCGCGAGCGCGAAGCGACCTGCTGGTACTCGATCTGTAGACGGACCGCCCGATACGCGGCGGCCAAACACAATACTGGAGACGAACCATGGAACGACACGCCGGACCACCGTTTAATAGTGCGAAATTTCCCGTCGACCGCTGGTGGGTCGCCGCGCTGTCGTCCGAGCTGACGGACCAACCCGTCGCCCGCACGCTGCTCGGCCATCCGGTCGTCCTGTTCCGGCTGCCGTCCGGGGAAGTCGGCGCGCTGGAGGATCGCTGCTGCCACAAGTCGCTGCCGCTGTCGTGCGGCTCGCTCGAAGCGCGCGGCCTGCGCTGCGGCTATCACGGGCTGCTGTTCGACCACAGCGGTGCATGCGTGGAGATTCCCGGGCAAGACCGGATTCCGGCCAAGGCGTGCGTGTCGTCGTATCCGGTGCAGGAGCAGGACGCGATCGTATGGATCTGGATCGGCGCCGACGCGCAGGCTCGACCGACCTGCGCGCCGCCGCGCTACGCGTTCCACGGCGATCCGCACTACCGGTTCGGCGGCGGCCGCTACCATTACGACGCGCCGTATCAACTGATACACGACAACCTGATGGACCTGAGCCACCTCGGTTACGTCCATCTGAAAACGATCGGCGGCAACGCGCCGCTGCACATGGGCGCGGAAACCCGCGTCAGCAGCGACGGCGACACGGTGACGCTGGTGCGCCGGATGCCGGATTCCGAGCCGCCGCCGACCTACACGGCCGCATGGCCGTTCGCGGCGCGCGTCGATCGCTGGCAGGAAATCGAGTTCCACGTGTCGCACATCCGGATCTGGACCGGCGCGATGGACGCCGGCACCGGCGACCTGCACGATCCGGCCCGCGGCGGCTTTCACATGCGCGGCTTCCACGGCATCACGCCAGAGACCGAAACGACCACGCACTACTTCTGGACCGTCGCGACCAATCCGCAACACGACGTCGAGCGCGTCGCGCAAACGGTCATCGAGCAATCCGCGGCGACGTTCGACGAGGACAAGACCGTGATCGAAGCGCAATACCGGAATCAGTTGCGGTTTCCGGACGGTCGCCAGATCGACATTCACGTCGACGCGGGCCCCAATCGCGCGCGGCGCGTGATCGAGCGGCTGCTGCGGCAACCCGAACCCGCGTAAGCATCGCGCCTGCCCGCCAGCGACGCGTGCCGGCCAACGCGGGTATTCCCGGAGATGCCCGCCAGCGCGCGCATTCACCTTTATCCCGTCCGCTGCCGCAGGCTTCTGGTCCATCCCTTTTGATTAGTCCTACTATTTTATGAAGGATCTTTGACGTGAGCGCACCTATCCGCAATACGATCGACGAATCCCCGATGAGCGCGTTCCAGACGATGGCGGTCACGGCCTGCATCGTGCTGAACATGCTCGACGGCTTCGACGTGCTGGCCGTCGCGTTCGCCGCGCCGCACCTCGCGGCCGAATGGAAACTGAGCGGCAAGGAAATCGGCCTGCTGCTGAGTGCCGGGCTGGCCGGCATGGGCGTGGGCTCCGTGCTGATCGCGCCGCTGGCCGACCGCGTCGGCCGCCGGCGCATCATCCTGCTCTGCCTCGCGGTGATCTCGTCCGGGATGCTCGCGTGCGCGGCCACGCACAGCACGCTGCAACTCGCGATCGCACGCGCGTATACGGGGCTCGGTATCGGCGGCATGCTGGCGAGCCTGACCGTCATCAGCGGCGAGTACGCATCGAACAAGTGGCGCAGCGCCGCGATCGGCATGCAGTCGACCGGCTACGCGATCGGCGCCACCGCCGGCGGCGTCGTCGCCGGCTATCTGCTGTCGACGTGGGGATGGCGCAGCGTGTTCGCGTTCGGCGGCATCCTGACCTTGCTGTCGATCCCGATGGTGCTCGCGCTGCTGCCGGAATCGCTCGACTTCCTGCTGGCGAGGCGCCCGGACGACGCGCTGCAGAAAATCAACCGCATCCTCGCGAGAATGAAGCGCGCCCCGATCGACGCGCTGCCGGCCGCCGCCCTGTCCATCGACACGGCAGGCCCCGCGTCGGGCTGGACCGCCGTGCTGCGCGCGCCGCTCACGCGCCGCACGATCGCGTTGTGGGTCGCGTTCTTCCTCGTGATGGGCAGCTTCTACTTCGTCGTGAGCTGGACGCCGAAGCTGCTGGTCCAGGCCGGCCTGTCGGCATCGCAGGGCGTCACCGGCGGCGTACTGCTCAACCTCGGCGGCATTGCGGGCGCATCGCTCTTCAGCCTGCTGTCGACGCGCTTCGGCCTGCGCAACTTGCTGGGCGCGACACTGCTGCTCGGCGGTGTGCTGATGGTCGTGTTCGGCGCGAACACGGGCTCGCTCGGCATCGGGATGACCGTCGCGGTATTCCTCGGCGCCGTGATCAATGCGTGCGTGGCCGGCATGTATGCGCTGTCGCCGACGCCGTACCCCGCCGAAATCCGCACGACCGGCATCGGCCTCGCGGTCGGCATCGGCCGCCTCGGCGCGATCCTGTCGCCGATGACCGTCGGTGCGCTGCTGGACGACGGCTGGTCGGTGTCCCATCTCTATCTCGCGTTCCTCCTGCCGATGGCCGGCGCGGCAGTCGCCGTCACCCTGGTGGGTACGCGCACCGCGGCGCCGCACCGGCAACGCGACCCGGCGATGCCGTAACACGCGACGCCCGCAGTCTCGCCGACACCCGTCGGCCGCCCGGAATAGCCGGGCACTAAAAAAATATCAGTACATCTACATACTGTTTGGAGACAGTCATGAAAACGAAACTGGGCGTCGCACTCGCGACGGCGATCGCGCTGGCCGGACCGGCCTGCGCGCAAAGCAGCGTCACGCTATACGGGATCATCGATACCGGCGTGTCCTACTACAACAACGCCGCGCACGGCGGATCGTTCACGGGCATGCCGACGCTGACCGGCGAAGTGCCGTCACGGTGGGGGCTGAGAGGCATGGAGGATCTCGGCGGCGGCTACCAGGCGTTCTTCGTGCTCGAAAACGGCTTCCAGCCCGGCACCGGCGCGCTGAACTACGGCGGGCGACTGTTCGGGCGGCAGGCGAACGTCGGGCTGAACGGTCCGTTCGGCGCACTGACCCTCGGCCGCCAGATGAACATGTCGATGATCGTGCTGACCAATGCCGACGTGATCGGCCCGTCGATTCATTCGATGGCGGATTTCGATTCGTATCTGCCGAACGCGCGCAGCGACAATGCGATCGGCTACAAGGGCACGTTCCACGGCGTGACGCTCGGCGCCACCTACAGCTTCGGCCGCGATGCGGCCGGGCCGGCGGGGCCGTCGGCGACCGGCTGCGCCGGACAGGTGCCCGGCGACATCGTCGCCTGCCGCCAGTACACGGCGATGCTCGCATACGACGCGAGCAATTTCGGGCTCGCCGCGTCGCACGACGTGATGCGCGGCGGCGGCGGCGCGCTCGCGCCGCTGAACAATCCGGCGTACACCGACACGCGCGACATCGTCGCCGGTTACGTGAAGATCGGCCCCGCGAAACTGGGCGCCGGGTGGATCCGCCGCAACCTCGCGGCGGCCGAACACCTGCAGGCCGACATCGTATTTGCCGGCGGCACGTACTACGCGACGCCCTACCTCGCGCTCGACCTGCAGGGCGTACGCTACCTGCAACGCCGCGAAAACAGCGAAGGCGGCACGAACGCCACGCTGCTCGTCGGCCGCGCGAACTATTTCCTGTCGAAGCGGACGACCGTTTATACGTCGGTGGGCTACATGTTCAACAGCACGCTGGCCGCGAACGCGGTCGCCGCCGGCGGGACGGTCGGCACCGGGATGAATCAGCTCGGCGTGATGGCCGGCATCCAGCAGAAATTCTGAACGCGGGGCGGCGCCCGCGCCTGCTCAGTTCGCGAGCCGGCAATGCGATAGCTTCAACCCCGGCAGCACTGGCGCATCGACATAGCCCTCGTTCACGCAGCTGAAGCGGAACCCCGCCGACGTGACGAACGGCTTGATCTCGCCGCCGGGGAATTTCGGCTTCAGCGCAGCCTGGTCGGCTACGTCGAAATGCGTGTCGAACTGCTCGCCGTCGGCGGTCAGCGCGCCGAAGTACGTGCCGCCCGGGTCGCTGCCCATCCGGATCACGGCGCCGACGAACGCGAGGCGCTTGCCGTCGTATTTCGTCTTCGCGGCGGCCATGTCCTGTGTATACGCCTCGATCACGGCGCCGTAGTGCGCGTCGATCGCGGGTTCGGCGTCCGACGCGGCGCGGGCGGTCTGGTGAACGCCCGCCAACATCGCGCAGGCGGCAAGCGCGGCCGCCGCGAACGGTGCGGAAATCTTTTTCATGGATGGTCTCCCGTCAAGCGTGGTGGTTGAAGTCATGGAAGGCGGCGCGGCGCCGGCTGCCCGGCACGACGCCCGATGAATGCGCTTTCGTGGTTTTAGTCGTTCGAATGGCGGAACACGGCTGTGATGCCTTCACCACCCGCATTGTCGTGCGCGGTGCGCAGCGTCGCGCGAAACGCGATGTGACAGGAAGATGACATGGTGCGGCCCCCGGGCTCTCTCATTGAATTTCACTGCGTCTGATTTTGGCCGCTACGGTAGCAGACGGCCGACGGCCCGGCAACCAACGCCCGCCTGCCGGCGAGCGTCTCATCATAATTGCAAATGATTCTCATTAACTGTATGATTCGCCTCTTGGTCGCCGCGAAACGCCGCGGCACGCGACACGATCCTTAGCATTCCTTTTCGCATCGATTCATGCCCTCCCGTCGAACGCCCCGCCGCGCCCGGACCTTGCGTCCGTGGCGCACGAGCCTGCCTGCCCTCGTCACCCTGTGCGTCGCGAACGGCACGCATGCGTTCGCCGCCGAACCCGAGGCGGCAGAACCCACCGCCCCGGCGTCCGCCGCCGCGTCCGCGCCGTCGGCCGCGCGCGAACTCCCCGCCATCAGCGTCAGCGCATCGGCCACCGTCGAGCCGACGGTCGGCTATCAGCCGCGCACCACGCGCATCGCGGGCGGCGACAACCGGTCGATCAAGGAGATTCCGCAATCGGTCGCGGTGGTCAGCAGCAGCGTGATGCAGGACCAGCAGGCACGCTCGCTCGACGACGTGCTCGGCAACGTCAGCGGCGTCACGCAGACGAACACGCTCGGCGGTACGCGCGACGCGTTCATCAAGCGCGGCTTCGGGTCGAACAACGACGGCTCCGTGCTCGTCGACGGCGTGCGCACGCCGGTACTGCACAGCTATCTCGCGACGATCGACCGCGTCGAAGTGCTGAAGGGCCCCGCGTCGCTGCTCTACGGGATGCAGGACCCGGGCGGCGTGATCAACCTCGTCACGCGCAAGCCGGAAGACACGTTCGGCGGCTCGATTTCCGCGTCGCGCACGAGTCACGGCGGCAGCAGCGCGACGTTCGATCTCACCGGCCCGCTCGGCAAGCCGGGCCAGGTCGCGGGCGGCACGCTCGCGTTCAGGCTGACCGGCGAATACGACACGAGCCGCTACTGGCGCAGCTTCGGCCGCCAGCGCGACGCGCTGATCGCGCCCGCGCTGTCGTGGCACGACGCGAACACGTCGATCGACGTCAGCTACCAGTACGTCGACTACACGACGCCGTTCGATCGCGGCACCGTGCTCGTGAATGGCCAGCTCGACGATGCGCTGCGCTATCGCCGCTACGAGCAAGCGTGGTCGCAGAGCAGCGGCATCCAGGAAACGCTGCGCGCGCGCATCGAGCACCGCTTCTCCGACGCGTGGCGCGTGCGTGCGACCTACGGCTGGGGCCGCGATCGCTACGACCAGTACATCACCCGCGCCGCCGCGTTCAACAGCGCGACCGGCGCACTGACGCGCTCGTCCGATGCGAACCTCGGGCGCAACGATTCCGACCAGATCGCGACGCTCGGCCTGCTCGGCAACGTGACGCTCGCCGGAATGAACCACGCGATCTACGTCGGCGGCGAATACGAGCGGCAGCGCAGCTTCCGCGGCGACACGATCCGCGGCAAGGCGACGACCGGGTTCAATCTCTACGATCCCGTGTACGGCCTGCTCGCGCCGGGCGGCACGCCCAACCCGAAGCAAAGCGATTCGCGCTCGGTCGTGCATGCGTATTCGACGATCGTGCAGGATTCGGTGAAGCTCACCGACCGCCTCACCGCGGTGGGCGGGCTGCGCTGGGAAAACTGGCAGCAGGAATCGGGGATGGGGCGGCCGTTCGTGTTCGCCGACCGCTCGCACGGCAGCGTGTGGCTGCCGCAGTTCGGGCTCGCGTATGCGCTCACGCCGGCGTTGACCGCCTACGCGAACGTGAGCCGCTCGTTCAAGCCGAACGTCGCCACGAACGTCGCCACGCCGCTCGCGCCGGAATACGGGCGCGTGCTCGAAGCCGGGCTGAAGTTCAGCCTGAAGCCGGCGATCACCGGCACGCTCGCGGTCTACCAGATCGACAAGCGCAACGTCGCGGTCACGGTGGGCGACCTCACGTCGACGATCGGCACCGCGCGCTCGCGCGGGATCGAGCTCGACGTCGCGGGGCAGATCACACGCCACCTGAGCGTGATCGGCAGCTATGCGTATACGAACGCGACCGATCGCGACAGCAACACGCCGCTCGTCAACGTCGCGCGTCACACGGGCAGCCTGTTCGCGGTATACGACACCGCGATCGCGAACCTGCCCGGCCGCTGGCGCTTCGGCGGCGGCGCACGGCTCGTCGGCACACGCTCCGGCGACACCGCGAACAGCTTCACGCTGCCCGGCTACGTGACCGTCGACGCGTTCGCGGCCTACGAAACGACGATCGGCAAGTTCCCGACACGCTTTCAACTCAACGTGAAGAACCTGCTCGACAAGACCTACTACCCGTCGAGCAACAACAACCTGATCATCGCGGTCGGCGAACCGCGGCTCGTCACGCTCACGACGACGGTGTCGTTCTGATGGCCTGATGCGTGCGTGGGCCGGCCGGTAAGCGGCGGCTCACGCGCACCTTCCGCGTGGGCCGCCGCGCATCAGGCGCAGCGGCGCCCGCGTCGCGAACATTTGCGGCACGCATCACGGACGCCAGCGATACACGATCATGCTGGTGCCGTTGTAGTTGTCCTTCGTGATCACGTATTCGCCGGTCGAGCGCAGGTACGCGCGGATCCCGTACATCGAGTCGACGTCGTTGCCGACGTCCATCGCCGACGTGTTCGAGTTGGTCAGCGTGGCGACGAGCGCGCCCGTGTTGAGATCGAACACATCGACGTTCGGCACGGTGTGCACGTAGCCGACGAACAGATAGTGGCCGGCCGCCGCGATCGATTTCGGGTTCGCGCTGGTCAGGTTGATCACCGGGTTCGGCGCGTTCGTGTTGCCGCTCTTCCAGCCGTGATAGACCTCGATGTGCCCGTTCATCGCGGTCCAGTCCCAGTTGCCCGCGAGGCCCTGCGCGAGAATCATCGTGTCGCTGTCCGACTGGTAGACGATGCGCGCAGTCGGCGCGACGGTGCTCGGCACGGGCGTCGTGGTCGCGCGGCCCCACGACGGCTTGCCGGTCGCGTCGAAGCCCGTCATCGGGTAACGCGCGATCACGTTCGAACCGTTCAGCCCGGCCCACACGTCGCCGTTGCCGTCGATGTCGAAACCGGCCGTGACCTGCAGCGTCGTGTTGAACGGCTTGCCCGGCAGCGAGCCGGCCGGATTCGCGATATAGCCGGTCGCCGGCGTGAAGTAGTAGAAATTGAAGTTGCCGGGGTTCTGGCCCGACGCGACGAGAATCCGGTTGCCGCCGACCGTCACCAGCTGGCCGAAGTGCTGGCCGCGCTGGTAGTCGTTCATGTCGAGGCGCGGGTCTTTCGGATAGGCGAACGGATCGACCGTGTTCGCGACGAACGTGCCGCCCGCCGTGCCCGTGTACACGTTGTTGCCGCTGTAGAAGAAGGCGCCGTCCGTCGCCGGGTCGGGTGCGGCGATCGACTCGAAGTTCAGCGCCTGCAGCTTCCATTGCAGCACGCCCGTCGGGCTGTACGCGTGCAGGTCGGTGCTGCCGTTGCGCCCGAGATCCCAGCCGCCGCCCCACGCGTTGTTGAGCACGTACAGGTTGCCGCCCGAATCCTTGCCGATGCCGACCACGCGTGTGAAGCGCTTGTCGCCCACCTGCCCCTTGATGCCCGACGTCGTGTCGAGATAGCCGCCCTGCACGCCGAACGTGCCGATCTGCTGCGGCGAGCCGGCGAGGCTGTAGATCTTGATGTTCATGTCCGGGCCCTGGTCGCCCACCAGCAACTGCCCCGTCGACGCGTCGAAATAGACCGCCGACGGCCGCGCGCCGGCCGCCATCTGGATCGTGTTCATCAGCGTGCCGGTCGCGCTGTACTGCACGACCACGCCCGCGCTCATGCGTGCGACCCACAGGTTGCCCGCCGCATCGAGCGCCAGTGCGCCCGGCCCGGTCACGCCGATGTCGCGCTGCCAGACGCCGTCGGTCGTATAGACGCGCACGCGGTTGCCGTAGAAGTCGCTCGCGTACAGCAGGTTGCCGGCCGTTGCGAGGCCGGTGATCACGTCCGGGTTCGGGAGGCCCGTCCACGTGCTGACCGGGATGCGCAGGTCGCGCTGGTTCGTGCCGCGGTTGTAGCGGCCCACCGAGCCGCTGCCGAAGTTGCGGTTGTAGCCGAGCGCGACGAAGATCGACGTCGCGTTGCCGGTGATCGCGCCGCCCTGGAATTCGTCGTGGATGCCGATCGTGCCCATCGTCTGGCCGTTCTGGTAGAGCGCGACGCCGCCCGCGTTCTCGTCCCAGCGCGACGCCGTGTAGATCACACCCTCGGGCGCGACCCACATCGAGCGCGCGGCATTGCCCACGTGCTGGGCCAGCGTGCCGTACGTGTTCGCGAGCCAGTCGGTCGAATATTGCGCCTGTGCGTAACTCGCCTGCGCCAGTACCGCGATGCACATTCCCAGCAACACCGCCCGAATTTGTTTCATTGACATGAATAATGCTCCCGAACGTTCAATGGTCGACACTGTAAATCGCCGCGTATGAATAATTGGTGATTCCGAATAAAACGCATTCGCCGTCACCGCCCATTATTCACCGCGCTCTTTTTGCCGTCCGGCGCTTTCCCGTCAATGATGCCCCAACCCGTTCACTGCGCCGCAGCGACGTGCCGGCCGCATGATTCCGGCGCCTTTTCCCCGGCATTTTCTTCCGGATTGTTAAATACGAATGCGTCATTTTTTCTGAAACATCCGCACTCCTTTTTCATTCCCGGAAAACAGGCAAAATGATTACAAATCGAAATTGAAATGAAAGAGAAAAAATATTGTCCGGCGCAATCGCGTTGTCGCGATTCGGCGCAGCGGCATGCGGCGGGAGAAAGGGAGAGAAAGCGGGAAACGGCGGGGAAAGCCGCGCACAGGTCGTGCCGGCGCGCGGGTGCGATCGGGTCATGTCGTCTCCGCGAAGAATGGAGGCGACAGCATAGGTACAGGCATGCAACGTCGCCGGCATCGGCTGCCGGCAACGTTGCGTCCGCAACGATCGCTGCGCGTCAGAACTTCTGGCGCAGGCCGAGGCTGACGATGGCCTGCGAGCGCGAGTCGGACGAATGGCCGTTCGCCTTGTCGGACACCGACGCGGTCGCGGCCACCGGACGGCCGAGCGCGTCGAGCGTCATGCCCGATGCGTGCTGGTACGCGCCGAGCAGATACACGCTGGTGCGCTTCGACAGGTCGTACACGGCGCCGAGCGTGACGTTGTGATACTGCGCGCGGTCGTCCACGCCGTCGACATCGCTGCCGCGCGTGTAGCTGTAGCCCGCGAACAACTGCGTCTGCGGGCGCACGTTCCAGCGCGTGAACACGCCCGCGACGTTGAACGTCGCGTGGCCGGTAAACAGCGACTGGCCGCCGCTGCGGTACTGCACGTTGCTGTAGTTCACGCCGACGACGGCCGGCCCGAAGTCGTAGGTCGCACCGGTCGCGATCACCCGCTGCGATTGCGCGCTCGCATAGCCTTCGTTGATCGACGAGTTGAACAGCCCGTCGTCGGTGCTCTGCCATTTGCCGGTGGTCGGGTCGGTCGCGCCCGTCTTGCTGTTGTCCGACCGCTCGTAGCCGACGCCGACGCGCAGCGGGCCCGCCGCGTACGCCGCGCCGACGCTCCACGTATTGCGCTGCTTCATGCTGCCCGGCTGGCCGCCGAAGCCGTACAGCGCGCCGAACGTGAAGCCCGAATAGCTGGCGCTCGTGTACTTGATCGAGCTGTCGACGCGGGCGGTCTGGTCGAGGTCGTCGATGTCGCCCGGGTGCGCGCCGAAGCCGCCGATGAACGACGACGGGCCGACCGGGCTCACGAAGTCGTCGAGCGACGTGTACTGGCGGCCGAGCGTGATCGTGCCGTAGCGGTCGCTGCCGAGGCCGACGAACGCCTGGCGGCCGAACTGACGGCCGCCCTGGCCGGACGTGCCGTTCGTGATGTCGAAACCGTTCTCGAGAACGAACAGCGCGCGCATCCCGCCGCCGAGATCCTCGGAACCCTTGATGCCCCAGCGGCTGCCGGACAGGTTGCCGGTCGTCAGCCCGACACTCGAATGGCCGGTGTACGCGCCCGCGGCGCCCACCCGCTCGTTGCTGCGATAGGTGACGCCCGCATCGACGATGCCGTACAGCGTCACGGAGCTTTGCGCGGCGGCGATGCCCGCGAACGAGAGCAGCAGCGGCGCTGCGATCAGTTGCTTGTTCATGGTTGTATGTCTCCGGGCGGTGAACCCGTTGTTCTGGCTGTCGGTTGCGAGTAGCGCGCGGGCGGCGAGGTCCGTCGGCGGTGCGAGGCCGGCGGCGTCCGCGCGCGACGGCGCGGCGGGCATGCCCGCTGCGGCCGCCATGGTAGATGGAACCGGTTTCGGTCGAAAGCGGAATAATGAAAACAGTTTCTTGCCAAAATCGAGATAGTCGACGGGCGGCCGCGTGCACGGTGCGGCGCGCCTGTACACGCCGGGCGGGCGCAGCCGATAATCGACCGCGTACCGTCCCGTCGGGAGCGCCTTCATGCATCCAGCCACCCTGCTGATCTTCGCCGCCGTCGCGTTCGTCGGCATCGCGACACCCGGCCCGACCGTGCTGCTCGCGCTGACCAACGGCTCGCGCTACGGCGTGCGCCGCGCGGCCTACGGCTTCGCGGGCGCGATGCTGTCCGATGTCGTGCTGATCGTCGCGGTCGCCCTCGGCCTCGGCGCGCTGCTGATGGCGTCGGCGTTCTGGTTCTCGGTGGTGAAGTGGGTCGGCGCCGCGTACCTCGCCTACGTCGGCATCCGGCTGCTGATGTCGAAGGGTTCGCTCGACGTCGCCGCCGCGCACGATGGCACGGCAACCGGGCGCAATGCGTCGATCTTCGCGAAGAGCTTCGTCACGGCGGTGACGAACCCGAAGGGCTATCTGTTCTTCTCCGCGTTCCTGCCGCAGTTCCTCGATCCGTCCGCGCCGCTTGCGCCGCAATACGTCGCGCTCGCGATCACGTTCGCGCTGCTCGACGGCGCGGTGATGTTCGGCTACGCGCTGCTCGGCGCACGCGCGGTGCGGCTGCTCGAGCGCGCGGGTGCGCTGTGGCTCGAACGCACGTGCGGCGCGATGCTGGTCGCGCTCGCCGGGTCGCTGGCGCTGTACCGGCGTCATCCCGCATAGGCGCGGATGCCGATGCGAATCGCCAACCCGCCCCGCTCAGGCTTTCCCGGCCTGTCGCTTCGCCAGCTCGAACGCGCCGACCTCGACGCGTGGTACGCGTACCTGACGAACCCCGATGTCTTCCGCCACACGAGCTGGAACCTGCGCTCGCCCGACGATCTGCTGCCGCTGTTCGACACCATCGAATCGGCCGACCCGGATTCGGTGCGCCGTCTCGCCGTGATCGACGACGCATCGGGCGAGCTCGCCGGGACGATCGGCCTGCATACCGTGTCGACCGTGAACCGCTCGGCGGAGATCGCATACGATCTCGCGCCGTCGCACTGGGGGCGGGGCGTCGCGAGCGCGCTGTGCGCGGCCGTCACCGCGTGGGCGTTCGCCGACGGCGGCTTCATCCGCGTGCAGGGTGTCGTGCTGACCAGCAACGCAGGCTCCGCGCGCGTACTGCAGAAGTGCGGCTATCGCTACGAAGGGCTGTTGCGCGCATACAGGATGGTGCGCGGCACGCCGGGCGATTTCGCGATGTACGCGCGCCTCGCGACCGACTGACGCGCCGCCCACGGCTGCGCGCCGGACCGCTCGCGGCTTCGCATGCGCGCGATTGGACGGCCCGCGCCGAATTGGCGACAATCGCCGTTCCGTTCCCCGCCGATCCGTCATGAAAATCGCCGCGCTGTCCGACATCCACGGCAACCTCGCCGCGCTCGACGCGGTGCTCGACGACATCCGCCGTCGCGGCGCCGACGTGATCGTCAATCTCGGCGACATCCTGTCGGGCGCGCTCCATCCGCCCGAAACGGCCGACCGCCTGATCGCGCTCGACCTGCCGACGATCAAGGGCAATCACGAACGGCAACTGCTCGCCGGCGATCGCGAATCGATGCGGCTGTCGGATCGCTGGGCGCACGACACGCTGCGCGCCGATCATTTCGACTGGATCGCCGCGCTGCCCGCCCGCATGACGCTCGACGGCGACGTGCTGATGGTGCACGGCACGCCGAACAGCGACCTCGTCTATTTCCTCGAAACGGTCACGCCCGACGGCTGCCGCGCGGCCACGCCCGATGAAATCGCGCAGCGCGCGGGCGACGAGCGGGCATCGCTGATCCTGTGCGGCCACACGCATCTCCCGCGCACGGCCAGGCTCGACGACGGCCGGCTGATCGTCAACCCGGGCAGCGTCGGGCTGCAGGCGTACACCGACGACCTGCCGCATCCGCACCGCATCGAAACGGGCTCGCCGCATGCGCGCTACGCGATGGTGGCGCGCACCGCGGCCGGCTGGAACGTCGAATTTCACGCGGTCGAGTACGACTGGCACACGGCCGCCGCCACCGCGGCAGCGCGCGGGCGCGACGACTGGACCGTCGCGCTGCGCACCGGCCGGTGCTGACGCACCCGCCTTGTCCGCTACCCTTCATTCACCAGAAAACCGCGCCGCCATGCCCGTTCCGTCGCAACTGCTCTTCCTGCCCGGTGCATCGGGCAGCACCGCCTTCTGGCAACCGCTCGCCGGCCTGCTGGCGCATCCGGCCGAGCGCCGGATCGTCGGCTATCCGGGCTTCGGCGATACGCCGCGCGATCCGGCCGTCGACGATTTCGACGGCCTCGTGCGTCGTGTGCTCGACACGATTGACCGGCCCACCGCCGTGATCGCGCAATCGATGGGCGGCGTGATCGCGATGCGCGCGGCGCTCGACAAGCCCGAATGGATCACGCACCTCGTGCTGACGGTCACGTCCGGCGGTCTCGACATGGCAGCGCTCGGCGCGCAGGACTGGCGCGCCGGTTTCGCGCAAGCCAACCCGCAACTTCCCGACTGGTTCATGACGTTGCGTGCCGACTACTCACGGGAGATCGGCCGCATCGCGCAGCCGACACTGCTGCTGTGGGGCGACGACGATCCGATCAGCCCGGTCGCGGCCGGCCGGCGCCTGCTCGAACGGCTGCCCGATGCGCGGTTGCACGTCGTGCCGGGCGGCCGGCACGATCTCGCGGCCGTGCATGCAGCGACGCTCGCACCACTCGTCGACGCGCATCTGCAGCGCGTGTGACGTCGCGCGCCCCGGTTTCGACGTCGGCATCCGCTTCGGCACGAACCTCGAACCGCGCCGCTCACGCCCCCGGTTACCCCGCATTGCGCAGCGTGAGCCGCGCCTCGAGCCCGCCGCCGTCGGGCCGGTTGTTCAGCGTGAGCGTGCCGCCCATCGCGAGCGCGAGCTGCTTCGCGATCGCGAGACCGAGCCCCGTGCCGCCCGTCTCGCGGTTGCGCGACGTCTCCACGCGCCGGAACGGCTCGAACACCGCGTCGAGCTGATCGTCCGGAATGCCGGGCCCGCGGTCGAGCACCGCGATCACCGCGCCGCCGTCCGGCGCGGCGCGCACGTCGATCTCGGCCGCGCCGGCGAACTTCAGCGCGTTGTCGACGAGGTTGCCGACGATGCGGCGCAGCGCCTTCGGCCGCGTGACGAGCGCGAGCGGCGCGCGGCTATGGAGCGCGACGTCCTGCCCCGCATCCGTGTAGTCGCACACGATGCTGTCGAGCAGCGCGTCGACATCGATGCGGCGCGCGGCTTCCTCGGTGCCGTGCAGCGTCCGTGCGTACGCCACGCCCTCCTTCACCAGGTGCTCCATCTCGAGCAGGTCCTGGCGCAGCTTCGCGCCCTGCACGTCGTCGTCCATCACGTCGACGCGCAACCGCATCCGCGTGATCGGCGTCTGCAGGTCGTGCGAGATCGACGCGAGAATCTGCATGCGCTCGGCCATGTACTGCGCGATGCGGTCCTGCATCGCGTTGAACGCGCGGGCGGCGCGCGCGACTTCCGACGGCCCGGTTTCGTTCAGCCGTTCGCCCTTCAGGTCCGGGCCGAGCGCATCGGCGGCCTGCGCGAGCTGCTTGAGCGGCCGCGTCGCGAGCCGCACCGCGAGCCAGCAGCACGCGGCCAGCACCGCGAGCTGCAGCACGAGCACGACCGGCAGCCAGCCCGACAGCGGCACCGTCGACATCGGATGGATGTCGATCGTCAGCGGCGAGCCGTCGGTCAGGCGCAGATGCACCTGCAGATGTTCGCCGTCGCCGGGGATCGCGTTCGCGGTCAGCGGGTAGTCGCCGCCGATGCCGTCGGAAATCGACCGCTCGACGCGCGCCGACAGCCGCGCCTCCGGCGGCGTGCCGGTCTCGCCGGGCCCGAGGATGAACGCATAGCTGCGCCGCGCGAGGCGCGGCAGCCACGCGGCCCGCTCGGCCGGCGGCAGGTGATCGAGCAGCGCGACCGAGCTCGCGACCTCGCGCTCGATGTAGCCCATCATCAGGTTGGTGGTCGCCTGGTCGCGCTCGGTGACGGTGAGCCAGAACGACAGCGTCTGCGCGAGCGCGAGGCCCACGCACAGGATCAGCGCGAGCCGCGCGAACAGCGAGCGCGGCCAGTGCCACGGCATGCGCGCGCTCATGGCGTACCGTCGACGGCGGTCACGGCCGACGAGAACACGTAGCCCTCGTTGCGCAGCGTCTTGATGTAACGCGGCTCGCGCGCGCCGTCGCGCAGCCGCTGGCGCAGCCGGCTCACGAGAAGGTCGATCGACCGGTCGAACGGATCGGACTGCCGCCCCTGCGTGAGATTGAGCAGCTGGTCGCGCGTCAGCACGCGCTGCGGGTGGTCGAGGAACACGCGCAGCAGCCGGTATTCGGCGCCGCTCAGCGCGACCAGCGTGCCTTCGGCGTCGAGCAGGTGGCGCCCGGTCGTGTCGAGCCGCCATTCGCCGAACGCGAGCATCTCCGCCGTTTCCGTCACCTGCATTCCCGGCGGCAGCATGCGCGCGCGGCGCAGCACCGAGCGGATCCGCGCGAGCAGTTCGCGCACCGCGAACGGCTTGGCCAGGTAATCGTCGGCACCCATCTCGAGGCCGATGATGCGGTCGGTCTCCTCGCCGCGCGCGGTCAGCATCAGCACGGGCACCGTCCGGAACTTGCCCGCGCGCAGATCGCGGCACAGCGTGAGGCCGTCCTCGCCGGGCAGCATCAGGTCGAGCACGATCAGGTCGGGCGCGCCGTCGTCCAGCACGTTGCGCATCTCGCGGCCGTTCGCGGCCAGCGACACGCGCATGCCGTTCTTTTCCAGATAATCCGCGATCAGTTCGCGGATCGCGCGATCGTCGTCGACGATCAGCACGTGGTCGATCTTGTCCATGTCGGTGTCGGGTTCGAGGTGGGCGGGCACGCGATGTCCGCTGTTATACCGCACGGCGGCCACGCGTTTGTATCTCAATGTATCGCGCCGCCGTGGCGACACACAACATTGCACACGCGCGGCCGGCCGGACACATCGCAGATACGTCGGCGCCGCCTAATGGGGCCTGTCGAAACCCGTCCGGCCGCCGCCCTCGCGCGGCGGCCTCCCGCTCAGGAGAACACCATGCTGCCCCGCCTCAAGACCGCCGCCGTCATCATCGCCCTTGCCGCCACGGCCGGGCTCGCCGCCTTCGCGGGCACCCGCGACGACGCGGCCACCATGCCGGCCTCGCAGGCCGGTACCGCCGCCCCCGATTTCACCGGCATCGACCGCTGGCACAACAGCGCGCCGCTCACGCTCGGCCAGTTGCGCGGCAAGGTCGTGCTCGTCGATTTCTGGACGTACTCGTGCATCAACTGCATTCATACGATTCCGTACGTGAAGGAATGGGACCGGAAGTATCGCGACCAGGGGCTCGTCGTGGTCGGCGTGCACACGCCCGAATATCCGTTCGAGCGCGACGCGGGCAACGTCGCCGACGCGATCAAGCGCTTCGGCATCCGGTATCCGGTCGCGCAGGACAACCGCTACGACACGTGGCGCGCGTACGGCAACCAGTACTGGCCCGCGCTGTACCTGATCGATGCGAACGGCAAGGTCGTCTATACGCGTTATGGCGAAGGCGGGTACGACAAGACCGAGGCGGCGATTCGCGGTGCGCTCGCGCAGGCCGGTGAAGGCGCGAACGGAGCGACGCGCACGCAGTAAGCTGCGCGGGCGCGCGCAGCGGGGGCGCTCACCCGCGCTTCGCGTCGGCTGCGTCGGCCGCATCGATCATCGCTTCGCCGATCGCCAGGTTGCCGTTCGCGACCAGCGCTTCGCCGGCGCCGCGGATATCGGCCGCCGCCTTGTTCTGCGACAGCTTGCGCTTGCCGACGAGCCGCGTGATCTCGATCTGCAGCCCGACGATCGACTGCAGCATCACGTCGAGATAATCCTTCGGCGCGTCGCCCATCTTCCACGGCACCGGCTGCGACGCCTCGTGCGTGCGCGTCAGCCGCGCGACCATGCCGCGCACGAACTTCTCGTCGTCGCGCACCGTGATGCGCCCGTACGCATGCGCGACCAGGTAGTTCCACGTCGGCACCTGCCGGTGCGTCACGTGCTTGCTCGGGTACCACGTCGGCGAGATGTACGCGTCGCCCGCGCGGAAGATCACGAGCACCTCGTCGCCGTTCGCGACGTCCTGCCAGACCGGATTCGCGCGCGCGACGTGCGCATGCAGCTCGCCGAGCCCGCCGTCGTTCGGCAGCAGTTCGAACGGCAGGTGGTTCGCGTCGAGCCCGCTTGCGCCGTGCGTGATCAGGCTGCCGAACGGATGCCGCACGATCAGCTCGCGCAGTGTGTCAGGGTCGGATTCGTCGAAATGGGCGGGGACGTACATGTCGGCTCCAGGGTCGTGCGGGGTGAGGATGAATCAGGCGCTGGGCCGTCATGCAACGATTGTGGACCCTAACTGGTTTATGCTGTAGAGCCGGTTTGGCACAAATTCAGCAGACCAGAATCATGGCAAGAACGGCCCGGAACATCGACATCCCGTCGCTCGGCACGCTCGATCGCGCGGCCGGCGACCTGAGCCGCCAGCTCGCGCAGGCGCTGCGCGAGGCCGTGCGGCGCGGCGACGTCCGGCCCGGCGACATGCTGCCGTCCACCAGATTACTCGCCACGTCGCTGCAGGTGGCGCGCGGCACCGTCGTCGACGCGTACGCGCAACTCGTCGCCGAAGGCTTTCTCGAATCGCGCGGCGGCGCGGGCACCCGGGTCGCGAACGCGCTCGCGGAGGCGGCGCCCGTCCCTGCTCCCGAACCGCCGGCCCGGCGCCGCCCTGCGGCGCGCGCCGGCCTGCCCGAACCGGCCGCCGCCTTCGCCCGCGTCGCCGGCGAATTCCGTCCGCTGCCGGCCACCCCGTTCGCGATCTCGGTGCCGGTCGGCCTCACCGCGCCCGACGACATCTGGCGCCGGCTCGGCAACCGCCTGCGCGCACGCGGCGCCGGCGCGCCGTCCGGCTATGCCGACCCGCGAGGCGCGCTGCCGCTGCGCGAGGCGATCGCCGACTACGTGCGCCGCTCGCGCTCGGTGCGCTGCCATGCCGACCAGATCGTGATCACGAGCGGCACGCAGCAGGGGCTGCATCTCGCGAGCCAGGTGCTGCTCGGCCCGAACGATCAGGCATGGGTCGAGAATCCCGCGTATCGCGGCATCACCGCGCTGCTCGACAGCACCGGGCGGCACGACGCGATGGTGCGGGTGCCGGTCGACGCGGACGGCCTCGACGTCGACGCCGGCATCCGCCTCGCGCCGCATGCGCGCGCCGCGTTCGTCACGCCGTCGCACCAGTACCCGCTCGGCATGCCGCTCAGCATGGCTCGGCGCAATGCGCTGCTCGCGTGGGCGCGGACACGGCACGCGTGGGTGGTCGAGGACGACTACGACAGCGAGCTGCGCTACGAAGGCCATCCGTTCCCGTCGCTGCAGGGGCTCGATCCCGAGCGCGTGATCTATCTCGGCACGTTCAGCAAGATCCTGTTTCCGTCGCTGAGGCTCGGCTACGTGATCGCGCCCGACGATCTCGTGCCCGCGTTCTGCGGCGCACGCGTGCTGATGGATCGCCATGCGCCGACCGCCGACCAGCACGTGCTGGCCGCGTTCATCGCGGAAGGCCATCTCGATCGCCACATCCGCCGTGTGCGCGGCGTGTATGCGGAGCAGCGCGCGCTGCTGATCGACACGCTCGGCGCGCGGCTGCCGCGCGAGCGCGCGTGGGTGCAGCCGGGCGATCAGGGGATGCACGTCGTGCTGTGGCTCGCGGAAGGAATCGACGATCTCGACGTGGTCGAGCGCGCCGCGCAAGCCGGCGTCGCGGTACGCGCGGTGTCGCCGATGTTCGCGCCCGGCACGGCCCGCCCGGGGCTCGTGCTGGGCTTCGGCGGATTCGGCCGCGCGCAGATGGAGGCGGCCGCGCAGCGGCTCGCGGACGTCGTTTCGTCGGTGGAATCGCGCCCGCGCGGGCGCTAAAAGGTTGTCGGCGGGCAACAAACGTAATCGTCTGTAAATCCTGCAAGCAAACGGCCGTTTCGGCCGCCGGCGCGCGTGTTCCGTTTGCTAGGATCGCGCGTCTTCCTTCCGCGCCCCTGCCGCCTTGAATCGCTTCGTGCCGTTTCTCCGAAACGCGTGGCTCCGTTGCCGCGCCCGCGTCGCACCGCTCGCCGCCGCCTGCCGCGCCCGCGTGCGCGTGCGCGCGCTGGCCGCCGGCCTGCTGCACCGCCTGCGTCATCCGACCCGCCGCGGCGTCGCGCTGACGCTCGCCGCGATACCGGTGCTGGGCCTGCTGGTGCTGCTCGCGTTCGTCCCGTTCACGCCGAGCATCGGCGACATCCGCAAGGCGCGCATCGACCGCCCCGCGCGCGTGCTGTCGGCCGACGGCCAGCTGATCGCCGAGTTCCGGCCCGTCAACCGCGAATGGGTGCCGCTCAAGCAGATCTCGCCGCACATGGTCGACGCGCTGATCGCGACCGAGGACCACCGCTTCTACGCGCATCACGGCATCGACTGGCGCCGCACGATCGCGGCCGGGCTGCACACGTTCTCCGGCGACCGCCAGGGCGGCTCGACGATCACGCAGCAGCTCGCACGCAACCTGTATCCGGATGAAGTCGGCCGCGCGCCGACGCTCACGCGCAAGGTGAAGGAGCTGATCACCGCGTTCAAGATCGAGGCGGTGTACAGCAAGGACGAGATTCTCGAGACCTACCTGAACACGGTGCCGTTCCTGTACAACGCGTACGGCGTCGAAATGGCCGCGCGCACCTACTTCGGCAAATCGGCCGACCGGCTCGACATCGTCGAAAGCGCGACGCTCGTCGGGATGCTGAAGGGCAACAGCTACTACAACCCGGTGCTGAATCCGGAACGCGCGGTACAGCGGCGCAACATCGTGCTCGACCGGATGGCGCAGATGCAGATGCTGACGCCGCCGCAGCTCGCGAAACTGCGGCGCCAGCCGCTGCGCGTCGACTTCGAGCCGCAGACGGGGCAGCCCGGCCTCGCGCCGCACTTCGCGGTGCAGTTGCGCAAATGGCTGATCGCGTGGGCCGATCGCAACGACTACGACCTGTACTCGGACGGCCTCGTCGTGCGCACGACGCTCGACGCGCGGCTGCAGGACATGGCCACGCAGGCGCTGACGCGGCAGACCGAACGGCTGCAGGCGATCGCCGACGGCGCGTGGCGCGGCCCGTCCGGCTGCGGGCTGCGCAACGACCTGTTCCGCGGCTTCATCCGCCAGACGCCCGACTATCGGCAGGCCCGCGACACCGGCCTTGCCGACGTCGCGGCGCTGAAGCAGCTCGGCGCCAATCGGGAATTCATGCGCACGCTGTGCGCGCGCAAGACGCAGGTGCAGGCCGGCTTCGTCGCGATCGATCCGCGCAACGGCGCGATCCGCGCATGGGTCGGCAGCCCCGATTTCGACAGCGAGCCGTTCGATCACGTCGCGCAGGCACGGCGTCAGCCCGGCTCGACGTTCAAGCCGTTCGTCTATGGCGCCGCGTTCGCGGACGGCATGCGCCCGGGCGATACGTTCGTCGACCGCCCCGTCGCCATTCCGATCGACGGTCGTGCGGTGTGGCGCCCGACCGATGCCGAGCCGCCGACCGACGAGCCGATGACGCTGCGCGACGCGCTCGCGCTGTCGCGCAACCGCATCACCGCGCAGGTGATGCAGCACGAAGGCGCGGCGAAGGTCGCGCAACTCGCCCGTGCGATGGGCGTGCGCGACAGCCCGCTCGACGCGGTACCGTCGCTCGCGCTCGGCACGAGCCCCGTCACGCTGAAGGAGATGGTGTCCGCGTACGGCACGATCGCGAACCGCGGCGTGTACGTCGCGCCGCAGATGATCACGCGCATCGAGGATCGCGACGGCAAGGTGCTCGCCGCGTTCGGCAGCGCACCGCCCGAACGTGCGCTGCCGGCGCCCGCCGCGCAGACGCTGGTCGACGTGATGCGCGACGTCGTCGATCGCGGCACCGGCGCCGACATCCGTTCGCGCTACGGCATTCGCGTCGACGTGGCCGGCAAGACGGGCACGACGCAGGACAACGCGGACGGCTGGTTCATCCTGATGCATCCGCAGCTCGTGGCCGGTGCGTGGGTCGGCTTCGACGACGGCAGCGTGACGCTGCGCAGCGACTACTGGGGCGCGGGCGCGCACAGCGCGCTGCCGATCGTCGGCACGTTCTACGATGCGGCGCTGCGCGCGCGGGCGATCGATCCGCACGCGCAGTTCTCGCCCGACTTCCGGCCGCGCAGCGCGCCCGCGCCGCGACGGCGCACGCAGCATTCGGGTCTGTTCGACTGGCTGCGGTTCTTCCGCTGATCCACCGGCGGCGATGCCGGTTTCGCGGGCGACACACGCCGGCACCCGAACCTGAACGCGCCGCCGCCGGCCGGTCGATACCCCGGCCGGCGGCAGATACGGTCGCGCTCAGCCCGCCGCGAGCGGCGCGGCCAGCGCATCAAACTCCGATGCCCACGCCGCCCGCCACGCGGCCTTCGTCGTGTCGTCCACCCACGCGCCGTCGATCCCGTTCAGCATGAATTGCTTCAGCTCGGCCACGGCGAAGCCGAAATGGCCGAACATCAGCTCCCACGCTTCGCTCGGATTGACCTTGTGCAGCGTCGGATCGTCGGTGTTCGGATGGATCTTCAGCCCGAGGCCCGGCATCTTGCGCATCGGATGCCGTTCAGCCCACTGCTCCGGCGGCAGCGTGCGCAGGTAGTACGAATTCGTCGGCACGACGGTGAAGACGATCCCGCGCTCCGCATAGCGCGCGCACAGCTCGGGGTTGTCGACGATCGTGTAGCCGTGATCGACGCGATCGACCTGCAGCAGATCGACGGCCGTCTCGACGTTGCGCCACGGCATCCCGAACTCGCCCGCATGCGCGGTCGTGCGAAAACCCGCCGCGCGCGCATCGCGGTACGCCTTCCAGAACAGCTCCGGCGGCCGGTCGTTCTCGCGATAGTCGATACCGAGCCCCGCCACTTCGTCCGCGCGGTTCGCCTTCATCCATTCGACGATCGCGACCGCTTCGTCCGGATCCTGCTCGCGGTCGATGCTCGGAATCAGGCGTGCGCCGATGCCGAAATCGCGTGCCGCATCGCGGATCGCCGTGACGATCGCGGCCTGCGCATCCGCATACGCGATGCCCGATACGCGTACCGTTCCCGTCGGATTCCAGAAGAATTCCGCGTGCCGGACGTTGTGCGCAGCCGCATCCTCCAGATACTCGTACGCGATCCGCCGCAGGTCGTCGGGCTGCGTGAGCAGGTACTTGTCGAGCGCGCGCAGCACGTGCAGCACGCCGACCGGCTTCTCGCCGCGCGCATAGAACGCGTCGATTTCCGCGCGCTCGATCGGCGCGCCGCTGCGCGCCGCGAGCGCGACGAACGTGTCGTGCCGCACCGCGCCCAGCAGGTGGCAATGCAGCTCGACCTTCGGCAGCGCGTGGAAGAAGGCCCGATGGGCCGGCGTGATCTCGATGCCCGTGCGCGCGGCCGGGACGTTGCCTGGTGTTGCGTTCATGTCAGTCTCTTTGTTCGGTAGTGCCAATGCATCGCGAAAGCCGTCTCTCAATGCGGCTTCACGACGGTCCAGAAGTAATAGCCGAGCGGCAGCGCGAGCACGACGAGCCCCCACGACACGTCGCGCCATCGGCCGGCCAGCAGCTTGACGAGCACGTAGCACAGCAGCCCGCCCGCGATGCCGGTGCCGAAGCTGTTCGACATCAGCGTGAGCAGCACCATCGACATCACGGGCAGCGCATCGGTGAAGTCGTCGAAATGCGTATGGCGGATCGTCGCGAACATCGACAGCCCGATCAGGATCAGCGCCGGCGCGGTCGCCTCCTTCGGGATCGCGAGCGCGACCGGCACGAACAGCAGCATCGCCGCGAACAGCACGGCCGCGGCCAGCGACGACAGCCCGCTGCGGCCGCCGGCCTCGACGCCCGCCGCCGATTCGATCAGCGCGGTGAGCGCCGGAATGCCGAACACGGGCCCGAGCGTCGCGGCGAGCGAATCGACGAGGAACGGCCGGTTGATGTTCGGCAGGTTGCCCTGTTCGTCGAGCAGGTTCGCCTTCGCGCCGACCGCGAGCGCGGTGCCGAGCGTCGAGAAGAATTCCGCCGCGAAGAACGCGAACAGGTACGGCGCGGCCGCGACGCTCAACGCGCTGCCGATGTCGAGCTTGAACGCGATCGGCGCGATGCTGTGCGGCACCGACACGAACGACTCGGGCAGGTGCGTGACGCCGAGCGGCACGCCGGCCGCGGCCGCGACGAGGATCGCGATCAGGATCGCGCCGGGCACCTTGCGCGCCTGCAGCACGATCGCGACCGCGAGGCCGATCAGCGCAACGAGTGCGCCCGGCCGCGAGAAATCGCCGAGCGCGAACGCGTTGGTCTTCGCGTTCGCGACGACCATCCCCGCGTTGCGCAGCCCGAGCATCGTGACGAACAGCCCGATCGACGCGCCGAGCCCGAGCTTGATCTGCACCGGAATCAGCCGCACCACGACGCCGCGCGCGCCGAGTATCGTCAGCAGGAAGAACAGCACGCCCGACACGCACGCGATGCCGAGCCCCGTCTGCCAGCCGACGTGCTCCGTCGTCGCGAGCGTCACGCCGATGATCACCGAGCCGCCGATACCGGGGCCGACGAGGAACGGCAGGTTCGCGTAGAGCCCCATCAGCGTCGTGAACAGCACGAACACGATGATCGTCGCGGTCGTCGCCGCGCCGCGCGCCATCCCGCCCGTCGCGAGCAGCGACGGAATCACGACGAGCAGGTACGCGGCCGCGAGGAACGACGTGACACCCGCGATCGCCTCGGTGCGCACGGTCGTGCCGCGCGCGGCGAGCGCGAAGCGGCGTTCGAGCCAGCTGGCCGGCGCGCGCGCCGGGATCGTGTCAGTCGCTGACATGGTGGTTCTCCTGTGATTCCGAATATTGTCCTGTGCCGGTTCACGCAGCGCGGTCTTATACTGCCGCGTACCGTATCCCCGACCGTTATTGCCCGATGTCGTCCGACCGTTCGTCGCTGCTGCCCGCGCTCACGCTGCGGCAGGTCCAGCACTTCGTCGTGCTCGCCCACGCACGCAGCTTCACGCAGGCCGCGCAGGCGCTGTCGCTCACGCAGCCCGCGCTCACCGCGTCGATCCGCCAGATCGAATTCCTGCTCGGCGGCCGGCTGTTCGCGCGCTCGGCCCATCGCCTCACGCTCACCACCGCGGGCGAAGCCGTCCTGCCGCTCGCCGAACGCCTGCTCAACCACGCGCGCGGCACCTTCGACGACATGACGCGGCTCATCGGCGAACGCATTCAGACCGTGCGCATCGCGTTCATCCCGTCGGTTGCGGGCCGCCTGCTGCCCGCGCTCAACGCACTGCGCGACGCGCACCCGACGCTGCGCTTCACGCTCACCGACCTGCCGAACAGCGCACTCGTCGAAGCCGTGCGCGACGGCGTCGCGGATCTCGGCATCGGCGTGCGCGAACCCGACAGCGACGACGGCACGCTGCGCTACCGGCAACTGTTCGAGGACGAGATCGTGATCGTCGTGCGGCGCGACGATCCGCTCGCCCGCGCGAAGAGCGTCACGTGGTCGAAGCTCGTCGATCGCGAACTCGCGGTGTTCGTGCGCGGCAGCGTCAGCGAATCGCTGCATCGCACCGGCGGCGCCGAGAAGCTGCGCCTGAACGTCACGTACCGGATGGAATATACGGAGCCGCTCTACGCGCTCGCGCGCAACGGCCTCGCGACCGCCGTGCTGCCGAGCCTCTACACGATGCATCTGCACGATCCCGAACTCGTCGC
The DNA here is from genome assembly GCF_001718555.1 of Burkholderia metallica. Classification (NCBI taxonomy): domain Bacteria; kingdom Pseudomonadati; phylum Pseudomonadota; class Betaproteobacteria; order Burkholderiales; family Burkholderiaceae; genus Burkholderia; species Burkholderia metallica. The sequence continues at coordinate 2,558,559 of NZ_CP013403.1, forward strand.
GCTGCGCGTCGACAAACCGCGCGTCACACGCGCGATCTCGCTGATCTCGCTCGCCGCGGACGATCGCGGCCCGCACGTGCGCGCGTGCCGCGAGTGGATTGCGAAGCACATCTGACGACGTTCGCCGTCTGCAGGCTGACGACTCGCACTCAGGGCAGCTTCGCGATGCGTTCGGCGAGCGTCGCATAGAAGCGGTCCGCGTCGACCTCATTGATCCACGTCGCGTTCGCCGCGCGGCCGCTGCGCCCGTTCCAGTCGACGACGGTCTCGCCGAGCGTCCACTGCCCGGTCGTCTCGACCATCACGTTGACCTTGCGCCCGCCGAACAACGTCGGATCGACGAGATAGCCGACCGCCGTCGGGTCGTACATCGGCGCGTCTTCAACACCGCGCCGCTTCTTGTTGTACGCCAGCTCGGCATCCATGATGTCCGCGACGATCGCGCCGCAACGGTTGCCGAGCGCGCGGAACGGCGCGACGCGCGCCGGCGTGATCGGCGCCTTCACCGCGACGTCGCGCGGCAGCACGACGATCGGCACGCCGCTGCCGAACACGACGTCGGCCGCCTGTGGATCGACGTAGATGTTGAACTCGGCGGCCGGCGTGATGTTGCCGCGCTCGAAGAACGCGCCGCCCATCAGCACGATGTCGCGCAGCGCAGCGCGAATCTGCGGCGCTTCGACCAGCGCGGTCGCGAGGTTCGTCAGCGGGCCGAGCGCGCACAGCGTCACGCTGCCCGGCGCCGCGCGGCTCAGCGTATCGACGAGATACGACACCGCGTGGCCGGCGGCGAGCGGGGCAAGCGGCGCATGCAGCTCGACGCCTTCGAGCCCGGTCTTGCCGTGCACGTTCGCGGCTGTCACGAGGTCGCGCACGAGCGGCCGCGGGCAACCCGCGTAGACCGGCAGCGACTTCGTGCGGCCGGCCCAGTCGCGGATGATCCGCGCATTGCGTTCGGTGAGATCGAGCGGCACGTTGCCCGCAACGGCCGTCAGCGCGCGGACGTCGAGCCGGTCCTGCGCGCCCAGCGCGAACAGGATCGCGATGGCGTCGTCCTGCCCCGGGTCGGTGTCGATGATCACCGTGCGGCGCGCGGCGTCGCCGCCGGCCGCGAACGCGCCCGTTTCGGGCAGCAGCGCGGTGCCGGCCAGCGCGGCGGACAGTTTCAGGAACGTGCGGCGGGATGCGATCGGATGGGTCATGGCGTGTCGCTCAGAAAACGTGCCGGACGCCGAGCGTCGCCATCATCTGGCGCGTGCCGGTCGAGCGTGCGTACGCGAAGATCTGCGCATGATCCGCGTCGCCGGCCGCCTGCTGCGCGATCACCGTCAGCGCGACGTCGGTGCGTTTCGACAGGAAGTAATCGGCCTGCAGGTTCACCTGGTGCCATTTCGGCCGATTGTCGATCACGTCGTACTTGCCGTTCGTGAACGCGTACGCGGCGCCGAGAAAGAGCTGCGGCGTCATCGTGTAGACCACGTTCACACCGAGGTTCTGCAGGTGCAGATGCGAATTGTCGAGGTAATCGTAGCGCACGTCGGTAAACATCGCGGCGAACTGCGCGCGGCCGATCGTATAGAAGCCGCCCGTGCCCGCGATCCGCTGCCGGCTCGCGTACGCCGCCGGCGTCATCGCGCTCTTGCTGAAGATCAGCAGCGGCGACGCATAGTCGTTCGCGATCGCGCCGTCCTGGTTCGTCGCGCTGTACGGATGGTTGTATTGCGCGTAGACCGCGCTCCAGCGCAGCGGGCCTCGTTCGTAGCCGAGCCCGAAGCTGTAGGCGCTGTTGTTCGCGAAGCCCGTCGCGTTGCTGAAGCCGTACAGCGCGGTGAACTTCAGGCCGTGGTAGACGGGGCTCACGTACTTCACCGAGTTCTGCACGCGGATGTCGTTGTAGCCGTTGTCGTTGTCGCCGATGTTCACGCCGTTGCTCGCGATGATCACGGGCCCGATGTAGTCGTGGATCGCGTCGTACTGGCGGCCGAACGTCAGCGAGCCGTAGGTGCGGTCGGCCAGGCCCACGTAGGCCATCCGCCCGAATTCGCGGCCGTTCTGCGCGGCCGTGCCCGTCATCACGTTGAAGCCGTTCTCGAGCTGGAAGACCGCGGACAGCCCCTGCCCGAGATCCTCCTTGCCCTTCAGCCCCCAGCGCGGGTTCTGGTTCGTGCCGGACAGCGCCTGCCAGGCGTTCTTGCCGCCCTGGTTGGTCGCGAACCCGACACCGGCCGAGATGAGACCGTACAGCGTGATGCTGCTTTGCGCACAGGCATGCGTCGCGAAGGCGCCGAGCATCGCGAGCGGGGCGAGCTTGTAGAGAGTTTTCATTCGGGTCGTGTGAGCGGTGTTGGTCCAGGCGCGGCAGGGTTCCGCGAAACTGGCCTCGACTATACGAACCCGGATCGGCAAATAAAAGTTTGCTTTTCTTATGTCTCAATAAAACGGATTTATTCTCATCCGTATCGTTCCCCCCGCTCTCGCTCCCACGCGCCTCACCCGCGCACTCCGCACACTCTCGCGGCCGCCGGCCGGCCGTCAGTCCGCCGTGTCGCCGCTCTTCGGCAGCTTCGACCATGCCTTGCGCCCCGGCAACGGCGACCACGCCGGGCGGCTCTTGCGCGCGCTGTCGACCACGACCAGGTAGCGGCCCGCGATCGGCGTGATGTCGCGATCGCGGCGCAGCACCCACAGCGACTTGCCGGCCTCGACACGCGCCTGATAGTCGTCGTCGAGCAGTCCGTGCCGATCGAAGAACATGTTCAGCGATGCGGGAATCCGCACGCACCCTTTCGAGTGCCGGATGCCGAGCAGCGCTTCGAGTCGATCGGGGTCGGTCGCATGCATCTGGAAGCGCATTGGCGATACGCCGCCCTTGCCCCAGCCGCGCTCGCCGTCCACCCAGCCGAAATCGTAGATGCGCATGTCGCGGTGCCCGTAGCCGCGGATGCCGTTCTCGTTCGTCGTGCCTTCCGCGCGGAAATCCATGTTATCGGGCGAGTGATGGAACACGCCGAGCGGCGTCAGGAAATGGTCGTACTGTCCCGGCAGCCCGGTGCCGACCGGCGATGCGCCGATCATCATCCACGCGTTGGCCGGCGTTGCGCGGAAGTAGATGAACAGCGCCTGCACGTTCGGCGCGCGGTCGACCATCGCGACGTATTCGCCGGCGAGGTCGCCGAGATCCGCAGCGGCGAGCGCCTTCTGGAGCCGCTCGCCGTACGCGCGCTGGTCGCCGACCGGCACGTTCAGGCGCCGCGTGACTTCCTGCGAGAAACGCTTGCGCATGTCGATCGCGCGCGCGGTCGCGTTTTTCGCTTCTTCGGCCGACAGCGGCGGATGGCGCCGCGGCGGGGTGGGTGCGGGAGGCTCGGCCTCGCTGGCGGCGGTGGCGGATGCGGCCGACGCGGGCGCGGCGCTGGATGCGCCTGATGCGCCTGATGCGCCTGATGCGCCTGATGCGCCTGATGCGCCTGATGCGCTGGATGCGCTGGATGCGCCGGAAGTGCCGGATGCAGCCGATGCGCCCGATGCCGCGCTGGCAGGCTCGGCTCGATGTGCTTGCGACGACGCAGGTGCAGGCTGCGCGGCCGATGCACCCGATGCACCGGACGATGCGTGTGCGGACAACGCCGAATGCGCACGAGAAGCCGCCGACGCGGGCGGCGTAGTTGATGAGGATGACGTAGCAATGGACGGCGAAGCGTCGGACGCGGCAAAGGCCGGCTGCACGGCAAGAACGGAAATCGGCAGCGCGGCGGCGAGCCACGCGGACGCGGCAACTGCGCGGGCAAGACGGCGCGGCTTCGCAAACGGCCGCGTCAGGCTGAAAAGAATCATGAATTCGAAGCCATCGGCCGATCCGGCCGCCGCATGCTGCTGTTGCGAGCGGCGCATCTTCCGCGCGAGCTATCGACACATCCGGCGCACTCTGTGCGCCCGGCGCCGACGCCTCTTTGCGGGGAGCCGTTCGCTGCTGTAACGCGTACGGTCCGATGGTGGCTAATGAGTCGTCAGGCCCTTCATTTTACGCCCCGTCGCACGATTGCGCAGCGGCAAAACCGCGGTTTCGCGGCGGAATTGCGCTTCGTCACGCTTTGTTTCAACTCGTTGCTTCCTGCGTTTTCGGAACGTGGCAGGCTTGATCGTTGGACGTTCCGGACCGACAAAAGACGGCTTTTTCCAATAACTTCGGATACCGGATTATTTAAAGCAAACCGCTCTCGCAACGCCCGCGATTCACAACGCCACCGCGTCGCACGCATGCCGCACGAACCGTGCGCCACGCGTGCACAACCCCCGCTTACTTCGAGATGGTTTCGAGCGCGATGCCTTTCGTGCGCGGCCCCATCAATCCAATCGCGGCCATCACGATCACCATCGCGCCCGCGATGAACGCGAACACGCCCAGCGTGCCGAAGCCCTTCAGCACGGCCGCGATCACGAACGACGAGAAGATCGCCGAGAAGCGGCTCCACGAATAGACGAAGCCGACTGCCCGTGCGCGGATCGACGTCGGGAACAGCTCGGCCTGATACGCGTGGAAGCTGTACGACATGATGTTGCTCGCGAGCGTGAGGCCGATGCCGAGCACGATCAGGAATGCGCCGACCGTCGTCTGGCTGAACAGCAGGCCGCAGACGACGATCGCCGCCGCCATCGCGATGATCACCGACTTGCGCTCGAAGCGGTCCGCGATCACGAGGCCGATCAGCGGGCCGATCGGCGCGGCGAGCGCGATCACGCTCGAATACATCAGGCTCGACGTGATCGTGATGCCCTGCTTGATCAGCAGCGTCGGCACCCAGTTCGCGAAGCCGTAGAACCCGACCGTCTGGAACACGTTGAAGATCGTCATCATGATCGTCCGGTTGCGATACGGCTGCACCCACATGTCGCGGAAGCTGCCGCGCGGCGGCACGGGCTCGGAGGGCGCGGGCGGTGGCAGCGGCCGGCCGTATTCGGCTTCGACTTTCGCTTCGAGCGCGCGCATGATGCGGTCGGCTTCGTCCACCCGCCCCTGCTGCGCGAGCCAGCGCGGGCTTTCCGGCAGTTCGCGGCGAATCCACCACACGAACAGCGCGCCGTGCGCACCGATCAGCACGACCCAGCGCCAGCCGTCGAGGCCGAACGGTGCGTTCGGCACCAGCAGGTACGCGAGGAACGCGACCACCGGCACCGCGACGAAACCGACTGCCTGCTCGCACGCGAATGCGCGGCCGCGAATCTGCTTCGGCACGAGTTCGGAGATGTACGTGCCGATCGTCACCATCTCGACGCCGAGGCCGAGACCGACGACGAAGCGCCAGAAGTTCAGACCGGCGGCGGTGTCCTGGAACGCCATCACGACGTTGGCCGCCGTGTACCACAGCAGCGACCACGTGAAGATCGCGCGGCGGCCGAAGCGGTCGGCGAGGAAACCGCATGCGATCGTGCCGATGAAGAGCCCCGAGAACAGCGCGGCGATGAAGCTCGCGACGCCCGTGGTGCCGAACAGGCCGTGCGTCGTCGCGGAAAGGATCCCGCCTTTCACGAGGCCGGGGGCGACGTAGCCGCTGTAGAGCAGGTCGTAGAGTTCGAAGAAGAAGCCGAGGCTCAGCAGGACGACGAGCTTCCACACGGTGCGCGTGGGCGGCAGGCGGTCGAGGCGGGCCGAGATGGAGCCGGGGTCGATGGAGGGGGATGAGGCAGGTGCCTGCCGTGGAAGGCTGTCCGTTGAGGCCATCTTGCGCGCGTCTCCTGATCGTGTCGTATGTTGTTGTCCGGCGACCGTCGAGCCGCCGTCGGGCGAATCGCTGCATTGTACCGGCCCGCCCGGCCTGCGCGGATGCGAGCCGACCCCGATATCCGGCGCGCGACACGACGAACACCCGTTTTCGCACCGGACGATATGTAACTTGCGTAACCGTCTGTCGGCATGGGAACGGGGATCATGACGGCCATACGTCACCGTCCGCCCCGTTGCGCCGGTGCCGCCGCCCCGACGGACCGGGCGCGACACGCGATTTCGCGCGGCCGCAACGCACCGGAATCGTCGCAAACGGCGGACGCAATCGGGACAACCACGTCCCCCGCGCCCCGGTAACATGCTACCGGGCCAACCACCGGCTTCCGGGCGCCTTTCGGCGACCGGGACTGTCGGCAAATCGTAAGCATTCCATGTCCATACAACGACTCTCCTTTTACGCCCGCCGGGTCGCGTTGGTCGCGCTGCTGCAGTTCGCGGCGATCGCGACCGCGTCGGCGTTTCCGGCGGCCGCCTCGGCACCGATCGCGAGCGGTGTCGGCGCGCCCGTGCCGGCCATCTCGCTGAACGACGCCGTCGCGCAGCTCAAGCAGATGCAGGCCGAACTGGACCGCATCAAGCAGCAGACCTCGACCGCGTCCAACAGCAAGGAGCTGGACGCGCTCGGCGACTCGACGCAGGAGCTGAGCGCCGACGTCGACAAGCTGCAGAGCGAACTCGTTCCGCAACGTGCGCAGATCCAGGGGCAACTCGACGTGCTGGGCCCGGCCCCGGCCGATGGCGCCGCGCCGGAAGCGCCGGCCGTCGCGAAGCAGCGGGCCACGCTGAACGCGCGCAAGACACAGATCGATGCGGCGCTGAAGCAGATCGCCGACCAGAAGACCAGCCTCACGAATCTGAACGAGCAGTTCGCGAAGCTGCATCGCGGCCTGCTGAAGAACCAGCTTGCGTTCCGTTCGGGCGGCATTTTCAGCGCACAGTTCTGGCTGCCGCTGTTCCATCTTTCGCCAGACGACGCCCAGCGGCTCGGGGACTTCGACGACGAAATGCTCGACATGCTGCATTCGTCGTGGGTGCCTGGACAAAAAGCCATCACCGTGCTGCTGCTGATCGCCGCGTTCGCGGCGTGGACCGGCGGCCGCCGGGCCATCGAGCACGCGCTCGCGTGGTTCTGCATGAACCGGCTGCCGGCCACCCGCTTGCGCCGCAGCGCGCTGGCGCTGTCGACCGCGCTGTCGACATTGCTGGCAACCGCCCTCGCCGTCCAGATCTTTTACCTCGCCGTCGCGCGCCATTACGAGCTCACGCCGGCGCTGAGCGATCTGTGGGACCAGATCGCGAAGCTCGCGACGACCTGCGCACTGATCGGCGGGCTCGGCCGCGCACTGCTCTGCACCCGGCATCCGTCGTGGCGCCTGCCCGCGATCGCCGATCCCGTCGCGCGCGCGATGAAGCCGTTCCCCAGCATCCTGGCCGCGCTGCTGATGATGTCCGGCACGCTCGAATCGATCAACCGGATCGTCGACACCAGCCTGTCGGTCACGCTGTTCGGCCGCGGTATCGTGTCGCTCGTCGTCGCGCTGACGGTCGGCGCGTCGCTGCTGCGCTCGAACCGCGCGCGCAGCGTGCTGGCGGCGGCCGGCGAGGCGCCCGAGCAGCGTTCGACGCTCGCCGGGCTGATCCATGCCGGCGTCACGCTGGCGATCGTCGCGTCGCTGATCGCACTCGTGATCGGCTACATCACGGTCGCGCGCTTCATCACCTACGAGCTCGTGTGGTTCGAGATCGTGCTGTGCGCCACCTACATCCTGATCCAGTTGACGCGCGACGCGAGCGAAAGCCTGTTCTCGCCGAGCCTGTCGACGGGCCAGCAGATCAAGCACCTGTTCGCGCTCGAAGACCGTCATCTCGACCAGGCCCGCACGGTGCTGTCCGGCTTCGGCACGAGCCTGCTGATGCTGATCGCGGCCATCGCACTGGTGACGGGCGGCTTCGGCACGACGCCGAGCGACCTGCTCGACAGCGCGATCGCGATGATCGGCAGCCAGCGACTGCAGAGCCTGAACATCATGCCCGACCGGATCATGAACGCGGGAATCGGGTTCGCGATCGGCTTCTACCTGCTGCGCTCGCTGCGCCGCTGGCTCGACGGCGAGTTCATGCCCGCGCTCGGCATGGATACGGGCATGCGCGTGTCGCTGATCACGCTGTTCACCAACGTCGGCTACGTGCTGCTCGTGCTGATGACGCTCGGGCTGCTCGGCGTCCGGTGGAACAACCTCGCGTGGATCGTCAGTGCGTTGTCGGTGGGTATCGGCTTCGGCCTGCAGGAGATCGTGAAGAACTTCGTGTCGGGGCTGATCCTGCTGACCGAGCGGCCGGTGAAGGTGGGCGACATGATCAGCATCGCGGGCGTCGAGGGCGACATTCGCCGCATCAACGTGCGCGCGACCGAAATCCAGCTCAGCGACCGCTCGACCGTGATCGTGCCGAACTCGCAACTGATCTCGCAGAACCTGCGCAACGTGACGATGGGCAACAGCACGCAAGGCGTCGCGACGCTGGTGCTCACGTTTCCGCTGAACACCGACCCCGAGCAGGTGCGCGACCTGCTGCTCGATGCGTATCGCGAGCACCCGGCGATTCTCGAGAAGCCGGCGCCGTCGGTGACGTTCAGCCAGCTCACGCCGGACGGCATCACGCTCAGCGTGACGGGCTACGTATCGAGCCCGCGGATCGCGAGTTCGACGAAGAGCGACCTGCTGTTCGAGATCCTGAAGCAGTTGCGCGCGGCGGAGATCACGCTGTCGAGCCCGCAGATGCTGGTGGTGCAGAACATGCCGACGGCGGGAGACGCATGACGCGGCTCGCGCGCTTGCCGTCGCGCGGATGAACGAAGGGCCGGCGCCGCAACGCGGCAGCCGGCCCTTTCTGCCTATACGCAGCGCCCGTCCGGGCGCCCCGCATCAAACATCGAACTTCACCCCCTGCGCCAGCGGCAGTTGCCGGCTGTAGTTGATCGTATTCGTCGCGCGACGCATATACGCCTTCCACGCATCCGAACCCGACTCGCGGCCGCCGCCCGTTTCCTTCTCGCCGCCGAACGCGCCGCCGATTTCCGCCCCGCTCGTGCCGATGTTCACGTTGACGATCCCGCAATCGCTGCCGGCCGCCGACATGAACTGCTCGGCCTCGCGCATGTCGTTCGTGAAGATCGCCGACGACAGCCCTTGCGGCACCGCGTTGTGCAGTTCGATCGCATCGTCGAAGTTGTCGTAGACCATCACGTACAGGATCGGTGCGAACGTCTCGCGCTCGACCACCGCCGATTGCTTCGGCATCCGCACGATCGCCGGACGCACGTAGTACGCATCCGCATGACCGACGTCGACGCGCTCACCGCCCTTCACGTCGCCGCCCTGCTCGCGTGCATCGGCCAGTGCCTTCTGCATCGCGTCGAACGACGCGCGATCGACCAGCGGGCCGACCAGCGTGCCTTCTTCCAGCGGATTACCGACCTTCACCGACGCATAGGCCTTCTCGATGCGCGGCAGCAGCTGTTCGACCAGGCTGCGATGCACGATCAGGCGGCGCAGCGTCGTGCAGCGCTGGCCGGCCGTGCCGACCGCCGCGAACGTGACCGCGCGCACGACGAGATCCAGATCCGCGCTCGGCGCGACGATCATCCCGTTGTTGCCGCCGAGTTCGAGGATGCCGCGCGCAAGACGCTGGCTCAGCACCTTCGCGACTTCCTGGCCCATCCGCACGCTGCCCGTCGCGCTGACGACCGGCACCTTCTTCGATGCGGTCAGCACCTCGCCGACATCGCGCATGCCGAGCACCAACTGGCTCAGCCCTTCCGGCGCGACGCCCGGATGCGTCTTCTCGAACTCGCGCAGCGCCTTCCCGAGCAGCACGTGGCACGCGATCGCGGTGAGCGGCGTCTTCTCCGACGGCTTCCACACGACCGAATCGCCGCACACGAATGCGAGCGCCGCGTTCCACGCCCACACGGCGACCGGGAAGTTGAACGCCGAAATCACGCCGCACACGCCGATCGGGTGCCACGTTTCCATCATCCGGTGGCCCGGGCGCTCGGACGCGATCGTCAGGCCGTAGAGCTGACGCGACAGACCGACCGCGAAATCGCAGATGTCGATCATTTCCTGCACTTCGCCGAGCCCTTCCGACGTGATCTTGCCGGCTTCGAGCGTGACGAGGCGGCCCAGTTCGGCCTTGTGCTCGCGCAGCACGTTACCGAACACGCGCACGAACTCGCCGCGCACCGGCGCCGGCACCGTGCGCCACTTGAGGAATGCGTCGTGCGCGGCGTCGATCTTGCGCTCGGCGTCGGCGGGCGTGTCGACGGCCAGCGTCGCGAGCGTCGCGCCGTCGAGCGGCGAACGCGCGGTCAGCGCATTGCCTTTCCACTGGGCGAGATCGATATCGAGCGCGGCAAGAATGTCGTTGAATTGCATCACTTCCTCTTCAGGGACAGATTGATCGGTGCGGCGGCAACGCCGCCCGCGTGATTCGATTGGAGCGCGTTCGCGCGCCCTGTGCAAGCGGATGCACCGCGCGGCAGGCCCGGCCGCACGGCGCGCTCCCGCCTCGCAAGGCACGATCCATGAAACACATTGTCGGTGGCCACAAGTCGGGCCGCTATTGATATTAACTCACCACTTCATTCCGAAAACGCAACAACTCCGCAGATCGGACCGACCGGGTTCCGCGTCGATATCGGACCTCTCCCAAGCCCACGGACGGGCCATCGGACGCGTCGCGACGCGACGCAAGTTGATGACAAAGTGGCATCACCCTGTGCGGAAATATCGTTTGCTGGCCGGTGTATCCGGCACCCACAATCGGGGCGACGTCGAGGTGCCGCGCACCCGGCGCGCCGCCGGCCGCCATGACGGCAGCCCGACGACAGACGAACGCGACACGCATCGCGGCCCGGTTCATCCGGCCCGTTCCGGCATCGCATCACCGCTGCCCGGCCGGCGGCCGGCAACGCGTCGCGCGTCGTCACCGAAAAACAATCCCGGAGACAGCGCCCAGCGCCCGCCATGCATTCAGATGCCCGCCCCGATTCACCCCGTCCGTCCGGCTCGCCGCCCGCGAAGCCGTCCCTTCACCGCGCGCTGCAGGCGCGCCATCTGCGGATGATCGCGATCGGCGGCTCGATCGGCACGGGCCTGTTCGTCGCGTCCGGCGCGTCGATCTCGCAGGCCGGCCCCGGCGGCGCGATGCTCGCGTACATGGTGATCGGCCTGATGGTCTATTTCCTGATGACGAGCCTCGGCGAAATGGCCGCGTTCATGCCGGTGTCGGGCTCGTTCGCGACCTACGGCGCGAAGTTCGTCGACGAAGGCTTCGGCTTCGCGCTCGGCTGGAACTACTGGTACAGCTGGGCCGTCACGCTCGCGGTGGAACTGGTCGCCGCGCAGCTCGTGATGCACTACTGGTTCCCGCACGTGCCGGGGGTCTGGTGGAGCGCGCTGTTCCTCACGTTGATCTTCGCGCTCAACGCGCTGTCGGTGCGCGGCTTCGGCGAGGCCGAATACTGGTTCGCGCTGATCAAGGTGCTGACGGTGCTCGCGTTCGTCGGCGTGGGCCTGCTGATGATCTTCGGAATCATGCAGGGCGGCCCGAGCGCCGGCTGGAGCAACTTCACGATCGGCGACGCGCCGTTCGCGGGCGGCTGGGCAACGATGCTCGGCGTCGCGATGATCGCGGGCTTCTCGTTCCAGGGCACCGAAATGATCGGCGTCGCGGCCGGCGAATCGGAAAACCCGCGCACGACGATTCCGCGCGCGGTGAGCCAGATCTTCTGGCGCATCCTGCTGTTCTACGTGCTGGCGATCTTCGTGATCGGCGTGCTGATTCCCTATACCGACCCGAGCCTGCTGAAGAGCGACGTGACCGACATCGGCGTGAGTCCGTTTACGCTCGTGTTCCGCCACGCGGGTCTGGCATTCGCGGCCGGCGTGATGAACGCGGTGATCCTGACGGCCGTGCTGTCGGCCGGCAACTCGGGCATGTATGCGTCCACGCGGATGCTCTACAACCTCGCGGTCGAAGGCCGCGCGCCGAGGATCTTCGCGAAGCTGTCGCGCGGCGGCGTGCCGCGCAACGCGCTGTATGCGACGACGGCCGTCGGCGCGTTGTGCTTCCTCACGTCGCTGTACGGCGACAAGACGGTTTACCTGTGGCTGCTGAACACGTCGGGCATGGCCGGCTTCATCACCTGGCTCGGCATCGCGGTGAGCCACTACCGGTTCCGCAAGGGGTTCCTGAAGCAAGGCTACTCGCTCGACCAGTTGCCGTACCGGTCGAAGTGGTTCCCGTTCGGCCCGCTGTTCGCGTTCGCGCTGTGCGCGGTCGTCGCGCTCGGCCAGGATTACCAGGCGTTCCTCTCCGACAAGGTCGACTGGGCCGCCGTCGCCGCGACCTACATCGGCCTGCCGTTCTTCGTCGCGATCTGGCTCGGCTACGCGCTCGTGCGCAAATGCCGCCTGGTGCGCTACGAAGACATGGAAATCGCGCCGTGGATCGAACGCAACGTCGCCCCCGACACCGCACCGAAAACCGATGCCGGCTACGCGGGCTACGTCGCCCGCCCGGCCAACCCGACTCAGGGCGCCTGACCGCCCGGCTCGGTCCGCATCGCACCCGCCGCCGCCGCCCCTGGCGCGGCGGCCTGCGCCAGCCACCCATTCGACGCGGCGCGCGCGTTCAGGCAAGATCGACGCGCGCCGCCTGTTTTCCGCCGTCACGAGTCAACGAAATCGCATGCAGAACTTCTACGAAGCCACCGTTACCCGCCAGCCCTACCCGCAACTGACCGGCACGATCGACACGCAGGTCTGCATCGTCGGCGGCGGCCTCGCCGGCCTGTGCACGGCGCTCGGCCTCGTCGAGCGCGGCGTGCAGGACGTCGTCGTGCTCGACGGCGAACGGGTCGGCTTCGGCGCATCGGGCCGCAACGGCGGCTTCGTGTTCGGCGGCTACAGCCTCGACAATGCCGACCTGCTGCGCACGCTCGGCCGCGACGAAGGGCGCCGGCTGTACCGGCTCACCGTCGATGCGGTCGACCTGATCCGCACGCGGATCGCGCGCTACGGCATCGACTGCGACATCGTCGACCAGGGCGTGATGCTCGCGAACTGGTTCGACGATCCTTCCCGGCTCGACGGCGTGCGCACGCTGATGAAGGACGAACTCGGCGTCGACTGGGAACCCGTTTCGACGGACGCGCTGCGCCAGCGGCTGAAGACGCAGCGCTATTACGGCGGCCTGTTCGAGCCGAACGCGTTCCACTTCCATCCGCTCAAGTACGTGCTCGGCGTCGCGGCGGCCGCGTCGCGCGGCGGTGCGCGCGTGTACGAACGCTCGGCCGCGCTCGGCATCGCGCGCGAAGGCACCGGGTACGTCGTGCGCACCGCGCAGGGCACGGTCCGCGCGAAGGACGTCGTGTTCGCCGGCGGCGGCTATGCACGCGGCGTGTCGCCGCGCATCGAGCGCGCGGTGCTGCCGATCGCGACCTACGTGATCGCGACCGAGCCGCTCGGCGCGCGCCTGCCCGACGCGATCGACGCGCCGTACGCGATCTACGACACGCGTTTCGCGTTCGACTATTACCGCCCGCTGAAGGACACGCGGATCCTGTGGGGCGGCCGGATCTCGGTGCTCGACCGCGGCCCCGACGCGATCGCCCGGCTGCTGCGCCGCGACCTGCTGCGCGTGTATCCGCAACTCGACGACGTAAAGGTCGACTACGCGTGGGGCGGGCTGATGAGCTACGCGCGGCACAAGATGCCGCAGATCGGCCGCGACGCGGACGGCGTGTGGCACGCGATCGCGTTCGGCGGCCACGGCATGGCGCCGACCACGGTGGCCGGCGAAGCGCTCGCGGCCGCGCTGGCCGAAGGCCGGCCGGTGCCGGAAGGCTTCAACGCGTTCGGGCTCACGCGCACGTTCGGGCTGGCGGGCCTCGCCGCCGCGCAGCTCACGTACACGGCATACCAGGCCCGCGACGCGCTCGCGTCCTGCCGCCGCTGAGCGGCGGCCACGGCGGCCGAAACGGCCCCGACGATTAGAGCGCGAGGTCGGCCGGGCGGGGATTTCCCACATGCTAGAATGCCTTTTCCACGCCGCCGAAGCCACAATAAAGTCACATGAAAGCAGGAAGCAAGGCCGCCACGTCCGACATCCGCGCGCTTGCGTCCGATGCGCGGCGCAAATACGATCCCGAGCAAACCAAGCGCAACATCCTCGATGTCGCCACGCAGGAATTTTCCGCGATGGGGCTCGCCGGCGCGCGCGTCGACGCGATCGCCGAGCGCACCAACACGACGAAGCGGATGCTCTACTACTACTTCGAAAGCAAGGAAGGGCTGTACGAGGCCGTGCTCGAGAAGGTGTACGGCGACATCCGCGCGCTCGAGCAGGAACTGCACGTCGGCGACATGGAGCCGCGCGAAGGCATGCGCCGCCTCGTCGAATTCACGTTCGACTATCACGACAAGCATCGCGACTTCGTGCGTCTCGTGTCGATCGAGAACATCCACGGCGCGAAGTATCTCGAACAGCTCAAGTCGTTCAAGAACCGCAACGTCAGCATCATCAAGACGCTCGAGGAACTGGTCGAGCGCGGCGCGGCGAGCGGCGCGTTCCGCAAGGACATCGACGCATTCGACCTGCACCTGCTGATCAGCTCCTTCTGCTTCCACCGCGTGTCGAACCGCTACACGTTCGGCGCCGCGTTCGGCCGCGATCCGTCGGCGCCGCGCCTGCGCGCACGGCATCGCGACACGATCGCCGACGCCGTGCTGCGCTACGTCGCCGCGTAAGCGGCACCGGCCGGCCGCGCACTAGCGCGCACTAGCGCGCACCGGGCGCGCGTCTGCCGCGCCCGTCCCCGCCCGTGCGTCAGTCCGTCGGCGCGCTCGACGCCAGCGCGATCCGCGCCTTCTCTTCCGGGCTTCCCGCCACGTAATACTTCCTGGCCCAGCTCGAATCGGGCGCCAGCGCGAGCCGTGCATGCGCGCCCGTACCCGCATCGGCGCCGCGCCGTTTCGCATCGATCGACAGCGCCCGCGCGCGATAGTGCTCGTAAAGCCGCAGGAATTCCGCGAGATAGATCGCCGCGATCCGCCGGTCGCGGATCTCGAGCAGGTTCTCGTCGTTGTACTGCTCGGAATTGCGGCTCATGTTCGCCGAGCCCGTATAGACGACCGGATTCGCGCCTTCCGCATCGATCACGATGAACTTGTGATGGATCACGACGGGCGGAAAGGCCGGCGCCGGTTCGCCCGGAAAGAGCCGCAGCTCGGGCTCGAAACCCTGCGGCACGGTGGCCGGCGAGAAATACGCGGCATCGATCACGTCGCGGTTGTCGCGGCTGCGGTGGTACAGCTCGAGGTTCGCGAGCGTGGCCGCATCGAGCGCCTCGCCGGCCTGCCGCGCGGCATCGGCCTTCGTCGCGCTGCCGACGTTGATCCTGTTCACCAGCCCGAACATCATCAGCCCGCGGTCGCCGGCCGCGAAGCACGCATCGCGCAGTGCCGCGTCGGTCGGCATGAACAGGCAGAACGACACCGAATGCTTCGCGGCCGCGATCGCGGCGACGATCGTGTCGATCTCGGTGCGCTGCCCCGCCGGCTCCGGCGAAAACGCGAGCCGCACCCGTGCGCTGCCGATCGTCACCGGTTCCGACCAGCCCGGCGACAGGCGCGCCGTCTCCGCGATCGACGGATTCCCGGCCAGCGCATGCGCGCGCGCGTCGTACAGCGCGGCGAGCGCGGGCGAGTCGAACGCGTGCAGCACGTTCGCCTGCTCCGTGAGCCCCTCGGTCGTGAAGTTCGCCGAGCCGGTCAGCACGCGCGCGGGTGCCGGGTTGGACGGCGCATCGGTCACGATGAACTTGTCGTGCATGATGTGCGTCCTGTCGCGCGGCGCGAGCGTCGCGAGACCCTGCAACGCATCGACGGCCGGCTGGTTCGGCGACGGCAGCGGCGGCTTGCCCTTGCGCGCCGTCGTGTGTGCGTCGTAGACGATCGCGAGCGACGCTTCGCCGTGCGTGCGCCCGAACGCCTCGAACGCGGGCAGCGCCCACAGCGTGTCGGTCAGATGATAGACGGCCGACACCGCGCGCGACGCGGGGTCGAGCATCTGCGCGAACACCTGCTCCATGTCGTTCGCGAGCCACGTGCGCAGCTTCAGCGCCTGCGCGTCGCTCGGCGCCGCATTCGGCGCGAGGCCCAGCGCCGCGACCTGCTTCGCGAACGCCTGCGAGCTCACCACAGCGCGGTTGAACCACGTGCCGATGCCGTCCTCGACGTGCGCGGGCAGCACGACGTCGCACACGCCGGCTTGCGCGTCGAGCACGTTCAGGTTCGCCGGCGTGCCGACGACCGGATAGACGTCGTAGCGGAACGACGCACCGCGGTCCTGCGGATCGATGCGCGCATCCCACCACATGAATTTCTGGATCGGCGCCTGGTCGGTCGGTGCGTCGCCCTGCGTGTCGGCAGCCGGGCCGTCGAACGTCAGGCGGTTCGGCAGCCAGCTGTTCGGTGCGCGCGTCCTGCCGTCGGCCGACCAGAATCCCGGCGTGCGCCGGATCGCGAAGCCGAGGAAATCGTCGCGCGACTGCGCATCGGCCCAGTCGAAAGCCAGCAGGACGAGAGTGGGGGAAAGATAGCTGCGCACGCTGACGGACATTCGTTGCTCCCTGGCCGCGAGGCCGGTCGAAATGAATGGGTCAGTGTCGGCAGAGGTTCTTCCCGCGGAATGACGGTTCGATGAACCTTGTATGTCGGACGCGCGTCAGTCGCACACGAGCAGCTCGATCCCGCGCGCGGTGAGTGCGCGGCGCACGGCCTTGTCGGGCGCGCGCTCGGTCACGAGATAGCGGGCGGCGGCCGCGCCGTTGATCCGCACCGGCGTCACGCGGCCGAATTTCGAATGATCGGCGACGATGATCGCCGTGCCGGCCGCCGCGATCATCCGGCTGCGCACCTCGGCCGCGAGCCGCGAGTAGTCGGTGCATTCGCCGTCGGGCGTGATGCCGCCGGCGCCGATGAACGCGAAATCGACGTGGTACTGCGCGAGCTGCTGGATCGTGTCGAGCCCGAAGGTGGCGTCCTCGTCGTCGGACAGCTCGCCGCCGAGCAGCGTCACGCGGTTGCCGTTGCGCCGGGCGAGCACGAACGCGGTGCGCCAGTCGTTCGTGTAGATCGATAGGCGGTGCCGGTCGGCGAGCGCGAGCGCGACCGCATGCGGCGTGCTGCCCGAATCGATCAGCACCGACGCATCGTCGGGCACGAATTCGGCCGCGCGCCGCCCGATCGTGCGCTTCGCGTCGGCGTTCGCGGCTTCGCGTTCGGACAGGCTCGGCTCGCGGCGGTCGGCCGCCAGCGCGCCGCCGTGCGTCATCACGAGCAGGCCGCGCGCGGCCAGTGCGTTCAGGTCGCGCCGCACGGTCTCGCGCGACACGTCGAGCGAGCGCACGAGTTCCGCGACCGACAATGCGCCCGACCGTCCGAGCTCCGACAGGATGTATTGATGACGTTGTTCCGCCAGCATCGCGTGTGCGCCCGAGGCGACTGGTAATGGGTAAGCCGGCCATTGTATTACGGCCGTTTGACCGGCATTTGACCGCGGCGGGAACCGGGGCCGGTCGCGTTTCCCGAAAGCGAAATTCTGAATTGCCCGACGCGCGCGAATCGGCACGGCGCCGGTTGCTACACTTTGCGCTTCGCCGAACGACGACCAAGCAAAGGGGCTCGCGCCATGTATCGCAAAGGCAGTGTGATCGAAATCCAGTTTCCGCCCGAACGCCTCAACGACGCGGCCGGCGATCCGTACTGGATCGACCTGACGCTCGACGAAGCGCGCCGGCTCTACGAACAGCTCGCCGCGCGCTTTGCGACCGACGCGCGCGCGAACCAGCCGCTCGACACGTTCTCGATCGACTGATCGTCGCGGCGTCACGCCCGCCGGCCGCCCATGCGCGGCGGCGCTCGCGTCGCCCGCACCGACGGCCGCATGCGCGGCACGCGGCACGAGTGCAGGATTCGACAAGACGCCGGCAGCGCTTGCGCCGATACTGGCCGACTTCACGATTCTGTCCGGCCGCGTCGCGGCCCGCCACGCATGCTGACCTCGATCGTCGCCGCCGCTTTCGTCGCACTCTGGTCCACCGGCTTCATCGTCGCGCGGGCCATCAAGCCCTACGCCGATCCCAACCTGTTCCTGCTCGCGCGTTTCGCGGGCACGGCCGCGCTGTTCGGCGCGGTGGCGCTCGTCACGCGCGCGCCGTGGCCGGCCCGGCGCGAATGGCCGCGCCACCTGATCGCGGGCGCGCTACTGCAGGGCGTCTATCTCGGCGCAAGCTACTGGGCCGTCGCACAAGGGCTGAACGCGGGCGTCATGGCGCTGCTCGGCGCGCTGCAGCCGCTCGCCACCGCCGTGCTCGCCGTCCCGCTGTTCAACGAGCGACTGCCCGCGCGCGGCTGGCTCGGGATGGCGCTCGGGCTCGCCGGCGTCGCGCTCGTGCTGGCGCCGAAGGTCACGGGCGGCGGAGCGCCGCCGCCGGGCGCGGCGCCCGCGTGGCTCGTCGTCGCCGTCTCGGTGCTCGCGGTCGGGTCGATCACCGCCGGCTCGCTGTACCAGAAAGGCAAGCTCGCGCAGAGCGACCTGCGCACGGCGGTCGCGGTCCAGAACTTCGGTGCGGCGATCGTCGCGGCCCTCTTCGTCGTGCTGCTGCACGAGACGCGCTGGATCGGCGCGCCGGCGCTGTGGGTGTCGCTCGTGTGGGGTGTCGTGTTCCTGTCAGGCGGCGCGGTCACGATGCTGATGTGGATGCTGCGGCGCGGCAACGCCGCGCGCGCGACGTCGCTGCTGTTCCTCGCGCCGCCGCTGGCCGCGCTGCAGGGCTACTGGCTGTTCGGCGAAACGCTTGCGGCGATCCAGCTCGCCGGCTTCGCGCTCGCGCTGGTGGGCGTCGTGCTCGCGCGGCGCTGACGTCGGCCGGCGAGCCCGCATCCGCGTCGCAACCGTGCGCAACCGCACTGCGCGCGGCCTCCCGCATCCGCCCGGCGCACCGTGCACCAACGCGAGGCAGCGCGTCTCGCCGAAGCAACGCGAAACCGCCGGATCGCACGCCCGGCGCGGCGCCGCGCGGCGATTGCGCTTATGATGGGCGCCTTGCATTTCGTTCCGGAACCTCCTTCATGACATCCGCCGATTACGCCAGCCGCCAACGCGCGATCATTGCCGAACTGAACGTCGCCCCGCACTTCGACGCCGAGGCCGAAATCGCCCGCCGCGTCGAGTTCCTCGCGCAATACCTTCGTTCGACCGGCCTGCGGAGCTACGTGCTCGGCATCAGCGGCGGCGTCGATTCGTCGACGGCCGGCCGGCTCGCCCAATTGTCGGTCGAGCGCCTGCGCGCCGGCGGCTACGATGCGCGCTTCATCGCGATGCGCCTGCCGAACGGCGTGCAGAACGACGAAGCCGACGCCCAACGCGCGCTCGCGTTCGTCCGCGCGGACGAGGAACTGACCGTCAACGTGAAACCGGCCGCCGACGCGATGCTCGGCGCGCTCGCCGCGTCCGGCCATGCGTTCGAGACGCCGGCCCAGCAGGACTTCGTGCACGGCAACATCAAGGCGCGCGAACGCATGATCGCGCAGTACGCGGTAGCCGGCGCGCGGCGCGGCATCGTGATCGGCACCGATCACGCGGCCGAGTCGCTGATGGGTTTCTTCACGAAGTTCGGTGACGGTGGCGCGGACATCCTGCCGCTCGCGGGGCTGAACAAGCGTCGCGTGCGCGCGGTGGCCCGCGCGCTCGGCGGCGAGGAACTGATCGTGATGAAGGTGCCGACGGCCGACCTCGAGGAACTGCGCCCGCTGCGCCCCGACGAACACGCGTACGGCGTGAGCTACGACGAGATCGACGATTTCCTCGAAGGCAAGCCGGTCAGCGACCACGTGTACGAAACGGTGCTGCGCTTCTACGACGCTTCGCGCCACAAGCGCGCGCTGCCGTACACGCCGTTCGACTGGCCGGCCGCGTAAGCCGGCCGCCCGCGCGTCAAAAAAACGCCGCGCGCACCGTCACGGCTGCGCGCGGCGGACACCCGACGGGCACCGTTATGCGTGCCCGCCCGTCTTCTTCGCCTGCAGCGCGCGAATCCGCAGCCGCGCCCCGGTGTCGCTGACCGTCGTGTCGTACATCGCCGCGAGATCGCGTTTGAGCGCGGTACGCGAGCCGCCGTCGAGATACACCATGTGCCCCGACGGATAGAAACGCGCGGACAGGTTCTGCCGCACCTTCTGATCCTCGAGCGGCATCTGCTGCAGGTCGATCACGGTCTGGTAGAACGGCGTGACGAAATCGTAGAGACCGTTCGCCGACAGCACCTTCAGGTCGACGTTCAGCGCCATCACCGCGGCGAGATCGCCTGCCGTATAAAGGATCACGTTCCCCTGCGCATCGATGCCCTGCTGCGCGCCGGTCGGGTCGATGTGACTGAAATCCCAGTTCTGGAACGCCTGGTCGTTCAGGTCGGTGAACGCGGAATTCGACGTGAACTTCAGCTGCTCGTTCAGGTAGCTGTTCCACATCGCCGTATAGACACCCGTCACGGCCGTCATCGTCGGATCGTTGCCGCCCGAGTTCGGGTCGATCTTGCCGGCGATGCCCGACGAGACTCCGGTCACGCGGCCGTCGTACGAGCCGAGCGCGAGCCCCTGCGCATGCAGCAGCGTCGTCAGGAACAGCGAATTGCCGCGCGTGTCGTAGCCGGCGATGTCGAGACTCCACGATTGCAGCGTCGCCGTATCGATGCCCGTGTACTGCGACAGCTTCTTCACGACGGCCGGGTCCGCATGCGGGACCGTGCGCAGCGCGTTCAGGTAGTCGGTGCGCGAGAACTGCGCGACCTCCTCGACGAATGCGCCGAGATCGGTCGGCGCCGGCGTGATGCCGAGCTTCTTGTGATACCACGCATCGGCCGCGGCGGTCGGCAGCGCGCCGACCGGGTTGCCGGCCTGCCGGTAGTCGAGGATCGACGATTGCAGCGTGACGCCGTTCAGGTCGACGCCGTCCTCGTGCAGCTTGTACGCGAGCACGCAACTGCGCGCGGTGCCGTACGATTCGCCGAACAGGTACTTCGGCGAGTTCCACCGGTTGTTCTTCGTCAGGTAGCGCTTGATGAACTGCTTCAGCGAATCCGCATCCTGGTCGACGCCCCAGAAGTTGCGGTTCTTGTTCGGCGCGACGGCCGCCGAATAGCCGGTGCCGACCGGGTTGATGAACACCAGGTCGCTGTGGTCGATCATGCTGTCCGGGTTGTCTTCGATCTGGTACGGCGCGGGCGGCGTGAAGCCCGGCATCGACGTCTTGATGCGCTTCGGCGCGAACGAGCCCAGCAGCACGAACACCGACGACGAGCCCGGCCCGCCGTTGTAGAAGAACGTGACGGGCCGCGTTTCTTCCTTCGCGCCGTCGGCCGTGAACGCGACGTAGAAGAGCTTCGCGGCCGGCTGCGAACTGCTCGGGTCGACCGTCACGAGATGGCCCGCCGTCGCCGTGTACGCGATGCGCTTTCCGTCGATCAGGATCGTGTGATGCGTGATCGCGGCCGCCTCGGTCGTGTCGGTCACCGAGTCGTCGGGGCCGTTGCCGTACGCGACTGGATCGAAGAAAGGCTGGTCGCGGCCGTGGCTGAGCGCGACCGGATTGACGGTCGGCGGCACGCCATGCGAATTGTGGTCGCCGTGATGCAGCGGATACACGCCGCCGGAAGATGCGGAATCGATGCCCATCGTGCTGCTCCTGGAGGTGAAAAAAGACGCGGGCAGGACACCCGCGTCGAACGCAAAGCTGTGTTCCCGCGCGTCAGCTCGACGGCTTGCGCGCGAGGATCGCGGCGAGTTGCGCGCCGTTCGGGCTGCCGAGGCCCGTGCACGCGTCCCAGCCCGACGCGGCCGCATAGGTGCCGTTCGACCCTTTCGTGATGTCGCGCAGCGCGCCCGGGTGCTTGTACAGCACCGGATTGATCCAGCCGGCGGGCGCGCCGGCCGCCGCATTGACCCGCGCGATCAGCGCGGCCCACAGCGGTGCGACCGCGCTCGTGCCGCCCATCACCGTGGGCGTGCCGGCCACCGACACTTCGTAACCCGTCTGCGGCGACGCATCGCCGGCAACGTCCGGCACGCCGCGCTTCGCGAGCGGCGTGCTGCCGCCGTCGGTGCGCGCGACGCTCAGCCCCTGCTGCCACACCGGCAGGTCGAACATCGTGCTGACGCCGCCCCCGCCCGCGCCGCCGCCCGCGGCTTCGTCGTTCCACGCGACCTCGCTGCGGATGCCCTGGCCCGGCAGCGCGTCGAGCTGCGTGCCGCCGCAGCCGAGCACGTACGGGCTCGATGCGGGGAAATCGACGTGATCGGTGCCGTCCTGCAGCCCGTCGCCCGACCCGCTGTCGCCCGACGCCGCGCACACGGTGATGCCCTGCGCGGCCGCCGCCTGCAGCACGCGGTTGAACGCCTGCGCCGACTGCGCCTGCCAGATCGCTTCCGGGCCGCCCCAGCTGATCGAGATCACGGAAGGCTTGTTGGTCTTGTCGGTAACGGCCGCGTTGACCGCCTGGATGAAGCCCGCGTCGCTGTTCGGCGCGAAGTAGACCGCGATCTTCGCGGCCGGCGCGATCGCGCCGGCGATCTCGATGTCGAGCGCGACTTCGCCGTCCGGGCCGTTCGCGTCGCCGGTCGGCGCGTTGCGGCCGGTGCCGACGTTCACGTCGACGAGCGTCGGCGGCGTCTTGATCCCGAGCCCGCGGAAGTATTGCTGGATGTCTGCCGCGCGATAGCCGCCGCCGAGCTCGATGATCGCGATGCACTGCCCGGCGCCGTCGCCGGCCGGAAAGTTGTACAGCGACGCGAGCTGGATCGGCGTGAACGTGACGGCCGCGGCGCCGCGCGCGGGCCGGAACGGCGGCCGCAGCCGGAAGTGCGGCCGCGCCTGCGGGCGGCTGTCGAGGCCGAGCACCGCGGTGACGGCGTCGCCCAGCTCGTCGGGCAGCGCGATCGGGCCCGAGCGGCCGCGATACTGGCCGATCGAACGATGCTCGAAGCGCTCGAGCTTCACGCTGAACGCCGCTTCGAACTGCTGGATCGTGCCGGACAGCACGACGACGCTTTCGACCGGATCGACGCGATCGACCGTCAGCTGATGACGCTTCGCGAAGGCCTCGGTCTTGCGGATGTCGTCGGGGTTGGCGGAGAAACGCTGCGCGAACGCGTCGCGCGACAGCGGTTTTGCGTGAGCGTCGCCGGTGGCGAGCTGGTGGACCAATGCGTCGAGTTGCCCTTCTTCCTGCCGCCGCAACATGATCGTGACGTGGATACGTTCTGCCGGATCGCACTGGCCGAGACACTTCGATTCGGCGACGATCCGGGGCTCACGGTCGGCTTGAAGATGCCTTGCCATGTTCAGACCCTCCTTGGTACCGCGTTGCACGGAACAGCCAGGAAATCGGACAGGGCCGGTGGAAGACGGTTCCGTTCGGTCAGTCGGTTCGCCGCTGCGCGACGTTAGAGGAAGTGTAGAACAGTCAGATGATTTGCGCGCACGCCCTTCTGCCGCAACGCGTGCGCGCGGGCGACCGGCATCGCGCGCGGTCGCCCCGCTCCATGGGATGGCTGCCGCGCGGCGTCGCTCAGTCCATCGACAAGCGCAGCGCGAAACCGATCAGCGCCGCGGAAAACGTCCAGCGCTGCACCGTCTGCGCGAGCGGATGCGCGCGCATCCACGCGGCGATCCGCGACGCGCCGAACACGCACGCGAGGTCGAAGCATACGCCGGCCGCCACCAGCAGCGCGCCCAGCTCGAACATCTGCAGCACGACCGGCCCGGCCTCGGGGCGCACGAACTGCGGCAGCAGCACCGAGCAGAACAGCAGCGCCTTCGGGTTCAGCAGGTTGGTGAGCAGGCCCTTCACGAACGACTGGCGCAGCTCGCCCGCGGCGGCGGCCGCGTCGCCGTCGCCGAGCGCGAACACCGGCGAACGGAACACCTGGATCGCGACGTACGCGAGATAGAGCGCGCCGCCATAGCGGATCACTTCGTACAGCCACGGCGCGCTGCGGATCAGCGCCGCGACGCCGCACGCGGACAACGTCACGTGCGCGGTGCGGGCGAGCGACAGGCCGGCCGCCGCCGCGATCCCGGGCCGCACGCCGCGGCCGATGCTGGTCTGCAGCACGAGCGCCATGTCCGGCCCCGGCACCGCATAAATGGCCGCCAGCGCGGCGAGATAAATCAACAGCAAATGCGTGGAAATCATGGTCTGCCCCTGTCCTCTTACGGCGATATGTTGCCGCCGGAGAGCGAGGGATTATTGGCCATCTTTGGCTCGGGATTGGCGATCCGTAGGGGAATCCGCCACAATCTACCCATCCGCATCAGGAATCCGCCAACATGACCGACCTCGACAAAACCGACCGCGCCATCCTCGCCGCGGTGCAGCGCGACGGCCGCCTGCCGATCGCCCGCCTCGCCGACACCGTGGGCTTGTCGGAGACCCCTTGCGCGCGCCGCCTGAAGCGCCTCGAAAACGACGGCTACATCGAGCGCTATCGCGCGCAGCTGTCGCGCCAGGCGCTCGGCTTCGGCGTCGTGGCGTTCGTGCTCGTGCGGTTCGCGACGCACGACCGCAAGACCGCCGACCGGTTCGAACGGGAAGTGCTCGGCATCGAGCGGATTCTCGCGTGCCACAACGTCGCGGGCACCGCCGACTATCTGCTGCAGGTGGTGGCGCGCGACCTCGACGACTACGGCACGTTCCTGCGCGAATCGCTGCGCATGCTGCCGGGCGTGACGTCGATCGAATCGGCGCTGTCGCTGCGCGAGGTCAAGCACGACGCGGGGTTGCCGGTGCCGTGATGCCCGCCGAACCCGGTGCCCGGTTCGTTACTTCGGCGCCGATCGATGTGGGCCGCGTCAGCCCGCCTCCGGCCGCGCCGTCGTCGCGCTCGTTCACCGTGGCGATGCGGATCGCCTACGCGACGTCGGGCGGCTGGTGCGCGCGCTCGAGATCCTCGAGAAAGGCTTCGACGAGCGGATTCCCGCGCCCGTTGCGCGCGACGACCATGTGGAACGTCACGTCGTAGCGCAGCTGCTCCGGATTGAGCGGCGCGAGCAGCCCCTGCGCGACGTACGGCGCCGCGAAATGCTGCGGCAGATAGCCGAGGTGGTGGCCGGACAGGATCAGCAGCGCGACGGCCTCCATGTTGTCGGCGGTCGCGGTCACGCGGTCGGGCGTCGTCGACATCTGCGCTTCGGGCAGCGGATACGAGCGCCACGCCCATTCGAAGCCCGCGACGTCGGCGGGCGTCAGCGCACCCGCGCCGTCGAACAGCGGATGGCCGCGCCCGCAGTACGCCACCTGGCGCTCGACGAACAGCGGCGTGTAGTGCAGCGACGGCACGCGGTGCCAGAAGTAGCCGACCGCGATCTGGATCTCGTCGCTCAATAGCTTTTCCTCTAGATCGCCCGGCGCGCGCACGGAGATCGAGAAACGCACGGCCTCGTCGCGGGTGCGGAACGCGGCGATCGCCTCGGCGATCCGCGCGTTCTGGCTAATCGGCGTATGGCCGATCAGGCCGATGTTCAGCGTACCGACGAGCTGACGGTCCATGTGCCGCGCGGCCATCCCGAATTCGTCGAGCGCCGCGAGCAGCTTGCGGCTCATCGCGTGGAACCGCTCGCCCTTCGGCGTGAGCCGGAAGCCGCTGCGGCCGCGCTCGCAGAGCCGGTAGCCGAGCCGCGTCTCGAGCGACGACAGCTGCGCGCTGATCGTCGACTGCCCGACGTTCAGCACGGCCTGCGCGGCCGATACGCCGCCTGCGTCCGTGACCGCGAGAAATACGCGGATCAACCGCAGATCGAGGGTTGACAGATTCCCCAGCACGCTCATCCCCTTCCATACATCGATGAAAATCGATGTTTACGTCGATATCTTCGCATTCTTCTTTCCCGGCGGAGCGCGTAAAACTGTGCGCCAGGCCGCGTCGCATGATACGGCAACCCCACATCGGAAGAGACAGCCCATGAACGACCACACCCATTTCCAGCCGCTCGGCGGCAATGAAATGCCGCGCTGCGGCGGCATCGCGACGATGATGCGCCTGCCGCACGTGGCCAGCGCCGAAGGGCTCGACGCGTGCTTCGTCGGCGTGCCGTTCGACCTCGGCACCTCCAACCGCACCGGCGCGCGCTTCGGCCCGCGCCAGATCCGCACCGAATCCGTGCTGCTGCGCCCGTACAACATGGCGACGCGCGCCGCGCCGTTCGATTCGCTGCAGATCGCCGACATCGGCGACGTCGCGATCAATCCGTACAACCTGCACGATTCCATCGCGCGCATCGAAGCCGCGTACGACGCGATTCTCGAACACGACTGCAAGCCGATCACGCTCGGCGGCGACCATACGATCGCGCTGCCGATCCTGCGCGCGATCCACCGCAAGCACGGCAAGGTTGCATTGATCCACGTCGATGCACACGCCGACGTGAACGATACGATGATGGGCGAAAAGATCGCGCACGGCACGCCGTTCCGTCGCGCGGTCGAGGAAGGCCTGCTGCACGGCGACAAGGTCACGCAGATCGGCCTGCGCGGCACCGGCTACGCGGCCGAGGATTTCGACTGGTGCCGCGAGCAGGGCTTCCGCGTCGTCCAGGCCGAGGAATGCTGGAACAAGTCGCTCGCGCCGCTGATGGAAGAAGTGCGCGCGCGCGTCGGCGACACGCCCGTCTACATCAGCTTCGACATCGACGGCATCGATCCGGCCTACGCGCCTGGCACCGGCACGCCCGAAATCGCGGGCCTCACGGTGCCGCAGGCGCTCGAGATCATCCGCGGCGCGAAGGGGCTGAACATCGTCGGCTGCGACCTCGTCGAAGTCGCGCCGCCGTACGACCCGTTCGGCACCACGGCGCTGCTCGGTGCGAACCTCGCGTACGAGCTGCTGTGCGTGCTCCCGGGCGTCGCATACCGCGACTGATCCCCGCGCCGTCACCTATTCCAAATCAGAAGATTACAGAGGAGCACACATAAAAATGGGGACTTCCGTCAAGCAACCCAAGCGGGCGGCGCTTGCATCGTTCGTCGGCACCACGATCGAGTGGTACGACTTCTATAGCTACGCGACTGCCGCCGCCATCGTGTTCGGGCCGCTGTTCTTTCCCGGCGAAAACCGCTTCATCAGCCTGCTCGCGTCGTTCGGTTCGTTCGCGGTCGGCTTCTTCGCGCGGCCGCTCGGCGGCGTGATGTTCGGCTATCTCGGCGACCGTTTCGGCCGCAAGCGCTCGCTGCTCGCGACGCTGATGCTGATGGCGGTGTCGACGGTCGCGATCGGCCTGCTGCCGACGCATGCGCAGGCCGGCGTGATCGCGCCGGTCCTGCTCGTGCTGATGCGCGTGCTGCAAGGCATCGCCGTGGGCGGCGAATGGGGCGGCGCGGTGCTGCTCGCCGGTGAACATGCGCCCGAAGGCAAGCGCACGTTCTTCGCCTCGTTCGCGCAACTCGGCAGCGCGAGCGGCCTGATCCTGTCGATGCTCGCGTTCGGCGCGATCAGCACGCTGTCGAAGGAAGACATGATGAGCTGGGGCTGGCGCGTGCCGTTCCTCGCAAGCTCCGTGCTACTGATCGTCGGCTTCGTGATCCGCGCGAGCGTGTCGGAGTCGCCCGAGTTCGAGGAAGTCAGGAAGAGCGGCAACATCGCGCAAAAACCGCTGCGCGAAGCGCTCAAATATTGGCCGCTGCTGCTGCTCGCGATCGGCGCGAACGTGTACGGCATCGCCGGCGTGTATTTCAGCAACATCTTCATGATCAGCTACGCGACGCAGTTCCTGTCGCTCGACCGGTCGATGGTGCTGCATTGCATGACGATCGTCGCCGTGCTGCAGTTCGTCGTGCAGCTCGCGGCCGCGTTCCTCGCGCAGCGCTTCGGCACCACGCGCGTGCTGCTGATCACCGGCGCGTGGGCCGCGATCGTCCCGTTCGCGATGCTGCCGCTCGTGCACATGGGCACGCCGGTGTCGATCACCGTCGGCGTCGGCCTCGCGACGCTCGCGGAATCCGGCTACTACTCGGTGGTCGCCGGCTTCGTCAGTGGCATTTTCGTTGCGCGGATCCGCTACACGGCGATCTCGATCGCGTACCAGGTGTGCGGCGCGCTCGCCGGCGGCCTCACGCCGCTCGTCGCGACCGTCATCGCGCAGAACACCGCGCCGCAATGGTGGCCGCTCGCGATCCAGTACACGAGCGCCGCGCTCCTGTCGTCGCTGTGCGTGTGGCTGATTGCGCGCCGCGTCGGCATCGACGATGCCGGTGCGCCGGGCAACGTGAACGAACCGCTGCCGCGCGGCGTACGCGCCGTGTAAGTTCCCGCGACGGGCAGGCGATTCGCCTGCCCGTTTTCGTTGAATGGTCCGGCGGCGTACCGCACCGCCCCGGCATCCCTCGATATTCATCGCCCGCCGCGACGGTGTCGCGGCAGGGCAGGCGCACGCGGTCGCATCGACGCGCCGCGCGCGACCATGGAGACAAGCCGTCATGAACCGCCCCGACACCCTCGACCTCGACCGCGCCGAACCGGCCGGCCTCGCGATCGAACACCACTCGATCGACTACATCCCGGAACACGAACGCCACGCGAAACTGGCGAGCCAGGGGCCGTTCTGGTTTCTCGGCAATTTCCACTTCTTCACGATCTCGATCGGCTTCGTCGGCCCCGGCATGGGGCTGTCGGCGGCCTGGACGACGCTCGCGGGCGCGCTCGGGATCATGTTCGGCACGATCTTCATGGCGTTTCACGGCTCGCAGGGGCCGGAGATGGGCCTGCCGCAGATGATCCAGTCCCGTGCGCAGTTCGGCTATCGCGGCGTGATCGTCGCGCTGCTCGCGACGCTGTTCGTATTCGTCGGATTCAATGTCGTCAACGTATCGCTGATGGTGGACGGCGTGCACAACGTGTTCGGGATCGACGGCGGCTTCGTCGCCGTCGCGGCGGTCGCGATCGGCGCGCTGCTCGCGATCTACGGCCACGACCTGATGCACCGGACCTTCACGTGGGCGCTGATCGCGACGCTGCCGCTCTATGCGCTCGTCACGCTCGCGCTCGCGTTCGGCCACGCGGCGCCCGCACACGCCGCCGTTGCGCCGGCCGCCGCGCCGGGCTTCAACTGGATCGCGTTCGCGACGCAGTTCGCGATCGCCGCCAGCTACAACATCTCGTATGCGCCGTACGTGTCGGACTATTCGCGCTATCTGCCGAAGCATACGAGCCGCGCGAAGCTGATCGCGGTGATCTTCGCCGGCGCGTCGCTGTCGGGCACGTGGATGATCGGCCTCGGCGCGTGGCTCGCGCAGAAGCTGCACGCGGCCGACGCACTGGTCGCGGTGGACCATGTCGGCGCATCGCTCGTGCCGGGCCTCGGCAAGCTGATCGCGATCGTGTCGCTGGTCGGCTTCCTGCCGATCATCGCGCTCAACGCATACAGCGCGATGCTGACCGTGCTGACCGCCGCCGATTCGATCGTGCCGATCCGGCCGACGCGGCGCGCGCGCGTCGCGTCGATCGTCGCGATCAGCACGTTCGTGCTCGCGTGCGTGTTCGCGATCCGCGGCAACGGCATCGCGCTGCTGCAGACGTTCCTGACGCTGATGCTCTACTTCCTCGTGCCGTGGACCGCGGTGAATCTCGTCGATTATTTCTTCGTGCGGCGCGGCCACTATGCGATCGCGCATTTCTTCACGCCGAACGGGCTCTACGGCGCATGGCAACCGCGCGGCATCGTCGCGTACCTGGCCGGCTTCGCGGCGATGGTGCCGTTCTTCTACATCTTCGATGCCGACGCGAATCGCGAGGTGTTCGTCGGTCCGTTCGCACGCATGCTCGGCGGCGTCGACATCGCGTGGCTCGTCGGCTTGATCGTCGCGGGCGCCGTGTACGCGCTCCTGTCGCGTTCGCTCGACCTCGACCGCGAACGGCGTGTGATTGCCGAGACACCGTCCCCCGAGACACTCGCCGACACGGCCGCGCACGAGCACGCGTGACCTTCATCAGACCGACGATGTGATCCTGCGTCGGGATGTTCGGCGAGTGGATGTCGGACTCGCCCGCTTCAGGTACTCGCTCCATTGCGCGCGGCGCAGCGGCAACCCTTCGCGCGATGCAGCCTCGTCGATCTGGATCACGCGTACGCCGGCCTTCTCCAGATCGAGCACTTCGTCGCGGATCGCGAGCGCAAGCGGGTAGCACGACACCGGGCGCGGCGGGTCGTCGCGCATGAACGGTCGTGACCGTGCGCTGTCGTCCAGAAGAAACTGGAAGGTCCGGCAGCCACCATAGGGATGTCAAATCATGAAATAAAATGGCATTATTTCGTTCATCCATTAATGTGGCTCATGCGTCTACCGCGGCCCCCTATCCATGCTGGAACGATTCCATCTCGTCGTCATTCGTGAGGTCGAGCGCCAAGGCTCGATGACCGCGGCCGCCAATACGCTGCATCTCACGCAGTCGGCACTCAGCCATACCGTCCGGAAAATCGAGCAGCAGCTCGGTACGCCGATCTGGGACCGGGAAGGTCGCGGCCTGCGGCTCACGCAGGGCGGCCAGTATCTGCTGAAACTGGCGAACCGGCTGCTGCCGCAGTTCGAGCTCGCGGAAGAGCGGATGAAGCAGTACGCAAAGGGGCAGCGCGGCACGCTGCGCATCGGGATGGAGTGCCACCCGTGCTACCAGTGGCTGCTGAAGGTCGTGTCGCCGTACCTGTCGCGCTGGCCCGATGTCGACGTCGACGTGAAACAGCGCTTCCAGTTCGGCGGCATCGGGGCGCTGATCGGTTTCGACGTCGACGTGCTCGTGACGCCCGATCCGCTGAACAAGCCGGGCCTGCGCTTCGACCCTGTGTTCGACTACGAGCAGGTACTGGTGGTCGCCGATTCGCACCGGTTCGCGAATGCCGACTACGTGACGCCCGAGCAACTGACCGACGAGATCCTGATCACCTACCCGGTCGAAACCGACCGGCTCGACATCTACAACCAGTTCCTGACGCCGGCCGGCATCGTGCCGCGGCGGCACAAGTCGATCGAGACGACCGACATCATGTTGCAGATGGTGGCGAGCGGGCGCGGCGTGGCCGCACTGCCGAGATGGCTGGCCGACGAATACGCGGACCGGATGCCGGTCGTGCCGGTCAAGCTCGGCAAAAAGGGAATCGCGAAGCAGATCTTCCTCGGCATCCGCGAAGCGGATGCGTCGATCGACTATCTCGCCGCGTTCGTCGCCCTGGCGCGCGAGTCGACGGCGAGCACGCCGCGCATGCTGCGCTAGCCGCGCTCCGAGCCCATGCGCGTCAGGCGGCGCGCGCGCCGATGCGTTCGCCGCGCGCGACCCATGCACCGAACAGCAGGCCGATCGTCGTCCACATGATCACCTGCATGCCGATGGCCGCCACGCGGAACTTCCACAGCACGTCGGCCGGGAACGCGGCCGGCACTTCGTTGATCGACGGCAGCCCGAACTGCACGGCCGCGATGATCACGATGAACACGAGCCCCGCGACGATCGACGCGTTCCAGTGCCCGAGCTTCGCCAGCAGATGGCGGCGGACGCTCACCGAGAACACCATCGTCGCGATCGAAATCGCGATCATCAGGAAGAACAGGCCGGTGCGATAGCCGATCGTGTCGGGGTCGCCGACCGACGGCGGATTGGCCGGGTATTTGATGTTCGGCACGATCACGAGCGCGACGAACGCGGCCACCGCGAGCCACGCGGCGAGCGGACGTGCCGGCAGGCGGCTGCCGCGCCCGTACGCAAACGCGAAGACCAGCGAGAACAGCCCGCCGAACGCCGCGCCGTAGGTCACGACGCCCGTCAGCAGACCGAGACCGGCCTGCGTGTGGCGGCTGACCAGTTCGGGCTCCGGTGCGTCGCCCTTGGCGGCATCGAGCTTTTCCTCGAAGGAGATGGCCTGATCGACTTGCGGCTCGCCGACGATTCTGGCGAAACCGAACGTGAGAAGACCGGCGGCGATGCCTGCGAGCATCCCGCGCATGAGCAGCTTTCCGACCATCGTATGCTCCGTGTCAGTGGCAGGGAAAGCCGAGCAGATGGCGGCCGTCGTGAACGAATTCGTGAACGTACATGCCCGGCACGAGCGACGTCGCGCCTTGTTCCGCGCCGACGAAATAAAGCGCGAGCAACAGGATCAGGCCGACGAAAACAGCCCACGGCAACAGTTCGCGGACGGGGATGGGGGCCGGCACGACCGCCGGCTTCAGCACTGCTTCGCTCATGGATGCACCTCAGGGGTATCGCGCCCCGACAAATGTTGGATGGGTACGAAGGCAGGTCTGGCTTCCGGGATCATCGATCACCGGTTACAGTGGCGCGACCGCGCCGGATTTGCACCGGCTTCCGCGTTTCGTATCGGGCGAATTGTACGCGCGAACGTTCGCGTATTGAAGCGGCGGCAGGGGGACTGGTGCGTCCGTCCCGGATCATCCGAACACCGACACGAACATGCACGCCACGCTGCGCCTGATCGCACACGCATCGACCCGCGCGATGCGCACCGGCACGTTTCCCGACGACGATCCGCTCGATGCGCACGGGCTCGCCGAAGCCGCTGCATCGCGCGACCGGTGGACGGGCGCCTCCCGCTCGCTGGTGCTGTGCAGTCCGGCCCGCTGTGCGATGCAGACCGTCGATGCGCTCGGGCTGCACGCCGGCGTCGACGACGCGCTGCGCGACATCGACTACGGACACTGGCGCGGCAAGCGGCTGCACGATCTCGCACGCGATTTGCCGGACCCACTGGCCGCATGGATCGGCGATCCGTCCGCGTCGCCGCATCGCGGCGAATCGTTCGACGCCGCCGTGCAGCGGATCGGCGCATGGTTGGACGCACTGCCGCGCGGTCGCGACGTCGTCGCGATCACGCATGCGCCGATCGTCCGTGCGGCCATCGCGCATGTGCGGCGCATGGAGCCGCGCGCGGCCATGCGCGTCGACGTTGCGCCGATGTCGTGCACGACGTTCGCTGCGTCACCGGATGGCTGGACGTGGGCCACACCGGACGACGACCGGCGCGACAGCGACGCGTAAGCCGCCTTTGCGCTCACTGTGTGAGCGCATCGCCGAGTACCTTACACATCCGTAAGGTATACCGTTCGTGGTCCCGACTGTCATCAAACTGACTGCGAGCCGCAGCTAGGATCGGACGCGATTCCCTTACGAGACGCCGTCATGAATCAACCTGCTTCGTCCGCACCGAACCAATCGGGCTCCGTCGAACGCACCCGGCAGATCGGCTATGCCGTGTTCCTGCTGGTGCTCGTGCTCGGCGCCGTCTATATCGCCACGCACCTGATCGACGACCTGTCGCCGGTCCGCGACGCCAAGCTGTTCCCGTACCTGTTGCTCGGCGCGGCATTGCTGATCGCGCTCGGCTTCGAATTCGTCAACGGCTTCCACGACACCGCGAACGCGGTCGCCACCGTAATCTACACGCACTCGCTGACGCCGAACGTCGCGGTGATCTGGTCGGGCATGTGGAACTTCCTCGGCGTGATGGTCTCGAGCGGCGCAGTCGCATTCGGCATCCTGCAACTGCTGCCGGTCGAGCTGATCCTGCAGGTCGGCAGCGGCTCGGGCTTCGCGATGGTGTTCGCACTGCTGATCGCCGCGATCGTCTGGAACCTCGCGACCTGGTATTTCGGGTTGCCGTCGTCGAGCTCGCATACGCTGATCGGATCGATCATCGGCGTCGGGCTGATGAACCAGCTGATGCACGGGCCGTCCGGCACGAGCGGCGTCGACTGGGGCCAGGCGCTCGGCGTCGGCAAGTCGCTGCTGTTCTCGCCGATCGTCGGCTTCCTGTGCGCGGCGCTGCTACTGCTCGTGCTGAAAAACCTCGTGCGGATTCCGGAGCTGTACAAGGAGCCGCCGAAGGACCAGCCGCCGCCGTTCTGGATTCGCTGCCTGCTGATCCTGACCTGCACGGGCGTGTCGTTCGCACACGGCTCGAACGACGGCCAGAAAGGGATGGGCCTCATCATGCTGATCCTGATCGGCACGGTGCCGACCGCCTATGCGCTGAACAAGGCCGTCACGCCGGCCGAAACGCAGACCTTCGTGGCGGTCGCGAACCAGGCCGCCGCGACGTTCGGGAAGTACACGAACGGCGTCGCACCGTCCGCGAACCCGCGCATCGACGTCGAGCGTTACGTACAGCATCGCGAACTGACGCCGGCCGTGATTCCTGCCGTCGCGCAGTTGTCCACGTCGCTCGCGACCGCGGTCGGCGCGTCGGGCTCGATGGCGGCCGTGCCGCAACGCGACGTCGACAACGTGCGCAACACGATGTATCTGGTCTCCGAAGCCATCCGCCTGATCGAGAAATCCGGACACCCCGCGTTCGCAGCCGACGACAAGCTCGCGATCGACAACTATCGCAAGCAGCTCGACCATGCGACAAAGTTCATTCCGACGTGGGTGAAGGTGGCGGTCGCGATCGCGCTGGGCCTCGGCACGATGGTCGGCTGGAAGCGGATCGTCGTGACCGTCGGCGAGAAAATCGGCAAGCAGCATCTGACGTACGGACAGGGGGCGTCGGCCGAACTCGTCGCGATGCTCACGATCGGCGCGGCCGACGTGTACGGATTGCCCGTGTCGACAACGCACGTGCTGTCGTCGGGCGTCGCGGGCACGATGGCGGCGAACGGATCGGGCCTGCAATGGGGGACGGTGCGCAGCCTCGTGCTGGCATGGGTGCTGACGCTGCCGGCGTCGATCGTACTCGCCGGCGCGCTTTATTGGTTGTTCCGGTCGCTGGCGTGACCGGTGACGCGGCGGGTGGCCGGCGAGAGCCGGCTGCTTGCTGCCTGACGCAGAAGATTCGACCTCGCCTTTCTCGCCTTTCCGCCTTTCCGCCGTTCAAACTTGAGCGGCATCTCGGGACTACGCGGCCCATGCTTCTCTGCTTCTCCACCTCGACGCGTCGAAGCATCCGGTGCGCCCGTGCCATCATGAGCACTCACCGTCTTCTTTTCCCGAATTGAAGCGCAAGATCTGGAGCGCGCCGGTGCGTGGACATCCGTAGACTGGGCTCATCGACACTTACCGTGGGCTCAACCGCGCAGACGACGTGGCCGAAGCATTTCGCACGGTTGCACGACTGCACGGCGCCCCATCGCTGACGAACGAGGTACGCCCGTGAACATAGCCGACCTGCAACCTGCCGTCGAATCGCTCGATATTGCGCAACGCGTCGACACGATCGACTGGACGACCGTCGCTACCGATCTCGATCGCTACGGATGCGCGCGCGTGCCGGGCCTGATGTCGGCAAGCGAGTGCGCGGCGCTCGCGTCGCTCTATCCGCGCGATGCGCTCTATCGTTCGCGCGTCGTGATGGCGCGACACGGGTTCGGTCGCGGCGAATACAAGTATTTCGCGTACCCGCTGCCGGCTGTCATCGCCGAGCTGCGTGCGACGCTCTACCCGCACCTCGCGCCGATCGCGAATCGCTGGAACCAGGCACTCGGGATGGACGTCCGCTATCCGGCGGACCACGCGACGTTCGTCGACCGCTGCCACGCGGCAGGACAGACGCGACCGACACCACTGATCCTGCAATACGGTCCCGACGACTACAACTGCCTCCACCAAGACCTGTACGGCGAGCATGTGTTCCCGCTCCAGGTCGCGATCCTGCTGTCGGAGCCGGGCCGCGATTTTACCGGCGGCGAATTCGTCCTGACCGAACAACGGCCGCGTATGCAGTCGCGTGCGGAAGTCGTGCCGCTGACACAAGGCGACGCCGTCATCTTCGCCGTCCATGGCAGGCCCGTGCAGGGAACGCGGGGCGTCTATCGCGTCACACTGCGCCACGGTGTCAGCCGGATCCGGAGCGGCCACCGCCATACGGTCGGCATCATTTTCCATGACGCACAGTGACGGTGATCGGGACGAGCACGACGCTGTGATGCCATCCGTCACACCGGCGGATTCGAGCGAGAAGAACTGCACATCCGACGTGCCAATCGCGTGATCGATCAGGACGCTTCGCGGATAGACATCATTACGCGATCAGTTCACTCCCCCGCTGTGACAGATAGCCGTTTCCGCTTCCCTTCGGAGCATCGCCGCACGACGGATCCCCGTTTCAGGCAAGTGACGTCGAGCCGAAACATTCACCTGTCGCAGCACAAAATCGACGTGAACCCCGGCCTATCCGCGCGCGACATTTGCCCGCAGCCGGTCGCCCGCATCGGAGGCAAGACGTGCGTAGCCCGGCAACGTCAGCAATGCGAGCACGCCCGCCCCGACGAACGCCCAGCGGAAATCGTCAAGTACGTAGTGCATGCCGACCGCATCGCCACGCACCAACGCCGCGAGTCGCAGCGACAACGCTCCGAACGCGATGCCCATCCCGATCGTCATCTGCTGCGCCGCGCTCCAGAGCGTGCTGGCTGCGCTCGTCTGCTGAGCCGGGATATCCGCATAGGCCAGCGTCGCGAGTGTCGTGAACTGCATCGATCGGGTCAGCCCATAGACGAATACGACGAACAGCGTGATCGCCAACGGCGTCGACGCAGTCAGCCAGCCACACGCGATCGTGAAAAGGCCGACCATCGTCACGTCGACGAGCGCAACGCGCCGAAAGCCGAAGCGATCGAGAATCCACGACGTTCCCGCCTTCATCCCGAGATTGCCGAGCGCGCTCGCCAGCAGCAGCAGGCCGGACTGGAACGGCGACAACCCGAAGCCGATCTGGAACAGCAGCGGCAGCAGGTACGGCACGGCATTGATGGCCATCCGCGTGATCGAACCGGTGACCACCGTCACGGAGAACGTCGGCACCTTCAACGTCGTGAAATCGAGCAGCGGATGCGCGCAACGTCGCGCATGCCACCACGCGACGATACCGAACAGCACACTCGCGCCCACCAGAAGAGCCGCGCGCGTGAAGTGAACGTCCTGCTGGCCGGCCGCTTCGGTGCCGATCAGCAGACAGGTCAGCGCGCCCCCTGCGAGCACGAAACCGACCCAATCGAGCGGCCGTTGCTCGTCGGCCCGTGTGTTCCGGACGATCAGCCACGTGCAGACCAGTGCGGCAAGGCCGAACGGGACGTTCAGCAGGAAGATCCATCGCCATGACGCATAGGTGGTGATGAAGCCGCCGATCGGCGGCCCGACGACGGGCGCGACGATGCCCGGCCACGTGATCGTCGCAATCGCTCGCATCAGCTTCGCCTTCTCGGTGCTGCGAACGACGATCATGCGCCCGACCGGGACCATCATCGCCCCGCCGACGCCTTGCAGCAGACGCGCAGCCGTAAACGACACGACACCCTCGGACAACCCGCACAGTATCGACGCGCCGGTGAAGACGACGATCGCGCTGGCGAACACCGTCCGCGAGCCATAACGGTCGGCAATCCAGCCGCTGATCGGGATGAATACGGCGAGCGCCAGCATGTAGGCCGTCATCCCGAGGCTCAGCGCGTTCGGCCCGACGCCGAACGAGCGTGCCATTTGCGGCAGCGCAGTCGCTATCACGGTCGTATCGAGGTACTCCATGAAGAACGTCGCGGCGACGAGATACGGCAAGAAGTCGGTCGTCCGACCACCTTGAACGGGGCTGTCAGTCATGAACGGTGCGGGAGACGGAATACGGAGGATACCGACCGCCCGGGGGTCTCTGGAAGCGCCGGGAATCGGGACGAATCGCGATATTACCCCGAAGGACTTGCACCCTGCTCTGCGGGCTTGTCGCGCGAATGGACTTTATGCGCATAGATTTCTATGACGAATTTCGTCTGCGCGAGCCGACTGACGTTTGTCAGCAGGGTCGACGCAATGCGTCGAAAGAGGGGCGCGGTGAAGGAAACCCTGTGTCGGCATGAATCATTCACCGGCATTTTCGGCGAACTCCGCCCATCGTCTGTCTTTACAACGTCATTGACAATCACAACAACACTGGTCGGGTGCCACCGACCGGGCCAAGGCCTTCGTCGCGAACTGGGCGGCCAAGAAGATTGTCATTGTCTGCTCCTGGTCGATGACGTCAGGTGTCAGCGTGGCCGACTATCCGAGAGGGCGCTCGGCGCAACGGCGAACGATCGAAAAGCTGGACCGTCACCACCACAAACTGATTCCACATTCAGGACGCGGCATAGCAGATTGCATCGACCAACACGTGCGCATGCATTTCCGCCGCTGAAATGCAAAAACCCCCGCCTTGTCGGGCGGGGGTTTCTGGCTTAGGGAGCCTGACGATTACCTACTTTCACACGGGAATCCGCACTATCATCGGCGTAGAGTCGTTTCACGGTCCTGTTCGGGATGGGAAGGGGTGGGACCGACTCGCTATGGTCATCAGGCAAAGAGGGTTGTTGCGCTGGCTTGGCAGCACAACCAATCCGGGAAGAAGCAGTAATTTTGAGTTGTGTGTATCACACACGAGAATCCAACCAGTCCGACGCGCTGTCCTCAGCGCGAGACAGACTTGTTATAGGATCAAGCCTTACGGGCAATTAGTATCAGTTAGCTGAACGCATTACTGCGCTTACACACCTGACCTATCAACGTCCTGGTCTCGAACGACCCTTCAAGGGGATCTAGTCCCCAGGGATATCTCATCTTAAGGCGAGTTTCCCGCTTAGATGCTTTCAGCGGTTATCTCTTCCGAACATAGCTACCCGGCGATGCCACTGGCGTGACAACCGGTACACCAGAGGTTCGTCCACTCCGGTCCTCTCGTACTAGGAGCAGCCCCCTTCAAATATCCAACGCCCACGGCAGATAGGGACCAAACTGTCTCACGACGTTTTAAACCCAGCTCACGTACCTCTTTAAATGGCGAACAGCCATACCCTTGGGACCGGCTACAGCCCCAGGATGAGATGAGCCGACATCGAGGTGCCAAACACCGCCGTCGATATGAACTCTTGGGCGGTATCAGCCTGTTATCCCCAGAGTACCTTTTATCCGTTGAGCGATGGCCCTTCCATACAGAACCACCGGATCACTATGACCTGCTTTCGCACCTGCTCGACTTGTCGGTCTCGCAGTTAAGCACGCTTATGCCATTGCACTATCAGCACGATTTCCGACCGTACCTAGCGTACCTTCGTACTCCTCCGTTACGCTTTGGGAGGAGACCGCCCCAGTCAAACTGCCTACCATGCACTGTCCCCGACCCGGATCACGGGCCAAGGTTAGAACCTCAAACAAACCAGGGTGGTATTTCAAGGACGGCTCCACCGAAACTAGCGTTCCGGTTTCATAGCCTCCCACCTATCCTACACAGATCGGTTCAAAGTCCAATGCAAAGCTACAGTAAAGGTTCATGGGGTCTTTCCGTCTAGCCGCGGGTAGATTGCATCATCACAAACACTTCAACTTCGCTGAGTCTCGGGAGGAGACAGTGTGGCCATCGTTACGCCATTCGTGCAGGTCGGAACTTACCCGACAAGGAATTTCGCTACCTTAGGACCGTTATAGTTACGGCCGCCGTTTACCGGGACTTCAATCAAGAGCTTGCACCCCATCATTTAATCTTCCGGCACCGGGCAGGCGTCACACCCTATACGTCCACTTTCGTGTTTGCAGAGTGCTGTGTTTTTATTAAACAGTCGCAGCCACCAGTTTATTGCAACCCCTTCACCCTCCTGGCGCAGGCCAGTCAAGCTACAAGGGCGTACCTTATCCCGAAGTTACGGTACCAATTTGCCGAGTTCCTTCTCCCGAGTTCTCTCAAGCGCCTTAGAATACTCATCTCGCCCACCTGTGTCGGTTTGCGGTACGGTCATCGTTAGACTGAAGCTTAGAGGCTTTTCTTGGAACCACTTCCAATTGCTTCGCTCCCGAAGGAGCTCGCGCCACACCCTTGAATTGCGCACCCGGATTTGCCTAAGTGCCTTCTCCAATGCAGCGACCGGGACTTCCAACACCCGGACAACCTTCCGCGATCCGTCCCCCCATCGCATCTAACAATGGTGCAGGAATATTGACCTGCTTCCCATCAGCTACGCATTTCTGCCTCGCCTTAGGGGCCGACTCACCCTACGCCGATGAACGTTGCGTAGGAAACCTTGGGCTTACGGCGAGGGGGCCTTTCACCCCCTTTATCGCTACTCATGTCAGCATTCGCACTTCCGATACCTCCAGCACCCTTTACAAGGCACCTTCGCAGGCTTACGGAACGCTCTCCTACCATGCGTGCTAAGCACGCATCCGCAGCTTCGGTATATAGCTTAGCCCCGTTACATCTTCCGCGCAGGACGACTCGATCAGTGAGCTATTACGCTTTCTTTAAAGGGTGGCTGCTTCTAAGCCAACCTCCTGACTGTTTTAGCCTTCCCACTTCGTTTCCCACTTAGCTATATTTGGGGACCTTAGCTGGCGGTCTGGGTTGTTTCCCTCTTGACACCGGACGTTAGCACCCGATGTCTGTCTCCCGTGATTGCACTCTTCGGTATTCGGAGTTTGCTATGGCGGGGTAATCTGCAATAGACCCCCCAACCATGACAGTGCTCTACCCCCGAAGGTGAGACACGAGGCACTACCTAAATAGTTTTCGGAGAGAACCAGCTATTTCCAGGTTTGTTTAGCCTTTCACCCCTATCCACAGCTCATCCCCTAACTTTTCAACGTTAGTGGGTTCGGACCTCCAGTACGTGTTACCGCACCTTCATCCTGGCCATGGATAGATCACCTGGTTTCGGGTCTACGCCCAGCAACTGAACGCCCTATTCGGACTCGCTTTCGCTACGCCTGCCCTATACGGTTAAGCTTGCTACTGAACGTAAGTCGCTGACCCATTATACAAAAGGTACGCCGTCACCCCTTACGAGGCTCCGACTGTTTGTATGCATGCGGTTTCAGGATCTATTTCACTCCCCTCCCGGGGTTCTTTTCGCCTTTCCCTCACGGTACTGGTTCACTATCGGTCGATCACGAGTATTTAGCCTTGGAGGATGGTCCCCCCATCTTCAGACAGGATTTCACGTGTCCCGCCCTACTTGTCGCACACCTAGTTCTTTCATACTGTTTTCGCCTACAGGGCTATCACCTGCTATGGCCGCACTTTCCAGAGCGTTCGGCTAACAATACAAATAAAGAGTGCAAGGCTCATCCCATTTCGCTCGCCACTACTTTGGGAATCTCGGTTGATTTCTTTTCCTGCGGTTACTTAGATGTTTCAGTTCACCGCGTTCGCTTCGCATGGCCTATGTATTCAGCCATGGATACTCCAAAAGGAGTGGGTTTCCCCATTCGGACATCTACGGATCAAAGCTCGTTTGCCAGCTCCCCGTAGCTTTTCGCAGGCTACCGCGTCCTTCATCGCCTGTGATCGCCAAGGCATCCACCACATGCACTTGTTCGCTTGACCCTATAACGAGTCTGTCTCGTTACAGGTTGAGTTCTCGCGTTGTGCCGTATTCCAATTGAGTCGAACATAGAGTTCGAATCATCTTGAGATACATCGATACAATCACAACCCGGATAGTTTTCACGTCCATCTCAAGACGCTTCCGCTATCCAAATTACTTACTTCTTCCAGATTGTTAAAGAACGACAGCCGATACGTACTACGTACCGCTCTGACTGGCTCAATCGCCAATGCAAAATTCTCGGTTCAATGTCTGAACCAAGCCCTTAGCGTTGGTGATTGGTGGAGGCAGACGGGATCGAACCGACGACCCCCTGCTTGCAAAGCAGGTGCTCTCCCAGCTGAGCTATGCCCCCATGTACAGAGAACTTCAGGGTACTACCGCCAGACAATGGTGGGTCTGGTTGGATTCGAACCAACGACCCCCGCCTTATCAAGACGGTGCTCTAACCGACTGAGCTACAGACCCCTGAGTCTGTCTTTAAATTTACAGCCGATAAGCGTGAGCGCTCAACTTTGCGAGAAGCTCTGGAAAGGAGGTGATCCAGCCGCACCTTCCGATACGGCTACCTTGTTACGACTTCACCCCAGTCATGAATCCTACCGTGGTGACCGTCCTCCTTGCGGTTAGACTAGCCACTTCTGGTAAAACCCACTCCCATGGTGTGACGGGCGGTGTGTACAAGACCCGGGAACGTATTCACCGCGGCATGCTGATCCGCGATTACTAGCGATTCCAGCTTCATGCACTCGAGTTGCAGAGTGCAATCCGGACTACGATCGGTTTTCTGGGATTAGCTCCCCCTCGCGGGTTGGCAACCCTCTGTTCCGACCATTGTATGACGTGTGAAGCCCTACCCATAAGGGCCATGAGGACTTGACGTCATCCCCACCTTCCTCCGGTTTGTCACCGGCAGTCTCCTTAGAGTGCTCTTGCGTAGCAACTAAGGACAAGGGTTGCGCTCGTTGCGGGACTTAACCCAACATCTCACGACACGAGCTGACGACAGCCATGCAGCACCTGTGCGCCGGTTCTCTTTCGAGCACTCCCACCTCTCAGCAGGATTCCGACCATGTCAAGGGTAGGTAAGGTTTTTCGCGTTGCATCGAATTAATCCACATCATCCACCGCTTGTGCGGGTCCCCGTCAATTCCTTTGAGTTTTAATCTTGCGACCGTACTCCCCAGGCGGTCAACTTCACGCGTTAGCTACGTTACTAAGGAAATGAATCCCCAACAACTAGTTGACATCGTTTAGGGCGTGGACTACCAGGGTATCTAATCCTGTTTGCTCCCCACGCTTTCGTGCATGAGCGTCAGTATTGGCCCAGGGGGCTGCCTTCGCCATCGGTATTCCTCCACATCTCTACGCATTTCACTGCTACACGTGGAATTCTACCCCCCTCTGCCATACTCTAGCCTGCCAGTCACCAATGCAGTTCCCAGGTTGAGCCCGGGGATTTCACATCGGTCTTAGCAAACCGCCTGCGCACGCTTTACGCCCAGTAATTCCGATTAACGCTCGCACCCTACGTATTACCGCGGCTGCTGGCACGTAGTTAGCCGGTGCTTATTCTTCCGGTACCGTCATCCCCCGACTGTATTAGAGCCAAGGATTTCTTTCCGGACAAAAGTGCTTTACAACCCGAAGGCCTTCTTCACACACGCGGCATTGCTGGATCAGGCTTTCGCCCATTGTCCAAAATTCCCCACTGCTGCCTCCCGTAGGAGTCTGGGCCGTGTCTCAGTCCCAGTGTGGCTGGTCGTCCTCTCAGACCAGCTACTGATCGTCGCCTTGGTAGGCCTTTACCCCACCAACTAGCTAATCAGCCATCGGCCAACCCTATAGCGCGAGGCCCGAAGGTCCCCCGCTTTCATCCGTAGATCGTATGCGGTATTAATCCGGCTTTCGCCGGGCTATCCCCCACTACAGGACATGTTCCGATGTATTACTCACCCGTTCGCCACTCGCCACCAGGTGCAAGCACCCGTGCTGCCGTTCGACTTGCATGTGTAAGGCATGCCGCCAGCGTTCAATCTGAGCCAGGATCAAACTCTTCAGTTTAAACCTGTTACTGTTTTCGGTTCTTTCGAACCGGTCGCTCACTCAAAGCTGACAGGAATATGAATTGCTTCATAAACCTGACTTACTTTAGTGTGAGACTCTTGATACTTTCGCTATCTGATCCGAGGATCAGCTCGCTTTCATCAAGCGCCCACACTTATCGGCTGTTAATTTTTA
The DNA here is from genome assembly GCF_001718555.1 of Burkholderia metallica. Taxonomy (NCBI): domain Bacteria; kingdom Pseudomonadati; phylum Pseudomonadota; class Betaproteobacteria; order Burkholderiales; family Burkholderiaceae; genus Burkholderia; species Burkholderia metallica. The sequence goes on from NZ_CP013403.1 coordinate 2,602,040, forward strand.
AAGAGCATTTCTGCGAGAAACCTGAAGTTTCCCGGCAGCGCTGCGTTTTCAGCAGCAGAGAAGCGAGATTATGAACCGTGTTTCGCAGCGCGTCAACAACTTTTTACATCAGATCGTTGCGACTGCGGGGCTCAACTTCCAGGTCAGCCGTGCGCTCCAGACTCCAGCGCTCCCGCCAACCCTGCTTCCCTCTTCCGCACCGCGTTTCCGTTAGCGCGAAAGAGGCGTGATTGTAGGCAGCCTCCCCGAACTGCGCAAGGGGTTTCGCAAAATATATAAGGCCCCGCACGCTGTCGCGTGCGGGGCCTTATATAGATGGAAGAGGCCGCCGAACCGTCAGGCCGCGCGCACCTGGCGCGCGACGATCTCCATATAGTGATCGAGATCCGGCGTGACCTTGCCCTCCTCCTTCGCCATATCGTCCCAGCGGCGCAGACGCAGCGCGTCTTCCGCGAACGGTCGCCGCAGGAACACCGCCGCGTCCTCTTCACTGAAGATGCCGCCCTGCAGCGCGAGACTGCGCACCGAGTCCGGCGACAGGCTCTCGAAGTAGCCGGCATCCGTGCGGCACAGGCAGCGCTTCGCATCGACGTGCAGCCGGATCGGCTCCAGCACCGCGTCGGAGAACAACGGCCGCAGGAACGGCAGCACGTAATACTGATGCAGATCGTCGATCCCGCGCGCGCTCGGCGTCTCGCCCTGACGATTCAGCAGATGCCCGAGGTCGTGCAGGAACGCCGCCGCGACCAGCGCTTCGTCCGCACCCGCCTCTTCCGCCAGACATCCGCTCTGCAACGCATGCTCGAGCTGCGTGACCGGTTCGCCGCTATAGGCCACATGGCCATGTTCGCGATACAGCCCGTGAATCTCTTCCACCGTCAATGCCATGCGTCTACTCCCAAGGCAGCGAAAACGTCTTCAGGTTCGTGAAGCTCTTCATCGCCTCCTGAACGCCTTCCTTGTACCCCAGCCCCGAATCCTTGATCCCGCCGAACGGCGACAGCTCGATCCGGTATCCGGGCACTTCCCATACATTCACCGTGCCGACGTTCAGCTCGTTCACGAACCGCACGACGGCCGCCGTGCTGTCGGTACACACCCCCGACGACAGCCCGAACGCCGTCCCGTTGCTGATCCGGATCGCATCGTCGATCGTGTCGAACGTGATGACCGGCGATACCGGGCCGAAGGTCTCCTCGCGCACGATCGTCATCGACGGATCGACGTTGTCGAGCACGGTCGGCGCATACAGCGCGCCGCGCCGCACGTTGCCGGTCAGCAGGCGCGCGCCCTGCGCAACCGCGTCGTTCACGCGCGCCTCGAACAACCGTGCCGCTTCCTCGTCGATCACCGTGCCCATTTCGTTCGCGGAATCGAACGGATCGCCGTACTTCCACGCGCGCGTCTTCTCGACCAGCAATTCGGTGAACGCTGGCGCGATCGAGCGCTGCACCAGCATCCGCTTGACAGCCGTGCAGCGCTGGCCCGAATTCCGGTACGAGCCGAGCACCGCGAGCGACGCCGCGCGTTCGAGATCGGCATCGTCGAGAACGATCAGCGGATCGTTGCCGCCCAGTTCCAACACGATGCGGCGGTAGCCGGCCCGCGCGGCAATCGCCTTGCCGATCGCCACGCCGCCCGTGAACGTGATCAGCGACGCATGCGGATGCGTGACGAGTTCGTCCGCGATCTCGGCCGGGCGGCCGGTCAGCACCTGCAGCATCGGCTCCGGCAATCCTGCCTCGACCAGCAGGTCGGCCAGATAGAACGCCGACAGCGGCACCTTCTCCGATGGCTTCACGATCACGCGGTTGTTGGTCGCGATCGCCGGCGCGATCTTGTGCGCCACCTGGTTCATCGGATGATTGAACGGCGTGATCGCGACGATCACGCCGTCCAGCGGCTGCCGCTGCGAAAATACGCGGCGCGCCTTGCCGTGAGGCGTCAGATCGCACGAGAAGCTCTGCGCGTCGTCGCGCAGCGCCTCGATCGCCGCAAACTTCAGCACGTCGGCCACGCGGCCGATCTCGTAACGGGAGTCCTGTTTCGACAGCCCCGATTCGAGCGTGATCAGGTCGGATGCTTCCTCGGTACGCTCGCGCAACAGTGCGGCCGCCCGCTCGAGGATCTGCGAACGCTCGTAACGCGTAAGCTTCGGCCGGTACGCCATCGCGTAATCGAATGCCGCGCGCACGTCGTCGACGCTCGCCAGCGGCACCGTCCCCACGCGCGTGCCCGTGTAAGGGTCCATCACGTCGAGCGTGCGTTCGCGCGTCGCGCGCGTGCCGCACCAGCGCAGCGCCTCCGCGCGAAACGCCGGATGATCGTGTCGGGGATGGGCCATCATGTCGCGACCCGGTTCAGCACGAAATCGAACACGTCGAAGTTGCGCGGGCGACGCCCGTGTTCGGCCGGCTCGATACGGCGGTTGAACAGCAGCGGCACTTCCTGCTCCGACACGCCGCCATGCGAGCGCAGCGGCACCGTGAGGCCCGACAGGTCGTGTTCGCGCTCGCGCGTCCCGAGCGTCATGTCGCGGCGGCCGATCACGACGAGATCGCCGATCCGGTCGGCCGGCAGTTCGAAACGTGCGGCGGCTTCCGCGTTGTCGAGCACGAGTTCGACGCCGTCGAGGCCGCCGACGCGCCACATCGCCTCGGCCCGGTCGATGCCCGGCGCAAGGTAGATCGTCGCAAACGAGCCGAGCGCGCCGTGGTGCACGACGTACGGGTCGGTAATCGGCAGGATCACGCGCGCAGCCTGCGCACCGTACCAACCGTCGAATGCATCCTGCAGATAGATGACGTTCGGCCGGCCCGTCGCGGGGTCGTGCTTCGCGTTCATCCCGTGGTCGGCCGTGAGCCCGATCGCCCAGCCGAGTGCGTCGAGCTGCGCGAGGTAGCCGTCCATCATCGCGTAGAACGCGTTCGCGCCCGCACTGCCCGGCTCGCACTTGTGCTGCACGTAGTCGGTGGTCGACAGGTACATCAGGTCGACCTGGCGCGTCTGCGCGAGCCGAACGCCGGCCGCGAACACGAATTCCGACAACGCCGCGCTGTAGACGTCCGGCGACGGCAGGCCGACCCAGTCGAGCACGTCGACGATCCCGTTTTCCGCGAGATTCGCCTGCGCGGCCTTCTCGGCCGAAAAGCAGATGCCGTTCAGCTGCCAGCCCAACAGCCGGCGCAGCTTGTCCTTCGCCGTCACGACCGCGACCCGCGCACCGGCGTCGGACGCCGCCGCGAGCAGCGTGCCGGCCCGCAGGTAGGCCGGGTCGTTCATCATGACTTCGGCGCCGCGCCCGCCGTCGGCGGCCGGATCCCAGAAGTAGTTGCCGCAGATCCCGTGGACCGACGGCGGCACGCCGCAGACGATCGACAGGTTGTTCGGGTTGGTGAAGGTCGGCACGACGCAATCGGCGCGCCATGCCGTGCCTTTCGCGATCATCCGGCCGATGAACGGCGCGACGCCCGCTTCCACCGCCCGGTCGAGATAGTCGTACTCGCAGCCGTCCACGCAGACGACGACGGTCGGTTCGGCCGGCAGCCGATAGCGCCGGCCGTTGACGTCGACGGAGCGCGCCGCAAGATCCGTCGATGCGCCAGCTGCCGACGCGTCACCGGGTTGGCGCAATGCGAACGCGGCGTTCATGATGCGGCCCGCTTGCCGCGCGGTACACGCGCGGCGATCAGCAGCAGCGCCGCGAGCGACGCGCCGAGCATCAGCAGCGACAGCGCCGATGCCGGAAGGTAATAGCCGCGCTCCACCTGGCCGATCACGACGATCGGCACGGTCGCGAAGCCCGGCGGATACACCGTCAGCGTCGCGCCAAGCTCGCCGAGCGACAGCGCGAAGCCGAGCGCGAGGCTCGCGCGCAGCGCCGGCACGAGCTGCGGCAGCAGCACGCGGCGCAGCACCATCGCGGGCGGCGCACCGAGGCTCGCTGCCGCTTCGCGCAGCACGGTCAGCTCCGGACGCAGCGCGGCGGCCGCGCAGCGATAGCAGAACGGCAGGATCAGCGCGAGCTGCACGAGCACGACGATCGCGGCCGAACTCGACAGGTCGACCGGCTTCTGGTGATACGCGATCAGCACCGCGAGCCCGAGCACGACGCTCGGCACGCCGTTCGGCACCATCACGAGCGCGTCGACCACCGCGCCGAGGCCGCGCCGGTCGCGCCCTTCGAGCGCCAGCGCGAGCCACAACCCGAGGATCGTGCCGACCGCCGATACGCCGAAGCCGATTTCCAGGCTCGTCAGCAGCGCATCGTATTCGGGCGACCCGAGCCGCTCGAACCAGCGCAGGCTGTAGCCGGCCGGCAGGATCGTGCCCGACCATTGCGTCGACACGCTCGACAGCGCAACGACGACGACGGGCAACACGAACAGCCAGAAGCAGGCGAACGCGGCCAGCGCGAGCGCCGCGCGCGACGCATGCTTGAGCACCGTGTCGCCCCAGCCGATCTGGTGGCGCGGCACGGCTTGCCCGATACGGAATTCAGCGGACATCGTTTCCTCCCGTCGCACGCCGGTTCACCCGGCGATAAACCGCATACAGCGCCAGCGACAGCGCGAGCATCACGACCGCGCCGGCCGACGCGGTCGGCAGGTCGAGGTCGACGGTCGCGCTGCTGTAGATCGCAACCGGCAGCGTGACGAGCCGCGCACTGCCGAGCACGAGCAGAATCCCGAATTCGTTCAGCGTCAGCAGGAAGCACAGCACGGTGCCGGCGGCGATGCCCGGCCACGCGATCGGCAGCACGACGCGGCGCGCGAGCATCCAGCCGGATGCGCCGAGGCTGCGCGCGGCTTCGATCAGCCGCAGGTCGAGCGTCGCGAACGACGCGAGCGTGGGCCGCACGACGAACGGCGTATAGAACACGGTCTGCGCCAGAATCACGCCGCCGATGCCGAACAGGAAATCGAGCGGCGGATTCTCGAGATGGAACAGGTGCTGCAGCGCGATGCTGATCGACCCTTGCGAGCCGTACAGGAAGATCAGCGTGAACGCGACGAGGAACGACGGAAACGCGACGTACAGCTCCAGGAAGCGCGTGACGAGCGACGCGCCCGGGAACGGCTTGAAGAACAGCAGCGCGGCCAGCATCACGCCGAGCACCGACGCGGTGCCGGCGCTCGCGAACAGCACGCCGAGGGTGGTGAGCAGCACGTTGCGCGTGTCGGGGTTGCCGAAGAACGTGCGATACGCGGCGAAGCTGAACCCGTGATCGCCCGACACGCTCAGCAGCACGAGCCGCACCAGCGGATAGACGACGAGCGGGCCGAGCACGACGACCGCGAGCGCGGCCAGGTGCAGGTCGCCCATGCGCCTGCGGCGCCGCGCGGCGGCGGCGTGCGCGGCGGCCGACGCGAGCACGTGCGGCGGCAGGCCGGCTTCAGGGCTCGATAAGGACGACATCGTCTGCCTCGCAATGCAGGGAAACGCGCGCACCGCGCTCGGGAGCCGCACCGCGGCCGCGTTGCATCGTGACGCGCACGGGCTCGTCGGGCGCCGCGTCGATCGTGACCGCGATCGACAAGTCCGCGCCCTGCCATTCGACCGACGACACCGTGCCGTGCAGCCCGCCCGCGGCGGGCGGCATCACGGTCAGGCGCTCGGGGCGCACGCACGCGACCTTGCCGCGCACTTCATGGCGCGGATCGCCGAGCGGGAAGATCACGTGCGGCGGCAGCAGGTTCGCCGGGCCGAGATAGCGTGCAACGTAGCCGTCCTGCGGCGCGTCGTACAACTGCTGCGGCGTGCCGAGCTGCGCGATGTGGCCGTCGCGCATCAGCAGCGCGCGGTCGGACAGCACGAGCGCGTCGTCGCGATCGTGCGTCACGCAGACGACGGTGAGATTCGGCAGGCGCTCGTGCAGCGCCTTCAGTTCGCTGCGCACCGATGCGCGCAGGTTCGCGTCGAGCGCCGACAGCGGCTCGTCGAGCAGCAGCACGTCCGGCTCGATCACGAGCGCGCGCGCCAGCGCGACGCGCTGCTGCATCCCGCCCGACAGTTGCGCGGGCAGGTGATGGCCGGCATCGCCGAGCTGCACGAGCTTCAGCGCGTCGGCGACGCGGCGCGTCACTTCCGACGACGCCATCCCGCGGGCGCGCAGCCCGAATGCAACGTTCTCGAACACCGACAGGTGCGGGAACAGCGCGTAATTCTGGAACAGCAGACCGAGATTGCGCTTGTGCGGCGGCGCATAGGTCAGGTCGCGTCCGGCAACGGTCAGCGTGCCGGTCAGGCCGTCGGCCTTCACGAACCCGGCGATGAAGCGCAGCAGCGTGGTCTTGCCGCAGCCGCTCTTGCCGAGCACGGTCAGAAATTCACCGGCGCCGATCGACAGCGACAGATCTTCCAGCACCGTGCGTGCGCCGTAGCGCACGCTCAGGTGTTCGATCTGCACGCCGCCCGGCGCGCCGGACCGCAGCGTTGCCCGCGGTTCGGCGGCGCCGAATGCGCCGGGATGGGTCAGGGCGGTGTCCACCGGGTTCATCCTCTTGCTCACTCAAACAGGCGGCGTGAGCCGGTCACTTCGGCTTGACGACGTCGAGCTGCTTGCCCGAGCTGCCGATCACATCCTTCTTCCAGCGCTCGATCCACACCGGCTTCTTCGCCATCACCTGGGTCCAGTCGACCGGGATCAGCTTCACGCCCGAGATCGCCTTCTTGACCGCTTCGCCGTTCTTGCCCGCCAGCGGCACGTCCGTGCGGCCCGGGATGCCGTACATGTCCGGCACCTTCGACTGCACCTCCGTCGACATCAGGTAGTCGATCAGCTTCTTGCCGGCGTCCTGGTTCGGGCCGCTCTTGATCAGGCCGATGCCGTACGGGAGCTGGAACGTGGTCGGCTGGTCGCCTTCCTTCGCGGCCAGGAAGATCGGCTTGACGGACAGCGCGCCGTGCTCGGCATCGTCGAGGTCCATCTGCAGGTCGCCGTTCGCGACGCTGATCTCGTTACGCGACAGCAGCACGTTCAGGTAGCCCGTGCCCTTCGTGTGGAACTTCACGCTCTGCGACAGCTTCGCGAGGTAGTCGAACGCCTTGTCCTCGCCCATCAGCGACGTCGTCAGGATCAGCACGGCCATCCCGTCGCCGGCCGTGGCCGGGTTCGAGTACGCGACCTTGCCCGCGTAGGCCGGCGACAGCAGGTCGGCGAACGTCTTCGGCTGGTTCTTCACGACGTCCGGGTTGATCGCGAACGAGAAGTAGTTGTTCACGAACGTCGCCCACGTGCCGTCTTCGGCCTTCGCGATGGCCGGCACGTTCTTGTAGTTCACGCTCTGGTACGACTGCAGCAGGCCCATCTGGCCGGCTTGCTGGATGAACGGCGGCAGCGTGACGATCACGTCGGCCTTCGGGGAATTCTTTTCGATGTTCGCGCGGTTGACGACCTCGCCGCTGCCCGCCGTCACGATGTTGACCTTGACGCCTTCCTTCTTCTCGAAGGCCGGCAGCACATCGCGATACAGGTTCTCGAGACCGTCTGCCGTGTACAGCACGACCGCGCTCGCCGCATGGGCGGGCAACGCGGCGCCCATCAGAGCGGCGACGCTGGCGGCCAGCGCAAGCTTGCGGAACGCGCCGGCAGCGGCGCGCGAGGGTTTCTGCAGTGTCATCTGACTTCTCCGTAGGCGGAACACCAATGGGCCGGGGGCACGACCCGGCTCTCCTGTTATCTCCGGGCAGCGCCGCTCGACGGCCTGCCTCGCCGCCGCGCGAGGTTGGGTTCGGCGCGGCAAGCGAAGGATCACAGCGTTCGATGACAAACCCGTGACGAATGCCGCAATTTCCAAAAAATGACACATTTTGCCAATATCATGCAAGTCATTCAGAAATGCCGCGCGGTGTTTCTTCCGACCTTTGCAGAGGAAAACCATGTCCGATCCGATTCTTCTTACGCCCGGCCCGCTCACCACGTCCGCCACAACCCGCCACGCAATGCAACATGACTGGGGCTCGTGGGACGCCGCTTTCAATCAACTGACGGCCAGAGTCTGCGCGGATCTCGTCGCCATTGCGCACGGCGGTGACGAGTACGTGTGCGTGCCGATGCAGGGAAGCGGCACGTTCTCGGTCGAAGCCGCGCTCGGCACGCTGGTGCCGCGCGACGGCGTCGTGCTGGTGCCCGACAACGGCGCGTACTGCGCGCGCATCCTGAAGATCCTCGGCCGGCTCGGTATCGACGCGATCGCGTTGCCGTTCGGCGAGGACACGGCCGTCGATCCGGCCGCGATCGAAGCCGCGTTCGCGCGCGAGCCGCGCATCACGCACGTCGCGCTGGTGCATCTGGAGACGAGCGCCGGCATCCTGAACCCGCTCGACGACATCGCCGCCGCGTGCCGGCGCCACGGCAAGCGGCTGATCGTCGACGCGATGAGTTCGTTCGGCGCGCTGCCGATCGAACTGGCGGGCAGCGGCATCGACGCGCTGATCTCGGCGAGCGGCAAATGTCTCGAAGGCGTGCCGGGGATGGGCTTCGCGATCGTGCGGCGCGACGCACTCGACGCGAGCGAAGGCAACTCGCCGTCGCTCGCGCTCGATCTTCACGACCAGTACGCGTACCTGCGCAAGACCGGCCAGTGGCGCTTCACGCCGCCGACGCACGTGATCGCCGCGCTGCGCGCCGCACTCGACCAGTACGTCGCCGAAGGCGGCCAGCCGGCGCGTGGCGTGCGCTATGCGGACAACTGCCGCACGCTGGTCGAATCGATGCGCGCGCTCGGCTTCACCCCGTTCCTCGATGCGGGCGTGCAGGCGCCGGTGATCGTCACGTTCCACGCACCCGACCACCCGGCCTACGATTTCCGCCGCTTTTACGACGCGGTGCGCGACGCGGGCTTCATCCTGTATCCGGGCAAGCTCACGCGGCTCGAGACGTTCCGCGTCGGCTGCATCGGCGCGATCGACTCGAACGACATCCGGCGCGCGGTCGCGGCCATCGCGCACGCGATCGAATCGCTCGGCATCGCGGTGCAACGCGCATAAGCGCCGTACTCGCCCGGCCAGCACGTTCTGCGCACGCAAATAAAAAGCCCGGCGGCCAACCGGCCGCCGGGCGAACGCACAGGAGATGCGTGGAGCGGGTGCTTACAGCTCGATCCGCTTGATGTCGCCGACCACGAAGATGTACGACGCCGCACCGACCAGCGCGATCACGCCGATGAACACGAGCGCGCCGACGAACGACCCGGTCGACGCGACGATGAAACCGACGACGAGCGGCGTGATGATCCCGGCGAGGTTCGCCGCGAAGTTGAAAATGCCGCCGGTCACGCCGAGCAGGCCGTCCGGCGCGATGTCCGACACGAGCGTCCAGCCGAGCGCGGCCATCCCCTGCGCGAAGAACGCAACCGACATGATCGCGATCACGGCTTCGTTGCTCTGCACGTAGTTCGCGAGAATGATCGTCGACGCGAGCAGCAGGCCCGCAATGATCGGCAGCTTGCGCGCGAGGTTCGCGGACTTGCCGCGACGCAGCAGCCAGTCGGAGAAGATCCCGCCGAACATCACGCCGACCGATGCGGCGATGAACGGCATCACCGCGAAGAAACCGATCTTCAGCCAGCCCATGTGGCGCTCGGTGGCGAGGTAGGTCGGGAACCAGGTCAGGAAGAACACGAGCGTCGAGTTGCCGGCGAACTGGCCGAGGCAGATGCCCGCGAGCTGACGCTTCTTCAGCAGCTTGCCGGCCATCGACCAGCTGAAGGCCTTCTGCCCCGCCTTGCCGCCCTTGTCGCCGTCCTTGCGCGCGCCGTGCACCAGGCCGCCGCCCGCCTCGATGTACGCGAGTTCCTCCGCATTCGCGCCCGGATGGTTGCGCGGTTCGTGATAGAACTTCCACCAGACCAGGCCGAACGCGATGCCGATCGCGCCGACGACCCAGAACAGCGAGCGCCAGCCGAACGCGCCCATCAGCGCGAACAGCACGGGGCTGAAGAACGCGAGACCGATGTACTCGCCCACCGTGTAGGTACCCGTCGCCATCGCGCGTTCGTTCTGCGGGAACCAGGTCGCGACCACCCGGCTGTTGGTCGGGAAGCACGGCGCCTCCGTGACGCCGAGACCGAGCCGGCACGCGAACAGCGTCGCGACGCCGGGCACGAAGCCTTGCAGGAACGTGCACAGCGACCACAGCGTCATCGACCAGTAATACGTGATCTTGCTGCCGAAACGGTCGAGAAACAGGCCGCCGGGCACCTGCGCCGCCACGTACGTCCACGAGAACGCGGAGAACATGATGCCCATCACGGCCGCATTGATGCCGAGCTCCTTGGTGAGCTGCGGCGCAGCCACTCCCAGCACGGTACGGTCGAGATAGTTGATCATCGTGCCGATCGCGAGCAGCGCGAGAATCTTGTAGCGCGCGGACGTGCGCCGGACGGTGCCGGCCGCCTGCGCCGGCGCGGCACGCGTGTCAGTGGTGTGCTGCATGGTCGTCTCCTGGTCTCTCTTTCTGGATGGGGTCAGCGCGCGACGAGCGACTGAAAGTGATCGAACATCCGCTCGGCGTCGGGCGTGCGTCCGGTGAAGATCTCGAACGCGTCGACGGCCTGGTAGACGGCCATCCCGCCACCCGGCAGCGTGGCGCAGCCGGCCGCGCGCGCCGCATGGATCAGTTCGGTTTCGAGCGGGAAGTACACGATGTCGGCCACCCACATGCCGGCATGGAGCAGTTCGGCCGGCAGCGGCAGGCCCGGATGCTTGGCCATGCCGGTCGGCGTGGCGTGGATCAGGCCCGTCGCGGCGTGCATCGCGCCGGCAAGATCGCTGCCGGACGGAGCGCCGCCCGACGCGACCCGCGCGGCGGGGAAACGCTGCTGCAACTCGGCCGCGAGCGCGGTGGCCCGCGAGCCGTCGACATCGAAGATCGTCAGTTCAGCCGCGCCCATCTGCAGCGCCGCGTGCGCGACGGCCGCGCCGGCACCGCCCGCGCCGAGCTGGACGACGCGTTCGAGCTTCGCGCCGGGCAGCCCGCGGCGGAACGATTTCGCGAAACCCGACCAGTCGGTGTTGTGGCCGATCCGCTTGCCGTCCTTGAACAGCACGGTGTTCACCGCGCCGAGCGCGCGAGCGTCGTCCGACAGCGCGTCGAGGTGTTCGATCACGCGCTGCTTGCACGGGTGCGTGATGTTCAGCCCGTTGTAGCCCATCCGCTGCGCGGCATCGAGCAGTTGCGGCAGCGCGTCGACGCTCACGCCGAGCGCGTCGAGGTCGATGCGCCGGTAGACGTAGCCGAACCCCTGGCGGAAGCCTTCTTCCTCGTGCATCGCGGGCGACAGCGAACCGCCGATGCCCTGGCCGATCAGGCCGATCAGAAACGACGGGCGGCTCATCGTGCGGCTCCCTGCGAGAACAGCGTCGCCAGACGCTGCAGTGCAAACACGTAGCCTTCGGTGCCGCAGCCGCAGATCACGGCTTCGGCGAGCGCCGACACGTACGAATGGTGGCGGAACGCCTCGCGGCGATGCACGTTCGAGATATGCACTTCGATCACCGGTTTCGCGATCGCGGAAAGCGCGTCGGCCAGCGCCACCGACGTATGCGTATAGGCGGCCGGGTTGATCACGATGCCGTGCGTGTCGTGACGCGCGGCGTGCAGCCAGTCGATCAGCTGATGTTCGGCGTTCGACTGGCGGAAGTCGATGTCCAGCCCGAGCCCTTCCGCCGCCGTGCGGCAGCGCTGCTCGACGTCGGCGAGCGTTTCCGCGCCGTAGATCTGGGGCTCGCGCGTCCCCAGCAGATTCAGGTTCGGGCCGTTCAGCACCAGCACCTTGGGCTTGCTCATGGTGATTCTGCTCCTAAAACGGGGGCGAATCGTTAGCCGACTTCGCCCCCTGACGTCAAGATTTGGCGCTAGTGTGCGCTTGCGCAAGCGCAATGTCTTTTCGGGTTTTCGCTAATTTGTACCACCTAGTTAGTTTGTACAATACGTACCACTAGCCCAGTAAATTCGGGATATGGCGTTCGCCGGGAACTCAACGACTGGTTCATTCGGGGCCGATTCGACCGACGCCATGCCCCGCTCACCCGCAGGATTCGCCCATGCAGCGCTCGATCGCCACCGTGTCACTGTCCGGCACGCTCGCCGAGAAGCTCGCCGCCGTCCAGGCCGCAGGCTTTGACGGCGTCGAAATCTTCGAAAACGATCTCGTCTACTTCGACGGATCGCCGGCCGACGTCCGGCGCATGGCCGCCGATCTCGGCCTCGACATCGTGCTGTTCCAGCCGTTTCGCGACTTCGAGGGCGTGAGCGCGGCCCAGCTCGCGCGCAACCTCGACCGGATCAAGCGCAAGTTCGACGTGATGCACGCGCTCGGCACCGACCGCATCCTGGTGTGCAGCAACGTGTCGGCCGACACGATCGCGGACGACGGGCTGCTCGTCGACCAGCTCGGCGTGCTTGCCGAAGCCGCGCGGCAGGCCGGCGTGGTCGCCGCGTACGAGGCGCTCGCGTGGGGCCGCGTCGTGAAGCGGTACGGCCATGCGTGGCAACTCGTGAATGCGGTGAACAGCCCGCACCTCGGCCTTGCGCTCGACAGCTTCCATACGCTGTCGCTCGACGATTCGCCGGACGCGATCGCCGACATCCCCGGCGACCGGATCGCGTTCGTGCAGATCGCCGACGCGCCGAAGCTCGCGATGGACGTGCTCGAATGGAGCCGCCACTACCGCTCGTTCCCGGGCCAGGGCGACTTCGACCTCGCACGCTTCACCGCACGCGTGATCGAGTCGGGCTATACGGGGCCGCTGTCGCTCGAGATCTTCAACGACGGCTTCCGCGCGGCGCCCACCGCGATCACGGCCGCCGACGGCCATCGCTCGCTGCTCTATCTGGAAGAGATGACGCGCGCACGACTGGCGCAGGACGGCCGGGCACCGGCCGCCAGCCAGCCGCTGTTCGCGCCGCCGGCACCGCCCGCGCACGTCGGGTTCCAGTTCATCGAATTCGCGGTGGACGCGCAGGCGGCGGCGACCGTCGGCGAGTGGCTCGGCCGAATGCGCTTCCGGCTCGCGGGCCGGCATCGTTCGAAGGATGTGACGCTGTTCCAGCACGGCGCCGCGTCGATCGTGCTGAACGCGGAGCGCGACTCGTTCGCCGATGCGTTCTTCCAGCAGCACGGGCTGTCGCTGTGCGCGTCGGCATTCCGCGTGGACGACGCGAAAGTGGCGTTCGAGCGCGCGGCCGGCTACGGCTACGCGCCGTTCTCCGGGCGCGTCGGGCCGAACGAGCGCGTGCTGCCGAGCGTGCAGGCGCCGGACGGCAGCCTCGAGTATTTCGTCGACGAAGCGCCGAACGCACCGACGCTGTACGAATCGGACTTCGTGCTGACCGACATCGACGGCCCGAGCGAAGTCGGCCCGCTGACGGGTATCGACCACGTATGCCTCGCGCTGCCGGCCGATGCGCTCGACACGTGGATCCTGTTCTTCAAGACCGCGTTTGGCTTCGAGGCAGAGCGCAGCTGGCTCGTGCCCGATCCGTACGGGCTGATGCGCAGCCGCGCGGTGCGCAGCGCCGACGGTTCGGTGCGGATCGCGCTGAATGCGTCGGTCGACCGCCACACGGCGGTGGCCGAATCGCTCGACCGCTACCACGGGACGGGGCTGAACCACGTCGCATTCCGCACGGACGACATCGTGAAGACGATCGCCGCGTTCGCGGCCGACGGCGTGCCGTTCCTGCGCATTCCGCCCAATTACTACGACGATCTCGCCGCACGCTATGCGCTGCCGGACGAACTGATCGACACGCTGAGCGCGCACCACTTGCTGTACGACCGCGACGAGCACGGCGGCGAATTCCTGCACGCGTATACGGAACTGGTCGACAACCGCTTCTCGCTCGAGATCGTCGAGCGGCGCGGCGGATACGACGGCTATGGCGCGGCGAACGCGGCCGTGCGGCTCGCCGCGCAGGCGCAGCGCAGGAAATAACGGAAGGAAGCGCCGCGGGATCGCGAGCCGGGCCACGTGCGCGGCCCGCGGCCGATTCAACGCGCCGCATTCCGCGCGCACCATCGTGGTGAATCGCGCGGCCGCGCACCCGCCGGCGCGGCTGGCGGCGATCGGACCGGAAGGCCGATGCCGTATGGCGTTACATCCGGTAACCCGTACCGCAGCGCAGCATTCCTCTGTGCGTCCCGGTTTTAAGAATCGCTTAAGTCTTCGACGGCACCATCCGCAACCAGTACCCGATGGTTATCTCGAAAAGGAGGAAAGCGATGAGCGCCGTAGAAGCACCCGCGGGCCGCCCGGCCGCGCCCCCTGCAAAGAAGACGATGCTGCGCCGCCTGCTCAGTCATCATGAAATCGCGACGCTGCTCGTGCTTCTGCACGCGCCGATCGGCGCAAACGCCAAACCCGAGCTGCCCGCATTACAGGAAGCCGGCCTCGTCGAAATGGTCAAGCTCGACGCCGATACGTCACCCAGCTTCCGGCTGACCGAAGACGGCACGGCCGTCCTGAAAGGGCTCGGCTACCGCTGAGCCCCGCTGAGTCCCGCTGAGCCGCCGTCGTCACGGCATCCCCGTTTCCCCGCAATACCCCGCAATACCTCGCACTCCCCCGATTCCTGCGACGCGCCGGCCCGGCCGGCGTATCGCGTCACCCTCCCCGCTCCTGCAGCATCAGCCGGTATTCCGTCGGCGTCACGCCGACCGTCGCCTTGAACTGGCGCGTGAACGCGCTGTGATCCGTATAGCCGCATAGCGCTGCGACGTCCGTCACCTTGTCGTGCGTGACGAGCAGCGCGGTGGCCGCATCGAGCCTCGCCTTCAGCAGCACCTGGCGCGGTGTCAGGTGAAACACCTTGTGGAAATAGCGTTCGAGCTGCGCGACCGACATCCCGGCCATCTGCGCGAGCTGTTTCAGGTTCAGCGGCTGCACGTAGTGATCCTGGATGTGCTGGACCACGTCGGCGAGCCGGCTGTACGCCGGATGCGAGCCCTCGTGCGCCTTCAGGTCGCGCGAGATGCCCGCGAGGCCGACCACCGTGCCCGCGGCATCGCGCAGCGGCTCCTTGCAGGTCAGGCACCAGCCCGGCTGACGGCCCGGATACAGGTGCAGCTCGAGCTGATCCGTCAGTTGCTGGCCGGCGTTGATCGTCGCCATGTCCTGCTCGAAATAGCTGCGGCCGAAGCGGCGCGGAAACACTTCGTCGGTCGTCTTGCCGAGCAGGTCGCGCTTGTCCTTGTAGCCGCAGCGCATCGCCAGCGTACGGTTGACGAGCGCATAGCGGCCGTTCGCATCCTTCACGAAGAACGCGACGTCCGGCAGCGCATCGAACACCGGTTCGAGCAGGCGGAAATGCGCCAGCATCGCGCCGAGGTCGGCATTGTCGGGCTGGTAGCGCAGCGTATCGGACAGGCTCATGGGCGGTACGGCAAGCAAGGTCGTCATCCCGGCAACCGCAAGGCGAGTGGCAGATGGCGTCGATTATAGGAGCGCCCCTCCGATCGCGTCGTGCCGATCGCAAAGGCGGGCAAGGTGGCGGCGGCCGTCGCATCGCGCCGCCGAGCGGCCGGCATCGTCACGCGATATCCGTTGCGCACGCAACCACTTCGCCGCGCATGCGGCGTGCCGCGAATCCGTTTGCGCCGACACGGCCTCCACGCATGCGCGGATGCCGACATACCGCGCGCATTGCCGTACGCACGTTCCGGCGCACCGGCACCGCGCGCCCGGACTCGCCAGCATAAAAATGCGCACGCGCAACGTCTTGGCGCGTTTGCGCATACGGCATGACGATTTCGGCACATATCAGGGTAATCGACGATATGCCGATATCGTCGCCGGCTGCGCACCGAACGCGCAAGACGTCCGCACTTTCGCTGTCTAGACTTCGCTTCACGGTCACGAGACGACCTTCCGATGCGGCGGCAATCGGCGCGCCCGGCCTGCGGCATCGGCCATCATGCGCGCCGATTCCGGCATAGCCGGGGGCAATACGCGGCAAGCACGCACGGCCCTCGCACCGGCCTGCCGAACGCACCGTCTCGCCCGGTTTACCGGCGCCGGCCAGCCGGCCGGCGGCGGCCCAACCACGCCATCAAGGGGAAGTGAAAGTGAAGCTGAAAGTATCGCACGTCGCGCTGGCCGCTGCCTGCGCACTGTCGGGCGCGCACGCCATCGCCGCCGACGTCGTCAAGATCGGTTTCGCCGCACCGCTGACCGGCCCGCAGTCGAACTACGGCACGGACATGCAGAAGGGCGTGCAGCTCGCGATCGCCGATTTCAACGCGACGCGCCCGACGATCGGCGGCAAGCCCGTCACGTTCCAGCTCGATTCGCAGGACGACCAGGCCGACCCGCGCACCGGCACGACCGTCGCGCAGCGGCTGATCGACGACAACGTCCGCGGCATCATCGGGCACTTCAACTCGGGCACGAGCATTCCGGCGTCCGACCTGTACGATCGCGCGGGGCTGCCGCAGATCTCGATGGCCACGTCGCCGCAATACACGGCGCGCGGCTACAAAACCACCTACCGGCTGCTGACGAGCGACGCGCAGGCGGGCCGCATCGTCGGCACGTACGCGGTGAAGACGCTGCGCTTCAAGCGCATCGCGATCATCGACGACCGCACCGCGTACGGCCAGGGCATCGCCGACGAATTCGCGAAAGCCGTCGAAGCCGCGGGCGGCACGATCATCAAGCGCGACTTCACGAACGACAAGGCGCTCGATTTCTCCGCGATCCTGACCAACCTCAAGGGGATGAACCCGGACGCGATCTTCTACGGCGGCGGCGACGCGCAATCGTCGCCGATGATCCGCAAGATGCGCCAGCTCGGGATGAAATCGGCGTTCGTGACGGGAGAGATGTCGCGCTCGCCGACGTTCCTGAAGGTCGGCGGCGACGCGGCCGAAGGCGCGATCGTCTACATGGGCGGGCTGCCGAAGGAGAAGATGCCGGGCTTCGCCGGCTACGCGGCACGCTACAAGGCGCGCTTCAACGAAGACGTGATCACCTACTCGCCGTACTCGTACGACGGCACGATCGCGCTGCTCACCGCGATGAAGGAGGCCAACTCGACCGACCCGAAGGTGTACACGCCGTATCTCGGCAAGGTGTCGGTGAAGGGCGTGTCGGCCCCGAGCATCGCGTACGACGCGAAGGGCGACCTGAAGGATGCGCCGGTGACGATCTACAAGGTCGAACACGGCGCGTTCAAGCCGGTCGACACGATCGCCGGCAACTGACCCTTCCGAAACGCAAGCGCTCCGTCGCGCGGCGCGCGGCCGGCTCGCCGGCCGCCCGCGCCGAGGATCGCTCCGGCTGCATGGTCAGAAGCGGTCCTCGGCGCACACCCACGCGCATTCAAACGCGCACATTTTGCGCTCCTGTAGAATCCCCCCACCCGCTTTGACGCTTCGTCTGCGCCGCGCCCCATCCCGGTGCGGCGGTACCTGTTGCCTGCCTCACCCGGCGCGCCGCACGTTTCGACGACGCAAGCCGCGCCTTGTCAGTCCATGCCGATAGCGGGCCCTGGAGACGCAGCACCGACAACTACATTCGAATACCGATCGTCCTGACCATGCAAGCTTCCGAATTGAGCGGCGTGCCTCGCGCCGCCGAACGCGCGCTCACGCGCAGCGACTACAAGACCCTGGGCCTCGCCGCACTCGGCGGCGCCCTCGAGTTCTACGACTTCATCATCTTCGTGTTCTTCGCGCCGGCGATTGGACAACTCTTCTTCCCGCACGACATTCCCGACTGGCTGCGCCAGTTGCAGACGTTCGGCATCTTCGCGGCCGGCTATCTCGCCCGCCCGCTCGGCGGCGTGATCATGGCGCACTTCGGCGACCTGTTCGGCCGCAAGCGGATGTTCACGCTGAGCGTGCTGATGATGTCGGTGCCGACGCTGCTGATGGGCCTGTTGCCGACCTACGACACGATCGGCATCCTCGCGCCGGTGTTGCTGCTGCTGTTCCGCGTGCTGCAGGGCGCGGCGGTCGGCGGCGAAGTGCCGGGCGCGTGGGTGTTCGTGTCCGAGCACGTGCCGTCGCGTCACATCGGCTATGCGTGCGGCACGCTCACCGCAGGGCTCACGGCCGGCATCCTGCTCGGCTCGCTCGTCGCGGCCGGCATCAACAGCCGCTACTCGGGCGCCGAAGTCACCGCGTTCGCGTGGCGCATCCCGTTCCTGCTCGGCGGCGTGTTCGGGCTGTTCTCCGTGTACCTGCGCCGCTGGCTGCATGAAACGCCGGTGTTCGCCGAGATGAAGGCGAAGAAGGCGCTCGCGGCCGAAATTCCGCTGAAGGCCGTGCTGCGCGACCACGGCCGCGCGGTGATCGTGTCGATGCTGCTCACGTGGATGCTGTCGGCCGCGATCGTCGTCGTGATCCTGATGACGCCCGCACTGCTGCAAAAGCAGTTCCACCTGACGCCCGCGACCACGCTGTTCGCGAACAGCGTCGCGACGCTGTGCCTGACGGCCGGCTGCGTCACCGCGGGTTCGCTCGCGGGCTGGATCGGCGCGAAGCGCGTGCTCGGCATCGGCGGCATCGGGCTGGCCGCATGCTACTACCTGCTGTTCGCGCAGGTCGCGGCCGACGCGTCGACGCTGCCGCTCTACTACGGCATCGCCGGCTTCATGGTCGGCACGATCGGCGCGGTGCCGTTCGTGATGGTCAAGAGCTTCCCGGCCGTCGTGCGCTTCTCGGGCATCTCGTTCTCGTACAACGTCGCGTATGCGATCTTCGGCGGCCTCACGCCGGTGATCGTGTCGCTGATGATGAAGTCGAATCCGCTCGCGCCGGTCGTGTACGTCGCGGCGATCTGCGTGCTCGGCGCGATCGCCGTGCAATTCTCGAAGGATGCGAAGGACGTGAAGGCGTCGCACTGAGCGTCACCGCGCGCGTTCGCGCGATGCCATGAACAAAGGGCCGAATCCCGCGGGATTCGGCCCTTTGTTTTGAGTCAGCGAAAACGGCAATGCCGGGCGTGCGATCAGCGCAGGCTGCCGTACGTCGTGCTCGGGCGGCGCAGGCCGTCGATGCTCGCACCGCCGGCGCCCGTGACGAACAGCAGCAGGAAACCGCCGGCGATCGCGATGTTCTTCCAGAAGTGGATCACCATGTCGTGCTGGACCGCGGCATCCGTCGCGTCCCAGAAATTGTGCCCGACCATCGCGGTCGCGACCGTGTAGAACGCCATCAGCAGCGCGAGCGGCTTCACCTTGTAGCCGACGATCAGCAGCAGCCCGCCGAGCCCCTCGATCGCGACGACGATCGGCCCGATCACCTGCGGATACGGGACGTTCAGCCCGTGCAGGTAACCGATGAAATCGCCGTAGCCGAGCAGCTTCATCACGCCGCCCCACAG
The DNA here is from genome assembly GCF_001718555.1 of Burkholderia metallica. Classification (NCBI taxonomy): domain Bacteria; kingdom Pseudomonadati; phylum Pseudomonadota; class Betaproteobacteria; order Burkholderiales; family Burkholderiaceae; genus Burkholderia; species Burkholderia metallica. The sequence continues at coordinate 2,621,372 of NZ_CP013403.1, forward strand.
GAACAACGCCGCCAGCGCCAGGCGCGCGAAAAAAATGACGCCGGAATCGACGGAACGCGTCATGCCTCTCTCCTCGTATGCAATTCGACCGGCCGCGCGGTGCACACCCGAACGGCTCGGCGCCGCGCGGCCCTGCGGGGCCCGCGGCAAATGGGCCAGCATAGACAGAGTTTCGGCCGTGTCCAAGAAAAAGGTTGTAGCAAATCTTTACACGGCGGCCGCCGCGCGGTTCGCGGGCGGCGGCATGGACGGCGTGTTCAGCCCGCGTCGCTCAACAGCACGCCCTTCTTGAAGATGAAGCAGCCGTAGCCGCGCAGCTCGCCGGTGACGATCACCGCGTACGTCTGCTGCGCGCGTTCGTAGAACGCGAAGCGGTCGATGCCCGCGAGCGGCACCGCGCGCCCTTCCGCGCGGTCGATCTCGGCCTGCACCTCGCGCTGCACGGGCGGCACCGCGGCCGCGTCGCCGACGACTTCCATCCGCCACGCGGGCGTATCGACGAACGTATCGAGCGGCAGCACCGACAGCACCGCGCGCACGACACGCGCCGAATCGGCGCCGTCGATCCGCAACGCGCGGCCGACCACCGTGTGCTCCGCGACGGATTCCGCCGGGAAATTCGCGTCGCAGATCGCGATTTCGTCACCGTGGCCCATCGCGCGCAGCGTGTGCAGGATGTCGGCGTGCAGCAGCGGGTCGAGATTCTTCAGCATGTCGGCTAGTCTCCGGGATCAGGAACGAATCGCATAACGTTACCCGATCCCGGCAGCCGCCGTGCATGCGTCGTGCGTGTCACGACGCCGCGGCCGGCATTTCGTCGATGAAACCCGTGACCGACGCGAGGCGGCCCGATGCGTCGACGGTACCGAAGTCCGAACCCTTCACGATCGCCGCGCCGTCGGGCGACTCGAGCGCCCACGAAAACCGCAGATGCGGGCCGAACCCGTCGACGTCGGTCGTGCGGCGAAAGCGGAACGCGGGGAAGCGCTCCTGCACGGCCGCGATCATCGCGTCGATGCCGGCGTGGCCGTCGCCGGCCATCAGCGGATCGCGATACGCCGCGTCGCTCGCGTAGGTCGCATCGATCAGCGCGCGGCGGCGCGCGACGTCGGGTTCGTTCCATGCGTCGAAGTAGCGGTCGATCAGGTCGGCGTGAACGGACGATACGGATTGGGCGGTGTTCATGGCGAGGCTCCTTGGGTCGATGAAAGGACGATGTCGCGAACGTGACGTGTGTCGTGTTCGCGTGCCGTCATCGTCGCCGGCCTCGCGCGGGCGGTCGATTACGTGCGGGGTAAGGAAATCGACGCGCCGGCCGCCGCAATGAAAACGGGCGCCGTCTCGGGCGCCCGCTTCGTCCGGCTGCAACCGTCGCGCGTATCGGGTATCAGGTCACCGGTGCCGGATTGAACAGCGTCAGCGCATTCGCGAGCTTCCATTGCTCGGCCCACGTACGGCGCTTGCCGCTCGCGACGTCGAGCATCAGCCGGAACAGTTCCCAGCCCGTGTCCTCGATCGTGGCCGCGCCGGTCGCGATCCGGCCCGCGTCGAGATCCATCAGATCGTGCCAGCGGCGCGCGAGATCGCTGCGCGTCGCGACCTTGATCACCGGCACCTGCGCGAGACCGTACGGCGTGCCGCGGCCGGTCGTGAAGATGTGCAGGTTCATCCCGGCCGCGAGCTGCAGCGTGCCGCAGATGAAATCGCTCGCGGGCGTCGCTGCGTACAGCAGCCCCTTCTGCTTCGCGCGATCGCCGGGACGCACGACGCCGGCAATCGGCGCGCTGCCCGACTTCACGATCGAGCCCATCGCCTTCTCGACGATGTTCGACAGGCCGCCCTTCTTGTTGCCGGGCGTCGTGTTCGCGCTGCGGTCGACGCGGCCGCGCTGCAGGTAGCGGTCGTACCAGTCCATCTCGCGGATGATCTCGCGTGCGACGTCCTCGTTCGCCGCGCGCGACGTGAGCTGCGCGACGCCGTCGCGCACTTCGGTCACTTCCGAGAACATGATCGTCGCGCCGGCGCGCACCAGCAGATCCGCCGCGAAGCCGACGGCCGGATTCGCGGTGAGCCCCGAGAACGCGTCGCTGCCGCCGCACTGCACGCCGACGACGAGATCCGATGCGGGGCAGGTCTCGCGACGGCGGCGATCCAGCCGCTCGAGATGCGATTCGGCCATCTTCATGATCGAGTCGATCATCGAATTGAAGCCGACGTGCGCGGCGTCCTGCAGGCACACGACGCCGCCGTTGTCTGTCGCGCCGTCGGCCGTGAGCGGAATCGCGCCGGGCGGCAGCAGGCGCTCGGGCTGAAGCTTCTCGCAGCCGAGGCTGACCGTCATCACCTCGCCGCCGAAGTTCGGATTCAGGCTGATGTTGCGCAGCGTGCGGATCGGGATGTCGGCGTCGGGCGCGTCGATCGCCACGCCGCAGCCGTACGTGTGCTCGAGCCCGACCACGTCGTCGACGTTCGGATAGCGCGGCAGCAGTTCGTCCTTGATCCGCTTCACCGCATGTTCGACGACGCCCGACACGCACTGCACGGTGGTCGTGATCGCGAGGATGTTGCGCGTGCCGACCGAGCCGTCGGCATTGCGGAAGCCTTCGAACGTATAGCCTTCGAGCGGCGGCAGCGGCGGCGCGGCGCGGGTCGCGAGCGGCAGGTCGTCGAGACCCGGCGGCTCGGGCATGCGCATCGTGCGCTCGTTGACCCAGCTGCCGCGGCGCAGCTCGGCGAGCGCATAGCCGATCACCACGTTGTAGCGGACGATCGGATCGCCGGCCGCGAGATCGACCAGCGCGACCTTGTGCCCCTGCGGCACGCCTTCGCGCAGCGTCAGCCCGTCGGCGAACGTCGCGCCCTCCGGCAAGCCGCCGTCGTTGACGACGATCGCGACGTTGTCGTCCGGATGCACACGGATGTAGAGCGGGGAAGCAGTCATCGGAATTCCTGGAAGCTATCGACGATATCGTTAGTCATCATACGACATTCAACGCCCGGCTGCGATGTTGCGTAAACCCTTATCCGGAAAGACCCTACTATCTATCGACGGGCAAGGCGCTTGCGTCATCTGTTCCCTCGTTGTACGATGACATACAACGACATCGCCACTATGGCTCGCATGCCGTTCCCGACGAACCCAGCAGTCGCGCTAGACGGACGACCCAACCATGACCTCACCGCAAGAACTCAAACAGATCATTTCCCACGGCCTGCTGTCGTTTCCGCTGACGGATTTCGACGCCGACGGCAGCTTCCGCCCGTCCACCTATGCCGAGCGCCTGGAATGGCTGGCTCCGTACGGCGCGAGCGCGCTGTTCGCGGCCGGCGGCACCGGTGAATTCTTCTCCCTCACGCAGCGCGAGTATTCGGACGTGATCCGCGTCGCGACGGAAACCTGCAAGGGCAAGGTGCCGATCCTCGCCGGCGCGGGCGGCGCCACGCGCGTCGCGATCGAATATGCGCAGGAGGCCGAGCGCCTCGGCGCGAGCGGCGTGCTGCTGATGCCGCACTACCTGACCGAAGCGAGCCAGGAAGGGATCGCCGAGCACGTCGAGCAGGTGTGCCGCGCGCTGAAGATCGGCGTGGTGGTGTACAACCGCGCGAATTCGAAGCTGAATGCGGACATGCTCGAGCGCCTCGCCGACCGTTGCCCGAACCTGATCGGCTTCAAGGACGGTGTCGGCGAAATCGAAAGCATGGTGACGATCCGCCGCCGCCTCGGCGACCGCTTCGCGTACCTCGGCGGCCTGCCGACGGCCGAAGTCTATGCAGCCGCGTACAAGGCGCTCGGCGTGCCGGTGTACTCGTCGGCCGTGTTCAACTTCATCCCGAAGACGGCGATGGCGTTCTACGAAGCGATCGCGAAGGACGACCACGCGACCGTCGGCCGCCTGATCGACGAGTTCTTCCTGCCGTACCTGAAGATCCGCAATCGCCGCGCGGGCTATGCGGTCAGCATCGTGAAGGCGGGCGCGAAGCTCGTCGGCCACGACGCGGGCCCGGTGCGTGCGCCGCTGATCGACCTCACCGACGAAGAAGCGGCCGAGCTCGACGTGCTGATCAAGAAGATGGGCCCGCAGTAAGCAAGGCTCGCCGGCGGCGCGGGGCCTTCATCGGCGCCGCGGCCGGCCCCTTTCGTATCCGTATCGCGCAATGGCCGCACGGCTCGACGAGCCGGTGCGGCCATTCCGTTACATCTGCGCGATCGCGCCGATGATCCGCTGGCGCACGCTGGCGAGCGCACGCTGCGTCTCGTCGATCCCCTTGCGTGCCGCGACCGGCCGGCCGCGCGCCGGCGACTCGGCGCCGACGATCTGTTCGAGCACGTCGCGATCGACGACCGCATCGAAGAACCGCCCGACCGTAAACATCGCGTACTGCTTCGCGGTCGCAAGATGCGCGTTGGCCTGCGTGAGCGCGTCGGTGCGCTGCGCACCGTTGGGCCCGTCGATGCTGCGGCGGTGCTTCAGCGCGAACACCACCGCCTCCATGTCGTACCGGAAGCGCTCGACGGCCCTGCCGAAGATCAACGAATGCGGATCGGCGCCCGCGACGGGCCGCCCCTGGTTGATCGTCACGTCGAACTCGCTGCCGCCCAGTTCGCGCTGCAGCGCGAACAGCGCGTCGGCCAGAACGCGCCCTTCGCTGTACTGGCCGATCTGGGTACGGACCGATTTCGCGACGTCGCCGATCGCTTTCCACAACCCCGCCGCGAACAGGTGGTCGCCACGCTTGCTGATATTCATCGGATGGTTCCTTGTTGGTCTTGTGCGTCTCTCAGGCTCGCCTGCGGGGCCGAACGGCCCGAGGCTTCGCTACTGTAGAAGAAACGCCGGCAACAGGAAAGCCGGGACGGCGCCGTCGCGGCAGCGCAGCGCGTGCAGCTCGTTGCACAACACCCGCTCACCGACTTGGCGCAACCGGGCACGAAAGCCGGCGCAATAAAAACGGCGGCGGGGCCCATGAGCCCCGCCGCCGTCTTCCAACGTGCCGGAACGCGCCCCTTCCGGGACACTGTCTCCAACAGTTACTTCACGTCACTCCGCGTTGCCGTCCCGCAGCCGCGGAATCGCGAGCGGATTGCGTTCCTGCAGCGCCTCCGGCAGCAGGTCGTCCGGGAAGTCCTGATAGCACACGGGCCGCAGGAAACGGTCGATCGCGGTCGCGCCGACGGACGTGACGGCCGGGTTCGACGTCGCCGGGAACGGGCCGCCGTGCACCATCGCGTCGCACACCTCGACGCCGGTCGGGTAACCGTTCACGAGCAAACGGCCGGCCTTGCGTTCGAGGATCGGCAGCAGCCGGCGCGCGAGCGGCTTGTCGTCGGCGTCCATCTGCAATGTGGCCGTCAGCTGGCCTTCGAGCGCGTCGAGCACGCGCGCGACTTCGTCGAGATCGCGGCAACGCACGATCAGCGACGCCGGCCCGAATATCTCGTGGCCGAACGCCGGCTCGGCGAGGAACGCTTGCGCGCCGACTTCGTACAGCGCGCCGCCGGCCTGGCAGTCGGTCTGCGCGGCTTCGCCCGCCCCGATTTCACGCACGCCCGGCAGTTCGGCCAGCTTGCCGCGGCCGCTGCGATACGCATCGGCGATGCCGGGCGTGAGCATCACGCCGGCCGGCTTCTTCGCGAGCGCCTGCGCGGCGACGGTTTCGAAGCGGTCGAGATCGGGGCCGTCGATCGCGAGCACGAGGCCAGGGTTGGTACAGAACTGGCCGACGCCGAGCGTCAGCGAATCGACGAAGCCCGTCGCGATCGCGTCGCCGCGCGCGGCGAGCGCCGCCGGGAACAGCACGACGGGGTTGATGCTGCTCATTTCCGCGTAGACGGGAATCGGCTGCGCACGCGCATTCGCGAGCTGCACGAGCGCCATCCCGCCCTGCCGCGAGCCCGTGAAGCCGACGGCCTGGACCGCCGGATGGCTGACGAGCGCCCCGCCGATCACGCGGCCGGGGCCGACCAGCAGCGAGAACACGCCGGCCGGCATGCCGGTTTTCGCGACCGCCGCGCGAATCGCGCGGCCGACCAGCTCGGACGTGCCGAGGTGCGCCTCGTGCGCCTTCACGATCACCGGGCAGCCCGCTGCAAGCGCCGACGCGGTATCGCCGCCGGCCACCGAGAACGCGAGCGGGAAATTGCTCGCGCCGAACACGGCGACGGGCCCGAGCGCGACTTTTTGCAGACGCAGATCCGAACGCGGCAGCGGCGTGCGAGCCGGCTGCGCGGGGTCGATCGACGCGGCGAGGAAGCGCCCGTCGCGCACGACGCGCGCGAACAGCCGCAGCTGGCCGACGGTGCGGCCGCGCTCGCCCTGCAGCCGCGCGACGGGCAGGCCCGTTTCGGCGTGCGCGCGCTCGATCAGCGCGTCGCCGAGCGCGACGATTTCATCGGCGATCGCTTCGAGAAACGCCGCGCGGGCCGCGAGCGGCTGCGTGCGGTACGCGTCGAACGCGTCGCGGGCGAGTTCGCATGCGCGCTCGACGTCGGCCTGCGTCGCGATGCCGAACGCCGGCACGTCGATCGGCGCGCCCTTCGTCGGATCGAACGCGCGCAAGGTGCCGGCCGAGCCGGCCACCGCGTCGGCGCCGATCAGCATCTCTCCTGTCAGTTGCATGGGGTGTGCTCCGTGGTTCGGGAATGAATGGCTCATTGTAGCTCAACAGATACGATGTCTGCCGACAACGTCGCATCATTTTCGCCGCCTGCGAGGGCGTCGACGATACCTTCAAGCGCCTTTCCCGCGCCACAAAATCGCGACATTCCCACACTGTGACGCGATCTGCAAAGGGAAAACCCGAGGTATCTCAATCCACGTATTAACAATAAACTTTCAGCCATGTCATACGACGACGTACGTTTAAAGTGACCAATCAGACCTCCCCTCGCGACCTTCCGCTCGATCTAGCGCGCACCGCGCGCCGGACCGCCGTGCGCTACTGGATCCTGGCGATGCTGTTCGTCGTCACGACGCTCAACTATGCGGATCGCGCGACGCTGTCGATCACCGGCACGCCGATCCGCCAGGCGTTCGGCATCGATCCGGTGACGATGGGCTACATCTTCTCGGCGTTCAGCTGGGCGTACGTGCTCGCGCAACTGCCGAGCGGCTGGCTGCTCGACCGTTTCGGCGCGCGGCGCGTGTATGCGGCCAGCATCTTCCTGTGGTCGGCGTTCACGCTGCTGCAAAGCACGATCGGCCTCGGCGGCAGCGCCGCGTTCGCGGTCGCCGCGCTGTTCGCGATGCGCTTCGCGGTCGGCATCGCCGAGGCGCCCGCGTTTCCGGCGAACGCGAAGGTCGTCGCGAGCTGGTTCCCGACCGCCGAGCGCGGTACCGCGTCGGCGATCTTCAACGCCGCGCAATACTTCGCGGCCGTCGTGTTCTCGCCGCTGATGGCGTGGCTCACGCATGCGTACGGCTGGCACCACGTGTACCTGTGGCTCGGCCTGGCCGGCATCGCGCTCGCGTTCCTGTGGCTGCGCGTCGTGAAGGACCCGGCCGACCATCCGGCCGTGAACCGCGCGGAACTCGAGCACATCGAGCAGGGCGGCGGCCTGGTGCGCTCCGCCACCGCCGCGCGCGGCAGCAACGGCTCACGCTCGGAGGGCAGCCGCGTGGCCGGCTGGTACTACGTGCGCCAGCTGCTGTCGAACCGGATGCTGATCGGCGTGTACCTCGGCCAGTACTGCGTGAACGTGCTCACCTACTTCTTCCTCACGTGGTTCCCGATCTATCTGGTGCAGGCGCGCGGGATGTCGCTGCTGAAGGCCGGCTTCATGACGTCGCTGCCCGCGATCTGCGGGTTCCTCGGCGGCGTGCTCGGCGGGATGCTGTCGGACGGGCTGATTCGCCGCGGCGTGTCGCTCACGCTCGCGCGCAAGATCCCGATCGTCGGCGGGATGGCGCTGTCGATGGTGATCATCGGCTGCAATTACGTCGACAGCGAAGTGCTGGTGATCGTGCTGATGGCCGTGTCGTTCTTCGGCAAGGGAATCGGCTCGCTCGGCTGGGCCGTCGTCGCCGATACCGCGCCGAAGGAAGCGATCGGCCTGTCGGGCAGCCTGTTCAACATGTTCGGCAACACGGCCGGCATCGTCGCACCGATCGCGATCGGCTACCTCGTCGGCGCGAGCGGCTCGTTCAACGGCGCGCTCGTGTTCGTCGGGCTGAACGCGCTCGTCACCGTGTTCAGCTATCTCGTGATCGTGAAGGACATCAAGCGCGTCGAACTGCGTCATCGCGACGCGTAGCACCGGCGGGAAGCGTGCAAAAAACGGCGGCCGCGTAACGAGCGGCCGCCGTTTTTTTACCTCGCTCCGACGTCAGGTCGACGAATGCGCGACGCGCAGCATGTCGTGCACGCCCGACGTCATCAATGCGAGGAACGCGAGCAGGCCGACGTAGCAGAGCGCGTACGTCGTCTTCGTCTCGATCGACGTCGCGTAGTACACGCGGTTCTCCGGCGCGTCGGGATCGTAGCGCCATGCGCGTTTCAGCTGCGGCAGCGCGAGGATCGCCATCACGATCAGCAGCGGGCTCGGCCGATAGACGAACAGCGCGATCAGCACCGGCACGCCCGCGAACCAGATGCGCGGCGACAGCACCGCGGTGATCCGGCCGCCGTCGAACGGCGACAGCGGGATCATGTTGAACAGGTTCAGGAAGAAGCCCGTGTACGACAGCGCGAGCAGCAGGTTGCTGTCGCCGTGGCGCGCGGCCGCGTAGCAGGCGAGCGCACCGAGCGTGCCGACGAACGGCCCGGCGAGCCCGACGTACGCCTCGGTTTCCGCGTCGTGCGGCATCTCCTTCAACTGGATCCACGCGCCGACGAACGGGATGAAGGTCGGCAGCCCGACGTCGAGCCCGCGCCGTTGCGCGGCGATGTAGTGACCGGCCTCGTGCACCAGCAGCAGCGCGACGAAACCGGCCGCGAACCGCCAGCCGTAGAACACCGCGTAGACCGCGATCGATGCCAGCATGGTGCCCGCCGACACGAGCACCTTGCCGAGCTTGAGGCCGCCGAAGATCAGCAGCAGCAGCTTCGTCATTCCTTGCGCTCCACGACGGATGCATCGGACGCGTCGGCGACGGCCGGCACCGCGGCCGCCTTCTGCTTGCGCCCGAAGAAGCGCTTCAGCGCGGCGCCGCCGGCCAGCAGCGCGACCGCGCCGACCTTGAAGAACTTCACCGCGAACGCGCCGATCAGCGCGAGCAGGCCGAGCTTCTTCGCGCCGACGCCGACGATCAGCGCCGCGAGGCCATACTCGGCGACGTGGTCGGTCGACTGGTTGAAATCGGCGTAGCGCTTGCCGTCGTTGAAGCGGATGTTCGACAGCAGCTCGTCGGCGGCCCCTTGGTATTTCGGCAGGTCGGCGAGCGTCGACGCCATCGTCAGCGACAGGTAGCCGTCGCGGCCGAGCACGAGCGTCCGGTAATTCACGCCGTCGTTCCCGGCGTTCGGCGCCGCCCCCTTCTCGCGGATGATCGCGGACCACACGAGCCGGTGCGTGGCCGCGTCGTACGCGGGCGCCTTTGCCCAGCCGACCACCTCGGTTTCGGGCAGGCCGCGCTCCTTGCGCGCCGGGTTGTTTTCCTCGGTGCCGGCCTGCAGGCTCTTCAGCAGGTCGTCGGGCTTCCAGTCCTTCGCATCGTCGTCGCGGATATAGCCGCTCGGCTCGAACGACACGACCGAGATCCAGTCGGCGTCCGGATCGTCGGGCAGCACGAGGCCGACCAGCTTCGTTTCGTCGATCGAGTTGCCCATCGAGCGCAGGTAGCGGCCGGCCTCCGCGGCCGGCACGAACGATTCGCCGGCTTTCAGCTTCAGCACGGCTTCGTGTTTCACGTCGATGTCGGTCGGGCCCTTCACGACCGCGTCGTTGGCGGCCGCGGCGGCGGCGCGCATTTCCACCTGCGCGGCTTCGGTCTGCGCGTGGCCGGTGGTCACGGCGAATGCAAGCGTCGCCACGCAGGCGAGCCGGACGGCTGTTTTTTTCATTGTTGGATTCCCCTGGAATGCCTTGTCGCAAATATGCACGGCACCGGCCCGGGCGTTTTCGATCGCGGGTCCGGCAGCGTCTCTCAGTTGGCACGGGAGCTATGGTAACGCAGCGCCGCGACGCGCCCGGCAACGGCGCGATGCTTACGTCGCAGGTAATGCCCAACGCGCGCGGGATTGCCTATCATCTGCACCATGAACCCGACCGCCGCCCTCCATTCACCCGCCCCGTCCGCCGGCCGCCCGTCCGGTATCGGCCCGCTGCTGCGCACGTGGCGGCAACGCCGGCGCCTGAGCCAGATGGCGCTCGCGCTCGATGCGGACGTGTCCGCGCGCCACCTGAGCTTCGTCGAATCGGGCCGTGCGCAGCCGAGTCGCGAGATGGTGCTGCATCTCGCGGAACGCCTCGACGTGCCGCTGCGCGAGCGCAATGCGCTGCTCGTCGCGGCCGGCTTCGCGCCGCTGTTTCGCGAACGGCCGTTTTCGGACCCGCAACTCGATGCCGCGCGCCATGCGGTCGAAGCCGTGCTGCGCGGCCACGAGCCGTATCCGGCGCTTGCGGTGGACCGTCACTGGACGCTGCTCGCCGCGAACCGGATGCTCGGCGCGCTGGTCGCGCAGGCCGCCCCCGCGCTGCTTCAGGCGCCCGTCAACGTGCTGCGGCTGAGCCTGCATCCGGACGGCCTCGCGCCGCAGATCGTCAACTGGCACGAATGGCGCGCGCACATCCTGCATCGGCTGCAGCGGCAGATCGATGCGAGCGGCGACCGCACGCTGCACACGCTGCGCGACGAACTCGCCGCGTATCCGGCGCCGGCCGGCCAGCCCGACGACACGCATGCCCGCACCGACTTCGCGGAAATCGCCGTGCCGCTGCGGCTGCGCACGGCAGCCGGCGAACTGACGTTCTTCAGCACGACGACGGTGTTCGGCACGCCCGTCGACGTGACGCTGTCGGAACTCGCGATCGAGGCGTTCTTTCCGGCGAACCCGGAGACGGTGGACGCGATGCGGGCGCTGGCGGACGCGTTGCCGGCGCAATGACTGCCATCAGCGGCGCTCGAACGCCAGCTTGACGCCAAGCGCCAGCAGAACCACACCGCTGACGCGGTGCATGCGGGTCAGGATGCGCGGGTTACGGCGGATCGACGCCGACAGCAGGCCGGCGAACAGCGCGACCGGCCCCTTGACGAGAAACGTCAGGCCGGCGAACGTCGCGCCCAGCACGAACAGCGACAGCATCGGATGCGCGGCGCCCGCGGGAACGAACTGCGGCAGGAACGCCAGGTAGAAGAGCGCAACCTTCGGATTCGACACGTTGGACAGCGCGCCTTGCGCGATCGTGCGCAACCGCGATTCCGGCGCGCCGCGGCTGCTTGCGAGCGTGAGCTCGCCCGACGAACGCAGCAGCGTGATGCCGAGATACAGCAGGTACAGCGCGCCGACCACCTTCAGCGCGGTGAACAACCATTCGGATGCCTGAAGAAGTGCACCCAGCCCGAGCGTCGCGAGCATCGTGTGCACGAGCAGCCCGACGCTGACGCCCGCCGCCGTCACGAGGCCGGCGCGCGTGCCGCCGGACAGCGTGCGCGACATCACGAGCACCATGTCCTGGCCCGGCGTGACGATGATCAGAAGGGACGTGGCGATGAACGGCAGCCAGGATACGTGCAGCATGGGAGATCTCCTGAAGGGGACGGCCGGAACGGGAATCGCGCGCATCGCACAGGCCGGCCGGTCGTCAGATTATCGGCGCGTTGCGGTGGAGATTGGATGCGTGTTTGGCTATTCGAAATGCCGAATTTAGAGCTATTCTCTAGCATCTGCATTGATGGTAGTGAAAAATGCCAACCAAACTGGACGCGATCGACCGGCGCATTCTGCGCGCGTTGCAACAGAATTCGAACCAGACGAACGCCGAACTCGCGCAACAGGCCGGACTCTCGGCCACGCCTTGCCTGCGCCGCGTTCACCTGCTTGAAGAGCAGGGCGTGATCGACGCCTATGTCGCACTGCTGAACCCCGCCGCCGTCGACCTGAGGTTCACGGCGTTCGTGCGTGTCACGCTGGAGCGCCAGGACAAGAAGACGGTCGAGCGCTTCGCACGCGAAATGGAGCAGGCGCCCGAAGTCCTCGAATGCCACCTGATGGCCGGCAGCTACGATTACCTGCTGCGCGTGATCGCGCGGGATCTCGACGACTATCAGCGCTTCCAGATGGAAACGCTCACGCAGATCGAAGGCGTACGCAACGTCGAAACCGAGATTCCGCTGAAGCGCATCAAGCAGACGGTGCGCCTGCCGATCTAGGCATCCAGAAACGTGACAGGCTGCCCCGCCGGCTCGCCGTTCAACACACCGTCGCGCACGACGACCTGCCCGCGCACGACCGTATGCACGGGCCAGCCCGTCACCGCGCAGCCGTCGTAAGGCGTCCAGCCGCTCACGCTGGCGATCCATTCGTCGCGGATGATCCGCCGCGCGTGCAGGTCGACGATGCTGAAATCCGCGTCGTAGCCGATCGCGATGCGCCCCTTCCCCTCGATGCCGAAGATGCGCGCCGGCCCGGCGCTGGTCAGGTCGACCAGCCGTTCGAGGCTCAGGCGCCCAGCATGCACGTGATCGAGCATCAGCGGCAGCAGCGTCTGCACACCGGTCATCCCGCTCGGCGACTGCGGATACGGGCGGCGCTTTTCGTCGCGCGTATGCGGCGCGTGATCGCTGCCGATCACGTCGACCACGCCGTCGCGAACGGCCTGCCACAGTGCATCCTGATGATGCCGCTCGCGCACTGGCGGATTCATCTGCGCGAACGTGCCGAGCCGTTCGTAGCAATCGGGCGCGGATAGGCTCAGGTGATGCGGCGTGACCTCGACCGTCACGCGATGCCGGTGCCGCTCGAGGAACGCCATTTCCTGCGCGGTCGACACGTGCAGCACATGCAGCCGCCGCCCCGTCTCGGCAGCCAGCCCGACGATGCGCCGCGTCGCGGCCAGCGCGCTTTCCTCGTCGCGCCAGCGAGGATGATCGCGCACGTCGCCGCTCGCGTCGACGAGCGCGCGGCGCTCGCGCAGCCGCGCCTCGTCCTCCGCGTGGACGGCCATGCGTCGCCGCCCGTTGCGCACGATCCGGCGCAACACGGCTTCGTCGTCGGCCAGCAGATCGCCGAACGAGCTGCCCATGAAGACCTTCACGCCCGCGCAGCCCGGCAGGTTTTCGAGCGCCGGCAACCGCTCGGCGTTCGCGGCCGAACCGCCGATGTAGAACGCGTAGTCGCACCACGCACGGCCGCGCGCGAGATCCAGCTTCGCCTGCAGATCCTCCGCGTTCAGCGTCAGCGGATGCGTGTTCGGCATCTCGAAGATCGTCGTGACGCCGCCGAGCACTGCGCCGCGTGTACCGGCCTCGATGGTCTCCTTGTGCGTGAGACCAGGCTCGCGGAAATGCACCTGGCTGTCGACGACGCCCGGCAGCACATGCAGGCCGCCGGCATTCAGCAGGACATCGGCGCTCCAGGTGCCGTGCAGCGCGCCCAGCGCGACGACGCGGCCGTCCACGCACGCGATGTCGATCCGCTCCGCGCCGTTGGGCGTCATCGCCGTGCCGCCGCACACGAGCAGGTCGGCGTGACGTCGTTTCAGCGCGTCGCTCGCGCGCCCTTCACGTCGAATCGGCTCGCCCATGATTCAGAACTCGTTCTGGATGTGCTTGTAACCCAGCACCAGCGCGTTGTTCGTGCGTGCAACATCTTCGGAGAAATCGCTCGCGTCGGCCGTCACCTGCGGCAACGCGGCCAGATCGGTTTCCGGCCCGATGCGCTCGGTCGAACGCACGTAGAAGCCCGGCGGCAGATGGCAGCCGTCGACGACCGCGTTGTAGCGCACCACGCAGCCGTCGTCGATCGTGCAGTTGAACAGCACGCTGTTGAAGCCGACGAACACGCCGTTGCCGACCTTGCACGGCCCGTGGACGATCGCGCGATGCGCGATCGACGTGTGCTGGCCGATGGTCACGCTCGCGCCCGACTTCGAATGGATCACCACACCGTCCTGGATATTCGAATGCGCACCGATCACGATCGGTGCGATCTGACCGCCGGCGTCCGTTTCGTCGGCGCGGATCACCGCGTACGGGCCGATGAACACGTTCTCCTCGACGATCACGAGCCCGCACAGAATGGCGGTCGGATCGACGAAGGCGCTCGGGTGAATCTGCGGCAGGTCGCCGCGCGGGTTCTTTCTGATCATCAGGATTCCTGCGTTGAAATGGGACGGCCGCGCCTGATCCGTTCGAACATGCCCGGATCGCGCCACTGTTCGGCGATGGCCGGCGCGAACACGATCGCGTCCAGGTCGATGCGGCCCATGCGCGGGTTGAACGCATCGTCGCGAAAGCACTGCGCGTAGCCGGTCTCGGTCTCGTGAACGATGACCGAATGCAGCCGTACGTCGCCTTCGCCGTTCGCCATGCGGGTGCACGACAGCGCCGCATCGACGAGGCGAAAGAACACGCGCGAGAACTGCTCGGCGCTCGGCGACACGGGCAGCAGCACCCAGCGCTCGGAATGCCGGCGCATGCTGTCGAGATAGTCAGGATCGTCATCCGACCACAGCGTCACTGCATGGTCGAACGCGTCGATCAGCTCGCGCACGTCGCCCTTGAGCAGCCCGAAGTCGTAGATCATCTGCCCGTGATCCAGCGCATGCGCTTCGAGCAGCAGCTCGACGCGGTACGAATGGCCGTGGATCGAATGCGAGCAGCGCCGCGTGCTGCAGCCGCGCACGACATGCGCGTTCTCGAACCGGAACAGCTTGCGGATCAGCACGCGTCAGCACCTTCGCGAACCGGCGCGGCCCAGGCCACCGCATCGTGCGGATGCAGGCTTTCCAGATGGCGCACGTGCACGCGCGGGTCCGCGTGGCGGCCGTCCAGCGCGGCCTGGACCCGGCGCGCGGCATCCTCGACGAACATCAGGTTTTCGCCGTTCAGCACCGCGAACGCCTGCTCGTCCGCGCGCTTGACGGCCGTCTGCACCGGCGTGCCGAGCGCGTACTCGATGCGATCGATCAGGTCGATCAGCCCCAGCGTCGCGCCATCGGCGGGCAACGCCACGCTGACGACGGCCTCGCTGCGCTGGCTATGCGGCGTGGCCGCCGTCGCATGCCGTTTCAGCCACGCGGCGACCGCCGCCGGCTCGACGCGCTCGTCGCGGCCGAACGCCGCGAGGAACGCCTGTTCGACCCAGTGCCGCGACAGCGCGGCCGAGCACGGGCACGTCGACGAATAGACGGCCGTCACCTGCGCGCGCAGCTCGAACCCGACGCCCGTCAACGTCGCGTCGATCCGGACCGGATAGGCCTTCCACCCGGCCAGCCCGTCGGTCACCAGCGCCGCGCGACGCGCGAGCAAATCGAAGCGCAGCCGCAGCCGCGCACTGCGCGTGTCGCAGTCGCGGTGGCTGTCGACCATCGCGTGCAGCACACGCCGAAGGCCGGCCGGCGACAGCGCGGTGCCGTCGCCGAGCCCGTCGAGCAGCCGGTACAGCCGCGACATGTGGATGCCTTTCGCATCCGGCGCGGGCAGATCGACCTGCACGTCGGCGCGCGCATGCACGTCGCGCCGGCAGCCGGGCTCGGCCACCGCGACGGGCAGGTCGATGCCCTGCATGCCGACCCAGTCGAGCGGGCGGCGGCCCGGTGCGACGTCGGTGAGAGAAATATCGGGAAGCGCTGCATTCATGCTCGGAATCCGGTGGAGCGCCTTCTCCATCCGGATCGATGCAGGAAGCGCGCGTTCAGGTCAGGACCAGTCGCGAAACGGGTTGTCCCACGTGGTCCAGTGATCGGGGCCGGTGGCCATCTCGGCGTCGGTCAGCAGACACGCGTCGAAGCGCGCGCGCAGCGCGGGCTCGTCCATGTCCATGCCGATCAGCACGAGCTCCTGCCGCGCATCGCCGACGTGTTCGTCCCAGCGCGCGCGGATCTGCGCGACGGCTTCCGGGTCCTGCGGCCAGCGCTCGGGCGGCACCGCCGCCCACCAGTGGCCGACCGGCCCGTGCCGCGCGACCGCGCCGGCCTGCGACCACGACCCGGCAATGGTCGGATGCGTGGCGAGCCAGAAGAATCCTTTCGAGCGGACGACGCCCGGCCATTCGCTTTCGACGAGATCGAAGAAACGCTGCGGATGAAACGGCCGCCGCGCGCGGTAGACGAAGCTGCGGATGCCGTATTCGTCGGTCTCGGGCGTGTGCGTGCCGCGCATCTCCTGCAGCCAGCCCGGCGCGCGCGACGCTTCGTCGAAGTCGAACAGGCCGGTGTCGAGCACGCGCTCGAGCGGCACCTTGCCAAATTCGGCGATCTCGATCCGCGCACGCGGATTCAGCCCGCGCAGCAGCGCGACCAGCCGCTCGCGCGCGCCGGCGTCGATCAGGTCGATCTTGTTGATCACGATCACGTCGCAGAACTCGATCTGGTCGATCAGCAGATCGACCACCGTGCGCGCATCCTCGTCGCCCATCGATTCGCCGCGCGACTGCAGGCTGTCGCGCGACGCGTAGTCGCGCAGGAAATTGAACGCGTCGACCACCGTCACCATCGTGTCGAGGCGCGCGACTTCGCCGAGACTGCGGCCGTCCTCGCCTTCGAACGTGAACGTCTCGGCCACCGGCAGCGGCTCCGAGATGCCGGTGGACTCGATCACGAGCTGGTCGAAGCGCCCTTCGCGCGCGAGCCGGTCGACCTCGATCAGCAGATCCTCGCGCAGCGTGCAGCAGATGCAGCCGTTGCTCATCTCGACGAGCTTCTCGTCGGTGCGCGACAGCCCCGCGCCGCCGTCGCGCACGAGCGCGGCGTCGATGTTGACCTCGGACATGTCGTTGACGATGACCGCGACGCGCCGGCCCTCGCGATTGTTGAGGATGTGGTTGAGCAGCGTCGTCTTGCCGGCGCCGAGGAAGCCGGACAGGACGGTCACGGGAAGCCGCGTGGACGGATGGAGTGCGGTACTCATCGGGCGATTCCGGAAGAGGACGTTGAGGAGAGAATGATATATTGTATCGCAACGATATAACATATCATTCCGAACGTCCAGCCGGCCGCGGGTTTTGTCCGGAGCGGGCCATGTCCGCTCCGGTGTCGATCCGTTACGTATAAAGCGACGCCTGCGGCAATTCCCCGGTCAACGCGAACCGGCCCACGTCGCGCAGCCGGTAGTCGAGCGGATCGTGCAGCGTATGCGTGCGCGCGTTGCGCCAGAAGCGGTCGAGGCCGAGCGACGCGGCCGTCGCGCGTGCGCCGCACGCGTCGAACAGCGCCTCGCCGTTCTCGAGCGCCGCGCGCTGCGCGACGATCTTCGCCTCCGACACCGCGAGCGCCGCCTCGGCGCGCTCGTCGGCCGTCAGCGCATCCTGCCGCGCCCACGCACGCTGCAACGCGGCAGCCGCGCGATCGGCCAGCGCCGCCGCGGCGATCGCCCGCACGCGCATGTCGCCGAAGCGCTGCAGCGTGTACGGATCGTCGCTCGCCTGCGCGACTTCCGCATGGATCCACGGCCGGCCGTGCTTCAGCACATAGTCGCGCGCTTCGGCCAGCGCGCCTTCCGCGAGCCCGACGAACAGGTTCGTGAGCACGAGCTGCGACACGAGCGTGCGCAGCGTCGCGCGCGGCGTCGGCGGCGCCTCGGAACGGTGCAGCACCTCGTCCGGCGCGAGCGTCACGCCGTCGAAGCGCACGCTGCCGCTGTCGGTCTGGCGCTGGCCGATCGGGTCCCAGTCTTCGGCGACCGTGATCCCCGCGCGATCGGTCGGCACCACGCCGAACACGGTGCGGCCGGTAGCCGGATCGTGCGCGGACACCGTCATCCGCTGCGAGCCGCGCGTGCCCGAACAGAAGCCCTTCACGCCGTCGAGCCGGTAGCCGCCGTCGGGCGTCGCGGTGGCCACGAGCCGCGTATCGAGCGGATTGACCGCATTGCCCCACCACCATTGCCGCTCGACCGTGCCGCGCAGATAGCGTTCGCGCTGCGCGTCGCTGCCCCACACGTCGACGCTCACCACCTGCAGGCACTGGAACCCGACGAGATGCGCGAGCGCGCTGTCCACGCGTGCGATCCGGCGGATCGCATCGTAGATCTCGGGCCATGCGGCTTCCTGCCCGCCGAATGCGCGCGGCACCGCGAGCGTCAGCAGGCCCGCGTCGGCGAGCCATTGCTTCTCCTGCGCCGCATGACCGCCGGCGCGGTCGCGTGCAGCGGCCGTGGCGCGCAGCGCGTCGATCGCGCGCGAAAGCGCCGCGCGGTCGAAGGCGGGCGTATCGGATTCCGGCGCGAAGGTCGCCGGGCCGCGCAGATCGTTCATGCTTCCGATTCCTGCACGACGGTTTCCTGAACGACGGCTTCCCGCGCAACCGCTTCGCCCGACAGCGGCACGAGCGCGCCGAGCCGGCGGCCGGTCAGCCGCGACAGGATCTCGCGCCGCCAGTCGTCGTAGATCGCGCGGTATTCAGCGATATCCGCGCCGAACACGTGCGCGGTATGCGCGTACTCGTCGTGCAGATAACCGTCGAGCCGCACCTGCGTTTCCTCGTCGGCCGCGATCACGCGATCGATCAGCGCTTCGCGCTCGGCGGCCGGCAGCGCCTTCAACGTGTCGAACCACCACTGGACGATCTGCACGCGATGCCACTCCTCGTCCGGCCGGATCCGGTTCTCGCCGTGCTCGCGCATCGCGGAATCGCCGATGCGGCCGGTCTTGCGCTGGATCCACAGCTTCGCGAGGATGTGCAGTTCGTAGTGCCATTCGAACGCGAGAAAACCCGCGACGTCGCGCACCGCGATGTCGCCGATGCGCGCCCAGTGCGCGGCGACGAGCCGGTCGATTTCGGGCAGCGGGTCGCGCCCCGTCAGTTCCGTTACGCGTTCGCGGCCGATCACCGCGTGCGCGCCGTCGTCGCCGAGCTGGCGCGACAGGATCAGCTGGAAATGCGGATCGTCGCGAAACAGCGTATCGATCGCCTTCGCGACGACCTGCACGATGAACAGGTCGTGCGACGCCATCTTCGTGTAGTAGTCGGCGACGGCGGCCAGTTCGTCGTCGTTGCGCGGCTCGCGCGGCGGGGTGGCCAGCTTGGCCGGGAAGCCGGGACGATGGCGTCGCGCCACGTCGAGAAACAGCGCTTCCTCGAATTCTCCGTTCCATTCGCGCGGCGCGCCGATGGGCAAGCTCATAGGGTTCGTTCTCTCAGGATCATGAATGAAGCGAGCGGACGCTCGTGGCGTCGCTCAGGTACGCCGGGTCACGCGTCGGACCAGGCGGTCGCCCGTGATTTGCACGGCCGAGACGAGCGCGATCAGGATCACGATCACGGTCGCCATGACGGTGGTGTCGAAGCGCTGATAGCCGTAGCGGATCGCGAGATCGCCGAGGCCGCCCGCGCCGACGGCGCCCGCCATCGCGGTCGAGCCGATCAGCGCGACGACGGTAATGGTGAAGCCGCCGAGCATGCCCGGCAGCGCTTCGGGCAGCAGCACGTGCCAGACGATGTGGCGGCGCTTCGCGCCCATCGCGAGCGCGGCTTCGATCAGTCCGCGATCGACTTCGCGCAGGCTCACTTCGGCGATTCGCGCGAAGAACGGGATCGCGGCGATCGACAGCGGCACGACGGCCGCCCACACGCCGATCGTCGTGCCGATCAGCAGGCGCGTGAACGGCAGCAATGCGACGAGCAGGATGATGAACGGCGTCGAGCGGAACACGTTGACGAGCGCGCCGAGCACCGCGTTCACGCCGTGCCGCGCGTAGATGCCGCCGGGCGCGGTCGTCACGAGGACCACCGCGAGCGGGATGCCGATCAGCGCGGCGATCGCGGCCGATGCGGCCACCATCGACAGCGTGTCGCGGATCGCGTCGAGCAGTTCGGGCCACCAGAGGTCAAACATAGCCGAGCACCTCCGCGTGATTCGCGTGGCGGCGCGCGCGTTCGAGCAGCGCCGCGACGGCACCGCCCCGCGCCGGCGGGTGGCCGGCGTCATCCGCGCGCGGCGCGGCCGCGATCACGAGCCGCCCTTGCGCATGCCCCTGGATGCGCTCGATCCCGCCGTGCAGGAACCGCACCGAACCGCCGAGCGCGGCAGCCAGCGCGCCGACGTCCGGCTCGCCGCCGCTCTCGCCCGTATAGCGGACGTCGAGCACGATCTGGGCGCCGTCGGGCAACGCGGACTGCTCGGGCAGCGGCTGCACGCGCGCGGCCAGTTCGGCCGGCAGGTCGTGCACGAGCGTGCTGAGCAGCGCGCGCGTCGCGCCGTGGCGCGGGTTGCCGAACACGCGCCACACCGGGCCGGTTTCGACGACTTCGCCCTGTTCGATCACCGCGACCGTGTCGCACACCGCGCGGATCACTTCCATCTCGTGCGTGATCAGCACGATCGTCAGCCCGAGGCGGCGGTTGATGTCGGCGAGCAGCGCGAGAATCGACTGCGTCGTCTCGGGATCGAGCGCCGATGTCGCCTCGTCGCACAGCAGCACCTCGGGATCGTGCACGAGCGCGCGGGCAATGCCGACGCGCTGCTTCTGCCCGCCCGACAGGCTGGCCGGGTACGCATCACGCTTCGCGGCGAGCCCGACGAGCTCCAGCAGCGCCTCGACCTTGCGAACGCGTTCGGCTTTCGGCACGCCGGCGATCTTCAGCGGCAGCGCGACGTTCTCGAACACCGTCTTCGCGGACAGCAGGTTGAAATGCTGGAACACCATGCCGGTGCGGCGGCGCAGCGCGACGAGCCCGTCCTCGTCGAGCGCGCCGACGTCGACGCCCTGCACGCGCACGCGGCCCGAACTCGGCCGTTCGAGGCCGTTCACGAGACGGAGCAGCGTCGACTTCCCGGCGCCGCTGCGGCCGATGATCCCGAATACCTCGCCGCGCCGCACGTCGAGCGTCACGTCGCGCAGCGCGGCGGCCTGCCCGCGCGGCGTCGCGAACACCTTGCCGACCTGCTCCAGCGACACGGCGACGCCGCCGGCCGATCCGGCCGATGCGGCCGCTTCGTCATGCGCCGTCGCCCCGGCGCCGGCACGTACCGCCGACGTCTCGATGAAACCCAGCGTATCGAACAATTGCGTCATCGCTTCGCTCCGTCACGTTCAGACATGCGCGGGATGCGCGGATTCGGCGTGCGCGGCGGCGCCCGGCCGGTGCTGGGCGCCCGTGTGCCACGCCGGCAGGCGCGGGCCCGCGCCGAACAGCTTCTCGCGCAGCGTCGGCGCCGGATCGTAGTCTTCCTTGTAGACGCCGCGGTTCTGCAGCTCGGGCACGACCCAGTCGACGAAATCCTCGAACGACTCGGGCATCACGGTGCGCGTCAGGTTGAAGCCGTCGATGCCGGTCTCGTCGATCCACGACTGCAGCTCGTCCGCGACCTGCGACGGCGAGCCGACGATCGGCGCATAGCGGCCGCCGAGCGACATCTGTTCGAGCATCCGGCGCACGGTCCACGTGCCGGTCGTGCTCTTGCGCGAGATCGCGTCGACGGCCGACTGGATCGAATCGGTCTTCACGTACGAGATCGGCTCGTCGAGGCCGTACTTCGCGAAGTCGATGCCGGTCGAGCTCGCGAAATGCGCGAGGCCGGCTTCGGGGCTCGCATAGCGCCGGTATTCGTCGAACTTTTCGCGCGCGAGCCGCTCGGTCTCGGCCGTCACGACGCTCACGCCCGCGAAGATCCGGATCGACGCCGGGTCGCGCCCCTGCCGGGCGGCGGCCGCGCGGATGTCGAGCGCCGCCGCGCGTGCCGCGGCCTTGCTCTGCCCGTTCACGAACACGCATTCCGCATGACGGCCGGCGAACGCGACGCCGCGCGCCGACGAGCCGGCCTGGTACAGCACCGGCGTGCGCTGCAGCGACGGCTCGCTCAGATGAATCGCATCGATCGAATAGAACGGCCCGTCGTGCTTCACGCGCCGCACCTTGCCCGGCTGCGCGAACACGCGCGCGTGCGCATCGCGGATCACCGCGTCGTCGTCCCAGCTCTGCTCCCACAGCTTGTAGACGACGTCCATGTAGTCGTCCGCGCGTTCGTAGCGGTCGTCGTGGCCGATCTGCTGCGCGAGGCCCATGCCGCGCGCGGCGCTGTCGAGATAACCGGTGACGATGTTCCAGCCCACGCGCCCTTTCGTCAGATGATCGAGCGTCGACATGCGGCGCGCGAACAGGTAAGGCGGTTCATACGTGAGGTTCGCGGTCACGCCGAAGCCGAGATGCCGCGTGACCTGCGCCATCGCGGGCACGAGCAGCAGCGGATCGTTGACGGGCACCTGCACCGATTCGCGCAGCGCGGCGTCGGGCCCGCCGCCGAACACGTCGTACACGCCGACGATGTCCGCGAGGAAGATCCCGTCGAACTTGCCGCGCTCCAGCGTCTTCGCGAGGTCGGCCCAGTAGTCGAGATCGGTGTAGTGCGCGGAGCGGTCGCGCGGATGCGTCCACAGGCCGTGGTTGATGTGCCCGACGCAGTTCATGTTGAACGCGTTGAGCAGGATTTTCTTGCGGTTCGCCGTCGTCATGGCCGCCTCCGTCACCACGCGATCGCGTACAGCGAGCCGAACGCGTTGTCGAGCGCACGGCGCACGGCCGGCGACTGCTGGTAGATCGCGATGAACTTGCGAATGCGCGGATCGTTCACGCTGTCCGGACGCACGACCCACTGGATCGCGAAGATCTTGTTCTCGATGCCGTCGAACAGCAGCGCGCTGTTCGGGTCGGTCGTGCCGGCGAGCTTGATGAAGCTCGGGTAGCCCTGCGCGAGATCGACGTCGTCGAGCGAACGCGCGAGTTGCGATGCTTCGAGCGCAATGATCTTCAGGTGCTTCGGGTTCGACACGATGTCGTGCGTCGTCGCGCGGTAGTCGGCGCCCGGCTTCAGCGTGATGAGCCCGGCGCGCTGCAGCAGCAACAGCCCGCGCCCGCCGTTCACCGGGTCGTTCGCGATCGCGACCTTCGCGCCGTCCTTCAGCTCGGCGAAGCTTTTCACCTTCTTCGAATAGAGGCCGATCTTCATGATCGTGCCGGGCGCGATCGACACGAAGTTGTAGCCGCCCTGCTTGTTCGCGTTCTCGAGGAACGGGATGTGCTGGAAGTAGTTGACGTCGATGTCCTTGTTCGCGAGCGCCGCGTTCGGCGTATTCCAGTCGGTGAACTCGACGATCTTCACGTCGAGCCCCTGCGCCTTCGCCTCTTTCGCGGCGACTTTGAGCGCTTCGATCTGCGGGCTGGTCGAGATGCCGACCTTCAGCGGCGCGGTGTCGGCTTGCGCGCCGTCGAGCAGCGCAACGCCGAGCAGCGCGGCGACGATGAAGCGCGCGACGCGGCCGGCGGAAAAGCGGGCGGAAAAAACGGAATGCAGCATTGGAACCACTCTCCTGTCCAAAGACGGTATCGACGGATGCGCGACGCCGCGGCGAACGCGCGGGCGTTCTCCGGACGGGACATCGCATCGGAAAAGGATCAGCCGATGATAGAGAGCGGCGCGGGGGCGGTCTACGAAGCGATTGTGCGAAGAAAATCGCGCGCGGCGATATGGCGGGCCGCCGCCGGGGGCCGCGGGGCCCGACCGGCGCCCGGCCGGCAGGCTGGCCGAAATCTCGGCCTGGGCGCGGGGCGAATTCCGAAATCTCGGCCATCCTGTCGGCCGAAGCTTTCCTGATACGAAACAAATCCCTTAAAAATCAATGCGTTGAAAATATTCCGGCAGGTCCGGAATGCTGGCACGAGGGTTGCGTAATAGGCGGCACACGATGCCGCGAAGTCATGCAGGCATTCCAACATCAGGAGACACGTCTTGCAGACCTCTATCCATACCCCGCCCCGTTCCGAGCCGGTTTCCGGCACCGTCGCCCCCCCGCGCGAGCGCTTCTGGCCGGAGGGCTGGTGGAAACTGATGGAAATCCGCATCGGCATCATTCCGCTGCCCGTCTACTTCATCCTGCTCGCGCTGATCGTCGGCTTCTCGGTGACCGGCAAGGTGCCCGGCGAGATCTCGATGGCGATCGCGGTGCTCGCGTTCTTCGGCTTCACCTGCGCGGAACTCGGCAAGCGCCTGCCGCTGCTGCGCAACATCGGCGCGGCCGCGATCTTCGCGACCTTCGTGCCGTCGGCGCTCACCTACTACCACGTGCTGCCGAAGCCGGTGCTGAACCTGACGGTCGAGTTCACGAAGTCGACCAACTTCCTGTACCTGTTCATCGCGTCGATCATCGTCGGCAGCATCCTGAGCATGGATCGCCGCGTGCTGATCCAGGGTTTCCTGAAGATCTTCATTCCGCTCGCGGCGGGCTCGGCCGCCGCCGCGATCGTCGGCACGGCGGTCGGCACTGCGCTCGGCCTCGGCGCGCGCCACACGCTGCTGTACATCGTCGTGCCGATCATGGCGGGCGGCGTCGGCGAAGGCGCGATTCCGCTGTCGATCGGCTATTCGGAACTGATGCACCTGCCGCAAGGCGAGATGTTCGCGATGGTGCTGCCGCCGGTGATGCTCGGCAGCCTGACCGCGATCATCCTGTCGGGCGCGCTCGACATGCTCGGCAAGCGCTTCCCGCACCTGACCGGCAACGGCCGCCTGCAGGTCGGCGAATCGGGCGACATGACGCCCGAGAACGAGGAAATCCGCGGCCACGTCGACGTCTCGCACATCGCGGGCGCCGGCATCACCGCGATCACGCTGTACCTGGTCGGCCTGATGGCGCACAAGCTGTTCGGCCTGCCCGCGCCGGTCGCGATGCTGTTCCTCGCGGTGCTCGTGAAGCTTGCCCGCGCGGTGTCGCCGCCGCTGCAGGAAGGCGCGTTCGTCGTCTACAAGTTCTTCTCGACCGCCGTCACGTATCCGCTGCTGTTCGCGATCGGCGTCGCGATGACGCCGTGGGACAAGCTGACCGCCGCGTTCACGATCGTCAACGTCGTCACGATCGTATCGACCGTCGCGACGCTGATGGGCACCGGTTTCGTGGTCGGCCGCCTGCTGAAGATGTACCCTATCGACACCGCAATCGTGAACGCCTGCCACAGCGGGCAAGGCGGCACCGGCGACGTCGCGATCCTGACCGCCGCGAACCGGATGCAGCTGATGCCGTTCGCGCAGATCGCGACGCGGATCGGCGGCGCGATCGTCGTCACGGTCACGTTGATCCTGATCGCACACTTCGGATGACGCGCCGCCGCGCGCCCCGTCGCGCCGGCCGCTTCGCACGCGCCGCCGCCGGCCTCGCCGGCGCGCGGCGCGCGTCGTTCCGGGCGTCGTTTCAGGTGGGCGGTTGCGGGCTTCGATGAGGGCGAACGTGCAGAAGAGCTTCAAGGGAATCCCGTGGTGGGGCTGGGCATCGGCCGCCGTGCTGTATGGGTGCGTCGCGGCCGCGGCCGTCGATTTCGCGTGGGAACGCGCGATCGATGCGCTCGAGGAGGCCGGCGCGCACCGGCTCGACCTGTATGCGTCGAGCCTGAAGAGCGAGCTCGGCCGCTTCGAGATCCTGCCCGGCCTGGTCGCGCGGCAGGACGGCGTGCGCACGATGCTCAAAGCCGCGCCGCACGATGCGCCCGCACTCGTGCATACGGTGAACACCTACCTCGAAGCCGTGAATCGCGACGCGGGCAGCGGCGCGGTCGACGTGATCGACCTGCAGGGCGACGTGATCGCCGCCAGCAACTGGAACGAGACGATCAGCTTCGTCGGCACCAACGTGTCGTACCGGCCGTACTTCAAGGACGCGCTCGCGCGCGGCAGCGGCCGCTTCTTCGGCATCGGCACCAATACCGGTGTGCCGGGTGTCTACTTCGCGAGCGCGGTGCGCAGCGACGGCGTGCCGATCGGCGTGGCCGCCGTGAAGATCAGCGTCGATTCGCTCGAATCGGCATGGCGCGCGCCGGGCGTCGCCGCGATGGTCGTCGACGGCAACGGCGTGGTCGTGATCTCGACCGAGCCCGCGTGGAAATTCACCGCGCTGCGCCCGATCACCGCGCAGCAGCAGCGCGACATCCAGGCGTCGCGGCAATACGCGGGCCGCACGGTCGACGCACTGCCGTACCGCCGCATCGGCGACCGCGGCGCGGCCGCGTGGTTCGGCACCTTTCCCGATCCGCACCACGCCGGCCGCAGCACGCGCTATCTCGTGATGTCGCGCCCCGCGCCGCAGGCCGGCGACTCGCTGATGGTGCTGCTCGATATCGCGGGCGCGCGGCGCCAGCAGCAGACGGCATTCATCTTCGTCACCGGCGCGTTCCTGATCGTCGCGCTGCTGGCCGGCTACGCGATCCAGCGCCGCCGGGCGATCGTCGCGCGGCTGAAGGCACAGGACGCGCTGCGCCGCGCGAACGACCGGCTCGAACTGACGGTCGCGCAGCGCACCGCCGCACTGACGGCCGCGAACGAGCGGATGCAGCGCGAGATCGACGAGCGCGAACGCACCGAGCAGCGGCTGCGCGCGTCGCAGCAGGAAGTCGTGCATGCGGGCAAGCTCGCAGTGCTCGGGCAGATGGCCGCCGGCCTCACGCACGAGCTGAACCAGCCGCTCGTCGCGATCCGCACGCTGTGCGACAACGCGCGCACGTTCTTCGAGCGCGGCCAGCCGGCGCCCGCGCTCGCCAATCTCGAACGGATCGGCAAGCTCGTCGACGGGATGGCGGTCCTCACCGGCGAGCTGAAGACGTTCGCGCGCAAGCCCGACGTCGAGCGCGTCGCGGTGTCGTTGAACGAAGCCGTCGCGCATGCGCGGCTCATCTACGACGCGCGGATCCGCGACGAAGGCGTGCGGCTCGACGTGAACATCGCGCCCGGCACGGCCGTGTCGGCCGAGTCGAGCCAGTTGCAGCAGGTGATCGTGAACCTGCTCGGCAATGCGCTCGACGCGGTGCACGACGCGCCCGTGCGCCGCATCGTCATCGAGGCCGCCGGGCCGGACGAAGCGGGCCGCGTGCGCTTCACCGTCGCCGACAGCGGCGCGGGCATCGCGCCCGACGTGCTGCCGCACCTGTTCGAGCCGTTCGTCACGACCAAGCCGCGCGGCCAGGGCCTCGGGCTCGGCCTCGCGATCACGTCGCGCATCGTCGAGGCGTTCGGCGCGAAGATCGCCGCGACGAACCGCGACGAAGGCGGCGCGCAGTTCACCATCGAATTCGCGGCGGCCACGCTGCAAAGGACAGAGCATGGAAGATGAGATTCGGGTGCTGGTCGTCGAGGACGATGAAAATGTCCGGATCGGCGTCGAGCAGGCGGTGGCGCTCGCCGGTTTCGCGGTCGACGCGTTCGCGTCGGCCGCCGACGCGCTCGCCCACGTCGCGCCCGGCGCGCCGGTGGTGATCGTGTCGGACGTGCGGATGCCCGGTATCGACGGGCTGCAACTGCTCGATCGCGTGATGGCCATCGACGCGCAGATCCCGGTCGTGCTGATCAGCGGCCATGCCGATATCTCGACGGCCGTCGGCGCGATGCAGGTCGGCGCATACGACTTCATCGAGAAGCCGTTTTCGTCCGACGTGATCGCGGGGCGCGTCGCGCGCGCGGTCGAGAAACGCCGCCTGACGCTCGAAGTGCAGGGCCTGCGCGCGGCGCTGAACAACTGGCAGGGCATCGAGGCGTTCGTGCTCGGCAAGTCGCCCGCGATGGCGGACGTGCGCAAGAAGATCCTGCGCCTCGCCGATACGTCGGTATCGGTGCTGATCACCGGCGAAACGGGCACCGGCAAGGAGCTGATCGCGCGCAGCCTGCACGACTTCGGCAGCCGGCGCGACGCGCATTTCGTCGCGCTGAACTGCGGCGGCCTGCCCGAGCAGGTGTTCGAGAGCGAACTGTTCGGCCACGAAGCCGGCGCGTTCACCGGCGCGATCAAGAAGCGCATCGGCAAGATCGAATGGGCGGACGGCGGCACGCTGTTCCTCGACGAGATCGAGACGATGCCGGTTCCGCTGCAGGTCAAGATGCTGCGCGTGCTGCAGGAACGCGTGGTCGAACGGCTCGGCGCGAACGAGCTGATCCCGGTCGACTGCCGCGTGGTCGCCGCGTCGAAAGCCGATCTCGCCGAACTCGCGGCCGACGGGCGTTTTCGCGCCGACCTGCTGTATCGCCTGAACGTCGCGCAGATCGAGCTGCCGCCGCTGCGCGAGCGGCGCGAGGACGTGCCGCTGCTGTTCGAGCATTTCGTGCTCGCGGCCGCCCGGCGCTTCGGGCAGCCCGCGCCGGTCGTCACGGCCGCGCAGGTGTCCGAACTGATGACGCACGCGTGGCCCGGCAACGTGCGCGAGCTGCAGAACGTGGCCGATCGCTTCGTGCTCGGGCTGACCGGCGACAGCCTGCTATCGTCCGGCGGCACACCGGCCGCGGCCGGCACGCTGGCGGAACAGCTCGCGTATTTCGAGCGCATGCTGATCGAGGACATGCTGCGGCGTCACAACGGCAACGTCGCGGAGGCGAGCGAAGCGCTCGGGATGCCGAAGAAAACGCTCTATCACAAGCTGCGCAACCTGCGGATTCCCGCGCGCGGCGACGCGGCGGCCGACGGCGGCGAATGACGCGAACGAGGACACTCACGGTATGGATCGCATCGAAGTCACCGAACAGGGCCGCCTCGCCGGCCACCTGATCCGCGGCGTCACGCACGCGCAGAAAACCTTCCGCCCGAGCGACTGGCCCGAACGCCTCGCGGGCGTCATCACGCTGTTCGTCGGCGAGCGGCGGCCCGGCTATCCGTGCGCGCTGTCGCGGCTCGCGATGCCCGTCGTCGCCGGCGGCGTCAAATGCCTGTTCGTGTCGGACGAATTGCGCACCGTGTGCGCGGACGCATTCGACTTCGCGATGCAGTTCGCGGCCGACAACGATCTCCCGGTCGAACTTCAGACCGCGCCCGCGCTGGCGGTGCGCTGACACGCGGGCCGCTTTCGCGGCGCGCGGCCTCCCCTTTTCCATTGCGACGCGCGGGTGCGCCGGCCGGCCGCCGCACGTTCGTTTCAGGCCGTTCGGACAAAACAGTTTATCGTCAGACGATTGAAAGCATCGACATCCGTCCCCTTCCGACAAGGGTTTCCGGCCGAGCCATCAAGAAAATTGATCGTCACGATGAAAATTATGCGTTTTCCTTGCAGCTCGCCGTGATGCATAGTTGCGTCGTGTTGACGCACCTTTGAGTCTTTCAGTCATGAACATGCGAATCGAGCCGTCCGTGCTCGCGAACCCCGACCTGCAATTTGCGACGCTTTCGTCAGGCATCAGCCTGCCGTATGTCGAGCGGGGCAGCGGTGCGCCGATGGTGTTCGTGCACGGCTCGCTGTGCGACTACCGCTACTGGGATCCGCAGCTCGCATCGCTGTCGGCCCACTATCGCTGCATCGCGCCGAGCCTGAGCCACTACTGGCCGGCCGTCGAAGCGGGCATCCAGGACGAGTTCAGCTGGCAGAACCACGTCGACGAGCTCGCCGAATTCATCGACGCGCTCGATCTCGGCCCCGTGCACCTGGTCGGCCATTCGCGTGGCGGCAGCGTCGCGTTCAACGTCGCGCGCCAGCATCCGCACCTCGTCGAATCGCTCACGCTCGCCGATCCGGGCGGCCCGCTGCAGCAGCCGGGCGTGCGCGAAGCCGCGCTGCCGGCCGCTGCGATCGCGCTGCGCACGAAGGCCGTGAGCCTGATCGAGCAGGGCGAAGTCGAAGCGGGCCTCGAAATGTTCGTCGACTCGGTGAGCCTGCCCGGTGCATGGAAGAAGAGCACGTCGCGCTTTCGCACGATGGCGATCGACAACGCGAGCACGCTGCCGAAGCAGCTGCGCGACCCGCTGCCCGCATATTCGCAACATACGGCCGGTGACATCGCATGCCGCACGCTGCTGATCGACGGCCAGCGCAGCCCGAAGATGTTCCGCCACAACGTCGACACGCTGTCGCAGTGGATCGGCGATGCGCAACGGCAGACCGTCGCCGGTGCGTCGCACGGGATGAACGCGGCGAGCCCGGCGGTGTTCAACCGTTACGTGCACGAGTTCGTCGCCGCTTGACGTCGCGGGCGGCATGCGCGCCGCCCGGCATTCCTCTCTGTTGCAGAATCTGCGGAAGCGAAACGGCGCGGAGCTGTCCGCATCGTTTCGCCTTCCTCTGCATCACGCCGCCGGCGCCGCCTTGCGCGTCACCGCATCCGGCAACCCGAACATGCTGTCGAACGCCCAGTTGTACGTGAACGTGAAGATCGGGAAGAACACGATCAACACAGCGTCGTACAGGAACGCCTGCAGCAGCGACACGTCGAGCCACCACGCGATCAGCGGAATCAGGAACGTCACGAGCGCGACCTGGAACCCGATCGCATGCACGACGCGCCGCACGACGGTGCGCGTCGTTTCCGCCCGCCGCCGCTCCCACGCCTCGAACCCGAGGTTGTACAGAAAATTGACGATGACGCCCGTCGTCGAGATCATCACGCCAAGCAGGCCGCTCGTCGCCGCGCTCGCGCCGCTGAGCATGCCGAGCACCGACGACGCGACGAGGATGCCGAGCACCTCGAACATCACGACGTAGACTATGCGTCTCTTCCATCCTTGCATGACCGCCCCCCTTCGTTTCGAACCAGGTGGCGAGACTACAGCGGGCACTTCGTCCGCCAAAGTCAGGTCCTTTCAATTTTTCTGACAGGAGGCGCGCGTGCTGACCAGCGACCACATCGACATGCTGTTGACCGTCATCGACAAAGGTTCGTTCTCGGCGGCCGCACGTGCGCTCGGCCGCACGCCGTCGGCAGTCAGCATGGCGATCGCGAACCTCGAGGCCGAGCTCGATCTCGTGCTGTTCGATCGCGGCACGCGCGAGCCGACGCCGACCGCCGCGATGGCCGCGCTGCTGCCCGACGCACGCGCGATCGCCGAGCGGCTGCATGCGCTGCGCGCGCATGCGCAGCACTTGTCGGAAGGTGTCGAGGATACGTTGCGGCTCGGGCTCGCGGCCGAAATCGACGGCGCACCGGTTGCGCGCGCGCTGACGGCGGTGGCCGCGAAATATCCGGCGCTCGCGATCAGCATCGTTACCGCGCCGCAGGACGCGATCGTCGATGCGCTGCATCGCGGCATCGTCGATCTCTGTGTCGCGTACGGCGGGCTCGATCTGCATCCGCAGGAACAGATCCATGCGCTGTGGACCGAGACACTCGTCGCGGTTGCCGCGCCGAGTCACCCGGCCATCGCCGAATGCTCGCAACCCGAGGCGATCGAGCGATTGTCGGGTTTTCGCCAGATCGTGATCGCCGATCCCGAGCGGCCGCTGACCGACGTACGGCCGTTGATCGGCAACCGCACGTGGAAGGTGACCGACATGACCACCGCGATCGCGCTCGTGAAGGCCGGGCATGGCTGGGCGAACCTGCCCGCATCGGTGATCGCGCGATACGTCGCCGACGGCGAACTCGCGCCGCTCGTGTTCGCGAACATCCGCAACGGGCTGCCGTTGCCCGTGTATCTGCGGCGGCAGAAACATACGGGGCTCGGCAAGGCCGCGAGTGAACTGGTGCGCGCGCTGCGGGCTGCAGATGCAAGCGCAGACGCAGGTGCCGAAAAATGACCGCAGTGGCGGCGAACGCCGCCACTGCGCCGGTCATCGCTCGACGGCTTGACCGTTAGTTGCAATCGATGCGTTGCCGGCGCCACCGCGCGCTGGATCGAATCGACGAGCGATGCGTTGTCGTAGCGTCGCCCGCTAATCCCCCGTCGACCGCATGCACGACATTCACCCCCACTTGCGTCGGCGTCAGCCGCCGTCAACGCGTGCGCTTCGCCACGCGCGGCCGTTTGGCGGCCGGGCGCCGACCCGTAGCCGCCCCCGCGAACATCTTCATGTCGTGCAGCAGGCCATTCAGCAGCGTATCGGCCGCGACGCCGAGCGGCCGCCCCACTTTCACGAGCAGGCGCGCTTTCGCCGAATCGAACAACGGATGCGCGATCGGCAGCGCGACGAGTTCGCCGCTTTCGAGTTCGCGATATGCCGCGAATGCGCCGATCAGCGTAATGCCGTCGTGGCGCTTCACGAAATGGCGCAATACCGCGAGGGAGTTGGTCGTCAGCGTCGGACGGATCGGCAGGTTCTCGGTATAGGCGAGCATCTGCGCGACCTGGCCGAGACCGAACGCCGGCGGCATCAGCGCAAGCGGATACTCGCCGAGTTCGTGCGCGCGCACCGCGCCGCCGCGCACCGCGAGCGGGTGGCCGGCATGCACGAGCGCCACCACCGGCTGCGACGACGTGGCGAGATACTCGATCTCCGGATGGGCCGGCGGGTTGTACGCGAGCCCGATGTGCGCACGGCTCTCCGCCACTTCCTGCAGCACGTTGTTGACCGGCAGGACGTCGACGATCACGTCGAGCTTCGGATGACGCATGCAGAAATCGGTCAGCACCTCGTCCATCAGCACGTCGACATACCCCTCGCTGGTGACGATGCGCACCTGGCCGGACTGCAGCCGCCGCAACGCCTGCAGGCGCTCCTCGAACAATTCCTGCTGCGAGCGGCACCCGCGCCAGTATTCGAGCAGATGCGCGGCCGCCTCGGTCGGCCGCACGCCGCGCGCCTGCCGCTCGAACAGCTCGACGCCGATCTCCTCTTCGAGCAGCCGGATCTGCCGCGTGATCACGGACGGCGCGGTATTGATGCTGTCGGCCGCGCCGCGGATGGAGCCGTGCGTCAGCACCTCGTGGAAGTAGCGCAAGCGGCGCTGGTTGAGTTCGCGCATGGAGGTTCCCGGTTCGCCCGATCGTTGCCTGTCGAGCAACATTAGATCACTTAAGTTGCTCTTGCTCTGCTTTTTCGGCTCTCCGACGATGCGGCAATCGAAGCCCATTCCGCAAGACGCTCACGCCACAGGAGAGAGACATGTCCGCCGTCCCATCCTCCCGCCGTTCGGTCGCGCACGACAGCGCGCCGGTGCAGGCGCTGTACCGCAAACTGAACTGGCGCCTGCTGCCGCTGCTGTTGCTCTGCTACACGTTCGCGTACCTGGATCGCGTCAACATCGGCTTCGCGAAACTCCACATGCAAAGCGCGCTCGGCTTCTCCGACGCGGCCTACGGCCTCGGCGCGGGCATTTTCTTCCTCGGCTACGTGCTGTTCGAGATTCCGAGCAACCTGATGCTGCCCCGGATCGGCGCGCGCAAGACCATCAGCCGGATCATGGTGCTGTGGGGGCTGACGTCCGCCGCGATGATGTTCGTGCACGACACCACGTCGTTCTACGTGCTGCGCTTTCTGCTCGGCGTGTTCGAGGCCGGCTTCGCGCCGGGCATGATCTTCTACCTGACCTACTGGTACGGCCCGCGCCGCATGGCCGGCGTGATGGCCGTCGTGATGATGGCCGGGCCGATCGGCGGCATCGTCGGCTCGCCGCTGTCGACCTGGCTGATGACGGCCCTCGACGGCGCGCACGGGCTGGCCGGCTGGCAATGGATGTTCGTCGCGGAAGGTTTGCCGTGCGCGGTGCTCGGCCTGCTGGTGCTGAAGCTGCTGGCCGATCGCCCGGACGATGCGGCGTGGCTGAGCGACCGCGAGAAAAGCCTGCTCGCCACCGAGCTGCCGGTGCCCGCCGGCGGCCATCACGCGTTCGGGCAGGCCGCGCGCGACCCGCGCGTCTACCTGCTGGCCTTCGCATACTTCACGATGATCTGCGGCATCTACGCGGTCAGCTTCTGGCTGCCGTCGATTCTCAAGGCCAACGGCGTGACCGACACGATGCAGATCGGCTTCTATTCGATGATTCCGTACGTCGGCGCCGCGTGCGCGATGCTCGTGATCGGCCGGCGCTCGGACCGTCGCGGCGAGCGCCGGTTGCACAGCGCGGTGTCGGCGATCGTCGGTGCCGCCGCGCTGGCCGCCGCGACCTGGGCCGACGGCCATCTCGCGGTGTCGCTCGCCTGCATGACGATCGCCACGGCGCTGTTGTGGGCGGCCTACACGGTATTCTGGGCCATCCCGTCGCAATACCTGACGGGCAACGCGGCCGCCGGCGGCATCGCGCTCATCAACACGATCGGCCTTTTCGGCGGCTTCCTCAGCCCGACGCTGATCGGCGAGATCCGCACCGCGACCGGCAGCATGCAGGCGGGATTGCTCGTGATCGTCGCGCTGATGGTCGCGGGCGCCGTGGCGCTGATCATGAACCGCCTGCCCGCCGACGCACGGTGACCGATCGCGTCGCGACGGTGCCGTCTCGCCCCATGCCCCCCCACACCGACCTGCTTTACTGGACACGACCTCATGACCCGACGCATTCTCGTTGCCGGTTTCCAGCATGAAACCAACACCTTCGCGCCCACCAAGGCCGCCTACGCGAACTTCGAACGCGGCGAAGGGTTTCCCGCGCTGGTGCGCGACGCCGACGTGCTCGCGCTGCGCGACGTCAACATTCCGGCCGGCGGCTTCATCAACGCGGCGGAGCGGCGCGACTGGCGCCTGCTGCCGGTGATCTGGGCCGGTGCCAGCCCGTCGGCGCACGTCACCGAGGATGCCTTCGAGCGCATCGCCGGCGAGATCGTCGCAGCCGCGCGACGCGGCGGCTGCGACGCGGTGTATCTCGACCTGCACGGCGCGATGGTCGCCGAGCACACGGACGACGGCGAAGGCACCCTGCTCGATCGCGTCCGCGCCGCGGTCGGCCCGGACGTGCCGGTAGTCGCGTCGCTCGACCTGCATGCGAACGTGACCGACCTGATGCTGAGCCGCGCCGACGCGCTGGTCGCCTTTCGCACGTATCCGCACGTGGACATGGCGGAAACCGGCGAACGTGCGGCCGCGCTGCTCGAACGCCTGCTCGAACGCCGCGGCCCGCTGCATCGTGCGGCGCGGCGGCTGCCGTTCCTGATCCCGATCAACGGGATGTGCACGCTGCTCGATCCGGCTCGGGCGATGTACGCGCGCCTCGCGGCACTCGAAACCGGCGGCGTGGCGTCGCTGTCGTTCGCGCCGGGCTTTCCGGCTGCGGATTTCCCGGAATGCGGGCCGGTCATCTGGGGCTATGGCGACACCGACGCGGTGGAAGCCGCCGTGCAGACGCTGTACGACGCGATGCTGGCCGACGAGGCGAAGTGGCAGGTGCCGTTCCTGTCGCCGGACGACGCCGTGCGCGAAGCGATGCGGCTTGCCGCCGACGCGAGCAAGCCCGTCGTGATCGCCGACACGCAGGACAATCCGGGCGCGGGCGGCGATTCGAATACGACGGGCCTGCTTCGCGCGTTGCTGCGTCATGGCGCGCAGGACGCGGCGCTCGGCCTGCTGTGGGACCCGGCCGCAGTGGCCGCGGCGTGGCGCGCCGGCGTCGGCGCAAGCGTCGACCTGTCGCTCGGCGGCTCGGGCGTGCCCGGCGACGAGCCGCTGCGCGCGCGCTTCGAGGTCGTCGCGCTGTCCGACGGCATCTGCCGCTACGACGGCCCGATGATGAACGGCATGCAGGCCGACGTCGGGCCGGTCGCATGCCTGCGGATCGACGGCGTGCGGATCGTCGTGAGCGCCGGCAAGGCGCAGATGCTCGATCGCAATCTGTATCGGGTGGGCGGCATTGAGCCGGAGGCGATGAAGATCCTCGTCAACAAGAGCTCGGTGCACTTCCGCGCCGATTTCCAGGGCATTGCGCACGCGGTGCTGGTCGCGAAGGCGCCGGGGCCGATGCAAGCCGACCCGGCAGACCTGCCGTGGACCCGGCTCGCGCGCGGGATGCGAATGAAGCCGATGGGACGCGCGTTCGGCGGCGCGTAATGCGGTGATGCGGCGGCGCGCGATCGGTTCCGCACGGTTGCGCTTGCGGCGTCACGTATTGTCGTCCTGCTTGCACGCTGACTGTCATGCACGAGCGGTGCGCGCGGCGGGACGCCGCCGCACCGTCTGTCTGGTCGATCCGCCGCCCCTGTTTCATTGCCGCACGCCCCGCTGCCGTGCAGCTTCAAGTGTGTTGCATCGACGGGTTGAATCGGCCAGCGAAAAGCGTCACTTCATCCACTGCGAGAGTTGCTTCTCCACGAAGTCGATCAATACTCTGGCTCGCAGCGGCATGTTTCTTCCATATCCGTGCAACACATGAATCGGCACGGATCTCAACGCCAACTCCGGCAATACGCGACGCAACCGTCCCGCGTCGATATCTTCCTGAACCGTCGCTTTCAGTATCTGTGCGATACCGAGTCCATTCAATGCCGCCAGTCTCATCGCCTCACCGCTGTCGGAGTCGAATGCACCTTCCATCTGCGGGCTCGCCTCGCCGGAAAACATGACGGGCACCACGCGTCCGGCAAGTCTGTAGCGAACGTGGCGATGCTTCCCGAGTTCGGATGCCGATTCCGGCACGCCGTTGCGACTCAAATAATCAGGGGAGGCCACGAGCACGAGCGGCAGATCGCCCAATTTCCGCGCATGCAACGTGCTGTCCATGACCTGCCCGGCTCTGATGACCAGATCGAAACCCTCGCGGATGACGTCGACATGATGGTCGCTCACGTTCACATCGAACAGCAGGTCCGGATGACGCGCCATCAAGTCGCGGGTGAGTGGGTCGAGCAGAATGCGCGCCAACGCGCCGGGCACACTGATACGCAGCTTGCCGACCGCGGCCGGCGACGCAGTCAATGCGTTACCTGCTTCCTCGATGCCCCGGATGAGCGGCGCGACGCGCTCATAGTAGGTTTGGCCCTCCACGGTCAGGACGGTAGCCCTGGTCGAGCGCCGGAACAGCCTGATGCCGAGACGCCGCTCCAGTCTTCCGACGCTTCTCGACACGCTCGACGGCGTCGTACCGAGCAAGCGCGCGGCTCCCGTGAACGAACCGGCCTCGACCGCTCGAACAAAGGCAGCCAGGCCATTCAGGTTCTCAACAGACATTTTGATCATTCGGCAAAACTGATTGCTCCGCTGGATGACTGGGCCGTCGTCTCACCCGAAGCTAAATTGGCTTTCAGCGCGACATCCGCGTGGAACAACGGGAATTCAAATGAACCGACTCGAAAACAAGGTCGCCGTCATCACCGGCGGCAATAGCGGCATCGGCTTTGCGATGGCAAAGCTGTTTGTATCCGAGGGTGCGCATGTACTGATCGTCGGACGGCGTCCGGCCGCGGTAAATGCCGCGGTGTCGGAACTCGGCGATCGGGCCACGGGCCTGCCCGGCGACCTCGCCGATCCCGCAACGCATGATCGTGTTGCGTCACTGGTTGCAGAACGGTTCGGCGGGCTCGACATTTACGTCGCCAACGCCGGCGTCAACACGATCGCCCGCTCGGACCAGGTCAGTCCCGAAGCGTACGAAGCACAATTCGGCACCAATACCCGGGCGGTTTTCTTTGGCGTACAGAAGATCGCATCCCAACTGCGTCATGCAGGCGCCATTCTGCTGACGAGCTCCATTGCGAGTTCGAAAGTATTCGAAGGTCATGCGGCGTATGCCGGTAGCAAGGCAGCCATCGAAGCGTTCGCACGCAGTTGGGCGCTCGAATTCAAAGCGCGCGGCATCCGGGTCAATGTGATCAGTCCGGGCCCCGTCGACACGCCCATTCTGTCCAAACTGGGGATCGCCGCGGCCGATCGCCCCGCATTCGAGACCGCCGTTGCGGGAAGGATTCCGCTTGGCCGGCTGGACCACGCAGACGAGCTGGCGCGTGCCGCACTGTTTCTCGTGAGCGATGACAGCAGCTTCGTGACCGGCATCAACCTGAACGTCGACGGCGGAATGTCGCTGGTGTAATCGCACCCGTCAATCGTTGGTCGCGGCACGATGATATCGGGCGACGTACTTCGCCTGAGCGATGATTTTCCCGTGCATCTGATAGGCGACGACGGCCGGACTCGCCGCCGGCGCCACGTCGATCTTTGCCACGTCCAGCGCGGACGCCGTCACGACATATCGATGCGACGCGCCCTCAGGCGGGCACGGGCCGCCGTATCTGGATTCGCCGAAGTCCGTCATCGTCTCGACGGCGCCTGCCGGCATGCGCTGCGGATTGCCGGAAGCGCCTTTTTCGATCGACGACTCCGAAGGTGGGATGTTGACGATCTCCCAGTGGGTCCAGCCGAGCCCGCCGGTCGGCGCATCGGGGTCGAACATTGTCACGACGACGCTCTTCGTGCCGCGCGGAACGTGAGTCCACGAAATGCGCGGCGAAACGTTCTGACCGTGACAGCCAAAACCGCCGTACACCTGTTCGTTCGTAAAGTGCCCGTGACTGAGGTCATCGACCCTGATCGTGAACGGCTCCGCGCGGGCTGTCGCCGGGATGACCGCCAGTGCCGTTGACGTGCAGAGAATCGCGGACAAAAAAATCGTCGAGCGCATGATGTGCTCCGTTGAAGGTAAGCGTTCAGTACGGGATCAACCGTATCCTGTCGCAATTCGCAACGGAAGGCGCATTCGCGAACCACGGTGTTGCCTTCGCTGCAACGTCGGTGGCAGGACGTTCAGTCGATTCGGTCGTCGCCTGCCGATCGGCGTTTCGACAGGAACGCCTTCATGTATGGCGCGTCTGTCCGGTACCGGCAGCGCGGATTCGTCAAGGATGTTCGGTGCGCCGGAGGGTATGCCAGTGGATCAGGCAGCAACCGGGTTTGATGCGGCCACCGTGAATGTCGGCACGGTGCTCACGCGACGCGTTGCGGTGAACGTTGCCGACTGGCCGATCGCCGGCGTTCCTCCGCGGACATTCGCGACACCCCATAAAAAACCCCGGCATGCAGACCTGCGCCTGCATGCCGGGGGGCTTCGCTGCATGGCCGGCGAGCGACGCATCGCCCGCCGTTCGCGTGTCACCGCGCAGCCACTTCCGCGTTGGCCGACGCCGCATCGCCCACCGCCGTCGGCGCCGGCGCATTCCCCCATCCGCCGCCCAGCGCACGGATCAGGTTCACGGTCGACACGGCCTGCGCGCCGGTCAGCTGGTTCGCCTGCAGTTGCGACTGCAGCACCGAACGCTCGCTGTCGATCACGTCGAGATACGCGACCTCGCCTTCCTGATACTGCGTGCGCGACAACGTCGCCGCGCGGCGCGACGCGTTGACGGCCGCATCCTGCGCGCGGATCTGGTCGTCGAGTAGGCGCAGATCGGAGAGATTGTCCTCGACCTCGCGGAACGCGACGAGCACCTGCTGACGGTAGTTCGCCACCTGCTCGTCGTACTGCGCGCGCGCCTGCTGCACGCCGGCCGCACGGCGCCCGCCGTCGAACAACGGCAGCGTCAGCGCGGTGCCGGCGAACGGCCCGAGCAGGAACGTGCGGCTCGACCACAGGAACAGGTTGCCGAGCGTCGACGCCTCATACCCGAACGCGCCCGTGATATCGAGCTTCGGGAAGTACGCCGATTTCGCGAGGCCGATCCGCGCGTTCGCGGCCGCCATCGCGCGCTCGGCCGCCGATACGTCCGGGCGCCGTTCGAGCAGCGCGGACGGCAGGCCCGGCGGAATCTTCACCGCGACCGGCACGATCGGCGTTTCCTTGAACGCGAAATCCGCCGGCGCCTTGCCGAGCAGGATCGCGAGCGCATGTTCGGACGCCGCGCGACGGCGCGCGACGCCGACCGCATCGGCCTGCGCGCTGGCCAGCTCGTTCTTCGCGCGCGATACGTCGAGCTCGCTGATGTCGCCCTCGTTGAAGCGGCGCTGCACGAGCTTCAGTGCCTGCTCGCGCAGCTCGACCGTGCGGCGGTACAGATCCTGGTCCGAATCGAGCTGGCGCAGTTCGAAGTAGTTCTGCGCGACGTCCGCCTGCAGCGCGAGCTGCACCGAACGGAACAGCGCTTCGCTCTGCGCCTGGTCGGCACGCGACGCCTCGACGTTGCGGCCGACACGGCCGAACAGGTCGGCTTCGTACGACACCGTGCCCTGTGCGCGCCACAGCGTCGCATTGGTCGGGCCCGTGCCCTGCGGCTGGAACTGCGACGCCGACGACAGCCCTTCGCGCGTCGGCCCGAACCCGGCACCGATCTGCGGGAACCACTGCGAGCGCGCGGTACGCGTGGCCGCACGCGCTTCCTCGACCCGCGCGGCCGCGGCCTTCAGGTTCTGGTTCGCGGCGAGCGCCTGCGTCTCGAGCGAATCGAGCACCGGGTCGCCGAACACCTTCCACCATTCGCCGCGATGTTCGCCGTCCGACGGCTCGGCCGTCTTCCACGTGCCGGCCTGCTCGCCGGCGGCGAGGGTCGGCGCTTCCTTGAACGCGGCGGGCGTCGCCGCCTCCGGCCGCTTGTAGTCGGGGCCGACCGCGCACGCGGCGAGCAGCGTCGCGAGCAGGGTGCTCGCGGCCGCCACCTTCGCGAAGCGCATCAGGCCGTTCGTGTTGTGCATGTTGTCCATCTTGTTGTCCTCAAGCATCCGAAGCCGACGCACCCGACGGCGGCACGCCGTAACCGGCCGAGTCCTTGCCCGCGACGTGGATCTTGCCGCCCGCGAGCGTGCGCAGCACGACGTAGAACACCGGCGTCAGCATCAGCCCGAACAGCGTCACGCCGAGCATCCCGAAGAACACCGCGACACCCATCGCATGGCGCATTTCCGAACCGGCACCCGTCGACGTGACGAGCGGCACCACACCCATGATGAACGCGATCGACGTCATCAGGATCGGGCGCAGCCGCAGCCGGCTCGCCTCGATCGCGGCCTCGAGCGGCGTCCTGCCGTCGTGCTCCAGTTCGCGTGCGAATTCGACGATCAGGATCGCGTTCTTCGCGGACAGCCCCACCAGCACCATCAAGCCGATCTGCGTGAAGATGTTGTTGTCGCCCTGCGTGAGCCACACGCCCGTCAGCGCCGACAGAATGCTCATCGGCACGATCAGGATCACCGCGAGCGGCAGCGTCAGGCTTTCATACAGCGCCGCGAGCACGAGGAACACGAGCAGCACGCTGATCGGGAACACGTACATCGCCGAATCGCCCGCGAGGATCTGCTGGTACGTGAGGTCGGTCCATTCGAACCGCACGCCGCGCGGCAGCGTCTCGTGCGCGATGCGCTCGACCGCGGCCTGCGCCTGGCCCGACGAGAAGCCCG
This sequence comes from Burkholderia metallica, assembly GCF_001718555.1. Taxonomy (NCBI): domain Bacteria; kingdom Pseudomonadati; phylum Pseudomonadota; class Betaproteobacteria; order Burkholderiales; family Burkholderiaceae; genus Burkholderia; species Burkholderia metallica. The sequence continues at coordinate 2,662,374 of NZ_CP013403.1, forward strand.
GCGCCGGGCCGCCGTTGATGTCGGCAGCCGTGTAGCCGTTGTAGCGCACGACCATTTCCGGGCCGAACGTCGGCGTCACCGTGACGAGCGACGACAGCGGCACCATCTCGCCCTTGTCGTTGCGGGTCTTCAGTTGCAGGATGTCGTCCGCGCGCTGGCGGAACGGCGCATCGGCCTGCACGCGCACCTGGTACACCCGCCCGAAGCGGTTGAAGTCGTTCACGTACAGCGAACCGAGATACACCTGCATCGTGTTGAACACGTCGGTCACGGGCACGCCCAGCTGTTTCGCCTTCACGCGATCGAGATCGACGTTGAGCTGCGGCACGTTGATCTGGTAGCTCGTGAACAACGGGCCGAGTTCAGGCGCCTGCTGCGCGCGCTTGATGAAGTCGTTGGTCGCATCCGCGAGCCGCGCGTAGCCGACCGCGCCGCGATCCTCGATCTGCATCTTGAACCCGCCGAGCGTACCGAGGCCCAGCACCGGCGGCGGCGGGAACACCGCGACGAACGAGTCCTTCATCGCGCTGTACTTCTGGTTCAGCGCACCCGCGATCGCGCCGGCCGACAGCGCCTTGCCGTGCCGTTCCGAGAACGGCTTCAGCGTGACGAACACGATGCCCGCGCTCGAGCTGTTCGTGAAGCCGTTCACCGACAGCCCCGGGAACGCGACCGCGCTCTCGACGCCCGGCTGCTTCAGCGCGATCGAGCCCATGTCGCGGATCACCTTCTCGGTGCGGTCGAGCGACGCGCCGTTCGGCAGCTGCGCGAACGCGATCAGGTACTCCTTGTCCTGCGCGGGCACGAAGCCGCCCGGCACGACCTTCGAGATGAGCACGGTCGCGCCCACCAGCACGAGGTACACGCCGAGCATCAGCGTCTTGCGCGACAGCACGCCGCGCACGCCGCGGCCGTAGTTCTCCGCACCGCGATGGAACACCTTGTTGAAGCCGCGGAAGAAGCCGCCGAGCACGCGGTTCATCACGCGCGTGAGCCAGTCTTCCTTGTCGCCGTGACCTTTCAGCAGGATCGCGGACAGCGCCGGCGACAGCGTCAGCGAGTTGAACGCCGAGATCACCGTCGAGATCGCGATGGTCATCGCGAACTGCTTGTAGAACTGGCCGGTCAGGCCCGACATGAACGCGAGCGGCACGAACACGGCGACGAGCGTCAGCGCGATCGCGATGATCGGCCCGCTCACTTCCTGCATCGCCTTGTAGGTCGCCTGCCGCGCGTTCATCCCGCTCTCGATGTTCCGCTCGACGTTTTCGACCACGACGATCGCATCGTCGACCACGATCCCGATCGCGAGCACCATCCCGAACAACGACAACGCGTTGATCGAATACCCGAACGCGAGCAGCAGCGAGAACGTGCCGATGATCGACACCGGCACCGCGATCAGCGGAATCAGCGATGCGCGCCAGGTCTGCAGGAACACGATCACGACGATCACGACCAGCGCGATCGCTTCGAGCAGCGTGTGCACGACGGCCTTGATCGACGAGCGCACGAACTGCGTCGGGTCATAGACGATCTTGTAGTCGACGCCCGCCGGCATGTCCTGCTTCAGCTCGGCCATCGTCTTGCGCACTTCGTCCGAGATCTGCAGCGAGTTCGCGCCCGGCGACTGGTTGATCGCCATCGCGACGGCCGGCTTGTTGTCGAGCAGCGAGCGCAGCCCGTATTCGGACGCGTCGAGCTGGATCCGCGCGATGTCGCGCAGGTGCGTGACGCCGCCGTCCGGTGTCGTCTTCACGACGATGTCGCCGAACTCGTCTTCCGTCTGCAGGCGGCCCCGCGCGTTCACCGACAACTGCAGAGGCGTGCCGGGCAGCGACGGCGATGCGCCGATCACGCCGGCCGCGACCTGCACGTTCTGCTCGCGGATCGCCTGCACGACGTCCTCGGCCGACAGCCCGCGCTGCGCGACCTTCTGCGGATCGAGCCACACGCGCATCGCGTAGTCGCCCGAACCCCACAGCTGCACCTGGCCGACGCCCTGGATCCGCGAAAGGCGATCCTTCACGTTGATCAGCGCGTAGTTGCGCAGGTAGGTCATGTCGTAGCGGTTGTCCGGCGAGATCAGGTGAACCACCATCGTCAGCGTCGGCGAGCTCTTCACCGTCGTGATGCCGAGCCGCTGCACGTCTTCCGGCAGGCGCGGCAGCGCCTGGTTCACGCGGTTCTGCACGAGCTGCGTGGCCTTATCCGGATCGGTGCCGAGCTTGAACGTGACGGTGATCGTCATGTTGCCGTCGCTGTTCGCCTGCGACTGCATGTAGAGCATGTCCTCGACGCCGTTGATCTGCTCTTCGAGCGGCGACGCGACCGTCTCGGCGATCACTTTCGGGTTCGCGCCCGGGTACTGCGCCTTCACGATCACGGAAGGCGGCACGACTTCCGGATATTCCGAAATCGGCAGCAGGAACATCGCGATCACCCCGCCGAGCAGGATGATCACCGATAGGACTCCTGCAAAGATCGGCCGGTCGATAAAGAATTTTGAAATGTTCATGTGTGGCTCTGTCTGGTTGAACGCGGAGACGAAGCGGCGGGCCGCTTACGAATCCGCCTTCGCCGGTGCGGCCGGCTTCGCGTTCTGCGCGAGCGGCGCGGACGGCTCGTCGCCGCCCGTCATCGGGACCATGTGCGGCTTCACCTGCTCGCCGGGGCGCACGCGCTGCGTACCGTTCACGACCACGCGGTCGCCGGCCGACAGCCCGCTCACGATCACGCGCCGGTTGCCGTGCTGCATCCCCGGCTGCACTTCGCGATAGGACACGCGGCCCTGCTGGTCGACGACGAACACGAACTTCTTGTCCTGGTCGGTGTTGATCGCCGCGTCGTCGACGAGCAATGCCTGGTGCGGCGCGCTGCCGCCCACCTTCACGCGTGCATAGAGGCCCGGCACGAGCGCGCCGTCCGCGTTGTCGAAGCGTGCGCGCACGCGGATCGTGCCGGACGACGTATCGAGCCGGTTGTCGACCGAATCGATCTCGCCGCTGCGCGAATAGCCCGTTTCGTTCGCGAGACCGAGTTCGACCGGCACCTTGCGGCCGTTGCGCGCGCCGTTGATGTATTGCAGGTAGGTCTGCTCGTCGGCATCGAACGACGCGTAGATCGGCGACACCGAAACCAGCGTCGTCAGCGGCGGGGCCGATGCGCCCGCCGACACGACGTTGCCGAGCGTGATTTCCGCGCGCGACACGCGGCCCGACACGGGCGCGGTGATCCGCGTATAGCCGAGGTTGATGCGCGCCGTTTCCAGCGCGGCTTCGGCGGCCTTCAGGTTCGCTGCCGCCTCGCGCGCCGCGTTCTGCTTCTCGTCGTAGTCGCGCTTCGCGATCGCGTTGTCGCCGATCAGCCGTTGCGCGCGCTGCCAGTCGGTCTGCGCATAGCCGTTGCGCGCCTGCGCGGCGGCCAGCTGCGCGGCCGCGCGATCGGTTTCCGCCTGGTACGGGCGCGGGTCGATCACGAACAGCACGTCGCCCTTCTTCACGAGCGCGCCGTCCTTGAAGTTCACCGCGACGATCGTGCCCGACACCTGCGGGCGCACGTCGACTTTCTCGACCGCTTCGAGGCGGCCCGAATAGCTCTGCCAGTCGGTCACGGTCTGCGGCACGACGGTCGCGACGTCGACTTCCGGCAGCGGGGCGGCCGCTTTCTCGGGGGCGTTCGCGTTCACGCGCATCGCGCCGAACGTGCCGAGGCCGACGACGGCGAGCGTCACGATCGCCGCTGTCGCGATTCGGGAACGGGAGGTGCGTAGGATGGCCATGTGGATCTCCAGTAAGCGTGGATTGGTCTTGGTTATTCGGAACGGTTCGGCTGGCGCGCCTGGAAGCGGCACTGGAAGAAGCGCACGGCTTCCTCGAATGCGGCTTCGTGCGTCGCGAGCGCGGCGTGCGTGATGTCCGGATAACGGATCACCTGCGTGAGCACGCCCGACGAGATCAGGCAGCTCGCATATTTCTCCGCTTCGACATGCAGCACGTCGTTCTGCGCGGTGACGACGAGCGTCGGCGGCAGCCCCGCGAGGCGCACCGATTCGAGCGGCGCCGCGTACGGATGCATGCGCTGCGCGGCCTGCGGCAGATACGCGCGATAACAGGCCGCGCATTCGCGCGCGGTGATGTCGGACGCGAGGCGCTCGGCGTCGCCGATGCGCGTCATGCTCGGGTCGAGCATCGGCCCGAACAGTGCCTGCGCGGCGATCGACACCTCACCGCGGTCGCGTGCGATGAACGCGAGGCAGTTCGCGAGCTGCCCGCCCGCGTCGTGGCCCGCGACCCCGATTTTCTTCGGGTTACCGCCGAACGCGCGGGCGCGCGTCGCGGCCCACACGGCCGCACGATACGCATCCTCCGGCGCGGCCGGAAAAGGAAAGGCCGGCGCGAGCGAATAATCGACCGACACTACGAGTGCTGGTAAGCGTTCTGCTAAAAAACGCGCGGCGAAATCCGCGTCTTCGAGCGAACCGCGGACGAAGCCGCCGCCGTGGAAATAAAGCACTACTGGCAACCCGGTCTTGTCCGGGCGGCGGTAGAGGCGCAGCACGATGTCCTGAGCGTAGCCGGGAATTTCGACTTCGGCGACCGTCAGCGCCGCGCCCGCCAAGGCTTGCGCGGGCAGTGCGGCTTTCAGGAATTTGCTGAATTCAGAAGCGTCCATGACGATGCAGCATCCATTTCGAGATGGAACGAATTCTGGGTCCGGCAGACATTGGGATAAATGCCTATAATCCGGCAACACAATTCAACGCCCCCGAACAATCCGAGGCTGCGTTCACCCACGAGGTAGCGCAGCCTTGTCGTTCCGGAGGCTCATTAGATTGCGGAGGTTGTGATGGACCGGCTTCAGGCCATGCAGGTGTTTACTCGCGTCGTCGATACAAGCAGCTTCACCAAGGCGGCAGAAACGCTCGCGCTGCCGCGGGCGTCCGTCACGACGATCATCCAGAATCTCGAAGCCTTCCTCGGCGTGCGGCTGATGCACCGGACCACGCGCCGGCTGTCGCTCACGCCGGACGGCGCCGCGTACTACGAACGATGCGTGCGAATCCTCGCGGACGTCGAGGAAACCGAGGCGAGCTTCCAGGCGAACAACCGGAAGCCGCACGGAAAGTTGCGTATCGACATGCCGGGTTCGATCGGGCGCCTGCTCGTGATTCCGTCGCTGTGCGAATTTCATACGCGCTATCCGGACATCGATCTGCAGCTCGGCCTGTCCGACCGGCCGGTCGACTTGCTGCAGGAAGGCGTCGATTGCGTGATCCGCGTCGGCGCACTGCAGGACTCGTCGCTCGTCGCGCGCCGCGTCGGCCTGTTCGAGTGCGTGACGGTCGCGTCGCCCGACTATCTCGAACGCCACGGCGAGCCGCAGACGATCGACGAGCTGAGCCAGCACAAGGCCGTCAATTACTTCTCGAGCCGCACCGGCCGCACGATCGACTGGACGTTCCTGATCGACGGCAAGGAAGTCGAGATGAAGATGGAAGGCATCGTGTCGGTGAACGACGCGGATGCGTACGTGACCTGCGGGCTCGAAGGCTTCGGGCTGATCCAGCCGCCGCTCTTCATGGTGCTGCCGCACCTGCGCGAAGGCCGGCTCAAGGAAGTGCTGCCCGGGCTCAAGCCGCTGCCGATGCCGATCTCGGTCGTGTATCCGCACAGCCGCCATCTGTCGCCGAAGGTGCGCGTGTTCGTCGACTGGGTGGCCGAAGTGTTCGACCGCTGCCCGCTGCTGAGCGGCAAGGGCAGCCTCGATGCGACGTGCAGCAAGCGCACGTTCGAGGAAGCCGAGCGCGCGCCGGTGCTCGACACGCCGGTCATCAACGAGTGGGTCGCGTAATCGACGCCGGGCGACCGAACGGCGCGCCTTAACCCAGCAACTGAACCGCACGCGCGGGCTGCGAGGCCCGCGCGTCGCCCCGCCTCCGCGCCACGTTTCCCCACGGCGCCGCACCCGATCCTTCCCGAATCCGCAGCAATCCTTTGTGCGCGGCGACGCAATCGCCCGCACGCGTCGCCGCGCGCCGTCGTCATCCCCGTGTGAGGCCCGCTGCACGCGGGTTCGAGCGATTTCCGCATAACCCTGCCGCGCGTACGGATGTCGATTGTTCCTCTGACACGACAATTCAATTCGCGTCTGCCGCATTTATCGCGACGGAACGGATACCTAGAGTAAACCCTGTCGCGCACCTCGTTGCGCATCGAACAGATCCCGCCTCGCGGGACCGGAGCCAACGCTCAAGCGCCCGCTCCGACATCTCCAGGAGTTACGCCATGAACCGCCGCCATCTTCTCTCCGCCGTCGCCCTCACGCTCGCCGTGTCTGCACCGGCCTTCGCCGATTCGGGTACGCCGCACGCCGGCGACTACGGCAATACGTCGTGGTACTCGCAGCACTACGGCCCGCGCACGCGCGCCGAAGTGAACGCGGAAGTCGAGCAGGCGCGCAAGGACGGCACGCTCGCGTACTTGCGCAAGGCCAATTCGTATCCGCAAGGGCTCGACCTCGCACAAGGCCCGTATCGCTCGATGCCGGAAAGCAACCAGCTCGCCGGCGGAGGCCGGTAAATGCGCAACGCCGCGCAACCGGTTGCCCGGTGCGCGGCGTCGCGATTTCCCTGTCGACGACTCGACGATTCGCCGAGTCGATCGGTTAGATAGTTAGTTGCAGGAGCACATGATGAACGATCAACTCCCTTCGCCGCTCGATCATTGGGACGACACCACGCCGGTGTGGACGCCGTTTCGTTCGGCACCGCAATCGCATTGACCGCCGGCTGGTCGTCATCCGGCCTTCAACGGCGCGGCACCCCGTCGCGCCATTCGCCCCAGTGCGTGACGATGTCCTGCACGAGCGGATTGCCCGCGCGATACAGGTTCTCGGTCGCCGGGGCGAAGCCGCCCTGGTCCGCGTAGTTCAGCAGGTTGTCGGCACTCGTCTGCCCCGCATACGGCCGGTCGAAATCCGACCCGGTGCGCAGCACCGCGACGCGTGACAGGTCGACCCGCTTCACGCTCGCCGCGCGCTTGAGCGCTTCATATGTCGCGTTGTCTTCCTGCGCGGTCATGCAGTAGGTGCCCTTGCCGTCGGTCAGGATCTTCGTCCACTGGCGCGCGCGCTCGCCGATCAGCGTGCCCGAGAACCACGTGTTGCCCGACGACGTATCGCACTGGATCACGGTCGGCGGCCGGTTCGCCGGCGCATACGTGAACTTCGCGCGTGCGGCCTGCGCCTGCGCGCTGTCGGCGAGCACGACGTTGCGCGACAGCGCGACCGCGGCGTCGGTCAGCTGCGGATTCAGCTGGAACACCTCGGTGCGATAGTCGAGCGGCGGCTTGTCGTTCGGGCTCTTCGTGTTGATGCCGAGGAAGCCGGTATTCCAGCCGGCCGGAATCTCGCGTGCGTCGAGCTCCCACTGCAGGCTGAAATCGACCAGGTACTTCGACCACGCGGCCGAACCGACTGTGCCTTGCGCGGGGTCCACGCCCGCGATGCCGGAGATCAGGAAGTACGTGCGGCGCAGATCGAAGCGCTGCGAGAACGTGAGCGCCATGATCGTCGCCGACGCGTTCGCATAGCCCATGCCGGTCGTCACCACGCACACGTCCTGCTTGTTGCAATGCACGTTCGGGTAGTCCGGCGACAGGCCGGGCACGGCGATGTCGCGCCACGGGCCGAGCCGGTCGAGCCAGGCCTGGCCCTCCGGACCGAACATCGTGATGATCATGACCTTGACCGGGCGGCCCTGTGCACCGGTCTCGGCGAATGCAGCGTTGCCCGCGTCGTTGCCCTGGTTGTCCTGCGCGATCGACGGCGCGGTCGCACAGGCGGCGAGCGAGAATGCAGCGGCGGAAAGAATGGAGCGAGTCAGCATCGGCGTTCCTTGTTTCGAGGATGTTGGGTGAGAACGGCTCTCGTAGACTGCGCGACGGAGTATAGAACGCGCGTGCCCGATGCGGAACCCGACTACGAAACGACGCAGATGCCCCGGTGCGTCGGTGCAGGTATGGTGCGCACGCGAATCGCAACGGAAATGGCCTTCGCGTTCCGACATACCATCAGGAATACTATCCGGTTGACCGATACCGGCACATCCATCGCACCGGCATGTTCGTCGCCCGGCCAACGCTACAACCGCGCCAGCCCCGCCACGCCGTAACCCAGCACGACCAGCGCCGCGACGACATGACTCGCCGCAAGCAGGCCCGGCGATTTCACGATCCGGCCGATCGCGCTGCCGCCGCACGCGAACACGAGTTGCCCCGCGAGGCTGCCGGCAAACACGCATGCGGCGCCGAGCAGCCAGTGCCGATGCGCTCCGGCGGCGGCCGTTGCATAGCCGTAGAACAACAGGATCGTCAGCGGGTTCGCCAGCGTGACGAAGAACATCGACACGAACGGGCGGCTGCCAGGCGGCCGCGCATCGCCGTCGAGCGTGCGGCGACGATCGCGCAGCGCCTGCCACAGCATCCGCGCGCCCATCGCGAGCAGCACGAGCGCGCCGACCAGACGAAACAGCGAAAGATGTGTCGCAAGCGTGCTCGCGAGCATCGCGCCGAGCGTGAACGCGACGACCGCATAGCAGCCGTCGGCTACGGCGACACCCGCCGCCGCGCGCACGCCGCTCGCGGTGCCGGCACGCATCACGTAGTTCGCGATCATCAGCGCAACGGGCCCGACCGACAGCGCGACCATCAGCCCGAACAGGAAGTCGTTCATCGGTCGTCGACGCCTTCGACGGAAGGCATCGATTCCAGCGCCCTCAAAACAATCCGGTATGGCGCTCCGGCGTCACGCGACGTCGACACGGGCAGGCCCGTCCACCATCTCGCCGATCACGCCCGCGCGATCGAAGCCGTCGGCGCGAAAGCACGCGAGCACGTCGTCGACGGCCTCGGGCGCGCACGCGACCAGCAGCCCGCCCGACGTCTGCGGATCGGTCAGCAACGCCTGTGCGACCGGAGGAAGCGTATCGGCCAGCTGCACGTCCGCGCCGTACGCGGCCCAGTTGCGGCCCGATGCGCCGGTGAACACGCCGTCGGCGACGAATGCTTCGACGCCCGCGAGCCACGGCAGCGACGCATAGTGCACGCGCGCGGTGAGCCGCGCGCCGCGCGCCAGTTCGAGCGTATGGCCGAGCAGCCCGAAGCCCGTGACGTCGGTCAGCGCATGCACGCCCGGCAGCGTGGCGAGCTCGGCACCCGGCCGGTTCAGCTTGGTGGTCGTCGCGACCATCTGCGCATAACCCGCGGCATCGAGCTGGTTCTTCTTCAGCGCGGCCGACAGCACGCCGACACCGAGCGGCTTGCCGAGCACCAGCACGTCGCCCGCGCGCGCGGCCGCATTGCGCTTCACGCGCGACGGATGCACGACGCCGATCGCCGCGAGCCCGTAGATCGGCTCCACCGAATCGATCGAATGGCCGCCCGCGACCGGAATGCCGGCGTCCGCGCACACCGATTCGCCGCCGCGCAGCACGGCAGCGATCGTCTCGTGCGGCAGCACGTTGATCGGCATGCCGACCAATGCGAGCGCGAGGATCGGCTTGCCGCCCATCGCATAGACGTCGGACAGCGCGTTGGTCGCGGCGATGCGGCCGAAGTCGAACGGATCGTCGACGATCGGCATGAAGAAGTCGGTGGTCGCGACGATCGCCTGCTCGTCGTTGAGGCGGTAGACGGCCGCGTCGTCGGAGGTTTCCGTGCCGACCAGCAGATCCGGGAACAGCGCGGGCGGCGTCGCGCGCTTCAGCAGTTCGGACAGCACGCCCGGTGCAATCTTGCAGCCGCAGCCGCCGCCATGCGACAGGCTCGTGAGGCGCGGAACGGCAGGCTGGGCTTGAGTGGCTTCGGTCATTGTCGGCATCCGGTGAATAACAGCACTCCATTATCGACAATTCCATGCGAGCCCGCCCGATACCCACATAATGACGGCGCCCTCCGCATCCGCCCCTGTCCGCCCGGTTCGTTCATGGATCACCTCTTCATCGGCCTCGTGCTGTGCTCCGCGTTGCTGCACGCCATCTGGAATGCATTCCTGCACGTCAGCGAAGACCGGCTCGTCCAGCTCGGCACGATGTCACTGCCGTATTTCGCGTTCGGCGTCGCCGGCGCCGCGCTGCTGCCCGCACCGGCGCCCGCCGCGTGGCCGTATATCGCCGGGTCCGCCGCGCTCGAGGTTGCGTATTGCTTCACGCTCGCCCGGGCGTACCGAAGCGGCGAGTTCGGGCAGATCTACCCGATTGCGCGCGGGATCTCGCCGCTGCTCGTGTCGGTGCTCGCGCTCGTATTCCTCCACGAACAGCCAACGCCGTTCGGCTTCGCAGGTATCGTGCTCGTGTCGTTCGGCATCATGTCGCTCGCGCTGCGGCGCGGCTTCCGGTTCTCGGGCGAAGGCGTGCCGTTTGCGCTGCTCACGGGCGTGTTCATCGCCGCATATTCGATCTGCGACGGCATCGGCTCGCGCGAGTCCGGCAGCGCGCTCGGCTACATCGCGTGGGTGTACGTGCTGTGGAGCGTGCCGCAGTTCGTGCTGGTCTGCGCCGTGCGAGGCGGCCCGCGCGCGGTGCTCGGCTCGCGCACCGCACTCGCGCAGGGCGCGATCGCCGGCACGCTCTCGCTCGCGGCGTACGGCATCGTGATCCTCGCGTACCGGTACTTGCCGGTCGGGACGGTGTCGGCGCTGCGCGAAACGAGTTCGATCTTTGCGGTCGCGATCGGCTGGCTCGTGATGCGCGAGCGGCCCGGCGCGCAGCGGCTCGCCGCGTGCGCGCTGGTGGTGGCCGGCGCGGCGCTGATCCGGTTGTAAGCGGAAAGCGCCCCGCCCGCGGCCTGTCGCCGCGTCAGAACTTGTGGCGGATCCCCGTCACCGCGACGATCTGCGTGCGTGTGCTCGACGGATTCGAGATCCCTTCGATCGCGGCCACCGTGTTCGACGACGCACGCTGGTAGAACGCGTTCACGTAGATATCGGTGCGCTTCGACAGGAAACATTGCGCACCGACGCTCGTCTGCAGGTAGTGAGAGCTCGGCTTCGGCCCCTGCGACGCAAGCACCTGCGTATAGGTTTCGCCGAGCGCGAACTGCAGCGCGGGCGTCATCAGATAGCGCACGCTGCCCTCGTAGTTGTTGAAGCGCATCGCGCCGCCCGTCTGCAGGTTGAACAGCGAGCTCGTGTACAGCAGCCCGAACGTCGCGGCCCCCCACGCATACGCGCCACCCGCGCCCCAGATCTGCTGGCGCGTCACGCCCTTGATGAACGTGTAGTAGTTGTCGGATGCCGCCGCGCCGGTGGTGTCGAGCGCCGGATGATCGACGCGCACGTAGGCCGCGCCGAGTTGCAGCGGCCCGTTCTCGTAGCTCGTGCCGATACTCCACACGCGGTTTTGCGCGAACGACGTCGAATTCGAGAAGCCGTACAGGCCGACCGCGCGCAGCCCGTACCAGGTGGGCGTCTGGTACTGCACCGAGTTGTTGGTGCGGAACGTGTTGTTCAGGTCGTCGGTGTCGAACGGATGCAGCGCGTACTGCGTGAGCGCGGTGGTCGCGCCGATCTGCAGCGGCTCCAGCACTTCCTGCGCCGCGTTGTACTGGCGGCCCATCGTCAGCGTGCCCCAGCGGTCGTTCTCCAGCCCGACGTATGCCCGGCGACCGAACAGCCGGCCGCCCTGGCTCGCGGCGCCGCTCTCGATGTTGAAGCCGTTCTCGAGCCGGAACACCGCACGCGTGCCGCCGCCGAGGTCCTCCTTGCCGAGCAGCCCGAAGCGCGTGCCCTGCTCGTTGCCGCCGGTCGCCTGCCACGCGGCGTGGCCGTTCTGGTTGTTCGTGTACGTGAGCCCCGAATCGACCACGCCGTACAGCGTCACGCTCGACTGTGCGTGCGCGTACATCGCACCGGCCGCCGTTGCGATACCCGCCAGCGCAACCATCATCCCTTTTCGCTTCATCTCCGACCCCTTTTATCGGTTGAATATGTGGAGCGATTTATTTCGCTCGCAACGAGTTTTATTGAATAAAACATCGTCTTATTTATTGTTGAATTCGGTGATTTGAAGCGTCAAGTGACGTCAAAAATCGTACGCGCAGGTCAAATGCACCTGAATCGCAAGGCGTTTCGAGGAATGAAACAAGCCCAATAATCACGGGCATGACAGGCCGATCATGGCGTGCAATCCCGGTATCGCAAAAAGCCCTTGACCGCGATTTTCAGCCGTTGTGAAATATTGATACGTTGTTTTAATGATTAAAACATTCGAACGAGACGCCTCGAGAAACTAGGTAAAGAACCTGATCCCCATGCTGACGTTTAATTGCAACAACGCGACTGCCGGCGCATCGCCTGCCTATTTCGTCGCGATGCCGACGGTGCCGGCACTGCCGATCGTCGTCGACTCGCCGCACAGCGGCATCGCGTATCCGCCGGACTTCGCCACCGTCGCACCCGACGACGCGATCCGCACCACGTGGGACGCGTACATCGACGAACTGTGGGCCGGCGCCCCTGCGCGCGGCGGCACGCTCCTCGGCGCGACGTTTCCGCGCGCGTACATCGATCCGAACCGTGCGGAAACCGATATCGACGCGACGCTGCTCGCCGAGCCGTGGCCCGAGCCGCTGTCGCCGCAGCCGTACACGCAGCGCGGGATGGGGCTGATCCGGCGCGACGCGCTGCCCGGCGTGCCGCTGTACGACCGCAAGCTGTCGCTCGCCGAAGTGCGCCACCGGATCGACGCGTACTACCTGCCGTACCGCCGCGCGCTCGCCGGCATCGCCGAGCCGCTGCATGCGGCGCACGGCGCGCTGTGGCACATCGACTGCCATTCGATGAAGTCGCGCGGCAACGCGATGAACGTCGACGCGGGTGCGTTGCGGCCGGACGTCGTCGTCAGCGACCGGCGCGGCACGACCGCCGATCCGGCGTTCACCGAGTGGACCGCACAGTGGTTCGCCGGCGCCGGCTATCGCGTGCAGGTCAACGACCCGTATCAGGGCGGCGACCTGCTGACCGCACTCGCCGATCCCGCACGGCAGCGCCACGGCATCCAGATCGAATTCAACCGCGCGCTGTACATGGACGAGGCCGCATTCGCGAAACATGCAGGCTTCGCCACGCTGAAGCGCTCGGTCGACGCATACCTCGACGCACTCGCCGATTACGTCCGCGCGCGCATCGCACCGCAGGGAGGCCCCGCATGACGACCTACATCGTCGACGCCGTCGACAGCGCGCTGAAGCTGCTGACCTACGTGGCCGAGCATCCGAACCTCGGCGTGACCGAGCTCGCATCGCAGCTCGGCATCAACAAGTCGCGCACGTACCGGATGCTGTGCACGCTTGAACTGCATCGCTTCGTCGTGCAGGACCCGCGCACGTCCACCTATGCGCTCGGCCCGCAGGCGTTCGTGATCGGCGTGGCCGCGTCGCAGCAGAACGCGCTCGTGCGCGCCGCGCACCGGCACATGCTCGCGCTCAACCAGGCGATCAACGAGACCGTCGTGCTGCGCGTACGCGAAGGGCTCGAATCGGTGTGCGTCGCGCGTTGCGAAACGACGCACGCGGTGCGCACGGTCGGCGCGGTCGGCAATCGCCGGCCGATCCATTTCGGCGCATCGGGCAAGGTGCTGCTCGCGTTCGCGCCCGACGCGGTGCGCGACGAATATCTCGCGCAACTGCGCCGGAACGGGCAGGCCGACGACCCGGCGAAGCTCGCCGGCGAACTCGACGCGGTCGCGCGCAAGGGCTACGCGGTGAGCAGCGGCGAAGTGACGCCCGGCGCGGTCGGGATCGCAGTGCCGGTGCGCGACCTGACGGGCGCGACGGTTGCGTCGGTCAGCGTGACGGGGCCCGAGGTGCGCGTGAGCCACGCCGACATTCCCGACTATCTCGAACGCCTGCAGGCGTGCAGCCTCGCCATTTCCGCCGAACTCGGCTACGTCCCGGCGCGCGCCGCGCTGCAACCGGCCTGACGGCCCGCTTCTTTTTCGACGAGGATCCGATGTCCGCCTCTTCCCCGAACCCGGCCGGCGCGCACGGCGCCGACACCCCCGCACTCGCGGCCGACGATCCGACGGCACCCGCCGGTCACGCGCCGCATCCGCACGGCAAGATGCTGCATCCCGTCGTGATGATGCTGTGGGTGCTCGCCGCGGCGATTGCGCTCACGTGGGTCGTCGACTCGGGCCAGTTCGCGCGCGACGGCCGGCTCGTCGTGCCGGGCACCTATCACGTGGTGCCGAAGACCACCGCCCTCACGACGCTCGTCGCCCCGGCCGTCAGTCACAGCACGTCCGCTCAAGCGCTGCCGGCAAGCCTCGTCTCGGCGTTCGTCGCGGTGCCGCAAGGGCTGCTGAAGAACGCGCCGTTGATCGTGATGGTGATGTTCGTCGGCGGGATGTTCGGGGTGATGCGCCGCACCGGCGTGGTCGACGCGGGCATCGACCGGCTGCTGCAGCTCACCGGCAACAACGCATACCTGCTGACACCGATGCTGATGATCCTGATCGGGCTCGGCAGTACGCTGCTCGGCTTCATCTCCGAGTACCTCGTGATCATTCCGATGGTGGTCGTGATCGCGCGGCGCCTCGGTCTCCCGGACCTGTTCGCGGTCGCCCTCGTCGCGCTCGCCGCGAAGATCGGCTATATCGCGTCGGTCACGAACCCGCTCGCGCTGGCCGTCGCGCAGCCGCTCGTCGGCGTGCCGCTGTTCAGCGGCGTCGCGCTGCGCGCGGTCGTATTCGTCGTATTCCTGACGATCGGCATCCTGTACCTGCTGCGCTACGTGCGCAGCACCGGCTATCGGGCCGGGCAGACCGCCGCGGGCCATGCCGCGCACGCGGCCGCGAAGCTATCGCTGCGCCACAAGGCGACGCTGGCCGTGTTCGCCGCCGCCGTCGCGATGCTGATCTACGGCACGCGCGAGCTCAAGTGGGGCAACGTCGAGCTGGCGGCGTTCTACACGGCCGTGAGCATCGCGACGGCCATCATCGGCGGGCTCGATTCGCGCAGCGCGGCCGACGCGTTCGTCGACGGGATGAAGAACATGATGCTCGCCGCGCTGCTGATGGGGCTCGCCGCTTCCGTCGAACTGCTGCTGCAGAACAGCCTCGTGCTCGACACGCTGATCCACTTCTTCACGCGGCTCGCGGACGGGCAGTCGCCGGTGTGGGTCGCGAACGGGCTGATGGGCGTGCAGATGGTGCTCGACGTGTTCATTCCGTCGGTGTCGGGCAAGGCCGCGGTCAGCATGCCGATCATCGGGCCGATCGCGCAGCTCTCCGGCGTGAGCGGCCAGACGTCGGTGCTCGCGTTCGTGCTCGGCGGCGGGCTGACGAACCTCGTCACGCCGACGTCCGGAATGCTGCTCGCGTATCTGGCCACGGCGCGCGTGGATTTCGGCGCGTGGATCCGCTTCGTGCTGCCGCTGTTCCTGACGCTGCTCGCGCTGTCGTGCGTCGTGCTGACGTTCGCGGTGTGGATCGGGTATTGAGATTCGCGGCAGGTAGTGCAGGACGCGCATGCTCTCCCGGCCGTCGAGCGAGCATGACGCCGCCCGGCCTCGATGGCGGCGGCGAACATCGCAACGCGATGCCGCAACCGCAGGCGCCGTTCAGGCCACCTCGACCGCCTTGCCAAACGCCCGCTCGTCGATCGCCTCGGCAAGCGTCGCGAACGCGGTCGCGATCTCGTCCTCCGGCACGCACGCATAGCCGAGCAGCAGCCCCGACGCCGCGCGTTCGCGATCCGCGTAATACCCCGACAACGGCCGCACGACGATATTGCGTTCGAGCGCGGCCTGCGCGACCGCGCGATCGTCGACACCATCCGGCAGCTGCGTGACGAGATGCAGCCCTGCGTCGCTGCCGAGCGCGTGCAGCGAGTCGCCGTAGCGTTGCGCGACCGCGTCGAGCAGCACCTCGCGGCGCTGCCCGTACAGCGTGCGCATCTTGCGGATATGCGACACGAAGTGCCCTTCCGCGATGAATTCGGCCAGCACGGCCTGCTGCAGCAACTGCCCTTCGCGATACAGCTCGGCGCTCGCGGTCGCGAAGCTTTCCGCGAGCGGCTCCGGCGCGACCAGGTAGCCGACCCGCAGCCCCGGGAACAGCGTCTTGCCGAAACTGCCGACGTAGATCACCTGCCCGGCCGTGTCGAGCCCCTGCAGCGACGCGAGCGGCCGGCTGCCGTAGCGGAATTCGCTGTCGTAGTCGTCCTCGATGATCCAGCAGCCGTGCTGGCGCGCGTATTCGAGCAGCATCCGCCGCCGCGCGAGGCTCATCACCATCCCGAGCGGATACTGGTGCGACGGCGTGACGAGCATCAGCTTCGGCGGTTCGGCGAGATCGGCGGCCGACGGCGCGATCCCTTCATCGTCGACCGGAATCGGCCGCGTGGTCAGCCCCGACACGTTCAGCACGCTGCGCACGCCCCAGTAGCACGGGTCCTCGGTCCAGATCGCGTCGCCTGGATCGGTCAGCAGCCGCACCGCGAGGTCGATCGACTGGTGGATGCCGGTCGTGATCACGATCTGCTCGGGCGTGCAGCGCACCGAGCGCGACGTGCGCAGATAGTCGGCCAGCGCCTCGCGCAGCAGCGCGAGGCCGCCGCCCGGCGCATAGGTCAGCAGGTCGGGACGCAGGCGCCGCCAGTATTTGTTGTGCAGCCGCGTCCACACGCGCGCCGGAAATCGCGACACATCGGGCACGCCCGGCATGAACGCGCCGCCCTGGCGCTTCGACACGCCGGCGCCCTCGACGAGCCGCGTGCCGCGCGCGGACAGCCGCCGCGCCGACGGCGGCACGAGCGCCGGGTGGTCGGCGGCCGCGTCGGCCGGTGCGCCGACGATCTCGTCCGGCGCGCTGTCGGCGACGAACGTGCCGCGGCCGGTCGCCGAGTTCACGTAGCCTTCGAGCGAAAGCTGCTCGTAAACCTGCGTGACCGTATTGCGCGCGATCCCGAGCTCGGCGGCCAGCAGGCGCGACGACGGCACACGCGTGCCGGCCGGCAGTTCGCGCGACAGGATCGCCTGTTGCAGCAGCCGGTGAAGCTGCCGGTAGATCGGCTGTTCGCCGCCGCGCACGAGGCGCTGCGCGAGCCAGTCCGACAACACGCTCGCGCGCATGATTGGCTCCTGAATATTTATTGAAATGGCTCTGATTGCCAGAGCCAAATGTGATTATAGTCGCCTCCATGGGCTGTCGAAGCGCCCGATTTTCTACTCACCGGAAAGAACATCAAGGAGATGACCGTGAAGAATGCCGACCTGCAGGCCCGCAAGAACGCCGCTACCCCGCGCGGCGTCGGCGTGATGTGCGATTTCTACGCTGCCCGCGCCGAGAACGCGGAACTGTGGGATGTCGAAGGCCGCCGCTTCATCGATTTCGCCGCCGGCATCGCGGTGCTGAACACCGGCCACCGCCACCCGAAGATCGTCAAGGCGATCGCGGACCAGCTGAACAACTTCACGCACACCGCTTACCAGATCGTCCCGTACGCGTCGTACGTCGAGCTGGCCGAGAAGATCAACGAGCGCGCGCCGGGCGATTTCCCGAAGAAGACGGCGTTCTTCACGACCGGCGCCGAAGCCGTCGAGAACGCGATCAAGATCGCGCGGGCGGCCACCGGCCGTCCGGGCGTGATCGCCTTCTCGGGCGGCTTCCACGGCCGCACGATGATGGGCATGGCGCTGACCGGCAAGGTCGCCCCGTACAAGCTGAACTTCGGCCCGTTCCCGGGCGACGTGTTCCACGCGCCGTACCCGAACGCCGTGCACGGCGTGACGACGGCCGACTCGATCAAGGCGATCGAGATGCTGTTCAAGGCCGACATCGATCCGAAGCGCGTCGCCGCGATCATCTTCGAACCGGTCCAGGGCGAAGGCGGCTTCAACCCGGCGCCGGCCGAATTCGTGCGCGCGCTGCGCAAGATCTGTAACGAGCACGGCATCCTGCTGATCGCCGACGAAGTGCAAACGGGCTTCGCGCGTACCGGCAAGCTGTTCGCGATGCAGCACTACGACGTGCTCGCCGACCTGATCACGATGGCGAAGAGCCTGGCGGGCGGCATGCCGCTGTCGGGCGTCGTCGGCCGTGCCGACCTGATGGACGCGGCAGCGCCCGGCGGCCTCGGCGGCACGTACGCCGGCAACCCGCTGGCGGTCGCATCGGCGCACGCGGTGCTCGAGATCATCGACGAAGAGAAGCTGTGCGAGCGCGCAACGCAGCTCGGCGACGTGCTGAAGGCCAAGCTGAACGCACTGCAGGCCGACGTGCCGCAGATCGCCGACGTGCGCGGCCCGGGCGCGATGATCGCGGTCGAGTTCCTGAAGCCGGGTTCGGGCGAGCCGGATGCCGAATTCACGAAGCGCGTGCAGGCTCGTGCGCTCGAGCGCGGCCTGCTGCTGCTCGTGTGCGGCGTGTACTCGAACGTCGTGCGCTTCCTGTTCCCGCTGACGATCCCGCAAGCCGTGTTCGACGAAGCACTCGTGATCCTCGAGGAAGTGCTGAAGGAAACGGTCGGCGTGCCGGCCTGAGTTTTCGTCGACTTCATTCAGTGAATGCGCCGCCGCCGTCTTTACGACGGCGGCGGCCGTTTCATCCGTCCTTTTTCAAAGCAGGCGATTCATATGAGCACTGTTCAGGAAACCCTGGCACTGAAAGATCCGTCGCTGTTCCGCCAGCAGGCGTACGTCAACGGCGAATGGCAAGGCGCGACGAACGGCGAGACGTTCGAAGTCCGCAACCCGGCGACGGGCGGCCTGCTCGGCACGGTGCCGGCGATGGGCGCCGCCGAGACGCGTCACGCGATCGAAGCCGCGAACGCCGCATGGCCCGCGTGGCGCAAGAAGACCGCGAAGGAGCGCGCGGTCGTCCTGCGCAAATGGCACGACCTGATGATGGAAAACGCCGACGATCTCGCGCTGATCCTGACCACCGAGCAGGGCAAGTCGCTGGCCGAAGCCAAGGGCGAAATCGGCTATGCCGCATCGTTCCTCGAATGGTTCGCGGAAGAAGGCAAGCGCGTGTACGGCGACACGATTCCGACGCCGGCGAGCGACAAGCGCATCGTCGTGACGAAGGAAGCGATCGGCGTGTGCGCGGCGATCACGCCGTGGAATTTCCCGGCGGCGATGATCACGCGCAAGGTCGGCCCGGCGCTCGCGGCGGGCTGCCCGATCGTCGTGAAGCCGGCCGAGGCGACGCCGTTCTCCGCGCTCGCGATGGCCGTGCTGGCCGAGCGCGCGGGCGTGCCGGCCGGCGTGTTCAGCGTCGTCACGGGCGACCCGAAGGCGATCGGCGGCGAACTGACGTCGAACCCGATCGTGCGCAAGCTGTCGTTCACCGGCTCGACGCCGGTCGGCCGCCTGCTGATGTCGCAGTGCGCGGCAACGGTCAAGAAGGTGTCGCTGGAGCTCGGCGGCAACGCGCCGTTCATCGTGTTCGACGATGCCGACCTCGACGCGGCCGTGCAGGGCGCGATCGCGTCGAAGTATCGCAACAGCGGCCAGACCTGCGTGTGCACGAACCGCTTCTACGTGCATGAAGCCGTGTACGACCAGTTCGCGCAGAAGCTCGCGGCGGCCGTCGGCCAGTTGAAGGTGGGCCGCGGCACCGAGCCGGGCGTCACGCAAGGCCCGCTGATCAACGAAGCCGCGGTGCTGAAGGTCGAGGCGCACATCGAGGACGCGCTCGCGAAGGGCGCGACCGTCGTGACCGGCGGCAAGCGCCACGCGCTGGGCCACGGCTTCTTCGAGCCGACCGTGCTGACCGGCGTCACGCCGGCGATGAAGGTCGCGAAGGAAGAGACGTTCGGGCCGCTCGCGCCGCTGTTCAAGTTCGGCAGCGACGACGAAGTGATCCGCCTCGCGAACGACACCGAGTTCGGTCTGGCCGCGTACTTCTACAGCCGCGACATCGGCCGCGTGTGGAAAGTCGCCGAAGCGCTCGAATACGGGATGGTCGGCGTGAACACGGGCCTGATCTCGAACGAAGTCGCGCCGTTCGGCGGCGTGAAGCAGTCGGGCCTCGGCCGCGAAGGCTCGCACTACGGCATCGACGACTACGTCGTGATCAAGTACCTCTGCCTGGCCGTCTGACGGTTCAACGCCTGTCGCGTCCGTGACAGGCGCCGACCGCCCGGCCGGAACCGGGCGGTCACGACGCGGGCCGGCGTCCCTCTCCGTTGTGCCCGCGTCATCTCTTGTCACCTCGGTGCCCCCGCTGTCGGCAGCCTCCGTCGAGGCGATCGCACAGCCAGCCTCTGCCGAACGGCATACCCGTCCGGATTTCGTTCAAGTCTCATTTCTCGTTCGCCGGCAAACCGCTAGATTGAGCGTTCCGCCCCGATCCTGTTTGCCCGCTCATGAACACCTCACCTGACGGCCCGGTTCACGCACGCCTCGTGCACAGCACTCCTCGGTCACTTCATCGCATGCGCTCTAGGCTCCACCGACGCCCGACGTGCATCATCGCCCTGCCGAGCCCGAGAGCGTCCTCATGATCGTCAGCCCCTCCAATCGCCGATCGCTCCCGCCGCCACGCAGCGCCGGCGGCACGAGCAATCACCAACCGTTCAACGTCGTCTACGACGGGCCCGCGCTCGCCGAGCACCGGATGGACGTGCGCGACCTCGCGCCGGCACTCATCGCCATTGCCAACCTCTTCGCGTCCGCCAACAAGGAACTCAATGGCGAGAACACCGAGGTGCGTCTCGAGGTCAGGGGCAGCTTCAAGGCGGGGTCGTTTCACTCCGAGCTGATCTTCGTCCAGTCGCTCGCGAGCCAGATCCGTGACCTGTTCGCGGGGCCGAGCGCCGGTGCGTTCAGCAATGCGCTGGCGATCCTCGGCGCACTCGGCATCGTCGGAGGCGGTGGCCTGATCGGCTTCGTTCGCACGTTGCGCGGACGCAAACCGCATCGTACCGAGCCCGAGGGCGTTCACACCCGGGTCTGGATCTCGGAACTGGAATCTGTGGTTATCGACGAAGCCATCTTTCGGCTTTACCAGAACCGCACGGTCCGCATCAGCCTGCAAAAAGTGTTGTCGCCGCTCGAACGTGAAGGCATCGACAGCTTCGGTATCGTTCGCGACGAAACGATCGAACTCGCGATCGAGAACGATGAACTCGATATGTTCATGGGCAATGACGATCCCGGCGTAGTGGTCACCGATTCGATCGCGCGCAAGATGCTGAAACTCGAGTCCGTCGTATTCAAGGACGGCAACAAGTGGCGCGTGCACGACGGCACATCGGCATTCTTCGCCGCACTGGACGACGAGCAGTTTCTCGCGAAGGTCGATGCCGGCGAGCGCTTCGGAAAGGGAGACGTACTGCTCGTCGATCTTCGCCAGACGCAGATCGTCACCGACGAAGGGCTGCGTAACGAATATCGCATCGTCAAGGTTCGCGAACATCGCGCGCCGCTGCAGCCGGCGCTGATCTGACCGCCATCGGCGTGACGCACGGGCCAGCGCACTGTGCCGTCATGCCCGCATCGCCACGTTACCCCCCATCACCGAAACACGTTCACCGCATCCACCAGCCGCGTCGCCTGCTGTTTCAGGCTCTCCGACGCGGCCGCGCTCTGCTCGACGAGCGCCGCGTTCTGCTGCGTGATGTTGTCCAGGTGCACGACCGCCTGATCCACCTGCGACACGCCGGTGCTCTGCTCGGCCGTCGACGAACTGATCTCCGCGATCAGGTCCGACACGCGCTTCACCTGCGCGACGATGTCCTCCATCGTCCTGCCTGCTTCGTCCACGCGCCGCGCGCCCGACTCAACGCGATCGACGCTCGCGCCGATCAGCGTCTTGATCTCCTTCGCCGCGTTCGCGCTGCGCTGCGCGAGCGCCCGCACCTCGCCCGCGACCACCGCGAAGCCGCGCCCCTGTTCGCCTGCACGCGCCGCTTCCACCGCCGCGTTCAGCGCAAGGATATTGGTCTGGAATGCGATGCCGTCGATCACGCCGATGATGTCGGCGATCTTGCGCGAGCTGGCGGTGATGTCGCTCATCGTCGCGACGACTTCGCCTACCGCCTGCCCGCCACGCCCGGCCGCCTCGCTCGCCGACATCGCGAGCCGGTTCGCCTGCAGCGCGGTTTCCGCGTTGCTGTCGACGGTCGCCGTCATCTCGGCCATCGACGCGGCCGTCTCCTGCACGCTCGACGCGGCCTGCTCGGTGCGCGCGCTCAGGTCGTTGTTGCCCTGCGCGATTTCGTTGCTCGCGCGCTGCACGTTCAATACCTGTTCGCTGACGTCGTCGACGAGCCAGCGAAACATCAGCCCGAGCTGGTTGATCGTGCGCAGCGTCATGCCGATCTCGTCAACGCGGTTCATCCGCACGCCGCGCCGGCTTTCGCCGGTCGCGACGTTCAGCGCCTGATCGTGCAGCCGCTTCAGCGGACGCACGATCTGCGCATCGAGCCACAGGCCCGCCGCCGCCGCTACGCCGACCGTCACGCCGGCAAACGCCGCCAGCCCGCCGCCGGCAAGCCCGCATGCCCATCCCGCGCCAACGACCGCCGGCGCGAGCACGCACAGCGCCGAATGCACGCGCGCACGCACCGACATCGTCTGCGACAGCGAGGCAACGCGAAGCCACCCCGTGCGGATCACCAGTCCCTTGTGAAACCGGCGCCGGCCGGCCTTGCCTTCGCGAAACGCGCGATACAGCACCTCGGCGGCCTCGGTCTCGTCGTGCGGCGCCTTCGTGCGCACCGACATGTAGCCTTGCGGCTCGCCGTTGCGCATGACCGGAATCGCGTTCGCGCGCACCCAGTAGTGATCGCCGTTCCTGCGGCGGTTCTTCACGAGCGCGGTCCACGGCTCGCCGCGCCTGAGCGTCGCCCACATGTCGGCGAACGCTTCGCGCGGCATGTCCGGGTGGCGCACTACGTTGTGCGGCTGGCCGACGAGTTCCTCGTTCGTGAAGCCGCTCACATGCGCGAACGTCGTGTTCGCATACGTGATGACGCTGTCGGCATCGGTCGTCGACATCAGCGTGACGTCGTCGGGAAAATCGAATTCCTGTTGGGTAACGGGCTGGTTATTACGCATGCAAGGCTCCGAAAGGCGGATCTGTCGTCCGCGCCGCGCTGAATTCACGCTCAGTAGCCGAAAAACGGTTTATCGCTTTACGACGGTCTTTATCTTGCTGTCGGCATATTGGTGAAAAACCTTACCCTTTCCTCGCATAAAATATGCAATTCGACGGCCACCATGATTTCGATCAAATAATCCGGCAATAATCGTCGCGCGCGTTCAGTCGCACGTCACACCACGCTGCACGGCCAACCCGCGCCGCAGGTCGATGCGGTCGACCATTGCACCCGGCGCAACGATTCCGTCTATCCTGCTTCATTCACCCGGCATTCGAATTCGATGAAAAAGGCATTGCACGACCTGAATCGGCTGTCCCGGAATACGGCGACAGTCGCGCATGACAGCCATAAAGGCGATCGGGCCGCATTTTTCCGCAAGAGCGGCTCGACGCGTCTGTCGCCGAGAGATGCGATCGCCGCGCATCGGGAGGCCGCATGACGCGCCGCACCGCCGCCGAGCGCGACGCGCTGTCTGCCCGCCTCCTCACGCGTGACGATCTGCCGCTCGTGTGGACGATCGACCGGCGCGAAATCATCGAGCACCTGTACGTGCTACGCGACGGCGCGCTGCATCTCGTTCCCGAGTTCTACGACGTCGCAGGCTGGCCCGACGGCGAAGCCGACCACTACACGCCGATCCTGCTCGACTGTCACGATCGCGGCGGCTGGTGCCTCGGCATGTTCGACGGCGCGCGGCTCGTCGCGGCGGTCGTCGTCGACAGCCGGCCGCTCGGCCCGCACCGCGACATGCTGCAGTTGAAGTTCCTGCACGTGAGCCACGACTGGCGCGGCTGCGGGCTCGGCGAGCAACTCTACCGCGCGGCCCGGGAGCAGGCGCGTGCGATGGGGGCCGCGCGCCTGTACGTGTCGGCCACACCGTCGCAACGCACGATCGACTTCTACCTGCGGCTCGGCTTCACGGTCAGCACATCGCCCGACCCGGCGCTGTATGCGCTCGAGCCCGAGGACATCCATCTGGAAGGACCGACGGCCTGACGTACCGGCACGCGGGCAAAGCATGGAATTTCCCGCGTTGCCGCAGCCGTCATCGACCATCGCGAAATCACGGAGAGCGACATTGCATAACGTGCAGAACGACGGGCAACCGCAACCGCTGCCGAAGATCCTCGTCAGCATGTGCGTGGTCGGTCATCCGGTTCGTTACAACGGCTCGGCCAAAACCGCCGCGCACGAGGCGCTCGAACGATGGCAGCGCGAAGGGCGTCTCGTGCCCGTGTGTCCGGAACTGGCCGGTGGCTTCAGCGTGCCGCGGCCGCCCGCCGAAATCGCCAGCGGTGAATCGGGGCAGCAGGTGCTGTCCGGCGTCGCGCGGATCGTCGACGTGAACGGAACGGACGTGACCACGCCGTTCGTGGCCGGCGCGCACACCGCGCTGGCACTCGCGCGCACGCACGATTGCCGCTTCGCGATCCTCGCCGACGGCAGTCCGTCGTGCGGCAGCACGTTCATTTACGACGGGAGTTTCGAGAACCGGCGGCACGCCGGCGCCGGTGTCACGGCGGCGTTGCTGCGCGCGCATGGGATCGAAGTGTTCGCGGACACCGAAATCGACGCGCTCGATGCGCGCCTCAAGCAGGTGTCGCAGGCCGGTTAACGACGAAGCGCGGCACGAGAACCCTCGTGCCGCGCTTCGTTTCGGCTACAGCGAATCGGTAAAGCGGCGAAGCGGCGAAGCGGCGCATCCGTTGCCGCCTCGCCGCGAAACACGGATCGAACGCGGATCAGACCCGTTCGATCGCGATCGCGATGCCCTGGCCGACGCCGATGCACATCGTGCACAGCGCGAAGCGGCCGTTCGTGCGATGCAACTGATACATCGCCGTCGTCACGAGACGCGCACCCGATGCGCCGAGCGGGTGGCCGAGCGCGATCGCGCCGCCGTTCGGGTTCACGCGCGGATCGTCGTCGGCGACGCCGAGCATGCGCAGTACCGCGAGACCTTGTGACGCGAACGCCTCGTTCAGTTCGATCACGTCGAACTGGTCGATCGTCATCCCGAGCCGGGCGAGCAGCTTCTGCGTGGCCGGTGCGGGGCCGATGCCCATCACGCGCGGCGCGACGCCGGCCGTCGCGATGCCGAGCACGCGGGCGCGCGGCGTCAGGCCGAACCGCTTCGCGGATGCTTCGTTCGCGAGCAGCAGCGCGGCGGCACCGTCGTTCACGCCCGACGCGTTACCGGCCGTCACCGAGCCGTCCGGACGCACGACGCCCTTCAGCTTCGCCAGCGCTTCGAGCGACGTCTCGCGCGGATGTTCGTCGCGCGACACGACGAGCGGATCGCCCTTCTTCTGCGCAATCGTGACCGCGACGATTTCCTCGGCAAGCGTGCCGTCCTGCTGCGCACGCGCGGCCTTCTGCTGGCTGCGCAGCGCGAACAGGTCCTGGTCGGCGCGGCTGATGTTGTAGTCGACCGCGACGTTCTCGGCGGTCTCCGGCATCGAGTCGACGCCATGCAGCTGTTTCATCAGCGGATTGACGAAGCGCCAGCCGATCGTCGTGTCGTAGATATCGGCCTGGCGCGCGAATGCGCTGGCGGCCTTGCCCATCACGAACGGCGCGCGCGTCATGCTTTCGACGCCGCCGGCGACCATCAGCGCGGCTTCGCCCGACTTGATCGCACGCGCAGCCACGCCGACCGCATCCATCCCGGACCCGCACAGCCGGTTGATCGTCGAACCCGGCACGCCCTCCGGCAGCCCCGCGAGCAGCGCGGACATGCGCGCGACGTTGCGGTTGTCTTCGCCGGCCTGGTTCGCACAGCCGTAGATCACGTCGTCGATCGCCGTCCAGTCGACGTCGCGGTTGCGCTCGACGAGCGCCTTGAGCGGCACCGCGCCGAGGTCGTCGGCGCGCACGCCGGACAGCGCGCCGCCGTAACGGCCGATCGGGGTACGGATCGCATCACACAGAAAGGCTTCGGTCATCGGTGTCTCCGGTCTCTTGCAAAGCTGGGAAATGAGTGAACGCGCCCCTTGCATTGCCCGCCGGGATGCGCTTAAATGTTCTATATACGAACATAAGATCGTGTATCGAACGTTCAATGCATCATAGGGAGTGCGGGGACGACCTGTCAAGCGCGCGGTCCGCCGCGCGGTTGGCGTGTCAGGCCCCATGCGCTATCTTCTCGGCTGCACGACAATCCGACCATTCATGACAACCGAAGACATCCAGAAACCGGGCGACTCGTATGTGCAGTCGTTCGCGCGCGGCCTCGCGGTGATCCGCGCGTTCGACGCGGCACGCCCCGAGCAGACGCTCACCGAAGTCGCGTCGGCCACCGGGCTCACGCGCGCGGGCGCGCGCCGGATCCTGCTCACGCTGCAGACGCTCGGCTACGTCGAGGCCGATGGCCGGCTGTTCCGGCTCACGCCGAAGATCCTCGAGCTCGGCTTCGCGTATCTCACGTCGATGCCGTTCTGGAATCTCGCCGACCCCGTGATGGAGCAATTGTCCGAGCAGATCCATGAAAGCTGCTCGGCAGCCGTGCTCGATCGCACCGAGATCGTCTACGTGCTGCGCGTGCCGACCCGCAAGATCATGACGATCAATCTGTCGATCGGCAGCCGGCTGCCCGCGTACTGCACTTCGATGGGCCGTGTGCTGCTGTCCGCGCTCGACGATGCTGCGCTCGACGAGACGCTCGCGCAAAGCGGCATCCGCGCGCATACGCCGCGCACGATCACCGATCTCGGCGAGCTGAAGGCGACGATCGCGCAGGTGCGCCAGCAGGGCTGGGCCGTGGTCGACCAGGAACTCGAAGTGGGCCTGATGTCGCTGTCCGCGCCGATTCGCAACCGGCGCGGGCAGATCATCGCGGCGATGAACATCAGCGGCAACGCGCAGCGGCATACCGCAAAGCAGATGGTGAAGGAGTTTCTCGAGCCGCTGCAGCAGGCCGCGCAGACGGTGTCGGAGCTGGTGGCGCGGCGGGGGTAAACGACGAACGCCCGGGCGCGTCAGGATGCGTTCCGGGCCGCGCTGCGCGGCCTGACCTGCAACCGTGCGCGTTGCATCGCTTGTTGCAGTCGGTCCGTCAGCACTGCGCGCGGCGGCAATGCCGTCTGCGCGTAGTAGTTGCGCTGACGCGGGTCTTTGAGCGGAACCAACGCAACGAAGATTCTTCACGGCAAAGCTGCCGCCGTAGTCTTTCGTCAACTGCGTGGCCAGCGTCGGGAGCACCTCTTCACCATAGTCGACCCGTTTTCCCGCCAGGACCCGGGTATGAACGAGTTGGCCGATGCGCCAATAGAGCATCGTGAGTTCGCTGTTCACCGCCGAAGCGGTACGCTGCCGCGCCGCGTCACGCATGAGCGCGCACAAGCACTGTCGATTCGACGAAACCAAAACCACGCAGCAAGCCCGACCGACACCACGCACTCACGCGCCGAGCAACATCCCCGTACGCACCGGCACCGTGCCCGTCACGCGGCCGAGCGGCGCACCGGCCGTCACGAAGCGGATCGCGCGGCGCATGTAGAACACGCCGTCGGTTCCGCTCGAGATCGTCGTGATCGCATCCGTCAGCGGATCGACGATGTCGAACAGCGGATCGCCGGCGCGGATCGTCGCGCCGATCGCCGCGCGGTGCACGAGTATTCCGCTCACCGGTGCGTAGAACTGCTCGCTGCCCGCAAGCGGCGTGGCCGGTGCGGCGAGCGGCGGCAGCGGCACGCGTTCGCCCCGCACCGCGCCGCGCCACACGAGATAGTCGACGAGCGCATCGGCATCGCGTTCCGCATATTCATACGTCACGTCGCGCTGGCCGCGGCATTCGACCGTCACGGCCACCGTACCCGCCGCCATCGGCGTGCCTGCCGGCAAGTGCTGCCGCAATTGCGACCACAGCAGATGATGCGCATCGTCGAACGCGTGCCCGCCCGAATCCTCGGCGAGCAGCGATACCTGCGAGCCGAGATAACGCGCGAGCGGCTCGACTTCGGGCCACGCGGTATCGCTCGTGTACACGTGCATCACCGCTTCGAGCGAGCAATGCAGGTCGATCACCACATCGGCGTCGTGCGACAGCTTCAGCAGCGCAAGCTGCAGCGCATCGAATTCGGTGCGCGGCGCGATCTCGTCGAGCGCCGCGCCGACGCACTCGCGCACGATCGCGCGATTGCGTTCGCCGTCGTCGCCGAGCCGGTCGCGCGCACGCGCGGCGATCTGCGCGAGCGGCAGGAAGCCGCGATTGAAGTTGCGGCCGCTCGCGAGATCGAAGCGGCCGATGAACTGCCCGAGCAGATGATGATTGAGGCCGACCGGGTTCGCGACCGGCACGAGCACGATCTCGGCCGCGAGCCGCCCTTCGGCATCGAGCTGCCCGAGACGCTGCTTCAGCACGAACGCCGCGAGCATCGCGGGCGTCTCGTCCGCGTGCAGCGCGGCCTGCAGGTAGATCTTGCGGCCGGTGTCGGCCGGCCCGAAATGAAAGCTCGTCAGCGTGCGCTGCGTGCCGATCGACGGCGACAGGAGCGGCGTGGTGCGAATCTGCATCGATGATCTCGAACGAGTAAAAACGAAGAAGCGGATGAACCGGCGGCGTGGCGTGGCCCGGCGCTCAGTCGCCGTACGGGTTGAAATCGAAGTACTGCTTCGCGATCCGGTCGTACGTGCCGTCCTTCAGCATCGACGCGATCGCGCCGTCGATCGATGCCTTGAGCGCCGTATCGGACTGCCGCATGCCGATGCCCACACCGCGATCGCCCATGTCGAGCGGCGCGCCGACGAACGCGAAGCCCTTGCCGCGCGGCTGGCGCAGGAACCCGTAGTCGGCTTCCACCGTGCCGAGCAGCGCCGCGTCGAGCCGGCCGTTCACCAGATCGGCGAACACGTCGTCCTGGCTCTTGTACGGCACCACGCCGACGCCGGCCGGCGCCCAGTGCGCGAGCGCCCACGATTCGAACTGCGTGCCCGACTGCACGCCGACGCGCTTGCCGGCCAGCGACGCCGTCGTACTGTCGAGCCGGCTCGCGGGCCGCGCGACGAGCCGCGACTTGAAGCGGAACAGCTTCGACGAGAACAGGATCTGCTTCTCGCGCTTCTCGGTGATCGCCATCGACGACAGGATCGCGTCGATCTTGCGCGCCTGCAGCGCGGGAATCATCCCGGAGAATTCGAGCTCGACCCACTGGCAGCGCAACTGCGCACGGCGGCAGATCTCGTTGCCGAGATCGACGTCGAAGCCCTTCAGGCTGCCGTCGGGCGCCTTCGCATCCATCGGCGGATAGGTCGGGTCGATGCCGAGACGCACGACGTGCGCGTCGAGCGCGTGCGCGGACGTAGCCGCCAGGCCAAGGCACAGGGAAACGAGCGGGACGAGGAAACGTTTCATGGTCGACGAAGGGCAGGAAGAGGGGCAAACGGCATCGGCCGGACTGCCTGCGATCGTAGGCGGCACGGGCCCCCGCCGGAACCATCGACTGCCTTATCATGATCGGTATTTCCGATCACCGGCCCCGCGCTGCCCATGGCGTTCACGCTCTCCCAGCTTCGCATCTTCCAGGCCGTCGTCGAGCACGGCAGCCTGCGCGCCGCGGCGCGCGCGCTCGATCTCGCGCAAAGCGGCGTCACGCAGCAACTGCAGAGCCTCGAGGCGACGCTCGGCGCGACGCTCTTCACGCGCACCAATCGCGGGATCGTGCCGACGGCCGTCGGCCAGCGGCTGCTCGCGCGCTCCGGTTCGATCCTCGGCGAATGCGAGCAGGTCGAGCGCGAGATCCGTCAGTTGAGCGGCGCATACGAAGGCACCGTCACGCTCGGCCTCGTGGCCGAGCCGCTGATCGACGCGTTCGCGCCCGTGCTGAGCGCGTTCCGCGCGCGCTTCGACAAGGTCGACGTGCACCTGCGCACCGGCACGTCGCGGATGATGGTCGGCTGGCTGCGCGAAAGCGCGGTGGATTTCGCGATCGCGCTGGTCGCGAAGCAGACCGACACGACCGATCTCGCGGTCACGCCGCTGCGCGCTTCCGCGCCGGTGGTCGTGTGCCGCAACGGGCATCCGGCGATGCACGCGCAATCGCTCGCCGAGCTGGCCGACTACGCGTGGGTGTCGACGCGCTCGCCGAACCTGAGCGCCGATCCGGTGGTCAACCGGCTACTCGCGTACTTCGACGTGCACGGCTTGCCGCCGCCGAAGATCCTCGCCACCGTCGAAGGGATGTTCGAGACACTGCAGATCGTCACGCAGACCGATTCCCTCGCGCTCGAAACGGAGGCCATCACGCGGCACGGGCCGTTCGCCGGCGCGCTCGCGAAGGTGCCCGTGCGCGAACAGGCCGAATCGCAGGACATCTGCCTGCTGCAACGCGCGGCCGTGCCGCTCACACCGGCCGCGCAGGAACTCGCGACGATGCTCGCGTCGTATTTGAGGGTGGTGCGGGGGCGGTAAATGCACCGGCAACGCGGGCACGCGGCCACGCGGCCGCGCCGCCCCCCGCATCGCGCGTCAGTCGATCGACTCCCGCGCCGTCTCGCGCAGCATCGCGACCGCGATCAGCGACAGCACCACGCACGCGGCCACGTAGCCGGCCGGCGCGAGCTTGCTGCCGGTCGTCTTCACGAGCCAGGTCGCGATCAGCTGCGCGGTGCCGCCGAAGATCGTCACCGCGAGCGCATACGCGATCGAGATGCCCGTCGCACGCACGTGGCGCGGCAGCGATTCGCACATCAGCGCCATTTCAGACGCCGAGCCGAGCGAATAGAACAGCAGCATCAGCGCGGTCAGCGGCAGGATCACCGACAGCGTCGGATGATGGTTCATCAGCCAGAACGCCGGGAACAGCAGCGCGACCAACACGCCGCGGCCGACGAAGATCGGCAGGCGCCGGCTGCCCAGCTTGTCCGACAGCCAGCCGAACAGCGGGCACGTGACCAGCATCACGCAGCCCGACGCGACACCGACGAACATCGACAGCTTCATCGGCAGGCCGAGCGTGTGGATCGCATAGGTCGGCATGTAGAACGTCAGGATGTAGGTCGACACCGTGCCGCCCATCACCGTGAGCATCAGCAGCAGCACCGTGCGCGTGTGCTTCGAGAAGAGTTCGTGCAGCACGCCGCGTTCGATGCCGTGATGGCGGTCGCCGGGCGCATCGTCCGCGAGCCGGCGGCGCAGGATCATCCCGACCGGCGCGATCAGCACGCCGACGAGGAACGGCAGCCGCCAGCCCCAGCCTTCGAGCGCGTCCTTCGTCATCGTGTTCGACAGCAGCGCCGCGAAGCCCGAGCCCATCAGCGCGGCGCCGCCCTGCGTCGCGAGCTGCCAGCTCGCGCGGAACGCGCGGCGCGACGTGCCGCCCTGTTCGAGCAGCGTCGACGTCGCCGCGCCGAATTCGCCGCCCTGCGAGAAACCCTGCAGCAGCCGGGCGAACACGACGAGCAGCGGCGCGGCGACGCCGACCTGCGCATAGGTCGGTGCGATCGCGATCAGGCCCGTGCCGAGCGCCATCAGCATGATCGTCAGGTTCAGCGCGGCCTTGCGCCCCTTGCGGTCCGCATAGACGCCGAGCACGACACTGCCGAGCGGCCGCGTGAAGAAGCCGGCGGCGAACGTCGCGACCGACAGCAGCAGCGACGTGGTCGGGTCGCTCGACGGGAAGAACAGCTTGCCGATCAGCACCGCGAAGAAGCCGTACACGGTGAAATCGAAGAACTCCAGCCAGTTGCCGATCACGGCCGCGGCGATCGCGCCGCGCTTCGTGACGGCAGGCGCGCCGGGCGCGCGCGTATCGGCGGCCGCCGTCGACGCGGGGCGCAGTGCGAGATGGTCTTTCTGCATCGTTATCGTGTCCTCTCAATGCAGCCGGAAGCGCCGGCCGCGCGTCCCGCCGCCGGAATCACCGCCCCAGATAACGCTCCACGAGGCGCGTCCAGAATGCCGCGCCGATCGGCAGGTTGCGATCGTTGAAGTCGTATTTCGGGTTGTGCACCATGCAGCCGTCCTCGCCTTCGCCGTTGCCGAGCCGCACGAACGAGCCCGGCCGCTGCTGCAGCATGAACGCGAAATCCTCGCTGCCCATCAGCAGGTCGGTCTGCTCGACCACGTGCGCGTCGCCGACGAGTTCGCGCGCCACCTGCGCGGCGAAATCCGTTTCGGCATCCGAATTGACGACGACCGGGTAGCCTTCGATGTACTCGACGTTCGCGCTCGCGCCGTAGCTCGCGGCCTGCGTTTCGGCCAGCTCGGTGATGCGGCGCTTGAGCAGCGCGCGCACGTCGGGGCTGAACGAGCGCACGCTGAGTTCGAGGCGCGCGCCGTTCGGGATCACGTTGTTCGCGGTGCCCGCGTGCATCGAGCCGACCGTGACGACCGCCGGCTGAGCCGGATCGACGTTGCGCGCGACGATCGTCTGCAGCGCCATCACGATGCTCGCGGCGACGACCACCGGGTCGACCGTCAGGTGCGGCCGCGCCGCATGGCCGCCGACGCCTTCGATCGTGATGATCGCCTTGTCGCCCGCCGACATGAACGGGCCGCGCCGCGTGAGAAACACGCCCGGCGCCGCGCCCGGATGGTTGTGCATGCCGAACACGGCGTCGCACGGGAAGCGTTCGAACAGGCCGTCGTCGATCATCTTCTTCGCGCCGCTGTCCACGCCGTGCTCTTCCGCCGGCTGGAAGTACAGGTGCACGGTGCCCGAGAAGTTGCGGGTCTTCGCGAGATGCTGCGCGGCGCCGAGCAGCATCGTCGTGTGGCCGTCGTGGCCGCATGCGTGCATCTTGCCGTGCGTGCCGCTCGCATACGGCAGCCCGGTCGCCTCGACGATCGGCAATGCGTCCATGTCGGCGCGGATGCCGATGCTGCGTGTACCGTCGCCTACGCGCAGCGTGCCGACCACCCCCGTCTTGCCGACCCCGCGCGTCACCTGCCAGCCCCACTGTTCGAGCTTCTCGGCGACGAGCGCGGCCGTGTCGTGCTCTTCATACGCCAGTTCGGGGTGGTGATGGATGTGGTGACGGATCTCGCGCAACCCGCCGGCGGCGGGCATCAGATCCTCGACTTCGGTGAATCGGGTATCGGTGGTCATCAAGGGGCTCCTGCCGTTTGTCTGCGCACGCAGCGAGTGCGTGCGGGAAAGCGAGCCACTATAGCGAGCCGATATCCGTTCAATAAGATGCTGAATTTTTCACCGCGATAAGGTTTTTTAATCAGGGTTTGTACTGATGCAGACGAGATCCGGTGCGCCTAGGCAAATCGGTACGTTCCAACTAGGACGCTCCATCCGGCTAGAAACGTAGATCATCGGCAAGTCAAGACTTTCGAGCACTGGCCGTTATTTACAGATGCACACGAATCAGCGGCTCCAAGGTGATTTGGACCGCTTTCCGAAACCATCATAAAACACTCAACCACTTCAACATGGAAACTAGCGAAATCGGGAAGATGATTGGCAATACGGCGCTCTTTTTCAAACGACTATACATAACGTACAGATGGTCCACCACCCTGTCACGAGACAGACTATCCAAAGTAACGAACCGCAATCACTTGACGTGGTGGACATACACTCTTGTGACGTCCGCATTGGCGACAGCAGTCACAATCGGCGGGACCATTGCGGTATTTCGCTTGAATTTTCTATCAATCTACACCCCTCATACTGACGGCATTGCCGGCGTCGTGTCGGACATAAATCAAACCAGCCACAAAGTCTGGAAAGAATTAGAAACACTCTCAATCGGAGATGAAAGTCTCATATTTGCCACATCGACATTGCTCTGTTTTTTAGCAATTCGCTTATTTGCAAAATTTCTTCGCCCACCAAAAAAAGAGATTGACATAGAGACTCAGATTACCTTCATAATATCGAGCACAATTATAAAATTTTCCATAATCTGGATTATTCTTTCATTGATATTGATGGTACTGCGCCCCCTCCTAGAGATCCAATTTAGGAAATACGACTCCTTTATATATTTCTCATTCGTTACTTCAACGGCAACCATCACACTCATCAGCAGCATATTCGAAAGAAGGAACATCCTAAAACTAAAAAGTTCAAACACCTTCCTCACCATAGCCGGCATAGTTTGCGCGATGACATCCATCGCTGCTGAAACGTCTTTGGCCAGCGCTATCGCAGCAAATAGCATGCCAAGCTTCGAAATCATCTCAACCCAAAAATGCGACCCCGAAGCATGTATCGTTTTAATTCACTCAAACAATATCGACAATCAAGTCATCGCATCAAAGCTTCGCCTTCGAATCAACCTGGTCGCATTGGATGGAAATACCTCAAAAAACACGACAGGACTTATTGATATCGAGCTTTCTCCAAGCGCATCTGGGCCCGGCGCTCTTATACTGGATACAAAAGCGGAGCAAATTGCTTTCGTTCGAAACGTTAGTTTCGTCTGCCCATTTAACCTCGAGGCAATGAAATCGCACCTCGTGGCTGAATTAAAGGGAGGCGGCCTCTTACATGTTTTGCAGTCGAGCGACACGGAGACCATGGCCATGTCAGATTTTGAAATAAAGGGCAATCGAGAATCCTTGCTGCGGTTGGCGAAGCCCACGTGCGTCAAATTCTGAGCGCGACGGAAATCCCGATGCATCTCGAGGGCTTGACGCATCTCCGAGGAGAGGAAGCGGAATATGCGTCGCACTTCGGAAAAGCATTTATTGCGCTATATAGTCATTCCGTTCGTCCTGCGCTGCGTCACGCTCGTCGGGGGCGACAGCTTCATGCCACGCGCCAAGCGGCCTGCGCGACGTCATCCCGCTTGCCGGGGAATTGATCAACGGCAAGGTTCGCGGGCGTATCGTCGTCGACGTCAACGCGTGACGCCGCTGACGACCACCGGCGTATCTTTTTTACGCCGGCGGCTCGCGCATCGAGCGCGCCCACGCCACGTTCTCCAGGAGACCTCATGACCGCCCCGCATACCGCCCCCGTCAGCCGCTTCCCCGTGCCCGCGCTCGCCGACTTGCCCGACGACATTCGCGAACGCATCGCGGCCGTTCAGGAAAAGTCGGGCTTCATCCCGAACGTGTTCCTGACACTCGCGCATCGCCCCGACGAGTTTCGCGCGTTCATGGCTTACCACGACGCGCTGATGGACAAGCTGGGCAACCTGAGCAAGGCCGAGCGCGAGATGATCGTCGTGGCCACCAGCAGCGTGAACCAGTGCCAGTACTGCGTGATCGCGCACGGTGCGATCTTGCGCATTCGCGCGAAGGATCCGTTGATCGCCGACCAGGTCGCGACCAACTATCGCAAGGCCGACATCACCGCCCGGCAGAAGGCGATGCTCGACTTCGCGATGAAGGTGTCGCAGGCCGCGCATCAGGTCGGCGAAGCGGATTTTGACGCGCTCAAGTCGCATGGGTTCGTCGAAGAAGACGTGTGGGACATCATGGCGATCTCGGCATTCTTCGGCATGTCCAACCGCATCGCGAACGTGACGAACATGCGGCCGAATGCGGAGTTCTACGCGCTGGGGCGTTGAGCACCTTCACCGTTCGGCGGCACGGACGGGGATGCGACGACTCGTCGCGCGCACCGATTGACGTCACGACAGCGCCCGTCGATCGCCTCGGCACGGCCGGCCGATGTCGGCGCACAGGTACCCGCGCCGGCATCGGTCAGTTACTCACGCGCACCAGGCCGCAGCGCCAATGTCAGCGCTCACTCCAGTCCCTTCAGCGCCTCGAGCCCGTCCGGCAGCTTCGCATCCGGAAACTGCGTCGACAGCGACGTGTCGCGCCACCGCGCGGCCTCTTCCGCGCGCTGCTTCTCCGCCTGCTCGCACACGAACAGCGCGTCGCCGCCGAGCAGCAAACGCATCGGCACATCGTCACGGCGCGACAACTCGACGATCAGCGCTGCGATTCGCGCCGGATCGCCGACTTCGTGGCCGCCGTACGCACCGAGCAGGTCGAGAATCTTCCCGACCGACGGTTGATAGTCGGGCAGCAAATCGTCGATGCCGCGCTTCGCCTGCGCGGCCCAGTCGGTGCGCATTCCGCCCGGTTCGAGCGTGCAGACACGCACGCCGAACGGCGCGACTTCCTTCGACAGCACGTCGCTGAACCCGCCGACCGCCCACTTCGCGGCCTGATACGCGGACAGGCCCGCCGTCGACGAGCGTCCGCCCACCGACGACACCTGGAAGATGTGCCCCGCACGCTGCGCGCGCATCGTCGGCAGCACCGCCCGCGTCAGGTTGATCACGCCGAACAGGTTCGTTTCGATCTGGTCGCGGAAATCATCGGCGCCCATCTGCTCGAACGGCACGGTATGACCGTACCCCGCGTTGTTCACCAGCACGTCGATGCGGCCGAACGCGTCGCGTGCCGCCGCGACGGCCTGTGCGGCCGCCGCTTCATCGGTGACGTCGAGCGCGACCGGCAGCAGACGGTCGCCGTAACGCTCGGCCAGATCGGCCAGCCGCGCGGTATCGCGTGCGCCGGCCACCAGCCGGTCGCCCGCCGCCAGCACGGCTTCCGAAATCGCTCGCCCCAGGCCGCGCGCGGCCCCTGTTACCAGCCAGACTTTCGACATTTTCCACTCCTTGATCGTGGTGAAACCACAAAAATGAATGATTACTCACTCATTAATAACGACGACGTGCCGGTCGTTCATGACCGCCATCGCCCTGCCTGAAACCCGCCGCCCGTCATCGCCGCGGCGCGTGAACGTGAAACCGCCCACACCGCGTCGACGGCAACCCTTGCCTTACACCGCGTGCAACACGGCCCACAACGCGCGAAACCCGGCTTCGCGATACGCGTCGGCCCGCGCCGGATCGCGCGCGATCGACTCCATCGCCGTTTCCGCGATCGACGTAAACAACGCTGCGCAGAACGCATACGCTTCGTCGGGTTTCAGCGCGCCCGACGCGGTGACCAGCTCGCGCAGCAGCACATTGATGCCGCCGAAGCCTTCGGCGCCGGCCGCGCGATGCGCGTCGTCGATGCGCCCGCTCACGTTGAGTTGCTGCAGCGCGCGCCGCCCGTCCGGATCCGCAACGCCCCACGACACATAACCGTTCCACGCATGCCGCACGGCCTGCTCGACCGGCGCGTGTTCCGGAAACCCGGCCATCATCGCTTCGCGCATCCCGGCCTTCAGGCTCAGATACAGCGCGTTCAGCAACGCATCCTTGGTCTCGAAGTACGTGAACACCGTGCCTTCCGCCACGCCGGCGAGCCGCGCGATGCGCGCGGTCGTCGCGGTCGCGCCGTCCTCCGCGAGCGCGCGGGCAGCCGCGGCGAGGATGGCTTCGTGCTTGTCGGGACTGCGCGGTCGGGCCACGTCGGCTCCTTTAATGAGTGAGCGCTCAATCATAATGGCGCGACGATGCGATTGCAAGCCCTGTTACAACCGGGGGAACCGCTCCACAATTCGTCAAAACCGTGCACTATTAGCGTTTTCACGTACTGGTGCGTTCACGTATCGGCGCCCGGTGCTTCGACGTTCGTTTCACGTTCACCGTTTCACACCGCGAACCTCCCATGACGAATCAGCCTACCCAGACCGCGTCCGACCGGCCCGTCGACATGATCATCTTCGGCGGCGGCGGCGACCTCGCCGCCCGCAAGCTGTTGCCCGCGCTGTACATGGCGCACCTGCACTGCAATCTTCCGCCCGAGACGCGCATCATCGCGGTCGGCCGCCGCGACTGGGGCATCGACGGCTATCGCAAGTTCATGGACGAGCAGTCGCGCCCGTTCATCGACGAAAAGGCGTTCGACGCCGCGGCATGGAGCCGCTTCCTCGACCTGTTCAAGTACGTGCTGATCGACGTGAACGTGCCGGACGACTACCTGCGCCTCGCCGAAGCCGCGCGCGGCGACGCGATCCGCGTGTTCTACCTGTCGACGTCGCCGGAGCTGTTCACCACCATCTGCGACAACCTGTCGGCCGCGCATCTCGTCGACAGGCACTCGCGCGTCGTCCTCGAAAAGCCGCTCGGCCACGATCTCGCGTCCGCGCAGGCGATCAACGATGCGGTAGGCAAGCACTTCGAGGAGTCGCAGATCTATCGGATCGACCACTATCTCGGCAAGGAAACCGTGCAGAACCTGATGGTGCTGCGCTTCGGCAACCCGATCTTCGGGCCGCTGTGGCAGGCGCCGAGCATCCGCAGCGTGCAGATCACGGTGGCGGAGACGGTGGGCGTCGGCAGCCGCGCAGGCTTCTACGACCATACC
Organism: Burkholderia metallica; assembly: GCF_001718555.1. Lineage (NCBI taxonomy): Bacteria > Pseudomonadati > Pseudomonadota > Betaproteobacteria > Burkholderiales > Burkholderiaceae > Burkholderia > Burkholderia metallica. The sequence continues at coordinate 2,700,657 of NZ_CP013403.1, forward strand.
GGCGCGCTGCGCGACATGGTGCAGAACCACCTGCTGCAATTGCTGTGCATCGTCGCGATGGAGCCGCCCGTGTCGCTCGACCCGGACGCGGTGCGCGACGAGAAGCTGAAGGTGCTGCGCTCGCTGCGGCCGATGGCGCTGTCGGACGTCGCGCGCGACACGGTACGCGGCCAGTACACGGCCGGCGCGGTCGACGGCCAGCCGGTCAAGGGCTATCTCGAGGAAGACAACGTGCCGGCGGACAGCCGCGCGGAAACCTTCGTCGCGCTGCGCGCGCACATCAACAACTGGCGCTGGGCGAACGTGCCGTTCTTCCTGCGCACCGGCAAGCGGCTGCAGCGCCGCCAGTCGGAAATCGTGATCGAGTTCGCGGACATGCCGTTCTCGATCATCCCGACCGGCCCGCGCCACTACAGCAACCGCCTCGTGATCCAGCTCCAGCCGGAAGAGTCGATCCAGTTGCAGATGCTCGCGAAGGAACCGGGCAGCGGGATGAACATGGTGCCGGTGAGCCTGAACCTCGATCTGCAGCAGGCGATTCCGGAGCGGCGCGCGGAAGCGTACGAGCGTTTGCTGATCGACGTGATCCGCGGCCGCCTCACGCACTTCATGCGCCGCGACGAGCTCGAAGCCGCCTGGTCGTGGGTCGAGCCGATCCTCGACGGCTGGAAGCAGCTCGGCGACCGGCCGCGCCTGTACACGGCCGGCACGTTCGGGCCCGCGGCTTCGTCGGCGCTGCTCGCGCGCGACGGGATGTCGTGGGCCGAAGAGGCGTAACCGTCGCACGACGGCGATCCGGCGGTCGGCACGCCGGATCGCGCGCTGAGTCAAACGGGAGCGCGGCCCGCCGCGTCGCCCGTGCCGCCTACCGCGGCGCCATCCACGCCGCGGCCTTGCGCCGTCCCGGCGCCTCACCGCCGCCACTACCGCCCAGCGCGTCGATCAGATAGTCGACGAACGACGCGATCCGCGACGAGATCGCGGTATTGCGGTAGTACACCGCATGGATCGGCTGCTCGACCTCGAGCGTCTGGCGCGCGAGCACCTGCACGAGCCGCCCGGCCTCGCGATCCTGCGCGGTCATGAAATCCGACAGGCAGACCACGCCCGCGCCGTCGAGCGCGAGTTGCCGAAGCGTCTCGCCGCTGGACGACCGGATATCCGGCTCGATGCGGCACGGTTCGCCGTCGGTGCCGAGGATCGGCCACACGTTCAGCGATTCGGGCTGCGTGAAGCCGAGCAGCGTGTGCCGGCCCAGATCCTCCACCTTGCGCGGCTGGCCGTGCGCCGCCACATACGCGGGGCTCGCGAGCATCCGAATCCGGCTGCTGCCGATGCGCCGGCTGTGCAGCGTCGAATCCTTCAGCCGGCCGATCCGGAACGCGACGTCGGTACGCCGCTCCAGCAAATCGATGATGCCCTCGTTGCTGTTCAGCTCCAGTTCGACCTGGGGAAAGCGCTCGCGATAGCCGCGCACGAGCGGCACGATCACGTGCAGCATGAACGGCGTCGCGGCGTCCACGCGCAGCCGCCCCGACGGCATTTCGCGCCGCGCCAGCATCTGCTCCTCCGCCGTCTCGACCGATTCGATGATCGCGCGCGCGTCCTGCAGGAATGCACGCCCTTCCTCCGTCAGTTCGAGCCGGCGCGTGGTCCGGCGCAGCAGCGTGGTCTTCAGCTTCTCCTCGAGCCGCCCGAGCGTGCGGCTCGTCGCCGATACCGTGAGGTCGAGCTGCTGCGCGGCCGCGGTGATCGAACCGGAATCGACCACGGCGGCAAAGGCCTGGAGTTCGTCGAGCGTGATCTTCATCGCGTGATTCTTGATCTCAAGTCAAAACAATTTGGTTTATAGACGCGTTTTTCAGCAAAAGTAAAGGCGGCACACTGCGCTCCATCCTCATCGGACCCGGAGCACCCGTCATGCCACTCGCCCTGCTTGCGCCGACGATCGGCGCATTTGCCCTCGGTATCACCGAATTCGACTTCCACCGGCTCGAACGCAGCCTGCGCGCGATCTGAACGGAGCCCGACCATGTCCACTTCACTTGCCGCCCTCGACAAACTCGCCGACGGCGGCTTCAGCATCGGCCTCGAACTGCCGCTCGACAACGACTGGTCGCCGGCCGGCGACGCGAAGCGCCAGCATGACGGCCGCCGCCCCGGCGTGCCCGATCTCGCCTCTCACGCGACGCTCGCGCAACTGGCCGACACGCTCGGCTTCCGTGCGCTCTGGGTGCGCGACGTGCCGGTGTACGACCCGTCGTTCGGCGACGCCGCGCAGGTGTTCGAGACCTTCTCGTACCTCGGCTACCTCGCCGGCATCACGCGCGACATCCTGCTCGGCACGGCGGCCGTCGTGCTGCCGCTGCGCGAGCCGCTGCTGACGCTGAAATCGGCGGCGACGATCCAGGAACTGAGCGGCGGCCGCCTGCTGCTCGGCGTCGCGAGCGGCGACCGGCCGGTCGAATATCCGCTGTTCGGCCGCGACTTCGCATCGCGCGGCGCGAACTTCCGCGACCAGATCGCGCTGCTGCGCGACGGCGCGCGCGGGCACCTGCCGACCGGCCTCGACGTGCTGCCCGCCGTCCGCTCGCCGCTGCCGCTGCTCGTCGCGGGGCTTGCGCAGCAAACGCCCGCATGGATCGGCGAGCACATGGACGGCTGCCTCGCGTATCCGGGCACGCCGGCCGACCACGCGCAGCGCGCCGCGAACTGGCGCGCGGTGGCCGGCGACAAGCCGTACGTGAGCTTCATCCACCTCGACCTCGCGGACGATCCGCACGCGCCGCTGCAGCGGCACCGCTTCGGCGCGCGCGCGGGACGCGTCGCGCTGACCGAAGAACTGGCGGCGATGCGCGACGCGGGCGTGCGTCATATCGGCCTGCATCTGCGCCGCAACCGTCGCCCGCTCGACGAGACGCTGGCCGAGATCGCGGCGGACGTACTGCCGGTGTTCCACGCCGACGCAAACGCACGGACGCACGCCGCGTAGCCCCCGCCGAAGCCGCTTCCGATACTTGATTTCAGATCAAATATTTTTGACCGGAAACGGCGTTTATTTCACGAATCGAAAACGCCAGAATGACTTCCCTATCGAACCCGTTTCACCTTTCCAGGAGCATGTGATGAGCACGATTCCCGCCTTCGGCCTCGGTACGTTCCGCCTGCAAGGCCAGACCGTGATCGACTCGGTCCGCAACGGCCTCGAAGTCGGTTACCGCGCGATCGACACCGCGCAGATCTACGGCAACGAAGCCGAAGTCGGCGCAGCGATCGCCGCGTCGGGCATGCGCCGCGACGACCTGTTCGTCACGACCAAGATCTGGGTCGACAACTACGCGCCGGACAAGCTCGTGCCGAGCCTCGAAGAAAGCCTGCGCAAGCTGCGCACCGACTATGTCGACCTGACGCTGATCCACTGGCCGGCCCCCGACAACGGCGTCGCGCTCGACACGTTCATGACCGCGCTCGCCGATGCGCAGACGCAGGGCCTCACGCGCCGGATCGGCATCTCGAACTTCAACATCGCACTGACGAAGCAGGCGATCGCGGCCGTCGGCAAGGACGCGATCGCGACGAACCAGATCGAGCTGAGCCCGTACCTGCAGAACCGCAAGCTCGTCGAATTCCTGAACGCTGAAGGCATCCACGTGACGTCGTACATGACGCTCGCATACGGCAAGGTGCTCGGCGATCCGGTGATCGGCGCGATCGCACGGCGTCACGACGCAACGCCCGCCCAGGTCGCGCTCGCGTGGGCGTTGCAGCTCGGCTACTCGGTGATTCCGTCGTCGACGAAGCGCGAGAACCTCGCGAGCAACCTGCTCGCGCAGACGCTGCGCCTGACCGACGACGACATGGCGCAGATCGCCGCGCTCGAACGCAACGGCCGTGAAGTCGACCCGGCCGGGCTCGCGCCGACGTGGGACTAAGCGCACCGCGCGCTCTTTTCCATCCGATTCGCCGCGGCCCGAAAACCGCGGCACCGACAGGACCTCATCATGACCCAGGACCCGCTTTTCCAACCGCTGCGACTCGGCGCGCTGACGCTGCCGAACCGCATCGTGATGCCGCCGATGACGCGCTCGCGCGCCAGCCAGCCCGGCGACGAAGCCAATGAACTGATGGCCGTGTATTACGCGCAGCGCGCGAGCGCCGGCCTGATCGTCAGCGAAGGCACGTACATCGCGCCGCTCGGCAAGGGCTACGCGTGGACGCCCGGCATTCATACGCCGTCGCAGGTCGCCGGCTGGCGCAAGGTGACCGACGCCGTGCATGCCGCGCACGGCCGGATCTTCGCGCAGCTGTGGCACGTCGGCCGGCTGAGCCACACGAGCCTGCTCGGCGGCCGGCAGCCGGTGTCGTCGTCGCCGCTGCAGGCGCAAGGCGTGAACGTGTTCGTCGCCGGCGAAGACGGCAGCACGCCGGGCTTCGTGCAGGCGTCCGAGCCGCGCGCGCTGACGATCGACGAAATCCGCGAGATCGTCGACCAGTACCGCGCCGCCGCACGCCACGCGATCGACGCCGGCTTCGACGGCGTCGAGCTGCACGGCGCGAACGGCTATCTCGTGAACCAGTTCATCGACTCGAATGCGAACACGCGCACCGACGCGTACGGCGGCTCGCTCGAAAACCGGCTGCGCTTCCTGCGCGAAGTCGCGCAGGCGCTGATCGAAGGCACCGGCGACGCCTCGCGCGTCGGCATCCGCCTCGCGCCGCTGACGACGCTGAACGGCTGCGTCGACGACGATCCGGAAACGACCTATCTCGCCGCCGCGACGCTGCTCGGCGAACTCGGCGTCGGCTACCTGCACATCGCGGAAGCCGACTGGGACGACGCGCCGTTGATGCCGGTCGAGTTCAAGCAGCGACTGCGCGACGCGTTCCCGGGCGTGCTGATCTATGCCGGCGCGTACACCGCCGAGCGCGCGCGCGACGCGATCGCCGCCGGCTGGGCCGACCTCGTCGCGTTCGGCCGCCCGTTCGTCGCGAACCCCGACCTGCCCGAGCGCCTGCGCACCGGCGCGGCGCTCGCACCGCACGACCGCAATACGCTGTTCGGCGGCGGCGAGCGCGGCCTGACCGACTACCCGACGCTCGCGCAGGCCGCGGCCTGAGCCGGCTTGCCCGACACGGCGCATGAGCGTCACGCGCCGTTCCCGGGCGCGTTTCAGCACCGCGCTGCTGGGCAACCTGTAGCGGGATATTCCGCACGATGAACCGCTGGCCCGGGGCGGCGCGGCATGGGAAAGCGGCATCCGCTGCTTCGACGCCGCGCATGCGCCCGCATGCGACCTGATCGCGACCCCGCTCGCCGCAGCCGGCAACGCGTTTTCGCAAAACGAGCGCACATACGGCGAAACCGACGCACATGCGAACGCGATTGCCGACATGTTCAGCGCCTGTCTCGACCATCTCGTGCACAATCGAGGCCGGCGCGACGACGAGAATCGCACCCGCCCGACGGCGGTCTCGTCCGAATGCAGGTTGTGCGCCGCAACGCCTCCCGTCACCGGCTCCCGTTTTCACAGGCCTGCACGGTCGCGATGAAAGTATTTTGTAATTCCGGATGCACCACCCGCTTGCCCCCGCCCCGTCGACCCCGCATTCAAATAATCGCCTTAACGGATTCCAACTAGGCGTATACACGTGTGTCCTCGCGACGAAGCCCCGTTGCACGCCGATATAAGCGTTCAGACATGCGCTGCATGCTCTTCCCCCAATGGGACGTGATGGGCGGTTCGCCTAACCTTCGCTACGGCAAAGCACACGTGACGGGGTCGACACCACAACGCGTCGCACGACGCGACACCCTCGCGATCGCTTCGATTCGCCCGTAACGACACGGATCACGCGTCATTCGTCCCCCCGACGTTGCCGAACAATCCCAACTAGATACGAGACACCCTGACGACGGTTCGCTACAGACCGTTTCAGCATGCTGATAAAGGAGCAAGCTCATGAGTGATACCCCGGTGCAGCCGACGGTCGGCGTCGGCGCGGAAGAAACTGACTTTGGCACCAAGGGAGTCATCGACCGGTATTTCGGCATTTCGTCGCGCGGCAGCACGCAGCGCACCGAGATCGTCGCCGGCATCACCACCTTCCTCGCGATGGTCTATTCCGTGTTCGTCGTGCCCGGCATGTTCGGCAAGGCCGGCTTCGACACGAGCGCCGTGTTCGTCGCGGTGTGCCTGACGACCGCGTTCGGTTCGCTGCTGATGGGCCTGTGGGCGAAGCTGCCGATCGCGATCGGCTGCGCGATCTCGCTGACCGCGTTCACCGCGTTCGGCCTCGTGCTCGGCAAGGGGCTGCATCCGACCGTCGCGCTCGGCGCCGTGTTCCTGATGGGCCTCGTGTTCACCGGCATTTCGGTCACGGGCGTGCGTTCGTGGATCCTGCGCAACCTGCCCGCGGGCGTCGCGCACGGCACCGGGATCGGCATCGGCCTGTTCCTGCTGCTGATCGCGTCGAACGACGTCGGCCTCGTGATCAAGAATCCGGGTGCCGGCCTGCCGGTCTCGCTCGGCCAGATCACCGCCTTCCCGGTCATCATGTCGGTCGTCGGCCTCGCGGCGATCTTCGGCCTCGAAAAACGTCGCGTGCCGGGCGGCATCCTGCTCGTCGTGATCGCGATCTCGGTGTTCGGCCTGATCTTCGATCCGGGCGTGAAGTACCACGGCATCTTCGCGCTGCCGTCGCTGAGCGCACCGGGCCATGCGTCGCTGATCGGCGCGATGGACATCAAGGGCGCGCTGTCGATGGCCGTGCTGCCGAGCGTGCTCGCACTGGTGATGACGGCCGTGTTCGACGCGACCGGCACGATTCGCGCGGTCGCCGGGCAGGCCGGCCAGCTCGACGAGAACGGCCGCATCATCAACGGCGGCCGCGCGCTGACCGCCGATTCGATCAGCTCGATCTTCTCCGGCTTCCTCGGCGGCGCGCCGGCGGCGGCCTACATCGAGTCGAGCGTCGGCGTGGCCGCCGGCGCGAAGACGGGCCTCGCGGCCGCCGTGGTCGGCCTGCTGTTCCTCGTCGTGATGTTCTTCTCGCCGCTCGCGGGCCTCGTGCCGTCGTACGCGACCGCACCGGCGCTGATGTACGTCGGGCTGCTGATGCTCGGCAGCGTGAGCAAGCTGCACATGGACGACATGGTCGACGCGATGTCGGGCCTCGTCTGCGCGGTGTTCATCGTGCTGACCGCGAACATCGTGACCGGCATCATGCTCGGCTTCTCGACGCTCGTGATCGGCCGCGTCGCCAGCGGCGAATTCCGCAAGCTCAACGTCGGCACCGTGCTCATCGCGGCCGTGCTCGTCACGTTCTATCTCGGCGGCTGGGCGATCTGAGAACGAATCGTGCGCGACGTCGCCGGCAGAAGGACGGCGCGCATCGGGACGACATCGTCTCCTCCACCATCATCGTTGATGGTCTCCAGGCCTGGGAACGCAAGTTTCCAGGCTTTTTTTGTCGAAGCGGCGCCCGTCGTACAAACGCCGCCGCGCGCATCCGCCGCCGGTGCTACGATCGCACTTTGCCTTCAGGAGCCCCCATGAACGCGCTCGGCATCGTCTCCGAATCGGGCACGCGGACCTCGGCGCGCAAGCCGCCGTTCATCCCGTCGTTCGGCTTCCACGAAGTGCATGAATCGAAGCCGATCGACGCCGCCCCGGCACGCATCCTCGACACGGTCGCCGCGCTCGACATGCGCACGGACCCGGTCGTCGATGCGCTGCTCAACGTTCGCGAATTCCCCGCGGCCGTCGCCGCATCGCTGTGCCATGGCGCCACGCGCGGCGGACGCGAGCGCTTCGGCCTCCATGCGTTCACGCCGCTGCAGCGCGACGACCGGTCGCTGTCGCTCGGCCTCGTCGGCCGCTTCTGGCGCCCGGACCTCGGCGTGCTGACGATCGACGACGCGGCGGCCTTCGTACGACACGACGATCCGCGCGATGCGAAGCTGGTGCTGCGCTTCGAGGTGGTCGGGCTCGCGTCGGGGGCGCACCTGCTGCGCACCGAAACCTTCGTGCATTGCCCGAACGCCCGCACGCGGCTGCTGTTCATCCCGTACTGGCTCGCGATCCGGATGGCGAGCGGCTGGATTCGGCGCCGCACGCTCGCGGCGGTGGAGACGGCGCTCGCCTAACAACCCGGCTCGCGCCGGCCAGCGCATCAAAACGGCTTGATCACGACCAGCCCGACGACGATCGCCGTCGCGGCCACGACCGCACCCGCCGCGTACTCGGGCCACGACGCCGGCACGACGACGAGATCGTCGCGTTCCATGCGCCGCAGCGTGCCGGCCAGCAACCCGTGCAGCACCGACAGCGCGGCCACCACCACGAGCTTCACCGACAGCCACGCCGCGCCGAACCAGTGACCGTTCAGCGCAAGCGCGATGCCCGCGATCCAGACGAGCGCGAGCGCGGGCGCCGTCACCGTGCGATCCCAGCGACGCACCGCGCGATGCACGGCGAAGTTCGCGATACGCACGCCGACGGCCAGCATCAACAGGCCGCCGACGAACGTGACGACGGCCGCGACGTGAACGGCCTTGATCCACAGGTAGATCATCGCGCGTGCCGCCTGCGCGCGATCCATCCGGCGCTCGTCAGGCCGACGAACGGCACGACGGCCGCCAGCACGAGCCGCGCGACTTCGGCCTTGCGCCACAGCCCGCTCGACGCGGTGCCGACGACCGCCCACACGTACATCGCGAACGCGATGCCGTGCACCGGCCCCATGATCGATACCGCGGCCGGATAGCCGGCCAGGTGCTTGAGCGGCACGGCGACGCACACGAGCACGACGAGCGTGGTCGCCTCCAGCAACGACAGGTATTGCAGGTTCCGCAGCGCATCGCGATCGTCTTGTTGCATCGGCAGCCTCCAGTCGGGTCGGCTGCGATTGTCGCGTGTGGTGCCGTTCCGGGCCATTGGCTAAAATGACATCTTTCAACGGATTCTGGCCAAGCCGCCGAACGCCATGCATACGGTCGCCGTTCTCGCCCTGCCCGATGTCGTCCCGTTCGATCTGGGCATGGCATGCGACACGTTCGCACGCGTGCGTTCGCCCGACGTCGCGCAGCCGTATCGCGTGCGCGTGTGCAGCGAACACGCGCGGGTCGCGGGCGACCTGTTCGAATTGCGGCCTCCGTTTCGCCTCGATGCGTTCGCCGACGCCGATACGATCGTCGTTCCCGGCACGTCGGTGCCGCTCGCGCCCACGTCGCGCCACGTGACGGCCGCATTGCGCACGGCGGCCGCGCGCGGCTGCCGGATCGCGTCGATCTGCACCGGCGCGTTCGTGCTCGCGGAAGCCGGGCTGCTCGACGGCCTGCGCGCAACCACGCACTGGCTCGCGGCCGCCGAACTCGCGCGCCGTCATCCGCGCGTGACGGTCGATCCGAACGTGCTGTTCGTCGACAACGGGCAGATACTGACGTCGGCCGGCGCGGCGGCCGGCCTCGATCTGTGCCTGCACATGATCCAGGCCGACTACGGTGCGGCGGTCGCCGTCGACGCCGCCCGCTGCGCGGTGGCGCCGCGCGTCCGCGAAGGCGGGCAGGCGCAGTTCATCGCACCGGAATGGCCGGGCGGCAGCGACGGCCTGCAGGACCTGATGGACTGGCTGCAGGCCAACCTGCGCAAGCCGCTCACGCTCGACGCGATGGCCCGCCGCGCATCGACGAGCGTGCGCACGCTGACGCGGCGCTTCCACGAGCAGACGGGCACATCGCCGCGGCAATGGCTGCAGACCGCGCGCGTCAGGCATGCGCAGCAGTTGCTGGAGGTCACGGAGCTGTCGATCGAGCGTGTCGCGACGGAGGCCGGCTTCGGCTCGGTCACCGCGTTTCGCGAGCGTTTCGCGCGTATCGTCGGTACGTCGCCGCAGCGGTATCGTCACACCTTCCGCGCACGGTCCGGCTCGTGACGATCGCCTCGTCGCCGGCCACCGCGCGCCGGCTCGCGATACGTCCACGCAGCGGCGCACAACCCTGCGCACGCAACCGTCAGGATCGCTACAGAATGCCGCCCCACCCCGCCGCCCGCCACCGTATCGCGCCAACCGGACCCGACCGATGACCCGCATCCGCAATCCCCTGAACATTGCGCAGCTCCAGGCGTTCGTCTCCGCCGCGCATCACAAGAGCCTGCGCGCCGCCGCGCGCGAACTCGGCGTCACGCAGCCCGCGATCACGCATACGATCCGCGAACTCGAAACGGCGCTCAACGCGGAACTGCTCGCGCGCAGCGTGCGCGGCGTCGAGCTGACCGCATGCGGCCAGGCGCTGCTGCCGCGCGCCGAGCAACTGCTCGGCGACATCCGCCGCACGGTCGAGGCCGTCGAGCACGTGAAAGGCGAGATGTCGGGGCGCGTCGCGGTCGGCACGATGCCGTCGATCGCGCTGACCGCCCTGCCGCGCGCGGTGACGGCCTTCCGCCAGTCGATGCCGAACGTGAGCCTGCATCTCGAGGAAGTGACGGTGCCCGACGCCCTCGCGCAGTTGCGCAACGGCACGCTCGACATCGCTGCGATGCACCATGTGCCCGCGCTCGATCGCGATTTCACGCAATCGCCGCTGCTGTCGACCGAATTCACGGTCGTGATGCGTGAAGGTCATCCGCTCGCGCGTGCACGCCGGTTAGAGGAATTGCTCGATGCCGAGTGGATCGTCACCGTCGGCGCCGAGCAGTTTCCGCACAGTGTGATGGTCGGAATGTTCGAGGCGCACGGGCTGCCGCTGCCCAAACGTTTGCTGCGCTCGCCGATGTCGTTCGCGGTGACGCTCGGGCTCGTCGCGCGCTCGGACGTGATCGGCTGCTTCACGCGCCCGCTCGCCGCGGTGGTCGCGCCGCTCGGCATCCGCACGGCCGAACTCGACGAAAGCATGCCGCGCTTCGACCTGTCGATCATCGCGCGGCGCGATCTGCTGCCGACGCCCGCCGTCACGCAGTTCGTCACGTGCCTGCGGCGTGCGGTCAACGAAACGCTCGGCTGAATCGTTCCTGTGTGTGAAACGGTGGCGCCCGTTGCGCGCCGCCGCCGGGCCCGGTATCGGGGCTTGTCCTAGGCGCCCTGCCGGTATTTTGTCTTGATAATCTTGCGCACGTCGCGCGCCCGCATCGGGTGGGCGAAACGGACAGCCCGACGCGAAGCCGCGCCGGGCCGAAGGCTTACGGCGCGGCACAACCGCGCACCCATCGAACAAAACGAGGAGTCACCGAGTGAAAAAGATTCTTGCGGCTGTGACCGTGGCCCTGCTCGCCGTATCGGCCGGCAGCGCGTACGCGAAGGACTGGACGACCGTGCGGTTCGGCGTCGACGCAAGCTACCCGCCTTTCGAATCGAAAGGCGCTGACGGCAAGGTTGTCGGTTTCGACGTCGACCTCGGCAACGAAATCTGCCGCCGCATGAACGCGAAGTGCGTGTGGATCGAAAACGACTTCGACGGGATGATTCCGGCCCTGAAGGCCCGCAAGTTCGACGGCGTGCTGTCGTCGATGTCGATGACGCCGGCGCGTCAGGAACAGATCGCGTTCTCCGCGAAGCTGTTCAACACGCCGACGCGCCTCGTCACGAAGAAGGGCGCCGGCCTGATGCCGACGGCCGAATCGCTGAAGGGCAAGTCGGTCGGCGTCGAGCAGGGCACGATCCAGGAAACCTATGCGAAGACGTACTGGGCGTCGAAGGGCGTGAACGTCGTGCCTTACCAGAACCAGGACCAGGTCTACGCCGACCTGATCTCCGGCCGTCTGGACGGCGCGCTGCAGGACGCGGTGCAGGCCGAGATCGGCTTCCTGAAGACCCCGCGCGGCGCGAACTTCGATTTCGCCGGCAAGGACATCGACGATCCGAAGACGCTCGGCAACGGCGCCGGTATCGGTCTGCGCAAGGAAGACACCGACCTGAAGGCGAAGATCGACGGCGCGATCGCCGGCATGCGCAAGGACGGCACGTACGACAAGATCGCGAAGAAATACTTCGATTTCGACGTGTACGGCAAGTAATCCGCGAGGCGGGCACCCGCCCCGCCTCCCCCCGAACGGGCGCCGCGAGGCGCCCGTTTTTTTGCGCGCGCGCCACCGGAAGCATTATTTTTTCCGCGCCAAGCCGATGATTCTCAACGAAATTCGGCACGTTCTGGCGCCGGTTTGATGGCGGCGAGGAAGGCAACGTACAATCGATCCTCCACGCACACCGGATCATTCGCGGCTGCGCCGCACTCCCCCATCATGCAAACGCAGACCCATCCGCTGATTTCCCCCGCCGTCGGTACCGAGCGCCACATCACGAGCTTTCACTACGGCCCGCGCGGTGGCAAGAAGGTCTACATCCAGTCGTCGCTGCATGCGGACGAACTGCCCGGCATGCTGGTCGCCACCCTGCTGCGTCGCAAGATCGCCGCGCTCGAGACGGCCGGCAAGCTGCGCGGCGAAATCGTCATCGTGCCCGTGCCGAACCCGATCGGCCTGTCGCAGCACGTGTTCGGCGATCATCTCGGCCGCTTCGAACTCGGCTCGATGCAGAACTTCAACCGCAATTTCTATGATCTCGCGGCGCTCGTGCTGCCGCGCGTCGAAAGCCGCCTCACGCACGACGCGCAGCACAACCTCGTCGCCGTACGCGCCGCGATGCGCGAAGCGCTCGACGAGCAGATGCCGCGCACCGAACTCGACTCGCAGCGCCTCGCGCTGCAGAAGCTGTCGTTCGACGCCGATATCGTGCTCGACCTGCACTGCGACAGCGATGCGGTGATGCACCTCTACACGAATCCCGATCTGTGGCCCGACGTCGAGCCGCTCGCGCGCTATCTCGACGCGCAGGCGTCGCTGCTCGCGCTGAATTCGGTCGGCAATCCGTTCGACGAGATCCACAGCTTCTGCTGGTCGGATCTGCGCGACCGCTTCGGCGACCGCTTCCCGATCCCGAACGGCGCGATTTCCGTCACGGTCGAGCTGCGCAGCGAGCGCGACGTGTCGTACGAATTCGCCGAAAAGGATGCGCAGGCGATCGTCGAATACCTGACCGAGCGAGGCATCGTCGACGGCACGCCGGCGCCGCTGCCGCCGCTCGCGCATCCGGCCACGCCGCTCGCGGGCACCGATCCGCTCGTCGCGCCCGTGTCGGGCGTGATCGTGTTCCGTACGCCGGTGGGCGTGATGATCGAGGCCGGCCAGGCCGTGGCCGACATCGTCGATCCGCTGACCGATCGCGTCGTCACGCTAAAGAGCAGCGTGTCGGGCGTGCTGTACGCGCGCCAGATCGTGCGCTTCGCGACGGCCGGCATGGAAGTCGCCCGGATCGCCGGCGCGACCGCGATCCGCACGGGCTCGCTGCTGTCGGCCTGAACGGCCGGCCCGCGCGCCGGGTCGCGCCGCGCTTGCAAACCCGCGCGCCCCAACGAAATCGCCCGCTTGCGCGGGCGATTTGCTTTCCGGATCGTTGCTTGGCGGCTGGCCGGCAATCGGCGGGCCGCTGCGGGAAGACGTTCAGAACGCCGGCACGATCGCGCCGCCGAACTTCTGATCGATGAACTTGCGCACGTCGTCCGATTCATAGGCCGCGACGAGCTTCTTCACCCACGGCTTGTCCTTGTCCTGCGCGCGCACCGCGATCAGGTTCGCGTACGGCCCGCGCAGATCCTCGATCGCGATCGCATCCTTCACCGGCGTGAGCCCGGCCTTCACCGCGTAGTCGGTGTTGATCGACGCGGCATCCAGATCGGGCAGCGCACGCGGCAGTTGCGCGGCGTCGAGCTCGACGATCTTGATCTTCTTCGGGTTCTCGACGACGTCGAGCGGCGTCGCGTTCACGCCGTTCGTGCCGGCGCCCGCCTTCAGCTTGACCACGCCGTATTTCTGCAACAGCAGCAGCGCGCGGTTGCCGTTCGACGGATCGTTCTGGATCCCGACCTTCGCACCCGTCGGCAGGTCCTTCAGCGACTTGAGCTTCTTCGAATAGAAGCCCATTGGCGCCGTGTACGTGAGCCCGACGTTGACGATCTTGTAGCCGCGTTGCTTGATCTGGCTGTCGAGGAACGGCTGGTGCTGGAAGCCGTTCGCGTCGAGATCGCCGGAATCGAGCGCCGCGTTCGGCTGCACGTAGTCGTTGAATTCGATGACCTTGATCGCGAGACCGTTGCGCGCGGCGACCTTCGTCACCTCGGTCCAGATCTGCGCGTCGGGGCCGCTCATCGTGCCGATCTTCAGCGTTTGGGGGTCGGCGTGCGCGCCGGGCGCCGCGAAGGCCAGCGCCGCGGCAAGGGCGCCGAGGCCGGTCAGGAATGAACGTCGCATGGTGTCCTCTCGTCCCGTGTCGTTTGTTGGAGCACGGATCGTGGCACGGGGCCGGAACGCCGCCAACCAAGCTTATTTCATGTGCATATTCCCGATACGGATCGATTCTCAGCCGAATTCGGTATAACTCCCTGCAACGCAACCGGGCAGAATTCAGGGCCTGCTTGCACAGGGAACGGACAGGCGCACGTTCCGTGGGCAAGCAGGCCCAATGTCGTATCGGCGCCACACATTCTTCATATGACAGTCGCTGTCATATTCATTACGTGGCCCCTCGATAAAGTTGCCGCCGGTCCGTGAAAGCGCCCGTAGAGAGCGCCGGAACCGCAACTGGACACGCCATTCATTCGCTCGGAGAATCCTTTGAACAAGAAACTGTTGACCATCGCCGCCCTGGCAGCAACGGCCGGCACGGCACACGCACAAAGCAGCGTCACGCTGTACGGCGTCATCGATGCCGGTATCAGCTACGTGAACCACAGCAAGACCGCCAACGGCGGCACGGGCAAGCTGTTCAAGTACGACGACGGCGTCGCCCAGGGCAGCCGTTGGGGCCTGCGCGGCACCGAAGACCTCGGCGGCGGCCTGAAGGCGATCTTCGTGCTCGAAAACGGCTTCAACAGCGGTAACGGCACGATCGGTCAGGGCGGCGCGATCTTCGGTCGCCAGGCTTACGTCGGCCTGAGCCAGTCGCAATACGGCACGGTCACGTTCGGCCGCCAGTATTCGTTCTCGACCGACATCCTCGGCTCGAACTACTCGACGGGCGGCAACACGGTCGCGGGTAACTACGCGTACCACGTGAACGACATCGACCAGCTCACGTCGAGCCGCATCAACAACGCGGTGAAGTTCCAGAGCGCGAACTACTCGGGCTTCACGTTCGGCGCGTTGTACGGCTTCTCGAACTCGACGGACTTCGCCGGCGCACCCGCGACGACGACGGGCACGACGACGACGGCAGGCTCGTCGCGCGCCTACAGCTTCGGCCTGAACTACGCGAACGGCCCGTTCTCGCTCGGCGCCGCTTACACGGACATCCGCTTCCCGAGCCAGTCGACGCCGGCATTCTCGACGACGATCGCGAACCTGAGCACGGGCAACGTGCGCGACCTGCGCACGTACGGCGTGGGCGGCCGCTACGTCTGGGGCCCGGCAACGGCATGGCTGCTGTGGACGCGTACGCAGTTCTCGACCGTTTCGGGCGCGGGCGGCACGTTCTACAACGCGTATGAAGCAGGCGCGAAGTACGCGTTCACCCCGGCGCTGTCGGGCGGCGTCGGCTACACGTACACGAACGCGACGCAGAACGGCAACTCGTGGCACTGGAACCAGGTCAACGGTATCGCCGACTACGCACTCAGCAAGCGTACGGACGTGTACGGCCTGGTCGTGTACCAGCAGGCTTCGGGCAAGGGCGTGCAAGCGCAGATCGGCTCGAGCACGAGCTACTTCAACACGTCGGGTACCGGTTCGAAGAACCAGATCGC
Organism: Burkholderia metallica; assembly: GCF_001718555.1. NCBI lineage: Bacteria > Pseudomonadati > Pseudomonadota > Betaproteobacteria > Burkholderiales > Burkholderiaceae > Burkholderia > Burkholderia metallica. The sequence continues at coordinate 2,716,447 of NZ_CP013403.1, forward strand.
CGCACGTATCGGTATCCGTCACAAGTTCTAAAGCATCCGCTTAACTCGCGGATCACGACGGCAAGAAGCGCCCCGCTCCATGCGGGGCGCTTTTTTATGTGCTTTTAAGTTTCGCTTAATTCTGGGCTGAGAGGATGCTCTCACCCCCCCTGTTGGCCGCCTGAGCATCGGCGGCTTTTTTTTTAAATGCCGACGGCGCCGCCATCGATTGCCCGGAAGAGAGAATCGGAGGCCATGATGATCGAAGATACCGTTTTCAGCCATCTGCACGCGATTCTCACGTGCCAACACTCGATGCCGGTCCAGAGCTGCCGCGTATCGGTCGAAATGCAGCGCCCGTGGGGGCGGCCGTATCGTCTCGTCGAATGGACGATGCATCTCGATGCACCCGCGCGGCGCCAGATCGTGCCGGCCGAATCGACCGACGAAGAGATCGCCGAAGTCGTCGCGTCGCACGTGCCGGGCCGGCTTTACGGCGACGGCCGGCTGCAGTTCTGAACGCGTTCCCGCGCCACCGCTTCCCGCCTTCCGCCCGCGCCGCACGCTTCGTGCGGCAGTCGGTCTCGTTTGATGCAGCAGCGAAACCTGCTACGCTTCGCGTTTTCGTCCACGCAACACACGATGGAAAACGCATTCAACGAACGCGGCGTGATGATCACGCGCAACGGCCTGTCGGTCGCGGGGCAAGTATTCGCGCTGCGTGACATCCGCCAGGTCGATGTCGTCAAGATTCCGAAGAACCGTCTCGTGCCGTCGCTGATCTCGCTGATCGGCGTGGCCGCCGCCGTCGCGGGCGGCATTGCTTCGTCGAGCGCCGCGATCGTCGTCGGCGTGATGCTCGCCGTCGTCGGCTATCTCGCGTGGACCACGCAGGACGTCACCTATCGCCTGATGGTCGAGATGCCCGACGGCAAGCGCGAAGCGCTGTCGAGCGTCGATGTCGAATTCGTCGAACGCGTCGCGCAGGTCGTGCGCGATGCACGGGCCGCAACGACGACCGGCTGATTCCGTTCGGCCCCTGCATGCTTCGATAGTCCACGCGCGGTTCGCTGTGCCCGCCCGCGCCGCGATGCATTGCTTGACGCGGCAACGGCACCGCCGCCTGCCCTGCCGGATCACGTTCCCTCTCTGCCTCCCCCGCATCATCCCTGCGCAGCGTACGCCGACCGCCTAGTATGGAAAGAGCGGCGTGGCGCCGCATCGTCCGAGGAGGCCAGCATGAACGTCCAGACGCTGTCCGGCACGCTTCGCGCGCAGGAACTGCTGATCGTGTCGATGATCCGCGCGCTTCCCCCTGACACGCGCCGCGCGCTCGTCGATCTCTACACCGATCAGATCAAGTTCGCCGAAGAGGCCGGCCTCGAAGGCCACGGCGATCGCGCGACGCACGATGCGTTCATCGCGCATGCGCGCAACCTGCTGATCCGCATCGAAGCGCTCGCGTAGCCCGGCCCGCGTTTTTCCCGTATATCCCGCCGCGGCTCGCCGGAGCCGCGCCCGCGAGCGCTCGCCCGCACGAGCCGCTTCGCATCCTTGTATTGATAATAATTCTCATTTACACTGGTAAAGTTATCAGTTGCCTTTCAAATCGCCGCCCGCCGTTTTCGTGCGCGGGCGGGCCAGCCAGGTGAACGCGTCACCCAGCCAGCCTTCGGGCTTGTCATCATCAACGGGAGACCACCTGTGCATTGCTATACGCTGGCGCGGCGGCCGATCTGTGCCGCACTGTTCGGCGCGTTCGGCCTGTCCGCCGCCCCGGCTCACGCCGATTCGACGCCGCAACGCGTCACCCCGCCTTCCCGCCTTATCGTCACCGCGTCCACGCGCGCCGATGCGGCGCTGCTCGACCCCGTGACCGTCACGGCCAACCGCACCGCCACGGCCGCGAGCCGCACGGCGGCGTCCGTGTCGGTGATCACCGACGAGGATCTCGAAGAACAGCAGGCCACCAACATCAAGGACGCGCTGCGCTACGAGCCGGGCGTCACGGTGCGCCGCACCGCGTACCGGCCCGGCAGCGCCGCGCTCGGCGGCGGCCGCGACGGCGATTCGAGCATCAACATCCGCGGCCTCGAAGGCAATCGCGTGCTGCTGATGGAAGACGGCATCCGCCTGCCGAATGCGTTTTCATTCGGCCCGCTCGAAGCGGGGCGCGGCGACTACGCCGATCTCGATACGCTCAAGCGCATCGAGATCCTGCGCGGGCCGGCCTCGGCGCTCTACGGCAGCGATGGCCTGACCGGCGCGGTGAACTTCATCACGAAGGATCCGCGCGACCTGCTGTCGATCTACGGCAAGCCCACCTACTTCTCGTTCCGGCCGAGCTACGACTCGACCGACCGCAGCATCGGCGCGACCGTGTCGGCCGCGGGCGGCAACGATCGCGTCCAGGGGATGATCATCGCCGACGGCCGGCGCGGCCACGAGGTCGACACGCGCGGCGGCAACAACTCGGCGAGCACGCTGCGCACCACGTCGAACCCGCAGGACGTCTATTCGGAATCGCTGCTCGGCAAGCTCGTGCTGACGCCGACCACGCGCGACACGATCAGGTTCACCGCCGAAACGGTGCAGCGCCGCGTGAGCACCGACGTGCTGTCGGCGATCAGCCCGCCGACCACGCTCGGCCTCACGACCTACGACCGGCTCGAACGCAACCGCTTCAGCGTCGACTACGACTTCCGCGACGACGCGTTCCGCTGGTTCCAGACCGCGCACGTGCAGTTCTACTATCAGGACGCGAAGCAGGACCAGTACGCGTTCGAGACGCGCGGCAGGGCAGCATCGCGTTCGCGCGACAACCAGTACAAGGAGCGCACGTTCGGCGGCTCCGCATTCGCCGAAAGCGGCTTCGCGACCGGCCCGTTCGCGCACAAGCTGCTGTATGGCGTCGACGGCAGCGTGTCGCGCGTGACGAACCTGCGCGACGGCACGGTGCCGGGCGTCGGCGAAGCGTTCCCGAACAAGGCGTTCCCCGACACCGACTACACGCTGTTCGGCGCGTTCGTCCAGGACCAGATCGGCTACGGCCGCCTGCTCGTCACGCCGGGCCTGCGCTTCGACACGTACCGGCTGAGCCCGACCGGGAACGATCCGCTGTTCACCGGCAAGGCCGTGTCGACGAGCGCGAACGAACTGTCGCCCCGCGTCGCCGTGCTCTACGAGATCACGCCCGCGGTCATTCCGTACGTGCAGTACGCGCACGGCTTCCGCGCGCCGACGCCCGACCAGGTGAACAGCAGCTTCTCGAACCCGGTGCACGGCTATACGTCGATCGGCAATCCGAACCTGAAGCCCGAGACGAGCGATACGTTCGAAGCCGGCCTGCGCGGCAAGGCCGGCACCGGCTACGGCGTCGTGCGCTACAGCGCGGCGGCGTTCACCGGTCGCTATCGCAACTTCATCTCGCGCACGACGATCGCCGGCAGCGGCCGGCCGGTCGACCCGTTCGTGTTCCAGTACGTGAACTTCGCCGACGCGCGCATCCACGGTCTCGAAGGCCGCGCCGAATGGGTGATGCCCAACGGCATCACACTGAAGACGGCGATGGCGTTCACGAAGGGCTCGACGCAGAACGACGGCGCCGCGAGCCAGCCGCTGAACACCGTCAACCCGTTCTCGGCCGTGTTCGGCGTGCGCTACGAGCCGGGCGAACGCTGGTTCGTGCAGACCGACCTGCTGTTCCAGGCCTCGAAGCGCGACAAGGACGTCGACAAGTCGGACTGTTCGAACAAGGCGTGCTTCACGCCGCCGTCCTCGTTCGTCGTCGACCTGCGCGGCGGCTACCGCTTCAACAAGCACGTGAGCGCGACGATCGGCATCCGCAACCTGTTCGACCGCAGATACTGGAACTGGTCGGACGTGCGCGGCATCGCGGCCGATTCGCAGGTGCTCGATGCGTATTCGTCGCCCGGCCGCACGGTCGCCGTCAGCATGAAAGTGGATTTCTGATGCGCGTCGCCCGCGCAACCACCCCAACCGATTCTTGAAGGAGTCCGACATGATGCAATCCGCCCTTCCCGGTCAACCGGCCACGCCGGCCCGCGCAGCCGCCGCATTGCGCGACGCGTTCATCAAGCTCAAGACCGAGCGCCAGCTGCGCAACCGCGACGTCGCGCAGGCGCTCGGCGTCAGCGAAGGCGAAGCGCTCGCCGCGTTCGTCGGCGAGCATGTCGTGCGCCTCGACGCGCGCTTTCCGGCGATGTTCGAGGAAATGCCGCGCCTCGGCCGCGTGATGGCGCTGACGCGCAACGACACGGCCGTTCACGAAAAGGACGGCGAATATGCGCAGATGAGCCACGACGGCCCCGTCGGCCTCGCGCTCGGCGATATCGACCTGCGCATCTTCTATCGCCACTGGGTGTCGGCGTTCGCGGTGCGCGACGAAACCGCGCACGGCCCGCTGAAGAGCCTGCAGTTCTTCGACGCACAGGGCCACGCGATCCACAAGGTCTATCTGCGCGCGCACAGCGACCACGCCGCGTACGACGCGTTCGTCGAACGCTGGCGCGCGCCGTCGCAGGAGCCGGGCCTCGAGATCGCGCCCGCCGCGCCGAAAACGCCCGAGCGCGCCGATACCGAGATCGACGTCGCGGGCTTTCGCGCCGCGTGGGACGCCATGACCGACACGCATCAGTTCTTCGGCATCACCCGGCGCTTCGGCGTGAGCCGCATGCAGGCGCTGCGGCTCGCCGATCCGCAGTATGCGTATCCGGTCGAAACCGCGCGTGCGCTGCGTCACGTGCTCGAACAGGCTGCGCAGAGCGGCCAGCCGATCATGGTGTTCGTCGGCAACGCGGGGATGATCCAGATCCATACGGGCCCCGTCGCGAACGTGCGCGAGGTCGGTGCGTGGATCAACGTGCTCGATCCGGGCTTCAACCTGCACGTGCGCGAGGATCTCATCGCCGCCGCGTGGGTCGTGAAGAAGCCGACCAACGACGGCATCGTCACGTCGCTCGAACTGTTTGACCGGCAGGGCGACCACGTCGCGCTGCTGTTCGGCGAGCGCAAGCCCGGCAAGGTCGAGCGCGACGACTGGCGCGCGCTCGTCGCGACGCTGCCGGCCGCCGCACGCGGAGGCGCACGGTGAGCGCGCGATCGTTCGATCCGCGCCGCCGCGCGATGCTGGCGGGCGCGGCGGCCGGCGCGCTCGCGGGCGCGCTGCCCGGTAGCGTGCTCGCGCAGGCCGCGCCGAAACGCGTGGTCGTGATCGGCGGCGCGCTTGCCGAAACCGCGTTCGCGCTCGGCGGTGCCGAGACGCCGCGCTACCGGCTCGTCGGCGCCGACACGACCTGCACGTACCCCGACGCCGCGAAGCGGCTGCCGAAAGTCGGCTACCAGCGCGCGCTGTCGGCCGAGGGGCTGTTGTCGTTGCGGCCCGATCTCGTGCTCGCGTCGGCGGAAGCCGGCCCGCCCACTGCGATCGCGCAGGTCAAGCGCGCCGGCGTCGCGGTGACGACGTTCGACGAGCGCCACGACGTCGAATCGGTGCGCGCGAAGATCACCGGCGTCGCGCAGGCGCTCGACATGCGCGATGCGGGCGCTGCGCTGCTGCAGCGCTTCGACCGCGACTGGCAGGCCGCGCGCGACGCGGTCGCCGCCCGCGCGCCCGGCGGCGCGCAGCCGCCGCGCGTGCTGTTCGTGCTGAACCACACCGGCAACCAGGCGCTCGTCGCCGGCCAGCGCACGGCCGCCGACGCGATGATCCGCTACGCGGGCGCGCGCAACGCGATGCAGGGTTTCGATCACTACAAGCCGCTGACGACCGAGGCGCTGGCAGCCGCCGCGCCCGACGTCGTGCTGATCTCCGACGAAGGGCTCGCGGCCGTCGGCGGCCGCGCCGCGCTGCTGGCCACGCCCGGCTTCGGCGCGACGCCGGCCGGCCGCGCGCAGCGCGTCGTATCGCTCGACGCATTGTTCCTGCTCGGCTTCGGCCCGCGCCTGCCGCTCGCCGTCACGACCCTGCACCGACGCCTGTCGGATGCGCTCGCCTGATTCCGGACCACCCCGATGCCCGCTCACGCCTCGCCTTTTCCCGCATCGTCGTCCGCGTCGCGCTCCGGCGCCGCGCGCATCGGCACGTCGCGCCGCCTCGCCCCGTTCGCGCTGGCCGCGCTCGCCGTGCTCGTCGGCGCGATGTCCGTCGCCGCGCTGTGCGTCGGCGCGTACCGCATTCCGCTCGCGCAAGCGTGGGCCGCGCTGACCGGCGACGCGGCCGCGCAGCAGGCGCGCGCGGTGCTGTTCGATATTCGCGCGCCGCGCGTCGCGCTCGCGTTGCTGGTGGGCGGCGGCTTCGGTGCGACCGGCGCCGCGATGCAGGCGCTGTTCCGCAATCCGCTCGCCGACCCGGGGCTCGTCGGCGTGTCGAGCGGCGCCGCGCTCGGCGCGACGACGACGATCGTGCTCGGCCCCGCGCTCTTTGCCGCGCACGTGAGCGCAGCCGCATTGCCCGTCGCCGCATTCGGGGGCGCGCTCGCGGTCGCGGCGCTCGTCTACCGGCTTGCCGCGTCACGCGGCCGGCTCGCGCTGCCGCTGCTGCTGCTCGCCGGCATCGCGATCAACGCGCTGGTCGGCGCGGCGATCGGGCTGCTCACGTTCGTCGCCGACGACGCGCAGTTGCGCTCGCTGACCTTCTGGAGCCTCGGCAGTCTCGGCGGCGCGCAATGGTCCGCGCTGGCGGCCGTCGCGCCGTGTGTCGCGATCGGCTGCGTGCTGCTCGCGCGCGAACGCGACGCGCTGAATGCGTTGCAGCTCGGCGAAACCGAGGCGCTGCATCTCGGCGTGCCCGTGCAGCGACTGAAGCGGCGCGTGCTCGTCGCGGTCGCGCTCGCGGTCGGTGCGCTCGTGTCGTGCGCGGGCATCATCGGCTTCATCGGGCTCGTGGCGCCGCACTGCGTGCGCCTCGCGTGCGGCCCCGACCAGCGCATCGTGCTGCCCGGCGCCGCGCTGCTCGGCGCGCTGCTGACGCTTGCCGCCGATCTCGCCGCGCGTACTGTTGCTGCGCCCGCCGAGATTCCGCTCGGCGTGCTGACCGCGCTGCTCGGCGCGCCGTTTTTCCTCGCGCTGCTGTGGAAGAGCCGCGGCGCACTCGGCGGCTAACCTTTTCGTCACGACGACCATGCTGACCGCTCATCACCTCGACGTCGCCCGCCGACACACTACGATCCTGCGCAACCTGACGCTGTCGATCGAACCGGGCCGCGTGACCGCGCTGCTCGGCCGCAACGGCGCGGGCAAGAGCACGCTGCTGAAGACGTTCGCCGGCGAACTGACCGGCGGCGGCGCGCCGAACGGCGTGCGCATGAGCGGCGACGTCACGCTGAACGGCGAACCGCTCGCGCGCATCGACGCGCCGCGGCTCGCCTGCCTGCGCGCGGTGCTGCCGCAGGCCGCGCAGCCGGCGTTCCCGTTCAGCGTCGACGAAATCGTGCTGCTCGGCCGCTATCCGCACGCGCGGCGCAGCGGTGCGCGGCACGTGATCGCGCACCGCGATCGCGACATCGCGTGGCGCGCGCTCGAACGCGCGGGCGCCGATGCGCTCGTCGGCCGCGACGTGACGACGCTGTCGGGCGGCGAACTCGCCCGTGTGCAGTTCGCCCGTGTGCTCGCGCAGCTGTGGCCGGACGACGATGCACCGGACAACGGCCCGCGCTATCTGCTGCTCGACGAGCCCACCGCCGCGCTCGACCTCGCGCACCAGCATCGTCTGCTCGACACAGTGCGCGCGGTCGCGCGCGAATGGCAGCTCGGCGTGCTCGCGATCGTCCACGATCCGAATCTCGCCGCCCGGCACGCGGATACGATCGCGATGCTCGCCGACGGCACGATCGTCGCGCACGGCAGGCCGCGCGACGTGATGACGCCCGCCCATATCGCGCAGTGCTACGGCTTCGCGGTGAAGATGGTCGATACCGGCGATGGTGCGCCGCCGGTGATGGTGCCTGCGTAGCGCGGGCGCGTGACGCATGCGCGATGCGTCGCTCGACGTCCTGCCTGCTCCTGCCTGCCCGACGAAAACGGTTTTCACATCCCGTCATTCGCACTTCGCGCATTCCGCTCCAGGGGATTCACGTGCCGCTTCCGATGACCCGCATCCTCCTGTACGTCCGGGAAGCCGCGTTGCTGAAGGCGTTCTATCGGCGCTACTTCGATCTTCCCGTCATCGAGGAAATCGACGGCGAATGGGTCGTGCTCGACGCCGGCGCGATCGAACTGGCGCTGCATCGCGCCGGCCCGGCATCCCGCCACGCCCCCGCTTCCGCGAGCACGACGGCACACACGAGCAACGTGAAGCTCGTGTTCGCGATCGACGCCGATATCGACGCGCATCGGGCCCGGCTCGCGCGCGACGGCGTGACCGTGCGCGATCTCAAGCGCTACGACGGCTTCCCGTACCGGATGTACGACGGCATCGATCCGGAAGGCAACGTCTTTCAGGTCATGAAGCAGGATTGACTGCCGGCGCGACGCGAGCGCTCAATGCTCGAGGTCGGCCGCGCCGAAGGTCCGCATCTTCCATCCGAGCCGCACGGCGAGCATCCGCATCGAGAAGCCGCACGCCAGCGCGACGACCGTCGCGACGGCCGCATCGATGCCGAGATACTGCATCCCGACGTAGAGCGCGCCCGTGACGAACGCGACGCTCGCGTACAGTTCCTCGCGCAAGATCAGCGGCATCTCGTTGCACAGCAGGTCGCGCAGCATCCCGCCGCAGACGCCCGTGATCGCGCCGGCCAGCACGACGATGATCGGCGCGGTGCCCGTCGACGCGCCGATGTCGCAGCCGATGATCGTAAACGCCGCGAGGCCGATCGCGTCGACGGTGACGAACAGCGTCTTCATCCGCGCGACATGCCGTGCGACCCACGACGCGACGGTCGCCGCGACGAGCGTGATCACCAGGTATTCGGGATGCGCGATCCAGCCGAGCGGATAGTGGCCGAGCAGCACGTCGCGCACGGTGCCGCCGCCGAGCGCCGTCACCGCGCCGACGAGCGCGAGGCCGAAGCGGTCCATCCCGCGACGCATGCCCATCAGCGCCCCCGACATCGCTTCCGCGACGATCGCAATCAGATAGAGCGTATGCATGGCGCGCGTCAGTCATCCGTCCGGAACAGGTCGAGCACGCGCTCGCGCTCGGCCGCATCGACCGCGGCGGGCATCGGCTCGGCCGGCTTGCCGTTGTCGCCCGGTGCGGCGGGCGCATCGGTCGCCGTCGCCGCGCCGCCGCATGCGAAGCGGCTGCGAATATACGACGGCACGTCGGCCGTGCACGTGCCGCGCGTGTATTCGGCGTACACGAAGTCGCCGTCGACGAGCGCGACGTCCTGCGGCGGCGTTGCCTCGACCGGCGTACGCCCGTCGACGGCCGTCTTCATGTAGTCGAGCCAGACCGGCAGCGCGAGCGTCGCGCCGGTCGCGCGCCCCATCGGATGCGGCGTGTCGTAGCCGAGCCACGCGACCGCGACGATGCCCGACGAATAGCCGGCGAACCACACGTCCTTCGATCCGTTCGACGTGCCCGTCTTGCCGGCCGCATCGTCGCGGCGCAGCGCGAGCGCACCGCGCGCGGTGCCGGACTTCACGACGTCGCGCAGCATGCTGTCCATCACGAACGCGTTGCGCACCGACACGACGCGCTCGCCGGCCGGCGCCGTCGCTTCGTACATCGCGCCGCCGTGACGCTGCTTCACCGACAGGATCAGGCGCGGCTCCATCCGCGTGCCGCGGTTCGCGAATACGCTGTACGCGCTCGCCAGTTCGAGCGGCGTCACGGCGCCCGCGCCGAGCGCGAGCGGCAGCGACGCCGGATTGCGCTGCGCGTCGAAGCCGAAGTGCACCGCGTGCTGCTGCACGTAGCGCGCGTCGGTGGCCTGCATCAAGCTGACCGCGACGAGGTTCTTCGAGCGCACGAGCCCGCGCCGAACCGGGATGAACCCCTCGTAGTTGTTGGCGAAATTGCGCGGGCGCCACGGCCGCGCGCCGGTTTCCGCATGGGTGAGCGTGCGCTGCGTATCGTCGACGAGCACGCCCGGGAAGTAGCCCTTTTCCAGCGCCGCCGAATAGACGAACGGCTTGAAGCTTGACCCGGGCTGGCGATACGCCTGCAGCGCATGGTCGAACACGTTGCGGTTGAAATCCGCGCCGCCGACGAGCGCGAGCATGTCGCCCGTTGCCGCGTCGAGCGACACCAACGCGCCTTCGAGCCCGTTGCGCGCATCGCGCTTCGCGCGCGACTGGCGGCTCAGCGTACGTTCGAGCGACGCCTCGGCCGCACGCTGGTCGCGCATCGAAATCGTCGTCGTCACGTCGAGGCCGAGCGTGTAGGCGTCGTCGTGAAAGCGCTCGACCATCATCCGGCGCGCGCGCTCGGCGACGTACGGCGCCGCGATGATCCCGGGCGGCGGCGTGGTCGCCAGCGCGATCGGCGCATCGACCGCCGCGCGATACGCGGCATCGTCGAGCTGGCCGAGCGCATGCATGCGGCCGAGCACGTAGTTGCGCCGCGCGGTCGCGCGTGCCGGATTGACGACCGGGTTGAACGCGGACGGCGCCTTCGGCAGCCCCGCGAGCACGGCCGCCTCCCCCGCGCTCAGCGCGTCGAGCGGTTTGCCGAAATACACGTTCGCGGCTGCTGCAAAACCGTACGCGCGCTCGCCAAGATAAATTTCGTTCATGTACAGCTCGAGCAGCTTGTCCTTGCTGTATTCGCGTTCGAGCTTGGTCGCCATCAGGATCTCGGCGAGCTTGCGGCTCAGCACCTTGTCGCGCGTCAGGTAGAAGTTGCGCGCGACCTGCATCGTGATCGTGCTGCCGCCCTGCCCCGGCTGCCCGGTCACGACGTTCGCGAACGTCGCGCGCGCGAGGCCGGCGAAATCGACCGCGCCGTGCTGGTAGAACTTCGCGTCCTCGGCCGCGAGCAGCGCCTGCCGCATCAGCGGCGGGATGCGTTCGAGCGGCACGAACTCGCGCCGCTCGACACCGTATTCGGCCAGCAGGTCGCCGTCGCGCGAAAAGATCCGCAGCGGCAGCGCGGGACGATAGACGGCGAGGTGCTCGACGGACGGCAACTGCGTCCAGATCCGCTGGATCGTCCACGCGCCGATGCCCGCGCACGCGAGCGTCAGGCCGAGCAGCGCGCCCGCGAGCGTGCGCCACACACGGCGGCGGCGCGGCGGCGGCGCGGCCGGCGGCGGAGGGGATGCGGGGTGGTCGGTCATGTCGGGCTCCTTCTTCGATGCTGTGACGACGGGTGCGCGAGCGGCACCGAGCGGTCACGAAAGGCGCGCATTGTCGAAGGGATAGCGCGAAACCGGAACATTCTTTAGCCAAAGTTTGGCAGGCTAAATTTTATTTAGGGAAGCGCGTTGCGGCCGTTCATGTCGTACCTGCGGCCGCGTGACGCACCGTTGGGCAAACCGCGCTGCACGCGGGCCGGTTCGGCGGTAGCATCGTGTGATGTTCGATCGATACCTCGGCCTGTGGGGCCTCGTTTCCGACGGCGGCCCGATCCTGACCGCGAGCGGCGGCCTGTTGCCGGTCGTCTGGCAGGGCCGGCCCGCGATGTTGAAGGTCGCGACCTGCGACGAAGAACGGCGTGGCAATGCGTTGATCGCGTGGTGGAACGGGCACGGCACCGCGCAGGTGTGGCAGCGCGACGGCGACGCGATCCTGCTCGAACGGGCGCAGCCGGCGCCGACGCTGGCCGGCTTTTCGGCATCGGGGCACGACGACGATGCGATACGCATTGCGTGTGATGTCGTCGCGCGGCTGCATGCGTATCGTGCGCCGGCGCCGACGGAGCCGCCGGAGGTCGTGCCGCTGCACGACTGGTTCCATTCACTGTTGTCGGATGCTTCAGGCAACGACGTGCTGCGCCGCTCCGCGACGGTCGCACGCCAATTGCTGGCCGCGCCGGCGGGTGACGAAGTCGTCCTGCACGGCGACATCCATCACGGCAACATTCTCCATTTCGGCGAACGCGGATGGCGGGCAATCGATCCGAAGGGGCTGCGCGGCGAGCGTGCGTTCGACTACGCGAACCTGTTCTGCAATCCGACGCACGATATTGCGGTCGATCCGGTGCGCTTCGAACGGCGTGTCACGATCGTGGCCGACGCGGCGCAGCTCGACCGCCGCCGGCTGCTGCAGTGGATTCTCGCGTGGTCGGGATTGTCGGCGGTGTGGCTGATCGAAGACGGGCTGCTGCCCGATACGCGGCTGCAGGTCGCGACGCAGGCGGCGACTGCGCTCGGCCTGTAGCAGTACGCGTCGCCCGTGAAAACAAGTTCGTTGCAAACTTCCAAGTAACGCGAGGATGACCGACGGCTGTCGGCCGGTTCGTGGCGCTCGACAACGAATCCTGGATGGGTGGCGATCCGCGTATCGGGGATCGCCACGATCAAGCGGATCGGGAAGGAGGATCGAGTCGCGCTACAACTAGCTGGCTGATGAGCCCGCTATTCGGATCGCGAAAGTCTCGCAATGACCGGAGCGGCATGAAAATGACGCGCCAGCGAAATTTTTTGCAGGCAGCTCGACGGCGCGAAGCGACCGCATCGCGTCGTGGGCAGCGCCGTCATTCAGCGGGCGTGACAGAGGGCTTCGCTTCTCGAGGTGCATGGCCGAAGTAGGCCTTGTAGGCACGACTGAAAGCGGCCTCCGACTCGTATCCGACCGACCTTCCAACGTCGCCCACGCGCGCGTCACCTTTGGTCAGCATGTCCCGGGCGACGCTCAGGCGCCATTCGTTGCGGTAACGCAGCGGAGACTTGCCGACGAGCGCATTGAAACGTTCGCAAAAGTTGGAGCGGGACATGCCCGCGACGGAAGCGAGACTATCGATTGTCAAACTACGTGGCGACTGCTCATGGATTGCCTTCAAGGCGCGGGCAATGCGCTTGTCTGCCAATCCGCCTAACCAGTTCGATGCATGACCGTGATGAACCCAGGCACGCAGCGCACGCACCACCACGAGATCGATCATGCGGGAGACCATCAACGCCGATCCCGCGTCGTCATTGTCCGCTTCATGCAGAAGAAACTGCATGATGTGCGGCAGCCAGTCGAATGTCTCCGGCTGGCGAAGGTGGATCATGACGGGTAACGTCAGAAGCAGTTCCGGCTGGCTCGCCGGATCAAACCAGAAGTGGCAGACGACGACGTTCGCCGGTTGGTCCAGGGCGGAAATGCGCAGGCCGTCGGGGCCGCGCGGCAACAGGAGCAGCTCGCCGGCTCGAATCTCGGAAGTGTCTGCCTCATCGTCGGCAATTTGCACCACGCCTTCCATGACTGCGTACGCGTGCGCCGCCCGCGCGGACATGTCCAACTGCGCGAATGGCTGCAGCATCGACGTAAAGACGCGGTCGCCTGTCATGCGCATACGTGCAAGAACCTGAGACAGGAGATCGCCGTTGGCCAGACCAGCAAGCGCCCGATCCGGAAAAATGGTCAAGTTTTTCCCAGGTTCAGTCATGTCAATTCGGGTTTCGTGAGCCTAAAGTGAGCGTCGACAACCAACGAAATCACGCAAGCAAAGGACTGGAACCATGTTTGGAATTTCGCCGCTCGGCTGGATACATACTCTCGGAAGTCTACCCGCGATCCCCATGGCCGTGTACATGTTCGCGCGTTACGGCAGGATCGTTCCGCGGTCCGTTGCCGGGAAGGTGTACTTCGTCACCATGTTGATTGGTTCTCTGACCGTGTTCGCCATAGCGCATCAAGGTATCGGCTACGTCATCGGCGTCGGAGCCGTCGTGCTGTTACTGGCTGGATATGGCGTTGCGTATCTGCCGCTGCCCGGTCGAGCCGGTCTCTACCTGGAAACGTTCTGTCTGACGTTGACGGCGTTCGTGCTGATGGTTCCCACGGTTACCGAAATACTGAAGCGTGTGCCCGACGGACATCCGCTGGTCAGCGATCCGAAGTCGCCACTGCTTCTCGGTGCCCAGGCCGCGCTCCTCGTCGCGCTCGTTCTGGGGCTGATCGCTCAAGCGCTTTATCTTCGCAGGAAACCGCAGGATAGCCGTTCGGTGAAAATCTAGAGAAGGGGTGAGAAGCGACGCTTCCGTTGCTGTGCGAATGCAGCACTAGATATGTATTCCGAATTATATCGGATCGATATCGATCTGATATCGGTGGACTGATCGAAGCCGGCACAGGGTATCGAAAGCAGACCGCATCGTCGAATCGCCTCGTGTGCACTTCATGGCAAGCCGCACGCACGCGAAGACAGTCGAGGTCAAGTGAGGCTACCTCTTGCTCGTTTCGCAAAATGCGGCACGGATCTGCGCCCGCCGACGCCGAGTAACGTGCTTGCACACAGCCTCGGTCGGCAAGCGACACCCCCATCGACCCACGAATAGTCCGAAAAAAAGCCCGCCGACATTCGCCGGCGGGCTTTCTCACATCCAACTGCTCGAACGACGCTTATCGCGCCGGATTCAGCAACAGGTTCATGTGACGGTTCACGTCTTTGTAAAGCAGGTAACGGAAGCGCCCAGGCCCACCCGAATAGCATGCCTGCGGGCAGAATGCGCGCAGCCACATGAAGTCGCCCGCCTCCACCTCGACCCAGTCCTGATTCAGCCGATACACCGCCTTGCCTTCGAGCACGTACAGCCCGTGCTCCATCACGTGCGTTTCGGCGAACGGAATCACGCCGCCCGGCTCGAACGTCACGATGTTCACGTGCATGTCGTGACGCATGTCGCTCATGTCGACGAAGCGCGTCGTCACCCATGCGCCGTTGGTGCCCGGCATCGGGATCGGCTCGACGTCCTGCTCGTTGGTCACGAACGCTTCCGGCAGCGGAATGCCGTCGACGGCCTGGTAGTGCTTGCGTACCCAGTGGAAACGCACCGCGGCATCGCTGACGTTGTGCAGCGTCCAGTCCGCGCCCGGCGGAATGAACGCGTAGCCGCCCGGCTTCAGCACGTGCTTCGTGCCCTGCAGCGTCAGCTCGGCTTCGCCTTCGACGACGAACAGCACGGCTTCGGCGTTCTTGTCCTGCTCGGGCTTGTCGCTGCCGCCGCCCGGGTTCACTTCGACGATGTACTGCGAGAAGGTTTCGGCGAAACCCGACAGCGGGCGAGCGATCACCCACAGGCGCGTGTTCGTCCAGAACGGCAGCCAGCTCGTGACGATGTCGCGCATCACACCCTTCGGGATCACCGCGTACGCCTCGGTGAACATCGCGCGATCCGTCAGCAGATCGGTCTGCGGCGGGTGGCCGCCATGCGGCGCGTAATACGTTGTCTTAGACATAGTGCATCCAGGCAATGGGTTGGTCCGGCCCCGGGCGCCAACGGCATCGGGCGGCATGCACGCGCGTGAGGCACGCATGCGGCGGCAGGATATCGTTGCCGGGGTGGCTTGAAGGCGCACGCGCCTTCGTTCGGTCGGCCAGGCTTCGCGACGGGTTCGTCCGGTTCAGCGGACGCGGCGGCCCATGGTTGTGGGGCCGGCGACCGGGCCGTGGCGCTCGCGATCCATGCGGCGAGGCGCGGCCAGCGGCACGGTGCGATACCGTACGCGAGCATCGCCGACGATAGCGAAGTGGTTCGCAATCGACCAATTAAATGTTGCGATGGATTTCATTCGATTTCCCACTACCATCGGGCAGCCGCGACAGGCGGTAAGGAAGCCCGGCACGTTGGCCTGGCTATCAGGGAAATCCTGACGGTACGGGCAATGCATATGCGTTCCGGAACGCTCGACGCGTGCCGGCGAGAAGCTACGGCCATGCGGGTCGTCGCGATACGTCCGGTGATACGAATTGGCGAGCGACGCATCGCGCACGGCAGCAAGCCGCACCCCGTCGATCATGTGCCGCCGTCCGGCCGGGCCGAACCGGGCCAACGAACATCGAACGGGGAACGCGCATGAGATCGACCTACGTGGACGCATTCGGTCGCGAGTGACGATGGAGGATGGAGTCGGAAAACGGAGAAATACAGCGAGGCGGGAAACGTGCCGGCCCGTCGATCCGGGCATCCGGCAGTGGCTGTCGAAGCCGAAAAAAATCGCCGGTCTGGCCGGCGATGGCGGCCCGGCAGGCCGCCGGGCCGAATTTCGCGTCGGGTACCGACGCCGTCGGCGCGCCGGTGCGCCATTCGCGCACCGTGCCGCGCCCGCGGCGATCAGTCCCAGTCGCGATGGTGGCGATGCTTGCGGTGGCGATAGCCGCCGCCGTGGTCGCGCTCGTACGAGCTGCGCGACATGTTGCCGCCGAGCGCCGCGCCGGCGCCGCCGCCGACGGCCGCACCCAGCAGGCCGCCCGTGCGGCCGCCCATCGCGTTGCCGGCCGCGGTACCCGCACCGCCGCCGAGCGCGCCGCCGATGATGGCACCGGTGCGCTCGCGACGGTTCGACGTCACCGCGCCGCCCGCGCCGCCGCCGATGGCGCCGCCGATCACCGAGCCCGTGCTGCCGCCGAGCGCACCGCCGACCGCTGCGCCGGCTACCCCGCCGAGCGCGCCGCCAAGCGCGTTGTTCATGTCACCTGCCAGAGCCGGCAGAGCAGTCGTGCCGGTCAGCGCGGCGACGACGAGAGCGGGGGCGATTTTCTTCCACATTCCCGTATTCTTCCTTGTTCGCAATCTGGTTATTGAAGGTCCGCTCGGTACGACGATCTGAATCGATCGACGTCGGATAAGGCATTGTGCCGAACCGCGGACCAATTCATTTCATTGAGCTTGCGGCGAAGAATAGCACCGGTCCCGCATCCTTGCTGTCGACATTCTGGTAACAAGTTGTTTACGAATACGCAAGCTCGAACCTACGCGCCGGAATGCCCGCAAACCCGCGCCGGTATTGGCTTCGACGATGGTCAGGCTGGGCCGGACAGAGAGGCGGCCGGGCGCGGCGTCTCCCGTTTGCGACACACGTGGCAACACATCGGGAACGGATCGTGGGCGAGCCGCGACAGCAACGAGCGGGAAACAAACGAAAGGGTCAGTACACGCCGGGAAGCAGCCGCCAGGTCCGCGCGCAATATGCGTCGTATTCGGCGCCGAATTGCGCACGCAGCAGCGCTTCCTCGGAGCGGATTCGCGCGACGAGCGGCACCATCGTCAGCACGACCAGCAGCAGGCCGACGCCCGAGCGGAACGCGAGCGCCCAGCCGACCGAATTGACGATCAGGCCGAGATAGCTCGGATTGCGGATGCGCCGATAGATGCCGTCGGTCACGAGCGTATGGCCCGGCTGGATCGCAACGAGCCCGCTGAAGCGCTTGCCGAGCACGAATACGGGCCAGATGCGCAGCACGCCGCCCGCGACGTACAGCGCGACGCCGGTCCAGCGCACCGCGTCGCCGCCGAAGGTCCAGACATCGAGCCGGTCGGTCAGCGCAGGCAGGTAAGCGAGCAGGAAGCCGCTCACCGCAAACGCGGCGAGCACCCAGCGGTTGTCGCGGTTCTCGCGCTCGCCGCTGCTCAGGTTGCCTTCGGTGAACATCGCGGCGACGGCCATCGCGAACGTCGCGACGACGAGGACGGTCAGCGGCGGATGCGAAAAGAACGCCGCGAACCCGCCGCTGCCGAGCACGGCGAGCCCCAGATAGACGAGCGTGGAAATGCCCGACAGGACGGCGACCTTTCGGGTGACTGTCATGACTGCCTCACCGGACGCGGAATGCGTTTTCCTGGGAAGTATAGGAACCGCCCGCACGCTGCGCCGCCCACCGCCGTCATGCGGCAAGCGAATCCGCGATGAACGTCCGGCGCAACGCGGCGCGCCGGTCCGACGTGGCCAGCGCCCGATGCGCGCGGTGCCGGATCAGCGGATGCGGAAGTTGCCGCCGATCCCGACGCTGACGGGCGGCGCGTAATACGCCGGCGCATAGCCGTAGTAGGCCGGCGCTGGCGCGTAGCCGTACGGCGGCGCGACGTAGCAGCCGGACAGGCCGCCGATCAGGGCAAGCGTGATGAGAAGTCTGG
This sequence comes from Burkholderia metallica, assembly GCF_001718555.1. NCBI lineage: Bacteria > Pseudomonadati > Pseudomonadota > Betaproteobacteria > Burkholderiales > Burkholderiaceae > Burkholderia > Burkholderia metallica. Next base: position 2,734,392 of record NZ_CP013403.1, read on the forward strand.
ACATGGCTCGATTCCCGGCGCGAAAGTCGAATGGCACCTCGCGAAGGCCGCGCCGCCGCGTGCTGCGGCGGCCGGCACGAAGAGGCGATCCGCCCTTCCTGTCGCTCGATGAAACAATGCGCCGAGTCTAGCGCCGGGTGGGCCGGGCCGAGTTTCGCCGGCGGTTACACGTGTTACCTCGCATGACCGCTGAAACAGTCGACGGCGCGGCGGCCGACCGTTGCGGCGTGCGTGGCCGGACCACGCCGCACGCGACCGGCGCGTTACACGAAGCGCGCGCGAATGCGCTGCGCGAGCGCTTCGAGCGTCGCCGCATCGGCGATCTCGCGCGCATGCATGCGCAACTCGGCGCCTTCCCAGCGCGGGATCACGTGGAAGTGCACGTGCGGAACGGTCTGGCCGGCTGCCGCGCCGTTGAACTGGCCGATGAACACGCCGTCCGGCTCGAGCGCCGCGCGCACCGCCGCGGCGACGCGCTGCGTCATGCGGATGCCTGCCGCGGCGGCGTCGCCGGACAGCTCGAAGATCTGCGCGGCCGGCTCCTTCGGAATCACGAGCACGTGGCCGTCGGCCTGCGGCATCAGGTCCATGATCGCGAGGGTCGCGTCGTCTTCCGCGACCTTCACGCACGGCAGTTCGCCGCGCAGGATTTTGGCGAACGGGTTGTTGTTGTCGTAGGACATGGCGTTTTCCGATAACGGTTGGACTGGGAGAGTGGGCAAGCGATGCCGGACGATTATCGGCCGACGGCGGGACCGATGCCAACTCGTTCACCGTGCGATGGTGGCCGAATCGTTACGCGGAACGCGGAATGCACGACGCGTCGCGCACCGGCCGCTGCCGGGCCGCCCTCGCGCGTCACGCCGCCGCGATTGCAACGCATCGCCGGAACCTGCGACACTGCCTGATCGCTGCCTGCCGGCATACCACCGAGGACGCTCGCGCATGACGATCCCCTTCAAGAAGCTGATCCTGCGCGGCGTCGCGCTCGCGGCCGTCGCCGCGATCGGCTATACGGGCTACATGCTGTCCCGGCTCGCGCCGATCGCGACCGGCTATGCGGCGAAGGCGCTGTGTTCGGGCGTGTACGTATCGGGCCGCCCGGCGGCGTCCGTGATCGACGTCGACATCATGGCCGGCGTGCATCCGCTGCTGAAACTGGTGCGCCCGTCGATCGATCCCGACCATCATCGCGCGACGGCGACGTTCGCAGGCTTCGCCGAGCGCGAAGCCGACTTCCGGCCCGGGCTCGGCTGCACGCTCGCGATCGGGCCGTCGCCCGGCTCTGCCGCGGCCGCGGCCGCACGACCGGCCGCTTTGCCCGCCGCGTTGCCGCCGTTTCCCGATTCGCCGCCCGCGCAACCTGCGCCGGCCGTGCCGCCCGCCGGCATTGACGCGCAGAAGCTGCGGACCGCACTCGACCGCGCGTTCGACGAGCCCGATCCGGCACGGCCGCGGCGCACGCGCGCGGTGGTCGTGACGTGGCGCGGCCAGGTGATCGCCGAGCGCTACGCGCCCGGCTTCACGGCCGACATGCCGCTGCCCGGCTGGTCGATGACGAAGACCGTGACGGCCGCGCTGGTCGGCGCGCTCGTCGCGCAGCACAAGCTGACGCCCGATGCGTCCGCGCTGCTGCCCGAATGGCGCGGCAACGGCGATCCGCGCGCGGCGATCACGCTCGACGAGCTGCTGCGGATGACGAGCGGCCTGCAATTCAACGAAGACTACGACGACCCGCTGTCCGACGTCGTGTTGATGCTGTATGCGCACCCTGATACCGCGCGCTTCGCGTCCGCGAAGCCGCTCGCCGCGACACCCGGCACGCAGTGGGCATACTCGAGCGGCACGAGTGCGATCGTCGCGCGCGTGATGCGCGAAGCGCTGGGCGGCAGCGAGGCCGACTATCTTGCGTTTCCGCGCCGCACGCTGTTCGCGCCGCTCGGGATGCGCAGCGCGGTGTTCGAGCCCGATGCGTCCGGCACGCTCGTCAGTCCGTCGTACCTGTACGCAAGTGCGCGCGACTGGGCGCGCTTCGGGCAGTTGCTGCTGCAGGACGGCGTGTGGGACGGGCAGCGCCTGCTGCCGGAAGGCTGGGTGCGCTACCTGACGCGGCCGACGCCGCAATCGTCGCGCCAGGAGTACGGCGCGCAGCTGTGGGTCAAGGTGCCGGAACCGTTCAACGATCGCGATCCGCATGCGGTCGCGATGCCGGCCGACGCGTTTCATGCGGTCGGCCATGAAGGCCAGTTCGTGAGCGTGGTGCCGAGCCGTCAACTGGTGGTCGTGCGGCTCGGGCTGTCGCGGCCGGAATCCGCGTGGAATCACGAGGCGTTTCTCGCACGCGTGCTCGACGCGGTGCCGGCGCCCGGCGCGTGAACGCCGACATCGGGCTCGCGGGCCCTCTATGCCGGCCATGACGCGGCGGGGCTTGCCGCGCCGCCGCGTCATGCATCATCCGGCACGCATCACGGGTTCGCGCTGCCGGCGTACTTCTGGAAGCCTTCGCGCGTCGCGAGTCGCTCGATATAGCGCGACACCGCCGGGAAATCCGGATGCTCGAACGGCGTGCCGAACCAGCGGTTCACCGACAGGCCGATCGGAATGTCCGCGAGCGTGAAGCGGTTGCCGGCCACGTATGCACCGGTCGCTTCGAGGTGCGCATTCAGCACCTGCATGTGCTTCGTCCAGCCCGCGATCGACTGCGCGATGCCGGCCGGATCCTGATGATCGGGCGATTTGCGCACGAGGCCGAGGAACGCGCCGACCCATGAGCGGTTAAGGTCGGCGCCCTGCCAGTCGATCCATTGATCGACCCGCGCGCGCGCGTGCGGCTCGGCCGGATAGAGCGCGTCGCCGCCATAGCGGTTCGCGAGGTAGCGGATGATCGTGTTCGACTCCCAGAGCACGAAATCGTCGTCCTTGATGACCGGCACGAGCCCGTTCGGATTCAGCGCGAGATAGGCCGGATCGTTGGTCGTACGAAAGCCCGCGCCCCAGTCTTCCTGTTCGAACGGCAGGTTCAGTTCGGTGCACAGCCACAGCACCTTGCGGACGTTGATGGAAGGAATCTTGCCGAGGATGCGCAGCATGCTGTCTCCTTGTGAGGTCGGATGCGGAGCGCCCGGGACGCACGACACGTCCCGAACGCGGTCACGCCGAATTTATACACGACCTCGGGGCAAACGACAGGCCGTGCGCGGAAAATCCGCGTGCGGCCGATTCGTCAGGTCACGCAGCGCGGGTTCGGCCGTCGGGAACCGGAACATGAATCCGTCCTGATGCAGCCGCGCCGGCATCACCCGCTGCCCGTCCACCAGCAGCCCGGCCATCTCGCCCAGCGCAACGCGCAGCGGCGCGGCCGGCACGTGCAGCCAGGCCGGACGCCGCAGCACCTTCGACACGACCTGCACGAATTCGCGCTGCGTCAGCGGCGCGGGTGCGACCGCGTTGTAGACGCCGCGCATGTCCGGGTGCCCAATCGCACGTGCGACGATGCGCAGCACGTCGTCGCGGTGGATCCAGCTCATCACCTGCGCGCCGTCGCCGAATCGGCCGCCCATCCCGAAGTAATGCGGCAGCAGCATCGGGCGCAACGCGCCGCCGGGGCCGAACACGACGCCCAGCCTCAGCACGACCGTGCGCACGCCGTGACGCTCCAGCGGTTGCGCGGACTGCTCCCACTGCCGACACAGCGCCGACATGAAGCCGGTGCCCGCGCTGCTGCGCTCGTCGAGCCGCTCGTCGGCGGGACGCACACCGTAGTAGCCGATCGCCGAAGCCTGAATCCACGTGCGCGGCTTGACCTCGGCGGTCTCGACCCAGCGCATCAGCGATTCCGTGACACCGACCCGGCTGGCGAGCAGCAACGCCTGGCGGCGCTTGCTCCAGCGCGCGCCCAGCACCGGCGCACCCGCGAGATTGATGACCGTGTCGAAACGCTCGTGCGGCCGCAGCTGTTCGACGGACGTCACGCTGCGCACGCGGCCGCGAAACAGGTAGGCCGCGCGCAGCGGATCGCGCGCCAGCAACGTGACCGCATGACCCGCATCGAGCAGCTGGTTCACGAGCGTTTCGCCGATGAAGCCGGTCCCGCCGGTCACGAACACGTTCCCCGGCGGCTGTCCCGCGAACGGATTGGCAGCCGGCGCGCGACAGGCGATCCGGCAGGCCGCGATCCCGTCGCGGATACCCGATACCGCCACGCCGACGGCAAACAGGCTCAACACCCAGCCGCGCCAGCCGGGATCGCGCATCTGCAGCGCGGTCGGCTCGTGCGCCCACGCGGCCAGTTGCATCGCGATCATCCCGAACAGCGCGCCGCCGTTGACGGCCAGCAGCGTGTGCAGCACGCGCTCGGTCGCCGGCAACTTGCGGCTCCGGTCCTCGACGACGAAATCCCACAACGTCAGCCCGACCTCGACGACCACCACCGCCGCGACGGCCACGACCCATGCCCCGTGAAACGCGACGTGCGCGATCGATGCGAACACGAAACCGTAAAGCACGGAACGCACCGCGTGAATCGCCAGCTCGAGCCGCGCGCGCGGGCTGTGCGGCAGATCCTGCGTGAGTTCGTGGTGATAGAGCGTATCGATTGCACCCATCGCGCCCTGCATGATCAGCAGATTGAGCGCCCAGTCGAAAGCAGGCAAGGTGTTCATTCGGTGTCCCTCCTCCACAGCCAGACGAGCGGCGGCACCATCGCGACGAGTGCCGCCGCGTCGATCGCCACGTGGCCCGCCACATGGGCCTGCATCGAAAGCAGCAGGTCCTGCGGCGCCCAGATCAGCAGGCCGGCCAGCAGCCATCCCCACACTTCGCGGCGGCGCAGCCGGCTGCCGAGATGGACGAGCGCCAGCATCCAGACCGCCGCGCATTGCACCGTCGCGCCGATCAGCGACATCCACCAGATCTGCTGGGCGCGTGCGGCGCCGGGTCCCGTTCCCGCCCAGAAATGCAGCTCGACGACGCGGTGATACGCGTCGAGCCAGCGCGCACCGGCAACCCATGGCACGACCACGCCGACGAGCAGGTGCGCGATCGCGGCGCCGTACATCCACGCAACCACGATGCGGCGCGCCGCGTCTCCCGACGGATGATCCGCCGCGGTTTCGGCGGCACGGCCGCTACCGCACGCCACCTCGTCGCACGGCGCTTCAATCCGATAGCCGAGCCGGCGCGAAACGGCGTGGCGGTTGCGCGCGAGGCATCGATACAGCGGCGCAAGTGCGTCACGCACGACCGGCACGCGAAGCAGACGGGCGAGCCAGCGGCGCCCGGTCAGCGCATGGGCGGCCAGGATGCCGTCCACGCCGGTCAGCATGCGTCCATCGGGCAGGCGCGCGTGCATCTCGCGGTTCAGCGCGGGCAGGTCGATACCCAGCGGCGCGGGATCGAAGCCCGGCTCGGCGATATCGACGAACGCCAGCCGCTGTTGTGCGTCGCGCACCTTGAGACGCTTGATCTGCGCCATGCATAACGGACATCGTCCGTCGAAGTACAGCACCAGTTCCCTTGAACTCATGATTCGCACTCCTTCTTGTTGTCGCACGCATCATGAATCGAACGACAGCCCGCTCGAACACCGCATCGCCGCATCGCCGCTCCCGCGCGGCGGCGGCGCGCTCACATCGGCTTGAGCACCATCAGGAAGTAGACGCTCAGCATCGCGAAGAACGCCGGATAGCCGAGCAACTCCCAGCGCTTCGCATAGCGCCAGTACCGCTGCGGCAGCGCGGCAGCGCCGTTCGCGTGCGCGCGCTTCGCCATCGCGGCCAGTTCGATCTGCAGCCATACCACCGGCAGCCAGCATGCACCGGCAATCGCATACAGCACGACCGACGCGACGAGCCACGGCGTATGCCACGGCCAGCCGGCCGTATGCGCGAGCCAGAGCCCGGACGCCGGTTGAAAGATCACGGCCGGCGTCGTGAACCACCAGTCCGCGCGCACCACGAGCCGCGACACGGCCGCGATCGCGGGCACCGAGCGCGTGCGGTTCGCGAAGAACAGGTAGAACGCGGTGCCGAACCCCGTGCCGACCAGCAGCACCGAGGACAGGATGTGAAGCGCCTTGACGACGAGATAGGTGTTCATGTGCGTTCTTCTTCTGAAAAAAGGATCAACAGGATCGCGAGAATCGGGACGTTCTTAAGCACGGGGCCGAACGGTTCGGCGAGCAGGCCGGGCATCGTGACCGCGATGACCGCCGAATACGCGACGATCAGCACCGCTTGCGCGACCCACAGGCGGCGCGACGGCGCGACGACGGTCGCGATGCCGAACGCGAAGTCCAGCGCGCTGGCCGCATACAGCGCGATCAGCGCAGGCAGCCCGGTCAGGTGCGCGGGCGCGAGCAGCGCGAGGCTCGCGTGCAGCGGATGGATGAACGCGCTGGCGATGGCCGTCCAGATCCACACGATCGCGAGCGCGCCGCGCAGCAGCGGGCCGCGCCACATCGCGAGCGCCTCGTGACGCAGCGCGGCGGCCTGCGCGCCGATGAAGCCGTCGATCCCGCGCGGCGCGCGGCCGAGCATCGCCGTGACGGCGGCCGGATCGCCGGTGTTCCCGCCGCGCAGCATGGCCCACGTGTCGCGCGTGAACATCGCGCCCGGCAACATACCGAGCAGCGCGGCCGCCGCGCCGGCCAGCGGGCCCGCGAGCGTCACGCGGGCGGCCGGCGGGAACCCCAGCGCGGCGCGGTAGCGGGCCAGCATCTCGCGGTATTCGACTTCGTCGCGGCCGACGACCTCGATCACCGGGCGGCCGGCCGCCCGCGCATCGACGCAGCGCGCGACGACTTCGGCGAGATCGTCGACGTGCACGGGGCGCAGCCGCTGCTGGCCGCCCGCCGGCAGCACGTGCACGGGCAGGCTCGCGAGCATCCGGAACAACCGCGCGGACGCGCCGTCCGTGCCGTAGACGAGCGCGGGCCGCACGATCCGGAAGTCGATCGGCAGCGTCTGCAGGAAGCTGTCGGCGGCGTGCTTGCTGGCGAAGTAGCGCGTATCGCCGCGCTCGACGCCGAGCGCCGAGATCTGGATCACGCGCCGCACGCCGACACGGCAGCACGCGGTGAAGAGCGCGCAGGGCGCGGCGCGATGCACGGCGTCGAGGGTCGCGCCGCGCCGATCGGCGAGGATGCCGACCGTATTGATCACCACGTCGACGCCCGCGAGCCGCGCGAGCCACACGTCGGGATCGACGTCCTTCGCGAAGTCGATCGCGACGTCGCGCGGGCACTCGGCGTGACGCACGCCGCGCAGCACGCGATGCCCGTCGGCTTCGAGCCGCGCGCACAGCGCGCGCCCGATGAAGCCGTTCGCGCCGCACACGAGGATGGTCGTGCTGCGCGCGCCGGTGCGGCCAGGCAGGCGGGTCGGCGGCAAGGCGGTGTTCATTTTCATCCTCTATTTACAGTTATTTCTGTACAGACAGAAATAAAAACCCCGAAAAAAGCGGGCTGTCTGCCCGCACTGCGCGTCCCGCTTACTTCGACGGCTTGCGCCTGACCGTCTGGCTGATCTTCGCGCCGATGCCGAGCGCCTTCATCAGCGTATCGGGCTTGAGCCGCAGCATCTCGTCCGACCAGGTCGTGAGCGTCTCGACGAACTGCAGCGTGTCGCGAATGCGCTGCTCGGTCTCGCGGCTCTCGTTCGCGATCTCCGGGCTCGTCAGGCAGTCGCGCAGCACCGTGAGCGTCGGCTCGATCTCGCGCTGACGCCGCCCTTCCACGATCAGCTTGAACAGTTCCCAGATGTCGGTCGACGTCTCGAAGTGGTCGCGGCGGTCGCCCAGCACGTGCACGACCTTCGCCAGCCGCCACGCCTGCAGCTCCTTCAGGCTGGTGCTGACGTTGGAGCGCGCGACGTTGAGCGTCTCGGCGATCTCGTCGGCCGCGACCGGCCGGCCGGCCAGATAGAGCAGCGCGTGAATCTGCGAGACGGTGCGGTTGACGCCCCACCGCGAGCCCATTTCGCCCCAGTGGAGAATGAATCGTTCGGCAATCGGTGTGAGTTCCATGTCGGGAAATTTATTCATTTCAGTTATTTCTGTCAAGAGAGAAATAACCGGAGACCGCCGGGTTCCGGCCGCGCCCGCCCGCTTCCATTACAATGCGCGGGATTTTTCCGATTTCAGGCCGTCTCCGCCTTTCTGACTAGAGGTTTCCATGATCATCAAACCGCGCGTGCGTGGCTTCATCTGCGTGACGACTCATCCGGTCGGCTGCGAAGCCAACGTCAAGGAACAGATCGACTACGTGACTTCGCACGGCCCGATCGCCAACGGCCCGAAAAAGGTGCTCGTGATCGGCGCGTCGACCGGCTACGGCCTCGCCGCCCGGATCTCGGCCGCCTTCGGCTCGGACGCCGACACGCTCGGCGTGTTCTTCGAGCGCGCGGGCAGCGAAACGAAGCCGGGCACGGCCGGCTGGTACAACAGCGCCGCGTTCGAGAAGTTCGCGAAGGAAAAGGGTCGCTATGCGCGCAGCATCAATGGCGACGCGTTCTCCGACCACGTGAAGCAGGTCACGATCGACACCATCAAGCAGGATCTCGGCAAGGTCGATCTCGTGGTCTACAGCCTCGCGGCACCGCGCCGCACGCTCCCGACGACGGGCGAAACCGTCAGCTCGACGCTCAAGCCGATCGGCAAGTCGGTCACGTTCCGCGGCCTCGACACCGACAAGGAAGTGATCCGCGAAGTGTCGCTCGATGCGGCGACGCAGGAAGAGATCGACGGCACGGTCACGGTGATGGGGGGCGAGGACTGGCAGATGTGGATCGACGCGCTCGCCGAAGCCGGCGTGCTGGCCGACGGCGCGAAGACCACCGCGTTCACGTATCTCGGCGAACAGATCACGCACGACATCTACTGGAACGGGACGATCGGCGAAGCGAAGAAGGATCTCGACAAGAAGGTGCTGTCGATTCGCGACAAGCTGGCCGCGCATGGCGGCGACGCGCGCGTGTCGGTGCTGAAGGCCGTCGTCACGCAGGCGAGCTCGGCGATCCCGATGATGCCGCTGTACCTGTCGCTGCTGTTCAAGGTGATGAAGGAAGGCGGGACGCACGAAGGCTGCATCGAGCAGGTCTACGGGCTCTTCAAGGACAGCCTGTACGGCGCGACGCCGCACGTCGACGAAGAAGGCCGTCTGCGCGCGGACTACAAGGAACTCGACCCGCAGGTCCAGCAGAAGGTCGTCGCGATGTGGGATCACGTCACGAACGACAACCTGTACGAGATGACCGACTTCGCCGGCTACAAGACCGACTTCCTGCGCCTGTTCGGCTTCGAGATCGCCGGCGTCGACTACGACGCGGACGTGAACCCGGACGTGAAGATCCCGGGCGTCATCGACACCACGACGGCCTGACGGCCCGGCCCGCCGCGTGCGCGCTGCGCATGCGGCGGGCGGCGGACGCCCGTTCCCGGCGGCATCAACGCGGCGCCGGTTCCTCCAGATAGACGCCCGACGACAGCGCGGCCTTCACCTCCCGCGTGAACGCGTCGGTCGACACTTCCTCCTCTCCCGCTTCGATCGCGTCGTACGCCTGGCTCACGACGTCGGCCGGCGTCGCCTTCGGCACGTCGAGGCCGGCCGTCAGGTCGGTGTCGATGAAGCCGGCGTGCAGCCCGACGACCTGCGTGCGCTGCTCGCGCAGCGAATGGCGCAGCCCGTTGGTCAGCGCCCACGCGGCCGATTTCGACACGCCGTAGCCCGACAGGATCGGCCGGTTCACCCAGCTCGCAACCGACAGGATGTTCAGGATCGCGCCGCCGCCGTGGCCGGCGAGGGTGCCTGCGAATGCGCGCGACATCGACAGCATCCCGAACACGTTGGTTTCGAAGTGAGCGCGCAATGCGTCGGGCGCGCCGTCGTCCACGAGGCTGCCGAGCCGTGCGATGCCCGCGTTGTTGATCAGCAGCGTGACGTCGCGCGCCGCGTCGGCCACCGCGGCGACGGCCGACGGATCGGTCACGTCGAGCTTCACCGGCACGACGCCCGGCAGCGTCACGGTGGCCGGATCGCGCGCCGCCGCATAGACCTTGCGCGCCCCTCTCGCGAGCGCCTGCTTCGCGAATTCGAGCCCGAGCCCGCGGTTCGCACCGGTGATGAAAACGACTGCACCTTCGATCTTCATGTTCATTCCTTTCGCATGATGAATCGCATGCGCGCCGGCTCGCCGCGCGCGTGAGATCCGGTGAAAAACCAGGCTGCCCTTGCGTACCGAACCGTGGCGCCGCCGGCAGACGGCGAGCAGCCCGCTGCCCGCGACCTGCGGCGCCAAAGACCCCGACCGATCGCCATCCGCCGTTGCCGCCGCGGCTTTGCGTCCTCCGCCAAGTCGGCTACACTCGATATGTCAATGTCGATCACCATCGTCTTTGCAGTGCATTGTGTTCGCGCCGTCCGCGCATGTCAATGGTGATCGACATTGTGTTTTTCAATCGACGCGATCGGCAAAATCAGGGAGGGATCGATGGGCGTTTCAAGACAGCAGGCTGCCGAGAACCGGAGCGCGATCGTCGCGGCCGCCGAGCGGCTGTTCCGCGTGCGCGGCGTCGACGCGGTGGGGCTCACGGAGTTGATGAAGGAGGCCGGCTTCACGCAGGGCGGCTTCTACAACCACTTCAAGTCGAAGGACGCGCTGGTCGCCGAGGTGATGGAAAAGGCCATGCAGGACCGCGCGGATTCGCCAAACGCCGGCAGTCTCGACGCGCAGGTGGCGCTATACCTGTCGGCCGCGCATCGCGACAACGTCGAGGCCGGCTGCCCGCTGTCGGGTTTCGCGGGCGATGCGCCGCGACTGACCGATGCGGCACGCTCGTGCTATACGCGCGGCCTCGCCACGTATCTCGATCGGCTGGCGCAGATGATGACCGTGGAAGGCGCGACGCCGGCGCAGACGCGTCGCGATGCGATCGCCGTCTTCAGCCAGATGGTCGGCGCGCTCGTGCTGTCGCGCGCGATCGCCGGCACCGACCCCGCGCTGGCCGACGAAATCCTCGCAGCGGGACGGGACACACTCGTCGTCGAACGCGACGATCGGGGCGAGCGGGCGTAAAGGCGTCACCGCGCGACCACGCAATCGCGCAATCGCGCGATCGCGCCCCGGCGCGCGCGGCCGCCCCGTCCACGCGCCGCCGCGCTATTCGACCGCCCGCGCGGCCTCCCACAGCGGCTGCCCGCCCAGCGTCGCCTGCCACGCGTCGAAACGCGCGCGCCACGCGTCAAACGGCTGCGCGAGCGGATGGCGCGGATCGCCGCTGAGCGAATACGCCATCCCTTCGATCAGCCATCGCGGCTTCGTTGCGACGGCCAGGTTGCCGAGCACTTCCGCCTGGCGGTGATGGATCAGTTCGTGCGCGAGAAAGTAGGTCTGCCAGCCGCGCGGCGCGACGACCACGCCGAAATTCCCGAGCGTCAGCGCCGCGCGTTGGCCGAGACCGAATGCATCCGCGCATGCGCGCGTCGAGCAGAACACCACGCGCGGCGCCTCCTGAAAAGCGCCGACGGCCGCCGCCGCGCGCGCATAGCCGTCGCGATAGAGTTGCCGCGCGTCGCCGAGCTTCGCGGCGTCGTCCGTGCAGATGTCGGCGCTCGGACACGACACGCCGGGAAGCAGCGCGGGCGCGACGACGCGCAGCGGCTTGACGAGCGCATACGCGACGATCGGCAGCGCGACGAGCAGGCCCGTGAGGGCGAAAGCGACATGGGAGCGTTTCATCGAGGCGACGATTCCGGGGCGTTCTGCGGGGGTCTTCCTGCATGAATATATCGGACCGGCTTCCTTCCCGGCCCGGGCGCGGTTACCGTCCGGCATTCGCGCAACGACGAAGCCATTCGGGCGCTTGCCCTCGCGCGCTCGCGAGCCGCATGCGTAAAGCGTTTTGGCGACTCAATATCGCCTGAATAACATATTGGTCGGATCAGCGGGCGCGCCGCAATCTTGCCCTCTACCCGCCCGCAACGGCCGTTCGCCCCTCCGCGTGCCGAACCCGGCCCCGCGACGCTGACGCCGGCCGTCCCGTTCACGTGGCGCGCTCATTGCGCGCACCGCCGGCACCCGCTTCGCGGCGGCTCCAGCGCAGGCCCAGCCACAGAAGCGCGACACCGCACACGAACAGGAGCACCTCGACCAGCACGGTATCGACGTGCCAGTACCGCGTCAGCAGCACGGCAGCGAGGTCGAACAGGAAGTGGAATGCGATCGCATACGCGAGCCAGCGCTTCGTGCCGCGGACGAACGCCTGCAGCACGATCAGCGACAGCCCGACGTGCACGGCCATCGCGCTCGCGCGCTCGCACAGCGCGAGAAACGGTGACGCGAGCGTCATGCCCGCGAACTGCGCGCCGATCAGCGACTGCGCGCCCTCGGGTATCACGACGCCCGCGTGGGCGAGCAGATAGCCCGTACCGAGCGCGAGAAACCCGACGCCGACCAGCAGCATCGCCTCCAGCCCGCCGTGCCCGAGCCCGAGCATCACGGCCGTCGGCGCGTCATGCCGCTTCGGCAGCAGATAGCGGAAGGCAACCCAGCGTCCGCATTCCTCGAAGAGCCCGGCCGTCAACGCCGCGAACACGAGCATCGGCAAGTGCCAGCGTGGGTCGTGCGCGAGCCAGCGGTACAGCGGAATCTGCCAGGACATGCGCAATACCGGCTGGAACACGAAGAAGGTCAGCATTCCGTAGAAGAACACGCGCCACGGCACCTGCGTGCGGCGCCGCCACGCGGTCGCGAGCCACGCAGGCGCGAGCAGCGCGACGAGGCCGGTCGCGAGCGTGACCCACACGAGCACCGGCGCAACGCGATGCATGACGCGCCCGGCTACGCGAGCTGCTTGTGGAAATACGTCGTCGCGCAGAGCGTGCCGTCGGGCATCAGCGCATAGTTCGGCACGACGCCCACGCGCTGCCAGCCGGCCCGCTCGTACAGCCGCTCGGCGTCGCCGCCCGTCACGGTGTCGAGCACCAGCACGGTCTTGCCGGCCTCGCGCGCGGCCGCGTCGGCGGCCGCCATCAGCCGCGCGGCAATGCCCTGCCGGCGCGCGTGGCGCGACACGAGCATCTTCGAGATGTCCGCGCGATGCGGCTGGTTCTCAGGCTGCGCGGTGACGACCTGCACGGTGCCGACGATCTGGCCGGCCGCGTCCTCGGCAACGAGCAAAATGCGCTCGCCGCTTGCGATGCCGTCGGCGACCTTCGTCCAGAACGCAACGGCGGTCGCCCGCTCGATCGGCAACATGAAGCTGACGGACGCACCGCCCTCGACGCAATCGATCAGCACGTCGGCCAGCGCATCGATGCAGGTCGCCGCTTCCCCGGCGTCGACGCGACGCACGGTAACGGGTTCGGTCATGCCATCTCCGGTATCCAGTAGTCAGATAGGCCGCCCGCGCGAATTCGGCGTACGTCCGGATCGGAAGGAACACCGGACGCCACCGCGGCTCGCGCAACGGCGGCAGGCGCGCGGCAACGCCGCACCCGGTCGGCGCGTGTTACCGCCCCATCATCCTACGCGACGAAAATTTCCGTTGCATCGCCGTTCGCTTTCCCTATACTTAGCCGCATGGCTAACTTTCAACCCGGCATCAGCGACGTCTTCCACGCACTCGCCGATCCGACGCGCTGCGCGATCGTCAGCGCGCTCGGCCACGGCGAGCAGACCGTCTCCGCGCTGGCCGCGCCGTTCGACATGGCGCTGCCGTCGTTCATGAAGCACGTCGCGGTGCTCGAACGCAGCGGCCTCGTGCAGACCCGCAAAACCGGCCGCTCGCGCACCTGCACGCTGGTCGGCAGCCGGCTGACCGAAGCCGAAGCATGGCTCGCCGCGCAGCGCGCGCTGTGGGAAGCGCGATCCGACCGTCTGGTCGAATTCGTCGAACGCCGTCACCAGGAGGAGCAAGATGTCAGCCAACCCCGTCGAACCCGCTGAAGCCCGCGATCTCGTCATCACGCGCACGCTGCACGCGCCGCGCCACGCGCTGTGGCGTGCGTGGACCGACCCCGAACTGCTGAAGGAATGGTGGTGCCCGAAACCGTGGACCACCGAAGTACGCGCGTTCGACCTGCGCCCGGGCGGCGCCTTCCACACGTTCATGCGCGGCCCCGATGGCGGTACCAGCGACAATCCCGGCTGCTTCCTCGAAATCGTGCCGGAATCGCGCATCGTGTTCACGTCGATGCTCGCGGGTGGCTGGCGGCCGCAGGCGCCGTGGATGGGTTTCACGGCGATCATCACGATGGCCGACGACGATGCCGGCAGCCGCTACGAAGCGCGCGTGATGCATCCGGACGCCGCCACCCGCGAACGTCACGAAGCACTCGGTTTTTTCGAGGGCTGGAACACCTGCATCACGCAGCTCGACGCCTTCGCGGCCACGCTGCGCTGAGCGCGGCCGGGTGCGCGGTCATTGCATGCCGCGTCGTGCGCGCCTAGGATTCCTGAAGGAAGCATGACGACATGCCGGCCGCCGGCATGCACCGTCGTGCGCGCACCGCGGGAGGCAACATGTTGCACACGCACACACATTCGACCCGGGTCAGCCGGCACCTGAACGCCCCGCGCGGGCGCGTCTACCGCGCGCTGCTCGACCCGCACGCGGTCGAACAATGGAAGGTGCCCGACGGCATGACGTGCCGCGTCCACGCCTACGACGCACGCGAAGGCGGCTCGCTGCGCGTGTCGCTGAGCTACGACGAACCGTCGGACGGCGCCGGCAAGACCACCGCGCACACCGACACCTATCACGGCCGCTTCGTGACGCTCGTGCCCGACGAGCGGATCGTCGAAATCGACGTGTTCGAAACCGACGATCCGATGCTGCGCGGCGCAATGACGATCACGATCACGCTGTCCGACGAGGCAGGCGGCACGCGCGTCGAGGCGGTGCACGACGGAGTGCCGCCGGGTGTGCCGGCCACCGACAACGAAACCGGCTGGCAGATGGCGCTGGCGCGGCTCGCGGCGCTGGTGGAGGCCGGTTGACGCCGCGCACGCGCGTCAGCCGAGCCGGTACGCGCGCGTGACCGTGCCGCGAAACAGCGCGTCACGCTCGTCCGCGCTCGCCTGCGCGGTCAGCCGCTTGAACGCGTTCCAGCCGTTCACGAACGAATACGAGCCCTTGTCGACCGGGAAATTGCTCTCGAACATGCAGCGTCCGGGGCCGAACGCGTCGATGCAGGTCGTCATCCACGGTTTCCCCGCGCTGGCGAACTGCATGGAAAACGGCGGTCGCGTGCGACACTAGCCGCCGATGCATGCATCGCGCGCCGCCTGCCGGCATGCCGCGCGCATGCAACCGCCAACCGGACACGCTTGAGGGCAACCACCATGAACGCCGCGCGCACCGCCACCTGGTATTTCGATTTCGTTTCGCCGTTCGCCTATTTGCAGCAGGAACAATTCGACCGGTTGCCGGCCGCCGCCGCGTTCGAGCCGAAGCCCATCGTGCTCGGCGCGCTGCTCGCGCACTGGGGCCAGAAAGCGCCGGCCGAGATCGCCGCGAAACGCGTGTTCACCTATCGCCACGCGCAATATCGCGCGGACAAGCTCGGCATTCCGTTCCGGATGCCGCCCGCGCACCCGTTCAATCCGATCAGGCCGCTGCGCCTCGCGATCGCGATGGGCAATTCGCCCGACGCGATTCGGCGGATCTTCCGGCATATCTGGCGCGACGGCCACGACGTGTCGACGCCGGAAGGCTTCGCCGCGCTGTGCGAAGCCGTCGGCTTTGCGGAAGGCGTGACGGCCGTCGAAGCCCAGCCGGTGAAGGACGCGCTGCGCGCGAACACCGACGACGCGATCGCACACGGCGTATTCGGCGTGCCGACCTTCGAACTCGACGGCGACCTGTTCTGGGGCGAGGATGCGACCGACATGTTCGCCGACTGCGCGACATCGCGCGCGTGGCTCGAGTCGCCCGAGGTGCGCCGCATCAGCACACTGCCCGAAGGGATCCGGCGCGGTTGACGGCAGAGGGCGCCGCAGCCGCGCGGCGCGCGGCGCATCGCGCATCCCGTGTCAGACGTCGCGCCCTTCGACGAGCCGCGGCACGGCCTCGCGCATCATCGCGGCGAACCGCACGAGCCGCGACGGATAGAACTGCGCGTGCGGATAGGTCAGGTAGACGGGCAGCGGCGCGGCCTGCCACTCGGGCGCGAGGTGGACCAGCTCGCCGCGCGCGAGGTGATCGGCCAGCATCCATGACGACCCGACGCACGCGCCCACGCCCAGCAGCGCCGCACTGCGCAGCGCATACAGGTTCGCGGTCGTGATGCGCGGGCGGATCGCAATGCGCCGCGTCTCGCCGGTGACCGAATGCGTGAGCGCCAGCTCGGTGCGGTAGTACGTGCGCAGCGCGAGCCACGGCAACGCGGCCAGCGCGTCGGGGTCGGCCGGCGCGTCGGCGCCGTTCAGCACGGACGGCGCCGCGACCACGAAACGCGGCACCTTCGACAGCCGGATCGCGACGACGGCCGGATCGGTCGGCTCGCCCACCTGGATTGCGCAATCGATGCCGCTGCCGACGAAATCCCGCACCTCGTCCTGCAGCAGCCATTCGACCGACACGCGCGGATAGTCGCGCAGGAACCGCGCGAGCGGCTCGACGAAGCGCTCCTGGCCGAACGCGTGCGGCACCGCGACGCGCAGCAGCCCGTCCGGCTCCTCCTGCGCGCCGCGCAGATCGGCCTCGAACGCCGCCCAGCTCGCCAGCAGCTCCTTCGCGCGCTTGAAGCAGCGCTCGCCGTCGACGGTCAGCCGCATCGTGTGCGTGGTCCGCTGCAGCAGCCGCATGCCGAGCGAGCGTTCGAGCGCCTGCAGCCGCCGGCTGATCGTCGGCTGCGTGGTGTTCAGTTGCGCGGCCGCGGCCGACAGGCTGCCGGCCTCGACTATGCGTACGAAGGTTTCCATCAGCTCGAAACGATAGCCGGCGCCGTCCACCGGCACCGCCTGAACGCACGCAGATCCGCCAACAGCGGGAGAGACAGGCAATTTTTCGGTCATTCGCCAAGCGTATAACAAATCTGCGCAAGGCGGCACTACCGTCGCCGGCCGCCAGCCGCCACACTCGCGTCCATTCCTCGATCCAACCCAGGATGCACGCCATGTCCACTCCGTCTCGACTCGACGCCGCGCCTCGCGCCGCTCACGCCCCGGCTCACCCGGCCGCCCATTCGATGCCCGATCGTCGGCTCGTGCTGCTGCTCGCGGCCGCCGCCGGCCTCGGCGTCGCGCCGCTCTACTACTCGCAGCCGATGCTCGGCGCGCTCGGGCCCGATCTCGGCGCATCGGCGCGCGCGATCGGCTTCGTGCCGACGCTCACGCAGCTCGGCTATGCGCTCGGCATCCTGCTGCTCGCGCCGCTCGGCGACCGCTTCGATCGCCGCCGCGTGATCGTGACCAAGGCCGCGATGCTGGTCGTCGCGCTGCTGCTCGCTGCGATCGCGCCGTCGCTCGGGCTGCTGCTCGCGGCGAGCTTCGCGATCGGCCTCGCCGCGACGATGGCGCAGGACGTCGTGCCGGCCGCCGCGACGCTCGCGCACGATGCGCATCGCGGCCGCATCGTCGGCACTGTGATGACGGGGCTGCTGCTCGGCATCCTGCTGTCGCGGGTCGTGGCCGGGTTCGTCGCCGAGACGGCCGGCTGGCGCGCGATGTTCGCGCTCGCGGCCGTCAGCGTCGCCGCCATCGGCATCGTGGCCGCACGCGGGCTGCCGCGCTTCGAGCCCACCACGCAGCTGCCGTACCGCGCGCTGATCGGGTCGCTCGGCGAACTGTGGCGCCGCCATCCCGCGCTGCGCCGCGCGGCGCTCGCACAGGGGCTGCTGGCCATCGGATTCAGTGCGTTCTGGTCGACGCTCGCGGTGATGCTGCACGGCGCGCCGTTCCATCTCGGCAGCGCAGCCGCCGGCGCGTTCGGCCTCGCAGGCGCAGCCGGCGCGCTGGCCGCGCCGATCGCCGGGCGCCTGGCCGACCATCACGGCCCCGAGCGCGTCACGCGCATCGGTATCGGCATCGCGACGGTGTCGTTCGCGTCGATGGCCGCCGCGCCGCTGATGTCGCCGCATGCGCAGCTCGTCCTGCTCGCACTCGCGACGATCGGCTTCGATCTCGGTGTACAGGCCACGCTGATCGCGCACCAATCGATCGTCTACCGGATCGATCCCGCGTCGCGCAGCCGCCTCAACGCGGTGCTGTTCGTCGGCATGTTCATCGGGATGGCAGCCGGCGCCGCGATCGGCAGTTCGTTGCTCGCGCAACTGGGCTGGAATGCGGTGACCGCGCTGGCCGTCGCGACGTCGCTGGGCGCGCTCGCCGTGCGGATGTGGCGCAACTGAATTTCCGCATCGCCGATGCGCGGCGGGCAGGACCCACAGGGGCTTGCCCGCTTTTTTTACGACCGGCGCAAGCATGACGCTGCGCAGTCCGGACGATTCGCGCGGACTTGACGCGACTCAGCGCATGTCGTGCACGATCCGCAGCGGAGCGCAAGCGGCAACGCGCGTGGGGCGTCGCGACGACCGCGAACGGGCTCGTCACCCTCGCGTCCGGTCCGCTCGGCTGCGCGCACAGGTGCCGCCGCCCGGGTACGCGCTGCCGGCCCTGCGCGAGCGGCAGCGCGCCGCGCGCTGCCCGTGCCGATCAGTCGCGATCGGGCGCACCCAGCGGAAAGAACGAACGATACGGCCGTGCCTCGTCGACCGCGCGCGCGAACGACGGCCGCGCCAGCAGACGCTTGCGGTACGCCAACACGTTCCCGAACTTCGGATCGATCCGGTGCGTCCAGTCCGCGTAGAACAGGAACGGCGCCGCGCCGCAGTCGGCGAGGCTGAAGTGGTCGCCGGCCGCCCATTCGCGATCGGCCATCGTCTTGTCCAGCCACGCATACGACGTCTCCAGCATCGCACGCGCATCGGCGACACCGCGCGCATCGCGCTCGGCAGCCGGCCGCAGCGCGTCGTGCACGACCTTCTGCTGCGGCGTCGACACGTAGTTGTCGAAGAAGCGATCCATCAACCGCACCTCGAGCGCCGCGCGCGGATCGTCGGGCAGCAGGCGCACGGGGCCCGGATGATGCAGGCCGAGATACTCGATGATGATCGACGCCTCGACCACCGTGCGGCCGCGGTCGACGAGCACCGGAAAGCGCTTCAGCGGCCACAGCGCGGTCAGTTCCTGCATCGGCTTCGGATCGTCGTGCGCGAGCACGCGATACTCGAACGGCGTGCCGTTCTCGTACAGCGCGGTCAGCACCTTCTGGCAGTAAGACGAAAAGGGATGGGCGTATAACATCGGCAGCATCGTGCGGTCTCCCGGGGTTTCGGCACCGCATGATGCGGCGCCACGTGATCGGATACCAGTACGACGAACGGCGCGCGGCCGTTTCGACAGCGATCCGGAATTTTTTTGTGCGCTCGGGCCGGCCCGGCGCGTTACGACCGGCCGTCCTGCACGACGCGCCCTTCGGCGCGCCAGCGCAGCATCCCGCCGCCGAGATTCGCGACCGTGTCGAAGCCGGCCTTCAGCAGAATCACGGTCGCCTGTGCGGATCGGCCGCCGGCGCGGCACACGGTCACGACCGGCCGGTCGCGCGCGATCTCGCCGGCGCGCGCGGCCAGTTCGCCGAGCGGAATCGGCGTCGCGCCGGGCAGATGGCCGAGCGGGCCCGTGAATTCGTCGGGCTCGCGCACGTCGACGACCTGGACCGCAGGCAGATGATCCTCTAGCCACTGCGGATCGATTTCCCAGAACCCGGCGAACGTATAGACGAGCGGCGCCCAGTCGGGCGCCGCCTGCGCGTCGGGCGCGTTCGCGGCGACGCCGCACTGCAGGTTCGCCGGCACCGCGACGTCGATCTGGCGCGGGTGCGCGAGCCCGAGGTTGCGCATGTAGCCCGCGAAGTCGTCTTCGCTCAGATCGCCGCCCAAGCGCGGGTTGAAGCGCCGCTCCTCGCCGACGCTCGTCACCGTGAGCCCGCGATAGTCGTGCGCCGGATACAGCAGGCACCCGGCCGGCAGCGTGAAGAGCCGGCCGTGCACCGCGCGGTACAGCGCGCGCGGGTCGCCCTGCTGGAAGTCGGTGCGGCCCGTGCCGCGGATCAGCAGGCAATCGCCGGTGAACGCCATCGATTCGTCGTCGAGCACGAGGCTGATGCAGCCGCCCGTATGGCCGGGCGTCGCGCGCACGCTCAGGTAGCGCGTGCCGAACGCGCAGCGGTCGCCGTCGTTCAGGTAGCGATCGGCGCCTTGCGCGCCGCTCGCGGCCGAGATCGCGATCGTGCTGCCGGTGCGCTGTTTCAGCAGCCATGCGCCCGTCACGTGATCGGCATGCACGTGCGTGTCGACGGTCGCGACGAGCCGCAGCCCGAGTTCGTCGAGCAGCGCCGCGTCGCGGCGTACCTGCTCGAACACGGGATCGATCAGCAGCGCTTCGCCCGACGCACGGTCGGCAAGCAGGTACGTGTACGTCGACGATTGCGGGTCGAAGAGTTGCCGGAAGATCATCGCGAGGTCGCTCCGTCGGCGGGGTGATGCGTGGGTGATGCGTGTCTGATGCGCGTGTCGCGCGCGTCGGGTACGGATTGTCGGGCCCGCGCCAATGCTGTCGCGCGCGCGGGCCGCCCGTCCTGGTCCTGCATGGCCGGCATCGCGCCGACGCGGCGCGTCAGCCCGGCTGCTTCACATAGCGCAGGTACGGCTTCAGCGTCCGGAAGCCCTGCGGATACTTCTGCTTCGCCGCATCGTCCGACACCGACGTCGGAATGATGACATCGTCGCCGGGCTTCCAGTTGACCGGCGTCGCCACCGTGTGCCGCGCATTGAGCTGCAGCGCGTCGAGCAGGCGCAGCACCTCGTCGAAATTGCGTCCCGCGCTCATCGGATAGACGAGCATCGCCTTGACCTTCTTGTCCGGCCCGATGACGAACACCGAGCGCACGGTCGCGTTGTCGACCGCCGTGCGCGGGCCGCCGCTCGCATTCGGATGAATCATGTCGTACAGCTTCGCGACCTTCAGTTCGTCGTCGCCGATCAGCGGATAGTTGACCGCGTGCCCCTGCGTTTCGGCGATATCCGCCACCCACTTGCGGTGATCGCTGACCGGATCGATCGACAGTCCGATGATCTTCGTGTTGCGTTTGTCGAACTCCGGCTTGAGTCCGGCCATGTAGCCGAGTTCGGTCGTGCACACCGGCGTGAAATCCTTCGGATGGGAAAACAGGATCGCCCAGTGGTCGCCGATCCATTCGTGAAAGCGGATCGTTCCCTCGGTGGTCTCCGCGGTGAAATCGGGCGCGTCCTCGCCCAGTCGAATCGTCATGTTCGTCTCCTTGAAAGGGACATCGTCACGACGCCCGCGCCGCGGCTTGCGTGCGACGCGCAATCGTCCGCGCGCGAAGGCGCCGGCATCGCGCATGCCGGGTTCCGCGCGTTCATATAGCCTAGTTCAAAATGCGCGCGCCACCGGCATGCGGACGGCCCGGGCCGATTCCGGCGGCGCATGCGCGGCGGCACGACGATGCGCGGCACCCGGCCGCCCGGACGCACTGCCTTACACTACCGGCTGTTCTCGTCTTACGTTCACAGGAATTGCACCGGCATGTCGATGACGATCGATCCGAAGCAGGCCGCCGCGCTGCTGGCCGTCGCCGACACGGGCAGCTTCGAGCAGGCGGCCGTGCGCCTGCACGTGACCGCCTCTGCCGTCACGCAGCGGGTCCGCGCGCTGGAGGCGAGCCTCGGCACGCCGCTCGTGCTGCGCACGCGGCCGTGCCGCCCGACGGTGGCCGGGCAGCGCGTGCTGCAGCACCTGCGCCGCGTCGCGCTGCTGCAGGCCGACCTGCAAAGCACGCTCGCGGCCGAACGCGAATCGCCGATCTCGGTCACGATCGCGCTCAATTCCGACAGCCTCGGTACCTGGTTTCTGCCGGCGCTGACGTCGGTGCTCGCGGGCGAGCGCATCCTGTTCGAGTTGATCGTCGAGGATCAAGACCATACGTTCGCGCTGCTCGAAAGCGGGATGGCGGTAGGCTGCGTGACGACCGAGCCGAAGCCGATGCGCGGCTGCCTCGCGACGCCGCTCGGCACGATGCGCTACCGGCTGCTCGCGGCCGCCGCGTTCGCGGTGCGCTGGTTCCCGCGCGGGCTGAACCGCACGAGCGCGCGCCACGCGCCCGTCGTCGCGTATTCGCGGCGCGATACGCTGCAGTCGTCGTTCCTGAAGGAGAAGTTCGGGTTGCCCGACGGCGCCTACCCGTGCCACTACGTGCCGGGCACCCATTCGCATTTCGCGGCGGTGCGGCACGGGCTCGGCTATGCGATGGTGCCGGAGCCGCTGATCGGCACCGTGCCGCTCGACACGCAAGGACTCGTCGATCTCGCGCCCGCGCATCCGACCGACGTCACGCTGTACTGGCACGCGTGGACCGTGCAGACGCCGACGATGGCGTCGTTGTCCGAGCGGGTCGTCGAAGCGGCGCGCCGGCTGCTCGCGCCGCTGCCGTGATGCGGGTGTGATCGACTTCGCCGGCGTGGTGCGCAATCCCTGATACGCGCTGCGCGCGTCGGGCCACATCGCGGCGAGCCTCCCCGCCGCGCGGCCTATACTTTTTCCATCGGCCCCGCGAACGCGCTGCGCGGCCGATCACGCCCATCCGGCCGTTCCCTTTTCTGCCAGGAGAACATCATGTCTCGCCGCTATATCGACTGCCGCGAGTTTCCCAGCGCGACGCACTGCTCCGTCGCGATTTCCGCCGACTCCGACGACGAACTGCTGGAGGCCGCCGTGCAGCATGCGGTGCTCGTGCACCAGCACGCCGACAGCACCGAACTGCGCACGCAACTGAAAACGCTGTTCCACGACGGCACGCCGCCCGCCACCGCACCGGGCCAGGCGTAATCCGCCGGTTCGCCCGAACCCGACAGACGGGTTGCCACGTCGCTCCCGTCGCCTCTGCGCATCCTGCTTCGCGCCCTATCGCGCCGGCGTCCCCCGCCGGCCGGCGCATTCGCGTTACGCGCGGCGCTGCGCGAAATACGCGCGGACCGCGTCGATAAAGGTGTCGATGTCCGCGCGCGATACGTCGCAGTGCGTGACGAAACGCGATGCGTACAGCATCTGCGTGAGGATTCCGCGCGCCTTGAGCCACGCCTCGAGCGGCGCGCAATCGGCTTCGGGGAATTGCGCGAACACCATGTTCGTCGCATGCGACAGCACCTTCACCGCGTCGATGCGCGCGAGACCTTCGGCGAGATGCGCGGCATTCGCGTGATCGTCGGCGAGCCGCTCGACGTTGTGGTCGAGCGCATACAGGCACGCGGCGGCGAGAATGCCCGACTGCCGCATCGCGCCGCCGAGCACCTTGCGCCAGCGCTGCGCGCGCTCGATCAGCGCATGGCTGCCGACCAGCACCGAGCCGACCGGCGCGCCAAGCCCTTTCGAGAAGCAGATCGATACGGTGTCGAACGGCGCGCACAGCTCGGCGATCGAACGGCCCGACGCGACGGCCGCGTTGCACACGCGCGCGCCGTCGAGATGCAGCGACAAACCGCGGCTGCGCGCGAACGCGGTGGCTTCCTGGACGTAGCTTTCCGGCAGAACCTGGCCGCCGATCGTGTTTTCGAGCGCGAGCAGGCGCGTACGCGCAAAGTGATTGTCGATCGGCTTGATCGCCGCGGCGATCTTCGCGATCGGCAGCGTGCCGTCCGGTGCATTTTCGATCGGCTGCGGCTGGATGCTGCCCAGCACGGCCGCGCCGCCGCCTTCGTACTTGTAGGTGTGCGCGAGCTGGCCGACGATGTACTCGTCGCCGCGTTCGCAATGGGCCATCAGTGCGGAGAGGTTACTCTGCGTGCCGCTCGGGAAGAACAGGCCCGCTTCCTTGCCGGCCCGCTCGGCCATCACCGCCTGCAGGCGCAGCACGGTCGGGTCGTCACCCCATACGTCGTCGCCGACTTCGGCGGCAGTCATCGCGGCCAGCATTGCCTGGCTCGGACGTGTCACGGTATCGCTGCGTAAATCGATCATCGCTGAGTCCTGGGTTAACGCGGACCGGAACCGATGCGCCCGGCCCTGCCGAAACGAGACTCAGAGTGTACGCAATTCACGCGGCGCATGTGTACCGCCGGTCGCTACGCGCACCACGTACCGGCACGCCGTGCGGCAGGTCACCGGCCGGGCCGCCCCGGCCGCCGTCAGTAGCGCGGCGGCGGCGGCTGAACGCCCGCCGGCGGCATCGGCGGCGCCGCGCGCGGTGCGCCGCCATATCCGCCTCCGCCGTACCCGCCGCCACCGCCGCCGCTCATCCCGCCCGGCACCGGCACGCGGTTGCCGCTCGCGTACATGCATTGCAGGTAGCCGTAGTCGTAGCGGCGCTGAATGTCGTAGGCCGAGCCTTGCGCCGCGCCGGCGCCTACCACGCTGCCCGCGAGCAGCCCGGCGCCCGCGCCGACGGCCGCGCCCGTACCGCCGTTGAACGCCGCGCCGGCCGCCGCGCCGAGCGCGGTGCCGACCGCCGCGCTGCCGACCGCGCTCGCGGTCGACGCCTGGCCCGCGCTCACGCCGCCCGATTGCTCGAACGCGTATTGACGGCAGTTCGCATCGTCGGCGCGAAACTGGTCGAACGACTTGCCGGTGCCGGGCAGCGCCATCACGCTCGGGCCCGTCGGCATGTATGCACACGCGCCGAGCAGGCCGGCCAGCGCCAGCGCGGCCGGCACGCGCAGGGTTCGAAATACGGATTTCATCGTCGCGCCTCCGTCACTGCGGCCGCGCCGGCACCGATCGCCAGCCCGACTTGCAGGTCTTCACATACGGGTAGTAATGCTTCGACGCGTCGCAGTAGTACCAGAGGTTCGCGCCGCCTTCGTCCTGCGGCTGTCCCTTCTCGACGTACTCGGGCGCGGGCCCCGGATCGACGGGCACCGCGACGACGGGCGGCGGGTAGTAGTAAGGCGCGGGGACGACGGGGTAGTAATACGGGTAGCCGGCGCCGACATAGACGCCGACCCGGGCGGCATGCGCCACGCCGCCCGTCGCGATCGCCACTGCGGCCACCGCGCCCAGTGCGAGCTTCAATCCATTCACGTCACGTTCTCCGGCTGGCGGTTCGTCGATGCGAACCCGACATACGGAACGCTACGCCGCACACGATCCGGCTTCCATTACGGGCGCGTTGGCGAATGTTGCGCGGCGTTACCTCTGTGACAGACCCCATCTGCCGGCCCCGTCGGCGCGAGCGCATGCGTTACGCGATAACGCACCGCAACGGTTCGACCGCGCGCGCGCCGCGACGCCCGGCAGGACGCGACGTTCGCGGCCGCACCGAACCGTTCCGATGACGCGACGCGCCATATTGACGCACGTGCGTCAGACCGCCGCGTCGCGGCCGCGCGCGCCGCAAGCCGCCTTCTTGATACAAATCAATGATTTATCCCGAGATCGCCCGCGGCGGGCTGGACATCTGCGACGAGTTGGCGCATTTCGCGGTGCAACATCGCGGCACATACTCCAGCCAACCCCGACGCCCGTCCGCCGGGGGCCGCCGGCACCCGTCGGCG
The DNA here is from genome assembly GCF_001718555.1 of Burkholderia metallica. Lineage (NCBI taxonomy): Bacteria > Pseudomonadati > Pseudomonadota > Betaproteobacteria > Burkholderiales > Burkholderiaceae > Burkholderia > Burkholderia metallica. Next base: position 2,759,956 of record NZ_CP013403.1, read on the forward strand.
GGTATCGTCAGCCTCGGTCAACTGGTATGGACACCGCTCTTTCGGCCCTCGATCTGGCCCGCCTGCAATTCGCGTTCACCGTCTCCTTTCACATCGTCTTTCCGGCGCTGAGCATCGGCCTCGCCAGCTTCATCGCCGTGCTCGAATATCGCTGGCTGAAAACCGGCAAGCAGTACTACAAAACCCTCTGCCTGTTCTGGTCGAAGATCTTCGCGGTCGCGTTCGGGATGGGCGTCGTCTCCGGCGTCGTGATGAGCTACCAGTTCGGCACGAACTGGTCGGGCTTCTCGAGCTTCGCCGGCGCCGTCACCGGGCCGCTGCTGATGTACGAGGTCATGACCGCGTTCTTCCTCGAGGCCGGCTTCCTCGGCATCATGCTGTTCGGCTGGAACCGCGTGAGCCCGCGCGCGCACTTCGGCGCGACGCTGATGGTCGCGATCGGCACGCTGATCTCGACGTTCTGGATCCTCGCGTCGAACAGCTGGATGCAGACGCCGCAGGGCTTCGAGATCGTTGACGGCCGCGTCGTGCCGACCGACTGGTTCGCGATCATCTTCAACCCGTCGTTCCCGTACCGCCTGTTCCACATGGCGATCGCCGCGTTCATCGTCGCCGCGCTGGTGGTGGCCGCGACCGGCGCATGGCATCTGCTGAAGGGCCGCCGCGACAAGGGCGTGAAGAAGATGTTCTCGATGGCGCTGTGGCTGCTGCTCGTGCTCGCGCCGCTGCAGGCCGTGATCGGCGACCAGCACGGGATCAACACGCTGAAGCACCAGCCCGCGAAGATCGCCGCGATCGAAGGGCTGTGGGAAACCGAGAAGGGCGGCACGCCGCTGAACCTGTTCGGCATTCCGGACATGCAGGCCGAAACCACCCGCTACGCGGTGAAGGTGCCGCATCTCGGCAGCCTGATCCTCACGCACAGCTGGGACGGCGAGATCCGCGGGCTGAAGGAATTCCCGCCGGAAGACCGCCCGAACTCGACGGTCGTGTTCTGGAGCTTCCGGATCATGGTCGGCCTCGGCTTCGCGATGATCGGCCTCGCCGCGCTCGCGTGGTTCCTGCGCCGCCGCGGGCGCCTGTATGAATCGAAGGTGTTCCAGCGCTTCGCGCTCGTGATGGGCCCGACCGGCTTCGTGTCGCTGCTCGCGGGCTGGGTCACGACCGAAGCGGGTCGCCAGCCGTGGGTCGTGTATGGCGTGATGCGCACCGCGCAGGCCGTGTCGCCGCTGTCGGTGCAGCAGGTCAGCCTGTCGATGATGACGTTCGTGATCGTGTACTTCCTCGTGTTCGGCACCGGCGTGTACTACATGCTGAAGCTGATGAAGGCCGGCCCCGCGCTGCCCGACGTGCAGCACGACGCGACGCACGGCATGCCCGACACGCGCCCCGATCACACCGCGCGCCGCCCGCTGTCGGCCGTCGACGAGCCGCTCGAGACCGTCTGAGCCCCACCCTTTCCGCACACGAGAAAACCTATGGACGTCACCGTAATCTGGGCCGCGATCATCGCATTGGGGCTCTTCATGTACGTCGTGCTCGACGGCTTCGACCTCGGCATCGGCATCGTCTTCCCGTTCTTCCCGGACGAGAAGGAGCGCGACCTGATGATGAACACCGTCGCGCCCGTGTGGGACGGCAATGAGACGTGGCTCGTGCTCGGCGGCGCCGGGCTGTTCGCGGTGTTCCCGATCGTCTATTCGACCGTGCTGTCGGCGCTGTACCTGCCGCTGATCTTCATGCTGGTTTGCCTGATCTTCCGCGGCGTATCGTTCGAGATCCGCGCGAAGGCGCGGCGCACGAAGCACCTGTGGGACCTCGCGTTCATCGGCGGCTCGGCCGGCGCGACGCTGTTCCAGGGCATCGCGCTCGGCGCGTTCCTGCAGGGCATCAACGTGAAGGACGGCGTGTTCGCGGGCGACGCGTTCGACTGGCTCACGCCGTTCAGCCTGCTGACGGGCCTCGGCCTGATCGTCACCTACGCGCTGCTCGGCTGCTGCTGGCTGGTCGCGAAGACCGAAGGCGACCTGCAGCGACGCCTGCATCGCGTCGTGTGGCCGCTGACCGTCGTGCTGCTCGGCTTCATCGCGGTCGTCAGCCTGTGGACGCCGCTGCAGGACCCGGCCATCGCGCAGCGCTGGTTCGATTCGGGGCTGTTCTGGCGCCTGCTGCCGGTGCCGTTCCTGGTCGCCGGATGTGCGGTATGGATGCGGCGCGCGGTGCGCGCCCGCCACGACATGACGCCGTTCGTGCTCGCGCTGGCGCTCGTGCTGCTCGGCTACGTCGGCCTGCTCGTCACGCTGTTCCCGTATGCGATTCCTCAGACGATGACGATCTGGGAGGCCGCGGCACCGCGTTCCAGCCAGACCTTCACGCTGGTCGGCGCAGCGGTTATCCTCCCGATCATCATCGCCTACACGACGATGGGTTACTGGGTATTCCGAGGCAAGGTGCGCCATGAAGACCAGCATTACTACCACCACTGATTCCGCCGCGCGCCCCGCCGCAGCGCCACGGTCGCGGATGCGCGGCTGGATGTGGTTCGTCGTCCTGTGGGCGGGCGGCGTGATCGGCGCCGTCACGCTCGGCTATGCGTTCAAGATCTTCATGAACCTGACGCTGTTTGCGGTGAAGTAGGCAAAGCGGCCGCTTCGATCGAACGACGATCGGGCGGCCGTTTTCACATCGTCGGCCGGTTCCGCCGAATCCGCCGCCCCCTCCCGTCTAGCGACGCTCGCGCAGCGCGGCGTCGATCTTCCGGTCCGTCTTGTACTGACTCAGCGCATACACCGACCAGATCGCGGCCGGCAGCCAGCCGATGATCGTGATCTGCAGGATCAGGCAGATGATCCCGGCGATCGGCCGGCCGATCGTGAAGAACTGGAACCACGGCAGCAGCAGGGCAAGCAGAAGGCGCATGAACCGACCTCTCGGTGTGTCGTTGAACGGGTGATGCGTGGCGAATATGCCGGCGCATGCGGCGGAATTCAAGCCGTCCGTCGCGCGCTGCGTGCCTGCTACACTCGCGCGTCGTCAAACGAAGCCGACCACAACAACAACGGAGAAAGAGGGCAATGAACACCCCGTCGTCACCCGGCGGCCGCACCCGGCGGCCCGCCATCACGCACCCGAACAAAACCTGGCATCGCTGCGCTGCGGTCGCGCTCGCCGCCTGCGCCACCTTCGCCGCCGTCGGCGTCGCGCACGCGGAGACGAAGCCGACAACGCGCTACGCGATCGACCTGACCCGCGACAGCGGCAGCGAAATACCGCTGAGCAACGAGCCCTACAGCTGGACCACGCGCGACGGCAAGACGCTGGCCGAGGGCGTGACCGATGACAAGGGACGCGCCGCCGTCGCACGGCAGGCAGGCGAGACGCACTATGTGCTGGAGACCGTCAACACCCGCTGGATCTATACGGTCGACACCGCGTGCTGGACGTACCGCGACGACGCGTTCGCCCGCTGCGCGAAGCTGAACGACGCCGTCAACCTGGTCGCGCAGCGCATGGCCGACGACGCGCGCAACGAGCAGGCCGCCGCCACCCGGCGCCGCGATGCCGCGCTCGCCCGCTACCGCGCGGCCGCGGCTGCCCATGATGACGAACTCGCGTGGCTGGGCCCGCTGCCGGCCGAATGGTCGAGGGACGACGTCCAGAAGCAGCTCGACGACGTGTACGGCAAGATCAAGCACGAGCTCGACCATCTCGGTGACGCCGACATCGACGTATCCCGCTTCGTGTGCAGGTCGCCCGACCAGATCGGCCCGGCACCCGACCAGCAGGCCGTGATCGACTACATGCGCAGCCTGCGCGAGCCGGGCTCCACGACACCCGCGCAGTGGACGGCGCTCGTCGAGGCCGCGCGCAAAGGCAACTGGCTCGCGCGACTGCAGATCTTCGTCGCGCTCGGCGCGCGCCCGAAAGACGATCTCGTGTCGGTCTACCGGCGCATCCAGCTGATGGCCTGGCTGCAGGCGAACCACGTCGGCGCGCTGTACACCTACTACCTGGGCGAACTCGCCGCAACCGGCTATTTCGACGGGCCGAGCCCCGGCGCCACGTCGCCGATTCCGTTGTATGCGGCGATGCGCGGCAGCTACGCGGCGATGAAGCGCGCGGGCGATTCGCTCATGGCGCGGGACGAGCCGGACGCGCAGGCGATCGGCAAACGCATGCACGACTGCGCGTTGCAAATGATGCCGGTGCTGTTCGCGAAGTAAGCGCGGACAGCACCTCACAGCCCCCTTGCCCGGCGCACGAGCGGCCCGCCGCGCGGCCGGCGGCGGGTCGTGCTGCGGCGTCGCGTCGCTCAGCGATCGATGCCGAGCCCCGGCAGCACGCCGGTATTCTCCGCCACCACCGCATGCAGCAGGCGCGGATTCGCGCCGAGCAGCGCGAGGATCGTCGGCGCGACCTGCTTCGTGCCGACCGTGTCGGTCACCGTGCGTGCGCGATGCAGGCCCGGATACGACACGAGCAGGCCGAGGTGGCTGTCGTCCGGCGCGTTGCCGCCGTGCTCCTCGTCCTTCTTCGTGCTCGACGTGTAGATCACGCCCGGATTCGGCTGGACGATGATGTCCGGCGTGCGGCCGTTGGCCGGGTCGCCGAAGCGCTCGGCGAGCGCCGCGCCGTACAGGATCGACGCCTGCGCGCCGTCCGCGCAGATCCCCGGCGCGTTGCAGCCCAGGTTCGCCTTCAGCGTCTGTACGACGGCCGTGCGCTGGTTGCGGTCGCGCAGCCAGATCAGGCCGACGTCGTCGGTCTGCACGAAGCCCGTGCCGACGAGGCCGGAGCCGTCGTTCAGGTTACCCGTCTTCGTGTTGTTCTGGCCGAAATTGCCGTTCGGGTCGATGTAATCGTTCGCTTCGAGCAGCTTGGTCAGCGTGTCGCCGTTCTTCACGAGCTTCGTGTGATCGGTCGGCGACTGGCCATGCTTCGACGTGACGATCACGGCCGTCGACGAATACAGGTTCGCCTGCTTGAGCGCCGCGACGATGTGGCCGATCGCGTTGTCGACGTACGTGATCGCGTTCGCGACCTGCCCGTTCGGCGTGAAGTTCGCATCCAGGTAACCGCCGCCCTTCGTCACCACCGCCTTCTGCGCGACGCTCAGCGTCTGGAAGTCGGCGCCGAACAGCGTCGGCACCGGTGCGCGCTTCGTGCCCGTCGAGTCGCGGCCGTTGATCTGGTTGATCAGCGCCTGCACGTGCAGGTTGTCGAACTGCGCGGTGTGCGAATAGACGTCCGTGTAGTCCGTTTTCGTCGCCGGATCGATCGAGTTGATCTCGGTGCGCGCGAGATCGTCGACGCCGGTGCCCGACGGCCCGTTCAGCCAGTCGTAGCCCCATGCGTGCTTGTCGGCCCATGCGGTCGTCGCGTTCGGGATGCCGGCCTTCACGGCCTCGAACACCGTGTTGGTCTTCACGTAGTTGTGCGGATAGACCGGCACGCACTTGCCGTCGACCTTCGCGTTCGGGATCGCCTGCGGGTTGAATGCGCCGCCGCCGTTCAGGTGGACGAGCGCGCCGCCGTTCTCGGCATCGATGCCGGTCGTCTCGTCGAACACGACGTTCCAGCCCTGCTTGCCCGTGCAGCTCGTGTCGCCCGGCGCGTACAGGTTGCGGTCGTACGACACGTCGTAGAACAGGCCGGCCGTCTTCGGCGAGCCGCCCGTCACCAGCGCGGCGAGCCCCGGAAACGAATCCGACAGGCCAGGCGTATAAGCATTCGCGTACGTCACGCCGCTCTGCGCGAGCACCGCGATGTTCGGGCACGTGTTCGCGCCGATGCAGCGCGCGAGATCCTGCTCGTGCAGGCCGTCGATGCTGATCAGCAGCACGTGCTTCACGACGCGGCTCGCATGGCCGCGCTCGTCGCCCCGACTGCTGCCGTCCTGCTGCGCCGCGTGCGCAGCCGCGCCTGCGAGCGCCGCCGCGCCCGCCACCATCGCCACCCACCTGCGCTGCTTACCAAGGAAAGACATGATCACCCCACCTTCATCGATTGACGTTGAACTGCGTGACTTGCCATCAGGCGCGCAGACTATCGCCGGATCGTGCGGCGGTCGGATGAAGCGGAGCTTTCCGTTTTCTGTCAAACGTAACCAATCGCAAGTGACACGAAGCAGTCGCAATGCGACGCGCGCCGCCGGTTGCGGGCACCGCCGCGGTGCATCGGCCGGACCGGGTGCGGCGCCGCGGCCACACGATTTTTTTCCGGCTTGGCGCGCGACTATTGGCGTGTGATAAAGGGTTTTCCCTGACCCGGAGCACGAGTATGTCGACCCTGGAAGCCCTCCGGTTCGTGCTGGACGATGCACGCACCCCCGAAATCATTCGCCATCACGTCGTCGACGCGTTGCAGTACGCGTTGCGCAACTACGGACAGGTATTCACGGCGAAGGAAGTCGAATGGCTGGCGCAGTGGGACGACGCGCGTCTGCCGCTGGCCGCGAAGAAGGAACTGGGCAAGCGCGAGGAACCGGCGATCGCCGCGCGCTGAAGGCTGCGCGCCGCCGCGCCCGAACGGATGAACGGACGCGGCGGCGGATGGCCCGCTTACTGCAGGCCGAAGTCGACGCGGGTCGTCGCGCCCTTGTCCTCGATGCCCTTCGCATCGAGCTTCGGCGCGACGACGAACACGCGGCTCGAATCGATCTTCCCGTCGAGATACTGGCGCACGGCCTGCGCGCGCTGCTGCGCGAGCGCACGCAGCGCGTTGTCGTCGGCCGGCGCATGTTCGGCGAGCGCCTTCTTCATGTCGGCGTCGGGCAGCGTCTTCTGCAGGCCGATCAGGTTGCGCGGCTTCTTGAAGTCGGCGGCCTTGTACGCGCGCGTCAGGTACTTGCTGTACTCGGCCGGTTCGACCTTCACCGACATCGGGTCGACGCTCTCGCCCTGCCCGATCACGTCCTTCAGCTTCTGCTGGCGCACGAGCCGGTCGACGTACGCGTCGCCGAGCCCCGACGTGTCCTTCGCCGGGTCGACGCGGCCGATCAGGTCGAGACGGATCGACGGCTTCTCGGTCAGCATCTTCACGACCGTGTCGAGCTTCTTCTGCTGCGCGTCGTCGAGCCGGTACGAGCCCGGCGCGAACTCGACGTAGCCGAGATCCTCGCCGCCGCTGCCGAACGCATGCGCGAGCAGCGAGAACGGCGACGTGACGGCCTTCGCGATCAGGTTCAGCACCGCCCGCCAGATCAGCCCGCCGACGCTGAACTCCGGATTCGACAGCGAGCCCGACACCGGCAGGTTCACGTCGATCTGGCCGCGCGTGTTCTTCAGCAGCGAAATCGCGAGCTTCACCGGCAGCTTGGTCGCCGTGTCGTTCTCGACGCGATCGCCGAACGTGAGCTGGTCGATGAAGATGTGGTTGTTCGCCTTCAACTGGTCGTTCGCGAGCGCGTAATGCAGATCGACGTTGAGCTTGCCCTTCGTGATCGGATAGCCCGCGTACTTCGCCGAGTACGGCGTCAGGTTGGTCAGCTCGATGTCGTGCGCGGTCGCGGTGAGGTCGAGCGCCGGCTTCTCGATCAGCGGATTCACCGAACCCTTGATCGAGATCGGCCCGTTGCCCGCGAGGTTCGCGGCGACGTCGACCGGCGCGGACGTGGTCGAATCCGTGCCGAACGCGCCGACCGTGCCCTTGATCGCGACGAGGTTCGCCGTGTAGTTCGGCTTGATGAAGTTGTCGGTGTACGTGACGCGGCCGTTCTGCAGCAGCAACTCGCCGAAATGCATCCGCACCGGGTGCTGCGGCGGCGGTGCGGCCTTCACGACCACCGTCGCCGATGCGGCCGCCGGCGCGGACGCCTGCTGCGCGGCCGCGGCCGACGCGGCCTGCGCGGCAGCCGGCGGCGTCATGCCCGGCGACAGCGGCACCGGCTCGCCCTTGCTCGCATCACGCGTGAGCGACTGGGCGGGGCCCGATTCCTTCGCGACCACGTCATTCAGGTTCAGGCGCCCCTGCGCGTCGAGCAGCACGCGGCCGTAGAAGTTCGAGAACGTCACGCGCGCGGCGTCGACGTCGGTGCCCTTCTCGTCGTAGTTCGCCTTCAGGTTGGTCAGCGCGAGCGAGCGCCAGCCCGCGAACGGGTCGGAGGTTGCCTTGTCGAGCATCCGGACGTCGACGAGCGCGACGTCGCCGCGATAGGTCGCGCGCGGCGCGTCCTTCACCTGCGCGAACGTCAGGTTGCCCTGCGCGTTGAGCAGCGCGCTCGCGATCGTCGCGTTCAGCGCACTGCCGAAGTACGGCTCGAACGCGGCCGCGTCGAGCCGGTTGCCGTTGATCTTCAGCCCGAGCTTCAGCGGCTGCGCGGTCACGTCGCCCGTCACGTTCAGCGAACCCTTGCGGTTCAGCGTCGCCTTCAGCTGCACCGGCAGCGGCTTCGTCATGTCGTCGCTGATCTTCTGCACCGACAGGTCCAGCGGCTTGATCGCCAGCTTCACCGGGCGCGGCGTCGACAGGTCGGTGAAGTTCGCGGACGAGTCCTTCACGTTCAGCGCGTCGATCCGGTAATGCCACGACGGCGCGGCGGCCTGCGCCTTGCGCGCGACCGTGCGCTTCGGCACCGACGCCTGCGCCGGCTCGGCCAGCGCCGCGAGATCGATCTTGCCGTCCTTCAGGCGCTGCACGTCGAGCGCGAGACCGCTGACGTCGACGCTCGCGATCTCCGCGGTGCGCGCGGCGACGTCGACCTTCGCGATCTTCGCGTTCGCGTCGGGCAGCACGATCGCGGGCGCCTTCGCGTCGGGTGTCGCGATCTTCAGCGACTTCAGGCTGACCGTGCTGTCGGCGACCTGCGCGGCGAGCGGCGTCTTGCCCCAGTCGGCCTTCGCGTTGACGGTGGCGCCGAGCGTGCCGTCGAGCACGCGTGCACGCGTGGCCTCGCCGAGATACGGCTGCAGCGCCGGCAGCGCGAGCGCGGCGACCGTCAGCTTGCCGTCGGCCTGCTTCCCCGCGAGATTGAATGCGCCTTCGGCCTTCACGTCGCCGCCGCGCGACAGCGACGTCGACAGCGTGTATTTCGCGGGCGCCTTGCCCTGCATCGAGAAGCCGTCGAGCGTCGCGGCGAGCTTCGTGAGCGACAGCGCGGTCGGTGTCGCCGGCACGCGGTCGTCGACGTTGACCGTGCCGCCGTCGATCGCGAAATGGCGGATCGTCAGGTCGAGCGGCGGCGCCTCCTTCGCGCCGGCTTCAGCCTTCGCGCCGCTCGCGGCGGCTTCGGCAGCGGCGGAAGCCGCCGCGGCGCCCGACGCCGCGGGCTTGCCGTCGGCGGCCTTCGGCGGGGCGGCCGGCTGCGCGGCGAGCTTCTCGACGTTCAGCACGCCCTGCTTGTCGCGCGACAGGTCGACCACCGGCTGGTCGATCCGGATCTCGTCGAAGTGCATCGCGTTGCGCAGCGGCTCGAGGCTGGCCGCCGCGACGTGCACGCCGCGCGCGGCGAACAGCGGCGCGGACGCGCGGTCCGTCAGCTTCGCGTCCTTCAGGTCGACGGTGCCCGATACGCGCAGCGCGGGCGTCTCGCCGCTCATCACGAAGTTGACCGTGAGGTCGCTGCTCAGCAGGCCGCTCGTCACCGCCACCGGCAGCTTCGCCGGCACGTATGAAATCAGCTTCGGCACGTCGAGGCCGTCGAATTTCAGCGTGATTTCCGATTCGCGCGATTGCGCGAACGGCTTGGTCTTGCCGTCGATCGCGATCGGGCTGCCGTCGAAGCGCGCGCGCAGCTTCGGCTCGACGAAGATGTCGGTCTTCGAGGCCAGCGTCGCGATGTACGGAATGCCGAGCGTCCAGTTGTCGACGACGTGCTTTTCGTTCAGCAGGCGATCGTCGAAATCGATCCGGCCGTTGTTGACCTGGATGTTCGACACCGAGAACTGCGTCGGCTTGCTCTCCGGTTTGGGCGACGGCGTGGAGAACTTCTCGATCAGGTCGGTGAAATTGAAGCGCTGTGCGTCGAGGCGAACCACATGAAAGCGCGGCGAATCGACGCGGACTTCATTGACGATCGGCGCGCCGCGAAACAGCGACGACCACGACGGCCGCACGACGAGCTTCGCGATGTCGATGAAGTCGCCCTGGCCGCCTTTTTCGCCGAGATGAACGCCGTCGGCTTCGAGGTTCAGCGTGTACGGGTTCAGCGCGATGCGCTGGATCGTCGCGGGGCGGTCGAGCTGCTTGCTCAACTGCTGTTCGGCGACATGGCGGATCAGCGGCGGCGCCGCGAAGAATCCGAGCAGTCCGAATAAAACGACGAAGATCAGCAGGCCGATGCCGATGCGCCGGGTCCGGCGCGAACGTGCAACGCCACCGAGGGCATGGAGGGTCGAGGGTACGGTTTCTTTGTCTGCGCTTGCCATGCTTGAATGCCTCGGGATGGGATGCCGGGCCGCACCGGAGCACCGGGCGGCCGCGCACGCTATCCCGAAAGTATAGGCTCAGGAGGTGACGGTACGGGGGTCGGGCGCGGTCGCGCCCGCCGGTCGGACAGCGCCGACGATCATCCGTTCATTTCCGGACGACGACGGGCGGCATCCACGTCCCGTCGCTCGCCTGCGGCTTCGGCGCGTACAGGCGCAGCGCGAGTGCGAAATCGGCGCGCGGCGCCGGCAACCAGTTGGCCGCGTGCGTGCCGCCCGGCGACGCCGACACGACGATGTCGATCGAGCCGTCGTGATTGCGGCGCAGCCGGTCGCGATCGCCGAGCGAGCGGCGCGCCGACCCGACGTCGGGCAGTGCGCCGTTCGTCGTATAGGGCGTCAGCGTCCAGAACGCGCGCACCGGCGGCAGCGCGCCCGGCGCGAAATGCAGCACGTAGCGGTTCGCGCCGTTCAGCGGATGGCCGTCGCTGTCGACGCGCACGACCGCGAGCGTTTCGTCGTCGCGCGTCGCGGCGCCGAACTGCGTGTAGGCCGCGTACGCGCGCAGCGTGTAGTCCTGGCCGTACTTGCCCGCCGTATCGCCGATCCAGCTCCAGCCGTTTGCGTTCAGCAGGTTCGACGGCGGTGTCGCGAGCCGCGCGCGCGCCTCGGCGACGCCGGCCGTCGCCGCCGCGAGGCGGTCGCCCGTCCACAGCACCGGGTAGCCGGCCGACACGCCGATGTCGGCGAGCGATTCCTGCGCATGCGCATCGTCGGCCGGTGCCGGGTTGTCCTGCAGCGCCTGCGCGAAGCGCGCGAAGAACGCCTTCGGATCGAGCGCGGCCACCTGCTCGGCCGGCGTGCCGCCGCCCACCGCTTCGGACGGCGCACTGCCCGCATGCACCGCGACCGACGCGCCGCGTTCGGCGCCGGTGTAGACGGACAGCGGCACCACGCGGATCGCCCGCTGCAGTTTCTTCACGTTCGTGAGGTCGCGCCCGCCGCTCGTCTGCAGCCTGACTTCGAGCCACGCATTGGCCGACGGGACGTCGACCCGGACCACGCCCTTCGGCAGCGCGCCCTGCCAGTCCTTCGCGACGAAGGCAATCGTTTGCGATCGCGCGCCGGTACGGGCACCGCGCGCGGCCACACTCGACGACGACCACAGCACGTTGGTCCACATGTCGAGCGCACGTGCGTCCCAGTAGCGGCCGCGCGTGTCGGGCAACGTGACGAGCACGGGTTCGGCGGCGACGTCGAGCCAGCCGGTCGAGTCGAGCGTGTCGACGCCCGGCAGCGGCGGATTGACCGCACCGACGGGCGGCAGCGCCTGCGCGTGGCGCAGCGTGTTGAGCGGCGCCTGACCCGGTTGCGCGCCGTCGCCGCCCGTCGCCGCTTCCTTCGCGACGTCCATCAGCACGAGCGGATACGCATAGATATAGGAGTCGGCGACTTCCGCGCGCATCCAGCCGGTTTTCCGCTGGATGGCGTCCGGTTGCGACGCGCATCCCGCAAGCGCCGCCGCAATGGCCAGCGACGCGCACACGCGCCGCAGAGAAATTGATTCCTGCTGGTTTTCAATCATCGATTACTGGCCGAATATCGTTCTTTTCAGTCAACGCCTTGTTCGACGCTCGAATGGCGAAAGCAAGGCACCCCAGCCTGCCCGGCTCACCGTTTCGCGACGGTGCACAACGCCGGGCGCTGATGTCAGGCCGGTATCATAGCGCCTACGGGCATCCCCCAATATGCCGAATAGCGGGTCGCGCGTAATCGCGGGGGCGCGCGGGCCCGAAACCGTGCGTCGGAGGGTCGGGTAAATGGGGGAGGCATCGAAGCGATCGTCTCGTGCTTCGGATCTGTTCGACCGCGGGAAAGCCAAGGGCTATCCGATACGGCAGGTTCTCGACGCGATCGACCGACTGAAGGAACGGACATCATGACCCAAGACCACTTTACGTACCGCGTAACGTGGTCCCCGGAGGACGGGGAGCACGTTGGCCTGTGCGCGGAATTCCCGTCTCTTTCGTGGCTCGACGCAACGCCGGAAGGCGCGCTGGCCAGCGTCCGCCGGCTCGTTGCCGATGTCGTGCGCGACATGACCGCGAGCGGCGAAAAGGTGCCCGAGCCGATCGCCGACCGAACTTACAGCGGCGAATTCAAAGTCCGCATCCCGCCGCAAACCCACCGCGCGCTGGTGATCCAGGCCGCCGAACAAGGCGTCAGCCTGAACCGTCTCGCCAGCGCCAAGCTCTGCGCCTGATCACGCGATCGTGCGCCAGCACGTGACGCCCGGCTTTCCTCCCGAAAGCCGGGCGTTCGCTTTTTCCGCACCGTGGCACCCTGTGAACGGCGGCCGACTCGGGCCGATCCGCCCGCCTCGCTTCGAATCGTCATGCGCCGCTTGACCTTACCATCATGGGAATGTTGATACTGGAATCATTCGCGGCACGCGCCGCGCATTCAGGGAATCCGACATGACTGAACCATTTGCCTCCGCAGCCCTGCACACGATCGCGCTGAGCGTCGACGGCATGCATTGCGGCGGCTGCACGGGCCGCGTGCAACGGGCGCTGGCCGCGGTGCCGGGCGTCGTCGACGCGACGGTCGACCTCGACACGCACACGGCGACGGTGACCGCGCAGGACCCGGTCGAAGCCGCGCAACTCGTCGAGGCCGTCGGCGCAGCCGGCTATCGCGCCGCCGTGCGCGCGCCGGGGATCGAAACCGCCGCTGCCTCGCATGCCCATCCTGTCGAAGCGCCACCCGTGCCGACAGCCGCAGCCGCTTCCGCTACCCGCCTCCCGCTTCCAGCCGATCGCACCGTCGAACTCGACATCGACGGGATGACCTGTGCATCGTGCGTGTCGCGCGTCGAGAAGGCGCTCGCGAAGGTGCCGGGCGTCACGCGTGCGTCGGTCAATCTCGCGACCGAACGTGCTACCGTCGACGCCGCGCCCGACGTGAGTGCCGCTCGGCTCGCCGAAGCCGTGCAACAAGCCGGCTATGGCGCGACGCCGGTCGTCGGCACGGCGATCCCGCCGGTTGTCTCCACCACCTCCGCCGATTTCGAACTCGACATCGGCGGGATGACCTGCGCGTCCTGCGCCGGCCGCGTCGAGAAAGCGCTGGCCACCGTGCCGGGCGTCGCCCGCGCTTCCGTCAACCTCGCGACCGAGCGCGCTTCGGTGCATGGCGCCGGCGCGCTCGACGCCGCCGCGTTGATCGCGGCCGTCACCACCGCCGGCTACCGCGCGTCGCTTGCCGCCGCGCCGTCGGCAGGCGCCACGGCCGGCACCGACGCGCCGCCGGCCGGCACCGCGCAGGACCCCGACGCCCGCAAGCGCCGCGACGCCATGCGCGAACGCAACCTCGTGATCGGCGCCGCCGTGCTGAGCGCGCCGCTCGTCGCCCCGATGCTCGTCGCGCCGTTCGGCATCGACCTGATGCTGCCCGGCTGGCCCCAGCTCGTGCTCGCCTCGATCGTCCAGTTCGGTTTCGGCGCGCGCTTCTATCGCGCCGCCTGGCATGCGGTGAAGGCGCGCGCCGGCAACATGGACCTGCTCGTCGCGCTCGGCACGTCGGCCGCGTACGGGCTGAGCCTGTGGATGCTGCTGCGCGACCCCGCGCATCCGGGCCATCTGTATTTCGAGGCGTCGGCCGTCATCGTCACGCTGGTGCGCTTCGGCAAATGGCTCGAATCGCGCGCGAAGCGCCAGACGACCGACGCGATCCGCGCGCTGAATGCGCTGCGTCCCGACCGCGCGCGCGTCGTTGAGCACGGCGTCGAGCGCGACGTGCCGCTGGCGCAGGTGCGCGTCGGCACGCGTGTCAGCGTCCGTCCCGGCGAGCGTGTGCCCGTCGACGGCCGGATCGTGTCGGGCCGCTCGCACATCGACGAATCGCTGATCACCGGCGAAAGCCTGCCCGTGCCGAAGGACGACGGCGACCCCGTCACGGCCGGCTCGATCAACGGCGAAGGCGCGCTCGTCGTCGAGACCACCGCGATCGGCGCGGAGACGACGCTCGCGCGCATCATCCGCCTCGTCGAATCCGCGCAGGCCGAGAAGGCGCCGATCCAGCGGCTCGTCGATCGCGTGAGCGAGGTGTTCGTGCCCGCGATCCTCGGCATCGCCGCGCTGACGCTGGTCGGCTGGCTGATCGCCGGCGCCGGGGCGGAAACCGCGATCCTCAACGCGGTCGCGGTGCTCGTCATCGCGTGCCCGTGCGCGCTCGGCCTCGCGACGCCCGCCGCGATCATGGCCGGCACCGGTGTCGCGGCCCGGCACGGCGTGCTGATCAAGGATGCGCAGGCGCTCGAACTCGCGCAGCGCGCCACCGTGATCGCGTTCGACAAGACCGGCACGCTGACCGAAGGCAAGCCGTCCGTGACCGCGTTCGAAGCCGTCTGCGTGCCGCATGACGAAGCGCTTGCGCTCGCGGCGGCGGTGCAGCGCCAGAGCGACCATCCGCTCGCGCGCGCCGTGGTCGCCGCGTACGACGCCGGCGCAACCGAGCGCGGCGATGCGGCGCCGCCCGTCGTCGCGGCCGATGCACGCGCGGTGGCCGGACGCGGCGTGGAAGCCCGCGTCGACGGACAGCGGCTCGCGCTCGGCAGCACGCGCTGGCGCGACGAACTCGGCATCGCGGTGCCGCCCGCGCTCGATGCGCGCGCGGCGGAGCTCGAACGCGCGGGCAACACGATCTCGTGGCTGATGCGCGCCGATGCGCCGCGCGCGCTGCTTGCCCTGATCGCGTTCGGCGACACCGTGAAGCCGGGCGCGCGCGACGCGATCGCGGCGCTGTCGGTGCGCGGCGTCGCGAGCGTGCTCGTGACGGGCGACAACCGCGGCAGCGCGGCGGCCGTCGCGGCATCGCTCGGGATCGCCGAGGTGCATGCGCAGGTGCTGCCCGACGACAAGGCGCGTGTCGTCGCCGAGTTGAAGCGCACGCACGGCGGGATCGTCGCGATGGTCGGCGACGGGATCAACGATGCGCCCGCGCTCGCCGCAGCGGACGTCGGCATCGCGATGGCGACCGGCACCGACGTCGCGATGCACACGGCCGGCATCACGCTGATGCGCGGCGACCCGGCGCTCGTCGCCGATGCGATCGACATCTCCCGGCGCACGTACCGGAAGATCCAGCAGAACCTGTTCTGGGCGTTCGTCTACAACCTGGTTGGCGTGCCGCTCGCGGCGCTCGGCTGGCTGAACCCGGTGATCGCGGGCGCGGCGATGGCGTTTTCCAGCGTCAGCGTCGTGACCAACGCGTTGCTGCTGCGGAGATGGAAGGGGCGCGCACGTTGATGTGCGGTGGGGGACCGGCGGATGGCCGGGCGGTGCCTGGCGAACGGAAAGGGGCGTGAGGTCGGCCGGCGTTGGCCGGTCGCGGCGAGTCGAATCGACGGCACATGACGACGCGTGACCGGCCGGTGGATTCAGTCCGCGACGACCGGCTTGATCAAGGTCGTCGTGATGGGCACGAAGCCGCACGCGCGATACAGTGCGCGGGCCGCCGCGTTGTGATTGAACACCGACAGCCCGATCTCGGTCACGCCGTACCGGCGCGCCTCGGCGTCGAGCGCGGCGAGCGCGCGCGTGGCCCAGCCCTGGCGGCGCCGGGACGGGGCGATGTCGAGATCGTAGATGAACAACGTGCGGTTCGGCCCTTCGGGCACGATCGCGTACCAGAGGTCGCCCACCGCGTCGCCGCTGGCGCCGTCGACGAGCACGACGAGGGTCTGGCCGGAAGTACGCAGGCCGTCCGGCAGCAGCGTGTCGAAACAGTCGCGCGCCCGGCTGGCCGCGTCTTCGACAGCATTTTGTCCGGATGAGACGAGGTCGCGCGCGTAGCCGTCGATGGCTCGCGTGCGGTACGCGTGGAATTCGCTGGCCGTCATCGGCCGCATCTGCAGCATGGTCCGGTCACCGTGAACGGAATCGGACTTCCAGTGTAGCGGGACGGTCGCGCCGGCGCGCGATGCGGCGGCGGAAAGCGGGCCGGCCAGGTGCGGCGGCGCCACGCTGATAGCGAATCAGCGAATCAGCGAATCAGCGAATCAGCGAATCAGCGAATCAGCGAATCAGCGAATCAGCGACGGTACAGGACGATCGGCACCAGATGCGCACGGCGCACGCGCTCGGCTTCGGCACGACGCGCGGCGTACGAGTATTCGGCGTCGAGCGGCAGGTGCGGGGACACGAAAAGGTCGTCGATCTTTTGCAGCAGGGCGAGGATGAAGCTCATTTGAGACTCCTGACAGATGTGGCTAGGGTTTTCCCTTAGATTGACTCCATTCTAAGGGTTTTCCCTGAACTCTGCCAGCACACCGCATCAGTTTGCCGCATGCGCACGACGGCCGATCGCCGCCGCGGAACGGCGATCCTTGCTCCGTCAGGTTTCCAGGATAGGGTCGAAACGCTTAGCGCGTGCGGCGAGCCCGTTTCGCGACGGCCGCCTCGCGATTCGCGTTGCGCTGAAGCCGGTCGACTTGCGACAAGAGCGCTTCGTGGTGCTCTTCGAGCGTCATCAGCGTGGCCTGCTGCGTCGACAGATCGGACGCGAGGCGATCGATCCGCTGCTGTTTCGTGGCCACGTCCTGCTTCAGATGCGCGATCTGCCGCGTCTGCATCACCAGCGCGACGAGCCCGGCCAGCGCGACGACGGCCAGCGCCAGCAGCAGGCGGTTGACGCGGCGCATCTCGCGATCGGCCGCGCGCGTCAGGGTGTCCACGTCGGCCTGCAGTGCGGCGAGCCGGTCGGTCAGCGGACGCAGGTGAATGTCCGGATCGAAGGCCGGCGCGGGCGGTGGCGCGCGTTCGGTCGACGGCTTCGTCACAAAGGATGCAGCGGACGGTGGCGGCTGCGTGACAGGAGATGCGGTGGCGCCGGCTTGGGGCACAGCGTCTTGGGTGTTCGCGGTGTTCGCGGTGTTCGCGGTGTTCGCGGTGTTCGCGGTGTTCGACGTGTTCGACGTGTTCGACGTGTTCGACGTGTTCGACGTGTTCGACGTGTTCGACGTGTTCGACGTGTTCGACGTGTTCGCGGTAATTGTCGGCTTGATCGGCTGTGCCGACGTCTGCGGCGAAATCGTCGGCACCGCGTCCGCTCCGGCCGCTTCCAGTGTCGTGCCGTCGCTCGACACAACCGGTGCCGCTTGCTCCGCCTTCGCGTCGCTTGCACCGGCAGGCGTTCGGCGTTTGCCGCCTGACGACGACGCCCGACGCTCCTTCACGGCGGCACCGGAAGATCGCGCATCGTGGGATTTGGCTGCGGCGCCATCGATGACAGCTTTCCCGACTTCATCGCCAGCCTCGGGCGAGTCGGGCGCCTTCGACACAGCACCATCGGCCGAAGGAACATCGGCCTCCTTGATCGCAATGCCGCCAGAAGCCGGCACGAGATCGGCGTTCGCGACATCCCCGCCTTCATGCAACGAAGCACCATGTGCGACCGTCGCACCTTCGCGCGTCCCGGCACCTGCCGCTGCGTCCGCAGGCTCCGCCACGGTCGCTCCCTCCGGCGCACTGAACCCGTCCAGCGCGGGCTGCCGCCCGGACGCCACATCATCCGCGACATCGACCGACGCATCGGCTTGCGCGCCCGCTTCGTCGCGCGCCGCCACCGACGCGCGCTCGCCCGGCTCGAGCACCGGATCGCCGAACAGGTCGAGCGTGCGCTCGTCCCGCGACGCGTCGCCGGCCGGCGTACTGCCGGACCGCGCCGTCGCCCTCGCGGACGTACTGCCCGCGGCAGCCGCCGAGCGCTGGCGGGAACGGGCCGACGAACGAGTGGAACGGGAACGG
This sequence comes from Burkholderia metallica, assembly GCF_001718555.1. Lineage (NCBI taxonomy): Bacteria > Pseudomonadati > Pseudomonadota > Betaproteobacteria > Burkholderiales > Burkholderiaceae > Burkholderia > Burkholderia metallica. Next base: position 2,778,128 of record NZ_CP013403.1, read on the forward strand.
GAGCGAGGCGTGGTAACGGATTCGGTCATGGAAATCGGATAGCAGGGCCCGCGAACGCGGAACCGGATGTCGAACGGAATCGGTGGTCGGCCATTGTCGCATGCCCCGTTGCCGATCCAGCCTATTCGTCGCCCGACAGCCCGTTGCCTTCTTCGAAACGCGTGACGCCCTTCAGCGCGCGCAGCTTGTCGCAGATCGCCTGGTATTCGGTTGTCGACACCCGCGCGAGCGCGATGCGCACCTCGTCGTGCTCGCCCGTATCGTCGGCACGCTGCACGATGAACTGCTTCACGCGCGCACTGGAAGGGCCGAGCGCCGCGTGCAGCGAATCGAACGTCAGCGTGCCGCTCACGACCGTCAGCGCGAGCTGGCGCCGCTGGCGCACCGTGAAGTAGCGCCGCTCCAGCGGCTTGATGCCGGCCAGGATGATCAGGATGATGATCGTCGCCGAAATCGACGCGACGTAGAGCCCGCCACCCACCGCGAGGCCGATCGCGGCGACCGACCACAAGCTCGCGGCCGTCGTCAGCCCCCGCACGATCTCGCCGCGCAGCAGGATCGAGCCCGCACCGAGAAAGCCGATGCCCGACACGACCTGCGCGGCGATCCGCGACGGGTCGAGCACGATGTGGTCGCTGCTGCCGAGTACGTCGGCGAACCCGAACGCCGACACGATCATGATCAGCGTCGAACCGACGCAGACGAGCATGTGCGTGCGCAGGCCGGCGGCCCACGACAGGCGCTCGCGCTCGAAGCCGATGACGCTGCCGAGCGCCGCCGCCAGCACGAGCCGCATGACGAGTTCCAGGTTGTTCAGCATGCGATTTCTCTCCTTTTCTGGTGCCGGCCGCGCGGAATGTTTTATCCTTGGCCCCGGCCGCGCCGATCCTCCGGGCCGCGCCGACACGTTTCGAACCCAGCGCCCAACCCCGTCATGTCCGTTTCCGACTCCGCTTCCGCCCAGGCCGCCCAGTTGCGCCGCCATTTCGCGCACGTCGTCTTGCCGATCTGGCGGGGTTCAGGGTTCGACCATACATTACAGTTGCCGTTCGAAGCCGTCGATCCGACCACCCACGCACCGCTGCCGGTGACCCGTTATCGCGCAATGGCCTGCGCACGGCAATTGTTCGTGTTCGCCCAGGCCGGCGACACCGCGCATGCCGCCACGCTGTTCGACGCGCTGGGCCGGCATTTTCGCGACCGGCATCACGGCGGCTGGCACTACAGCGTCGACGCCCGGGGGGCACCGCTCGACACGACCAAGGATCTCTACACGCACGCCTTCATCGTATTCGCGTGCGCCGCGTGGTATGCGGCGTCGGGCGACGCCGCCGCGCGCCAGGCGGCCGAAGAAACCGCTGCGTTGATCCAGGACCGTTTCGCCCCGCGCCCGGGCGATGCGCTGCTCGATGCGGCGCGCCACGCCGATTTCTCGTCGTCGGGCAGCGGGCCGCTGCAGAATCCGCTGATGCACCTGACCGAAGCATGGCTCGCGGCGGCCGATGCATTCGGCGACGCGGCGTTCGACGACGCGCTCATGCGCACCGCGCAGGCCGTCGAGCGCACGTTCGTCGACGCGGCGACCGGCTGCGTGGCGGAGCTGCCGCTCGGGGCGACCGACAACCGTTTCGAGCCCGGCCATCAGTTCGAGTGGTTCTATCTGGTCGATGCGGCCGGCGCGCGGCTCGCGCAGACCGGGCTCCGCGCCGCGCTGGCGCGCGCGTTCGCGTTCGCGGAGCAATACGGCGTCGATCCGCTGACGGGCGGCGTGTGCGCGTCGCTCGACGCACAAGGCGCGTGCATCGACGGGACGCAGCGGATCTGGGCGCAGACCGAATACCTGCGCGCGCTCGCGACTCACGGCGGCACGCCGGCCTCCGCGCCGCTCGCGCGGCAGATCGAACGCTTCGCCGCGCGCTTCCTGCATCCGCGCGGCTGGTTCGAGTGCAAGACGGCCGACGGGCAGGTGTCGCGCGCCGACATGCCGTCGACGACGCCCTACCACCTCGCGACCGCCTACGCGGCGCTGCCGGCCGGCGCGTAGCCCGCGTCGGCGAACGACGGCGCCGCGCGTTCTCCGCGCGCGGTGCGGCCATCGCCCAGCTCGAACACCGACACGGCCTGCATCAAGTGTGCGGTCTGGTCGTTCAACGACGCGGCCGCGGCCGCGACCTCCTCGACCAGCGCCGCGTTCTGCTGCGTGAGCTGATCCATCTGCGTGACGGCCTGATTCACCTGCTCGATCCCGACGCTCTGCTCGACCGACGCCGACGTGATCTCGGACATCGTCTGCACGACGCGCGTGATCGACGTCGACACCGTGCGCATCGCCTCGCCCGCGCGCTCGACGAGTTCCGCGCCGCCGTTGATCTGCGCGACCGAATCCTCGATCAACGCCTTGATCTCCTTCGCCGATTGCGCGCTGCGCTGCGCGAGCGAGCGCACTTCGCCCGCGACCACCGCGAAGCCGCGGCCCTGTTCGCCGGCCCGGGCAGCTTCGACGGCCGCGTTCAGCGCGAGGATGTTGGTCTGGAAGGCGATGCCGTCGATCACCGAAATGATTTCCGCGATCCGCCCCGAGCTTTGCGCGATCCCGCGCATCCGGTCGATCACGCTGTCGACCACGCCGCCGCCGTGGCTCGTCGCTTCGAGCGCCGCGTCGGCCAGCGCGCTCGCCGCGCGTGCGCTGTCGGTGTTCTGCCGGACGGTCGCCGTCAGTTCCTCCATGCTCGCGGCCGTCTCCTCGAGCGACGCGGCCTGCGTGCCGGTGCGCGCCGACAGGTCGGCGTTGCCGCCGGCGATCTCGCCTGCGCCGAGGTGGATCGCGTCGGACGCGTGGCGCACCGTGCGCACGGTGTCCGCGATGCTCGCCTGCATCGCGGCGAGACCGCGCAGCATCCGGTCGATCTCGAACACGCCGCCCGCCCGCACGGCTTCATCGAGCCGGCCCTGCGCGATCCGCTCGAAATGGCGGCCGGCTTCTTCCAGCGGCGCGACGACCGCGCGCCGCGCGGCCGCGTAGATCGCCGCGCTCGCGACGAGCATCGCCGCGAGCAGCACGATGCCGACCGACTTGAACCACAGCATGCCGCCGTCGATCGTGCCGAGCGCCGTGCGGCTCGACGCGCCGCCGTAGTCGGTGAAGCGCCGCAATTCGGCGATGTACGCGTCCTGGATGCTCTGCGTGGGCTGGTCGAGGAATGCCTGGATGTTGTCGGCATCGAGGAACTGCACGAGTTCGCCCAGCGCGCCGCGCAGCGCGCGATAGCGCTCGGCGAGCGCCGCGACGCGCGCGCGGTTGGCGTCGTCGACCGGCTGCGCGGCCGTCAGCGTGGCGAACGCCTTGTCCGCTTCCGCGAGCGACGTGCCCGCGTGGCGGATGATGTCTTCCGGCTTCGGGCCGCCGCGCACCATCCGCGTGCCGGCGCGCGACAGGTTGATGCGCGCGTCGAGCAGTTGCTGGGTCGCCTGGCTGGCCGCGTCGACCTGCGCGATCGCGATGTTCGACAGATCGTCGACACCGCTGCGCGTCGACTTGAGCGCCCAGAAGCCGAGCGCCTCGATCGCGAACAGAAAGAGGCAGAACACGGTCAACACGCCGAGCAGACCCGACGCGAGCTTGATTTTTCCGAACATGGGAGGGATTCCTGGAAAGCGGACGATGAGGCATTGCCCCGGCATTAGCGGCATTTCTTCGTCGGACTTTAGGTGCGGATGCTCGGGTGCGGCCGGCGGCGAAGTTCGCGTTGCCGCGCATTGCCGTCGAATGGCCCGCAAACGGGGAAATCCACGGCATTCGACGCAATAATCGCGTCGCATCGCGCTGGAAATTGCACGAAATGCAGACGAATTTCCTTGCTTATCCGCATCCCCCTTCCTAGAGTTCAGCGCAAGCGGGCACGTATTTCGAGGAAAGTCGATGACCGACATCACGGACCACGCGCGCGGCGCATTGCGCGCGCAACCGTTCAGCATGCTGCTGGGCACGGAGCTGATGCATATCGGCGACAACGAAGTGTCGCTGTGCCTGCACGTGCGCGATGAACTGCGGCAGCAGCATGGTTTCGTGCACGGCGGCGTCATCAGCTATCTCGCCGACAACGCGCTGACGTTCGCCGGCGCGCTCGTGCTCGGGCCGCGTGTGATCACCGCCGAATACAAGATCAACTACCTGCGGCCGGCCGTAAACGGCACGCTGGTAGCCCGCGCGAAGCTCGTCTATGCGGGCCGGCATCAGGCGACCTGCCAGTGTCATGTGTTCGTCATCGACGGCGATCACGAGCGGCTCGTCGCGATCGCGCAAGGCACGATCAACCGCGTCGGCGACGGCAAGGTGCCGGATATGCCGGAGGAAACGGCCTGAGCGGCTGCCCGGCCCAAGGTCGATGAGAGAACGCCGAACACGCAACGGGTATCGCGTATCGCGCTAGCGTTTCATTACAGCAATGATAGACGGCATCGCGCTCGCGACGACCAGTACGACGACCTCCCCATCGCGCACTTCGTATACGAGACGATAGCCGACACCGCGCAGCTTGATCTTCGCCGGGATGCAATAGAACGCAGGCTCGTTGTGATTCAGGATCGCGACCGGGAAACCCTCGCCCGCCGCAACGGTTCCCATCGGGTTCCGCTTCAGCTCCGTGGGGCATGTCCGCTCCTGTTTCGATTGAATTTCTATTGTGCTTTATTTGGCACCATATTTAGTACGATTCAAGGTGCCATACAAACCATTCCGAATTCACTCCCGAGCCGTCAAGCCCGGCACGCCTACTCGGCCCCACCGCCCGTGAGCGGCAGGAAACGCGGCGCCACGCGCGCGCGCACGTTGCCGTTCCCGTCGGTCCGGTAGATCCCGCGCGCCGCGTTGTGCGGATGGGCCGCCGCGTCGGCCACGCTCAATACCGGCGCGAAACATGCGTCGGTGCCTTCGAGCAGCGCGCGCCAGTGCGCGGACGGCTGCTGCGCGAACACGTCGGCGAAACGCGCCTTCAGCGCGGGCCAGCGCGCGCGGTCGTATTGCGACGCCGGATCGACGTCGGCGAGCCCGAGCCGTTCGATCAGCAGCGCATAGAACGGCGGCTCGAGCGCGCCGATCGTCACGCATTCGCCGTCCGCGCAGCGATATACGTCGTAGAACGGCGCATCGTGAAAGAGGCTCGGCTGCGCGCCGTCGAGTTGCCCGTTCGCGCGCGCCCACAATGCCAGCGAACCGAGCATCGACACGATGTCGACGATCGCGCCGTCGACCACGCGCCCCGCCCCGCCGCCGCGCACGTCGAACAGCGCGCAGACGATTCCGAACGCGAGCCCGAGCGCGCCGCCTGCGTCGCCGACGACGGTCGGCGGCAACCCCGGCCGGCCGTCGTTCGGCGCCGATAGCGACAGCAGCCCCGTCAGCGCGACGTAGTTCAGGTCGTGCCCGGCCGCGGCCGCGAGCGGGCCATGCTGGCCCCAGCCGGTCATCCGTCCGTACACGAGCTTCGGGTTGCGGCGCGCGCAATCGTCGGGCCCGAGGCCGAGCCGCTCCATCACGCCCGGCCGCAGCCCCTCGATCAGCGCGTCGGCCTGCGCGATCAGGTCGAGCGCGGCTTCGCGGCCGGCGGGCGCCTTCAGGTCGAGTTCGACGATCGTCTTGCCTTCGCGCAGCAGGTCGCCGTCGCGGGCCCGCAGCGCATCCGGCGCGCTCGTGCGGCCGGACGGGCGCGCGATCAGCGTGATCCGCGCGCCCATTCCGGCGAGCATCCAGCCCGCGAGCGGGCCGGGGCCGAGGCCTTCGAATTCGACGATGTGGATGCCGGAAAGCGGCGTGTTCAATGACATGGCGACCTCGCTGAAATGCAGCCGGGAGAGGGGCAACGAAACCTTCCGATTCTGATTCTATGTGAATGCCTGCGCGCGCCGGCCGCGACAGGCTAACCCGCGGCGTGCGGCCCCTGGCCGGCCAGCACCTGCCGCATCGCGCGCACGATCGCCTCGCGCTGCGCGTCGATCCGCTCGGCCGGCCCGGCCACGCCCATGGCGAGCGGCTGGCCGTTCCAGGCGTCCGCGATCACCATCGAGATCATCGCGGCGCCCTGCGTGACCGTATGCGCCGAATAGGAATAGCCGAACCGGCGCGTCTGTTCGACCTTGTCGAGCACGACATCCTCGTCGATCGTCCGGCCCGACTTGCCGAGCCGGCGGATGCTGCGCGACACGAGCCGGCGGATCGCGCTGTCCGGCTGGAGGCTCAGCAGCGCCCAGCCGAGGCTCGACATGCAGATCTCGCGACGCGTGCCGATCGGCGCGTAGAAGTGGATCGGAAGCGTATGCGCACCCTCGACCGCATCGATGTACTGCACGTACAGGTCGCTCTGCACCGCGATCACGACGGCCTCGCGCGTGCGGACCGCCAGCCGCTTTGCGACGGCGTGCCAGTACCGCCGGCTGCCCGCCGTCGAATCGACGAGCGCTTCGCCGAGATTGACTAGCCGCGCCGTGGGCGCATACGTATGGGTTGCGTCGTCGTAGGCGAGGTAGCCGAGCGCCTTCATGCTGGTCAGCAGCGCCGCCGCGCTCGACCCCGGATAGCCGCAGCGCGTGGCGATCTCGCGCACGCTCAGCGGCCGCTGCAGTGCGCTGAACAGCTCCAGCACCTCGAACACGCGCGCCGCGCTCTTGACCACGTTTCCGCTCATCCCGCCGTCTCCTCATGCCACCGGGCGACCCATTCCACATATGTGGAATGGAATTTCCCGCCGCCAACCATCGTGACGATACTAGGCTTCGGCCCGCGGCGTGAAGTCCCGCGGTACAAAGCACACGGAGACACCATGACAGCCTTTTTGACCCGTGAACGGCAGGGACCGATCCTGACCGTCACGATGAACCGTCCGGAAACACGCAATGCCATTTCGGATTCCGATGCAATCGACGCACTGACCGAATGCTGCGACGACGCGAACCGCGACGAATCGGTCCGCGTGCTGGTGCTGACGGGCGCCGGCACGACGTTCTCGTCGGGCGGCAACGTGAAGGCGATGCGCGCGTTGATGGAATCGGACCCGCACGACCTTGCCGCGATCCGCACGCGCTATCGCCACGGCATCCAGCGGCTCGCGCACGCGTTCCAGCGCCTCGAAGTGCCGGCCATTGCGGCAGTCAATGGCCCGGCCATCGGCGCCGGCACCGACCTCGCGTGCATGTGCGACATCCGCATCGCCGCCGATCGCGCCCGCTTCGCCGAGAGCTTCATCGCCCTCGGCCTCGTGCCCGGCGACGGTGGGGCGTGGTTCCTGCCGCAGATCGTCGGCGCGGCCGTCGCCGCGGAAATGTCGTTCACCGGCGACGCGCTGGACGCGCAGGCGGCGCTGCGCTGCGGGCTCGTGTCCCGCGTCGTTCCCGACGGCGCGCTCCTTGCGCACGCACATGAACTGGCCGGCCGCATCGCCCGTCACTCGGGCACCGCGCTGCGCCTGACCAAGCGGCTGCTGCGAGAAAGCCGCCACGCGAGCCTCGACACGCTGCTCGACCTGTCGGCGTCGTACCAGGCGTTCGCGCACGCCACGCCCGAACACCGCGAAGCGGTGAACGCGCTGTTCGCCGCACGCGGTTGAATCCGCGACGCATCGCAGGCGGGCATAGCGACCCGTCGAACTCCACATCGAAGGAAACATCGTCATGAGCAGCAGTCACGAAGGCGCCCTCGCAGGCGTGCGCGTGGTGGACCTGAGCCGCGTCTACGCGGGGCCGTTCTGCGCGCAGACCCTCGCCGACCACGGCGCGGACGTCATCAAGATCGAACCGCCGCAGGGCGACGAAACGCGCGACTGGGGCCCCGCGATGCCGAACGGCATCTCCAGTTACTACTGGGGACTCAACCGCAACAAGCGCAATCTCGCACTCGACCTGTCGCATCCCGGCGGGCGCGACGTGCTGTTCCGCCTCCTCGACACGGCCGACGTGCTGATCGACAACTTCAAGCAGGGCACGCTGGAGCGCTGGGGCATCGGCTACGAAGACTGCCTGCGCGAGCGCTTCCCGCGCCTCGTCCACTGCTCGATCTCCGGCTACGGCACCGACGGCCCGCTCGCGCGGTTTCCAGGCTACGACGCGGTCGCGCAGGGCCTCGCCGGCTTCATGTCGATCAACGGCGAGCCGGGCGGCATGCCGCTCAAGGTGCCGTTTCCGGTCGTCGATTACGCGGCGGGTCTGAGCGCAGTGTCGAGCGTCCTGCTCGCGCTGGTCGAACGGACACGCTCCGGCCTCGGGCAGCACGTCGACATCGACCTGTTCAGCACCGCGCTGTCGATGCTGCATCCGGTCAGCACGAGCTGGATGGCGACCGGCGACGTGCCCGTCGCGACCGGCAACGTGTACGGCGCGATCGCGCCGTACGGCGTCTATCCGTGCAAGGACAAGCCGGTTGCGACCGGCGCCGGCAACAACCGCACGTTCGCGCGGCTCGTCGACGCGCTCGGCGTGCCCGAGCTGGCGCGCGATCCACGCTTCGCGACCAATGCGCAGCGCGTCGCGCATCGCGAAGCGCTCGACACGCTGCTCGGCCAGCTGACCGCCGAACTGCAGGCGGACGAGGTCGTCGAGCGGCTGATGCACGCCGGCGTCGCGACGGGGCCGGTGAACACCGTGGCCGATGCGTTCGGCCACCCGCAGGCGGCGCGCAACGCGATGTTCGTCGACACCGACACGTACACCGGCGCGGGCATCCCCGCCAAGCTGTCACGCACGCCCGGATCGATACGACGGCCGCCGCAGCCGTTCGCCGCCGACACCGACACCGTGCTCGACGCGATCGGCATCGACGCGGCGCGCCGGGACGCGCTGCGTCAAGCGGGCGTACTCCACGACACGCGTGCGGACGTCACCGGGAGCGCGTCATGACCTCATCCGCCTCGTTCTCCACACCGACGGGCGACGACGCCCCGTCGATCCTGCGCGACGACGACAACGGCATCGCATGGCTGACGATCCATCGTCCGCACGTCGCCAACGCGCTGTCGGCCGAGTCGATCCGGCGGTTGTGTGACGAGCTCGTCACGCTCGACGACGACCCGTCGATCCGCGTCATCGTGATCCGCGGCGCGGGAGAACGCGCGTTCAGCGCGGGCATCGATCTCGGCGACCCCGAGATGCGCGGGATGCAGCCGATGCGCGGGCTCGCACGCAACGTGCACGAACTGATCCTGGAGCTGCGCAAGCCGACCATCGCGGCCGTCAACGGCTACGCCGTCGGCGGCGGCTGCGAGATCGCGCTCGCGTGCGACCTGCGGATCGCCGCCGATCACGCGTATTTCGCGCTGCCCGAAGCGCGCGTCGGCATGGGCGCGAACTTCGCGAGCGTGCTGCTGCCGCGCATGCTGCCGCGTGCGATCGCGATGGAGCTGCTGTTCACGGGCCGCCGCTTCGATGCCGACGACGCGCTGCGCGCCGGCTTGCTGAACCGCGTCGTGCCCGGCGCCGCACTCGACGACTCCGTACGCGAGCTGGCGCAGACGATCGCCGCGAACGCGCCGCTCACGATCCGCCGCATCAAGGAAACCGCGACGCGCGGCCAGGGGCTGCCGGTGGCCGCCGCGCTGCGGCTGGACGTCGGCCCCGACGTCTATGCGAGCGAGGACCGGATCGAGGGCGCCCGCGCGTTCCTCGAGAAACGCAAGCCGGTGTTCAAGGGGCGCTGAGCACGACGCAGCAAGACGACAAAGCGCGCAACCGCTCCCAGAACGCGGGCGCGCGAACAAGACATGGAACGGAGACAACCTTCATGCAACGGAAAGCATTCCTGGTCGGCGCATGCGTGCTGTGCGCCACATCGGCGCACGCGTCGTCGGTCACGCTGTACGGGATCGTCGACAGCTACGTCGAATTCGATCGCATCGGCAGCCTGTCGAGCGCGCGCCAAAGCGGCGGCGGCTCGTCGACGAGCCGCTTCGGTCTGACGGGCGTCGAGGATCTCGGCGGCGGCACGTCGACGAAGTTCGTACTGGAAAGCGGCTTCTCGCCGGCGGACGGCTCGTTCCAGGGCGGCACGCTGTTCTACCGGCAGGCGTACGTGTCACTGCAGAACACGCGCTACGGCGACCTCCGGCTCGGCCGGCAATACACACCCGCGTTCTACGTCGTGTACGACGGCGATCCGTTCGGACTCAACGAACGGCTGTCGCCGCTCGCGCTGCTCGCGACGTCGACGGACACGATCACCAGCAACACGACGCCGCCGATTCCGCGCTTCAACCAGGCGGTGTCGTATCTGAGCCCCGCCTGGAACGGCCTGCGCGTGATGGCCACGTATGGCTTCCCGACGCCGAACGCGCTGTCCGCGCAGGCCGGGCGCAACTACGGCGCGGGGCTTCAGTACCGGATCGGCGGGCTCTACGTCGGCGCCGGCTTCCAGGGCGACACGTCGGCCGGCAACCTGTCGCCCGTCCTCGTCTCGCCATCGACCACCCGCCACTACGTGTTCGCGGCCAACTACGCGTTCGCGCACGTCAAGCTGTACGCCGCGTTTCTGTACGGCGTCGGCACGGCGGCGAACCTGCCCGCCTTCTCGACCGCGAGCGCCGGCGCGTCGATCGACTTCGGCGCGCTCGATCGCGTGCTCGTGTCGGTCGTGCGCCGCGACGTGAAAGGCTCGGCGAACGACGCGACCGCGCTCGGCATCGGCTACGACCATCCGCTGTCGAAGCGCACGTCGCTGTACGCGCGCTACCTGTACATGAAGAACGGCGGCGACGCCCGCAACACCATCGTCGTCGGCCTGCAGCCGCAGCCTGCCGGCACCGAGCAGGTGTTCGCGCTCGGCATCGTTCACCGCTTCTGACGGAGTGCCCATGACCCCGACCCTTTCGACCCAACCGACCGCCGTCGACGAAGGCGCGACGCCGGCGCTCTACCGCCGGATCTCGCGCCGGCTGCTGCCGTTCCTGATCCTCTGCTACACGCTGTCGTTCATCGACCGGATCAACATCGGCTTCGCGCACGCGCAGATGGCGGCCGAGCTGCACTTCTCCGACGCCGTCTACGGGCTCGGCGCGGGCATCTTCTTCCTCGGCTACATGGCGTTCGAGATTCCGAGCAACGCGCTGCTTGCACGGATCGGCGCACGCAAGACGATCGCGCGAATCATGGTGCTGTGGGGGCTCGGCTCGGCCGCGACGATGTGCGTCACGACACCCGCGCAGTTCTACGCGTGTCGCTTCCTGCTCGGCGTGTTCGAGGGCGGTTTCTTCCCCGGCATCCTGTTCTATCTCGGCGCGTGGTATCCGCCGCGGCAGCGCGCGAAAGCGTTCGCGCTCTTCATGACCGCGCTGTATCTCGCGGGGCTGATCGCCGGCCCCGTGTCGGGCGCGATTCTGTCGTACTTCGACGGCGCCGCCGGCCTGAGCGGCTGGCAATGGCTGTTCCTCGTCGAAGGGCTGCCGAGCAGCATGCTCGGCCTCGTCGCACTGCGCTTTCTCGACGACCGGCCGGACGACGCGCGCTGGCTGTCGGACGCCGACAAGGCCGCGCTGCGCGCCGCGCACACGCAGGCCGAAGCCGGCACGCCGAACGCGCACGCGGCGCGGCCGCTGCTCGCACACCGCGATTTCTGGCTGCTGTGCGCGGCCAATTTCGCGATCGCGGCCGCCGGCTATGCGCTGGTGTTCTGGATGCCCGTGATCCTCCATCGCGGCGGCCTGCATGGCGCGATGCAGATCGGGCTGCTGTCCGCGCTGCCTTACCTGTGCGGCGTCGTCGGGATGCTCGGGATGGGCTGGCGCACCGCACGCCGGCGCGAATGGCGCGGGCACGGTGCGGTCGCGATGCTCGCATGCGCGGCGGCGATCGCCGGGCTCGCGAGCGTCGCGGGCACGCCGCAGCTGGTGATCGCGCTGTGCATCGCGGTCGCCACGCACGCCGCCGCGCTACCGGCGTTCTGGGTGCTGCCGGGGCTCGCGCTGCCGAAGCGCGCGATGGCGGTCGCGATCGCGGCGATCACGATGTCCGGCGCGATCGGCGGATTCGCGAGCCCGTTCCTGATGGGCGTTCTCAACACGGCCACCGGATCGATGCGCGGCGGGCTCTATTTCAACGCCGCGCTGCTCGCGGCCGGCGCCATCGCGTTGCTCGGCACGCTGCGCGGCGGCGCAGCGGCTCGTCAGGATGCGGGCTGACCGCATCGCCATCTCCTTCCTCACCCTCATCGACTCTCATGAATTTCGAACTCGAACTCGATCACCGGATGATCCGCGACCTCGTCGCACGCTTCGTGAAGGACGAGCTGATTCCGCTCGAAGCGGCCGTGATGGCGCGCGAGGCCGACGGCCAGCGCTTCGGGCTGCTCGACGACGAACGCGCGCACCTCGACGAACGCTCCCGGCAGCTCGGCCTGTGGGGGCTCGACGCGCCGCCCGACGCGGGCGGCGCCGACCTGCCGGCCGTCGCGATGGTCGGCGTGAACGAAGCGATCGGCACGACCGTCACCCCGTACATCCTGCCGCCCGATTCGCCAAATCTGCGGATGCTGTGCGAAGTGGCCGACGACGCGCAGCGCGCGCGCTATCTCGACCCGTACGCACGCGGCGAAACGCGCGCCGCGATGGCGATCTCCGAGCCGGGTGCCGGCTCCGACCCGGGCGCGTTGTCCACGACGGCCGTGCGGGACGGCGACAGCTGGGTGCTGAACGGTCGAAAGATCTGGATCAGCCATGCGCCCGAAGCCGACTGGACGATCGTGATGGCGCTCACCGACCGCAGCAAGGGCAAGCGCGGCGGCATGTCGGCGTTCATCGTCGAGCGCGACACGCCGGGCTTCGTCATCGAACGCCGGATTCCGATGATCGGCGGGCTGGCCACGTACGAAATCGTGCTGGAAGACTGTCGCCTTCCCGGCGCGCAACTGCTGGGCCGGGAAGGCGCCGGGTTCGCGCCGATGCAGGCACGGCTCGCGAACCGGCGGCTGGAGATGGCCGCGTGGTGCATCGGGCGCGCCGAGCGCGCGGTCGCGATGTTGTGCGACCATGCGAAACAGCGCACGACCTTCGGCGTGCCGCTCGCGGATCGGCAGGCGATCCAGTGGTGGGTCGCCGATGCGCTGACGCAAATCCACGCGTGCCGCCTGATGACCTACGAAGCGGCCGCACGCGTGGATGCCGGGCAGGACGCGCGAACGCAGATTTCGATGGTCAAGGTGTTCGCGACCGAAATGGCGTCGAGCGTCATCGACCATGCGATGCAGACGCTCGGCGCGATGGGCATGACGAAGGAAATGCCGTTGCAGCAGATGGCCAGCGAAGCGCGCTTGATGCGCATCTTCGAGGGCCCTTCCGAGGTACACCGTTGGGTCGTCGCACGCAGCGTACTGTGACCGCGCAGCCCAACTCCACGATGGAGCCGCGCGTTGAATACCCTGCATCTCGTCGATCCTGAAATCCGCCCGCTGCTCAGGATCTGGCCGACCGTCACGCTCAGCGCCGACAACCTCGCGCAGTCGCGCGAACGCGTGCTGCCGCTGCCGCCGCCCGACCTCGTCGGCAGCACGCTCGAACACCGCCAGGTGCCCGGCCCGGCCGGCGCACCGGACGTGTCGGTCCTCGTCTACCGGCCCGAGGCCGGCACGCGCCCGCTCCCGGCGATCGTCCACATGCACGGCGGCGGCTACGTGCGCGGTGCGGCGAAGGATCTCGAAGCGGTGCACCGGTCGCTCGTGACGCAGCTCGGCTGCGCACTGATCTCGATCGATTACCGCCTCGCGCCGGAAACCGTGTTTCCCGGCGCGATCGAGGACTGCTACGCGGCGCTCGCGTGGGTCTTCCGCGAAGCCGATGCGCTCGGCCTCGACGCATCGCGAATCGGCGTGGCAGGCGAGAGCGCGGGCGGCGGCCTCGCCGCCGCACTGGCGTTGCTGGCCCGCGACCGCAACGAATACCGGCTCGCGTTCCAGCATCTGATCTATCCGATGCTCGACGATCGCACCTGCACGCGCGCACCGCATCCGCATGCCGGCGAGTTTGTCTGGCATGCGGCCAACAACCGGTTCGGCTGGACCTCGCTGCTCGGTCACGCGCCGGGCATCGACGGCGTGTCGCCGTATGCCGCCGCCGCACGCGCGACACGGCTCGACGGCCTGCCGCCCACGTTCCTGTCGATCGGCTCGCTCGACCTGTTCCTTGACGAAAATCTCGACTACGCGCAGCGCCTGCTGCGCGCGGGCGTGCCGACCGAACTGCACGTGCTGCCCGGGGGCGTGCACGGTTTCGACATCGTGCCCGGTGCGCGCGTGTCCGAAGCCGCACGCCGCCTCAGCCACGACGCACTGCGCCGCTTCCTGCACGGATGACGAAAACGACGCGGGCGGCCGAAGCCGCCCGCGTCCGCACTGCTGAAACCGCCAACGCTCAGAACGCGTCGCCCGGCACCCTCACCCAGCCTTCCATCAGCACGCGCGCACTGCGGCTCATGATCGCCTTGGTAACGGTCCACTCGCCGTTCTCGAGCCGCGCCTCCGCGCCGACGCGCAGCGTGCCCGACGGATGACCGAAGCGCACCGCGTTGCGCTCGCCGCCGCCCGCCGCGAGGTTGACGAGCGTGCCGGGGATTGCCGCGGCCGTGCCGATCGCGACCGCCGCCGTGCCCATCATCGCGTGGTGCAGCTTGCCCATCGACATCGCGCGCACCAGCAGGTCGACGTCACCCGCATTCACGCGCTTGCCGCTCGATGCGACGTAGTCGGCCGGCTTCGCGACGAACGCGATCTTCGGCGTGTGCTGCCGCGTCGCGATTTCGTCGAGCGTGTCGATCAGGCCCATGCGCAGCGCGCCGTGCGCGCGGATCGTCTCGAACTTCTCGAGCGCCTTCGCGTCGCCGTTGATCGCGTCCTGCAGCTCGGTGCCGGTATAGCCGATCGCTTCCGCCTCGACGAAGATCGTCGGAATTCCCGCGTTGATCATCGTCGCCTTCAGCGTGCCGACGCCCGGCACCGCGAGATCGTCGACGAGATTGCCGGTCGGGAACATCGACCCGCCCGCGCCTTCCTCCTCGGCGGCCGGGTCCATGAACTCGAGCTGCACTTCGGCGGCCGGGAACGTGACGCCGTCCAGCTCGAAGTCGCCCGTCTCCTGCACCGCACCGTTCGTGACCGGCACGTGCGCGACGATCGTCTTGCCGATGTTCGCCTGCCAGATCCGCACGGTCGCGACGCCGTCGCGCGGCACCCGCGCCGGATCGACGAGCCCGCCGCTGATCGCGAACGGGCCGACCGCCGCCGACAGGTTGCCGCAGTTGCCGGTCCAGTCGACGAATGCCTTGTCGATCGCGACCTGGCCGAACAGGTAGTCGACGTCGTGACCGGGCCGCGCGCTCTTCGACACGATCACCGTCTTGCTGGTGGACGACGTCGCGCCGCCCATCCCGTCGATCTGCTTGCCGTACGGATCGGGGCTGCCGATCACGCGCAGCAGCAGCGCATCGCGCGCGGCACCCGGCACCTGCGCGGCGTCCGGCAGGTCCTGCAGCCGGAAGAACACGCCCTTGCTGGTGCCGCCGCGAATATAGGTCGCGGGAATCCTGATTTGAGGAGTGTGAGCCATGTGTGCGTTATCCCTGTGTGACCCGATCAGGCCGCCTGCGACGATTCGAGGAAGTCCTGCGCGAAACGCTGCAGCACGCCGCCCGCTTCGTAGATCGACACTTCCTCGGCCGTATCGAGCCGGCACGTCATCGGCACCTCGACGCGCTCGCCGTTCCTGCGGTGAATCACGAGCGTGAGGTCGGCGCGCGGCGTGCGCTCGCCGATCACGTCGAAGGTCTCGGTGCCGTCGATGCCGAGCGTCGTCCGGTTCGTGCCGGGCTTGAACTCGAGCGGCAGCACGCCCATCCCGATCAGGTTCGTGCGGTGGATCCGCTCGAAGCCTTCGGCGGCGATCGCCTCGACGCCCGCGAGCCGCACGCCCTTCGCGGCCCAGTCGCGCGACGAGCCCTGGCCGTAATCGGCGCCGGCCACGACGATCAGCGGTTGCTTGCGATTCATGTACGTCTCGATCGCTTCCCACATCCGCATGACCTTGCCTTCCGGCTCGACGCGCGCGAGCGAGCCCTTCTTCACCGCGCCGTCCACCACCGCCATCTCGTTGATCAGCGTCGGGTTCGCGAAGGTCGCGCGCTGCGCGGTCAGGTGGTCTCCCCGGTGCGTCGCGTACGAGTTGAAGTCTTCTTCCGGCAGGCCCATCTTCGCGAGGTATTCGCCGGCCGCGCTATCGGGCAGGATCGCGTTCGACGGCGACAAGTGGTCGGTCGTGATGTTGTCGCCGAGCACCGCGAGCGGGCGCATGCCCTTGAGCGTGCGCTCGCCGGCCAGCGCGCCTTCCCAGTACGGCGGACGGCGGATGTACGTGCTCTGCGCGCGCCAGTCGTACAGCGGCGCCGCACGCTCGCCCGCGTCGGCCGCGCGCGCGAACATCGGCTCGTAGACCTTGCGGAACTGCTCGGGCTTCACGCTCGACGCGACGATCGCATCGATCTCGTCGTCGGTCGGCCAGATGTCCTTCAGCGTGACGGGCTTGCCGTCCTGGTCATGGCCGAGCACGTCTTTCTCGATGTCGAAGCGGATCGTGCCGGCGATCGCATACGCGACGACGAGCGGCGGCGACGCGAGGAACGCCTGCTTCGCATACGGGTGAATGCGGCCGTCGAAGTTGCGGTTGCCGGACAGCACGGCCGTCGCGTACAAATCGCGATCGACGATCTCCTGCTGGATCTTCGGGTCGAGCGCGCCCGACATCCCGTTGCAGGTCGTGCACGCGAACGCGACGATGCCGAAGCCGAGCTTTTCGAGTTCGGGCAGCAGCTTCGCTTCTTCCAGATACAGTTCGACCGCCTTCGATCCCGGCGCGAGCGAGCTCTTCACCCACGGCTTGCGCGTCAGGCCGCGCGCGTTCGCGTTGCGCGCGAGCAACGCGGCGGCAATCACGTTGCGCGGGTTGCTGGTGTTCGTGCAGCTCGTGATCGCCGCGATGATCACCGCGCCGTCGGGCATCTCGCCCGCCTTCTCTTCCCACTGGCCGGCGATCCCGCGCGCGGCGAGATCGGACGTCGGCAGCCGCTTGTGCGGGTTCGACGGGCCGGCCATGTTGCGCACGACGCTCGACAGGTCGAACGTCAGCGTGCGCTCGTACTGCGCGTCGTTCAGCGTGTCGGCCCACAGGCCGGCCGTCTTCGCGTAGGTCTCGACGAGCTTCACCTGTTCGTCGCTGCGGCCGGTGAGGCGCAGGTAGTCGGTGGTCTGGCCGTCGATGAAAAACATCGCGGCCGTCGCGCCATATTCGGGCGCCATGTTCGAGATCGTCGCGCGATCGCCGAGCGTCAGGCTCGCCGCGCCTTCACCGCGGAATTCCAGATATGCGCCGACCACTTTTTCCTTGCGCAGGAACTCGGTCAGCGCGAGCACGATGTCGGTCGCGGTGATGCCGGGCTGGCGCTTGCCGGTCAGCTCGACGCCGACGATGTCGGGCAGGCGCATCCACGATGCGCGGCCGAGCATCACGTTCTCCGCCTCGAGCCCGCCGACACCGATCGCGATCACGCCGAGCGCGTCGACGTGCGGCGTGTGGCTGTCGGTGCCGACACAGGTGTCCGGGTACGCGACGCCGTCCTGCGCCTGGATCACCGGCGACATCTTCTCCAGGTTGATCTGGTGCATGATGCCGTTGCCCGGCGGGATCACGTCGACGTTCTCGAACGCCTTCTTCGTCCACTCGATGAAGTGGAAGCGATCCTCGTTGCGGCGATCCTCGATCGCGCGGTTCTTCGCGAACGCGTCCGGATCGAAGCCGCCGCATTCGACGGCGAGCGAGTGGTCGACGATCAGCTGCACGGGCACGACCGGGTTCACCTTCGCCGGGTCGCCGCCGCCGTCGGCGATCGCGTCGCGCAGGCCGGCGAGGTCGACGAGCGCGGTCTGCCCGAGGATGTCGTGACACACGACGCGCGCCGGGAACCACGGGAAATCGCGTTCGCGCTTGCGCTCGACGATCTGCTTCAGCGAATCGGCGAGGATCGCCGGATCGCAGCGGCGCACGAGGTTTTCGGCGAGCACGCGCGACGTGTACGGCAGCGTGTCGTAGGCGCCGGGCGCGATCGCTTCGACCGCGGCGCGCGCGTCGAAATAGTCCAGCGACGTGCCGGGCAAGGGTTTGCGGTAGGCGGTATTCATGATGTGGGGCGGAATTCGGGGTAACACGTAGCGCGCGCGCCGGCTGCCCGCATCACGGGCGCCGGCGCGCGCGGCGGGCGTTTCAACGCTTCTCGATCGGCACGAACTGCAGGTCTTCCGGACCGGTGTAGTTCGCGCTCGGGCGGATGATCTTGTTGTCGATGCGCTGCTCGATGATGTGCGCGCTCCAGCCGGACGTGCGCGAGATCACGAACAGCGGCGTGAACATCGCGGTCGGCACGCCCATCATGTGATACGACACCGCGCTGAACCAGTCGAGGTTCGGGAACATCTTCTTCGCTTCCCACATCACCGATTCGAGGCGCTCGGCGATGTTGTACAGCTTCAGGTCGCCCGCTTCCTTCGACAGCTTGTGCGCGACGCCCTTGATCACCTTGTTGCGCGGATCGGAGATCGTGTAGACCGGGTGGCCGAAGCCGATCACGACTTCCTTGTTCTCGACGCGGCGGCGGATGTCGGCTTCGGCGTCGTCCGGCGAGCTGTAGCGGCTCTGGATTTCATACGCGACTTCGTTCGCGCCGCCGTGCTTCGGCCCGCGCAGCGCGCCGATCGCGCCGGTGATCGCCGAGTAGATGTCCGAGCCCGTGCCCGCGATCACGCGGCCGGTGAACGTCGACGCGTTGAACTCGTGCTCCGCGTACAGGATCAGCGACGTGTGCATCGCCTCGACCCACGACTTCGACGGCGTCTTGCCGTGCAGCAGGTGCAGGAAGTGGCCGCCGATCGAATCGTCGTCGGTTTCCGTCTCGATGCGCTTGCCGTTGTGCGAGAAGTGATACCAGTACAGCAGCATCGAGCCGAGCGACGCCATCAGGCGGTCGGCGATGTCGCGCGCGCCCG
Organism: Burkholderia metallica; assembly: GCF_001718555.1. Taxonomy (NCBI): domain Bacteria; kingdom Pseudomonadati; phylum Pseudomonadota; class Betaproteobacteria; order Burkholderiales; family Burkholderiaceae; genus Burkholderia; species Burkholderia metallica. The sequence continues at coordinate 2,797,176 of NZ_CP013403.1, forward strand.
GCAGGTTGTGATCGTCCTTCTCCGGCAGCACGGTGCCGAGCACCGACACGCCCGTGCGCATCACGTCCATCGGATGCGCGGACGCCGGGATCTGCTCGAGCGCCGCCTTCAGCGCGTTCGGCAGCCCGCGCAGCGCGCGCAGCTTCGCCTTGTACGCGGCCAGTTCGGTCAGGTTCGGCAGCGTGCCGTGCACGAGCAGGTGCGCGATTTCCTCGAATTCGCACGATTCGGCGACGTCGAGAATGTCGTAGCCGCGATAGTGCAGGTCGTTGCCGGTCTTGCCGACCGTGCACAGCGCCGTGTTGCCCGCGGTCACGCCCGACAGCGCCACCGACTTCTTCGGCTTGAATGCGCCTGCGGCGGCCGGTGCTGCTGCGTCTTTCGTCTCGCTCATGTTTCCGTTCTCCACTGTGTATCGGGGGTGTTAGTCATGGGCCGGCCTTGGCGCTTCAGCGCCTGGTGCGGCCCCATGCGGGCGCGTTACTTCTTGCCCTGCGCGAACAGCTCGTCGAGCTTGCGCTCGTATTCGTGATAGCCGAGGTAGTCGTACAGCTCGGCGCGCGTCTGCATCGTCGGCACGGCCGCCTTCTGCGTGCCGTCGCGGCGCAGCGTTTCGTAGAAGTTCAGCGCGGCCTTGTTCATCGCGCGATACGCGCCGCAGCAGTACAGCGCGATGTCGACGTTCGCCTCGCGCAGTTCGTCGAGCGTGAACAGCGGCGTCGAGCCGAATTCGGTGAGGTTCGCGAGAATCGGCACCTTCACGGCCGCCTTGAAGCGGCGGTAGTCGTCGAGCGACTTCATCGCTTCCGGGAAGATCATGTCCGCGCCGGCTTCGACGTAGGCCACCGCACGCTCGATCGCCGCGTCGATCCCTTCGGCCGCGGCGGCGTCGGTACGCGCCATGATCACGAACTGGTCGTCGGTACGCGCATCGACCGCGGCCTTCACGCGATCGACCATTTCCTCGGTCGGCACGACTTCCTTGCCCGGACGGTGGCCGCAGCGCTTCTGACCGACCTGGTCTTCCAGGTGCACGGCCGCGACGCCGGCCTTGATGAACGAACGCACCGTGCGCGCGATGTTGAACGCGCCGCCCCAGCCCGTGTCGATGTCGACGAGCAGCGGCAGGTCGGTCGCGTTGGTGATCCGGTTCGCGTCGATCAGCACGTCTTCCATCGTGCTGATGCCGAGGTCGGGAATGCCCAGCGAGTTCGCGGCCACGCCGCCACCCGACAGGTAGACGGCCTTGAAACCGACGGCCTGCGCCATCTTGGCCGCGTACGCGGTGATCGCGCCGACCACCTGCAGCGGTTGTTCCGCCGCGACTGCCGCGCGGAATTTCGCGCCGGCGCTCTGAAGATGCGTATTGCTCATGAACGGCCTCCTGATGGAATGCCCGATTACAGCAAGGACCGGGCCAGGTCGCGAAACGTCGCTAACCCCCTGATTCTTAAGCAACCGGCACGGGTGATGCGGTGCCCGGCGATTTCAATTCGGCAATTTCATGTTTCAAAAATGAAATCGCGCGCGCATAATCGGCCGTCATGGACCTCTCCTCGACCAAGCCCGTCGGCCCGGCCGACCGCACGGTGCGCCCGCGCATCTGGGCGATGGGCATCAGCCGCCTGCGCGACCTGTTTCGCGAGATCGCCGGCGAATTCGACGAACGCGCGGACGTGCGCATCGTCACGCGCGCCTATGAGGATGCGCTCAGCGCGATCGCCGAGGCCGGCACCGCGCGGCCCGACGTGATCGTCGCGGCCGGCTCGAACGGCGGCTTCCTGAAAACGCGTGCGCAGGTGCCGGTGGTGGTCGTGTCGCCGACCGGCTTCGACGTGATGCAGGCGCTCGCGCGCGCCCGGCGCGACGCGTCGCGGATCGCGCTCGTCAGCGCCGGCGAGACGCCGCCCGAAGTGCGCCGCTTCGTCGCCGCCTACGGCCTCGACGTGCAGTTTGCGTCATATCAGTCCGCGCAGGAAGCGGAAGCCTGCGTGCACGACCTGCACGACCGCGGCATCGAGACGATCGTCGGCCCCGGCCTCGTCACCGATCTCGCCGCGAGCGCCGGCATGGGCGCGGTGTTCCTGTATTCGCACGCGTCGGTGCGCAAGGCGGTCGAGACGGCGCTCGAAGTCGCGTACGCGACGCATGCCGAGGCGTTCCGCCGCCAGCGGCTCGACACGCTGCTCCAGCATCTGCGCGACGGCGTGGTCGCGCTCGACGCGCACGGCCGTGTCGAGGCGATCAACGAGCGGCTTGCGTCGGCGCTCGGGGTCGAACCCGCGGCGGCCGTCGGCCGCGCGCTCGTCGACCTGCGGCCCGAGCTGCGTACGCTGCGCGGCGAGGACGGCGACGCGCTCGCGACCGTGCGCGGCGTGCGCTACGTCGTGCATCGCGGGCCGCTCGTCGATCGCGGCGTCACGTCGGGCAGCGTGCTGACGTTCCAGGAATCGCGCGCGGTCGAACGGCTCGATCGCGCGCTGCGTTCGCAGCCCACCACGCAGCAGTTCGCGGCGCGCTATGCGCTCGACGACGTGATCGGCGCATCGGCACCGATGGCGCGCGTGCGCGAACTCGTGCGCCGCTACGCGAAATCCGACGCGACCGTGCTCGTGCTCGGCGAAAGCGGCACCGGCAAGGAGATGATCGCGCAGAGCCTGCACGGGCTGTCCGCGCGGCGCAGCTATCCGTTCGTCGCGGTCAACTGCGGCGCGTTTCCGGAAGCGCTGCTCGAAAGCGAGCTGTTCGGTTATGAGGAAGGCGCGTTCACCGGTGCGCGACGCGGCGGCAAGACCGGCCTGTTCGAAGCCGCGCACCGCGGCACGCTGTTTCTCGACGAGATCGGCGAGATGCCGCCGTCGCTGCAGAGCCGGCTGCTGCGCGTGCTGCAGGAGCGCGAGGTGATCCGCCTCGGCTCGACCGAGCCGATCCGCATCGACGTGCGCGTGATCGCCGCGACGCACCGGCCGCTGCTCGCGGCCGTCGAGGCCGGCACGTTCCGCGCGGATCTCTACTACCGGCTCAACATCCTGAACGTCGGCCTGCCGCCGCTGCGCGAGCGCGCGGCCGACATCCCGGCGCTCGCGGCCACGCTGCTCGTGCAGGCCGCGCGACGCGAGCCGCGTCTCGCCGAACGCCTGCGCGACGCCGCCGACGCGACGCGCGTGCTCGGCGCGACGCAGGCCGCGCTCGCGCGCTACCGGTGGCCCGGCAACGTGCGCGAACTGCAGAACGTGATCGAGCGGATCGCGGTGGAACTCGCCGAGGACGCCGATGAAAGCGATTCCGCCGCCGCATGCGCGACGCTCGCTCCCGACGCGCTGCAGGCGATCGCGCCCGAGCTGTTCGCGGCGCCGCCCGACGCGACCGACGACGACGATGCGCGCACGCTGCACGCGCGCCGCCGTCGCGCGGAAGCCGACGAGATCCGCGCGGTACTCGACGCGTGCGGCGGCGACCGCGACCGCGCATGCGCGATGCTCGGCATCAGCAAGACGACGCTGTGGCGGAAGTTGTCGGCGAAGTAGGGGCGGCCGCGCGTCGCGAACGAGCCGGCCGCCTGTCGGCCTGGCGTCAATCGGCCTTGTGATAGTGGCGGTACGCCTTCGCGCGGTTGCCGCACGACGACATCGAGCACCAGCGACGGCTGCCGTTCTTGCTGTCGTCGATGAACAGCCACTGGCATTCGTCGTTCGCGCAACGCTTGACCTTCGCGAGCCGCACGCCGCCGAGCAGGTCGATCGCCGACCACAGGACGGGGCTCAGCAGCCCGGCCACCGTCGCGCCGCGATCCCCGATCCGCCACGCATAGCCGCCGTCGATGCGCACCAGCGCGACGCGCGGCGCCGCTTCCGCCAGGAAACCGCCGAGCAGCGCGAGATCGTCGGCGTGCGGCTCGCGCTGTTCGGCCTGCGCATGAAAGAGCCGGTACAGCGCCTCGCGCAACGCGAGCGCGCGCGCCAGCATCGTCGGCTCGTCCTCCGCTTCGCCGCGCGCGCAGCACGCTTGCGCGAAGCCGGCCGGCACGCCGGCCTGCTCCCGGCACCATGCCAGCAGGTCGTCCATCGTGCCGAAGGTTTCCGTCGGCGACTCGCAGCCGCGCCAGTACAGCGTGTTCGCGAAATCGATGCTCAGGGTATCGGGCGGCGCCGGAATCAGGCCGTCCATCGTGACGGAAGGTTGCGTATCGCTCATGCCCGGATCGTATCTAACCACCATGCCGGTTGACAAGCCCGAAGGCGCTTCCTAACATAACCGGCATGGTGGTTAAAACAACGACGCTGCACTGAATCCCCTGTCAGTCCAAGGAGCCAACCCAATGATCGATCACCTTTCTTTCGGCGTTGCACACATCGGCCGCAGCCGGGCTTTCTACGACAGCACCCTCGGCGCGCTCGGCTACAAGCGGCTGTACAGCGACGACGACGCCATCGGATACGGCTCAACCGAGCCGGAGCTGTGGTTGCAGCATGCGGCTCGCCCCATCGCCGCCGATCCCGATTCGGGGCTGCACCTGTCGTTCAAGGCCGCGTCGCCCGTCGAAGTCGACGCGTTCTACCGCGCCGCGCTCGAGCACGGCGGCCAGGACAACGGTGGCCCCGGCAAGCGCGAACACTATGGCCCCGGCTACTACGCGGCGTTCGTCGTCGATCCCGACGGGTATCGGCTGGAAGCGCATTGCGAACTCGACAACGTCGTCTGATCAAGACTGCGCACCCATGCCAAAGGCCCGATTCCGCGCGACGCGGAATCGGGCCTTTGCCGTTGAATCGCGGGTATCCGGCGCCCGTTCGCGGGATCGCCGGGTGCGCGGCTATCGCGCGTCGCGCGTGCGCTGCAGTTGCTCGCCGAGCCCCTCGACACCGAGGCGCACCGTCTGGCCGGCCTTCAGGAATACCGGCGACGGCTTGACGCCCATGCCGACACCCGGCGGCGTGCCGGTCGTGATCACGTCGCCCGGCTGCAGGGTCATGCAGCTCGACAGATAGGCGATCAACTGCGCGACGGTGAACACCATCGTGCGCGTGTTGCCGTTCTGATAGCGGTGGCCGTCGATTTCGAGCCACAGGTCGAGACGCTGCGGATCGGGCACCTCGTCACGCGTGACGAGCCACGGACCGATCGGGCCGAACGTGTCGAAGCCCTTGCCCTTGTCCCACTGGCCGCCGCGCTCGATCTGCCATTCGCGCTCGGACACGTCGTTGACGACGCAGTAGCCTGCGACGTAATCGAGCGCGCGCGCTTCGTCGACGTTCTTGCAGGTCGCGCCGATCACGACGCCCAGTTCGACTTCCCAGTCGGTCTTGACCGACCCTTTCGGGATGTCGATGCCGTCGTTCGGCCCGCAGATCGAACTCGTCCACTTGCCGAACACGACCGGCTCCTTCGGCACCGGCATGCCGGCTTCGGCCGCGTGATCGGCGTAGTTCAGGCCGATGCCGATGAACTTGCCGACCTGCCCGACGCACGCGCCGATGCGCGGCTCGCCCGACACGAGCGGCAGCGTGGCCGGATCGATCGCGCGCAGCCGCGCGAGACCGGCGTCGGACAGCGCGTCGCCGGACAGATCCGGCACATGCGCGGACAGGTCGCGAATCCGGCCGTCCGCGTCGAGAATACCGGGCTTTTCCTGGCCGGACGGGCCATAGCGAAGCAGTTTCATCGTGCTCAACCTCTGTTGTCGAATGGGACAGATTACCGGCCGACGCGGCCTTTCGCGGCCGCGCACCGGACTGATTGTCGATCGTCGATTGCGCGCGTCGGCGCCGCATCCGGCACACCGTTCGACGCGCGAGGCTCGCGCGGGCGCAGCGATCGTGGCGCCGTACGGAAGTACGGCGCACATCGAACGGGCGGCCGCCGGTCTGCGCATCGGCGACGACGGCCCGGCACCCGCGACATGGTCCGGCCCGTACCGGCCGGCGGCATGCGCGGCCGCACCGTCGCTGGCCCGCCAGCCTTTGTACCATCGGCCGCGCGCGGTGAAATGGCCCGCGACGGATACCGACTATTGGTGCGCCCGTGGACGCTGCGGCGCAGCATCGCGGGCAGTGACGCCACCCGGTTTCCTTTCGAACACCTTGAACCGGTGCCACCTGTCATGAATACTGGGTATTCGGGGCTTCCCTGTCATCCCAAAAAGGAATCGATCCGTTCTTGTGTGGTAACGATCGGTAAAAAAACGCTGCATTGCACACCAAATGTTTGTTGTTAAGCTCGCCCGGATGGCGTTCGTCGCCACATGCGGGCTCGACACAAGCATGTTCCAGAATCGGCCAGCGTGCGTCGCCATCGATCGACAGTCATCCCCAACCTCACATCGACAATGCAACCAACCAACGACCTCCTTCCCGGCTGCGACGCACGGGAATCGATGGGCGCAATCGACCGCTATCGCGCGCCCGCGCTCGACAAGGGTCTCGACATTCTCGAACTCCTGTCGGAGCAGAAAGAAGGGCTCACCCGCACTGAAATCACGAAGGAACTCGGCCGCAACGCGAGCGAGATCTACCGGATGCTCGAACGCCTCGTCGCGCGCCGCTACGTGATGCGCTCGACCGGCGGCGACCGCTATACGCTCAGCCTCAAACTGTTCTCGCTCGCGCACCGGCATCCGCCGATGAGCCGGCTGATCGCCGAGGCGCTGCCGCCGATGCAGCGTTTCGCCGACGCCTCCGAGCAGTCGTGCCACCTGGCCGTCTACGATCGCGGCAACCTGCTCGTGATCGCGCAGGTCGACGGGCCCGGCCCGTGGGGCGTATCGGTCCGGCTCGGCTCGCACGTCGGGCTCGCCGATACGGCATCGGGCCGCGTGATGCTGTCGTTCCAGAGCGCCGAGCAGCGCGCGTGCATGCTCGCCGAGCACCGCAAGGTCAAGGGCGAGGCGCCGTTGAACGAGCAGGAACTCGCGTATGCGTGCCAGTCCATCCGGCAGGCCGGCTATCTGCGTCAGGACAGCCGCCAGGCCTACGGCGTGACCGACGTGTCCGTGCCGCTCCTCGGACCGTCGGGCCATGCGATTGCGGTGCTGACGTGCCCGTACATGCGCCGGATCGATGCGCACATGGCGCCGTCCGTCGACGCGGTGGTCGAAGGGCTGCGCGACACGGCCGCCCATCTGTCGATGTGCCGCACCGAAACCTGCTGACACGCCGGCTCGGCAACGCGCACCGGGTACCGCGCAATCGCGTCGGCCCCGGTCGCGCGCCACCCTTGCGCGCGACGCGGCGCACGGTGCGGTATCGTGCGTGCGCGGCGCTACGCTAAAATAGCGGCCCTCTCAAAAACTACGGCGGCCGGTTGTCGCGGCCGTCGTGCCCGATGGATGTCATGGCCAAACTTCTGAACGATCAAGAATTCCAGCGTTTCTCCGAACTTCAGCAGAAGCAGGCAAGCTTCACGATCACCCCCGAAGAGGCGGACGAGCTGCGCGATATCGTCGCGCGCGCGCAGAAGAAGCGCGACGATCGTGCCGCCGCAATGCAGGCGATCGAGAACTACATCGAGCAGTTCGACATCACGCCCGACGAGCTTTTCTCGCCCGAGCAGATCGGCGACGCGGCCCGCACCTATGGGCTCATCACGGCGACCAAGAAGGAACGCACGCTGCCGCCGTCGATCACGTTCAACGGCAAGCCGTATCAGTGGACCAAGACGCTTCCGGACGACGTGCGCGGCGCGCTGTTCGAAGCGTTCACGTCCGGCGAATCGATCAAGCGCTTCATCGCGATGCCGAAAGACATCGCGCGCTGCGCACTGACGATCGCCCGCCTCGAGCGCGAAACCGGCGCCGTCTATGCCGACCCGCACCTCGAGGAACTCGCGATTTCGCGCGAGCAGGTGAACGACGCGGCGTCGAAACTCGCTGCCTGATCGTTCCCGCGGGCACGGTTCATGCGTGCCCGCTCCTTGCGTGACGCCGGCCCCGGCCGGCGTTGCGCTTGCGGGAAGCGTGCGTTCGCATGCTCCCGAAAAGCCTCACCTTTGCATCCCGCAAGCGCTCACCCACCGCTCCCGAAAAAGCTCACCGACGCTCCCGGAAACGCTCACCCGGGCATCCCGGAAGTCCTCACCGACACGTCCCGCAGACCCTCACCGATACGCCCCCGGAAAGGCTCACCCACGCTTCCCGCAAGTGCTCACCGCCTATTCCCGGGAAGGCTCACCAAGCGCTCCCGTATCGTCTCACCCCTCCCCTCCTGGAGAAGCTCACCGGCGGCTCCCGAAAAGCCTCACCCTTTGGGCAGGGTCGAATTTTCGACGGCGCAATGCGACGGTCAATGCGTGCGGGCACCTGGCCGGAAACCACCGCGCGAGAGTGGCATCGCCGCAATCGGCACGCGTGTCGCCGAGCCTTTCGCGCGTCGATTTTTCGTAGCGAACAGGTAGCCATTCGTTCGCGGCGGCTGCGCTCGCGAGACCCGTTCGAATACTCTGCATTCCTGAATTGCGACGTCCGCCGCGCACCGCGAACCCGTGGACGTCGACCGCACGCAACGTCTTCGCGCGTCGAGCCGTTGGACGACGCTACGGCTGCAGCTTCATCCTGAAGCCCACGACACCGGGCTCCTCCGTCGTCGCCACCGCAAAACCGCACGCCTTCGCCAGCGAGATCATCGCCGTGTTCTCGCGCAGCGCCTCGCCGATCATCCATGCCGTTCCACGCGAGCGCGCGTAGTCGATGATCCGCGTCATCAGCAGCCGGCCCAGCCCCTTGCCCTTCTGATCGGGCCGCACCGCGATCGCGAATTCCGCCGTCTCGTTGTCGGGATCGGCCACCGCGCGCACCACCGCGAGCGTGTGGTCACGCCCCGACACGTCGGTGAACGACACGATGAAGGCCATCTCGCGGTCGTAGTCGATCTGCGTCATGCGCGCGACCTGCGAATGATCGAAGCTGCGCACCGCGCCGAAGAAACGCATCCGCAGATCGTCCGGCGTCATCGCGCCGAGCAGTTCGTTGTGCGCGGCTTCGTCTTCCGGGCGGATCGGGCGGATCGTCACCGTCTCGCCGCGCCACTCGAGCGTCTGCTCGAGGTGGCGCGGATACGGCATGATCGCGAGCCGGCTGCGCCCCGCGGCCAGCGTGATGCGCGACGCGATCACGCATGCGCGGTCGGACAGCACGCGCAGCGTGACCGACATCGCCACGACTTCGCGCACGTCGCATACGGCCTGCGACAGCGCCGTCACCGCGTCGAGCGTCGGCTCGATCGGCGTGCTGCGCGCATACGGCGAGCGCTCCATCACCGCGCGGGCAAGCACGGTGTTCAGCGGCGGCAGGCCATAGACGACGAACGGCGCCGACACGCCGTCCGCCGGCGGCACCGCATAGCGAAACACCGGGCCGAAGTTCGAATCGTCGTACATGTCGACCGTGATATCGACGACTTTCGTGCCGGCAGGCTCGACGGCCTCCTCACCCTGCAGGCCGAAATGGGACAGCCAGCGCAGCGCGGCTTCGCCGGTCAGCTCATGCCGGCCGGCTTCGACCATCCGGCGCGCGTCGGCCTGTGCGGAGGCCACGCACTCGGCCGGCTGCGGCGGCGTGCCCTCCGGCGTCTGCATCAGCAGTTGCCGCCCGAGGTTGTAGTCGACGAGACGCGCATACGCGCGCGCGAGCCGCTGCGGCGTGGTGTGCACGGGAATGCCGTTCGCGTGCAGCGCATCGCGCGTCGCCGCGTCGACCGCGCCGAAGAAACACGCGAGGATGCCGCGATGCGCGTACTGCCGCGCTTCGATCAGCGTGCGCGCGACCGCATCGGCCGGCGCGCTGTGGGACGTCGAATGGACGACGAACAGCGTGCCCGTTTGCGGGAACGGCGCGAGCGCCTTGATCGCAGCCGCAAAATGCTCGGGGCGCGCATCGTCGCCCAGCGTCAGCGGATTGACGGGCGATGCGAGATGCGGCAGCGCGGCCGACACGGCCGCCGTGGCCGCGGGCGACCAGCCGGTCAGCACGTCGCGCACCTCGGACACCGCATCGACCGCGAGCTTCGCGACGCCCGCATCGCTCGTCACGAGCGTGGCCGCGCCGCGCGCGGTGACGCGGCCGACCCCGAGCGTCTCGATTTCGTCGAGCAGATCGTCGAGCGCGTCGACACGCACCATCCCCGCGCGCTGGAACGCCGCCGTATAGAGCGCGTCGCCGGGATCCGCACGCCCCGTGCGCAATGCGAGCACCGGCTTGTTGCGCGCGGCCGCGCGCGCGGCGGACATGAACTTGCGTGCGGCGCGCACGGTATCGAGTTCGAGCAGGATCGCGCGCGTGCCGGGATCGCTCGCGAGATAGTCGAGGACGTCGCCCGCGTCGACGTCGGACTCGCTGCCGAGCGCGACGACATGCGAAAAGCCGAGGCCCCGCGCACCGGCCCAGCCGAGCACCGCGTTCGTCAGCGCATTCGATTGCGACACCCATGCGACGCCGCCCGAGCGCGCCGTATAGGCCGGCGCACCGAAATGCGCATGCCGCGCGGGCGACAGCACACCGAGGCTGCCGGGCCCGACGATACGGAGCACGAACGGCTTCGCCGCCTTCAGCGTGCGATCGAGCGCCGCGCGATCGGCATCCGTGCGCGCTTCGCCGACGATCACCGCCACGCGCGTGCCGAGCTCGCCGAGCTTGCGCACGATGCCGGCCCACGTCGCGGGCGGCGTGCAGATCACGGCGACCGACGGCGGCGCGGGCAGCCGATCGACATCGGCAACGACCGCATGCCCGTGCAGGTCGCGATATTTCGGATTGACGGGCCACACGGGCCCCTCGAACGCACCGTCGAGCACGCGCGACCACACCATCGCGCCGATACTGCCCGCGCGCGACGACGCGCCGACGACCGCAACGGACCTGGGCTGGAACAACGCATCGAGATGGCGAACGGTCACATCGGCTCCCTGCGGTAACGAAAGATGACCCGATCGGCATGCGGCACGGACGGTGCGATGCGCCGATCGACGCGAACTCCAAGCATAGGCGAAGCGCATGCGGCTGCCTATATGCCGAACGGCCGACTGTTCGACACGCGTCAACGCCCGCACCATGAGCACGCGACACGAACACGGAAGCCATCGCCGCGCATCGCGCCGCGCATTCGCCCGGCGACCGCGGTGCCGTCATGCGGCGCGACGCTGCGTCCACTTCGTCAAAGGTGAGGATTTACAGGAGCCATGGTGAGTATCTTCGGGATTTGCACGGCGTCACGCGCAAACGCGCGAAAGGTGATCGGAATTCGCGGCACGCGTGCACCGCGAGAATCGCGCAGGCCGATGCATCCGTGCTGCGCGATGACACGCTTGTATACGGGAATTCGCCGCGATATGCGGCCGAATCGCAGCGAATTCGCGCAACGGCATCCGTTCATTTCGCGGCTTCGCCGTTCGCTGCGTCATCGGGAATCACGCCGCGAATGCCCAAAAACAAAACGGTGCGATGGCCGCATGGCCGTTCGCACCGTCAGTCCGCACGCGAAAGGTGAGGTTTTTCGGGAGTCAGTCCTTGATCAGAAAACGTGCGCGATTCTTGCCGAGCCAGGTCGGCGATCGCCCGCGGCCGCTCCAGGTTTCGCCCGTCTTCGGGTTCCGGTATTTCGGCGGCAACGTCCGCTTCGGCTTCGCGCCGGCACCGGCCGCGCGTGTCGAACGAAACCCGAGCTCTTCCGGCGTAATGTCGTATTCGTCGATTTTCGCGCGGATGTCGGCGATCGCATCGGCAATCGCCTTTTCACGTTCCTTGTCGATCTTCTGCTGAAGCCGTTCGAGCTGCGCGGTCAGTTGCCTGTAGGTCGCCATGGGGACGGGGCTCCGTGAGTGTTATTCGTCAAGATAGATGACTCTCAGCCAACAGAAAAGCGCTGCGCCCGAACGTGGTCTCGTCGGCCCGTTATCTCGGGATCAATAACCGCTTTTCTTCTTGCACGCGAAGAGAAGATTTCGCGTGGCGTCATCGCTCGATTGCTGAAGCACGTCGAAATCCCCGTTGCAGATCGCGCGGGCATTGTCCGTGCAATTGCTCCAGTCGCTGCCGGTGCATTGCACCTGGGTAGTCGGACGTCCGTCCGAAGTGAACAGCGGCGCGCTGCCGCCGCACCCGCCGAGTCCTGCAACCAGAGCCAACACGACGGCCGCCCGAGGCCGCCGACAGACCGACGCAAGCATGTGTTTCATTGTTCTTCCCGTCAACCTTTTTTGGAATGTCGCGAGTATGCCATGTGCGGCCCTTTCACCGTCAGTTCGGCGTGCGGCCGGGCTGCCCGCGCGCCTTGTACGGCAAGCTCCTGTGCGGATCGTCGGTGATGCGAACGAAAACCTGCTCGACGTCCGGAAGCGCCTCGAGTTCGCGTTGCAACGCGTGCCGATCGAACGCCTGATCGGCGCACCCTTCGACGTAAATGAAACGCCGCTGCACGGTGATCCACAGGCTCGTGCCACGCAGTCGGTCGGAGCCGGCGAAGTGCGCCTTCGCCGCAGCGGCGATCGGTGCGTCATACATATACGAATTCGGCTTCGTGCAGCGGTGCGCGAGCCAGCAGGTGGTGCCGCGCTCGGCGCGGTAATGCGCGTCGTCGGTCATCTCGGCGCGGGTCATCCACGGGCCGAGCGGCAACGGACATTCGGCCAGGTCCTGCGACAGCGCGATGAACGGATCGTTGTACCAGTTGCGCCGCGCCTCGGGCGCGTCGGCGTCGCCGGCCTGCGCAAGCGCGGAGGTTGCCAGCAACATCGTCAGCCACCCTGCGATGCCGATCCGTTTCATCGTGATCTCCTGTTCGATGCGTCACGTCCGTCCAAACCGCTTTCGCCGTTCGGCCTAGCGGTCGATGCCCAGCGCCGCGAGCTTCTTGTACAACGTCGCGCGGCCGATCCCGATGCGCGCGGCCGCTTCCACCACCTTGCCGTCGCAAGCCGCCAGCGCATCGGTCAGGAACTGGCGCTCCCACGCCGCCAATGCATCGGCATACGACGCGGCCGGCGCGGCGGGCTCGTCGCCCGCGCGTCGCTCGACCGGCGACACGGCCGCCCGCTGCGCCGGTGCGGCGCCGTCCGTCGCTACGCGCACCGGTCCGAGGAACGGCGCGAGCGCATGCGCATCGATCACCGACCGGTCCGACAGCATCAACGCGCGTTCGAGCGTGTTGCGCAACTCGCGCACGTTGCCCGGCCACGGATACGCACACAGCATCCGCAGCGCATCGTCGGTCAGCTCGCAATGGGCGGCGCGCCCGTGCTGCGCGGCCAGCTCCTCGAGCGTCGCGTAGACGAGCGCCGCGATGTCGGACGCGCGCTCGCGCAGCGGCGGCGCGTGGATCGTCAGCACGTTCAGCCGGTAATAGAGATCCGCGCGAAAGCGCCCGGCCTCGACCAGCGCCGGCAGGTCGGCGCTCGTGGCGGCGATGATCCGGACGTCCGCGCGCACGATCCGGTTCGAGCCGACCGGCTCGAACTCCTTGTCCTGCAGCACGCGCAGCAGCTTGCCCTGCAGCGGCAGCGGCATGTCGCCGATCTCGTCGAGAAACAGCGTGCCGCGATCGGCCAGCTCGAACTTGCCGACGCGCCCCTTGCGGTCGGCGCCCGTATACGCACCGGGCGCCGCGCCGAAGAATTCGGTTTCGAGCAGCGTGTCGGGAATCGCGGCGACGTTGACAGTCACGAGCGGCTGCAGCGCGCGCGCCGACGCCGCGTGGATCGCATGCGCGAGCAGTTCCTTGCCGGTGCCCGTCTCGCCGAGCAGCAGCACCGGCGAATCGACCTGCGACGCACGACGCCCCTGGCGCTTGGTCTCGAGGCTCGCGGCGCTCGTGCCGACGAAGCTCGCGAACGTGTATTTCGCGCGGCGCGCCTGCGCGAGCGAACGCTGCGTCGCGATCAGCTGCTGCTGAAGCTGCGCGTAGCGGGAAATGATCGGCGTGAGCGTCTTCAACTGGTCGAACAGCGCGAAGCCGATCGCGCCGACCGTCTCGCCCGCTTCGTCCTTCAGCGGCAGCCGGGTGACGACGAGCGGCTCGCGGCCCGTCTCCATGATGTCGAGCAGGATCGGCTGCCCGGTCGACACGACCTCGCGCAACAGGCTGTTCGGGATCACGGTCTCGCAGTCGAGGCCGACGGCCTGCTGCGGGTCGGCGAACCCGAAGCGCGCCGCGTACCGCTCGTTCATCCACACGACGCGCGCATCGCGATCGACGACCACCGTGCCCGCGCTCGAATCCTCGAAGGTCCGGAACAGCGACTCGGCGGCGCGCCGCAGCACGTCACCGTAGTTGACGGGCAGGCGGGCCCAGTCGTTCATCATCGTGTCTTCGTCTCCGTGTATGTTCGACCGGATGTCTCCGGAACGAGACGAATTATCTCATTCTGGAGACACGCCGCAATGCGTTGTCCGGGAAAGCCCTCCCCGATTCCACGAGCTGGCCGGACGGCCATTTCGTCTCCGGATGGAGACGTTTTATGTAGAATCGTCAGACAACGACCGGCGCGGGCCCGCCGGTCTCCGGCGGACCCGCGTCCGGCGGTGCAATCCGGCCGATGGCACGAAACCTGCACGAACCTGAGCCGGTCCGCGGCGCATCGCGCGATCGAACAACAACCAAAGCCATTAGGAGACTCCCTTGTCTTTCGTGATCGTCCTCGCCGCGCTGGCGTTCCTGATGTTTGCCGCGTATCGCGGCTACAGCGTGATCCTGTTCGCGCCGATCGCCGCGCTCGGCGCGGTGCTCCTGACCGAACCCGCCGCCGTCGCCCCGGTCTTCTCCGGCATCTTCATGGAGAAGATGGTCGGCTTCGTCAAACTGTATTTCCCGGTGTTCATGCTCGGCGCCGTGTTCGGCAAGGTGATCGAACTCTCCGGATTCTCCGAATCGATCGTTCACGCGGCGATCCGCTACATCGGCCGCTCGCGCGCGAATGCGGTGATCGTCGCGGTGTGCGCGCTGCTCACCTATGGCGGCGTGTCGCTGTTCGTCGTGGTGTTCGCGGTCTATCCGTTCGCGGCCGAACTCTATCGCCAGAGCAACATTCCGAAACGGTTGATGCCCGGCGCGATCGCGCTCGGCGCATTCTCGTTCACGATGGATTCGCTGCCCGGCACGCCGCAGATCCAGAACATCATCCCGACCACGTTCTTCAAGACGACCGCGTGGGCCGCACCCGTGCTCGGCACGATCGGCTCGCTGTTCATCATCGTCGTCGGCCTCACGTATCTGGAATGGCGCCGCCGGTCGGCGATGGCGAAGGGCGAAGGCTACGGCACGTCGCTCGTCAACGAGCCGGAGCGCGTCGAGGCGAAGTCGCTGCCGAGTCCGGCGCTCGCGATCCTGCCGCTGATCCTCGTCGGCGTGTCGAACTTCGCGTTCACGAAGCTGATTCCGCAGTGGTACGGCGCCGCGTCGTACACGGTCGCGCCGGAAGTGCTGCCGGGCGTGCACGCACCGGTCACGACGTCGATCAAGACCGTCGTCGCGATCTGGTCGGTCGAGGCCGCGCTGCTGCTCGGCATCGTGCTGGTCATCCTGACTGCCTTCAAGCGCGTGAGCAGCCGTTTCGCGACCGGTTCGAAAGCCGCCGTGGCCGGTGCGCTGCTCGCCGCGATGAACACCGCGTCGGAATACGGCTTCGGCGGCGTGATCGCCGCGCTGCCGGGCTTCCTCGTCGTCAGCGATGCACTGAAGAGCATTCCGAACCCGCTCGTCAACGCGGCCGTGTCGGTCAGCTCGCTCGCCGGTATCACGGGCTCGGCGTCGGGCGGCATGAGCATCGCGCTCGCCGCGATGTCGGACCTGTTCATCAAGGGCGCGCAGGCCGCGAATATCCCGCTGGACGTGCTGCACCGGGTCGTCGCGATGGCGAGCGGCGGCATGGACACGCTGCCGCACAACGGCGCGGTGATCACGCTGCTCGCGGTCACGGGCCTCACGCACCGCGAGTCGTATCGCGACATCTTCGCGGTCACGATCATCAAGACGCTCGCGGTGTTCTTCGTGATCGCCGTGTACTACACGACAGGGCTCGTGTAACACGCGACGGCGGCTTCGCCGCCCCGTGCATGAAGGTCGATCGGGCACGCCCGGTCGACCTTCGCGAAACCGGCCCGCGAAGCCGCCACCGAGGCGGCCACCCTTCGCCTACGCTCCCGCCCGGGCCGTCGCACGAGAGGCCCCGCCTCATCGGCACAATCCGGCCCCTCTACGATCCGGCCCTGGCCGACACGAAAACGGTGCCGTTCCCGGCCGTCACGCGACAGGCCTCCTTCCGCGCGGTATCGCCGAATCCGCGGAAGATATCGATGTGCTTGCCTTTGATTCCGCCACCCGTATCGGCGTCGGTCGGCGTCCGGTCGCACCACGGCGCAAGCGCCGTCGTGGCGCGAATGCCGTCCGAAGCGCATCCCGCCCCCCCCCCATTGTTGCCCGCAGCAAAACACTGCGTTGGGAGCGATCGCATTTTTCGCGCGCGCGCCGCGGCCTACACTGGTTCCAACGTCGCCGGGCGCTTTGACGAACGAAGCGCCGCGACTCACCGGAATCGTGGAGGTCCCGATCATGAAGCATCTGATCCCAGCCGTTGCCATCGCCCTGGCCGTGTCGGCCCCGCTCGCCGCGCACGCGCAGTCGAACCCGCCGCTCACGCGCGCGCAGGTTCACGCCGAAGTGAAGGCGCTCAAGCAGGCCGGCTTCCAGTCGAGCGACTGGTTCTATCCGGCGAGCATCGTTTCCGCCGAAGCGAAGATCGCCCGCCAGCACGATGCCGGATATGGCAGCGAGCGCGGCGCGTCGTCGGAGTCGGGCCGGTAATCGTTCGTCCGGCCCGCGCGGCGACGCATCCGCGCGCCGTTACGCCTTCACGGGCTGGATCAGCTTCGCGCATGCCGCTGCCTGCGGATCGCCCGCGGGCAGCTTTCCGCATACGCCGTCGAACTGCTTCACGACCGACCTGACCGACGCATCGTGCGCACCGCCGGCGCGCCAGCGGTTCAACTGCGTGACGACCTTGGTCAACGCGCGCAGGTTCGCGCCGTAGAACGCGTCACGCGTCTTGTCGGCCTGCGCGAGCACGCTCGCGGCGATCCCTTCGATGCGCGCCGAATCGTCCGGCGCCAGTTGGACCGCATTCGCAA
The DNA here is from genome assembly GCF_001718555.1 of Burkholderia metallica. Taxonomy (NCBI): domain Bacteria; kingdom Pseudomonadati; phylum Pseudomonadota; class Betaproteobacteria; order Burkholderiales; family Burkholderiaceae; genus Burkholderia; species Burkholderia metallica. The sequence continues at coordinate 2,814,280 of NZ_CP013403.1, forward strand.
AATAGGTCGCGCCCCAGCGCAGCTTCGTCGCCGGCCCGCTCGCCGCGTCGTACGCCTTGCGATACCAGTCGAGCGCCGCGGCCTTGTCGCCGCGCGCCTTCGCATTCGCGGCCAGCCCGGACATGAAGTAGTACGGCGTCGACGAACGCGGCAACTCGGCCTTCAGCAACGCATCCGACTCGTCGTACAGCCCCGCGTCGGTCAGCGTGTCCGCGCCTTCGCTGACGAGCGCCTGCCGCTCGTATGCATTCGCGGCGCCCTGCACCGACGCGGCGATCTGCTTGCGCGCGGTATCGGCCAGCGCCGGTGCAGCCGGCGGCGCACCCTTGCTTGCATCGCCGCGCGCGAGCAGCACGCGGCCGTGCAGCGCCATCAGCCGGTCGATCGACGACAGCGTGGTGTCGGTCGACAGGCGCGCGAGCGCCGCGTCGTATGCGCCACGCAATTTCCCGCGCTGCGCGTCGTCGCCGCCGAGATACGCGACCACACGCGCAGGCGCCGCGACCAGCACGTCCGAATCGGCCCGCGACAAGGCCGGAGCCTGCAGCACCGTGCGCAGCGAATCGCCAAGCGCCGCCTTGTCGAGCGCGCCGGCCTGCGCCGGATCGTCGGACGCCGCGAACACCGCCGCCTTCAGCGCGAAGCGCGCCGCTTCGGCCTTCGCACCGGCCGCCCGTGCGCGTTGCGACAGCGACTGCAGCGTCTCGGCGACCCGATCGGCCGGCACCGGCAGCGCGCCGTCGGTATCCCACGAGTAGTCGGCCAGCAGGCGCCATTCGTCCGGCGTCAACGCCGCGCCGTTCTTCAGCGCGGTCGCGAGCGTCTGTCGCACCGGATGTGCGGCCGTCATCCCGAGCGACAGCGCCTGCATGTAGCGATCGAGATCGGCTTCGCCCGGCAGCCGCGTCACTTCGGTGCCGTCGGGACGGAACAGGATCATCGTCGGATAGCCGTGCACCTTGAAACGCTCGCCGAGCTTCTGCGCGCTTTCGGTATCGCCGTCGAGATACACGGGCACGAAGAACGACGAGCGCGTCTTGAATGCCTGCTGGCTGAAGATCGTCGACTTCACCTGGTTGCACGACGGGCACCACACCGCGCCCCAGTAGAGCAGCAGCGGTTTGCCGGTGCGCTTCGCGAGCGCGAAGGCGGCGTCGACGTCGCCGTGCTGCCACGCGATGCCGGGCGGCAGGTGCGCGCCGTCGGACGATGCGCTCGCCACCGGCGCGCCGGTAGGCGTGGCAGCGGCAAGCGCCGCACCCGTGGCGGCGAGCAGGCAGGCGGCAGTCAGATTCCGGAGAGCGGTTTTCATCGAAGCGGGTCCGTTGAAAGAGTCGGTTGCGGGAAGATGTCGCGTGAGAAGCGATGGCCGTGAAGCGCGAGCCATGAAGCGATGACGATGAAGCCTGCGGGCCTGCAACGTCGCACGGCATCGTTGCGGAAAAGCGCAAGCCGGCCGAAGCGACCGGCAAATCGTTCAACGATACGACGCGCACGACCGGCAGAAAACGAACGAATTCTCGAATGAATATGACGCGCGGCAGCGCGGCCGGCGGGGTGCCGGATACGCGTCGGGCGGGCCTTCACTGCGCCGCCTTGATCCGCGCCATGTGGTACACGGACGCGTACATGCCATCGCGCAACGCATAGCCGGGCGATTCGCCTTCGATCCGGAACCCGTGCTTTTCGTAGAGCGCGATCGCCGTACGATTGTCGGCGTACACGGTCAGCTCGAGACGCGTGACGTTCAGCCAGTTTTCCGCAAGATCGATCGCGGCCGCGAGCAGCCGGCTGCCGACGCCGCGCCCGTGATGCGCCGCGTCGACCATCATGCCGAGCCCTGCCGCATGACGTCGGCGCGGATTCTGTTCGGGGTGCAGGCCGAGATGGCCGACCACCACGCCGTCGATTTCGGCGACGAGGCTCACGCCGTGCTCGCGTATGCCTGCGAGCCGCTTCTGCCATTTCTCCAGCGACGGAAACGGGAGCTGCAACGTATTCGCGTACACCGCGGGATGCGCGGCGATCTGCCGGATCGCGTCGACGTCGTGCGTCTCGCTGTGCCGGATCGTGATGTCGGTCATGGGTGGGCCGGTTCCGGAAAGTCGCGCCAGCGGCGCGGGCTGCGCCCGTGCGCAGCAATCCGTCGAGCTTATCCGATTTCACGCATTTGAAACATGGTCGTCACGCGATGCCGTTGCACCCGCAACGACAGGCGATCACGCGTCGCCACGAACAGGAAAAATCTGCCCGCCCCGCGACCCCGAACCGGTAACTTCTTACCCGCTTTCGCCACATGTCGCGTCCCTCCATATCGTTGCGCACACAACGTCACGCGCACGACATGCGGTGTCATTTCTTCATCACGTCGACGTCACGTCGCCTCCCTAGACTGGGCGCCGCCCGACCCGGCATGCGCCGGGCCCGCGTGTGCCGACGTCCTGCCCCGCGCATCACGAGCGCGCGGCGTGCGGGATCGCGACGACGGCCGAAGCATCCGCGCGACACCCCGCGTCGCGCGATGCGCGCACCGCCGCCACGCGCGGCCGATGCACTCGAACGCACACGCAACGCGAATCGTCCCGGGGGGCGACGCACGGGCACCGCCACACGCAATCACAAACGCTCCCATCATCACAGGACCCGAACGCCATGACGTCACGCCGCAAGTTCCTCCAGCAGACCGCCACTTCCGGCCTCGCCGCCGCCGCGCTGTCCGCGTTTCCGCCGAGCATCCGCCGCGCGCTCGCGATTCCCGCGTTTCACGAAACGGGGACCATCAAGGACGTGAAGCACGTCGTGCTGCTGATGATGGAGAACCGCGCATTCGACAGCTATTTCGGCACGTTCAAGGGCGTGCGCGGCTATGGCGACCGCTTCGCGGTGCCGTCGCCGAACGGCCGCAACGTGTTCTACCAGACGTACACGAAGGCGGCGGCCGCCGCCACGGTCACGCCGTATCACCTCGACGCGAGCCAGGGCAACGCGCAGCGCGCGGGCGGCACGCCGCACACGTGGGCCGATGCGCAGGCCGCGTGGGACCACGGCCGGATGAATCGCTGGCCCGACGCGAAGACGCCGCTGTCGATGGGCTATTACGACGCGGCCGAAGTGCCGTTCCAGCGCGCGCTCGCCGATGCGTTCACGCTGTGCGACCACTACCACTGCGGGATGCACACGGGCACGATCGCGAACCGCCTGTTCTACTGGAGCGGCACCAACGGCCCGAACGGGCTCAGCCCGGCCGACGGCAGCCGCGTGAAGATCGCCGCGCTGAACAACCAGTTCAACGGCGGCAACGACATCGGCCCGTCGAGCCAGGGCTGGACCTGGACCACCTATGCGGACCGGCTGCAGCAGGCCGGCGTGAACTGGAAGGTCTACCAGAGCCTGATCGACAACTTCGGCTGCAACGAGATGATGAGCTTTCGCCACTGGCGCGCGGCGATCGAGCAGATGCCGCCCGCGCGCCGGCCGGCGTACGTCGCGTCGACGGACATCACGCAGCCGGTGACGGCCGCCGGCGCGTTCTACGATCCGGCAATCGACGATCCGCTGAGCCCGCTGGCGAAAGGGTTCGGCAACACGATGCCGTACGGCTTCCTCGAATCGTTCCGAGACGACATCCGCAACGGCAAACTGCCCGAGGTGTCGTGGATCATTCCGCCGTCCGCGTACAGCGAACATCCGGGGCCGTCGAGCCCCGCGCAGGGCGGCTGGTACGTGCAAGCCGTGCTCGATGCGCTGACGGCGAACCCGGACGTGTGGAGCAAGACCGTGCTGCTGGTCAACTACGACGAGAACGACGGCTTCTTCGACCACATGCCGTCGCCGGCCGTGCCGTCGCGCAACGCCGACGGCACGCTCGCGGGCGGCCACACGCTGCGGGACGCCGACGTCGCGGTCGAGTACCACGACTTCACGCCGGCCACGTCGAGCCAGCCGGCGATCGACGGTCGTCCGTACGGCCCGGGCCCGCGCGTGCCGATGTGGGTCGTGTCGCCGTGGAGCCGCGGCGGCTGGGTCAATTCGCAGGTGTTCGACCATACGTCGACGCTGCTCTTCCTCGAAAAGCGCTTCGGCGTAGCCGAGCCGCAGATCAGCGCGTACCGCCGCGCGGTGTGCGGCGACCTGACGAGCGCGTTCAACTTCCGCTCGCCGAACCACGAGCCGCTGCCGACGCTCGCGGGCCATACGACGAAGAGCCAGGTCGACGCATTGAGCGCCGCGCAGCAGGCCGCGCCGAAGATCGTGCCGCCGGCCGCGCCCGCGCTGCCCGCGCAGGCCACCGGCGTGCGCCCGTCGCGCGCGCTGCCTTACGAGCTGCACGCGAGCGCCCGTGCCGACGCCGGCACCGGCACGTTCACGCTGAAGTTCGCGAACACGGGCCGCGCCGCCGCCGTGTTTCACGTCTACGACAAGCTGCACCTCGACCGCCTGCCGCGACGCTACGTGGTCGAACCGGGCAAGACGCTGCACGGCGACTGGGCCGCACGCACCGACGACGGCGGTAAATATGACCTGTGGGTACTGGGGCCGAACGGCTATCACCGCCGCTTCACCGGCGACCTGAGCCGCCTGGCCGGCGCACGCGCGCCGCATCCGGAAATTCGCGTCGGCTACGCGGGCGCGAGCGGCAACCTCCACCTGCGGCTGCGCAACCGCGGCGGCGGCACGGTGCGCTTCACCGTGAAGTCGAACCAGGTCTACGGGCCGCTGTCCGGACGCGGCGCACACGACGATCGCGGTCACGGCGACGACGGCAACGGCCACGGGCACGGCCCGGATCGCGACCACGGCACCGGTACCACGTGGACCGTCACGGTGCGCGCGGGCGACCAGGCCGAGCTGCACTGGCAGCTCGACTCCACCGGCCACTGGTACGACTTCATCGTCACCGCAGACAGTGACGCGAGCTTCTCGCGCCGCGTCGCCGGCCGTGTCGAAACCGGCCGCCACTCGGTCAGCGACCCGGCGATGGGACTCGCCGACCGCTTCTGATGCCGCCGCGGCGACACGCGTTGCGCCGCGTGTCGCCGCACGCGCTCGGACACCCGCCGCGCCGGCGCCCGATCCGGCTGAAACGGCCGCCCCGCGCGGCTCAAACATCAGAGGGATCCACGGTTCAGCCCTCATTTCGGCTCACGAAAATGCGCCGAACCGCGGCCCGTTCGCGTTAAACTGCGTCAAGCTGTTTTCAACCAAGACATCTTCGCCACTACGGCATCCACGACACGAGGATAGGTTCGATGCGCACTACCGGCTCATCCGGGGCAATGACCCTGCTCACCGAACACGACCCGGCCGACGGCCGCGAACTGCGCTCGCTTCGCCTCGAGGCAACCGGCGACGGCAAGAGCGTGCTGCTGATCGAGATCGACGAACGCAAGCCCGGCATCCACCGCGAAGTCCGCTACGAGATCACGCCGGCCGAACTGATCGCGGCGATCCGCTCGCACGGCGCCGAGCTGCCCGGCGAAAACCACGGCGCCGCGTCGCTGGCCCGCACCTCTTCGTGATTCCGAACGGTGAGCCGCACGTAGATCGCCGGCTCACCGACATGCCCCTGCCGCCGTCAGGCGCTTTGCGCAATTCCCGCCGCCGACTTGAAAAAGGCCGATAATCGGCCCATCTGCGTGCTTTCCGCGCGCGTTCCTTTTTCGGCCAGCCGTCATGCTCCTCCGCGACCTCGTCGCCCAATACGGGCCGCTTCTCGTCTTCGCCAACGTGCTCGCTGCGGCCATCGGGCTGCCGGTGCCCGCGATGCCGACGCTCGTGCTGTTCGGCGCGATGTCCGCGATGCATCCGGCGATGATCGGCTCGCAACTGGTCACGGTGGTCGCACTGTCGGTGCTCGGCGCCCTGATCGGCGACACCGTGTGGTACCTCGCCGGCCGGCGCTACGGCGGCGCGACGCTGAAGACGATCTGCCGGCTGTCGCTGTCGCGTGACAGCTGCGTGAAAAAAACCGAAACCTTCTTCGGCCGCTACGGCGTGCGCGTGCTCGCCGTCGCGCGCTTCATTCCGGGGCTGTCGCTCGTGTCGGTGCCGATGGCCGGCGCGTTCGGCACGCGCTATCGCACGTTCGTCGGCTACGATGCGCTCGGCGCCGCGCTTTGGACGATCGTCGGGCTGGTGGTCGGCGTGCTGTTCTATCGCCAGATCGACTGGCTGTTCGCCGGTGCGGGCCAGCTCGGCCGCGTCGCGCTGCTCGCGGCCGTCGCGGTGCTGGCGGTGTACGCGGCGTTCCGCTGGATGCGCCGCCGCGCACTGATCCGCCAGCTCGCGAGCGCGCGGATCGGCGTCGACGAACTCGACACGATGCTGCGTGCGACGGCCGCGCCGGTGGTCCTTGACGTCCGCTCGCCCGAACATCGCAAGCTCGACCCGTTCACGATTCCCGGCGCGCAGTTCGCGGACGAGCGCCAGATCGGCGACATCGTGTCGCGCTATCCGTTCACGCAGAAGTTCGTCGTGTACTGCTCGTGCCCGAACGAAGTGACGGCGGCGCTGATGGCGAAGCGCCTGCTCGACGCCGGCTTCACCGATGCGCTCGCACTGCGCGGCGGCCTCGACGCATGGCGCGATACGGGTCGCCAGCTCACGGCGCTGGTGGAAGAGATGCCCGCTGCGAACGATCCCGTCGCGGGGCTGCACAAGCCGGCCTGATCGCGTCGATCGAAGGCCGGCCGTGCGAGGCGGGGGCGCATGCGCCCCCTGCGATCAGAACGCGTGCAGCGGCAGGTTCACGACCAGGCGGTACTCGGTGTTCGTCGCATCCGAGTAGTGCGCCGAACCGGCGTGCCACATTGCGATGAACGTGACCTTCGTGTCCTTCAGCTTGCCGCTCTGGAACGTGTACGACGGGATGAAGCCGAACTCGTGGTGACGGCCCTGCACCGGCGCGCCGTTGCTCCAGTAGATGCTCGACTTGCTCGGGTCGTTCGCCGCGCCCGCGCTGCCGTCCGCGCCCCAGCCCGTCACGCCCCAGACCATCGCCTTGAAGCCCGGCAGGCCCGCTTCCTTGCCGTAGAACGTGTAACGCAGCTGCAGCGACTTTTCGTGCGGCGCGTTGTAGTCGACGTCCATCGAGTTGGTCAGGAAGATGCCGTTCGTTTCGTTCAGGTAGTCGAAGAACTGGTCGCCGAGCACCTGCTGGAAGCCGAGCAGCAGCTCGTGCGGGCCGTGCTGCGCGGCCACCGACAGGCTGTACGCGTTGTTGTTGATCTTGCCTTGCAGCGCATCGCCCGTGTCGTGCGTCGAGTAGACGTTGCCGAAGCCGGTCCACTTGATCGTCTGCGGGCTGCCGATGCTGTGCTTCACCGACGCGTAGTACTGGTGCCACACGTCGTCGGCCTGGTTCGCGTACAGCGCGACTTCGCCGTTCGGCGAGTAGTCCCACGTGCCGCCGACGTACGACAGGCGGTTGATGCGCGTGCCGCCGTATTGCGTGGTCAGGTTGGTGAGCGTCGTGTGACCGCGCGCGTCGGTCTTCGTGAAGCTGCCGGCCTCGAGCATCACGTTCTTGAATTCATTGCTGACGAGGGTCGCACCGAGGAACGTCGGCGGCAGCGCACGGTTGTCGTGCTGCTCCATGAACGGGTTGTCGACGGCCTGCAGACCGTACTTGACCACCGTGTTCGAGATGCGCGCCTTCACGTCGTAGATGCCGGGATAGGCCCATGCGAGCTGGTTGCCGCCACCGCCGCCCTTCGCGATGTGCACCATGCTGCCGGCGCCCTGACCGCCGTCGAGTTTCAGCGCCGCATACAGCGACGCGTCGAAACCGATCCCGATCAGGCCCGTCGTGTAGCCCGACTCGAAGTTCGCCATCGCGCCCTGGACCCACGCGTGACGATGCGGGCCGCCCTTGTTGTCGAGCACGTCCGCATAGTTGCGGAACAGGAAGTCGAGATGGCTGTCGGCAATGAAGCCCTTCGACTTCGACTGCGCCGACGGCTCGTCGGGCGGCGTAACGGCCTGCGTTGCTTCGGCGTTGACAATGGCGTTCGGGGTCGTTGCCTGCGCAACGGTCGTGCCGGGCGCGGCCTGCGCGACCGTCAACGGTGCGGGGGCCGCGTCGTCGGCGTGCGCGACGCCCGTCAGCGAGACGCCGGCAAGCGCCGGCAGCCCCCATGCAAGCAGCATTTTCGATGCCGTCCCGATCGTCTTCTGTTTTCTCATCGTCATTCTCGTCTTGTGTTGATATCGTCCACGCCGGTTGCGATCCGCGCCCGGCCCCCCGGCGCGCCCGGTTAAGGACGCGCCTGTATCCGCGGCGCGAAGATCGTTCGCGCCGCACCTACCCCTGTTGACCTGCCCTGGTTATGTTTGCTGCGTCACTTCACCTCACGCCACACCCGCGCGGATGCACGCGACACGCGCGGCCGACCCCTGCCGAACTTCCGGCAGCGGCACGTCCTGCGCGCACGCATCGATCGCGACCGGACAGCGCGTGCGGAACGCACAGCCGGACGGCGGGTTCAGCGGCGAGGGCATCTCGCCCGCCAGCAGCATCGGTCGGCGAGCACGCTCGCGCGCCGGCTCCGGCGTCGGCGCCGCATCGAGCAGCGCCTTCGTGTACGGGTGCTGCGGCACGCCGTACACGTCATGCCGCGTGCCGAACTCCATCACGCGGCCGAGATACATCACGAGCACCCGCTGGCTGATCGCCTTCACCACCGCCAGATCGTGTGCGACGAACAGATAGGACAACGACAGATCGCGCTGCAGGTCGCGCAGCAGGTTCACGATCTGTGCCTGGATCGACACGTCGAGCGCCGATACGGGTTCGTCGCAGATCACGAGCTTCGGCTCGCTGATCAGCGCGCGTGCAATTCCGACGCGCTGGCATTGCCCGCCGGAGAATTCGTGCGGATAGCGCAGCAGGTGATGCGCGTTCAGGCCGACGCGTTCGAGCATCGCGATCACGCGGCGGCGCACCTCGGTGCGGCCGAGGCCGGCCTGGTGCGTGACGAGCGGCTCCGCGACGACCTGTTCGATCGTCATGCGCGGATCGAGCGACGCGAGCGGGTCCTGGAAGATCATCTGCACTTCGCGCCGCATCGCGGTGCCGCGCAGGTGATCGGGCTCCACGGTCTGGCCGCGCCATTTCACGGTGCCGGCCGTCATCGGCACGAGGCCGATCAGCGCGCGCGCAAGCGTCGACTTCCCGCAGCCCGACTCGCCGACGAGCCCGACCGTCTCGCCGCGCTTCACGTCGAACGACACGCCGTCGACGGCGCGCAGCGTACCCTTCGGCGACCACGGATAGCCGCCGAGCGGCACGCGGAAATGCACTTTCAGACCGTCGACGGACAGCAACGTGTCGTCCGTCGCGCCGGCATGGCGGCGTTCATCGACGCTCATCGCAGACCTCCCGTCAGATCGGCCACGGGCCGGTGGCACGCGCGCACCGCGCCCACGGCGCCATAGGTTTCGAGCGCGGGGCGCGCCGCGCCGCAGCGCTCCTCCGCGTACGTGCAGCGCTTCGCGAACGCGCAGCCGGCCGGCGCGGTGCCGGGCATCGGCGGATTGCCGGGAATCGCGACGAGCGGCGCATCGTCCGCGTCGGTCAGGCGCGGCAGCGCGTTGAGCAGGCCGATCGTGTACGGATGCGACGGCGCCGCGAAGATCGTATCGGCCGGCGCGTATTCGACGGTGCGGCCCGCATACATGACCATCACGTCGTCCGCGAGGCCGGCGACCACGCCCATGTCGTGCGTGATCAGCACGATCGCGGTGCCGCGCTCGCGGTTCAGCTCGCGCAGCAGGTCGATGATCTGCGCCTGCACGGTCACGTCGAGCGCGGTGGTCGGCTCGTCGGCGATCAGGATTTCCGGCTCGGACAGCAGCGCCATCGCGATCATCACGCGCTGGCGCATGCCGCCCGAGAACTCGTGCGGATACATGCGGATGCGGCGCGCCGCGTCGGGAATGCGCACCGATTCGAGCGCCTCGATCGCGCGCTTCGTCGCTTCCTTGCGCGACAGCTTGCGATGCAGCTGCAGCGTTTCGGTCATCTGCCGCTCGATCGTCAGGAACGGATTGAGCGACGTCATCGGATCCTGGAAGATCATCGCGATCCGGTCGCCGCGCACCTTGTTCAACGCGCGCGCATCCATCGCGAGCAGGTCGTCGCCGCGATAGCGCGCGGCGCCGCTCGTCGCGCCGTTACCGGCCAGCAGGCCGAGCATCGCCATCACGGTCTGGCTCTTGCCCGAGCCCGATTCGCCGACGATGCCGAGCGTCTTGCCCGCTTCGAGCGAGAACGACACGCCGCTCACGGCGTCGACGGGCGGCGCGTCCTTGCGCGTGAAGCGCACGCCCAGGTTGTCTACTTCGAGTAATGCGGCCATCTTCAGCGATCCTTCGGGTCGAGCGCGTCACGCAGGCCGTCGCCGACGAAGTTCACGCAGTAGAGCGTCACGCACAGCATGACGGCCGGGGCCAGCAGCAGCCACGGCATCGATTCCAGTTTCTGCGCGCCGTCCTGGATCAGCACGCCCCAGCTCGTCATCGGTTCCTGCACGCCGAGGCCGAGGAACGACAGCACCGATTCGGTCAGCACGATGTTCGGCACCGAGACCGTCGCGTACACGACGACCACGCCGAGCAGGTTCGGCACGATGTGGCGCCGCACGATCGTCGCCGGCGACACGCCGATCGCGCGCGCCGCATCGACGAACTCGCGGCTGCGCAGCGACAGCGTCTGGCCGCGCACGACGCGCGCCATGTCGATCCACGAGAACGCGCTGATGGTCAGCACGACCAGCATGAACGAGCGGCCGAACAGGGTCATCATCAGGATCGCGATCAGCAGGTACGGGATCGCGTACATCATGTCGACGATGCGCATCATCACGGAGTCGACGCGGCCGCCCGCGAAGCCCGCGGTCGCGCCCCACACGACGCCGAACAGGCCCGACACGAGCGTGCCGAGCAGGCCGACCTCGATCGACACGCGCCCGCCGATCAGCGTGCGCACGAGCAGGTCGCGGCCGAGTTCGTCGGTGCCGAGCCAGTGCTGGTTCGCCCAGGTCGGCGGCAGGCTGATGGCGCCCCAGTCGCTCGCGGCGGGATCGGCCGCGAGCAGCCACGGGCCGACGAAGCACGCGAGCGTGATCAGCGCGAGCAGCACGAGGCTGAACACGGCCGCACGGTTGTGAAGGAAGCGCGCCATCGCGAGCGCGAGCGGCGAGCGCGAACGCGGCGGCGAGTCGGTCTGCACGGGCAGGCCGACGACGGGAGTAGTCGGAGTCATCGCTGTGCCTCGCTCAATAACGGATGCGCGGATCGAGCCACGCGTAAGCGAGGTCGACCAGCAGGTTGAACAGCACCGCGCAGACGGTCGTCAGGACGACGAGGCCGAGCACCAGCGTGTAGTCGCGGTTGATCGCGCCGTTCACGACGAGCTGCCCGACGCCCGGCAGCGCGAACACCGATTCGGTGACGACAGCCGCGGTGATCGACGTGATGCAGACCGTGCCGAACAGCGACACGACCGGCATCAGCGCGGGCTTGAGCGCGTGGCGCAGCACGATCGTCGAGCCCGGCAGGCCCTTCGCGCGCGCGGTGCGGATGTAGTTGCTCGACAGCGTCTCGATCATCGAGCCGCGCATCACACGCGCGAGCAGCGACACGTTGATGAGGGTCAGCAGCGCGATCGGCAGCAGCCGGTACTGCCAGCCGCCGTCGCCCCAGCCGCCCGCCGGCAGCCAGCCGTTGCCGGCCGACGTCTTCAGCAGGATCGCGAAGATCCACACCATGACGGGGCCGAGCACGAACGGCGGCACGACGTTGCCGAAGTTGCCGATCAGCATCACGAAGCGGTCGATCACGCTGTCGCGGCGCACGGCCGCGACGGTGCCGAGCAGCACGCCGAGCACGATCGAGATCGGGATCGACACGCCGCCCACGCCGAGGCTCACGGGCAGCGCCTTCTTCACGAGATCGTTCACCGACCAGTCGACGTAGCGGAACGACGGGCCGAGATCGCCGTGCAGCAGCGCGCCGAGATACAGCAGATACTGCTTCCACAGCGGCTCGTCGAGGTGGTACTTCGCGTTCAGGTTCGCGAGCGTTGCCGCGGACAGCTGCTTGTCCGAATCGAACGGGCCGCCGGGCGTGAAATGCAGCAGCAGGTAGCAGACGGTGATGACCGCGAGGATCGTCGGCACCGCCCACAACGTGCGCCTCAGTGCGTAAGCCAGCATGATCGCTCCGCTCAGTGCTTGATCAGGTACATTTCCTGCGAAGCACGCATGTCGATCACGTTCTTCAGCGAATAGCCGCCCACGTAGGGCTTCACGAGACGGTCTGCCGAGTACTGGAACAGCGGCACCATCGGCGTGTCGTTCATCGCCGTGTCGTGCGCCTGCGTGAGCAGCGCGGCGCGCGCCTTGTCGTCGAGCTTCTGGTTGCCTTCGTCGACGAGCGCATCGGCCTGCTTGTTGCAGTAGCCGACGGTGTTCTGCGCGCTGCCGCAGCGGATCAGGTCGAAGAAGGTCATCGCGTCGTTGTAGTCGGCGAACCAGCCGTCACGCGCGATCTGCACCTTGCCGTCGTGCCGCTGCTTCATCAGCACCTTGAATTCGACGTTCTCGAGCTTCGTGTTGATGCCGAGCTTCGTGCGCCACTCCGATGCGGCGAACAGCGCGACCTTCTTGTGCAGGTCGTTGGTGTTGTACGTGAGCGTGAACGACAACGGCTTCGCGTCCGAGTAGCCGGCCTGCTTCAGCAGGTCCTTCGCGGCCGCGACGCGCTTGGCCATCGGCCACGACGCCCATTCCGGCGTAAACGGCTGCTGCACGCCCTTCGTGCCGTTCGGCATCAGCCCGTACATCGGCTTCTCGCCGGCCTGCGTGAGCTTCGACGTGAGCACCTCGCGATCGATCACCATCGACAGCGCCTGGCGCACGCGCTTGTCCTTCAGCGCCGCGTCGCTGTTGTTCAGGTAGTAGTAGTAGGTGGCGAGCTGCAGGCCCTGGCGAAGCTCGCCGCCGAACTGCTTGCTGACCTGCTGGAAGATGCCCGACGGGATCGAGTAGCTGTAGTCGATCTGGCCGGCCTGGTACATGCGCATCGCGGTTTCGTCGCTTTCGATCGGCAGGTACGTGACCTTGTTGATCACGACCTTCGGCGCGTTCCAGTACTTCGCGTCCTTCGCGATCACGATGCGGTTGTTCGGCTGCCAGTCGACGAGCTGGTATGCACCGTTGCTGACGAGGTTGCCCGGGCGCGTCCATGCGTCGCCGAACTTCGCGACCACGTCCTTGTTCACCGGCACGAGCGGCGCCATCGCGGTCAGTTCGGGGAAGAACGCGACCGGCACGTCGGTCGTCACTTCCAGCGTGTACGGATCGACGGCACGCACGCCGAGCGTCGACGGCGCGGCCTTGCCCGCGATGATGTCCTTCGAATTCTTGATGAACTCGACGAGGATCGTGTACTTCGAGCCCGTCTTCGGATCGACGAGGCGCTGCCACGAATAGACGAAATCGGCAGCCGTCACCGGCTGGCCGTTGCTCCACTTCGCGTCGTGGCGAAGCTTGAAGATCCATGTCTGCGGCGTCTTGCGCTCCCACGACAGCGCGACGCCCGGCACGACCTGACCGGCGGCATCGAGGCGGGCGAGCCCTTCGAACAGGTCGAGGCCGATCGTGTTGCCGGTCCACGATTCGATGTGCGCCGGGTCGAGCGACTCGACCTCGGCGGGCACCTGTCGCGTCAGCTCCTGTTGGGGCGCGAGCACAACGTTCGACGGAACGGTTACGGCGTGGGCGACGGGCGTCGTCAGGGCGAGCGCGGCCAGCACGGCCGACATGGCATGCAAGGATTTCATCGTGGCAGTCTTGAGAAGGGTTGTTCGGCGAGCGTCGCGCGGCGGATGCCGCGGCTTACGCGTGAGACGCTGACGGGTGCAGCGATTGAGGAGGCCCGTGATTCTCGTATAGCATCTTAGTATTCCTTACGTTTCTTTCGACAGGCATTCCGTCTTCGAAACGAAGGAATACCTGTGCGTTAGAACAGCCTCGGCGTACCGACCCAGACCACCACCGACTCGACCTTCGCGGTGTTGACCCAGCTGTGCGGGACCGTCGACTGATAGTGCGAGCTGTCGCCGGCCTGCAGGACGAACGTCTTGCCTTCCAGCGTCAGCGACACTTCCCCTTCAATCACATACAGGAACTCCTCTCCTGCATGGGTCGTCACCTCGGACCGCTTCTGCCCCGGCGGCATCCTCACGAGGATCGCCTCCAGCTGGCGCCCTTCGGATACGTTCGTCAGCCTCGCGAACAGGTTCGCCGAATCGGCAAACCCGAAGAAGCGCAGCTGCTCGCCTCGGCAAACCGAGCGTTCCTCGCTCGGCGTATCCACGAAGTACTGCACCGTCACACCGAGCGCGTGCGCGATACCGGCCAGCGACGTCAGCGACGGCGACGCGAGCCCGCGTTCGACTTGAGACAGAAACGGCTTCGAAATACCCGCGGCTGTAGCGGTGTCGTCGAGCGTGCGCTTCAGTCGTTGGCGCAACGCGCGAATCTTGCTGCCCAGCGCGGCGGCAGCGTCTGCGGACCGCGAGTTTTCAGTGGGGGGAACCATAGCAGGCCGAAAAGTGGTCGTCAAAAAATGTTTGATGGAAAATAACTAAGTTAGAACGATATAGCTTAGTCTTCGGGTTCGTACACGTCTTCGGTGTTGAGCCCGGTGCACTAAACGGGACACGAAGCGAGCGAAACGACGCGCTATCTTGCCAGACTCGCCGGCTTCACAGGCAAGCTGCAAGCGGCTCTCCGGGAATCTTCGGATAGCCTGCGCAAAAGCTTACAACTAGATGATGAGACGAATAATCCTGAAAGCTACTGCCATATTAGGAGTTTCCCTAAGTGGCAGATACCTGACGCACCGGACCGGCAGCCGTTACCATGCGCGCGCCGGTCGGGGTCCTTCGCCGCCATACCAGACGGTGTCCGACCCCGGCCCGGGCTAACCGCCCGACTGTTCCATCGCCAGCGCAAAGCCTACCCGGCGCATTGTGCACCGGCGCCAGTTCGACCCAAGACGACGCGCGATCCGTGCCGTCCGTTTCAAAACGAGATTGATGATGCAACCACCTGTTTCACAAACCCGATCGTTCACGACGGTCTTCCTCATCGAAATGTGGGAGCGTTTCGGCTACTACGGTATGGCCGCGCTTCTGGTCCTCTTCATGGTCGACCGGCTCGGTTTCACCGACAGCCACGCGAACCTGACCTGGGGTGCGTTCACCGCACTCGTCTACGCCGCGCCGTCGATCGGCGGCTGGATCGGCGACAAGGTGCTCGGCGCCCGCCGCACGATGATCATCGGCGCGTCCGTGCTGTGCGCCGGCTACCTGATGCTCGCGGTACCGAACGATCACCTGACGTACATGTATGCGTCGCTCGGCGTGATCGTCGTCGGCAACGGCCTGTTCAAGGCGAACGCGGCGAACCTCGTGCGCCGCATCTACGAAGGCGACGACGCACGCATCGACAGCGCGTTCACGATCTATTACATGGCGGTCAACATCGGCTCGACGGTGTCGATGCTCGCGACGCCGTGGATCAAGGATCACTGGGGCTGGCACACCGCGTTCGCGGTCTGCTGCGGCGGCATGCTGCTCGCGATCCTCAACTTCATGCTGATGCACCGCACGCTCGCGCACGTCGGCTCGCAGCCGGACGACCAGCCGATTCGCTGGAAGCGCCTCGGCGCGGTCACGCTGGGCGGCATCGGGCTCGCGCTGATCACGCTGTACGTGCTGCAGCACAAGCAGCTCGCCGTCGCCAGCGTGTGGACGGCCGCGTTCGCGATCCTCGCGATCTTCGCGTACATGATCGCGAAGTCGGAGCGCTCGGAGCGCGCGGGCCTGATCGCGGCGCTCGTGCTGATCGGCCAGGTGATCCTGTTCTTCATCTTCTACGTGCAGATGTCGACGTCGCTGACGCTGTTCGCGCTGCGCAACGTCGATCCGCGCTTCATGCTGTTCGGCACGACGCTGTTCACGTGGAGCGCCGCGCAGTTCCAGGCGCTGAACCCGATCTGGATCATGCTGCTGAGCCCGGTGCTCGTGTGGGTGTACAACGCGGTCGCGAAAGGCGGCCGTGACCTGCCGGTCGCCGCGAAGTACGCACTCGGCTTCGGCGCGGTGGCCGCCGGCTACCTGGTGTTCACGATCAGCGGCCGCTATGCGATCGACGGCCGCGTGTCGTCGTGGTTCATGGTGTGGGGCTACGGCCTCTACTCGCTCGGCGAACTGCTGGTGAGCGGCCTCGGCCTCGCGATGATCGCCCGCTACGTGCCGGCGCGCATGAGCGGCTTCATGATGGGCGCGTACTTCGTCGCGACGGGCGTGTCGCAGTATCTGGGCAGCGTCGTCGCGAACTTCGCGCAGATGCCGTCGCACGAACTGCCGCCCACCGAATCGCTGCCGCTCTACCTGTCGCTGTTCGAGAAGCTCGGCTGGCTCGCGGCGATCGGCATGCTGCTCGCGCTGCTGCTGCTGCCGCTGATGAACCGCCTGTCCCGCCAGCATCAGCGCTGCACGGAAGAGCGTCGCGAAGAAGCGCTGCAGGCGCAGGCCGTCGCCGGCGCGCAGTAAGGGCTATCCCTCGGCGTGCGGCATACACGCCACATTCTCCCGCCGGTTACGCGAACGCGTCCTACACTGGTTGCAGGACGCGCCTGCCCTTCGCTCGGCGCGCACTGGCGGGAGAAACCCATGAAAAACAGAACGACGCGGCTGCTGCGGATACTGTCGGACATCCGGCACGCGCAGCGCTGCACCGCGATACGCGCCGCCCGGGCCGCGGCCGAAGCCGACGCGGTCCTCGCGGAACGCGACGATCCGGCGCCGGACGAACGCGACGACGCCGAATCCGACGACACCCCCGCCGTGCCCCGCTCCCGTATCGACTCACCTCACTGACGCCGTGCGGCACGCACCGTGCCGCCTGCACCGACTGCCGCCGCGCTCACGCGGCCGCGCCGCGCCACCGCGCAAACCACGTTCCCGAACCGGCCACGACCATCATCAGCCCGAGCGCGCACGCATCGGCCGCGAGGCCGACGCCGACGTGCCGCAGATCCGCGCTGCGCGCAACGGGATGCAGCAGCGAATCGATGACGAGCGAAATCGCCGCGCCCGCGACGAAGCAGATCAGCCCGCGCTGGCCCACGGCCACGACGGGCC
Source organism: Burkholderia metallica (assembly GCF_001718555.1). Taxonomy (NCBI): domain Bacteria; kingdom Pseudomonadati; phylum Pseudomonadota; class Betaproteobacteria; order Burkholderiales; family Burkholderiaceae; genus Burkholderia; species Burkholderia metallica. The sequence continues at coordinate 2,831,495 of NZ_CP013403.1, forward strand.
GCACCGCCTGCGCGATCCGCGCGATCCAGCCCAGGCGCACGCAATCGGCCATCAGCCACGCCACGGCCGCGAAGCTCACGACGCGCGGCAGCGCGAGATCGCGCTTGAACACGCCTTCTGGCAGCGGCAGCCCCGAGCACAGCTTGTAGCTCGCGCAGCCGAGCACGACCGCGCACGCGACGCCCGTCGCCGCGGCGCCCCACCGCCCGAGCGCAATGCGCCGGTAGAACGGCTGGCAGCGCGCGAGCACGCCGGCGACGAACATCAGCTGCCACGCGAACGGATTGAAACTCCAGCGGAATCCGTCGGTATCGAGCAGCTCGGGGCCGAGCCAGCCCGCCGCGGCCCACGACACGATGCTCAGCGCGACGAGCAGCCACGGATGCCGGCGCGCGAACGGCACGAGCACCGGCGACGCGAGCGCGAACAGCACGTACATCGGCAGCACCGATGCGAGATACGGCTGGCGCTGGAAGGTCAGCAACTCGGCGGCGCCCGTGAGCGGCGACGCGAGCATCACGCTGACGTCGTCGAGCGCGAGGTTCGGCGCGTCGATTCCGTAGTGGTCGAGCACGGCCGACACGACGAGCATCAGCGTCGACGTCGCGAGAAACGCGCGGTAGATCTGCATCGCGCGCCGCACGAAGCGCTTTTGCGCGGCGCGCGCGCCGTGCCGTTCGGCGATCGCGCCATAGGCGCTCGCGGTCGCGAAGCCGCCGAGAAAGACGAAGACTTCGGCCGCGTCGCATAAAGCGAACGCGTGCAGCGTGACGCGCGACAGCACGCTCGCGCCGATGTGATCGACGACGATCATCAGCAGCACGATGCCGCGGAAGAAATCGACTTCGATCAGGCGGCCGCCGCGCGACGACTGAACCGGGGCGGGCGGCACGCTCAACGCCATGAGCGCACCCGCACAACGGCGATGCGGCATGCACCGCGGAAGGGATCGGGAAAGAGAAGGCGAGCGGAATCGGCGGCGATACGCGTATGCCCGCATCGCGCCGACGCGGCCGGCCGCGCACGGAGATGACCGTTCATCGAAAAAGGCTGCATACGAAGGGAAGTCGGTCAGGCCAGTCTAATGGCCGATCGGGGGAGACCCTAAGTAACAAAGTGCAACCGAATCTTCTGTTCGATTACACGCGCGAGCCTTGCGGGACAAAGCAGGCAGCGTCGCCAGACTCGTGTCAGCGCGACGCCAGTTTGCGGTCAGCAACGACGTGTTCGACCACTGCGGGCGGCTGTTTTGCGAGCCGCGACGAGACGCGACACGACACGCCGCAGGCAGCCGCCGCGACGCGACCGGCGCTCATCCGCGCGCGGGCAGGCGCCGCATCAGCAGCGCGCTGTGCCACGCGGTCAGCGCGACGGCGACCCAGATCGGCCCGTACGTCGCGAGCTTCGCGACGCTCAGCGTCTCGCCGAGCAGCAGCAGCGACACCGCGACGAGCAGCACCGGCTCGACGTAGCCGAGAATCCCGAACAGCGCCATCGGCAGCATTCGGCTCGCCTTCAGGTAGCTCGCGAGCGCGAGCGTGCTGAGCACGCCGAGCCCCGGCAGCAGCACGGCCCACAGCACCGGATGGTCGGCCACGCGCGTCGTGCTCGTCGCGACCATCGCGAACGCGATCGGGCACAGCAGCGCGATCTCGACCGCGAACGCGGCGAGCGAATCGGCGTTGATGCGCCGGCGCAGCACGAAATACGGCGGATAGCCGAGCGCGACGACGAGCGTCGGCCACGCGAACGCGCGGGTCGCCCACACTTCGTGCGCGACGCCGAGCGCGGCGCACGCGACCGCCGCCCATTGCAGCGGATCGAGCCGTTCGCGATAGTAGAAGCGGCCGACGAGCACCATCGTCAGCGGCAGCAGGAAATAGCCGAGCGACACTTCGAGCATGCGCCCGTGCAGCGGCGCCCACAGGAACAGCCACAACTGCACGCCGAGCAGCGCGGCGCTCACCGGCAGCGCAATCAGCAGACGCCCGTCGCGCACGCTCCGGCGCAGCAGATCGACGAGCATCGGCCGGCGGCCGCGCAGCGCGATCAGCGCGAGCGCGCCCGGCGCGGTCCACAACACGCGCCACGCGAAGATGTCGAGCCCCGTGAGCGGCGCAAGCAGTTTCGCGTACGCGGACATCAGCGCGAACAGCATCGACGCCGCCACCGACAGCACGAGGCCGCGTCCGGCCTCCGGATACCCCGTCATGATCGTCGCGCGCCGCTTACTGCTGCTGGAAGCGCTCGAAGCGCCTTTCGGTCCGGCGTTCCTCGAACGTCACCTCGGTCACGCGCGCGGCCGGCGGCCCGTGGCGCAGCCACGCGAGCATCCGGTCGATCTGCGCGCCGGGGCCCTGGATCATCGCCTCGACGGTGCCGTCTTCGAGATTCGCGACCCAGCCGCGCAGCTTCAGCGCATGCGCTTCGCGCACCGTCGCATGACGGAAGCCGACGCCCTGCACGACGCCGCGCACCCGCACGTAGTAGGTCTCGATCCGTTCGTCCAGTTCATTGCGGCTCATCGCGTCGCCCTCCCGTTGCATTCAAGCCCGGCATTGTAGTCGCGTCGGCCGCTTCGCACACGGGCCGGGGCCGGTGCAGATCCGTCATGGCGCGGCGTCGCCGCGCGCGCCGACCACGTACAATCTCGCCGACGCTCAACCGCCGCGCCGCCCGCGCGCGGCTCCGAAGGAAACGCATGACTGATACCTCCCGCGATCTCGTTCTCGTCACCGGCGCGTCCGGTTTCGTCGGCTCGGCCGTCGCGCGCATCGCGCAGCAGAAAGGCTATGCGGTGCGCGTGCTCGTGCGCCCGACCAGCCCGCGCACGAACGTGGCGGATCTCGACGCCGAGATCGTCACCGGCGACATGCGCGACGAGGCGTCGATGCGCGCCGCGCTGCGCGGCGTGCGCTACCTGCTGCACGTGGCCGCCGACTACCGGCTGTGGGCGCCCGATCCCGACGAGATCGAGCGCGCGAACCTCGAGGGCGCGGTCGCGACGATGCGCGCGGCGCGCGCGGAAGGCGTCGAGCGGATCGTCTATACGAGCAGTGTCGCGACGCTGAAGGTGACGAGCGCCGGCGATCCGTCCGACGAAAACCGGCCACTCACGGCCGAGCAGGCGATCGGCGTGTACAAGCGCAGCAAGGTGCTCGCGGAACGCGCGGTCGAACGGATGATCGCCGACGAAGGGCTGCCGGCCGTGATCGTCAATCCGTCGACGCCGATCGGCCCGCGCGACGTGAAGCCGACGCCGACCGGCCGCATCATCGTCGAGGCCGCGCTCGGCAAGATTCCCGCGTTCGTCGATACCGGCCTGAACCTCGTGCACGTCGACGACGTCGCGCACGGCCACTTCCTCGCGCTGGAGCGCGGCCGGATCGGCGAGCGCTACATCCTCGGCGGGGAGAACCTGCCGCTGCAGCAGATGCTCGCCGACATCGCGCAGATGACGAACCGCAAGGCGCCGACGATCGCGCTGCCGCGCTGGCCGCTCTACCCGCTCGCGGTCGGCGCCGAAGCGGTCGCGAAGTTCACGAAGAAGGAGCCGTTCGTCACCGTGGACGGGCTGCGGATGTCGAAGAACAAGATGTATTTCACGTCCGCGAAGGCCGAGCGCGAGCTCGGCTACCGTGCGCGCCCGTACCGCGAAGGGCTGCGCGATGCGCTCGACTGGTTCGGCTCCGCGGGCTACCTGAAATAACACAAGGCGGCACGCGGCACGCCGCTTTGCGCACTTTGTTACACGTGCCGCTCGGCCCGGCACCGGTGCAGCGGGTAAAATCGCGGGTCTTACGCAGAGAAGACACGCATGAACCTGAACGATCAGATCGCTTCGCTCACCGTGGGCGTCGATCAGCTCCTCCACGATCACCACGCCGCGCAGCAGGCGGCCCGCAGCGCGGAAGCCTTCGCGCGCGCCGCGGCAGCGGAAGCCCAGGCGGCGGCGGAACGTCACGCTGCCGCGGAAATCGAAGCGCAAGCCGCCGCGCAGCGCCACACGGCCGCCGCCGCCGAGGCCGAAGCCGCGCAGCAGCGCCACGCCAGCGCGACCGCCGCGGCCGAAGCCGCCGCCCAGCGCCATACCGACGCCGCCGCACAAGCCGAAGCCGCCGTGCAGCGCCACGCGGAAGCCACCGCGCTGACCGAAGCGCTCGCGCAGCGTCACGCGGATGCGGAAGCCGCGTCGCAGCGCCATGCGGCCGCGATCGCCGAAGCCGAAGCCGCCGCGCAACGTCATCATGCGGCCGCCACTGCAGCCGAAGCGGCTGCGCAGCGCCATGCGGCCGCGACGATCGAAGCCGAGGCCGCCGCGAAGCGTCACGCGGAGGCGACCGCCGAAGCCGAAGCGGCCACGCAGCGTCATGCGGCCGCCATCGCCGAAGCCGAAGCCGCCGCGCGGCGCCACACCGAAGCGATCGCCCAGGCCGAAGCGCTCGCGCAGCAGCACACGCAGGCGATCGCGGAAACGCAGGCCGCCGCGCAGCGTCATGCCGACGCCACCGCCGAGGCCGAAGCCATCGCGCAACGCCATACCGAGGCGATCGCCCGGGCCGAGGCGGCCGCGCAACGCCACGCCGAGGCCGCCGCGCAGGCCGAGGCCATCACGCAACGCCACACCGAAGCGATCGCGCAGGCCGAAGCGGCTGCGCAGCACCACGCGAAGGCCATCGCCGACGCGGAGGCGCTGGTCGAGGCCGTCGTCAGCGAAGCCGCGACGAGCGCGGTTGCCGCGCCGGCCATTGCGGCCGAAGTCGTCGAACCCGCGCCGGCCGATACGCCTGCGGCGGAACCGGCCGCGATCGCGCCCGCGCCGGCCGCCGTCGAAACGGCAATCGTCGCGACGGCGCCAGCCGAAACGCCGGTTGAAGGCGAAGCCGAAGTCGTCACCCCCGCGCCGGCCCCGGCCGACAAATCGACGCTGCACGTGGCGCGTCCGTCGCAGAACGAACTCACGCTGACCATCAACGGCGAGTCGATCACGCTGCATCCGGAGCAGCTGGGCCAGCTGATCGAGGAACTCGCGCACGCGCGCGCGTCGATGCAGCCGGAGCCGCCGCCCGGCATCCCGGCCGGCTGGCGCTTCGTGACGACGAAGAACCCGATGATGGCCGTGCAGAAGCAGTCGAACGGCGACCGCCTGCTGGTCGCCCGCCACACGGGCTACGGCTGGGTGCCGTTCACGTTCTCGCCGGACGTCGTGATCCAGATGTACATGATGCTGACCCAGCGTTAACGACCGGCAAGTCCCACCGCCGAAAACGAGACAGCCCGACCGGTTCCCCGATCGGGCTGTCTGCTTTCCGGCTGTCGGGAGGCTCGCCTCCCGCGCAATCCTCAGCGATCCACCGGCGCCTGCACGCGCGCCTTCCACTGGCCGCCCTTGCCGCGCCAGTAGCGCCACGCGGACGCGAACGTCGCGCCCACGTAGAACAGCGCGACGAGCGGCAGCGCCGGCGCCCACAGCGGCGAGCGGCGGTAGTAGCGCAGCATCGGCGCATACGCGGCGCACATCGACGCCCACGCGAGCCACGCAGGCCATGCGCGCGCGCCGTACGCGAGCGCCGCGACGGGCGGCACGAGGTAGATGATCGTCATCCCGAGCAGCGTGCCGGCCAGCAGCAGCGGCGAATAGTGCAGCTGCGTGAACGCGGTGCGCGCGATCATGTTCCAGATGTCGCGCCAGCTGTCGTACGGGCGCAGCGACACGCTGCGATCGGCCAGGTCGAGCCGGATCGGATGACGGCCTTCGCCGCGATGCTTGATCTGCGCGGCGAGGCTGCAGTCGTCGATCAGCGCGCCGCGGATCGACTCGATGCCGCCCGCTTCCTCGAGCGCCGTGCGCTTCACGAGCATGCAGCCGCCGGCGGCGCCGGCCGTGCGGTTGCGCGGGTTGTTGATCCACGAGAACGGATAGAGCTTCGCGAAGAAGAACACGAACGCTGGAATCAGCGCCTTTTCCCAGAACGAATCGCAGCGCAGCCGCACCATCAGCGACACGAGATCGCGGTGCTCGGCCTGCGCGCGCGTGACGAGCTGCGCGACGGCGTCGCCCGGATGGCCGATGTCGGCATCCGTCAGCAGCAGGTAGTCGGCCGGCACGCCGAGCGTCTGCACCGCGGCGATCCCCTGCGACTGCGCCCACACCTTGCCCGACCAGCCGGCCGGCAGCGGCTTCGCGGCCAGCACGGTCAGCCGGTCGGCGCGGTTGATCGCGAGCGCGGCCGCGCGGGCCGCGTCGGCGGTGCCGTCGTCGCTGTGGTCATCGACAATGATCAGATGAAACGCGCCCGGGTAATCCTGCTCGAGCAGCGAAGTCGCCGCCCGGGCAATCACGTCGGCCTCGTTGCGCGCCGGCACGACCGCGACGACGGCCGGCCAGCCGGCCTCGGCCGCCGCGCCGCGCGCGTCGGGCGGCAGCGGCCGCGCGGGCACCGCGCGCCAGAAGCCGCCGCGCGCGACGAGCAGCACGATCCAGATCATCAGCGACAGGCCGGACACCAGGAATGCGAGGACCAGCATCATCGGCACGCCTCCTGCCGGGCGCCGATGTCGGCAAAGTGAATGGGGGTCTGGAACAAAACGCCTGAAACCGCACGAGCGGCCGGGCAATACGCGTAGGAACCGACGGTCATCGAATGGCCTTGAAATGAGCGCGACGCCGGGCGGCCGGAGCGGCCGCCCGCCAAACCGCGTAGTTTACTGGGTTCCGCGCGCGCCAGCGCCGACGCGGCTCTGCCGCAAATGCAACACGCCGGATACGGCACCAGAGCACGGACTTCCCGATAGGGTTAAAATGCGCGATTAATTCGGGGTTCCGGGGCCTGGCCGGCCGGTTCGTTCCTGCCTTCATAACATCAAGCCGGGGCGAGCGAGCCGTGCCAGCTCCTCGAACCCCGGCGTCTGTCGTCGGAGTTCGCTCACCTATGCGAGTCATCCTTGCCCAGCCCCGCGGCTTTTGTGCGGGGGTTGTCCGTGCGATCGAGATCGTCGATCGCGCGCTGCAACAGCACGGTGCGCCGGTCTATGTGCGTCATGAGATCGTGCATAACCGGCATGTCGTCGAAAATCTGCGTAATAAAGGGGCACGATTCGTTGAGGAACTCGACGAGGTGCCGCACGGCGCTGTCGCGATCTTCAGCGCGCACGGGGTCGCCCAGACGGTCGAGCAGGACGCGCAAACGCGCGGGCTCGACGTGCTCGACGCCACCTGCCCGCTCGTCACGAAAGTGCACGTGCAGGGCCGCCAGTACGTCGCGGCGGGCCGCCGGCTGATCCTGATCGGCCACGCGGGCCACCCGGAAGTCGAGGGGACGATCGGCCAGATTCCGGCCGAGGTGATCCTCGTGCAGAGCGAAGCGGAAGTCGATACGCTGACGCTGCCCGTCGACACGCCGGTCGCGTACATTACGCAGACCACGCTGTCGGTCGACGATACGCGCGGCATCATCGAAGCGCTGCAGCGCCGGTTCACCGACCTCGTCGGCCCGGACACGCGCGACATCTGCTACGCGACGCAAAATCGCCAGGCCGCCGTGCGCGAGCTGAGCGAACAGGTCGACGTGCTGCTCGTGGTCGGTGCGACGAACAGCTCGAACTCGAACCGCCTGCGCGAGATCGGCACCGAAAGCGGTGTGCCGAGCTATCTCGTCGCCGACGGATCGGAAATCAAGGCCGAATGGTTCGCGAATGCGCAGACCGTGGGCCTGACCGCCGGGGCGTCCGCGCCCGAGGAAATGGTCGAAGATGTAATCGGCGCGTTGCGCGCGCTGGGGCCCGTCGACGTCACGACGATGGCGGGCCGCGAGGAAAAAGTCGAATTCAAGTTGCCGGCGAAGCTCACGCAAGCTGTCGCCCGCGAAGTTTAAGGAGGACATCTCTTGTCTATTCCGCTGCTCCAGCAAGTCCGCGTCGGCGCGTACATCACGCGCCAACACCTGTCCGGCAACAAACGCTATCCGCTCGCGCTGATGCTCGAGCCGCTGTTCCGCTGCAACCTCGCGTGCAACGGCTGCGGCAAGATCGATTACCCGGACCCCATCCTGAACCAGCGCCTGTCCGTCCAGGAATGCCTGGAAGCGGTCGACGAGTGCGGCGCACCGATCGTGTCGATCGCAGGCGGCGAGCCGCTGCTGCACAAGGAAATGCCGGAAATCGTCCGCGGCATCATGAAGCGCAAGAAGTTCGTCTACCTCTGCACGAACGCGCTGCTGATGGAAAAGAAAATGGACGACTACCAGCCGAGCCCGTACTTCGTCTGGTCGGTCCACCTCGACGGCGACGCGCAGATGCACGATCATTCGGTGTCGCAGGAAGGCGTGTACGACAAGGCGGTCGCGGCCATCAAGGAAGCGAAGCGCCGCGGCTTCCGCGTGAACATCAACTGCACGCTGTTCAACGATGCGATCCCCGAGCGCGTCGCGAAGTTCTTCGATACGCTGAAGCCGATCGGCGTCGACGGCATCACCGTGTCGCCGGGCTATGCGTATGAGCGCGCACCGGATCAGCAGCACTTCCTGAACCGCGACAAGACGAAGAACCTGTTCCGCGAGATCCTGAAGCGCGGCGAAGGCGGCAAGCGCTGGTCGTTCAGCCAGTCGTCGCTGTTCCTCGACTTCCTGGCCGGCAACCAGACGTACAAGTGCACGCCGTGGGGCAACCCGGCGCGTACGGTGTTCGGCTGGCAGAAGCCGTGCTATCTGGTCGGCGAAGGTTACGTGAAGACCTTCAAGGAACTGATGGAAGACACGAACTGGGACAACTACGGCGTCGGCAACTACGAGAAGTGCGCGGACTGCATGGTTCACTGCGGCTTCGAGGCGACCGCCGTGATGGACACGATGGCCCATCCGCTGAAGGCGTTCGCCGTGAGCCGCAAGGGCATCAAGACCGACGGCCCGTTCGCTCCGGACATCTCGATCGCGAACCAGCGCCCAGCCGAGTACGTGTTCTCGCGCCACGTCGAGATCAAGCTCGAGGAAATCCAGCGCGCCGGCAAGGGCAAGCTGCAGAAGGCGGCGAAGCCGGCAGCGGCGGCTTAAGCGGGTTTCGCTACGCGGGGGCTGGCGCCTCCGCGCAGGCAGTCAGAAAGCGCCACGGAGCTCATTCGCTCCGTGGCGCTTTTGTTTTGCCGGATGTCGTCATGGGCCAGGACGGATCGGCACACGCATGCCTATCTGTGTGCGTGTACCGCTCGCCTAGTGTCTCGATTCCGCCGCCGCGATCAACTGCCATGCGGTCGGGCCGGGATCGAGCAGCGGGTCGGACGGCGGATCGAGATCGTGCCGATGTGTGTCCTCGGACGGTAGCGTCTGCCCCTTCGCAATGCCTATCTCGTCGCCGCACACGGCGCATCGATAGATGCCCGCGATCGTCACTTCGCTGCCCGGCGGCAGGTTCTCGCTAAATGCGCGGCCGCTTCCGCACGTGAAGTAGCCGCCTGCCCTGTATAGCGCCATCGCTCCTCCTGACCGAAACGAATACGTTCGCGCCGACACGCACGATCGTCGCAAACGCGAGGATGGATCGTCATCGACCAAACCCGTTCGGCTCACGTGATGACATTAGACGGCGAGCGTCAGCCCCTGTGAATGGGACGAGTATGAAACACCGGCCGGGCATCGGTCGGGATGCTGCCGCTCAATGCAGCGCGGCCGGTTCCCGCATCTTCGCCGCTGCGTGCGCGACGAGCCCCGGCTGCTCCGCGGAGGCGAACGAGCACACATGGCGCCACAGCTCGGCGAGCCGGTGCCGCGTGAGCGTCGCGACGCACGCATCGTTCGCGGCGAGCACGCGCTCGAGCACCGCGCATTCGTCGTCGTACAGCGTCCATGCGCCGCTTTGCTCGGCGCGCGCCACGCTCGCGTCGAGCACGCGCTCCGCGTCGACGCACAGGTCGATGCTCGCATCCGGGGAGGCCGCGTCGTCGAGCGCGAGGAACACCAGGTAGACGCTCGTGCGCAGCCGCATCAGCAACGCTTCGCTGCCGTGCTCGCCGCGCAGCGCGACGAGCGCCATGTGGCATTTCAGCGAGATGTCGCGCACATGTGCGGGCGGCAGCGGCAGCAACCACTCGCGGGTCAGCGGCACGTGGCGACGGCCTTTCCGGACGGCCTTCATGATCCGCCCTCGCTTGCCGCAACGTCGTCCGTGTCGAACGCCGGGCACGCGGTGCGGCACGCGACGGCGCCGCGGCCTGCGTCGCGATGGCCGTTCGCGCGGCGCCGCACGCCGGACACGTCGTCGCGCCGCCGCGTCGCGCACACGTCCGGCAGCCGGCGGATCGTCGACGCGCGCAACGCGTCGGGGAAGCGGTTAGTGCATGCCATGATCGTCTCCCGCATCAGAACGTGTTCTCGCCCTTCAGGTAGTACGCGGTCTTCACGAAGAACGCCTTGACCGGATGGCCGCCCTGCGCGTCGCGCGCGGCGCGTGCTTCCATCGCGGCCCGCTCTTCGCGCGACCGGTCCGGCAGCGGATCGTGGACACGTTCGAGCGCGCGCTGCATCGCGAGCGGATAGTTCTGGTTGCCGGCCGACGTCGCGCGATAGCCGGCGCGCGTCATCTGCATCAGTTGCGCGTCGGTTTCGGCACGCGCCGCCGACCAGGTCAACGGCGCGGCATTCGGCGTGTCGGCGACGCCGATCGACTGCGCGAAGCTGACGGCCGGCAGCGCAGCGAGTGCGCAGGAAAGAACGGCAACGGGAACGAGGGATCGCATGGTGGCCTCCAGATGGTTGTCCCCGCATCGATCCAGCATCGATGCGTTGAAATCATCGTATGTCGGGCCGCATGCCGCTTGAATAGCCGAATCCGCAATTGTTATTTTCAGCCGCGCAATCGGCGTGCGAGCCGCGTCATTCGCGAATCCCTTCCAAATGGAATTTCTTTATTTCATTCAACGATCTGATCGGATTTTTACCGGCGATACGGTGGGGCGTACATACCGCTCTTTCAATTTCCGAAATGACGTGTTGCCGCTGCGATTCCGGCCGGCACGCCTGCGGACAAGGCTTCCGGCGCAATATCGCGCACGCGGATGCCGCCGAAGCGATTTCGTCGGATCAGCCGATTCTTCTGACGCAGGACAAATCACTCGCATCGGCGTGCCGAACTGAGACGCGACGCAATCTGCAAGGACGCGCGATAATCACGCATCGGCCGTTTCGCACGGCATCTCACGCATTCTCCATTTTTAATCGAGTCTCTCCATGGCTGCCCTCGACATTACCGCCATCGACAGCTGGCACGCGCACGTCTATTTCGATGCGGCGAGCCGCGACGCGGCCTGGGCGTTTCGCCAGGTCGTCGACGCGCGGTTCGGCGCGGTCATCGAACTCGGGCGCTTTCACGAACGCCTCGTCGGCCCGCATCCCGCGTGGTCGTATCAGATCGCGTTCGACACCACGCGATTCGACGAGATCGTGCCGTGGCTCGTGCTGAATCACGGCACGCTCGACATCTTCCTGCATCCGAATACCGGCGACGACCTGCGCGACCATCGCGATTGCGCGGTGTGGATCGGCAAGTCGTATACGCTGAATCTCGACGCGCTGGCCGGATAAGGGACGGCGCTCGCCCCCTTTCCGCCTCGGCGGAGCATCCACGTTTCGGATCGACGTGAAACGTCTCGCGGCGGCGCGCCCCTACAGTGGTTTCCGTGATCGACTTCCGGAAATCCGCCATGACACCCGCAGACACCGACCCCAACGCCCGGCGCATCCATGAAGACTGGCACGCGGCCGTCGTCGCCCGCGACTTCGACGCGCTGATGTCGCTGTATGCCGACGACGCGGTGCTCGAAACACCGCTCGTCGTCGCCACGCTGCCCGAACACGGCTCGGGCGTGCTGCACGGCAAGGCCGCGATCGGCGCATTCTTCGCGGCCGGCCTGCGCAATCCGGACAACCAGCTCGGGCGCTGGTATCGGACCGGGCTGTTCTTCTCGAACGGCCGCCAGCTCGTCTGGGAATACGCGCGCGCAACGCCGGACGGCGATCAGGTCGATCTCGTCGAGGTGATGGACCTGCGCGACGGGTTGATCGCGCATCATCGCGTGTACTGGGGATGGGTCGGGTTCAATGCGCTGCGAGCCGCCACACCGTCGCCCGAACGCGCATGACGCCCGCCGCACCGGATCGGGCCGCCGCGCGCCGCGTGCTCGCCGCGACCTGCGTGAGCTATACGCTCGTGTTGCTGGACGCGTCGATCGTCAACGTCGCACTCACCGACATCGCGCACACGTTCGGCAGCCGCGTAGCGGGCCTGCAGTGGATAGTGAACGCTTACACGCTCGCGTTCGCGAGCCTGCTGCTGACGGGCGGCACGCTCGGCGACCGGCTCGGCGACCGCACCGTCTATGTGGCGGGGCTCGCCATTTTCATCGTCGCGTCGGCCCTGTGCGGCGTCGCGCCGACGCTGCCGGCGCTCGCGGTCGCCCGCGCGTTGCAGGGCGTCGGCAGCGCGATGCTGGTGCCGTGCTCGCTCGCGCTGATCAACCGCACGTTTCCCGAGCCGGCCGCGCGCGCGTCGGCGATCAGCATGTGGATGGGGTGCGGCGGCATCGCGATGGCGTCCGGTCCGCTGCTCGGCGGCTTGTTGATCGATCTGTTCGGCTGGCGCAGCCTGTTCGTCGTGAACCTGCCGCTGGGGCTCGCCGGCATCTGGCTCGGCCGCATGGTCGCAGGCGCCGCCGTCGATCGGTCGCGGCAGTTCGACTGGAGCGGCCAGGCGGCGGCCATCGTCGCGATCGCGGCACTGATCGGCACGCTGATCGAAGGCCCGACGCTTGGCTGGCGCTCGGCGCCGATCGTCGGCGGTGCGGTGGTCAGCATCGTTGCGTGGATCGCGTTCATCGCGATCGAGGTGCGGCACCGCGAACCGATGCTGCCGCTCGCGTTCTTCCGCAACCGGCTGTTCGCGGGGTCGACGGTCGTGTCGATGGCGTCGGCGTTCGTGTTCTACGGCTTGCTGTTCGTGCTCAGCCTGTTCTATCGGCAGGTTCGCGGCGCGAGCCCGCTCGACACGGGGCTCGCGTTCCTGCCGATGACCGCGATGGTCGCGCTTGGCGGGCTGTGCTCGGGGCGGATCGTTGCTCGCTTCGGCGCGCGTGGGACGATGTGCGCGGCGTTCGGGCTCTACGCGGCCGGCGCGCTCGGGATGACGGCTATCGGCGCGACGACGCCCGCGTGGCTCGCCGTCGCGCCGATGCTCGCGATCGGCTTCGCATCGGGCTTCATCTCGCCGGCCGCGACGTCGCCGGCGCTCGGGACGGTCGATCGGCACCGCGCCGGCGTGGCGGCGGCCGTGCTGAACGCGGCGCGGCAAAGCGGATCGGCGCTCGGCGTGGCGATCTGCGGCGCGTGCATTGCGACGCTGCAGCCGTTCCCGGTGGCGATGCGGGTGGTGCTGGCGTTGGCGGCCGGATTGTCGGCGCTCGCCGCGACGACATGGTGGTTCACGGTGCAGGCGGCGTCGGCAACCGCCGAAACGACCGCACATCTGCGAGCCGCCGCGCGCCGATAGCGCGCTCGCCGGGGGTTACCGGCTCAACGCTCGATGCCGCTCACGCGACATACATCGCGACACTGACGAATTGGCACAGGCTGCCGGCCAGCACGAACAGGTGCCAGATACCGTGCCCGTGGCGAATGCGTTCGTCGTTGACGAAGAAGTAGATCCCAGCGCTGTAGATCACGCCGCCGGCGACGAGCCACGCGGCGCCGATCGGCGGCAGCGCATGGATCAGCGGCCGCACGGCGTCGAGCGCGAGCCAACCCATCAGCACGTACAGGATCATCGACAGCAGGCGCGTGCGGCGCCCGAGCGTCAGTTCCTGCACGATGCCGAACACGGCGAGCCCCCAGCTCACGCCGAACAGCGACCAGCCCCACAGGCCGCGCAATGTGACCAGCGTGAACGGCGTGTAGCTACCGGCGATCAGCAGATAGATCGCCGAATGGTCGCATTTCCGCAGGATCGCCTTCGGGCGCGGATTGCGCACGTTAAGGATAGCTGATTGCCTCACGCGGAAATTCGTATAAACGACCTACTGCTTGGAGTCCCGTGCCGCAAACGCCTGATCGGCCTATCTGCACTTCATCGCTGTACAGGTAGGTCGACGTCGTCGAGACCGACGCATGGCGCAGGTTGTTACGCACCATGATCAACTCGGCGCCCCGTGCCAGCGCGTGTGAAGCATGCGGGTTGCGCGCATCCAGTGCAGGCTTGCGCGACGTAGCTTCTCGGCCGTCACGGGCCGCTCGTCCGGAATCGCATTGGCGACCAGCACGAAGAACCGGCGCAGCACGCGCCAGAGCCGTCCGAGCTCAATGCTCACACCAGCATGATCTCCATGCCACGAAATTTCACTGCATTTCAATTCAATCCGACGTCGGCGTGGCGAAAGCTCTTTTAACTTCATCGCGGACATCGGCGTGTTCTCCGCGCCGGAATCCCGCTATTTCAGCAGATTCACCGACACGGCAAAATCCATGCAAATTCATTACTTAAACATAACATTATCATTATGTAATCAATCAAAAAAAGTTTGATCAAAAAAATTTCTCGGTGTATTGTCTAGTCATCGGGAATCAATATGATTTATCGATACATAGAAGTTAGGCACTGCTTTTAAAATTACGGAAATGTAAGTCTTTCTAATAAATATAGCTTGAGGGCAGAGGTACTCCAGTGACTCGGAATCCAGGCAATACGAATAGGATTTTTGCAAGCGGAGATTGTCAAGCAGCTACGTGCGGCCGAGTAAATCCGCCTACGCCTTGGTTGGTATCCCGCCTCAATGGCCATCCGAGCTTTCGCCTATACTGCTTTCCGCATGCCGGTGGCAATGCAACCAGTTTCTTGCATTGGCAAAATATCATCCCGTCCAAATTCGAAATATGCGGCGTCCAGCTCCCGGGCCGCGGGGCGAGATATACTGAACCTCAGTTCAAGTCATTTCCGTCGTTAATCAAAACACTGGCTGACGTTATTCATACCCAGGATACGTTGCCGTTTTCGTTTTTTGGTCACAGCTTCGGTGGCTTGATCGCCTTCGAGGTGGCACGTCATCTCCAGAAAATGGGGCGACGTATTCCGGTGCATATTTTTGCATCAGGCTGTGGCGCTCCGAGATACAGAGAGATATCGCGGAATTTGCATCGTCTGGCAGATGACGAATTGGTCGACACCCTCCGGCACTACGACGGCACACCTCCCGATTTGCTGAATAACCAGGAGTTGATGGAACTGGCGTTGCCGACAATTCGCGCCGATTTTTTGCTCGCCAGCGATTATCGATACGCATCCGCCCCGCCGCTGGAGCTTTCGCTTACCGCGCTCGCCGGACGTACGGATGAGCTGTCGAACATGAAGATCATCGGCGGATGGGCGGAAGAAGTCACCGGAGAATTTGACATCCAATGGTTCGACGGCGGCCATTTCTTCATTGAATCCCAGCGGGAGGCCCTACTCAGCTTCCTGATAAGCAAGCTAAATGACCTGACGTCAACCTTGCCCGAATTGCACGCATGCCGTCCTGATCAACCGCACCTCGACGCCTCGATAAATAACGCCAACGTATCCTTCACGCGAGGCGGCTGAGCGAAGCGCGGCCACTCGCCGCCCGCATTGCGCCCGCAACGAAAGATTTTCAACGGCACCGTGCAGTGCAAGTTCAACGATCGCACTCTTTGATACAGCCAGTTAGAGAGTGCCTCGCAAAATACAGCCTTACATCGAAAAATCGAGCCGACATTCGACTAGACAAAATCATCATGAATATTTATGAAACAATAGCCCGAGAATTCCAGCCAATTAATCACGATTGTCTGGAGTACGACTACCTCTTTAAATCCGTGATGACGCCCTTCCCCCATCTTTTGCCGATTTCGCCAAGTCGAGACTGCCATCGAGGACGACTGCCGAATTATTGACATCAGGGGTGGCTCGACCAGACCTGATTTTCTATCGACAGCACCGCCCGTCTCGCCGAATGAGATCCGAGCCGACTTACATTTCTTCAAGTCGCGACTCAATGCGCACCATTTTCATCCGGGATGATACGCGATTCGAATTCGCGAACATGCATCGGCGCGCCTCGGAAAGACAACAGTCGCGAAAAAAATGAAACTACTATCGTTTCTGTATCGCCAATCACCAAAGAGTTTTTTGTTTGCGATTCTCGTCGGCATATTGAGCGGCTTTGCCGGCGCCGGACTGGCTGGAGTCATCGGCAACAGCATTTCCCACGAAGCAACGCCCGCCTTGGCATACAGATTCTTCGGCCTATGCTTCCTATACCTGTTGAGCAAATCAATCTCCGAGAACGCCCTGTTGCGGCTCTCGCAAGATGTCGTACTGAAGATGCGGGTTAGTCTCAGCAAAAAATTGCTGGCAACACCCTATGCGAGCCTGCAAAGCAAGGGCAACGCCAGGCTGCTGGTTATTCTGACCAAGGACATTGAGGCGTTTTCACAAGCCGCACAGCTCGTGCCAGTTGCCTTCGGCAATTCCATCGTGATACTGGCATGCCTCGCCTACATTGCCTCGCTTTCGAGGCAAGTATTTGCGTTTACCATCGCCACCTTGCTGATCGGCACAATCGGTTTCCATTTTGCCGAGCGACGTCCACTGATCAACCTCAAGAAAATACGCGCCCAGCATGACCTGCTCTATGAGCACTTTCGGAATCTGATCGAAGGCATCAAGGAGCTCCAGCTCAATTCCGTCCGCAGCGCCGTCTTTATGGATAAGGTGCTGGGTCCGGCTTTCACCGACTTCAAGCGCCTGTTCGTCGGCAGCATGAGCGCCTATACCTGGGTGCTCAATATCGGCAGCCTGCTGTTCTATTTCGTTATTGGAATGCTGTTGTTCTTCTTTCCGGTCCTCTCACCGCAGAAGACAGGCATCTTGCCCAATATCGCGCTCGTCCTGCTGTATTTGATTCGGCCTGTTACCGAATTGATGTCCACCTTGCCGCCGATCCGGCAAGCGACGATCTCCCTGCATCGCATCAGGCAGCTCGATGCCGAGCTTCCCGACAGCGCGATCGACATGTCCGGCGCAAACCCGTTCGAAGGCGTGACCGCGACCGGCGCCAATATCACCGTAACGAATCTCTGCCACCAGTATTTCAGCGCCTCCGACGATCGGCACTTCACGCTGGGGCCGCTGAATCTGGCGATCGGGGCCGGCGAACTGCTGTTCATCGTTGGCGGCAATGGCAGCGGAAAGACAACGCTCGCCATGTTGCTGCTCGGCCTCTACGCGCCGGAACAAGGAACGATCGAACTCAATGGCGTCAGGGTCGACGAGCACAATCGAGCTCACTATAGACAGAATTTTTCTGCAGTCCTTTCGGATTTCCATCTGTTCGAGCATTTGCTGAACTCGGATGGCAAGCACGGTGGCGAGCGAGCGCTTCACTACATTCGCGCGCTGGCCATGCAGCACAAAGTGCGGGTCGTAGACGGAAAATTCTCGACCATCAATCTGTCGACCGGGCAGCGGAAACGGCTGGCCTTGATCCAGGCCTATCTGGATGACCGCCCGATCTTCCTCTTCGACGAATGGGCGGCGGACCAGGATCCGGCGTTCAAGCGCATCTTCTATACGGAATTGCTGCCGGAACTGAAGGCTCGAGGAAAAACCGTGATCGCCATTACTCACGACGACACCTATTTCGAGCTGGCCGACCGAGTCATCAGGCTGGAAGACGGAAAGATCCACGACGCATCCGATTTCACGCGCGTACGCGATGTCGGCTACAGCTGAATCCGCTGGCCACGTGCCTGATTCAGATCACAGGACTCCAGATTAACTTCCATCAACCGATCGTAGCGTCGCGAAAATGACCTCTCACAATATGTCCGGGTTCTCCACACTGGTGGAGCTGCTGCAGTATCGCGCCAGCGAGTCCTCCGGCGCGTCGGCCAAACCCGCGTTCACTTACTTGAACGATGGTGAGCATGTCAGCGGCTCGTTGAGCTTCGCGGAACTAGACAGACAGGCTCGCAGCATTGCCGCCCATCTGCAGCAGGTGGTGCGGCCGGGTGCTCGCGCACTGCTGGTTTATCCGCCGAGCCTGGACTATATCGTTGCGTTTTTCGGCTGCCTGTATGCCGGCGTCATTGCCATACCGGCCGTGCCGCCGGCGAATGCCCGCACGCGACCGCGGCTGCTCGCCATCGTCCAGGACGCAACCCCCGACGTAGCGCTAGGCCCAGCCAGCACGGTGGAGCATATGGGGCGCCTGGAGCCCGGCGCTGACGACCCGATGAGCCGGCTGAACTGGCTCGCAACGGATGGCCTCGCCGACTTCGCCGATCGATGGCAGCGTCCGGATCTGAAATCATCCGACCTCGCGTTCCTGCAATACACTTCCGGCTCGACCGGCACGCCCAAAGGCGTGATGGTCAGCCATGAAAACCTACTCGCCAATGCTGCCCTGAGCCAGAAGGTATATGGCATCGACGAGCCGGACGTGCTTGTCAGCTGGCTTCCGCCACATCACGATTTCGGACTAATTGGCGGCATTGTTTGCCCGCTGTTCGTGGGTTGCCACTGCGTACAGTTTCCCCCGTCCGTCTTCTTTGCGCGCCCGTATCGATGGCTGAAGCTGCTGTCGCACTATCGCGCGCGCGTGACTGGCGCGCCGAATTTCGCGTACGACATGTGCGTCAGGAAGGTCAGCGACGAGCAGATGCGGTTGCTTGATTTGCGTTGCGTCGAGGTTGCGATCAACGGCGCGGAACGCATCCGGTACGAGACCTTGCAGCGTTTCGCGGAGCGCTTCGCCCGCTGCGGCTTCAAGGCTGAAGCGCTTACACCCGCCTACGGCCTGGCGGAATCCACGCTGTTCGTGGCCGCCCATACCCGACGCGTGGCGGGCCAATTGCCGCCATCGCTGACGCTCAGCAAGCACGCGCTTGCGGCCAACCGGATGTCGCCCGCAATGGACAGCGCCGACGAGGTCGTGCTGGTCTCGCATGGATTGGCCCGTCACGACGACCATCGGGCGATCATCGTCGAACCGCAGACACGGCGTCGGTTGAATGATGGCCAGGTTGGCGAGATTTGGGTGCGCGGCCCGTCGGTAGCGAACGGATATTGGCAACGCGCGCAAGAAAGCCAGGCCGCATTTGGCGCAACGCCGGAAGGCGCAAGCGATGTCTATCTGCGCAGCGGAGATCTTGGCTTCATTCACGAGGATGCGCTGTACATTGCGGGCCGCCTCAAGGAGATGATGATCTTCAACGGCCGCAATGTTTATCCGCAAGACGTCGAAGTCATCGTGGAACGCCTTGATCCGGCATTCCGCACCAATGGATGCGCTGCGTTCGCTCTCGAGGACCGGGAAACGACCCGGCTGGTCATCGTACAAGAGATCGAGTCCAGAAAGACCGCCGATACGGCGGACCTGATCGACCGGCTGCGGACCGAGTTGGCCGTCCAGCACGAACTCTACGCGCTCGAAGCCGTGCTCCTAGTGAAGGCCGGCCATCTTCCGCGCACTTCGAGCGGCAAGATCCAGCGCAAGCGATGTGCGGCGCTTTATGCCGCGAGCGCGTTCAGCTGTATTTGGTCATGGATCAGCGACGACACGGTGCCGAATCGCGAGGCGGCACCTCATGTTGCGCCGCGAACCGATACCGAGCGGATGGCGTGCGACATCTGGCAGAGCGTGCTGGATGTCGAATGCGTGGGAATCGACGACAACTTCTTCGCGCTCGGTGGCCACTCGTTGCTGGCCACCCAGGTCGCGTCCCGGTTGCGTGATGCATTCCAGATCGAATTCCCGTTGCGGACCCTCTTCGAAGCACCCACGGTGCGTGCGCTGGCTCGGCGCATCGAGCTGGCCGGACAAGCCGAACCGCCGGCCGCCCCACCCATCCAGGTGGCCGATCGCCGGCAACCCCTGCCGCTGTCGTTTGCCCAGCAACGTCTGTGGTTCCTCGACCAGTTCGAGCGAAACAGTGCCTTCTACAACATCCCCGCCGCGTTGCGCCTGACCGGGAAACTCGACATCTCGGCCTTGCACGACGCCCTGAACGAAATCGTGCGTCGCCACGAGGTGCTCCGCACGCGCTTCGCAACTTGCGGCGACGCGCCGACACAAGTCATCGCCCCGCAATTGCGGCTGGAATTGCCCGTCGTCGACCTGACTCATCTGCCTGCGCACGAACGACAAGCACACGCGCAATCGCGAGTCCAGGACGAGGCGTGGACTCCGTTCGATCTCGCCGCCGGCCCCTTGATCCGGGCCGGTCTGATCCGCATCGGCCCCGACGAGCATATCGTCATGCTGTCCCTCCATCACATCGTCTCCGATGGCTGGTCGATGGGCGTGCTCGTCAACGAAGTGGCAGCCCTGTATCACGCTTTCGCGCAAGGCCTGCCCTCCCCCCTGCCCGAGCTGCGCATCCAGTATGCGGACTACGCCCAATGGCAGCGCCACTGGCTGAGCGGCGCGGAATTGCAACGCCAGACCACCTACTGGCGCGCCCAGTTGGACAACAGCCCGACCCTGCTCAACCTGCCGACCGATCGCCCACGGCCGCCGCTGCAAACCCATCGCGGCGCCAGCCTGGATTTCGATATCGACGCCCCGACTACGGCCGCGCTGAAAGCATTGAGCCAGCAGCATCGCTGCACTCTGTTCATGACCCTGCTCGCCGCCTTCGATATCCTGCTGTCGCGCTACGCCGGTCAGCACGACATCTGCGTCGGCACCCCGATCGCTAACCGCAGCCGTGTCGAAATCGAACCCTTGGTCGGCTTCTTCGTCAATACCCTCGTGCTGCGCAGCCGCGTCGATCAGCAGCTCAGCTTCACCGAACTGCTGACCCAGGTACGTACCACCACGCTAGATGCCTACGCCCATCAGGATCTGCCGTTCGAGCAACTGGTCGAAACCCTCAACCCCGAACGCCACACCAGCCACGCCCCTTTGTTCCAGGTCATGCTGGCATTGCAGAACACCGCAATGGGCACGCTGGAATTGCCAGGCCTGACGCTGCAACAACTTCCCGCCGACAGCATCACGGCCAAGTTCGACTTGACCCTGAACCTTGAGGAGCTCGACGAACGCCTGCAGGCCTCGTTCGAATACAACACCGACCTGTTCGACGCCACCACGATAGAACGCATGGCCGAGCACATGACCGTCCTGCTCGCCGCCATCGCCGCCGACCCGGCCGCTCGCATTCTCGACCTGCCGATGCTCACCCCGCCAGAGCACCATCGCCTGCTGGTTGAATGGAACGACACCACTGCGGACATTCCCCGCGCCAGCATCCAGCAACTGTTCGAGACGCAGGCCGCCGACACGCCGGAAAATCTCGCGGTCGTCTTCGAAGGCAATTCGCTCACGTTTGCCGAACTCAACGCCCGAGCCAACCAACTGGCGCACCATCTCCGCGATCAGTCCGTCGGACCCGATATCCTGGTGGGCATTTGCGTGGAGCGCAGTCTCGACATGATCGTCGGCCTGCTCGCCATCCTGAAAGCAGGCGGGGCATATGTGCCGCTGGATCCCGGATACCCGCCCGAACGCATCGCCTACATGCTGGAGGATGCCAAACCCGCCATGCTGCTGACCCAGCAGCACCTGCTCCCCCGCCTGGTCGGTCTCGCCGACGATCTGCCGACTTTCTGCCTGGACGCGCAATGGCCGGAACTCGCCCGCCATGGCATCGCCAATCCGGCGAATCGCACACGACCGGACAACCTCGCCTACGTGATCTATACCTCCGGATCGACCGGCAAACCGAAGGGCGTGTGCGTCTCACATCAAAGTGTGGTCAATGTCGCCCGTTCCCATCAGGCCAACATTCATCGCCAGCTCAAGCAGCGCCCCGCTCGAGTGAGCTTCAACGCACCCTATGCATTCGATGCGTCGGTATCCGAATTCATTCTTCTTCTTGATGGGCACACGTTGTTCATCGTCCCGGAAGAAGTCCGCCTGTCGCCACCGGCGTTGCAGCGGTTCCTGATCAACCATCGACTCCATGCATTCGACACCAATCCCGCGCAACTCAAATATCTGCTGGAACAAGGTGCCGATACACCGCTCCCCGAAATCGTCATGTTTGGCGGCGAAGCGATCGACGCCGACCTGTGGCGCAAACTCAAGGACCGTGACGGATCGCATTTCTTCAATGCCTATGGTCCGACCGAATGCACTATCGATGTTGCAATCTGCCCGGTCCGCGAAGGTCCTGACGCACCGTCCATCGGCAAGCCTGAGGCGAACACCCGGATCTATCTGCTCGATGCACAACTCAATCCGGTTCCCGTCGGCGTCGCCGGCGATCTGTACATCGCCGGCGCGGGCCTGGCGCGCGGCTACCTCAACCGGCCCGACCTGACCGCGGACAAGTTTCTCCCCAATCCGTTCAGCGCCACGCCCGGCGCCCGTATGTACCAATCGGGCGACCTCGCGCGCTACCTGCCCGACGGCAACATCGAATACCTCGGGCGCTCCGACAATCAAGTGAAGATCCGCGGCTTTCGCATCGAGCTCGGTGAGATCGAGGCCGCGCTCGCCGCCCTGCCCGAAGTCGCAGAAACCGTCGTGCTCGCACGCGAAGACCACCCGGGCGACCGCCGCCTCGCTGCCTATCTCGTCGCGCGCGCAGGCCACGTGTTGCCCGGCGCCACCGAATTGCGCGAGCAGTTGCTGCAGCGCTTGCCCGGCTACATGGTCCCCGCGCACTTCACCGAACTGCAGCGCATGCCCGTGACGCCCAACGGGAAAATCGACCGCCATGCCCTGCCCGCACCCGACGCATCCCTTCGCTCCGATGTTCGCGTCGCGCCTGACACGCCTACGGAAATCGCCGTCGCCCGTATCTGGGCCGACGCGCTCAAGCTCGACGAAATCGGTGCCAACGACAACTTCTTCGCGCTCGGTGGTCACTCGTTGCTGGCCACCCAGGTCGCGTCCCGGTTGCGTGATGCATTCCAGATCGAATTCCCGTTGCGGACCCTCTTCGAAGCACCCACGGTGCGTGCGCTGGCTCGGCGCATCGAGCTGGCCGGACAAGCCGAACCGCCGGCCGCCCCACCCATCCAGGTGGCCGATCGCCGGCAACCCCTGCCGCTGTCGTTTGCCCAGCAACGTCTGTGGTTCCTCGACCAGTTCGAGCGAAACAGTGCCTTCTACAACATCCCCGCCGCGTTGCGCCTGACCGGGAAACTCGACATCTCGGCCTTGCACGACGCCCTGAACGAAATCGTGCGTCGCCACGAGGTGCTCCGCACGCGCTTCGCAACTTGCGGCGACGCGCCGACACAAGTCATCGCCCCGCAATTGCGGCTGGAATTGCCCGTCGTCGACCTGACTCATCTGCCTGCGCACGAACGACAAGCACACGCGCAATCGCGAGTCCAGGACGAGGCGCGGACTCCGTTCGATCTCGCCGCCGGCCCCTTGATCCGGGCCGGTCTGATCCGCATCGGCCCCGACGAGCATATCGTCATGCTGTCCCTCCATCACATCGTCTCCGATGGCTGGTCGATGGGCGTGCTCGTCAACGAAGTGGCAGCTCTGTATCACGCTTTCGCGCAAGGCCTGCCCTCCCCCCTGCCCGAGCTGCGCATCCAGTATGCGGACTACGCCCAATGGCAGCGCCACTGGCTGAGCGGCGCGGAATTGCAACGCCAGACCACCTACTGGCGCGCCCAGTTGGACAACAGCCCGACCCTGCTCAACCTGCCGACCGATCGCCCACGGCCGCCGCTGCAAACCCATCGCGGCGCCAGCCTGGATTTCGATATCGACGCCCCGACTACGGCCGCGCTGAAAGCATTGAGCCAGCAGCATCGCTGCACTCTGTTCATGACCCTGCTCGCCGCCTTCGATATCCTGCTGTCGCGCTACGCCGGTCAGCACGACATCTGCGTCGGCACCCCGATCGCTAACCGCAGCCGTGTCGAAATCGAACCCTTGGTCGGCTTCTTCGTCAATACCCTCGTGCTGCGCAGCCGCGTCGATCAGCAGCTCAGCTTCACCGAACTGCTGACCCAGGTACGTACCACCACGCTAGATGCCTACGCCCATCAGGATCTGCCGTTCGAGCAACTGGTCGAAACCCTCAACCCCGAACGCCACACCAGCCACGCCCCTTTGTTCCAGGTCATGCTGGCATTGCAGAACACCGCAATGGGCACGCTGGAATTGCCAGGCCTGACGCTGCAACAACTTCCCGCCGACAGCATCACGGCCAAGTTCGACTTGACCCTGAACCTTGAGGAGCTCGACGAACGCCTGCAGGCCTCGTTCGAATACAACACCGACCTGTTCGACGCCACCACGATAGAACGCATGGCCGAGCACATGACCGTCCTGCTCGCCGCCATCGCCGCCGACCCGGCCGCTCGCATTCTCGACCTGCCGATGCTCACCCCGCCAGAGCACCATCGCCTGCTGGTTGAATGGAACGACACCACTGCGGACATTCCCCGCGCCAGCATCCAGCAACTGTTCGAGACGCAGGCCGCCGACACGCCGGAAAATCTCGCGGTCGTCTTCGAAGGCAATTCGCTCACGTTTGCCGAACTCAACGCCCGAGCCAACCAACTGGCGCACCATCTCCGCGATCAGTCCGTCGGACCCGATATCCTGGTGGGCATTTGCGTGGAGCGCAGTCTCGACATGATCGTCGGCCTGCTCGCCATCCTGAAAGCAGGCGGGGCATATGTGCCGCTGGATCCCGGATACCCGCCCGAACGCATCGCCTACATGCTGGAGGATGCCAAACCCGCCATGCTGCTGACCCAGCAGCACCTGCTCCCCCGCCTGGTCGGTCTCGCCGACGATCTGCCGACTTTCTGCCTGGACGCGCAATGGCCGGAACTCGCCCGCCATGGCATCGCCAATCCGGCGAATCGCACACGACCGGACAACCTCGCCTACGTGATCTATACCTCCGGATCGACCGGCAAACCGAAGGGCGTGTGCATCTCCCACCGTTGCGCAATCAATTTATGGGCCGCGCTATCGACCCGGATCCATCAACGTTGCAGCAAGCCGATCGGGATGCGTGTTGCCCTCAATGCATCGATCTCGTTTGACGCCTCCGTCCAGCAATGGCTGACGCTGCTGAACGGCGCGTGCCTGTATCTGATCCCCGAGCAGCTTCGAAAAGATCCGGAGTCAATGGCTGAGACGATTGCCGGGTGGGAACTGGACGTGCTCGACTGTACGCCGTCTCAACTGCCGTTGCTGCTGGCCTCTCGCTATTCGGAGCGGCTCGCGCGATGTTTCTTGATCGGCGGCGAAGCAATCGATCAGAAGCTGTGGAGCACCTTGCAAAACAGCCAAGGCGCGTCTTTCCACAATGTATACGGCCCAACCGAAACGACGGTCGATACCGTCACCTGCGACATCCATGCGTCCGTGGCAAAGCCCGTTCTGGGACGTCCGATCGACAACGCTCAGGTATACATTCTGGATGCATACCTCAATCCGGTTCCCGTCGGCGTCGCCGGCGATCTGTACATCGCCGGCGCGGGCCTGGCGCGCGGCTACCTCAACCGGCCCGACCTGACCGCGGACAAGTTTCTCCCCAATCCGTTCAGCGCCACGCCCGGCGCCCGTATGTACCAATCGGGCGACCTCGCGCGCTACCTGCCCGACGGCAACATCGAATACCTCGGGCGCTCCGACAATCAAGTGAAGATCCGCGGCTTTCGCATCGAGCTCGGTGAGATCGAGGCCGCGCTCGCCGCCCTGCCCGAAGTCGCAGAAACCGTCGTGCTCGCACGCGAAGACCACCCGGGCGACCGCCGCCTCGCTGCCTATCTCGTCGCGCGCGCAGGCCACGTGTTGCCCGGCGCCACCGAATTGCGCGAGCAGTTGCTGCAGCGCTTGCCCGGCTACATGGTCCCCGCGCACTTCACCGAACTGCAGCGCATGCCCGTGACGCCCAACGGGAAAATCGACCGCCATGCCCTGCCCGCACCCGACGCATCCCTTCGCTCCGATGTTCGCGTCGCGCCTGACACGCCTACGGAAATCGCCGTCGCCCGTATCTGGGCCGACGCGCTCAAGCTCGACGAAATCGGTGCCAACGACAACTTCTTCGCGCTCGGTGGTCACTCGTTGCTGGCCACCCAGGTCGCGTCCCGGTTGCGTGATGCATTCCAGATCGAATTCCCGCTGCGGACTTTGTTCGAAAAGCCGCAACTCGATGCGCTGAGCGCCGAGATCGACGCAATGCGCCGCGCGAGCGCGACATGCCGGATCCCACCGTTGTCGCCGCAACCGCGCTCCGCACCTCTGCCGCTGTCCTATGCACAGGAACGTCTTTGGCTCCTGGAGCAGATCGAAACGATGGGATCCGCATACAACATCGCAGGTCAGGCACGCATCCGAGGCACCCTCGACGATCTCGCCTTCGAGCGGGCGCTGCACGAAATCGTGCGCCGTCACGAAACCTTGCGCACGCGCTTCGTTGCCGACGACGATGCCATCCGACAGCTGATCGCGGCGCCGGGCGGGTTCGCGCTAGAACGAGTGGACCTGTCATCCGTTCCAACCGGTGTGCGCCAGGCCGAAGCCGACGATGCGATACGAGAGGTGGCGATGCGGCGCTTCGACCTCGCGAGCGGCGCTCTCTTTCGCGCGGCGCTGCTGCGGTTGTCGCCCAACGAACACGTCGCCGTCGTCGTG
Organism: Burkholderia metallica; assembly: GCF_001718555.1. NCBI lineage: Bacteria > Pseudomonadati > Pseudomonadota > Betaproteobacteria > Burkholderiales > Burkholderiaceae > Burkholderia > Burkholderia metallica. The sequence goes on from NZ_CP013403.1 coordinate 2,858,178, forward strand.
ATGCATCACATCATTTCCGATGGATGGTCGCTGGGCGTCCTGATCCGCGAACTGAGTGCACTGTATACCGCCTATTCGCGGAACCACGCCGCTGCGCTGCCCGACCTGCCGGTGCAATACGCCGACTACGCGCTGTGGCAACGCAGCTGGCTGCGTGGCGATGTGCTGGAGCGTCAGATCGAATACTGGAAGCAGCGCCTGGCCGGCATCCCCGCCGCGCTGGAGTTGCCGCTGGATCGGCCGCGTCCGCCGGTGCAGAGTTTTCGCGGCGCGAGCCTCCCCTTCACGCTGCCGGCAGCGCTTTCCAGCCGCCTGCATGCATTCGCCCGTGCGGAAAACGCCACGCTGTTCATGGTGCTGCTCGCGGCATTCCAGCATCTGCTTTCGCGCTGGAGCGGACAGGACGACATCGTGATCGGCACACCGGTTGCAGGCCGCACCGATCCGCACACCGAAACGCTGATCGGCTTCTTCATCAACATCCTGGTGTTGCGTACCGACGTTTCCGGCACACCGAGCTTGCGAGAACTGCTGGCACGTGCCAAGGAAACATCATTGCAGGCTTACGGCAACCAGGATCTACCGTTCGAGAAGCTCGTGGAGGAACTCAATCCGATCCGCGACTTGAGCCGCTCACCGGTCTTCCAGGTCATGATCAACCTGATCCCCGCCGGGGAACAGGCGGATGGCTTCAATGCCCCCGGACTGGAGACCGACGCGCGCCCGGCCGGCGACGTCAGCGCTCGATTCGAGCTGATGTTGCGCCTCTGCGAAGAGGGCGACAGCATCGCCTGCCACCTCGAATATGCGACTGATCTTTTCGATGCGACCACCATCGAGCGTTTCGCCGAGCACTACCGCACCCTGCTGGATCAGGCCGTGGCGGAACCCGACCGACCGTTGTGCCGGCTGTCGTTGCTGAGCGAAGCGGAGCGACATCAGCTCTCGCAGGACTGGAATGTGACGCCCGAGACGCCCGAGACGCCCGATCCGCTGTGCGTTCATCAGTTGTTCTCCCGTCAAGCGGCATGTACGCCGGATGCGTGCGCGCTGAAGTCGGAACACGGCGCCGTAAGTTACAGCGCGCTCGACATGTGGTCGAATGCGATTGCTCGGCAACTCCAGGTCCGGGGAGCGGGGCCCGGATTCGTGGCAGGCCTCGTCATGTACCCGTCCCCCACGACGGTGGCGGCTCTGCTCGGAATCCTGAAGGCTGGCGCGATCTGCGTGCCGCTGGATCCGGCGTATCCGGACGATGCGCTGCGCGTCGCGATCGCCGAATGCGGCGCGCGCCTGGTGCTCGGCGATGCCGGACGCGCGGCCACGCTCGCGTCGGCGTCTTGTTCCGCATTCGAGCTGGACGCGCCGGAAGATCGCAATGCCCCGATCGCATCCGCACCGCCCGACGTCCCTGTCACGCTCGAGGACATCGCCTGCGCGCTGCCGGTATGGAATACGCCCGGCACGCGCAAGATGGCGAGGGTCACACATCTCGGCATGGCGCAGCAACTGCGGACGCTTGCATCACGCCTCGCCGCCGAGCCTCGATGCGCGTTCTCCCCTACCGTGCATGACGTGCTCTTGCCCTTGATGGCCGGTGCGCCGCTGCTCTTGGCACCCTGCGACGGGATCGAATCCGCAGCGGACGCCGGACCGCAGCCCGATTTCCCGCAGGCGACGCCTGCATCGGATGCCATCGCGAACTGGATTGCGGCAAGCGGGCGCGCCTATGTCCTAGACCGACATCTGAATCCGACGCCCCCCAACGTTATCGGCGATCTGTACATCGGCGGCAAGCCGTGGGCACGTGGCTATGTCGGGCACGACGACCTGTCCTCAGCGGATTTTTCGCCGTCTCCGTTCGTCTCCGGCGAGTGGTTGTTCCGTGTCGGCGAACTGGCGCGCCGGCGCGCCGACGGCGATCTCGAGATCGCGGGGCAACCTCGGCGCACAACGATCAACGGGCGCTACATCGATCTCGGCGAAATCGAATCGGCACTCATGGCGTACCTACTCGCGGGACAGGTCGCGGTCGCGAAGCGCGAGGACCCGTCTGGACACACCCAACTGGTTGCCTACGTGGAACTGCACGACGCGGTTGCTGACGCGATGGCCGATCTCGACTGGCGCGCGGCACTGGCCACGCGTCTGCCGGCCGATCTGATTCCCGCCGATATCGTCCGGCTCGAAAGCCTGCCCCTCACGCCGCGGGGAACGATCGACTGGGACGCGCTGCCGGCTCCGGGACAACACACCTGCACCGCCTATGAAGCACCGCGAACCCCGATCGAATGCAGCCTTGCGTCGATCTGGGCCGACGTGCTGGGCGTGGAACGGATCGGCCGCGGCGACAACTTCTTCGATCTGGGCGGGCACTCGCTGCTCGCAACCCTGGTGGTCGCGCGGCTGCGGGAGATGTTCGATATCGATGTCTCGTTGCGTGCGTTGTTCGAGGCGCGGACATTGCACGCGCTGGCCGAGCTGGTCGAAAACATTCGATGGACTCGGCAAGCGGCGCCCGCTGCGGACATGCAACACGGAATCGACGACGAAATTGGCTCGATATGACACGCGGCCGACGACATTGACCGATCCGATTTCCGGCAATACGACTTTGGAGAAGACGCATGACGGTTCCCCCCTCGGCAGTTCCCTCGCTTTCCCGGTACGCGCCTGCCCGCAGCTATCGCGGCCGCGGCGTCAGCGAACGTTTGATCGACCGCGCCACGTTGCCCCAAGTGCTGAACGCCCTGCAGACGGTCCAGCCGGATGCGCCCGCGCTGACCTGGTATGACGCGAACGGGCAGGTCCAGCGCTTCAGCTACGGCGAACTGCTGCGCCAGATCGAGGCGATGGCGTGCTGGTTCGTCGCCGAACTCGGCGTCGAGCGCGGCGACCGGGTGGTCGTGCTGTCCCGGAACTGTCCGGAAGCATTCGTCACGCATCTTGCGTTGATGTCGATCGGCGCGGTAACCGTACCGGTCAACAACGTGGAATCGCCGCGCGTGCTGCAACTGATCATCGACCAGGTCCACCCGCGCGCGCTGGTCAGCGGCTTCGACGTGGCGGCGGACATTCAGGCGGCGCAGGAAAAGATGATTCCGCTACCGAGGTTGCCGCTCGCCAGCGATCGACATCCCGGATGGCCGATGCAAGCCGTCCTGCCGGACGATCCCGCAGTGATCCTGTTCACGTCCGGCACGACTTCGGCGCCCAAGGGGGTATGCCTGAGCCATTACAACCTGCTGGTGAACGCAGAAGGACTGACCCGGACGCACCGTCTCGCGGAGCATCGCGTGCACATGTGCATCCTGCCGCTCTTCCATGCGAATGCGTTCGGATTCTCGATGGTGGGCTCGCTTTATGCCGGCAACCACGTCGTGCTGTGTTCCGGCCTGCCAGGCGCGGATATCTGGCCGATCCTGCGTGATGAGCATGTCGACATCGTGTCGCTCGTACCCGAGATCATTCGCGTGCTGTGCCGCATCCCTGCGCCGAAAGGTACGTTGCCCGATCTCAAGTACGTGGTGTCCGCCGCCGCGCCACTTCCGAAGAAGGTCGCGGCCGAATTCATGGACAAGACTGGCATCTCCATTCATCAAGGCTACGGCTTGAGCGAATGCGTGAATTTCGCGGCAACCCTGCCGTGGGATATCTCGGCCCCGGATCTGGAGCGCGCCTTGGGCCACTGGGGCGTACCAAGCATCGGCCCCGCGCTGTACGGCTGCGACATGGACATCCTCCGCGCGGACGGCACGTCGGCGCAGGCCGAGGAGGAAGGTGAAATCGCCATCTCGGGCCATACCGTGATGCTGGGCTATTGGGATGCCGAGGCGGCGACCGAGATGGCGCTGAATGGCGGGCAGCTGCGTACCGGCGATCTCGGCTTCTTTGCGTGGATCAATGGCGAACGCTATTTCTTCGTCACCGGCCGCAAGAAGGAAATCGTCATTCGGTACGGCGAAAACCTCTCGCCGCTCGCCATCGAATCGGAACTCGAAGCGCTGCGCGGCATTGGACGATATGCGGTGGCGGGTTTCGTCAACGAGATGGCGGGAGAGGAAATCGGCCTATACGTGCTTGCGCGACGCACGCCGGACAACGAGAAAAGGGCCCTCGACATCGCGCGCGCCTGCCCGGTCCGTTACCGGCCACGGGTCATCGTATTCGGCACCGATCCCATTCCGGAAACGCCAACCGGCAAGGTCAAGCGCAGCTTGCTGGCCCAGCGCTTCCGCAACTATGCCAATCGCAGTTTTGGCAGTGATCCCGTTCTGGGAACGTAGTACGTGATTTCACAACCGGCGCGGCTGAACGCGTCCAATCTTTCATCGAGGGAAAACTAGAAATGGCAAACACGACTACCAGTAGCTTCATCCATTACCCGCTGTCGCACGGCATGCTGGCCAACATGGCAACCGACACGTACCCGACCCAGTTGTGGGGCTGTGCGGAGGAAAGCCTGCATCTTCCGGACGACGCCACGCATTTTGGCTATGTCCATGAAGGAACGTTGACGGTCGAGCACGCGGCGGGCGCATTCAAGCTCGGCGCGGGCATGTACTTCTCCGCGCCCGGCAAGACCACGGTGCATGGCGACGGCAAGGGGATCGCGATATCGCGGCTCGGCACTCACGGCTTCTTCAACGTCGGCGGTCCGGTCGAGGAGAAGGGCCGCTTGAAATATATCGACGGGTGTACCGATTCGCTGCTGATCGCCCCCGTCATGATGGGAGACAGCTGCCTGAACCTGCTCTACTTCCCGCCCGGCGTGGACCAGACGCAGCACACGCATCCGTCTATGCGAGTCGGCATTGTGATTCGCGGTGAAGGCGAATGCATCACGCCCGAAGGCACGATTCCGCTGGTTCCGGGTCGTGTCTTCGTGATTCCCGCCGAATGCTCGCACGGCTTCCGCACGACCTGGTCCGAGATGTCCGTCATCGCCTACCATCCGGACAGCGACTTCGGCCCGACGCACGAAGCCCATCCGATGATCAACCGGACCATCGTGAACGGCGTTTCTGCGAACGCGATCGACGAAATCCGGACTCGCTGAGCATGCGCCGCTTGTTCAGATCCCTCCCCCCCGCACGAGGAGAACGCGCATGAGCGAGGCCCACTCTTTGCTGGCATCCTTGCGCGAGGCTGGCGTACAGGTCTGGATGGAAGGAAGCGAATTGCGCTACCGTGCACCAGCCGGCGTCATGTCGCAAGAACGTCTCGCGGCGCTGCGCGCGGTCAAGCACGAGGTCGTCGATTTCCTGCGGCAGGTGGCGGGCGCGAACACGTCCGTGGCGCCCTTGGCCGCAGTTCGGCCACGGCCTGCGCGACTGCCGCTGTCCTATATGCAGGAGAGGCTCTGGATCCTGGATCGCATCGAACACCTCGGCCCCGCCTATCACATCGCGGGCGGGATCTCTCTGACGGGGCGGTTAGATGCCGCCGCGTTCGAGCAGGCCCTGGCCGAGATCGTGCGTCGCCACGAGAGCCTGCGCACCCGCTTCGTGGCTCACGACGAGCGGATCGAGCAGGTGATCGACGGTCCGGGCGGCTGCATGCTCGACCGCCAGGATCTCGGCGGACACGACGATCCCCTCCAGAGGAAGGAGGCCGCGCGGCGTATTGCGCAAGCATTCGTGCGCAGCCCCTTCGATCTGGCAAGCGGCCCTTTGTTTCGAGTCCAGTTGTTGCGGTTGGCACCGGACGAGCACATCGCCGTGGTGGTCATGCACCACATCGTCTCGGACGGCTGGTCGCTGAACGTCCTGCTCCGCGAACTCGGCGCACTGTACGCCGCCTTTTCGCGCGGCGAGCCATCACCGCTGCCCGAGCTGCCAGTGCAATACGTCGACTATGCGCTTTGGCAGCGCGACTGGCTGCGGGACGACGTGCTCGCGCGGCAGGTCGCCCATTGGCGGGAGCAGCTTTCCGGCCTCCCGGTTGCACTGGATCTGCCGCTGGACCGGCCGCGGCCGGCCGTCCAGAGCTTCCGCGGCGACAGCGTATCCTTCACGCTATCCCCCGCGCTGAGCAGCCGGCTGAAGCAATTGGCGCTTGCGGAGGGCGCGACGCCGTTCATGGTGTATCTCGCCGCCCTCCAGCATCTGCTGGCACGCCTCACCGGACAAAACGACATCGTGATCGGTACACCGGTAGCCGGACGGACGGACCGCCTCGTCGAGGGCTTGATCGGATTCTTCGTCAACACACTAGTGTTGCGCACCGACGTCTCCGGCAACCCGACCTTCCGGCAGTTACTGGCGCGCGCGAAGGAAACCACGGTACAAGCCTACGCACACCAAGACCTGCCGTTCGAAAGGCTGGTGGAGGAACTCAAGCCGGTGCGCACCCGCTCCGTACCGCCGGTCTTTCAGGTGCTCCTCGCGCTGCATAACTATCCGGAGGAAGGGTTGAACCTGCCGGGCATGCGGCTCGAACATCTCGATAGCGGCTTCGCGACCGCTCACGCGGCCAAGCGCGATCTCTCGCTGCACCTGACCGAAAGCGCCGACGGGTTGCACGGCGTTCTCGTCTACTCGACCGACTTGTTCGAACGCGCCACCATTGAGCGCTTCGTTTCGCAATTCCACACGCTGCTTGAAGCGGCGTCCGCCGAACCGGATCGACACCTGTCCGGTATCCCGTTGCAAACCGCCGCCGAACAGCAACACATGCTGGTCGAATGGAACGCGACGTCGCGCGCGTATCCACCTGGCTGCATTCACCAGCGATTCGAAGCGCAATCGGACCGGACGCCCGAGCAAACCGCGCTCGTCTTCAATGGAAAGCGGCTCAGTTACGGCGATCTGAATCGACGCGCCGATCGACTGGCATCGCATCTGATCGCTCGCGGCGTCGGACCGGACGTGCTGGTCGGCATCTGCGTCGAACGCAGTCTGGAGATGGTCGTGGGCGTGCTGGGAATTCTGAAGGCGGGCGGCGCGTACGTACCGCTCGATCCCCATCATCCGCAGGACCGGCTCGCAACAATGCTGACCGACGCCGGACCTTGCGTGCTGCTCACCCAGCAACACCTCCGGGCGCGGCTGCGGCAACTGGTCGACGAAACACCGGCACTGTCCCGATTGCCGATATTTTCACTCGACACCGATGAAATCGACGCGGGTGACGCTCGCCCCCCGCGGATCTTCGTCAACCCCGCGAATCTGGCGTACGTCATCTATACCTCGGGATCGACCGGCACGCCAAAGGGCGTCGCGGTTACGCACGCCTCGATCGGAAATTTTTCCGCGTATCTGCAACGCGAAGTCTATTCCGGCGACGCCGGGAACCGGCCGTTGAATTTGACCGTCAACGCCCCGTATGTCTTCGACATGTCGCTCAAGCACATCGCGTTGCTCGGCGCCGGACATACCCTGCACATGCTGAGCGACGACATTCGCCTGGACCCCGGCGCCCTGCTTCGATACTTCAAACACAACGGGATCGACGGCTTCGAATGCACGCCATCGCAATTGAGCGTGCTGACGGACTACCTGGATACCGTCGACGGCGAGCAGCTCACGTTGCCCGGCCGCGTTCTCCTGGGCGGCGAAGCGATCGGTCAGTCGCACTGGGATCAGTTGAAGGCGCGCGCCGCCACGACATTCTTCAACATGTACGGCCCGACGGAGGCCACGGTCGATTGCGCGATGTGCCGCGTCGCGGCGCACGCGTCGCCCACCATCGGCCGGCCGCTGGACAACTACCAGATCTACCTGCTCGATCCATACGGCCAGCCGGTGCCGGTCGGCGTGGCGGGCGAAGTCTATATCGCGGGTGCGGGCCTCGCGCGAGGATACTTGGGCCGGCCGGATCTGACGGCCGAAAAATTCGTCCCCAATCCTTTCGGCCCGACGCCCGGTAGCCGCATGTACCGATCCGGCGATCTCGCGCGATTCCGGTCGGACGGCAACATCGAATATCTGGGCCGTATCGACCATCAAGTCAAGATTCGCGGCTTCCGCATCGAGCTGGGGGAAATCGAGACTGCGCTGAACGCGCTGGATACAGTCTCCAATGCAGCAGTCCTGGCTCAACCTCATGCTGCCTCGGACGAACCGCAGCTGGTTGCGTACATCACGGCGCGTGACGGCGAGACCATGCCGGACGACGCGCAGCTACGCAGTAGCTTGTCGTCGACATTGCCCGACTACATGCTACCGACGCATTTCATGCGGCTCGACAGATTGCCCTTGAACGACAACGGCAAGATAGACCGCAAAGCGCTACCTTTGCCGGATATCTCGCACAGCAGCGAAGGATACGTCGCGCCCGGCACGGCAACGCAAATCGCGCTGGCCACGGTCTGGTCCGAGCTGCTCAAGCTGAAACAGGTCGGCCTTCATGACAACTTCTTCGAGTTGGGAGGGCACTCGTTACTGGCTGTACGGATGCTGGCCCGCGTGAAAGCTGGACTTGGTATCGACATCGCACTGCGGGAACTGTTCGCCAACCCCACCTTGCTGCAATTTTCGGCCGCGATCGATGCGTGTGATTCGACGTCTAGTCGATACCCGCATCTGATTGCGTTACGCACAACGAAGCACGTAACGCCGCTCTTTTGCGTACACCCAGGACAGGGTGAGATTGGCTATGTCCGCAATCTCCTGCCGTGGCTCGATACATCCCAACCGCTATACGGCATCGCGGCAATCGGTTTCATGCCGGGAGAAACGCCCCTGGATTCGGTCACGGACATGGCTTCACGCCATGTGGAGGCGATCCGTAGCGTTCAGTCGACGGGACCCTATCGTCTCTCCGGCTGGTCTGCGGGTGGAATAATCGCGTACGAAATGGCGCGGCAACTGCTCGACGCCGGCCAGTCGGTCGAGTTTCTTGGGCTGATCGACACGGCTAGCGATTACGCCCGCCGGTCGCGCGGCACGTTGGCGCCGAGTGAGTTCCAATTCTTGCTGCAGTCGGCGCCGAGCAACGCTTTTGCCGATCGACTGGCCCACATTCATTCAGCCGCGTCAGTTGCGGACGTCGATGGCCTGCTCCTGTGTTTCCAACAGGAGGGCTGCTTGCCGCGAGAAATGGACTTGCCGTTGCTGCGACGCCATCTGTCGGTCCGCTACGGCATTGCCAAGGCGCTTGACGGCTATGTACCACCGAGCCTGCCGATTCCCGTGTCGTTGTATTGTGCAGATGCGGAAGCCAGGGAAGACATCGCGCAAGGCTGGATCGATCTGCTGGGCGACCGCATCCGGGTCACCAGGTTCGACGCAACCCACTACTCAATCGTCGAGCTTCCGCAGATTCAGACGCTGGGGCAGGCTATCCAAGAGGCCATGAATGCACTGCCGCAATCCTCGATTCGCCAGCAGCACGGCATCGAATCAAATTGAAGAAATCTCGCGAAATCTTATCAGGACACTCGGACATGGAAATCAATAATCCCGAATCGATTTATGAGGTTGTCGTCAATGACGAGGCGCAGTATTCCATCTGGATGGCTGACAAGCCGCTGCCGCAGGGATGGCAAAAAATTGGCATGCAAGGCACGAAGAACCAGTGCCTGACCCACATCAGGGAAATCTGGACCGACATGCGCCCACGCTCTTTGCGCGAGCAAATGGACGCGGGGAACTGACAGCTTGCCAAGCGCCCGCTTGCTCCGAGCCGTATCAGCAGCTTGTGCCGTAAAGGTACCCGCCGCCGTTTCTCGCGCGGCGGGCATGGTCAATTTCAACCTTGGCACGTCGAAGCATTACCCGTCTATTCGCGAAGCCACGGAACGTAGTCCGAATAGGCGTCGGCTCATCCGGATTGGAAATCCAGGACCACGTCCGGAACCACGATGGTCGACAGATACGCAATCCGTCCGCCTTCGATTGCGCATGCTTGACATCATGAAAAACTTTCCGCTTGACATATATCTCATTCACTGGCGAACCAGCACAGTGGATGCGCCTTCCTGCCGCCCCCCGGGGACCCCGTGAAATGAGAACGGCAATCGCTCGACAAGGCGGTCTTCCCCGCTTCGCCGTGAAATTCGGCATCCTTATTGCTTCTCTAGGCGCTTTAGCGTTGGCTGCGGGCGCATTTTCAATAGCCCTAAGCTTGCCTGCGCTTGACGGCACGATACGCGCAACCGGCGTGCACGCCAATGTCGACATTGCACGCGATGCGCAGGGCATGCCGACGATATCCGGTGCTACGCGTGAAGACGTGGCCTATGCGACGGGCTTCCTGCACGCTCAGGAACGCTTTTTCCAGATGGATCTGCTCAGGCGGTCCGCTGCCGGAACGCTGGCAGCACTGATCGGCCCAGCGGCGCTCGGCATCGATCGCGATCGCCGGATATATGGATTCAACGTGCTCGCGAGCAAGGTGCTCGCGAACCTCCCTGCGGCCGACAAGGAACTCCTGGATCGCTACACGGCGGGCGTCAATGCTGGGCTCGCAGCACTTCCGGTGCGGCCATTCGAATACATCGTGTTACGCACCACGCCGCGGCCCTGGCGCGCGGAAGACAGCCTGTTGGTCATCTGGTCAATGTATTTCGAGCTACAGGAAAGTCAGTTGCACCGCGAGTTCGCCCTCGGGTGGCTGCGCGAGCATACGGGAGCCGCAGCACTGAAGACGCTGTTACCCAAATGCAGTGAGTGGGATGCGCCTCTAGACGCACCTTCCGTCACGTGCAATACGCAGACCGTGTATGGCACCGCGCCGGCCTGGCTCGGCGATTCGCCCTCGCAAGCACTTGCGGAGGTGCAGCTCGGCACGGGAATCGGCAGCAGCGCGTGGGCCTTGTCGGGGAAACGCACGGCCACCGGCAGTGCAATTGTCGCGAATGACATGCACCTTGGCCTCGGTCTCCCCAATATCTGGTACAGAGCCGCACTCGAATATCCATCACCGTCCGGCACGCCGCGACGGGTCGTCGGCGTTACGCTGCCGGGAGCGCCGGCCGTCGTTGCTGGCAGCAACGGCAAGGTTGCGTGGGGATTCACGAACAGTTATGGCGATTACCTTGATCTCGTGGAATTACAGTTCGACCCGCAGCACTCCGATCGCTATCGAACAGCAACCGGGTGGGCGCCGCTTCGATTCCGGGACGAGGAACTGCAAGTCAACGGCCGCCATGCAGAAACAATTCGCATCACCGAAACAGAAATGGGACCTGTCTGGAACGTAGGTGCCAAGCACTACGCCGTCAGATGGGTCGCGAAGGACAATGGCGCCGTCAACCTGGGCCTGCTCCGCATGGAGGCAGTCGCCAATGTTCCGGAGGCCTTGTCCATCGGCCAGTCGGCGGGTATCCCTGCACAGAATCTACTGGCTGGCGATACGGCGGGAAATATTGGCTGGACTGTCGCGGGCGCGATGCCGGATCGGCATCCGGTATCGGCCGACACGTTCCCCGACTCCGCCGACATCGGTGCCGGGGGATGGCGTGCCCTCCTTGCACCGCGCGAGCATCCATCCATCGTCAACCCGGCGTCAGGCCAGTTATGGTCAGCCAACTCCAGGCAACTCGCCGGCTCGGGCTACGGCACGATCGGCGACGGCGGCGCCGATCTGGGTGCGAGGGCGCGTCAGATTCGCGACGACCTCACGGCGCGACGCGAAATCGACGAAGCGGGTGCTTACGCTCCGGCTCTGGACGATCGAGCGCTGTTCATGTCGGCTTGGCGGGATCGCGCGTTGCGCGTCCTGGATGCGCAAGCGGTGGCCGGCCATCCTCAACGCGATGAATTCAGGAAGTTGCTGCTCGCGAGCTGGACTGGATGTGCCTGTGTCGACTCCGTCGCATACCTCCTGAGCCGGAGTTATTTATATGGTTTATATGGCGAGGTGTTTGGCGCAGCGGACCGGGATATGCAGAAACTGGACCCGAGCGCGAGCTTCGCCAAAGCAGTGCCACGGTGGCCGGTCGTCCTCGCGCATCTCGTCGACCAGCAACCGTCGGGCTGGCTGCCAAGGAATCGGCAGAGTTGGCATGACCTGGAACTCGCCGCGATAGATGATGCAATTTCCAAGCTGACGCAGCATTCTTCACGCCTGAAGGACTCGAGCTGGGGACGTAGAAACGAGGCTCGCATTGCGCATCCGTTCGTCAAGAGCCTGCCCTTTCTGTCACGATGGCTTGCGGCTCCAGCAGACCCACTGCCAGGTGACGGAAACATGCCTCGTGTTTCGGCCCCTTCCTTTGGTCAATCGGAGCGAATGGTGATGTCTCCCGGACATGAAGACCGGGCCATTTTCAATATGCCGGGGGGACAAAGCGGGAACCCCCTGAGTTCGTACTTCCTGGCAGGCCACTCGGCATGGGTCCTTGGGCAGAAGACGCCGCTGTTACCCGGACCCCAAGCCCATCTTCTTGTGCTGGCTCCAATGGAACGCTCCACTTCGCGCCCGGGAAACGGGCCAGTCAATCTTCATTGAATCCGATCGAACATGAAAATACGCACGCTCACCCCCCTCGACGCCGCGCGGTATCAGACCTTGCGTCTGGCCGCGTTGCAAACTGAAGCATCACATTTCGGAGCCAGCTATGAACAAGAAAGGATGTACTCAAAGGAAAGAATCGAGCAGCGGCTCGCGATTTCCCAGGATCGCTGCCTGTTTGGTGCATTTGACGACGATGAACATTGCCCAGATGGTCAACGCTTGATCGGCATGGTTGCGCTTAATCGCGACGACAGAAAGAAGTTTTCGCACAAGGGATCGCTCACCGCGATGTATGTCACACCTACCGCGAGGGGCAGGGGGATTGGTCGCGCACTCCTGACCCGCGCGATTGAAACGGCGCGCACGGTACCCGAGTTGCTTCAACTCGTCCTCACGGTAAACGCCGGCAACCACAAGGCCATTGCCTTGTATGCATCGCTTGGTTTTTCCGTATTTGGTCTGGAACCTTCCGGCATACAGGTGGATGGAATGTTCTACGACGAGCTATGGATGTATTTGCGGCTTCGACAATAATCGCTATCCCAAACAATTATTCTTATGGCTGCAGATTGGGATACCTGCTCCTACCATGACGGCCGGAATGATATCGAGCGGCGAGAAATAGTGCAGTTGCTCGAAGACCTTCAGCAGCACCAGCAAACCCAATCGCGGTCGCTCACCGCGCGTTGAGTAGCGAGCCCGTTCGAGTTAGTCGAGCAGTGGTGTGTAGCAGGCTTGCAATTCCCGGGGAGCCAGAACCTCGGGGAAGCGCGGGTATCCGATGCGTTCGAGGGTAGCCATGCGGATCGTCGGAGGGCCACTCACGCGACATACATCGCGACACTGACGAACTGGCACAGGCTCCCCGCCAGCACGAACAGATGCCAGATGCCGTGCCCGTGGCGAATGCGCTCGTCGTTGATGAAGAAGTAGATCCCCGCGCTGTAGATCAGGCCGCCGGCCACGAGCCACGCGGTGCCGACCGGCGGCAGCGCGTGGATCAGCGGACGCACCGCGACGAGCGCGAGCCAGCCCATCGCCACGTACAGGATCATCGACAGCAGGCGCGTGCGCCGCCCGAGCGTCAGCTCCTGCACGATCCCGAACACGGCCAGCCCCCAGCTCACGCCGAACAGCGACCAGCCCCACGGGCCGCGCAGCGTGACCAGCGTGAACGGCGTGTAGCTGCCGGCAATCAGCAGGTAGATCGCCGCGTGGTCGCACTTCTGCAGGATCGCTTTCAGGCGCGGATTGCGCACGCTGTGGTACAGCGTCGAAATCGCATAGAGCAGGATCAGCATCGCGCCGTACACGCTGAAGCTCACGACCTTGTACGGATCGCCTTCGAGCGCGCCCATCGTCACGAGCGCCACGAGACCCGCCACCGACAGCACCGCGCCGACGAGATGGGAAATGCTGTTGAAACGCTCACCGACATGCACGACGTGTTCTCCTGCGGGTCCATCGGGGAAAAAAAGAAGCCCCTATGATACCGGCGGCCGGCGTTCGCCGTGCTGCGCCCGGGCAAACGGCGACGCGCACCGCCGGCCCGCCCACGAAAAAAAACGCCGCGACATCCGTCGCGGCGCTTCTGTTTCGATGACAGGCCCGAATCGTCAGTTCATTTCGACGAACGGGTTCAGCAACACTTTCCCGCCCCCGACCCGTACCGCGCATTCTGACGCTCGCGGAAGAATGCCTCGTACGTCATCGGCTCGCGGTCCGGATGGGTCTCGCGCATGTGCGCGACGTAGGTGTCGTAGTCGGGCAAGCCGACCATCAGCCGCAACGCCTGCCCGAGGTAACGCCCCGCGCTGCGCAGGTCGCTGCCGAGATCGCTGAACATCGCGGCCTCCGGTTATCGGCCGCTGCCGAGCGCCTGCGCGGCCGGCATCGCTTCGTACGGCGTCTCGCGCACGGTCGGCTTCGACTCGCGACGCGCGCGCAGCACGGCGATCACGCCGTACACCGCGATGCTCACCACGACGAAGATGAACAGGCCCGCCAGCGCCGCATCGATGTAGTCGTTGAAGATGATCCGCTTCATCTGCGCGATCGACTTCGCCGGCGCGAGCACCTTGCCTTCGTCCACCGCGGCCTGCAGCTTCGCGGCGTGCGCGAGGAAGCTGACCTTCGGGTTCGCGTCGAAAATCTTCTGCCAGCCGGCGGTCAGCGTGCAGATCAGCAGCCATGCGGTCGGCACGATCGTCACCCATGCATAGCGCTCGCGCTTCATCTTGAACAGCACGACGGTGCCGAGCACCAGCGCGATCGCGGCGAGCATCTGGTTCGAGATGCCGAACAGCGGCCACAGCGTGTTGATGCCGCCGAGCGGATCGACCACGCCCTGGTACAGGAAGTAGCCCCACGCGGCCACGCACAGCGCGGTGGCGACCAGGTTCGCGGGCAGCGACTCGGTGCGCTTGAGCGCCGGGTGGAACGTGCCGAGCAGGTCCTGCAGCATGAAACGGCCCGCGCGCGTGCCGGCGTCGACGGCCGTCAGGATGAACAGCGCCTCGAACAGGATCGCGAAGTGATACCAGAACGCCATCATCGCTTCGCCGCCGATCACCTGATGCAGGATGTGCGCCATGCCGACGGCCAGCGTCGGCGCGCCGCCCGCGCGCGCGATGATCGTCGTTTCGCCGACGGCCTTCGCGGTCTGCGTCAGCATGTCGGGCGTCAGCACGAAGCCCCATTGCGTGACCGTGTTGGCCACCGCTTCCGGCGTCGAGCCGAGCACGGCGGCCGGTGCGTTCATCGCGAAGTAGATGCCCGGCTCGATCACGCACGCGGCGACCAGCGCCATGATCGCGACGAACGATTCCATCAGCATCGCGCCGTAACCGATGAAGCGCGCGTTGGTTTCGTTGTCGATCAGCTTCGGCGTCGTGCCCGACGAGATCAGTGCGTGGAAGCCCGACACGGCGCCGCACGCGATCGTGATGAACAGGAACGGGAACAGGTTGCCCGACCACACCGGGCCCGTGCCGTCGACGAACTTCGTCAGCGCGGGCATCTTCAGTTCCGGCGCGACGACCAGGATGCCGATCGCGAGGCCGAGGATCGTGCCGATCTTCAGGAACGTCGACAGGTAATCGCGCGGCGCGAGCAGCAGCCACACCGGCAGCACCGATGCGACGAAGCCGTAGCCGATCAGGATCCACGTGAGCTGCGTGCCCGTGAACGTGAACCACGCGGCGAGCGTCGGCGAATCGTGCACGTGCTGGCCGAACGCGATCGACGCCATCAGCAGCACGAAGCCGATGATCGACACTTCGCCGATGCGGCCCGGACGGATGTAGCGCGTATAGACGCCCATGAACAGCGCGATCGGAATCGTCGCGGCGACGGTGAACGTGCCCCACGGCGAATTGGTCAGCGCCTTCACGACGATCAGCGCGAGCACCGCGAGGATGATCACCATGATCAGGAACGCGCCGAACAGCGCGATCACGCCGGGCACGGTGCCGAGCTCCATCTTCACGAGGTCGCCGAGCGAGCGGCCGTCGCGGCGCGTCGAGATGAACAGCACGATGAAGTCCTGCACCGCGCCCGCGAACACGACGCCGGCCAGGATCCACAGCATGCCGGGCGTGTAGCCCATCTGCGCGGCGAGCACGGGCCCGACGAGCGGGCCGGCGCCGGCGATCGCGGCGAAGTGATGGCCGAACAGCACGTACTTGTTGGTCGGCACGTAGTCGAGGCCGTCGTTGTATTTGACGGCCGGCGTCATCCGCAGCCCGTCGAGCTGCATGACCTTGCTGGCGATGAAACGGCTGTAGAAGCGATACGCGATCAGATACACGCAGACTGCGGCGATCACGATCCAGAGGGCACTGACGCGCTCGCCGTGTGCGAGTGCGATCGTGCCGAACGCGAACGCGCCGAGTAGCGCGACCGCAATCCAGAGCAGGGTACTGGAAGCCCGATTCATGGCGTCTCCTGGTCTCCAATATGTTTTAGATGGCATGCGGCGAAGGCACCGCACACGCGTGACGTCGATGCGTCGTGCCACGGACTCGCAAAGGCCGCGGCGATGGGCCGTAGTATTCCGTGCGACGGGGGCAGCTTACAAGCGGACAACTACGTATGCACATCTACGTAGAATTACGTAGATGTGCGCGCAACGTTCGGGGGAAGCGTCGGGAATCGCGCCGGCCTGCCCGGCGCAGCACGATGCAAAACGGCCGGCAACAGAAGTGCCGGCCGCTGGAGTGAACCGCAGGATTCCCGCAATGCGCGCCGCCGTCCTCGCAGACGGCGCACCGCCACGGGAGGCGTTGCTATGACTGCCGCTCGGCCACCACGACCGGCTCTGCCCGGCTGTCGCGCGCGCCGCTGGCCGCCGCCGGCTTCTCCCAGAACGTCGCGTTCGCGATGCCGAGCGCCGCCGGATCGAACGACGGTTCGCGTCCCGCGCGCTTCTGCGCTTCGTAGTCGCGCAGCGCCTTGAGCGCCGGTTTCTGCAGCAGCAGGATCGCGACGATGTTGAGCCACGCCATCAACCCGACGCCGATGTCGCCCAGCGCCCACGCGACGCTCGCGCTCTTCACCGCACCGTACAGCGTCGCGAGCAGGATCACCGCGCGCAGCACGAACGTGCCGGCGGCGCTGCTGCGCGCGCGGCTCAGGTACGCCACGTTGGTTTCCGCGATGTAGTAGTACGCGAGGATCGTGGTGAACGCGAAGAAGAACAGCGCCATCGCGACGAACGCCGCGCCGAAGCCCGGCAGCACCGACTCGACGGCCATCTGCGTGTAGCCGGGGCCGGCCTCGATGCCGGCCGCGCCCGAGAACAGCGCGCGGCCGCCCGGCGCAACCACGTTGTACGCGCCGGTGATCAGGATCATGAAGCCCGTCGCCGAGCAGACGAACAGCGTATCGACGTAGACGGAGAACGCCTGCACGAGCCCCTGCTGCGCCGGGTGCGTCACTTCGGCGGCAGCCGACGCGTGCGGGCCGGTGCCCTGCCCCGCTTCGTTCGAATAGACGCCGCGCTTCACGCCCCACTGGATCGCCATGCCGAGCACCGCGCCGAAGCCGGCCTCGAAGCCGAACGCGCTTTCGAACACCAGCTTGACGACACCCGGTAGGCGCTCGATGTCGAGCGCGATCACGACGCACGCGATCAGGATGTAGCCGAGCGCCATGAACGGCACGACGATTTCCGCGACGCGCGCGATCCGCTTCACGCCGCCGAAGATGATGAGCCCGAGCAGCAGCACGAGCACCGCGCCCGTGACGGGCTTCGCGATGCCGAACGAATTCTCGATCGCGGACGAGATCCCGTTCGCCTGCACGCCCGGGAGCAGCAGCCCGCACGCGAGCACGGTGGCAATCGCGAACGCCACCGCATACCAGCGGATGCCGAGCCCCTTCTCGATGTAATACGCGGGGCCGCCGCGATACTGCCCTTCGCGCCGCACCTTGTAGATCTGCGACAGCGTCGATTCGACGAACGCGGTGCTCGCGCCGAGGAACGCGACGAGCCACATCCAGAACATCGCCCCGGGGCCACCGAACGTGATGGCCGTCGCGACGCCCGCGATGTTGCCGGTGCCGACGCGCCCCGACAGCGACATCGCCAGCGCCTGGAACGACGACACGCCCTCCGCCGACGCCTTGCTGCCGCGCATCAGGCGCAGCATCTCGACGAAATGGCGAACCTGCGCGAAGCGCGTGCGCAGCGAAAAGTACAGCCCCGCGGCAAGGCAGAGAAAGATGAGCGCGGGGCTCCAGATGACACCGTTGAGCGAATCGACGAGTTGTTCCATAGGGCGTTGCTGTTGAAGGCGAGAATGGCGCGTGGCGGAGAGTCGGATCCGTTACGCGGGCGCGCGGGCGTCACGACTGCAGACAGATCCGAATTTAACTTTCATTTATATTACATGCCTTACGATATGCTTCGTCATTGGGGTGTCCCCCAAGCGGCGCGTGACGAACCCGGGCGGCGTGGCAACGACGTGATCGGCAAGCGGGCTGCGCGCCGTGCGCCGGGCGCGTCGCATCTCCCGGCGCCGCATGGCCCCGCGCGCGAACGGCATTGATCCCCGGCCGCGCGCACCGTACAGTGTTCGCCTGCCTCCCACCGGAATTGCCATGCCGATCGGATTTCAGAAGATGAACGCGAACGGCGATGACTTCGTCATCGTCGACCTGCGCGGCCAGGATCACGATCGCGCGCACCGCATCGACCCCGCGCTGGTACGGCGCATGGGCGACCGGCGTGGCGGCATCGGCTTCAACCAGCTCGCGGTCGTGTCGGACTGCGACGACGCGGCGGCCCGCGTCGCGTTCTGGAACGCCGACGGCTCGGCGCTCGACACGTGCGGCAGCGCCACGCGCGGCGTCGCGTGGAAGCTGATGCAGGAAACCGGCATGACGTCGCTCGTGCTGCGCACGCCGCGCGGCTATCTCGTGTGTTCGGGCGACACCGACGGCCTGATCACCGTCGGGATGGGCACGCCGCTCACCGGCTGGCGGGACGTGCCGGTCGCCGACGCGCTCGACACGCTCGCGCTGCCGCTGCCCGGCGCGCCGGCCGCGTGCAGCATGGGCAATCCGCATTGCACGTTCTTCGTCGACGATCTGCGCACGATCGATGTCGCGGCGCTCGGCCCGGCCATCGAAACGCATCCGCTGTTTCCGCAGAAAACCAACGTGCATTTCGTCCAGGTCATCGATCGCACGCATATTCGCCTGCGCATCTGGGAGCGCGGCGGCGGCGTGCCGCTCGGCTCCGGATCGTGTGCGTGCGGCGCGGTGGTCAACGGCATCCGGCGCGGGCTGCTCGACGCGGCCGTGCGGGTCGAGTGCGACGGCGGCGACGTCACGGTGCGCTGGGACGGCGCCGGCAGCGCGTTCCTGACCGGGCCCGTGACGTTCGGCTTCAGCGGGGTGTGGCTGTGACGACCGACGACGCACAGACTTTCCGCGCGCTGCGCCCGCGCCTGCAGAAGATCGCGTACCGGATGCTCGGCTCGGTCGCGGACGCCGAAGACATCGTGCAGGACGTGTGGCTCCGCTGGCACGAAGCGGCGCGCGACGGCATCGAGAACAGCGAGGCATGGCTCGTCGCGGTCACGACCCGGACGTCGATCGACCGCCTGCGCGCGGCGAAGATCCGGCGCGAGCACTACACGGGCATCTGGCTGCCCGAGCCCGAGCTCGGCGAATCGCCGGCGACGCCCGAGGAAATGACGGAGCGCGCGAACGACGTCTCGGTCGCGTACCTGCTGCTGCTCGAACGCCTGACGCCGGAAGCGCGCGCCGCGTTCCTGCTGCGCGAAGTGTTCGATGCCGACTACGACGAGATCGCCGACGCGATCGGCAAATCCGAAGCCGCGTGCCGGCAACTCGTCAGCCGCGCGAAGGCCCAGCTGCGCGACGACGACCGGCCGCGCCACGTGGTGCCGCGCGAAACGCACCGGCGACTGCTGCAGACCTTTTCGCACGCGCTCGCGCAAGGCGATTTCCCGTCGATCCAGGCGCTGCTCGCCGAAGACGCGATGCTGATCGGCGACGGCGGCGGCAAGGTCCAGAGTTTCCCGAAACCGATGGTCGGCGGTCGCCGCATTGCACAACTGTTCTACGCGACGTGGCTGCGCTGCGGCGACGGCGTCGAAATGCGCCCGGTCGTGCTGAACGACGAATGGGCGATGCTGCGCTTCATCGCCGGGCAACTCGAATCCGCGATGGCGTTCGAGACGGACGGCGCGCGCATCGTCCGGATTCTCGTGCAGCGCAACCCCGACAAGCTCGCGCGCATCGCAGCCGCATGCGATGCCGGTTGACGCCTGACGATCGGCGATCGGCGGCCTGAAGCCCGACGCGCGCACCGTGTGCCGCCCGATGCGGCATTGGTGCAGCGCGCGCAACATGATGCGTCCCTTTGCGTGGCTACCGCGCGCTCCTAAGATGATTTCGCGCGGCGCCCTGCCGCCCCACGACACCCGCCGAGCGCGGGCTCGCCTCTTCGTCGCCAGGAGAAATCATGACGCAGCGTCTCAACTACATGCATCAATCGCCGGAGCTGTTCCGGCAGTTCCTCGAACTCAGCAACCTGCTGCGCACCAGCGCGATCGAGGAATCGATCCGCGATCTCGTGTCCGCGCGCGCGTCGCAGATCAACGGCTGCGCATTCTGCCTCGACATGCACGTGAAGGAGGCGCGCCTGCACGGCGAGCGCGAGTTGCGCCTGCACCATCTCGCGGCGTGGCGCGAGTCGACGCTGTTCTCGCCGCGCGAGCGGGCCGCGCTCGCGTGGACCGAAGTGCTGACGAAACTGCCCGAGCACGGCGTGCCGGACGACATCTACGATCGCGTACGCGGCCAGTTCTCCGAAAAGGAATTGTCGGATCTGACGTTCGAAGTGATGGCGATCAACGGCTGGAACCGCGCGAACGTCGCGTTCCGCACCGTGCCGGGTTCGGCCGACAAGGTCTACGGTCTCGACAAGGCGAACCTCGCCTGACGCGCCGGCAGCCGCCCTCCATCGCCGCCGGCTGCCCGCCGGCCGCCTCACTGGAATCCATCCGATGATTCGCTTCAAACCTGTCGTCGCGGCCGCGCTCGTCGCCGCGGCCGCCCACGCCGGCGCCGTCCACGCGGCGCCTTCCGCCATCGTCACGCCGCTGATGACGAAGCCGCTCGACGCGTACCCGGGCAAGGAAGCCGAGATGATCTCGGTCGAATACCCGCCCGGCGCGGTCGACCCCGTCCATCGTCACCACGCCGACGCGTTCGTCTATGTCGTGGAGGGCTCGATCGTGATGCAGGTGAAGGGCGGCGAGCCCGTCACGCTGAAGCCGGGCCAGACCTTCTACGAAGGCCCGGACGACCTGCACACGGTCGGACGCAACGCGAGCAGCACGAAACCCGCGAAGTTCATCGTGCTGCTGTTGAAGGACAAGGGAGCGCCCGTGTTCGTGCCGGAAAAATAACCGGCCTGCACCCCGCCGCGTCCCGTTTTTTTAAAAATGCGGCGGACGGTGTCACAGGCAGTAGCGCTGAAACGTCTAGTCGCATATGGACACCACGAATCCAGCGCCCATGTCAGACACTTCCATTCGCCGCCCCGATGCCGACGATCCATTTGCGCGCGGCTTCTCGACCTGCTACGCAGGTGTGGTCACCTTCCTGGCCGTCGTCACCGAGGGCAGCTTCGCCCGCGCGGCCGATCGCCTCGGCGTCGGCCGCTCGTCGGTCAGCCGCCACGTGCAACGGCTCGAGGACCGGCTCGACGCGCGCCTGTTCCAGCGCACGACGCGCAGCATGTCGCTGACGCGCGAAGGCGAGCTCTTCTACGAAAACTGCCGGCCGGGCATCGAACATCTGGCGCAGGCGCTCGAGGACATGCGCGAGCTGCGCAGCGGCCCGCCGAGCGGCCACCTGCGGATCGGCTCGACGCCCGGCTTCGGCCGCAAGATCATCGCGCCGCTGCTGCGCGATTTCCACGCGCAGTATCCGGACATCACGCTGGAGCTGCTGCTGAACGACCGGCCGGCCGATTTCTCCGCCGACCGCATCGACGTCGCGTTTCGCGACGGCCGCATGGAGGACAGCGCGATCGTCGCGCGCCGGTTGATTCCGATGCAGATGATCGTCTGCGCGTCGCCGTCGTACGCGCACCGGTACGGCCTGCCGCGTCACGTGGACGAGCTGGCGCAGCACCGCTGCATCAACCTGCGCACGGCGTCGGGCCGCGTGACGGAATGGGAATTCAAGGTCGACGGGCTCGCGCAGCAGCGCCAGCTCGCCGCACATCACACGTTCAACGACATGGACCTGGTCGTGCGCGCCGCGCTCGACGGGCTCGGCATCGCGCAACTGCCCGCGTACCAGGTGTGCGACCTGCTTGCCGACGGGCAACTGGTGAGCTGCCTCGGCCAGCACGCACCGGACGACGGCGGACACTATCTGTGCTACCTGAGCCGCAAGCATCTGCCGACGCGCATCCGCGTGTTCATCGACTACATGATCGACCAGACGCGGGCGCGCGACCTGCTGTGCCTGACGACGATGACGTCGATGGCGCCGCTGGAGGCAGTCGATTGATGCATTCGATGCAACATCATGAGGGCCTGCGGGGCCCTTCCGGGTTACGTGGCGCGTGCCTACGATACGGGCGGGTCGACGGCGCGCTCATCGTCGCGCGCGCCCTTCGGCAACGTGCCGGCAGCGTCGCGCCAGCGCGGCGCGTGCCGGCTTCGACAGATTCAGGGGGCGCGCTAATCGCGCCCCTACAAGGAGAACATTCGTGAAAATCGTCGTGATAGGTGGTACCGGCCTCATCGGCAGCAAAGTCGTCAGGAACCTGATCGCGCGCGGTCACGAAGCCGTTGCGGCGGCGCCGTCGACCGGCGTCGACACGATCACCGGCGCGGGGCTGGCCGACGCGCTCGCGGGCGCGGACGTCGTGGTCGACCTCGCGAACTCGCCGTCGTTCGAGGAAGCGGCCGTGAAGGCCTTCTTCGAGACGTCGGGACGCAACCTGTTCGCCGCGGAGCGTGCGGCCGGCGTGCGCCATCACGTCGCGCTGTCGGTGGTCGGCACCGACCGCCTGCAGCAAAGCGCGTATTTCCGCGGCAAGCTCATCCAGGAAGACCTGATCCGCGCGGCGGGCGTGCCGTACACGATCGTGCGCTCGACGCAGTTCTTCGAATTCGTCGGTGCGATCGCGCAGGCGAGCACCGAAGGCGACACCACGCGCCAGACCACCGCGTTCTTCCAGCCGATCGCGTCGGACGACGTCGCTGCCGCCGTCACCGATGTCGCCCTCGCCGCGCCGCGCAACGGCATCGCCGAAATCGGCGGCCCCGATCGTGTGCGGATCGCCGATCTGGTCGAACATTTCCTGCAGGTCACGCACGATCCGCGCACGGTGGTCAAGGACGCGGATGCCGATTACTTCGGCGCGATGCTGCAGGACGACACGCTCGTGCCCGGGCCGGGCGCCCGCCTCGGCACGACGACGTTCGACGCGTGGTTTCGCAACAGCCAGCCCGCGCGCTGAGCCGCCCGGCAGGATCCCGTACGCCATGACGCCGCTTCGCCCGCCGCCGCTCTCGCTGCTCGACCCTTATCGCGGACGGGAGCCGCGCACGCTCTATTCGACGACGGTGACCGTCACGGGCGGCGCGGCGGAGCACGGCCGCGCGTCGGGCGTCGCGCGTTCCGACGACGGCCGCCTCGATGTGGCGCTGCGCCTGCCGCGCGCGCTCGGCGGCCCGGGCGACGGCCCGAACCCGGAACAGTTGTTTGCCGCGAGCTATGCGGCGTGCTTTCACGGCGCGCTGAGCCTGCTCGCCGCGCGGGCCGGCGTGTCGATCGACGGCGCGTCGGTCAGCGCGTCGGTCGACTTCTGCCGCGATCCGGTGGACGGGCTGTTCATGCTGAGCGCGAACATTCGCGTGCGGCTGCCGGGCGTCGAGCGCACGGTGGCGGAAGAACTCGTCCGCCATACGGAGCGCTTCAGCCCTTACACGAAGATGGCGCACGAAGGCATCAGCCACGTCGTGGCGCTCGCGCCGCCGGACGAGACGTCGAGCGGTTGAACGCAGACGGCGCGGCCCGGCGCGTGATGCGCCGGGCCGCGCCGGCCGATGGGTGCTACGCGCCTGCTCAGTGCTTGTCGTCGAGCTTCTTCGGCTTCGGCGGCGACGGCACCTTCGCGTACTGGAACGCGGGCGTCGCCTTCAGCGCGTCCTTCGTCGCGCCCGGCAGGTAGATGTTGCCGTTGCGCACGTCGAGCGACGCGATCGGCACCGCGACGTCGTGCGCGGCCACGCCGAGGAAGCCGCCGGCCGACACGATCGCCGCCGACACCGAGCCGTCCGGCGCGACGATCAGGTCGCGCACGGTGCCGACCTTCTGGTTCTCGTCGTTGTACACGGACTTGCCGAGCACGCTCTTCTTCACGCTCCAGCCTTCGAGCAGCGCCTGCGATTGCTCGACGGTCACGCTGATCGGCTGCGCACCGGCGATCTGCGCGTGCGCGCTGACGCTCGATGCGAGGATGGTTGCTGCGAGGAGGGTCTTGTGGAACGTCATGGTGTTGCACTCCGGTTCGGTTGTTGTGGATTCCGCGAGCGAAGCGACGCATGCATCGCGCTTCGCCCGCGGACCGGCGGCCGGCCGCGCCGCCGATGAGTGCACGCGCAGCGGCCTGCCGCGCGATACCACGCCATGGTAGCCGCACCGGCCCCAGCCGGCCAGCGGCGATCGGACGCAGCGACGACCGGCCGGCCTGTCGGCATGTGGGCCTTCCGCTCGTGGCGAACTCGCCCGTCAGACGGCGATCTCGTCCAGATCGTTCGCGATGGTCAGCGTGCCGGAATAATCCCGGCTGACTTCGTCGCGAAGCCGCTCGATCATTGCGACATCGTTGCGGGGCCGGTGATGCGTCGTCGGCAGCCCATCGCACCACGCGTCACGCGTTGCGCGCGCGCCGTTGCCGCACGGCGTCGGCCAGCACGTCGAGCACGGGTTCCGTCTGCGCCCAGCTCAGGCACGCATCGGTGATCGATACGCCGTATTTCAGCGGCACGCCCGGCTTCAGGTCCTGACGTCCGGCCTCGAGATGGCTCTCCACCATCACGCCGACGATCCGTTGCTCGCCCTGCGACAGTTGCCGTGCGAGATCCTGCGCGACGTCGACCTGACGATCGTGCGACTTGTTCGAGTTCGCGTGCGAGCAGTCGACCATCACCTGCTCGCGCAGCCCGGCCTTGCGCAGCACCGCGCAGCTCGCCTCGACGTGTTCGGCGTCGTAGTTCGGGCCGTTCTTGCCGCCGCGCAGGATCACGTGCGCGTCGTCGTTGCCGCGTGTCTCGAAGATCGCGGCCATCCCCATCTTCGTCATCCCCATGAACGCATGGCTCGCGGCCGCGGCGACGATCGCATCGGATGCGACCTGTACGCCGCCGTCGGTGCCGTTCTTGAAGCCGATCGGGCAGCTCAGGCCCGACGCGAGCTGGCGATGGCTCTGGCTCTCGGTCGTGCGCGCGCCGATCGCGCCCCACGCGATCAGGTCGGCGATGTACTGCGGGCTCAGCAGGTCGAGAAATTCGGTCGACGCCGGCAGGCCCAGCGCGTTGATGTCGAGCAGCAGTTGCCGCGCGGCGCGCAGCCCTTCGTTGATGCGGAAACTTCCGTCGAGGCGCGGATCGTTGATGTAGCCCTTCCAGCCGACCGTCGTGCGCGGCTTCTCGAAGTAGACGCGCATCGTGATCAGCAGGTCGTCCTTCAGCACATCGGCGGTCGCCTTCAGGCGGCGCGCGTAGTCGAGCGCCTGGTCGTGATCGTGGATCGAGCACGGGCCGACGACGAGCAGCAGCCGGTCGTCGCGGCCGTGCAGGATGTCGCCGATCGCGCGGCGCGTGTCCTCGACGAGCGTCTGCGTGGCGGCCGGCACCGGCAGTTCGTCCAGCAGCAGCGCCGGCGAAATCAGCGGACGCACCGCGCCGATGCGGACGTCGTCGATGCGCGTGGTGTCCTGCGTCGCGTCGGCGCTGCCTACCTCGCGATCGTGGGAAGGATTGTCGAGGTTCTGCATGGTGATTCTCCGGGGGACTTTTGGAATGACGGGCAGGCTCGATTATGGCACTCGGGCGGGGCGGGGGCGGCGGGAGAGCGGGAGCGGTGAAGGCCGCGCTCGTGCGTTCGCGGCCGATCCCGGAACGAAAAAAGGCGACCCGTGACGGGTCGCCCGGCCCTGCGCGGCGTTGCGGCGCGGCTAGTGCAGCGTCTCGGGCGCCAGCGAATTGCTCGGCAGCAGCGACGTGAGCCAGCAGTTGCTCGGCGCGGCTTTCCCGTTGAAGCGGTCGTAGAGCCACGGCAACATGCCGGCCACCCACGGCACGATCGCGCCCGCATGCTCGAGCGGATACTCGTTGTACGTGACCGGCGTGCCGCTCGCGCAGAACTTCTGCGCGAGCGCGCGCACGTCGTACGCGAGCATCACGCCGTCGCCCACCTGGCTGCCGAAGGTGCCGTCGAGCGCGCCGGCCGTGCCCTGGCCGATGAACATCGGGATCGTCGGCGACGGGGCCAGCCCGGCATTCACCTTGTTCGCGTACGTCACGTACACCGGAATGCTGTTGATGTCGTTCGCGTACTGCGGCTTGAACAGCGTGCCCCAATGCAGCCCCGTGTACTTCGGCAGGATGTACGCGAGCGACTGGCTCTGGATGTCCTTGAACACCGCCATGCCGGTATCGCTGAGATACGGCGTCAGGTCGAAGCCGTAGCCGCGCGACAGGCCGGCCAGCGCGGCCGCGGCCACGCCGCCCCACACGATGCTGCCGTCGACGTAGCGCAGGTTGTGCGCGGGATCGACCAGCACGCCGCCTTCCGCCGCGCCGACGAGCTGCCGGTTGATCTCGGGCGCATAGCTCGGCGCGAGCTGCGCGGCCCAGTTTGTCGCGATCGCGCCGCCGGAATAGCCGATCATCGCGACCTTGCTCGACGGATTGAGGCCGGTCGACGGCGTGTTGAGCGCCGCGCGGATCGAATCGAGCGTGGTCATCCCGTACTCGGGGCCGGCCGCGAAGTCGGACGTCTGGCCTTCCGTATCGGGCACGATCACGTTGTAGCCGAGCAGCAGCAGCGTCGACAGCGGAATCGATTCCGCGCTGTAGAGCAACGTGCCGACGTTGATGACCTTCGTGACGTCGCGGTCGCCGGCGATCACCTGCGACGGCTCGTCGTACGGGTTCAGCGAATCGTAGGCCGACTGGTACGAGATCGCGCGGCCGTTGCTGACCTGGCTCCGGATCACCGACGTCACGTTGACGACCGGCTGGTTCAGCGCGTTATTGGTGCGATACAGCAACTGCTGCGCGGTCAGCGCGGTCGGGATGCCGGCCACGTGATAGGTGACGTTGCGCGTCTTGAGCACGGTGCCCGGTGGAATCGATGCCAGCGGCGTGGTGCCGGTGTACGTGTAGAACGGGTCGGACACGGTCGGCGCGGCGGCAGTGGCCGGCGGCGCGGCGACGGCCAGCGCGGCGGAAACGGCCGCCGCGGCCATCATGAAACGTCTGGAGGACATGGTGGGAGCCCCTGGGATAACCTGCTTTCATCGAAGGAAGTTCGGCGGTGTTGCAGACCATCGCGTGTGGCGCTTCAAAACCGTTTCAAAGCCATCGACTGTCTCCTGTGAATGAATGATCCGGCCTGTTCTGAATCCGTAATTTTAGTAGGAGTACAAACCGGATTCATTGAAGCACAACGAACCCGCACTCGATGGGCGTTTTCCGCTGTTTGAAGGTAAACGCCTAAATCCGATGCCGCGCGAGGCGGGGTGTTGGCCGCGCCGGGCGCCGCCTGTCGCGACCGATTGTTCCCCGCCCAACCGACACGCCGCGATGACCGTCTCCGATCTGCTGCGCGGCACGTATCTCGACTGGAATCGCGTGATCGACGCGACTACGGCAGGCAAGGATGGCGATCCGGAAACGAGCCCCGCACTGGTGAGCTTCATCACGCGGCTGCGTGACAAGGCCGAATCCGTCGCTCACCCGACGGATGGCGACAGCGATTCGATCGCATGCGCCGACGTATTCCCGCAGTATCTGGCGTTCGAGTTCGATGCGCCCGGCAAGCTGTCGTTCAGCGTCTCCGGCATCGGGCACGCGATGGGCGCGCGTCTCGGGCCGCAGCTCGATGCGTCGTTTGCGGCGCTCGCGCCGGTTCTGAAGCCGGGCGGTTCGCGCTATCTGGTACCGGGGGTCAAGCTGAAGTAACGCGGCGGTGCGTGCGGTATCCGCATCGCGCGCCGGCCAGCCCGCGTGGTGGCGGGGCCGGGCAATGCACACGCACCGCAGCCGCTTATGTCAGGACGCGTCGCCTGGCGCGTCGACGTCGATGCCCAGCTCGCCGGCCATCCGAAGAACCAGCGCATTCAGCCGCGCCACTTCATCGGCAAGGCGCTTCTGTTCGGCCTTCAGCGCTTCGAATTCGGAAGGCGGCACGGAATCCGCGCCGCCGGCATCGGCGCTCGCGAAGTCGGCCAGGTTCACTTCGCCGCACATCAGGTGCATCCAGCGGTTCTCGCGCGCCCCCGGCGCACGCGGCAACCGGACGACGAGCGGCTGCGCGCGCGCCGCCAGCTCGTCGAGGAATGCCTCGACCGACGAGATATCCGCGAAACCGTGCAGGCGCGCGCTGTTCAGGCGCAGCTCGGCGGCCGTCTGCGGGCCGCGCAGCAGCAGGATCGTCAGCAGCGCGATCGCCTGGCTCGGGATGCCGAGCACGCGGTTCACGTTGTGCTCGAAACGCGGCACGCGGCTGCTGCTGCCTTCCATCACGAGGCTCAGGTGCTTCAGCCCGTCGAGCGCGGTCGTGACTTCATCCTCGCTGACGTTCATCACCGGCGAACGCGCGGTTTTCTGGTTGCAGCCCGCGGTCAGCGCATTCAGCGACAGCGGATAGGTGTCCGGCACCGTGTGCTGTTTCTCGACGAGCACGCCGAGAATGCGGGCCTCGAGGGGCGTGAGTTCGCGAAGGGCGCGAGGCGTGGGCGTATCCGGGGTGGTGGTCATGAGTGGCGTCGCAGCGTGCAGCAGGTGAAGGGAAACGGTCGCGGCCCGCGCGGCATCGCGCACGGGCGAGCCATATGATAGCTTGCGGCACGCGGCCCGGCGCTGCCTGCCGCGCCGACGCGTGTACTGGCCGCAGCCGGCTTTCGTCCAACGTATCGGCAGGTCCGTGTCGCACGGCAATGCGTGCCGCCACGCCGCGACTGCCGGCACCTTACGCATGGCGGCGTTTGCGCGACGCGCAGGCGGGCGCTACGATATCCGTTACCCCGACGTCCGCGGCGCCGCGCGACCGCCCTCACACCGCACCACGCATCGCCCATTCCGCACGCGATGCCGCCACGCAGGCGCACCGCGCGTCGACACCGCTCATCCGTTCACCCTTTCCACCCGTTCACCGCCATGACCGCATCCTCTTCCGCACCGCACGTGCGCGCCATCGTCACCGGACACACGCGCGGCCTCGGCGCGTCGCTCGCCGAACAACTGCTGCTGGAAGGCGTCGCCGTGCTCGGCGTGTCGCGCAGCCGTCACCCGTCGCTCGCGTCGCAGGCCGGCGACCGCTTCGCCGAAATCGAACTCGACCTGTCGGACCCGCCGGCCGTCGCGGCCTGGCTGGCCGGCGATACGCTGCGCCGCTTCGTCGACGGCGCGTCGATCGTGCTGCTGTTCAACAACGCGGGCATCGTCGATCCGATCGGCCCGCTCGCCGCGCAGGATCCGTCGATCGTTGCGCGCGCGGTCGGCGTGAACGTCGCGGCGCCGCTGATGCTGTCGGCTGCGCTCGTGCAGGCAGCATCGGCCGCGACCGAATGCCGGATCCTGCACGTGTCGAGCGGCGCGGCGCG
Organism: Burkholderia metallica; assembly: GCF_001718555.1. NCBI lineage: Bacteria > Pseudomonadati > Pseudomonadota > Betaproteobacteria > Burkholderiales > Burkholderiaceae > Burkholderia > Burkholderia metallica. The sequence continues at coordinate 2,887,972 of NZ_CP013403.1, forward strand.
CAACGCGTATTCGGGCTGGAGCGTGTACTGCGCGACCAAGGCCGCGCTCGATCACCATGCGCGCGCGGTCGCGCTCGATGCGAACGGCGCGCTGCGGATCTGCAGCGTTGCACCGGGCGTCGTCGACACCGGCATGCAGGCGACGATCCGCTCGACCAGCGAAGACAACTTCCCGATGCGCGAGAAATTCGACCAGTTGAAGTCGAGCGGCGCGCTCGCGACGCCCGAAGCCGCCGCGCGACACCTGATCGGCTATGCGCTGAGCGATGCATTCGGCTCGGTGCCGACCGCCGACGTGCGGGAGTTGCCGGGCCACTGAGTCGCCCGGCCGCGGGGCCACACGAGCACGCGGCCGCGCCACCCGTCAACGCCCGTCGAGCCGCTTCGTCCAGTCTTCGACCTGCCGCTCCATGCGGCGCTTGTCGAGCATCTTGCGCCACCCGGACGGCAGGACCGGCACGGCGCACAGCGCATCGAGCGCGGCCATGTCGAGCGTGCGCCGGTACAGCACGTCGAGCACGGTCGACAGCGGCCATTGCGGATAGCAACGCTCGTGCAGCGCCAGCACGTCGCCCGGCGCGACCCACCCCTCCTGCAGCACGCGGTAATACCAGCCGGTCCGGCCGCTTTGCTGCACAAGCGCGGCCATCCGCGGATGCTCGAAACGCGCATTCAGCTTCCAGCACGGCTGCCGCGACTGCGACACCTGAAGCACCGCGCCACCCAGCGTGAACACGTCGCCGAGACATACGTCGTCTTCGGTCATTCCGTGCGTCGACAGGTTCTCGCCGAACGCGCCCGGTTGCGCGAGCACGTCGCGCGCGCCGATCTGCGCGGCCCACCACGCATAGTGATCGTGCGCATAGTGGTGGACCGCCTTGTCGGGGCCGCCGTGATGTCGTGCATCGGCCTGCTCGTCTCCGGCAAAGCCGTGCGTGCCCAGCCACAGACGCGCGCCGACCGGCTGCTTGTCGATCGCGCTCGCGTGCGGCGTGCCGGCCAGCGGCCGGCACTTGCCGACCCGCACCGCGCCGATGACGGCCGAGATTGCCGCGCGTGCCGGATCGCTCATGTCGTCACACCGTCCGGCAGCGCCGCGAGCAGGCGTTCGAGTTCACGCGTGCGCGCGTCGCCGAGCGGCATCAGCGGCTTCCTCGGTTCGCCGGCATCGAAGCCGCGCAAACGCAGCCCGGCCTTCACGGTCACCGGCAGCCCGCCGCTGACGATGAACTGCAGCAGCGGCAGTTGCGCATGAAAGACCGACCTCGCACGCGCGAGGTCGCCCGCACGCATCGCGTCGAACAGCGCCAGCGGCAACGCCGCATTCAGGTTCGGCGCGGCCGTGCACCATCCGGTGGCGCCTGCCGCGAGCGCGGCGAGCGCCATCGGGTTGCTGCCGTTGTAGAACGGGATCGCGCCGTCGCTCAACTGCGCGAGCCGGTGCATCCGGCCGATGTCGCCGGTGCTCTCCTTCACCATCGTCACGTTGTCGACGCTCCGGCAGATCGTGGCGATCAGCTCGGGCGACATGTCGACGCCGCTCGTCGCCGGGTTGTTGTACAGCATGATCGGGATGCCGATGGCGTCGCCGATCGCGCGATAGTGCGCGACGATTTCTTCGTTGGCGAGCTTCCAGTACGACACCGGCAGCACCATCACCGCATCGGCGCCGGCCTGTTCGGCGAAGCGGGCGCGGCGCACCGCGCCCGCCGTGGTGAGATCGGAAATGCCGACGACGGTCGGCACGCGTCGGCGCACCGCGCGAATCGACGCGGCGGCGACCGCCTCCCATTCGGCGTCGGACAGGTACGCGCTCTCGCCGGTACTGCCCAGCGGCGCGATCGCATGGACGCCGTCGGCAAGCAGGCGCTCGATCAGCGCATCGAGCGTTTTCAGGTCGACGCTACCATCGGCGGAAAATGGCGTAACGGGGTAGGCAATGATGCCTTTCAGCAGGATGGACACGATAGGGATTCCTCAATGATGAATACATGGCTCGGCAACGAATCGGCCGCTCACGCGACGCAATCCCGATGCGTGCGCAATGCACGGCGCGCGTAGTAGTCGAACGTCACCGCATCGCGCTTCGGCTTCGAGATCCAGTAGTGCGCTTCGCGCGCCAGCGCCGGAGGCACCGGCCGGATCTCGCCGGCCGACATCGCGAGCAATTGCAGCTTCGCGGCCCGCTCGATCAGCAGCGCGAGCAGGCAGGCTTCCTCGATCGTCTTGCCGACCACGAGCTGGCCGTGATGCGCCAGCAGGATCGCGCGCTTGCTCCCCAGCGCCTTCGAGATGATCTCGCCCTCCTCGTTGCCGACCGGCACGCCGGGCCAATCCTTCAGGAACGCGCAGTCGTCGTACAGCGGGCAGGTGTCCATGTGCGACACGACGAGCGGCTGCTCGAGCATCGACAGCGCCGCGACGTGCGCCGGATGCGTATGGATGATGCAGTTCACGTCCGGGCGCTCGCGGTAGATCCACGTGTGGAACCGGTTGGCCGGATTCGGAATGCCCTCGCCGTCGACGACGTCGAGATCCTCGTTCACGCGCAGCAGGTTCGCGGCGGAGATTTCGTCGAACCCGAGCCCGAGCCGCTGCGTGTAGTAGGTGCCGGCGTCGCCCGCGCGGCACGTGATCTGCCCGGCCAGCCCGGAATCGTGGCCGGCGTCGAACAGGATCCGGCACGTGAGCGCGAGCTTCTGCCGCGCGGACCAGCCGCTGTCGCCCACTTCGTTTTCAAGCCGCCGCTCCGCCAGCGCGACCAGCGCTTCCTTCGTCAACTTCAGCGTTTCCGCCATGTTCGCCTCCTGAATGGCGCCGGCCTGCCGCGCCGTCCGCAGCCGTTTTCCCGGCACCACGCGACACACGATACACCATAGGACACTTTGTGTCATGCGTTACAATCGGTTTTTCGAAGGACACCTGGCGCCCCATGACGATTCGCCTGAAGCTGCTCAGAAAACAGAAGGGCTGGACGCTCGACGTGCTGGCCGACGAGACGGGTCTCACCAAGAGCTACCTGTCGAAAGTCGAGCGCGGCCTGAGCGTGCCGTCGATCGCGGTCGCGCTGAAGCTGTCGAAGGCGTTGAACGTCGATGTCGAGCAACTGTTCTCCGAAAGTCACAACCGCGAGCTGATCACGGTCACGCGCGCCGGCGAACGCACGGCGATGGGCGCGGCGGCCGACAGTCGCGCGCACCGCTTCGAAAGCATCGCGGCCGGCGTCGCGCCGAAGAAGATGCTGCCGTTCGTCGTGCATCCGCCGCACGAATTCGTCGCGTCGACGTTCCGCGAGCACGAAGGCGAGGAATTCCTGTTCGTGCACAAGGGGCGCGTCGAGATCGAATTTCCGAACGAGACCGTGCAACTCAAGGCGGGCGATTCGGTCTATTTCAACGCACTCATCCCGCACCGCACGCGCAGCCTCGGCACCGCGCAGGCGGAGATCCTGGTCGTCGTCAGTCACGACGACTAGCATCGTCACCTCTTCGCGCAAGGATTCCCCGATGGTCACGAAGGCCACCGCACCGTTCCAGCAGATCAAGACGCTCGTTCGCCGGAATGTCGAATCCGGCGACTGGCGCCCCGGGGACCGCATTCCGTCCGAGCTCGATCTCGCCGCGCAGTTCGGCGTCGCGCGCATGACGGTCAACCGCGCGCTGCGCGAGCTGACCGAGGAAGGCGTGCTCAAGCGCATCGCGGGCGTCGGCACCTTCGTCGCCGAGGAGAAGCCGCAGTCGAACCTGCTGATGATCGCGCACATCCGCGACGAAATCCGCGCGCGCGGGCACGAATATCGCTGCCGCGTGCTGAGCCGGGCAAGCGAGCCCGCGTCGTTCGACGTCGCGGCCGCGTTCGGCCTGCCGGTCAACACACCGGTCTTTCACGTGGTGTGCGTGCACGAGGAAAACGGCCGCCCGATCCAGCTCGAGGATCGCTACGTGAACCCGGCCGCCGCGCCCGGCTTCATCGACCAGGATTTCCAGACCGAGCCGCCGTCGGAGTACCTGTACAACAACGTGTCGCACTACGAACTGGAGATCGAGCACGTGGTCGATGCGTCGCTGCCGACCGGCGAACAGGCGCGGCTGCTCGACATGCGCGCCGACGAGCCGTGTCTCACGCTCACGCGTCGTACCTGGACGAACGGGTTGCCCGTCACGTTCGTGCATTTCCTGCATCCGGGCAACCGCTACCGGCTCGGCTCGCGCTTCAAGCCGGGTGCCGGGCGCCACCCGACCTGAGTCTTCATCGTCCGTACCAACGAGCACGGCGGCCGTTTCGCGATGAAACGGCCGCCGCGTTATGTATCGACCCTGCTCAGATCGCGCCGGCCTGCCCCGCGCCGCGCGACCACACGACCGGAAACAGCGGATGATCGAGCGGCGCGCCGTCGGGCAATTGCTCGGCGAGCCCGGGGAACTCGGGCGACGTCTTCCAGCGGCGCGGCGCGTGACGGATGTCGTCGCCGACGAAGCGGATCGAGAACGCGCGGCGGCGGTTCTGCGTGCCGCCCGACGCGTGCAGCGTCAGCATCCGGAAGCACACCATGTCGCCGGGTTCGAGCGCCCAGCGGCGGATCGGAAACGCCGCGCGGTCGGCCTCGATGTCTGGCAGGTCCGCGAGGCTGCCTTCCGGGAACCACTTCGCTTCCTTGTCCATGAACGTACGCGGCATCAGCCACGGCCCGCGATGCGAGCCCGCGACGAATTCCAGCGTCGATTCGAGCGGCACCGGGTCGACCGGAATCCACATGCTGACGTTGTCGTCGCCTTCGATGTTGTAGTACGGCTGGTCCTGATGCCACGGCGTGCGCTGCCGCGTGCCGGGCTCCTTCACGAGCAGGTGGTCGTGATGCAGCCGCACGCTTTCGGTGCCCATCAGCGCGGCGGCCACCGACGGCGCCGGCGAGCGCACGATGAAGTCGCGATACGCGTCGTTGTGCTGCCAGTTGCAGAAATCCTCGAAGAACCAGCCCGGATCGTCGGGCCGGCTCGCGACCTTCGCGCGCACGCTCGGCTGCGCGAGGTTCGCATCGATGCCGGCGCGCAGCGCGGCGACTTCGTCGGGCGAAAAAATGCCCTTGATGCAGACCGCGCCTTCGTCTCGGAACGCGGCGATCAGTTCGGGCGTCACGGCTTGCGCGACGCGATCCTGGATACTCGTCATGGTGTGCCTGTCGATTGAATGCGTGACGGAGTCACGGTGCCGAAGTCAGTTGCTGCTTCGCGCCGTAGATATCGAAATCGAAGTATTTCGCGGCGATCTTCTGATACGTGCCGTTCGCGCGGATCGCGACGATCGCGTCGTTCAGCCGCTTCTTCATGTCGGCATCGCCCTTGCGCACGCCCATCGCGACGCCGTAGCCCGTGATCCGCACGTCGGTCACGTCGGGGCCCGCGAACGCGTAGCCCTTGCCGCGCGGCGTCTTCAGGAACGAGTAGCCGGCCTGCGTCTTGTCCTGGAAGGTCGCGTCGAGGCGGCCGTTGACGAGATCCTGATACACCTGGTCCTGGTTCTGGTACGAGACGATCGTCACGCCCTTGGTCGCCCATTCGGCCTTCGCGTACGCCTCCTGCGTCGTGCCCTGGTCGATCCCGATGCGCTTGCCCGCGAGCGACGCGGCGGTGGGCAGCAGCTTCGAGCCGACCGGCGCGACGAGCGCGCCCGGCGACGCATACAGCTTGTTCGAGAAATCGATCTGCTTGAGCCGTTCGTCGGTGGCCGTCATCGCGGACATGATCACGTCGAACTTGCGCGCGCGCAGCGCCGGGATCATCCCGTCGAAGCCCTGCTCGACCCACACGCATTTCGCGCGCAGGTGCTCGCAGATCGCGTTGCGCAGGTCGATGTCGAAGCCGGCGAGCGAGCCGTCGGGCTGCTTCGCCTCGAACGGCGGATAGGTGGGATCGATGCCCCAGCGGATCGTCGACGTGTCCTGCGCGAACGATACGAGCGGCGCGAACGCCAGCGCGGTGACGAAAAGCGTTGCAGAGCGGTTCATGACGGGTCCTTGAAAGTCTCGACGCGCGGCGGGCAGGCGCCGGCGTCCGGTGGGTGCGATTGCGCCGGAGCGGCAGGCGCGGGGCGCGAAAGACAGGGACTTCGATGAAACTGCGATGCAGTCTAGACCGCTCAATTTTCGAGCGCAAGCGGGAGAAACGGAGGGTGGGGCGGAATACAGGCTCGAATCGGGAAAGGAGAGCGCAGTAGCGCCTGCAACGTGACCGTCTGGCGGGGATTTCCTCGCATTCTTAGGGTGTTTACCCTGCGCGATGCATACCCGCAACGGCGCGTGCTTTTCCGGAGAGAGGTGAGATTACGGTGTCTATACCGGTCGTCCCGGCACGGTCTCGTCCAGCGCACGCCACGATGGCATTCTCCGAGGACGAAAATTCATCTGAAGATGTGCGTCAGGCGCCCCCGCGCCGCCGCACCAGGTCCGTCGAAACCGCGATTGCCCGCCGTGTCCGGCCATGTTAAAAGTCGTCGCACGCATTTGGAAATGAAATGCGCGAATCCACAGAAGTGCAGAAATGAATAGACCCCTGTTCGACCTCGACCTGCTGCGCGCGCTCGTGATGGTCGCCGATTGCGGCAGCTTCACGACCGCGTCGGCGCGCCTGCATTCGACGCAGTCGACGGTCAGCCAGAAGGTGCGCCGGCTCGAGGAAATCGCCGGGCACCGCCTGCTCGACCGCGGCACGCGCGACGTGCGGCCGACCGACGCGGGCGTGACGGTGCTCAGCTATGCGCGGCGCATGATCGCGCTGAACGACGAGATGCTGGAAGCGCTGTCGGGCGCGACGGTCGCGCTGACGATCCGGCTCGGCGTGCCCGACGATTTCGCGGCGGGCCGCACGACGCATGCGCTCGCGGCATTCAAGCGCGCGCATCCGCAGGTGAAGCTCGAAGTGACGTGCGGGCTGAGCCGCGACATCAGCGCCGCGTACGACCGCGGCGAACTCGACCTCGTGCTGATCAAGCAGCGGCGCGACAGCCGCGAGGCCGTGGTGCGCTGGCCCGAGCAGCTGCGCTGGATCGACAGCGCGAAGCATCCGTCGATCGACCTCGACCCGGTGCCGATCGTCGTCTTCCCGCCGCGCGGGCTCTATCGCGACGACATGATCAAGGCGATCGAGGAGCGCGGCCGCCGCTGGCGGATCAGCTTCACGACGTCGAGCCTGAGCGGCATCCAGGCCGCGGTCGCGGACGGGCTCGGCATCAGCGTGCTGCCGGCGCGCGTGGTGACGGACGAGCACGTCGTGCTGACCGCGAAGCAGGGTTTCGCGCCGATCGAGCACATGGACATCGCGATACTGCACCGTCCGACGGCTGACCCGATGGTCAGCGAACTGACGAAGGCGCTCGCGACGATGCTCGAGCACGAGGAGCGGTAAGCAGGCCGGCAGCGGCAACGCGAAGGCCGCCGCGACGCGCTCGCGCGCCCGACCCCGTCAGAACATCGTGTTTGCGTTCGCGGCCTGCTCGGGCACCGGCTGATTGACGTCCCAGTGCTCGACGATCTTGCCGTTCTCGAGCTTGAAGATGTCGATGATCGCGCTGCCGCGCGTGCCGGGTTCGCGCACCGCGTGCACGTGCAGGATCACGTAGTCGCCGTCGACGAACACGCGTTTGATCTCGCTGTGCGACTGCGGATATTTATCGCGCAGGAACGCGACGAACTTGCGGAAGCCGTCGCGGCCGTCGGCCGCGTTCGGGTTGTGCTGCACGTAGCGATCGCCGACATACGCGAGCGCGGCGTCCGCATCCTTGTCGTTCAACCCTTTTTCGTAGAACGCGAGCACCGTGCGCCGGTTCGCTTCCTGCCGCGCGTCCGTCGGCCCGGCCGCCACCGCCTGCGCGGCGCTCACGGCGAACAGGGCCGCCGCCATCCATCGTGCGGCCCGTGCCGCTGTCGTGCGTCGCATCGTCGTCTCCCGGGAAGTCCGGCTGAAAACCGGATCATACCGGCGCGGCACGGCGCTCGGGCCGCACTCGCGGCTTCACTCAGACCAGCGCACCGTTGCGCGCGACGATCTTCCCGGACGACACGACGAGCCGCCGCACCGGCCGCGCGACGACGGCCTCGGCGAATGTCAACGCATCGACGAGTACGACGTCCGCGCGGCAACCGGGCTGCAGCCCGTAGCCGTCGAAGCCGCACCCGCGCGCCGCGCCGTGCGTCACGCAGTCGAGCGCGACTTCGAGCGCATCGTCGCGGCGGAAATCGTTGCGCATGCCGATCAGCATCGCGCGTTCGAGCATGTCGGGCGACCCGTACGGCGTCCACGTGTCGCGCACGCCGTCGTTGCCGCCGATGACCGTCACGCCCGCCGCGCGGCATGCGGCCACCGACGGCACCGGCACCGCGGCCGGTGCGGTCGTGACGAGCCCGACGCCGAGCTCGGCCATCCGCGCGAGCAGCGCATCCCGCTCGCGTTCGGCGATATCGCCGAGACAGAAGCCGTGGCTGATCGTCACCTTGCCCTGCATCGCGTGCGTGGCCGTACGCTGCAGGATCAGGTCGAGCGAGTACGCGCCCATCGAGCCGCGCTCGTGCAGATGCAGGTCGAGCCCGCGGCCGTGGCGCGCGGCGATCGCGAACAGCACGTCCACCGCCTCGACCGGATCGCCTTCGATCGCGCACGGGTCGAGCCCGCCGAGCAGATCGGCGCCGGCAGCCAGCGCGTCGGACAGCAGCGCATCCGTGCCGGGGCGCTTGAGCACGCCCGACTGCGGAAACGCGACGATCTGGATCTCGACCTGCCCGCGCAGCGTCTCGCGCGTCGCGAGCACGCCGTGCAGATGCCGCAGCCCGGCGTCGGTATCGATATCGACGTGCGTGCGGATGCGCGTGGTGCCGGCCGCGAGGAACGCGTGCGCCAGCGCGAGCGACGCGACGCCGGCGTCGTGGCCGCTCGTCGCGCGATAGTGGCGTTCGTTCTCGATCCGGTCGACGAGGCGCGGCCCGACCTGGTTGCGATACCACGGCATGCCCCAGTGCGTCTTGTCGAGGTGCGTGTGGCCTTCGACGAGGCCGGGCAGCGCGAGCGCGAGCGCGCCGTCCTCGATCGCGCAGCCGGCAGGCGCATCGAGCGACGGGCCGATGCGCGCGATGCGATCGCCTTCGATCAGGATGTCGAGCGCGGCGTCGGCGCTCGGGCGGACGTTGCGGATCAGCAGGTTCGTCATGTCGGTTCCGGTGGGGTCGGTCAGTGCGATTAGTGCAATTGGTGCGGTCCGGTCGAAGAGGCGCGGCGCAGGTGCCGCGCCCCGGCGCGGTCAGCGCGTGACGCGCAGCGCGGGAGCGAACGGCGCGCCCGTATCGCTTTCGCCGCAGCGGAACACCCAGCGCTCGGCCGGCACGCCCGCGACGGCCGCCGCCGCATTCGGCGCACGCACCGCGACGAACGTCGCGTCGCAGCCGACCGCGATTCCATAGTTGTCCTTGCCGATTACGCGCGCACCGGCATACGTCGCCATGTCCAGCGCGATACCGAGCGCTTCGTCGGTGTAGAAGCCCGACCGGTAGCCGACCATCATCGCGCGTTGCAGCATGTCGCCGTTGCCGTACGGCCACCACGCGTCGCGGATGTTGTCGTTGCCCGCGAACACGTGCACGCCCGCGTCGCGCAGCGCCTGCACCGGCGGAAACGCGCAGTCGCCCGGCGCATTCGTCAGGATCGACACGCCGGCTTCGGCCAGGGCCGCCGCGGTGCGCTGCACATCGGCATCGCCGACCTGGCCGAGCGCGTACGCATGGCTCACGTTCACGCGGCCGCCGAGCCCGGCCGCGCGCGTGCGCGCCGCGATCCGCAGCAATTGCGCGATGCCCGTTTCGCCCGGCTCGTGCAGGTGGATGTCGATCTTCGCGCCGCGCTTTTCCGCGATGCCGAACACGATGTCGAGCTGGCCGTGCGCATCGCCGTCGAGCGTCGTCGGGTCGATCCCGCCCACCACATCCGCGCCTTCGCGCACGGCCGCATCGAGGACGTCGGCAGTGCCGGGGCACGACACGACGCCCGCCTGCGGGAACGCGACGAGTTCGATATCGACGATCCCGCGCCATTGCTCGCGCGCGGCCATCACGGCCTGCAGGTTCGACAGGCCGGTCGTCGCATCGACGTCGACGTGGCTGCGCATCGCGACCGTGCCGAACGCGGCGGCCTGCGCGATCAGCGCATTCGCACGCTCGACGATCGGCGGCGCGGCCGCGAGCTGGCGCTTTTCGACCGCTAGCCGCTCGCGCAGCGTGCCGACCGGTTCGTGCGACACCCAGCGATCGCCGACGAAGCTCTTGTCGAGGTGGATGTGACCGTCGACGAAGCCGGGCAGCACGACGCGGCCGTCGAGGTCGATCGTTTCCGCGCCGGGCGTAGCGGTGCAATCAGCGCCGATCGCGGCAAAGCGGCCGTCGCGAACGACGAGGTTGATTGGCTGGCCGCCGGCGTCGACGGCATTGATGAAGATACGTTCGGTCATGGCTCGGAATGGGGGCGGTCGCTGCGCGACGCCGGCGCGGACAGAGGAAGGCACCGCGGCCGGCAGGGCGCGACCGTTGGAAGGGACTGCGGCCACGATATCGGACGCCGCTGCCCGAGGCCAATTAAATGTCGCGATGCCGCGCATTCGATTTCGCGATGCGCGGCATGACGACGGGGCTGGATCGCGATGAAGGCCGCGGAAAAGCGGATGGCCAAACGGCATCGGGATCACCGCAACGGGCACGCCCAAAGGCCGTCTCGCACCTTCGCCGAGCGCCGCTTCCACGCCCCGCCGGACGGCGATTTACGCGGCAACAGACTTTACACGTTGTTACCCGGCCGCACCGGACGCGCTTGCGGCCATTCCTTATACTCACGCCGAGTTCGCCACCCGTCCCGGCATTCGTCGGCGAACCCGTTGCCGATGCAGGAAACACCATGATGCGCATGCCTTCCACGAAGACCGTTCTGTTCGCCTCGCTCGTCGCCGTCGCGGCGCTGCCGCTGACCGCCTGCGTCGCGCCGGGTTACTACGGCGCGCAGCCGGGTTATCCGCAGCAGCAATACGCGACGCCCGGCTACGCGCAGCCCGCGTATTCGCAACCGGGCTACGTGCAGCAGCAACAGCCGTATCCGAACCAGACGCAGCAGCCGTACGACCAGTACGGCAACCCGCAGCCGTACGGCTCGCAGCAGCCGTATGACCAGTACGGGAATCAGCAGCAATACGGCAACCAGTACGGCAACGGCTACGGCACGCAGTACGGCACGGTCTCGAACATCCAGCCGGTCAACGGCTCGGTCGGCCCGTCGGGCGTGGCCGGCACCGTCGTCGGCGCGCTGGTCGGCGGCCTGGTGGGCAACCAGTTCGGCCGCGGCCACGGCCGCGACGCGGCGACCGTGATCGGCGCGCTCGGCGGCGCGGTGGCCGGCAACCGGATCGGTCAGCAGATGGGCGCCGCGCAAGGCCCGAGCAGCTACCGGATCGACGTGCAGGTCAGCGACGGCACAATGCGCTCGTTCGACGTGCAGTCGCCGGGCAACCTGCGGCCGGGCGATCGCGTGCAGATCAACGGCAATCAGCTGTCGCGGTATTGAGTTCGATGCGGTGCGCCTGACCTGATCGGGCGCATCGTTGCGCGCCGCTTGACGTCGAGCACGGGTTCGACGCGACCGCGCGCCTGCTTCATGTCATCTTCATCCGGCGTGCCGGCCCGGCGCACATGACGCGCCGCCTCCGGCGCTCCCTCGCACGGCCCCCCTCCACCGCCCGCCCCGATAACCGCGTCACAACGCATCGGCGTCACATGCGCTCGACACCGAGCCCGACGCGCGTCGACCCCGCAGCCATCTGCAGACGCCGCGAACGCCGCTACGTCGACGGCGATGCGCGGTGCCCGCGCGACGCGATCTGAAAGGCCGCCCGTGCCCGCGCCACACGACGCCACGCGACATCCGGATTCCTATTACGATAAGGACGATGCATCCCGCGGCCGCAACGGCCCGCGCCGGCATGCACGACCTCCAACCTGAACGCCCCCGATGACGATCACGACCCGCCTGCTCGATGCGGCCGACGCCGCCCGCTTCCAGACCGTCCGCCTGCGTGCGGTCGACACCGCACCCACCTCTTTCCTGCCGACGCTCGAAGAAGAATCGCAGGTGCCCGTCGACGAATTCGCGACGCGCATCACGCCGAACCACGAGCGCGCGGTGTTCGGCGCGTTCGACGGCGATACGCTCGTCGGCATCACCGGCGTGCGCCGCGATGCGCGCGTGAAGATCGCGCACAAGGCGACGATCTGGGGCGTGTTCGTCGATCCCGCGTATCGCGGGCAGGGCATCGCGCAAACGCTGCTGGAAAACGCGACCGCGCACGCGGCGCAGGCGTGGGGCTGCAAGCAGCTGATGCTGTGCGTGAACGAGGTCAACGCCACCGCGGAGCGGCTGTATGCGTCGCAGGGGTTCGTGCGGTTCGGCACGGAACCGCGCTCGATGTTCGTCAACGGCCGCTTCTACGACGAGCACCACATGGTCAAGACGCTGGCGTAACGCGAGACGGCGGCGAACGGGCATCGTGACACGCAGCCGGGCGTGCCCCCGGGCCCGCTTCGTCCGCACCGGATCCGACGCCATGGATGTGAGCGCCCACCAACTTTCCATGCAATAAAACCGGCGTGGCCCACCCTCGCCGGTTTATGCGCAGAAACTTTTAGAAAAAATACCGACGCCTCGGCCTCGCGCCAAGCGGCCGCGCCACCGTCAACCTGCCTCCGTAATTCCGCCCCCTGTTCATCCCCCCGGCGCCCGCGCTATCGTTTCCGTACCTTCACAGCCCAGGAGCTGCCTTTGCCTTCCCGTCACGGAGTCGACCTCACCCGCGCCCGCGCGCTGTTCGATCGCGAGCGCCACGCATTCATCGAAGCCATGCCGGTCTCCCGCGCGCTGTCCGCGGAAGCGTCCGAGCACTTGCTGTTCGGCGTGCCGTTGCACTGGATGCAGGACTGGTCGACGCCGTTCTCGCTGGTCGTGAAGGAAGCGCGCGGCGCGACGTTCACCGACGTCGACGGCCACCGCTACGTGGACTTCTGCCTCGGCGACACCGGCGCGATGTTCGGCCATGCGCCCGAGCCCGTCGCGCGTGCGCTCGTCGAACAGGCCACGCGCGGCTACACGGCGATGCTGCCGAGCGAAGACGCCGCGTGGGTCGCACGCGAACTCGCGCGCCGCTTCAGGCTGCCGGTCTGGCAGTTCGCGCTGAGCGCGAGCGACGCGAACCGCTTCGTGCTGCGCTGGGCGCGCGCGGCCACCGGCCGCAACACGATCGTCGTGTTCAACGGCTGCTATCACGGCACGGTCGACGACGTGTTCGTCGATCTCGTCGACGGTCGCCCGGTGCAGCGCGACAGCCTGCTCGGGCAGTCGTACGATCTGCTCGCGAATACGCGCGTCGTCGAATTCAACGACCTGCCCGCGCTCGAAGCGGCGCTGCAAGCCGGCGACGTCGCGTGCGTGCTCGCCGAGCCCGCGATGACGAACATCGGGATGGTGCTGCCCGATCCGGGCTTCTGGGACGCCGCGCGCGGACTGACGCGCCGCTACGGCACGCTGCTCGTGATCGACGAGACGCACACGATCAGCAGCGGCCCGGGCGGCTACGCGGTCGCGCACGGTCTCGAACCGGACATGCTGGTGGTCGGCAAGCCGATCGCGGGCGGCGTGCCGTGCGCGGTGTACGGGTTCAGCGCCGAATTCGCGGAACGCGCGAAGCAGGCGAAGCTGAACGCGCCGCCCGGCCATTCGGGGATCGGCACGACGCTCACCGCGAACATGCTCGCGATGCATGCGATGCGCGCGACGCTCGCCGAAGTCGCGACCGACGCGGCCTATGCGCACATGTTCGAACTCGCCGCGCGGCTGGCGTCGGGGCTCGAACAGGCGATCGCGCAACACCGGCTGCCGTGGTGCGTGACGCGCATCGGCGCGCGCACCGAATTTCAGTTCGCGCCCGTGCCGCCGCGCAACGGAACGCTCGCCGGCGCGCAGCTCGACAGCGAACTCGAACACGTCGTGCACCTGTACCTGCTGAATCGCGGCGTGCTGATCACGCCGTTCCACAACATGATGCTCGTGTGCCCGCAGACGACGGCCGACGATGTCGACCGGCTCGTCGCGCAGTTCGGCGCGTGTCTCGGCGAGCTGGTGTGATGCGGTAACCTTCGCGGCGCGATGCGCGACCTTTGGCGTCGCGCGTGCCGCCTGACGATGAAACGGCCCGCCGCACGGCGAGCCGTTTCCCGTCACATGCGTATCGTGCGGCGCCGCGCTACGCCGCCTTCAACGCCCGCCGCGCCACTTCCGCGAAATACCGCGCGCCGACCTGCAGGATCTCGTCGTTGAAATCGTAGCCCGCGTTGTGCAGCGGCACGCCGCCGCGGCCGGCCGCTTCACCGTTGCCGATGAACATGAAATTGCCGGGCACCGCCTGCAGGAACGCGCCGAAATCCTCCGAGATCATCATCGGCTGCACGTCGGCGTTCACCGCGTCCGCGCCCGCGACCTGCGCGGCCGCCTGCACGGCCGTGTCGACCCATTCCGGCGAATTCACCGTCGGCGCGAACTCGTGCGTGTACTCGAACGCGCAGCTCGCGCCGTGCGCGCGGCAGATCCCTTCGCTGATCTCGCGCATCCGCGTGGCCAGCAGCGCCTGCACGTCGCGCGAATAGCTGCGCGTGTCGCCCTTGATCGTCACGGTCGACGGCAGCACGTTGCGCAACCCGTCGGTGATGAACTCCGTGCACGAGATCACCGCCTGCTGGCTCGGATCGAGATTGCGCGACACGATCGTCTGCAGCGCGAGCACGACCTGCGCGCCGATCACGATCGGATCGATACCCATGTGCGGACGTGCCGCATGCGTGCCGCGTCCATCGATTCGGATCACGAAGTTGTCCTCGCTCGCCATGATGCCGCCCGCACGCGTCGTGAACGTCCCCGCGCGCATGCCCGGCATGTTGTGCGCGCCGAAGATCGCGTCCACCGGAAAGCGCTCGAACAACCCGTCGGCCATCATCGCCTTCGCGCCGCGACCATGCTCTTCCGCCGGCTGGAAAATGAAGCGCACCGTGCCGTCGAAATCCTTGCGCTCGGCCAGCAGTTGCGCGGCGCCGAGCACCATCGACATGTGGCCGTCGTGCCCGCATGCATGCATCTTGCCGGGCGTGCGCGACGCGTGTTCGCGGCCCGGCGCGTGCTCGGCGATGTTCAGCGCATCCATGTCCGCGCGGATGCCGATCGCGCGCTTGCCGGTGCCGGCCGTCAGGTTCGCGACGAGCCCCGTGCCGCCGATCCCGCGATGCACGTCGAGCCCGAGCGTCGTCAGGATGTGCGCGACGTAGTCCGACGTGTTCACCTCTTCGAAACCCGTCTCCGGATACTGGTGCAGATGGCGACGCCAGGCCTTAAGTTGCCCCTGCAGCGTGCTTTCTTCGGTTGCGTCCATTGCGTCCATTGCGTTCGCCTCGTCGATCATCATGTCGTTCAGGCCGCGACCGCCACGCGGTCCAGCCATGCGCACTGCCGTGCGAGCACCGCGTCGGCCGTTTCGCCGACGCAGTCGCGGTAGACGGACGGCGCCGTCGCCCCTTCGGTGTTGATCGCCAGCACGCGCGCATGCGCATCGAGCCCGACCTGTCGCGCCAGCGCCGGATCGCGCATCAGCACATCGAGCCCCGCGATGCCGGCCGCGCCCGATTCGCCGGCGACGATCGGCACGTCGCGTTCGCTGCCGGCCGCGAGGCCGCGCATCGCGCGCACCGCGTCTGCGTCGTCGATCAGCATGAAGTCGTCGACGCACATCTCGAGGAAGTCCCACGCGAGCGGCGACGCCTCGCCGCACGCCAGCCCGGCCATCACCGAATCGACGCTGCCGCTCGCCTTCGTCGCGCGCCCCGCCAGTGCGCTCTGGTACAGGCAATCGGCCTGGCGCGGCTCGACGACGATGAAGCGCGGCCGCTGCACGCCGTCGCGCTCCCACAGATAGCTCGCGACGCCCGCGGCGAGGCCGCCCACCCCGCCCTGCAGCAGCACGTGCGTGAACGGCCGCCCGTCGTCCCGCGCCGCCTGCGCGACCGCTTCGGCGGCGATCACGCCGTAACCCTGCATCACATCGCGCGGAATCGCTTCGTAGCCGTCGTACGACGTATCCGACACGACGTACCAGCCGTTCGCCTGCGCAAGCTGCGCCGCGCAGACGACCGACTCGTCGTAATTGCCCGCGACGCGCACGATCCGCGCGCCGTACGCCGAGATCGCGCGTTCGCGCTCGGCGTCGACGTTCGCGTGCAGCACGATTACGCACCCGCAGCCGATCGCCCGCGCGGCGGCCGCCAGTGCGCGGCCGTGGTTGCCATCGGTCGCGCTGATCACCGTCAGGTCGGCCAGTTCCGCCGCGTAGCGGCCGGTGACGAGCCCTTGCGGATCGAGATCCTGCGCGCGGCGCAGCCGCTTCACGAGCCGCACCAGCGCGATCGGCGCGCCGAGCGCCTTGAAGCTGCCGAGCGGCGAGCGGCACGACTCGTCCTTTACGCTCACGCTCGCGACGCCGAGCCGCGCGGCGAGATCGGGCAGCGCGCGCAGCGGCGTGCGCGCTTGGCCGACGAGCGGCCAGTGCGACAGCCATGCGCCGCTTTCTTCGGCGGACGCGATGTTCATGACGCGGCGCAGCGCGTTCGGGTAGGCGGTGCGCGACGCACGCGGGTTGGCAATCAGCACGCGGAAAGCTCCGGATCGGGACGGCTCAGGGGCCGTCGGGTGGGTGGGGATCGGGCATGCGCGAGTTGCGCTCGCCGTCGGTTGAGAAATAATATTGCGCACGCCGGTCAACAAAATCGCCAAATCGACCGCTCAGACGCAAAAATTTCCCATTCTTTCGAGGCTTCACGCACCATCATGACGATCCCTCTCGATGCGTACGATCGCAAGCTGCTGATGGCCATCCAGCGCGACGCGCAGACGCCGCAAAGCGAACTCGGCGCGCGCGTCAACCTGTCGACCGCGGCCGTGAACCGGCGCCTGAAGCGTCTCGCGGACGAAGGCGTGATCGAGCGTTACACGGCCGTCATCGCGCCGGACAAGGTCGACCATCCGCTGACGATCGTCGTCAACGTCGAGGTCGAAAGCGAGCAGATCGACCAGCTCGACGCGATGAAGCGCAGCTTCGAGCGCTGCCCGCAGATCCAGCAGTGCTACTACGTGACGGGGGAATGGGATTTCGTGCTGATCCTCGCCGTGCGCAACATGGATCAGTACAACGCGCTCACGCGCGAGCTGCTCTTCGCGAACAACAACGTGAAGCGGTTCAAGACGCTGGTGAGCATGAGCCGCGTGAAGGTCGGGCTCGAGGTGCCGGTCGAACCGGGCGAGTAAGTGAGCGGTTGCACACATGGGGCAGCCGGCATGCAGGACGCACGCCGGCCGCCTCCCATCGACGGCTACGTCAGCGGCAACTGAAGCTCGCCGCCGAATTCACGTCGCCGGAGCCGTTGTAGCGGGCCACCTGCGGATACGGGCACAGCGGCCGCGTACGCCCCGCCCCCCACGACGCGGGCACGTCCGCATTCGGCACCGCATTCGTCGCATCGCGCGCGGCGGCCACCACCGCCCCCGGCGCCTGCCCCTGCTCGACCCACGCGACGAGCGGCGTCAGCAGGTCGAACTGGTCGGCCGCCGGCCCGCCCGCGCAGTGGTTCATCCCCGGTACCGGATAGAAGCGCGCGAAATCCGACGCATCGCCGCCGTTCGCCTGCGCGACCCGCCCATACCAGTCGCGCGTGTCGTCGAATGAGAACACCGGGTCGCCCGTGCCGTGATAGACGAGCAGCTTCGCGCCGCGCGACTTCAGCGCGGACAGGTTCGTCTCGTCGGGCGGCGTCATGAACGACCACGCGGATTGCGTGTACACGCCGCTCGTCGCGAAAATGGCCGGCGCATCGTTGTCCATGTCGAAACCGAGCGCGAAGCCGGGCACGTTCGCGAGCACCGCCGCGGTTTTCGGCGGCGACATGAACGTGAACGCCATCGCGACCGGATCGAGCGCGATCGAATTCGACTGCTTCCACGCGGCCCAGCCGCTGCCGGCGATGCCCGGATCGTACGGAAAGCCCGCGTAGAGCGCCGTGCCCGCGCTGTTGCGTGCGCCCGTGAACACGTTTTCCAGTGCGCTCTTCTGCGCTGGCGTCAGGCACGCGCCCGTGCGCGCGCCGTTCGCGCAGGTCGGGATGTCGGCATCGACGCTGAAGTGCGCCTGGCACGCGGCGACGTCCTGCACCATCCCGTCGGCCGCGCCGTCGAGCGCATCGCATTTCTCGAGGATCTTCGCGCCGACGAACTGCCGCTCCGCATCGGTGAAGCCGCTGCGGATATCCGGCAGCCCGTTCGATCCGGTCGCCGACGCGATCTTCGCGAACTGCTGCGCGCCGTACATCTCGCCGACCGCCGCCTTCGGCAGATGAAAGCCCGGATCGCCCGCGATGATCCCGTCGTAGTCGGCCGGGTTGCGCACCGCCGTGACCATCGCGTGACGGCCGCCGTTCGAGCAGCCGCCGAAATAGCTGCGGTCGGGCGCCTTGCCGTACGCGAGCCGGATCACCTGCTTGGCCATCGGCGTGAGCGTGTCGACCGCGCCGTAGCCGTAGTCGATCCGAGCCTGCGGATCGAGGCCGAACAGCGGGTTCTGCGCGGCGCTGTGCCCCGAATCCGAGCTGATCACCGCGAAGCCCTGGTTCAGCGCATCGGTCAGCGGCCCGCCGCCGCCGATCTCGCCGGTCGCGGTCACGACGTTGCCGTCGAGCCCGCCGTTCGCCTGGTAGAAGAATCGGCCGTTCCACGCTTTCGGCAAGCGCATTTCGAAGCCGATCGCGTAGGTCTTGCCGTCCACCGCGCTCACGCGCTCGTTCATCTTCCCGTCGATCACGCAATGCTCGGCGATCGGTTTGCCGGCTACCGTGAGCGCGCCGGCGGCCGCGGTCGTCACCGACGTGAACGACGTGTTCGCATACGCGAGCTTCGCGGCAAGCGCGTCGCACGTCTGCGCCATCGCGGCCGGTGTCGCGGCGCTCAGGTGCGTCGGCGCGGAATTCACGGAATCGTCGCCGCCGCAACCGGCGAGCATCGCGGCGGCGGACAGCGGCGCGATACAGAGGAATGCAGATTTCCTGTTCAAGTTAACTCCCGTTCGGTTCGTCACGCCGGTGAATCAGAACATGTGCCGCACGCCGACCATCGCGCCAAGCTGCCCCATCCCTTCGCCGGGCGTCGTGCCGGGCCCGCCGCCGCTGACCGCGTAACGCGCATGCGCGCTGTTCCACAGATACGACGACTGCGCATAGACGGCCGTGCGCTTGGTCAGCAGATAGGTCGCGCGCAGCGTGGCCATCGTCGCGCGCGTGTCGTGCGCGCTGTTGACGATCCGGTAGCCTTCGCCGTCGACGATGAAGTCCGGCTTCACCGCATACGACGCGCCGACGAAGAACAGGTCCGAATGCGCACCGGCCGCGGCCGGCGAACCGGTCGACACGCGCCGGCCGATCCAGCCCGCGCCGATCTTCGCGCCGGCCGCCTGCGCATACGCGCTCACGTGCGTGCGCGCGTCCTTGCCGCCGCTGCTCGTGAACGGGACGGGCGCCGCGCCATCGAAGAAATTCGCGGCCGCGCCGGTGCCGCCGCGCTGCTCCTCGTACGACGCCGCCGCACCGAAATACGCGCTGTCGTACTTGAGCATCACCGACCAGTTGCGGCATTGCACCGCGTCGCCGGGCACCTGCCCCGCGCACGTGCCCTGCCCCGGCGAATTGCCGGTGCCCGCGCCGTCGCGGCCGAACGAATACGCGGCGCCGAGCGTCACGCCGCGATACGTGCCGAGGTAGGTCACCGCGTTGTCCGCGCGACCGTTCGGCACGTATGCGTCGAACGAGCCGAGCCCGTAGATGTCGGGGCCGATGATGTCCGCGCCCTGCAGCGCGAGATAGGTCATCGTGTACTGGCGGCCGAACGCGAGCGTGCCGAAGCCGCCCTTCAGCCCGACGAACGCCTGCCGCCCGAACAGCCGGCCGCCCTGGCCGAGATCGCCGCCGCGCACGTTGAAGCCGCTTTCGAGCGTGAACACCGCCTGGTAGCCGCCGCCGAGATCCTCGGTGCCGCGCAGCCCCCAGCGCGACGGCAGTTCGCCCGTCACGCCCGGCATGCGCACCACGTGGTCGCCCGCCGCATTCGCGTGCGACACGAATTCGACGCCCGTGTCGATGATCCCGTACAGCGTCACGCTCGACTGCGCGTGCGCGCCCGGGGCGGCGAGCGCGCAGCACGCGCCGGCGGCCAGCAGGCCGTTCCTTGTCTTCGTTTTCATTGCGTTGCGTCTCCAGACCTTGGTGAGTGGCGCGCTCTGACGGCGCGCATTGAAAAAAACGAAACCTCAGTCGCCGGCTTGCGGGCGGCGAATCAGCAGCAGCGCGGCGACGGCCGCGACCAGCGTGACGGGAATGCTCGCGCCGATCACCATCGGCGCGCTGCGCCCGGCGGCCAGCAGCGTCGCGGCCGCGAGCGGCCCGACGACGGAGCCGAGCCGGCCGACGGCCACCGCGGAGCCGACGCCGGTACCGCGCATCGCGGTCGGGTAGTACATCGCGGCAAGCGCATACAGCACCGACTGGCCGCCGACGACGAACATCCCCGCCGCGAATGCCGCGACGGACAGCCAGACGAGCCCCGGCGCGACCGCCAGCGCGGCAAGCGACAGCACGATCCCCGCATACATCCCGACGACGACCCGCGACGTCTTCATCCGGTCCATCGCCATGCCGATGCCGAGCACGCCGAGGCCGCTGCCGATGTTGAAGAAGATCTGCACGATCCCGGCCTGGCTGCGCGCGAGCCCCTTCGCCGCCATCAGCGACGGCAGCCAGTTGAGCAGGAAATACAGCACGATCAGCGTGCAGAAGTAGCTGAGCCACAGCGCGAGCGTGGTGCCCGTGCGTGCGCCGCCGAACAGCGTGTGGACGACGCCCGGACGTGCGGAGCCCGACGCGCTGACGTCGAGGAACGCGCGCGATTCCGGCAGCAGGGCGAGCAGCAGCGGCGCGAGCAGCAGCGGCCCGACGCCGCCGACGTAGAAGATGTGCCGCCATTCGGTATCGCCGGCCAGCAGCACGCCGATCAGCGCCGCGATCATCCCGCCGAACGGAATGCCGCAGTACATCACCGCCACCGCGCTGCCGCGCGAGCGTGCGTCGACGGATTCGGACGACAGCGCGATCAGGTTCGGCATCGCACCGCCGAGCCCGAGGCCGGTCAGCGCGCGCACCACGACCAGCATCGCGAAGCTCGACACCTGCGCGGTCGCAATCGACAGCAGCCCGAACAGGCAGACCGACGCGATCAGCACCCGCTTGCGGCCGACCCGGTCGGCGAGCCAGCCGCCGAGCATCGCGCCCGGCAGCAGCCCGAAGGTGCCTGCGCTGAACGCGATGCCCATCTGCGACACGGACAGCCCGAATTCGCGCGCCATCCGCGGCGCGGCGACGCCGACCGACTGCAGGTCGAGCCCTTCGAGAAGTGCGATCGCGAAACACAGCGCGAGCGTGGTCGCGACCGTGGGTTTTTCCGCAACGTAAGTGTTCATGCTGTCTCCAGATCCGATGTCTTGTCTTGTAGTCGGTCGGCCTTGCAACGACCGCCGCGCGCCGCCGCCGGTCAGTAGCGGACGAGCGCGCGAGCAGTCTCATGAACGGCCGCCGTTATCAGGCAGCCTGATTCATTGGCCGCAAAAATGCCGGCCGGTCGTTATGCGTGCGTTACGCGTAAATCACGTCGGGATCGCGCCGCGCCGGGTCGTACATCGCGTCGATCGTCGCCGCGCGATGCCGCTGCACGGCCGCCTGGTTCAGCGAACCCTTGTCGGTCACTTCGCCGAGGTCGAGCGACGGCGGCGTGTCGATCAGCCGGATGCGCGCGACGAACGTTGAACCGCCGCTCGCGTGGCGGTTCAGCGCGGCAAGCCAGCCCGCGAACGCCGCGCGCACGGCCGGCGCGCGCAGCACGTCGGTCACCGACGCATCGGCGGCAAGCCCCGCCAACGCGCGGCACGCGTCGATGCGCGGAAACACCAGCAGCCCGATGTCGTCGCGATTGATCCCGGTGACGACCACGTCCTGCACGTACGGTGCGCCGCTCGACACCGCGTTCGCGCGCAACGGCCCGACGCTGACGAAGGTGCCGCTGCTCAGCTTGAAATCCTCGGTCAGCCGCCCGTCGAACAGCAGCCCGAGTTCCGGCCGCTCCGGGTCGGCAAAGACGCCCGCGTCGCCGCTGCGGTAATACCCTTCGTCGTCGAACACGTCGCGCGGATCGACGTCCGCGTGCCAGTAGCCGCGCATCACGTTCGGCCCCTTGAAGCGCAGTTCGTGCTTGCCGCCGCACGGCACGAGCTTCGCGTCGCAGCCGGGCGCGGGCAACCCGATATAGCCGGCGCGCATCAGCGGCCCGGTCGTGAACAGGCACGACGGCGACGCCTCCGTCATCCCGAGGCCGGCCATGATCCGGATACGCTCGCCGCAATGCGCTTCGGTCACGCGGTCGAGCCGGTCCCACGCGGCTTGCGACAGCCCCGCGCCGCCGAAGAAATACAGCTTCACGCGCGAGAAGAACGTGTCGCGCAGCACGGCATCGCGTTCGAGCGCGGCCGTCAGTTCTTCCCAGCCTTTCGGCACGTTGAAGTAGATCGTCGGCGAGATCTCGCGCAGGTTGCGCACGGTTTCGTCGAAGCGGCCGGGCATCGGACGGCCATCGTCGATATACAGCGTGCCGCCGTTGTACAGCGCGATGCCGAGGTTGTGACTGCCGCCGAACGTGTGATTCCACGGCAGCCAGTCGACCAGCACCGGCGGTTCGCGCGTGAGTTCCGGCATCGTCTGGCGCAGCATCTGCTGGTTGCTGCACAGCATCCGGTGCGTGGTCGGCACGGCCTTCGGCTGCTTCGTCGAGCCGGACGTGAACAGGATCTTTGCGAGATGATCGGGGCCGACCGCCGCGTGGATCGCGTCGATCGTGCGCGGAACGGTGGCGAGCAGGCGCGACAGCGGCACCGCGCGGCCGTCGGCATCGGCATCGCTTGCGACGATCAGCGCCGCGTCGGCCGGCAGCGTCGCGTCGAGCGCACGCGCAAACGGCGCGCGTTCGGCGACGAACACGGCACCCGGCCGCAGCACGCCGAGCGTGTGGCGCAGCTTGCCGTAGTCGGTCGACACGAGCGAATACGCGGGCGAGATCGGCGAGTACGGCACGCCGGCCAGCATCGCCGCGAACATCAGTTGCAGATGCTCGAGATCGTTGCCGGACAGCACCGCGAGCGGACGCTCGGCCGACAGCCCGAGATCGACGAGACCCTGGCCGAGCGCGCGCGCGCGTTCGAGCATCTGCGCGTACGTGATTTCGACCCAGCGGCCGTCGGCGCCGCGCCGCGCGGCCAGCACGCGATCGGGATGCGCTTGCGCCCCGCGCACGAGGCAGTCGGTCACGCGCGCCGGGTAGTCGCCGAGCGGTTCGCGCGAGCGCAGGTACCACGCGCCGTTTTCCGCGCGACGAATCTCGGCCGCGCCTACCGCGACGGCCGCCGCGCGATAGCGCACGCCGCCCGTGTCGTTCGCCGGCCCGCCTGTGAGCGTCGCATCGTTCATCGTCGGTTCGCTCATATCGGGTAGTGCCGCGGCGTGGTCTGCACGGTGATCCAGCGCAGCTCGGTGAATTCGGCGATCGACGCACGGCTGCCGAAGCGGCCGTAGCCGCTCGCCTTCGTGCCGCCGAACGGCATCTGCGCTTCGTCGTGCACGGTCGGCCCGTTGATGTGGCAGATCCCCGATTCGATCCGGCGCGCGACCGCCATCGCCCGCGCAATGTCGCGGCTGAACACGCTCGCCGACAGCCCGAACTCGCTGTCGTTCGCGAGCGCGACCGCTTCGTCGTCGCTGTCCGCGCGCAGGATCGCGACGACCGGCGCGAACGATTCCTCGCGATACAGCCGCATGTCGCGCGTCACGCCATCGACGATCGCCGGCTGCATCGTCGCGCCTTCGACGCGACAGCCGAGCGGCAGTTGCGCGCCATGCGCACGTGCGTCCTCGACGAGCGACGCCGCGCGCGCGGCTGCCGCCGCATCGACCATCGTGCCGAGCGGATGGCCGGCCAGCGGATCGCCCGCGACCAGCGTGCGCGCCTTCGCGGCGACGCGTTCGACGAGCGCATCGGCAATCGGCCGCGCGGCGATCACGCGCTCGGTCGACATGCAGATCTGCCCCTGGTTGAAGAACGCGCCGAACGCGATCGCGTCGACGGCAGCGTCGAGATCGGCATCGTCCAGCACGAGCACGGGCGCCTTGCCGCCGAGTTCGAGCAGCACCGGTTTCAGGTGAGCCGCCGCGTGGCGCGCGATGATGCGCCCGACGTGCGTCGACCCGGTGAAGTTGATGCGCTTCACGTGCGGATGGGCGATCAGCCGCTCGACGAGTGCGGGCGCGTCGGCGGCCGCGTGCGTGATCACGTTGACCACGCCCGCGCCGAGCCCCGCTTCGTCCAGCACCGCGCCGATCAGCGCATGCACGCCGGGGCACGCCTCGGACGCCTTCAGCACGACCGTGTTGCCGCACGCGAGCGGCATGGCCAGCGCACGCGTGCCGAGGATCACCGGCGCGTTCCACGGCGCGATGCCGAGCACGACGCCGCACGGCACGCGCATCGCGAGCGCGAGATTGCCCGGCACGTCGGACGGGATCACGTCGCCGGCGATCTGCGTCGTCATCGATGCGGCCTCGCGCAGCATGTTCGCGGCGAGCGTCACGTTGAAGCCGATCCAGCCGGGCGTCGCGCCGGTTTCGGCCACGCCGGCCGCGACGAACGCGTCGATGCGCGCGTCCATCAGGTCGGCCGCCTTCAGCAGCAGCCGGCGGCGCTCGGTCGGCGCGAGCGCCGACCATGCGGGAAACGCGCGGTGCGCGGCGTCGATCGCCGCGTCGGCGTCGTCGGGGCCGGCGGCCGGCGCGCGCGACGCGAGCGCGCCGGTCGCCGGATTGAGCCGGTCGAAGGTGCGCCCGTCGCGGGCCGCGCACCACTCGCCGGCGATCAGCATCCGTCTGTCGGTCATGTTGTCTCCTGCCATGCGATGTCTTATCCGGTTGCGTCAGCGCTTGTAGGCTTGCAGGCCCGGCTTGATCGTCTTGTCGTCGAGGAACTGCTTCAGCCCCTGCTCGCGGCCCCGCTCCGGATCGCGCAGCTGCGCCTGGTCGAGCTTTGCGTACAGGTAATCCTCGCACTGCTCCCACGTGAGTTCGCGCGAGCGCTTGAAGCCGTGCTTCGCCGCGCGCAGCACGACCGGGTTCTTGTCCATCAGCCGCGCGGCGAGCGCGATCGTCGCGTCGCGCAGCCCGGCGAGCGGCACGCTGCTGTTCACGAGGCCCATCTCGGCGGCTTCCACGCCGGTGAACGTGTCGCCGGTCATGATGTAGTGCAGCGCGCGGCGGTGCCCGACCGTGTCCGCCATCGCCTTGCTGACGAGGTTGCCCGGCGGGATGCCCCAGTTGATCTCCGACAGCCCGAACACCGCTTCGTCGGCCGCGATCGCGAGATCGCACGCGACGAGCGGCGAGAACCCGCCGCCGAAGCACCAGCCGTTCACCATCGCGATCGTCGGCTTGTTGTACATCCGCAGGCGGCGCCACTGCCATTCCGATGCGTCGCGGCGCACTTTTTCCTGCAGCGCGTCGGAGCCGCCGTCGATCTCGCGGAAGTATTCCTTCAGGTCCATGCCGGCCGTCCACGCGGCGCCCGCGCCGGTGAGGACGAGCACCTTCGCCTCGTCGTCGAACTCGACCGCGTCGAGGACCTGCAGCATCTCCTGGTTGAGCGTCGGGCTCATCGCATTGCGCTTGTCCGGGCGGTTCAGCGTGACCCACGCGATGCCGGCCTCCACCTTCAGTTCAACGGTCTGCCAGCGGTTGTCGTACTTGCTCATATCGTTTCCTGTCGTTCGTTCCTGTGCGATTCGGTGCGCAGCATTCCTGCTGCGGACGGCTTCATTTAATATCAGGCTACCTGATATTGCAAGCGGCATGAGCGCCGGTGTAAACCCGGATCGGAAAGC
Source organism: Burkholderia metallica (assembly GCF_001718555.1). Classification (NCBI taxonomy): domain Bacteria; kingdom Pseudomonadati; phylum Pseudomonadota; class Betaproteobacteria; order Burkholderiales; family Burkholderiaceae; genus Burkholderia; species Burkholderia metallica. The sequence continues at coordinate 2,914,144 of NZ_CP013403.1, forward strand.
GGCGGAAACGACGGAATCGGGGAACGGTCAGGCGACCGGCCACGCGAACGCGGGCCGCGCGGGCCCGCGCGATGAAAGGTCCGGAACGGGTCAGCCGCGCAGGTTGCGCGAGAACAATTCGAGCGCGCGCTGCACGTCCGCGACGGCGTCGGCGGAGATGTCGCCGAGCATGCGCGTCTCGAGCGGGCGCAGGACGGCTTCGCATTCACGCAGCATCGCGGCGCCCTCGTCGGTCAGCGTCAGCAGGATGATGCGGCCGTGCGACGGGTCGGCTTCGCGCGTGACGAAACCGCGGGCGGCCATCACGCTCATCACTTCGTTCGCCGATTGCGGCGTGATCCACGAGCGCTCGGCCAGTTGCGCGTTCGACGACGCGCCGCGCGCCTCGAGCACCGACAGCGCCGTGTATTGCGCGAGCGTGATGCCGAGCGGAGCGAGCGCGTCGGTCATGTGGCGGCGCAGCAGGCGGTCCAGACCGCCGATCACGTAGGTCAGGCGCTGCTGCACGCGCGCCTTCGGCTTGTCGCCTGCGGCGCGGGGCGCGGGCTTCGTGGTGGGCTTCGCGGAGGGCTTCGCCGGGGTCTTCGCGGGTGCCTTTGGACTCGCGGATTTGGTCGGTGCGGAACTCATGGTGCGGGCGGGATGGAATTGCGGGCCATCTTACCAGCACGTCAGGCGGCGAACGGGGGTTCCCGGAACGCAAACGCGCCGCTGCGCGCTCACGCACGCGCGACGGATTGCCGGCCCGGCCGCGACGCCCGCTGCGTCAGCGGCTTCCCATGAACGGCATCCCGTGCGCGATCAGCCACGCGGCTTACCCGCGAACCGCGCGGTCGGCAGCCCCGCGTGCCGCGTCTGCGCGACGAACACGCCGCCCGCATGCGGGTCGCCGGCGAGCGCATCGTCGCTCAACCCCACGCGGGCACTCGTCACGTACAGCCGGCCTTCGCCGTCGAGCGCCGTGCAGCTCGGCTGCGCGGTGGGCACCGCGATGCGTTCCGTCTCGACGCCGTCCGGGCCGTAGCGCACGACCCGCCGTCCACCCCACTGCGCATTCCACAGCCCGCCGTCGCGATCCATCGTCGAGCCGTCCGGGTCGCCGTCCGCATCGGTCAGCCGTGCGAACGACCGTATGTTGGCGACACCGGCGCGGCTGTAATCGCACACGAAGATTTCGCGCACGAGCGAGTCGCAGAAAGTCATCTTCGCGCCGTCCGGCGAAAACGCGATGCTGTTCGCGATCGCCGCCGGCGGCAACGCGAGCCGCTCCAGCGTGAGGTCGGCATCGAGCCGGTAGAAGCCGCCGACCGCTTGCGGCGGCTCGCTGCCCTCGTCCTTCATCCCGAACACGAATGCGCCGAACGGATCGCAGCGCCCGTCGTTCAGCCGCGTCGGCCGCTCGGGCTCGACGTCGACGATCCGCGTGAACGCGCCGCTGCGCAGGTCGAAGAACGCAAGATGCGTCGCGAGCCCGACGAGCAGCACGTCCGGATCGCCGGTCAGCGCGAAGCACGCGAGCCGTTCGGGCATCGTCCACGGCGTCAGGTCGGAGCCGTCCGCGCGGCAGCGCCACAGTTGCGCGCCTTCGATGTCCACCCAGTACAGCGCGTGCGTCCTGTCGCACCACGTCACGCCTTCGCCGAGCGTGTTGCGGCTGTCGGCCAGCAGCGTCGCCGCGGCGGCCGGATGAGTCTGTTGCATGCCGTCTCCCGATATCTGATCTGTCGCGTTCGCGGGCAGCCGCGCGTTCGTCAGATCTTCATCGCGCGACGCTGGTTGCGACGATACTGGTCGAACAGCACCGCGAGCAACAGAATTCCGCCGCGTATCAGATATTGGTAAAAGGTCGGCACGTTCAGCAGGCTCATCGCGTCCTGGACGGAGCCCATGATCAGCACGCCGACCAGCACGCCGGAGATCGTCGCGACGCCGCCCGTCAGCGACACGCCGCCGAGCACGCACGCGGAGATCACGCCGAGCTCGAGGCCGACCGACGTCTTCGGATCGCCGAGGCTCATCCGCGACGCGAGCATCACGCCGGCAAAACCCGTCACGAGCCCCTGCAGCACGAACACGGTGATCTTGATGCGCATCACCGGCAGCCCCGCGAGCAGCGCGGCCTCGCCGTTGCCGCCGACGGCCAGCACGTTCTTGCCGAACACCGTCTTGCGCAGCAGGAAGCCGAACACGACGAAGCCGACGATGTTGCTCCAGATCGGATACGAGATGCCGAGGAACGACCCGCCGCCGAGATCGAAGAAGCGTTCCTCGGAGATCATCACCGCGTCGCCGTTCGACGTGATGAACGCGAGCCCGCGCACGACTTCCATCATCGCGAGCGTGACGATCAGCGAATTGATCCGCCAGCGCGCGATCAGCACGCCGTTGACGAGCCCGACCGCGCCGCCGGCGAGCACGCCGCCCGCGATGCCGAGCACGACGCTGTGCGTCGCGGTGATCAGCGTCGACGCCACCACGCCCGAGAACGCGACGATCGACGCGACCGACAGGTCGACTTCACCGAGCGCGAGCACGAACATCATCGTCACCGCGATCGAACCGATCAGCGTGACCGACAGCAGCAGGCCCTGGATGTTGCGCGACGTGAGGAAGTCCGGCACCGTCAGCGACAGCGTCGCGAACAGCACGAGAAACACCATCACGATGCCGGAGCGGTTGATCAGCTGCCACACGCCGCCGCGCGCGCGTGCGGGCACGGCGGCGGCATCGGGGGACGGGGAAGTGCGTTGGGGTTGCATTGCCTGGCTCATTTCGTTTGCATCCGGTTGATCGTTGCGGGGCGCTAGCGCGGCAGCGCGAGTTTGATCAGCGCGTCGGGCGTCGCGTGCGCCTTCGCGACCTCGCCCGCGATCCGCCCTTCCTTCATCACGATGATCCGGTCCGACACGCCGATCACTTCGGCGAGATCGCTCGACACGAGGATCACCGTTCGGCCCGCTTCCGCGAGTTCGTAGAACAGGTTGTAGATTTCCGCGCGCGCGCCGACGTCGATGCCGCGCGTGGGCTCGTCCATCAGGAACACGTCGATGCGCTCGGCCAGCCAGCGCGCGAGCACGACCTTCTGCTGGTTGCCGCCGGACAGCGCGCCGATCGGCGTGTCGCCGTCGCGGGTCTTGATCGCGAGCCGTTCGATATAGCGTTGCGCGAGTTCGCGCTCGCGCCGCCCGTCGAGCAGCATGCGCGCCGGGCTGAAGTGGCGGCGCGCGCTGATGTTCAGGTTGTCGGCCACCGACGCGATCGCGACGATGCCTTCCTGTTTGCGGTCCTCCGGGCACAGCGCGAGGCCCGCGCGCACCGCGTCGCGCGGGCTGCCGAATGCCACCCGCTTGCCGTTCAGCTCGACGTGCCCGGCGCTCGGGCGCGCGGCGCCGTACAGCAGCTTCATCAGTTCCGAGCGGCCCGCGCCGACGAGCCCGAAGAAGCCGACGATTTCGCCGCGCCGCGCATTGAACGACACGGGCTCGGACAACCCGGGCCCCGCCAGCCCTTTCGCCTCGATCAGCACGTCACCGGGCGTGCGCGGCCGGTAGCCGTACACGTCCTCGATCGAGCGGCCGACCATGCAGCCGATCAGCCGGTCGCGGTCGAGATCGGCGACGGCGTCGAACGTGTCGATGCGACGGCCGTCGCGGAACACGGTCACGCGGTCGCACAATTCGTACACTTCTTCCATCCGGTGCGTGACGTAGATGATCGCGCGGCCTTCCGCGCGCAGCGCGCGGATAATCCGGAACAGCTGCGTGGTCTCGCGCGCCGACAGCGAACTCGTCGGCTCGTCGAACGCGATCACGCGCGCGTCGCGCATCAGCGCCTTGCCGATCTCGATCATCTGGCGCTGGCCGATCGACAGATACTTCACCGGAATGCCCGGATCGATGTGCTCGCCGAGCCGCTCCAGCGCATCGAGCGCACGCGCGGCGAGCGCGCGTTCGTCGACCACGCCGAGCCGGCTCGGCAGTTGCCCGAGCATCAGGTTTTCCGCGACCGTCAGCTCGGGCACCAGATGCAGCTCCTGGTAGATGATCGCGATGCCGGCCTCGAGCGCCGCGCGCGTCGACGCGAAGCGCTGCACGGTGCCGTTCAGCGTCAGCGTGCCGGCCTGCGGCTGGTTCACGCCGGACAGCACCTTCAGCAGCGTCGATTTGCCCGCGCCGTTCTCGCCCATCAGGCCATGCACTTCGCCCGCGCGCACCGACAGCGACACGGCGTCGAGCGCGCGCACGCCCGGGAACGTCACCGTGATGCCGTCGAGCGCGAGCAGCGGGCCGTCGGGCGGCGCTGCCGCGGCGCCGGCTTGCGCCGCGTGGTCGTTGCCCGGCGCGGCCATCGTCGTCTGCATCGTCATCGCGTTCTCGCCTCGCGCCGCTCAGATGCCGAGTTCGGCGCGCACGGCCTGCCAGTTCGCGCGCGTCATCAGCTTGCCGCTCGTCTGCGTGTCGGCCGGCGGCGTCTTGCCGTTGCGGATCCAGTCGACGAGATTCTGCGTGCTGTCCTTGCCGTGGTTCGTCGAGCTGACCGCGATCGTCCCGTAGAAGCCGGTCGGCTCCTTCTTCTGGAATTCGGCGAACGCTTCGCCCGCGCCGTTGATGCCGACGCCGATCACGTCGGCCGCCGGAATGTGCAGCTGCTCGGTCGCGCGCACCGCGCCGAGCACGGTTTCCTCGTTCAGCGCGTAGACCACCCACTTCTTCACGTTCGGATGGCGCGCGAGCACGGGCGCAGCCGCGCTGAAGCCGCCTTCGTCGTCGGTCGTCTTCTGCGGCGCGTCGAAGATGTTCTCCTTGCGGAAGCCGTTCGCGAGCAGCGCCTGCGTCGCGCCGTCGGTGCGCAGCTTCGCGGTCGGCAGTTCGTAGTTCGTGATCCGCAGCGCGCCGACTTCTTCAGGCTTCCAGCCGCGCCGCTTCATCTCGTCGGCGATCGCCTGCCCGACCTGGTTGCCGATCTTGGTCGCCGACATCCCGAGGTGCGGCACGTTCGGCAGCGGCTTGCCGGTCGAATCGACGAGCTGGTCGTCGACCGTCACGAACTTCATGTTGTAGCGCTTCGCGCGTGCGGCGATCGCCGGGCCGAGGCGCACGTCCGGCGCGCAGATCACGAAGCCCTGCGCGCCCTGCGAGCCGAGGTTGTCGATCGCGGCCAGCACCTTCTCGCCGTCGGGCGTGCCGATCTTCACGACCGAGAAATTCTCCTTCTGGCCGAGCGCGGACGCCGCGTTCTGCTCGTTGATGAACCATGCCTGCTCGGGCATCTTCACCAGGAAGCCGATCTTCAGCGGCGCGTCGGCGCGCGCGGCGCCCTGCATGCCGAGCGGTGCGATGCAAAGCGCGGCCAGCAGCGCGCGCAGGGTGTGTCGGCGAATCGTGCGGTTCATGGGTGTCTCCTTGTATTGGCTTGGGTCTTCAACTTGCGTCGTGCCGGGTCGCGCTCGCGGTGGCGCGCGCCGGCGCGTTTTCAGCGGCCGAACGCGTCGGTCCCGACGCGCCGCCCGAACAGGAACGCGTCGGCGACGAGCCGCAACGGCCGTACGTCGACGTCGCTTTCGCCACGCGCGATCAACGCGTGGAAATGCGCATACAGCGCCGGATACTCGCGTTCGGGCCCGATCTCGACCGGCTCGCCCGCGATCGCCAGTTGCGCGCCGCCGCGGCTGATCGCGAGCACGCCGTCGGCCGTGTCGACCGCGATCTCCCACTGCTCGACGGGGCCGTGCCGCCAGTCGAATTCCGCGCGCACCGGCACGCCGTCCGTATCGGCACAATCGAGGTCGGCCGCGATCGGCATCTGCGCGTCGCTCGGCACGTAGAGCGTCGCCTCCCGCAATACCAGTTCGCGCGGCAGGATCCGCGTGACGATCGACAGCGCGTTGATGCCCGGATCGAACACGCCCAGGCCGCCCGGCTCCCAGATCCACTGCTGCCCCGGATGCCAGCGCCGCACGTCCTCCTTCCAGCGCACCTGCACCGCGCGGATCGTGCGGGTCGCGAGCCACGCGCGCGCGGGTTCGACCGCGCTCGCGCAGCGCGAATGCCAGGTCGCGAACAGCGTGAGGCCGCGCTCGCGCGCCAGCGCCTCCAGCGCGGCCACTTCGCCGAGCGTCGCGCCCGGCGGCTTTTCGAGCATCACGTGCTTGCCGGCTTCGAGCGCGGCGCGCGCCTGCGCATAGCGCACCTGCGGCGGCGCGCACAGCGACACGGCGTCGAGTTCGGGCTCGGCGGCCAGCAGCGCGCGCAGGTCCGGATAGTTGCGCACGCCGTTGACTTCCGCGTGCCGGCTCGCGCACGCGGTCAGCGCGAAGCCCGGTTCGGCGGCAATCGCCGGCAGATGCTGGTCGCGCGCGATCTTGCCGATCCCGACGACCCCCAGCGAAATCGGATCACTCATCGTGCCTGTCTCCTTCGCGTAGCATTCGGTGATCGCTCAGTGCGCCCAGCGCAGCACGAGCGGATCGAGCCGGCGCGCGATCGCGAGCAGTTCCGCGCGCGTGTCCGGGTGCAGTTCCGGCATCGGATGCCGCGGCCGCTCGCACGCGATCACGCCGCCTGCGCGCATCAGCACCTTCGCGGTGAGGATCCCGGACTGGCGGTTCTCGTGGTTGATCAGCGGCAGCCATGCCTGGTAGCGCGCGTACGCGTCGTCGTGGCGCCCTTCGCGCCATGCGTCGAGGATCGGGCGGATGCCGTCCGGAAACCCGCCGCCCGTCATCGCGCCGGTCGCGCCCGCATGCAGGTCGGCGAGCAGCGTGATCGCCTCTTCGCCGTCCCACGGCCCCTCGATCGCATCGCCGCCGAGCCGGATCAGCTCGCGCAGCTTGTTCGCCGCGCCCGGCGTCTCGATCTTGAAGTACGCGACCTGTTCGATCTCGCGCGCCATCCGCGCGAGGAACGCGGCAGACAGCGCGGTGCCGCTCGCCGGCGCATCCTGGATCATGATCGGGATCGCGATCGCGTCGGACACCCGCGCATAGAACTCGTAGATCTGCGCTTCCGGCACGCGGAACGTCGCGCCGTGATACGGCGGCATCGCCATCACCATGGCCGCGCCGAGCTGTTGCGCGCGCAGGCTGCGCGCCGCGCACACCTGCGTGCTGTAGTGCGACGTCGTGACGATCACCGGCACGCGGCCCGCGACGTGTTCGAGGATCGTGCGCGTGAGCACGTCGCGTTCGTCGTCGGCGATCGCGAACTGCTCGGAGAAATTCGCGAGGATGCACAGCCCGTCGGAACCCGCGTCGATCATGAAATCGACCGCGCGTTTCTGGCTCGCGAGGTCGAGCTCGCCGGTGTCGGTAAACGTCGTCGGGACGACGGGGAAGATGCCGCGATGGCGCGGCGCGCTGCTCGATGTCATGTTTCGCGTCCTGCTTCGGCCTCGGCGACGGCCGGCCGTCATGCGGTTACGGTTTAGGCGTTGCGCGGGCCGGCAGCCCGCGACCGGCGGCGGCGCGCGTCGCGCCGCGCGCCGCTCAATGCGAATGGCTCGGCACGTCCGCGCCGCGGGTGCCGACCAGGAAGTCGAGGTCGCACCCCTCGTCGGCCTGCAGCACGTGATCGATGTACAGCCGCGCATAGCCGCCCTTGCCGAGCTGGCCGGCCACGCCCGGCGCCGCGGCCGGATCGACGTCCAGCAGGCGGCGCTGCAGTTCTTCATCCGTGATGTCGAGATGCAGCGTGCCGGCCTCGCAGTCGAGTTCGATCCAGTCGCCGTTGCGCACGGCCGCGAGCGGCCCGCCGGCAGCCGCTTCCGGCGCGACGTGCAGCACGACCGTGCCGTACGCGGTGCCGCTCATCCGCGCATCCGAAATCCGCACCATGTCCTTCACGCCCTGGCGCAGCAGCTTCGGCGGCAACCCCATGTTGCCGACCTCGGCCATGCCCGGATAGCCGCGCGGCCCGCAGTTCTTCAGCACGAGCACCGAGCTGGCGTCGACGTCGAGCGCTTCGTCGTTGATCGTCGCCTTGTAGTGCTCGAGGTTCTCGAACACGACCGCGCGGCCGCGATGCTTGAGCAGCTCGGGGCTCGCCGCCGACGGCTTCAGCACCGCGCCGCGCGGCGCGAGATTGCCGCGCAGGATGCAGATGCCGCCGTCCGCGATCAGCGGCCGGTCGAGCGGGCGGATCACCTCGTCGTCGTAGTTCGCCGCTTCGCGCACGTTGTCCCACAGCGATTTGCCGTTCACCGTCAGCGCATCCGGATGCGGCAGCAGCCCGCCCTCGCCGAGCCGGCGCAGCACGGCCGGCAGCCCGCCCGCGTAATAGAACTCTTCCATCAGGAAACGCCCCGACGGCATCAGGTCGACGATCGTCGGCGTGTCGCGGCCGATCCGCATCCAGTCTTCCAGTTCGAGCGGCACGCCGATGCGGCCTGCGATCGCCTTCAGGTGGATTACCGCGTTCGTCGAGCCGCCGATCGCCGCATTCGTGCGGATCGCGTTCTCGAACGCCGCGCGCGTCAGGACCTTCGACAGCACGAGCCCTTCGAGCGCCATCTCGACGATGCGGATGCCCGACATGTGCGCGAGCACGTAGCGCCGCGAATCGACGGCCGGGATCGCCGCGTTGTGCGGCAGCGCGACGCCGAGCGCCTCGGCCATGCACGCCATCGTCGACGCGGTGCCCATCGTGTTGCAGGTGCCGGCCGAGCGCGACATCCCGGCTTCGGCCGACAGGAAGTGATGCAGGTCGATCTCGCCGGCCTTCAGCGCTTCGTGCAGCTGCCACACGGCCGTGCCGGAGCCGATGTTCTTGCCCTCCAGCTTGCCGTTCAGCATCGGGCCGCCCGACACGACGATCGCCGGCACGTCGCAGCTCGCCGCGCCCATCAGCAGCGCGGGCGTCGTCTTGTCGCAGCCGGCGAGCAGCACGACCGCGTCGATCGGATTGCCGCGGATCGCTTCCTCCACGTCCATCGACGCGAGGTTGCGCGTGAGCATCGCCGACGGCCGCAGGTTCGATTCGCCGTTCGAGAACACCGGGAACTCGACCGGGAAGCCGCCCGCTTCGAAGATCCCGCGCTTCACGTGCTCGGCGAGCTTGCGGAAGTGCGCGTTGCACGGCGTCAGTTCGGACCACGTATTGCAGATGCCGATGATCGGCCGGCCGTCGAATTCGTGATCGGGGATGCCCTGGTTCTTCATCCAGCTCCGGTACATGAAGCCGTTCTTGTCGTTCGTGCCGAACCATTGGGCGGAGCGCAGCCTGGGTTTTGTTGCCGACATCGTCAGTCCTGTGGTGACGGGATACCGGCGCAGTCTAGGCAGAATTTTGATAACTGGCTAATGACGTTTTTGGCGATTACGATATCGATTCCGATATCGATATAAACCCGTACGATGCCCGAAGCCAGCCCGTGGGGAAATCGCGGCCGCCTGAAGACGCGCCAGCTCCTGCTGATCGTCGCGCTCGCCGACGAAGGCAGCATTCATCGCGCGGCGGCCGCGCTGAACATGACGCAGCCGGCCGCGTCGAAGCTGCTGCGCGAACTCGAGGAATCGATCGGCGCGGTGCTGTTCGAGCGCCTGCCGCGCGGGATGCGGCCGACGCTGTACGGCGACGCGTTGATCCGCCATGCGCGCGCGGCGCTCGGCAGTCTCGACCAGGCGCACGAGGAACTGGCCGCGCTGAAGGCCGGTCATCTCGGCCACGTGGCGGTGGGCGCGATCACGTCGCCGGGGCTGCGGCTCGTGCCGCCGGCCGTCGCGGCGGTGAAGGGCACGCATGCGGGGCTGCACGTGTCGGTCGAGATCGACACCAGCAACGTGCTGCTCGAACATCTGGCGCAGGACAAGATCGACATCGTGCTCGGCCGGCTCTCCGCCGAACACGACAAGCTGCGCCTGCGCTACGAGCCGCTGACCGGCGAATCGGTGGCCGCCGTCGTGCGACCCGGCCACCCGCTGCTCGCGCAGGCGCCGCTGTCGCTCGCCGACGTGCAACGCGCCGCGTGGGTCGTGCCGCCGGCCGGCAGCGTGCTGCGGCATCGCTTCGAACTCGTGTTCCAGCGCGCGAGCCTCGCACCGCCCGCGAACCTCGTGGAGACGGCCGCGCTACTGTTCATCACGCAGCTGATCGAGCAGAGCGACATGGTCGCGGTGCTCGCGGAGGACGTCGCGCGGTACTACGCGCGCCATGGCATCGTGTCGGTGCTGCCGCTGGAGATGGATTGCCGGATGGACGATTTCGGGCTCATCACGCGCACCGACCGGCTGCATTCGCCGGCCGTCGCGGTGATGGCCGATGCGATTCGGGCGGCTGCGCGGCAGGTGTACGGCGTCGCGCTGTGAGGCTGACGCCGGCCTCGAATACGCGACGTCATGGCCGCGGCCGTTTCCGCGTGGCCCGGCAGGCTGCGCACCGCACCGCGCACCACGTGACGCATGATGCGTGATGCGTGACGTACTGCCCGCCGTCGTCACGCATTACACCCAGGGCGGCGCGATCCCCTCGGTCTGCAACGCCCGCTGGATCGCCGCTCGCGCGAGCACCCGCTGCAGATAGCCGCCGAGTACCGGACGTTGCCGCGCCGGCTCGGCAAAGCCGCGCGTCCAGCGGCACAGCATCAGCGCATACGGATCGAGCACCGTGTAATGCGCGCCGAGCAGCCACGGGCCGCCGCTCGTTTCGAGCTGGCGTTCGAGCTGATCCAGCAGCGCGGCGATCTTCGCCTCCGCGTGCGCCTTCACCTGGGCGGCGCCCGCCGCGTTGCCCACGTCGACCCAGCGCTCCGGATAGAAATACGCGATCAGCGTCGCCTGCAGCGTGTTGGTGAGCCACATCAGCCATTTGTAGAGCTGCGCGCGTTCCGGCGTGCCGGGCTCGGGCGCAAGCCGCTGCCCGGGATGCGTATCGGCGAGATGCAGGCAGATCGCGGCGGCTTCGTACAGCACGAGGTCGCCGTCCACCAAAACCGGGATGAGGCCATTCGGATTGAGCGCGAGGTAGTCGGGCGACTTGTGCCGATCGTGCGTGCGGTCGACGAATTCGAGTTCGAACGGCTTGCCGATTTCTTCGAGCACGAAGTGCGGCGCCATGCTGGCATTGCCGGGGTAGTAGAAGAGCTTCATCGTCGTCTCCGTTTCGCTGTCGTCGGTCTCAGGCCGCGGCGAACGCGATCACGGGTTCGCAGCGAATCGGAAAATTGACCGAGTTCGCGATGTAGCACTTCGCGTGTGCGTCGTGATGCAGATGCTCCGCCCGCTCGCGATCGTCGCCGGTCTGGATCGTCACGTGCGGGCGCAGCACGATTTCGGTGAAGCGGCCCGGCTCGGCGCGGTCGACCATCGTGCCTTCCGCATTGTCGACATAGGCGAGCACGCGGATGCCCGCATCGGAACACAGATGCAGATACCAGAGCTTGTGACATGCGGCTGCCGACGCGAGCAGCAGGTCTTCCGGATTCCAGCGCGCCGCGTCGCCGCGAAACGCCGCGTCCGACGAACCCGGAATGTCCGGCTTCGAACCGGCGCGGATCACGTGATCGCGATCGTACTCGCGATACCCCGACGTGCCGGTGCCGCGGTTGCCGGTCCACTCGACTGCCACGCGGTACTTGTGTTCGCCAGATGCCATCTCGCTCCCCTCTGCATTCGGATATGAGGCCGCCATTGTGTCACCGGAATGCCCGGCACGAACGCAATGTCCGCGGCGTCCACGCGATGACGGTCGCGCATCCCGATCCGGCCCGACGCATCGTGATGCGGGTCGTCGAACGCAATCGAGGCTGGCCGGCAGCCGAGCGCGCACGCGCATTGCCGGCCGCCATCACGCGGCAAGCCACCGGATCGGCCGGCCCCTTCCCCGCTCCCCGCAACACGGTTAACTTACGATTGCAAATAAATCTCATTTGCATTAGATTTCGGCGCGTAAATGAACTGTTTGGAACATAGACGTCGGCACGAGGTCATCGGCCCTGCCCGTACGCAGATCACTTCAAAGGACGGGGTATGAGCAGGAAGAACTGGGCGGCCGCACCGATGGCCATCGTCGTCGGCACGACCGGCCTGAGCGCCGCCGAGGCTCAGGAACCGTCGCTGCCCGCGATCGAAGTCTCCGGGCAGCGCACGACGGCGCCGTTTCGCGCGCCGGAATCGACGAGCGCGACGCGCACCGAGACGGACGTGATGGAGATTCCGTTCGCGGTCAGCAGCGTCGACAGGAAACTGATCCAGACCGTGGCCGCCACACGCGGCGCAGACCTGTACGACTGGGTCGCCGGCGTCGCGCGGCAAAACAACTTCGGCGGGCTGTGGGACAACTACGCGGTGCGCGGCTTCGCTGGCGACGGCAACACGTCCGGCACCGACTACCTCGTCAACGGTTTCTCGTGGAATCGCGGCATCAGCGTGCCGCGCGACACCGCCACGCTCGAGCGCATGGAAGTGCTCAAGGGGCCGGCGTCCGCGCTGTACGGCCGCGGCGATCCAGGCGGACTCATCAGCTACACGACGAAGCAGCCGCAGTTCGCACGCGCGACCACCGTCGGTGTGTCGGCCGGCAGCTACGGCGCATGGCGCCAGACGCTCGATTCGACCGGCCCCGTCACGAAGTCGCTCGCGTACCGCGTCATCGCGATGAACGAGGACAACGGCAGCTTCCGCGACACGGTGTCGAGCAAGCGCTACCTGTTCGCGCCGTCGTTCACGTGGGACATCGGCGCGGACACGACGCTGCACTATGAATTCGAGACCGTCCGCCAGCGCGCGCCGCTCGATCGCGGCGTGGTCGCGGTGAACGGGCAGCTCGGCGCGATTCCGGCATCGCGCTTCCTCGGCGAGCCGCGCGACGGCGACTACGACGTGCGCAACTCGGGCCACCAGTTCACGCTCGAACATCGCTTCAATGCCGACTGGTCGGTCAACGCCGGCTTTGCGCAGCGCGACACCGACCTGGCCGGCCGCTCGTCCGAAGCGTTCGCGCTGCAGCCGGACGGGCGCACGCTCTGGCGCCGCTACCGGCAGGTCGCGTTTCATTCGAACGACGTGCAAGGGCGCGTCGAGGTGGCCGGCAAGGCCCGCACCGCCGGCATCGGCCACACGTTCGTGATGGGCGTCGACGCCTATCGCTTCAACTACGACCAGTTCGTCGCGCGCTCGACGCCGACGGCCGCCGCGCCGTATGCGATCGACATCTTCGATCCGGTTTATGGCCAGCCGGCGCCCGTGCCGCGCACCGCGACGAACCTGCTCGAGCGCAACGACGGCCAGGGCCTGTACGCGCAGGACACGCTCGCGTTCGGGCCGCACTGGAAAGTGCTCGCCGGGCTGCGCTGGGACCGCTTTCACCAGTCGGTCGAGAATCGCCTGAAGGGTGTGACGACGACCCAGCTGCAAACGGCGCTGAGCCCGCGGCTCGGCATCGTGTACGAAGCCAGCCCCGCGCTGTCGCTCTACGCGAACACCGCGTATTCGTTCCGGCCGAACAACGGCGCCGACGTGAACGGCCAAGCGTTCGATCCGGAGAAGGGGCACGGCTACGAGGCCGGCGTGAAATGGGCCGGCACGCGCTCGCTCGCGACCGTTGCCGCGTTCTACGTGAACAAGCGCAACGTGCTGACCGCCGATCCGGCGAATGCCGGGTTCTCGCGTGCGGCCGGCGAAGTACGCAGCCGCGGCGTCGAATTCGAATGGAACGGCGAACTGGGCCACGGGTTGCGCGGCATCGTCAATCTTGCGTACGTCGATGCCCAGGTCACGCACGACAGCGTGCTGACGCCCGGCGCACGCCTCGTCGACATTCCGCGGCTGAGCGGCAGCGCGCTGCTGATGTACGAAACCGCGCTGCCGCTCGTCGACAAGGCCGGCGCGGGCGCGGGCGTGATCTACGTCGGACGCCGCGCGGGCAACACCGCGAACACGCAGGACGGCTTCGACCTGCCCGCTTACGCGACCGTCCAGCTCAACGGCTACGTGCAGGTCAGCAAGCATCTGCGCGCATCGGTCGTGCTGAACAACCTGTTCAATCGCACGACCTACGTCAGCTCGTACAACAACCTGTGGGTCACGCCGGGCGCGCCGCGCAGCCTGTTCGCATCCGTCGCGTACTCGTTCTAGAACGGCAGGCCGGCGTGCATCGCGCGCCGGACGCAAACCATGCGTGCGGTGCGCGAAAAGCAGTCACGCCGCAGACGTCACGGGCATGTCGACCGATTGCCCGCAACGTGCCAATGCCGCGCACGTCGACCCTCGCTAGAGGGCGGAGCGTCGCCCGGACACCGCCGCCGTCGTACCGCGCACCACCAGCCGCGGCAACGACGCGATCCGCACGCGCGACGCATCGTCGATCCGGCCACCCGCCTCGCGCAACGTATTGAGCAGTTCGACCGCGAGGCCGGCGGCCTCGGCGGTCGGGATCGCAACCGTTGTCAGCGTGGGCCGCGTGTCGCTCGCCAGATGAATGTCGGTAATCCCGACGATCGACAGATCGTCCGGCACACGCCGGCCGCGATCGGCCGCCGCATGCATCGCGCCGATCGCCGGCAGGTCGTTGGTCGCGACGAGCGCGGTCAACCGCGGGTGCGCATCGAGCAGCTGCCCCGCCGCGCGCCCGCCGCCTTCGATCGAATCGGGTTCGGCCGCGACGATCGACGCATCGAGCCCCGCTTCGCGCATCACGTCGACGAAGCCGTCGTAGCGCGCCGCCTGCACGCCGCTCGCCGATCCGCCGACGATCACGCCGATCCGCTCGTGGCCCAGTTCGAGCAGATGCCGCGTGGCGATCCGCCCCGCCTCGCGGAAATCGATCGCGACGCACGGCAAACCGTCGGGCGGCGCGTCGGGCCGCTCCCACAAGCACAGCACGACCGGTACGCCGCGCGCCGCCACGTCGCGCAGGTCCGGCAGGTGCAGGTTCGCGTTGGTCACGAGGATGCCTTCGGAGATCGTGCCGGCGATCTGGTCGAGATACGCGCGCCCCTGCAGCGGATCTTCGTTCGTATTGCAGACGATCAGGAACTGCCCGTTGCGCCGCACCGCCCGCTCGACCGCCAGTGCGAACTCCGGATAGAACGGATTCGCGATGCTCGACACCATCAGCGCGACCGTCGGCGCGCGCCCCTCCGCCAGCGCCCGCGCGGCGAGATGCGGCCGGTACCCGAGCGCCGCCACAGCCTCCAGCACCCGCGCACGCGTCGCGTCGCCCACCCGGCCGCGACCGCGCAGCACGTTCGACACGGTCGCGGCCGTCACGCCGGCGCGGCGCGCCACTTCATCCAGGGTTGCCATCGTTAGCTCACTATATGGGACGTCTATCCAGTATTTGCTTCGCTCACCGAAGCGGCGCACTATCGCCACACACCCTGCCGCCCGACCGACGGGCGCGACTCGGCCGCGATCGCATCGCCCCTTTTTTTGATCGCGATGATTAAGCGCTTAATCACTGATGACAGCGCATTAGAACATGGAGCGGAGACAATGGCGAGCATCTCGATGCGACGCGTGCAGAAAGCCTATGGCGATCACGCGCCGGTCATTCGCGACGTCGATCTGGAGATCGGCGCGCACGAGTTCTGCGTGTTCCTCGGGCCGTCCGGATGCGGCAAGTCGACGCTGCTGCGGATGATCGCCGGGCTCGAGGATCTGAGCGCGGGCGAGCTGTCGATCGACGGCCGCCGCGTCGACGACGTGCCGGCCGCCGAGCGCGGCGTCGCGATGGTGTTCCAGAGCTACGCGCTGTTTCCGCACATGACGGTCTACGAGAACATGGCGTTCGGGCTGAAGCTCGCGCGCGTGCCGAAAGCCGACATCGACCGGAAGGTGCGCGATGCCGCGCGCATCCTGCAGCTCGACACGCTGCTCGAGCGCAAGCCGAAGGCGCTGTCGGGCGGGCAGCGGCAGCGCGTCGCGATCGGCCGCGCGATCGTGCGCGAACCCGGCGTGTTCCTGTTCGACGAGCCGCTGTCGAATCTCGACGCCGCGCTGCGCGGCCAGACCCGCATCGAGATCGCGCGGCTGCACCGGCAGTTCGAACGCGCGAGCGTCGTCTACGTGACGCACGACCAGACCGAAGCGATGACGCTCGCCGACAAGATCGTGCTGCTGCACGCCGGCGCGGATACCGCGCAGCACGGCAGCATCGCGCAGGTCGGCGCGCCGCTCGACCTCTACCACCACCCGGCCAGCCGCTTCGTCGCGGGCTTCATCGGCTCGCCGCGCATGAACTTCCTGCCGGCCGTCGTGACCGCGTGCGACGCGCATCGCACGGTCGTCACGCTCGTGCCGTCCGGCGAAACCTTCACGCTGCCGCGCGACGGCTCGGCGCTTGGCGCCGGCGCGGCCGTGACGCTCGGCATCCGCCCCGAACACCTGACGCTCGGCGCCGCGCCCGACGCGACGACGCTCGCACGCGACGTCGCGCTCGTCGAACGCCTCGGCGAACAGACCTACGTGCACCTCGACCAGCCCGGCGGCAACTCGCTGATCGCGAAAGTGCCCGGCGACGCCCAGGTACGCAGAGGCGAGCGTGTGCTCGTGCAGACGCCGGCCGCGGCCTGCCATCTCTTCACCGAAGACGGCCGCGCGCTGCCCGCGTGCGCCGACGTCCACGTTCACCACTACGCATAAGGATCGGGCATGCGCCTCGGAGTCTGTTACTACCCGGAACACTGGCCGGAAACGATGTGGGCCGACGATGCCCGCCGGATGAAAGCGCTCGGCATCGCGCAGGTGCGGATCGCCGAATTCGCGTGGAGCCGTATCGAGCCGTCGCCCGGCGAATACGACTGGGGCTGGCTCGATCGCGCGGTCGACGTGCTCGGCGCGGCCGGCCTCGAAATCGTGATGTGCACGCCCACCGCGACGCCGCCGAAATGGCTGGTCGACCGTCATCCGGACATCCTCGCGATCGGCGCGGACGGCCGGCCGCGCGCCTTCGGCTCGCGCCGTCACTACGACTTCTCGTCGCCGACCTATCTCGAAGCGTCGCGCACGATCTGCACGGCGGTCGCCGAACGCTACGGCCGCCACCCGGCCGTGCGCTACTGGCAGACCGACAACGAGCTCGGCTGCCACCAGACCGTCGTCAGTTATTCGCCAGCCGCGCTCGTGCGCTTTCGCGCATGGCTGAAGGCGCGCTACGGCACGATCGACGCGCTGAACCGCGCGTGGGGCACCGTGTTCTGGAGCATGGAGTATCGCCATTTCGACGAAGTCGACGCGCCCGTCGGCACCGTCACCGAGGCCCACCCGTCGCATCGCCTCGACTACCGGCGCTTCGCATCCGACGAGCTCGCGCGCTATCACCGGATGCAGGTCGACGTGATCCGCGCGCATTCGCCGGGCCGGCCGGTCGCGCACAACTTCATGCAGCTGTTCACCGAGTTCGACCATTACGAAGTGGCGCGCGACCTCGACGTCGCGACGTGGGACAGCTACCCGCTCGGCGCGCTCGAGGAGCTGTGGTTCGCGCCCGACGTGAAGGCGCGCTGGCTGCGCACCGGCCATCCCGATTTCGCATCGTTCAATCACGACCTGTACCGCGGCATGTCGAAGCTGCCGTTCTGGGTGATGGAGCAGCAGCCCGGCCCCGTGAACTGGGCGCAATGGAACCCCGCGCCGCTGCCGGGCATGGTGCGCCTGTGGAGCTGGGAGGCGTTCGCGCACGGCGCCGGCTGCGTATCGTACTTCCGCTGGCGGCAGGCGCCGTTCGCGCAGGAGCAGATGCACGCGGGCCTGCACACACCCGACGACAAACTCGACGAAGGCGGCCGCGACGCGCAGCGCGTCGCACGCGAGATCGCGGCCGTGCACGACGCCGGCGCGGATGCGGACGGCGCGGTACGCGCGAGCGTCGCGCTGGTCTTCGACTACGACGCGAAGTGGCTGCTCGAAGTGCAGCCGCAGGGCGCCGATTTCCATTACCCGCGCGTCGCGTTCGAGTATTACTCGGCGTTGCGTTCGCTCGGCCTCGACGTCGATATCGTGTCGGCGCACGCGCCGCTCGACGGTTACCGCCTCGTCGTCGTGCCGCCGCTGCCGGTAGTGCCGGACGATTTCGCCGAACGGCTCGCCGCGTCGGGCGCGCAGGCGGTGCTCGGGCCGCGCACCGGTTCGAAGACCGTCGACCTGCAGATCCCGCCGACGCTGCCGCCCGGCCCGCTCGCGTCGATCCTGCCGGTGCGCGTGTGGCGCGTCGAATCGCTGCGGCCGAACGTGACCGAGCGCATCGACGGCACGCTGCGCGACGGCACACCGCTCACGGGCGCCGCACGCCACTGGCGCGACTTCGTCGAGCTGCACGACGACACGCGCAGCGTCGTCCGTGCGCGCTTCGCCGACGGTCACCCGGCCTGCGTGTCGCACGGCACGCTGCACTACTGGGCCGCGCTGTTCGACGACGCGACCACCGCCCGGCTGTTCGCCGACGTCGCGGCCGAAGCCGGCCTCGCGCCGACGCCGCTCGGCGACGGCGTGCGCGTGAGCCGGCGCGGCGGCCTGACCTACGTGTTCAACTATGGCGCGACGCCGCACACGATCGACGCCGTACCCCCGTCCGCGTTCGTGCTCGGCGCCGCGCAAGTCGGGCCGCAAGACGTGGCCGTGTATCGAAGCCGACCGTAGCCCCCCGCCACCGGCGCCACGACGCGCCGGTCACGCACAACGACACACTGGACTGGAGACACGCATGACACATCGCCCCCTTCGCGCCGCCGCCCGGCTCGCCACGGCAGCCGCCATCGCTTTCGCATCGCTCGGCATGACGGCGCCCGCCGATGCCGGCACGCTGACGATCAACATCGCGTTCAAGGGCGCCAGCCAGCGCGCGGTCTGGCAGTCGACGCTCGACGCGTTCCGCAAGGCACATCCGGACATCGACGTGAAAGCGACCTTCGTCGACGAGGAAGCGTACAAGGTGCAGCTCCCCGCATGGCTCACGACCGTCGCGCCGGACGTCGTGAACTGGCACGCCGGCGAACGGATGGCGTACTACGCGAAGCGCGGGCTGTTCGAGGACCTGAGCGGCGACTGGACGAAGAACGGCTGGGGCACGATGTATGCGTCGACGCGCGATGCATCGTCTTACAACGGCAAGCAGTACGCGGCGCCGACCGTCTACTACTCGTGGGGGCTGTTCTACCGCAAGGACCTGTTCCGCAAGGTCGGCATCGCCGACGAGCCGAAGACGTGGGACCAGTTTCTCGACGCGTGCAGGAAGCTGAAGGCGGCCGGCATCACGCCGATCGCGATCGGCGGCCGCGATGCGTGGACGCTCGCCGGCTGGTTCGACTATCTCGACCTGCGGCTGAACGGCAACGCGTTCCACCAGCAACTGATGGCCGGCGACGTGCCGTACACCGACCCACGCGTGAAGAAGGTCTACACGACGTGGAAATCGCTGATCGATGCCGGCTACTTCATCGACAACGCGCTGTCCTACGATCTCGACGGCGCGCAGCCGTTCCTGTTCCAGGGCAAAGCCGCGATGATGCTGATGGGCACCTTCATCGCGGCGGGTTTTCCGCCGAGCGTGAAGCAGGAAATGGGCTACTACCGCTTTCCGATCATCGACCCGAAGGTGCCGACCGCCGAGGACGGCCCGGTCGAATCGCTGCATATCCCGACGAAGGCGAAGAACAAGGCCGACGCGCACACGTTCCTCGCGTTCGTCGAAACGCCCGAGATGGGCGCGAAGCTCGCGGAAGGGCTCGGTTCGCTGTCGGCCAACAGCAAGTCTCCCGAACCGGCCGATCCGATCTCGCGCATCGGCTTCCGGATCCTCGCCGACACGAAAGGCGGCGTCGCGCAGTTCTACGACCGCGACATGACGAAGGAAATGGCCGACGAGGGGATGAAGGGGATGCAGCAGTTCCTGGCCAATCCCGCGCAGCTCGATACGGTGCTCGCGCAACTCGAACAGACCCGCAAGCGCATCTACAAGAAGTGAGCGCGTGACCCAACCGGCGGCCCCGTGCCGCCGCGCCCGTTCAGGAGGCTTGCCGTGTCCAGTCCGATCACGTCCACCCCGCCCGCCGGTGCCGGTGCCGCGCCGCCGCCGCGCGACACATCCGCCGCCGCACCGCCCGCACGCCGCCCGTCGCCCGCCGTGCGGCGGCAGCGGCGTGCCGCGTGGCTCTTTCTCGCGCCGGCCTGCGCGATGGTTGCCGTCTATGTGATCTGGCCGATCCTGTCGACGCTTTGGCTGAGCCTGTACAACTGGGACGGGATGACCGAGCGCACCTTCGTCGGTCTCGCGAACTACGCCGAGCTGCTGCAGGCGCCGACGTTCTACACCGCGTTGCGCAACAACGTGATCTGGCTCGCGCTCTTCATGCTCGCGCCGCCGCTCGGCCTCGCGCTCGCGTTGTATCTGAACCAGGCCGTGGCCGGCATCCGGCTCGTGAAGTCGCTGTTCTTCGCGCCGTTCGTGCTGTCCGGTGTGGTGGTCGGCCTGATCTTCTCGTGGTTCTACGATCCGACGTTCGGGCTGCTCGCGCTGATCGCCGGCCACGGCATCCCCGTGCTCGGCGATGCGCGCTACGCGACGTTCGGCATCGTATTCGCCGCGCTGTGGCCGCAGACCGCGTACTGCATGATCCTGTACCTCACCGGCCTCACGTCGCTCAACCCGGAACAGATCGAAGCCGCGCGGATGGAAGGCGCGCGCGGCTTCGCGCTGCTGTGGCACGTCGTGCTGCCGCAACTGCGGCCGACCACCTTCATGGCGATCGTCGTCACGGTGATCGGCGCACTGCGCAGCTTCGACCTGATCTCGGTGATGACGAGCGGCGGCCCGTTCGAAAGCTCGACCGTGCTTGCGTATTACATGTACGACCAGGCGATCAAGTATTACCGGCTCGGCTATTCCGCGTCGATTGCGGTCGTGCTGTTCGCGATCATGCTCGTCTACATCGTGTTCCAGTTGCGCCGCCTGCTGCGCAACGAGCAATAACCTGACCGGTGGCCATCATGTTTCCGACTCCCGTTGCCCAATGGAAGCCCGTCTCGCGCAGGCTGTACAAGCTGTCGCTGCCCGTCGCGCTGCTGATCTGGCTGCTGCCGATGATCGCGGTGTTCGTCACGTCGGTGCGCTCGACCGAGGAACTGGTCGAAGGCCACTACTGGGGCTGGCCACGGCACTTCTCGATGATCGAGAACTATCGCGACGCGCTGACGACGTCGCCGATGCTGCATTACTTCTGGAACAGCGTGCAGATCACGGTGCCTTCCGTCGTCGGGTCGATCGCGCTCGCGGCGATGGCCGGCTTTGCGCTGGCGACCTACCGGTTTCGCGGGAGTACCGCGCTGTTCGGGACGTTCGTTGCCGGCAACTTCGTGCCGGTGCAGGTGCTGATGATTCCGGTGCGGGATCTGTCGCTCAGGCTCGGCGTGTTCAATACGGTCGAGGCGCTGATCCTGTTTCACGTCGCGTTCCAGACGGGGTTCTGCACGCTGTTTCTGCGCAACTTCATCAAGCAGTTGCCGTTCGAGTTGATCGAGGCGGCGCGGATCGAAGGGGCGGGCGAATGGACGGTGTTCTGGAAGATCGTGTTGCCGTTGATCCGGCCGGCGCTCGCTGCGTTGGCGATTCTCGTCTTTACGTTCGTGTGGAACGACTACTTCTGGGCGCTGTGTCTGACGCAAGGCGACGAGGCCGCGCCGATCACGGCGGGTGTGGCCGCGCTGAAGGGGCAGTGGACGACTTCGTGGAATCTTGTTTCGGCCGGATCGATCCTGGCCGCGCTGCCGTCGGTCGCGATGTTCTTCGCGATGCAGAAGCATTTCGTGGCAGGGCTGACGTTTGGTGCGACCAAAGGCTGAGCGCGCAGCCCCGCGTATTCGTATCTCCCCCTCCGCATCGTGAGGTTGCCCGCTTCGGCGGGCTTTTTTTGTTATTCCAAAGGACCTGTTTGTCCCTAGCAAGCTGTTTCACTTCGAAGCCAGCGACGACGCGCGGTTGAACCGGCCCATGGCGCTCTATTACGCCGCGCACGGCGAGGCGTCGATCAGTCGTCGCGTGGTAGCCGGCGACGCGGCGCAATGGTGGCGCAACGAAAGTCTGGTCAATCCGGTTTCGCTCGCCGATGTCGTGTTTCCTTCCACGCCGCTCGAACTGGACACGTTGACCCCGGACGACAAGACCGTGTCCGGCCGGCCAACGCGGCGGTGCTATTACAGCCATACTCAGTTCAACCTGGGCTGGCTGGACTCGGGCCCGCGCAGCGGCCCATCAGAGGACGACCGTGACCGATGCGATCCCTATCCCGCGCGGGCGCAGGCCGAGTGATCGTCGGGTCGATCTCGTCGACGCATTTCGCTGCCGGGCCGCATCCGGCGGCCTGATCGAAGCCGGCGCGCCAGCGATCGTGCTGACGGCGAGCGGCTGCGGCGCGTTCGTGCAGGAATACGGCGACCTGTTGCGCTCCGACCCCGTCTATGCGGAAAAGCGCAACGTATGAGCGCGCTCGCGCGCGATCTCGCCGAGGTCGTCGCGGCCGAGCCGCTCGACGCGCTGGCCGGCTCGATGCGCGCGAAGCCGCGCGACCGGATTTGATTGTCACGGCGAATATGGGGTGCCAGACTCACCTGAACGGCGCGGGCCGCACGCCGGTGCGCCACTGGATCGAGCTCGTCGACACCCCCTCGTCAACCGACTGATTCCGGAGGAATGCCATGCAGATGAAACCCGAACTCGAACTCGCCGATGCGGACCGCATGCTCGCCGCCGCCCGCGCGGAGGCGGAACGCCACGGCTGGGCCGTGTCGATCGCCGTCGTCGACGACGGCGGCCACCTGCTCGCGTTCGCGCGCCTGGACGGCGCATCGGCGGCCAGCGCCACCATCGCGCAGGACAAGGCGCGCGCGGCGGCGCTGGGCCGGCGCGAGACGAAGGCGTATGAGGATATGATCAACGGTGGCCGCACCGCGTTTCTGAGCGCGCCGCTGACGGGGTTGCTCGAAGGCGGCGTGCCGGTCGCGGTCGGCGGCCGGATCGCGGGCGCGATCGGTGTGTCTGGCGTAAAGTCCGAACAGGACGCGCAGATCGCCCGCGCCGGCACACAAAGCGTCGCGGCGTGACCAGCCAAAGCCGCGCGCGCATTTTTCCCCGGGAGGAATCACGATGATCGACCAAGCAGGACTGCAAGTCGCACCCGCGCTGAGCCAGTTCATTGAAAACGAAGCGCTGCCGGGCACCGGCATCGACCAGGCCGCGTTCTGGAGCGGCTTCTCGGCCCTGGTGCACGACCTGGCGCCGCGCAACCGCGAACTCCTTGCGGAACGCGACCGTCTGCAGCAGGAACTCGACACCTGGCACCGCGCGCACCCCGGCCCCGTGCGCGACCATGCCGCGTATCGCGCGTTCCTCGAACGCATCGGCTACCTCGTGCCGGTCCCGTCGAACGTCGCGGCAGCCACCGCGAACGTCGACAGCGAGATCGCCACGCAGGCCGGCCCGCAGCTCGTCGTGCCGCTGTCGAACGCGCGCTACGCGCTGAACGCCGCGAACGCCCGCTGGGGCAGCCTGTACGACGCGCTGTACGGCACCGACGCGCTGCCCGAAGACGGCGGCGCCGAACGCACGTCGGCATACAACCCGACGCGCGGCCAGCGCGTGATCGACTACGCGCGCAACGTGCTCGACAACGCCGCGCCGCTCGCGAGCGGCTCGCACCGCGACGCGCTGCGCTATCGCGTGCAGGACGGCCAGCTTGCCGTCGAAACCGCGAAAGGCGTCGTGTCCCTCGCACAACCGGCGCAGTTCGTCGGCTACCAGGGCGCCGCCGGCGCGCCGTCCGCGATCCTGCTGAAGCACAACGGCCTGCACCTCGAGATCCAGATCGATGCGTCGACGCCGATCGGCCGCGCCGATCTCGCGCACGTGAAGGACGTCGTGCTCGAAGCCGCGGTCAGCACGATCATCGACTGCGAGGATTCGGTCGCGGCGGTGGACGCCGACGACAAGGTCCAGCTCTACCGCAACTGGCTCGGGCTGATGCAGGGCACGCTGGTCGAAGAGGTCGCGAAGGGCGGCAAGACCTTCACGCGTCGCCTGAACGCCGACCGCGAGTACACGACGCCCGCCGGCGGCACGCTGTCGCTGCACGGCCGCTCGCTGCTGTTCGTGCGCAACGTCGGCCACCTGATGACCAACGGCGCGGTGCTCGACCGCGACGGCAACGAGATTCCGGAAGGGATCCTCGACGGCGTCGTCACGGTGCTGTGCGCGCTGCACGACCTGAAGGCGAAGCGCAACTCGCGCACCGGCTCGATCTACATCGTGAAGCCGAAGATGCACGGCCCGGACGAAGTCGCGTTCGCCGACATGCTGTTCGCGCGCATCGAGGATCTGTACGGCCTGCCGCGCAACACGCTGAAGATGGGCATCATGGACGAGGAGCGCCGCACGAGCGTGAACCTCGCCGCGTGTATCGCCGCGGCCGCCGCGCGCGTGGCGTTCATCAACACCGGCTTCCTCGACCGCACCGGCGACGAGATGCACACCGCGATGGAAGCGGGCCCGATGATCCGCAAGGGCGACATGAAGTCGTCGGCGTGGATCCAGTCGTACGAGCGCAACAACGTGCTCGCGGGCCTGTCGGCCGGGCTGCGCGGCCGCGCACAGATCGGCAAGGGGATGTGGGCGATGCCGGACCTGATGCACGCGATGCTCGAACAGAAGATCGCGCATCCGCGCGCCGGCGCGAACACCGCATGGGTGCCGTCGCCGACCGCCGCGACGCTGCACGCGCTGCACTACCATCTCGTCGACGTGCAGGCCGTCCAGCAGGAACTCGAAAAGACGCCGTACGCGAGCGAGCGCGACGCGCTGCTCGAAGGGCTGCTGACGGTGCCTGTCGTCGAGCGCACGCAGTGGAGCGACGCCGAGATCCTGAGCGAAGTCGAGAACAACGCGCAAGGCATCCTCGGCTACGTCGTGCGCTGGGTGGAACAGGGCGTCGGCTGCTCGAAGGTGCCGGACATCCACGACGTCGGCCTGATGGAAGACCGCGCGACGCTGCGCATCTCGAGCCAGCACATCGCGAACTGGCTGCGCCACGGCGTGATCACCGAAGCATTCGTGCTCGACGTGTTCAAGCGGATGGCGCGTGTCGTCGACCAGCAGAACGCCGGCGACCCGAACTATCGCCCGATGGCGCCCGACTACGACCGGTCGACCGCGTTCCAGGCCGCGTGCGCGCTCGCGCTGCAGGGCACGTCGCAACCGAGCGGCTATACCGAGCCGCTGCTGCACCGGTTCCGGCTCGCGTTCAAGGCACAGCAACACGGCGCCTGAGCACGGGCGGGCTGCGGGCTCCCGGCATGCCGGGAGCCCGTAAGCCCCGTACTCCGGCTTCACGAAACGGGCGGTCGCAACGGCCGCCCGTTTTCATATTCGCGTTCGCCCGACCGTTGAATCGAATAATCGGCACATACCGGATGCGTTCATTTTTCGCGTTGGCGTGCCGTTAACCAGGAGAAATCGGCGACGGCATCCCGCGCGCCACGGCTCCTCATGCCGCGAAGCCTTGCGCCGCAACGCGCTGCCCGATATTCGCAAGCCCGGGTATTCACCGTAATTTGACCCGGATCAACGGTTCGCAACATTTTCCGCGCGCGCGGACGTGCGCGCTATACTCCGTTGGATTCGCGCTCCCCGATTCGTCGGATCGTCGAATCGGCGCGGATGTCACCGATGAACGTTTGATTTACCGGTATATCTGGCCGCGATTCCCGATAATCGGTATCCATTTTCTCCGCCGCCCGGCAGGCAGGCTCGAAATGGCTGCATCACGGCTCGACGCCGACACGTCATACGAACAATCGCATCGGCCCGCCTCCCGGCGGCAATCCCCAACGATCCACTGACCATGGCAGAAACCGACTACGCAATGCCCGGCGCAACCGGCCTGACGAGCCGGATCGCCGCTCACCTGCGACGGTTCCTGCTGCCGCACCGGATCTTCTATGCGGGGCTGCTGATCGCGCTGCTCCTGCTGATCCTGTGCGGGATCGTGCTGTACGAAGGCCGCATCGACGCGCGCGACCGCGCAGCCGCGATGCAGCAGAACCTCGCGCTGATGGCGTCGTGGGACATCGAGCGCAACATCGAAATCTATTCGCTGTCGCTGCAGGCCGTCGTCGAGGGCGAGAACGACCCCGATGTCATCAAGCTGCCGATGCCGCTGCGCCGCCAGGTGCTGTTCGATCGCGCGACGACCGCCAAGTACCTCGGCGGCATCTACGTGCTCGACGCGAAGGGCGACATCGCGGTCGACGGCAAGAGCGACGTGCCGCGCAAGGCCAACTTCGCCAACGAGCCGTACTTCACCGTGCACCGCGACCGCGCCGACGTCGGCCTGTACGTCAGCCCGCCGTATTTTTCGCGGCTGCGCGGCGGCTCGCCGAGCATCGCGCTCAGCCGGCGGATCACGAGGCCCGACGGCTCGTTCGGCGGCGTCGCCGTGATGTCGATCCGGCTCGAATATTTCCAGAACCTGTTTTCACGGCTGTCGCTGGGCGACCGCGGCTCGATCGCGCTGATCAATACCGATGGCAAGATGCTCGCGCGCGAGCCGTACGACCCGAAGATCGTCGGTCGCGACATCAGCCGCGCCAGCACGTTCCGGCGCTTCATGACCGCCAGCGAAGGCAGCTTCGCCGACACCGCGTCGATCGACGGCGTGCGACGCCTGTACGTGTTCCGGCACCTCGAGCACCTGCCGCTCATCATCATGGTCGCGCGCTCGGAAGCCGATACCTACGCCGCGTGGTACGACCGTGCGATTCCGATCGGCTCCGCGATGGTCGCGCTCGCGATCGGCTTCGTCGGCCTGTCGCTGCTGCTCGACGTGCAGTTGCGCAAGCGCCACCGCGCGGAAACCGAGCTGCAGGCGCTCGCGCGCACCGACGGCCTCACGGGCCTCGACAACCGCCGGATGCTCGACGTCACACTCGAGCGCGAATGGCGCCGTGCCGCGCGCTCGCAGCACGCGCTGTCGCTGCTGTTCATCGACGTCGACTACTTCAAGCGCTACAACGACACGCAGGGGCACCAGGCCGGCGACGACGCGCTCGCCGCGGTCGGCCACTGCATCGCCGGGTGCCTGCGCCGCCCGGCCGATTACGCGGCGCGCTACGGCGGCGAGGAGTTCGTCGTCGTGCTGCCGGACGTCGACACGAACGGCGCGACGGCGATTGCCGAGACGATCCGCACGGGTGTCCTCGATCTCGGCATCCGGCACGACGCCGCCGCGACGGGGCGCCTGACGGTGAGCATCGGCGTGACGACCAGCTATCCCGAATGCGACGACGACATGCAGGCCGCGCTGAAGATGGCCGACGACGCGCTGTATCGCGCGAAGGAAGGCGGGCGCAACCGCATCGTCGTGCACACGGCCGCTTCCGGCGGCCTCGCTGCACGGCAGGCCTGAGCGGCCGGGCGCCGGGCGCCGGGCGACCGCCGTCGCCGCCCGTGCGCAAAATCGCCGACAATGTCGCCTCGACACGCCGCCGTGCGGCTGACGCGCCCGACTGGCCCGCGCCGGTGCGCGGCCGCTTCGCACCACCATGAGACTCAAGGCAAAGATCTTCCTTCTGGCCATCGTGCCGTTCCTGCTCGCGATCGCCGGCATCGGCTTCGGCGTGCGCCAGCAGGCGACGTCCCTCGCGCGCACGCAGCACGCGACGATCCAGGCCGCGTACCTGTCGAGCAAGGAAGTCGAGCTGAAGCACTACGTCGAGCTCGCGACGAGCGCGATCATGCCGCTCTACGACGCCAGCGGCCGCAATGCGCGCGACGATGCGCTGCTGCGCACGCAGGCGCTCGCGATGCTGCAGAAGATGGATTTCGGCCCCGACGGCTATTTCTTCGTGTACGACCTGCACGGCAATTCGCTGATGCATCCGCGCGAGCCCGAGCGCGTCGGCCACAACTACTGGTCGATGCGCGACCCGCAGGGCGCGCTGACGATCCAGAAGCTGATCGGCGCGGCGTCGAGCGGCGGCGGCTACGTGCGCTACGCGTGGCAGCGGCCGTCGACGGGCCGCGTCGCGCCGAAGCTCGGCTATGTCGTCGCGCTCGAACGCTGGGGCTGGATGGTCGGCACCGGCATCTATCTCGACGACGTCGACACCGCGCTGCAGCGCATCGACGCGCGCGCGTCCGCGAACATCGAGCGCACGATGAGCTGGCTCACCGCGATCGCGCTCACGGGCGCGGCGGCGATCGCCGTGTGCGCGCTGGTGCTGAACGTCAGCGAGTCGCGCAGCGCCGACGCGAAGCTCAAGCTGCTCGCGCAGCGCGTCGTCGAATCCCAGGAACAGGAACGGGCGCGGCTGTCGCGCGAGCTGCATGACGGGATCAGCCAGATGATGGTGTCGGCGAAGCTGATGCTCGAATCCGCGCTCGCGCGCTTCGAACGCGGCTCGGCGCGCGTGCCCGAAGCCGAGCAGGCGCTGGCATCGGGCGTCGTGCGCCTCGGCGACACGCTGCGCGAGGTGCGGCGCATCTCGCACGCGCTGCGCCCCGCGATGCTCGACGATCTCGGCCTCGCGGCCGCACTCGAACAACTGGTGCGCGAGCTGGGTGCCGAAAGCGGCATCGACATCGGCTATACGCAGGTCGCGCACAGCGGTACCCGGCCTTTGCCCGCGCCGGTCAACACCGCGCTGTTCCGGATCGCGCAGGAAGCGCTGAGCAACATCGTGCATCATGCGCGGGCGTCGCGCGCGGCCGTCACGCTCGACGTCGGCGCGCAATCCGTCACACTGACCATCGCCGACAACGGCTGCGGCTTCGACGCCGAACGCTCGCAGGCCGACGCGCGCCGCGGCATCGGCCTGCGCAACATGCGCGAGCGTCTCGACGCGCTCGGCGGCACGCTGACGATCGCGTCGCAGGTCGGCCACACGATCGTCGCCGCGCGCGTGCCGCTGCCCGCCGCCGCGTGACGGCGCACCCCTAACAGGAGACCTTTCACGCATGAGCGCCCCCGACACCGCCCGGCCCGTCGCCCGACTGCTGCTCGTCGACGATCATCCGCTCGTGCGCGACGGCTTGCGGATGCGGCTCGAAGCGGCCGATCTGTCCGTCGTCGGCGAAGCCGGCAACGCCGACGAGGCGCTCGCGCTCGCGGCGTCGCTCGAACCGGATCTCGCACTGATGGACGTCGGCATGAACGGGATGAACGGCATCACGCTCGCGGGCGTGTTCCACGAGCGCTTTCCGGGCATTCGCGTGCTGATGCTGTCGATGCACGACAACATCGAATACGTGACGCAGGCCGTGCGCGCCGGCGCGAGCGGCTATCTGCTGAAGGATTCGCCCGCGAGCGAGATCGTGCGCGCGATCGGCGCGGTGCTGGCCGGCCAGACGTTCTTCAGCGAAGGGCTGGCCGCGCGGATGATCCACGCGAGCGCGACCGCGTCGCCGCTCGACCGGCTCACGCCGCGCGAACGCGACATCCTCGACGCGCTGGCCGAGGGACTATCGAGCAAGCAGATCGCGCAGCAGACGGGGCTGTCGGTGCGCACGGTCGAGACGCACCGGCTCAATCTGAAGCGCAAGCTGGAGATCGAAGGGCAGGCCGAGCTGATCAAGTTCGCGGTCGAGCATCGGCGGAAGTAGGCCCATCCGGCGGACGACGCGATCCGCCACGAAAGGCGAGTCCGGCACGCCACATCATTCCGGCCGCGAGGACGTCACGCACGCTGCCGCGCGTTCGTCCTGCTGCATCGTTTCACGCCGCATCGTCAGCATCATGGCGACCGCAATACTCAGGATTCCGGAACACAGAACCGCCACCGAAAACCCGTGCGCCATCGCATCCCGATACGCACCGAGCAGTTCCGGCCGGGCGGCGGCGAACACATGCTCCATCACCGCCTGCCGCGCGAGCGTATCCGCTTGCGCGCTTCCCCCCGCCTGCATCGCTGCCGTCATCCGATGCAACGCATCGACGCTCATCACGCTGCCGAGCACCGCGATGCCCATGCTCATCCCGGTCTGGCGCAACGCGTTCATCGTCGCCGACGCCATGCCGGCGCGTTCGGCCGGCGCCAGTTCCATCACGGTCATGCCGGTCGCGGGCACCGCGAGCCCCATGCCGATGCCGAGCACCGCGAGCGCGAGGCCGACCGGCAGATACGGCGTTCCCGCACCGAAGCCGGACATCACTGCAAGCATCGCGCCGACCAGCCCGTACCCCGCGACCATCAGTGCGTGCATCGCAATGCGCGCCGCGATGCGCCCGAACAGCATCGACGTGATCGCCGTCATCACGAACTGCGGCATCAGCTGCCAGCCGGTTTCGGCGGGCGTGCGCCCCTGCGCCTGCTGCAGAAACAGCGACAGGAAGAACAGGCTGCTGTACCCCGAGAACCCGAGCACGAACGACGCGAGATTGGCGCGCATCAGCCGCCGGTCGCGGAACAGCCATACCGGCAGCAGCGGCCGCTCGACGCGCATTTCGACCCGCACGAACACGACGAACGCCACCGAGGCGCCCGCCAGGGGCGCGAGCACCTTCGCGTACGACATGCCGGCTTCGCCGATACCGATCAGCCCGTACGTGAGCAACCCGAGCCAGACGACGCTCAGCGCCTGGCCGAGCGGATCGAACGCCGCATGCTGCGGATGCCGGCGCTCCGGAATGCCCCACGCGCCGAGCAGCACGGTCGCGATGCCGATCGGCACGTTGACGAGGAAGATGTTCTGCCATCCGCCATGCTCGACGAGCAGGCCGCCCACCAGCGGCCCGAGGATCAGCGCAAGCGCGCTGAACGCTGACCATCCGCCGATCGCACGGGCGCGCTCGCGCGCATCGGGGAACGCATGCGTGAGGATCGGCATCGCACCGGGAATCAGCAGCGCACCGGCGAGCCCCTGGATCGCGCGGCCGATCAGCAGCGGCTCGATGCTGCCCGCGCATGCGCAGAGCACCGAGCCGGCCGTAAACAGGATCACGCTGGCGAGCCACACGCGCTTGTGTCCGTAGCGATCGCCGAGCGGCCCGGCCGACAGCATGAACGCCGACAGCGCGAGCGCATACGCGTTGACGACCCACTGGAGGCCGCCGATATCGGTATTGAGCGCCGTCTGCAGCGTCGGCAACGCGACGTTGACGATGCTGATGTCGAGCGTGGCGAGAAAGGTGCCGAGACAGGCGGCGAGGACGAGCGCGGCGCGACGGTAGCGAGACATGGCGGTCCGCCCTTCACGGGCGCGAAGACGAGAATGATTCTCATCATATATATCGACCGACCGTCGGTCAATGGATTGCGTTGGCCGTGACCGGGGCGCTGGCCTAAACTGCGGGCTTTGCACGAACGGGCGTCGAGCCGCGCGATGACGGACAGGACACAGGCAGGACTCACGACAGGGAAGGACGATATTCCTGCAGGCAAGCCGCGCACGAAGCCGGCGGAAGTGCGCCTCGAGGAACTGATGGCCGCGGCCGAGACGCTGTTTCTCGCGCAAGGCGTGGAAGCGACGACGATCAGCGAGATCGTCGAGCACGCGCAGGTCGCGAAGGGCACGTTCTATCACTACTTCGAATCGAAGTCCGACATGCTCGCCGCGCTCGCGCAGCGCTACACGTCGACGTTCGTCGACCGCCTGCAGCGCGCGGTGGACGCATGCGACGCTGACGACTGGCTCGCGCGCCTGCGCGCATGGATCCGCGCGAATATCGAAACCTACGCGGCGACCTACCGCACGCACGATATCGTCTACACGAACCACCATCACCACGATCGCACGAATGCCGACAAGAACGCGATCCTCGAACAGCTCGGCGCGATTCTCGACGGCGGCGCACGGGCCGGCACCTGGCGGCTCGCGCACCCGCAGGTCACCGCGCTGCTGATCTATGCGGGCGTGCACGGCGCGACCGATCACATCATCGCGGCGCCGGAAACGGATCGCACCGCGTTCGTCGATGCGGTGATCGACGATTGCCTGCGGATGCTCGGCGCGGGCGCGTGACGCGCCACCGACGCGGCGCCATGAAAAAAGGGCGCCGAGGGCGCCCTTCGTGCATCCGGGGATCGGCTCACGCCGCGACCGTCAGTTCGTCCGCGAATTGTGCTTCTGCAGATACGCGATCAAGCCGTCGATCCCGCCTGCCGCGAGCTGGCTCTTGAACTGCCCCTGGTAGACCTGGATCAGCCACGCGCCCGACATGTCGATGTCGTAGATCTTCCAGTCGCTGCCGACCTTGCCGAGCCGATAGCCGACCGACTGGCTGTCGCCCGGCGTCGTGACCGTCGACTGCACGAGCGCGTCGGCACCCGACGCGCCGCCGGCCTTGAACGAGAACTTCGCGTCCTGACTGCCCAGCTGCGCGAGCGACGCGGCGTAGGTGCGCGTCATCAGCAGCCGGAACTGTTTGTACAGCTCCTGCTGCTGTTGCGGCGTGGCCTGCTTCCACGCGTCGCCGACCGCGATGCGGGTCGTGCGCTCGAAGTTCGTCACCGGCAGGAAGCGCTGCTCGACGACTTGCGTGATTTTCGCCATGTCGCCGCCGCGTGCGGCCGGATCGGCCTTCATCGCGTTGACGGTGCCCTCGACCGCATTGCGGACGATATCGACCGGTGCGCTCTGCGCGAAAGCGGAAACCGACACGGCGGCCGCCGCGACGAAAGCAAACAGATGACGTTTCATACGGATATCGCACTCGATGAGAAAAAACGACCGGCTCTTTGCATCGACCGGTGATGCGAAGTATACCGGGCCCGACGCTCCGCTGCCCCGCGGTGACCGACTGTTACCTTTCAGCTTCATTTGTCACAGGCGCGGCCGGGCGGCGTCGATTATGTAAATATCCCCATACAAACGAACCGGTCATCGATACCGATTCCGCCGCCGCGAGCAAATTTCCTTCCCGCCCCTGAAACCCCCAACGTCACGACCGTCGTCACGCCGCGCCGGTATACTTGGCTACTTTGCCCTTGCCAGCCGCTCCCCACCGCCACATGGTGACATCTCTCATCGTCCGACTCGTTGCGTGGTCGGTGCGCCGCCCCGTCTGGGTCGTCGTCCTGTCGCTCGTCATCGCCGCCTTCAGCGGCGTCTACGTCGCGCAGCATTTCAAGATCAACACCGACATCAGCAAGCTCGTCGATGCCGAACCGCAATGGGCCGCGCTCGGCCAGGCCGTCGACAAGGCGTTCCCACAGCGCAACGGCACGATCCTCGCGGTCGTCGAGGCGCCCGCGCCCGAATTCGCGACGGCCGCCGCGCATGCGCTGACCGAAGCGCTGCAGAAGGATGCCGATGGCGGCCGCATCGGCCAGGTCGCCGAACCCGGCGGCGGGCCGTTCTTCGAGCACAACGGGCTGCTGTTCCTGTCGCCGCAGGAAGTCGCGGACACCACGTCGCAGCTCGCGAGCGCGCGCCCGCTCGTCAACGAGCTCGCGAAGAACCCGAGCCTGACCGGGCTCGCGACCACGCTGTCCACCACGCTCGGCCAGCCGCTGCTGACCGGCCAGGTGAAGCTGCCCGCGATGGCGAAGCTGCTCGCGCGCAGCGCCGCGACGGTCGACGACGTGCTGGCCGGCAAGCCGGCCGCATTCTCGTGGCGCGCGCTGGTCGACAACGACGCCGCGCGGCAACCCGCGCGCGCGTTCGTCACCGTGCAGCCGGTGGTCAACTACGGCGCGCTGAAAGCCGGCGCGGAAACCAGCCAGGTGATCCGCGACGCGGCCCGCTCGCTCGATCTCGAAAAGCGCTACGGCGCGGTCGTGCGCCTGACCGGCGAACAGCCGCTCGCCGACGACGAATTCGCGTCGGTCGAGGATGGCGCGGCACTCAACGGCGTGCTCACGCTGCTCGCCGTGCTCGTCATCCTGTGGCTCGCGCTGCGCTCGAAGCGGATGATCGGCTCGGTGCTCGTCACGCTGTTCGTCGGCCTCGTCGTGACCGCCGCGCTCGGCCTTGCGATGGTCGGCTCGCTGAACATGATTTCGGTCGCGTTCATGGTGCTGTTCGTCGGCCTCGGCGTCGATTTCTCGATCCAGTACGGCGTGAAATACCGCGAGGAACGCTTCCGCGATCCGCGCATCGACCACGCGCTGATCGGCGCCGCGCACTCGATGGGCATGCCGCTCGCGCTGGCCACCGCGGCCGTCGCGGCGAGCTTCTTCTCGTTCATCCCCACCGCCTATCGCGGCGTGTCCGAGCTCGGCCTGATCGCGGGCGTCGGGATGTTCGTCGCGCTGCTCACCACGGTCACGCTGCTGCCCGCGCTGCTGCGCCTGTTCGCGCCGCCGGGCGAATCGAAGACGCCGGGCTTCCCGTGGCTCGCGCCGGTCGACGATTGCCTCGATCGTCATCGCAAGCCGATCCTGATCGGCACGCTCGTGGTCGTGATCGGCGCGCTGCCGCTGCTCGCGTTCCTGCGCTTCGACTTCAATCCGCTGCACCTGAAGGATCCGCACAGCGAATCGATGGCGACGCTGCTCGCGCTGAAGGATTCGCCGGAAGCGGCCGTCAACGACGTCACGCTGCTCGCGCCGTCGCTCGCGGAGGCCGACGCGGCCGCGAAGCGCCTCGACGCGCTGCCCGAGGTCGGCCGCACGACCACGCTGTCGACCTTCATTCCCGCCGACCAGCCGGCCAAGCGCGCGGCGATCGCCGCGGCCGCGAGCGACCTGCTGCCCGCGCTGACTCAGCCGGCCGCGCCGCCCGCGACCGACGCGCAGCGCGTCGCCGCGCTCAAGCGCGTGTCGAACCTGCTGAGCTACGCGGCCGAAGATCACCCGGGCCCGGGTGCGGCCGCCGCGCAGCATTTGTCCGCGTCGCTCGCGAAGCTCGCCGCCGCGGACGCCGCGACGCGCGACCGCGCCGAGCGCGCGTTCTCCGACACGCTGCGCATCGCGCTCAACCAGCTCGCTTCGCTGCTGCAGCCGCAGGACATCACGCGCGAATCGCTGCCGCCGCAGCTGGTGCGCGACTGGGTCGCGCCGAACGGTAGCGCGCTCGTGCAGATTTCGCCGAAGGTGCCGAAGGGTGTCGACCCGAACGACGACACGATGCTGCGCCGTTTCGCGACGACCGTGAAGGCCGCGGAACCGGGCGCGACCGGCGGACCGATTTCGATCCTGCATTCGGCCGACACGATCATCAACGCGTTCCTCCATGCGGCGCTGTGGTCGATCCTCTCGATCACGATCCTGCTGTGGATCACGCTTCGCCGTTTCGGCGACGTGCTGCGCACGCTGGTGCCGCTGCTCGTATCGGGCATCGTCACGCTCGAGATGTGCGTGGTGCTCGGCATCCAGCTCAACTTCGCGAACATCATCGCGCTGCCGCTGATGCTCGGTGTCGGCGTCGCGTTCAAGGTGTATTTCGTGATGGCGTGGCGCGCGGGGCAAACCGGATTGCTGCATTCGAGCCTCACGCATGCCGTGCTGTTCAGCGCCGCGACGACGGCGACCGCATTCGGCAGCCTGTGGCTGTCGCACCATCCGGGCACGTCGAGCATGGGCAAGCTGCTCGCGCTGGCCCTGACCTGCACGCTGATCGGCGCCGTGGTGTTCCAGCCCGTCCTGATGGGCAAACCGCGCGTCAAACGCGCCCAGAACCAATCGCAAGGAATCAATGAATAAGGTGCGAATCATTGCGGCGACCGTTGCCGCCAGCGCAATGCTGAGCGGCTGCGCGACGGGACCGAACCGCAACCCCAACGACCCGCTCGAGCCGATGAACCGGGCGATGTACAAGTTCAACGACACCGTCGACACGAACATCGCCCAGCCGATCGCGAAGGGGTACCAGAAGGTCACGCCGACGCCCGTGCGCACCGCGATCAGCAACTTCTTCTCGAACCTCGGCGATCTCGGCAACATGGCGAACAACCTGCTGCAGCTGCGCATCACCGACGCCACCGAGGATCTGATGCGCGTGGCGATGAACTCGGTGTTCGGCGTCGCCGGCCTGATCGACATCGCGACGCCGGCCGGGCTGCCGAAGCATCACCAGGATTTCGGGCTGACGATGGCGCGCTGGGGCGTGCCGTCGGGCCCGTACCTCGTGCTGCCCGTGTTCGGGCCGAGCACGATCCGCGACGGCGTCGGCCGCGCGGTGGACGTGCGCTTCAACCTGCTCAACTACATCGAGCCGGCTGCGCGCAACCCGATGTACATCGCGCAGTTCATCAGCGCGCGTTCGGACCTGCTCGGTGCGACCGACCTGCTGAAGCAGGCCGCGCTCGATCCGTATTCGTTCGTGCGCGACGCGTACCTGCAGCAGCGCAAGTCGCTGACGTACCGCAGCCAGTCGTCGTCGGCCACGGTGCCGAACTACAGCGAACCGGGTGAAGCGGGCGCGGTGCCGGCCGCGACGCCGGCCGTGCCGGGGCTGCCGAACTACGAGGACCCGGGCGAATCGGGCGGCGCATCGGGCACCACGCCGAACAGCGCGCCGGCGGCGCCGGGATTGCCGCAGTACGACGATCCGGGTGCGGATAATGCGACGCCGGCGAGTGCGCCTGCTGCGGCGTCGGCTGCTGCGCCGGCTGCGGCATCGGCACCCGCGCCCACCCTTCCCGCGAGCAATCCGGCCGCGCAGAAGTAACGCGGCAGCGGCTACCGCCGCAAAGAAAAAGAGCGCTGCAAATCACATCTGCAGCGCTCTTTTTTTGTCCGCGAGAAACGGAAAGCCGGGAGGGAAGGCGAGAAAAGCGGCCCGTGCCGCTCAGACGATCCGCATCGCGCCCGTACGCTCGAATGCGTGCCGTGCCTGGATCAGCGTCGTGCGCGCCGCGCGCGCATCGCTCGCGACCTGCAGCAGCGGGCCGAGCTGCGACGGCTGCTTCAGCAATTCCCGCAGGATCGGCACGATCGCCGTGCTGCCGTCGTCGCGCAGGCCGGCCGTCGCCGCGCGCGGCAACGTGCGCCACGCCGGATCGACGATCGCGCGGCACACCGCGAACGGCACGCCGCGCGCAGCCGCGAAGGCCGCCGCGATGTGCGACTCCATGTCGACGGCGAGCGCGCCCTTCGCGTGGTGCAACGACGCCTTTTCCTGTTCGGTGACGACCGGCGCACCGACCGCCGCGATCGTGCCGCGCGTGACGCGCGCCCACACCGGCGTGTCGTGCAGCGCCGCGACGAGCCGCGCGCTCCAGCCCGTATCGGTCTCGACGCGGCCGAACGGCCCGTCGATCGCGTTCGCGATCACGAGCGCCCCGGGTTCCAGATCGGGCGCGAGCCCGCCCGCCGTGCCGAAGCTCACGATGCCCGCGCAACCGCGCGCGGTCGCGTCGGCCAGCGCGCGCTCGAGCCGGTCGGCCCGCGCGGCGAATACGGCCTCGACGCCGTAGCCGCGTGCGATGCGCGCCTCGAACGCCATCCCCGTCACCGCGATGACGGGCAATGCGCCGTTGTGCCGAGATGCGCCCACGCGTTACAGCCCGACCGTCACGCGCGTCGTGTTGTCGCGCTTCAGATTGCGGTAGCGTGCGAGCGCCCACAGCGGGAAGAACTTGCGATAGCCGTGGTAGCGCAGGTAGAACACGCGCGGGAAGCCCGTCGCCGTGAAGCGCGCCTCGTCCCACAGGCCCGCTTCGTTCTGGTGGGCGATCAGGTAGTCGATGCCGCGCGCGACGGCCGGGTTGTTCACCTCGCCGGCCGCCATCAGGCCGAGCAGCGCCCACGCGGTTTGCGACGCGGTGCTCGGCGCCTGTTCGAAGCCGCGATAGTTCAGCTTGTAGCTGTCGCCGTCCTCGCCCCAGCCGCCGTCCTTGTTCTGGATCGACAGCAGCCACTGCGCGCCGCGCTTCATGCGCGGATCGTCCGGCGGCAGGCCGGCCGCGTTCAGCGAGCACAGGGCCGTCCACGTGCCGTACACGTAGTTCATCCCCCAGCGGCCGTACCAGCTGCCGTCCGGCTCCTGCTCCTTGAGCATGTAGTCGAGCGCACGGCGCGCCGGCTCGCTGTTCAGCGGCGTCTCGCCGAGCTGCGACAGCATCGACAGGCAGCGGCCCGACACGTCGGCCGTCGGCGGATCGAGCAGCGCGCCGTGATCCGAGAACGGAATGTTGTTCAGGTAGTACTGCGTGTTTTCCGGTTCGAACGCGCCCCAGCCGCCGTCGCTGCTCTGCATCCCGACGACCCACTCGCGCGCACGCGCGATCGAATCGCGATACGCATCGTTCTGCCTGAGTTTCTGCGCGCGATCCATCGCGACCGCGACCACCGCCGTGTCGTCGACGTCCGGGTAGTGCGCGTTCGCGTACTGGAACGCCCAGCCGCCGGGCCGCACGTGCGGACGGCGCGAGATCCAGTCGCCGCGCACGTCGAGGATCTGCAGCGGGCGCAGCCATTCGAGGCCGCGGATCGCCGCGTCCTCGGCGCGCGCATCGCCCGTCTCGAGCAGCGCATGCGCGGCGAGCGACGTGTCCCACACCGGCGACAGGCACGGCTGGCAATACGCTTCGTCGTCGTGCACGACGAGCAGCTTCTCGATCGACTTGCGCGCGATCGCGCGGTTCGGATGATCTTCCGCGTAGCCGAGCACGTCGTACATCATCACCGCGTTGGCCATCGCCGGATAGATCGCGCCGAGGCCGTCCTCGCCGTTCAGGCGCTCGTCGACGAACGACACGGCCTGACGGATCGCGCGTTCGCGCGTGTAGTTCGGAAACAGGCCGTCGACCGCGCGCAGCGCATGGTCGACCACGCGGAAGAACGCGAACCAGCCGGGGCTCTGATGGCCCTGGCGCGGCAGCAGCCCCGCGTTGACGGGCGGATCGATGAACAGCTCGTCGATGCGCACGCCGCGCGGGTTCTTCGCGAGCGGACGCTTCGCGTTCAGCACGAGCAGCGGCACGATCACGGTGCGCGCCCAGTACGACACCTTCGACAGATGGAACGGGAACCACTGCGGCAGCAGCATGATCTCGACCGGCATCATCGGCACCGCGCGCCACGGAATCGCGCCGTACAGCGCGAGCTGGATGCGGGTGAACACGTTCGACATCTCGGCGCCGCCCATCGCGTGGATCGCACGGCGCGCACGCTGCATGTGCTCGGCGTTCTCGTCGTCGCCGATCACCTTCAGCGCGAAATACGCCTTCACGCTCGCGCTGATGTTCGGCGCGCCGTCGGTGAACAGCGGCCAGCCGCCGTCGGCCTGCTGGATGCGGCGCAGATACATGCCGATCTTGCGTTCGAGTTCGACGTTCGGCGTCTCGCCGAGATAGTGGACGAGCAGCACGTATTCGGCGGGAATCGTCGAATCGGCTTCGAGTTCGTAGACCCAGTGGCCATCCGCGTTCTGCGCGGCCAGCAGCGCGTCGGTCGCACGCGCGACGGCCGCATCGACGCCGGCCGGCACGGTGCCGGCGGACAGGGTAGCCATTTCGGTGAGATCGTTCATCGGTCCCTCTGTTACTTACTGTGTCTGGAGCACGTCCGCGGCCAGCTGGCCGGAGCGGATCGCACCCTCGATCGTGGCGGGCAGGCCGGTGGCAATCCAGTCGCCCGCCAGCACGAGATTGGTCCAGCGCGTACGCACGGCCGGACGCTTCATTTCCTGCGACGGCACCGCCGCAAAGCCCGCGCGCGGCTCGAGCACGAGCTGCCACGCGGGGATGGTTTCCGGGTTCGCGCCGGTCACGCGCGCGACGTCTTCCCAGATGCGCCGCGCGAGCGTGTCGCGCGGCGTGTCGAGCCAGCGGCCCGCATCGCGGATCGTCGCCGCGAGCAGGCCGCCGCCGGTGCGCACCGCATCGACGACGCCGTTGATCACGGCCGTCTGCAGCGGCACGCCGGCCGGCGCGTCGACCGCGAAATACGCGGTCACGACCGCGCTGAACGTATCGGGCGCAGTGAGTTCGGGCACGAGCGGCAGCGCAACCTCCGGCGGCACGGCCAGCACGACGGCATCGCCCGGCGCGAGATCGAGCCGCTCGCCGCCGAGCGACACCGCATCGACCGCGTTGCCGTGCGCGCCGAATTCGAACGCGTCGAGCCGCGAGTTCAGGCGGATCTGCGCGCCGCCGTGCTGCAGCATCCGCAGCGCCGGTTCGACGAACGCGCTGCCGAGGCCGTGGCGCGCGACGAGCGCGCGGCAGCCGGGGCCCCCCGCGGCAAACGTGCCGCACAGCGCGGCGCGTGCGAGTTCGGCGCTTGCATGCCGCGGCTCGACGTTCAGCACACCGAGGCAATACGGCCGCAGCCAACGTTCCCACAGCAGGCCGTCGCATCGCATCGTCTGGGCGAGTGAGCGGCCCGTGCGCGCGAACGCGAGCGGGGCGAGCGCGAGGTAGTCGAGCGGCGTCGTGCCCGGCGCGCGCGACGCGGCATCGAACAGCCACGACGGCCAGCGCCCGTTGCCGAAGCGCAGCGTCCAGCGCTGCTGCGACGCGATGTCGACGACCGGGAATTCAGCCCACGCGGGCCCTGCGAGCTGATCGGCCGCGCCGATCGCGCGCAGGTAGCGCTGCGTCGCGGACTGCCCCGCGAACACCGTGTGCAGTCCGCTGTCGAGCGTCGTGTTCAGCGTCCCGTCGAACCACGTGCGGCAGCGGCCGCCCGCATGCGCGTGCGCATCGTGCAGCACGATGCGTCGCCCGCGGCGTTGCAGCTCGACCGCGGCCGACAGGCCGGCAACGCCGGCGCCGATCACGTGGACGGTCCTGGGCATCGACTCGGTCGGCTCAGAACAGCGCGTAGCGCGCGGCGATCATCAGCATGCGCGCCTTCGGCTTGCGCAGCGGCGCGCGCGGGAACGCGAAGCCGCGTGCGATCGCGGCTTCGAGAATGCAGCGGTACGCGCCCGACATGATGCGCGGCGCCTTCACCTGCGCACGCGGGCAGGTATCCATCACCGCGTCGGCCTGGCGGAAGTGCTCGAGCGCGCGCTCGACGAGCGTCGCGCACACGCGCGGCAGCGCCGGATTGCGCACGATCGTCGCCGGGTCGGTGATCGCGATGCCTTCGCGCGCGAGCAGTTCGCGCGGCAGGTAGCACCGGTTGATCGCCGCATCGTCGTCGATGTCGCGCAGGATGTTGGTCAGTTGCAGCGCGCGGCCGAGGTGATGCGACAGCTCGATCCCTTCGGCTTCCGGCATCCCGAATATCCTCACCGACAGCCGGCCGGCCGCGCTCGCGACGCGATCGCAGAAGAGGTCGAGCGTCGGTTCGTCGGGCGCGCAGATGTCTTCGACCGCGTCCATCGCCATGCCGTCGATCATCGCGTGGAAGTCGTCGCGCTGCAGGTTGAATGCGCGGATCTCGCGGTCGAGCGCAGCCAGGTGGCGCGGCGGGCGGCCGGCGTAGCACGCGTCGATGTCCGCGCGCCAGCGGTCGAGGCCCGCGTTGCGCTCGGCGCGCGGCAGGTCGCTGTCGGCGATGTCGTCGACCGCGCGGCAAAACGCGTAGACCTGGAACATCGCATCGCGCTGCACGGCAGGCAGGATGCGCATCGCAAGGTAGAAGGAACTGCCCGATGTGACGGCAGCGGCGTCGGTTTCTGGTTCGTCCACGACGGAATGGGAAACGGCCAAGACGAGCTCCACGGAGACACCCACGCGGGGCGATTGAAGAAGCCATGCCCGGCGGGGGATGGTCAGGGTGTCAAATGCGTGCGAGATATGCGAACGATCGACGCAGACAGGCACAAATTACCGGCCGGAAGCCGGAAATGGCCGAAAGTATAGCAATCTTTGAAGTTCGATGGCGGACACGCGCCGCGCCGGGCGGCGTGCCGCAACGCGCTGGCCGGCAAGCGCGGCCGGCCGGGGCGCAATCCGGCGCCCGCGGCGCGTCAGCCGTAGACGATGTCGCGCTGCAGATCGAGCGCAATCAGCCCCATTTCGCGGGTGAGCTGCAGCATCGAGCGGCGCTCGAGGCGCGATCCCATGAAGCTCGTCACGCGGCCGTCGGGCTCCGCGGTGAACTGGAACACCGCGCCGCCCGTGCCGAACCAGGCGCCCGGAACATCCGGCGATTCCTGCCAGTCGATCTGCTCGAACACGCGCGCGATGCCCGCGCGCACGAGGTCGCCCGGGCCGATCGGCGGCGCGATGTCGCCCAGGTCGTCGAGCGAATAGGGGCCGGGTTTGTCCGGCTTCCGGTAGAAGAGATAGTCGACGTTCATGGGCGCAATCGCGAGCAAAGCAACAAATTAGCGTGCTTCGGGGGAAATTCAAATCGGATACGGCCGAAATGTGGCCTGTACGAGACAAGAAGGGAGCCGAAGCCGGCCTGTCTGGGCGCACGCGGGTTCGTCTAAGATGACAGCTTTCTCGAAATCTGAAGAGCCGGACACCATGGAGACGAACGCAAGCGCCACCCCGCAGTCCGATCATCCCGTTTTCGTGCTCGTGCACGGCGCCTGGCACGGCGCGTGGTGCTACGCGCACGTCG
Source organism: Burkholderia metallica (assembly GCF_001718555.1). Classification (NCBI taxonomy): domain Bacteria; kingdom Pseudomonadati; phylum Pseudomonadota; class Betaproteobacteria; order Burkholderiales; family Burkholderiaceae; genus Burkholderia; species Burkholderia metallica. Next base: position 2,956,463 of record NZ_CP013403.1, read on the forward strand.
CGGCCGCGCTGGCCGCGCGCGGCCACCTGTCGATCGCGCGCGACCTGCCGGCGCACGGCATCCATGCCCGCTTTCCCGCCGCGTACCTCGCACGCCCGCTCGACAAGGATGCGTTCGGCGCCGAGCCGTCGCCGGTCGCGAACACGACGCTCGACGATTACGCGACGCAGGTGATGCAGGCGGTCGACGACGCGTACGCGCTCGGCCGCGGCAAGGTCGTGCTGGTCGGGCACAGCATGGGCGGCCTCGCGATCACGGCGGCCGCCGAACGCGCGCCGGACAAGATCGCGAAGATCGTCTATCTCGCGGCCTTCATGCCCGCGTCGGGCGTGCCGGGCCTCGACTACGTGCGCGCGCCCGAGAACAAGGGCGAAATGCTCGGGCCGCTGATGCTGGCGAGCCCGCGCGTGGCCGGCGCGCTGCGCATCGATCCGCGCAGCGGCGACGCCGCGTATCGCGACCTCGCGAAGCGCGCGCTGTACGACGACGTGCCGCAGGCCGACTTCGAAGCGGTGGCGAACCTGATGACCTGCGACGTGCCGGCCGCGCCGTTCGCGACCGCGATCCCGACGACGGCCGCGCGCTGGGGCGCGATCGAGCGCCACTACATCAAGTGCCTGCAGGATCGCGTGATCCTGCCCGCGCTGCAGCAGCGCTTCATCGACGAAGCCGACGCGTTCGCGCCGGGCAACCCGACCCGCGTGCACCAGCTCGACAGCAGCCATTCGCCGTTCATGTCGCAGCCGGCCGTGCTCGCCGGCGTGCTGGCAGGCATCGCGAAAAGCTGAGCGCTTGCCGGCGCTGCGCGTGCAGCGGCTACGCGTACGCGACCGACCGGTCGCGCCCGAGCCGCTTCGCGCGATAGAGCGCGGCGTCGGCCTCGTTGACGAGCACGTCGCAGGTCAGCGCGCCCGCTTTCGCACACGCGCCGCCGACGCTCGCCGTCACCGGCACGCTGACGCCCTCGGCATCGACCGGCTGGCTGCCGATCGCATCGCGCACCTTGTCGGCCACGCGCATCGCCTCGTCGAGATTCGTACACGGCAGCAGCAGCGCGAATTCCTCGCCGCCGAAGCGGCCGAACGTATCCTGCGCGCGCACGATCGACGCCACGCGGCGCGCCGTCTCGCGCAGCACCGCATCGCCGGCCGCATGCCCGAAGCGGTCGTTGATCGTCTTGAAGTGGTCGAGGTCGAACAGCAGCATCGACATGTCGCCGCCGTAGCGCTGCCAGCGCGCGAATTCGTCGCCAAGCCGCGCCTCGAAGAAGCGCCGGTTCGCGATGCCGGTCAGGCCGTCGCGATTCGCATGCTCGCGCAGCTTCGCGACCGCTTCCTCGCGTTCGCGCTGCATCACGCTCACATGCGTGACGTCCGAAATCGTCACGCACACGGCTTCGACGTCGCGGCCGCGCGTGAGCGGCATGAACGTGCAGTCCTGCTGCATGTAGTCGACGCCGCCCGTGATCGGCCGGTCGTGCTCGAAGCGGAACAGGTAGGGCCGCTGCTCCCACGAGCTGAACGCGAAGCTGCCGAGCTGGAACACGCTCTCGAGCTTGCGCGACAGCCATGCGCGCGGCAGGTCGGGAAAGCAGTCGAACAGGTTGCGGCCGATCACGTCGGCGGCCGGGATGCCGCTGTGGTCCTGCATGAAGCGATTCCACATCAGCACGGTCATCGCGCGGTCGAGCACGAACAGGCCGAAGCCCACCCGCTCGATCACGAGGTCGCTCAGCGACGGCGCGGCGGCCGTCATAGCGCGGACAGCAACGCGTCGAGCGCGTCGCCCATCAGCCGGATCGAATCCTCGGCCATCAGCATGACGAAGTGAGCCCGGAACGCGTGGTCCTCGAGCCCGAAGTTCACCTCGAGCAGCAACGCAACGCTCCAGGCCAGCTCGGTCGGCTGGAATACGTCGTCGAACGACACGTTCGCGCCGAGCAGCCCCGGCGGAAAGAACACCGGCTTGCGGCCGAGCTCGTCGAGGATCGACGCGACGCATGCCCCCATCAGCACGTTCGCGACGTCGAACACGACTTCGTCGGGCGTCGCCATCCCGCCGTACACGCCGTCGCCGAACGTGCGGTCGACGACCGACATGAGCCGCGCGATACCCGCGGTGCGGCACAGCACGAGCGCCTCGCCCTTGATGTCGGAGCGAAAGCCCTGGCGCACGGCGGTCACGTTGTCGTGAATGCCCGTCATCTCGCGCAGCGCGTCGCCCGCGTCGGTCGCTTTCACGACGCGCACGCGCGGCACCGACAGCTCGATGAAGTGCCCGAGCAACAACGCGAGCCGCGCGGCGGCGCGGCCCATTGCGAGGTTGGCGATTTCCTGCAACGCGTCGCGTTGCTCCGCCGTGAACACCGAGTCAGGCATACAACCCATACTCCTTGAGAATGGGCAGCAATGCCTCCGACGTCACGGGCTTGGCTACGAATGCGATCGCGCCCAATTCGCGCACGCGTGCTTGCGCCTGCGGCTGGATATCGGCGGATACCACGATCACGAACGTATTCAGATCTTCGTGGCGCAGTGTTTCCAGGACCTGATATCCGCTCATGTCGGGCATCGTCAGGTCCAGAAACATCACGGAAGCTTTGCCGTCACGATAGAGCGCCAAGGCCTCTCGACCATTCGCGGCATACGCGACTTCGACGTCCCAGCCTCCCGGCAGCGCCTTTGTCAGAAGTTTGCGAGCGAGCAGCGAATCGTCGGCAATTACAATCGGCAAAGGCATGGGGCGATGCGGTATACGGAATGGTCTCTCTCGCGTTAACGACCGCGCGGCGCGCTTCTTTAGGCGCCATGCGTTCGGGCCGCAGGCAACCGCCTTGCGGCCGCGCACGGGCGACGCGACGCGGGTGCGCGCGACGCACCGCGCAGCGAATGCCGGCGGGCGCATTTATCTGTCATAGGGAAAGCAAGGCGCGATTCTCTGAGTAAACCTGAGGCGATGCAACTCGCCATTTTCACCATTTCGAACAGAATTGGTCCGAACGCACGCCATTGCGAAAACAGCCGCGACCATTTTCGAGATAAGCACGCAAAATTTTTCCTTGTGTACGTTTGCGCTGCCGGATTCGTCGCGTTTTCAATCTGACAATTTCCTCCTGTCGGAATCGACAGGATGGCCGGCGTCCGGGGCCGTACGGCGGGCCGTCCCAACTCGTTTATGATGGCAGGCACCTCTGCTTGACCCGCTTCCCCGATGACGTCCGACCGGCCCGCCGACTCCCACGCTCCCGCTTCCCCGCCCGCCGACGACTGGCAGGACGACGGCAACTATGCGGCCGGTGCGCCCGAGCACGATTTCGCGGTGCGTCGCGTGACGCTGATCGTGCTGCTCGTCGCGGCGATCGTGCTGCCGTGCATCTACGTCGTGGTGATGGCGTACAACGACCTGAAGACGCGCGAGGCCGCCGCGAGCGACGTGACGATGCGCACCGTGCGGGTGGCCGAGGAGCATGCGCTCAAGGTGTTCGACCTGAGCGAAACGCTCGATGCGCGCATCGTCGATCTCGTGCAGGACATGGACGACGCGACCGTGCGCAACCGGGAGTCCGACATCCACGAAGCGCTGAACACGATCGGCGGCGGCTATCCGCAGGTGGCCGCCGTGTCGATCTTCGGCGCGAGCGGGATGCTGCTCGCGAACAGCCTCTACTATCCGGCGCCCTATGCGTCGATCGCGAACCGCGACGACTTCGCCGGCATCCGCGACGGCAAGGTGATCGAACACATCTCGCGGCTGATGATGGGGCCGCTCAAGCTCGAGAACATTCCCGTGTTCAACACGGGCGTCGCGCGGCGCCATAGCGACGGTTCGTTCGCCGGGATGGTGTCGATCGCGCTGAAGTCGTCGTATTTCAACGCGTTCTACCGCGACCTGCTCGGCGGCGCGAGCACGCCGATGACGATGGCGCTCGCGCGCTCGGACGGCGCGGTGATCGCGTCGTATCCGCCGCCGCCGTCGCTCGCGCACACCGATCGGATGGCCACGTTCGGCGACGCGCGCAACGATCCGCGCGCCGGCGTCGTGCGCGTGCGCCACGACGGCGCGAGCAGCGAGATCGTCGCGTACCGCCAGGTCGGCAGCTATCCCGTCTACGTCACCTGTTCGTATCGCACGTCGGCGATCTGGCACGAGTGGTACGAACACCTGAGCGTGCTGTTCATCTCGATGTTCGCGCCGTCGGTCGCGCTGTGGTCCGTGATCTGGCTGTCGCTCAAGCGGCTGAAGGCGGAAGAGGAGGCGTGGGACCGCTGGCAGGCCGAAGCGTCGATGCGGCGCTCGATCGAATCGGCGTACCGGCAGTCGCGCAAGATGCAGGCGCTCGGCAACCTCGTCGGCAGCGTCGCGCACGACTTCAACAACCTGCTGATGATCATCTCGAGCAACGTGCAGATCGCGCGGCGGCGCGGGGTCCAGCATCTCGACAAGGAACTCGGCGCGATCGAACGCGCGCTGAAGAACGGGCAGTCGCTCACGCGCCAGCTCCTCGGCGTCGCGCGCAAGCAGCCGCTGCACAACGAAACGATCGACATCGGGCAATGGGTCGGCACGTGCCGCGAACTGCTGAAGACCTCGCTCGGCTCGAAATCGTCGCTGGTCGTCGCGATCGAGCCCGGCGTCTGGCCGATCCGCGTGGACGTCGCGGAACTCGAGCTCGCGGTGATCAACCTCGCGGTCAACGCGCGCGACGCGATGGCGGCGGGCGGCCGCTTCACGGTCGGCGCGCGCAACGTGACGCTGCGCCGCGAGGACGGCTTCCCGCTCACCGGCGATTTCGTGCAGATCTCGCTCGACGATACGGGTTCGGGCATGGCGCCCGACGTGCTCGCGCGCGCGTTCGAACCGCTGTTCACGACGAAGGCGCAGGGGATGGGCACGGGGCTCGGGCTGCCGCAGGTGTTCGCGTTCTGCGAACGCTCGGGCGGCCTCGCGACGATCGACAGCGCGGTCGGCGCCGGGACGTCGGTGCGCCTCTACCTGCCGCGCGCGCGCGCCGAGGATGTCGTCGTGCGGCCGCCGGCGGTCGCGCACGATGCGGGGGCGGGCGCGACCGCCGGCCTGCACGTGCTGCTCGTCGAGGACAACAGCGAAGTCGCGGCCGGCACCGAAGCGCTGCTCTCGCTGCTCGGGCACCGTGTGACCTACGCGCCCACCGCCGACGACGCGTTGCGCCTGATCGAAGGCGCGGCCGCGAACGATGCGTTCGACCTGGTGATTTCGGATATCCACATGCCGGGCCGCCTGAACGGCATCGACCTCGCCGAAGCGGTCGAGCGGCGGCCGGAGAAACTGCCCGTGATTCTCGTCACGGGTTACGCGGAGGAGCTCGACCGCACGCGCACCGTCAACGTCCGCGTGCTGTCGAAGCCGTTCGACATCGCGCTGCTCGACGAGATCCTGTTGGGCATTCGCGAAGCGCGTGACGCACGCCGCACCGGCACCTGACCCGCCGCGTGCGGGCCGGCGTGGGCGTGGGCGGTCTGAGCCGGTGTGACGCTCAGGCCGACTTCAGCAGGCGCACCCAGCCCGTATAGCGATCGACGAAGCCCTGCAGGAACTTGCGGGTGTCTTCGCTGACGATCTGGCCCTGGTCGTCGATGCGCGCCGGATCGTGCTTGATGAACATCTCCGGCTGCCCGAGCGTCTTCACGTCGAGGTACGCGAGCACGTTGCGCAGATGCTGCTGTGCGAGCGCGGTGCCCGTCGCGCCCGGCGACGTGCCGAGCACGGCGCCCGGCTTGCCCGACCACGAGTTGGAACCCCACGGGCGCGAGCCCCAGTCGAGCGCATTCTTCAGCACGCCCGGAATCGAACGGTTGTACTCGGGCGTGACGAACAGCAGCGCGTCGGCCGCTTCGATCGACTGCTTGAAGCGCTTCGCGACTTCCGGGAAATCGGCGTCGTAGTCCTGGCTGTACAGCGGCAGTTCGCCGATCTCGACGAACTCGAACGAGAAATCGGCGGGCGCGAGCGAGATCACGGCGTGTGCGAGCGCGCGGTTCGTCGACGCGCGACGCAGGCTGCCGACGACGACAGCGATGCGATAGGACATGGCATTCTCCTTCCGGTGGGTGAGGAATCGGATCGATTGCTTCCGAACGAGAGACAAAGGTCTGTTTATAGGCAAGCCAGCCCGCGAACCGCCCCACGGGGCCGTCCGGCCGACTTTCCACAAGGTTTTCCACAGAAATTGTGGATAAGTCAGCCGTTATGTTCTGACGTTACACATTGCCCGCCGCGTGTCGGCGACGACGCGCGGCACAGGGTTCGGCAAGCATAGCGCAGCCCGGCAGCCGGTTTTGTGAATACGTGACGGAACATTGAATTGCACAGGGAGCGCTGTGCCCAGTAAGCTGCTCGCACCGCGACGCGCGCGCCCTGTGGCGCCTGCACGGTCGCTTCGAAACACTGCGAACCACACATGCCGTCCGCCTACGACGATCCCGTTTATCTCGCGCAACTGCGGCGCGACCTGCTGCGCTTCGCGCGCCTCCAGCTCCGCGATGCCGACGCGGCCGAAGACGCCGTGCAGGAAGCGCTCGCCGCCGCGTGGTCGCACGCCGGCGATTTCGCGGGGCGCTCCGCGCACAAGACCTGGGTGTTCGGCATCCTGCGCAACAAGCTGATCGACGTGCTGCGCGCGCGGCAGCGGACCGTGAGCCTGTCCGCGCTCGATGCCGAGCTCGACGGCGAATCGGCGCTCGATCGCGAACTGTTCAAGGAAAACGGGCACTGGGCCGCGCATGCGAAGCCGCGGCCATGGCCGCGCCCCGAAACGCTGTTGCAGCAGCAGCAGTTCTGGACGCTGTTCCAGGCCTGCCTCGATCATCTGCCTGAGCAGATCGGACGCGTGTTCATGATGCGCGAATTCCTCGACGTCGAAATGACGGACATCTGCAGCGAATTGACGCTGACGACGAATCATTGCAGCGTGCTGCTGTATCGGGCGCGCACGCGCCTGCGAACCTGCCTGAGCGAACAAGGACTGACGACAGAAGATGCTGCCGGGGAAATGTACTGACGTGACGCGACTGCTGTCGGATGCGCTCGACCGGCATCTGACCCTGCATGAGCGAGTGCAGGTGCGCATACACCTGCCGACCTGCAGCGGCTGCAGGACCTATCGGGAGCAGATCGCGCTGCTGCGGACGGCCGCGGATGCGGCGGCGGGGCGGGGGCCGTTTCGTGCTGACGACGGTGAGTCGTCCGGGGAGGCCTAGGGCCTGGGCAGGCGCGCTGCGGCGATTGTCCGGGCGGTGGTGGGATGCTGCCTGGGCGATCGTGCCGTGTTCGATCGCCGGGACTTGCGCCCGGCGCTGACACAGTCAGAAAAATAAGGCGGACAAGAATTATTCGAACAACGCCTGAACCGATTCGGGCGGCCGGCCGATCGCTGCCTTGCCGCGATAAACGACGATGGGCCGCTGCAGCAGAATCGGGTGAGCGGCGATGGCCGCATAGGCTTCTGCGTCGCTCAGATCGGCGCGAGCCAGATCCAGTGTCTTGTACGGCTCCTCACCGTCGCGCAGCATGTCGCGCACCGGACGGCCAAGTTGACGATGCAGCACTTCCATTTCCGCGGCCGTCGGCGGCGTCTTCAGGTACTCGATGACGTTCAACGGTGTGCCGGTGGTATTCAGCGATTCGACCAACGCGAGCGTCTCGCGCGACTTCGAGCATCGGGGGTTGTGGTAGATCGTGATCATCATTCAGTTCTGAAGAGCGGAGCCTCGTATTGTAGCCAGTCTGTGTTGGGGGCTGGATGGGCGCTTGGGTGCGGGATCGTGGTGAGTTCGTTCGTGCTTTGTTGGCGCAGGTGGGCGAGACCATGCGATGGGGCCGAAGGGGAGTGCTTTACGCGAGGTGCGTTAATGAATTGGTAGGTTTATGCGCATAAAGGCGAGCGGTGCGCTATCGCTGGATGATACGTAAACGCCCCCGCAGGCTTGACCAATGCTTGGTGCTTTCGACCGGAAAGGGAGCGGGCGGTTGTGTCGCCGGTTGGTTTATGCGCATAAAGCTTGCGATCCCCGGGCGAGGAAACTCGTGATTCGGGGCGGCGTCGGTGCGTCGGTGCGTCGGTGCGTCGGTGCGTCGGTGCGTCGGTGCGTCGGTGCGTCGGTGCGTCGGTGCGTCGGTGCGTCGGTGCGTCGGTATGCAGCATCGCAGATGGATCACCGCGCGCTGAATCTCGGCGCGGTCGCGATGCGAACCTTCGCCGCTAGACCTATCGTCCGCGAGCGCTGAATACGATCCGGCGGCGGCGATCCGCAGGTGCCTGCCGTATCGATCTTCGGGGCAAGCGCGATGTGGATCGCCGTTCATCGCCTGCCGTCTACCGCGCGCGGTTTATGCGCATAAACAGAAGCGCTCCGACAACGGGCAGTGTCGACATCCGCAGGTTCGGTAGCACGCGTACGCTGCGTCTTCGGCTCATGTGTCCCGTCGGCATTCAGTCGCACGACGATCGCCCACCTCGGGAGCAGCGGAGTTTATGCGCACAAACTCCCCCGGCTCTCCTGCTGCAAGACCGCTCCAACGAACGCAAGGGCAGTGCTCGGCGAGCCTGCGACAACCCGCGAATCAAACCGCCGAAGCCATACACAACGACTCAACCCACGAGGCACTCATCGCGTTTCACGCCTCCGCCACACCATCTCCTCGCGCCACCCAACATCATCGACTCGTTTATGCGCATAAACCGATAGCCCGAATGGCCAACGCGTAGTTGTTCAACGACAATTTCATTGAAATCCAATTATCGTCCTGTAGAATTCCAACGACCAAAACAGGAGTGAAAATTGGCCGCGGAAATCATTGCAGTCACTCAACAAAAAGGTGGCGTCGGCAAAAGCACGATTGCCATGCACCTCGGTGCCGCGTTCCATGAAAAAGGGAAGCGCGTCCTCGTCATCGACGCAGACCGTCAAAACACACTGGTCCACTGGTCGAGCGCATCCGGCGACAGCGACACCGGCATCCCGTTTCCGGTGGTCAACCTGGCCGAAGCCGATGGCCAGATCCATCGCGAGATCAAGAAGTTCATCAACGACTACGACATCATCGTCGTGGACTGCCCGCCGTCGATCACCGAGAAGGTCTCCGGCGTCGTGCTGCTGGCCGCATCGATCGCCGTGATTCCGACGTCGTCGTCGCCGGCCGATTACTGGTCGAGCGTCGGTCTGGTCAAACTGATCCAGCAAGCGCAGGTGATGAACGAAGACCTCCGCGCCGTCTTCCTGCTGAACAAGACCGAAGAAAAGCGCATGCTGACCCGCGAGCTCAAGCGCGCGCTCGAAGAACTCGGCTTCCCGTTGCTGAAAACGCAGATCCCGACCCGGGAGGCGTACAAGCAGGCGATGGCGCTCGGTCAGACCGTGCTGCAGATGAACGATCGTGGCGGCAAGCTGGCCGCCGCTGAAATTCGCGCATGCGCCGACGAAATCGTCGCCATGCTGCCCTGACTTTATGCGCACAAAGGAGTCACATGAAACCCTCCCAATTTGCTAAAGGATTCCAAGCGCGCCCGGATATCACGACGAGCGAAAAGCGCACGGCGCTCGATCGACTCAATGCGATCGACGGTATCGTCAAGTCCGAGACGCCCACCGCGGCGCCGACCAAATCCGCGAAAAAAGACATCGCACCGCCGCCCGCTCCGGAATTCACGATCGATCCGTCGATCGATGAATCGGCGCAATATCGCGCGTGGCGCCTCGAGAACCGTTATGCGCCGGGGCAGGTGATCGAGCTGCCGCTGAAGGCGATCAAGCATAGCCCGTTCAACCCGCGGCACTTCTATCTGAAATCGTCGATTGCCGAGCTCGCGGTCAACCTCGCGAAGCAAGGACAGCAGCAGGCAATCCACGTGATTCCGGACTACGACAACCCGGGCACGTATTTCGTCAGCGACGGCGGGCGTCGCGTGCGAGCACTGAAGGAAGCGAACAAGGAGTCGGTCAAGGCGATCGTGATCGACGTGCCGATCGGCATCCAGAGCTACAAGCTCGGCTACGACCTCAATGTCCAGCGCGATTCGCAGACGGTGTTCGACAACGCCGTCGTGTGGCGCCGCTTCCTCGACGACAAGCATTTCCAGAGCCAGAAGGAACTCTCCGAACACCTCGGCCTCGACGAGTCGACGGTGGCCGTCGCGCTGTCGATCGGCAAGCTGCCGGAAGCGATCATGCAGGAAATGGTCGCGCGCCCCGATCGCTTCGGCTCGAACATGGCGTATCAGGTCGGTCGTTATCACAACGCGCGCGGCACCGAGGCCACGCTCCGGCTGATCAACAAGATCGTGTCGGACGACCTCAGCACGCGCCAGGTGTCGGACATCGTCAAGGGCCGCGTCGCGGCGCAGGAAACGCCGAAGGCCGCGGGCCGTCAGCGCTATGCGCAGCGTCTCGAGATCAAGCTCGGCGGCAAGTCGGTCGGCGACCTGAAGTCGTATGGTGAAGATCGCATCGAATTGCGCCTGCGCGGTCTGCCGAAGGACAAGCGCGACGCGATCCTCGAGCAACTCGAGCGGATGCTGCTGTCGGAGTGATGGAAACGGCCGGCCGGCCCTGATGAAGACGCCGGCTCGCCCAATCGAGGGCGGGGCCGGCGGCGGCCCGTCAAAAGGCCTGAGCGGGCG
>NZ_CP013402.1:0-900512 GCF_001718555.1 Burkholderia metallica
ATGAGCCGGCACGCCCCGCGCGTCGCCGCGCCGCTCGCGTCGCTCACGTCACTTGCCCCGCTTGCACTTGCGCTCGCGCTCGGCGCGTGCAAATCCGTCGGCCCCGACTACACGCTGCCGCAGCAGGCGTACGTGAATGCGCCGCTCGCGAACCATGCGCTCGACGACGCGAACGCCACGCTCGTGTCGCGCGACGCCGTGCCCGGCAACTGGTGGCAGCTCTACGACGACCCCGTGCTCAACGCGCTCGTGCGCGACGCACTGAAGTCGAACACCGACCTGCGCGTCGCCGCGGCCAACCTCGCGCGCTCGCGCGCGGCGCTGGAAGTCGCGAGCCAGCAGGGCGGCTTCTCGGGCGGCGCGGAAGCCGCGGTGCAGCGCGCGCAGGAATCGGCCGAGCAATACCTGCTCGAGAACAAGCTGCCGGTCGTCAACGAAGGCTCGGTCGGCATCAACGTGTCGTACGAGATCGACCTGTTCGGCAAGCTGCGGCGCGGCGTCGAAGCCGCGCGCGCGGACAGCGAGGCCGTCCGCGCGGCCGGCGACCTGGCGCGCATCACGGTCGTCGCCGATGTCGTGCGCGCGTACGTCGAATCGTGTTCGGCCGGCGACGAGCTGGCTGTCGCGAAGCAGTCGCTCGCGCTGCAGCAGCAGCGCGTGACGCTGTCGCAGCGGCTGCGCGACGCCGGACGCGGCAACCAGACCGACGTGACGCGCGGCGTGACGCAGGTGCGTACGTTGTCCGCCGACATCCCGCGCTTCGAAGGCCGCCGCAAGGTCGCGCAATACCAGCTTGCCGCGCTGCTCGCGCGCTCGCCGGCCGATCTGCCGAAGGCCGTCACCGAATGCGAGCGCCTGCCGAAGCTGCGCAAGCCGATTCCGATCGGCGACGGCGCCGCGCTGCTGCGCCGTCGGCCCGACGTGCGCGCCGCCGAGCGGCAGCTCGCCGCGGCGACCGCGCGCATCGGCGTGGCAACCGCCGCGCTGTACCCGTCGATCAGCATCGGCGCGTCGGCCGGCTCGGTCGGCGTCGCCGCCGACCTGTTCTCGTCCACGACGAATCGCTGGTCGTTCGGCCCGCTGATCAGCTGGTCGTTCCCGGTCAACGGCCAGCGTGCGCGCGTGCGCGAAGCCGAAGCTGCGACGGGCGGCGCGCTCGCGCACTTCGACGGCGTCGTGCTGAACGCGCTGCGCGAGACGCAGTCGAGCCTCGCGACCTATGCGGCCGACGTGCAGCGCACGGAAGCGCTGCGCACGGCCTACGAATCGGCCCGCAGTTCCGCCGACGAAACGCATCGTCTCTATCGGGCCGGCCGCGAATCGTTCATCTCCGATCTCGACGCGACGCGCACGCTCACCGGCGTGCAGGCGCAGGTGGCGGCTGCCGAAGGGCAGGTCGCGGCCGACCAGGTGCGGCTCTTTCTCGCGCTGGGCGGCGGGTGGGAGGACGATGCGGCGCCCGAGGCGGCGAAGTCGAAGCCGTTGCCGACGTCGCAGACGATGTCGACGCAGGCACCGGCAAGCGGTGCGGCGGCGGCCTCGGCCGCAGTCGATGCAGCCGAGTAAGCCGCCGGGCGCTTCAGGTCGTTTCGCGGCGCAGCAGGCGGAGCCGGCGTAACGCCGTCGTTCTGCTCGCCCGACGACGGGCAGCATGGGGGGCGTATCGTCGTCGCTCTGCTTGCCGGACGACGCGCACACCCGCCCGGGTTCGCCGGAAGCGCCCGACGAACGACACGCCGGGCAGCCGCTCGATCATTCGCAAACGGATGCCGGGCATCGCAAATCCCGGCCGTATTTCGCCGGCATAGACGGTAAACTCATCCGCAATTTCCCGTCTTTTACCCGCCGCTCGCCTCGCGCCGGGCGACTCATTTTCCGGAGATTCATCATGCGAACCAGCGCCCGCAACCATTTCGCCGGCCAGGTCAGCGCCGTCAAGACCGGTGCCGTCAACGACGAAATCACGCTCCGCACGCAGAACGGCCTCGACATCGTCGCCGTGATCACCCACGGCAGCGCAGCGTCGCTGGGCCTCGCGGCCGGTACGAAGGCGTTCGCGCTCATCAAGGCGTCGTCGGTCATCGTGATGGTCGACGTCGACAGCAGCAAGGTGTCGGCCCGCAACTGCATCGCGGGCACCGTCTCGTCGGTCGAAAAGGGCGCGGTCAATTCGGAAGTCGTGATCAAGGCCGCCGGCGGCGCCGAGATCGTCGCGATCGTCACCAACGACAGCGTCGCTCGCCTCGGCCTCGCGAGCGGCACGGCTGCGTCCGCGATCTTCAAGGCATCGAGCGTGATCGTCGGCGTCGAGTGAACGCGTGACGATCGCGATGGCGATCCGGCCGGCGCCGCGCATCCGCACGGATCGCGCCGCCCGGCTGTCGGGCCGGTACACGCGATGACAACCGCGTCCGATCAGACGCGACAACGGGCACTGCAAGCGCCGCTGTCCGCGGCGGCCGACGCCGACACGCCCGATGCGCGGCTGTTCGGCGCACTCGTTGCGGCACGCGCGCACCGCAACGAACTCGGGCTGCTCGGCCTGTCTCATGCGCAACTGGCCGGCCTGCTGGCGCGGCACTTTCCGCGCCTGCCTGCGGCCGACGCCGCGGCACTCGCGCCGACGGCCGCGATGGCCCTGCTGTCATCCCCGCATGCGACGTTCGTCGCGACGCTGCACGCGCGGCTGATGAACGACGCGCATCCCGCTGCCGACCATGACGACGCCGACTGTCTCGCGTCGATCATCGCGCACGCGTGTCTGCGCCCCGATCATCTGTGGCGCGATCTCGGGCTCGACGGGCGCGACGCGGTATCCGCGATGCTCGATCGCTATTTCCCTGCGCTCGCCGCGCGGAATGTCGCTCAACTGCGCTGGAAGAAGTTTCTCGCGCAGGAAGTGGCCGCGTCGCTCGGCGTGCCGCCCGGGCCTGCGCCCGGGTGTCCGGGTTGTGAAGATTTCGGCTTCTGTTTTCCTCACGCGCGATAGTCGCCACGGTGGTACTGCTGTCCGCGCGATTCGGCGCACGTCCCATAAACGGTTACCTTGTGTGCCGTCTTGCCCACCGTCACCGATGCGGTCAATGCCGGTGCCGGTGATGAATGTCCGGAAAATGCGCATGGCTGTGCGTGATCGGCAGATGCACGTGCGGATGCGAGTGCGGTTCGCGGCCGTCGTACGCAAAGTCATGCGCATGCTGGTGATGTTCGTCATGCCGATGCCGGTGCGTGTGCTCGAGCCGCTCGTGCGTGTGCGTGTGTTCATGCCGTTCGCGAACGTGCAGCCAGATGCCGAGCGCCATCAGCGCGGCCGCGGTCCAGAACGTTGTGGGCGGCAGCGCGGGCCAGATCAGCAGCGACAGCACGACGCCGAACAGCGGCGCGATCGAGAAATACGCGCCGGTGCGTGCGCTGCCGAGATGGCGCAGCGCGATGACGAACAGCACGAGGCTGACCCCGTAGCCGCCGAGCCCCGTCAGCATCGCGGCGGCCGTGACCGGCGCGGCCGGCAGCGTCGCGCCGGTCGCCAGCGCGATGCCGATATTCACGGGGCCGGCAATCAGCCCCTTCGCGCACGCGATGACCATCGCATCGTTCGCGGCCACCTTGCGGGTCAGGTTGTTGTCGATCGCCCAGCACAGGCAGGCGCCGGCGATCAGCAATGCGCCGACCGGCACGTCGGCCCGACCGGGCGTCCACGACAGCAACGTGCCGCCGGCGACGATCGCGACCATCCCGACGAACACCTGCGTATCGACGTTCTCGCGAAACACGACCCATGCGATGACGGCCGTCAGCACACCTTCGAGATTGAGGAGCAACGCGCTCGTCGCCGCGGGCGTGCTCGACAGCCCGAGCATCAGCAACGCCGGGCCGGCCACCCCGCCCGCCGCGATCGCACCGGCCAGCCACGGCAGATCGGCGCGCTGCAGCGGCGCGGCGCCCGCGGCCGATGTACGTCCGTCGTGCAGGCGGCGCAGCAGGATCCCGATACCAAGCCCGACGCCGCTGCCGAGATAGAACAGGCCCGCAACCATGAACGGCGACATCGCGCCGATCAGCGCCTTCGCGAGCGGTGTCGCGGCGCCGAACAGCGCGGCGGCGGTGAGCGCGACGAGAATCGCGGAATGTCTCGTGTGCATGATCCGGTTTGAATGGAAGTGAAAGGGGCAAGCCCGTGCTTCGGGTGGTGTCGCCGTTGATTTACCGGGCTGTTCGAAATGCAGGCAGCAACGCTCCGGCCGACTTTCAGGCGACCCGACGACTCCGTCGGGATTATCGACCGTCATCATGTCACGACACCGGGCGCGAGCGCTCGCACGCCAGTCGATGCGTGCCGGTATGTCCTTATTTCAGGAAACCGAATTAATTGATCGAAGCGTTGCCGCATTCGACGCATGCGTACCGTCGATGCGCACACGACGCAGTCGAAACATCGCGCATGCAGCGTCGATCGGCGAACGTTCTTCGTCCGGTCGCAGGGTTTGTTCGGGGCGGGACAGGTAAAGGCCGGGCACGTCGGGTCGTGCCGGTGAGCACAGTGCTGACCTGCGTGTATCGACGCAGGTCAGCCTGCCGGGTATTCGCCGCACGCGAAGCGCGTGCGGGTCAGCGCCGTGCGTGATGCAGCGGCGCGGGCCGGGTTACTCGTTTCCGGCCGTTTGCTGCTCGACCTGCGGCGCAGCGTCGGCTTGCGCGTCCACGTTCGCCGGTTGCGGCTCGGCCGCGGCGTCCGCCTGCTGCTCGACCTTCGGCGGCTGCTGCGCGCCCTTCGCCGATTGTGCCGCACCCTTGCCGGGGCGGCGAGCCTTCAGCCGGCGCGCCCGAGCCGCGTCGTCGTGCGTGACGCGACCTGCTTCGTTGCCCTGCAGATCGACGCGCACCGCGTCTTCGACGAGGCACGACCAGTAGCGGTTGCCGCGGCACCACGTCGACATCGCGTCGCGCAGTTCGGCTTCGTTGAGCCCGATGGCCTCTGCTTCACGTGCGAGGTCGTCCCAGATGCCGACCTTGAGCGGCACTTTGGGGGCCGGATTCTTCGGGAACGCACGCGGAAACTTGCGCTGCAGTTTGCCGATCGCAACGATGACCGGATCGACCGGCGCCGACGGTTTCGCCGAAGCGGGTTTGGCCGAAGCCGGCTTCCCGCGGTGCGGTGCTTTGGCGTCGGCAGCCGGCTTGGCGCCACGCTGCGGCCGGTCGCCGGACTTCGGCTTCGCGCCGGTGTCCGCCGGCGCTGCCGGCCGCTTCGCATTGCGCTCCTGCTTGGCCTTCGCGGCGAGCTGCGCCCGCAATTCGGCAAGTTGTTCAAAACCCATAAATTCAATCCACCAGGATATATAAGGTGTGGTTCGTGCGGCCATGCCGCGCGGCGCGAAAGCTTCACCGCCATGCGGGCGACCCGTCTGCCGCCGATGCGGAACCCGACGGGGTCGCATCGCGCACGCCACTCTGTTTTCAGGCACCCGGCCACGATGCCGGACAAGGCAGGAGTGGAAGTATACCGGTACGCGCGACGGCCGGTCGACTCGCCGGTCTGCATCGGCCCCTTTCGGGGCACCGGAAAGGCGTCCGTACGGTCGTGTTGCGCATTATAGGGATACGTTCGCGGAAGTCATGCCGTTCGCTCTCCATACAGTGGAAATCGGGGCCATCTTGCGTGTCGGGATTGCCCCGACGGTGGCAGTTGTCGACGCGACGTGCGGGGTATTTACCGGTGGGATAGTGAACGCGATCGCCGTGTTTCGAGGTTTCAGTGTCTCGGTAATTGCGCCAACGTGACGCGCATGGCGATGAACTGAACTAGAGGTGTGCCCCTTCCATTGCATCCGTGACCCTGTATGACTCGTTGCGCCCACATCGATTCGGTTGCGAACGAAAGCGCCGGAAAGTGCGTAGTATGACCAAATCGATGTCGTCGGCAGCAGACGTCTGATCGTTTCGCTGCGCACGCAGCCCGCCGTCGACATCCCGCTTGCCTGTCGAAAGAACGAACCGGTAGCACGAAACGGAGCAGATACATGGTGCCCCCACACGACATCCCGCACGACGGCATCACGCACGAGGAGATTCACCATCGGCAGATCGACATGCGCGGCTATCGACGCAGCGACGGCCAGTTCGAAGTGACGGCCTGCCTCGCGGACCGCAAGACCTTTGATTTCACGCCGCCGGGCGGCACGCGGACGGTCGCTGCGCAGTCGCCGATCCACGACCTCGGGGTAACGCTGGTGTTCGATGCGGACATGATCGTCCGCGCCGTCTCCACGTTCCTGCGATCGCATCCGTATGCCCAATGTCCGGGCGGCGGCGACTCGCTGCAGGCGCTCGTCGGACTGCGCATCGGCGCCGGCTGGAACAGCGAGGTTCGCAAGCGCCTGCCGTCCTGCGATACGTGCACGCACCTGAAGGAATTGCTCGGCCCGATCGCGACCACGGCTTATCAGACGATGGTCGGCATGCGAAAGTCGTCGCTCGAGGACCGCGACAGCGACGGTAAGCCGCTCAAGATCGACAGTTGCCATGCCTATGGTGCGTCGCGCGATCTCGTGCAACGTCTTTGGCCCGAATACCACCGGCCTTCGTCGACGACAAAAAGCAACTGAGGGCCGGGCCTTCGATCGGTCCCGCGCCCGGATCGGGACGCTCGACAATGCGCGCGTGCTTCGGTCCGGCGCCGCTGGAGCCGGACCTCGCCGTCATGGTGTCGATGATCAGAAAACGCCCAGCGCAAGTCCCGCGGCAATACCAGCGCCCAGTTCGGCGCAGCGCGCAAGATCGTCGTGCTCGATCGTCTTCGCCGCGAGAATACGTTCCGGCGTCTGCGCGTGCGTACAGACGATCAGGCCCGGCGCCACGTTCTTCAGCCGCCACCCTGTCGCGATCCGGTCGATCTGGCGCAGTGCGTTCTGCCCGTCGCTCCCCGCGCAGATCATCACCGCGTATGGGCGACCGTTCACGCGATCGAGCGCCGCGTAGTAGCAGCGGTCGAAGAAATCCTTCATCAGCCCGGACATCGCCGCGAGATTCTCGGGGGTCGCGAACAGGTAGGCGTCGGCGGCGAGCACGTCGTCCGGGCTCGTCGCATCCGCGCGCTGCAGTCTGACGTCGACGCCGGCTTGCTCGCGCGCCGCGCCGGCAGCCGCTTCGGCCATCTGCTGCGTGCCCCCGGTCATCGTGTGATAGACGATCAGCAGCGTCTTCATTCGTCGTTACTCGCGTTCGGTTTCAAATGAATCGGCGGCATCGCCGGTATCGGCTGGCCCTCATATGAAGGCATGTTCCATGCGCCCTTCGGCGGGTCGCCTGTTCGCCGCTGCCTCGCGCGCATCGATCATGCGCGTTGCGCCGGCTTCGGTTCGCGCTTGTTCGCCCGGATATGCGCTCAGTCCGTTGCGGCGCGTGATGCGCCGCCGTCTTCCGGCCGTGCGTAGTACGCAAGAAACATGTCGGCAGCGGATTCGGCGACTTTGCGTTGCTCCGGCGCCGCGAGCGGCGGCTGGCCCATCGTGACCTGCGGCCAGAACGCGAATACCTTCACGACACCGTGCAATTGATGCGCGGCAAAGACCGGATCGGTGACCGACAGGCGCCCGGCCGCCGCGGCCGTCCGCACCCAGACCGTCATGTCTTCCTCGCGCTCGCCGAGACGCTCGACCATGTCGCGCGCCCGTTCCGGCGAATGGATGGCGGCACCGATCGCGACGCGTGCGAGCGCGAGAAATGCCTCGTCGCTGAGCAAGCGCATTTTGCGATCCAGCAACGTGAGCAATTGCTCGCGCAGCGGGACGTCGGGGCGATAGGTCGGCGAGCTGCCTGTCTGCGTCGCCTCCCACATTTTTTGCAGGATCGCGGCGAACAACGTTTCCTTGCCAGGGAAATGGTTGTAGATCGTGCGCTTCGACACGTCCGCGCGTGCGGCGATGCGGTCCATACTGGTCGCGTCGTAGCCCGCGGCAAGAAATTCCTCGATGGCCGCGTCGACGATGGCCGCGCGCTTTCGATCGGTCAGGCGCTGAGGGGGAGTGCTGGTATCCATTCAGAAATTTTACACCGGGCAGTTTACTTATCCCAAAAATAAACTACACTGTTTAGTGTACTTTATCCATCGGACGAACCGACATGGCATCGCCTCTCGTTTTGATTCATCGCCTTCTGGGTTTCGCGGCCGCCCGACGCGGCCGCGCGCTGTCGGGCCATTCGCCGCAACACAATGGCGAGCGCTTCCGCAATGCCGCACCGCGTCCGGTCGAGGGGTTCGGCAAGACGCTCGGGATTGCCTGGAACATGCTCTTCAACAAGCCGCGCAATACCGTACCGGCAGGCGCGCTGCCCGTTGATTCGCTGACCCGCGCGGAACTCGACGCGGCCCCCGACCGCAGCCTGTACCGGCTAGGGCATTCGACGCTGCTGCTCAAGCTGCGCGGCGAATTCTGGCTGACCGATCCGGTGTTTGCCGAGCGCGCGTCGCCATTCCGGCGCATCGGCCCGAAACGTTTCCATGCGCCGCCGATTGCGCTCGAGGATATTCCGCCGCTGCGCGGCGTGATCCTGTCGCACGATCACTACGATCATCTCGACCGCGACACGGTGCTCGCGCTCGCGGCAACCACCGACGTGTTCGTGACAACGCTGGGGGTCGGCGACCGCCTGATCGAATGGGGCATCGACGCAAAGAAGGTCCGTCAGCTCGACTGGTGGCAGAGCGTCGACGTGGCCGGCCTGACGCTGACGGCGACTCCCGCCCAGCACTTTTCCGGGCGCAGCCTGTTCGACGGCAACAGTACGTTATGGGCGTCCTGGGTGATCGTCGACGACGACCTGCGCGTGTTCTTCAGCGGCGACACGGGCTACTTCGACGGTTTCCGGACAATCGGCGAGCGCCTCGGGCCGTTCGACGTCACGCTGATCGAAACCGGCGCATACGATGCGCATTGGCCGTACGTGCACATGCAGCCGGAAGAAACCGTGCAGGCGCACATCGATTTGCGCGGACGCTGGCTGGTTCCTATCCACAACGGCACGTTCGATCTCGCGATGCATCGTTGGCAGGATCCGTTCGAGCGCGTAACAGCACTCACGCTCGTGCATGGTATCGAGCTGTCGACGCCCAGGATGGGCGAGCGCCTCGCGCTCGACGATCCGCATCGCGGCGAGCGATGGTGGCGCACGGTGGACGAGCGTGCGACGGCCGTTGCGCCGAAATCGCGCCGCTGGTCGCTTTGCGCATCGCAAGCGACGAAGTAGATCCGCCGATCATTGCTCGATTTTCCCGGAGCGCGGGCATGCCGCGACTCCGGGATGGGCGTTTACCTGTGCATTACCTGCGCACCCGCCTCTCGCCATACCCGCCTGTAGACCCGATTACCTGAATAGAGAAGTCATGCTTCCGGCACCCGCCCGATACGCATCCGGCCAGCGCGCCGACGACGTCACCATCGCTGCAATCAACCCTGCCGGCGCCCGAGCTACGCGCCAGCGTCGGGAGGACGACCTGCGGCAAACGCTCGCCGAGCGCGTCGCGAAATGGACGAAAGGCGTCGATCACCTCGCCACGGCAATTCCCGGCTTGAGCCTCCATCGAAGGGAGGCGCCGACGCAACCGATGGACTGCATGGTCGAGCCGAGCTTTGGTCTCGTCGTTCAAGGCACGAAACGGCTCATTCAGAGCGGCGACGTGTATCTCTGCGACGCCAATCGCTTTCTGATCACGTCGCTCGACTTGCCCGGTTCGACGCAGGTCATCGAGGCCAGCCACGAAAAGCCGTTCCTCGGAATCGGTCTCAAGCTCGATTTCCGCGTGATGGCCGAAGTAATGGCGCAGGTCGCGCCGGATCATGACGAAGCCCCGGCGGGCCGCGGCCTCGTCGTCGGCGATATGAGCGAACCGCTCTACGATGCCGTGAACCGGTTGCTGGCGATGCTGGATGACCCGAGCGCCATTGCCGTTCTCGCACCATATGTCGAGCGGGAGATCTACTACCGGCTGTTGACGAGCGACCAGGGTGCCCGTCTGCGTCAGATCGCGTCGACGGGCAGTCAGGGCAATCGCGTGTCGCGGGCGATCGAGTGGCTGCGGACGCATTACGACGAATCGCTGCGAGTCGACGATCTGGCGGCGCAGGTTCAGATGAGCAGCTCGACCTTCCATCATCACTTCCGCCAGCTCACCGGCATGAGTCCACTGCAGTATCAGAAATGGATACGGCTCAACGAGGCGCGGCGGCTGATGCTGTCCGAGCGGCTTGATGCCGCGTCGGCATCGTTCCGGGTCGGATATGCGAGCCCGACCCAGTTCAATCGAGAATACAGCCGGTTGTTCGGCAATTCGCCGCGAAGAGATATCGACAGCCTGCGCGGCGGAATGGATGTCGTTCTGTCCGCGGCAGCGAGTTATTGATCTCGTGGACAGTACTGGAAAGGCGGGATGCCGATTTTGACGGCATTTGCGGAATGGCGTGATCGTCCCCAGGTGTGAGGGATCGATTCAGGCGCGGCGGACGACCGCTGCGGGAATTGCGGTTCTTGCCGACTCAGGATTCGTGGCGCCGCACGTGCGCGGGAATTTGAAATCGAATGTCGAAGGGCGGGTGGGAGACGCTTGAAGGCAGACGTCCTCGTAGACTCGCGAGCGAAGGTCGGCGATAAGCCAGCTCGCCAATGCCGCTGGAGTGAACCGGAAAGGTCTGCGCCTCTA
The DNA here is from genome assembly GCF_001718555.1 of Burkholderia metallica. Taxonomy (NCBI): domain Bacteria; kingdom Pseudomonadati; phylum Pseudomonadota; class Betaproteobacteria; order Burkholderiales; family Burkholderiaceae; genus Burkholderia; species Burkholderia metallica. Next base: position 10,697 of record NZ_CP013402.1, read on the forward strand.
CCCTGCCTTCAACGATCAGGTCGCTTCACTCTCTTCCGCGGGCCGGTCCGGAAGTCCTCCGATGCCGCTATTCTCACGCGACTCTGCAAATCAATCAGGCTGGGCTGCTGGTGCGTTGTCACGTGACAACTCGCGGGGATCGTCGACGCGACTCGTCGAATTGGAAACTCGACAGCGTGCCGCAAGGCGGGTGGTCTTGGTACCTTGTGCTCTGCCAGCACCAGACATGACGAATACATTCTAAATACTACACATCACGTATCAAAAACCACAATTCCGGGAATTGTCACTCCGGTTTTCGCACACGGTGCCTGAAATGATCATGCGCCCCTATTTATGGGGCCGATCTCGATCGTTTGGCGTGAAACAACATGAAGAATATGGCGCAACCCATTGCTGGACAAGCATTTCCGTCAAGACGTCATTTTTCGAAAATGTTTCACGATCCGGCCCGATTGACGTGTCACACGGCCTTCAGGGTTGAAATTTGTCGCATATTTGGCTCGCTGACGGAGTTCAGACACGGGCTTTTGAGGCACCGGCCGTAATGGCGGGCACGTGTAACAAAACCGCTCCCCTCCCCTCCTAGTCAACATAGAACGAAGTGGATGCGAATGCGTGTCGTTAATTGGGGACATATCATACCCCGCAGACATTTCGCCGCGGAGTTCAACGTATTGGCCTGCGCCTCCCAGCTGGATCATGAAGACGACGGGCGGCAAGAAGCGCCTCTGGGATTGCCGACTCATTGACGCGCTCGAATCCTCAACAGAGATGCGCACCGACCCGACACGCGGCCTAACGTGTCACTTCGACACCCCATTACCCTCTGGATCGCCCCGGTTGTCACGTGACAACGCATCACTCGACCGACTCGGATAGGCGCATTACGCAACGTATCAACGACTGCAAATGACGTCACTGCAGTCGATCAGCTCATCGCCATCCGAGTTCGATCGTGACAGCGCTAAAAAGACTCCGTGCCGAAGCCACCTCCACCCGATTCGATTGTCACGTGACAACTCGCCTTACTGACGGCGGCTGGATCTATCCAAGGCTGAGACGAGCATCTAAATGATCCCGTCATATCCGTGATCCGGATTGAGCCGACGATTTCCTGACGCTAGATAGCCCTGAGAGGATCGAATTCTTGTCGCTTGTCACGTGACAACTGCGTTTTCCACGCCAGCCCCCGAAACACACTTCCCGGAATCGCGACGAGCCTCGTCAAGAACGACGCAGAATCAAAAGCCGCAACCCCTACGTGCGAATACTCAATCGCCGCTGCCGCCCCTCGAATTTTGTCTCTAGATCTTTGTTGATGTTTTCAATCGTCTAGCGCCGTCGCAAATTTTATTTTTACTCAGCGACTAACCATAGCTGGAGAACTAGCCATTCAGCCAACTTGTCACGTGACAACCGCATCGATCCACTAGACACATATCGAGACATACACCAAATCGAACGCTTTTCTGGACATTTTTCTAATAACTGCATATATTACGCAAAACTCCCTGGAGGAATTTAATGGCTTTCAAGATCGCCGTCAGTAATCAAAAAGGTGGGACTGGAAAGACAACCATCTCCGTCAACATCGCTGCCGCGTTCGAAGCGGGCGGCAACAAGGTCGCGCTGATCGATGCCGACCCTCAAGGCACATCCGTCCGATGGGTGACGAGCGGCGAGAACACGCTGCCGATGACGGTCCTCTCGCTGGCCCCTGCCGGTCGCGGCATCGGCGGCGAGATCAAGAAGCAGGACGCGAACTTCGACGTGATCGTCGTCGACTGTCCCGGCAACCTCGAGGATCCGCGTATCGCATCGGTACTCGAAGTCGCCGATTTCTGCCTCGTGCCGCTGTCGCCGTCGCCGGCCGATCTCTACAGCACCGTCGCGATGATCCGGATGATCGAGTCGATGCGATCTGTCCGTAACCCCAATCTTTCTTCTGCATTAATGCTGAATAGCGTTAATGGAAAAACTAAAATGCGTGAAGAAATTTTAAAAATTCTAAGAGCAGAAGAAATAGGGGAGCATCTGCTCGACAGCCAGATCGCGCAACGCGAGGTCTACCGTCAGACGTTTGCGCTCGGCACCACGATTCATCATCACAATCGATACCTGAAGGGCCTGAAAGAAGCCCGTGCGGAAATCGAAAAACTGGTCACGGAAATGGCCCAATACATCGCATCGACGCGCGCTACCGGAGCCGCCGCCCATGGCTAAGGACACCTCGAAAGACAAGAAGCCGACCGGCAACCTGCATCTCGCAGCCGGCCTGCTGCGCGGACTCGCGCAGGAAAATGCCGCCCTCGAAACGCGGCTGCCCGAACCTGCGGCCGCACCCGATGTCGTCGGCGAAACGGCGCCCACGAACGTCCCGTCCGCGGCCACGCCCGCCGCCTCGCAGGACCTCGGCGCGCCGCAGAAGGTGCTTGTCAAGGATTGCATCCCGAACCCGTTCAACCCGCGCGTCTTCTACTCGGAATCGAGCCTGCACGAGCTCGCCCTGACGCTGAAACGGGAAGGGCAGATCGAGCCGATCAAGGTGACGCGGCTTCCGGAGTTTCCGGGCAAGCTCGTGGTGATCGACGGTCAGCGCCGGCTCCGCGCGACGAGCATCAACGGCGACGAAACCATCAACGCCACGTTCCGTACGGATCACACGCCCGAACAGCTCTATACGATCGCGTATCGCGCGAACCACGACCACGAACGCCAGACGATCTTCGACGACGCGGTCGCGTGGAAGCGTCTACTCGACGAGAAAGTCTTTTCCGACCAGAACACGCTGGCGGAGAAGATCGGCAAGGACAAGGCATCGATCAGCAAGACGCTGTCGCTCAACGCGCTCCCGAACACGCTGCTGGAACGGATGGCGAGCGCGAGCGACGTGGTCGGCCTGCAGGCGGCGTACTTCCTGAAGCTGATCTTCGAACGCCTGGGCGAGCCGACGGCCGACCGGTTGCTCACGGCCGTGATCGACCGGAAAAAATCGGTTCGCGATCTCGAGAATTTCCTGCGCGCGCAAAGCGACGGCAGCAAGAAAGCGGGGCGCACGCGTTACAGCGTTCGGCACGACTTCGCGCTCGAATCGCGTGCGATCGGTCAGTTGAAGACCTATCCGGACGGACGTGTGGATCTTCAGCTCAAGGGCGTCGACGCATCGCACCAGGAGGCGCTCGCCGACAAGCTCAAGACCGTCATCGATGCATACGTTGCCGAACTGGCAACGACCACGCAGCAGTAACGGACGAAAAGCAGAAGGCCTCGCATCCGCGTGGCATCGCGAAGCCGGACGACGATGTCCGGCACGCGGCATCCACCCGGCTGCGAGGCCTCGTTCGATTGCTTCAGCCGCGTCAGTTGCCTGCGAGGCTGCTCTTCAGCAGGAATTCCAGCAGGTCGTCCGAAGTCGGTTCGCCCCACGTATCCAGTGCGAGCCACCGGAAGAAGCTGGTCTGCGCGAGCTTGCTCGCCTTCTTCTTCGGCGACAGCGTCAAATCCTTCGAGCCTGCCACGGTCTCGTTGTAACGCTCGATCAGCTTGGTCTGGTCGTCGATCTCCAGTTCGCGGAAATACGCGCCGGCTTCCTCGACCTTCGCCGCCAGGTATTTGTCGCGAATCTGCTCCTGCTTGCTCTGCGCGGATTCCTTCGCCGGCGCGACCGTCTCCGTTCCCTGCCCGTCCGCCAGCGTGTAGCCGTGCGTCAGCGCCTTGCGGAAATAGGCGGCCACGTTGTCGATCGGCGCCGCATTCTTCTTCGTAGTCCGATTGAGCGTATAGGCGATCGCCGCCTTGATGCGCTGCACGCCGTATTGCGTGATCAGCCGGCGCGCCTCCGAACGCGGAATGCCGAACTTGGCGACCTCGTCGACGAGCGCCTCGTTCTTGACGTCGCCATCTTCCACCGTGTCGGTGCTCTGCTTGCGCGTCACCTTGAACTGGACGGCTTCCACGCTCCGGCCGGCCTTGTGTTCGATCAGCTCGAGCGTGTGATCCGATACTTCGTTCACCTCCTGAATGCACGGCACCAGGACCTTGCTCTTGAACAGCTTGTATTCCTTGTACGACTGCGACGCCTTGTCCTGGCCGAGAATGAGGTCGCGAAATTTCGGCAGCGGGATCTTCGCGGTGATGCCGATCCCCTCATAGCGCACCGTGTTCTCCCACAACGCGAGCGAGTGCGACCGCCGGAACTCGCGGGCGATCCGCATATCGATCAGTGCGTAGATTTCGGGGTTGAGCAACTCGCTGCGAATCTGGTCGGAGAAGCTGTACTTCAGCACCGACTGCTCGAGCTCCGCGCCCGCGAGCAGGCCGGACGCTTTCCAGACCGTCGATCGATCCGCGGCCAGATAGTCCCAGTTGACGACGGTACTGATCAGCGAGTTGACCGTGTCCTTCACGTACTTCGTGTTGTTGCTGTTCAACCCGCTCTCGTGCGAAAGCGACGCGAGCGAAATCGAGAAGCTCGTGCGGCCCGGCTCGAACGCCTCTTGCCGAAGCGCGTTCTTGATCAGCGAGCTGAACATCTTGCGCTGCTGCAGACCGATCTTTCCGGACTTGGGCGCGATATGAATCGCCTGCACCGCCTTGCGCAGCAAGTCGGGCGGCTCGGGAGTCTGAAACAGCGAAACCTGTTTGTCGGAGCCTTTGCTTGCTGGCTTGCGCGGCATCGTAATGTCCGGATAAGGTCACCTTGGTGAGAGCGGACTTTATACCTTTTCGTGCCAACGGGCAACGCCCCTGTTCCTGCGTTACTTGCACTATCGGAGCTAAGCTCCGGATACGAAAGGAAAAATCATGTTCAGACAATCTGCTCGACGTCCCATATCCGTCTACCTTTTCGCCAAAATGCTTCCCACAAGCCGCTACCTTTCATACCCGGACACGGAAACCCGGCACGAGATTTGCCCCCGGCAAGGTAACCGTCCATGGGAGGCAATCGGGCAAAACGGAGCGCGTCAGGCGCATTCATGGTGCCGTGCAGCACAGCGGCTTTTCGTCCCATAACCTGCTACCTTCGAAGACTCCCACAGATGGGTACCTGTCGACCGGATTCGACGATGGCGCGCCTGTCGATTTTGGCCTGGGAGGGAGATATCGCTCCCATAAACGGCAACCAATCGGTTTCCCCATAAAAGGTTACCTGTCCGTGCCGTCGATCCTGTTTATGGGAGCCGGCCATGGGATGTCTTCGCGGTATGCGTTCACCCGCGGCAAATGCTCCCCATAATCAGGTACCTTTGATGCGCCCCATAAATGGCTACCAGAAGAATATCCCTGTGCCCCTCAGCATCCAGCGATCAAAAAAACGCCTCCCATAAAAGGCTACCTACAGGGGTTCCCATAGATGGCTACCCGACGCTTTTCCAGGCCGATTTCCCATAACCGGGTACGCTTGCCCCATATCCACAACCCCAACTCCCCACAGCGCGGTACCCCAAACCCCAAATCCACAGACCTTAAGCCCCAAATTCTTCCACCTGTGCTCCCATAAATGGGTACCGAACACCTGTCAAACCCTTATCAGATAAGGCTGTGAGCCGTCTAAAAGTAGTTAAAGAAGTAAACGTTGTTTACAAAAGATGTAAACACACGTGTGCATCCACAGAAAGACCAACCCCATAAACCGCTACCAATGGGAGCCGTCTATGGTGAGGTCGGCGTCTCAGCGCATCGATTCAGGCCTGAAAGCAGGGCGCTCGCCCAGCGTTTACCAACGGCTCCAGGCCCGACATGGGTCTCGAAGAAGGTGAGCACCTACTCACATCGACTCGAAAAGTAGAAACCTATGGGAGAAAAACGGGAAGAAATGCCCATTTCACGTTACAGGTTCCCGTCTATGGGATCGAAAATCCCGCTCCATCACCTCGCGAGCACCTGCTATCGACCGGCAAAAACCGAGCAACGCCCGGAAACGCAGATCTCCGTGGTCTCGTTCACAGCAGTCTGAAATCATCCGCGACTGCCCGCGAAGGGTTTTTTGCACTCAGGCTTCCGCTGTCTGTGGACATGTTTTTCCGATGGCTTGCTCCGCGTGCTACTCGTCAAATTTAGCCTGCAGCCTGTGCACAGAAGAAATCGCCGCGGCTGACTCACCGCCCGGGACCTTCCAACTTTCTACCTTTGGCGTGACGAACGGACGATCAATGCTGTGCCTCCCGATGGCAAGGAGAGGTTTCGGGCGGGCTTTCCGGAAATGAACCGGCCCTCCGTAGCCATTTGCATACGCCGCCCGCTCCTGGGTCGATCTGGTGCGCGACGCGAACCAACGTGAGGAGGTACGCGACCGCAAAGCTCACCGCCATCGAATTCGAGAGACGATCCCGAACATTCTCACCTTCCGGCATTTCCGGTCCCCGTAAAAGCTCACCGACCCGAGGCGGCCACAGGTATCGGCGTGCTGTGCGGCTTGCGACACGTGCCAGGGTGCCCGGCGGCCCGCGCCTCGGAATGAAAAATCTGTGAGGCGCGAGCGTCGCGTGACGCGTTCCCGAGCCAATTCGGACGGATCACAAACGTTGCCACGCCATCGCAACCCGACGTGCCACGATTTCCAGACGAGCGCGGCGACATGGATTCGGTTCTGTTTGCCTGCTCATGAAGGAATGCCGGTCGATATCCTCACCGCACGCAACGCGTCCACGCTTTTCGTCTTACGAACCGTGCGACGCCAACTCTTGCCCACCCAGGTGACCGACATATCACAGCCCCACGATTGGTTGCCGGATCGCATGTTGCGCGCTGTGGCGATGCAATCACGTTTGTGTTGATCGCCGTGGAACCGAATCGTGGTCGTTTATGGGAGGAACCGTCGCTCGAACCGCAGCACCTGACAACATGATTCACAGGTCGACTGCTTTTGCCTCCGTCGCAATGAGTCGGATGAGGGGCGCACGATCCGCCGACACCCAACACACGGTTCCCGTTTCGCCAGTGACGCGCGAGCGGCATCCCCGTTTTCTCCCATACGTGTATCCCCAACGCCATTGCCACGTTGACGCCACATTTTTCACGGCGCGGTTATGATGCACAGGTCCCGAACGCGGCACGACACCCGGTCGGGGCAGGGGCGGTATTTCGATGGTTGTTCAATCCGTGATAAACCAGAAAAGAGAGTTCAGCGATGCGAATCCAGATCAGAAAACTCACGCTGGCTGCTACCGCAGCCGCGTTCCTGTTCGGCTCGGCAGTTCCCGCGTTTGCGCAGACCGACGCCAGCGCGCCCGCCGCACAGGACGCCAAGGCAGCGAAGAGCCAGGCACGCAAGGCGGCCAGGGCCCAACACAAGGCAGAACGCAAGGCTGCGCGTGCGAAGAACAACGCCGAGCTGAAGAAACTCGAAGACGCCGGTTACAAGCCGGCGGCCAATGATCCGAACTATCCGCAGAACCTGCAGAACGCGGAGAAGAAGGCGGCCGGCGCCAGTCAGTAAGCGTCGTCCGACAGCAAGCCGCGATTCTGTCCGCGGCTTGCTGCGTGCGTCGCGGTTCCGCGACGCACATCGAAAACCGCATTCCAGATATCGACGAAGGCAATACGCAATTCACATACCGGCGTTATTTGTTTCGTATTCCTTCATGTCATGATGCGCATCGCGCGCACGACCCGCACACGGAAGCGGTCAGTTGTGCCCGCGCAGCGCAACTGCATTCCCTTGCCGTCAGCCATTCCTTGAACGCCCGCACCGCGTCGCCATTCGCGCGTGCGGAGGCCACGTACATAAAGTAACGCCACGGCGGCAATGCCGGTTCGCCGAACGGCGGCTGCACGAGCCAACCTTCGGCGATGTCGTCCGCGAAGAGTGCCGAGGGAACCTATATTGCCGGCGACAGCAGATGCGACCGGACCAGCGAGCCCGCCGAGCGCGCTCGGCGAGCCGAACGGACTTCCACCCAAACTACGGGAAGCACCGCCATTCGGCGCAAAATTCCTTGTCCTTCCTGCGTCGACAACTGAATCCAGCCGACGAATCGCAACGCGCCCGCATGAGACGGTAGTATCGGACTGGTCCGATTTAATGACGTCAGTGCGCACGATACCCTTTGAGTGTCCATAAACGGCCGGTCGTTGCGCTCGCCGGTTCGTCCGTCACCTTTGCCCCACCGGCCCGGCTGCTCGCCGGCTCATCCAGGAATCCGCCATGCCCCACACCGTCGAACTAGCCGGCGCGATCATCTTCGGTCTCGCGCTGCTCCACACCTTCTTCGCGAAGCGCTTCGAAGTGCTCGCGCATCGCCATCCGCGCCACGCGGGCCTGTTCCATTTCCTCGGTGAAGTCGAAGTCGTGTTCGGCTTCTGGGCGCTCGTGCTGCTGATCGCGATGACGGCGCTGGCAGGCCCGAAGCTCGCGCTCGACTATGCGGAATCGCGCGAATTCACCGAGCCGCTGTTCGTGTTCACGATCATGGTGATCGCGGCGAGCAAGCCGATCCTCGACGCGGTCACCGGCATCGTGCTGCGCATCGCGCGCATGCTGCCGGTCGACACCGGCGTGGCCGTCGTGTGGCTGTCGCTCGCGCTGATTCCGCTGCTCGGCTCGTTCATCACCGAGCCGGCCGCGATGACGCTCGCCGCGCTGATCCTGCGCGACCGGCTGTTCGGCACGCCCGTCAAGGAGCACTGGAAGTACCTCGCGCTCGGCGTGCTGTTCGTCAACGTGTCGATCGGCGGCACGCTCACCGCGTATGCGGCGCCGCCGGTGCTGATGGTCGCGTCCGCGTGGGGCTGGGACAGCGCGTTTATGGCCGCGCAGTTCGGCTGGAAGGCGCTCGTCGCGGTGCTGATCAACGCGAGCGTGCTGACCGTGCTGATGCGCGGCGCACTGGCCGCCGCGCCCGCGCCGGCCGCGCAGCCGGACGCCGTGCGCGTACCGGTGGGCGTCACGCTGATTCATGTCGGCTTCCTGGTCGGCGTCGTGCTGAGCGCGCACCATCCGGTGATCTTCGTCGGTCTGCTGCTGTTCTTCCTCGGCTTCACGCACGCGTACGAGCGCTACCAGTCGCCGCTGATGCTGCGCGAGAGCCTGCTCGTCGCATTCTTCCTCGGCGGCCTCGTGGTGCTCGGCGGGCTGCAGCAGTGGTGGCTTCAGCCGATCGTCGCGTCGATGGACGCGTACGCGCTCTATGCCGGCGCGCTCGGCTTGACGGCGGTGATGGACAACGCGGCGATCACCTATCTCGGCTCGCTGATCGCCGGCATCCCGGACGAAGCGAAGTACATGCTCGTGGCGGGCGCGGTCGCGGGCGGCGGGCTGACCGTGATCGCCAACGCGCCGAACCCGGCCGGGCTCGCGATCGTGCGCAAAGGCTTCCACGACGAATCGGTGAGCGTCGGCGGGTTGCTGGCCGCGGCGATCGGGCCGACGATCGTCGCGACGGCCGCGTTGCTGCTGCTCTGAGCGGCGACGCCGATCGAATATCGGACCGGGCTGATTCACTTCGCCGGCCCACTACGGAACAATGGCGACATCGGCGGCAGGGTGGGCCGTCGGTGTGGTGATCCGGTCGGGTCGCCCGGTGTCGGGCGGCCCGTTTTTTCTCCGGACCGCCGGGCCGCCGGATCGCCGGACCGCACGAACGTGCAAGCGTGAATGTCCTGTGGCGACCGGTGGGCGCGGTCGCAAACCGATTTCATATCGACGGGTGTTCGGAAAATTCACGCTGCCAGATGCGAGCACAGGGCATTCACGCTTGCGCGTTCGACGTTCAGGGCTGCTTTCCACTGCGACGATCGCCGGTCGCGTCTACTCCCCTTCTTGTCCTCGTCGCGATTTCGCCGGCCGGTTGATCGACCGCACACGAGAATAGGCCTGGTCCTACTGCCAGATCGCCTGCGGGTCCGCACAATGAATCGAACGATCAACCCGGCGCCGCGGTTTCGTGAGCGACGCGCACGAACCGCCGGTACCCCGCCAGAAGGAGACTCCATGAACAAGATGCGTACCCTGTCCGTGCTGCCGCGCCTCGCGATGTGGCAGCAGATCCTGCTGGCGATGCTGCTCGGCGCCGCCGTCGGTCATTTCGCCGGCGAGCCGGCCATGCTGCTGCAGCCGCTCGGCGACATTTTCATTTCGTTGATCAGGATGTGCGTGATTCCGGTCGTGTTCGTGTCCCTCGTGTGCGGGATCACGTCGTTGTCGGATCTCGCCGCGATGCGCCGGATCGCGTGGAAGTCGATCGCGATCTACGCGGTGCTGATGGCGTGCGCCGCGATGCTCGCGATGGCCGCGGCGACGCTGGCCGGCGTCGGCAAGGGTTTCAGCCTGCCTGCCGGCATCGACGCCGCGCAGCTCGGCACGACCGCGTCGCTGAAGGACGCGCTGATGGCCGCGATCCCGGCGAACCCGTTCAAGGCGTTTGCCGATGGCGCACTGCTGCCGACGATCGTGTTCGCCGTATTCTTCGGACTCGCGATCAACCTGTCCGGCGAGCGCGGCGCACCGGTGCGCGCGTTCTTCGACAGCCTGTCGGCGGTCGTGTTCCGGCTCATCGGCATGGTGCTGAAGTTCGCGCCGGTCGGCGTGTTCGGTCTGATCGCGTACGTGACGGCGGATCACGGCTTCTCCGCGCTGGGTCATCTCGGCTCGCTGGTAGCGGTCAACTACGTCGTGCTGCTGGTCGTGATGATCGTGTTCAGCAGCCTGCTGCTGGCGCTGCGCGGGCTCAAGCCGTGGCCGTTCCTGCGCAAGATGGTGCCGGTGCAACTGTTCGCGTACTCGTCGGCCAGCAGCGCCGCCACGCTCCCGCTCAACCTCGAAACCTGCCGCACGCGCCTGGGCGTCGACAGCCGCATCGCGAGCTTCGTGCTGCCGCTCGGCTCGACGATCAACATGGCGGGCCTCGCGGTCTATCTCGGCACGGTGGCGATCTTCGCGAGCCATGCGTACGGCATTGAATTGTCGGCGGGGCAGATGGCGATGGTCGTCGTGACGACGACGCTCGCATCGATCGGCGCGGCAGGCGTGCCGGGCGCGGCGCTCGTCGTGATGAGCCTCGTGCTGGCGTCGGTCGGGCTGCCGATCGAGGTGATCGTCGTGATCGCGGCGGTCGACCGGCTGATCGACATGGCGTGCACGGCCGCGAACGTGACGGGCGACACCGTGGCGGCCGTGCTGGTCGCGCGGGCGGAAGGCGCGCTCGATATCGAGCAATACAACCGGGCATAGAACGCTGCTGCCTGTGACAGGTCGAACCGGCGACGTTTTCGCGACGCGCCGGTTCTTTTGTTTTTCGGCTGTCGTGCGTGCATCGGCACGCCGCGCTTCATGAGAGCCCTTCCATGCATATCGTCTTTCGCTATCCGCTGATCGTCGCGCTCGCGTTGACGGCCGGCTGCGCCGGCGCACGCGATCGCGCGCCGTGGCCCGCGCCGGCACACGATGGCGCGCCGCTCGTCGGCGTGCAGGTCAAACTGCAGTCCTTCACGGCGGACGACGCGCAACGCATCCGGCATGCGGGCTTCGGTTTCGTGCGGATGGGCGTGTGGACCGACCGGCTGGCGCAGCCCGCGTATCGCGCGACGGTCGACGCGGCAGTCGCGACCGCGCATGCCGCGCATCTGCCGGTGCTGCTGACCATTCGCGCGCTCGAACCGCTCGCGCCGCGCGATGCGCCGCCCGACCGGCGCGCGGCCTTGCTCGCCGAAGCGGGCGCGAGCATGGCCGGCACGGTGACGCGGCTTGCCGACGCGTACCGCGCGCGGCTGTTGGCGATCGAGCTGTGGAACGAGCCCGATCTCGCCAAATACTGGCCGACCGGGGATGTCGACACGACGTTCGCGCCGTTCATGAAGGCTGTCTGCGCGCGTTTCGGTGCCCGCCGCCCGAACGTGCCCGTTATCGGCTTCGCGTTCTCGCGGGCGCCTTTTGCGGGGTCGGCGCCGGATCGGCTGCTGGAACCGCTGGCGCCGTTGCTGGCTGGATGCGTCGACGCGATCTCGTACCACGCGTACGGGATGACGCCCGCGCAGATTCGCGCGGCGGCGCAGGACGTGCGGGCGCGCTACGGCCTGCCGGTCACCATCACCGAGGACGGCGCAACGTCGGTTGGCCCCGACGGCGACAGGCGTCAGGTACAGCGCCTGATGACGCTGTTGCGCGCATCGGGCGAGCTGGAAACGCCGCTGATCTCGATCTACGAATGGGCCGATACGCCGAACGGGCCGGACGCCGCGCAGCGAAACTACGGCCTCGTCCGCGCGGATCGCACGGCCAAGCCGGCGCTCGACGCGGTGGAGCAGGCGCTGCGCGCCGGGCAGCCGCACGCGCGCTCAGGCCGGCCGAACGGCGGCGGCTGACGCACGGGCCGTACGCAGCGGCCACAGCACCGCGACGAACAGCGCGACGCTCGACAGATGCCGCGTGTAGCTGCCGAGATCGGGTTCGAACAGCATCGACACGGCGATATGGCCAAGCACCAGGCAGGCAAGCGCCTCGCCCCCGCGCAGCGACGCGGTGCCCGCGCCGGCCGTCGGCGCGACACGCGGCCACGCCGACGCGAGCACGAACGCGATGAAGCCCTGCATCGCGACCCCTTTCACGTCGAACGAGAACAGGATCGGCAGGTTGAGCCGCACCACCGAGTACGCATAGTTGCCGACGAAGTGCACGAACGAATCGGGCGGATACGGGTTGTAGAAGCTCGTCCGCGCACCGAACGGCGATTCGTAGACGAGATAGTCGACCGCCATGTCGCGCGGATGCTGGAGCAGGAAGTAGACGGCATCCGGCAGCGCGATCAATGCCGCGCCGAGCAGCAGCAGCCCGATGACCTTCAGGAGCACAGGAACCTGGCGAAACGCCCATGCACCGCCCGCGCACAGCACGATCAGCACGAAATAGCTGCGGATGAACGCCGCGTAGCCCGCATAGAGCACGACGGCGGCCGCGAGCGTGCGCACCGTGCCGCAGCGGCGCGCGACCCACGCCAGCAGCACGGCGATCAGCACGACGAGCGTGTCCTTGCTCGCGACGAACAGGTTGAAGAACAGGCACGGTGCGATCAGCACGAGGTTCGCGCACAGCGAGCCCGCGCGGCGGGTCTGCCGTAGCGCGAGCCAGATGAACAGCACGCCGAGCGCGGCGACGAACACGCTCGTGCCCGCATTGCCGAGCGTCTGATAGAAGCGGCCGACCGCATCGAACGACGTGCCGTCGTAGGTTGCACCGCCGCCGATCTGCGTCTCGATCTTGTCGGCGTCGCGGAAGATGAACTCGGGCAGCAGCGCGCGCGCGTTCGCATAGACCGCGAGATACAGCAACGCGACACACGCGGCGATCGCATCGACCAGCCGCCGGCTCAGCAGCGGCCCGCTCGCCATCAGGCTACGCAGCATCGGCGGCTCCCGGTTCGGCTTCCGTTTCGGCGCCCGCGGTGCGGGCAAGCCCGGGCGCGACGATCCAGATGAGCGCGGCGGCGATCGCGACGCTCGCGGCGAGATGCGCGCACGCCGCGCCGAGCGCGCCGAGGCCGCGGACGAAGCCGATCGACACCGGCAGGCACGCGAGCGTCAGCCCGGCCATTGCGACGGCCACCCGGCGGCCCGCGCGCAGCGCGACGGCCGCCGCCCACAGCACGTCCGCGAGCGCGCGCAGCACGAACGACATCAAGAGGATCGCGAGGCCGGCGGTCTGCAGCGTATCGGCGGGTTCGTGCGCGAGCCGGAACAGCGGCCCGTGCAGCGCGACGATCGCGACGGCCGCCGCGGCCGTCAGCGCGAACGACGCGCCGATCGAGCGCACGAGTTCGCGTCGAAACGCGCCGGGCGCCGCATCGCGCGCGCGCACCAGGCGCGGCGCGGCGACCGCGACGACGGTTGCGGCCGCAACGGTCTGGATCGCATTCGCGATCGACCAGACGAACACGTAGCGGCCGAGTTCGGCGGCCGGCAGCACGCCGGCCGCGGCGAAGCGTTCGAGATATTGCAGGACCGACATCAGCAGCAACGCGACGAAGAACGGCAGCCCGTCCAGCCAGACGCCCGACAGGTCGCGCGACGCGGGCGCCCCGGCGGGCGTTCGCGGCGCCGGCAGCGCGCGCGCGACGCGCATGATGACGAGCCAGCCCGCCGCGACGACCGCGACGTCGGCGGCCAGCCAGAGCGCGAACAGCGCGTCGATCGAGCCGATCGCGCCGGCCGCCAGCGCCGCGATCGCGACGCCGGCCCAGGCGCCGGTCCGGACGAACAGCAACCAGGACGCGGCACGCGCGCGATGCAGCGAAAACAGATAGGTGTTGACCTCCAGCGCCGCGTGTTCGGCGCAAGCGATCAGCGCGACGAGCGCGAGCGGCAGATTCGGCAGCGTCGCGACATGCAGCATGCCGGCCGCCCAGCTCGGAACTGCGAGCGGCGCGCAGAGCGCCGCATACACGATGCCGTAGAGCGCGAACAGGCGAGCGGCGGTGCGGATCGCATCGGCCGGCGCGTCGCCTGACAGCCGCCGGTTCAGCTCGGTGCTGAAGCCGAGCCCGAGCACCTTCGACGCGACGACCGATGCCGCGACGGCGAAGCCGTAGGCGGCGACGGCGTCGAAGCCGAGCGTGCGCGCGACGACGATCGTCAACGCGAACTTCATCGCGAGCGAGCCGACGCGCAGCCCGAGCCGGGAGCCGAGCGCCTTCATCGGGCGCAGGGCCGGTAGACGGCGTGGTGCAACGCCGCGACGAGCGTGTCGCGCGCCGACTGCAGGCGCGCGAGGCCGCCGCGCGTCGCGTCGCGGAAGCGGTCGAGCGCGCCGGGGGCGAGCAGGGTTTGCGCGACGGCCGCCGCGTCGAAATCCGCCGCGTTCGCAACCCAGTCCGCGACGCCGAGATCGGCATAGGCGCCGAAGCCCTTGCGTTCGTAGCTCAGGTGGTACGCGGGCACGCCGTGCAGGATCGATTCGAGCGCGCCGTGCAGGCGCACCGACACGACGGCGTCGGGCGTGTCGTGCGCGAGCACGTCCTTGAGCGAATGCACGGCGTCGATGCCGAGCGAGCGGTAATACGCGCTGTCGTCGTTGCCGCGGCCGGTGCTCTGGACTGCGAAGGTCAGCCGGCACGTGGTGCACAGCCGCTCGATCAGTGCGCCGGTCGACGCGTGGTAGCGCGTGCGTTGCGCGGCGCCCCACGCCGGCGGCTTGCGCAGCACGATCGCGACGTGTTCGGGCGCCGCGTCGGGCGCGGGGCGGCGCGCCACGAACCCCGCGCGGCCGCGTCCGAATTCGAGCACCGCGAGATCCGGCGTGCGCCGCGTGTTCGCGTTGCCCGCCAGGAACGCGGCCGACCGGTCGTCGCGCACGAACACGTCGTCGAACGACGCGAGCATCGTGCGCATGTGCGCGGCGAGCCACGACCGGCTCGCGGCGGGCCCGATGCTTTGCGGCAGATAGACGGTCGGCTTGCGCGCGGCGCGCGCGAGCCGCATCTGCAGCAGGTGGCCGGCCTCGAGCTTCAGCGCTTCGGTCGCGCTGCGCGCACGCAGGTAGCCGCCGCCGACGCCGACGATCAGGTCGACGCGGCTCAGCAGGTCGCGCAGCGCGCCGAGCGACGGATTGAGCACGAGCGGCAGCGGTGCCGCGCTCGCCTGCGCGATGCGCGCCGCGCCGCGCACCGCCAGCACGGGGGCCGGATAGACGTCGGGCAGGTGCGAGAACGACGCCGGATCGGCCGCGACGACGGAGACCCGCACGTGCGGGCCGAACGCGTCGCGCAGCAGGCCGATCGACAGGTCGACGAGCAGGCCGTCGCCGGAATTGCGCGTGCTGTACGCATGCAGCAGCGCGACATGAACGGGCTTGTTCATCGAGCGGGTTCCTCGAGCAGGTTCTGGTAGACGGCGAGCGTGCGTTCGACCATCGCGTCCGCCGAGTAATGGCGGGCGGCGAGCACGCACCGCCGGCGCATGTCCGCGAGTTGCGGGGGGCAATCGGCGAGGCGCGCCACCGCGTCGGCGAATGCGCCGGGGCGGTCGTCGTTGTCGACGGTCAGCCCGACGTGGTAGCCGTCCACCAGTTCGGTCGCGCCGGCGACGCGGGTCGCGACGATCGGCACGTGCGCGGCGACGGCTTCGATGCAGACGTACGGAAAGCCTTCGTAACGGCTCGGCAGCGCGAACGCGTCGAACGCCGAGAAGTAGCGGCGCGCGTTGTCGATCCGCCCCGCGACGCGCAGGTTCAGTGGAAGGTCGTTCGCTTCGGCGCCGGCCGCCCGATTGAAGTCGCCAGAGCCGATCGCGACGATCTGCAGCCGGTCGTCGTAGCGCGCGGCGAGCGCGCGCGCGATGCGCACCAGCCGGTCGACGCCCTTCTGCGCGTCGAAGCGGCCGACGAAGCCGACCACGAACGCGTCGTCGGCCACGCCGAGCACGGCCCGCGCGGCGGCGCGCGGCAGCAGTGCCGGCGGCGTCACGCCGTTCGCGATCGTGCGGATGCGTTCGCGGGCGATGCCGAGCGCATGCAGATGCTCGGCTTCATCCCCGGAGACGGCGATTACCGCATCCGAGCGGCGATTGCCGAGCCAGCGCTCGATGCCGCCGTAGAGCCAGCGTTTCGCGGCGGACAGCGTCGGGTTCAGCGTGTAGACCGCATGCGGCGTGTACATCTGTTTCCACGGGCCGGTGCACAGGCGCGCGAGCGCGCCGGCCTTCGAGCTGTGGCTGTGGACGACGTCCGGTTCCATCGCGTTCAGCAGCCGGTGCAGCGCGCGCGCGGCGCCGGCGTCGTGCAGGCCGACCGAACGGCGGAACGGCAGCCGATGGAACGATGCGCAGTGAATCAGCGCGTCGGTCAGGATCGCGTCGTCAAAACGTGCGCCGAGCGGCGCGATCAGGTGGATCTCGACGTTCGCGCGGGTCTTGAGGCCGGCGATCAGGTCGACGAGGTGGACGGCGACGCCGCCGCCGGCCGCCTCGACCACCATCGCGATGCGCAGCGGCGGGCCGCTGCGGTCGGGTCGGCGAACGGGGATGTCGGCGTGTCCGGCGCCGTGCAGATCGGTGTCGGCGAAGGTCATTTCGCGCTCCCGGTCAGGCGGCGCAGCGCCGCGCGCCAGCCGCGCGCGGACGCGTCGTCGGATTCGTTCGCATAGCGGTACTCGGTATAGCGATAGCCGCCGTATTTCGTGCCGTACGCGCACCGGCCGCCACGCGGGTCGATGCCGTTCAGCACGACCCGCGGCGCCGCGCTGCCGCGGCCCGCGAGACGCTTCGCGGTCTCGACCAGTTCGCCGGCCTTCGTGCGGCCGGCGCGCACGACCAGCAGGATCGCGTTCGCGTGCGTGCCGAGCCAGCTTGCGTCGGCGGCGGCGAGCACCGGCGGCGCGTCGATCACGACCGTGTCGTAGTGCGTGCGCCATTGCGCGAGCAGCGTGCCGAGGCTGGCCTGCTGCAGCAGCGCGGCGGGGGCGTGCGGCACCGTGCCCGTCGCGATGAAGTCGAGATTCGGTGCGACCGCGCGATGCACGACGCCGTCGGGCGCGGCGTGTCCCGCGAGCGCATCGGCGAAGCCGTGATCGCGCGTGACGCCGAACACCTGGTGCAGATGGCCCTTGCGCAGATCGCCGTCGATCAGCAGCACGCGCTTGCCGTCCGCCGCCTGCACGGCCGCGAAGTTCGCCGCGACGAACGACTTGCCCGCGCCGGGCACCGGGCCCGTGATCAGCACGACCGCATGTTCTTCGTGCGCGAGCGAGAAATGCAGTGCGGTCTGCAGGCTGCGCAAGCTCTCGATCGCCGGCTCGTACGGTTCGGCGAGCGCGAGCAGCGACGGGCCGCCTTCCCCGCGCGCGATTGCGCGCGTCATCGCGCGCTGGCCGTCGGCCGACGGCACCACGGCCAGCACGGGCAACCCGGCGTGCTGCTCGATCTCGTCGATGCCGCGCAGGCCGCCATAGAGGAAGTCGCGGGCAAACGCGACGAGCATGCCGAGCGCGAGCCCGACGAGCGCGGCGACGCCGATCACGACCGGCCGGTTCGGCCGCACGGGATCGTCCGGCACGATGGCCATGTCGACGACGCGCACGTTGCCGGTCTTGCCGGCCTTCACGAGTTCGAGCTGCTGAATGTTGTTCAGGAGTGCCGTGTAGAGATCGGTGCCGACCTTCACGTCGAGTTGCGCGCGCACTTCGTCGCGCTGCCGTTCGGGCAGCCGCGCGATGTTCGTGTCGAGCTTGCCTTGCTGGCGCCGCAGCGTGTCGAGTTGCGCATCGATCGCGGCCATGTCGGGATGCGACGGCAGGAAGCGTCGCGACAGTTCGTCGCGTTTCTGCTGGAGTTCGAGCACGCGCGCCTGCACGTCCACGCTCTGCTGCAGCGCGAGCTTGCCTTCCTCGGCGAGATCGATCGAATGGCCGCTGCTGCGCAGCGTCGCATAGCGCTGCTCGGCCTGTTCGAGCTGGCGCTTCACGATCGGCAGCTGCTCCTGCAGGAACGCGAGCGAGCGGGCGGCTTCCCCCGACCGGCGTTCGACGTTCTGTTCGACATAGCGGTTCGCGATCGCGTTGAGCGTCGCGCTGATCGCGGCCGGATCGTCGCCGCGCAGCGTCGCGACGAGCACGCCGGACTGCTTGATCTTCTCCTGCACGTCGAGCGCGGTGCGCAGCGCATCGATCGTGTCGGCCCGGCCGTTGCGGATCAGGCGGAAGCGGGTGCCGGGCAGCGCGTCGAAGCCGGCGACCTCGATCGACAGCGGGCCGTAGCGCGTGGCGAACGTTTCCGCGCGACCAATGCGGCCGATCGCGTCGTCGGCCAGATCCGGGCCCGACAGCCGGTAGCGCAGCGCGTCGATCCGCGTCAGGCTGAACGTGTCGCCTTCCGCGCGCCGCGGCACGTCGAAGCGCGTGACGTTCGCGCTTTCCTGGCCCCACGCGTAGCCGCCGATGCCGAGCAGGCCCGGCTGCACCGCGCCGTCGTTGAAGCGCGACACGAAATCGCCGATCAGCGGAAAGCGCTTCGGCCTGGCGACGATGTAGCTGCGCAGGTCGTCCACCGCGCGCGTCACCACGAGCCGGGACGACAGGATCTGCGCCTCGGCCGATGCCGGCGCGTTGACGTTGAAGAACGACGCGGCGTCGCCGAGCAGGTTTTTCGCCGCGGTGTCGCCGCCGTCGTCGGTCTGGATCATCAGGTCGGCCTGATAGGTCGGCGGCGCGAGAAACGCGTACAGCGCGCCGATGCCGATGCCGGCGGCGGTCAGCGCGGCGATCGTCCAGCGCATGCCGCCGAGCACGTCGAGCGCGTGAATGAGGTCGAACTCGCTTTCGGCGGCGGGTTCGCGGGAAGGCGGTGCGGTCATGATGTCGTTGAAGAGGAGAGGTCGGCCGGCCGGTCGGGCCAGTGCGCGAGGATGAGCGGCCGCCAGCCCTCGACGGCGGCGGAGATCAGCGATGCGCAGCGCACGAAGGCGTCGCGCGTGCCGCGATAGGGATCGGGAACGTCGAAGCCGGCGCGCGTGGCGCCGGGCGCGAGCGCGTGCTCGCCGAGGCGGAACACGCGGCCGCGCGCGAACAGGTGCCGCGATTCGAGATCGCGCTGCTGCGCGCGGTCCATCACGAGGATCAGGTCGGCATCCCGGCACAGGTCGACCGTGACGGAGCCGGCCACATGGGCGTCGAGATCGAGCCCGAGCTCGCGCGCGACGTCGCGCGCGAGCGGATCGGCCGGATGCCCGACGCGCGCGGCGAGGCCGGCGGAGCGGACCGTCGCGTGCGGCAGCCGCGCGGCCAGCAGCGCGGCCGCGATCGGGCTGCGGCAAAGATTGCCTTCGCACACGACGAGCAGGGACGGGCGCGCGCTCATTTGGTCGCGATCGCCGCGGCGGCGCCGGTGTTGACGCTCGGCAGCAGCAGCGCGAGCACGCGGCTGAAGCGCACGAGGCCGTTGCCGTCGACGTAGACGATGTCCTTGGGTTCCAGCTCGAACTCGTTCGCGAGCACCATTGCGACAGGCGAGCGCGCGTCGAGATGGAACACGGTCGGCGTGCCGTGCTTGCTGCCGCGGATCACGAACATCTGCGCGGCGTCCGCGGTGTTCGAGTTGATGCTGCCGGCTTGCAGCAGCGCATCGCTGAGCGTGAGGCGGCCGTTGCGCTTCGGCAGCGCGAGCAGCGGGCGGTTGACTTCGCCCATCACGTAGACGCCGTTGTCGTCGCGCGCGGCGATCTTCAGCAGATCGCCGGCGCGCAACATGATGTCGGCCGGATTGCGATGCGCGCGGATCATGCCGGCGAGATCGATGCGAACCGGCACGCCGTCGCGGATCAGCGTCACGTCGCTCTGGTCGGCGGCGGGTGTGAAGCCGCCCGCGCGGGACAGCGCGTCGGCGAGCGTCATCGGCACGTCGTTGACGGCCAGCGCGCCCGGCGTATGCACTTCGCCGTCCACGTAGACCTGCTGCGAACGGTACGATGCGACCCGCAGCGTCACCTGCGGATCGCGATACACGCGCGCGAGCGCCTGCGCGACGCGCGCCTGCGCATCGGCGGCGGTCAGGCCGGCGACCTTCAGCTGGCCGGCATACGGAAACGTCAGGTTGCCGCGATCGTCGACGACGAACCCGGCCACCGGATCGGCCGCGCGCGGCGGCGACTGCTGCGATCCGGGCTGCGCGGCGGCGAGTTCGGGGTGATCCCACACGGTGATCTGCAGCACGTCGCCGGGCCCGATCCGGTAGGACGACGCGCGCGACGGAGCCGGGGCGGCGAGCGTCGCGAGCGCCGCTGCGTCCTTGGCGCGCTGACGCTGGATCAGCGACGGGTCGATGGGCACGATGGGCACGGGCAGGCTCGCGGGCGAAACGTTCGCCGACGGCGACGACGCGGCGGGCGATGCCGGCGCGTTCGCGGCCGCGACGGCCGCGTCGATATCCGATGCAGGGGCGGCCCGCAGGCTCTGGACGAATGGATGATCCATCCGCATGCCCGGTGCGAGCGCGCATGCGGACAACAGCGTACCGGCCGCCGTCGCGAGCGCGAGGCCGCGCATGACGCGCCAGCATTCGCCGGCTCGTGTCGGGGCGTTCGAGGTATTCATCTGCTCCTTCCTTGATGGCGGCGCCGGGATGCGGCGACCGCGCGCGTTCCGCCCGGGGTGGCCGGGCAAAGCGGGTTCAGTGGAGAGCGCGCTGCGTTCGCCGGTCAAGCGAACGGGTCTGCCGCTCAGTAAGCGTTGGGATGCACGATCCCTTTCAGGACGGTCGCGCCGATGATTCGCAGATCGAGCGCGAACGACCAGTTGCGCAGGTAGTACAGGTCGTACTCGATGCGCGACTGCATGCTTTCGACGCGTTCGGTCGCGCCGCGCAGCCCGTTGACCTGCGCCCATCCGGTGATGCCGGGCTTGATCCGGTAGCGGTGGATGTAGCCGTCGACGAGCGTGCGGTACTGCGCGTCGTGTTCCACCGCATGCGGGCGCGGGCCGACCACCGACATGTCGCCGAGCAGCACGTTGATGAACTGCGGCAGCTCGTCGAGGCTCGTGCGCCGCAACAGCGCGCCGACGGCCGTGACGCGCGGATCGTTGCGCGTCGCCTGCGCCACCGTGCCGTCCCGCTCGACGTGCAGCTTCATCGTGCGGAACTTGTAGATGTCGAAGGTTTCTCCATCGGCGCCGCGCCGCTTCTGCGTGAAGAACACGGGCCCCGGCGACGACAGCTTCACCGCGACGCCGATCGCGAGCAGCAGCGGCATCAGCGCGATCAGTGCAGCGGCCGCGAACGCGCGATCGAATACGGCCTTCGCCATCCGCGCCCGCAGCGACAACGGTGAAACCGCGAGCGAGATCGCGGGTTCGCCGAGAACTTCGTCGACCTGGCTGCCGAACAGCGCGAGCTGGCTGATGTCGGGCAGCAGGCGCATGTCGACGAAGTCGTGGCGGAATTCGTCGATGACGCAGACGATCGTCTGCTCGTCGCTCAGCGGCAGCGCGATCCAGATTTCGCTCGCACGCTGTTGCCGCACCTGCCGCGAAAACGCGGCGAGGTCGTGCAGAACGGGCAACGCGCCGTCGATCGGCGTGTCGTGCGGCGACGTCTGGCAGATCGCGACGAGCCGGAACGGCGAAGCTCCGTCGATCCCGGCAGCCAGTCGCGCGATGCGCTCGCCGGTTCCGACGATCGCGATCGCCCGGTGGCGCCGGGGCGCGCGCAGGCGACGGCATCGCCACAGAAAGAGGCTGATACGAAACGCCACCAGCGCGATTGCCACGCCGAACGTCCAGCGAATGAACCATGCAACCGATGCGAGGCTGACGGCGGACAGCGCGATCATCATCGCGAACACGCTGCCTTGCGCGACGAGCCACAGGGCCAGTGTGCGCAGCAGGTAGCGAGTCGCACGGACGCCGGTATCGTTCAGGGTCCGATCGGAGAGGCTCAGCAGGAACGTCGCGAACAGCGCGCTCGATGCGACGAGCAGCGTTTCCGTACGGAGCGCCGCGAGCGACCACATCGACTCGCCGAGCATCGTCATCGCGATCGTGGCGATTACGCAAATATCGATGAGGACTACGATAAATTCTTGATGGTGAACCTGACTTTTCTGCATTCCATGTTGACTCGAAGCATGACGGCGCGACACACGCGGATCGCGTTCGCATGCGGATTTCGAGTCCGCCTCGGGTATCTGTTTCCTGTTGTGTTGATCCGCAAAGGGAGAGATGCGAAGCGGATCGTTTGTTTCATTCTATTGACCGCGATCAGGCGGGGCCATCGGGCAACGGGACGTTTGGTGGCGTTTCGATGTCGGACCAGTCCTGTTTTTCGCTGTCCGTCGGCATGCATTGCCGTGCGCGGCAGATTTCCCGGCGTCCGGTGATTGCCGCTACGCGCCGGTTTTAGACCGGCAGGGGGAGGGGCAGGCCCGCACCGCCCCATGCGAGGTCGGCGTCTGCAGGGCGCGGCGCCGAGGGCCGCGCGCTCGCCGTGTCGTATCGCCGGCGCCGCGGCCGACGAGCGGTCCGTGGCGCCGGTGCGATGTCAGACGGCGGCCATCCCCTGCAGACTGACGCCGCTTGCGGTTCCCGCCGGTTTCTCGTCGAGCTTCGTGAGCGACCCGTCGGCGCCGATCGCATAGGTCACGACCTTGTCGGCCCCGAGATAGCTCTGGTACAGGAACTTGCCGTCAGGGCTGATCCACGAGTCGCCCGCGAGGCTGGTCGCCTGACCGTTGACCGCGGGTTCCTGCGCGGCGACGGATTTCAGGAGCGTGGCACGGCCGCTCGCGTCGAGCGCGTACGACGACACGCTGCCCTCGCCGTTGCCGACGTAGACGAAGCGATTGTCCGGCGAAATCGCCAGCCAGCAGCTGGCTGCTTGCCCGCTCGCGATCGGGCCGCTGCGGCCCTGCAACGTGCCGCGCGACACGGCATAGGTGTTGAGCGCCCCGCTCGCATCCGCCGAGACATAGAGGTCGCGCTGGCTGCCGTGCGCGAAGCGGCCGCCGAACGGAACGCCGCTTTGCGACGCAATGGTGGACGCGGCGCCGAGCCGGCCGTCCGGAAGCACGGGGAAGCTCACGATCGTGTCGAGCTGCGTGCCGCCCGGGCCCGACAGCGGAACGTTGACGACGACGGTCGATCCGTCGGGGCTGACTGTAACCGACGTCGGCAGCGCGTTTTCCCGGACGAGCGGATAGGCGCCCGTCTGGGTCAGTCCGCCGTTGTCCTCGACGCGGTAGGCGCGCAGCTGCTGATCGCCGGTCTGGTGCGTGACGTACAGCACGCCGTTGTAGTAAGCGAGGCTCGTGGGATGTTCGCCGCCGGTCGGGGTCACGCGCAGCAGGCGCGGCGCGTGCGTGACCGGGTCGAGCGAGAACACCGAAACGGTCGCGTCGCCCGAGTTGACGACGAACAGACGGCTGCGATCGGGCGTGACGATCACGCTGTGATTGCTCGCAAGCGAATCCGGCGCGACGGCGCCTCCCATGAAGAAATTGACGCCGTTGGTGCCGTGTCCGCCGGTCGCCACGCGCACGCCGGACGACAGCGTGCCGTCCGGACGGCGCGAGAACATCAGCACCGCGTTGTCCGTTTCGTTGGTTTGGGAAAACAGCTTGTCGGCGTCGATGCTCTGCTGATCGATACCGCTGCCGCAAGCGGTGAGCGAGAGGGCCAGCAGCGCGCTGTACAGCATTTTTCCATTCAACATCGAGTCATGCTCCGATTCGACGACACGGCCCGAGGCAACGGCTCGAAGGCTTCATCGTCCTGGTTAGGGGAGCGAATAGTCGGATCGGCCGAACGAATATGACGGCGCGCGCCGATTTTTTTTGCACGCAGATTTGAAGCGCGACATGCATCGATCAGGTTGCCGAAGAATCAGATCAGTCTTATTGCCGGACGCCAGACGCGTTTGCGACCATCGGCTCCTTCGGTTGCGGTTCGTATCGCGACCGCCTTGTTCCGGCGCTTTCAGTTTTGCCCGTTTCGCCGGCCGCCTACCTGTTACCCGGGGAGTATCGCGGGTCGTCATCGAACACGTCGTTCGATCGACCGCGCTTTTTCAATCCGGGTAACGCATTCGATCGAGGGATTTCATGTCTGCAACGGGCTCCGATTCACGCTCGACCCGCACGCCTGCGCGGCGCGGCGGCACGGTCCATCCGGTCTGGTTGCGCGTCACGCACTGGCTCAACGCGATCGCCGCGGTGACGCTGATGCTGTCGGGATGGCGTATCTACAACGCATCGCCGATCTTCGACGGCTTCACGTTTCCGGCGAGCATCACGCTGGGCGGATGGCTGGGCGGCGCACTGCAATGGCATTTCGCCGCGATGTGGCTTTTCGCATTCAACGGGCTCGCCTATCTGGCGATCAATCTCGCAAGCGGGCGCGGTTTCCGGAAATTCATGCCGGTGACGCCGCGCGCGATCCTGCGGGATCTCGCCCGCGCACTGACCGGCAAGCTCTCGCATGACGACCCGCATCGCTACAACGCGGTCCAGAAGTTCGCCTACCTGTTCATCGTCTGCGATCTCGTCGTGCTGCTGCTGTCGGGGCTCGTGATCTGGAAATCCGTGCAGTTCCCGCTTCTGAGGGAACTGATGGGTGGATACGACGCCGCTCGCGTCGTGCACTTCGTCGCGATGAGCCTGATGGCGGCCTTCATCGTCGTGCACGTGACGATGGTCGCGCTGGTTCCGCGTTCGTTGATCGCGATGCTGCGCGGTCGATAAGGAATTCGCTATGAATGAAGAAAATGGAAAGAAACGTCCGGCGCTCGATCGCGCACCGATCCTGATCGATGTGCGCCGCGAGCTGGCGCTGCCGTCGCGGCGGCTGTTCGGCAAGCAATTGCTGACGCTGGGCGGCCTGACGATGCTGACCGGCTGTTCGCTGACCGACGACGAGTCGGTCGATACGTTCCTCAGCGCCGTGTCGCGTCTGAACGACCGGGCGCAAGCGATGCTGTTCGATCCGAACCGTCTTGCGCCGACTTATACCGACGCGCAAATCACCCGGCCGTTTCCGTTCAATGCGTTCTACGGCATCGACGACGTACCCGCCGTCGACGCGTCGGATTATCGGCTGCAAGTGAGCGGACGCGTGACCGGCCGGCGAAGCTGGACCCTGCCGGAGCTTTACGCGCTGCCGCGCGCCGAACAGATCACCCGGCATATCTGCGTCGAAGGGTGGAGCGCGATAGGGCGCTGGGGCGGCACGCCGTTCGGCGATTTCCTGCGCCGCGTCGGCGCGGACACGACGGCGAAGTACGTCGGATTCAAGTGTGCGGACGACTACTACGAAAGCATCGACATGCCGACGGCGCTGCATCCGCAAACGCTCCTTGCGTTCGAATACGACGGCGCACGTTTGCCCGCGAAGTACGGTTTCCCGATGAAGCTCAGGATGCCGACCAAGCTGGGCTACAAGAATCCCAAGCACATCATGGAGATCTTCGTGACCAACACGTATCCCGGCGGTTACTGGGTCGACCGCGGATACAACTGGTTCGGCGGATCCTGACGTACGCGACTCGAATTTGGCCTGCGTCGAGCCGCTTCAGGCGTTCGCCGCGGCCAAAAAATGCCGGCGTTGCCGGCTTGTTCCCCCCTGTCATTTATCTCATCAACGGAGTTGGTTTCATGAAGAAGATTGGTATTGCAGCCCTGTCTCTCGCCCTCATGTCGAGCGCCACTGTCGCTTTCGCCCAGACGGCCGACGGGATGGCAAAGGACGGCATGGCGAAGGACGGCATGGCGAAGGATCATATGGCCAAAAGCGGCATGAGCAAGGAAGGTCACATGTCGAAGGGCCTGATGGCGAAGGACTCGATGGCGAAGGATTCGATGGCAAAGGACTCGATGGCAAAGGATGCGATGTCGAAGAGCACGATGTCGAAGGACGCAATGTCGAAGTAATGCCGTCCGGAAGTGCAGCCCGTGAACGGCTGCACAACGCAGTTGCCGCTGGCAATTGCGTTCCACCTGAGCAGAGAGCGAACCGCTCTCTGCTTTTTTTGCGTCGCAGAACCGTTCCGGCCAAATCTGCGGCGGGCCGGCAATCGCGTGGCCCGCCACGCAGCCGCTCACACCCGATCGATCCTGAAGTGCGCGGCCGCATACGCCGCGTCGCAGGTCCACAGCGTTTTACCGTCGCGATGAAAAATCGCCACGCCGTGATCGACCGTCATCCGCGCACGCGGATACACGGCGGCATGGCCGTTGAGTGCCGCGGCGAGATCGTTGCGTTCCTTGGAGGTGGCCTGGTATTCGCCGTCCGGCAGCGGTGCGCGAACGGGTGTCATGGTCGTTTCCGCCCGAACGGCGGCAAGGTCCGGGGGCGGGTGCTCGATGCTCGCATCTGGCAGCGTTTCTTTAGAGACTGCAGCACGGTCAGCATCTGAATCGTGACGTGGCCGCGCCCACCGGCCACCATCGAACACCCGCTCCGGGGCCTCGTACGGTCGACGGCCTGCCCGGATGCATCACGCGCACCCGGGCAGGCCGTCGATGTACGTCGACCCGGCTTCAATACCGCCGGCCTCGCGGCCGGCGCTGCGTGTTCAACGGCCCCACGCGAAGTAATAAGAACCGGCGACCGTCAGCACCGCGCCGATCAGCGCCGCATACGGCGCGAGATTCAGCCACGTGCTGCGCTTGGGCAGCTCGATCTCCATGTCGCGCTGCATCTGCGCGGGGAAGCGGCCGCGATCCTGCCAGTAGTGGCGATAGACGAACACCGGCACGATCAGCAGCATCGCGATCAGCCCGTTGCGCAGCGTGCCTTCGCCTTGCAGATCGGCGCCCGCGCCCGCATACACGAGGTTCGCGTAGCCGCAGACGGCGCCCGCGACGAGCAGCCAGGTCGGACAGCGGAACGGCCGATCGCGGTCGCCGCGATCCATCCGGTGAATCCATCCCGACTGCAAATTCAGGAACACGAACAACATGTAGCAGACGTTCGAGATCGACAGCACCGTCATGTAGTCCGACATCATCAGCAGCACGAGGTTGAAGCCGAGATCGGTCCACATCGCGCGCGTGGGCGCGCCGTGTTCGTTGACGTGCGACAGGTACTTCGGCAGCCAGCCGTCAACTGACGCCTGATACAGCGTGCGCGACGAGCCCATCATCGACGTCATCACGATCAACAGGATCGACAGCATCAGCATCACGACCACCGCATTCGCGACCCATGCGCCACCGCCGACGATCTTCGCCATCGCAGCGGCGACACCCGTACCGTCGCGAATCGCGGGATCGAGCATCGCCTGCGTGCCGAGCGCACCCTGGAACGCCATCGGCACGAGCGTCATCACGACGAGGCACAGCGCGCCCGACCAGAAGATCGCCTTCGCGGTGTCGCGGCGCGGATCGCGGAATTCGCGCGTGTAGCAGACGGCCGTCTCGAAGCCGTACGACGCCCAGCCGGCCATGAACATCGCGCCGAGCGCCATCGTCACGCCCTGCCCGTTCCACGTGCCGAACGTCGCGGCCGTGAGATTGCCTTGCGCATCGTGGCCGAGCGGCAGCAGCGGGAGCAGGTTCGACATCGGCACGTCGCCGAAGACGAACGGCACGACGCCGACGATCAAGAGCGGCGTGAGCGATGCGATGCCGAGGATGCGCTGCGTCTTCGCGGCCTTCGATGCGCCGCTGTGCTGAAGCTTGAACGTGATCAGCAACAGCATCGCCGCGATGATGAAGATCGCGTTGATCCGCAGCGACAGGCCGGGCTTGATGAAGCTCAGGTCGGCCAGCTTCAGCTGCCAGGTCAGCACCGCCGCATCGGCGGGAAAGAGGCTCGTGAGCGCGTAGCTGGCCGCGAGGCCGCAGCCGAGCGCGAGCATCGGCGACCACGCGAGCCAGTTGCACCATACGGAAACCGGGGCAATCAGCTTGCTGTAGCGCACCCAGCCGATCGCGCCGTACACCGACGCGCCGCCCGATTTGTGCGGAAACAGGCTGGAGATTTCCGCATAGGTGGCGCTCTGGATCAGGCCCATCGTGATCGCGGCGATCCAGACGGCCCATGCGGGGTGGCCGATCGTCGCGGACACGCCGCCGATCGTGAACAGCACGCCGGCGGGCACGCCGCTCGTGACCCAGAACGCATCTTTCCAGGTCAGGCCGCGTTGCAGCGTATGGCCGCCGGAATCGCTGCGCGCATCGGCGGCGGCGTCGGCATGGCGAGTAGACGATCCTGCATCGTTCATATGCTTTTCCTGTGTGGTCGATTTCCCGGCCGGCGGGACCGGCAAGCGGGTCGGGCAGGGTGGAAGCATTGTCGAACGCGGGGATGGCCGAAATGAATCGGCCCAGTCTGAAAGTAGGCGTGTGCTCGGACCGGTCCGATTGCGTCGCGGGCTGTCGCTCCGCGACAATGCGGTGGGTCGAGCGTTGGGTGATTGCGTTCGATTCTCCGTACCCGAAGCGAGTCTTCGTTCGATGCGCCGTCCGTTTGGACGGCGCTTTTTTTGGGTTCATCGCGGAATTCCAGTCAACCACGCAACCTCAGCCGTGAGTCTCGGATATCCGAGAAAAACGCCAATGCCGGGCGCGACTTCCCATGCCCGCATCCGGTGCGTCGGGGCGCCAACACGAGTCATATCCACAGGCCGGCTGCCCCATTGGCGGGAACGCAACGTTTGCGTTCTTAAGCCATCGCACCCTTCGAACTGGCCCAAAGCTTGCGTAACCGGCAGATCGGGCAACGTTCACAGGAACTACGGCATGTCGAATCCCCAGGCTATCGTCGACCTCACGCATGAAGTCAAGCGAATCGCAACGAGCAAGATCAGCGACATCAACGACATCAATCGCGAGGCCACGTTTCTCGCACTGAATGCACGCATCGAAGCTGCGCGCGCCGGCAACGCGGGCAAGGGCTTTGCCGTAGTCGCAAACCAGGTCAAGCACGTTTCCAGCCGCATCTCGGAAATCACCACGGCTCTGAACAAGGATCTCGCCGGCTCGCTGTCCACGCTTACGCAGCTCGGCGACAGCATGATCGAACGCCTGCGATCGCACGACGGCCAGCGCTGTGCCGATCTCGCGCTCAACATGATCGACGTCATCGACCGCAACCTCTACGAACGCTCGTGTGACGTGCGTTGGTGGGCAACCGACTCGGCCGTCGTGGACTGTCTCCAGAACAACGACGCTGCGTCGGTGAAGCATGCCGGCGAGCGACTATCGGTGATTCTCGACAGCTATACGGTTTACCGTGACATTTGGGTAGTCGACGAACGCGGCTTCGTCGTCGCGAACGGTCGGCCTGGTCTGTATTCCGTGCGCGGGCAGAACGTAGTGGGAGCGGCCTGGTTCAAGGCCGCGATGAAAACCGGCTCGGGCGCGGACTATGTCGCGTGCGACGTCGAGGCGCTCCCTTTGATGCATGATGCCCAAGTGGCGACCTACGCGACGGCGATCCGCGAGGGCGGTCGTGCGAGCGGCCGCGTGCTCGGCGCACTCGTTATTTTCTTCGACTGGGCACCGCAAGCTGGCGCTGTCGTCAAGGGCGTACGCCTGAGCGACGATGAATGGACACGCACTCGCTGCATGATTGTCGATTCGGCTTTTCGCGTGATCGCCGCGTCGGACGGACGAGGACTCCTGACCGAGCGCTTCCGCGTGCAGGCCGAGGGCAGGAAGACAGGCTTCTATCGGGCAGCAGACGGAGCGATTGTCTCGTTCGCCGCGACGCCAGGGTACGAGACGTATCGCGGGTTGGGTTGGTATGGCGTGATCTGCCAGAAGCCCGCGTAAGATCGGGCCGCATCCGGGTAGGGTCTGCGCCGGTTACGCATTCCACGACGCCGTGAACTCGCAATCGTGCTTTACGTTCGCGTGATGACAAAGCGGCGTCGTCGATCAGCATCCGGCACGGAATATCTCGTACGGTTCGACGATCTTCCTTTAGCACTCACGACAACTTTCCGGTGCGGCACCAGACTTCGAGAATCCTGCCCGCTTCGTCGACAGTTGCGTGCCAGTCGCCCATCATCGGTTGCCGAACGATGCGGACATTCGGATACCACGGTGTCGCCGTGGGCATTCGCTCGTAGCGCCAGTCCGCATGCAGCGGCGAAAGCAGAAGGGTCGGCAGGTTCAAACTGGCCGCAAGATGCAGCGGGCCGCTGTCGACGCTGACGACAGCGTCCGAGGCCGTCGAAAGCAGCATCGCCAGCGAATGCAGATCGGTTGTCGAGTCGATGTTGGTTGTCGAGTGCGACAAGTCATCTGCCAGCCATCGCTCCATTTCGAGGCCACGTTGCAATACGATCCAATGAATGTCCTGATTTTCCAGCAGTGGACGTATCTGATGCAGGCGCAGGCTTCTCCACGCGAAATCTCCGTGAGCAGATTCATTCCCTGACCAAAAGAGCGCAACGCATGGGCGCCCGCGTGCATCGTGGCGAATGCGTGTTGCGAGGTCCGCAATGGACGGAGACGGTGTCTCTTCGTACATCGCGCGTCGCGCCGGCAGATAGCCGGCCAGTGGAAAAAGCGCGGTGAACAGCGAGAACGGCGTGGCCCACATTTCGTCGTATGGCGCGTTACCTGACAGGGGCGCCAACAGTTCGCGGGCGCCGACGTCGCGGTAATCGTTCAACCACGCGGGGTTGACGGGCAGGCAAGGCCACGGTTCATGAAGGACGAGTTCTGTCCCTGTCTGCGCGAGCAGCGCGCGATACCGGACGAACTGGAGCCAGTCACCGAAACCGCCGCCACGGACGTAGCGGAGAATGCGCGGCAAGGGTGTGTCACCACACCAGTAGCCGGGGTCTGTGATCCCGTATATCTCGGAGACGGCTGCGCGGCTTGTAAATGCCGATGCATATTCTTTGAGGCCCGCGGCGATGCCATAAGCCCGCATCAGCGATGTGCTTCGATTTTTTCGCAGCTGGATGGCGGTGGCGTTCGGAATCGCACTTGCGAGATGCGATGCAAGACACGACGCGGATCGCGTGATGATTTCGTCATCCTGGCCGAACAGGGATTGAATCTCGAACTGTATCTGCAGGCGATCCCATTCATTGAGTCCCTGCACGAGCGCTTCGAAGTGGGCATCGAGAACGTCGATTCTGCCGAGGTGCGCGCACGCATGGAACAGGATCATGCGATGGTTCGTATAGCCTGGTGCACGCTGAGTCACTGCCACGCACAGGTCGACCGCTTTTTCAAACTCGCCGAGGAAATAGTGAAACTGAGCGCATGCGTGGAAAAATAACGCGCTATCGCCGTCGTCGGCTCTCAAACTGTCCAGCAAGCGTCGGGCTTCGTCCATCTCACCACGTTGCACGAGATGTTGTACGTCGAGCACAGAATTACCGTTGGTCATGGATCGCGCTCTGTGGCTGATAGGGCGTTATTTTCTCGAAGCTCTGGAAGCGAATGTCGAGAGCAGTTCGAACCGAACAGGTTCGTCCTTCAGTCAGGAAGGATACCCGTCTTTTCGGATGGCGCGTGGCCGGCAGGCGACGAACCGACGACGACTCGACTTGCTGTCGAACGTCAACAATATAGCGGTTGATCAGCGGGTATTTCGAATAGCGCCATGGGCGAACGTTGGGTGATACGTGGCCGGCCGGATCGAGCATACCCACCGCGAGAGAGGCAGGTCGAATGTGTCGAGTGACGGCGCGCAGTTCGACCTCGGGTGATCGGTGCCGCGATCTGAAACTGCGAGCGGTCTTTGCCGCCGATCCGTGCCGGCGGCCGACCGCGACCGCTCCAGGTCGCACCAGTATCGGGGTGGCGATACCGACTGTCATGGGTAAAATTGGAGGTCAATCATACGGACCCACATTATCAAGAATGACTCCAAGGCACGTCATTTTTGCGATATACCGATGGCCATCCGATCGATACGGGACCTTCCATTGGTGGAGATCGGTGACGTATTCGAAATTTTCATCAAAAATAATTTTTGATGCGCCATTTTGTTTTGCGTATTTTTCAACGAATCCAGTTATTTCGCGGCGACTCATGTTGGGGCACACACCGTCTCCGCCGTCCCAATTTTTAACGTAAATTAAAATGGCAAATAAAACTAGCATGAAAACCAGTAATGCACCAATGGTGGTGGCCGAGTATTTCAGTATTTTTTTTGTCAAAATTACCTCCATAAACAAAAATCCGGTTTGCTGATGTGAGGAAAGCTTCTGAGCTTTCCTCATGCCGGTTCGAGGGGCAGTAAAATCGACTTACGATCTGCGCCCGAAACCTCCGATCCGAGGCGTATGGACGGCCGCTGGCGTACCATCCGGATTCATTGCTTTGATACTGGCTCTCGTTCCGTTGACGTTGAGTGGTTGCGATCCAGTAAAATAGATCATGAAATCTTTGTGGTCAGTAAATTCTCCAATTTTGCGGACGAGTGTAGTCAAGGCCTCTTGTATCGACGGGCGAGACCGAGAAGCGTCAAAATCGAATTTGTCTGGATTAAGTGTATATTCGCCTCTGAAATAGAAGCTATCGTCACTTCCTAAAAATAGCTCACCTTGGATGTGGCCGCTCACTCGTCCAAGGGCCGATCCAACAATCAACTCTTGATTGCTCAACAAGTTTGTGCTGAACTGGGCATCTATTGGATAAACTCCAGGTCCCATGCCTTCGTTGACGATAATGTCTCTTATTGGAGATATCTGTTGAACACCGATTCCAAGCCGCAGGGATTTCAGGTCGACCGATTTGGGTTCTCCGTTTCCCCTAATCCAATTGTAGTAAGCTGAAAGGGTGAAAAACGGAGTGGCGTAGAATTTAAAACTCTCAATGGGTTGGGTCGGGAGATGACTGAAATAAAAATCGCTGAACAACCCAAATGCTGCTGAGAGGCCGCTAAACGTCGTATCGGAGAGGCCATACTGGGTTGCGCCAGTGATGCCTTGCCAACCCATGTCTGCAATCCAGGAAGTGAAAAGGGCATAAGTTGCAATTTGCGCTTGTACAACTTGTTTGCTTGCAAGTTCCATCCCATAGCCAAATTCATAAAGCACGTCGCGCGATCGTCCGGCGGCAGCGGCTTCGAGAATTTTCTTTCCATTGACTAATCTGAATTTGCCGATTTGAAATATGCCGCCACGAATATTATCTCCATTTATTGCCCAATGATAGCCCCCGGCGGGACCGTTGGGTGAGGCTATGGGGAGGGCAAGTTCGGTCGGTGCCGTAACGTTGATGGGTGGCAGAAGATCGTCGGCCGGACCGTGTCCTTGCGCGAATGATCGAATAGGACTGCTTGCTAATAAAGCGGTGGAAGCCCCAAGAAAATGTCGTCTTTTCATCTAACGGTCCCAGTAGCGTTTGGTTTTTTGACTAAAAAGTCAAACCGATTTTAAGGTTGACGAAGTCAACACGCTTTGCCCTTGGGCGTTGCAGAAGGCATGACACGCGTGACCGAGATTGTTGCCACCCGGACGGTCTTTCAAATTGACTTCATCAACATTACTATTATCTAACTGTACGTGTGAGGTTACAAGTGAAATTGGGTGGGAGTCCAATCGAACGTTGTCCCGCCGACTGAAGGCGATCGCGCGCCAGGCGACCGCACCGCAGCGCCAGCGGGTGCCGGCCGAGCGTGAAGCCCATCG
The DNA here is from genome assembly GCF_001718555.1 of Burkholderia metallica. NCBI lineage: Bacteria > Pseudomonadati > Pseudomonadota > Betaproteobacteria > Burkholderiales > Burkholderiaceae > Burkholderia > Burkholderia metallica. Next base: position 44,708 of record NZ_CP013402.1, read on the forward strand.
TGCGATAAGCCGCCACGATCTCGTTGCCCTCCGATGCTTGAGGGCACGCCGGCACGGCGTCGTCGCGTTCGATACCGCGCAGTAGATCTCGGCTGGAGACTGTAGCGGCCGCCAGCCAAAGGGTCGCGCGACGGTTGCCGCTGGCGAGGGGCGCAGTGCATTCACGCGCGCACCTGCAGGTCGAGCCGATCGAGCCGCGCGCGGCGCGCGATCCGCGACGTCGGCGAAAGGCCGCGCTGCGTGAGCGAACTCGATGCGGCCGGCGACATCCTCGCGTATGCCACTCAACAGCGAGAAGCCGAAGCGCGCGGGCACTGGCGGCCCGGCTGTCTAACTGACGCCGGGTTGAATCCGTAACGCAAACGGCCAGTCTCTCGACTGGCCGTTTGCATTGCTGCGTCAGTGCGTTACCGCATCACCCTGCGGCGACATTCACGCGAGATCGAAGCGATCGAGGTTCATCACCTTGTTCCAGGCCGCGACGAAGTCGTGCGCGAACTTCTCCTTCGCATCCGCGCTGCCGTACACCTCGGCCAGCGCACGCAGTTGCGCATGCGAACCGAAGATCAGGTCGACACGCGTACCGGTCCACTTGACCTGCCCCGTCGCCCGATCGCGCCCTTCGAACACGTCGTTCGCGGCCGACGCCGGCTTCCACTCCGTGCCCATGTCGAGCAGGTTCACGAAGAAGTCGTTCGTCAGCGCTTCCGGACGGTCGGTGAACACGCCGTGCTTCGCACCGCCCGCATTCGCGCCGAGCACCCGCAGCCCGCCGACCAGCACCGTCATCTCCGGCGCGCTCAGCGTCAGCAGTTGCGCCTTGTCGACCAGCAGCGCTTCGGCCGGCGTCTTGTACGCGTGCTTCAGGAAGTTGCGGAAGCCGTCGGCCAGCGGTTCGAGCACGGCCATCGCGTCGATGTCCGTCTCTTCCTGCGTCGCATCCGCACGGCCCGGCGCGAACGGCACCGTCACCGTAATGCCCGCGTTCTTCGCGGCCTGCTCGACGCCGGCCGCACCGGCCAGCACGATCAGGTCGGCGAGCGACACCTTCTTGCCGCCCGTCTGCGCGTCGTTGAACGCCTTCTGCACGCCTTCGAGCGTCTCGAGCACCGTCGCGAGCTGCGCGGGCTGGTTCACTTCCCAGTCCTTCTGCGGCGCGAGGCGGATGCGCGCGCCGTTCGCGCCGCCGCGCTTGTCCGAGCCGCGGAACGTCGCCGCCGACGCCCATGCGGTCGATACCAGCTGCGACACCGTGAGGCCCGATGCGAGCACCTTCGCCTTCAGCGCCGCGACGTCGGCGGCGTCGATCAACGGGTGGTCGACGGCCGGAATCGGGTCCTGCCACAGCAGATGCTCGGCCGGCACTTCCGGGCCGAGATAGCGGGTACGCGGGCCCATGTCGCGGTGCGTGAGCTTGAACCACGCGCGGGCGAACGCATCGGCGAACTCGGCCGGGTTCTCGTAGAAGCGGCGCGAGATCTTTTCGTAGGCCGGATCGAAACGCAGCGACAGGTCGGTCGTCAGCATCGTCGGGCGATGCTTCTTCGACGGGTCGTATGCATCCGGAATCACTTCGTCCGCATCCTTCGCGACCCACTGGTGCGCACCGGCCGGGCTCTTCGTGAGCTCCCACTCGTAGCTGAACAGGTGCTTGAAGAAGTCGTTGCTCCATTGGGTCGGCGTCGACGTCCACGTGACTTCGAGGCCGCTCGTGATCGTGTCCTTGCCCTTGCCCGTGCCGAACGTGCTCTTCCAGCCGAGACCCTGCTGCTCGAGGCCCGCGGCTTCCGGCTCGGGGCCGACGTTCGAGGCCGGACCCGCGCCGTGCGTCTTGCCGAACGTGTGGCCGCCCGCGATCAGCGCGACCGTTTCCTCGTCGTTCATCGCCATGCGCGCGAACGTCTCGCGGATGTCGTGCGCGGCGGCGACCGGGTCGGGGTTGCCGTCCGGGCCTTCCGGGTTCACGTAGATGAGGCCCATCTGCACGGCGGCGAGCGGGCTTTCGAGCTCGCGCTTGCCCGAGTAGCGGCTGTTCGGGCCGCCGCTCAGTTCCAGCCAGATCTTTTCCGAGCCCCAGTACACGTCGTCCGGTTCCCACGTGTCGACGCGGCCGCCGGCATAGCCGAAGGTCTTGAAGCCCATCGATTCGAGCGCGACGTTGCCGGTCAGGATCAGCAGGTCGGCCCACGAGATGTTGCGGCCGTACTTCTGCTTGATCGGCCACAGCAGGCGGCGCGCCTTGTCGAGACTCACGTTGTCCGGCCAGCTGTTCAGCGGCGCGAAGCGCTGCTGCCCGCCGCCCGCGCCGCCGCGGCCGTCGGCCGTGCGGTAGGTGCCGGCGCTGTGCCAGGCCATGCGGATGAACAGGCCGCCGTAGTGGCCGAAGTCGGCCGGCCACCAGTCCTGCGACGTCGTCATCAGCGCGTGCAGATCCTTCTTTACCGCCGCGAGGTCGAGCTTCTTGAACGCCTCGGCGTAGTCGAAATCCTTGTCCATCGGATCGGACAGCGGCGAGTGCCGATGCAGGACGTTCAGGTTCAGCTGGTTCGGCCACCAGTCCTTGTTCGTCGTGCCGCTGCTTGCGGCTTGATGGAACGGGCACTTCGATTGATTCGTCATGAATGTTCTCCGTGGATGATCGATGTTGCTTCGGTTCAGTTCGCTTGATATTTCAACAACGGACGCCCGTTCAGCGGCTGCGTGGCGCGCGCGTTGTGCGAGTAGTGCTGCGTAAACGCGGCGATGTCGGCCTGCGACAGTTCCACGGTGTCCTGCAGCACATACCATTCGACGTTCTCGGTGAGCGGCGGTGTCGTCAGCGAGCCGAGGTAGTGGTAATAGCTGTCGAGATCGGCCGGCATCAGCATGGCCGTATCGAACGACGCCAGCGGCGACGCAACGTCGCGTCGCGCCGCGCGCACGATCGACGCGAACTGCGCGTTTTCCGCGCCGGCGCGGTACAGCACGGCCACGACGGCAAGCCGGCCGTCCTGCGCGCGGAACACGAAATGGCCTTCGAGCGGATAACGCCGGCCGTCGATCGTGTGCTCGGCCGGTGCGTGGAAGTGCACCTGGAGCAATCTGAAGTGACGGCCGCGAATGATCACGTCGCTCCGCTTCGGCACGACCTGGACGGTGTGTCCGTTGTCCACGACGGTCGCACCGCCGCGCGCGACCTGCACGACGATCGCGTCGTTCACGCCGGGCAAGCGCTCCGCCTGCACGACGGTGCCCGAGCGAATGTCGATCGGCGATTGCGCATCGCCCGATTCGATCTGCCACGCCTGCTGATGCGCGTAATCGAAGTCGTGCTGATCTTGTGCAGTGGCGCTGGCGGCATGCGCGCCGCTTGCGATGACGGCGGCGAAGAGCGGCAGCGCCGCCCGCCGGATGGCCTTGACGAGCGGCGTCAGGTTGATGCGATGACTCAAACGGGATCCTCGATACAGGAAGGTGAAAGGAGATCGCCCCGCGGCAGCATCCAATGCATGCGTGACCGCGAGCCATTTCATTATTCGTATCGACCCAATGGGTTCCAATCAGACTTGTCTGATTCAGGCTGCACGTCGTGCGCTGTCCATCCGGAAGCCATTACAGGAACGCACCGAGCCACGCCGCGCCGCGGTTGTCATCGAGACGAGAGAAACCCGCCCGATGTAGGACCAGGCTGATTGTGTCGTCGTGGGCGTCTGCCCACAATGTGTCGGTCGAACGGTTTCAGGGTGATCCGTTCGATACCCATACCCGAAGCTAGTCTTCGTTCCGAACGCCGCCCGATGCGGGCGGCGTCTTTTTTCCGCGCTCGATACGCGGCAAGGAACGTGGCACGCGGCCGAGCGACAGGGAAGAGTGCCTTGCGGCGGCCGGTGGGCGCGGTCGTGACCGATCGAGTGGACCGAGCGGCCAAGGTAACAACGCTGCCATATGCGAGCGCAGGGCACTCTTCCCTGTTGGCGGCAGCCAACGGGTTCCGCATGCGGCGCATCGCCGTCGCTGTCGCCGGTCACGGCAACGGGTATGCGGTACGGCAGTTCGCCTCGCGTCATCCGCGATTCCGGTACACCCCGCGCGGTGCATCACCGACGACGCATCGCGATCGAGCGGTGTCGCCCACGCCCTGTTGTTTTCTTCGTTCACACGCGCAGCGCTTCGTGCGCGGTCAATCATCAAGGACTCCATCATGAAGACTCGTATTCAAGCCATTCCCGCCGTGATCGCGCTCGTCTGCGCCACCGGCATGACGAGCGTCGTCGCGGCCGAGGCCGGCGCGGCCTCGCTGCCGGCCGGCGTCGTCGCCGTCGTGAACAACGCACCGATCGCGCAGAGCGACGTGGACACGATCGTCAAGGCATCCGGGCAAGCCGATACGCCGGCGCTGCGCGCCGCGGTGAAGCGCGACCTGATCGTGCGCCAGCTGGTCGAGCAGGCCGCCGACAAGGCGAACTACGGCAGCCGCCCCGAAGTGCAGAACATCGTGTCGCGTGCGCGTGCCAGCGCGGCGGCCGATCTGTACCTGCGCGACGCGCTGGGCGCGCAGCGCGTGACCGATGCGCAGGTGAAGGCGCGTTACGACTACATCGTCGCGAACGCGGCGCAGTTCGAATACCGTGCGGAAGTGCTGGCCGTGGCCGATGCCGCGCAGGCGAATGCGGCGGTTGCCGAGCTGAAGAAGGGTACGGCGTTCGACACGGTTGCGAAGAAGTACAACACGACCCCCAACGGCGGCGTGGCCGAGTGGAGCGAACTGAAGACGCCGCTGGCCGAAGGCCGTACGGGCGGGCTGCCGATGCCGCTCGCGCAGGCGATGACGTCGCTGAAGCCGGGCGCGGTGTCCGGCCCGATCCGGATCGGCAATGCGTACGCGTTCGTGAAGCTCGACGACAAGCGCCCGGTGGTCGTGCCGACCTTTGACAAGGCCAAGGGCGTGCTGCGACAGCAACTGGAGCAGCAGGCACGGCAAAGCGCGATGACCGCGCTGGTCGACAAGCTGGCCGCGCAAGCGACGATTCAGCAGTAACGCGCGCGAGCAGAAAGAGGCTCGGCGGGCTCATGGCCCGCCGAGCTTTTTTTATGTCTTCGGCGTTTCGACGGCATCGGATTGATTCCGTCGTCCCTTCAAACAATCATTCCGTCGGCACGGCCTGCGCTGCGTCGACATGAATCATGAGGAGTACGGGCGGCGCATCGAGCGTCATGTCGAGGGCAAGTTCGACGATTGCGGGCGTCGGCGCGCTGCAATCGATCGACGAGATCGCCTGCCGGTCGAACCACGCGCAGTGCGCGATTTCCCGCGACGGCCTGGCGATAGCGTGTGCGTCGAGATCCGCGAGGAACACGTGATGCAGCTTGTGCTTGCCGGCCGCGCGAAACAGGTAGCGCAGGCTCCGGCAGGCGAGCCCGGTTTCTTCCGCGAGTTCGCGGCGCGCTGCGTCGCTCAGCGATTCGTCGGGTTTGGGTCGGCCGCCGGGTAGCGCCCAGCGGGCGTGCGATCGGGCGACCAGCAGAATCCGGTCCCCGCGTCGGCACAGGACGGTGGCGCGTTCTCTCATGATGATGTCGTCCAATTGCGTGCGGCGAATGCCGCGGTGTGAAAAACGCCGCTTCCGGGAAGCGGCTTCAAGACGGGAAAGGTCCGCGTTGTGTCGATCGACCGGCGAGCCGTCGCCGGCCGTCCAGCAGCGCTATTGTCGGGAAGGATGTTTCGGCGGGAAATCAGACTGGCCTGATTCGTGCGATGAACCGTGGATCGAACGCGTCGCGCGGCTACTCGGCCAGCGACTCGGCCACGGCCTGTGGCGCCAGCAGCGCAGCGAGCGCCCGTGCCTGCGGGATCCGCGCGATCGTTTCCAGTGCCGCCGCCTCGAGCGTGCGACGCTGTTCGGCGTCACGCACCAGCTTGACGCACGCATCGACGAGCGCGTCATACGGCGCCGCGCGGAACCCGTCCGCATAGTCGGGGTCGACCGCCGTGGTCGGCGACACTTCGCCGACGATCGCTTTGCCGTTGGTCATCAGGTAGAACACGCGCACGATCTCGAAGATGTGCGACGCATAGTGATGCAGGTTCAGCACGACTTTCGCGCGGGCGATCAGCGCATCGCGCGCCTCGCCGTACACGCCGTACACGGCACAAACCTTCAGCCCGCGCGAGGCCAGCGCGTCGAGCACGATCTGACGCCGCGGCCCGATCGAGCCGTAGAACAGCACGTCGATGTCCTGCTCCACGTTCGCCGGAATGCGGCGCAGCGCCGGATGAAAACCCAGTTTCAGATGGCGCGTCTCGCGTATGCCGACGCTGTGGAGCTTCGCGAGATTGCGCTCGCTGTAGTCCCAGGTTTCGAAGCGCGAGGTCCAGAAATAGATCCGCTCGTTCCAGTCGCGCTCGTCCACGTGAATCTGCTCTGTGTTGACGATGATCGTGTCGGCCGGCACGTGTTCGATCGAACACGGCTCGGCATGATGGCAGCCGATCATGATGTTGCGCGCGCCGGGCATCAGCACATTGTCGTGCATGTGCACCGCGTGGCCGAGATCGTGCAGCCCGTACGCGATGACTTCCGCGAGTTCGTCGAACGCGGCCGTATGCGGATTGTCCGGCGGCCGCACGACGCAGAGGTTGTAGTCCATGCCGCGCGCCCCGTTATTCGGCGTTGCGGCCGGCGAGATCGCGCAGATCGGCCGCCGCCTCGTCGAGCACGGGCCCCCAGTCGGCGAAGGTCCGTTGCCGGTACAGCGACGCGCCCGGATAGAACAGGCTGTCGCGCCGGTCGTGCTGCCAGACCCAGTGCGGGTTCGCATCGAGCAGCACCCACGTGAACTGGCCGAGCGCGCCGCTCAGGTGCGCGACCGACGTGCACACGGTGATCACGAGATCGAGCGCGCCGATGAACGCGGCGGTGTCGTCGAGCGTGTTCCATTCGCGGGTCAGGTCCGTCACCTCGAAGCCGGCCGCGCGCGCGGCCTCGATGTCGTGCTGCGCGCCCGGCTGCAGCGAGTAGAACGCGACGTCCTGCTGCAAGTTGCCGAACGCGTCCGCGTAGCGTTCGAGCCCGACGCGGCGGAAGCGGTTGCGCTGGTGCGTGAGGCTGCCGGTCCACGCGAGGCCGACCTTCATCCGCCGCTCGCCGGCGAGCGCATGGCGCCACGCGTCGGTGGCCGCGGCGTCCGCATGGAGATACGGCGCGGACGTGGCGAGCGTGTCGGCGTCGAGGCCGAGCAGCCACGGAATGCTCAGCAGTGGCAGTTCGTAGTCGTGCTCGGGCAGGTGGTCGATATCGATGCCGGCGTCGAAGACGTCGACGTGATGGCCGAGGCTGCGCTGGATCAGCGCGCTCAATGCCGGAAACACGTTCCACACGATGCGCCCGCCTTCGCGATGCACGCGCTCCGCGAGCAGCGGCACGTAGCGGCTGAATTGCAGCACGTCGCCGAGCCCCTGTTCGCCCCAGACGAGCAGCGTCTTGCCGGCGAGCGATTCGCCGCGCCAGCGCGGCCGCGCAAACGCGGGCAGCGTGCCGCGCAGTTCGCCCGCGCCTATCCAGCGGGTTTCGTAATCGCGCCACCCCGACGCGAAATCGCCGCGCGCGAGGCGCAGCAGCGACAGGTTGTAGCGGCGCGCCGGGTTGTGCGGATCGAGCGCGCAGGTATGCAGCGCATACCGCTCGGCATCGCCCCACTGCTGCGCCTCCTTGAACATCGTGGCCGCGTTGTTCATCGCTTGCGGGCTGTCCGGCGCGAGCGACACGGCCCGCGTGGCCGCGCGTTGCGCGCCGTCGAGGTCGAACCGGTCGAGACGCGTAATCACCGCATTCGTCCACGCGCGGGCGTCGTGCGGATCGTCGTCGAGCGCGCCTTCGATGAACGCGTGCTCCTCGTCGGGATCGCCGTCCGACAGGCGGATCGCGAGCGCGAGATTGTTCTTCAGCGACGGCCACGCGGGCGCCAGTTCGAACGTCTTGCGGTACGGCGCGATCGCTTCCGCGTGACGCCCGGCCATCTGGAGCGCGTAACCGCAGTTGAACGCCGCCGACGGCGACGCCGGATGCATCCGCCAGTGCTCGGCGGCCAACTCGACGGCACGGGTGACGTCGCCGCGGTCGGTCAGCGTCTGCGTGGTGTCGGCGACGGATTCGTCGAGCGTGCCGGGCGCCGATACGGGCTGAACCGCGTCGTCGTGGTTGTCCTGCTGATGAGGCTGGTCCGCGAGAGTGGGCATGTCGTGCGTCGTGATCTGCATGTGAAATCGCTCCGGGAAATCGGTCGCGCATCGGCGCGGCGAACGGTTGCATCGTCAATCGGGGAAGGGGCGCCGAGCGTGCTTGCCGGGACGTTCCGGCAAGCACGCGTCGCGAGGATCGTCATGCCGGTTGTGGGGCGGAAGGCCCGGTGCCGTGACGGGTTCCACTTTATGCAGACGCGGTCGGCAACTGAATCGGACCAGTCCTAAAAGGGCTGATTCGACGTTTCGGGGGGCTGCCAGGCGGAAAGGGGGGCGTGTTTACAGCCACGCCCTGCGGGCAATGCATCGCGTTGGTTCGACGCGCGGCGCCGCATCGCCCCGCGCCCGCCGATGTAGGTCTGGTCCTATTTCGCCACGCCACCACCGGACAATAAGACCCGTCCGATAGAGATTCGCGTCCGACTCGCCTGTAATACGCAGCATCCGCCGATTCCGATCGGCACGAATGAATCTGGCGATGGAGGACAGTCGATGAGTGATGCAGATAATCTGGTGAAGGGCGCGGTGGTCGGGATGATCGCGAGTTCGGCGACCGTCGCGCTCGTGCATTTCGTGATCGAAACCGGTACGCGATGGGTTGCCGGCGGCCTGGCGGTGACGCTGGTCACCGCGCTGCTGATGGCGTTCGTGCTGCTCGTGCCGCCGCTGTTCGCCGCATGGCGCAACCGCGAGGACGCGATCGATCCGTTCTTCGAGCCGGCCGCATTGAAGCCGATCCTGCAAGGCCGCACGGTGGGCATCGTGCTCGGCATCGTGTTCGGGATCTCGGTCGTGACGGGGTGGCAATGATGACGACGAACGCACTCGCGTCGCTTGCCGTCGAGCCGGCCGTGCGCCCGACCGTGCAGGTCATCTCACTGCGCCGCAGCGACGCGCGCCGGCACGCGTTCCGCGCGAACAACCCGAATCTGGATTTCGAATTCGTCGACGCGATCGACGGGCGTGCGTTGTCGGAAGAGGATATCGCGGCTTCCGGCCTGTTCGCGCCCGGGCTGCCGTACACGCGCGGCGCGTTCGGCATCGCGATGACCACGCACCGCCTGTGGACCGACATCGCCGCCGGCAGCGAACTCGTGACGATCGCCGAGGACGATGCGATCTTCCGGCCGGACTTCCACGACGCGACGCTGCAATTCCTGCGCGACAACCCCGGACGTCACGATTTCGTCGCGTGGGGCTACAACTTCGATTCGATCCTGCGCGGGTCGATCTTCAACAGCCGCACGCCGGTGACGATGCGCTTCGACGAAGCGGCGCTCACCGACGCGATCGGCGATTTCCAGAACGATCGCGGCCCGGTGCTCGTGATGAACCTGCTCGAGTTCTACGGGATCTGCGCGTACACGATCTCGCCGGCCGGCGCGCGCTTCCTGCTCGATCGCTGCTTTCCGCTGCAACCGGAGGTGCTGTATTCGCACGGGCTAGGCCGGATGATGGGGAACTACGGCATCGATGTCGTGATGAACAAGTTCTACGGCGCGATGCGCAGCGTGGCGACCTTTCCGCCGCTCGCCGTGACGATGAACGCGCGCGAGACGTCGACGATCCAGGTCTGACCGCGCGAAGCGACGATTCGACAATCAACGTGGGTATCACGCGCAGCGCGGATCGGGCGATCCGTCGGGTGAGCCGCTGCCGATGACGATGGCAGCGGCTTTTTTGCGCGTTCAATGCGGATGACGGAACGCGTCAGACCGATACCGTGATACCCGCCGGGCCCGCTTCCCCCACGGGCCGCACCACGATTTCCACATGCTGGCCAAATGCCGCCAGCATCACCATCAGATGATCCAGCGTCACGTTCCGGAGCCGCTCGCGCTGCTCGGGCGTGACCGCCGCCCGGACCATGTCCGCGAGCGCCGCAGCCTCGTCTTCACTCAGGCCGCGCGACGCGATCAGTGCGTTGAGTTTCAGCACGAGTGCGCACTTGGCCGACAGTTCGCCGACGTCGTAGAGGTCGAAATCGTCCGGCAGGTTGTCGGTGGTGGTTTTCTTCGCTTTGCGCTTCATCGTGCGTCTCCCGTCGTGACCAGACATTGCCGCGGCTGCCGTTCCGTCGCGGGTTCGACAGCGGGGAATTCATGCTTGCCGACAGCATCGCTGCCCGCCGCGTCGAGCGGCGTGATCACCAGCCGCTGGTGCGACACCTCGATCTGCAGGCGCTGCTCGGGATCGAAGCCCGCCGCCTCGATCCACCGGCCGGACAGCTTCATCCACAGATGCACGACCGGCGGTGACATATCGGTGAGCCTCAGATGCGGGACGATGCGGCGAGAGTGAGACGAGGTCTCACGGTCGACGAAACAGTCTTGGAAAATAAATGGTGCGCTATGATTCGCGTCAGCCATGGGCAACTCCTTGGTTGAGTTGGTTGTGGTCAGCGGCCTGCTGGTGCACCTACACCTGCAGGTCGCGCTCGTTTACGCAGCGCAGGCCGATCGTCACTTCGTCACATGCGTGGCGCGTCGACATGACCTGAACCTCCTTGCGAAAACGTGCAACAACTTTAGCGAGGTTCGAACGGTTTGGGGCGATGGTTATGTGCGTTTCTGCAGAATTGGCCATTAGGCCTATGGGCGGGATGCTTGCTGGACAACGATTTCGGCGCGTTTGCGCCGGCGGCGCGCATCGTCGATTCATCGCCAATATGTTGAAAAACGTGTCGGACGCTCGCTTCGAGGCACCCGTCGCACACCGCACGACGATCGCATTCGCCGCTCGCGATGACGATGCATGCACGCGATGCGTCGACGATCCACGCATGACCGCGCGATACGACGCACCGGCCGCGATCCGGCCACGCGCGGCATCTCTTTAAAACGGGATCGAATCCCAGCGCGAATCGGCTCAGTCCTATTGGATACGGCATCCGCCGGCGTTAAGCTTGGTTTGCGCGGCACCGTGACGCATCTTCGACGGCGGTCGTTGGGCCCGGCCGTAATGCGCGCTACGTCGGTTGTAGCACTACTCCTCACGCTGCCTCATGCGAGCGTCGAACACCGGCCCACGGTTGCCGCGCACTTCCTTCCTTCGTCATCCGGACGAACCGAAGCGAGCAGCCTGCCCGCTTCGCCCCCGCTTCATCGTCACTGCTTCGCTGCCGTCGCCATCGCGAGCGGTTCGGCACGCGGCTCGGCGTCCGCTCCGGCGCGCCGCGCGAGCGTGCTTTCGGCGCTGCTTCGGTACTGCTCGAACTCGCGCGCGAACGCCACCGCGTCGCCGGCCAGCGCCAGCGCTTCCAGCGACGCGCAGAGCCCCGACACGTCGCGCTCGCCGATCATCGCGAACGCGCCGCGCATGCTGTGGATCTCCGCGCGGGCGGCCTTCAGGTCGCCGTATTCGAGCGCGCGCACGATCGCCGCATTGGCCCGATTCGTCGCATCGGCCAGCGCCGCGAGCAGGTCGCGCGGCAGCGGCCCGCGCGTGCTCGCCGGCGCCGGCAGCAGCGCGCGGCCCGGCCGCCACGGGCCGGTGTATTTCGCGATCGCCTGTTCGAGCGAGCGCAGCGACGTCGGCTTTGTGACGATCTCGTCGATGCCGGCTTCCTTCGACAGCCGCATCTCGTCCGGCTCCGCATGCGCGGTCACGGCCAGGATCGGCAGCGCGCGGCCGCGCTCGCGCAGCATCCGCGCGAGCGCATAGCCGTCGAGGCCCGGCATGTTGAGGTCGGTCATCACGATTGCGTAGTCGTGCCGCTCGACGAGATCGAGCGCCTCCGCCACGCTCGACGCCACGTCGGCGCGATAGCCGAGCACGTCGAGCTGGTCGTGTACGAGCGAACGGTTGACCGGGTTGTCGTCGACGAACAGCACGCGCAGGTCGGGCGCGTCGCCGCCGGCCGGGGCCGGCTGCAACCCGTGCTGATGGTCGAGCGGCAGCGGCAGCGACACGACGAAGGTCGAACCGACGTTCGGCACGCTGTCCACCGCGATGCGCCCGCCCATCGATTCCGCGAGCCGGTTGCTCAGCGGCAGGCCGATGCCCGTGCCGCCGAAGCGGCGCGCGATCGATTCGTCGGCCTGCGCGAACGGCTCGAACACGTGTTCGAGCTGCGCGGCCGTCATGCCGATGCCGGAATCGCTGACGCGGATCATCACCGGCGTGCCGTCGGCCGCGGGCGCCGTCACCGACAGCGCGACCGTGCCGCGGTCGGTGAACTTGATCGCGTTGCTGACCAGGTTGACGACGATCTGCCGCACCCGCAGCGGATCGCCCACGTACGGCCGTGCCGCCTGCACGTCGACGTCGACGCGCAGCGCCACGCCCTTCGCGCGCGCGATCGGCTCGAACAGCTCGACGATGTCGCGCGCGAGTTCGTCGATGCGGAAGCTGGTCGCTTCGAGCGTCATCCGGTCGGCCTCGATCTTGGTCATGTCGAGCACGTTGTTCAGCATGTCGAGCAGCATCCGCGCGGCCGACGTGACCGCGTGCAGCCGCGACTTCTCGCGATTGCGGTCGGGCGCCTTGTCGAGCAGTTCGAGATTGCCGAGCATCGCGTTCAGCGGCGTGCGGATCTCGTGGCTGATCGTCGCGAGGAACGTCGATTTCGCGCGGTTCGCGCTGTCGAGCGCGCGCTCGGTGTCGGCGCGCGTCGTGATGTCGGAGAAGCCGCATAGCAGCGTGTCCTTGCCGCGGTAGCGCACGCGCACGAAGTTCACGAGCAGGTCGCGCGCGCGGCCGTCGTCGAGCGTCACCGGGAATTCCACGTCGAGTTGCACGGGCGCGCCGTCGGCCCCCTGCCGGTAGCGCGCGAGCAGGCGTTCGTGCAGCGGCGGGTCGCCGGCCGCGCTTTCGTACAGCTCGTGCATCCGGTTGCGCAGCAGCACCGTGTCGGTGTCGAGCGATACGAGCACGATGCCGAACGGCGACGTCGCGATGATCGCGCGGCTCATCTCGTCGGTTTCGAACACGCGGCGCGAGCGGCGGAACACCGGCGCGAACACCTTCAGGTCGAATGCGATCACGAGCGACCACAGCACGGCGAGGATCAGCGCGGCCACGCCGAATTCGCGCACGATCGTCGGCCAGATTGCGATCGCGATCGTGCGCCATGAGTACGCGTAGACGATCGCGAAGCCCGTGTCGGCGATCCGGTCGCTGATCGTGAACACGCCGTGCAGATAGCTTTCGTCGAAGCGGTCGAGGCCGCGCCGCCACACGTTCTGGGCGAGCGCGTGGCGCATCAGCGCGGCGCCGTCGATCGACGCGCGCGTGCGGTCCTCGTCCAGCAGCACGCGGCCGGACTGGTCGACCAGCATCACCACCGCGTCTTCCGGCGCCTGCTTCAGCCTTTCGTCAAGCACGTTCACGTCGAGATCGCTGACGAAGGTCATGAAATGCCGCGGGCCGTCGAACGCGGGTTCGACGAGGCGGAACACCTTCTTGCCGGTGAGCGGGTCGATCGCGGGCGGCTCCCACGCGATGCGCCGCGTCGAGCGCCAGTAGCGCGCAACGGCCGGGTTCGACCAGTCGGCCACGTTGAACGCGAGGCGGTCGATCAGCGCGCGCGTGTCGGCCACGCCGATGCGCTCCAGCACGTCGCGATACGGCATCGACGGCGGCGGCGTGATCGCGAGCACGTTGCGCTCGGGGCTGTACGCGTAGCCCGACAGCGGCATCCCCGATTGCCGCTCGGCGGCGGCCACGGAGATCGTCAGCCGCTCCATCAGTTGAACGTATTCGTCGGATTCGTTGCCGGCCAGCGCGTCGGGCGTCACGGTCACGAAGATGTCGCTCACGTTGCGCAACGGCGACAGCACGACGTGGCCGTCGCGCGCGAGCGCCTCGGCCGCGCTGTGCGAATGGCGCGGGTGGCTGTTCCACAGCAGCTCCGCGTTGATCACCGAGCGCCGCACCGACGCCTGTTTCGCATCGATCTCGAGTTCGACGAGCGCTTTGTGCGTGGTGAACAGCTCGCGCCGCTTGGCGATGTAGTCGTGCACCGAGCCGTCCAGCAGCACGCTCGTCGCGAACAGGATCACGAGCGATAGCACGGCAGCGCCGCCGTACAGCGTGAAGCGCTGGTAGCGGTGCAGCAGGCTCAGGTCGTGCGCCTCGCCGTCGATCGACGCGAACGGCGCGTTGGCGTCCGTCGGGGACGCGAACAGGTTTCGGATGGGCATGGGACGAATACCGTGAAATCAATGCGCAAATCGGGGCCGCGTGCTACGCGGACGGCGAAGCCGTCGGCGCATCGCGACGCGTAGCGATATCCGTAAGCCGTGTGGGATGGAAGGCGTTTGCACTGCCGGCTCGGGGAACGAGCCAATTATCGGGATGGCGGGGGCGCCGGTATGTAGGGCAGTCCGAAGTAATGTGCCCGGAGCGGTAGGACTGGTCCTAGTTTGCGACGCGGCCCGCGCGTTGCGTTTATAAGGCGCGACTGGTGTGCAAGTCAAACGTCACGACGTTTTGGTGCGGCGCGGTGTGGTGCTTTCCTCGCAGAAGTGTCAGGCATCGTCATATTCAGACCAGTCTTAGTAAATATGTTTTACCTCGGCCGGCTGTCTGATTATCGAACGCACTTGTAAAAAATATATTGGCTCACGTAGCTCAAATTCCGTCTCACACTTTTGTATAGAGGCAATTAACGTGAACAAAACTTATCGGACCGTCTGGAACGCGTCGACAGGTACATGGGCAGCCGCCGAAGAAACGGCTCGCTCGAAATCGAAGGGATCGTCGCGCGCGGCGCGCAAGGCGCTGGCTGCAGTTGCGCTGGGTGGCGTCTCGATTAGCGGCGCCTATGCCGCGGACGCGTGTACGACCGAGGACGGGACGTCTGGGGCGCTGGATGTTGCAGGTATCTGTCAAACGGGAAGCACGATCAGCACGCGTTCGATCGGTACGCTGGCGGCGTTGGACGATACGGCAATTAAGGTGAATACAGTGGCTGGCGGTCCCGCAACGGCTACGGCAGAGCGGGATATCGCCATTGGCGCGGGTGCGATAACCAATAGCAAATATTCTCCGGGGGGAGCCGGGGGGGATTACGCCACGGCGATTGGTGCCAGCGCGTCGGCCGGCGGAACGTCGGCGACGGCGATTGGCGCTGGTGCTACGGCCTCGACAGGTGTCAATACCGCCCGTTCTAATGCGACCGCGTTGGGATCTCGGTCTTTGTCCTCGGCAGTCGGTGCAACGGCTGTCGGCTTTGGCGCGAGCGCCACGGCGGGAAATTCGGTTGCATTGGGTACGAATAGCGTGGCCGATCGAGTCAATGTCGTCTCCGTCGGGTCGACGAGCCAGCAGCGCCAGATCGCCAACGTTGCTGCCGGCACGCAGGACACCGATGCCGTGAACGTCGGCCAGCTGAATACAGCGATTGCGAACATCGGCGTCAACAGCCCGTACTTCAAGGCGAATGGAGCCGGCGACGGCAGCGACGATGCCGCGGCCACCGGGGTCGGCTCGGTTGCGATCGGCTCGAAGGCGAAGACCCTCGCCGACGGCGGCGTCGCGATCGGTGGCAGCGCCACCGCGGGCATGGCCAACAGTATCGCGATCGGTAGTGCCGCGATCGCCTCACAGGATGGCGTGGCTATCGGTCAGGGCGCGCGTGCGGAAAATGCGAATGCAATTTCGATCGGTGCCAGGTCGTCGGCAAGCGTGAACGGGACGTCGTTCGGCAATAACGCGCTTGCTGCCTCGAATGCTGTTGCGTTGGGCAACAATGCATCGGCGGGTGGCGATAACTCGGTTGCGCTGGGTAACGGGTCGGTCGCCCTGTCGAGCAACGTCGTATCGGTCGGCAGTGCCGGTAACGAGCGGAAAATCGTGAACGTGGCCGACGGTACGCTCTCGGCGACCAGCAAGGACAGCGTGAACGGTTCGCAACTGTTCGCGACGAATACGCGCGTCGGTTCGCTGGAGGATTCGCTGAAGGGCGGTGGCGTAATCGACCCGGAGACGGGCGAATCGCTGGCGGTGGTGTACGACGGCACGGCGAAGGACAAAGTCACGCTGGGCGGCGGTACTGGCGGCACGACGCTTGCGAACGTGAAGGCGGGTGTCGCCGACACGGACGCGGTGAACGTGAGCCAGCTGAAGGGTTCGGGCCTGATTGGCGACGACGGCAAGGCAATCGCGGCCGTGGTGTACGACAGTGCGGCGAAGGATAAGGTCACGCTGGGTGGCACGGGCGCGACGACGCCGGTGCAGGTCAAGAACGTCGCGAACGCGACGGACGCAAACGACGCGGTGAACCTGAGCCAGTTGAACAAGGCCGTGGCAGATGCCGGTGTGAGCAACCCGTATATCGGCGGGCGCGGCACGGGCACGGCGGCGCAGTCGACGGCGCTCAATGCGGTTGCGCTCGGCCTCGGCTCGGTGGCGAACCAGATCAACACGATCTCGGTGGGTAATTCGGCGACGGGCCTGACGCGTCGGATCACGAACGTGGCCGACGGTAATGCACCGTCGGATGCGGCGACGGTCGGCCAGGTGTCGGACCTGGTCGGCGGCGTGTCGACCCGGACGCAGTCGGCCATCGACGACGTCAACCTCAAGGTTGCAGCACTCGACTCGCGCCTGTCGACGAACTCGGTTGTCGGCATCGATCCCTACGTGAAGGTGGACGGTCAGGGCGACGGATCGGACAACGCGAGCGTCCCGGTGGGCAGCTATGGCGTGGCGATCGGGGCCGATGCGAACGCGAGCGGCACGACCGGCATCGCGATCGGCGCGGCGGCGTCGTCGACCGGCACCAGCTCGATCGCGTTCGGCACGGGCGCGAATGCGACGGCCAACAACGCCATGGCATTCGGTGCCAACAGCAACGCGACCGGTACCGGCGCTACAGCGCTCGGCAACGGCACGAACGCAACCGGAAACTATGCGGTGGCGCTCGGCCTGAACGCGAACGCGGCCGGTACCAACGGTCTCGCGCTCGGCAATTCGTCGAATGCGGCAGGGGCCGACTCCGTCGCGCTCGGTACGTTGTCGAACGTCGCTTCGGCCGCGACGAATTCGCTCGCGCTCGGCCGTGCCGCACAGGTGCAGGCCGCCGCGACGAACTCGGTCGCGCTTGGCGCGGGTTCGGTGGCGAACCGGATCAACTCGATCTCGGTCGGTAGCGTCGGCGCGGAACGCCAGATCACCAACGTCGCGACCGGTACGGCCGGGACCGACGCGGTGAACGTCGACCAGTTGAAGAAGTACGTTGCAGACAATGCGGGTGACGGCGGCAACCCGCTGGCGGTAGCCTACGACGACGACACGAAGGGCACGGTCACGCTGGCCGGCACGGGTGGCACGAAGCTGACGAACGTGGCGCCGGGCGCGGTGAACGCGACGAGCACGGACGCGATCAACGGCTCGCAGCTTTACGGCACGGCGAACAGCGTGGCGAACGCGCTGGGCGGCGGCTCGACCGTTGGCGCGAATGGCAACGTGACGGCACCGACCTATTCGTTGACCGATCCGGCCGGCGGTGCTGAAAAGGTCGATTACCACAATGTCGGCGATGCGCTGACGAACCTGGACGGTCGCGTGGCAGCGAACACGGGCGATCTGGCGGATCTGCGAGATGCGTTGCACGACGGTGGCGTGATCGACCCGACGACGGGCGAATCGCTGGCGGTGGTGTACGACAGCTCGGCGAAGGACAGCGTGACGCTGGGCAGCGCCGGTACGCCGGTGGCGATCCACAACGTGGCGGATGGTGCGCTGTCGGCGACGAGCAAGGATGCCGTGAACGGTTCGCAGCTGTTCGCGACGAACACGCGTGTCGGCTCGCTGGAAGACTCGCTGCACGATGGCGGTGTGATCGACCCGACGACGGGCGAATCGCTGGCGGTGGTGTACGACAGCACGGCGAAGGACAAGGTCACGCTGGGCGGCGGTACTGGCGGCACGACGCTTGCGAACGTGAAGGCGGGCGTTGCCGACACGGACGCGGTGAACGTGAGCCAGTTGAAGGGTTCCGGCCTGATTGGCGACGACGGCAAGGCGATTGCCGCGGTGACGTACGACCGTAACGCGGACGGCACGCCGAACTACGGTTCGGTGACGCTGGGAGACGGCACGAACCCGACGCAACTGAAGCACGTGGCGGACGCAACCGACGACGGCGACGCGCTGAACCTCGGCCAGTTGAAGAACGCGGGCCTGGTCGGCGACGACGGCACGGGCAACCTGACGTCGTTGGCGGTGACGTATGACAGCGCGACGAAGGACAGCGTGACGCTGGGCAACGCCGGTACGCCGGTGGCGATCCACAACGTGGCGGACGGTGCGCTGTCGGCGACGAGCAAGGATGCCGTGAACGGTTCGCAGCTGTTCGCGACGAACCAGAGCATCGGCGATCTGCGCGACTCGCTGCACGACGGTGGCGTGATCGATCCGACGACGGGCGAATCGCTGGCGGTGGTGTACGACAGCACGGCGAAGGACAAGGTCACGCTGGGCGGCGGTACTGGCGGCACGACGCTTGCGAACGTGAAGGCAGGTATTGCCGACATGGATGCGGTGAACGTGAGCCAGCTGAAGGGCTCGGGCTTGATCGGCGACGACGGCAAGGCGATTGCCGCGGTGACGTACGACCGTAATGCGGACGGCACGCCGAACTACGGTTCGGTGACGCTGGGCGACGGCACGAACCCGACGCAACTGAAGCACGTGGCGGACGCAACCGACGACGGCGACGCGCTGAACCTCGGCCAGCTGAAGAACGCGGGCCTGGTCGGCGACGACGGCACGGGCAACCTGACGTCGTTGGCGGTGACATACGACAGCGCGACGAAGGACAGCGTGACGCTGGGCAGCGCCGGTACGCCGGTGGCGATCCACAACGTGGCGGACGGTGCGTTGTCGGCGACGAGCAAGGATGCGGTGAACGGTTCGCAGCTCTACGCGACGAACCAGAGCATCGGCGATCTGCGCGACTCGCTGCACGACGGCGGCGTGATCGACCCGACGACGGGCCAGTCGCTCGCAGTGGTATACGACAGTGCCGCAAAGAACAAGGTCACGTTGGGTGGCACTGGGGCATCGACTCCGGTGGTTCTGTCGAACGTCGCGCAAGGCGTCGCGGGCACCGATGCAGTGAACGTGGATCAGTTGACGGCGGCGCTCAAGGATCTGGATACCGGGCTGAATCCGCTCGCAGTGTCATATGACTCCGCTGCGAAGAGCAGTGTGACGCTGGGCGGTGCGGGTGCATCGTCGCCGGTGGCGCTGAAGAACGTCGCGGCGGGCAAGGACGACACGGACGCAGTGAACGTGGGTCAGCTGAAGGATTCGGGCCTGGTCGGCGACGACGGCTCGGGCAACCTGACGTCGCTGGCGGTGACGTACGACGACGCAACGAAGTCCGGCATCACGCTGGGCGGCGCGGGTGCAACGACGCCGGTAGCGATCCACAACGTGGCGGACGGTGCGCTGTCGGCGACGAGCAAGGATGCGGTGAACGGTTCGCAGCTGTTCGCGACGAACACGCGTGTCGGCTCGCTGGAAGACTCGCTGCACGACGGCGGCGTGATCGACCCGGTGACGGGCGAATCGCTGGCGGTGGTGTACGACAGCACGGCGAAGGACAAGGTCACGCTGGGCGGCGGTGCAGACGGCACGACGCTGTCGAACGTGAAGGCCGGCGTTGCGGACAAGGATGCGGTGAACGTGAGCCAGCTGAAGGGTTCCGGCCTGATCGGGGACGATGGCAAGGCGCTCGCCGCGGTGACGTACGACCGTAACGCGGACGGCACGCCGAACTACGGTTCGGTGACGCTGGGAGACGGCACGAACCCGACGCAACTGAAGCACGTGGCGGACGCAACCGACGACGGCGACGCGCTGAACCTCGGCCAGTTGAAGAACGCGGGCCTGGTCGGCGACGACGGCACGGGCAACCTGACGTCGTTGGCGGTGACGTACGACAGCGCGACGAAGGACAGCGTGACGCTGGGCGGCACGGGCGCATCGACTCCGGTGGAGCTGAAGAATGTCGCGGCGGGCAAGGACGATACCGATGCAGTGAACGTGGGTCAGCTGAAGGATTCGGGCCTGGTCGGCGACGACGGCACGGGCAACCTGACGTCGCTGGCGGTGACGTACGACGACGCGACGAAGTCCGGCATCACGCTGGGCGGCGCGGGTGCAACGACGCCGGTGGCGCTCCACAACGTGGCGGACGGCGCGCTGTCGGCGACGAGCAAGGACGCGGTGAACGGTTCGCAGCTGTTCGCGACGAACACGCGTGTCGGCTCGCTGGAAGACTCGCTGCACAACGGCGGCGTGATCGACCCGACGACGGGCCAATCGCTCGCAGTGGTGTACGACAGCGTCGCAAAGGACAAGGTGACGCTGGGCGGCACGGGTGCAGCGACGCCGGTGCAGTTGAAGAATGTCGCGGCTGCGACGGAAGACACCGACGCGGTGAACCTGGCTCAGTTGAAGGACGCTGGCCTGGTCGCCCCGGTCGATCCGTCGAAGCCGGGCACGGGTCTGGCGTCGCTGGCGGTGACGTACGGCACGAACGCTGACGGCTCGGCAAACTTCGACGAAGTGAAGCTGAAGGGCGCGAACGGCACGACCATCACGAACGTGAAGGCGGGCGTGGCGGATCTGGACGCAGTGAACGTGGGTCAGCTGAAGGACTCGGGTTTGGTAGGCGACGACGGCTCGGGCAACCTGACGTCGCTGGCGGTGACGTACGACGACGCAACGAAGTCCGGCATCACGCTGGGCGGTACGGGTGCAACGACGCCGGTGGCGATCCACAACGTGGCGGACGGCGTACTGTCGGCGACGAGCAAGGACGCGGTGAACGGTTCGCAGCTTTACGCGACGAACCAGAGCATCGGCGATCTGCGCGACTCGCTGCACGACGGTGGCGTGATCGACCCGACGACGGGCCAGTCGCTCGCAGTGGTGTACGACAGCGTCGCAAAGGACAAGGTGACGCTGGGCGGCACGGGCGCATCGTCGCCGGTGCAACTGAAGAACGTTGCGGCCGGCACGGACGACACCGACGCGGTGAACGTGGCTCAGCTGAAGGACGCGGGCCTCGTCGCCCCGGTCGATCCGACGAAGCCGGGCACGGGTCTGGCGTCGCTGGCGGTGACGTACGGCACGAACGCTGACGGCTCGGCGAACTTCGACGAAGTGAAGCTGAAGGGCACGAGCGGCACGACGATCACGAACGTCGCGGCGGGTGCGGTCAACGCAACCAGCACGGATGCGATCAACGGTTCGCAGCTGTACGGCACGGCGAACAGCGTGGCAACCGCGCTGGGTGGCGGCTCGACCGTCGACGCCGGCGGCAACGTGACGGCGCCGACGTACTCGCTGACCGATCCGGCCGGCGGTGCGGGCAAGGTCGACTATCACAACGTCGGCGATGCGCTGACGAACCTGGACGGTCGCGTGGCGACGAATACGGGCGACCTGGCGGATCTGCGCGACTCGCTGCATGACGGCGGCGTGATCGACCCGACGACGGGCGAATCGCTGGCGGTGGTGTACGACAGCACGGCGAAGGACAAGGTCACGCTGGGCGGCACGGGTGCATCGTCGCCGGTGCAACTGAAGAACGTTGCAGCCGGTACGGACGACACCGACGCGGTGAACGTCGCGCAGTTGAAGGATGCGGGCCTGGTCGGCGACGACGGCAAGGGCAGCCTGACATCGCTGGCGGTCTCGTACGACGACGCAACGAAGTCCGGCATCACGCTGGGCGGCACGGGCGCAACGGCACCGGTGGCGATTCACAACGTGGCGGATGGCGCGCTGTCGGCGACGAGCAAGGATGCGGTGAACGGTTCTCAGCTGTTCGCGACGAACACGCGTGTCGGTTCGCTCGAAGACTCGCTGCGCGATGGCGGCGTGATCGATCCGACGACGGGCCAGTCGCTCGCGGTGGTGTACGACAGCGCGACGAAGAACAGCGTGACGCTGGGCGGTGTGGGTGCAGCGGCACCGGTGCAACTGAAGAACGTCGCGGCCGGTACGGACGACACTGACGCGGTGAACGTCGCTCAGCTGAAGGACGCCGGCCTGGTCGCGCCGGTCGATCCGACGAAGCCGGGCACGGGTCTGGCGTCGCTGGCGGTGACGTACGGCACGAACGCTGACGGTTCGGCGAACTTCGACGAAGTGAAGTTGAAGGGCACGGACGGCACGACGATCACGAACGTGGCGGCGGGTGCGGTGAACGCGACGAGCAAGGACGCGATCAACGGTTCGCAGCTGTACGGCACGGCGCAGAGCGTGGCGGACACCATTGGTGGCGGCACGACGGTCGGCGCGGACGGCACGCTCGGGAACACGGCGATCGAAGTGAACGGCCAGAAGTACTCGACCGTGGCGGAAGCCGTGCAAGCGGCGGCGGCCTACGGCGCGACCGATTCGCTCGCGGTGCGTTACGACCTGAACAGCGACGGCACGCCGAACTTCGGTTCGGTGACCCTCGGTGGGTCGGGCGCCGCACCGGTGCGGCTGACGAACGTCGCAGACGGCGCAAGCCAGTACGACGCCGTGAACTACGGGCAGTTGAGCGCGCTGAACGACAAGATCGGCAACCTCGACGACCGGGTGGGCGGGCTTGAGCTGAAGCCGGGCAATCCGGGCGGCGGCGGCGGTTCGGGCGACAGCCCGTACTTCGGCGCGACCGACAAGACCGCGGGCGGCTCGTCGGCGGCGAACCCCGGCACCGGCACCGGCAACGTGGCGGCAGGCTCCGGCTCGTCGATCGGCACCGGCGTGAACAACGGCACGGCGATCGGCTCCGGTTCGACGGTGGCCGCAGGCGGCGGCACGGCGATCGGTGCGGGGTCGGCCGCGAAGGGCGAGAACGCGACGGCGATCGGGCAGGGTTCGAGCGCAACGGGTGCGAACTCGGTGGCGATCGGCTCGGGTTCCGTGGCGACCGGGGCGAACACCGCCTCGTTCGGTGACGGCACCGAAGCCGGCAATCGCCGGATCGTGAACATCGCCGACGGTGTCGGTGCGAACGACGCTGCGACGAAGGGTCAGCTCGACCGTGCGGTTGGCGGTCTGGCAGGCCAGATCAACGACGTGTCGAAGAACGCGTACTCGGGTATCGCGGCAGCCACCGCGCTGACGATGATTCCGGGCGTGGATCCGGGCAAGACGTTGTCGTTCGGTGTTGGCGGTGCGACCTACAAGGGCTATCAGGCAGTGGCGTTCGGCGGCGAAGCCCGCATCACGCAGAACCTGAAGATGAAGGCCGGCGTGGGTCTGTCGAGCGGCGGCAACACGGTTGGCGTGGGCGCGTCGTACCAGTGGTAAGGCGCGGGGCGGGGCGTTGAGCCCCGCCCGCGCAACGCCGTTGCGATCTTTCAAACCTCTCATACAAGCGCGTCCGCCTGCGAGCGGACGCCCATTCAAGACCATGACTTCAAAGCTTTTGCGCGTCGCGTCGATCGGCGCGTTCGCGATGATGCTCGGTGCGTGTACGACGCAATCCGGGCTCACCTATGACATTCGTGCGGTATCGATTCCGGGCAAACCGGACAACGTGTTCCGCGTGAGTTGCGACGGCATGCTCGGCAGCGCGAATGCGTGTGCGCGCGCGGCGGAAGAGTTCTGCCAGGGCAAGGGCTTCACGCCGCTCGAGATGATCGACCGCGTCTACAGCCGCGCGCCGATGAAGGACCCGCGCGAAATCACGTTCATCTGCGGCAAGCCGCAGCCGGTCGCGCAGCCCGCGCCGGCACCTGCACCGCAGCCGGCGCCGCAACCGCAACCGGTTCCGCAACGCCAGGTGCTGCTGCAGGGCGACGCGAATTTCGCGACCGACAGCGCAGCGCTGACGTCGCAGGCCCGCAACGAGCTCGATCGCTTCATCGCCGCCAATCGCGGCGTGGAATTCGCGCGCGTCGCGATCACCGGCTTCACCGATTCGACCGGCGGCGCCGCGCACAACCGCACGCTGTCGGAAGCGCGGGCGCGCACCGTGGTGAACTACCTGCGTTCGAACGGGCTGCAGGCCCGGTCGTTCTCCGCCGAAGGCCTCGGCGCGGCCGACCCCGTTGCGTCCAATGCGACGGCCGACGGCCGTGCGCAGAACCGCCGCGTCGAGATCCGCCTGGACGTGAAATGACGCGATGACCGTATCGCGGCGCCGGTTCGCCGGCGCCGCCAGGGCCTTCGTCGGTCACGAGCCGATGAAGGAGCGGGGCGCACTCGACCGCCGCACCCCGTTGTCCCGGCAGGCATGCCAAGCCGCCCGCTCTGATCGAGCCGGCGGCTTTTTTCTTTTGCGGTGCGGCTGGCGGCGGCCGCTCCCGTCCGATCTTGGCTGATCGCCACCGTTTCATGCGAAACTAGCGGCCAATTACGATCCAGAAAGAACGGCGCGCATGCGCCGTCGCCGGCAATCGGGCGGCCGTTCGGCCCCCCGCGACAGCGGTGAATACTCGGACGACTATGGGAAGCTATCAGATACGTGTGGTACTGGCCGACGACCATCCGGCAACGCTCGTCGGCGTCCAGCATGGGCTGTCGTCGGTGCCGACGATCCGGCTCACCGGCACCGCCGGCAATTCGACCGAGCTGATCGCGCTGCTCGACGCGGGGGCGTGCGACGTCCTGGTGTCCGACTACGCGATGCCCGGCAACGCGCACGGCGACGGCATTGCGCTGTTCTCCTACCTGCAACGCAATTACCCGGCCGTGAAGCTGGTCGTGCTGACCATGCTCGACAACGCGGCGGTGGTCGGCGCGCTGGTTCGGCTCGGCATCGCGTGCATCGTCAGCAAGTCGGATGCGATCGATCACCTGATTCCGGCCGTGCATGCAGCCGCAACGGGCGGCACTTATTATTCGCCGTCGGTGGAGAAGGTCGTGCGCACGCTGTCCGCGCATTCGAGCGTGCGGACCGTCGACCAGGCGCAGAGCCTGAGCAGCCGCGAGATCGAGGTCGTGCGGCTGTATGCATCGGGGATGACCGTCAACGAGATCGCGGAGCAATTGAGCCGCAGCAAGAAGACGATCAGCACGCAGAAAGCGCGCGCGATGCAGAAGCTCGGCGTGGAAAAGGATATCGATCTGCTGCGCTACGCGATCGAGCACGGGATCGTCGCCGCGTCCGGCAGCGAGGGCAAGGCGGTGGAGCAGGAAGGAGAAGGGGAAGGGCGCACCGATTCGGCCTGACCGGCGCGCCGGCGAGGTTCGGGTGCCCGGTCATGCGGGCGCGTGCAGCCGGCCATGCGCCGGCATGGTCGCCGCGCTGTCAGCGCGGACGTTCGTCGATGGCCGGCAGCGGCGTCGCATAACCGTAGTCGGACACCAGCCCGCACGCGATCGCGTAGCGGACGAGATCGACGTCGCGCTCGATGCCCAGTTTCTGCATCGCCGAACTCTTCTGCGTACTGATCGTTTTCTTGCTGCGGCTCAATTGCTCGGCGATGTCGTTGACCGACAGGCCCGACGCGAAGAGACGAATCACTTCCACCTCGCGCGCGGACAGCGCCGGCGCCTTGCCGCCCGTGTTGCCGGCGGCCCGCAGGATGCGGTCCATCGACGGCGACAGGTAGCGGCCGTTCGTGTAGGCCGCGTGAATCGCCATCGTCAGATGGCTCGTCATGTCGGATTTGCTGACCACGCACGCGATGCCGAGGTCGAGCAGCGCGCGCAGCGCCACCGCGTTTTCCATCATCGTCATCACGACGATGCGCAGATTCGGGTAACGCTTCAGGATCGCGGTGAACATCGCGAGGCCGTCGCCGTATTCGGTGCCGGGCATCGCGTAATCGGACACGAGCACGTCGCACGGATGGCTTGCGAGCGTTTCCATCAGTTCGGTCGAATTGTTGGCGCTCGCGACCACCGCGAGCGTATTCGTCGCGGACAGTTCGTAGCGGGCGCCGATGACCACCGCCGGATGGTCGTCGGCGATTACGATGCGAATGGAGAAGTTTCCTGGCATGTCGGTTGTACCTTCATGTTGCGCCACGCGGCGGGAGCCGTGCGGCGGAGGTCGGCACGAATGCATGCGCGTCCGGCGTGCAACGCAGGCCGGACGCGATGTCGTCGCGCCGACGGCCGGTAGCGGCTCGTTCGGAACCGCTATCGGTCGTCGGCCGAAAAAGCGGGGGATCGCTCCCCCGCTTCGGTTCGATGCTCCGCGCGAGGCGGAGCCGTCCGGTCAGAACTCGTAGCCGACCTGCGCACGCACACCTGCATCGCCCGTCGACGTGACGGACACGGCGCCGTTCATCAGCCACTTGCCGTCGCGCGTCCGGTAGGTCGCACCGGCCGCGATCGCCGAGCCGCTCTTGTAGTTCGCGGCGCCGGCCGCGACGACGGTCTTGCCCGGCTGCGACGGCGTCAGGTTCGGCATTGCCATGGCGGCCGCGACACCGGCGTACGCGTTCTTCGCGACGTCGTTGATCATCCGGTTCGTTTCGCCGAAACGCTGCTCCATCTGACGCACGTTCACGGCGTCGGTCGGGGCGGTGCCGTCCGCGACATTGGTGATCTGGCGTTCGTGCCCAGCCGAGCCGACCGATACGCTGTTGTCGCGATCCGCCACCGAGCCCGCGCCGATCGCCACCGAACCGCTGCCGGTCGCTTTCGAACCCTGGCCGACGGCCGTGCTGCTGTCGCCCGACGCCACCGCGCCCTGGCCGATCGCCGAGCTGTTGCTGCCCGATGCGTTCGAACCCTGGCCGACCGCCGTGCCACCGTTGCCCGACGCGGCCGAGCCCTGGCCGATGGCCGAGCTGTTCTCGCCCGAGGCGACCGTGCCGTCGCCGACCACGAGCGAGCCTTCGCCGCCCGTGCCGGGGCCGACGAGGCCG
The DNA here is from genome assembly GCF_001718555.1 of Burkholderia metallica. Lineage (NCBI taxonomy): Bacteria > Pseudomonadati > Pseudomonadota > Betaproteobacteria > Burkholderiales > Burkholderiaceae > Burkholderia > Burkholderia metallica. Next base: position 71,708 of record NZ_CP013402.1, read on the forward strand.
CCACCGCCGCCGCCACCACCACCGCCCGAACCGCCGCCGGCTTCGAGGTCACCGACCCGGCCGTCGAGCCGCGCGTATTCCTGCGCGAACCGCTCCTGGAGGTCGTACAGCTGGCCGCCGTTCACGGCTTCCATGCTGCCCGCCGCGATCAGGCCCGGCCCGACGTTGAGCAGTTTGGTGCCTGCCGACCCGCCGAAGGTCACGCTGGCAAGCGAGATGTCGTCATACGTGACGGCCGCGATTTCCTTGCCCGTGTAGTCGATGAGGCCCGTCGCCCTCAACTGCGCGATCGTCACCGCGTCGTCGTCGTTCACGCCGTTCGCGACGCCCGACAGCGTGCGGTTGCCCATCGTGCCGGCGAAGTTCACCGCCATGCCGTCGGTATGCGCGCCGACGGTGAGGTCCGCGCCCGGGCCGGCTTGCTGAACGAGGCCCAACGTGCCGCTGCCGATCTGGTCGGCGAGCGATGCAACCGCGCCTTCATTCGTCGTCACGCGGCCGTCGAGGTTGGTCACCGCATCGCCGACCGAGTGAACGGTGGTCGTGCCGCCGCTGCCGTCACCGACCGTGAAGCTCGGAGCGGAGATCGAACCGTCGGGGTTCACGACGGAGCCGCCGCCGATGGCCGATGCGACGCTGTCGGCCACACCGTGCAATTGCGAACCGTTGACCGCATCGCTGCTCGTCGCCGAGACGGCGCCTGCCTTGACGCCGGTCAACGTGCGCGCGCCGTCCGTGCCGGTGAAATCGACGGCTGCGCCATCGGTATTCGCGCCGACCGTGATATTCGCGCCTGCGCCGGCTTGCTGAACGAGGCCGACCGTGCCGCTGCCGATCTGGTCGGCGAGCGACGCGATGTCGCCTTCGTTCGTCGTCACGCGACCGTCGAGGTTCGTGAGCGCACCGCCGACCGACGTGACCGTGGTCGTGCCGCCGCTGCCGTCGCCGAGCGTGAAGCTCGGAGCGGAGATCGAACCGTCCGGGTTCACTGCCGAGCCGCCGCCGATGGCCGATGCGACGCTGTCGGCCACACCATGCAATTGCGAACCGTTGACCGCATCGCTGCTCGTCGCCGAGACGGTGCCTGCCTTGACGCCGGTCAGCGTGCGCGCGCCGTCCGTGCCGGTGAAGTCGACGGCTGCACCGTCGGTGTTTGCGCCGACCGTGATATTCGCGCCTGCGCCGGCTTGCTGGACGAGGCCGACCGTGCCGCTGCCGATCTGGTCGGCGAGCGATGCGATGTCGCCTTCGTTGGTGGTGACGCGACCGTCGAGGTTCGCCACGGCGCCGCCGACGGAGCGAACCGTGGTCGTGCCGCCGCTGCCGTCGCCGAGCGTGAAGCTCGGAGCGGAGATCGAACCGTCGGGGTTCACTGCAGAGCCGCCGCCGATAGCCGATGCGACGCTGTCCGCCACGCCGTGCAGTTGCGAGCCGTTGACCGCATCGCTGCTCGTCGCCGAGACGGCGCCTGCCTTGACGCCGGTCAGCGTGCGCGCGCCGTCCGTGCCGGTGAAATCGACGGCTGCGCCATCGGTATTCGCGCCGACCGTGATATTCGCGCCTGCGCCGGCTTGCTGGACGAGGCCGACCGTGCCGCTGCCGATCTGGTCGGCGAGTGACGCGATGTCGCCTTCGTTCGTCGTGACGCGACCGTCGAGGTTTGCCACGGCGCCGCCGACGGAGCGAACCGTGGTCGTGCCGCCGCTGCCGTCGCCGAGCGTGAAGCTCGGAGCGGAGATCGAACCGTCGGCGTTCACGACGGAACCGCCGCCGATGGCCGATGCCACGCTGTCGGCAACGCCGTACAGTTGCGAGCCGTTCACGGCTTCCTCGCTCGATGCCGAGACGGTGCCTGCCTTGACGCCGGTCAGCGTGCGCGCGCCGTCCGTGCCGGTGAAATCGACGGCTGCGCCATCGGTGTTCGCGCCGACCGTGATATTTGCGCCTGCGCCGGCTTGCTGGACGAGGCCGACCGTGCCGCTGCCGATCTGGTCGGCGAGCGATGCGATGTCGCCTTCGTTGGTGGTGACGCGACCGTCGAGGTTTGCCACGGCGCCGCCGACGGAGCGAACCGTGGTCGTGCCGCCGCTGCCGTCGCCGAGCGTGAAGCTCGGAGCGGAGATCGAACCGTCGGCGTTCACGACGGAACCGCCGCCGATGGCCGATGCCACGCTATCGGCCACGCCGTGCAGTTGCGAACCGTTCACCGCATCGCTGCTCGTCGCCGAGACCGCGCCTGCCTTGACGCCGGTCAACGTGCGTACGCCGTCCGTGCCGGTGAAGTCGACGGCGGTGCCGTCGGTGCTTGCGCCGACCGTCAGGTTGGCACCGGCAGCCGATTGCTGGACGAGGCCGATCGTGCCGTTCGACAGACCGTCCAGCTTGGTGTTGATCGTCGTGATGTCGCCCGTGTTGCGCGCAATATTGCCGTTGGCTGTCGTGAGCGCGCCGTCGAGTGCGCCGAGTGCGCCATCGACCGTCGTTTGCGCGCCGCCGTTGGCAAGCGTGTACGTCGGGCCGGTCACGGCGCCCGTCGTCCGGTCGATGGCGGCGCCGCCGCCCAGTGCGGTCACGACCGGCTGGAGCTGGCTGACGTTCACCGCGTCCGTCGCTTGCGTACCGGCTGCGACGTTGACGACCTGGCGCCGCTGTGCGGCCGAACCGACGGACACGGTGTAGTCGCGATCCGCGACCGCGTCTGTACCGAGGGCAACCGAGCTTGTGCCTTGTGCATTCGCCCGGAAGCCGACGCTGATTGCCGACGGGCCGCGTGCCTGTGCGCTTTGGCCGACCGCAATTCCATTGACGCCCGTTGCAACTGCGCCCGAGCCCAATACCGTGGCGTTGGTTGCACCAGCCGTGGCAGAACGGCCGATGGCCGTGGCATTGGCTTGTGTGCTTGCGGCTGCGCTGCCGATCGCGATCGAACCCGTGTCGATCGCCTGTGTTGCTGCTCCAATTGCCAACGAGTGTGCGCCGGACGCGGTTGCCACGGTGCCCAGGGCGATTGCACTTTCGCCGGAGGCGGATGACGTCGAGCCGATCGCGATCGCCCAATGCGTCGTCGCGCTTGCGGCATAGCCGAGCGCCGTATTGGATAGCGCGGTGGCGGCGGAATTTACGCCAACGGCAACGGCGTTGCCCCCCGCCGCATTTGCACCGGACCCAGCTTCATAAGACAGTGCGCCTGCCATCGTGCCGATCGACTGCGTACCCATTGCGGCTCCGACCTGGCAGATGCCGGTGGCATCGACCGAGCCCGCTTTACCATCCTCGGTCGTACACGCATCGGCCGCGAACGCGCCGCCGATCGACGCGCTGCCCAGCGCGAGCGCTGCCACGGCCTGGCGCGCTGCGCGCGCCGAGCCCTTCGAGCGCGAGCGCGCCGTTTCGGCCACGGCCGTCCATGTGCCCGTCGCCGTGTTCCAGATGTTGCGATATGTCTTATTCATTGACCTACTCCTTTCAGTTCGTCAGGTTGGTAGGCCAATGGTAGGGATCGGTCTCGTCCGATTCTGTCGTCCAAAACCTATTCGGGAGGGGATGTTTGTAGGGCGAGTCCTACACGCGTGCACGCGTGAGCAGGCCGCCCGGACGGGCGCCGTGAAGAGAGCTGGAGAGGAAGGGAAAAAACGGCCGCCGGACGGCGGCCGCTCAGGCTTGCGGCGCCTGCGCCGCGCGCCGTCGGAGCGTATCGCGCGCGAGGCGCTCGGTGCGGTCGACCAGCGGTCCGAGCGCGGCCGGATCGCCGGACTGCACCGCGTCCTGCATGTCGCGCACCGCATCGGCCACCGCGTGCTCGTGGATCGTCGCGAACGCGCCGCGCAGCGAATGCAGTTCCGCCCTTAGCGCGGGCACGTCGCCACGCGCGAGCGCATCGCGAATCGCGGCAAGCGAACGATCGAGCGTGTCGCCGAACAACCGATGCACGTCCGGTGGCAACGGCCCTTCGGCCAGATCGACGAGCGTGCTTCGCACGGGCCGGCTGGCCGCCGCGACCTTCGCGAAGCGGCGCACGGTGCGGTCGATCGTGTCGAGCAGCACCGGCTTCACGAGCACCGCGACGATGCCGGCTTCCGCGCAGCGCGCGTGTTCGGCCGCGCTCGCATGCGCGGTGATCGCGATCACCGGCAGGTCGGGGTAGCGCGCGCGCAGCACGCGCGCGAGCGTGTAGCCGTCCATGCCGGGCATGTTCAGGTCAGTCATCACGAGGTCGTAGCGCGTGTCGGCGCAGCGGCGCAGCGCCGACGCGCCGTCGTCGGCCGCATCGGCCGCGTAGCCGAGCGTGACGAGCTGGCTCTGCTGCAGCGTGCGGTTCACCGGGTGATCGTCGACGACGAGCACGCGCGCGGCCAGCGCCGGCAGCGCCGCGACGGTGCTGGCGTCCGCGTCGGCGGTGTCGGCGCGGTGCCGCGCGATTTCCGCGTCGGTCGCCGCGCGCAGCGGCAGCGTGACGACGAACGTGCTGCCTTCGCCGGGCGCGCTCTTCACGTCGATCGCGCCGTCCATCATCTGCGTGAGGTGCTTCGTCAGCGCGAGCCCGAGCCCTGTGCCGCCGTAGCGGCGCGTGATCGACGTATCGGCCTGCGTGAACGGCCGGAACAGCGCCGCGCGCTGCGCGTCGGTCATGCCGATGCCCGTGTCGCTCACGCCGATCACGACGGGCGACGCCGGGTCCGCGTCGTCGCGCAGATAGACTTCGAGCGTCACGTCGCCGCGGTCGGTGAACTTGATCGCGTTGCCGACGAGGTTCGCGGCGATCTGCCGGATCCGCACCGGATCGCCGACGTAGCGCGACGCGAGCGCATCGTCGACGATGACGTCGTACTGCAGCCCCTTCGCCGTCGCGAGCGGCTCGAACATCGCGCCGGTCTGCTCGATCGCTTCCGCGAGATCGAACGGGATCGTCTCGATCGTCATCTGGCCGGCCTCGATCTTCGACAGGTCGAGGATGTCGCTGATCAGGTTCAGCAGCACCGACGACGCGCCCTCGACCGTCTGCAGCCGCTCGCGCTGCGTGTCGGCGAGCGGCTCGCGGCCGATCAGTTCGAGGTTGCCGAGGATCGCGTTGAGCGGCGTGCGGATTTCATGGCTCATCGTCGCGAGGAACGCCGATTTCGCGTCGTTCGCGGCGTCGGCCGCGCGCAGCGCCTCGTCCAGCTTGCGCTCGATGTTCTTCTGCGACGTGATGTCGGAGAAGTTGCACAGCACGACGTCCGCGTCGCGGTAGCGGGTGCGCACGAGATTGACGAGCAGGTCGACGGTTTCGTCGCCGCCAGTCGGCAGCGTGACGTGCAGGTCGGACTGCCACGCGCTCGCGCCGGGCGACGCGTCGAAGCGCGCCAGCAGCCGCGCCGCGAGCGACGGCGCGGCGGCGATGCGTGCGTCGTACGCGCGCATCGTGTCGTTCTGCAGCAGCACCGCGCCGTCGGCGAGCGACAGCAGCGCGATGCCGGACGGCGCGGCTTCGACGATCGTCCGGTTCAGGTTCTCGCTTTCGACCACGCGGCGCGTGCGCGCATCGTCGGGTATCAGCACGCGGCGGTCGAACAGCACCAGCAGCGCCCACACGAGCACGAGCGCGGCCACCATCACCGCGACGTACCAGCCGGCCTGCAGGCCGACCGCGGCGACGAGCGAGCGCAGCGTGAACGCCTGCACGATCGTCCAGTCGGTATCGGGGATCGGCTGGCTCAGCGCGAACAGGCCGTCGGCGTAGGTGGAGCGCGGGCCGCTGCCGGCGGCCGCGCGGGGGCCGGCGGCGACGCGTTTCAGCGTCGCGAGCGTGGCCGCATCGCTCACGGCCGCGCCGGTGCGCAGCAGCGTGTTGCCCTGCGCGTCGGCGATGATCGCGCCGTTGGTCGCGTACTCGGTGGTCAGGCGCGTGCGCAGCACGTCGACGGGCAGCGTCGACACGAGCACCTCGAACGGCTGGCCGCCCGCGTACGCGGCGCCGACGAGCCGGAACACGTCGCGCCGCTGCACCGGATCGTAAGCGGGCGCGTGCCATACGTACCGGCCGGCGGCGGGCGGTTCGAGGCCGGCCGCGACCTGCGCGAGCAACGCCGACGCGCCGGCTGCGCCCGCTGCCGGCGACCCCGCGGGGGGGGCCGGGATCACCAGCGCGAAGCGGCGATCGGGGCGGTACACGTAACCCGCGACGGCGCGCTCGGCGTCGTGATTCGCGAGATACGCGCCGACGCGATAGGTGAGGTCGCTCGCCATCGCGAGATCGCGCTCGTACGACGCTGCGGGCGTGGCCGGCGACAGATCGGCGAGCACCAGCATCGACGGGATGCGGTCGCTGCCTTTCAGTTCGAGCCGGCCATGCCCGGCGTCGAGTTCGGCGACGAGCGCCGGGTCGGTCACGCGCGTGTCGTGGAACGCCTCGTCGTGCGTGACGATCGCGGCCATGCCGGTCATGCGCAGCTTGAATTCGAACTGGACGAGGAAGTGGCGCACGGCGAACGCGGTGTAGCGTTCGTGGATGGTTTCCTTCGCAACTGCATACAGCATCAGGCCGCTGGCGAGCAGGATCGCGATCGTGACGGCGAGGCCGCCGCCATAGAGCAGCGCACGCTGCCGGCGGCCGACCGGCGGGCGGGAAGTGGGCGCGGCGCGGGCGGCCGGCTGCGGGCGATCGGGTGCGGCGCGGTGGTCCATCGGGAGCGGGGAGTCGGCCAGGGTTCCGCCATGATAATGGAGTCGGACCAGTTTCCATGCTGCACGGCGGCAGCACGGACCTGCGCGTGCGCGGCCGGGCGTTCAGCGCAGGCCGTCGATGTCGTGCAGCGTGCCGGGCCCGTCGGCCTCGTCGGCCATGTCGGCTTCGTCGTTCCCGCCGGTGTCGCCCGGTTCGCACATCACGAGCCGATAGCCGACGCCGTACATCGTCATCAGCCGCACGCCGTGCCGGCCGTCGAGTTCGAGCCGGTCGCGCAGCGTGGCGACGTGCGTATCGACGCGGCGGCTCGCCGTCGCGACGAGCGAGCCCCACACGAGCTGGCTCAGGTGCGCGCGTCCGAGCGCGCGGCCCATGTTCAGGAAGAACGCGGTCGCGATCTGGAAGTGCTTCTCGGTCAGCACGTGCTCGCGGCCGGCGACGCGGATCGTGCGTTCGGCCGCGTCGAACTCGAAGCGGCCGACGCGCCAGTGCCGGTGATGCGTGGCCCGGTGGTGGGACCACCGCAGCCACGTCGACACGCTCGTGACGAGCAGCTCGGGTGACGACGCATAGGGCAGGTGCTCGTTGGCGCCCGCCGCGAAGCAGACGGCGCGTGCCGCTTCGTCGTCGCGCTGGCTGATCGACAGAATCGGCGCGGTATCGGAAAAGCGTGCGCGCAGTGTGCGGATCGCTTCGAGCGTGCGGAAGCACGCCGATTCGCACTGCACGACGAACAGGTCGAACGGCCGCGCGTCGCATGCGGACAGCAGATCGGGCAGATATTCGAAGCGGGTGGGGCGGTAGCCGGATTTCCGGAGGATGTCGTCGATGCGCAGACGGTCGTAGCCGTAGCCGGCGCGGCGCAGGCGATCGTCGAACGCGTGGCGGCTCGGGTGGTCGATCGTCAGAATTGCGATGGCGAGCGGAGATGCGTCGGTCACGATGCAACGCCTTCGAAAAAAAGATCCCGCCGGGATGGGCGGGACAAATATCGACTATGGAAACCCAACCGCTCACATCCTGGCAGCGAGCGGCAGGTGAGGCCATTGTCGCGGCTTCGGTATCGCTAGAACATCGGCCCAGTCCGAAATTGGGCGGTTTTTCGGCATGTTTTTCCGGAAAGCGCGGGCGGCGCCGCGATTTAGGACGGGGCTGACAGTCGTCGGCGGTGTTATCGGACCAAGGGCAGCGTCGTCGTGCCGACAATGTGACGGAACCTGCGTGGCGCGGCGGCGTGATCGTGTCGTTGCGCACGCAACCTTGCCGCCGATGGGCGTGCCGTGCGCGAGATGTCGTGCGTCGGCCGCGCATTTCGTGCATTCCGTGCATTTCGCCTGTCGTCCGTTTCCGCCCTCGATGATGAAACCTTCTCTCCGCGTCGCCGTGCTGTTCGCGTGGCTCGCACTCAGCCTGACCGGCACGGCATTCGTCACGTCGCGCTTCGTCGCCGACGCGCACGACCGCTTCTTCCAGAATTCGAGCATCGTGATTCGCCTGCTCGCGCAGAAGGCCGCGCAGCACGAAGCGATCCTCGAGACGCTCGGCGCCACTGCGTTGCCCGCGCCGCCATCGACGATGCTCGACAGCCTGCGCACGCGCATGCCGCAGCTCGACGCGCTTGCGCACTGGCGGCGCGGCGCCGGCTGGCTCGGCACGGGCGGCCCGTTGCCCGTCGGCGCACCTGCGCGCGACGGCGCCGCGGCGTTTTCGCTGACGTTCGACGCAGACGGCGGCTACTGGCTCGCTGGCGATACCGGATGGGCGGTGCTGATCGATCCGCGCCGGTTGCTGCAGCCGGGCGACTGGCCCGATGCGCTGTCGTCGGCGACGCTGCAACTGCGTGACCGCAAGTTCGAGCTGTTGCAGCGCCCGACGCCCGCGACGCCGTTCGGCTGGACGATGCGCGTGGAGAAGCGCCTGCCTGCGCAGCCGCAGGCTTTCGTGCTGACGACCACGCGCACGCTGACCCTAGCCGACCTGCCGTGGCTGCCGATCGCGCTGTGGAACGCGGTGGCCGTGCTGCTCGTCGCGGGCGCGCTCGGCGCGTGGCGCTTGCGGGAAGCGCGGCGGCGCGAACATGCGCGCGAGCGGATCGACCGCTTCGGCCGCCTCGACACGCTCGGCGAGATGGCGGCGGGAATCGCGCACGAACTCAACCAGCCGCTGACCGCGATCGTCGCGCATACGCGCGCGGCCGAACGCATGCTCGACCTGCCGGCCGAACGCGACGGCGTGCGCCGCGCGCTGCAGTCGAGCGTCGCGCAGGCCAAGCGCGCGGCGGCGATCCTCGACCGGCTGCGCGGCGCGATGACGTCCGCCGGCGGCGGACGCGCGCACGCGCTCGATCCCGACGCGGTGATGAATGCGGTGCTGTTCCTGCATCGCGACGAGCTCGCGCGCGAAGGCATCACGCTGCAATGGCACAACGCTGCGCCGCGCGCCGCGCCGGTGGCCGAGCCGGTCGCGGTCGAGCAGATCCTGCACAACCTGATCCGCAATGCGCGCGACGCGCTGGCCGGCACACCGTTCGGCGAGATCCGCATCAGCGGCGGCCGCTCGGGGCGCCACTATCGCTTCAGCGTCGTCGACAACGGCCCCGGCGTGCCGGACGACGCGCTGCCGCGCCTGTTCGAGCCGTTCTTCACGACGCGCGAAAACGGGCTCGGCCTCGGGCTGCCGCTGTGCGACACGCTCGCACAGCGGCAGGACGGCTCGCTGATGATCCGGAACCGGCCGTCGGGCGGCGTCGAGGCGACGCTGCTGTTGCCGCTGGCAGAGGAGGCCCGCGCATGAACGGGACACAATCGATGCCGCCCGACGGGCCGATCGTCGCGATCGTCGACGACGACGAACCGGTGCGCGACGGCCTTGCGCTGCTGCTGCGCACGGTCGGGCTGCCGACGCGCTGCTATGCGGACGCCCACGCGTTTCTCGCCGACGCCGACGACCGCGCGCTCGGCTGCGTGCTGCTCGACCTGCGCATGCCGGGCATGAGCGGCCTCGACGCGCTCGACCGGTTGAGCGCGCGGCGCGCGCTGCCGGTGATCGTGCTGACGGGCCACGGCAACGTCGATGCATGCCGGCGCGCGTTCAAGCGCGGCGCGAGCGACTTCCTGCGCAAGCCCGTCGACGACGACGAACTGATCGACGCCGTGCAGCAGGCGATCCGCCAGCACGAGAACCGGCGCGACGGCGACGGCGAGGAGCAGGCGCGCGCGGCGCGGGTCGCGACGCTGAGCATGCGCGAGCGGGAGGTGCTCGACGGCATCGTGCGCGGCCACAGCAACAAGGAAATCGCGCGTGAGCTCGGGCTGTCGCCGCGCACCGTGGAGACGTATCGCGCGAACGAGTTCGACAAGCTGCACGCAGCGTCGCTCGTCGAACTCGTGCGCGACTATGCGGCGTTCGCGGCGGCGTCGCCTCCGTAGCGCTACGGAGGCGCAACCCGTAGGCGAACGGGTTCTGCGAATGCGGTGCGCTCCCTACGATGACGTTTTCCACGAATCATCGAGAAGGACGCATTTTCATGATCAAATATTTTGCTCTGCCGTCGTCGTTCGCACTGCTGTTCTCGGGTGCCGCATTGGCCGACACGATCGCACCGGAAACGAAGAAGCAGGACCTGAGCGACGCGGGCTACTACGCCACCGCGCGCGTGGTCGGCGCGTTCGACAACGCGACCAACATGGAGCTGACGAGCCCGCGCGTGACGAATCGCGTCGGCGGCCCCGACGGCAATTCGAGCGTGACCGGTGCGGTGGCGCTCGGCTACCAGTTCGGCAACGGCTGGCGCGCGGAAGGCGAATACACGTTCAAGCGCACCGACAACTTCGTCAGCTACTGGGCGCCGTTCGACGCGAATGCGAACGAGTTCCACGTGTCCTCGCAGCGCCTGATGCTGAACGGCTACAAGGATTTCGATCTCGGCCGCGGTTTCTCGGTGTACGGCACGCTCGGCGTCGGCGTGGCGATCGTGTCGGCCGACGGCTGGCAGACCAACGACACGCGCCGCTTCGCGTCGCGCACGCAGACCAACCTCGCGTATTCGGCCGGTGCGGGCGTCAGCTATGCGATCAACAAGCGCTTCTCGATCGATGTCGGGTATCGCTATGTCGACATGGGCAACGTCGAGACCGGTTACAACACGTTCGCGAACCGCGTGCTCGCGCGCGACGAGCAGCTGAAGTCGAAACTGTCGTCGAACGAGGTGTTCATCGGCCTGCGCGGCCGGTTCTGAACGTGTCCCGATCGGCCCGGTACGGGCGGGCCGGCGAGCGCGACGGGCGTTCGCGATGATCGACGGGATCGATGTGCGTCGCGGCGCGCTTCAGGTTCGCGCATCCGGCGCGGCCGTTCGCTCGCCGGTAGGACCAGGCTGACGGTATCGACGCACCGATCGGGCCTGGTCCGATTTACGACGCGCGGCACGACCGGCGATACTCGCCATCATCGATTCACTCTACGGGAGCGCGGGTCGTCACGGCGGACGTCGTGCAGTGCCGCGTCAACATCATCATGGGCATGCAGGACATCACCGGCGTTTTCGCGCTACCGCTCGCGCATCCATATTCCGACGTGCCGCCGCCGTATGGCCGGCGGCGCACGCCGTTCGTCCCGAGCCGGCGGCCCCGGCCGGGCGTGTTCGATCTGCGCGTGACGCGCGAGGCGCCGCGCGTCGCCGCGGTCCAGGCGGCGGATTTCGGCTCCGAGAATCGCGCGTGGGCGGCGTCGCGTACCCGCCGCCGGTGGCGGCCGACGCTGATGGCGATGCTCGTCGGCCTCGTGTTCGGCTCCGTATGTGTCGCGGCGACGCACATCATCGACAACCGCAAGCGTGCGCCGTCATCGGACACGTTCTACGAGGCTGCAATCTCGATGATGCCGGAGGCGGCCGTCGCGGCGCCGGTCGCCGCCGTCATCCCGCCGGAAAGCATCCAGCCTGGACCGGATCGGCAGGAATCATTCGCAATGCGGACGGATAGGCCGGCCGCGCAGGACGCGGGCGACGTCGTCACGACTGTTGCGCCCGCCGACGCATCGAAACCGGCGACGCCGACGCAGCGCAAGCACGCCCGCATCGCCCCGGCCCGCTCGCCGGCGGCGGCATCGACGGCCTCGGTTACGCCGGCCGCCGCGAGTGCCGCCGCGCCGAAGGTGCGGGCGGCGGCGCGCCATGACGACGCGGCGCTTGCCGCTGCATCGTCGTCCGGCTCGGCCGCGGCGGTCGGGATGACCGCCGCCGAGTTCACGCGCTGGCTTGCCGCGACGCGCGAACCCGTGCGCCAGTCCGCGCAGATCGCAACCCCCGCCGACACGGGCGTGGCCTTCACCGACCATCCGCGCCTGATCGAACCCTGAGATCCGTGCGACGAGCGAACGGCGCTACGCGCGCCGGGCTCGCCCTGCGCACGGCCGGACGCCGCCCGCCCGGCCGCCCGCCGACCCGATTCCGCGTCCCGATCGCGCCGCGTACGGCGAACTGGACACGTCCGCACCGCTGCTGTACTGTTCCGCACAATTCGCGCCAGACCGGCCCGCGCCGGCGCCGCCGGCCCCCTCGCCGGCCGGTGGCGCGACGCGATCTCAATCCGGGGACAGGTCGATGGACACGTTACAGATGATGCGCATTTTCGTCCGGGTGGCGGAGGAGGGCAGCTTCACGAGCGCGGCCCAGCGCCTGGACATCACGACGGCCTATGCGTCGCGGTCGGTCGCGCAGCTCGAAACGCATCTGCGCACGCGCCTGCTCAACCGGAGCACGCGCCGCATCGCGCTGACCGACGCCGGGCAGCGGTATCTCGACCGCTGCCAGCGCATCCTCGGCTATATCGAAGAAGCGGAAGCCGAGGCGGCCGACGCACAGGCGAAGCCGTCCGGGCGGCTGCATGTTCACGCGACGACGAGCTTCGGCCAGGCCTACGTGGTGCCCGCGGTCGTGCGTTACCGGCAGCGCTATCCGTCGGTCGCGGTCGAGCTGACGCTGTCGCAGCACGTGCCCGACATCATCGACGAAGGCTACGACGTGTCGCTGCAACTGAGCGCGACGGAGCTGCCCGATTCGGGGCTCGTTTCGCAGCGGCTCGGCGAGGTGCACAGCGTGCTGTGCGCGTCGCCCGCGTATCTGAAGGAGCGCGGCACGCCGCGCACGGTGCGCGAGCTCGACGGCCATGCGTGCCTGCAGATCGTCACGCCGGTGTTTCCGCGCGATCGCTGGCATCTCGAGGGCCCCGACGGCCCCGAGACGTTCGACCTGCCGCCTCCGGATTTCCAGGTGAACATCGCCGATGCGCTCGGCGCCGCGCTGCGCGCCGGCCTCGGCATCGGTTCGCTGCCGATGTCGTCGGCGCTGCCCGCGCTCGCGAGCGGCGCGCTGGTGCGCGTCCTGCCCGACTACCGGCTGCAGAAGCTGACCGTCTACACGCTGTATGCGTCGCGCCAGTATCTCGATGCGAAGATCCGCACGTTCGTTGATTTCCTGCGCGAATGCGTGCCTGAAATGCTGGCCGCCGACGAGGCTGCGCTGAACGCTTCCTGCAAGTCCTGAAGTCGGATCTTCGGCGCGCGACCACGCGGTCGCGCATCGATCGATAAAATAATACGCACTCCTTTATTCGATGCAGATCTTGATGCAGCTGTCGACCGCATTGTCATGACGGCCCCGGGGCATTGATGCCCGGATAACCGGCATGCCCTTATGAAAGCGCTTGCTTTCGATATCGAACATCGTTGGTTCGGCGCGCGGCGCCGACCCCCTAGAATCGGTTCGACCGGCTTCATCGCATGTACGCGCAAAGCCGCATCCTCTTCATCGAATCCGAAACGACATGGCAGACGAACACTCGACCACCCGCCGCCGGCTCCTGCATGCCGGGCTGGCCATCGCGGCGGGCGCCGCCGTGGCTCCGGGCCTCGCGCTGGCGGGCACGGCCGGCGCGCGCACGTTGCGCATCGGCTATCAGAAAGGGCCGCTCAGCTTGCTGAAGGCGCGCGGCACGCTGCAGGGCAAACTCGCGACGCTCGGCGTGACCGTCACGTGGACCGAGTTTCCGTCGGGGCCGCCGCAGCTCGAGGCGTTGAACGCGGGATCGATCGACTTCGGCGACGTCGGCGAAGCGCCGCCCGTCTTCGCGCTCGCGGCCGGCGCGCCGCTCGTCTACTACGCGCAGACGCCGGCCGGTCCCGCGGCCGAAGCCGTGGTCGTCGCGAAGGATTCGCCGGTCAGGACCTTCGCGGACCTGCGCGGCAAGCGCATCGCGCTGGTGAAGGGATCGAACACGCACTTCCTGCTGGTCAGGCTGTTGCAGGCCGCGAAGCTCGACCGTTCGGACGTCACGCCGGTGTGGCTGTCGCCGTCCGATGCGCGCGCGGCATTCGAGAACCGCTCGGTCGATGCATGGATCATCTGGGACCCGTTCCTTGCGGTGGTCCAGCAGGCGTTCGACGCGCGCATCGTCGCGGACGGCACGGGCCTCGTCGAGAACCGCGGCTACTACTTCGCGTCGCGCACGTATGCGCAGCGCAACGCCGACGTGCTCGATGCCGCCGTGCAGGAACTGGCGACGGTCCAGCGCTGGCTCGATGCGAACCGCGCGCAGGGCGCAGCCGAATTCTCGAAGCTCTGGGGGATTCCGGAGCCCGCCGTCGCGCTCGCGTTCCGCCGCGCGCGCTTCGGCGTCGAGCCCGTCACGCGCGACACGCTCGCGTACCAGCAGCGCGTCGCCGACGTGTTCTACCAGGCCGGCATCCTGCCGAAACGCGTCGACGTCAGCCAGGCTGCGCCGCCCGCGCTCGCGTAACGGCGCGGCCGGCCACCGGCCGGATACGCGCTCAACGGCGGAACGGCAGCGCGACGTCGTCCGGAATCGGGCACACGTACGGCCGGCCGCCGCGCCGCTCGAGCAGCTCCGCCTTCGCCTGCGCGAGCGTGTCCGGCGCGCCGAGCAGGTCGATCGCGGTCGCGGCCATCGTCTTCGCCGCGAGCAGCATCCCCTTGTGCGCGAGCGGCGTCTTGCCTTGCGCGACCCATTGCCACGAATGCGGCGGCGTGCCGAACGCGTAGCAGCTCGTGTGGCACTGCGCGGTCGGCGTGACCCAGCTCACGTCCCCGACGTCAGTCGAGCCGCAGATCGGGCGGCCCTTGCCCGGCTCGTACGGATCGATGCCGTCGAACAGCGCCTTCGGGTTGCGCCACGCCTGGTTCAGCGAACGCGACGACGTTTCGATATCCTGAGCAGTCAGCGTCTGGCGCTGGTACGCATCGGCGAGCGCCGCATCGTCCGCGTCGAAGCCGGCGGTGCCGATCGACTGCAGATGCCGGTACATGACCTGGTTCAGCACGGTGTTTTCCAGCAGGTTCGAGCACGCCTTGTCGAACACGATCTCGAGCCGGCAATCGGTCATCAACGCCGCGCCGCGCGCGACGTTCTTCACGCGCTCGAACAGGTCGGCCGCCTGGTCGTTGCGGGCCGCGCGCACCAGGTACAGCACTTCCGCATTGGCCTGCACGACGTTCGGCGACAGGCCGCCGGTGTTCGTCACCGCGTAGTGCACGCGCGCTTCGGGCAGCATGTGTTCGCGCAGGTAGTTCACGCCCACGTTCATCAGCTCGACCGCATCCAATGCGCTGCGGCCGAGGTGCGGCGACGCGGCGGCATGCGACGCCTTGCCGGTGAAGCGGAAGTACGCCTGGATGTTCGCGAGCGAACCGGCCGGGAAGATGCCCGTGTACACGTGCGGGTGCCACGACAGCGCGGCGTCGAGATCGTCGAACACGCCCGCGCGCGCCATGAAGGTCTTGCCCGACCCGCCTTCCTCGGCGGGGCAGCCGTAGAAGCGGACGGTGCCGGGCTGGCCCGTGCGTTCCAGGTGCGCCTTCACCGCGGCCGCGGCGAGATGCGCGGCCGTGCCGAGCAGGTGGTGGCCGCAGCCGTGGCCGTTGCCGTTCGAGATTTCGCCCGACGGCTGGCAGGTGAGGGCGCCCGCTTCCTGGCTGAGCCCGGACAGCGCGTCGTATTCGCCGAGGATGCCGATGACGGGGCCGCCGTTGCCGGCTTCGGCGACGAACGCGGTCGGAATGTCGGCCACGCCGCGCGTCACGCGAAAGCCGGCTTGCTCCAGCATCCGGACGTGCAGGTCGGTCGATGCGAATTCCTCGTAGCGCAGCTCCGCGAGATTCCAGATCCGGTCGGACAGCTCGGTGAATTGCGCACGCTGGCTGTCGATGAAGTCGAGGGCGAGTGAAGTCATGAATTGCTCCTGTGAAGAGGCTGGCGCGGTCAGAATTTCTGCCGGAGGCCAAGGGCGAAGACGGTGCTGCTCATGCCGGGCGCGGACATCGGTGCGGAGCCGAACGACAGCGCCGACTGTCCGGTGTTCCTGAAGCCGCCGAGCCGGACGTACACACCGGTGAGCTTCGAGAACTGGTAGTCGTAGCCGAGCAGCGCGCCGAGCGCGTGGCTCGGCTGGCCGGCGATCGTGCGATATGCCAGATCGGCGCGCATCGCGTGCGGGCCGCGCTGCCAGATCGCACCGAGTGAATAGACCTGCGCGACGAGCGTGCCGGGCGCGGTGGGGCGCATCAGCGTGTACGCGAACGACGCGAGCGTCGGGCCGAACGCATACGACGCGCTGGCCATCACCGAGTCGGTGCGCGGGCCGTCGGGGGCGCCGCCCGGCGTCGACGACGTCGCGGCCCAGATCGCGTTGTAGGCCGCGCTCAGCATCACCGGGCCGTGCGCGAAATTGGCGACGGCGCCGGCATTGCTCGCGATCGGGCTTGCGCCGGCCGCGTTGCGAAACGCGTAGAGCACGGTGACGTCGAGCCCGCCGTAGGTCGGCGTCTTGTAGCTGACCGCGTTCTCGATGCGTCCGGGCAGCGATGCGGCGCCGCGCCCGAGGTCGCTGCCGATCAGCGCGGTACTCGCGAACGGCGACAACTGGCCGACGAGATAGAACGGATCGGCCGCTTCGGGCACGATCGCCGGATACTGCTTGCCGAGCTTGAGCGTCCCCCAGTCGGCGGAGCCGATCGCGACGTTGGCTTCGCGGTTGTAGAACGACGCCGCGCTTTGCGGGCGGCCGGACATCAGGTCGAAGCCGCTTTCGAGGCGGAAGCTCGCGCGCAGGCCGCCGCCGAGATCCTCGCTGCCGATGAAGCCGAAGCGCGACGTCGACGCGCCCCCGCTCATCAGGCCGATGCTCGTCCGGCTGCCGATGCGCGCGTATTGGAGGAAGCTGTCGAGCGCGCCGTAGATCTGTACGTTGGCACGGGCCGGCGCGGCCCACATGCAGGTTGCCGCCGCGCAGCACGCGGCCATCAGGGTTGAATTGCGCACGTTCGTCTCGTGGTGTCGCCATCGTCGGCGCGCGAATCGCAGGCGTGCAACGGCCCGCCCGCGTACGCGTCGACGTCGCGGATTCCTTGGTCTGTTCGGGAGTGGCGGTGCCGGTACCCGGCGTCGCCGTGAATGAAGCGGTGGGCCGTTCAGCGGCCGTCGTCGTGCGAGTCGGCCGGGCGTTCGCGGAAGCGCCACAGCGCGATCATGCTGACGGCGCCGCACGCGAGCACGTACCACGCGGGCGACATCGGGTCGTCGGTGCGATGCAGGAGCCACGTGACGTTGAATTGCGCGAAGCCGCCGAAGATCGTCACGCCGAAGCTGTAGATCGTCGCGAGCGCGGTGGCGCGCACGCGCGGCGGGAACGCCTCCATGATCAGCAGCAGGAATGCGGAACTGCCCGCGGTGGCGAACGCCATCACGACGGTGACGATCGCGACCATCAGCCCGACCGACGGCGCCGCGATCAGCAGCCGGAACGCCGGGTACACGCACGCGAGCGACAGCAGCCACGTGACGGCGATCATCGGCTTGCGGCGCGGCAGCCGATCGATGATCCACAGCCCCGACACGAGCGCGGCGACGATCATCGCCAGCCCCGATGCGCAGCCGGCGAGCAGCGACGTCGCCATCGGCAGGTGCAGCGTGCGCACCGCGTAGGCCGGCATGTAGAACACGAAGATGTAGAGCGTGGACGTGCCGCCGATGATCATCAGCGTGCCGAGCACGACGCGGCCGAGGTAGCGCGTGAACACTTCGCGCGCCGCGCTGCCGCCGGTGTCGCGCGTCGACACGTGCGTTTCGTCGAGATGCCGGCGGATGTAGAAGCCGACCGGGCCGAGCAGCAGGCCGAGCAGGAACGGCACGCGCCAGCCCCAGCTTTCGAGCGCGTCGGCCGACAGCGCGGCCGACAGCAGCGCGCCGCTGAGCGCGCCGAGCAGCGCCGCGACGCCCTGGCTGATCATTTGCCAGCTCACCATGAAGCCGCGGCCGGCGAGCGGGCCCGATTCCATCAGGAAGGTGGTCGACGCGCCGATTTCGCCGCCGGCCGACAGGCCCTGCAGCAGCCGGCCGATCACGACCAGCACCGGCGCGACGACGCCGATGCGCGCATACGACGGGGTCAGCGCGATCAACGCGGTGCCCGCGATCATCAGCTGGATCGTCAGCGTCAGCGCCGCCCGCCGGCCCGCGCGGTCCGCGTAGTTGCCGATCAGGATGCCGCCGAGCGGGCGCATCACGAAGCCGACGCCGAACGTCGCCATCGCGAGGAGCAGCGGGCCGGCGCCCGAGTCGACGGGGAAGAACGTCTTGCCGATCAGCGCGGCGAAGTAGCTGAACACGGTGAAGTCGAACATCTCGAGCGCGTTGCCGGCCGAGGTGGCGATGATCGTCCGGGTCTGCGCCGAACGGCGGCGCGGGGCCGGCGGCGCGTCGACGAGCGGCGTGGCGGCGTCTTGCATCGGGGGTGTCTCCATGGGTATCGGTATCGTGAGCGCCGCGTGGATCGTCAGGCATCCCGCGAGCGCTGGCCGCATGTTAAGACCGGGCAAAACATCGCGATACGCGCAAATTTTTATCCTGATAACGTTTGTTTATCCCCTGATGCCTTTTGTCGGTTCAGTTCCAGTCGGGGGTGGTGTCGCGCAGGAATGCGGCCCGGCCGATGGCCACGCCGTGCCGCAGTAGACGCGGCAAGGGCCAAGTCGGATTTTTTGACAGTAATTGACCGCGCCGAAGAAGGGGAGCGCTATGATCTCATTCGCAATTTGACGCGCACACTGGGGAACCCGCATGAGTTCGGCACGCTCGCTCAACATCGGTATCACGATTGGTCTGCATCACGCGACGGAGAGTCTTTGGGTCAACGGCATCAAGCAGAATGCGTTGTATCTGATGAAACTCTTTCAGCACTCGCCGCTCCGTCATCGGGTGACCCTCGTCAACACGACGAACGTCAGGATTTCGTCGGAACTGCCGTGGGATCTCGATCAGTATCCGGTGTGCTCTTTCGACGATGCGAAAGACGCGCTCGATGTGCTGATCGAGCTCGGCGGGCAGATCGATACGCAGCAAACCGCTTATCTGCAGGCGCGCGGCACGAAGGTCGTGAGCTATTGCTGCGGGCCGGAATACGTGCACATGATGCAGGCGATGATTTTTGGCCGACGGCATGCGGAATCGGTATTGATCAACCAGCATTACGATCAGGTGTGGATCATTCCGCAGGTTGTCGAGACGAGTGCGAGCTTCTTCAGCGTGCTGCGACGCCAGCCGGTTCGCGAGGTGCCGTTCGTGTGGGATCCGATGTGCGTCGAAGAACGATCGGCCGCGCTTCCTCATCGCGGCGAGTATCGTCCGACCGGGCAACCCAAGCGGTTGTCCATCATGGAACCGAATATCGACGTGACCAAGTTCTGTCTCTATCCGCTGTTGATCGCGGAGCTGGGCTATCGGAAATGCGGTTCGAAGATCGCTTATGTGCATGCGACGAACACGGAGCACCTTGCAAACGGCAGTCCGGAATTCATCGGAATTGCCCATCATCTGGATCTGGTCCGGGATTCGAAGATCAGCTTTGTCGGCTATTACAGCACCCCTCAGTTTCTTTCGGAATTCACGGATATCGTGATTTCCCATCAATGGGGGCTGGCGCTCAATTATTTCTATTTCGATGTGTGCTGGAACGGCTACGCGCTGGTCCATAACGCTTCGCTCGTCAGCGAGCTTGGGTACTTCTATAACGAGAACGATGCGGAGGAAGGGGGCCGGCAACTCGAACGGGCAATCGAGCTTCACGACGAAAACTGGCAGGATTATCGTGACCGGCAGCGCGACATCATCGGTCGTTTCCTGTCGACAAACCCGAAGCAGGTCGAAGCCTATGACGAGCTGCTGCTCGGTCTCTTCGACGCGAATCGGTAGTCCGCAACAAGAAAAACAGGCGATCTGGATGAGTGAATCCCGGTCGGCGTAGCAGCAGAGGGGAGGGCGCGCACGCATGAACCACGACGTGCGCGGCCTGCTCGCTTCATGGTCAGGTTCGCGGCGCGCTTGCATCGGCGCGCCGGTTCGCCGCCGTCAAACAGCGAAGATCCGGCGCTGGTAGTCGAGGATCAGCCGATCGATGTCATGGCTGGAACGCCGCGGCTGGCTTTTCGGCTCGAGCCAGAGCCATCGCATCATTCGATAGCGTGCCTCGACGCACATCAGCCACGCGTCCCAGTCCGACCAGTGGCGCAGCAACGGAATGTTGCGGATGTCCCGCAGCCCGTCGCGAATCTCGTACACGTGGAAATGCTCACTCGCGCGCGCGCTCAATTCATCGAACGCGCGTGCGGCTTGCTGCGGATCGGGGTACATGAAATCGTGGATCTCGATGATGACGTGGCTACCGGCGAGTTGTTCCAGTAGCGCACTGTCGAACAGCTCGAACTCCGCGCCCTCGATATCGCACAGAATGACCCGCTCGGCCGGTGCGCCGCCGTGCTCCGACAGGATCGCCGGCAGGTTGCGATCGGCCTGGCCATAGACGGCAACCCGGTCCGCCAGCCCCATTTCCGCGGCCCGATGCTGGATGGCCTGGCGGCGCGGCTCGTCCATTTCGAAACACAGGCTGCGCCCGAACACGTTGTTCCGCACCAGGCCGATGCCGAAAATCCCGTCGGCCGCGCCCAGGTCGATCAGTACCTTCCCGGGCGAGCCGAGCGCTTCCAGAATCGCGCAAACGGCGATCTCGTAGGTGCCGAGCAGGTAGCCGCCGACGGCGACCTCCGCCCATTGACTGACGCCGACGGGATACCCGCGAAGGATGCCGTACTGGACCACCGAGCCGGTCTGTTCACGCAGCAACTGCGACAGATAGTGCAGACGAAGATTCGCGGCCTGAATCGAGCTTTGGTTGAAGTATTGCGCGTGGTCCATTTTTCTCGTTCTCTCGGGTGAGGAAGCGCGTCGGAAAATGCGGCTATCGGAACGTTGGAAAATGCGCCGCAGGTTGATTTGGACAACAATATAGCGTGCTTGCGGGGTAGCGGCCCGAACCGGGCAAGCGAAAATTTCGTCGCAACGAATCGACGAGGTCGATGCCGTGAGGCGCCGTCGCGTCGCTGGCCGGCTCGGCTTCCATGATAGATTCCCGGGGCACATGATTCGCACGTACATCGCGCAAGCACGTCGGCGCTGCCGGACGCTGAAACACACGGCAACGGCGCCGCTTGTCGCTAGGATCGGTGGAGACACGCACGCAGGCCCTGCCCCATTCCGAACGCAACTTCTCCGGGAATCCGGTAGCCCGGGGCGTCTTCCGGGACGCGACACATGCCGTTTTCCCGGGAAAGCCGTCCAGGTCCTCGATCGGTCCGGAGAGTCGAAGACTCCTTCCCCAAGAGCCCACACATGAAACTTCACCAGCTCCGCGCGCTCGTGGCCGTCGCCCGCTCGGGCAGCATTCACGAGGCGGCGCGCACCCTGCATCTCACGCAGCCGGCCGTCACGCGTTCGCTGCGCGATCTCGAGGACGAACTCGGGCTGATGCTGATCGCGCGCAGTTCGTCGGGCGTGACGCTCACCGATGCGGGGCACGCGATGCTGCGGCGGGCCGAGCTGGTCGTCAACGAGGTGGCGCGCACCGAGGAGGAAATGGCGCAGTTGCGCGAGAACCGGCAGGGCCGGCTCGCGATCGGGATGACGCCGCTTGCGGGCATCACGGTGCTGCCGGCCGCGTACAACCGTTTTCGCCGCGCGATGCCCGACGTCCAGCTCGAATTCGTCGAGGGCAGCCCCTCGCAGCTGGTCGAGCAGTTGAAGAACGGCGCGCTCGACTTCGCGCTGGGCGCGGGCGCGGATGCGCAGGATTTCACGTCCGTGCGCTGCCAGCATCTCGACACGTTTCCGATGTGGTTCGCGGTGAGCCGCAAGGGCAAGCTCGCCGGTGCGACGTCGCTCGCCGATCTGCAGGATGCGGAGTGGCTGCATACGGGGCCCTCCGCCGAATTCCGCGCGTTTCTCGCCGAGTTGTTCGCACAGGCCGGCCTGCCGGTGCCGCGCCGCGTGACGCGTTGCGCGTCGCAAACCCTGTTTTACGCGCTCGCCGTCAACAGCGACGTGGTGACGGCGTGGACCCAGCTTGCACTGCGCGGCGACGCGTCCGACACGCTGAAGACGCTCGATCTCGTCGGGCAGCCGCCCGCACGCCATCTCTATCTGCTGTTCCGCGACAGCGCGGTGCTCACGTCGTCGGCCGAATACTTCGTCCAGTGCATCGACGAAGCCGTGCAGGCCGAGCGTGCGCATGCGGGCGGAACGAAGCGCGGCACGCGTTCGCGCGCGCCGCGCGCGTGACGCGCCGGCCTACGGCGCGACGCGCGACAGCGGCACCGCTTCGTCGCGCAGCTTCACGGCGTCGCGGCCCGGCGCATCGCCGAACAGGCGCGCGTATTCGCGGCTGAACTGCGACGCGCTCACATAGCCGACCCGGCGGCACGCCTGCCGCGCATCGATTGCCGACACGCACATCAGGCGGCGCGCCTCCTGCAGCCGCAGCATCTTCTGGCATTGCAACGGACTCATCGACGTGACCGCACGGAAGTGATGATGGAAAGTCGACGGGCTCATGTCCACCTGTCGCGCAAGCGATTCGACCGTTATCGGATCGACGTAGTGATCGCGAATCCACGCGACGGCGCGCGAGATGCGCTGCGTCGTCGAATCGGCGTGGCCGACCTGCGCGACACGCGCACCCGACGGGCCGCGCAGCAGCCGGATGATGATTTCGTCGACGATCAGCGGCGCGAGCAGGTCGAGGTCGTCGGGTTGGGCGATCAGTTGCATCAGCCGGACGAACGCGTCGACGATTTCAGCCGGTGCGTCGTGCGTGTCGAGGGCGCCGCAGTCGACGGCCTTCGGCAGCCCGAGCGGAAACACGCGTGGGGTGAGTGCCGCGATACGCGCCGGATCGAGTGCCAGGTGTGCATACAGGAACGGCTCGGCCGGGCTCGCGCGCGTTACGCGGCCGGTGACGGGCAGGTCGGCGGTCGCCACCAGCATCCGCGAGGCGTCGATCACGTGGACGCCGTCGCCGACCCGTATCGACTTCGCGCCTTGCCCGACGATGCCGACGCACGCAGGGTGCACGCCATGGTTCCAGTGCGGCGGCGACGTGCAGGCGCGCGCGACGCGCAGCCCGCGCACCGGCAGCTCGAACGTGCCGTCGTGCGGCGCATAGGCGGCGATCAACGCGGCGAGCGTGGCCGTAGGCGGCCGGCGATCCAGATCGGGCGTGATGCGCGGTAGCGGCGGCGTTCGAGCGTCGGTTTCCATATTGCGTGAGCGGATGGCGGAATGATCGGTGCGGAGCGCGCGGCTGGGCAATCCAGCAGCGACACCTGCACGGCGGTCACATCGTACGGCCAGTCGCCCGCCGGTGATTGCCTAAACCTGTCGGAAATTAGCCCGATCATCCGGATCTCCACGGCCGGCGACGGCATCACCGGTCGTCGCGCGGTGTGCAGCGCACAAATTCGGAAATTAAGGCAAAACAATCGCAGGATCGGGCAAGCCAATCTCCGGCGGTTTTCATACCATTGCACCAGCTGAAGGAAACGTGTTCCAGCGGGTCGGGACGATGCGGGCAGGAACGCCGGATGGCCGGTGGATACCGCCGGTGTCGCCGATGTGAACCGCTGGAAAAGAATCAGGACTGCTATTCGAATATTCATGCATCGGGCCAGCCGAGGCCGGCTTGCGTCCGTTGCATGCCGGCACGCGTTCCGCGCGAGCGTGCCGACCGACCCGGCGTGGCCGGCGTCGGCGCCGCCGCATTGGCCGGGTCGTCGCGCGTCGGTCGCGATATGGCGACGGGTGCGCGCATCAGGGCAGTCGGCCGCGCAGGGGAATCCGGACAAATGGACCAACTTCAATCGATTCGGGCATTCGTGACAGTGGCAAGGGAAGGCGGATTTCGCCGGGCGGCGACGCGGTTGCGCGTGTCGACGGCGATGGCGAGCCGGCTGGTCGATGCGCTCGAGACGCGCCTGGGCGCGCGCCTGCTTCAACGCAGCACCTGCCACCAGTCGCTGACGGAAATCGGCGAGCTGTATCTCGCGCGCGTCGAGCGGATTCTCGGAGCGATCGACGAGATCGACGGTCGTGTCGTCGCGATGGGCAGCAAGCCGGAAGGCGCGTTGCGCGTCGCCGCCCCGGTCGCGTTCGGGCTCAGCCAGTTGAGCACGTTGCTCGATCGCTTCGTGAACCGGTTCCGTGACGTGCGGCCGACCGTGACGCTGACCGATGCCCATGTCGACCTGACATCGGAAGACATCGACGTCGCGTTCCTCACCGACGGCATGCCGGTAACAGGGGCGCATGCGCTGCACACGCTGGCCGTATACGAATCGTTGCGCGTCGCGGCGCCGGGCTATGTCGACGCGCACGGCGGCGCCGCTGCGTCGGGCGACTGGCCGGACATCACGGCGGTGCGGCTCGATCCGCCGGCAGCGGGCGACGACGATGCGATTGCGCTCCGACCGGATGCGGCGCCCGGCGGCAGCCCGGGCGTCGGCCATCTCGAGATGGCGCGGCGGCTGGCCGTGGCCGGCATGGGCGCCGCGGTGCTGCCCGCGTATCTCGTCGACGCCGACCTGGCGGCCGGCACGCTCGTGCGCGTCGCACCGGTGCGCCCGCTCGCGCCCGTCACGCTGAAGCTCGCGTATGCGCGCACTGCCCATCTGCCGGCCGCCGCGCGGGCATTCATCGAATTCGCCGGCGCCGCATTCCGGCCCGCGAGCTAGCGGCGCGGTCGGCCGTCGCGGTAACGCGTGCCCTTCGCGGCCGCGGGCTCGCGGTTCTTTTTCCGTGGAAGCAGTTCGACGAACGAACGCTCCGCAGGGCGCAACGCACGCCCGCCATACGCGACCGCATCCGCGGCAAACGGTAAGCGACAGCATTCCGGCCGCGCGTGCAGGTCTCGAGGAGATCTGGTGATTCCCATTGAAGTCGTCTATTTGTGAGAGGTCGCTCCATGCGCGTCGAACGGGTTCCATACCGCTTAATCACTGCTGCAACGGCTGCCGTTTTCCTGGCCGCGTGCGGGAAAAAAGAATCGGCGCCGCCGCCGCAAACGCCGGAAGTCGGCATCGTCACCGTTCAGCCGCAGGCCGTGCCCGCGGTGACCGAACTGCCGGGTCGCACCAGTGCGTTCCTCGTCGCGCAGGTGCGTGCGCGGGTCGACGGCATCGTGCTGCGTCGTGAATTCACCGAAGGCACCGACGTCAAGGCCGGTCAACGCCTGTACAAGATCGATCCGGCGCCGTACATCGCCGCGCTGAACAGCGCGAAGGCGACGCTCGCGAAGGCGCAGGCGAACCTCGTCACGCAGAACGCACTGGTCGCGCGCTACAAGGTGCTGGTGGCCGCGAACGCGGTCAGCAAGCAGGACTACGACAACGCGGTGGCCACGCAAGGGCAGGCCGCGGCGGACGTCGCGGCCGGCAAGGCAGCGGTCGATACCGCGCAGATCAACCTTGGCTATACCGATGTCGTCTCGCCTGTTTCGGGCCGCGTCGGCATTTCGCAGGTAACGCCGGGCGCATACGTGCAGGCGAGCCAGGCGACGCTGATGTCGACCGTGCAGCAGCTCGATCCGGTGTACGTCGACCTCACGCAGTCGAGCCTCGAAGGGCTGAAGCTGCGTCAGGACGTGCAGAGCGGCAAGCTGAAGACGAGCGGCCCGGGCGCGGCGAAGGTGTCGCTGATCCTGGAAGACGGCAAGACCTATTCGGAGGCGGGCAAGCTGCAGTTCTCGGACGTGACGGTCGACCAGACCACCGGTTCGGTGACGATCCGCGCGCTCTTCCCGAACCCGGGCCGCGTGCTGCTGCCGGGGATGTTCGTGCGCGCACGGATCGAGGAAGGCGTGAACGAGAACGCGTTCCTGGTGCCGCAGATCGGCGTCACGCACGACCAGAAGGGGCAGGCGATCGCACTGGTCGTGAACGCGGCCAACAAGGTCGAGACGCGTCCGTTGACGACGGCGGGCACGTACGGCCAGGACTGGATCGTCGAAGGTGGTCTGCAAGCGGGCGATCACGTGATCGTGCAGGGCGTCGACAAGGTGCGCCCCGGTGCGACCGTGAAGACCGTCGCCGCGCAGCTCGCACCGGCACCGGACGCTGCGTCCGCCACATCGGCCAGCGCCGCGAATGCGTCCGGCGCCGCGCCGGCGAGCACCGCCGCTCATGCTGCCGCGCGTTCGACCGCCGCGTCGGCCGCGCAATAACGAGGAGTCCGTTTCATGGCCAAGTTCTTCATCGATCGCCCGATCTTCGCGTGGGTGATCGCGATCGTGCTGATGCTGGCCGGCATCGCATCGATCTTCAAGATGCCGATCGCGCAGTATCCGACGATCGCCCCGCCGACGATCCAGATCCAGGCGAACTATCCGGGCGCTTCCGCGAAGACGGTGGAAGACACGGTGACGCAGGTGATCGAGCAGCAGATGAGCGGCCTCGACAACTTCCTGTACATGTCGTCGACGAGCGACGACTCGGGCAACGCGACGATCACGCTGACCTTCGCGCCGGGCACGAATCCGGACGTCGCGCAGGTGCAGGTGCAGAACAAGCTGTCGCTCGCGACGCCGAATCTGCCGCAGGTCGTGCAGCAGCTCGGCATGCAGGTCACGAAGTCGAGCAGCAACTGGCTGATGTGGTTCGCGTTCAACTCCGAGGACGGCAGCATGTCGAAGGAGGACCTGACGAACTACGTGGCGTCGCACGTGCTCGATCCGCTCAGCCGCGTGAACGGCGTCGGCCAGACGCTGCTGCTCGGTTCGCAGTTCTCGATGCGCATCTGGCTCGACCCGGTCAAGCTGACCAACTACAGCCTCACGCCGGTCGACGTCAGCGCCGCGATCAGCGCGCAGAACGTGCAGATCGCGGGCGGCCAGATCGGCGGCACGCCGGCGAAGCCGGGCACGATGCTGCAGGCGACGATTACCGAATCGACGCTGCTGCGCACGCCCGAGCAGTTCGGCAACATCCTGTTGAAGGTCAACCAGGACGGCTCGCAGGTGCGACTGAAGGATGTCGGTCGCGCGGCGCTGGGTTCGGAGAACTACACGTTCGACACGAAGTACATGGGGCAGCCGACGGCCGGCCTCGGCATCCAGCTCGCGACCGGTGCAAACGCGCTGGCCACCGCGACCGCGTTGCGGGCCAAGATCCAGGAGCTGTCGAAGTACTTCCCGCACGGCCTCGTCGTCCACTATCCGTACGACACGACGCCGTTCGTGCGCCTGTCGATCGAGGAAGTGGTCAAGACGCTGATCGAAGGGATCGTGCTCGTGTTCCTCGTGATGTACCTGTTCC
The DNA here is from genome assembly GCF_001718555.1 of Burkholderia metallica. Classification (NCBI taxonomy): domain Bacteria; kingdom Pseudomonadati; phylum Pseudomonadota; class Betaproteobacteria; order Burkholderiales; family Burkholderiaceae; genus Burkholderia; species Burkholderia metallica. The sequence goes on from NZ_CP013402.1 coordinate 99,076, forward strand.
TGCAGAACCTGCGAGCGACGATCATCCCGACGATCGCGGTGCCGGTCGTGTTGCTCGGCACGTTCGCGATCATGGGCTTGGCCGGCTTTTCGATCAACACGCTGTCGATGTTCGGTCTCGTGCTCGCGATCGGCCTGCTGGTCGACGACGCGATCGTGGTGGTGGAGAACGTCGAACGCGTGATGGCCGAAGAGGGGCTGTCGCCGAAGGAGGCGACCCGCAAGGCGATGGGGCAGATCACCGGCGCGCTCGTCGGCGTGGCGCTCGTGCTGTCGGCGGTGTTCGTGCCGGTGGCGTTCTCCGGCGGTTCGGTCGGCGCGATCTATCGTCAGTTCTCGCTGACGATCGTGTCGGCGATGGTGCTGTCGGTGCTCGTCGCGTTGATTCTGACGCCGGCCCTGTGCGCGACGATCCTCAAGCCGATCCCGCAAGGGCATCACGAGGAGAAGAAGGGCTTCTTCGGCTGGTTCAACCGCACGTTCGACCGCAGCCGCGATCGCTACACGGGCGGCGTGAACCACGTGATCCGCCGCTCGGGCCGCTGGCTCGTGATCTACCTGGCCGTGTTCGTCGCGGTCGGCGTGATGTTCGCGCGCCTGCCGAAGTCGTTCCTGCCCGACGAGGACCAGGGCTACATGTTCATGATCGTGCAGACGCCGTCCGGCTCGACGCAGGAAACGACCGGCAAGACGCTCGACAACATCAACACGTACCTGACCACCGCCGAGAAGGATGTGGTCGACTCGGTGTTCACGGTCAACGGCTTCAGCTTCGCGGGCCGCGGCCAGAACGCGGGCCTCGTGTTCGTCAAGCTGAAGCCGTACGAGCAGCGCCAGCGTGCGGACCAGAAGGTTCAGGCGTTGATCGGCCGAACCTTCGCGCATTACTCGCAGTACAAGGATGCGATGGTGATCCCGTTCAACCCGCCGTCGATTCCCGAACTCGGTACGGCTGCCGGCTTCGACTTCGAGCTGACGGACAACGCCGGTCTCGGCCACGAAGCGTTGATGGCCGCGCGTGGCCAACTGCTCGGAATGGCCGCGAAGGATCCCGCGCTGGCGCTCGTGCGTCCGAACGGCCTGAACGACACGCCGCAGTACAAGGTCGACATCGATCGCGAGAAGGCGAACGCGCTCGGCGTCACGGCCGCCGCGATCGACCAGACGTTCTCGATCGCGTGGGCGTCGCAGTACGTGAACAACTTCCTGGATACCGACGGCCGGATCAAGAAGGTGTACGTGCAGTCGGATGCGCCGTTCCGGATGACGCCGGAAGACATGAACATCTGGTACGTGCGCAACAGCGCGGGCGGGATGGTGCCGTTCAGCGCATTCGCGACCGGTCACTGGAGCTATGGGTCGCCGAAGCTCGAGCGCTACAACGGCGTGTCGTCGATCGAGATCCAGGGCCAGGCCGCCGAGGGCAAGTCGACCGGCCAGGCGATGGCCGCGATGGAAGCGCTCGCGAGCAAGCTGCCGGAAGGGATCGGCTATTCGTGGACGGGCCTGTCGTTCCAGGAAATCCAGTCCGGCTCGCAGGCGCCGATCCTGTATGCGATCTCGATCCTCGTCGTGTTCCTGTGTCTCGCGGCGCTGTATGAAAGCTGGTCGATCCCGTTCTCGGTGATCATGGTGGTGCCGCTCGGCGTGGTCGGTGCGCTGCTCGCGACGATGCTGCGCGGCCTCGAGAACGACGTGTTCTTCCAGGTCGGCCTGCTGACGACGGTGGGCTTGTCCGCGAAGAACGCGATCCTGATCGTGGAGTTCGCGCGCGAGTTGCAGGCGAGCGGGAACATGGGGCCGGTTCGCGCGGCGATCGAGGCGGCGCGCCTGCGGCTGCGTCCGATCCTGATGACGTCGCTCGCGTTCATTCTCGGCGTGATGCCGCTTGCGATCAGCAACGGCGCGGGTTCGGCCAGCCAGCACGCAATCGGTACGGGCGTGATCGGCGGGATGATCACGGCGACGTTCCTCGCGATTTTCATGATCCCGATGTTCTTCGTGCGGGTTCGCGCGATCTTCAGCGGCGAGACGGAAAACGTTGACGACGCATGGCGTCTCGTGCAGGGCGATCTGCAGCGCGGTCACGACGACGCACACGATTCGAAGGGGCAGTAACGATGCAAAAACACGCTTTGACCGCTACCGCGGCCGCACTGGCAGCCGCGCTGTTCGCCGCGGGCTGCACGATGGCGCCGCATTACAGGCGGCCCGACGCGCCCGTCGCGCAGGCGTACCCGGCCGGCGGCGTCTACGCGACGCAGCCGGGTGCGGCCGGCGCGCGCAGCGCGAACGGGCAAGCTGCGACCGCCATCGGCTGGCGCGAGTTCTTCGTCGATCCGCGCCTGCAGCGGCTGATCGAGATCGCGCTGAAAAACAACCGCGACCTGCGCGTGTCGGTGCTGAACATCGAGGCGGCGCGCGCGCAGTACCAGATCACGCGCGCGGGGCTGTTCCCGACGCTCGACGCGACGGGCACCGGCAACCGCGAGCGCCTGCCGAATGCACTGACGGTGGCGCCGGGCCGCAACATCACGACGACCTACAACGTCGGGCTTTCGGCGTCGTGGGAGCTCGACCTGTTCGGCCGCGTGCAGAGCCTTAAGGATCAGGCACTCGCGCAGTACCTGTCGACCGCGTATGCGCGGCAGGCGTCGGAGATCTCGCTGGTGTCGCAGGTGGCCGACCAGTACCTGACGCTGCTGTCGACCGACGATCTGCTGAAGATCACCGAGAATACGCTGAAGACGGCGCAGGACTCGTACAACCTGACGAAGCTGCAGTTCGACAACGGCACCGGCTCTGAACTCGAGCTGCGCCAGGCGCAGACGGTCGTCGAGACGGCGCTTGCAAACCAGCAGGCACAGGCGCGAGCCCGCGCGCAGGCGTTGAACGCGCTGGTGCTGCTGATCGGCGAACCGCTGCCGGACGATCTGCCGCCGGGCATGCCGCTCGACGCGCAGAACCTGCTGGCGGACGTGCCGGCCGGCCTTCCGTCGGATCTGCTCACGCGCCGTCCGGACGTGATGCAGGCCGAGCAGACGCTGCTGGCCGCGAACGCGAACATCGGTGCAGCGCGTGCGGCGTTCTTCCCGAAGATTTCGCTGACGGCAGCATTCGGCACCGCGAGCCCGACGCTCGGCGGTCTGTTCAAGGCAGGTACGGCGGCATGGTCGTTCGCACCGAACATCGCGCTGCCGATTTTCGAGGGCGGCTCGAACATCGCGAACCTCGATCTTGCACACGTGCAGAAGCGCATCGAGATCGCGAACTACGAGAAGGCGATCCAGTCGGCATTCCGCGAAGTGTCGGACGGTCTGGCCGCACGCGGGACGTACGACCAGCAGATCGCGGCGCTCGAGCGCAACGAGCACGCGCAACAGAGGCGCTTCGACCTGTCGGACCTGCGTTACAAGAACGGTGTCGACAGTTACCTGTCGGTGCTGACCGCGCAGACGGATCTGTATTCGGCGCAGCAGTCGCTGATCAGCGCGCGTCTCGCACGCTGGACGAACCTGGTCGATCTGTACCGCGCACTGGGCGGCGGGTGGATCGAGCGGGCCGGCGAAGCGCCGCGCGCGCCGGATGCGCCGGTCGACTACGACAAGGCGGCCGCACCGGCGCCTGCGTCGGCAGCCGCGACGAACGGGTAAGCGCAAGGAAGGCAGGCGCGGCTTATTGCGCCTGTTTTTCGAACCGGCTGTATGCGGAAGCGAAAACGCCACGGATGGAAGTCCGTGGCGTTTCTTTTTGGTTCTTCGTTGAAAGCGGTGGAGGGTTTGAGCATGCTTGCGTATGTGCGGGACGCTATGCGGAACCGATACGGCGAATGGCGTCTTGCAACGCATCGCCGACGAAGGGTCCGGGCCGGCCTCGGAGGTCGGTTCAAAAACCTTGCTTAGTGCGCCTGAAGCTGTTCCAGCAGACGAGCGAGCAGCCAGGTTCCAGGAATGCTTCGTGAATGTCCGCACGTCGCTCGAAGCGTGTGCGCAGACGGCGAAAATTGCGGAGCCGGGAGTACGGATGTTCGACCACTCGACGATACTTGCCGAGCCCGCGTCCGTGCGCGGTCTGGCAGCTGCGCTGCGCGATCACGGCCCTGATGCCGCGCTCGCGCAGCGCACGTCGGTATCGTGGGCGCTACGCGCTTTCTTTTGGCCGGGTACCTGGCGTGGCGGCAGAAGCCGCTACGCCTTTTTGCGCAGCCTGCGCAGCCGCCCGCGTGGAAAGCGGCGTGACGTTACCCCTGCTTTTCCCAGAGCGTCCGGCCGAAGAACGTGAGCGTGCGATCCCACGCCGTTTGCGACCACACCGGATCGAACTGCGTGCCGGCGATGCGGCCGGGGCCGACGGCCGTTTCGTTCGCGAACGCATGATGTGCGAGATAGCGATGGAATTCGAAACCGACCTTCGCATCGGTCAGCTTCTTCTCGAGCGCATCGACCTGGTCGATCGCGAAGAACGCATCCTGTGTGCCCCAGTGGCCCATCAGCGGCACCTTGAGCTTTGCCGCGTCGAGGTAGTCGAGCGGCGGGAAGCCGTACCAGGTGACGCCTGCGTCCGCATCGGCGAACTGCAGCGACAGCAGCGTGAGTGCGCCGCCCATGCAGAAGCCCGTCACCGCGACACGCGACGCGAGCGTCTTCAGATACGTGACGGCGCCCGGAATGTCCTGCGACGCCGCGTCGCCGAAATCGAGCCCGGTCATCAGGTGGTGCGCTTCCTCTTCCTCGACCGTCGACTTGCCGCGATACAGGTCGGGTACCAGCGCGAAGTAGCCACAGCGTGCGAGGCGATCCGCGACGCCGCGGATCTGGTCGTTCAGCCCCCACCATTCCTGGATGACGACGACCGCGGGCGCGCCCTCGGTCTTTGCCGGCGTGGCGAGATAGCCCTGCAGTTCCTGGCCGTCCGGGCGTCGAAACGTGATCATGGAACCGGATGTTTGAGACATGAAACCGCTCCTTTTCGAAAAATGCGATGAGTGCGGCATCGGGGCCGGCCTGCGGGCGCGGCGACGATCGGACATGCCGGACGTCGTGGTTCCGCTCGCGTTCGTGTCGGCCGGCGCCGACCACGCGGCCATTCTATGCGCAAACTCCGGCCGCCGGCATGAGCGGCTCGGCGCAACACGTCGTTCTCAACGCCGTGTCTGGCGACGGGCATGATTCGCTCGGGGAGTAGATGCTCGAAAAGCAACACCCCGCCCCGATGAACGGGAGCGGGGTGTCGTGCAGACCGTGTGCGTAGCGGGGGAATACGCGGGCACAGGCTCGGGTGACGGGCGCTTACTGGCCGAAATACACGGAGTCGCGGCCTTCCTGCTTGATCGCGATCGCACGGCCGGTGCGCACGCCGGCGGCGGCTTGCGCGCCGTAGCCGGTTTCATCGGCGTTCGTCGCGCGGGCCTGCGCGGTCTGCAGCGCTCGCGGGTAGTACGGGTCGGAGACCTCGGGCTTGTAGCCGGCCTGTTCGAGCTGGACGAGTTCCGCGCGTACCTGGGCACGCGTCAACTGGCCCGACGGGTTCGATTGTGCGAATGCGCCGTACGAGGCGGACAGGGCGGTTGCGGCGACGACAGCGTAGATGAACGACTTCATGGTGACCTCCGGTTTCATTGATTTCGCGCTTCGCTCGTTGCGTTCAGCGGTTGATTGCATCGTAGCGATCACGTTACCGGTCGGAAATACGCGTTCCAGTGAATGATTATTGCAACTGGGTAAACGATCCGGGCCGACGAATGTTTCGTCTGATGATTGCGGTGCGGTCCCGGGTTTGACGAGAACCTCGGAAGAGGCTTCGAGTGGGCGATGTCGTCGATCGCCTCGGCGGCTGAGCATCGACCAATTGAATCGGAATCCGAAGTATTTTCGGCGGCGGCGATCGGCGTCGTTCGAGCCGGGTCGTGCATTCACTTCAGTGCGACGCTACTCGGCCGGAACCGCCTGCCGTTTTCGGTATTCGGCCGGTGTGATGCCGACGTGCCGGGTGAACGACCGCCTGAGCGTATCGACGTTCGCGAAGCCGCATTTCGCCGCGACCTGTTTCGGCGTGTCGTGGCCGTTTTCGAGCAATTGACGGGCGGCCGAGATGCGGGTCGCCTCGACCCATGCGGCCGGCGTCATGCCGACTTCCGCGCGGAACAGCCGTGCGAAGTGGCGCGGGCTCATGCCTGCGTGCTTCGCCAGCTCCGCCACCGAATGCTCGAGTTCCGGATTCGCCGCGATCCAGCGCTGGACCTCCTGCAGCACCGAACGTCCGGCGGGGCGCGCCTCGCCCTTGCGGCTGAACTGGAGTTGCCCGCCCGGGCGCTTGAAGAACATGACGAGTTGCGCGGCGACGCGTCGCGCGATCTCGCGGCCGAGATCTTCCTCGACCAGCGCGAGCGCGAGATCGAGCCCGGCCGTGACGCCGGCACCGGTGCGCAGCTTGCCGTCGCGCACGTACAGCGCGTCCGCGTCGACGGCGAGCGACGGATAGGCTTCGGCAAGCGCGTCGGCGGCAGCCCAGTGCGTGGTCAGGTGGCGCCCTTTCAGCAGGCCGGTGGCCGCGAGGATGAACGCGCCGGTGCAGATCGAACCGTAGCGCTTGCTCTGTACGGCCGCCGCTCGCAGCCACGCGAGGACGTCGGTGCGCAGTGCGATCCGGTCGGCATTCGGCGCGCCGGCGACCAGCAGCGTGTCGATGCGCTCGGGAATGTCGGGAACGATCCAGTCCGGCAGCAGTTGCGCGCCGGACGAACTGCGGATCGGGCCGGACTCGCTCGCGATGAGCCGCAACGTGTAGAACGGCTTCCCGTATTCGGCGTTCGCTTGCGCGAAGACGTCGAGCGGGGCGGAGACATCGAGTAGTTGAACGCCCGGAACGGCGAAGATTCCCACGACCTTCGGCATGATCGATTGCGTGTGGTGTCGAACGTGACGAGCAGTATAGAGGCGCCGGTAATGTATCGAGCATGAGGCGATGCTTCTTCCCGGCGCTTATTTTTCGGCACGTGCCCCCGTGTCCGTCCGTCACGCAAAATGGCAGGATTTGACGCAATACGTCTATTGATGACAGCTATCGCACTCCGGAGAATTAACGGTGTTTTCAATGGAGGTCGATCATGACTGAGAATGTTGCAGGCATCACCCTTCCGGATAGCCAACTGACGCGTGAAATCACCGAACTCGTTCGCGATACCGCGTCTCCGTTGCTGTTCCATCATTCGAGCCGCGTCTTCTATTTCGCGGCGCTCGCAGGCCGGCGACGCGGACTCGAATACGATCCCGAGCTGCTCTACTGCGGTTGCATGTTCCACGACATGGGGCTGACGCACGTGCACAGCAGTGCGTGCGAGCGTTTCGAAGTGGACGGCGCGAACGCCGCCCGCGATTTCCTGAAGGACAAGGGCATCTCGCAGCAGGATATGGACGTCGTATGGACTTCGATCGCGCTGCATACCACGCCGGGCATCCCGCAGTACATGCATCCGGTGATCGCGCTCGTCACGGCGGGTGTCGAGATGGATGTGCTCGGCCTGACGTATCCGGAATACAGCGACGCCGAACGCGAGGCCGTCGTTCGCGCGCATCCGCGTACGCCGCACTTCAAGGAGGACATCATCCAGGCGTTCTACGACGGGATCAGGCACAAGCCGCACACGACGTTCGGCAACGTGAAGGCCGACGTGCTCGCGGACAAGGATCCGCATTTCCATGCAGGCAATTTCTGCAGCGTGATTCGATCGTCCGCGTGGAGCGGTTGACTGGTTTCGGGAGGGTGCACGATCCGGGGTGGTGAGTGGAGATCGTGCGAGAAACATGAAAGGGGTGCAGGTTATTCAGGAGTGCGATTGTATTTGATCAATTGCACGATCGACTGGCGCCGTCGCCAGGCAAGCGGGGCGGACTGGTGGCGTGCTGTTGGCCACATGGCCAGCGGAAAGGTAGTCGTTTATGGGGTGAGATCCATTGCGCGATCAGATTTTCAACCGAGACGAGTGTCCGATGGCTTCCGCGCTTCACGACGTATCCGACGGCCCCTGTATCGGCATGTGTTCGACACTGTTCAACGATGTCTGCAAAGGGTGGGGCCGAACGACCGACGAAGTTGCGGACCGAACGTTCATGAACGACGACGAGAAACGCGCGATAGGGAAACATATCCGGCGCGAAGGCGCGGCGATGCGTTTCCGTCGCGACGGACGGTGATTCACCAGACACCGCGTCCCTCATGTTGAGCACTGAAATTGCCGAGTATCTTCTGCCGCGATCGAGCCACTCAACCCTAGCCTGGAAGCCGGGTTGGCGAAGTAAGAACAAAAGAAACCGATAGCTAAAGTTGTTACGTGACAACCATACGACACCCGCCTGACTTTATATACTGAACAACCCCATCCCGCCACCGAGGCGAATCGTCGATTCGCGACCCCAGCACATCGCCACCAGATAGCAGGGGGCCCTCCGCCCCCCGCCTTCAGAATTGCCCCCTGACACCCATTCCGAGCCCGCCCGCGATCTCCCCCGCGTCTTCCTGGCAAAACGCCTATAATGATTGGGCAAATTGCCGGGAGAGGTCATGAGCACCATTGCTTTCCATCCTTCGGGCGTCGCGCATCCGCGTCAGGCCGAATTCACGATTCTCGAACAGTTGCTGGCGATCCGCGTCCGCTCGGGCGCCGATCTTGCCGAACTGGCGAGCGCGCGCGTCGACGTGTCGGTGATCGACCGGCTGTCCGAGCGCGGGCTGAAATCCGACGAGCTGGCCTTCATCATTCCGCGCCGTACGCTGAGCCATCGTCGCCAGGCGCACGAACGCCTGTCGCCGGAGGAATCCGACAAGGCGATCCGTCTCGCCCGCATCGTCGCGCAGGCGACGGCCACGTTCGGCGACCAGGACAAGGCGATGGCGTGGCTGCGCAACGGGCTCCAGCGCTTCGGCGGCCGCACGTCGCTCGACATGGCGAGCACCGAGCATGGCGCGCGGCTCGTCGAGGAAGCCCTCACGCAGATCGACGAGGGGTACTTCGCTTGACGACGCTGTGGCGGATCAGCAATTTCGCCGACCTGAAAGGCGTCGGCGGATTGCGCGCCGGCGGGCGCTGGCATTTTGCCGGGCAGCCCGTCGTGTATCTCGCCGAACATCCGGCGCTCGCGCTGCTCGAGACGCTCGTCCATTTCGAAATCGCCACGGTCGCGCAACTGCCGAGCGGCTACCAGCTGCTTCGCATCGAGGTAGCCGAATCGGTCGATATCGCCGAAATCGCGGAGGGCGACGCGCCGGACGACTGGCGCACCAACGTCGACTGGACCCGCAGCGCCGGCACCGAGTGGCTGCACACGCAGCCGAGCGCACTGTTGCGCGTGCCGAGCGTCGTCGTGCCGCATGCGCACAATTTCCTGCTGAACCCGCTGCATCCGGCCGCTTCCGATATCCATATCGTCGAAGTCATGCAATCGCCGTACGACACCCGGATTCTGCGGCTGGTCCAGTCGAAGCCCGCCGAGTAGGGAAGCGGCGCGACGAAGCCCGCGCCCGGCGCGGGTTCAGCGCTCGTGTGCGGCGCGATCCGCGGCCGCATCGGGCGGCAGCGTCTGCCGGATGCGCGTGACCGTTCGCGTACTGACGAGCCCGAGCATCGCACTGACGTCGGCATGCGTGTGCCCGGCAAGCAACTGGCGGCGAGCATACGTGTTGCGCAGCACGCGCGGACTCAGGTCCGTCGCATGGAAGCCGATCGCGGTCAGTGCGTGGCGCACCACGAGCAGCAGGAACATGTCGTTCATCGCGCCACCGCCGCGCGGCGCCGGAAACAGCAACGCGGATGCCGGCGTGCCCGCGGAGCGCGCGCGCCAGACGGCGAGCGGCGCCAGCGCGAATTCGGCGAGCGCGATCCGGCGCGCCGGCCGGGCGCGATTACGCGGCACGGCCAGCGCGGGCGGCCGCGCATCGAGATCGGGCGCGTCGTGGGTCGTCGCGCGTATCTCGGCCGACGTGATGCCGCTCGCGAGCAGCAGCGCGACGATCGCGCGATCCCGGCAGTCGGCCGGCGCGTCGCCCGGCCGAGGCTGCACATGGCGCTGCAGCGCCGCGTCGGCATCGGGCGGCAGGTAGCACGGCTCGGGCTCGCCGTCCGGCCACGCGAGATCGCGTGTCGTCCGGCCGGCCGGGTGGATCGTGCGCACGCCCGCTTCGACCAAGTGGCGGCCCAGCCGGTCGATCAGCTTCGCATAGCGCACGCGGGTGGACGTGCCGGGCGCGCAGGTGCGCTCGAGCTCCGCCAGGAAGGCCGCGACGTGATCGGGGCCGAACGTGGCCAGCGACACGCGGTGTTCGCTCAGATGGCGCAGGAACCGTTCGAACATCGCGACGTGCTGCACGATCGATCGCGGCGCGAACGGGCGGCGGTCGGCGCCGGTCGCGGCGGTTTCCTGCCATGCGCGAAAGGCGTCGACGGGGTCGTGAATCCAGCGATTCGTGTCCATGCCCGATTTATAGCCGGCCGCGCACGCTTCGGCAATCGTCCGGATGGCCAACGGGCCGGCCGGCCCGATGCAAGCGGTGCGTCAGTGCGCGGTACGCACGTCGTCGATGCCGTCGTTGTTCATCGTCAGGTAGACGAGCACGAGCAACAGCGTGATGAAGAAGCGGAACGCGTCCGGCACCCCGTTCCATTGCTTCGACATCCACATGCCGAACCATTCGCCGCCGACCGACATGAACGCGACCTGCCACGTGAGGAAGCCGAGCGTCAGGCCCGCGATCGCATACGCCTTGGCCGCGCGGAAGGCGGTGTCGCCGGCACGCCGCGCACGCAGCACGCGGATGCCGCCGATCCAGCACAGCACGGCCGTCAGCGTTTCCATCGAGATGATGCCGATATAGCCGGCGTGATGCACCCACGTCGTGCCGATCGCGCGATACATGATGCCGTTGCCGGGGAAGGTCGTATCCATCAGGAACACGTGGTGCACGAACGCGAAATTCGTCGCGTAGTCGGTGATGTTGCCGAACGCGACGAGCGAAGCGAAAAATGCCATGGCAAGGACCATGGCTGCCTTGGACAGACGAATAATCATATTGGACTCCGAAATGAACGGGCAGGCGAAAGCGCGACCGCGCGGCGATGCGCCGGCGTTCGGGGCGATACCTGTGTGAGCGTGTCCGGCGGGGCCGGCGATTGGCGTGCGTGGCACGGCGGCGCGGAGATCGGGACTGGAAAACCTGAAGCCGGGGCGGCGTCGAGGAGACGCACGCGCCGGCTGGATCGAGTGCCCGCGCCAGGAGGGAGCGGCGATTGTCGGTCGAACCGCGGGTGTCGTCAAGCGGGGCCGCGTGCGCGTGCTGCGCTGCCGGCCGTCGCCGTCATGCGTCGCGCGAAGGCGCGGCTGACGCCGACGTTCCCACCTGCCCGCTCAGCCGTGCCAGTGCGGCGAACGCCAGTTGCGTCGCGATGGCCGCGAGCGTGCCGGCTGCCATGCCGTTGCCGAGCACGATCTGCACCGGCGTGCCGAAATGGCGATACAGGTTCGGCACGAGGATCGGCGCAAGGCCGACGACCAGTGCGGCCGCGAGCGTGTATTGGTTGGCGCGCGCGTGAAGGTCGACGCCGGCGAGCAGCCGGATGCCCATCACGCCGATCATCGCGAACACGACCAGCGCGGTGCCGCCGACCACGGCGGCCGGAATCGCATAGGCGAGCCGCGCGAGCGGCGCGAACAGCGCGATGACGATCAGGATCGCACCGGCGGCAGCCGTCACGTAGCGCGAGCGCACGCCGGTCGTCTGCACGACGCCGATATTCTCGGCGCTGGTCACGATCAGCGGCGTGCCGAACAGCGCGCCGGCCAGCGATGCGAGCGCATCGCCGCGTATCGTCTTCGGCGCGTCGCGCGACAGCGAGACCGGCTTGCCGCACGTTTCGCCCACGGCGACCGTCTGCGCGGTGGCTTCGGCCATCGAGATCGCGGTAAAGATCAGCAGCGGCAGCGCGGCCAGCACGTCGAAGCGCGGCATCCCGAACGGCAGCCATACCGGATGCGTGAACAGCGGGCCGCGCCATACGTCGGCGAGCGCCGGCATCGCGCCCAGCGCCCAGCCGAGCGTCGCGCCGGCCGTCAGGCCGATCAGCACCGCGAGGCGCCCGAGCGTACCGCGGAACGCCCCTGCGACGGCGACCGTGGCGACGATCGTCGCGAGCGCGAGGCCGAGCGCACGCGGCTGCGCGAAGTCGGCCGAACCGGGCTGGCCGACGACGATCGTCGCGTAGATCCGGATCAGGTTGACCGACACGAGCAGCAGCATCGCGCCGATCACGATGCGCGGAAAGAGCCGCAGGCAGCGCGTGAAGACGGGCAGCAGCACCCAGTAGAACGCGCTGGCGAGCAGCGCCGCGCCGGCCGCGGTCGGCAGGCCCGATTGCGCGGCGATGCCGGCGAACAGCATCGTCGGTGCACCGCCAGGCACCATCACGAACGGCATGCGCGCACCGATCGGGCCGGCGCCGAGCGATTGCAGCAACGTGCCGATGCCGCAGGCGAAGAACGTCGCGCCGATCAGCTGGACCGTCAGGTCTGCCGGCAGCACGAGCATTTTTGCGATCAGGAACACGGCCGTGATCGGGGACGCGGCCATCGACAGCACGTGCTGCAGCCCGAACAGCACGAGCTGCCACGCGGGCAGCCGTGCATCGACGGGTGTGGGGATCGGATCGTGCGACACGGCAGCCCCTTCGGAAGCGAACGGCGACGAGCGCCGGAAACCGGCGGTGAACGGAAGCTCAGGTCCGCAGCCAGGGCAGTTGCGCGGCGCTGTAGCGGAACGTCTGGAACACGCTGTTGAGCTGCCCGGGGCCGGTCTTGCGCGCGGCTTCGTCCGGGTATTCGGCGAACCACGGAATGATGTATTCCCACACGACTTCTCCCGCGGGCGTCACTTCGAACAGCCGGCCGGTCGACGATTCGGTGACGTGCGTGTTGCCGTTCGGCAAGCGCTGCGCATTGCCCATGAACGGCGAGTAGAACAGGTTCACGACGTCGTCCGTGTACGACCACGCCACCCGCTGCGTCGCGGGATCGATCTCGACGACGCGCGAGAACACGACGTGCGCGCCATGGCGGAAATTGCCGTTGTCGAACGCGAGGATGTTGCCGTTCGCGAGCGGCACCGGCGCATGCTGGTGCGACACGACGTCGGGCCCGATCCGCAGCTCGACGCGGCCGGTGTCGCGGTTCACGCCGATGATGCCCGACGTCGTGCGCAGGCTCATCAGCACGCGACCGTTCGCGTCGACCCCGAGGCCGTTGACGAGCGGCCAGTGATAGCGCCCGAAGCCGGCCGCGATCGGGAAGTCCTCGGGCCGCAGGTGTTCGCGCGCATGCCATTCCCAGACGATCTGCCCGGCCCGGTTCACTTCGCGGATCACGTCCGCATACATCACCTCGTCGTCGCCGTGGGGCGTACCGCCCGGCACGCGCCGCGCAAAGGCGGCGTCGACCGGCTCGCACGCGGCATAGAGGAGGTTGCCGTTCGGCAGCCACTGCGCATCGTGATGATGCGCGGGGTCCTCGTAGCGCCACACGGTTTCGCCTTGCGGCGTGACTTCGTAGAAGTCGCCGCCATGCCACATCGACCACGGCGCATAGCGCGATTCGGATCGCGGATGATTGCCGTTGTAGCCGAGGTTGCCGTTCGCGAGGATGACCGCGTGGCGGCCCGGGCGCACGGGCATCTTCCATTGATGAACGACTTCGCCGTCGATGCCGACGAGATAGACGTTGCCGTCGGCCGTCTGCGGCGCGATGAGCGTATAGCCGCCCGCGGACAGGGCGGGATCGTGGGCGATGAGGCCGACGCCGCGGCGGCGCTGGGTAATCTGGTCGACGGTCGTCACTGCGGTCTCCATTCGAATCGGTACGGGTATGCAGCGGAATCTAGACGATCCGGGTGGTCAATAAAATTGAATTATTCTTGACGGCCTGTTCGGAAAAATCTAACGAGGCCTTCATGCGTTCGATATCGCAGGCATTCCGCTGTTTCGACGAGGTCGCGCGACGCGGCTCGATTCGCAAGGCGGCCGACGCGCTGCACCTGACCGCCGCGGCGGTGCATCAGCAGATCCGCAATCTCGAGGAGCAGGTCGGCGTGCCGCTGTTCGACCGGCTGCCGCGCGGCATGCAGCTGACGCTCGCCGGCGAGATCGTGATCGCGGCCGTGCGGCGCGGCCAGCGCGACTTCGACAACGCGCTCACCCAGGTCGAGGACCTGCGCGCGCTGCGGCGCGGGCACGTGAACCTGGCGGTGCCCGCGTCGACCGCGGAAAAGCTCTTGCCCGATGCGATCCTCGCCGCGATGCAGCGCTACCCGGGCGTGACGTACAGCGTGCGCTCGGGAAACGGCGAGAGCATCGTGCGCTGGGTCGAGACGGGCGAAGCCGACATCGGCTACGCGCTGCGCCGGCGCACGTCGGCGGGCGTCGTCGAGGTGCGCGCGTTCGCTCAGCCGCTGGGCGTCGTCACGGCGCCCGGCCATCCGCTTGCGGTGTCCGGCGGCAAGGTGCGGATGCGCGACTGCTTCGCGCATCCGCTGATCCTGATGACGCCCGACACGGAACTGCGCGCGATGTTCGACCAGATCGATGCACGGCAGCCGCGCAACGTGCGGCCGCTGGTCGAGACGGGTTCGGTGCCGATGGTGCGACGCCTCGCGGCCGAAGGCGCGGGCGTCGGCTTCCTGATCGCCGAGAACGTCGCGGACGACGTGGCCGCCGGCCGGCTCGCGTGGACGCCGCTCGCCGATGCGGGTGCGCGCTCGTTCAGTTGCATCTACCAGCGGGCCGACATGAGCGCGACCGTCGCGATGGCGATGTTCCTTGAGCTTTTCTCCGAGGCGATCGACACGATGCAGCGCGGACTCGCGTGCGACGGCCGCGCAACCGGCAGGCGTCGTCGGGCGGCCACCTAGCGACATCGGCCGCACCGGCGCATCGCACTGCAATGCACCATGCGAACCCGCGTGCGGGGAAGGGGAACGGCGGCATTGCGCACGCAACGTCCGGTCGTATTACGCCATACCCTTATTGCGGAAAAAATTTTGTTCATGGGACTATCGGACGCGTTGCCGGCGCACCGAGGGGGTCGCGGGCAGTGTGATGTCCATCGCAACGACCTACGAGAGCATCGGCAGACAATGAACAGAACAGCGATTTTTCCGTATGCGTCCGCGTTGCTCGCGGCAGCCCTGCTGACGGCATGCGGCGGCGACGTCGAGAACGAAGCGGCCCGCACGCCGACACCTTCCACCGATACGAGCTGTCTCGCGGTCGACAACAGCGGCGCGACCGTCGTGGTGGGCTCGAACCAGCCGGGCGACCCGTCGCTGCCGGAAGCGTCGTCGGGTTATCGCACCGGGATGAAGCCGGTCTATGCGAAGACCTATCTGGTGGCCACGTCCAACGCGTATGCGAGCGCGGCCGGCTGCGCGGTGCTGAAGAAAGGCGGCACCGCCGCCGACGCGGCGGTCGCCGTGCAGGCCGTGCTCGGCCTGACCGTGCCCGAAGCGACGGGCCTCGGCTCGGGCGGCGTGCTGCTCTACTACGATGCGCGCGGCAAGACGCTGCAGGCGTACGACGGCCGGGAGACCGCGCCGGCCGCCGCGACGGAGAACTACCTGCGCTACGTCGACGACGCCACCGACCATTCGGCGCCGCTGCCGAACGCGCGGGCGAGCGGCCGCTCGATCGGCACGATCGGCGTGCCGAGGCTCATCGAGGCGCTGCAGCAGGATCACGGCCGGCTGCCGTGGCAGAACCTGTTCGCCGATGCGATCACGCTCGCGACCAACGGCTTCCCGATCGGCGGCCGGCTCGCCGACGCGATCGCGGCGAACGCCGCGAACCTGAAGCGCGACCCCGAGGCCGCTGCATATTTCCTGAACGCCGACGGATCGCCGAAGACGCTCGGCACCGTGCTGAAGAATCCCGCCTACGCACACACGCTGACGCTGATGGCGCAGTCCGGCGCGAACGCGCTGTACACGGGGCAGATCGCGCAGGACATCGTCGCGAAGATCGCGACGACGAAGGGCGCCGACGGCTCGACGCTCACGCCCGGCAAGACGACCGTCGCGGATCTGGCCGCGTACCAAGCGAAACGCCGCGAACCCGTGTGCACGACCTATCGCAGCTACTGGGTGTGCGGGATGCCGCCGCCGTCGTCGGGTGGCATCGCGGTCGCGTCGGCGCTCGGCATTCTCGAGAATTTCGACCTGAAGTCGCTGAAGCCGACGGCGATCGATCTCGAAGGCGGCAAGCCGACCGTCGCGGGCGTGCATCTCGTCACCGAAGCCGAGCGGCTCGCGTATGCCGATCGCGACAAGTACGTGGCCGATACGGATTTCGTGCCGCTGCCGGGCGGAACGTGGGACACGCTGCTGAACAAGCCGTACCTGAAATCGCGTGCGGCGCTGATCGACACGACCAAGAGCATGGGCACCGCGCAGCCCGGCAATCTCGGCGCGGTGCCGCTCGGCGTCGATACGACGTTGATCGAGCACGGCACGAACCAGTTCACGATCGTCGACGGCGACGGCAACGTGCTGAGCGCGACGACGACGGTCGAGTCGAGCATGGGCTCGTTCCACATGACCAACGGCTTCCTGCTGAACAACCAGTTGACCGATTTCTCCGCGAACCCGGTCGACACCGCCGGCAATCCGGTGGCCAACCGGCTGCAGCCGGGCAAGCGGCCGCGCAGCTCGATGGCGCCGACGATCGTGTTCGGGCAGGCCGCCGACGGTTCGCGCGGCGATTTCGTGATGGCGACCGGTTCGCCGGGCGGCGGCACGATTCCGCAATACGTGGTCAAGACGCTCGTCGGCGCACTCGACTGGGGGCTCGACGCGCAGCAGTCGGCAGGGCTCGTCGATTTCGGCGCGAGCAACAGCCCGACGACCACGGTCGGCGGCGAGCATCCGAACGTCAACACGACGAACAACGGCGCGAACGATCCGCTGATCACGGGCCTCGTCGCGCTCGGGCACAAGGTGTCGACGTCCGCGCAGGCGAGCGGCGTCAACACGGTGATGCGCGTGACGGTCGGCCAGTCGCCCGCGTTGCAGGGCGGCACCGATCCGCGGCGTGAAGGCGTCGTGCTCGGCGATACGTTCCGGCCATGATCGGGCGGGGCGCGCACGGCCCCGGCCTGCCTGGATTCACCGACGGGCGGCCGGGGCCGCGCATCGCGAAGGAATCGCAATGACGAACGCGCATCTGCTCGAAATGGACGCCATCCTGTCGGCGCCGGGCTTTTTCGATTTCCTCGGCGAACTGGACGGCGACCGCGCGCTGGGCCGTCGCGATGCCGAGCCGTTCGATGCGCGATGGATGGCGTCGTTCGACGCAATCGACGGCGATCCGGGCGCCGCGATCGAGCGGCCGGCCGTGGATGCGCGGAGGGAAAAGGCATTCAGGCTCGCGTTCGTCGCATCGGGGAACGCCGACGTGGCGGCGTGCGTGTCCGACGATATCGATCTCGTCGCGAGAAGCCGGTTGTCGGGCCGCGTCGACGACTGGCCGACCCGGTTCCTTTGGGATGCTTATCGAAGCGGCCGGTTTCCCTGCTAACCGTTTCGCATGCCGGGTTTCCCGATCCGCGACGATCGTCCGCGTGGCGCCAACCGGTTTCCCCGACTACCGCCCTGAAACGTCGGGATCCCGTTGCAGGCCGGCGATTGTCAAACTCTGTGAGTCAATCGTCAGCATTTGCAACGGAAGTAACAGTCCCCGCAAATCCGTCGTTTTGCGCGTCCACGCCGCTACATTGGCTCCACTTGCCGCACGTCGCGGCGAGGCATGCGACGAGCCGCACGAACGCGGCCCGCAGCAACAACGACTTTGGGGAGAATGACCATGAACAAGATTCGTACGATCCTGGTGGGTGCGGCACTGACGGCGATGGCGACTTCGGCTGCGTTCGCCCAGACGGCCCAGACCGGCGCTGAGGGTTCCGCAGGCGTCGGCGCACAGGTTCAGACGCCGCTGCTCGGCGCCGGCGTGGGCGTGCAGGGCGGTGCCGGTGCGAATGCGGCAGGCTCGGGTTCGGGCGCGGGCAGCGTCGTCGGCGGCGCGCTGAACGGCGTCGGCAAGACGGTCGGCAACGTGGGCACGGCGGCCGGCAACGCGGCCGGCGGTGCGACCCACGCGGTCGGTTCGGCAGCGGGCACGGCAAAGGATGCCGCCGCCTCGGCCGCCCACTCGACGAAATCGCACGTGAAGCACGTCGCAGGCACGGCGAAGAGCCACGCGCAAGGCGCGATGTCGACGGCAGGCGACGTCGCCGGCGGTGCGAAGGCGAAGGCCGGCGAGGCGCTCGACGGTGCGGCGAACTCGGCGCAAGGCGGCGCATCGGTCGGCTTGAAGGGCTCGGCGTCCGCGCAAGGCGGCGCGCTGTAAGCGTCACGCTTCCCGATACGGCCCGGCCCGCTTCGATGCGGGCCGGGCTTTTTTATGGGCTTGCGCGGCGGCGCGTCGTTCATCGCATCGTCGATGCAGGGCTACGTCGGCGTTCGCCGCCGATCCGGCGACGCGACGCGCACGGCTGCACTGCCGGACGCCCGCCGGCAAGCGCCCGCAACGGGCTGCGTGAGCGACCCTGCCCATTGCCCGCCCGCCATGCTTAAATAGCGGGGCTCCCAGGGGTACGGGGCCGCCGCTATCGCGACGC
The DNA here is from genome assembly GCF_001718555.1 of Burkholderia metallica. Taxonomy (NCBI): domain Bacteria; kingdom Pseudomonadati; phylum Pseudomonadota; class Betaproteobacteria; order Burkholderiales; family Burkholderiaceae; genus Burkholderia; species Burkholderia metallica. Next base: position 117,776 of record NZ_CP013402.1, read on the forward strand.
CGGCCGATACGGGCAGCCCGTCCGATCGGCATCGTGACGACAGACGACACCAAAACGCCGTACCGGCGAGTCCGGCGCGGCCCGATAACATTCCGAGGCCTCACGTGATGAACATCCTGTTCCGTCTTCTCGCGCTCGCCTGCGCGCTCTGGCTGGCCGCCTGTGCGGCACCGCCCCCGCCGTCCGCCAGCGCGTCAGCCGTCGTACCGGACGCCGGCGAACGCCGCGGGCTCGGCACTGCGTGGGGCGAGTCGGTGCGATCCGAAACCCGCCAGGTCGATTTCGAACGCGCGGATCCGGCGAAGCCGACGGATCTCGCGTCGGTCTACTACAACGATGCGCTGCCCGGGCATCCACCCGCGTCCCAGGTTCGCCGGTTGCCGACGCGCGTCGCGCTCGCCAACGGCGACATCGCGCTGTCGTTCACGGACGAAAAGGGCGTGCCGCTGCGTCTCGCGCGCAGCGGCGGCCGCTGGCACATGGCGGGCATCGAGGGTTCGCGCTATCTGATCGTGCTGCGCAACCAGGGGCGTCGTACGTTCGAGGTCGTGTCGACCGTCGACGGGCTCGACGTGCTGTCGGGGCGGCCGGGCAGCTACACGAACGGCGGCTACGTGCTGTATCCGGGCCGCACGCTGACGATCGAGGGTTTCCGCAAGAGCCGCGACGAAGTCGCGGCGTTCCGCTTCGCGGCGGTGCCCGACAGCTATGTCGCGAACTCGAAGTACGGCGATTCCGCGAACGTCGGCGTGATCGGCGTCGCGCTGTTCGCGCAGAAGGAGAACGACGAGGAGGCGCTGCGCCGCAACGCGAATCCGTTCCCCGGCAACGACAACGGCTATGCACCGCCGCCGGTACCGCGTGGAGAGTGACCGCGCGTCGTGTTTTCGTCGGACCCCTCGAAGCGCATCGACGGCGACGAGTCACTGCCGGTCGTCGTCCACCGTGCGTCGAACAGCCGCCGGACCGGATACGGCGGCGCGCAGTCGCCCTATCCGGCGATCGCGCCGCGCGCCGCATCGCGTCTGTCGTTTCGTGAACGGCACGTTCGTCGAGGCCGCGGTTCCGCATTAACACCGTCATGCCGCGGTACGATGGCCGTTCGAATTCGCATCGCATGCGTTTCCACCATCCGGGCCCACGGAGAGCGTCATGTCGTTACCCGCTTTCAGGTACCATCCCGACCCGCCGGCAACGGGCCGCGTAATTCGCTCGGACGCACGTTGCATGTGTTGCGGCGACGCGCGCGGTGAGGGGTATGCCGGCCCATGTACGCGGTCGACGAATACGGGCAGTGCATTTGCCCGTGGTGCATCGCCGACGGCTCGGCGCATGCGCGGCCAGCCGCACGGCAATCGCTGGCTCCATCGTCATGACACAGAGGAATCTTCGTGAAGTTCATCCACGCGGCAGACATACACCTTGACAGCCCGCTGCACGGCTTGAGCGCGTATCCCGATGCGCCGGCCGCGCAGTTGCGCAACGCGTCGCGCGAGGCGCTGCGCCAGCTCGTGGATCGTGCGATCGAAGAGGAAGTCGCGTTCCTCGTGATCGCCGGCGACCTGTACGACGGCGACTGGAAGGACCACAACACGGGCATCTTCTTCGGCCAGCAGATGGGGCGCTTGCGCAAGGCCGGCATTCGTGCGTTCGTCCTCGGCGGCAATCACGATGCCGAAAGCGAGATGACGAAGAAGCTGACGCTCCCCGACAACGTCACAGTGTTCGGTCACCGCAAGCCCGAAACCCACACGCTGCCGGAGTTCGACGTCGCGCTGCACGGGCAGAGCTTCAAGGACAAGGCCGTCGTCGACAATCTCGCGATCGGCTATCCGGACCCGGTGCCCGGCTACTACAACATCGGCGTGCTGCACACGGCGCTCGAAGGCTACGCGGCTCACGCGAACTACGCGCCGTGCACGCTGGCCGAACTGCACGCGAAAGGCTACGACTACTGGGCGCTCGGCCACGTGCACGAATTCCAGCAATGGTCGGGGCCGTCCACCGTGGTGTTTCCCGGCAACCTTCAGGGGCGCCACATCCGCGAGACGGGCCGCCGTGGCGCGGTGCTCGTGACGGTCGAGCAAGGGCGCACGCAGGTCGAGCGGCTGTATCTCGACGTGCTGCGCTGGGAAGCGGTGTCGGTCGACGCGTCGGATTGCCTGAACGTTGCCGACCTGTCGAGAAAGATCGGCCAGTCGCTGGAAGCGCTGCTGACCGTCGACGCTCACGTGCCGCGCGCGGTGCGGGTGACGGTCACGGGGCGCACGCCCGCGCACGGCCTCTTTTTCGGCCGCGCGCCGCAGTTGCGCGCGGAAGTGCTGAACCAGATCGGCATCATCGGCAACGAGCGGCTGTGGCTCGAAAAGGTCCGGCTCGCGACGTCGGCGGCCGATCATCAGCCGGGAGAAAGCGAGCCGCTCGAAGCGCTGGAAGACCTGAAGCAGATCCTCGCCGACGCCGCGCGCGATCCGGATTTCCTCGAATTGCTCGAACGCGACCTGAAGCCGTTCATCGGCAAGGTCCGCAGCGACGTGAAGGAAGAGGTGCCGTTGTTGACGATGGCGCGTGCGGGCGAGTTCACGGCGCTCGTCGAACAGGTCGGGCCCGCGCTGCTCGCGCGGCTGGCGAGGGGGGAATAAGCCATGCGCATCAGCCAGCTCGATCTGATCAAGTACGGCAAGTTCACGGACGAGACGCTGCGTTTCCCGTCGGCCGCCGAGGATTTCCATGTGATCGTGGGGCCGAACGAGGCCGGCAAGTCGACGATCCGCACGGCCGTGTCGGAGCTGCTGTTCGGGATGAAGCTGCAGACGCCGCTCGATTTCCTGCACAGCATGCCCGAGCTGCGGATCGGCGGCATCCTGGAGAGCGGCACGGGCGAGCTCGCGTTTCACCGCGCGCGCGGGCGCACGCCGCTGCGCACGCTTGCCGACGACAAGCTGCCCGACGACTATCTGGCCGCCGTCCTCGACGGCGCCACGCGCGAATTTTTCGAGCAGATGTTCGGGCTCGATCACGGGCGTCTGGTCGACGGCGGCCGGAGCATTCTCGACGCATCCGACAAGCTCGGCCAGGTGTTGTTCGAATCCGCCGCCGGTGTCGGCAGTCTCGGGCGCGTGCGTGAGGAGCTCGACGCGCGTGCGGCCGAACTCTGGGCGCCGCGCCGCAGCGGCAGCGCATTCGCGCTCGCCGAAACGTCGTTCAACGAAGCCGTGGCCGAACTGAAGACGGTCCAGGTGCGCACGCGCGACTGGGTCGAACGCAAGGACGCGCGCGAAGCGATCGAACAGCAGATCGACGAAGCGCGCGCCGAGCAACGCCGGCTCGAAGCGCTGCGCTCGAAGCTCGAACGCGTGCGACGGCTCGCGCCGTACCTGAAGGAGTTGACGGTCAAGGACGCGGCGCTGGCGGAACTGGGCGCGGTCGTCGAGTTGCCGCCCACCGCATACGCGGATTTGCTGAAGGCGCAGGGCGATCTCGCGGCCGAACAGAAGGTGCTTGAGGAACGGCGTGCCGATCTGCTCGCGAAACGGCAGGCGCGCGATGCGATCGACGCCGACGTCGACACGCTCGCACTCGAAGCCGACATCGAAGCGCTCGACCGGCTGCGCGGCACATGCATGAACCATGCGCAGGATCTGCTGCTGCTCGGTGCGGACGTCGAGCGGCACCTGGCGGCCGCATTCGACGCGGCCGCGCAGCTCGGCTGGCCGACGGACGAAGCGTCGCTGCGCGCATCGCTGCCGACGGCGCTGTCGCTGAAGACCGTCGCGAACCTGTTGCGCGAACACGGGGCGCTGCACCAGGCGCTTGCCGGTGCGCGCGAATCGCTCGATGAACGCACGCGCGAGCTTGCACAGGTGCGGGAACAACAGGCGCGCCTGTCGACCGTCGAGGTGCCGGAAGCGCTGCGCGCGGCGCTGGCCGATGCGCAGGGCTTTCGCAACAGCGGCCCGCGCGAGCAGGCGCTGGAACACGAAATCGCCGCGGCCGAGCGCACGCTGTCGGGCGCACTCGATGCGCTTGGCCAGTGGCGCATGCCGGTCGATACATTGCGCGCGCTCGACGTGCCTTCGGCGGCGCGGCTCGGCGCACTGCTGAAGGAAGACAGCGAGCGGGCGAGCGCGGCGGCGGCTGCCCGCGATGCGCGGGACAGCGCACTCGAAGAGCTCGAGCGGCTCGAACTGCAGGAGAAGCACTTCGCGGAGAACCACAAGGTCGTCACGACCGCCGACGTGCTGGCGGCGCGTGCGCGGCGCGACGGCGCGTGGGGCGATATCCGCAGCGGCGCGGTCGATCTCGCGACGGGCGCACCGGCGGTCGACGACGCGATTCGTCTCGCGGACGAACTCGTCGATGCGCAGCTCGGCGCGACGCAGGCGGCGGCGACGTTGCAGTCGCTGCGTCAGCAGGTCGAATCCGCGCGTGCCGGCGTGACGCGCAGGCAGGCCGCGCTGGACGAGCGCGAGCGCGAACTCGCCGCGCATCGCGACGCATGGACCGCGCTCGCGACGACGGCCGCGGTGCCCGGCATGCCGCTGGCGGCGATGGGCGACTGGCTGGCGAAACGCGACGCGGTGTTCGCCGCGCAGACGGAGCTGGAGCGTCAACGCCGCGAGTTCGACACGATGCGGGCTGCACGGGTCGGCGCGGAAACGGCGCTGCGCGCGGCGCTGCTGACGGTATCGCGGGGCGGCGAGTCGGAAGGGCTCGCCGCGCTCGTCGCCGTCGCCGAGACGTTCGTGCAGTCGGCCGAGAAAGCGGCCGCCCAGAAGGACAGCCTCGACGATCGCGCGCGGGAAGCCGAACGCGGGTGCGCGACGGCGCAGTCGCGCGTCGGCCACGCGCAGACGGCCTACGACGCGTGGCATGCGCAATGGCGCGCCGCGCTGGCCGACGCGAAGCTGTCCACGAGCGCGGCGACGCTGGCCGCGGCCGAAGGCGCGCTCGCGCTCGCCAACGCGGTGACGGCGGAACTGACCGATGCCGATGCGCCGCGCAACCGGATCGCCGCGATCCAAGCGGAGCTCGCCGCGCTCGAGGCGGGCGCCCGGCGGCTTGCCGTGGCGCTCGCGCCGGAGTGGCTGTCGAGCGGCGACTGGCCGGACGTCGCGCGCCGGCTGACGATGCGTCTCGCGGCGGCCAGGGAAAGCGCGCGTGCGATCGAGCGGGCCGACGAGGCCGTGCGGCAGGCTGACGGCAAGGTCGCGGACGCGGCCGCCGCGGTGGCCGGCGCCGACGCGCGCATCCAGCCGCTGTTGCAACTGGCCGGCGTCGCGTCGATCGATGCGGCGCTGCCGTTGGCCGAACGCTCGGATCGCCAGCGCCAGCTTCGGCAGGCGGTCGATGCCGCGCACGAGGCGCTGGTGCGCGATGGCGACGGCCTGTCCCGTTCAGCGGTCGAGGCCGAGGTCGCGGAACAGGACATCGCCGACGTCCCCGCGCACCTTGAAGCGGTGAAGCAGTCGCTCGGCGATGTCGGCAAGCGGCTGAACGAGCTGTCGCAGCAGCAGGTCGTGGCCGAGCAGGCTTTCCGCGCGATCGATGGCCAGGCGAATGCGGCCGTGGCCGAGTCGAAGCGGCAGGAAGCGCTGGCGGCGATGGGCGAGGCAGCCGAGCAGTACCTGGAGGCGGCCACGGCGAGCCGGTTGCTGAAGTGGGCGACGGATCGCTATCGCGACCAGAAGCAGGGGCCGATGCTCCGACGGGCGGGCGAGATCTTCGCCGGGCTCACGCTGGGCGAATTCGCGCGGCTGACCGTCGATACCGAACGGACGCCGCCCGCGCTGTACGCACGGCGGACGAAGGGCGCGTCGGTCGAGGTCGCCGGGTTGAGCGAAGGCACGCGTGACCAGCTGTTTCTCGCGCTGCGGATCGCGGCGCTGGAGCTGCAGCTCGGCAGCCGGACCGCGCTGCCGTTCGTCGCGGACGACCTGTTCATCAACTTCGACGATGCGCGCGCGAAGGCCGGCCTCGATGCGCTGCGCGATCTGTCGACGCGAACCCAGGTGCTGTTCCTGACGCACCACGACCATCTGCTGCCGCTCGTGCGGGACGTATTCGGTGCGCGGGTCAACGTCGTCGAGTTGTCGCGCGCAACGGTCGGCGTGTGATTCGACGCATGCGGGGCTGCCGACGCACGGGCAGGTTCATCGCGAACAGGTAGTATGTGCGGTTCGGAAATGCACGCGGCCGGTTCTGCCGGTCGCGGGTCAGGCCACACGAGGGGGGAACATGAAAAAACTGGTAGCCGCCATCGCATTCGCGGCAGACAAGCATCGCAATCAGCGGCGCAAGGACGAAGAGGCGTCGCCGTACATCAATCATCCGATCGCGCTCGCCGACGTGCTGGCCAACGAGGCCGGCGTCGAGGACGAACGCGTGATCGTCGCGGCCGTGCTGCACGACACGGTCGAGGATACCGAGACGACCGAGCAGGAGTTGCTGCGGTTGTTCGGCAAGGACGTGGCGGACATCGTGATGGAAGTCACCGACGACAAGTCGTTGCCGAAGGAAGAGCGCAAGCGCCTGCAGGTCGAGCATGCGGCGACCATCAGCCGGCGCGCGAAGCTCGTGAAGCTGGCCGACAAGATCTGCAATCTGCGCGACATCGCGCGGCATCCGCCCGCGGACTGGCCGCTCGAGCGCAAGCAGGCGTATTTCGACTGGGCAAAGTCGGTCGTCGACCCGATGCGCGGCGTGCATCCCGGTCTCGAGGCGATCTTCGACGCCGCCTACGACGCGCGGCCGGCGGACTGAGGCTGCCGCATGCGCTCGGCTGGCTCCCTCCGGTCCGCTGCGCGGCAATCGCCGGCCGTGGCGGGCGTCGACGTGGGCGGGGAAAAGAAGCAATGCGATCTCGTGGTCCTGCGCGGATCGACGGTCGTCTGCCGCGAGGAGCGGATCGCGCCCGAGGCGGTGCCCGCGCTGTGTCTCGCCCATGATGTCGTGGCCGTCGGTGTCGACGCGCCGAGTCTGTGGTGGACGGGGAGCGGGCGCAGGGCGGCCGAACAGGCGCTCGCGCGTGAACGGATCTCATGCTTTCCGACGCCGTCGCGGGAGCAGGCGGTCGCGAGCACGTCGGGTTTCTTCGACTGGATGTTCATGGGAGAGCGCGTCTACCGCGCACTCGCGGATGCCTATCCGCTGCTGACCGGCGCGCACTATGCGGGCGGACGCGCAAGTTTCGAAACCTATCCTTTTGCGATCACCTGCGCGCTGCTGGGCAAGGCCGTGGCGTCGGCGAAGCAGAAACGCAACCAGCGTCGGCTGCTGCTGGAGCGACTGGGGATCGACGTGTCGACGCTGAAGTCCGTCGATGCGCGGGACGCGACCCTGTGCGCGCTGACGGCGCAATACGTCGTCGACGGGAATGCGCACGCGTATGGCGATGCGGAGGGCGGATACATCCGCGTGCCGATCGTCAGCGAGACGATCGTGCTCGATGCGCCGGCGTAGTGTCGGCCCGGCGACGGGCGTCGCGAAAAGGTGAGCTTTTGCGGGAGGAGGGCGGCCGGTATGGCGGCGAAGGTGTCAGACGGCGACTACCGGCCGGCACGCGTCGGGACGGCTGCCGCACGCAACATGACGCCGGTGCGCGACGCGGTCCCGAGCGGCTGTGCTCAATCCTCGAGGATGGCTTTCGGCACGCTGGACAGATCGCAGGCGTGCGCCTGTTCGAAGTAGTTTTCTGCGTCGTCGATCATCACGACTGCGACGTCGATCAGTTCGTCGAGCCGCTGCAGCAGCGACTCACGCCACTCGATGTCTTCGTCGCGCTCGGGCGTCTTGTCCAGTTGCTCGATGATCGAGTCGGCCGTCTGCAGGAACGGAATCGCCTGCTGATAGTTCTCGATCGAGACCATCGCCGCGTTGCGCGCGCCGACGAGCCGCTCGCGGTGCTCGTCCGCCAGTTCGGATTCGCCGCAGATTCGCGGCAAGACATCCGAGATGCGTTGCAGAAGCGGCGGAACCTGTTCTTCCAGGATGATGGCGCGCTCGCGCAGCGCTGCATATTCGTCGCGAAGGTCGGCGTCGCCGGGTTGAGTGGTGCTGTCCATCGTGGATATGAGAGCGTGGTTCGGTCGCGGCATGATACTCGACGGCACGCGGTTCCTCGTCCGTTCCGTGGTGCTCTCTATATGGAAGGGGAGCGGCTTGCGTCATCTCTACAGGACGCAGCGAAAACTATTTTCACAAAGGGCTTGCGTGGAAGGTGGCCGGTGTTTAGAATCACGCCTCTTTCGCGCTAACGGAAACGCGGCGCGGAAGAGGGAAGCAGGGTTGGCGGAGCGCTGGAGTCTGGAGCGCACGGCTGGCCTGGAAGTTGAGCCCCGCAGCCGCAACGGTCTGATGTAAAAAGTTGTTGACGCGCTGCGAAACACGGTTCATAATCTCGCTTCTCTGCTGCTGAAAACGCAGCGCTGCTGAGAAACTTCAGGTTTCTCGCAGAAATGCTCTTTAAAAATTAACAGCCGATAAGTGTGGGCGCTTGATGAAAGCGAGCTGATCTTCGGATCAGATAGCGAAAGTATCAAGAGTCTCACACTAAAGTAAGTCAGGTTTATGAAGTAATTCATTTACCTGTCAGCTTTGAGTGAGCGACCGGTTCTTAACCGAACCGAAAACAGTAACAGGTTTAAACTGAAGAGTTTGATCCTGGCTCAGATTGAACGCTGGCGGCATGCCTTACACATGCAAGTCGAACGGCAGCACGGGTGCTTGCACCTGGTGGCGAGTGGCGAACGGGTGAGTAATACATCGGAACATGTCCTGTAGTGGGGGATAGCCCGGCGAAAGCCGGATTAATACCGCATACGATCTACGGATGAAAGCGGGGGACCTTCGGGCCTCGCGCTATAGGGTTGGCCGATGGCTGATTAGCTAGTTGGTGGGGTAAAGGCCTACCAAGGCGACGATCAGTAGCTGGTCTGAGAGGACGACCAGCCACACTGGGACTGAGACACGGCCCAGACTCCTACGGGAGGCAGCAGTGGGGAATTTTGGACAATGGGCGAAAGCCTGATCCAGCAATGCCGCGTGTGTGAAGAAGGCCTTCGGGTTGTAAAGCACTTTTGTCCGGAAAGAAATCCTTGGCTCTAATACAGCCGGGGGATGACGGTACCGGAAGAATAAGCACCGGCTAACTACGTGCCAGCAGCCGCGGTAATACGTAGGGTGCGAGCGTTAATCGGAATTACTGGGCGTAAAGCGTGCGCAGGCGGTTTGCTAAGACCGATGTGAAATCCCCGGGCTCAACCTGGGAACTGCATTGGTGACTGGCAGGCTAGAGTATGGCAGAGGGGGGTAGAATTCCACGTGTAGCAGTGAAATGCGTAGAGATGTGGAGGAATACCGATGGCGAAGGCAGCCCCCTGGGCCAATACTGACGCTCATGCACGAAAGCGTGGGGAGCAAACAGGATTAGATACCCTGGTAGTCCACGCCCTAAACGATGTCAACTAGTTGTTGGGGATTCATTTCCTTAGTAACGTAGCTAACGCGTGAAGTTGACCGCCTGGGGAGTACGGTCGCAAGATTAAAACTCAAAGGAATTGACGGGGACCCGCACAAGCGGTGGATGATGTGGATTAATTCGATGCAACGCGAAAAACCTTACCTACCCTTGACATGGTCGGAATCCTGCTGAGAGGCGGGAGTGCTCGAAAGAGAACCGGCGCACAGGTGCTGCATGGCTGTCGTCAGCTCGTGTCGTGAGATGTTGGGTTAAGTCCCGCAACGAGCGCAACCCTTGTCCTTAGTTGCTACGCAAGAGCACTCTAAGGAGACTGCCGGTGACAAACCGGAGGAAGGTGGGGATGACGTCAAGTCCTCATGGCCCTTATGGGTAGGGCTTCACACGTCATACAATGGTCGGAACAGAGGGTTGCCAACCCGCGAGGGGGAGCTAATCCCAGAAAACCGATCGTAGTCCGGATTGCACTCTGCAACTCGAGTGCATGAAGCTGGAATCGCTAGTAATCGCGGATCAGCATGCCGCGGTGAATACGTTCCCGGGTCTTGTACACACCGCCCGTCACACCATGGGAGTGGGTTTTACCAGAAGTGGCTAGTCTAACCGCAAGGAGGACGGTCACCACGGTAGGATTCATGACTGGGGTGAAGTCGTAACAAGGTAGCCGTATCGGAAGGTGCGGCTGGATCACCTCCTTTCCAGAGCTTCTCGCAAAGTTGAGCGCTCACGCTTATCGGCTGTAAATTTAAAGACAGACTCAGGGGTCTGTAGCTCAGTCGGTTAGAGCACCGTCTTGATAAGGCGGGGGTCGTTGGTTCGAATCCAACCAGACCCACCATTGTCTGGCGGTAGTACCCTGAAGTTCTCTGTACATGGGGGCATAGCTCAGCTGGGAGAGCACCTGCTTTGCAAGCAGGGGGTCGTCGGTTCGATCCCGTCTGCCTCCACCAATCTTCAATGGGAAGCGTTTGGATCACACGAAAGTGACGTGTGAGACGAGCATTTGTCATTGGCGATTGAGCCAGTCAGAGTGATATCAACAGATATCGGCTGTCGTTCTTTAACAATCTGGAAGAAGTAAGTAATTTGGATAGCGGAAGCGTCTTGAGATGGACGTGGAAACTATCCGGGTTGTGATTGTATCGATGTATCTCAAGATGATTCGAACTTCATTGTTCGGCTCAATTGGAATACGGCACAACGCGAGAACTCAACCTGTAGCGGCTGTCGAGAGACAGACTCGTTATAGGGTCAAGCGAACAAGTGCATGTGGTGGATGCCTTGGCGATCACAGGCGATGAAGGACGCGGTAGCCTGCGAAAAGCTACGGGGAGCTGGCAAACGAGCTTTGATCCGTAGATGTCCGAATGGGGAAACCCACTCCTTTTGGAGTATCCATGGCTGAATACATAGGCCATGCGAAGCGAACGCGGTGAACTGAAACATCTAAGTAACCGCAGGAAAAGAAATCAACCGAGATTCCCAAAGTAGTGGCGAGCGAAATGGGATGAGCCTTGCACTCTTTATTTGTATTGTTAGCCGAACGCTCTGGAAAGTGCGGCCATAGCAGGTGATAGCCCTGTAGGCGAAAACAGTATGAAAGAACTAGGTGTGCGACAAGTAGGGCGGGACACGTGAAATCCTGTCTGAAGATGGGGGGACCATCCTCCAAGGCTAAATACTCGTGATCGACCGATAGTGAACCAGTACCGTGAGGGAAAGGCGAAAAGAACCCCGGGAGGGGAGTGAAATAGATCCTGAAACCGCATGCATACAAACAGTCGGAGCCTCGTAAGGGGTGACGGCGTACCTTTTGTATAATGGGTCAGCGACTTACGTTCAGTAGCAAGCTTAACCGTATAGGGCAGGCGTAGCGAAAGCGAGTCCGAATAGGGCGTTCAGTTGCTGGGCGTAGACCCGAAACCAGGTGATCTATCCATGGCCAGGATGAAGGTGCGGTAACACGTACTGGAGGTCCGAACCCACTAACGTTGAAAAGTTAGGGGATGAGCTGTGGATAGGGGTGAAAGGCTAAACAAACCTGGAAATAGCTGGTTCTCTCCGAAAACTATTTAGGTAGTGCCTCGTGTCTCACCTTCGGGGGTAGAGCACTGTCATGGTTGGGGGGTCTATTGCAGATTACCCCGCCATAGCAAACTCCGAATACCGAAGAGTGCAATCACGGGAGACAGACATCGGGTGCTAACGTCCGGTGTCAAGAGGGAAACAACCCAGACCGCCAGCTAAGGTCCCCAAATATAGCTAAGTGGGAAACGAAGTGGGAAGGCTAAAACAGTCAGGAGGTTGGCTTAGAAGCAGCCACCCTTTAAAGAAAGCGTAATAGCTCACTGATCGAGTCGTCCTGCGCGGAAGATGTAACGGGGCTAAGCTATATACCGAAGCTGCGGATGCGTGCTTAGCACGCATGGTAGGAGAGCGTTCCGTAAGCCTGCGAAGGTGCCTTGTAAAGGGTGCTGGAGGTATCGGAAGTGCGAATGCTGACATGAGTAGCGATAAAGGGGGTGAAAGGCCCCCTCGCCGTAAGCCCAAGGTTTCCTACGCAACGTTCATCGGCGTAGGGTGAGTCGGCCCCTAAGGCGAGGCAGAAATGCGTAGCTGATGGGAAGCAGGTCAATATTCCTGCACCATTGTTAGATGCGATGGGGGGACGGATCGCGGAAGGTTGTCCGGGTGTTGGAAGTCCCGGTCGCTGCATTGGAGAAGGCACTTAGGCAAATCCGGGTGCGCAATTCAAGGGTGTGGCGCGAGCTCCTTCGGGAGCGAAGCAATTGGAAGTGGTTCCAAGAAAAGCCTCTAAGCTTCAGTCTAACGATGACCGTACCGCAAACCGACACAGGTGGGCGAGATGAGTATTCTAAGGCGCTTGAGAGAACTCGGGAGAAGGAACTCGGCAAATTGGTACCGTAACTTCGGGATAAGGTACGCCCTTGTAGCTTGACTGGCCTGCGCCAGGAGGGTGAAGGGGTTGCAATAAACTGGTGGCTGCGACTGTTTAATAAAAACACAGCACTCTGCAAACACGAAAGTGGACGTATAGGGTGTGACGCCTGCCCGGTGCCGGAAGATTAAATGATGGGGTGCAAGCTCTTGATTGAAGTCCCGGTAAACGGCGGCCGTAACTATAACGGTCCTAAGGTAGCGAAATTCCTTGTCGGGTAAGTTCCGACCTGCACGAATGGCGTAACGATGGCCACACTGTCTCCTCCCGAGACTCAGCGAAGTTGAAGTGTTTGTGATGATGCAATCTACCCGCGGCTAGACGGAAAGACCCCATGAACCTTTACTGTAGCTTTGCATTGGACTTTGAACCGATCTGTGTAGGATAGGTGGGAGGCTATGAAACCGGAACGCTAGTTTCGGTGGAGCCGTCCTTGAAATACCACCCTGGTTTGTTTGAGGTTCTAACCTTGGCCCGTGATCCGGGTCGGGGACAGTGCATGGTAGGCAGTTTGACTGGGGCGGTCTCCTCCCAAAGCGTAACGGAGGAGTACGAAGGTACGCTAGGTACGGTCGGAAATCGTGCTGATAGTGCAATGGCATAAGCGTGCTTAACTGCGAGACCGACAAGTCGAGCAGGTGCGAAAGCAGGTCATAGTGATCCGGTGGTTCTGTATGGAAGGGCCATCGCTCAACGGATAAAAGGTACTCTGGGGATAACAGGCTGATACCGCCCAAGAGTTCATATCGACGGCGGTGTTTGGCACCTCGATGTCGGCTCATCTCATCCTGGGGCTGTAGCCGGTCCCAAGGGTATGGCTGTTCGCCATTTAAAGAGGTACGTGAGCTGGGTTTAAAACGTCGTGAGACAGTTTGGTCCCTATCTGCCGTGGGCGTTGGATATTTGAAGGGGGCTGCTCCTAGTACGAGAGGACCGGAGTGGACGAACCTCTGGTGTACCGGTTGTCACGCCAGTGGCATCGCCGGGTAGCTATGTTCGGAAGAGATAACCGCTGAAAGCATCTAAGCGGGAAACTCGCCTTAAGATGAGATATCCCTGGGGACTAGATCCCCTTGAAGGGTCGTTCGAGACCAGGACGTTGATAGGTCAGGTGTGTAAGCGCAGTAATGCGTTCAGCTAACTGATACTAATTGCCCGTAAGGCTTGATCCTATAACAAGTCTGTCTCGCGCTGAGAACAGCGCGTCGGACTGGTTGGATTCTCGTGTGTGATACACACAACTCAAAATTACTGCTTCTTCCCGGATTGGTTGTGCTGCCAAGCCAGCGCAACAACCCTCTTTGCCTGATGACCATAGCGAGTCGGTCCCACCCCTTCCCATCCCGAACAGGACCGTGAAACGACTCTACGCCGATGATAGTGCGGATTCCCGTGTGAAAGTAGGTAATCGTCAGGCTCCCTAAGCCAGAAACCCCCGCCCGAAAGGCGGGGGTTTTTGCATTTCGGCGGCGGAAATGCATGCAGCAGCATCCTGCAGATGCGCCAGGACATTGCCACCGACGCGGATCTGGCCCGTTAGCCGGGGAAGACGTTTCAGTGGTCGCGTTGCTGACCCGCAACCCGAGCGCGCTTGACGCGCGGCTGCCGCCGGAGTTGTTCCGCGCCCGTCGCAATACCCTGGTCTACCTGCGCTATATCCGCAGGGCCGGATCGACGCTCAAACCGTGATCCGCAGGATCGGAAAGAACCTGCCCGGAACGACGCTCGATTCCTTTTCGCCTATTTTTTCCGCCCCGAGCGTCAGATAGAACGGAACCGCATTGGGGTCCGCTTCGATCACGAAGCTCCTTATCCCTCTCGCGGCGCTTTCCCTGCGAACCTCTTCCCAAAGTGCACGGGCAACACCCCGACCCATGTGGTCGGGATGGATGAACAGCCATCCGGGCGTCGGGCGATCCGACTTCGATGACGCCCTGACCCAGAACCCGATGATCGCCTCGCGGGATTCCGCGACGTAACCGATCGAACCGTCGATCGTCTCCGGCGCAATCGTGAGATCGCGCTGCCACAGGTCGAGCCAGTCCTTCGGATAGCCCCAATGTACCTTCGAAATGCGGGCCAGTCGCGTGAGTGCTTCCGCATCCGCAGTACGGGCCGCGCGAATGGTAAATGGCGCGTGCATCTCGTCTCCTGTCATGGCGGGCATCTCCGCCGGCGCATCGCTCGCGCTCGCATCGACTCACCCTGCGTTCACTGTTCGCCGGCTCGACGGAAGATCGAGTGATACCGTTCAAACGCACGCTCACACGCACGCGGCTACACGATCTGCGATGCATGCCCGGCGACGACGCGCCAGCCGGCGGGCGATCGGCGCCACAGCCGAGTATAGGCAAACACGCCGTCGAACGCCGTGCCGTCGAATTGGCCGGCGAGTACCGCCTTCGTCGTGGTCAGGATCATCTCGTCGATCGCGTATGCATGCATTTCCTGCACATCGAGTTTGTCGAGACGCAGAAGCTTCGCACGATGCGCGGCCAGGTCGTCTTCCTTCGAGATGATCTGGCCGGTCGGAACGGTGAACACCAGATCGTCGTCCAGCAACGCATCGAGCGCGTCGACGTCGTTGGCCAGCATCGCGGCACGCAGCGCGGCTTCGCACGGCTCGATCGTTGTACGAATTGCATCCATTCAAGGGCCTCGCATCGTTTCTGAAGGGGCGCCGCTCATACCGGCGACCAATAGCAGCAAGCAACGTACCGCGCCGATGGGGCGCGCCTATCGCGCGTTCGACAGCGACTGCCGACGGACCAGTATCAACCCGCAGATGCCGATCGACGCGAGGACATTCACGACCGGATAGAACGCGACCGCGACATTCCATGTGCTCAATGCCAGCAACGCGAGCGCGTACTTGAGCACGCACAGCGCGAAATACGCGAGGCTCTCGCTCCATGGATCGTGGATCGTCTTGCGGACGGTCGGGCCGAGGCCGGCAAGCTCGATCAGCGTCACCATGCAGATCGAGATCGTCGGATCGTCGGTCAGCAGCCACAGCGGGATGGCCGATAGAGCGGCGACCAGAAAAAACCAGTCGACGCGCGTCCAGCCGCGTTCGCCGCGAAAGATGCTGGCCACAAGCGTCAGAAAGCATGTCACCGCAATCGCCGCCGTGCACCACGCGGACGGCCCAGCCCCCGCGACGAACTGGCCGGCGGCCGCGATCGCCGTGACGAGCGACCACACGAGCCAGGTGAACAGATGCGGACGAACGGTGCGCCGGTAGATCGCGAGCGCGTACGGAATCGCAGCCAGCAACGACACGGCCGTTCCGATCGCGCCGAAGATCGAAGCGGCGCCCTGATCGACATTCGTCATCGACGCCTCCTTGTTCGCCCACGCCCACATCCACGCCGACCAGTATGTGTCCGGACGCGCCGGGGCGCAACGTCGTGCCGACCGCATGTCGCCGCAGGTTTCACGTTGCACGGCACCGGCACGCCGAAGCAGTCGCACGCAAACAAACGGCACCGTGAGCGCGATGTGGCAGGCAAACCCACTGCACGACTGCCGGATGAATAGAAATAACCTCTTCAATGACAAGAAAAACTGTTCTTTCAAATCTCTTTTTGATGACCGACAGTTTGCCGACCGCACGACGCGGCGATTCGCGGCGGTCATCGGCATCGGTCGTGCCCGCCGGCGTCTTGCGTCGGTCGAGTTCAGGCGGAGAACAACGCACACACGCCTGTCGCCAAAACGGAGTCTTGAATGAACCCAACTTCAGCAGAAAACCATCGGCACGCGGACTGGAGACGTCTCGCGACACAAGTGGTTCCGAGAACGCTTGCGCATATCGGCGGCCGTAGCGTGCCGGCGCGAAGCGGGCGGACGTTCGCCGCGATCAATCCGGCCACCGAGGCCGTCATCGCGGAAGTCGCGTCGTGCGATGCACCGGACGTCGACGATGCAGTGCGCGCCGCGCGTAGCGCATTCGAATCCGGCGTCTGGTCGCGCTGTGCGCCGGCGGAACGCAAGCGTGTGCTTTGCCGGCTCGGCGAACTCATCGCATCGCACGGTGCGGAGCTCGCGCTGCTCGACTCGCTCAACATGGGCAAGCGTGTGGCGGATGCGTTCAGCATCGACGTGCCGGCCGCGGGCGGCCTGTTCAGTTGGTACGGCGAAGCCGTCGACAAGCTGCATGGCGAAGTCGCGTCGACCGACCCCGGCAATCTCGCGGTCGTCACGCGCGAACCGCTAGGCGTCGTTGGCGCCGTGGTGCCGTGGAATTTTCCGCTCGACATGGTTGCGTGGAAGGTGGCGCCGGCGCTCGCGGCCGGCAACAGCGTCGTGCTGAAGCCGGCGGAACAAGCGCCGCTGTCCGCGTTGCGTGTCGCCGAGCTGGCGCTCGAAGCGGGCCTGCCGCCGGGCGTGCTGAACGTCGTGCCGGGTTACGGCGAGACCGCCGGGCGCGCACTCGGGCTGCATCCCGACGTGGACGTGCTCGCCTTCACGGGATCGACGAGCGTCGGCAAGAAATTCCTCGAGTATGCCGCGCAGTCGAACATGAAGCAGGTGTGGCTCGAGTGCGGCGGCAAGAGCCCGAATCTCGTCTTCGACGATACGGACGATCTCGACCTGGCCGCACGCAAGGCGTGCTTCGGCATTTTCTTCAACCAGGGCGAAGTGTGTTCCGCCAACTCGCGGCTGCTGGTTCAGCGCTCGATTCACGATGCGTTCGTCGACCGGCTGATCGCACATGCCGCCGCGTTCATGCCGGGCGATCCGCTCGATCCGTCGAGCGGGATGGGCGCCATCGTCGACGAGCAGCAGCATCGGCGCGTGCGCGAATGGATCGCGCGCGGTCGAGACAGCGCCACGCTCGCGATCGGCGGAGGCGCGCCGCGCGTCGACGGCAAGGGCTATTTCATCGAGCCGACGATCTTCATCGACGTGAAGCACGACGACGCCATCGCCCGCGAGGAGATCTTCGGGCCGGTGCTGTCGGTGATGGCATTCGAAACCGAGGACGACGCAGTCCGGCTCGCGAACGACTCGATCTACGGCCTTGCCGCGTCGGTGTGGACCGGCAACCTGTCGCGCGCGCATCGTGTGTCGGGCCGGCTGCGCGCGGGCACGGTTTCCGTCAATACGGTCGATGCGCTGAGCGCGCAGACGCCGTTCGGCGGATTCCGCCAGTCGGGCTTCGGACGCGATCTTTCGCTGCATGCGATCGACAAGTACACGGGCCTCAAGACGACCTGGATCAGCTATTGATTCGACGCGGCATGCCGCAAGCGGCTGCGCCGCGCAGCACGGCAACGCTTTTTATCCGCTAAACCTCAAAACCGTAAAACCTCAAAAACGAACCGGAGACTCGCCCATGAATGCGCCCAATTTTCCGCATCGCACGACGCAGGACTATCAACGCAGCGACGCCGCGCATCACCTGCATGCGTTCGTCGACCAGAAGGCGCTGAATGAGGAAGGCGCGCGCGTGATGGTGCGCGGCGAAGGTGTCCATCTATGGGACAACGACGGCAACCGCTATCTGGACGGCATGTCCGGGCTGTGGTGCACCAACGTCGGCTACGGCCGGCCGGAGCTCATCGACGCCGCCGCGCGCCAGATGAAGGAACTGTCCTACTACAACATGTTCTTTCATACGACGCACCCGTCGGTGATCGAACTGTCGGAGCGCCTGTTCGCGCTGCTGGGCAATCGCTTCAGTCACGTGGTGTATACCAATTCGGGATCCGAATCGAACGAGGTGCTGATTCGCACCGTGCGGCGGTTCTGGGACGTGATGGGCAAGCCGCAGAAGAAGGTGCTGATCGGCCGCGTGAACGGCTATCACGGATCGACGGTGGGCAGCGCGTCGCTGGGCGGCATGGCGTTCATGCACGAAATGGGCGATCTGCCGATTCCGAACGTCACGCACGTGGACGAACCGTACTGGTACGCGAACGGCGGCGACCTGAGCCCCGAGGCATTCGGCAAGCAGGCGGCGTTGTCGCTCGAGCGCAAGATTCTCGAGATCGGCGCGGAGCGCGTCGCCGCGTTCGTCGCGGAACCGTTCCAGGGGGCGGGCGGGATGATCTTTCCGCCGGACGGCTACTGGCAGGAGATCGAGCGTATCTGTCGTCAGTACGACGTGCTGCTCTGCGCGGACGAAGTGATCGGCGGGTTCGGCCGTACCGGCGAGTGGTTCGCACACCGCCACTTCGGCTTCGAACCGGACCTGATCTGCATGGCCAAGGGGCTGACTTCGGGCTATGTGCCGATGGGCGGGCTGATCATGAGCCGGCGCGTCGGCGATGCACTCGTCGACAAGGGCGGTGTCTACGCGCACGGACTGACCTATTCGGGGCACCCGGTCGCGGCCGCCGTCGCGCTGGCCAACCTCGACGTGCTCGAACGAGAGGGGCTCGTCGAGCGGACGAAGACCGATACGGGCCCGTATTTGCAGAAGGCGCTGCGCGACGCGTTCGACGGCCATCCGCTCGTCGGCGAGATCCAGGGCGTGGGCGCGGTCGGCGCGATCCAGTTCGCGAAGAACAAGGCGACGCGCGAGCGTTTTGCGAACGAGGCCGACCTGACCTGGCACAGCCGGACGGTCGGGTTCGAGCTCGGGGCGATCGTGCGTTCGACGAACGGCCGCCTGATCGTTGCGCCGCCGCTGGTGATCGATCACGCGCAGATCGACGAACTGGTCGACACGATGCGCAAGGCCGTGGATGCCACCGCGCGCGAAGTGCTCGGAATCGACTGCTGACGAGTTGAGCAACGCGCTTCCGACCGGCTATGGTCAGACGGGCGGGAGCGCATCGAAGCACGGAGTCGGCTTCAGCGTCGGGTCGCCCGTGTGTAGCCGCCGGAGCGGCTATCCGAACGGTTGAAGATCGGGCGTACAGCATGGCAGTCCGGTGAATCGACGTGATGACGTCCGTTGGTTAATGAGGAATACGAATGTTGTAACCGGTTTGGTACACGATACGCGATCCGCGTGGGCCACGCATTCCGCTTCATCCTTCAACTGCCGAACCCTCGCACACCACAACAGAAACAAGGAGACGAAATGAGTCAGGGCGAGTCCATTGCTCATCTCGAGGAAAGCACCATCCAGCCGATTCCGCTGACCGAACGGCATGGCAGCGCGAAAGACCTGTTCACGATCTGGTTCGGGTCGAACATCATGATGCTGACGATCGTCACCGGATCGCTCGCGACCACGGTGTTCAAGCAGCCGTTCTGGTGGGCCGCACTCGCCACGCTCGTCGGCAGCCTGATCGGCGCGGTCTTCATGGCGCTGCATTCCGCGCAAGGGCCGCAACTCGGCGTACCGCAGATGATTCAGACCCGCGGGCAGTTCGGGTCGTTCGGCGCGCTGCTCGTGGTGGCGCTGGTGGTCGTGATGTATGTCGGCTTCTTCGCGTCGAACTGCGTGTTCGGCGGGCAGGCGCTGCACAGCCTGAGCGCCGCCATTCCGCTCGACGCGGGCGTCGTGGTGATCGGCCTGATCAGCCTGCTCGGCTCGATCTACGGCTACAAGCTGATTCACGCGTATGCGCGACTGCTGAGCTGGTGCTCGGGCAGCGTGCTCGTGCTGGCATTCGTGTGGATCATTTTCGTGCACGGATTGCCCGCCGATACGTTCTCGAAGCATTCGCTGAATGTGTCGGGCTTCCTCGGCGCGATGTCGGTGGCCGCGTTGTGGCAGATCGCGTATGCGCCTTACGTGTCGGACTATTCGCGCTACCTGCCGCCCGATACGGGGCCGCGCACGGCGTTCTGGTCGAGTTACTGGGGCTGTGTGCTCGGCTCGTTCTTCCCGATGCTGCTCGGCTGCCTGGTGGGCCTCGCGACGCCTGACGGCAATGTCGTGAGCGGCCTCACCGGCCTCACGCAAGGCATCAGCGTGCTCGTGATCGTCGTGCTGTCGTTCGGCATCGCGGCCAGCAATGCGATGGAACTGTATTGCGGCGCGCTGTCGGCGATCACCGTGCTGCAGACGCTCTTTCCGTCGTGGTCGGGCAAGGCGCGTGCGCGGGCAATCACCGCGATCGTCCTGTGCGGCATCGCGCTCGCGATCGCGCTGTTCGGGCAGCACGATTTCCTTGCCGGCTACACGAACTTCATCCTGCTGCTGCTGTACGTGCTCGTGCCGTGGACCGCGATCAACCTCGTCGACTATTACCTCGTGTGTCACGGCGAGTACGACGTAGATTCGTTCTTCCGGCAGGACGGCGGCATCTACGGGCGCTTCAATACGATCGCGGTCGGCTCGTATTTCATCGGCATCGTCGCGCAGGCGCCGTTCATGGCGACCGATCTCTATACGGGCGAACTGGCGAGCCGGCTCGGCGGCGCGGACGTGTCGTGGATCGTCGGTCTCTCGCTGACGTCGCTCGTCTATTACGCGGGCTGCAAGCTGTTCTCGCGGCCGCTGCACGATGTCGCCGCGAGCGTCGACGGGGTTTCCCGGTGAGTACGTGTCACGTTACGGCGCGAATGCCCGCAGGCGTTCGGCGTGGGCTTCGCGTCCGTCGAGGCCGACGGCGTGGCTGAGCGTGCCGGCGCGAACCTGTTTCGCGTCGGCCGTGAGCTTGTGCGGCAGCGTCGTGCTCGCGGTGCGATCGGCCGCGGCCGCATCGACGCCACGCGCCGTCAACGTTCGTCCAGCGTTTGTCGTCGTCTACGGATCGCCGACGGCAGTCGATAGATCGCAGCGTATCAGCGACGCGTGACGGCGTTGCTGCATCACCGGTATCCCGGCGAGTGCCGGTGCGTCATCCGCTCGCGCCGCCCGGCTCGCCCTCCGCCGCATGCACGTCCTTCCGGAATGCGCCGGGGCTCGTCCCCGTCCATTTCCGGAACGCGCGATGAAACGCGCTCGGCTCGGTGAAGCCGAGCTCCGTCGCGATTTCCGCGACGCTGAGCGCGTGCCCGCGCAGCAGCGACTGCGCGAGCGCGCCGCGCAATTCGTCCTTGATGGCCGCGAAGCTCTGCCCTTCGCTGCGCAAGCGCCGCCGCAGCGTCGCGGGCGTCGTGCCGAGCCGCACGGCCAGCGTGTCGAAGTCGGGCCACTCGGCGGCCGGCAGCGTCTTCAGTTGCGCGCGCGTCTTCGCGACCCAGCCCGTATCGTGCCGGTAGCGGACGAGCAGGTTGCCGGGCGCGCCGCGCAGGAAGGTCTTCAGCGCCTGCTCGGAGCGGATCGTCGGCAGCGCGAGGTACGCGGCGTTGAACGCGAGCCGGCTGTCGGGCCGGTCGAAATGCACGGGCACGCCGAAGAACTGGTGATAGTCGCTGCGCTGGTCGGGGCTCGGGCACGCGAAGTCGATGCGCTGCAGCGGGATGCGCCGGCCGATCAGCCAGCAGGCGACACCAAGCAGGATCAGCCAGAACGTCCGGTACGCGAACGCCGGGTAGGGCGCGCCCGTCTGCGTCAGCACGATCTGCGCCTGCCCGTCGGCTACGACGAGCTCGCCGTGCGGCTCGTCCAGCACCACGCGCAGGAATTTCAGTGCCCGCCGCAGTGCCTTGTCGAGCGTGCCCGCGTGCAGCACCGCATGGCACAGCAGCGTGAAGCTGCCGCGCCGCATCGGGCGCGCGGCGAGCCCGAAGAATTCGTCGTCGAGGGTGCCGGCGATCGCGAGCCACAGCCGGCCGTACTGCTGCGGCGTGACAGGCTCGCGCACGGCGGCCGGCAGGCCGGCGGCGTGCAGCACCGGCGCCGTCGGGATGCGTTGGCGGCGCAGGCACGCGAGCGCGTCGTCGACGAAATCCGGCGAAATCATCTGCGGCCCCATTTTCCTGCGTCCTCCCGACATGGCAAAAGCGATCACGATTCTAGATTCTGTTTGTCATTGATTGCAATGTGCGGGCTGTCTACTATCGATGTATCCCCCGTCGCGCCCCTGGCTCGCCGGCGGCCATAACGCACAGGAGACACGCATGCCTGATGGAGCTACCGCCCGGGCGGTGCCGGCCTACGCCGACGCCGTGGCCCGATTCAGTATCGAGACCGCCGCACGGCAACTGCACGGCGACCTGGAGCGCGGCCTGAACGCGTGCGTGGAGTGCTGCGACCGCCACGCATCGGCGGACGCGATCGCGCTCGACTGGATCGACGCCGGCGGGCAGCACCGCAGCTACACGTTCGCGCAGATGAAGGCGCTGTCGGCGCGCGTCGCGAACCTGCTGGTCGCGCAGGGCGTCAAGCCGGGCGACGTGGTGGCGGGCCTGTTGCCGCGCACGCCCGAACTCGTGGCGACGATCCTCGGCACGTGGCGCGCCGGCGCCGTCTATCAGCCGTTGTTTACCGCGTTCGGCCCGAAAGCGATCGAGCACCGGCTGCGCATGAGCGACGCGCGCCTGGTCGTGACCAACGTCGCGAATCGCGCGAAGCTCGACGACGTCGCCGATTGCCCGCCCGTTGCGACGGTGCGCGAGCCGGACGAGACGCTTCACGAACGCGACGTCGATTTCCGCGCGGCGCTCGATGCGCAGCCCGACTCGTTCGAGCCGGTGCTGCGCAAGGGGACCGACCTGTTCATGATGATGTCGACGTCGGGCACGACGGGTTTGCCGAAGGGCGTGCCGGTGCCGCTGCGCGCGCTGCTCGCGTTCAGCGCCTATATGCGGGAAGCGGTGGACCTGCGTGCGGACGACCGGTTCTGGAACATCGCCGACCCGGGCTGGGCGTACGGTCTCTATTACGCGATCACGGGCCCGCTGGTGCTCGGCCATGCGACGACGCTGTACGAAGGCGGTTTCACGGTCGACAGTACGTACGACGTGATCGAACGGCTCGGCATCACGAGCCTCGCGGGCTCGCCGACCGCCTTCCGGATGCTGATGGCGGCCGGGACGGAAGCGGCGGCGCGACTGAAGGGCAAGCTGCGCGTGGTCAGCAGCGCGGGCGAACCGCTGAATCCGGAAGTCGTGCGCTGGTTCGACGCGGCGCTCGGCGCGCCGATCCACGACCACTATGGCCAGACCGAACTCGGGATGGTCGTGAACAATCACCACGGCCTCGCGCATGCGGTCCACGTCGGTTCGGCCGGCTTCGCGATGCCCGGCTACCGCGTCGCGGTGCTCGACGAAGCGGGCCGCGAGCTCGGCCCCGGCGAGCCCGGCAATCTCGCGATCGACATCGCCCGTTCGCCGCTGCTGTGGTTCCACGGCTACTGGCAGCAGGACACGCCGGCGATCGCGGGCGGCTATTACCGGACCGGCGACAACGTCGAGCTGGAGCCGGACGGCGCCGTGAGCTTCATCGGCCGCGCGGACGACGTAATCACGTCGTCCGGCTACCGGATCGGCCCGTTCGACGTGGAAAGTGCGCTGATCGAGCATCCGGCCGTGAGCGAGGCGGCGGTCATCGGCGTGCCGGACCCCGAGCGCACGGAGATCGTCAAGGCGTTCATCGTGCTGTCGAAAGATTACGACGGAACACCGGCGCTGGCCGACGAACTGAGCCTGCACGTGAAGCGGCGGCTGTCCGCTCACGCGTATCCGCGCGCGATCGACTTCGTCGACGCGCTACCGAAAACCCCGAGCGGCAAGATCCAGCGCTTCGTGTTGCGCAAGATGGAAGCCGAGAAGGCCGCTCAACCCTGAAGACAACCTGTACGGACTGCGAATGGATATCAAGGATCGCGTTTTTCTGATCACGGGCGCCGGTTCGGGCCTCGGCGCCGCGGTGGCGCGCATGGTGGTCGCGGAAGGCGGCAAGGCCGTGCTGCTGGACGTCAACGAAGAGGCGGGCGCGGGGCTTGCGCACGCACTTGGCGCGGCGGCGCGCTTCGTGAAGACCGACGTGACGAGCGAAGCCGACGGCCAGGCCGCCGTCGCCGCCGCGCGTGACGCGTTCGGCCGCATCGACGCGCTCGTCAACTGCGCGGGCGTCGCGCCGGGCGAGAAGGTGGTCGGCCGCGAGGGCCCGCACTCGCTCGAGCGCTTCGCGCGCGCTGTGTCGATCAATCTGGTCGGCACGTTCAACATGATCCGGCTGGCCGCCGAAGCGATGTCGAAGCAGGACGCCGATGCGGAAGGCGAGCGCGGCGTGATCGTCAACACCGCGTCGGTCGCGGCGTTCGACGGGCAGATCGGACAGGCCGCGTATGCGGCGTCGAAGAGCGGCGTGGTGGGCATGACGCTGCCGATCGCGCGCGAACTCGCGCGCTTCGGCATTCGCGTGGTGACGATCGCGCCGGGCATCTTCGCGACGCCGATGATGGCCGGCATGCCGCAGGACGTGCAGGACGCGCTCGGCAAGAGCGTGCCGTTCCCGCCGCGGCTCGGCCGCCCGGAGGAATTTGCGGCGCTGGTGCGCCACATCGCCGGGAACACGATGCTGAACGGCGAAGTCATCCGTCTCGATGGCGCGTTGCGCATGGCACCGCGCTGACACTGGAGGAAGCGAATCATGACGACTCAGGATCCGATCGTAATCGTTGGTATGGCGCGTACGCCGATGGGCGGTTTTCAGGGCGACCTGGCGGCAGCCAGCGCGAGCGACCTCGGCGCGGTGGCGATTCGCGCGGCGCTCGAGCGCGCGAACGTGCCGGCCGAGCGCATCGACGAAATCGTGTTCGGCTGCGTGCTGCCGGCGGGCCAGGGCCAGGCGCCGGCGCGGCAGGCCGCGCTGAAGGCCGGGCTGCCGCTCGCGGCGGGCGCGACCACGGTCAACAAGATGTGCGGCTCGGGGATGAAGGCCGCGATGTTCGCGCACGACCTGTTGCTGGCCGGTTCGGCGGGCGTGGCGGTCGCGGGCGGGATGGAGAGCATGACGAATGCGCCGTACCTGCTGCCGAAGGCGCGTGCGGGAATGCGGATGGGCCACGGGCAGGTGCTCGACCACATGTTCCTCGACGGGCTCGAGGACGCGTACGAGAAGGGCCGCCTGATGGGCACGTTCGCGGAGGATTGCGCGCAGGCGTACCAGTTCACGCGCGAGGCTCAGGATGCGTTCGCGATCGCGTCGCTGACGCGCGCGCAACGCGCGATCGCCGAAGGGCATTTCGTGTCGGAGATCGCGCCGGTGACCGTGAAGGCCGGCAAGACCGAAACGGTCGTGTCGATCGACGAACAGCCGGGCAAGGCGAAGCTCGACAAGATCCCGACGCTGAAGCCGGCGTTCCGCGACGGCGGCACGGTGACGGCCGCGAATGCGTCGTCGATCTCGGACGGTGCGGCCGCGCTCGTGATGATGCGCCGCTCGGAAGCCGAGCGCCTGGGTCTCACGCCGAAGGCGGTGATCGTCGGGCATTCGACCTACGCGGACAAGCCGGGCCTGTTCGCGACCGCGCCGATCGGCGCGCTGCGCAAGCTGTCGGAGAAAACCGGCTGGAACCTGCGCGACGTCGACCTGTTCGAGATCAACGAAGCGTTCGCGGTGGTGCCGATGGCCGCGATGCGCGATCTCGACCTACCGCACGAGAAGGTCAACGTGCACGGCGGCGCATGTGCGCTCGGCCATCCGATCGGCGCGTCGGGCGCACGCGTGATGGTGACGCTGCTGGCCGCGCTCGAAACGTACGGCATGAAGCGCGGCATCGCATCGCTGTGCATCGGCGGCGGCGAAGCGACGGCGATCGCGATCGAGCGCATCGCGTAACACGCAACACGCAACACGCAATCCGCGTGATGCGACGCATGCAACGGGTATCGCACGGGAAACCCCTGTGCGGTGCCCGTTTCCTTTTTGCCGGACCGCGTTGTCGCGCTAGTCGTGCGCGCGCGGCGACACCGCTCCACACGCACGAATCACGAGCTGCACGACCTGCTCGGTCTTCTCGTCGAACGCCTTCTGCGTGAGCGCGCGCTTGCCGCTCAGCGCGCGGATCTGCGCATCGAAATCCGCATAGTGCTGCGTGCTTGCCCAGATCAGGTACATCAGCGCATGCGCGTCGATCGGCGCGAGCAGCCCGCGCGCGATCCAGCCTTCGATCACCTTCACGCGCGTATCGAACCACGGCTTCACGCGTTCCGACAGGATGTCCTGCATGTGCTCCGCGCCGTGGATGATCTCGTTGGCCCAGACCTTCGAGCCGAGCGGGCGTCGCCGCGACAGCGCCATCTTCGCGCGGACGTACGCGCCGATCGCTACGACGGGATCGTCGTCGGCTTCGAACGAACCGGCCGCGCGATGCCAGTCCTCGAACAGGTCGTCGAGCACGCGGCGATACAACGCCAGCTTTGTCGGGAAGTAGTAATGCAGGTTGGCTTTCGGCAGGCCGGCGCGCTCCGCGATCATCGCGGTGCTCGCGCCGTCGAGCCCGCGTTCCGCGAACACGGCTTCCGCGCAGGCGAGCAGATGCGCTTCGTTGGACTCGCGGATGTGCGCCTTGCGTCGCCGCAAAGGCGCGGACGTTTCGTCGCTGTCGGTGGCTTCGGTCGCCGCCTCGTCATGTCTCATCGTTGCCCTCGCGCGGCGGTCGTGCCGCGTTGGGCTTCATTCTAGCCGCTGATCCGCATCGAACGCACGCGTGCGGATTTCACACAGGTATTGCGATGCTGCGTTGCGGTGGCACGTTTCTCGCTCCATTCGTTCACGCAAGAAAGAGATTGCTTTGGTCATTTTGATCGTCTAAAACCTGTCCAATCGGACAGGATTCGACGAGCGGCGGAAACCTTTCGGCACGATTCGTCGGACGAACCTCGCGAGTCTTCAGGGCATGCACCGCGCCGGGGCGGCGTTGCCCCGAAACGGGCAGCACACGCACCGGCACGGACCGGGCCGACGACATCACCGACCCCACAGGAGCGATACGAATGAACGCGGTATCGGAAACAGTGAAGCGGGCAGCTTTCGACACGTCGATCAAGGTCGACGGCAAGCGGTTGTGGGACAGCCTGATGGAAGTCGCGAAGATCGGCGCGACACCGAAGGGCGGCGTGTGTCGCCTCGCGCTGACCGATCTCGACAAGGCCGGCCGCGACCTGATCGTCGGCTGGGCGAAGGCCGCCGGCTGCACGGTGACGGTCGATACGATGGGCAACGTGTTCATGCGCCGCGCGGGCCGCGTGGCCGACGCGGCGCCGGTCGTCACGGGCTCGCACGCGGATTCGCAGCCGACGGGCGGGCGCTTCGACGGCATCTACGGCGTGCTCGGCGGCCTCGAGGTGATTCGCAGTCTCAACGATCACGGCATCGAGACCGAGCATCCGGTCGAGGTGGTGATCTGGACCAACGAGGAAGGCTCGCGCTTCGCGCCCGCGATGGTCGCCTCCGGCGTGTTCGCGGGCGTGTTCACGCTCGAGTACGGGCTGTCGCGCAAGGATGTGGACGGCAAGACGATCGGCGACGAACTCAAGCGCATCGGCTATGCGGGCGACGTGCCGTGCGGCGGCCGCAAGCTGCATGCGGCGTTCGAACTGCATATCGAGCAGGGGCCGATTCTGGAAGCCGAGTGCACGACGATCGGCGTGGTGACCGACGCGCAGGGGCAGCGCTGGTACGAGATCACCCTCACCGGGCAGGAAGCGCACGCGGGGCCGACGCCGATGCCGCGCCGCCGCGATGCGCTGCTCGGGGCGTCGCGCGTGGTCGATCTCGTCAACCGGATCGGCCTCGATCACGCGCCGTTCGGCTGCGCGACGGTCGGCATGATGCAGGTCCATCCGAACTCGCGCAACGTGATTCCCGGCCGCGTGTTCTTCACCGTCGATTTCCGTCACCCGGACGACGCCGTGCTCGCGAAGATGGACGCCGCGCTGCGCGACGGCGTTGCGCGCATCGCGGGCGAGATCGGGCTCGAAACGGAACTCGAGCAGATTTTCTACTACAAGCCGGTGGCGTTCGATCCCGCCTGCGTGGAAGCCGTGCGCGGCGCGGCCGATCGCTTCGGCTACTCGCACCGCGACATCGTATCGGGCGCGGGCCACGACGCGTGCTATCTCGCGCAGGTCGCGCCGACATCGATGGTGTTCGTGCCGTGTATCGACGGCATCAGCCACAACGAGATCGAGGACGCGACGCCCGCATGGATCGAGGCCGGCGCGAACGTGCTGCTGCACGCGATGCTGTCGCGCGCATGCGAACCGGTTTCATGACGCAAAGATCGTAGCAGCCGGCGGGCTGCGCATCGCCTGACCGTAGCATTCCTAAGAAAAACCGCCCCGACCGTGCATTCGCGGCCGGCGGGGACGGCTTTGTCTCCACCCAGTCGAAGGAACGCGTATGACCACCAAGCCTACCGGCGATATCGCCGCGCATCGCCTGTCGTCCACGCAACTCTCGTGCGAATTTTCCGATATCGCGCCGCTGCTCGATCCGACTGCCGCGGCGGCGGCCGCCAGCCGCTGTCACTACTGCTACGACGCGCCGTGCGTGCACGCGTGCCCCACGCAGATCGACATCCCGAGCTTCATCCGCAAGATCGGCAACGGCAACCTGAAGGGCGCCGCGACCGACATCCTGTCGGCGAATCCGCTCGGTGGGATGTGCGCCCGCGTGTGTCCGACCGAGATCCTGTGCGAAGGCGCGTGCGTGCGCAATCATCAGGATGCGCAGCCGGTGGCGATCGGCGCGCTGCAGCGGCATGCGACCGACTGGGCGATGGAGACCGGCGCGGTGCGCTTCACGCGCGCGCCCGACACGGGCCGCCACGTCGCGGTGGTGGGCGCGGGGCCGGCCGGGCTCGCGTGTGCGCACCGGCTCGCGCTCGCCGGGCACCGCGTGACGCTGTTCGACGCGCGCCCGAAGGCCGGCGGTCTCAACGAATACGGGATCGCCGCGTACAAGACCGTCGACGCGTTCGCGCAGCGTGAAGTCGAGTGGCTGCTGTCGGTCGGCGGCATCACGCTGAAGACCGGCGTCGCGCTGGGTCGCGACATCGCGCTCGATGCGCTGCGCGAGCAGCACGACGCGGTGTTTCTCGCGATGGGCCTCGGCGGTGTGCGTGCGCTTGGGATCGACGGCGAGCAACTGGCCGGCGTGATGAACGCGGTCGACTTCATCGCGCAGGTGCGGCAGGCAGACGCGCTGCAGAACGTGCCGGTCGGGCGGCGCGTGGTCGTGATCGGCGGCGGCAATACGGCCATCGATGCAGCCGTGCAGAGCCGCAAGCTCGGCGCAGAACGCGTGACGATAGTGTACCGGCGCGGCGTGGACGCGATGAGCGCGACGTGGGCCGAGCGCGAGTTCGCGCAGAAGAGCGGCGTCACGCTCGTCACGCACGCGAAGCCGGTGCGCATCGCGGGTGAAAGCGGGCAGGTGACGGGTGTCGAGTTCGAGTCGGCTTCGGGCGAGCGCTTCACCGTCGATGCGGACATGGTGCTGAAGGCGATCGGCCAGACGCTGACGCCGGACGGGGTCGACGCCGCGCTGCTGACGGCGGATGGCGCGCACATCGCGGTCGACGCGGACGGGCGTACCGCGTGGCCCGACGTGTGGGCCGGCGGCGACTGCGCGGCGACCGGCGGCATCGACCTCACGGTGCAGGCCGTGCAGGACGGCAAGCGCGCGGCCGCGTCGATCGACGCCGCGCTCGCGCAGCGCGACGCGAAGGCCGCGTGACGGCGCAGCGCGCGTCACGCGTCACGAACCCACCGAACACGATCCCACTCTCACGGAGCCGAACATGGCCGACCTTCGCTGCACCATCGCGGGCATCACTTCGCCGAACCCCTTCTGGCTCGCATCCGCGCCGCCGACCGACAAGGCCTACAACGTGAACCGTGCGTTCGAGGCGGGCTGGGGCGGGGTCGTGTGGAAGACGCTCGGGCTCGATCCGCACGTCGTCAACGTCAGCTCGCGCTACGGCGCCGTGCAGTGGAACGGCCAGCGCATCGCGGGGCTGAACAACATCGAGCTGATCACCGACCGTCCGCTCGACGTGAACCTGAAGGAGATCGCGCAGGTGAAGCGCGACTGGCCGGACCGCGCGCTGATCGTGTCGCTGATGGTGCCGTGCAACGAGCGCGACTGGAAATGGATCCTGCCGCTCGTCGAGGATACGGGCGCCGACGCGGTCGAGCTGAACTTCGGCTGCCCGCACGGGATGAGCGAGCGCGGGATGGGCGCGGCGGTCGGGCAGGTGCCCGAATACGTCGAGATGGTCACGCGCTGGGTGAAGGAAGGCACGAAGCTGCCGTGCCTCGTGAAGCTCACGCCGAACATCAGCGACATCCGGATGGGCTCGCGCGCCGCGTACAAGGGCGGCGCGGACGGCGTGTCGCTGATCAACACGATCAACTCGATCGTCGCGGTCGATCTCGACCAGATGGCGCCGATGCCGACGGTCGACGGCAAGGGCACGCATGGCGGCTATTGCGGCCCGGCGGTCAAGCCGATCGCATTGAACATGGTCGCGGAGATCGCGCGCGACCCGGAAACGCCGAACCTGCCGATCTCGGGTATCGGCGGCATCTCGTCGTGGCGCGATGCGGCCGAGTTCATGGTGCTCGGTGCCGGCAGCGTGCAGGTGTGCACCGCGGCGATGCATTACGGATTCCGGATCGTGTCGGATCTGGCCGACGGGCTGTCGAACTGGATGGACGAGAAGGGCTACGCGACGCTCGACGACATCCGCGGCCGCGCGGTGCCGAACGTGACCGACTGGAAATACCTGAACCTGAAGTACGACATCAAGGCGCGCATCGACCAGGATCGCTGCATCCAGTGCGGGCTGTGCCATATTGCATGCGAGGACACGTCGCACCAGGCGATCACGGCGACGAAGGACGGCGTGCGGCATTTCGAGGTGGTCGATTCCGAATGCGTCGGGTGCAATCTTTGCATGCATGTATGTCCGGTCGAGCAGTGCATCACGATGGAGCGTGTCGATTCGGGCGACTACGCGAACTGGACTACGCATCCGAACAATCCGGCGAGCGCGGACGCGGCGGCCGGTGCCGGTGCGGCGGCGCCCGACAAGCATGCGAAGCAGGCTGCCTGACCGGCGTCCGGCGGCGCGGGGCCTCCCGCGCCGCCGCCTTTCGTTCCACCCGGGCCGGCATCGCACGATGCCGGCGCCGGTGTTTTTCGTGGAGTGCGCTCGATGAATCACGCAGCGAATCCCGCCGATCCCGATAGCGCCGCGGCGCAGGGCGGCAGCCTGTACAACGACGACCTCGCGCCGACGACGCCGGCGCAGCGCACGTGGAAGTGGTATCACTTCGCGGCGCTGTGGGTCGGGATGGTGATGAACATCGCGTCGTACATGCTCGCGGCCGGGCTGATCCAGGAAGGCATGTCGCCGTGGCAGGCCGTGACGACCGTGCTGCTCGGCAACGTGATCGTGCTGGTGCCGATGCTGCTGATCGGCCATGCGGGCGCGAAGCACGGGATTCCGTACGCGGTGCTCGTGCGCGCGTCGTTCGGCACGCAGGGCGCAAAGCTGCCGGCGCTGCTGCGCGCGATCGTCGCATGCGGCTGGTACGGAATCCAGACCTGGCTCGGCGGCAGCGCGATCTACACGCTGCTGAACATCCTGACCGGCAACGCGCTGCACGGCGCCGCGCTGCCGGTCGTCGGCATCGGGGTCGGGCAGCTTGCGTGCTTCCTCGTGTTCTGGGCGCTGCAGCTCTACTTCATCTGGCACGGCACCGATTCGATCCGCTGGCTCGAGAGCTGGTCCGCGCCGATCAAGGTCGTGATGTGCGTGGCGCTCGTGTGGTGGGCGACGTCGAAGGCGGGCGGCTTCGGCACGATGCTGTCGGCGCCGTCGCAGTTCGCGGCGGGCGGCAAGAAGGCGGGGCTCTTCTGGGCGACCTTCTGGCCGGGCCTGACCGCGATGGTCGGGTTCTGGGCGACGCTCGCGCTGAACATTCCCGACTTCACGCGCTTCGCGCATTCGCAGCGCGACCAGATCATCGGCCAGTCGATCGGGTTGCCGCTGCCGATGGCGCTGCTGTCGGTGGTGTCGGTCGTCGTCACGTCGGCGACCGTCGTGATCTACGGCAACGCGATCTGGGATCCGATCGACCTGACGAGCCGGATGACCGGCATCGGCGTGGGCATCGCGCTCGTGATCCTCACGCTCGACACGATGTGCTGCAACCTCGCCGCGAACCTCGTCGGCCCGGCCTACGACTTCTCGAGCCTGTGGCCGAAGGCGATCTCGTACCGCACGGGCGGGATGATCACCGCGACGATCGCGATCGTGATGATGCCGTGGAAGATCCTCGCGACGACGGACGGCTACATCTTCACCTGGCTCGTCGGCTATTCGGCGCTGCTCGGGCCCGTGGCGGGCATCATGATGGTCGACTACTTCCTGATTCGCGGCACGCGGCTCGACTCGCGCGCGCTGTTCGACGAGCGCGGTGGCTTCAGTTATGCGCGCGGCTGGAACCCGGCCGCGCTGGCCGCGCTCGCGATCGGCGTGCTGCCGAACCTGCCCGGTTTCCTGCACACGGCCTTTCCGGCGTCGTTTCCGAACGTGCCGGCGTTCTTCAACACGCTCTACACGTACGCATGGTTCGTCGGCCTCGTGCTGGCGTCGTGCGTGTACGGCACCTGGATGAAGTGGCGCGCCGGCCCGCGCGCGCAGATCGCGAACGCATGACGCGCCGCACGCGTGCGAGGCAGGCGATGCGGCACCCGACAGTCAACGAGGAGGCAACGAAATGGCAATCCTGATTCGCGGCGGCACCGTGGTCGATGCGGACCGCTCCTATCGCGCGGACGTGCTCTGCGCAGCGCCGGAGGACGGCGGCACGATCCTGCAGATCGCCGAAAGGATCGACGCACCGGCCGGCGCGAGCGTCGTCGACGCGCACGACCAGTACGTGATGCCGGGCGGCATCGATCCGCATACGCACATGGAACTGCCGTTCATGGGCACGACCGCGAGCGACGATTTCTACTCGGGTACCGCTGCCGGGCTCGCGGGCGGCACGACGAGCATCATCGATTTCGTGATCCCGAGCCCGAAGCAGCCGCTGATGGACGCGTTCCACGCATGGCGCGGCTGGGCCGAGAAGGCGGCGGCCGACTACGGCTTCCACGTGGCCGTCACGTGGTGGGACGAGAGCGTGCATCGCGACATGGGCACGCTCGTGCGCGAGCACGGCGTGTCGAGCTTCAAGCACTTCATGGCGTACAAGAACGCGATCATGGCCGACGACGAGGTGCTCGTGAACAGCTTCTCGCGTGCGCTCGAACTCGGCGCGCTGCCGACCGTGCACGCGGAGAACGGCGAACTCGTGTTCCAGTTGCAGAAGGCGCTGCTCGCGCGCGGGATGACGGGGCCGGAGGCGCATCCGCTGTCGCGGCCGCCGGAGGTCGAAGGCGAGGCCGCGAACCGCGCGATCCGCATCGCGCAGGTGCTCGGCGTGCCCGTGTATATCGTGCACGTGTCCGCGAAGGATGCGGTCGATGCGATCGCACGCGCGCGCAGCGAAGGGCTGCGCGTGTTCGGCGAAGTGCTGCCGGGCCACCTGGTGATCGACGAGGCCGTCTATCGCGACCCGGACTGGACGCGTGCGGCCGCGCACGTGATGAGCCCGCCGTTTCGCTCGGCCGAGCATCGCGAGGCGCTGTGGCGCGGGCTGCAGGCGGGGCAGCTGCATACGACGGCGACCGACCACTGCGTGTTCTGCGCATCGCAGAAGGCGATGGGCCGCGACGATTTCACGAAGATCCCGAACGGCTGCGGCGGGGTCGAGGACCGCATGTCGGTGCTGTGGCATCACGGCGTGAATCACGGCCGCATCACGCCGAACGAGTTCGTGCGGATCACATCGACGAACGCCGCGCAGATCTTCAACCTGTATCCGCGCAAGGGCGCCGTGCAGGTGGGCGCCGATGCCGACCTCGTCGTATGGGACCCGGCCGCGACGAAGACGATCTCGGTGAAGACCCATCACCAGCAGGTCGATTTCAACGTGTTCGAAGGGATGACGGTGCAGGGCGTTGCGACGCATACGCTCACGCGCGGCGCCCTCGCGTGGGCCGACGGCGAATTGCGCGCGGTGCGCGGCGCGGGCCGCTACCTGAAGCGGCCGCCGGCGGCCAGCTACTACGAGGCCGCGCGGATCGCGAACCGGCTGCGCGAACCGCATCCGGTCGAGCGCGCCGGCTGAACGGAACGTGTCACGGGGCGTGTTCGTTCGCACGCCGCGCCCGGCGCGCGTTCGGACATCCCGTTGCGTTCACGGCGGCGGCCGGCCGGCGCGGGACGGCTTGCCCCGCAGGTGGCGGTCGTTCCCCGCTTGCGCATCTTCCTCGCATCCTGTCCGTCCGGTCAATATATGGCACGGCTCGTGCTTTATCCCCTCGGGTTTATCCGTGAAACGGTCCGAATGCTGACTGACCGGTCAAGTTCGGAGCGCACGCGCACTTGAAGCAGGCGGCGCGCCCGAATCTGGGGCAGCGGCCGACCGCGGAGATCCGGGCCCGACGCGCGGCATCGGGATATCGACAAGAGCAACGATCGGAAGGCGGGGTCAAAAGCATGCATATGGAAGAACTAAGCAAATTGTCAAGGAGTACGATGAAAAAGATGGATGCGGCGGTGCGCATGGGCGCCACGCTGCTTGTGCTGTCGGTGGGCATGCCGGCGGCCGCCATCGCGCAGGAGGCGGGCACCGTCGCGCAGGCAGGTGCGACGCAGCTTGCCGAGAGCGGCACGGTCACGCCGAACGCGCCGCCGGCACCCGCACCGTCGCCGTATCTGTCGAGTTGGTTTCACCAGAGCCTCGGCGTGATCGGGTCGAAGGACATCCGCTTTGGGCCGCACACGACCAACGACGTGTACCTCGAATACGAATACTTCGGCCGCAAGGGACCGTTCGATCTGTACGGCTATGTCGACCTGCCGCGCGCGATCGGCGTCGGCAACGGCTACGACTCGGGCTATACGAACAAGGGCTCGCCGCTGTTCAGCGAACAGGAGCCGCGCGTGTCGATCGACGATCTCGTCGGCCGGCATCTCGGATTCGGGCCGTTCAAGGAATGGTATGTCGCGTTCGACTGGATCTACGACCACGGGCACAACACGGCCGGGCGGCAGAACACGCTGTATGCGGGCCTCGGCACCGACATCGATACGCATACGAAGCTGATGCTGTCCGCGAACCTGTACCTGCGCCGGCAATGGGAGAACTACGGCGCGGCCAACCAGAACACGTGGGACGGCTATCGCGCGCAGATGAAATACATCTACTCGATCGGCACGTTTCACGGCGGCAACCTGACCTACGTCGGGTTCTTCAACTACGACTTCGGTTCGAAACTGCGCGAGGAGACGGGCGGCAATGCGCGCACCGATACCGCGTTCGTGTCGACCAACGTGCTGATCTATTCATTCAAGCACTGGCGCTTCTGGACCGCGGCCCGCTATTTCCACAACGGCGGCCAGTGGGGCGGCACCGAGCTGAACTTCGGCGACGGGCCGTTCCAGAACCGGTCGACCGGCTGGGGCTATTACGCGAGCGTCGGCTATCAGTTCTGACGGGCTCGAGACGCGATCATGAAACTCACACGAACGAGGCAAGCAATGTGGAAGGGGAAAGTAGCGAAGTGGGCGGCCATCGTCGCGCTGGCCGCGACGATCACGGGCGGCGCGCACGCGGCCGGCGAACGCGCGCAGCGGCCGCGCGCGATCAAGGTGCTGATCGTCACGATGTTCGGGCCGGAAGGCAAAGCGTGGCTTGACCGGATCGGCCCGGTGCGGAAGATCGCGGTGCCGGGGCTGTCGCCCGACTACCCGGCCGTCAGTTGCACGCGCAACGACGTTTGCGTGCTGACGACCGGCATGGGCCACGCGAACGCGGCCGCGTCGATGGCGGCGCTGGTCTATTCGCGCCGGTTCGACCTGCGCAAGACCTACTTCGTCGTGACCGGCATCGCCGGCATCGATCCGGCGCAGGGCACGCTCGGCTCGGCCGCGTGGGCGCGCTACCTGGTCGACTTCGGGATCCAGTGGGAGCTGGATGCGCGCGAGATTCCGGCCGGCTGGAAGTCGGGCTATCTCGGCATCAACACGAAGAACGGGGACGAGAAGCCGCCGCTCGATTACCGCACCGAGGTGTTCCGGTTGAATGAGGCACTCGTCGACAAAGCCGTCGCGCTGTCGCGCGACGTGACGTTGCACGACAGCAAGGAGGCGGCCGCGTATCGCGCGAAGTATCCGGATGCGCCCGCGAACCGGCCGCCGACCGTGATCCAGTGCGATACGCTCGCGGGCGACACGTGGTTCTCGGGCACGAAGCTCGGCGAGCGGGCCCGGGAATGGACGCGCCTGCTGACCGACGGCAAGGGGGTGTACTGCACGACGCAGCAGGAAGACAATGCGACGTTCGAAGTGATCAAGCGGGCGGCCGCGGCAGGGCTGGCCGATACGCAGCGCGTGGCCGTGCTGCGCTCGGGCTCGGACTTCGACCGGCCGCCGCCGGGCGGCTCGGACGTCGACAACCTGCTCGATTACCAGAGCCAGGGCGGGTTCGTACCGGCGCTCGACAATCTGTACCTCGCCGGTTCGCCGCTCGTGAACGCGATCGTGAAGGACTGGGCTCGCTGGAAGGACGGCGTACCGGCCGAGTGACGGCCGTCGTCGGCAGGACACGGGCGCGCATCGGGCGCGCTCCGGCATTTCAATAACATCGAGAGAAAGGAGTACGAGGTGGACATTCTGCGCAGTCTCCTGGGTATGCTGTTCCTGCTGCTGGTTGCCTATCTGCTGTCGAACAACCGGCGCGCGGTGAGCGGCCGGACCATGATCGCCGCGCTGTGCACGCAGCTGGCGATCGGCGCGCTCGTGCTGTTCGTGCCGACGGGCCGCGCGGTGCTGGCGGCGGCCGCGAACGGCGTCAATCGCGTGCTCGACATGGGCAATCACGGCATCGCGTTCGTGTTCGGCGGGCTGGTCGACAGCCGGATGTTCCAGCTGTTCGGCGACGGCGGGTTCGTGTTCGGCCTGCGCGTGCTGCCGATGATCATCTTCGTGACCGCGCTGATCGCGGTGCTGTACTACATCGGCGTGATGAAGTGGATAGTCGCGATCCTCGGCGCCGTGCTCGCGAAAATGCTCGGCGTGAGCCGCATCGAGGCGTGCTCGGCCGTCGCGACGATCTTTCTCGGGCAGAGCGAAATGCCCGCGCTCGTGAAGCCGTTCGTGCGGAACATGACGAGCGCCGAGATCTTCACCGTGATGGCGAGCGGCATGGCGTCGGTCGCGGGCTCGGTGCTGGTCGGCTACGCAGGCCTCGGCGTGAAGATGGAGTACCTGCTCGCCGCGTCGTTCATGGCGGTGCCCGGCGGGCTGCTGTTCGGCAAGCTGCTGTTTCCGACGGTCGAGCCGAGCCGCGTGGTGGTCGACGGGCTCGACTTCGACGACAAGCGGGCCGCCAACGTGATCGAGGCGGCGGCGTCGGGCGCCTCGGTCGGGCTGCGGATCGCGATCAACGTCGGCGCGATGCTGATCGCGTTCGTGGGGCTCATCGCGCTGATGAACCTGATCGTGGCCGGCGTGGCCGCGTTCGCGGGCTTTCCGCAGATCACGCTGGTGGGTATCATCGGACACCTGTTCGCGCCGCTCGCGTGGATCATCGGCGTGCCGTGGCACGACGCGGCGCTGGCCGGCAACTTCATCGGCGAGAAGCTGATCTTCAACGAGTTCGTCGCGTATGGCGACCTGTCGCCGTACCTGAAGGGCGGCGAGCACGTGGCGGCGGCCGGCCTGCAGGTGCTCGACCCGAAGACGCTCGCGATCGTGTCGTTCGCGCTGTGCGGCTTCGCGAACTTCTCGTCGATCGCGATTCTCGCGGGCGGCTTCAGCGCGGTCGCGCCCGAGCGCCGCTCGGAAGTCGCGCGGCACGGCCTGCGCGCGCTGACGGCCGCGACGCTGTCGAACCTGATGAGCGCGGCGATTGCCGGCCTGTTCTTCTCGCTGCATTGAACCGGGCAGCGCGCGCCTAACGATCGAGGAGAAGCAACGATGTTCTTACCGCAGGAATTCATTCGCCGCAAGCGCGACGGGCAACCGCTCGATCGCGACGGGATCGCCGCGTTCGTGCGCGGCGTGACCGACGGCAGCGTGACCGAAGGCCAGGTGGCCGCATTCGCGATGGCCGTGTTCTTCAACGACCTGAGCACCGACGAGCGCGTCGCGCTGACGCTCGCGCAGCGCGACTCGGGCGACGTGCTCGACTGGCGCGCGCTCGATCTCGGCGGGCCGGTGATCGACAAGCATTCGACGGGCGGCGTCGGCGATGTCGTGTCGCTGATGCTCGGGCCGATGGTGGCCGCGTGCGGCGGCTACGTGCCGATGATCTCGGGGCGCGGGCTCGGCCATACCGGCGGCACGCTCGACAAGCTGAGCGCGATTCCCGGCTACGACGTGACCCCCGATACGGATGCGTTTCGCCGCACGGTGCGCGACGTCGGCGTCGCGATCATCGGGCAGACTGCCCGGCTGGCGCCGGCCGACAAGCGCATCTATGCGATTCGCGACGTGACGGCCACCGTCGAGTCGGTCGCGATGATCACCGCGTCGATCCTGTCGAAGAAGCTCGCGGCCGGGCTCGACGGGCTCGTGATGGACGTCAAGGTCGGCTCCGGCGCGTTCATGCCGACCGCGGAGCAATCGGCGGAACTGGCGCGCAGCATCGTCGACGTCGGCAACGGCGCCGGCATGAAGACGACCGCGATCCTCACCGACATGAACCAGTCGCTTGCGCCGTGCGCGGGCAATGCGCTCGAAGTGGCGTGCGCGATCGACTACCTGACCGGCAAGTCGCGTCCGGCGCGCCTGCACGACGTCACGATGGCGCTGTCGGCGGAGCTGCTCGTCACCGGCGGGCTGGCGCACGATGTCGCGGCCGCGCGCGCGAAGCTGCAGCACGCGCTCGATTCGGGTGCGGCGGCGGAACGCTTCGCGAGAATGGTCGTCGCGCTCGGCGGCCCCGCGGACCTGATCGATGCGCCGGCGCGTCATCTTGCGCGGGCGGACGTGATCGTGCCGGTTCCGGCGCGCGCGAGCGGCGTGGTGCAGCGGGTCGATTGCCGCGC
The DNA here is from genome assembly GCF_001718555.1 of Burkholderia metallica. Taxonomy (NCBI): domain Bacteria; kingdom Pseudomonadati; phylum Pseudomonadota; class Betaproteobacteria; order Burkholderiales; family Burkholderiaceae; genus Burkholderia; species Burkholderia metallica. The sequence goes on from NZ_CP013402.1 coordinate 157,133, forward strand.
GCTCGGGCTTGCGGTCGTCGCGCTCGGCGGCGGCCGCACGCGCGCGGCGGATGCGATCGACTACAGCGTCGGCCTGACGGCGCTCGCGGAGATCGGGCAGCACGTCGAGGGCGGCGCGCCGCTCGGCTACGTGCATGCCCGCGACGCCGCCGCCGCGGCGCACGCGGTGGAAGCGGTCCAGCGCAGCTACGTGCTGGGCGAGACGGCCGACGTGCCGCCGACCCTTTATCAACGGATCGGCTGACCGGCGGCGGAGGTGGGCGGTTGCGTCAGGTCGCGAACGTATCGCGACGCCCGGGATGCGGCGGCGCGGATGCACCCCGGCACACGAATCGGAGGCACGGCGAGATGGAAAGAGACGAACTGATCGAACAGGCGAAGGCGGCGCGCGAGCGGGCCTATGCGCCGTATTCGCGTTTCAAGGTCGGCGCGGCGCTGCAGGCGCGCGACGGAACGATTTTTCACGGCTGCAATGTCGAGAACGCATCCTACGGGCTCTGCAACTGCGCGGAACGCACGGCGCTGTTTTCGGCCGTCGCCGCCGGCTATCGTCCGGGCGATTTCGCGCGGCTCGCGGTGGTGGGCGACACGGACGGCCCGATCGCACCGTGCGGTGCGTGCCGTCAGGTGATCATCGAGATCGGCACGCCCGATATCGAAGTGGTGCTGGCCAACCTGAAAGGGGCCGTCGAGGTCACGACGGCCGACGCACTGCTGCCGGGCGCGTTCCGGTTGTAACGGCGCGCGCCGCGGCGCGCCGTACCCGTCACACGCCGTCGCGCGCGTCGCGGATCGGGATTACCGTGCGCGCGCCGCACTGGCGCAGCAGGTCGCGCAGCTCGTTGATGACCGGGAACACTTCGTGGTTCCAGTCGGCGCCCTGCCGATCGTGCGCTTCCTGCTCGCGCTCGACGATCCAGCGATCCTCGCGGAAGATGCGCTCGGTGAACCAGACGAGCAGCGGCCACGCGAGATCGAGCGCGAACGGTATGCCGGGCTTGTGGATCGACAGCAGTCCGAAGGTTCGGTTGGTGCGCTGTTCGGCGTCGAGCGGCACGTAGACGATCCACAGATCCATCACGAGCGTGCCTTCGCTCGAGCGGATCTGCAGCGTCTGGTACGGATAGCCGGTGCGCACCGTCATCACGCTCTTGTTCGCCTGCTCGCCCGGCTTCTTGCTCGCGCCGAACACGAGCGCCTCGCCCACCGGCTGCTTGCCTTCCATACGCGCAAACGTGTAGTCGACTTCGACCCAGTCGTCGCCGCGGCGCCGGCCGACCGAGCGCGCGCGCATCTGCCCCATCTGCTTGCGGTGCAGGAACTGATGGTTCATGTCCATCAGGTTCTCGTGCATGAACGAGTAGTGGCACTTGACCTCGCGGCCGAAGCGGCGCGTCTTGAACGCGGGGTCGTCCGCCGATTCGAGCGCGGGGAACGGCCGGGTGTCGGCGAGCGTCGCGTCGCCCGGAAACACGAAGATCAGCCCGTGCGCTTCGCGGCACGGATACGCGCGCACGCCGTTGGGCAGGCGCTCGCGGCCGAGGTACGGCACGTCGACGCAGCGACCGCTGTCGCACGCGTAGGTCCAGCCGTGATAGCAGCAGCGCAGCGTCTCGCCGCTCACGACGCCGGCGTGCAGCGGCACCTGGCGGTGCGCGCAACGATCTTCGAGCGCGTACACGGCGCCGGATTCGGTGCGTACGAGCACGATCGGATCGCCGGCGAAGCGCACGCCGAGCGTCTTGCCGCGTTTCAGCTCGCGCGACCACGCGAGCGGGTACCAGTGATCGGGATGAATCGGCACGCGGCGCAGGTCGCGCACGGCCGTGCCGGAAGAGGGTTCTCCAAGGGTGTCGCTATCGGGGAAGGGCACTGCGTGCATGCGTGACGCCTCCGGGCGGGACTGGAATACGTGGCGCCGCAGGATGCGGCGTTGATCTGGAGAAGTCTACGCGAAGTTGCCCGTTACGGCAGAAGCGATGCGGGTTTGCCCCGGCACGGCGGTGGCGGTTTCGTTGATGCAGCGCAACCCGGGCATAGGACGGCGCGCTTTCCGCACCCGGGCGCGGGGCGGCACGGGCATGGCCGCGCGGCGGGTGTTACCCCGTCACGCGGCCGCCTGCGGGTCACGAGCGCGCATCGCGCCACAGCACCGCGTCGGTACGGTACAGCGCGGGGAAGTGCTGCTTCAGCCCGGCGATCTTCGGCATGTCGTTGTACGCGATGTACGGCGCGTCGGGGTGCAGTTCGAGGTAGTTCTGGTGATAGGCCTCGGCCGGATAGAAACCCTTGTAGTCCTCGACGCGCGTAACGACGGGCGCCGGAAACACGTGCGCGGCGCCGAGCTGCGCGATGTACGCGGTCGCGACCGCGCGTTGCTGCGCCGTGGTCGGGAAGATCGCCGACCGGTATTGCGTCCCTTCGTCGGGGCCCTGGCGGTTGAGCTCGGTCGGATCGTGCGCGACCGAGAAGAACACCTGCAGCAGCCGGCCATACGTGATCCGGGTCGGGTCGTAGACGATGCGGACCGATTCCGCGTGCCCGGTCAGCCCCGAGCCGACGAGTGCGTAGTGCGCGGTTTCGGACGCGCCGCCCGCGTAGCCGGCCGTGACCTGCTTCACGCCCTTCACGTGCTCGAACACGCCCTGCACGCCCCAGAAGCAGCCGCCGGCGAACACGGCCGTCTCGTCGTGCGATGCGCCGGGCGTTTCGTCGAGCGTCGGCGCGGGCACGGCGCGCATCGTCTCGGCGGAATTGACGATGCGTTGGTAGCCGAACAGCGCGGCAGCCGCGACGGCGATGGCGCCGATGCGGCGCAGCATCGCCGTGCGGCGTTGCGGCGCCGGGCCGCGGGAGAAAGTGGTATTCACGGTGTGCTCCTTCGGAAAGCGGTACGGAAAGCGGGAGGCGCGGACGCGGCGCCGGTGCGCCGCGTTCGGCCGGGATCAGCCGAACGTGAACGCATACGCATTCACGCCGGGATCGAGAAATTCGATCGCGAACGTGCGGTCGGCGATCGCGCCGGGCTGCCGGACCAGCTGGTACAGGCGCTGTCCGGTCACGGTGCCGTCGCCTTGCGCATCGACGTCGCTGCCGTGAGCGGCGCCGGGCGCCGCGCCGTCGATCGTCACGCGAAAGCGCACCGGCTGGCCGTTCGCACCCGGGCCGAGCACCAGGTGCAGATCGCGCGCGTGGAAGCGGTAGACGATCCGTCCCGACGGTGCGGCGAGCGACGCGCGTTCGGCGCCGACCTGCCACGTGCCGGCGAGGCCCCAGTCGTTGAGATCGGGGTGCGCCGGCGCGTCATAGCGGTGCGCCGCATCGCGCACGACGCCGCCCGGCGACGTGAAGCTCTCCGCGCGGGCGTAGCCGACGTAGGTTTCGGGCGAACGGACGTCCGCGGCGTCCGCTGCCGCGAGCGCGCCGTTCGCGGGTGCGCCGGCGAGCCCGAGCGGCACGTTCAATGCTTCCGGATGGCCGGCCTCGGCGAGCAGCGTCTGGATCGCGCGCTCCGATTCCGCGTATTCGCCTTCGCCGAAGTGGTGGCGGCGCATGCGCCCCTGCGCGTCGACGAAGTAGTGCGCGGGCCAGTATTCGTTGTTGAACGCGCGCCAGATCGTGAAGCGGTTGTCGATCGCGACCGGGAAGTCGATGCCGAGGTCGTGCACGGCCTTCTTCACGTTGCCGATGTCGCGCTCGAACGCAAACTCAGGTGCGTGCACACCGATCACGACCAGCCCGTACGGCGCGTACTTGCGTGCCCAGGCGGTCGTGTACGGCAGCGTGCGCAGGCAGTTGATGCACGAATACGTCCAGAAATCGACCAGCACCACCTTGCCGCGCAGGCCGGCCGCCGTCAGCGGCGGCGAGTTCAGCCACTGCACCGCGCCGTCGAGCGACGGCAGCGTGCCTTCGACGGGCAGCGTGGCCGGTGCATGCGTCGTGTCGGCCGTGCGCATCATCGCGCCGCCGGTCATTGCGCCGCCGCCGGCTTGCGCGCTATCGGCTGCCGCGGCCATCATCGCGCCGCCGCGCGCGTCGTCGGCAGCGTTGCCGGTCGCGGGCATCATCGCCGGCGCGCCGTTCGAGCGCCCGCCGAGCCGGTCGACGAGCTTCGTTTCGAGCCCGCCGGTCGTAACGGTCGACAGCTGCGCGAGTGCGCCCGTGTCGAGGCCGAGCGCGATCGCGCCGACGCCGGCCAGCAGCGCCGCGCCGATCCCGCGCTTGATCCATTCGCCGGCGCCGAGCGAGCGCTTCATCGCCGCGAACACCTTGCCGCCGATCACGAGCGCGACGCCGAGCGACGTCGCCGCGCCGGCCGCATACGCGACCAGCAGCAGCGTGGTGCCGACGCTGGCGCCGCGCAGCGCGGCGCCGGTCAGCACGAGCCCGAGGATCGGGCCCGCGCACGGCGCCCACAGCAGGCCGGTCGCGACGCCGAGCAGCAGCGACGACGCGGGGCCGGCCGGGCGGCCGTCGCGTTGCGCGAAGCCGGTGAGCCGGTTGCCGGCGGCGACGAGCGGGCGCGTCAGATGCTCCGCGACGCGCGGCATCAGCAGCGTCAGGCCGAATACCGCGAGCAGCACGATGGCGACCCAGCGGCCGGCCTGGTTGGCCTGCGCGACCCAGCCGCCGCCGACGGCGGCGAGCGTCGCGACGACCGCGAACGTGAGCGCCATGCCGGCCAGCAGCGGCAGGCCGGTGCGCACGAACGGCTGGTCGGCGCGCGCGAACACGAACGGCAGCACGGGCAGGATGCACGGGCTCAGGATCGTGAGCACGCCGCCGAGGTAGGCAAGGACGATGAGCAGCATGGTGCGTTCTCCAGTCGATCAGGAGTGGGGCCGGATCAGGCGGCGGCCGGGTGGAAAGTGAGCGCGAGGCCGTTCATGCAATAGCGCAGGCCGGTGGGCGGCGGGCCGTCGTCGAACACGTGGCCGAGATGGCCGCCGCAGCGGCGGCAGTGCACTTCGGTGCGGATCATCCCGAACGACGCGTCGGTGTCGGTGGCGACCGCGTGATCGAGCGGCTTCCAGAAGCTCGGCCAGCCCGTATGGCTGTCGAACTTGGCGGCCGACGAGAACAGCGCGAGGTTGCAGCCGGCGCACGCAAACGTGCCTTGCCGGTGCTCGTCGTTCAGCGGGCTGGTGTACGGCCGCTCGGTGCCGGCTTCGCGCAGGATCGTGTACTGGGCGGGCGTGAGCCGGCGATGCCATTCGGCGTCGCTGAGGGTGATTTCGAAGGGGGCGGCTGTGCGTGGGGCGGCCGTTTGCGGGGGGGCGGGCGGCGCGGCGAACGCGCGGCCGACCAGCCCGCGGCGGCCGACGGACGACAGGGTCGCGAGCGCGGCGAGGCCGGTGGCGCCGGCGAACAGCAGATGTCTGCGGGTGGGCATGATGGGCTCCTGGCAACAGGTCCTGAAAACATGCGCCTATCGTAGTGAGTGGCCGGTGTCGAAGTCCTCACGGAAAGTTAAATGAATCGTGAAGATTGGGGGTGTTCCGTGGAGTGCGATGGCAGTCGTCGAAGTGCTTGCTGGCGAGGGCCTTCGAATGGGGCGCCGCCGATGTTTACCGAGCATCGGTTTGTGCCGCGATTTTAGTGTTCGGTGAGTTGCGCGGCGAATCCGGATTTTGGCTTGCCGATCAAATCGGACAGGGACATGTGCGTTGTTTGCCTGCGGTCGCGAATCACACCGGGCGTCGGATGCGCATCGATAGACGGATGAGTTTGCAAGCTGGCACGCCCGACGCGCGGTGCGCATGTGGACTCGTGCGTTCGATCGTTTCTACGTGGAAACTCAGGGGCGAGTCAGGACGTACGCCGTTGTGTCGTGAAAGAGGGGCGCGATGTGTTGGGCCGCAGTGGCCCAGCTACGCGGTCAAGGTCGCGGATTTTTAGCGGGAGCGGCGATTATCGGAATTCGCCGCGAATGTGCGCTCAATGGCGGACAAAGCGGTTGCTCGGCATTGTTCAACCCAGGTCAATTCCGCCAAGGCACCGGGTTGAAGGCTCGCTTCGCGGCTTCCAAAAATACCCGCTGACGGATGGTCAGGCCCTGACGCGTCGGTGTCAGGGCGATGACCGGTGCGGGTTCGAGGCGCCAAGCCGGCAACACGCGCTTCAGTTTTCCCGCTGCGATCAACCGCGCACAATCCCATTCGGAGCGCGCGACGACTCCGAGACCGTCAACCGCCCAGTCCCTCACCACGGTGCCGTCGTTCGAGGACAACGCACTGTTCAACCGGACCGTTACGGCCTTGCTGATCCGTTTGCCTGCAGCATCGTGTTGCGTGAAACGGAGGCGGGTCACGTCTTCATCGTTCTCCCGCAACGTCAGATATGCGTGCCGGGAGAGTTCAGACGGATGCGTAAGCTTCGAAAGGCTACGCGCAAGGGCGGGACTCGCGCAAAGAAAACGGTCGTTCGGGGCCAGAAAATGCCCCACCCACGAGGACCCTTTAATGGCGCCGATGGAAACGACTGCGTCGGCACCCGTCGCGGCAGCGAGCGGACTTTCGACCAGAATCAGCGAAACCGCGAGATGGGGGTGTGAGCGATGCAGGTCTCGAACGAGCGGCGCGACATATTCCCTGCCGAACCCGAACGGTGCCACAACGCGCAGATGGCCGCTTACACCACTCGAATCTCCCGACAGGCGGGATGGAATGGATTCGATCCGCTCCAGGATATCGATCGCTTCCTGAACGAGGCGCTGCCCTTCGTCAGTGAGCGAAATGCCTCTGGCCGCGCGCGTCGCAAGGCTCACCCCGACGCGTTCTTCGATGCGCTGAAGGCGCACCGTGACTGCCGGTGGCGTCAGATCCAATAACCGTGCCGCTGCCGCAAGCGACTCGGATACGCCGAGCGCACGAAGCAGTTGCATGTCTTCCAACTGGAGCATTAAGAGATCGTTAACGGTGGATTCATTGGATATTAAACACGACAAAAACATTTTTTTCTATAGTGAGTCGCATCGGCACGGCAACTTCGGCGGGCCGGCGATGCGAGACCCGCTCGCGCCGTCGCGCCGGTCCCGGCACTGCACATCGGTCTGAAGTTCGAGATCGAAGCGGCTGCGGTTGTATGGCGCCGGGAGATTGTGCTCGGGCGTAACGGCAATATTGGGTGGAGCAGCTTATGAAACAGGTGGCCGTTGTGAACGTTCCTTCCTTGACGACGAATCTTCGGTATCGAACGTTCACCCCGACCGACACACCGGCGGCGCATGCCCTTTCCATGGCGCTCGGCTGGCCATACAGGCCGGAAGAATGGCGATTTTCCGCCGACACGTCGACAGGGTTCGTGGCTGAAGAAAGGGGTGTCGTCGTGGGTACCGCGATGTGCTGGAAGTTCGGGGCGGACCGAGCGTCGCTCGGTCATGTCATCGTGTCGTCAGCGCACCAGGGCCGCGGTATTGGCCGCAAGCTGATGGAAATCGTCCTCGAAGAGTTGGGGCCGCGGATCATATTCCTGCATGCAACGCCGGCCGGTCGACCGCTCTACGAGAAACTCGGTTTCAACGTGTGTGGATCGCTGGAGCAGTATCAAGGGAACGTCGGCAACGCTATGCCCGTTGCGTTGCTTGACGGCGAGCGACTGCGCACCGGCACCTCCGCCGACATCCCTTACCTCATTGAACTGGCTTCGCGCGCTTCCGGTCTGGAGCGTCATGCACTTTTGTCCGCATTGCTGAGGCGCGCGGAAAGCGTCGTGCTCGAACGCGATGGCGAGATCGTCGGAGCGATGTTTTAGGCGTCGCCATGAATTGCGACTCCGAAGTCATGAGGCAGGGGATCAAGATCGTCGACGTTGAACCCTATCGATATGGATAGCGAAATAAATCGACGTCGGGAAAGGTTGCCGACTTTCAACACCGGATTTTGGCGCTTGCGTCCATGGTGTCAGGTATGAGCACCAGGATGCCAGCTTTGGAGCGTGTAATGCATCTCGGTTCTTACTGGCTGGATACGTCCGAGCCATTCGTCGGCAGCACGCCTGACATGCACGGCGGAAGTTGCGACGTGGTCGTGGTGGGTGGGGGGATCACCGGCTCGGCCGCCGCGCTTGCACTCGCCAAAAAAGGCGCGCGCGTCATCGTCTGCGAGGCCGGAACCGTGGGGCAGGCGGCGTCGGGCCGCAATGGCGGCATGTGCAATAACGGCTTCGCGCAGGATTACGCTTCGCTGTCGCAGCGCATCGGTACGGAATTAGCCAACCGATTGTGGCTCGCATTTGACGCGGGTGTCGACACGGTCGAGCGGCTGGTCAGGGAAGAGTCGATCGATTGCAACTTCGTTCGCACGGGAAAGCTCAAACTCGCGGCCAAGCCGGAGCACTTCGATAAGCTCGCGCGAAGTCAGGCATTGCTTGCGGCGAGCGTGGACCCCGATACGCGCCTGGTGACGAAGGCGGAGCTTCGTGACGAGATCGGCTCGGACCGGTACCACGGCGGATTGATTTTCAAGAAGAGCGCCGGAATGCACGTCGGTCGCTATGTCCGTGGTCTCGCGAAAGCGGCACAAGCGCGTGGCGCTCACGTTCTGGAACATGCGCCGGTCCTGGGGTTGCAGCGGGAACCCCGGGGCGCATACGTGGTGAGAACGCCGCGTGGAGAGATCCGCGCACCGCAGGTGCTGCTGGCGAGCGGGATCTCGCACGTGGGACCCTTCGGCTGGGTCCGACGCCGGATCGTGCCGGTCGGGGCGTTCCTCATCGTCACCGAGCCTCTGCCGGTGGCGCTGCTCGACCAGTTGCTGCCGACGCGCCGTATGGCCACCGACACCAAGAATTTCGTGAACTTCTTCCGCGTGACTCCGGACAACCGGATGCTTTTTGGCGGTCGTGCGCGTTTCGCGGCGTCGAACCCGACCTCGGACGAAAAAAGCGGGTTGATCCTGCGACAGCAGATGGCCACCGTTTTTCCCGAACTGGCCAACGTGCGCATCGACTATTGCTGGGGCGGCATGGTCGACATGACGGCGGACCGCCTGCCGCGCGCGGGCCAGCGAGACGGTCTTTACTACTCGATGGGCTATAGCGGGCACGGCACGCACATGGCCACGCTGATGGGTACGCTGATGGCGGAGATCATGGACGGACGCACCGATCTCAATCCGTGGAAAGACTTCGGCTGGCCTGCTATCCCGGGCCATTTCGGCAAGCCGTGGTTTTTGCCGTTCGTGGGTGCATGGTATCGACTCAAGGACGCACTGCAATGACTTCGCCTGTTCGTCACTTGATGCAGGCGAGCCGGCTGGATCGATTCTTTATCGACGGCGAATGGGCAGCGCCCGAGGGTAACGACTGAATCGAGGTTGTCTCCCCGCAATGCCGCCGAGTTCAAGAGCAGGGCATTTCGCAGCGGGTGTCGTGTATACGGCATCGACCTTGTGTATCGCCCAGTCGGGCGGCCGCATTGAGCGCTTGAACCGCACGTTGATGGCGCGAGTCCGGGGCTTGCCGGGAGCGACTCGGTCATCCCCCCAATCCGGCAACGCGAGGCAATCCGAAAGGACGCCATGCGGCGCGCATTCCCGACGGCGATTTGCCATAGCGTGCGACGAGCCGTAGCGGAATCTGCATCGCAGGCATCGTCTTCAGCGCATTTCCTCGTTAGCGCCAACGCGAGAGGGTCGGACATGGAAATAAGTTGGCGACACCGACCCGGTGCACGATCGAATCGGATTTGCTCAAGACGAACGGCGCGTTGGAGGAAGGCGGCGGGTCCGCGTTCGAGTCGCGCTGAGCGGAGCGGGTCGCCGGCGACGGCGGCCGTCACGCGCCGTCGCGATTCCGGCAGGCCGCACGGCCGGCGCCGATCGTTCCCGTCGGCGCGGGCCGGCCATCCGGCCCGTGCACGCTATGCGCGAACAGCGACCCGATACCGGGTGGTCTGTCGATAGACGGCGCCCGGGTGGAGGATCGCGTCGTCGCGCAGCGCGGCCATGTTGACCTGATCCGGAAAGCCGCCCGCTTCCAGGCACAGCGCCGCGTGTCGCGCGCACTGCGCGCCGCCGCTCACGCGCACGCCGTCGAGATAGTTTCCCGTATAGAGCTGCAGCCCCCGCTGATCGGTCGACACGGTCAATTCGCGTCCGCTTTCCGGGTCGTAGACGCGTGCGACCGGACGGACCTCGCGCGCACCGTCGCCGACGACGAAGCAGTGGTCGAACCCGCGCGCACGGGCCAGTTGCGCATTCGGCCAGTCGAGGCGCGCGCCGATCGGCGCGCTCTGCCGGAAATCGAACGCGGTGCCCGTCACGTCGGCCGTGCCGGTGGGGATCAGCGCATCGTCGACTTCGAGGAACGCATCGGCGTCGATGTGCAGCAGATGGCCGCGCACGTCGCTGCCCGGGCGCCCGTTCAGGTTGAAGTAGCTGTGGTTCGTCAGGTTCAGCGGCGTCGGGGCGTCGGTCCAGCCCGCATAGTCGATCGTCAGCGTGCCGTCGTCGTCGAGCGTGTAGCGCACCTGCACGCGCACGTTGCCGGGGAATCCGGCATCGCCTTCCGGCGAATCGAGCCGTAACGTCAGCCCGCCGCTGTCGTCGGTCACGTCCCAGCGGGCGCGATGAAAGCCGTTCGTACCGCCGTGCAGCAGATTGCCGTTCTCGTTGCGATCGAGCGGGTAGTCGACGCCGTCGAGCGCGAAGCGCGCGCCGGCGATCCGGTTCGCCCAGCGCCCGATGGTCGCGCCGAGGTAGACACCGGATGCGAGATACTCGGCCGGCGTATCGTGCGCGAGCACGATATCGGCAACGCGCCCCGTGCGGTCGGGGGCGAGCCACGACACGACGGTCGCGCCGAGATCGCTGACGCACACACGCATCCCGTGTGCGTTGCGCAGCGTGTAGCGCCGCACGGGTTCGCCGTCGGGCAGCGCGCCCCACGGCTCGGAATGCACGCGGGCAGCGCCCGGCGTCAGGTGTGAGGAGTCGATATCGATATGCATGGGAATGTCGGATGGGCGGCGGGCGTCAATGCGGGGCGGCCGCACGTTCCTGGTATTCGCGCGGAGTGCAGCCCAGCTCGCGCCTGAACACCGCGTACATGTACTGAAGCGACGTGAACCCGCACCGGATCGCGACTTCGGCGCTCGACGCCTGCCTGCCGGCGAGCAGCGCCTGCGCGGCCTCGAGTTTGTGGCGCAGGATTTCCTGGTGCACGGTGCGCTGCAGTTCGCGCCGGAAATGCTCTTCGAGCAGCGAGCGCGAGACGCCGACGTAGTCGGCGACCTGTTCGGTCTTGATCCCCTGGCACGCGTACTGGCGAATGAAATGCCGCGCGCGCATCACGTGCGGGCTCGCCAGCGGCTGGTGGCGCGTCGACGCGAGCACGTTGATGCCGACCGGCGGCACGAGAATGCGCTGGCCGGGAAAGCGCGCGCCGCGCAGCATCCGGTGCAGCAGGTGCGCGGCGGTACGGCCCATTTCCTCGGTGCCCTGGATCACCGACGACAACGGAATGCGCGTCAGCGTGCGGGTGAGCGGATCGTTGTCGATGCCGATGATCGCGACCTGTTCCGGCACCGCGATGCCCGCGATCAGGCATGCCTGCAGCAAATGCCGCGCACGCGCATCGGTGACTGCGATCACGCCGACGGGCTTCGGCAGCGCATGCAGCCAGCCGATCAGTTGCTCGATCGCGTGATTCCAGCCCGACGCGCTCGTCGACAGCCCGCGGTAGATCGATGCATCGAGCCCGTCGGCGCGCGCGAGCCGGTCGAATGCGAGCTCGCGCTGCTGGGCCCAGCGATTCTCCTGCGCGACCGGCAGGCTGTACATCGCGAAATGCGCGAGCCCCGCGCCGATCAGGTGCGTGTATGCGAGCGACACGAGCTTCGGGTTGTCCGTCGCGATATAGGGGACGTCGCTCGGATACAGCGCCGGATCCTCGTACGACGAGCCGACCGCGACGACCGGCAGCGGCGAGCCGGCGAGCGCGTCGGCGACGGCGGGATCGTCGAAGTCCGCGATGATGCCGTCGCCGTCGAAGCGTTCGATGCCGGTGAGCCGGCAGCGAAAGTCGTCTTCGAGGAACAGGTCCCACACGACGCGCGTCGTGTGCAGGTACTGGCCGATGCCGCTGATGATTTCGCGGTCGTAGACCTTGTTCGCGTTGAACAGCAGCGCGATGCGATGCGGTGTCTGGGCGGAAGGGGCGCGTGTCATCTCGATCTCGGGGCACGTGCCGCGGGGGCGCCGTGCCGTTGTCTCCGGGGCGCGCCGAAGGCGGCGGCGCGCGTGATGTTCGGCGATTGTAGGACGGAACGCGCGCCGCACGCTTGTGGCTGGCAAGAAACATCAACGGTGCTGCGCAATTTCGCAATTGCCGGCCGGCAGGTGCGCGGGCACGATCCAGCCAACCGAATTCGGCCGCGTGCGTCGCCGCGACGCGCGTTGCGCTGCAACAAGACCCTGCACGGAGACGCCATGTCGTATTTCGAACACATTCCCGCGATTCGCTACGAAGGCCCGCAGTCGGACAATCCGCTGGCCTATCACCATTACGACCCCGCGAAGCGCGTGCTGGGCAAGACGCTCGCCGAGCATCTGCGGATCGCGGTGTGCTACTGGCACACGTTCGTCTGGCCGGGGCACGATATCTTCGGGCAGGGCGCGTTCCGGCGGCCGTGGCAGCAGCCGGGCGATGCGCTCGAGCGGGCGCGGCAGAAGGCGGATGCGGCGTTCGAATTCTTCACGAAGCTCGGCACGCCGTTTTATACGTTCCACGACACCGACGTCGCGCCGGAAGGCGACAGCCTGCGGGAATACGCGGCCAATTTCGCGCGCATGGTCGACTATCTCGGCGAGCGTCAGCAGGCGAGCGGCGTGCGGCTGCTGTGGGGCACCGCGAACCTGTTCTCGCACCCGCGCTTCGCGGCCGGCGCCGCGACGAACCCGAACCCCGACGTGTTCGCATGGGCCGCGACCCAGGTATGCCATGCGCTCGACGCGACCCACCGGCTCGGCGGCGAAAACTACGTGCTGTGGGGCGGGCGGGAAGGGTACGAGACCTTGCTCAACACCGACCTGAAGCGCGAACGCGAGCAGTTTGCCCGTTTCCTGTCGATGGTCGTCGAGCACAAGCACCGGATCGGCTTCAAGGGCGCGCTGCTGATCGAGCCGAAGCCGCAGGAGCCGACCAAGCACCAGTACGACTACGACGTCGCGACGGTGCACGGCTTCCTCGTTCAGTACGGATTGCAGAACGAGATCCGCGTGAACATCGAAGCGAACCACGCTACGCTCGCCGGGCACTCGTTTCATCACGAGATCGCGAATGCGTTCGCGCTCGGTGTATTCGGCAGCGTCGACGCGAACCGCGGCGATCCGCAGAACGGCTGGGACACCGACCAGTTCCCGAACAGCGTCGAGGAGCTGACGCTCGCGTTCTATGAAATCCTGCGCCACGGCGGCTTCACGACCGGCGGAATGAACTTCGACGCGAAGGTGCGCCGCCAGAGCGTCGATCCGGAAGACCTGTTCTACGGCCACGTCGGCGCGATCGACGTGCTCGCGCTCGCGCTCGAACGCGCGGCCGTGCTGGTCGAGAACGACCGGCTCGACGCATTGCGCCGGCAGCGCTACGCGCAGTGGGACGACGCGTTCGGCCGCAAGATTCTGTCCGGCGGCTATACGCTCGAATCGCTCGCGGCCGATGCGCTCGCGCGCGGCGTGGCGCCGCAGCATGCGAGCGGCGCGCAGGAGCGGCTCGAGAACATCGTGAACCAGGCGATCTACGGGCTGCGCTGACGCCATGTACATCGGACTCGATCTCGGCACGTCGGGCGTGAAGGCGGTGCTGCTCGATCGCGACGGCGCGGTGCGCGCGAGCGCGAGCCGCCCGCTCGCGGTGAGCCGGCCGCGGCCGCGCTGGTCGGAACAGGCGCCGCTCGACTGGTGGGATGCCGCCTGCGGCGTGCTCGCCTCGCTCGTCGCGGAGGCGGGCGCCGCGGGCATCGATGCGCGCGACATCGCCGCGCTGGGGCTGACCGGCCAGATGCACGGCGCGACGCTGCTCGATGCGCAGGGCGCCGTGCTGCGCCCCGCGATCCTGTGGAACGACGGCCGCGCGGACGCCGAGTGCGTGGAACTCGAACGGCTCGCGCCTGCGTTGCGCGCGGTGGCCGGCAACATCGCGATGCCGGGCTTTACCGCGCCGAAACTGCTGTGGGTACGTCGCCACGAACCTGACGTGTTCGCGCGCATCGCCCATGTGCTGCTCCCGAAGGACTATCTGCGCTACCGGCTGACCGGCGCGTTCGCGACCGATCCGTCGGATGCGGCCGGCACGCTGTGGCTCGACGTCGCGAAGCGCGACTACGACGACGCGTTGCTTGCGGCATGCGGGCTGTCGCGCGCGCAGATGCCGGCCGTGTTCGAAGGCAATCGCATCACCGGCACGCTGCTGCCGGCCGTCGCACGCGCGCTCGGGCTGCGCGAGATTCCGGTGGTGGCCGGCGGTGGCGACAACGCGGCCGGCGCGGTGGGCGTCGGCATCGTGCGGCCCGGCGATGCGCTGCTGTCGCTCGGTACGTCGGGCGTGTATTTCGCGGTGTCGGACGGGTTTCGCGCGAATCCCGAATCGGCCGTGCACAGCTTCTGTCATGCGCTGCCCGACACCTGGCACCTGATGTCCGTGATGCTGAACGCGGCCGGCTGCGTCGACTTCACCGCGCAACTGGCCGGCTACGACGGCGTGGCGGCGCTGCTCGACGATGCCGAGGCGAACGCCCGCGCGAGCCGCCCGTGGTTTCTGCCGTACCTGAGCGGCGAGCGTACCCCGCACAACGACGTGAATGCGAAGGGGGTGTTCCATGGGCTCACCCCGGATACGCGGCGCGCGGATCTCGCGAACGCGACGCTCGAAGGCGTCGGCTTCGCGCTGCTCGACGGCATCGACGCGCTGCATGCGGCCGGGCTCGCGCCCGACAGCATCACGGTGATCGGGGGCGGCTCGCGCAGCGCGTACTGGACGCAGATGCTCGCCGACCTGAGCGGCCGCGCGCTGACGCTGCGTGCGGGCGGCGAAGTGGGGCCGGCGCTCGGCGCCGCGCGCCTCGCGCGGCTCGCGCTCGAACCGGACGCGCCGCTGGGCGACATATGCCCGCAGCCGCCGGTCGTCGCCGTGCGCGAGCCGGACAGGGAGCGCCACGCGTGGTATCGCGACGCGCGGCGGCCGACGTTTCGCGCGCTTTACCGAGCGCTCCAGCCGGTGTTCGCGGCCGGTGCGTGACAGGCCGGTTGCCCGGCATTCGTAGAGCAGTCCAATAAAGAGGAGTGGAGACATGAGATCCGTGACGCGTCGTACCGTATTGAATTCGCTTGCCGGCGCCGCCGCGCTGGCGCTCTTCACGTTGGGCATGCCGCTCGCGCATGCGAGCAAGGACAAGCCCGAAATCGGCTTCTGCATCGACGACCTGCGCGTCGAGCGCTGGTCGCGCGATCGCGACTATTTCGTCGCGGCCGCGACGAAGCTCGGCGCGAAGGTGTCGGTGCAGTCGGCCGATGCAAGCGAGGAGCGGCAGATTTCCCAGATCGAGAACCTGATCTCGCGCGGCGTCGACGTAATCGTGATCGTGCCGTTCAATTCGAAGACGCTCGGCAACGTCGTCGCCGAAGCGAAGAAGGCCGGGATCAAGGTCGTGTCGTACGACCGGCTGATTCTCGACGCGGACGTCGACGCGTACATCTCGTTCGACAACGAGAAGGTCGGCGAGCTGCAGGCGCAGGGCGTGTTCGATGCGAAGCCGAAGGGCAACTACTTCCTGCTCGGCGGCGCGCCGACCGACAACAACGCGAAGATGCTGCGCGAAGGCCAGTTGAAGGTGCTGAAGCCCGCGATCGACCGCGGCGACATCAAGGTCGTCGGCCAGCAGTGGGTGCCCGAATGGAGTGCGTCGACCGCGCTGCGGATCGTCGAGGATGCGCTGACTGCGAACAACAACAAGATCGACGCGATCGTCGCGTCCAACGACGGCACGGCCGGCGGCGCGATCCAGGCGCTCGCCGCGCAGCATCTGGCCGGCAAGGTGCCGGTGTCCGGGCAGGACGCGGATCTCGCGGCGGTCAAGCGCGTGATCGCCGGCACGCAGACGATGACCGTCTACAAGCCGCTCAAGTTGATCGCGAGCGAGGCGGCGAAGCTGGCGGTGGATCTCGCGAAGGGCACCAAACCCGCGTTCAATGCGCAGTACGACAACGGCAAGAAGAAGGTCGACACGGTGCTGCTGCAGCCGACGCTGCTGACCAAGCGCAACGTCGACGTCGTCGTGAAGGACGGCTTCTATACCCAGGCGCAGCTGGCGAGCCAGTAACGGCGCGACGCGCGGGCGGCCCCGGCGCGCCCGCGCGCATCCTGCGAGGCATGAACGAATGACGGAACCCTTGCTGACGATGCGCGGCATCGTCAAGGAATTCGACGGCGTCAAGGCGCTCGACGGCATCGACCTCACCGTGCACCCCGGCGAATGCGTCGGGCTGTGCGGCGAGAACGGCGCGGGCAAATCGACGCTGATGAAGGTGCTGTCGGGCGTGTATCCGCATGGCACCTGGGACGGTGAAATCCGCTGGGAAGGCGCGCCGCTCGCGGCCTCCGGCGTGCGCGACACCGAGCGCGCGGGCATCGCGATCATCCACCAGGAGCTGATGCTCGTGCCCGAGCTGTCGGTCGCGGAGAACATCTTCCTCGGCAACGAGATCGTGCTGCCCGGCGGGCGCATGCACTACGCGGCGATGATCCAGCGCGCGGAGGCGCTGCTGCGCGAGTTGCGGATCGATTCGATCAACGTCGCGCAGCCGGTGATGAACTACGGCGGCGGCCATCAGCAGCTGATCGAGATCGCGAAGGCGCTGAACAAGCACGCGAAGCTGCTGATCCTCGACGAGCCGTCGTCGTCGCTGAGCGCCACGGAAACGCGGATCCTGCTCGACATCGTGCGCGACCTGAAGCGGCGCGGCGTCGCGTGCGTATACATCTCGCACAAGCTCGACGAGGTGGCGGCCGTGTGCGACACCGTCGCCGTGATCCGCGACGGCCGCCATGTCGCGACCGAGCCGATGCGCGCGCTGACGACGGACCGCATCATCGCGATGATGGTCGGCCGCGAGATCCGCGACCTGTATCCGCGCGAGGCGCACGCGATCGGCGACGTCGTGCTGGAAGCACGCAACGTGACGTGCCGCGACGTGACGAACCCGCGCCGCAAGCGCGTCGACGACGTGTCGTTCAGCGTGCGGCGCGGCGAGATTCTCGGCGTCGCCGGGCTCGTCGGCGCGGGGCGCACCGAGCTGATGCAGGCGATCTTCGGCGCCTATCCGGGCGCATGCACGGCGACCGTGCTGATGAACGGCCGGGCGCTGTCGATCCGTTCGCCGGCCGATGCGATCCGCGCGGGCATCGCGATGGTGCCCGAGGACCGCAAGCGCCACGGCATCGTGCCGCAGCTCGGCGTGGGTCACAACATCACGCTGGCGGTGCTGCGGCGCTTCGCGGCGCGCGGGCGGATCGACGCGGCGGCGGAGCTCGACGCGATCCGCACCGAGATGCAGCGGCTGTCGGTGCGCGCCGCGCATCCGTTCCTGCCGATCGCGAGCCTGTCCGGCGGCAACCAGCAGAAGGCGGTGCTGGCCAGGATGCTGCTGGCCGAGCCGCAGGTGCTGATCCTCGACGAGCCGACGCGCGGCGTGGACGTGGGCGCGAAGGTGGAGATCTACCGGCTGATCTTCGCGCTAGCGAAGCGCGGCGTCGCGCTGATCGTCGTGTCGTCGGAGCTGCCCGAGGTGCTCGGGCTGGCCGATCGCGTGCTGGTGATCGGCGAAGGCGAACTGCGCGGCGATTTCGTCAATCGGGATCTCACGCAGGAACAGATTCTCGGCGCCGCGCTGACACCCGCGCGGCGCCCCACCGAACCTACCGCAGCGAGTGCGACATGAATTCCGAACTTTCTTCCTCGACCCCGGCGACGCCGGATGCCCGGGCCCGTGGTTCAGCAGGCCGCACGGCGGGGCTTCCGCTGCGTCAGGTCTTCGCGCGCTACAAGCTGCTCGCGCTGCTGCTGGCGGTCGCCGCGATCTGGGCGTTTTTCTCGGTGCTGACGGACGGCGCGTTCGTCACGCCGCGCAACGTATCGAACCTGCTGCGGCAGATGTCGATCACCGGCATGCTCGCGTGCGGGATGGTGTTCGTCATCATCGCGGGCGAGATCGACCTGTCGGTCGGCTCGCTGCTCGGGCTGCTCGGCGGCGTCGCCGCGATCCTCGACGTCAACCGCCACTGGCCGGTCGCGGCGACGGTCCCGGCCGTGCTCGCGCTCGGCGTGCTGATCGGGCTCTTCAACGGCTGGTGGTCGACCTATCGGCGCATCCCGTCGTTCATCGTCGGGCTCGGCGGGATGCTCGCGTTTCGCGGGGTGCTGCTCGGCGTGACGGGCGGCTCGACGATCGCACCGGTCTCGGACGGCTTCGTGTTCATCGGGCAGGGCTATCTGCCGCGCGTGGCGGGGGATGGCCTCGCGATCCTGTTGTTCGCGCTCGTGTTGCTGCTGGTGGTGCGCCAGCGCGGGACGCGGCGGCGCTACCGGCTTGCGGTTGCGCCGCTGTGGCAGGACGTCCTGAAGATCGTCGGCGCCGGTGCGGTGCTGTTTGCGTTCGTGTCGATGCTCGACCGTTACGGCGGCATCCCGGTGCCGGTGCTGCTGCTGCTCGCGCTGCTCGGCGTGTTCTCGTGGATCGCGACGCAGACGGTGTTCGGCCGGCGCATCTATGCAGTGGGGTCGAACCTGGAGGCAACGCGGCTGTCGGGCGTCGATACCGATCGCGTGAAGCTCGCGATCTTCGGGCTGATGGGCCTGATGTGCGCGTTCGCCGGCCTCGTCAACACGGCGCGGCTGGCGGCGGGGTCGCCGTCCGCCGGCACGATGGGCGAACTCGATGCGATCGCCGCGTGCTTCATCGGCGGCACGTCGATGCGCGGCGGGTCGGGCACCGTCTATGGCGCGCTGATCGGCGCGCTCGTGATGGCGAGCCTCGACAACGGCATGTCGATGCTCGACGTCGACGCGTACTGGCAGATGATCGTCAAGGGCGCGGTGCTGGTGCTGGCCGTGTGGATCGACGTGGTGTCGCGGTCGAACCGGCGGTGACGCCGCGCGAGGCCATCGGTCAACGAGAGGACGACATGAAACGCAACCCCGTTTGCATGTCCGGCAGTTCCGCGCAGGCGGTCACGCCGCTCGCGCAGCCGGAGATCGAACCCGCCCGTGAGCCGGTACTCGGCCTGGGCGATCCGCGCGACCGGCGCATCGTCGCGGATGCGCTGCGCGCGCTGCTGCGCGAGCGCGCCGAAGCGCTTGCGTTCGCGATGCGGGTGGCCGACGAGCGCGATCGGCCGAGGCCCGACGCGAACGACTTCGCGCTGTCCGACATCATCCGGCTGGCGCGTGTCGTCGAGCGGGCGGAGCGATGCGGCAACCCCGCGAACGCGCCCGCGCCCGTCATCGCGCGCTGACGCGCCACGCGCGGGGCGGCGCGCAGTCCGTGTGCGTCCGCTGACGATTACGACGCCGACAACCTGACCGACACGCCCGCCGCCGTATAAACCGGCGTGGCCTTGAACCCGTCGATCGTCACCGTCGAGAACTTCGCGGCTGCCGCTGCGCCGTCGATCAGCGCGATGGTGTCGCCGGCTTTCGGCGTGTAGCCGTTCACGAACTTCACGTGCAGCGTGCCGCCCGCGACGGTGAGCGGGCCGCCCACGCGCAGGCGTCCGCCGCCGTTGCCGTCGACGTCGAGTTCGAGCGTCGTGCCGTCGAGCTGCGTATAGCGGGCCGCGATCGTCACCGGCGCGCCGGCGGCGATCTTCACGCTGCCGCCCGGGCCGACGTACACGTCGCCGTTGCCGAACGCGGTCGTCGACGCGGCCGCCAGCGTGCCGCCGCTCACCTGCGTGCCGCCCGTATAGCTGTTGTTGCCCGCGAGCGTCAGCGTGCCGGTGCCTTGCAGCGTCAGCTTGCCGGCGCCTACGACGTCGTTACGCCACAGATCGGCGGCATTGAACCCGCCCTGCGACGCATCCATCGACACGATCACGTTGCCGTTGAACGCGCCGTAGCCGTCGGCCGCCGCGAACAGGTTCAGGCGGCCCCAGCCTTCCGCATCGTCCATCACCGGATAGCCGGACGGCAGTTCGGTGGTTTTCAGCACGACGCGCCGCTGGTCGGCGCTCAGGTACGGAAAGCGCGTCTGCAGCAGGACTTCCGCGCCCTTCGGCACGACCGGCGGCGCGTCCGTCGATTCGATCGCGGCGAAGCCGAACGTCATCCGGCGCAGGAACGCGGCCTTGTTCGTCGCATAGTCGGCGAACCGGTCGGTTGCCGTCGTCGCGGCGTGCGCGAACGCGGGGAACGTCGCGGCGGTCGTGCCCGTCAGTTGCTGCAGCGCCTGATGGGCTTGCGCGGTCGCCGCCTGCGCGTCGCCCGCATACGCGGTCAGGTTCGCCGCGCTGACGGCCAGCGCGAGCATGCGCCCGCCGATCACGTCGAGCGGCGAGTGCATGCCGGCGATGATGCGGTTCTCGCCGAGCTCGAGGCCGCGGCTGACCATTTCCTGGAAGCGCTCCGGTACGAGCCACGCCATCGTCGTCGCATCGCGCATCGCTTCGGCCGAGTGGCCGCTGATGAAGCCACCGTCGGTCGCGGGCGTCGTGCTTTCCGCCGGCACGAGCGTCGGCGCGACCACGACGCTCGAACTCCAGCGGTACGGCCGCGCGTATTTGAAGAAGCGCTTGGCGGGTTCGGTCGACGCGTTGTTGCCCATTTCGTTCAGCAGGTCGACGACTTTCCCGAAGCTCGCGTTCGTGCTGCTGCCGACGCCGACGTTGTTGCCCGAGTCGTTGTACAGCACCGACGTCGCGTCCGACGGAATGCTGGTGATGCTGGTCGTCTGCTGGGCCGCGGTGCGCCACGCGGCGGTGAGCGGACCCATGCCGTCGGTCACGCTGAAGCCCTTGCCGCGCCGGTCGTCGTAGTACGCGGCGTCGGCCTGCTGCGGCGTGCGCGCGGTCGTCGCGTTGACCACGTACTGCACGTTGGCCGACAGCACCGCGTCGTTCACGATCGCGCCGCACGGTGTGCCGTTGCCGGGCAGGCCGGAGCACGTGGACGGCGAGATGGCCGGAAACGCGCCGACCGCCGGCGCGCTCACGCCCGCGTCGACCAGCATCGTCGACGGCTGCCAGAGATCGAGGAAGCGGCTCACCACGCGCACCGCGGCGTTGGTCGACAGCGTCGCATAGCGCGCATCGCCGCGCTGGTTGGTCGCGATGTTGTCGACGAACGCGGGCACGCTCGGCACCGGCGCACTGTCGACGAAACCGGGGTCGGCCGGCGGCGCCGGAACGGCTGCCGCTATCGTGCCGGTCGACGCCACATCGTCGCCGCCGCCGCAGGCAGCCAGTACGATCGCAGTCGACAATGCTGCGACGTGCAGCGGGAAACGGCTTCGTGACGCAAACATGCAAGACTCCATCCTGATGGTCAAAGATGGCGCATTGTGGTGATGGATCATTACGCGACGGTTAAGGATTTGTTTCGCGACGTGCTCGATTCGCGAAAATTCCCACTATCTGGTTAATTTCCGGTGCTGAATATGTCGGGCGCCGGATTCGATGCGCAATCGGTCGTCCGTCACCGGCCGACGCACCGCGCAGACGCGGCCCCGCGACCGGTCATGCCGAGCGCGCGAACGGCTCCGTTTCCGCGCAACACACCCGGTTCCTGCCTTCGCGCTTCGCACGATAGAGCGCCATGTCGGCCTGATGCGACAGCGCATGCACGGACGCGGGCCGCGCGCGATGGCCGGTCGCGCTGCCGATGCTGACGGTGAAGGCCGGAACGGCTTCCGCAAATCCGTCGAGCCGGTTGCGTTCGACGTCGCGCCGAATGGCTTCCGCGACCTGCGTGGCGCCGTTCTCGTCGGTATCCGGCAACACCGCGACGAACTCCTCGCCGCCGTAGCGCGCGGCGAGATCGCCGCGCCGCCGCGTATGCGCGCGGATGCATTCGGCGAGAAAACGCAGCGCGGTGTCGCCTTGCGCATGCCCGTGCCGGTCGTTGTACTGCTTGAAGTGATCGGCATCGATGAACAGGATCGACAGGCTGCCGCTGCTGCTGCGCTGCAGCCGGCTCCATTCGTCGGCCAGCGCAATGTCGAGCGCGCGGCGGTTGCACAGGCCCGTCAGCGGATCGGTCCGCGTGAGGTCCGTGAGCTGCGTCTGTTTGCGCAGGTTGTCCCGCAGCGCGAACGCAAGCAGCCATACGACCGCGCAGAACAGTGCGCTGATCAGGGTGGCGGATACGCCGACCGTCCACGACAGGCGCGTCATGCCCGCCAGCACGTCGTGCTCGGCCGGCGCGACGACGGCGATCAGCGGCGTGCCCGGCACCCGCTGGTACGTATACAGCCGCGTGATGCCGTCGATGCTCGAACGCGCGGGATAGAAGCCCGATTCGCTGTTCACCATCCGCACGAAGGTCTTCGAGCGGCGCAGGTGATTCATCTGCCCGTCGCTCAACGGCGGATTTCTCGCGAGGATCGTGCCGTCCGCGCGCAGAATGGCGCTGACCCCGTGCGGCCCGACATCGAGACGGGACAGCAGCTGCTCGAAGTAAGCGAGGTCGATGGCGACCACCGCGATCCCGTTGAACGCGCGATCCGGCCGGTCGATGCGCCGCGACAGCGCGATGGACTCCTTGCCGCCGCGCGAGCGCGCGCGATAGGCCTCGGACACGTAGAGGCCGACGGCGTCCGAATCGCGATGCACGGTGAAATAGTCGCGATCGCTGAAATTCCAATGGTGGGTCGTGCCGCAGCATCCGTCGATCAACCGGCCGCGCGCGTCGGTCACGCCCATGCCGGTCACGTACTGGGCTGCCGTGCGCTCGAACAGCAGGTCGTGCCGCAGCCGGGCATCCATCCGCCGCACCGCGGGCTTGCCGAGATCGGACGCCAGCGCGACCAGCGCGTTGTTCGACGTTTCGACGGTGCGCGCGATCTGGCTCGCCAGCACGGCGGCGACGTTGCGCGACGTCTCGTGTGCGTGCTCGACCACTTCGCTGCGCCCGGCCCACAGCGTCGCCGCGCTGATCGCGAGCGCCGCAAGCGACATCAGCGTGCCCAATGCGCCGACGACCAGATGGTTGCGTCCGGCCCAGTCGGCAATGTTCTCGATCGAAGTGAATGCGGGCATGCTACGCGCTCGTAGGGGAGGCCGGCTGCACGTGATCCGGCGCGGGTCAAATCCGGGTTAACGGCACGGTTAACCGGAAATCGAGGCCGCGCATCGCGCCAGGGTCGACGCGGGCGATCGCGCACGGGCGCGCAAACGTATGCGGCCGGGCGCGCCGTTGCGCCGATTGATAACCAATCAACATCAATTCTTCCAAAAATTGCACTTATCGTTTGGCCGGCGCCGAGCGAACATGCCGGAAAACGACAATCGATCCGCCTCTTCCGCATTCTTCCGAATCTTCAGGAGACACCCCGATGCACCCCTCGTCCAGCCTTCCGGCCGAACGTTCGAAGGCCGCCGCGGTCTTTCGCGTCACGGCCGGGAATTTTCTCGAGCAGTTCGACTTTTTCCTGTTCGGCTTCTATGCCACGCAGATCGCCAACGTCTTCTTTCCCGCACAAAGCGAGTTCGCATCGTTGATGATGACGTTCGCGGTGTTCGGCGCCGGTTTCCTGATGCGGCCGCTGGGCGCCGTCGTGCTGGGCGCGTACATCGACGAAGTCGGCCGCCGCAAGGGCCTGATCGTCACGCTGGCGATCATGGCGAGCGGCACCGTGCTGATTGCGTTCGTGCCGGGCTACGCGACGATCGGCCTGCTGGCACCGGCGCTCGTGCTGCTCGGACGCTTGCTGCAGGGCTTTTCCGCCGGCGCCGAACTCGGGGGCGTATCGGTCTATCTCGCCGAACTGGCCACACCCGGCCGCAAGGGGTTCTACACGAGCTGGCAGTCCGCCAGCCAGCAGGTCGCGATCGTCGTCGCGGCGGGACTCGGCTTTGCGCTCAACCATTGGCTCAGCGCATCGGCGATCGCCGCATGGGGGTGGCGCGTGCCGTTCTTCGTCGGCTGCATGATCGTGCCGTTCATCTTCATGCTGCGCCGGAACCTGGAGGAAACCCGGGAATTCAACGCGCGTACGCATCGCCCGGGCATGAAGGAAGTGTTCGGTACGCTGGTGCAGAACTGGGGCGTCGTGGTGGCCGGGATGATGCTGGTCGCGATGACCACCACGAGCTTTTACCTGATCACGGTCTATGCGCCGACCTTCGGCAAGACGGTGCTGCATCTGAGCACCGCCGACAGCCTGCTCGTGACGCTCTGCGTCGGCGTGTCGAACTTCGTGTGGCTGCCGATCGGCGGGGCGCTGTCCGACAGGATCGGCCGCCGGCCGCTACTGGTCGCCATGACGATGCTCGCCATCGTGACCGCCTACCCGGCGCTGTCGTTGCTCGCTCACGCGCCGTCGTTCGTCAACATGCTGCTCGTCCTCCTGTGGCTCTCGTTCATGTACGGGATCTACAACGGCGCGATGGTCGTCGCGCTCACGGAAGTGATGCCGGTGCAGGTGCGGGTCGCGGGCTTCTCGCTCGCATACAGCCTCGCGACGGCCGTGTTCGGCGGCTTCACGCCCGCCATCTCGACCGCGCTCATTCACATGACGGGCGACAAGGCGGCCCCGGGCTACTGGATGAGCTTCGCCGCGGTGTGCGCGCTGCTCGCGACGTTCGCGCTCTATCGTCGCCATTCAGCAACGCTGACGCCCGCGCATTGATGCCCGGTTCATCCGGATGATTCACCCGTACATACGAATCCGCACGACCCACACCACGATCATGAAAAATCTGCTCCGGAAATTTTGCACGACCGCGCTCGTCCTTGCCGCCGCGGTGGCGGCCAACGCGCAGGCCGCCGAACTGCACGTGATGAGCTCGGGCGGCTTCACCGCCGCGTACAAACTGCTCGGCCCGCGGTTCGCGTCCGCGACGGGCAATACGCTCGATACCGCGCTCGGCCCGTCGATGGGCAAGTCGCCCGAAGCGATTCCGAACCGGCTCGCGCGCGGCGAACCCGCCGACGCCGTGATCATGGTCGGCTACGCCCTCGACGAATTGATCAAGCAGGGCAAGGTCGTGCCCGGCTCGCGGGTCGAGCTGGCCGATTCGCGCATCGGCATGGTCGTGCGCGAAGGCGCGGCGAAGCCCGACATCAGCTCGGTCGACAAACTCAGGCAGGTGCTGCTGCATGCAACGTCGATCGCCTATTCGGACAGCGCGAGCGGCGTGTATATCGAACGGGAGCTGTTCAGGAAGCTCGGAATCGAGGACCAGGTGAAGTCGAAGGCGAAGATGGTTCCGCGGATTCCGGTGGCGTCGGTCGTGGCGAACGGCGACTACGAAATCGGCTTCCAGCAGGTGAGCGAGCTGTTGCCGGTCAAGGGTGCAACCTTCGTGGGCAAGATTCCCGAGTCGCTGCAGTCCGTCACGCGCTTCGCCGCGGGCATCCCCGTTGGCGCGCAGCATCCGGCCGAAGCGAAGGCGCTGCTCGACTATCTCGCGTCGCCCGATGTGCAGGCGGACGTGCAGTCGACCGGACTCGATTCCGTTTCCGCTTCCGCTCACTGAATCCGGACGACGGGAAGGCCCGCGTCAGCACGCCTTCCCGTTACCGTCGGCCTCTGCCGCCACCGCCGCAGGGTCTTCAGCGGCCCCGTCACGCGAGGCGGACCCGGCCGCGGTGAGCACCCGTGCAAGACGCTCGCGATCGCACGCGCGTTCCCACGTCGAAACGAAGATGACCGCGCACGCATTGCTGATTACGCTCGTCAGCGCGCGCGCCTCCGACATGAAGCGATCGATGCCGATCAGCAGGGCCACCCCGGCAACCGGCAGGTCGGGCATGACGGCGAGCGTGGCGACCAGCGCCACCAGCCCGCTGCCGGACACGCCGGCCGCGCCCTTGGACGTCAGCAGCATGACGGCGAGCAGCATCGCGATCTGCGACGCCGACAGCGGCACGTCGCACGCTTGCGCGATGAACAGGGCCGCGAGCGTCAGATAGATCGCGGTGCCGTCGAGGTTGAAGGAATAGCCTGCCGGCAGCACGAGCCCCACGACGCCCTTGTCGCACCCGAGCGACTCCAGCTTGACGATCAGGCGCGGCAGGACCGGTTCCGAAGAGGACGTCGCGAGGACGATGAGCAACTCTTCGCGCAGATAGCGCAGCAGTCGCCACAGCGCGAAGCCGTGCAGCCGCGCGAGCGGGGCGAGCACCAGCGCGACGAACAACGCGCACGCTACGTAGAACGACAGCATCAGCTTCGCCAGCGAGCCGACCGAGCCGATCCCGAAGCGGCCCACCGTGAAGGCCATCGCGCCGAATGCGCCGAGCGGCGCGAGCCGCATGATCATCGCGAGCACGCGAAAGAGGATCTGTGCGACCCCGTCGATCAGTGCAAGAACGGGCCGGCCGGCCCGAGGATGGGCGTTCAGCGAGAAGCCGAACAGCAGCGACAGCAGCAGCACCGGCAACACGTCGCCGTTCCCGAACGCGCCGAGCATCGTATCGGGGATCACGCTCAGCGCGAACGCCACGAGCCCGCGTGGTTGCGCTTCCCTCACGTACGGCGCGAGGATGCTCGAATCGAGGTGGTGGACGTCGATGTGCATGCCGGCGCCCGGTCGCAATACGAACGCGGTGACGAGGCCGATCGCGAGCGCGACGGCGGTCAGCAGATAGAAGAGCGCCAGCGCCCGGACGATCGTGCGGCCGATTGCCCTTCCGTTCGCCAGCGACGTGATGCCCGAGACGATCGTGCAGAAGACGATCGGTGCGATGGTCATCCGGACGAGGCCGACGAAGGCGTCGCTGAGGGGCTTGAGCATCGCGCCGGCTTCCGGCCAGACGTGCCCGACGCTCACGCCGAGCATCATCGCGAGCAGGACCTGCACATAAAGCGATCCGAGCAGCCTGGCCAACCTCACGGTACGGTCTTCCTTCGTGTTGCTTCTGTCGTTGTCATACGGATGCGCCGCCATCTGCGGCACCCGCACGTTTCGTCTCGATGATCATCCGATGAAACGCTTCGGCGGCCGGTGTGAGCGGGCGCCCGCGTCGTTTCACGATGCCCACGCGTCGTTTGACGACCGGCTCGACGAGCGGCACGCTCGTGAGCACGGGATGGTCGTGCCCGGGCATCGCCATCGACGGCACCGCGGCGACGCCGAGCCCCGCTTCGATCAGGCCGAGCAGGGTCGTCACGTGGCGCGCTTCGCACACGCTCGGCCCGCGCGGCGCCACGGCGGCCAGCGCCTGGTCGAGCAACAGGCGGTTGCCGGACGTTTTGTCGACCGACACGTAATCGTGCTCGTAGAGTTCGTTCCAGGTCACGCGCTTCCTGAGCGCGAGCGGATGGTCGCGGCGGCAGGCCGCGACGAAGCGCTCCTGGAGCAGCACCTTGAACTCGATGTCGGCCTCCTGGCTGCCCATGAAGCTCACGCCGAAATCGGCCTCGCCGCTGATGACGGCGCCCAGTACGTCGTTCGCGCTCGCGTCCAGCAGCTTGACGCGGATGCGCGGAAAGCGGCGATGATAGCGCGCGATGATGCCGGGCAGAAAGTAGTAGGCCACTGACGGTACGCATGCGATGGTCACATGGCCCAGCCGGCTCGACGACACGTCGCGAATGCCGAGCAGGGCCGCGTCGAGATCGTCGAGCAGTTGTTCGGCACTCTGGGCGAACACGCGGCCGACGGTGGTGAGCGAAACGCTGCGCGTGGTGCGCTCGATGAGCCGCACGCCGAGCGCTTCCTCGAGCTTGTCGATCCGGCGGCTCAACGCGGGCTGCGAGAGGCTGACCGTCTCCGCGGCCTTGCGGAAACTGCCCGTTTCCACGACCGCGCGGAATGCCTGCAGGTCGGTTAAATCGAAATTGATTGCCACGGGTACATCTCCGCATGTCAGATGCGGAGCATTTTGCCCGATTCCGCCGCGACTGCCGCGCGGCGGGCGGCGGGCGATGCCGGTTCGATCGCCGTTTGACGCGCGATGCCGGCCGCGATCCGCGAGCCGGCATCGACACTGCGTCAATACGTCAGACCGTATCCGAACGGATACAACGGATGGGCGGTATCGTGCGGCACGTCTTCCCGCTGGGCGACGACTTCAGCCATCGACGACGGCAACTCGAACGGCAGCTTCCCTTGCGGTTGACCTTTCCCGGTCAGCACGTCGAACAGGGCGGCGTCCGTCACGCCGAAGTTGGCGAGAATCGCGGTGGCCTTGTCCTGCACGTTGGTCAGGATCGCGGGACGATCCATGTAGACCGACACGATCGATTGCGGCGCAAGCGCGGCCTGCTTGATGGCCTCGTAGTCCGCATTGCCGTCGACGAACGCGAGACTGCCCTCGTGCTGCATCGAACCGAACATGTAGTTCGGGTGCAGCCTTTCGTATGGCGTGCTCACGCGGAGAATCGCGACGTCCGCGGCCTGCGGCGTATCGACGACCTGATAACCATACTGTCGTGCGATCGCGGGATCGATGCCGTACAGCCAGACTTTCTTGCCCGATGCCGTCATCGGCAGCAGCTTGCCGTTGTTTTGCAGCAGCACCATCGAGCGGCGCTGGGCGTCGAGCGCCTGGGCCCGGAACTCGGCGTTGCCGACGATCTTGCCGGCCGCGGCCGCGTCGACGTACGGATGGTCGAACAGGCCTTGCTGGAACTTCTGCAGCAGCACGCGATAGGCCGACTCCGACAGGCGATCTTCCGACAACTGTCCGCGGTTGACGGCATCGATCAGGTCGGACGGATCGTCGTCGCCGCCGAACTGGTCGATACCGGCATTGACCGCCCGCACGAAACGCTGCACGCGGGTGGCGCCTTCCATTCCCCACGGCATGCCGAGTCCGGCAAACGACGGCGCCCCCGACGACACGCCGTTGATGCAGTTCGCGTCGCAGTCGTCGGCGATCAGCCAGTCCGACAGGATCACGCCCTTGAAGCCGTATTTTCCGCGCAGCAGGTCGGTCAGCAACGCCTTGTCGTACGCGCCGCCGACGGGTTCCAGCGTGATGCCGTCGACCGTCACCGTCGCGTCCGGTTCGGAATAGGTCGGCATCACCGAGCCGACGTTGGCGGCAAACGCGCCTTCGAACGGTTTCAGGTGATACGCAAAATTGTTGCCTGGATAGGTCGCGTAACGACCGTAGTAATTGTGACTGTCGAACCCGAGTTTTTGCGCGCCATAGCCGGCCCAGTGCTTGACGACCGCGATCACGCTATTGGCCTGAATGCCGTTGCCGCCGCCCTGAAACCCTTCGATATACGCCTGAACCTGCGCGCGCGCGAGATCGGCGTCTTCGCCGAACGTGCCGTTGATGCGCGCCCAGCGCGGCTCGGTCGCCAGGTCGGCCTGCGGCGACAGCGCTTCGGTGATGCCGACCGCGCGGTACTCCTGGCGCGCGATATCGCCGAATTTCCGCGTGAGTGCCGCGTCGCCGATCGCGGCGAAGCCGAGCGTTTCTGGCCACTGCGAGAAACCGCTGCCGCCGGCGCTCGCGCCGAGCGTGTACTGGAAATGGTTGCGCGGGTCCGAACTGATCGACACCGGGATGCCGAGCCGCGATTGCTCCGCCAGCGTCTGAATCTGGTTGTACTGGTCGGCCATCGTCTGCGCATCGGCACTCATGCGCGTGATGTAGGTGTTGATGCCGCGCTGATCGATCAGCAACTTGAGCGCCGCCAGATCGTACGCGGAGCCGGTGCCCGAACCGGTCGTATCGTTCAGCACCGGTGCGGTGCCGTGCATCATCAGGCCGGCCTTCTCGGCCAGCGTGAGGCGGCCGACCAGGTCCCGCGCACGCACGTCGGCACTCAGCCGCCAGTCTTCGTACGGTTCGAGCTGGCCGTTCTTGTCCATGTCCTTGAACTTCAGGCCGTCGCGGGTGAGTACGTTCAACGTCGTGTAGCCGAAGTCCTGTTGCGTCACGGGCGTGGAAGTCGAGTCGACGCCGCCACAGGCAAACAGCCCGACGGTGACTGCGGCGCCCGACGCGGTCAGAGCCGATCGGCGAATGGCGGATCTCGTGAAGCGTTGCATTCATGTCTCCTGAATCGGTTTTTTTAGGGGCGGCCGTGAAGCATTACAAATAGCCGCTCGCCACTTTACCGATCTGTTTCAGGTGACGTTTTGCCGCCGGGTGCAGTTCTTGTCCCGATGGAGCACGACGTGCAGTGCGGTGTGGCCGACGGGCATCCATGGCAGGGTCTGCGCGCACGCGCTCGCGAGTGCCGCCGCAGAACACGAGGGCGTCGACGTCGGTTTGGCGCCGGTGCCGCGTCCCGCGGCGGCCGCCGCACATCCGCACAATCTTGCGCGTGACGTGTACTGCATCGATGCGCACGGAACGCCCGATCCGGAGAGGCCGCGTATGCGAATGCGCGGCACGGGCAGGGCGACGCGGATTTTCCGCGCGATCCGATGCTCTCCGATGTAATGGCAAAATATGCCAATTCATGCTGTTTTGTGGCTTTTCATCCGGATGTCATTTCGCGTTGCGATAGTGCGGAACGGGCACCGGTCCCGGCATCGACCGGCGCAAGCCGGCCCGTTCGCCCCACTCCCGGGGAGCCGTCCATCGGAGACGGCGAGCGGCAACCGAAGCGTTGGCTCCCGGCGGCGGCGCGTGTCATCCGCACAGAAGGAACATCCAATCGTGAACGCCATCGCAGCGGCAGATTCTCATGACGTGATCGTCGTCGGCGCCGGCATCGTCGGCCTCGCCCATGCCTATACGGCGGCGCTCAAGGGGCTGCGCGTCTGCGTGATCGAGCGCGATGCCGCATGCACGGGCGCGTCGATCCGCAATTTCGGCTTCGTCACCGTCACCGGGCAGCGCGCCGAACACAGCTGGCGGCGTGCGCGCGCGAGCCGCGAAGTCTGGGCGGACATCGCGCCGCAAGCCGGAATCGACGTGCTTCACCGGGGCCTGCATCTGATCGCGCGCCGCCCCGAGGCGATGAGCGTGCTCGACGCGTTTATGCAAACCGGCATGGCCGACGGCTGCCGGGTCATGACGCCCGGCGACGCGGCAGCCGTCGCGCCGGAACTGCGGCTGGACGGTGCGCACGGCGTCCTGCACAGCCCGCATGAACTGCGCATCGAGCCGCGTACCGCGATCGCGTTGCTGGCGTCATGGCTCGCGGAACGCTTCGGGGTGCGGTTTCGCTACGGCGAGATGGTGCATGAAGTCCGTACCCCGTCCGTGCGGACGTCGCGCGGCGTGCTGCATGCGGAGCGCGTGATCGTCTGCGGCAATGCGGACAGCCGCCACCTGTACGGCGACTGGTTCGCGCGGCATGCAGTACGGCTCTGCCAGTTGCAGATGCTGCGCGTGCGGCCGCGTCGCCCGCTGGCGCTGCGCGCCGCGGTGATGAGCGACCTGAGCCTGCTGCGCTATGCCGGTTTCGCGGCGTTGCCCGAGGCCGGCGCGTTGGGCGCGCGCCTGACTGCGGAGGAGCCCGTGTGCATCGGTCACGGCATTCATCTGATCGCGGTGCAGAGCGCGGACGGCAGTCTCGTGGTCGGGGATTCGCACGAATACGGCGCCGCACCGCTGCCGTTCGCGACGCAGGTAATCGATGCGCAGATCCTGCGCCTGCTGCACGAGACGCTCGACGTGCCGGACCTGGACGTGATCGAACGCTGGACCGGCAGCTATCCGTCGGCAGCCGATGCCGATTGCGTGATCGACGCGCCGGACGACGCCACGCGCGTCGTCGTCGTGACGAGCGGCGCCGGCATGAGCATGGGCTTCGGGATCGCGCAGGACG
Organism: Burkholderia metallica; assembly: GCF_001718555.1. Taxonomy (NCBI): domain Bacteria; kingdom Pseudomonadati; phylum Pseudomonadota; class Betaproteobacteria; order Burkholderiales; family Burkholderiaceae; genus Burkholderia; species Burkholderia metallica. The sequence goes on from NZ_CP013402.1 coordinate 189,031, forward strand.
TGTTTGCCGCGTGGTGATCCTGTGAGCAGGCGGGAGGGGCGGTCGCGGGGGCGCTCGGAAAGCGTGGCCGATGACGGCGTGTTTAGCGAAGCGGTCGAATCGGAAATTTGTCTAGTCATTCTGATCGAAAGATCGTACGGAATGCACCATGTTCGTGCTGCGAATCACCGCCAAGAGGCACGCCGGAGCCGCGTGCTTAGGGGATTTCCCGCGTTTTCCCGGTTTTTTTTGATCAACGCTTGTCGCTGCGTTTTTCTTCTTGCATGCTTGTATAGACAAATTCCTGAGGCGGCGTGCATGTCCGAGGGGATGACGATCTTCAACGCAAGGAGAACTCTCGTGAACGGCAAGCACATCAAGTGGGCAGTCAGGACGATCGGCATCATCGCGGCGGCAGCGGCCACGCTTTCGGCGCCGGTGCAGGCGAAGGAGTGGAAGACCGTGACGGTGGCGCTCGAAGGCGGCTACGCGCCGTGGAACCTCACGCTGCCGGGCGGCAAGCTCGGCGGCTTCGAGCCCGAACTGCTCGCCAACGTGTGCGAGCGCATCAAGGTGCAGTGCAACATGGTCGCGCAGGACTGGGACGGGATGATTCCGGGGCTGCAGGCCGGCAAGTTCGATGTCCTGATGGATGCGATCTCGATCACGCCGGAGCGCGAGAAGATCCTGCTGTTCTCGCGTCCGTATGCGGCCACGCCCGCGACGTTCGCGGTCACCGACACGAAGATTCTGCCGAAGGCGGCGCCGGGCGCGCCGATCGTCAAGCTGTCGGGCGACGCGAATGCCGACAAGCCCACCGTCGATGCGCTGCGCAAGCAGCTGAAGGGCAAGACGATCGGCATCCAGTCGGGCACCGTCTACACGAAGTTCATCAACGACAGCTTCAAGGACATCGCGTCGATCCGCGTGTACAAGACGTCGCCCGAGCGCGATCTCGACCTCGTCGCCGGCCGCATCGACGCATCGTTCGACGACGTCACGTACTACGCGGCGAACAACGCGAAGAAGGACAACGCGTCGATCGTGCTCGCCGGCCCGAAGCTCGGCGGCCCGATCTGGGGGCCCGGTGAAGGCCTCGCGTTCCGCAAGCAGGATGCCGACCTGAAGACGAAGTTCGATTCGGCGATCGGCGCCGCTCTCGCGGACGGCACCGTGAAGAAGCTCGCCGACAAGTGGTTCAAGACCGACGTCACGCCGTAAGCGCGCGTCCGGCCGCCGCCGCGCACGCGGCATGAGCGACGCGCGGCGGCGCACATCCTGCCGATCCAATCAACGCTTGCCGGGAGGCACGCATGGCGATCCTTGAAATGCTGGGCTTCGGAACCGAGGGCTGGGGCGGCGTGCTGCTGCTCGCCGCGCTGATGACGGTCGCGCTGACGCTTGCCGCGCTGGCGGTCGGCGCCGTGATCGGCGCGGTGATCGCGGCCGCGAAACTGTCGCGCTACCGCAGCGCCCGCCTGCTCGGCGACCTGTACACGACGGTGTTTCGCGGCGTACCCGAACTGCTCGTGATCTACCTGTTCTATTTCGGCGGCTCGACGCTCGTCACGGCCGTCGGCCAGTGGTTCGGCGCGGAAGGCTTCATCGGCGTGCCGCCGTTCGTGATCGGCGCGCTCGCGGTGGGGATGATTTCCGGCGCGTACCAGGCCGAGGTGTATCGGGCGGCCGTGCTCGCGGTGTCGAAGGGCGAGCTCGAAGCGGCGCGCTCGATCGGCATGCCGCGCGGCATGGTCCTGCGCCGCATCCTGATTCCGCAGGTGCTGCGCTTCGCGTTGCCCGGCATCGGCAACGTGTGGCAGTTGAGCCTGAAGGATTCGGCGCTGATCTCGGTCACCGGGCTCGCCGAGCTGTTGCGCACGAGCCAGATCGCGGCGAACTCGACGCATCAGTATTTCGTGTTCTTCGTCGCGGGCGGCGCGCTCTACCTGGTCATGACGGGGCTGTCGAATCGCGTCTTCAACCGGGCTGAAGCGATCGTCGGCCGGTCGTTCCGCCGCAACTTCGCACGCAACTGACGGAGCGCACATGTCACTCGATTTCGACTTCCTGTTCGACACGCTGCGCCAGTTGCTCGCGGCGGTGCCGACCACGCTCGGCCTGTTCTTCGCATCGCTCGTGCTCGGCGGCCTGCTGTCGCTCGTGATCGTCACGATGCGCGTGTCGCCGCGCTGGCTGCCGAACCGCTTCGCGCGTGCGTACATCCTCGTGTTTCGCGGCTCGCCGCTGCTGATCCAGATGTTTCTCGTGTACTACGGGCTCGGCCAGTTCGGCGTGATCCGCGAAAGCTTCATGTGGCCGCTGCTGCGCGAGCCGTACGTGTGCGCGGTGCTCTCGCTCGCGCTGTGCACGGCCGGCTACACGGCCGAGATCCTGCGCGGCGGGCTGATGGCCGTCCCGGTCGGGCAGATCGAGGCGGGCTATTCGATCGGCCTGTCGGGCTTCGCGCTGCTGCGCCGCGTGATCGGCCCGATCGCGCTGCGCCAGTGCCTGCCCGCGTATTCGACCGAAGCCGTATTGCTGGTCAAGTCGACCGCACTCGCGAGCCTCGTGACGGTGTGGGAGGTGACGGGTGTCGCGCAGCAGATCATTCAGCAAACCTACCGGACGACCGAAGTGTTCGTGTGCGCGGCCCTCATCTACCTCGGCCTGAACTTCATCGTCGTACGCGTGCTCGGTGCGCTCGAATGGCGGCTGTCGGGCCACCTGCGCGGGCCGAAGCCGTCCGGCGCGCCCGCCGCCGACGCCAGCGCCGCCCGGCGTGTCGCATCCTGACCGCATCCTTCCTTCCAGGAGAATCCGATGAACACTGCTGCTCCCGTCGCCCTGTCGGTCAGGAACATCCACAAGTCGTTCGGCGATCATCACGTGCTGAAGGGCATTTCGCTCGACGCGCACGAGGGCGACGTCATCTCGATCCTCGGTGCGAGCGGATCGGGCAAGAGTACCTTCCTGCGCTGCCTGAACCTGCTCGAAACACCGGACGACGGCACCGTCGCGCTCGCCGGCGAGGAACTGAAGATGAAGCGCGCGCGCGACGGCAAGCTGCATCCGGGCGACCGCCGCCAGGTCGACCGCATCCGCTCGCAGCTCGGGATGGTGTTCCAGAATTTCAACCTGTGGTCGCACATGACCGTGCTCGACAATCTCGTCGAAGGGCCGCTGCGCGTGCAGAAGCGCAGTCGCGCGGAAGCGGTCGAGGAGGCCGAGGCGCTGCTCGCGCGCGTTGGCCTCGCGGACAAGCGCGGCTACTACCCGGCGCACCTGTCCGGTGGCCAGCAGCAGCGCGTCGCGATCGCGCGGGCGCTCGCGATGCATCCGAAGGTGATGCTGTTCGACGAACCGACGTCGGCGCTCGATCCGGAGCTGGTCGGCGAGGTGCTGCGCGTGATGCGCTCGCTCGCGGAGGAAGGGCGCACGATGCTCGTCGTCACGCACGAAATGGGCTTCGCGCGGCACGTGTCGAACCGCGTGATGTTCCTGCATCAAGGCGAGGTCGATGCGGACGGCACACCCGGCGAGCTGTTCGGCGGCCAGTGTTCCGAGCGCTTCCGCCAGTTCGTGTCGAGCCATCATGACCGCGCCGCGAACTGAGGCCGCCATGACCGTCTTCCGTTCGGCACGGCCGCTCGACTGGCGGCAGATCGCAGCGGTCGCGGCCGGCGCGCCGCTCGCGCTGACCGACGACGCGCGCGGCCGTGTCGTCGCGGCGCGCGAACTCGTCGACGCGATCGTCGCGCAAGGCATCCGCGCGTATGGCGTGAACACGGGCGTCGGAGCGTTGTGCGACGTGATCGTGTCGCCTGCACAGCAGGGCGCGCTGTCGCGCAACATTCTGATGAGCCACGCGGTCGGCGTCGGCGCGCCGCTCGGTGCGGCGGAGACGCGCGCGATCATCGCGGCCGCGATCAACAACTATGCGCACGGCCATTCGGGCGTGCGCGCCGACATCGTCGACCAGCTCGTCGCGCTGCTCGAACACGATTGCCTGCCGGAAGTGCCGGCGCACGGTTCGGTCGGGTACCTGACGCACATGGCGCACGTCGCGCTCGTCTGCATCGGGCACGGCCACGCGCGTCATCGCGGCGAACGCGTGCGCGGCGACGAAGCTTTGCGCCGCATCGGCTGCGAGCCGCTGGTCCTCGGCGCGAAGGAAGGGTTGAGCCTGGTCAACGGCACGCCGTGCGTGACGGGGCTCGCCGCGCTTGCGCTCGCGCGGGCGGAGCGCTTGCTCGACTGGGCCGACTGGGTCGCGGCGACGAGCTTCGAGAATCTCGGCGGCCAGCTCGCCGCGTTCGATCCGGCGTCGCTGGCGCTGCGCATTTCGCCCGGCATCGGGCATGTCGGCGCGCGCCTGCGCGCGATGCTTGCCGACAGCGCGATGCTCGCCGCGGCGACCGGGCGGCATACGCAGGACCCGCTCAGCCTGCGCACGATTCCGCACGTGCATGGCGCGGCGCGCGACGTGCTGGCCGTCACGGCGGACGTCGTCGACCGCGAGCTTGCGTCCGTCACCGACAATCCGATCGTCGCGGGCACGCCCGATGCGCCGGCCGTCCATTCGCAGGCGCATGCGGTCGGCGCGGGCATCGCGCTCGCGATGGACAGCCTTGCGGCCGCGATGGCGCAGGTCGCGGCGATTGCCGAGCGGCGGCTCGACCGGCTCGTCAATCCGCTCGTGAGCGGGCTGCCGGCGTTTCTCGCGGCGCCGGGCGGCACGTGTTCCGGGTTCATGATCGCGCAGTACACCGCGGTCGCGCTGGTCGCGCAGAACCAGCGGCTCGCCGCGCCCGCGAGCCTCGACGGCGGCATCACGTCGGGCTTGCAGGAAGATCATCTGTGCCATGCGACGCCGGCCGCGCTGAAGACGCTCGACATCATCGAGAACACGACGCGCGTGCTCGCGATCGAGTTGCTGGCCGCCGCGCAGGCGTACGATTTGCAGGAGAACGGCGCGGCGCGGGCGGCGCCGACCGATGCGCTGTGGCGCTACGTGCGCGAACGCGTGCCGGTGTATCACGACGACCGGCCGCTCGCGGACGATTTCGCGACCGCGGCCGCGATCGTCGCGGGTGTACCGCCGTCGCTGGCGTGACGCATCGGCGACGCGACGGCCGGCAGGTCATTCAATCTGCATTCAACCTTCATTCGATCGAGGGCGCATGAACGAAGCGGGACGATACACGGCTGCCCGGCCGGGCGGCGAACCGGGCGACGACGTGCCGGCGCGTGCGCTGCCTGCGTACCAGCAGATCAAGCGCTACGTGGTCGACCGGATCGCGAACGGCGACTGGAAGCCCGGCAGCGCGATTCCGACCGAGGCCGAACTGGTCAAGGAGTTCGGCGTGGCGCGGATGACGGTGTCGCGTGCGCTGCGCGAGCTGACCAGCGAACGCGTGCTGACTCGCATCCAGGGGGCGGGTACCTTCGTCGAGCGCCGTCATTACGAATCGACGGTGCTCGAGATCCGCAATATCGCGGACGAGATCGCCGAGCGCGGCCATCGGCACACGGCGCGCGTGCTGACGATCGAGCGCAGCGACGACCCCGAGGCGATCGAAGCGCTCGGGCTTCGTACGGGGCCGGTGTTTCATTCGCGCATCGTGCATTGCGAGGAAGGCGAGCCGATCCAGTTCGAGGATCGCTACGTCAATCCGGCGCTGTTTCCCGCCTATCTCGAGCAGGATTTCACGGTCGAGACGCCGAACCACTACATGGTGCGGCTCGCGCCGATCCAGCGCGCGGAGTTCCGCATCTACGCGCAGAAGCCCGATGCGCAGGTGCGCCGGCACCTCGTGATGGAAATCGGCGAACCGTGTCTGCTGCTGCGGCGGCGCACGTGGGTGGGCGGGCAGGTGGCGACGTCGGTGCAGCTGTGGCATCCGGCGTCGCGGTTTCATCTGGCGGGGAAGGTGTAAGGCGGCGAGCGTGTTGCGGTGATTTGACCTCACTGCCTGCCGGCTTCCTGATGCGCATGTCGTGCGTGATCGGTGTTCAGGCCGCTCGCGCGTGTCGGTTGACCGCATATGCGAGTCCGAGATGCTCGCGCTATGTCGCGCTCTCTTGATCGCGTCGGTATCTATCACACCGCGCGCATTGTCGATCATCGCAATTTTCTCCTTGTCCTGATGCCGCGCCTCATTCATCGGGGGCGAACCGCGCGAGCGACACACTGTACGTGCGTGCATGTTCCGGTGGCCATCGGCCGCGACACTGCGCGCAAGTCGCAGCCCCTCCGCTGCGCCGGGCTGACCGTGCGTAGCCCGACGATCCGTGTACTGATCCGTTATCACGAGACCTTGCGGCGCCCGGATCATCCGTCCGGTTCTCTTCTTCTGCGCTAGCCCCAGCCCCGAGCGTTCCTCCGCCGTCTGACTTCCCCCCTCGCATTGCCCTCTCTCTACAGACCTCCGATAGCCCGTGGAACTACTGAGTTGCCGCGAAAAATGGTTTATGGTCAAATGACCATGTCAGATGATCTACATGCGTGCTTCATCCCCAATTGGAAGCCGCCGCTCGAACGAGCGGCGCGTGTCGGCTGCCTGAAGCCGGACGAAATCGCGGGAGATGAAGCGGGCATGCGCACATGGATGCCCGAGCCGCTTTTGCCTGTCGGCTGAAAGCGCGTGGGTCGAAAAAAATTTCTGGAGACGGTGCTCGTGAACGAGATGCACGGCAGGACGAACCAAGCGATGGACCCCTCGGCGCTGCGCGCCCGGCTGCGAGACGGCTCGTTGCTGGAGACGCGCGCGTGGCTCGCGTCCGGATGGCAGGGGAGCACGGACGGGCGCTCGTTTCCCGTCACGAACCCGGCTACCGGTGAAATCCTCGCGCGCGTCGCGAGTCTCGGCGCGGTTGAAGTGGAGCAAGCCATTGCGGCGTCCGCGCTCGCGCAACGAGGCTGGCAAAAGCGGACGAGCCACGAGCGCGCCAAGCTGTTGCGCGCGTGGTACGACCTGATCGTTGCGAATGCCGACGATCTCGCGTTCATCATGACGTCGGAGCAGGGCAAGCCGCTGGCTGAGGCCCGTGGCGAAATCACGTATGCGGCGTCTTTCGTCGAATGGTTCGCCGAGGAAGCGAAGCGCGTCTACGGCGACGTGATGCCTCATCCGCAAGGTGACAAGCGCATCGTCGTCATTCGTCAGCCGATCGGCGTGTGCGCCGCGATCACACCGTGGAATTTTCCTGCGGCGATGATCACGCGCAAGGTCGCGCCGGCGCTGGCCGCGGGGTGTTCCATCATCGTGCGTCCGGCGGACCTGACGCCGCTGACGGCGCTTGCGCTCGCCGTCCTGGCCGAGCGCGCGGGCATTCCGGCGGGCGTACTGCAGGTGGTGTGCGGCCCGTCGCGCGAAATCGGCGCGGTGCTCACGGCCAGCCCGATCGTGCGCAAGCTCTCGTTTACCGGTTCGACCGAAGTCGGCCGCGTGCTGATGAGCCAATCGTCCGCGACGATCAAGCGGCTTTCCCTCGAACTCGGCGGCAACGCACCGTTCATCGTGTTCGACGATGCGGATCTCGACGCGGCGGTTGAAGGCGCGATGGCGTCGAAGTACCGGAACAGCGGCCAGACCTGCGTGTGCGCGAACCGCTTTCTGGTCCAGGCCGGCATCTACGACCGCTTCGTCGACGCGCTCGCGCAGCGAGTCCAGGCGCTCAAGGTCGGCAACGGCCTGGAGCCGGGCGTCCAGCAGGGGCCGCTGATCCAGCAGTCCGCGTGCGATCACCTGAATCAGCTGATCGACGATGCCGTCGGCAAGGGCGCGCGGATCGTCACCGGCGGAAACGCGCATCGGCTTGGCGGCACGTTCTTCGAGCCGACGGTCATTGCCGATGCGACGCCGGCCATGCGTGTCGCGCGCGAGGAGCTGTTCGGCCCCGTCGGTCCGGTGTTCCGCTTCGACGACGAAGCCGACGCGATCGCGATGGCCAACGATACCGAATACGGGCTGGCCGCGTATCTCTATACCCGCGACCACGGTCGCATCTGGCGTGTCGGCGAGGCGCTCGAATACGGGATGGTCGGCTTGAACACCGGCGTGATTTCCAACGAGGTCGCGCCGTTCGGCGGGGTCAAGCAATCCGGGCTCGGCCGTGAAGGTTCCCGATACGGCATCGAGGAATACCTGGAGATCAAGTACATGTGTACGCAGATCTGACCGCCAACGTCCGCATGAAGGAAACGTCAATGGAAATGCTCGCGCAGTCGATGCTCTTCGAAACCGTTCCGTCCATTCTTCAGGAATGGGGCTGTGTGCGCCGCCTGGGCGAGGTGATGGCGACATGGACGGATCGCCGCCGCGTGCTGATCGTGACCGACGCGGGATTGCACCAGGCCGGCGTGCTGGAGCCGGCGAAAGCGTCGCTGGCGGCCGAGGGATTTCACGTCGCGGTGTTCGACGAGGTCGTCGCCGACCCGCCGGAGGATGTGGTGTCGCGCTGCGCCGAGTTCGCGCGCGGTGCGGAGGCGGACGTCGTGATCGGCCTGGGCGGCGGCTCGTCGATGGACATCGCGAAACTGGCCGCCGTGCTCACCGTGTCGCGGCAATCACTCGCGGACATGTACGGCATCGGCAACGTGCAGGGCGCGCGCTTGCCGCTGGTGCAGATTCCCACGACGGCCGGTACCGGTTCGGAGGTCACCAACATCTCCATCGTTTCGGTGAGCGGAACGAGCAAGATGGGGATCGTCGCGCGGCAACTGTATGCCGACCGCGTGATTCTGGACGCCGAACTGACCGTCGGTCTGCCGCGCAGCCATACCGCCGCAACGGGCATCGACGCGATGGTTCACGCGATCGAAGCCTATACCAGCAAGCACAAGAAGAACGCGATCTCCGACGCACTCGCGCGCGAGGCGCTGCGATTGCTCGTGAGCCACCTGATCCCGGCGTGCGAGAACGGCGAAAACCGTCGTGCGCGCGAGGCCATGCTGCTGGGCGCGACCCTCGCAGGGCAAGCGTTCGCGAATGCGCCGGTGGCCGCGGTCCATGCGCTGGCCTATCCGCTGGGCGGCCACTTTCATATCCCGCATGGGCTGTCCAACGCGTTGATGCTGGCACCCGTGCTGCGATTCAACGCCGCAGCGGCGGCTTCGCAGTATGCGGAACTGGCCGACGTGGCAGGCGTGGGCGGATCGGGCGACGCCACCGAACGCACGGCCGCGTTCATCGCATTCCTGGAAAACCTGATGGATCGTTCCGGCGCGCCGCGTCGCCTGCGCGACGTGGGTGTCACGCACTCGAGCCTGCCGGCTCTCGCGGCGGACGCGATGAAGCAGCAGCGCCTGCTGCAGAACAATCCGGTCGTCGTCACGGATGCCGACGCATTGTGCCTGTACGAGCAGGCCTATTGAACCGACGCAGGCAAACCCGTCGTCGCCGTAACGTCAACATAGAGAGTGCATCGTGAACAACGTAGAAAGGATTGAGCATCACGAGGTCGTCATTCTGGGTGCCGGCTTCGGCGGTCTCGGGATGGCTGCCCGCATGAAGATCGCGGGCATCGACGACTTCGTCGTGCTGGAGAAGCGCCCCGGGCTCGGCGGCGTCTGGCTGGACAATTCGTATCCCGGCGCAGCCTGCGATACCGAATCGCACCTGTATTGCTACAGCTTCCATCCGCATTTGCGCGTCAGCGCGATGTATGCGGGCAGGAACGAGCTGCTCAATTACCTGAAATCGCTTGCCGCGCGGTTCGACCTGACCGAACACCTGCGGTTCGACAGCGAGATTCGCAGTGCAGAATGGGACGCAAGCGCGTGCCTCTGGCGGTTCGAGCTGAACGACGGCTCGCGATTGACCGCCCGTTTCTTCGTGCCGGCCTGGGGGCAGCTGAACCGTCCGATGATTCCCGCGGTGCGCGGCCTCGCGGATTTCAAAGGCGACTATTTCCACTCCGCCGAGTGGCGGCACGACGTGGACCTGAGCGGCAAGCGGGTGGCCAGCATCGGAAACGCCGCGAGCGCCGTGCAGTATGTGCCGCACATCGCGCCGAAGGTCGATCATCTGACGGTGTTCCAGCGCAGCGCGAACTGGATCATGCCGCGCAATCAGATCGTGTTCTCGACGGAGCAGCTCGATGCGTACGAGCGCGAGCCCCATCTGTTCGAGGAAAGCAGGAAATCGCTGCACGCTTTCCGTGAAGCGGGGTTCGAGCGCACCCGGATGGGTTCGAACGCGCAGGCGGAAGGCAAGAGTCTTGCGTTGGCGCATCTGCATCGCCAGGTGCCCGACCCGGTACTGCGCGAGCAACTGACGCCGGACTATGAATTCGCGTGCAAACGGATTCTGCGATCGGACGACTACTATCCGGCGCTGATGCGCGACAACGTCGCGCTGGAGACGGCGGGCGTGGAAGCGTTCGTCGAGGACGGCATCGTGACGCGCGACGGCCGTCTGCTCCCGTTCGACGTGGTGGTGTTCGGAACCGGATTCGAGAGTCAGGCATTCCAGGGCAGCCTGCAGGTTCGGGGCGCCGGCCGCTCGTTGGCCCAGGCATGGGAAGACGGCCCGGAAGCCTATCTGGGCATCACGGTGCCGGGCTTTCCGAACATGTTCATGCTGTACGGGCCGAACACGAACCTGAATCACAACTCCATCGTGTCGATGCTCGAGATCCAGCAGAACTACATCATCGACGCGATCGGCGGAATGGCCGCGGCCGGCGTGAAGGCAGTCGACGTCGACAGGGCCGTGTTCGACGAATACAACAGCAAGCTGCAGGCGGCGATGATCGGCTCGGCGTTTTCGGCGGGTTGCTCCAGCTGGTACAAGAACGCGCAGGGCAAGGTGATCAACAACTGGCCCGGCACGGTGGACGAGTACCGCGCCGCGACGCAATGGGATCAAAGCGTGTTCAGCGCGATCTGAGCGGGGGCGCACATGACATCCGTGCACGGGTTGCCGCTGACGGAAGTGGCCGACGACGCCCGGGATGCAGTTCGGGCGTTCCGCGATCTGGGCGGACGGTATTACGGCAGTTTTTCCGTCGACGAGTCGCGTGCGAACTTCGTGCGCGCCTGCGAATTGAACGGCATCGCGGCTGACGAGGCCGTCGCCCATCACGATATCGATGTGCCCGTGCCGGGCGGCAGCATCCGGGTGCGGCTCTATCGTCCGCCCGACGCGGAGCGCGTCGACGGCGGTCCGCTGATCGTCTTCATTCACGGTGGCGGCTGGGTGATCGGGAGCGTGGACACGCATGACGGCATCTGCCGTCATCTTGCCCGGCACGGCGGGTGTCCGGTCGCGTCGGTCGAGTACCGGCGAGCGCCCGAGCACCGGTGGCCGGTCCCGCTCGAAGACTGCGAGCAGGCATTGGACTACCTGATCCGCCACGCGCCCGCGCTGTCCATCGATGCGTCCCGGGTGATCCTGGCGGGCGACAGCGCCGGCGGCAACATGGCGACCGTCATGGCTTGCGCGGCACCGGCGGCGGGCACTGCAATCGTCGGGCAGATCCTGTTCTATCCGGTGACGGACCTCACGGCGTCGCTTCCGTCGTATCAGCGTATTCAGGCCGGGTTTCCGCTCGTCGCCGAATCGATGCGCTGGTTCCGGAGCCACTACGTGCCGGCCGGCGTTCCGTTCGACCATCCGCGCCTGTCCCCGCTGCTGCATGCGCAAGGCCGGCGGCAGCCGCCGATGTTCATTGCAACGGTGGGACTCGACCCGCTGTGCGACGAGGGCATCGCGTACGCGTCGTGCGCGGCGCGCGCCGGGAGCACGGTCGAGCATCACCATCTGCCCGCACACCATCACGGCATCGTCACCGCGGCGCGCGCTATTCCTACAGCGAGATATCTGCTGGATCGCGCCGCGTTCTTTGTTCGGCGGCTGGCCGGAAAGGACGCTTTCACCGTTTGACGCGTTGGCTGTCGCGCGATCGTTCGAACGGGGCGGAGGAGGGGGCGTATGGACGAGATCCGGCTCGATGCGTATCCGCCAGCGGTGCCCGCCGAGTTGATGCCGGCGCGTATCGTGTTGCGGGCGCCGGACGATTGACGTCGCCACCCTCGCAACCGATCGTGTCATGGAAACCCCTGATTCAAATTGCGTGTCGACTGCATGAGACTGGAAACCTTCCAAGTTGGTCAATTGACCATGTTGGCGGTGACCGGTCAAACCGCGATGCGTGCGCCAATGGCTTGCGTACTTGTCGGACCGGAGGTGCAGACGATCTCGACGCCGGAATCGTCCCGCGCAGGTTTGAAGCGTTGCCGCCGGCATGCGCGTGTGCGTGCTGGCGTTTCTTCTTAATGGTCATTTGACCAAATCGAATGATCTAGTTGTGCGGCGTTACGGATATTTTCAATAACCGGTCAGCGGAGGGATCTCATGACCAGGAAACAGACAGATGCGCTTTCGGCTGAGCACGTAGATGTACTAATCATTGGTGCGGGAATCTCGGGAATCGATGCCGCCTGCCATCTCCGCATGAATCTGCCGGACCGCTCGTTCGCGATCCTCGAAGCGATGGACGGATTCGGCGGCACATGGTGGACCCATCGCTACCCCGGCGCGCGCTCCGACAGCGACCTGTACACGTATGCGTTCGGATTCCGCCCGTGGCAGGGCCGTTCGATCGCCACCGCGGAGGAGATCCACAGCTATCTGGGCCAGGTCATCAACGAATATGACCTCGGTTCGAAGATCCGCTACGGGCACCGGGTTCAGACGGCGAGCTGGTCGAGCGAGCAGAAGCGCTGGACGGTCGAGGTATTGCGCAACGATACGGGCGAACGCTTTTCGATCACCACCGACTTCCTGTGGCTGGGGGCCGGGTACTACGACCATCGTCACGGCTATACGCCGAAGTGGAACGGGTTCGATCGTTACAAGGGTACGGTCGTGCATCCACAGCACTGGCCGGAAGATCTCGACTATGCGGGCAAGCGGGTGATCGTGATCGGCTCGGGCGCGACGGCCGCGACGCTGATTCCGGCGCTGGCGGCCACCGCGGCGCACGTGACGATGCTGCAACGCTCGCCGACGTTCTTCACTGCGGTGCCCTGGACCCACCAGCTGGACGCGACGCTTCGCGAACTGAGCTTGCCCGAGGAGTGGCGCGCAGAGATTCTGCGGCGCGCGCACCTGAAGCAGACGTTCGACCTGATCAATCTGTCCGCCGCGAACCCGGACGCCGTTCGCGACTGGCTGATCAACGAGACCCGGCAACAACTGCCGGAAGGGTTCGACGTCGACAAGCACTTCAATCCCGACTATCGGCCGTGGCAGCAGCGCGTGGCCGCGATCCCCGACGGCGATCTCTTCACGGCGATCCGGGACGGCAAGGCCTCCGTCGTGACGGACACGATCGAATCGTTCGACGAAAGCGGCATCACGCTGGCATCGGGCGAGCACCTGCAGGCGGACATCGTGGTGACCGCGACCGGCTTCGACATGAGCGCATTCGGCCAGATCGCGTTTCGCGTCGATGGCGATCCGGTCGACATGACCAGGCGGGTCTCGTATCGGGGAATGATGATCGAGGGCATCCCGAACATGGCGTTCATCTACGGCTACTACCGGTCGAGCTGGACGCTGCGCGCCGATCTCGTCTGCGAATTCACGTGCCGCGTGCTGGCGCACATGGACAAGGTGGGGGCGAAGACGGTGGAGCCGTGCCTGCGTGCCGAGGACGCCGACATGCAGCGGCTGCCCTGGACGGACCCGAACAACTTCAATGCCGGCTACGTGATGCGCTCGCAGCACCAGATGCATTCGCGCGGCGATCGCATGCCGTGGCAGCACCACTTCGAGTACGAGGAGGAGCGCAAGACGCTGCCGGAATTGAACCCGGATGCCGAAGTCCTCGTGTATCGCTGATCTCCGAACAACGTACGATTACAAGGTGATGTCATGGCACTCGATTTGCACCTCGCCGGTTTTCTCGAAGCCTTTGCGGGCGCCGGCGCGAAACCGCTGTCGCAGTCGACCCCGCAGGAAGCGCGCGCATTGATGCAGCACCTGGCACGCGCCGTTCGCACGCCGGATGCCGTTGTCGACGTTCACGGCGTGGAAGACCTGAGCATTCCCGGCGCGGCCGGAACATTGCGCGCACGGGTTTATCGTCCGACGCAGGCGCGTCATCTCCCGACGGTCGTGTATCTCCACGGCGGCGGGTTCGTCATCGGCGATCTGGATACCCACGACACCATTTGCCGCGAGCTGGCGCGCGGCGCGAACGCGGTCGTCGTGTCGGTGGACTACCGGCTCGCGCCCGAGCACCGGTTTCCGGCCGCGGCGGACGACGCGGTTGCCGCGACCCGTTGGGCGATCGCGAACGCCGGCGAGTTGGGCGGAAGCGACGTCGTCGCGGTGGCCGGCGACAGCGCCGGCGGCAATCTCGCGGCCGTCGCGACCCAGCAACTGCATGCCGACGGCATTGCGCTTGCCGCCCAGTTCCTGATCTACCCGGCAGTGGCGCAGGACCGTACCGCCTTTCCTTCGTTCACGGAGAACGGCGAAGGCTACCTGCTCGACCTCGATACGATCGCGTGGTTCGATCGACACTACGTGTCCGACGGCACGAACCGCGAGGACGCGCGGCTGGCCCCGATTCGTGCGAAGGACCTTGCCGGGTTGCCGCCCGCGGTCATCCTTACCGCGGAATTCGATCCGCTGCGCGACGAGGGCGAAGCGTACGGCCGCCTGCTGCACGCGAGCGGCGTCAAGGTCGAGACGATCCGGTGCGACGGCATGCTCCACGGGTTCTTCGACATGGGCGGGATCTCGCCGGGTGCCCGGACGTGGATCGACAAGGGCATCGCGAGTTTTCGACAGCTGCTTGGCAGTGCATCGCACCGTTGACGGGGGCGCGGTAGCGACTTGATCCCGCTGTTCGACGTTCCGTGGCCGCGTGCGGTGCGACGGGCGAGTGCCGGTCTCGCCGACGCGGCTACACGGTCACTTCGCACGACGACGAGCGGCCGGGCGCGTGCCATCGCGACGGCACTGCGTCCCGTCATCCGCCTGGTCATCGATGCCGGGATCGTCGCTCGCGACGGATCGGCCGACTGCGAAAACCGCGCTAACGTTTGCGTTGATCCGATGCGTGCGGGACGGTGCAGGCCACGGAATTCGGCACGCATCTCGACAATTCAGTTTGCAAAACTAACCATTCCAACTACATGGAACGGCGGCGTCGCCGCTGTCACCGGCCAAATTCCGGACCGGGTGATGGCGCGTGTACGTCGCGACCTCCTTTGATCAGGCTGGGCAGACCCGTGAAGAATTCATTCGATTATCTTGTTGTAGGCGGCGGTTCGGCCGGCAGCGTGCTGGCGTCGCGTTTGACCGAGGACCCCGATGTGACGCTGTGCCTGTTCGAAGCCGGCGGCACCGGCGACGGATGGCCGATCAACATTCCCGCCGCGCTCGTGCTGATGATCCCGTCGCGGCTGAACAACTGGGCGTTCGAGACCGTTCCGCAGAAGGGGCTGCAGGGGCGGCGCGGCTACCAGCCGCGCGGCAAGGCGCTGGGCGGTTCGTCCGCGATCAATGCAATGGTGTACACGCGCGGCCATCATGCCGACTACGACGACTGGGCCGCGCTCGGCAACGACGGCTGGGCGTGGAACGACGTGTTCCCGTATTTCAAGCGAAGCGAGCACAACGAGCGGATCGGCAACGAATGGCACGGGCGCGGCGGCCCGCTTTGGGTCAGCGATCTGCGCACGGACAATCCGTTTCAGGCGCGCTGGCTGGAAGCCGGACGACAATGCGGGCTGCCGATTACCGATGATTTCAACGGTGCGGAGCAGGAAGGCGTCGGCATTTACCAGGTGACGCAGAAGCATGGCGAGCGCTGGAGCGCCGCACGTGCGTATCTTTTCCCGCATATGAAGGCGCGTGCCAACCTGACGGTGGAAACCGGGGCGCAGGTCACGCGCATCGTGTTCGACGGCCATCGGGCCGTGGGCGTCGAAATCGTGCGTGCGGGGAACGTCGAGACGGTCTGGGCAAAGAAAGAGGTGATCCTCTGCGCGGGCGCGTTGCAGTCGCCCCAGTTGCTGATGTTGTCGGGTGTCGGGCCGAAGGCCGAACTGCAGCGTCACGGCATCGCGGTCGTCGCCGATCTCCCGGGCGTCGGGGAGAACCTGCAGGATCACCCGGACTTCGTCGTCAGCTACAAGACGAACAGCCTGGATGCGCTCGGCGTGTCGTTACGCGGCGGGCTCAAGACGCTGGGCGACATCCGGCAATACCGGCATGCGCGGACGGGCACGCTGACCACCAACTTTGCCGAAGGCGGTGCGTTCCTGAAGACGCGCCCCGATATGGAGCGGCCGGACGTGCAGATGCACTTCGTCGTCGCGCCCGTCAACGATCACGGCAGGAAGCTGCAGCTCGGACACGGGATTTCCTGCCATGTGTGCCTGTTGAGGCCGAAGAGCCGAGGCACGGTCAAGCTGCGCAGCGCGGATCCCGTCGATGCGCCGTTGATCGACCCGGCGTTCCTCGCGCACGCGGATGATCTCGACGTGCTGGTCGATGGCTACAAGCTGACCCGGCGGTTGATGGCGGCGCCGGCGATGTCGGCGTTCGTGACGGAGGACACGTTCGCGTCCCGGTCGACCTCCGACGACGACATTCGTGCGTTGCTGCGCGAACGGACCGACACCGTTTACCACCCGGTCGGCACCTGCCGGATGGGGAACGATGCGCTTGCCGTCGTCGATGCGCAATTGCGCGTCCGGGGCACGGAGGGCTTGCGTGTCGTCGACGCGTCCATCATGCCGACGCTGGTCGGTGCGAACACGAATGCGCCGACGATCATGATCGGCGAAAAAGCGTCGGACATGATTCGGGGGATCACGCGATTCCCGGCGGCGATGCCGACGCCGGCCGCGATGCCGAAGTGAAGGTTCGAAGCGTGATTCGAGCGGTTCCTTCTCGCGACGGCATGCGTCGGCACGCATGCCTCGATCGCGCACGGACGTTGCGAGCATCGAATGCGCGGCGACGGTCGCCGTCGAAGGGGCGGGGCTTGCTGGCAGGTTGAGGCGAGGCAGGGCGGGGCGCTTTGGAGGCCTCGCGGGCTTGCTCTCGCCAAGCGATTGAGTGGTAACGCGGCTCGCCGCTGGTGTGCCGTGTGCTGGTTCGCCTGCATCGACACTCGCAAAACGCCCCGCGCTCGCTCGCCACACGGCGACCGGTCGCAGCAACGAGCGACCTCGACAGCAGATCAGCCCTGCATGGCGGCAGAGGAAAACGCGATCGCCCTGTCGCTACACCATTCACGTCAGGTCGGAAAGGCATCGACACAGCGCGCCGTTTTTCACGACCCCGGCCCGCTGCACCAACCACGCATCGAATCGACGCTTACTGAGCAACGACCCCGTCGCTGGAAAAAATCAGCCACTTGTCGCCCGGCGAGGGCAGCGCCGCGGTGTATGTCGTCCCGGTCCCGGTATGCGAGCGCTGGAACGTTTTTCCGTCGTCGGTGCTTTGCGCCTGCAACCCGTCGACGCCCACCGCCAATATCGTGGTGCCTCTGGACGCGAGCGCGGTGATCGAATTCCGGGTATCGAGCGTCGCGCGCGACCACGTATGGCCGTTGTCGTCGCTTCGCATCAGCGTGCCGCGCAGCCCGCCGACCAGCAGCACCCCGTCGTGAAGCGCCACGCCGCACCAGAACGACCCCTTGTAACCGGTCTCGATGCTCTCCCACGTGTTGCCCTTGTCCCGGGACACGAAGAGCTGCCCCTTCTCGGCGGTCGCGAAAATATCGCCGTTGCCGTTCGAGAAAAGGCCGAACAGATTCAGGTCCGACTTCTTGCCGTTCGCAAGCACGGCGTCTTTTTTCGTCCAGGTCTTGCCGCCGTCGTCGGTGACGAGGATGAGCGACCAGAGGCCGACGGCTACGCCGTGGTTCGCATCGATGAAGTGGACGCCGAACAGCGGGCGATCCTCGGTCGTCGCGAGTCGTTGAATCTCCCACGTCTCGCCGCCGTCGGTCGTCTTCAGGATGGCGCCCCAGTGGCCCACGGCCCATCCTGTCCTGGCATCGATGAAACTGACGGACGTCAGCGTCGAGCTCACGGGCACGGCCTTCGCCTGTCGGTACGTTGCACCGCGATCGTCGGACAGCAGCACGATGCCGTTCGCACCGACACTGACCACCCGCTGGCCCGCCCACGCGGCATCCAGCACCGGCGACTGGGTGGCGATGCCGGACTGGACGGCCGGAACGGGCCTGAGTTCCGGCGCGGCCACCGCGCATTGCATGCCGCCCAGCAGCGCGCCGAAGACGACGATGGCGGCCGAAACGGAGAGAACCTTGCGATTCAGGGTCATGGAATCCTCTTCTTTCTTCAATGTGCGAGCAGGCCGGGCGCGCGCGCGGGCCGCCGTCTCGGGAAGATGCGTTCGAGCCAGACGGCGAAGGCGGGCAGCACGGTCATCGCCATGACCATGTTGACGATGAACATGAACGCGAGGAGCTTGCCCATGTCCGCCTGGAACTTGAGCTCGGAGAACGACCACGTGGCGACGCCGATCGCGAGCGTGATCGCCGTGAAGATGGTGGCCGTCCCGATCTCGAGGATCGATTGCTCGAGCGCCTTGACGATTCCCACGCCGTTGGCGAGATGCAGCTGCAGGCGGTTGTAGATGTAGAACGCATAGTCGACGCCGATGCCCACGGCCAGCACCATCACGGGCAGCGTGGCGACGGTCAGGCCGATCTGCAGCTCCTTCATGAACCAGTACCCGATGAACGTGCCGATCGTCAGCGGCAGGCAGCACGCGAGCACGGCGCGCAGATCGCGGTACGTGACGAGCACGAGCAGCACGATCGTCGTATAGACGTAAAGCATCATCGGCAATTCGCTGCGCTCGATCTCGTCGTTGACCGCGGCCAGTACGCCGGCGTTTCCGGACGCGAGCCGGATCTTCACGCCGGGCAGCTTGTTGGCGTCGCGGAAGTGCTTCGCGGCGTTGATCACCTGGTTGATCGTCGTCGCCTTATGGTCGGCCAGATAGATGTTCACCGCGGTCATGCTGCAGTCCTTGCGCATGACGCCGGGCGTGCGCGCCACCTCGCCGGCCAGCGACGAATAGTTGTCTGGATCGATCGGGATCGCGGACATCTTCGGGTTGCCTTCGTTGTATCCCTCGTTGTATTGCCGCAGCAGCGAAGAAAACGACACGACCGACAGGACGCCGGGAACGGCGCGCATGGACCAGACGAAGCGATCCTGGTACGCGCCGATTTCGACGTTATTGCAGGACTGCGGCGGCGCTTCGAACACGATCGACATCCAGTCCAGGCCGACGTCGTAGCTCGACGCGATCGAAACCGAATCCTTGTTGAAGCGGGCATCGGCGCGCAGCTCGGGGGCGCCGGCCTGCAGCGTGCCGACCACGCGGTCGCGGCTTTCCCACGCCGCCACGCAGAACACCACGACGGCGGCCAGCAGAACGATCGCCGCATTGCGGGGAATCGCGACTTTGGCGAGCACGCGCAGCACGCGGGCGCGACGCGCGGCATGCAGCTCCGCGTTCTTCGCGTAATGGTGATCGACCTGGAGCAACGACGCGGCCAGCGGGAGCATCACCAGATTGGTGACGATCTTGTACGCGACGCCGAGCGAAGCGGTGATCGCGAGCTCGCGGACCATCGGAATCGGGATCAGGATCAGCGTGACGAAGGACACGAAGGCCGTCACGAGGGCGAGCGTGCCGGGAATCAGGAGCCCGCTGAAGCTCGATCGGGCCGCCTGCTCCATTGTTTTTCCGTGAGAGATCTCGCGAACGATGAAGTTGATCTGCTGGACGCCGTGCGACACGCCGATCGCGAACACCAGGAACGGCACCAGCACGCCCAGCGGGTCGAGCCCGTAGCCGAGCAGATGCAGCGTGCCGAACTGCCAGACGAGCGACACGAGCGAGCAGGTCAGCGGCAGGATCGTGAGGCGCACGGAGCGGCAGTACCAGTAGACGGCCAGCGCGGTCAGGAGCAGCGCGATCGCGCAGAACTTGAGGACGGACGCCGCGCCGTTCGCGATGTCGCCGATCTGCTTCGCGAAGCCGATGATCTGGATCTCGTAGTTCGCATCCTCGAACCGCGCGCGCAACTGCGCTTCGAGCGCCCGATCGAACGCTACGTAGTCGATCCGCTCGCCTTTCGCATCGAGCTCGTTGAGGTCCGCGGTGACCATCGCGCTCGTCTGGTCGCGAGACACGAGACTGCCGACGAAGCCGCCCTGGGCCGTCGAGCGCGAAATGGCGCCGACCGTGCTGCCGTCGAGCTGATCCGGCGTCACGGTGCCGGGAATGAGCGGGTCGGCGCGGAAGCCGTCTTCGGTAATCTCGTTGACGAACGAATTCGGCGTCCAGAGCGACTGGACGCTGCTGCGGGACACGTTCGGCAGGAACGTGACCGCCTGGGTGACGTCATACAAGCGCTTCAACGCGGCCGGCGTCCAGATGCTGCCCTTGCGGGCCTTGACGACGACGATCAGCCGATTGGCGCCGAGCAGATCGCCGCGATACGCGTTGAAGGTCTGCGTATATTCGTGGCCGATCGGCAACTGCTTCTCGAACCCCGCATCCATGCGCAGCTTGACGGCGAAGCAGGCCATCACGACCGTGAAGAGCACCAGCAGCCCCAGCACGAGACGCCTGTGACCGAACAGCGCATTTTCCAGCGAGTGAAGCATTCTTGGCAGCTTGCCGGGCGGGGCTGCGTCGGAAACAGGCGTTTGATTCATGTTGACCTCAGAAATTGCGCGATGCGACGATTGCCACGAAGTCCCGGTCACGTAGCGGGTTGGACAGCGGGTTGGTCGGGCCCATGAAGCGGGTGTAGTTCAATCCGACCTGCCAGTTCGCCGGGTTCTGGATGAAATTCACGTACAGGTTCATCGCCATCACGCCGCGCATGAACTGCGCATTGACGTCCGGCGTGTTGCCGAACAGGCCGTACCGGAGATACACGCCCGGATTGACCTGCCACCCGGAAATGAGCGTGCCGTCATACACCCAGTTGAAATCGACGTCGATCCCGCCCGAGTACTTCGTGCCCTGTGCGCTACCGGGCGAGTTGAGTGCGCCGCTCGCGAACAGGTCGTTGAACTCGTTGCCCCACAGCAGCGCGCCGGGCGCGATCGGCGAACCGCCGTAGCTCTTGTGGAGCCCCGGATAGCCGATGATCACGGTCTCGGTCGTCAGCGTGGCGGTCTGCGCGCCGAGCAGCTTGAGGAGCGCGCCGGAATTGCCCGGCTGCAGTGCGTAGAGCGAAGTCAGATGCCACTGGAAGCGCTTCTCGTCGACCCAGCAGTTCCCGCCTTGCGCGACGCATCCGCTGGCCGGATTCAGCGGAACGGCGTCGCGCGGCCGGTACGACAGCTCGGTCCCGATCGCCCAGTCGCCGACGGGGAAGTTGGCGCTGACGCCGATCATGTGGCGATCTTCCGGAAACCGGAAGACCGTCCCGCCCGTGGGGCTCAGCGACACCTCCGGGAACTTGTCGTGATACGCGATCGTGTAGAACCCGAGATTGAGGTCGGTGCCGGCGGGCTGGTAGCGAATCGAGAAGCCGTACTGCCCGCCGTTTTTCGGATGGACGGTCGCGACGCCGTACGCGTTGTTGCCGGGGCCGACGATCTGATTGGACCAGTAGCTGCCCACCGGCGGCAGGTAGTTCTGGTTCCAGTTGCTCTGGATGTACCCTTCGACGTTCACGCCGTGACCCACGCCGGACGCGACGCTCAGGATCGGTGCGGGCAGGATGAACTCCTTGACCTGCGCACCCGGCTGCGACGCACGGTTCACGTCGATCGCGTTCGTCGCATTGATCCCGCCGATTTCCCAGATGCTTTCGCCCCAGCTGACGACCTGGTTGCCCACCCGGATGCGCGCAATCTGGTCGCCCACGTTGAACTGCTTGCTCACCCACAGATCCAGCAGTCGGGGCTTGAAGCGGATGTTTTTCTCGGCGTCGGACGGGAGCCCGCCGCTCAGGTCGGGCGCCGGGTTGTAGAAGAGGTTCTGTCCGCTCGTCGCGCCCGACGTGTGCGTGCCCGAGTAGTCGTATTGCCAGGTGCCGCGCGCCATGAACGTCAGCCCCTGGGACGGCATCTTCAGCAGCAGCTCGTGGTTGCCCTTCAGATAGCTCGTGAACGGGTTGCCCTTCTTGTAGTTGATGTCGCCCTGATCGGAGAGGCCGCTGAGCTGACCGAGCCGGCCGCCCCCGGTCTGCGCGCCGGTACTCGCGTCGTAGGTCGGCGAGACGAGATTGCTGCTGGGCGACGCAGTGCGAATGCCGACGCCTGCCGACAGCGTCGAATCGAAACTGCCTTCGATATTTCCGATCGTGAACGTGAACGCGTGCGCGCTGCCGCAGCTCAGGGCGAGCGCCGAGATTGCCGCGCGCACGAAAACCACGCTGGATCGGGGCTGAAAGGAGGTGGGGGTAGCCATTTTGTGTCGGCGCCTGTCAACGCTCGCTCAACGCGCGGAGATTGTCGGCGTTGTAGAAGCTGGGCTTGTAGTGTTGGTCCGCCGACGAATCGACCGACCACTTCGCATCCCGTCCGGCCGCGAGCATCGAGCCGTCCACCAGATACCGGCCATCGACGAGGTTGTATTGGGCGAATGCGAGCGTGTCGCAGCTTCCCGTCTCGTACACCGGAATGATGTAGCCTTCGCGGACCTTCGAGATGTTGCCCTGCGCGTCGTAGTCCACCGCGCCGAGGTAGCTCCAGCTGTCTTCGTCGACGTAGAAGAGGCGCTTCGGCGCGGTATGGCGCATCCCCTGCTTGACCGTGGCTTCCACGACCCACACGCGATGGAGTTCGTAGCGGCGCTTCGACGGATTCACGAAGTCGGGGCCGTACGCATCGTCGAATTTTTCCGTGAAGTCGTACATGCCCAGGTCGTTGTAGGTAACGATCATTTCCTTCTTGCCGAGCAGCTTCCACGAGAAGCGGTCCGTCTGTCCGGAGAAGACCAGCGCTTCATCCATGTTGTACTGGTTGTCGAAACCGATCTGCGGCGCATCGTAGGCGTACGACGGCATGCGACGGGTGCGACGCTGCCCCGGGAAGTAGTAGAAGACTTCCGTCGGCTTGCCCGCGTAGGTCGTGAAGATCGCGGCCTGACCGGCGATGGCCGCCGGCGACTTGTACGCGTAGTACGCGTTTCCTTCGACCTGGTTGACCTTCGCGAACGTCGTGCCGGCCTTGTCGCCCCACGGCTGGTAGATCCACGCGTCGGAGACGTTCTTGATCCAGTCGGACGAGCCTTTGCGGGGCGAGACGACGGTGATGATGTCGCGCATCTCGACACCGGCGCCGCGGTAGTGCAGCTTCGCGTTCCACATCACTTCCGCGCCGGTCTTGGGCGCCGGGAACGGGTAGCCGGGCAGGTGCGCATCGGCGAGTTCCGAGCCGTCCGCGGACATCTTCGCGAAGCCCGCGTTGCTCTTCGTGTTTTCCGCGACGAAATCGGGCACGCCGCACGTGCGCCGGGACGGATAGACCGGCATCGTGAAACCCTTCAGGTTCTTCAGCAGCGCAATCTGGCCCGGGTTGAGCTTGTCCGCGTATTTGTCGACGTTGCCGGCGTCGATCGTGTACAAGGGCTTGTCGGACTTGTATTTGAAGAAATCCGCGCGGCGCTTGCCGTAAGACCAGCCCGCGCCGACGTTGCCGACCGGCGTCCAGGCGGGAATCCCGCTTGCGGTGCCGGCCACGTCGGCACCCGACGGCGTATGCGCCGAATCGGTGCCTTCCGCAAGCGCACCGGTCAGCGTCATCGCCAACGCGGACGCGATGACGGTCGATTTGGCCGCCGTTCGAACGAGCGAAGCGGATTTCTTGAAAGCATGAGTCTTGACCACAGCTATCTCCTTGACCTTGACCAGGTAACGTGCGCCCGACAAAGGGTTGTGCATAGACGATTGCGGATGAACGTACCGATCGTTCCGTCCATTTATTAGCTATGCGAAATGAGTGAAGTGCGTTTCGCTTTGTTTGATTCAGCCTGCGAACGCCTGTGCATTGCGGTGACACGGGCGTTCGTGTTGTCCGGCACCGTGACGGCATGCCGGACGGATTGTCGATGCGTACTGCTATCGTGCGCCCGTCAGCACCCGATTCGTCCGATTCGACCGGGCTTGCTCCGTGCGTGCGCGGCGGTTGACGGGCGTCGGCTTATGCCGGAACCGACGAGAAATATTCGACCGGCCGTGCGTGCCATCCTGCCCAGCGCTTCTCCCAGTAGAGGTTGTGGATCTTCTCGGAGATCGGGCCGGGGCCGTTGCGGTTGCCGAGCGGCTGATCGTCGACGGCGCTGACCGGCATGATCCCGCCGGCGGACGACGACGTGAATGCCTCGTCCGCGTCGCGCAGCTGGGTGGCAGTGTAGGTGCCGATGTTCACCTTGATGCCGAGCTCGACCGCGATATCGAAGACGCTCTGGCGCGTGATGCCCAGCAGGCAGCCTTCGGCGGGCGTATGGAGCTCGCCGTTCTTGACGAAGAAGACGTTTGCACCGGCGGCTTCGGTGAGGTTGTCGTGTTCGTCGACGAGAACCGCCCAGTCCTTCTGCTGCGTCATCGCTTCGAAGAGGGCGAGCTTCATGTCCATCCAGTGGAAGTTCTTGGCCGTCGGATCGACGGCCTTCGCGGAAATCCGGTTGTACCGCTTGCTGATCAGCAGGTTCGAGCCGCGCGTGCGGACTTCGTCGTCCGCCTGGAAGAAGAACGGCACGGCGAACGCGAACATCGCGTTCTTCATCGCGCTGCGGTCGCGACGGTCGACGCTCAACGGGCCGCGGGTGACGCACCACCAGACGTATGCGTCCTTCAGGCCGGCGTTTCGCACGAGCGTGTGGAGGATTTCCTTGACCTGGTCGCGATTGAACGGATTCTCGAGGAAGAACTTCGCCGCCGACTCCTCCATGCGCGTGAGGTGATCGTCGAGCCGGAAGAAGTTGCCGCGCGAGACGGTCACGACGTCGTAGGCGGCATCGGCATGAAGGAACCCGGCGTCGACGAGCGGGACGGTCGCTTCGGTGACGGGGACGTAGTTGCCGTTACAGAAGGCGCTGCCGTCTTCGTAACGGGGTTCGTGCGGCGCGCGAGCATGCAGCGGGTTCTCGTGCATGATCTGCTGGACTTGAATGATTGCCATCGTAGTTACCTTTCTCTCCGGCAGGAGCGTTGTCGGTCGACGTAGACGTCGGAAAGCGACCGGATTGCGGTGCGCCACTTTACGGATTGCTTACCTTCTGCCATCCGGCTGGAAGTTTGCCACATGACTTGATCAATTGACCGTGTAGCAGAAAGTATTGCTCGAAAAATTCCTTGTCGATGAAGGTTAACCCTTTGTGACGCTGGCGGGACTCATGTTGCCGTGCGGTTCATGTCGTGAAGCGTCTTACTTTGACGGGCCGGCGACAATACTGATTATTACCGAGTCATACGACTTGGCCAAATGATCAAAAAAGACGTTAGGATGGATCTTCCGGGGCGACGCATCACCGTACGGTTCGTCCGGCGACGTCTAGGGGGGATTCGATCGAACGGGCGGAACGTGTCGCAGGAGAATTGCGGGCAGGGTGGGGGTACTTGAACGGCGCGTCCGTCGACATCGCGGCACCGTTCGGCGGGTACAAGCAGTCCGGCAACGGGCGGGAATGGGGCTGCACCGGCGTCGAGGAGTTCCGGGAGATTAAGTCGAGGTTCGGCGCGGTGCCGGGTGAGCCCGCGTCGCGGGCGCGTTGCAGTTTGCCGGCGCTACGATGCGCCGCGTCTCAAGCCTGTACCGTCGAACGCGAGACGGACGCGGCAAATGCCGCCAGGGCCGCACTTGCACTGTTCAGGTTCGCCTTGAGCCTGCGGCTATCCGTTTCCGCGTGCCAGCTGTTCAGTAATCCGTCGATCAGGATGATGCTCATTCTGGCGACGGGTTCGATCATGTCTTTGCTGACATGCGGCGCGCACTTGCCGAAGTAGGCGATCGTCCGCTCGACGGTCTGGACATAGGTTTTCAACGCGAAATCCGGGCGATGGCGCTCCGCCCACTGGATCAGTTCGGACTGCGCTCGCGCGTGCGACGGGTTCTGCACGAGCCATTCGACCATCTTGCGCAACTGCCATCCGGCGAGTTCGCCGAACGACTGGAACTCGATATCGGTGGAGACGTTCGTCGCGAGCAGGTCGAACAGCGATTCGTACACGGCGTCGAACAGGTCGTCCTTGGTATGGAAGACATAATGGAGCGATGCCAGCGGGCACCCTGCGGCCTCGGCAATTCGCCGCGTGGTGGCTCCGGCGACACCGTGCGCGGCGATGACTTCAACGGCGGCGGCAACGAAATCCTGTCGCCGCAACGCAGCGCGAACTCTTGTCATTGATAAGCTCCGGTACCCAAAATCTTCTTCCATTCACATCGTTCGGACGGGTAGCGCCATCCGTGATACATGGTCAATTGACTATCAAGCTCGTGAATTATGTCGGCTTCTTGAAAGTTTGTCCATGAACGGGCAGGGCACGGGTCGGCCGTGCATCCTGTCCGCCCGGGTGGGGCGTCGTCGGAAAATAACGGCCTTTTGACTTGATCAAATGATCGGATTACCAACGAAAATTAAGCAGTCGAAGATCGGCTGTCGATCGAGGTAAACCCGTGCGCAAAGGAGGCAGCGTCGGGCCTGCAGGCGAACGGATGCGGAATGCGGGGTAGCCGCTAGCGGGGTGTTTCGTCGGCGAGCGTTACGTCTCGTCGCACGTGTCGTAGCCGGGCGGGAGACGTGATACCCGACAGCGTCGTCGCGCAGCGCTCGGGCGCGGGGCGGCGCATGGGACGAAGCGCGCCGCGAGCCGTGCGGGCATCCTGGTGGGGCGCTGCGAACGTTGCCCGCAGCGGGGGTGCCCGGAGGAAGCGGGGCCTCGGGGCAGGGGGCAGCAGCTTACTGCTTGCGTACGGACTTGCGAGCAGTCTTGGCGGCGGTGCGAGCGTCTGACAGGGTGGCTGCGTAGGAGGCCAGCATCTTGCTCGCGTGGTCGACGTCGGTAGCCAGACGCTTCGGATCATCCTGCGCAAACCACGAGAAAAGCAACCCGTCGATCAGGATGATGATGAGCCGGGCGATCGCATCCAGCGTCTTCGCGTCCGCGCGAGGCTCGGCGGCAGACAGGTTGCCGCGGGCGCCTTCCAGCGAGATGCGAAACGCGCCGACGGCCACGTCGGGCTGATGCCTGAGCGCCCACGTAAACAACTCCGATTGGGTCTTCGCGTAGGTCGGGTTGGCTTCGAACCACGCCATCACTGAGCGCAGGTTGTACTCCGCGAGGTCGGACAGGGTGCCGTGCTCCGGCGCTTCCGGGCTATCCGAGCGGATCAGGTCGATCAGCGACTCGTAGACAGCGAGCAGCAGCTCGTCCTTGGAATGAAAAACGTAGTGCAGGGAAGCCAGAGGGCACCCCGCAGCCTCGGCGATGCGCCGGGTCGTGGCGCCCTTCACACCGTGCTCTGCAATCACCGCGACAGTCGCCGCTACGAGGTCCTGGCGGCGGACTTCAGCCCGTACTCGCTGCATAGGCCAGCGCTCCGTTTTATGTCTTCGTCCAAAGGTGCTACCCGCGCAGGGTAGTCGAATGCCCGGATAGTAGCATGACGATGAACGGCATTTCGCGAGCCACGCGATGCATGGTCGCGCCCGGATGTTGCGTCGCTCGAGTGGCGCGGGCACGTCGCGGCGCGATGCGAACGCCACGCAGCCGATGCGATTCGGCAGCACGTGTCGGGAGCGTGGGGCGCGCTCGTTCGTCGGGCATCGACCCGGCATGTCATGTGGCGCTTCGCTTGTTGCGCGTCACGCGTACATGGTTGTTTCGATGATGATGCCGCCGGGAGATGCGCCGGTTCGGCGGTCGACACGTTTGCACGAAATAGCGGCCACGTGTGGTGGAAGGCGCACGACGGCGTTGGTCCGACGGTACCGTCACGCGGTGACTAATGGAAACCCCGTATTTCAAATGTTCCGTCGAAGCATAAGATTCGTGGCTGTAGAACATGGTCATTTGATCAAGTCAATTTGTCTGCACCATCGACGTGACCGTTGGCGTCATCTGGTGCGGACGATTCCCCGCTGCGGGGTATGCGTATTGCCACAAGGCGAGCCGCCCACGACGCAGGAAGGACGGACGCTTGAATCTGGCTGGTATGCCTGTTGCTTTATGTTCATATGATCAAGTCACGCGACTTCGCACGTCGGCTTGAGCAATGGCGATCTCTCGATGGTGCGGTCAACGACAGGGTATGCGAATGAGCGATTTGATTGCTGTGTTGGGCTTGGGGGCGATGGGGGCTGCAATTGCAGCGTCGCTGGCGGGAGCGGGTGAGGAGGTCGTCGTCTGGAACAGAAACGCGGAAAAGGCGCAGCGCATGCGTGCGCTCGGCGCCCGCGTTGCCGATAGCGCGACGGCGGCCTGCGATCAGGCGGACGTCATCATCGTCGTGACTGCTACGCCGCTCGATCTCGCCGCAGACTTCGACGCACTGGGCGAACGCCTGCACGGGAAAACGGTCGTCAATCTGGCGACGGGGCGCCCGTCCGAAGTCCAGGCGCTGGATCGGCTCGTGAGCGGCGCCGGCGCAAAATTCGTCAGCGGAACGATCCAGTGCTTCCCGCCCGATATCGGCAACGAGCGCGCGACGATTCTGGTGGGCGGCGACGAACGGATCTGGAAAGAAGCGGAACCCCTGCTCCGCAAGATCGCGCCGCGATCGCTATACGTCAGCACCCGACCCGACGTGCCGAACGTGCTCGATGCCGGGTTGACGGGCACCTTCATTTTCGGCGCCGGCGCGGCCTTTCTCGAAGGTCTCAGGTTCGTGGTGAACTCGGGCATTTCGATCGACGAGATTCGCGACCTGATCCCCACGTATATCGCCGGACAGGCCCGCTTCATCGAAGGTCTGTTCGAATCCGTGTCGGCTTCCGACTATCAACCGAGGGGCGCAGACCTGGACGTCTATGCGCGAGCAACCGGGTTGTTCCAGCAGGCACAGGAAGATGCCGGGCAGCCGCCGCGAATCATGAAAGCGCTTCGTGAGCGAATCCTGTCATCCATCGCCGAAGGCGGCGGTGACCGCGGATACGCCGCACTTTTCAATCATTAACCCCTATTGGGAGAAGCATCATGTCATTGCAATACCTTTCGAGTAATAGCACTCCTGACGATCTGGCGAATGCGGTTCGGCAAGACGGCGGCGCGATCGTCAGGAATTTTCTCGGTTCCGACTTGCTCGCACGTATCCAGCGCACGCTGTTCGACATGCTCGAATCGGCTCCGAACGGCGTAGACGACTACTTCGCAGGGACCCAGACGCGTCGGGTTTCGCGCCTGTTCGCGCGCACCGACTGGATGGCCGAGGTGGCGTTGCATCCGCTGTACCTGGGCGCGGCGCGCAACATCCTGCAGACGCCGATCCAGATCTGGAGCGGCGAAAACCGGATCGATATCGCGCCCGATATCCAGGTCGGGGTCACGCAAGCCATCCAGATCCTGCCGGGCCAGGGCCTGCAGCCGCTGCACCGCGACGATTCGGTATGGCTCTGGCGCCATCCGAACTACGCGCGTGAAGCCCGCTTCCAGGTGATGGTCGCGATCTCCGACTTCACGGAGGCAAACGGCGCCACCGTCGTGATCCCGGGGAGCCACAAGTGGGATGACGAGCGCATGCCGAAGCAGGAGGAAGGCATTCCCGCGGTGATGTCCGCCGGCGATGCGCTTTTCTTCATCGGTTCCACCTATCACGGCGGCGGGAAGAATACCAGCGATGCGCCGCGAACCGGCCTGACGATGTCGTACGACCTGTCGATCCTCCGGCAAGAGGAAAACCAGTACCTCACGCTGCCGATCGAACGCGTGAAGCGTTATCCGGAAGAACTGCAGCGGTTGCTCGGCTGGACGTACGGGACGACGTTCGCGGGCTTCGTCGAGCGTAACGGACAAATGTCGGACCCGAACGACCTGCTGAAGATGAAGGACTTCCTCGAGGTCGGGCATTTCGACTGACGGGCGCGATGCGTGGTGGGGGCCAGGCCCGGTGTTCCGGCGGAAAACGGGCCGTTCCATCAGCGGGCGTCATCGTCGCCGGCCGGCGACGAGCGGGCTGGTTGGCAGGGCGATTGTTCGATCGAATGAAGCCGTCTTCGAAACAGTGCAAGTGCGGATGCGACCAGGACGGCGATGTCGATGCGTCGATGTCCTCACGCGTGCGGGCCAACGACAAGGAGTGGATCGTGAATGACGAAATCAACGGAATCCGAAGAATCGCGCTGCTTTACACCGGCGCCCTGGTCTGGACGCCCGCCTATCTGCTGCCGTTCAACATCGAGGAATCGATGGCCCGGTTCGGCCTGTCGGAAAGCAGCGCCGGCTGGCTGGCGTCCGCGGTGCTGCTCTGCCTGTCGTTTTCCATCGTCATTTTCGGTCGGCACATGGCGACGTTGAACAAGCGAACGGGCGCGCTGACGGCGGCCGCGCTCGCTGTCCTGTCGACGTGCGCGATGTTCTCGAACCAGTTCTACGTATTCGTCGCCGCGAAACTCGTGCTCGGCGCTGCGCTGGGCATCAGTTGCGTGTGCGCGTACGGCGTGATTTCGCACGTCCGGCACCCGGAGAAGGTCGCGGCTCAGGTGGCGGTGGCGATGGCCGTGATCTTTTCCACCGCGATGTACGCCGTACCGATCGCGAATGCGAAGCTGGGCAGCATCGGCGTGGATGCCGTCCAGTTCGCGATCGTCGCGGCGGCGCTGCTGTTCGGCGCATTCATGCATCCCGCCATTCATGCCGGCGAAGAAGCGGTCGCGAAGGATGCGATCAAATCCAATGACGTCCGCGGGATGCTGGCCAGCGCATTTTTCATCTACGTGTCGCAGACGGCGCTGATGGGATTCGCCGCGGAAGTCGCGACCACCCGTGGGGTGGAGGCCGGGCAGCTCGGCATCCTGTTCATGATCAATGCCGCGGCCCAGTTGCCGGTGGGGATCGCGGTCAACTGGCTCGGCGATCGCTTCGGTCTGTTCAAGCCGATCGCGTTCGGACTCGCGCTGTTGATCATGTGCAGCCTCGGCATGTATTGCGTGGGCGGCCGGTGGGCGTTCATCGTGTCGACGGCGCTCGTCAGTGCTGGTGCGACGCTCGTTGCCCCTTATATGGTCGCGGCGCTGTCGAAAATGGACCCCAGCGGCAGAAGCACCGCGACCAGTGCGTCGGCCATCAACCTGGGTCTGGCAGTGGGCCCCGCGATTGCCGGCACGGTGTTCGGTATGGCGGGTCTGCACGCGGTGGGCTGGCTCTCCGTCGGGTTGCTGATGGTGCCGATCTTTCTGA
The DNA here is from genome assembly GCF_001718555.1 of Burkholderia metallica. NCBI lineage: Bacteria > Pseudomonadati > Pseudomonadota > Betaproteobacteria > Burkholderiales > Burkholderiaceae > Burkholderia > Burkholderia metallica. The sequence continues at coordinate 220,387 of NZ_CP013402.1, forward strand.
CCAGCGTCGCGATCCGGCAGCTCAAGTCGCGACATGCACGGGCCGCGATCGCTTGACGCGCGACGCAGCGCGATCCGCTCGCCGGACGAACGCGCCGCGGCCCTCGCGGGTGCGGGGGCGGCGCCCGCCGCCTGACATGCCGGCGCGAAGGCGCCGTTTCGATTTCTTCGAGCGGACGCGCGATGTCTTCGTCGGCGTGACTCGCCATGGAGAGCATGTTGTGCCACGGGTGAAGGAACGCGCCATTCTTGACGACTTCCGACGGCCATGCGCGGCCGCGCGGCACGAGCGCGTCGTCACTGGTGAACGGCGTCCGGGGCATGACGCCCGGCTCGGTCTACTGGAGTTCGAAACCCTGTCGCTCGGTGTGTTCGGCGATGCCGGCGCGCAGCGTGTGCGCGGCGGCGTGAGCCTCGCGCTCTGAAGCATTCGACGCGGGGAGGCCCGCGCGGTGTGTGTTCGACACGATCCGCGCGCAAGGCTGGATCGGGAGCTTCTGTCTTTTCAGCGGAGTCTATCGGCTCGAGTCGTAATGCTCGACGTGGTACAGAACCATGAATCCCGGGCTCAAAACAAGCAGTGCCCCGGCAACGAGTGATACTGCGACAAATAAACGTTTCACCATGATCGCGCTCCTGTGCGGGTGAGGTGCATTGGAAAGCCCACTGTTCGTGGCTCAGAGGCCGAGATGCGTGGCGATGTCGTCGTAGTCGACTTGCCACAGGCCGGGCGTACCGGCGGGATATTGCGAGCGGAAGCCGATGATTCGCTGGACGCGATTCGACAGGCTTCGCACGGTGTCCATGTCGACGATGAACGGGTACGCTTCCTCCGGCGTCAGGTAGGACGGCTGCATCGGCAACGTGAGCCCGCGCCGGCGCTCGTTCTTCGTCACGTTCGCGCCGCCGCCGTGGATCACCTTGCCGCTGAACAGCAATGCATCGCCGGCGTCCATCTCGGCGGCGATGGTCATGTCGGGCGTACCCTTGCTGTCGAAGTAATCCTCGTCCCAGCTCTGGCTTCCCGGAATGATGCGGGTCGCACCGTTCTCCTCGGTGAAGCGCGTCAGCGCTATCATGAGGTTCGTGAATACTGTCGGACCGTTCACGCCGAGCGCGCACAGCGGCGGAAAATTGCCGACGTCGCGATGCAGCATCTGCGCGGTGTTGCCCGGGCCGATGTCGATTACCTGCGCGGTCGAAAGCCACCAGTCGCCCGACTCTTCGCGGTACAGCACTTCGCCGAGTTCGTGAAAGAGATCGTCGTCCAGTACGCGGCCGAACGTCTTGCTGTGCGTGACCATGTTGGTCAGGCGCTTCGTATGGGTGCCGTGGAATTCCTTGATCAGTTCGTTTTCGTGAGACGAACCCTCGCGCAGCCGGTCGAGCGGGCCGTCGATCTCGCGATTGATGTTCGCGACCTGTTCGTCGGTCAGATAGTGCTTGATGCGGACGCCGCCAAACTGATTCATGAGCGACACGATCTCTTGTGCGCTGGTCTGCCTGGACACGGTGGGCAGTGTGTTCGGAATAGTGGCGTTCATGTTTGCCTCAAAGTCGCGTGGACGGGTAAGTCAGAAGGGGGGCGCTGTCTGACTCATGTGAACCCCAACAGCAAGTTGAATGATTGACTTGGTCATTTGACTGTATATGGATTGGCTTCACGCGATACATTCCATTCGTGCGAGTTGCCGAAGCGCATGCATTCTTCCCGCCTTCATCGCGATTTCGGAATGATCGATGCGATGAATTCGGTGTCGGAAGACCTCGCGCCATTCATCGGTGTTTCGCGCAAATCCGGCTATTTCGACAAAGTAAGTCAAATGACCAAGTCATATGAGCGATGAAGTTAACATGGCGTTTTTTGACGGTCGATCATGGTTAACCCGTTCGCTTTCCGAACGGAGTAGCCGATGAAAGACGAGAGACCGTTCCGACGCGAACGAACGAATTGTGGTTACACCGTGAACCGTGACGCGAGGTGCGAAACGGGCGGCAAACGTCCGATGGATACACGCATTTGGACCGGGGAAGGACGTTCGCAAGCGAAGCCAGACTGATCAGCCTGCGCTTACTTCTTACCGCCTTGTCGAGTGAGAGCGGTTGCTATCTTGTTTGCGTTGGAAGCACCCGCCCGTGATGCGACAGCCGCTCATCGAGGCAACGCGACGAATGCACGAAACAGTGCTGGAAGATCGCGACGAGCGTAGTCATCAAGCGGCAGAATGCGGCCGCGATGCTCGATGGCGCGAAGCGATTTATATAGGAATCCGGAAATGATCGCCGCTCGGTATCGGCAGACTTTGTTTTGAACAAAGCGTGCCCGCTGCGCCGGGCGGCTGGAATAAGCAGGTGACACTTCGACGCCGCCTGCGCGCGCACGCATGCGACCTGACCTGTGCGCGACCGAATGCCCTCGGCAAGCGCACGATCGTTGCCGCCGCTGCGCACTCGCGTACGAATCACGCGCAGCGACGTGCCGCGCGATTCGCCGCCCGGAGCGCCGACGTTACGGTGCGTCGTCGCCGACCTTACGCGCAACGCGCTGCAGCAGCCCGTCGAGCACGGCCATCTCGACGGGCTTCACGAGGTGCTCGTCGAAGCCGGCGTGTTCGGTGCGTGCGCGGTCGGCCGCGCTGGCATGACCGGACAGCGCGACACAGGTCGCGTCGCGCAGCGCGTCGAGCTTGCGCAGTTCGTGCAGCAGCGTGAAGCCGTCAATGTCGGGCATCGTCAGGTCGAGGATCATCAGCTGCGGTGCGTAGTCGCGGGCGAGCGCCAGCGCGTCGTTCGCGTTGTAGGCGACGCGCGGCGCGTGCCCTTTGACCTGCAGCAGCACGGCGAGCGTGTCGGCCGAATCGCGATTGTCGTCGACGATGACGATGCGCAGCGGGCGGATGCCCGGCTGCTTGACCGGCGCGGGCACGTCGACGGGCGCGGCGCGGGTCATCCGGTCGATCGGCAGCCGCACCGTAAACGTCGCACCTTGACCGGGCCCGCCGCTTTCGGCCGAGATTCGCCCGCCATGCAGTTCGACGAAGGTCCGGCAGATCGCGAGCCCGAGCCCGAAGCCTTCGGCCGGTTGCCGGCCCGACCCGCTTTCCTGTTCGAACAGGTCGAAGATGGTTTCGAGCGCGTCGCGCGCGATGCCGACGCCGTGGTCGGCCACGCGGATCGCGACGACCGGCCCTTCGACGCGTGCGCCGACTTCGATGCGCCCGCCGTGCGGCGAGAACTTCGACGCGTTGTCGAGCAGGTTGTGCAGCACCTGGACGAGCCGCGCATCGTCGCCGTGAAGCGGTACGGCATCGGGCGGCAGGTCGACGCGGATGTGCTGGCCGCGCGCGGCCAGCTTCGGCTGGATGCTTTCCACGCCGCGGCACACGATGTCGCGCACGGTCGTGGGCCGGTCGTCGAGTTCGACCTTGCCGGCCGTGATGCGCCCGACGTCGAGCAGGTCGTCGACGAGCCGTGTCAGTTGCGTGACCTGACGATTCACGGCGTCGCCGCACTGGGCGAGCGCGGGCGCCGGATCGGCGAGGCTCTGCAGCACGCCGACCGAATGGCGCAGCGGCGCGAGATGGTTGCGCAGCTCGTGCGCGAGCATCGCGATGAACACGCTGAGCCGCTGCGTCGACGCCTCGAGTTCCTCGAGCCGCTTGCGTTCGGTCATGTCGCGGGTGATCTTGATGAAGCCGCACAGCTGCTTCGTGTGGTCGTGCACGGGGGTGATCGTCACGCTCGCCCAGAACTGCGAGCCGTCCTTGCGCACGCGCCAGCCTTCGTCTTCGAAGTGGCCGTTCGTGGCCGCTTCGTTGAGTCCGTACGATGGCCGGCCGGCCGCGACCGCATCGGGCGGATAGAACCGCGAGAAGTGGTGGCCGACGATCTCCGCCGCGCGATAGCCCTTGATGCGCTGCGCGCCAGCGTTCCACGTCGCGACGTTGCCGTGCGGATCGAGCATGAATACCGCGTAGTCGGTGATCGACTCGACCACCGTCTGGAACCGGAACTCGGCGAAACGGTGCTGCAGGTCGCGCGCGTCGGATTGCCCGTGCGGCGGCAGGGGCGAATGGGGATCGGCGTCGTCTTGCTTCATCGGAGCGGCTGGTCGAAGGAGAGCGGGTAAACGCCAACCGGCCGCCGTCGGGGCGCCGGCGGCGGCAATACGAATCGGATTGGCACCCCGGAAGCATAAGGGAACTCGCTTCGGCTGATCAATGGGTGCGCATCGGTTGTGCGGTCGGCCGAGCCGGCGGCCGGCAACCGGGGGGCGGGCGGTGCGGCGCGCGACGGGGCATGGCGATTGCACGGCCTGCCAGCCCGCGTGCCGTTGCGCGGCCGCCCGGCCGCCCCGCGGCCACGCGCCTGGAAAGGAGAACGCGATGAACAGTACGCTGAACCCCGACAACGAACCGGCCGGCCCCGACGACGGCAACGCCGGCCGCGGCCGCGACGGCCGCGCGCTGGGCCCGGGCGACTCGTCCGACAGCGGCAGCGACACGGCCGGCGCACGGCGTCATCCGTTCGACGTCGATTCGCCGCTCGACGATCACGCGCTGGAGCGCGGTGATGCCTCGCTCGACACCGATACGGACCGCGCGGGCACCGGCGAGCGCGCGTCAGCCGACGGCGATTCGACGCTCGACGAAGACGCGGACATCCGGCCGGACCACACCGAGCGGTTGAGCGAGCCCGGTCGTACCGACGATCCGGACGACCGGGCCGAGCCGGGCGACGACGGCGCGCCGTGACATCCGGCACGCAAAAACTGCAATCGCATTGCAGTTTGGCGCGTGCAGCCGCGCATCGACGTCGCGAGGCGCGTTAGTGCCGCATCGGCAACGGTATCGGCACGCGCCTTGCGTTCGACCGGACCGACGCGCGTCGCGACGCGGCATGGGCCGCGCGCGGCGCACATGCGATCAAGGAGGGACACGATGCAACGACGATATCCGGGACGGCACGGCGAGCGCGGTGACCCGTCCGACTGGCAAGCGCGCGACGAACGCGCGTACCGCGGCGCTGGCGAGCGCGGGATGCGGGACGACCCGGCGCGGTGGCCGGAAGACGACGAAGCGGCGTATCGCCGCTTCGCGAGCGAGGACGTCGGGCCGGAAGACTGGGGCAGCGAATGGAGCGAGCGCGACGCGCGGCCGGTCGGCCAGCGGCGCGGCAGGGCCGACGCCTGGCAGCGCGGGTTGCCGCGTGAGCCGCATGAACCGGAATACGGCTCACGCGAGCATCGCGCGCAGGATCGCGAATGGCGGGAAGGCCGGGACCGCGGCGACGCCCCGGAATTTCGCGGTCAGCACCGCACGGGCGCGTACGCCGGCGACCGGACGTATGGCGATCCGCGCGGCAATCCGCGCTACGGCGGCCCCGGCCCGTCGCGTTTCGGCAGCGAAGCCGAACGCGATGCGCTGCGCCGGCGCAGCGGGCCGAAGGGCTATACGCGCACGGACGAGCGGATCCGCGAGGACGTGTGCGAACGGCTCGCCCATGCGCTCGACATCGACGTGAGCGACGTCACCGTGCAGGTCAACGAGGGCCGCGTCGAACTGGACGGCACGGTGCCGGCGCGGTGGATGAAGCACGGGATCGAGGATCTGGCCGACGGCTGCCTGGGCGTGCGCGACGTCGAGAATCGCGTGCGCGTGCGCCGCGACGGCGAGCACGATACGGGCATGGTGCTGCATCCCGAACAACGGACCATCACGCCGACGCAGCCTGCCGCGCTCGATCCCGAGCCGGGCACCGTCGGTCGCGACCGCGAACGCAATCCGCCTCACTGAGCGGCCCGCCTTTGAACGCGCGCGGCTTCGTGTTCCGCGAGGCGAACGACGCGATGCCGAACCTCGGGCGGCGGTTCGGGCGGCGCGTTGCGCACCGTAAGCCTGGCGAGAACGATGACTCGCCCGCCCGGTGCGCAAGCGCTCGCGGCGCGCGGCGGTGCGAGCGCGTTCGAGCATGTCGACTGCGGCCGCGAGCCGGGCCGGTTTCCATGCGTACTTGACCCAAGCCCGCGGCGACGACCGACCTGATCGCGGCGTTGCGCGCACTCGCGTTTCCTCTGGAGAAACCCATGCCGAACCCGATATCCGACACGCTGACCGGGCGCCGCGCCGGTAGCGCGTTCGTGGACCGCGCAGTCGCGGTCGCCGCCGTCGAACTGCTCCTGCCGAGCCTGTCGGCCGCGCTGCAGAGCGATTTCGTCGGCGACAGCGGGTGCCTGCACATCGTGGTCATGGACCCGGCGCTCGGGCCGGGCGATGCGGCGTTCGACGATGCCATCCTGTACGAGTTCTCACTGCCCGACCCGAAGGACTGGGACGCCGACTACCGCGCGTACGCGCGCGCGAAGGCGCGACTGTCGTGGGAAACGGGCCGCGACGGCCACGTCGTGCAGGCGCTGGAGCCGTACCGCCTGCGCGCGGGCGACACGAACCTGTGGGGCAGCGTCGCGCTCGGCGGGATCGTGGTCGGCGTGGCGGGCGCGCAGCCCTGGTTCGACGAGGCGTTCGCGGGCTGTATCGCGCAGTGCCTGCGCGCGCTCGCGAAGCGCCGCGCGCAGGCGACGCCGGACGCGCTGGCGATCTGAGTGCGGTCGCCGGCGCCGCTTTTTACAGCCGGTTATAAAAAAATCCGGCGACCGCGCACCGGCCCGCATGGCGGCGCGGGCGCACGCAAGCCGGCATGGTTTTCGCTGTGTCTCCTGCATCGACGCCTGTCGCGGCAAGCGTCACGGTCCGTCGCGGTCGGTTCCGGTTCGGATGCGCCCGGATGTCCAAAGGAGATACAGGTGAACGACGTCATACACGATCCGGCGCGAGCATCGCTCGCCGGCCGCATCGCACGCGCGCCGGGCGCGGCGCGCGCAGGGCGCACGCCCGGAGCGACCGGCCTGCCGCGCGTGGTCGTGTCGAATCAGCCGGGCATCGCGCTCGGCCGCTGTATCGAAAACAAGCTTGGCGCGGTCCGCCAGCGTTTCGCCGAACTGTTCGAAGCAAACGGCGCGGCGCTGGCGGATTTTTTTTGCTGCCCGCATCACCCGCGGGGCAGCGTGCCGGCCTGTCCGATCGACCGCGTGTGCCGCAAGCCGCGCCCGCGCAGGTTGCGTCGCGCGCTCGCCACCCTGGGCGGCGGCTCCGAATGGAGCCGGTTGATCGGCAACATCCCGGATGACGTCGAGGCCGGCCGCGCCGCGCGGTACGGCACGATCCTCGTCGACTGCGGTCGCGAGACCGAATCGCGCATCGACGCCGTGCGCACGGCGCAGCATGGGGGAGAACGCGACGAACTCAAGGCGGACATCGTCATGCGCGAGGCCGTGCGGCGGCGCGGCACGCGGCGCGCGCCGCCGCCCGTCGCGGAGCGGATCGCGACGCCCATCGCGATGCCCCCGGTATCGCCTTACCGGCGCCCGCGCGGCGCGCTTCATTTCCGGGTTCCATTCGTATGACGTCCAATCCTGCCGATTTCGATCTCGTGCGCGGCCCGCGGCGGATCGCGGTATTCCGCGCGCTGCAGCTCGGCGACATGCTGTGCGCGGTGCCGGCGCTGCGTGCGCTGCGGCACGGCGAACCCGATGCCCGGATCACGCTGATCGGGCTGCCGTGGGCGCGCGAGTTTGCGTCGCGCTTTTCCGACTACATCGACGGTTTCATCGCGTTTCCCGGTGCGCCGGGGCTCGACGAACAACCGGCGCCCGACGCGGCCGCGCGTGAAGCGTTCGTCGCGGAGTGCCGCGCGCGGGACTTCGACCTGGCGATCCAGCTGCACGGCAGCGGCACGCACACCAATGCGATCGTCGCGTCGCTCGGCGCGACGCGCACGGCCGGCTTCATGCCGGCCGACGGCGGCGCGACGCCGCTCGACTGCACGCTCGTGTGGCGCGACGGCGAGCCGGAGGTCGCGCGCTACCTGACGCTGATGCGCAAGCTCGGCTATGCGGAGCGGGGGGACTTCCTCGAATTCCCGCTCGGCGGCCTGGACGATGCTTTATGGCAGGTGCTGTGCGACGAGCATGCGCTCGAACCGGGGCGCTACGTGATCGTCCATCCCGGTGCGCGGATGGCGTCGCGGCGCTGGCCGGTCGAACGCTTCGCGCTCGCCGCGCGGCAGCTCGCCGACGAGGACTGGCAGATCGTGCTGACCGGCACGCGCGCGGAAATGGCGCTGACCGGCGCGTTCGCCGAGCACCTCGCGCGGCCGTGCGTGAACCTCTGCGGCCGGACGCCGCTCGGCGCGCTCGCGGCACTGATCGGCCGCGCACGGCTGCTGCTGTGCAACGACACGGGCGTAGCGCGCGTCGCCGCGGCGCTCGGCACGCCGAGCGTGGTCGTCGCGTGCGGCAGCGACACGACCCGCTGGGCGCCGCCCGACGGCGAGCGGCATCGCGTACTCGCGAACTATCCGGCGTGCCGGCCCTGCATGTTCGACACGTGCCCGCACGGGCACGAATGCGCGACGGCGATCGGCGTCGGCGACGTGATCGAGCGGGCGGGTGAACTGCTCGCGCAGGAGGCGCGCGATGTCACGTAGGCGGTTGCGCGTGCTGACCTGGCACGTGCATGGCAATTACCTGTATTACCTGTCGCAGGCGCCGCACGATTTCTTCATCGTGACGAAGCCGCACAATCCGCCCGGCTACGCGGGCCGCGTCGGGCGCCTGCCGTGGGGCGACAACGTGCACGAGGTGCCGGCGGAGTGCGTGCGCGACACGACGTTCGACTGCGTGCTGTACCAGCATCTGCGCCATTACCAGCACGACCGGATGCGGCTGCTGAGCGAGGCGCAACGTGCGCTGCCGACGTTGTTCGTCGAGCACGATCCGCCGCGCGAGCATCCGACCGATATGCTGCACCCGGTGCAGGACCCGGACGTCCTGCTCGTGCATGTGACGCCGTTCAACGCGCTGATGTGGGACAACGGCGTGACGCCGACACGCGTGATCGAACACGGCGTGCTGATGCCCGAGAACGTCGAGTATCGCGGCACGTTGCCGAAAGGCGTGACGGTCGCGAACGACCTGGCGCGCCGCGGCCGCCGTGTCGGCGCCGACCTGTTCGAGGTCGTGCGCCACAGTGTGCCGCTCGATCTCGTCGGGACGGGCTCGAAGGAACTCGGGGGGATCGGCGAGGTGCCGAACCCGGCGCTGCCGCACTTCCTGTCGCACTACCGGTTCTTCTTCAATCCGGTCCGCTATACGAGCCTCGGGCTCGCCGTGATCGAGGCGATGATGATCGGGATGCCGATCGTCGCGCTCGCGACGACCGAGATGGCGCAGCTCGTCAGGAGCGGCCGCAACGGGATGGCCGATACGCGGCCGGCCGTGCTGATCGATGCGATGCGCATGCTGATTCGCGATGCCGAGCTCGCGCGCGAGTGGGGGGCCGCCGCGCGACGCGATGCGTGCGAACGCTTCGGCATCGAGCGGTTCGTGCGCGACTGGGACGCCGCGCTGTGTGACGTCGCGATGTGAGCCGCGCGCATGCGGCGCGGGTTCGGCGATTCGACGCGTTCTATACGTACTACACGTTCGATGTGCTCGATGTGCTCGATGTGCTCGACGTACCCGCTGCGCGCACCGCGTTCCGTTCGTGTTCGGGCAGCAGCGCGAGCCGGTTGTACAGCGTCTTCAGGCTGATGCCTAGCGCCTTGGCCGTGCGCGGTTTGTCGCCGTTGAAATGCCGCAGCGACGCGACGATGAAGCGCTGCTGCGTATGCGCGAGCGTCGTGCCGATATGCAGCGTGATCGCGTTCTGGCGCAATTCCTCGCGCGGCGGCGCGCGGCGCGGCAACTGCAGTTCGATCTGTTCGTCCGCGAGGATGAACGCGCGCTCGAGCGTATTGCGCAGCTCACGCACGTTGCCCGGCCACGTATAGGTTCGCAACGCCTTCATCGCCTGCATGGACAGCCGCTTTCGGGTGCGGTGCCGCGCGTTCAGCCGATCGACGATCTGCAGCGCGATGTCGTCGACGTCGTCCTCGCGCTGCCGCAGCGCGGGCACGTGCAGCGCAACCGTCGCGATCCGGTAGAACAGATCTTCGCGCAGCCGGCCGCTGCGTACCGCCTCGACGGGATCGTGATGGGTGGCGGCGATGATCCGCACGTCGAGCGGAATCGATTCATGACCGCCGACACGCACGATCGTGTTCGACTCGAGCGTGCGCAACAGCTTGACCTGCAGCTCGGCCGGCATTTCGGCGATTTCGTCGAGAAACAGCGTGCCGCCGCGCGCGGCTTCGAACATGCCCACATGCTGGGCAACCGCGCCGGTGAAGCTGCCTTTCTCGTGACCGAACAGTTGCGACTCCGCAATGTCGTGAGGAATCGCGCCGCAATTGACGGGAACGAACGGGCCGCGGCGGCGCGGGCTCATATCGTGCAGGAGCCGCGCGACGATGTCCTTGCCCGCGCCGCTTTCGCCGACGATCAGCACGCCGACGCGCGTCGCGGCCACGCGCGAGATGTTCAGCAACAGGGTCTGGATCGTACGCGAGCGGCCGACGAGCCGCGCGCCGTCATCGACGGATTTCGCCATGGTGTGCTATCGAGCGGAAGATTTGACCGAATGCGTCGAGACCAGGTGAAGAAATGACGTGGCACACGTCACGCTTTCCGGTATCGAGAATACATTTTATAGCGACGGTGTGACATTGAATCTGGCAATGCGGCTCGCGCGGCCGGATAGATTTATTCGATCGACGACGAATGCGCAACACGGTTCTTCTATACTGCTAAGCACTCGCTACCGGGCAGGAGTGCTTGCCCGGTCGTTCATGTGCAGCGCAACGCAGGCCGCGTGAGCGAGGCGGCCTGCATTGCGCTGCGCGCCCGTCGCGGTGTGCCGGCCGATGCGTGTGTCGGGCCGCCACACGAGGAGCCACGATGCCCTACGTCCTGATCGTCGAAGACGATGCCGATACGCGGGCGATGCTTGCGGCGCTCGCGCGCACGCAGCAGCTTGCCTGCGATACGGCCGCGACGCTCGAAGAAGCGCGCACGCTCGTGTCGACGCATACCCCCGATCTCGTGCTGTGCGATCTCGTGCTGCCGGACGGCAACGGGATGGATCTGTTCGATGCATTGCCGAAGCGTTCCCATTGCGAAATGGTTTTGACCACCGGCCATGCAAGCCTCGAAACCGCGATCGACGCATTGCGGCGCGGCGCGACCGACTACCTGGTGAAGCCGCTGAACATGCAGCGGCTGAACAGCATCTTCGCGCGCGTGCCGCGCACCACCGCACTGCATGAGGAAATCGCCGAGCTGCGCTCGGAGCTGCAGCGTCTCGGCCGCTTCGGCCGCATGCTCGGCAGCTCGCCCGCGATGCAGACGGTGTACGACGCGATCGGCCGCGTCGCGCGCACCGAGGCGTCGGTGCTGCTGACCGGCGAATCGGGCACCGGCAAGGAGCTGGCCGCGCAGACGGTGCACGACTTGAGCCTGCGCCGCCGCGGCCCGTTCCTCGCGGTGAACTGCGGGGCGATCGCCGCGAACCTCGTCGAGAGCGAGATGTTCGGCCACGACCGCGGCAGCTTCACCGGCGCGGAGCGCCAGCACAAGGGCTTCTTCGAACGCGCGGACGGCGGCACGCTGTTCCTCGACGAAATCACCGAGATGCCGCTCGAATCGCAGGTCAAGCTGCTGCGCGTGCTGGAGACGGGGCGCCTGACGCGGCTCGGTTCGACGCGCGAGATCGACGTCGACGTGCGGATCGTCGCGGCGACCAACCGCGATCCGGAAGCCGCGATGGCGGACGGCAAGCTGCGGCCCGACCTGTTTCACCGGATCAACGTGTTCCCGATTCCGCTGCCGTCGCTGCGCGAGCGCGGCGACGACATCCCGATGCTCGCCGACGCATTCCTGCAGCGCTACAACGAGGAAAGCGGTCGCACGCTGCGTTTTTCGCCGGCTGCGCGCGAAGCGCTGAAGGCGTACGTGTGGCCCGGCAACGTGCGCGAGTTGCGCAACTTCGTGCAGCGCGCGGCCATCTTCAGCGACGCGGACGTGATCGAGAGCCTGCCGCCGCCGATCATGGACGAACTGTCGAGCATGGTCGATTCGCATGAGGATTGCATGACGGTGCCGTTCGGCACACCGCTCGAGGAAGTCGACCGCAAGCTGATCCTCGGCACGATCGAGCAATGCGGCGGCGTGAAGGCACAGGCGGCCGAGGTGCTCGATGTCAGCCTGAAGACGATCTACAACCGGCTCGCGCAGCTCGAAGGCGAAGCGGACAAGCCGGATACCTGATGCCGCCGCGATCGCGCTCATGCTCCATTTCGCTCATCAGGACGCGCATCGCGTTCGAGTTGGCGACGCCTGCGCGCGACGTGCGGCGGGATCGTACGGCGCGTCGGCAGGTTTGGCGTCTGGCCGGCGAACGTGCGCGCGATCGTGCGTTCGCGTCGCAGGCAGGGCAAGCGCCGCACGGTTTGCCGCAGCGCGGCCCGCGCCGGTCATCTGAGCCACGCGGTCCGCACGTCGTTGCGGGCGGCCATGCGTGTGCGGGTGTGCACGTCGCGCGGCGACGACGGGTGAGGATGGACCGTCAGGCGCGGGGCATACGCGAGTCATCTTCCGGCGCGGTAAAGGTCGAGCGCGAACAGTGCGTCCTCGCCGCAGAGAAAGTCGCCCGCGTTCACGAACGCATCGCGCCGGAAGGCCGTCGCGTCGGTGGGCAGCCCGACGCGGGCATCGAGCGGGCGTTCGGCCATCAACTGGCAGGTCGGGTCTTCGCGCGTGTCGGGGCCGACGAGCAAGCGCACGGTGATGACCGCGACGTGCGGACAGGTATCGAGCAGGTTCGCGGCTTGCTAGGGCCAGCCGGGCGCTCACTCTGTGTAGGCGTCGCAAAACGCGACGTGGCGCGTGCGCGCGGCGGCCGCGCCGGGATTGGCACTAGCCGGCGCATGCACGAGTACGACGCGGGGAAAGCGGCTGCGGATCAAGGCGGCGGTGCAGGCGACCGATGCATTGTCGACGACGACGATCGCGGGCCGGTCGGGCAGCGGCGAGCGGTGCGCCGGCGTGCGCGCGAGTTCGGTCGTGTGCCGGCAGGTCGGCACGACGGCGGTCATGCGCGGTTCCGGCGGCGGCAAGCCGTCGCGCGCGGGCGTGACGCGAACGTGACGTCGCGTTCGAGCCGCCAGTACGTTTGGGGTCCATGGAGATTGGCGCGCATATGAGGATCGAACAACGCAACCAGGCTCGCGTGTGTGGCGACGGCGGGAGCTTTCGCGGCGGCGCCATCTGCGCGGCGGCCGCCCGGGGCGCCGGGCCGTGTGAGCGCGTGACGGTGTTCGTCGTGGCGCACATGCACGGCCTCGTCGGCGTTGCTCGAGCCCGCGTGGCGAACCGACGGCGGCGCGCGTGTATTGCGCGGTGCAATCCCGGCCAAGCCGGTGACGACGACCGACCCGGGCGCGGCCGCGAGCAGGCGAGCGCACCCGAAGACAGCATTGTCGAGGTAGGGCGAGAAAACGCGCCTGCCTGTCGGCGCATGCATGACGATGACGAGAGGATCTCCGTGGGTGGACGGCCGCTCGGGCGGCTGCAGCGGGCAAGCATGCACCGTGCCGGCCCACCGTCTCCCGAAGGCGCCCGAACCGTCGCGATCCGGCAGGAGCGTGTCCGATGATCGAAATGGCCCGACCGCAAGCCGGCAATTACGCGATGGCCGCGATGCTCGTCGCGATCGCGACCGTACTGCAGGCGCTCGCGATCCGTTTCGGCGGCATGAATCTGCCGTTCGTGCTGTATTACCCGCTGCTCGCCGGGGCAGCGTGGGCGACGTCGTTCCTGTTCGGCGTCGTGTCGACCGTCGTCAGCGGAATACTCGTGTGGACGCTGTTCCTGTCGGATTCGTCCGCCTATACGGCGCCGTTGTCCAACCGGCTCGTGCAGCTCGGCACGTTCATGGTGGTCGGGCTGCTGGTGTGCGCGCTCGCGGCGATGCTGCGCAATACGCGGTTCACGAACGATCGCGCGCGCCGGCGCGAGGCGGCCGCGCGGCAGCGGCTCGAAGCCGTGTTGCAGGCATTGCCGCACGGGGTGGTCGCGGTCGACGCGAAAGGGCGGCTCACCTACGTCAACGCGGCGGCGGCCGAGCTCGTCGGCTGCCGGCCTGAAGATGCGACGGGGCGGCCCGCGCGCGACGTGCTGCGGATCGTCGATCACGAGGGCCGCCGCGTACAGACGACCCCGCTCGATCGCGCGCTCGGCGGTGCCCATGCGACGTCCGACCGGCACTGGCTGCAGGCTGCCGGCGGCGGCCTGCCGGTTCCAGTCGTCGAAGTGGCGTCGCCGCTCGGCGATACGCACGGCAACATCGACGGCGCGGTGATGCTGCTACGCGACGCCGGCGCGGACCGCGCGCGGGCCGATGCATCGTGGCTTCAGCACGCGGTCGTCGACGCGTCGCCCGACGCGATCGTCGGCGTCGACGGCGAGGGCCGCATCGTCAGCTGGAATCCGGCCGCGCAGCGGATCTTCGGCTATGACGCAGGCGATGCCTGCGGCCGGCCCCTCGAGACGCTGATCGCGATGCGCTGGCTGCGGCGCAGCCGGTTCGCCGAATCGTTCGACGACATGCGCGCGGGAGGCGGGCCGGTCGATCTGCTGTGCGTGCGCCGCGATGGACGGCGGTTTCGCGCGACCGTCTCGGCGTGCCCGGTGGATGGCGAAGCGCGCGCGCGCGTCGCACTGTCGCTGACGCTGCGCGAGACCGGTGCGCAGCGCCGGCACGACTTGCGCGCGCAGCGCTCGCTGCAGGGCGCGCGCGATGCACGCGACCAGGCCGATACGTCGAACCGGCTGAAGGACGAGTTGCTGGCCACGGTGTCGCACGAACTGCGCACGCCGCTGAACGTGATCTACGGCTGGGTCGAGGTGCTGCGCAATTCGGCCGACCACGCGTTGCAGCTTCAGGCAATCGACGCGATCGACCGCAGCGCGCGCTCGCTCACGCGGATGGTCGGCGACATCCTCGACGCGTCGTCGCTCGCGACCGGCAAACTGCGGCTCGATGCGGCGCCGGTCGACATCGCACGGCTGTTCGCCGATGCCGTCGGCGCGTTCCAGACGGCCGCGTCGTCGGCCGGCGTCGCGCTCGAATTCGATTGCGATACCGGCACGTTCATCGTGCCCGGCGACGCCGAGCGGTTGCGGCAGATGCTGTCGAACCTCGTGTCGAACGCGCTGAAGTTCACGCCGGGCGGCGGCAGCGTGCGGGTCGAGCTGGTGCACGACGGTGCGCACGCGGTGTTGAAGGTGGCCGATTCGGGGCAGGGGGTCGTACCGGAGTTCGTGCCGTACGTATTCGACATGTTCCGCCGCGCGGACGATTCGCCCGCGTCGTCGCGGCGCGGGCTCGGGCTGGGGTTGTCGATCGTGCGGCATATCGCGCAACTGCACGGCGGCAGCGTGGCGGTCGAAAGCGCGGGCCGCAATCTCGGCACGACGTTCACGGTGACCCTGCCGACCGGCTGGAAACCGACCGGTGCGATGGCGTGGGGCCACCCGCAGCCGGGCGTGCGGCACGAAACGCTGCGGCTCGCCGCGCAGCGGATCCTGATCGTCGACGACGATGCGACCACGCGCGCGAGCCTCACCGCCGCGCTGACCACGTTCGGCGCGGCCGTCACGGTTGCTTCGTCGGGCCGCGAAGCGCTGGCGATGGCCGCCGACCTGCAGCCCACCGTCGTGCTGTCCGATCTCGCGATGCCCGACGGCGACGGCTTCTGGTTGCTCGATGCGCTTCGCAACGGGGCCGGAAACGGTCATGCGGACACGCGGAACATGTGCGTGCTCGCCGTCACCGCGCACGCGGGCCAGGCGGACGAGCGCCGCGCACTCGAGGCCGGCTTCGACGGCTACCTGTGCAAGCCGGTCGACGTGCGCGAACTGGCGCACAAGATCATGCGCGTGACGCAGCGCGACGGTTGACGCGGCGCGCACGGCGCCGTCGCCGACACTTTCGCCGACACCCTACCGTCATCACTGCCTGCCGTCACCGTACACGGTGAGCGGCGCGTCGGCGAGCGCCTGCGTAATGACGTTCGACACGACGCTGCCGCCCGCCGGATACATGTGCGGGCCGTACGCGTTGAAGATCCGCGCGATCCGCACGTCGACGCCGTACCGGCGGTAATAGTCCATTTCCAGCGAGTCCATGAAAAGCGTTGCCGCACAGCGACGCACGCTCACTGATCAACGCGATTCCTTGCATGGCGTTGCGCCCGGTATTGGGGGCCGCGCGAATGGGCTGCCGTTGTCCTCCCCTCGGCAAGCGCCATACCCGCGACGTCGGCCCATAACCCGCCCGCCGGTGCGCCGAAAAAATTACAACGGATTGGATGAAAGGGCGGCCGGTCGCGCCGCCGCGCGCACGTGCGGCGCCCATGCAGCGGCACGCGACTTGCGCTCTCCCGTCGACCCGCCGGCACGCCCGGCCAGACGAAAGGAGGTCACGATGAAAGTATTCCCGCTGCAAGCCCGCGCGTTGCGTTTCCGTGGTCGCATCGCGACGCGTACCGGCATGGCGCTCGCGATCGCCGCCACGACGGCATGCGCGGTCATCGCGCCGAACGTGTTCGCCGCCGGCGACGACAACGCCGCATCGACGTCCACGTCGCATTCGACGACCGGCATGAAGATCCACGACGCGACGATCACGACCAAGGCGAAGGCCGAACTGGTGGGCGCGAACGGCCTGTCGTCCGGCGACATCCACGTGAAGACGCGGCACGGCATCGTGACGCTCACCGGCAGCGTGCCCGACGAGCAGCAGCGCACGCAGGCCGGCAGCGTCGTGAAGCAGGTGGACGGCGTGCGGGACGTGCGCAACCAGCTGACGATCCGCGCCCAATGACCGCGGCCGCGCCGCACAAGGAGTCCACCATGAACTGCATGCTCAAACCGGTCGGCGAACAGACGATCGTGATCACCGGCGCGACGAGCGGCATCGGCCTCGTCACCGCGCGCAAGGCGGCGCGCCGCGGCGCGAAGCTGGTGCTGTTCGCGCGCAACGAGGAGGCGCTCAACACGTTGTGCGACGAGCTTCGCCAGCATGGCGACCTGGCGGTGGCGGTCGCGGGCGACGTGGGCAATCTCGAAGACGTGCAGCGCGCGGCTGCGAAGGCGGTCGAGACCTACGGCGGCTTCGATACGTGGATCAACAACGCCGGCGTGTCGATCTTCGGGCCGGCGTCCGCGGTGCCGCTCGACGACCAGCGCAGGCTGTTCGACACCAACTACTGGGGTGTCGTGCACGGCTCGCTCGTCGCGGCTGACCACTTCCGGCGCAAGAGCGACTTTCACGGCGGCGCGATCATCAACATCGGCAGCGAGGCGTCGGACGCACCGGTGCCGTTGCAGAGCGCGTATGCGGCGTCCAAGCATGCGGTGAAGGGCTTCACCGATTCGCTGCGGCTCGAGATGGAGGGCGACCATCTGCCCGTGTCCGTCACGCTGATCAAGCCGGCCGCGATCGACACGATGTTCGTGATGCACGCGAAAAACTACATGAACGTCGAGGCGAAGCTGCCGGGGCCGATCTACGACCCGGAACTCGTGGCCGACGCGATCCTGTTCGCGGCCGCGCATCCGCGCCGCGCGCTGTTCGTGGGCGGCGCGGCCAAGTTCACGTCGGCGAGCGCGTACCACGCGCCGCGCCTGTTCGATCGTATCGCGTCCCGGCTCTTCTGGCGCAGCCAGCGCACGGACCGCCCGGCCCGCCCGCGCGACGACAACGCGCTGTACGCGCCACGCCATGCGCTGCACGAGCGCGAAGGCATGGACGGACCCGTGTTGCGCGGCTGCGCGTACAACACGGTGGTCCAGCGGCCGAAGGTGGCCGGTGCGGTCGCACTCGGCGCGGCCGCGCTCGTGGTCGCCGCGCTCACGCGGTCGCGCCGTGCGTCGTCGTGATGCCGGTGCTTTTCCAAAGGGATTGCCATGACATCCCGACAGCATACGGGCCGCGAATACAGCCGCTCGCGTGCGCACGCAGACGAGCGTACCCGGCAGGGCCACGACAGCAGCGGCCATCGGGGCGGGCATGGCAATGGGCCCAGCCCGATCGACGGGCGGAAGGCGCTGAAGGGCATGGGCTATCGGGCCGGCAACGCGGCGGCCGACGGGTGCGCGGAGCGCCCGCATGCGGCCCCGAGCGGGCTCGACATGCTCCGCCGCATTCACGCTCGCGAGTACGGCACGCCGGCCTCGGTGTCGAAGGAGCCCGGCCGGCTGATGTGAGAACGGCCGCACCGCGCCGCGGGCGGTCGCGTGCGGCCCAACTACCGTCACGAGGAGGACGACCATGACGATGATCGTCGCAGGCCGCTTCACGACGTTCAACGAAGCGGAAGGTGGGGCGCGCCACTTGTACGAGCGCGCATTCGGTTCGGATGACGTATCGATCTTTTTCCTGAATCCGGGCGGCCAGCACGCGCGCTTTCCGATCGGCGGCGACGTGTACGCCGATTCGGCGGCGAAACCGGGCGGGCGCGGCGCGATGGTGGGCGCGATCCGCGGGTTGCTGATCGGCGTCGTCGTGGGGCTCGCCGTCTACGCGATCGGCGTGCGCTACTGGTTCGTGCCGGCCGCCGGCGCGCTGGCCGGCGCATATCTCGGCGCATTCGGCGGCGCGCTCGGCCGCATGCGCGGCGAGCAGGCCGAAGGCAAGGGCACGCTCGCGCACAGCGAAACCGGCGTGATCCTCGCGGTGCGCGTGGCGCCCGATACCGCGACCACCGCGGAAGACGTGCTGCGCGCGTCCGGTGCGAAGTCGGTCGAACGCGTCGACGGCGACTGGCAGGACGGCGAGTGGCGCGACTTCGATCCGGTGCGCCGGCCGGGCGAACCCGCATCGGGGGGCGAGACGCGCTGATGCTTGCACCCGTATGCAGCGTCGCATGCGTGCCGCGCGCGGCACGCCGCTTGCGACGTCTCGACGACACCGTTCAGGGAGGAACGCATCCATGACTACCGCACAGACCCCGCCGCCGCAGCACCAGGATCACCAGCCGGGCACCGAGCGCGACATGCATCCGCGGCCGCGCGACGACGCGGCGGACTACGTCGGCAGCGGCAAGCTCGCCGGCAAGGTCGCGCTCGTGACGGGCGGCGACAGCGGAATCGGGCGCGCGGTCGCGATCGGTTTCGCGAAGGAAGGCGCCGACGTCGCGATCGTCTACCTGAAGGAGTCGGACGATGCCGCGCATACGAAGCAGTTGATCGAGCAGGCCGGCCGGCGTTGCGAGGCGATCGTGTGCGACGTCGGAGATCGGCGTCAGGCGTACGACGCGGTGGCGCGCACAGTCGAGCGGCTCGGGCGGCTCGACGTGCTCGTGAACAACGCGGGCGAACAGCATCCGCAGCCGGGCATCGAGGCGGTGACCGAGGAACAGCTCGAACGCACGTTCCGCACGAACGTGTACGGGACGTTCTTCTGCACGCAGGCGGCGCTGGCGCACATGAAGCCCGGCGCACGCATCGTCAATACCGCGTCGGTGACCGCCTATCACGGCAATCCGACGCTGCCCGACTACTCGGCGACCAAGGGCGCGATCGTCGCGTTCACGCGCTCGCTGTCGGCGGAACTGGCCGAACGCGACATCCGTGTCAACGCGGTCGCGCCCGGGCCGATCTGGACGCCGCTGATTCCGTCGACGTTTACGGCCGAGCAGGTCGCGAAGTTCGGTTCGAACGTGCCGCTCAAGCGGCCGGGCCAGCCGGACGAACTGATCGGCTGCTACGTACTGCTCGCGTCGGACGGCGCGAGCTACATGACGGGGCAGACGCTGCACCCGAACGGCGGCTCGATCGTCGGCGGCTGACGGCCGCCTCACGCCACGTGCAAGGAGAACATCGATGAAACGACCCCACTGGACGCTCGCGACGCTCGCCGCGGGCGTGCTCGCCACCGCCGGGCTCGCCCGCGCGCAGATGCCGAGCGAGCCGCCCGCCTCGAACGGCCACGTGCCGGGCGGCGTGATCAATCCGTCGCCGGGTACAAGCGCAGGCTCGGGCGACGCGCGGATCGCGAAGGCGCCGCAAGGCGGCGATGCGGAATTCGTCGACAAGGCCGCGATGGCCGGCCAGGCCGAGATGCAGGCCAGCCAGCTCGCGCTGAAGCAGGCGCAGTCGCCGGCCGTGCGCGCGTTCGCGCAGCGGATGGTGACCGACCACGGCAAGGCGAACGCGCGCTTGAACGAGATCGCCGCGCGCAAGGGCATGAAGCCGCAGGTCGAACAGATCCAGGACCCCGACGTCGAGGCGCTGCGCGGCAAGAGCGGTCACGATTTCGACGTCGCGTACGTCGCGGCGGTCGGCCCGGCTGCACACCGCAAGGCCGTCGCGCTGTTCGAGGGCGAGGCGCGCGACGGCCGGGACCCGCAGTTGCGCGCGTTTGCGAGCGCGACGCTGCCGACGCTGCGGCATCACCTGAGCATGGCGCAGGCGCTCGAACGCAAGGTGGGCGCGCAATAACGCGTGCCCGTTCAACCCCGGGCTGCGCATGCGGCCCGTCTTTTTGGAGAGTGAGTCATGGCCCATCGGCAACCGAAGCATGAAGGCATCCACGAATTGCTGTGCCAGGCATACGAGACCGAGCTTGGCGGCGCGAAGATCTACGAGGCCGCGCTGCAATGCGCGACCGACGAGGATCTGCACAAGGAATGGGAGAAATATCATCGCGAGACGCTGCACCACCAGGAGGTGCTGCGTGAGGTGTTCGAGACGTTGGGCCTGGACCCCGACGCGCAGACGCCGGGGCGCAGCGCTGTGTCGGCCATCGGCAAGGCGCTCGTGCATACGATCGAGCAGGCGCAGAAGAAGGCCGATCCGGCCGTCGCGCAGGTCGTCGCGGCCGAGTGCGTGGTGCTCGCCGAGACGAAGGATCACCTGAACTGGGAGCTGATCGGCTATGCGGCCGACCAGTTGTCGGGCGACGCCGCGAAGACGCTGAAGGCCGCGCACGACGAGGTCGAGGCCGACGAGGATCATCACCTGTATCACACCCGCGGCTGGGCGCGCGAGATGTGGATCGCATCGATGGGCTTCAAGGCCGTGCTGCCGCCGCCGGAAGAAGTGAAGAAGGTCGAGTCGGCCGCCGAGGCGGCGCGCGCCGAACGGTCGCGCGGCAAGATGATGTAAGCGCGGAGGGCCGGGCGCTGCGGCGCCCGCGTTCGGCCGCGGCCGCGCGTCCTCGCTCCGGCGCGCTCATCGCGGCTCTGCGGGCGCGCCGCGCCGGTCGCGGTGGTTGGCGTCGTGGTCATGGTCGGGTTCGCCGGCCAGCCGCGACGCGGTGCGCAGCGCATCGACGAGGGTGCGGTACGCGTGCTCGCGCGAATCGGCGCCGCGCGTGCGCAGCACGTACGACGGGTGATACGTGGCGACGACGAGCCGGCCCTGCGCGGTGCGAATCGGCGCACGCGCGCGCTCGAGCGTCGCGTCGTTGTCTTGCAGCACCGCGCGCAACGCGGTGGCGCCGAGCGCGACGATCACGCGCGGGCGTACCGCGTCGAGTTCGCGCTCGAGCCAGTAGCGGCACGCGGCCACTTCGCGTTGCGCAGGCGTCTTGTGCAGCCGCCGCTTGCCGCGCGGCTCCCATTTGAAGTGCTTGACCGCGTTCGTCAGGTAGCAGCGCGCGCGGTCGAGTCCGGCTTCGTCGAGCGCACGGTCGAGCATGCGGCCGGCCGCGCCGACGAACGGCAGGCCCGTGCGGTCCTCCTGGTCGCCCGGCTGCTCGCCGACCAGCATGATCGTCGCATCGACGGGCCCGGCGCCCGGCACGGGCTGCGTCGCGTGTTCCCACAACGTGCAGCGGCGGCACGCGTCGAGCGTCGCCGGCGCGGCGTCGTCGGCGGAGGGCGGCGTTCGCGTCATGTCGCGGCGCCCGGGTGGGCCGGCGCGCGGGATGCCGCCCGCGCACACGGGATGAAACCGATACGAACACGCAGCGTCACACGCATGAAGGGCTCCGGTACGGCGAATGCGACAGGTGCAGCAACCGGCGTACCGCGTCGGGCGAGCTGTGCGCACGGCTTGCGGAGCGGGCGTGTCGAAGACAGGAGAAACGCGATGCAACCCGAGTTCGGCGACGATCCGGCCGCGGACGACGTACTGCTGTGGCGTGCGCCCGACAGCGTGCCGACGCGTGCGCACCGCGTGCTGGTGGTCGACGACTATCGCGACGCGGCCGATGCGCTGCGCCTGGTGCTCGAGGCGTGCGGCTTCGAATGCCGGATTGCCGACGACCCGTTCGCGGTCTGCGGCATCGCGCGCGACTGGCAGCCGTTCGCGGTCGTGCTCGACATCGCGATGCCGGGTCTCGACGGGCTGCAACTGGCGGCGCGTCTGCGCGGCGATCCGCGTACCGCGGACATGTTGCTGATCGCGTGCAGCGGGTTGGCGTCGCGACGCGATCGCGAGGAGGCGAAGGAAGCCGGGTTCGACGCGCACTGCGCAAAGCCGCTGACGCCGCACCGGCTGCTGGCCTATCTGGAAGCGGCGAGCGGCCGCGCGAAACCGGACGGGGCGGTTACACGGCGCTTGTAAAAAAGCCGCCGGGCCGGCGCGGCCGTCAATGTGCGTCGCGGCGGGCGGCGCGGGCGGCGCGCGCGGCCGAGCGGCCCGCGACCACGGCCAGCGCGCCGGCGAGCGCGAGCAGCACCGCGCTCAGCGCAAAGGTCGCGCGGTAGCCGTGCAGGTCGAACAGCATCCCGCCGGCCGTCGCGCCGAGCCCGATCGCGAGCTGCACGACGGCCACCATCAGGCCGCCGCCGGCTTCGGCATCGTGCGGCAGTGTGCGCGCGAGCCACGTCCACCAGCCGACCGGCGCCGCCGTGCCGAGCAGGCCCCAGACGCCGAGCAGGCAGGCGGTCGCCGCCGTCGAGCCGCCGAACACCGTCAGCGCGACCGCAATCGCGGCCATCAATACGGGCGTGGCCGCGAGGGTCCGGTAGAGCCCGTTCTCCAGGAACCCGCCGATCAGGACCGTCCCCGCGACGCCCGCCACGCCGACGACGAGCAGCAGCAGCGACAGCGTGACGGTGCCCGCGTGCGTAACGGTTTCGAGGAACGGACGCAGATAGGTGAACAGCGCGAACTGCCCCATGAAAAACAGGCTGACCGCCGCCATGCCGAGCGCGACCGGCCGGCGGGCCAGCAGCCTGAGCGCATGGGCGGACCTGCCGCGCGGCGCGGACTGCATCGACGGCAGGCTGACGAGCTTCCAGCCGAACGCGATCGCGGCGACCGGCACGACGCTGAAGAATGCCCAGCGCCACCCGACGATTCCGCCGAGAAAGCTGCCGAGCGGCGCCGCGACGACCGTCGCGAGCGCGTTGCCGCCGTTGACGATCGCCAACGCACGCGGCACCTGCCGCGCCGGCACGAGGCGCATCGCGGTGGCGGCCGACATCGACCAGAAGCCGCCGATCGCCACGCCGATCAGCGCGCGGCCGGCGATGAATGCTGCGTAGTTCGGCGCGAAGGCGACGACCGTGCCGGACACGATCGTCAGCAGCGTCAGCACCAGCAGCAACGGCTTGCGATCGCGCCGGCCGGCGAGCGACGCGATGAACAGGCTCGTCACCAGCGCGAACGCGCCCGAGACGGAGATGGCCTGGCCGGCCTGGCCTTCGGTGACGTGCAGGTCGCCCGCGATCGGCGTGAGCAGGCTGACCGGCATGAATTCGGACGCGACGAGCGCGAATGCGCCGACCGACATCGCGAGGACGGCGCCCCACGCGGCCGCGCCGTCAGGTGCCGTGCCGCGATCGGGTGTGGAAACGGATTGCATGACGGAACCGGATCGGATCGAAAGGGGTGGGCGCGCTCAATCGCAGCGCGTCGTCGTGCCGTGCACGGCCAGCTGCGTGCGCGCGTCGTCGTTGCGCGCCGCGTGCACCGTGGCCGCGGCGGCCTGCGCGTCGTCGACCCAGGTGCGCGGGTTCATGCGCGCGGGATTGAAGCCCGCGGCCGCGTAGCGCTGCATGTCCTCGCGGACCTGCTCGCGCGTCAGGCCCGGCGCGGATTGCGCGAACAGCGGGCCGGATGCGACGAGCGAAACGAGCGAGACGAGCGCGGCGACGGCGGCGAAGGCAGCGGGAAAACGGGTAGGCATGACGGGCGGCTCCGGAAAGCGGGTGGTCGGTGCGTCGTGGCTTGGCCGCGACGCGTTCGGTCGATGGCTTCGCAGTCTAGCGACCGATGCCGGATCGATTAAGTAGCGCGGCACGCTTGGACTTATTAGCCAGCCAGATGAATCGCGCGCGGCGGTGCTACGATGGGCGTCCGTCCCGACAGGAGCCTTTCGACATGGCGCGCGGCAATCTGAACGACGTGCTCGTTTTTCTCGCGGTGGCCCGCGAGCGCAGCTTCACGCGCGCGGCCACGCGGCTCGGCGTGTCGCAGTCGGCGCTGAGCCAGACCGTGCGCGATCTCGAAGCGCGGCTGGGCGTGCGGCTGCTCACGCGCACGACGCGCAGCGTGTCGATGACCGAGGCGGGCGAAGCGCTGTTCCGGACGGCGGCGCCGCGTATCGACGAGATCTCGGCGCAACTGGCCGCGCTGTCCGATTTCAGGGACAAGCCGGCCGGCGTGGTGCGCATCACGGCCACCGAGCATCCGATCGACACGATCATCTGGCCGAAGCTCAGGACGGTATTGCCCGAATACCCGGACATCCGCGTCGAGCTGTCGGTCGACTACGG
Organism: Burkholderia metallica; assembly: GCF_001718555.1. Classification (NCBI taxonomy): domain Bacteria; kingdom Pseudomonadati; phylum Pseudomonadota; class Betaproteobacteria; order Burkholderiales; family Burkholderiaceae; genus Burkholderia; species Burkholderia metallica. The sequence goes on from NZ_CP013402.1 coordinate 245,115, forward strand.
GCTGTCGAACATCGTCGAGGAGCGCTACGACATCGGCGTGCGGTACGGCGACCAGGTAGCGAAGGACATGATCGCGGTGCGCATCGGCCCGGACGTCCGGATGGCGATGGTCGCGGCGCCGTCGTATCTCGACGGGCGCAAGCCGCCGAAGAAGCCGCAGGACCTGCTCGATCACGACTGCATCACGCTGCGGCTCGCCACCGCGAAGGGCCTCTATGCGTGGGAGCTGAAGAAGGGCAGGAACGACGTGCTGGCCCGCGTGAACGGCCGGATCACCTGCAACACGCAGCCGCACATGGTGCAGGCGGCGCTCGACGGCTTCGGCATCGCGTTCGTCACCGAGGACGTCGTGCTCGCGCACGTGCGCAACGGCGACTTGCGGATCGTGATGCCGGACTGGTGTCCGGTATTTCCCGGCTACCACGCGTACTACCCGAGCCGCCGCCCGGCGTCGCGCGCGTTCACCCTCGTGATCGACGCGTTGCGGCATCGCGCGTAGCGCACTGCCTCCGGCGTTGCCGCGGCCCCTGTCTGCAAAAAAAGACGCCCCGCGTAGGCAGGGCGTTCGAAACGGATGCGCCGGCGAACCGGCGCTGCATCATCGCGCGGTCAGTGACGGTCGCGCGCCCGCGGATCGTTCAGATCTTCGGTCGGGTCGGTCAACCCGAGTTCGTCGCCGGCGCTCCAGTACGGCGTGCTGCCGTAGAACTCGTGCAGCGGCGCGGCCCATTGCGGGTCGGCCATCGCCGGCCAGTGGTCCTTGTCGAACCCCGGGGCATTGCGGATGCGTTCGGACGACACCGACAACAGGAAGCACTTGCGTTCGGTGTCGAGCGTCAGCGCGCTCCACGGAATCGCGTGCAGCTTGTCGCCGATGCCGAGGATGCCGCCGCTCGACAGCACCGCGTACGCGACGCGGCCGGAGCGCACGTCGAGCATGATGTCCTTGATCTTGCCGACGTCGTCGCCGTCGGTCGTATAGACCTTGTTGCCTTCGAGCGTATCGGCCGCCATTACGTCCGGGCCGGGGCCGGCCGCCGTTGCGGCGCCCTTGCCGATGATGCGGGTCTGACCTTGATCGGGAGTGTGCATGGTTTCCTCCAGGCTGCATGGGGCGCGACCGGGCTCGTCAGTGACGCGGGCCGCGCGGGTGGTCGGGACGGTATGAAGACGCGCTGCACGCCGTCACGTCTGCTTCGGTTGAGACACGCCTTCGAGCGTGTTCGCGACGTCGTTGCGTTCGGGGCCGGCCGTGCGCGTCGCGATGTCCGCGAGCGACAGCATGCCGACCAGCCGCTTGTCGTGATCGACGACGGGTAGACGGCGCAGTTGCGCATCGGCCATGTAGTGCTGGACCTCGTCCAGCGAATCGTCGTCGAAGCACCATTCGATCGGCCCCGACGCGATTTCGTGCACCCGCGTCTGCGGCGGCTTGCCGGCCGAGATCGCGCGCACCGCGAGATCGCGGTCCGTCACCATCCCCACCAGCCGGTTGTTGTCGCATACGGGCAGCGCGCCGATGTCGTAGCGCTCCATCAGTTGCGCGGCATGACGGATCGAATCGGTCGGCGCGATGCGCACGACGTCCTGCGACATGATTTCGTTGACGCGATGCATGCAATTCTCCTGCGGGTTGAAGGGGTGAATGGGGCGGCCGGGCCGGCGGGCGCGCGGCGAATCCGGCAACGGATTCAGCAAGCCGCGTGCCGTGCACGCTCACGCGTCGTCGCGTTTGCGCTTGTCCTCCCGCGGTCCTTCGTCGTGCTTGCGGGTGTCCGGATCGATGCGCGTGACGCCGCCGGTCGCGGGCGGGTCGCTCGCCGGAAACGTGTCTTCGAGCTGCTTGTCGATATGACGTTCCGAATGGCGCGTACGTGTGTGGTCGTGGTCCTTGAGCGGCGGCGACGGATCGCGGTGCTGCTCGTGCGCCGGCGCGTCGCGGCCGGAACGGGTCGAATCCTTCATCGCGAGCCTCCATGTCGATGCGGTGACGTGTTCTATCCGCAACGGCCGTGCCCGCGCGTGCGACGCGGCACGCGAATTGCCATGTCGATCGCGATGACGACGCGCGGCCCCGCAGAGGACGGCCGCGCCTATGGAGCGGGAGGCACGAAGATGATTCCGAAACGACGACCAGGCGTGCGTTACGAGATCAACGTATGCGGCGGCGGATTCGATTCGGTGAAGAGCCACTTCAACGGATGGAAGGATGAACCGCTGATCTACCGGCCCGAGCGCCGGATGTTCGAGGGCAAGGCCGACGTGCGGCCGCTCGGCGACGAGACGTTCGGCTCGACCGAGCCCGCGCGTTTCGCGCTGCAGTGTGCGTGCGAACCGGCCGACCCGTACGCGCTCGCGGCGCGCGTGCGCGACGACGGCCGCGAGCTGTGGCTCGTGATGGCCGCGTACGACGCGTAACGGCCTGCTTGCAAGTTTTGCAGCGGACGGTGTAGCGAATGCACGGCACGGCATGCAGGTCACGTCACGCCACCGTACGTCGTGCGGCGCCGCACGCTCGCGCGCAGCGCGGCGGAATTCGACGAGATGACGGCACGCCGCTCACCGGCCGCCTGCGCGGGCGACTTCCAGTTTCAATCGGCTATGAGCCGTCGATCCGAGGAGGAATTCGATGAACACGATCCAGACGAGCCGCGCGATTCGCGCGGGCCTCTATGCGTTCGCCGCGGCGTGCACGCTCGCGGCATGTACGCAGCCGATGAACGGCCCCTACGGCACGCACGGCGCACCACCCGCGCCACCGGACGGTCGCGGGGCCCAGACGACCACGACGATGCCCGACGCGAATACGCGCTACGACAAGCGTCCGTCGCCGGGCAACACGATGCCGCAGGGCAGGGCCGGCGGTGAACCGGCCGACGGTCCGTCGTCGGGCCGCAGCGGCGCGCAGGGCGACCAGCCGCTGCCGGGCACGCCGCCGCCGATGCAGTATTGACCGGGCACCGGCCCGTCACCTCACGGTGCGCGCAGTGGTATCGCGTGCGCTGTGAGGATCGCCGCGTACGGCCGGATCGCAGGCGGCAGGCTGGCCGCTGACGAAGGGGTGAAGGGCACTGGCCGGTCATGCGTTCGCGAAGGTCGGGATCGCCGCGTTTACGGCGCTCGCGGCAGTCGCGCAGGCGGTGGGCGAAACGGAAATCGGCGCGTGCCGTGAACGGTTTCCGCAACAGACGCGCGACATGTCCGCGAGGCTGCTGCGCCACCTGCCGGCAACGACGGCGTCCTTTCCCGGCCGTTCGTCCGTAGACCGCATCGATGCGACGCAATGACGGTCGACAGTCGAGCGCCGGGCGCGTTATCCGGCGCGCGCAAGGCGTGCCCCCAAACTTGCCGCCGGCTTGTAAATAAGCGCCCCCGGCCGGCCGCGCCACGCGGTGTGATCCCGCGACAGCCGCGCCGGCCGCGCTTCGCCGGGTTGGCACGATAGCTGCATGACTTCCGCAGACGACCTGCTGTTGTACCGGCCGCTCAACCGGCTTTCGAAGCCGCGCTTGCTCGCCGTGCGCGCAGCGGGTCGAGGCATTCTTCTTGCGCATCGCACGCGGCCCCGGTGTCGCCACGCGCAGGACATTGCGCCGCCCGTCCCGCGCCGCTGCGGTGTGGTGACGCCGAAGGCCGGGTGTTTCAACCAACCGCGCGCGTGCCGTCGCTTGACGGCGATGCGCGCGCCCACGAGAGGAGCACGACCATGCCAGCCAAATCCCAGGCCCAGCAACGCGCGGCGGGGGCCGCCCTGTCGGCCAAGCGCGGCGACACGAAAATGAAGGACCTCAAGGGACCGTCGAAGTCGATGGCCAAATCGATGAGCGAGAAGGAGCTTGAGAAAATGGCTTCCACGCCGGTCCACGGCAAGCCGAAACACAAGCACGACGCGTGACGTGACCGATGCCGACGCGCGTCGGCGAGCGCTGTCATCCAGGAGGGTTCCATGCTTCGATACGCCATCATCTTCTTCATCATCGCGATCGTCGCGGCCGTGTTCGGCTTCGGCGGCATCGCTGCCGGCGCGGCGGAGATCGCGAAGATCCTGTTCTACATCTTTGTCGTGATCTTCCTGGTCACGCTGCTGCTGGGCGTCGTCCGACGATGAGCCACGCGCCCGACCGCTCGCAGCGCATCGAGGAACTCGAGCATGCGCTCGCGAACAGCTTCCCGTCGGAGTCGACCGTCGTCGTGCATGCGGACGATGCATCCGGGCGGCTGACGATCCAGGTGTCGTGGGTGCGCGAGCCGGCGGACCCGAGCGCGCGCGAATGGCGTTGCACGGTCGATCTGCGGCTCGATCCGGACGTGATCACGCGCTACGCGTCGCTCGGCGAAGCCGACCGCCTGCGCGTGCGCACGCAGTTGTGCGACAGCGCGCGGCGCGCGGTAGACGAGCGCAAGCCGCGCGTCGACGATGCGGCGATCGAATGCAACGTGGCGCTCGACGTGACACGCGCCGAATTCGACGCGGCGTTGCGCGCGCCCTGATGCCACGGCCGGCCGGCGGGTGCTGACGCGCCCGGCCGCGCCGGCATTTTCCTGCTGTCCGCGTGCGCCGCCGCAGCGACCCGGCGCGCGTGGCGGCTGTCCACCCGAATACCACGAGGACCGATCGATGACCCGTTCCCCATCCGGCAAGAAACCGGCCGCCAAGCCCACGCAGCCGTCCGACAGCGCGAAATCGCGCCAGCTCGACGAGCACCGCGCGCGGCCTGACCAGGAGGCGCTGCGCACCAACCAGGGCGTGCGCATCGCCGACAACCAGAACACGTTGCGCGGCGGCCCGCGCGGCCCGTCGCTGCTCGAAGACTTCATCATGCGCGAGAAGATCACGCACTTCGATCACGAGCGCATTCCGGAGCGGGTGGTGCACGCGCGAGGCTCGGCCGCGCACGGCGTGTTCCGCGTGTACGAGCCGATGGCCGACTACACGAAGGCCGCGTTCCTGCAGGACCCGGCCGCCGAAACGCCGGTGTACGTGCGTTTCTCGACGGTGCAGGGGCCGCGCGGTTCGTCCGACACCGTGCGCGACGTGCGCGGCTTCGCGGTGAAGTTCTATACGGAAGAGGGCAACTACGACCTCGTCGGCAACAACATGCCGGTGTTCTTCATTCAGGATGCGATCAAGTTCCCCGATTTCGTCCACGCGGTGAAGCCGGAGGCGCCGAACGAGATGCCGACCGGCGCATCCGCGCACGACACGTTCTGGGATTTCGTGTCGCTCGTGCCGGAAACCACGCACACGGTGCTGTGGCTGATGTCGGACCGTGCGCTGCCCGCGAGCTACCGCGCGATGGACGGCTTCGGCGTGCACACGTTCCGCTTCGTGAACGCGGCCGGCGACGTGCGGTTCGTGAAATTCCACTGGCGGCCCGTGAGCGGTGCATATTCGCTGCTGTGGGACGAAGCGCAGCGGATCGCCGGCCACGACCCGGATTTCAACCGGCGCGACCTGTGGATGGCGATCGAGCGCGGCGACTATCCGGAGTTCGAACTTGGCGTGCAGATGATCGATCCGGCCGATGCGGATACCTTCGACTTCGACCTGCTCGACCCGACCAAGCTGGTGCCGGAAGAGCTGGTGCCGGTGCGGCCGATCGGCCGGATGACGCTGAACCGCAATCCCGACAACTTCTTCGCGGAAACCGAGCAGGTCGCGTTTCACCCGGGCCACGTGGTGCCGGGCATCGACTTCACGAACGATCCGCTGCTGCAGGGGCGCCTGTTCTCGTACACGGATACGCAGTTGAGCCGGCTCGGCGGCCCGAATTTCCACGAGATCCCGATCAACCGGCCGGTGTGTCCGTTCGCGAACAACCAGCGCGATGCGATGCACCGGCAGACGATCAACGTCGGCCAGGCGTCGTACGAGCCGAATTCGACGAGCGGCGGCTGGCCGCGCGAGACGCCGCCCGCGCCGGCCGGCGGCGGCTTCGAAACCGTGCACGAGCCGCTCGAAGGCGACAAGGTGCGCGTGCGCAGCGAATCGTTCGCCGATCATTTCTCGCAGCCCGCGCTGTTCTACCAGAGCATGACGGAGATCGAGCAGCGGCATATCCGCGACGCGTACTGCTTCGAACTCGGCAAGGTCACGCAGCCGCAGATTCGCGAACGCGTGGTGAACGAGACGATCGCGCGCTTCGACACGGGGCTCGCCGCGCAGGTGGCCGAACGGCTCGGGCTGCCCGCGCCGCCCGCGGCCGTGGCGCCGGCCGTCGCGCAGCGTTCGCCCGCGCTGAGCCTGATCGGCCGCTCGAAACCGGGCATGCGCTCGCGCAAGATTGCGCTGATCGCGACCGCCGACGCGAGCCAGGCGCTCGTCGAGCAGGTGCGCGATGCGCTGCTGGCCGAGCACGCGGTACCGACGATCGTCGCGCCCACGCTGGCGCCGGTCGGCGGCCTCGTGCCGCAGGCGACGCTCGTCGGCATGCCGTCGGTGATGTTCGACGCGGTGTTCGTGTGCGGCGGCGACGACGATGGCGGCGACCTCGCGCACAGTGCCGACGCGCGGCATTTCGTGCGCGAAGCGTTCAAGCACCTGAAGCCGATCGCGGCCGTCGGGTCGGGGCGGCAATTGCTGAGCGCCGCGCACCTGCCGGACCCGGCCGAAGGCGTGTGCGTCGGGCAGAGCGCCGATCTCGACGCGGTGCTGAACGCGCTGTCCGACCACATTGGCCAGCATCGCGTATGGGCACGCGAGCAACAGGCGGCCGAGTTGCCGGCGTAGCGCCGCGGCGATGCCGGCGCGCTGCGCGCGCGCCGGCATCGTGCGCAGCGGCCGTCGGCCCTGACGGTTGCAGGCGGCGACGGACGCCGCGAGGAGGACATCGATGGCACGCATGATCTGGAAAGGCGCGATCAGCTTCGGGCTCGTTCACGTGCCCGTGCAGCTGTTCCCGGCCACGCGCACCGTGAAGCCGTCGTTCCGGCTGCTCGACAAGCGCTCGATGGACCCGGTCGGCTACCGGCAGATCAACAAGCGCACCGGCAAGGAAGTCACACGCGAGGACATCGTGCGCGGCTACGAGTACGAGAAGGAGCGCTATGTGGTGCTGACCGACGACGAGATCCGCGCGGCGAACCCCGAATCGACGCAGACCGTCGACATCGTCACGTTCGTCGACGCGGACGCCGTGTCGTTCCTGTATCTCGACACGCCGTACTACCTCGTGCCGGACCGCAAGGGCGAGAAGGTCTACGCGCTGCTGCGCGACGCGCTGAAGGACAGCGGCAAGATCGGTATCGCGCACCTCGTGATACGCGACCGCCAGCATCTCGGCGCGCTGATTCCGGTGGGGCCGCTGCTCGCGCTCGATACGTTGCGCTGGCAGGAGGAACTGCGCCCGCTCGACGAGCTGTCGACGCCGGTCGAGGACGCGAAGCGCGCGGGCGTCAGTGCGCGCGAACTCGCGATGGCGAAGAAGCTGATCGACGACATGGCCGGCTCGTGGACGCCGGACGAGTATCACGACACGTTCCGCGACGACATCCTCGAGTTGGTCGAGCGCAAGGTGCACGCGGGCCGCATCGAGGAAATCGAGGACCGGCCCGCGCAGACGGCGCGCACGGCGACCAACGTGCTCGACCTCACCGAGCTTCTGAAGCGCAGCCTGAAGGGCGGCGGTGCGCGTGGATCGCGCACGGATGACGACGAGGACGACGGCGAGGACGCGCGGGCGCCTGCGCGTGCGGCCGGCGCACGGCGCAAGCCGGCGGCGAAGGGGGCCGCGAAAGAGACAGCGAAAGCGGCAGCGAAAGGGGCAGCGAAAAGTACCGCGAAAGGCGCGACGAAGACGGCATCGAAACGCGCGGCTGCGAAGCACGGCGCGAGCGCCACGCACGCGGCGAAGAAGACCGCCGTGCGCCGCAGGCACGCCGCGTGACGGCGCCGCACGGAGGGTGACGCGATGGCCGGCAAGCTCGACCCCTATCGCCGCAAGCGCCGCTTCGATGCGACGCCGGAGCCGCAGGGCGCGCACGGGCGGCGGCGCGCGCATGCCGACGCGAATGCGCAGACGGCCCGCGATACCCCGAAGGCCCGGCCTGCGCGGAAGGCGGGCGCGGCCGCGCGCACGGCCCGGCCGCTGCGCTTCGTGATCCAGGAGCATCACGCGCGGCGGCTGCACTACGACTTCCGGCTCGAACTCGACGGCACGCTGAAGTCGTGGGCCATCCCGAAGGGGCCGAGCGTCGACCCGTCGGTGAAACGGCTGGCCGTGCACGTCGAGGATCATCCGCTCGAATACGCGTCGTTCGAAGGTGAGATCCCGGCCGGGCACTACGGCGCCGGCTCGGTCACCGTATGGGACGAAGGCACGTGGACGCCCGACGGCGGCATCGCGCAGGCACGCGCCGGCTATCGTGCCGGCAAGCTGACGTTCCGCCTCGACGGCACGAAGCTGCACGGCGGCTGGGCGCTGGTGCGCAGCGGGCGGCAGCAGGGGCGGCAGGAGCAATGGCTGCTGATCAAGGAGCGTGACGACGACGCACGCGATGCGGAGGCATTCGACGTGGTCGCGGAGCGGCCGGGCAGCGTGCACGGCTCGCCCCCGGCGTCGGCTGCGGCGCCGCATGACAGCGGCGGCGCGAGCACGGCCGCGGTCGATCCGTCGCGCGTGGAAGGCGCAGTGCGCGCCGCGTTGCCCGATTGGATCGCGCCGCAACTCGCGACACTGGTCGATACACCGCCCGCTCAGGACGACTGGCGCTACGAAGTGAAATTCGACGGTTACCGGATCCTGGCGCGGATCGCGGGCCGCGGCACGCGGCGGCGCGTCACGCTGATGACGCGCGAAGGTCGCGACTGGACCGCGAAACTGCGCGTACAGCGCGACGCGCTCGCCGCGCTCGACGTCGACAATGCGTGGCTCGACGGCGAGGCGGTCGTGCTCGGCGAGAATGGCCTGCCCAATTTCCAGGCACTGCAGAACGCGCTCGGCGCGGGCCGCTCGGAGGCCGTGACGCTGTTCGTGTTCGACCTGCCGTATCTCGACGGCTACGACCTGCGCGATGCGCCGCTCACCGCGCGTCGCGCGCTGCTCGGGCCCTTGCTCGCCGGCAGCGATCCCGCGCGGCTGCGCGATTCGCCCGACCTCGGCGGCGACGTCGCCGCGCTGTTCGCGAACGCGTGCGACACGGGGCTCGAAGGGCTGATCGGCAAGCGCGCGGATTCCCGCTATCGCGGCGGCCGCTCGTCCACGTGGATCAAGCTGAAATGCCGGCGCCGGCAGGAGTTCGTGATCGGCGGCTATACCGAGCCGTCGGGCAGCCGGCACGGCTTCGGCGCGCTGCTGCTCGGCGTCCACGAGCCGCCCGCGGGCGGCAAGCGGCAGCGCGGTGCGGCGCCGTTGCGCTATGTCGGCCGCGTCGGCACCGGCTTCGATACGCGCATGCTCGACCGGCTCGCCGCGCTGCTGCGCCGGCACGAACGCGCGACGCCGCCGTTCGATCCGCCGCCGCGCGAACGTTCCCGCACGCGTGTCCACTGGGTCGAGCCGACGCTCGTCGCCGAATGCGAATTCGCGGAATGGACGGGCGACGGCATCGTGCGGCAGGCTGCGTTCATCGCGCTGCGCGAAGACAAGCCGGCGCGGCAGATCGTCCGCGAAGTGCCAAAGCCAACCGGAACGGAGACGACCATGAACGAACCGCGCGAAGCGCATGAATCTTCCCCGCCGGCAAGAAAGACGGACACGGGGCGCAGAAGCGCGCGCTCGTCCGCGTCTTCAGGAAAGTCGCACGGCGAGGCCGCCGACCACGTCGGCCGCGTGCGCATCACGCACCCCGACCGCGTGCTCGACCCGCAAAGCGGCACGCGCAAGATCGATCTCGCGCATTACTGGCAATGGGTCGCGCCGTGGCTGCTGCCGGACCTGAAGGGCCGGCCCGTGTCGCTCGTGCGCGCCCCGGGCGACATCGGCGGCGAGCTGTTCTTCCAGAAGCATGCGGAGCGCCGCGAGATTCCGTTCGTCACGCAGCACGACGGGCTCGACCCGGGCCACGGACCGCTGCTGTCGATCGACAGCGTCGACGCGCTGCTCGGCGCCGCGCAGATGGGCACGATCGAGCTGCACACATGGAACGCGCATGCGTCGAACATCGAGCGGCCGGACCGCATGGTGTTCGACCTCGATCCCGATCCGGCGCTGCCGTGGCGCGCGATGATCGACGCCGCGCAGCTCGTGCGCGGGCTGCTCGACGCGCTCGGGCTCGTGTCGTTCTGCAAGACGAGCGGCGGCAAGGGGCTGCACGTCGTCGTGCCGCTCACGCGCCACGCGGGCTGGGACGACGTGAAGGCATTTTCGCGCGCGGTGGCCCAGCACGTCGCCGGCACGCTGCCCGAGCGCTTCACGGCGACGATGGGGCCGCGTCACCGGCGCGGCAAGATCTTCGTCGACTACCTGCGCAACGGGCGCGGCGCGAGCACGATCGCCGCGTACTCGGTGCGCGCGCGGCCCGGGTTGGGCGTGTCGGTGCCGCTCGACTGGGACGAGGTGCCGACGACGACGGGCGGCGCGCAATGGACGATCGACACACTGCACGAGCGCCTTGACGCGCTGACGCGCGACCCGTGGGAAGGTTATGCGAACGCGCGTCAGCGCATCACCGCGGCGATGCGCGCTGAACTGGGCGCCGATTCGTGAGCATCAGCGCCGCTGCTGCAGCCGGTGGTACCAGTTCATCAGCGGCGTCGCCGAGATGCCGTGCGCGATCACCGATGCCGACACCACGGCCAGCACGGGCGCCGCGAGCGGGCGCACCGCGTTCGACGGCCCGTGTTCCAGCGCATACAGCAGGTAGTAGAACGAACCGATCCCTCGGATGCCGAACCACGCCATCAGCCGCCGCTGCGCATGCGTCGCGGGCGAGCCGGTGAGCGTGGCGAGCACGGCCAGCGGGCGCACGACGACGAACAGCACGGCGGCCAGCATCGCGGCGCCCACGGTGATCAGCGGGCCGGGCAGCGTCGCGAGCACGCTGCCGATCATCGTCATCACGACGGCTTCCGCGATCCGCTCGAGTTCGATGGTGAAGCCGAGTACGGATTCCGTCATGAACGCATGCGCTTTGTCCGGATGCTGCTCGGTGGCGACGACGTCTGCCGAATCGATCCGGCCGATCACTTCGCGCGGCATGCGGTCGCCGCTCGCACGATGCTCGACGCGGCGCATCGCGACGCCCGCCGCGAATGCCGCGATGAAGCCGAACGTGTGCGCGAGCTGCGCGGCGCCGAACGACAGCACGATCAGCGCGAGCGCGAAGAAGCCCTCGAGGCCGAGCGCCTGCGCATGACGCGTGCGCAGCCAGCCGATCGTCTTGGTCGCCGCCCAGCCGAGGCCGCCGCCGATCGCGGCCGCGCCCGCGATACCCCACAGCGTGACGAGCGCGAACGCGCCGGACAGCGGCGGCAGTCCGTCCGTCGCGTCGCGTGTGCCGCACAGCGCGAGCCCCGCCAGCGCGAACGGCAGCGCGACGCCGTCGTTCAGGCCGCCTTCGCCTGACAGCGCGAAGCGCACCAGGTCGCGATCGCCCGGGTCGTGCACCTGCACGTCGTGCGCGAGCACGGGGTCGGTCGGCGCGAGGATCGCGGCAAGCAGCAACGCGGGGCCCCAGTCGAGCCCGAGCGCGAGCACCGCGCATGCGGCGAGCAGCGGCACCGTGATGATCATCGCGAGCAGCCCGAGGCGGCACGGCACGAGCCATAGCCGGTCGGTGAGCGGCACGCGCAGCCGCAGCCCGATCGCGAACAGCGACACGAGCAGCGCGACTTCGACGATTTCGCGCAGCAGCCGCGCGTCGCGTTCGAGATCGAGATGCAGCAGACCGGCGCCGGCGGGGCCGAGCGCGACGCCGAGCGCGAGATAGATCATCGCGGTGCTGCACGGCAGGTGGCGCAGCGCGGACGCCGCGAGGCCCATGCCCATCAGCACGGCGCCGACGATCAGGTACCAGAGCGTTTCGTGCATGTGTACGGCTATCGATGGTTGGCAGGACGGGCGCGCAAGCCGCTCAGGGCTTGCGGCCGAACGCCTCGCGCAGTTTCCGCTTCGCGCGTTCGAGCGTCGCGCGGCGTGTCTTCGGCAAATTGCGGCCCGCCCGGTTCACGTAGAAATTCAGCATCGACATCGCCGACTGGAACGGCGACGCCTTGCGGCGGCGGCTGTGTTCGGCCGAATGCTTGAGCGACGCGGCGATGGCGGCCGGATCGTCGGATTTGAAGATGTCGGGCTCGATGTCGAGCGCGTCGCTTGTTTGGGTGACTTCGCCGGACCAGCGCTTGCGATGGGTCGGGGCGGTGCCGCGGGCGCGGCCCGGGCGTCGCGTGCGGCGCTTGCCGTGCGCAGCGGAAGCGGAAGGCATAACGAGGACTCCGTAAAAGTGACAGACGGTGGTGGACACACGGGTCCGTACGCGGTGCAGCGACGCAAGCCGCGTGCCGCGCCGCGCCAGCGTGCCGACGACGGCATGCGCGTTGCCGAGTCGATGGGGCGGGAATGTCCGCCTCGTGATCGAAGTGACCGACGCGATGCCGGACGCCGCAAGTCGCCTGCAGTAGCGCAGTGTCGCCGCCGACTGCCGCCGACTGCCGCCGACCGCCGACGTCCGGCGGACTCTGGAAGCGCGACACCCGCGCGCGTCGGGGCGCGCAAGCATTCGCCGGGTCTGTCGCGCGCATCCCGTCGGCACGATCGGCACGCCGCTTGCTGCAAGACCGGCTCGGCACGACGCGTGCCGCATTACTGACGGAGGATTTCATGAGCGGAAGGCTGGAACATTGCAAGGTGGCGATCCTCGCGGTCGACGGTTTCGAGGAAGCCGAACTCGTCGAACCGCAGCGCGCACTGGCGGCCGAAGGCGCGCAGGTCGACGTGATTTCGGAGGAAGCGGGCGAGATCCAGGGCTTCAGGCACGTCGAGAAGGGCAAGCGCGTGAAGGTCGATCATACGTTCGACGAGGTGCGCGAGGGCGATTACGACGCGGTCGTGCTGCCCGGCGGGGTCGTGAACGGCGACGCGATCCGGATGGTGACGGCCGCGCGCGAGTTCGTGACGGCGGCCGTCGGCGCCGGCAAGCCGGTCGCGGCGATCTGCCACGGCGGCTGGCTGCTCGTGTCCTGCGGCCTCGTGGAAGGCCGCACGATGACGAGCTGGCCGAGCCTGCAGGACGACATCCGTCATGCGGGCGGCAAGTGGGTCGATCAGGAAGTCGTACGCGACGGCCCTTTCATCACCAGCCGCAAGCCCGACGACCTGCCCGCGTTCAACGGCGCGCTGATCGATTCGCTGGCGCCGCAGGCGGCGTGAACCCGCGTCGGCCGGCGCTCGACGGCGCGGCGTTCGCGCGGCGGCATTACAAATCGTTGAAAACATTGCACCGCTGCCCGCGCGCGGGGCGCGCCGGCCCGACGAGCGGCGCGCGACTCAGCGGGCGACCGCGACCGCCGAATTGACCGGCACGACGGGCGCGTCGCCGGCGAGCGGCGGCGCATGCAGGAACCGGTCGATCACCCCGGCTTCGAACAGCAGGCAACAGGTCGAACCGCCGAACTGGAAATAGCCGATCTCGTCGCCCTTGTCGACCCGCTGGCCGGGCACGACGTCGATCACGCAGGACGATACGTCGCCCATGCCGACGAACACGGCCGCCACGGTGCCGATGCCCGGATCGTCGCACGCAATCGCGACCACGGCGCGCGTCGCGACGGCCGTCATGTAGCCCTGCGAGTCGTTCAGTCCGGCCGGGTCGGGGCCTTCCGCGTCCGCGACGGAGTAGTAGGTGCCGTGGACCCGGTACGCATGCGTGACGACGCCGCGCACCGGTGCATGCCAGCGATGGTAGTTGTATGCGCTCAGGTACGCCTGATACAGGTCGCCGCCGACGAAGCGCTCGGCGAGCGACAGCCACGCGGGCGTGAAGATGTCGCGCAGCGAATACGGCTGCTCCTTGAGCCAGAACCGGTCGCGCAGCTTCACGTTCGATTCGGTGTGATACGGGGCCGCCTCGCACGGGCTGACGATCACGTGCGGATCGTCGGGCGCCGCGACGGGGCGCGCGCCGTCGCGAAAGCGCCGCGTGAAGAAGTCGTTCCACGACGTGAAGCCCCAGTACGGCAGGTCGTCGCGATACTGGAACTGCGACAGCCCGACGCGCTCGCGCGCGGCGTCGCAGAACCAGCCGTCGGGTGCCGACGTGTCGAGATGCGCGCGCGAGTGCGGGCCGCCGAGGAAGTCGCACCATACGTTCAGCATGCGTTGCAGATGCGCGTTGACGGTGGCGTCGCGAAACAGCGCATGGCCCGACGGCATGCACATCGGCCAGTCGAGAAACGCGTTGATCGGGCACACGATCAGGCTCGCTTCGCTGAACGGCGGCGTGTAGGTCATCAGGAAATCCAGCACGGTCATCAGCTCGCCGACGGATGCATAGCCGAGCCGATGGCCCGCCTCCGCCGCTTCGTCGATCGCGCGCACGACGCTCATGCGCAGCAATGCGTCGTCGTCGAACAGCCGTGCGAATTCCTGCACGGCCGGCGTACGCAGCCGGTCGCCCGCATGCGCGCGCGCATCGGCTGCGACCTTGTCGCGGAAAGCGGCCATGTGTGCTTCTTCGCGGGCCATCCATTCGCCGAGGCGGTGGCGCGTGGCAGGCGGCGTGGGGCGGTCGGTCGGCATGGTCGTCTCCGGGCGATAAGCTGGACCCGACGGATGGAGCAATCCGCCTGCCCGGCGCGGGCATCGGTCTTGCGGGTCGGCTGCTTGATCGTTGAGACGGGAGAGGAGCATGAACGCGACTTCGCAGGCACGGCCGACGAAGCAGGCCGAATCGATCGACGAGGGGCGCGCGGGCGCCAAGCGCACGGTGGCGCCCACGCGCGAGCGCAACGCAGGGGCGGCGTCGCGCGGCACGCGGCCGGCGCGGAAGCCGGAAGCGAAGAGCGGGCCGGTGACGGCAGGCACCGCGGGCAAACGCGATGAGACTGCCCAGCCGTCGTGGGAGGACGACGGCGGACCGTTGCCGCCGGAAGAGTGGTCGTGAAAGGGGGAAAGCGGGTCGGTCGCTTGATGTGATCGGACGAACGCGACGGCAGTGAAACGCGCCTCGGGTTCGTTCTCAGGGCGGGGGGCACGTCATGCGCCGGGATTCGTTCCGGAAACTCCGCCGACTGGCACGCACGCGGGTTGCGACGCGTGCCCCGCTCATTGCGAACCGTACCTGCTTGCCTCGGCGGCTGCGTTCACCGCGGTCGGCGCGCGCAGCCGCGCGACCAGCGGGTAATGATCCGACGTGCGCCGCGCGCGTATGCTGCGATGCACGACCATGTCGATCAGCAGCTCGCCCGGGTGGACCCAGATTCGGTCCCGCCAGAACCCCGGGCACGCGGGGGGGAACGGGCGCGGCGCCGGCGCGCGCCGGAACCGTGCGACGAGCGCCTGCAGCGCGCGGCTGCGCACGCACCGTTCGTCGATGTCGCCAAGCAGGATCACCGGCATCGCGCTCGTGTCGAATTCGGCAAGCAGCCGTTGCACCTGCGCGCCGCGCTCGTCGGCCGACAGCCCGAGGCGGGTCGCGACTACGCGCAGCGTGCTTGCGCCGCAATCGATGTCGACCTCGAGTGCGCCGCGCGGCTCGCGCGCGTGGAACGACAGGTCGAGCGTGCGCGCCGCGCGGATCGGGCAGCGCGACAGCACCGCGTTGCCGTAGCGGCGCGCCGGCGTGTCGATCGTCGGGGCGGCCACCGCATGCATGCCAGTCGCGTCGCGCAGATGCGCGAGCACGTCCGGCGCGCGCGTGCCGCCGAGCGGCACGTCCTGCAGCGCGATCACGTCCACGTCGAGTTCGCGGATCACGTCGCCGATCCGGTCGGCCGCGCGCGCCGGCCACGCGCCGTAGCTGCCGCGGATGTCGTACGTCGCGATCCGCAGTTCCCGGCCGCCCGGCGCGGCGGCCGGTGCGTGCTTGGCGACGGCGATTTCGGGCGGCGGCGCCGCATGCGTGCTTAGCGCCATCGTCGCGGCACGCTGACGAGGGGCACCGGTTCGCGCGGGCCTCGGCGAGCCGGCGCACCGTATCGCTCCCAAGCCCGCGGCCGACGAGAGGCGAGCATGCGGCCGCTGTGCCGGGTGGCCAGCGGTACGCGTCCGACGCGTTCGAGAGGGCCGATCATGACGTACGCTCCGTGTGTTCTGTCCCGTTACCCGCGCGGGAGATTCCGGTGTGCAAGCAGGCGCAAGCCGTGTGCCACAGGGGGCCGGACGTAATACATCAGTACGGCGTACTTTTTTCATCGACGTTACAGATAGGCATGGACTGGCGATGCAGGGCTGCAACGAGGATCACGACCTCCGGGCGGATTTCGCTTCGTCGATGTTGTGCGGCGGAATGATTTGGCCTCGGTACGCGCGACGCACCGGGGCCGGTAGCGAACGAGCAGGCCCATCTTTCATCGCACGAAGGCACGACACCCCGTGACGGCATCCGACGTCGATCGCAACGAAGGGCCGATTCCGAAGCACTCTCCGGCGTCGCATGCCGACCGCATTCGGCCTTGCTCAACGATCGATCTTCGCGGCCAATCGCCTGACGTCGCGCTCCGACACCGGCGCGGCGCGATTCGTCCACGCCCCGCGCACATAGCTGACCACTGCCGCGATCTCGCCGTTCGTCAGCACGCCGTGCATCGCAGGCATCCGCTGCACCGGCCCCGACGTGCCCGGCGCGGGCCGCGCGCCTTCGACGACGATCCGGATCGCGCTGGTCGGATCGGCCGCGAGCACGACCGGGTTGTCGGCAAGCGGCGGCCCGTGATCGCGCACGCCCGCGCCGTCGGCGCCGTGGCAGCGTGCGCAGAATCCCGCATACACGCCGGCGCCCGGCGCCTGCTGGCCGCCTTCCGGGCGCGGCCCGGCCGCGGTCAGCCGCGCGGTGCCGATGCCGAGCGGGTTCGTCGCCGCGGTCGGCTGCGCCGGCAGCGACTTCAGGTAGACGGCGATCGCGTGACGGTCGGCGTCGGTGAGCAACGCGGTGCTCTCGCCGACGACGGGCGCCATCGCGCCGAACACCGCGCCGCGCGCCGCATGGCCGCTGCGCAGGAACGTGGCGATGTCGTCGGCCGACCAGCGGCCGAGGCCGTCCGCGGACGCGCCCGTCAGGTTCGGCGCGAACCAGTGGTCGTTGATGCCGCCGGTCAGGAACGCGGCGCTGCGCTCGTCGTAGCCGCGCTCGTTGAAGCCGGGGCCGCGCGGCGTATGGCAGGCGCCGCAGTGGCCGAGGCCCTGCACGAGATACGCGCCGCGATTCCATTCGGCGGACCGCGACGGCGACGGCGCGAACCGGCCGGTGTTCGCGAACGCGAAGCGCCACAGCGCGAGGGCCCAGCGCTGGTTGAACGGAAACGGCAGGCGCGTCGCGCGCACCGCGTTCGCGGACGGCGCGACGCCGTGCATGAAATACGCGTACAGCGCGCGCACGTCGTCGGCGCTCAGCCGTGCGAACGACGGATACGGCATCGCCGGATAAAGCCGGCTGCCGTCGGCGCGCACGCCGCGACGCAGCGCGTCGTCGAATTGCTGCAGCGTGTAGCGGCCGATGCCGTGCGTCGGGTCCGGCGTGATGTTCGGCGCATAGATCGGCCCGAACGGCGAATTCACCGGCAGGCCGCCTGCGTACGGCGTGTGATCGGCCGCGTCGTGGCACGCCGAGCAGTCGCCGGCGAGCGCGAGATAGCGGCCGCGCGCGAGCGTTGCGGCGTCGGCGTCCGCCGCGGCGGCCTGGACGGCCGGGAGACGGGTGGGGGCATCCGCAGCCGTGGCTCGTGGCGCTGAGGCAGACGCAGATTCCGGTATCGCGATGGCGCCCGGTTGCGCGAGCCTCGGGTCGTCACGCACGCGGGCGGACAACGATGCGCCGGCCGCCGCTGCGGCATCGGCCGTTGCACGAATCCGCGTGAATCGCCAGCCGGCGTCGGGCTCGGCGGCCGGTGCCGAAGCCGACGATCCGGTATCCGCCGGATCGTCGTTTCGCGCGGTGTCGTCGTGCGCGTCGCAGCCCGCGAGTGCGCCGCAAACGGCCAGTGCCGCCAGCGCGCCGAGTGCGGTGCGTAAGGTACGTATGTCGCGTGCGCGACGGCACGGCGCATGCGCCCACGCGAGCCGCAACGGATTCGGATGAGGATTCAGGTTCAGTGCCATGGGCTGCAGGGCCCCACGAAAGCCGTGACGATGCCCGTGAACACGAGGCCGATCACGAAGCCGAGCGCGGCGAGCATCCCGCAGCGCGCGAGAAAGCGCGTACTGTCGTCGCGCGTCGCGAGGGCGGCGCCGGTGTCGTGCCGATGCCGCCAGGTGCGCACGAGCCAGGTCGCGAAAGCCGCGGCCAGCGCGAACGTGCACGCGGCGATCAGCGCGAGCCACCCGCCCACGTGCGCCCAGCGCGGCGTCGCCTGCGCGACGCCAAGCGGATAGCACGCGGTCGACGCGAGCGTCTCCGACACGAGCATCTGCGCGAACCACAGCGCCGGCGCGCCGACGAGGCCGGCCGCGATCGCGAGCAGCGATGTCCACGAGCGTCGCGCGTCGTTCATCCCGCGCTCCTGAGCCAGTACGGCGACACGTACAGCGCGGTGAAGATGAACAGCCACACGATGTCGACGAAGTGCCAGTAGAGGCCACCGACCGTCAGCGCGACCCGCCGCTCGCGGCCGAAGAAGCCGGCGGCCGTCCACCCCGTCAGCAGCGCGAGGATCGCGAGACCGGCGACGACGTGCGCGAGGTGGAACCCGGTGATCGTGAAATAGAGGCTGCCGTACAGGTGCGCGGTCGGGCCGTACGGATGGTCGCGCCATTCGTGCAGTTGCACGACGGCAAACGCGGTGCCGAGCGCCAGCGCGACGGCCAGCGCGGCCACCGCGCGCGGCCGCCGGCCGGCCCGCACCGCGCGCTCGGCGAGCCACACGAACCCGCTGCTCGACAGCAGTACGGCCGTGTTGACGGCCGCGAGCCCGATCTTCGGCATGCCTTCGGGCGGCCACGGCGCGGCCGATTGTGACTGCAGGTAGAAGTAGCAGAACAGCAGGTAGCCGAACAGCCCGGCTTCGGTCACGACGAGCGTGATCACGCCCCACCAGCCGCCCGCGCGCGCGCCGCAACTGCCGACCGGCAGCGGTTCGATGCAGGCGGCCGGCGCGCCCGGCGGCACCGCCGCCGACGACGGTTCGTCCGGATGCAGCCCGGCGGCGGCCGGCGCCTGCGTGTCGGCGCGGGCCGGCACGCGCGCCCGCTGGCCGAGCGTGCGGCGCGGCCACAGCCACGCGGCGGTGGCGAACGCGCAGCCGGCCACGGCCGCGCAGACGAGGGCGGGCGAGCGCATGAGCATCGCCGCGAACACCGCGGTGGCGAGCAGCGCGAGCACGAACGGGATGCAGGTGTCGTCAGGCATCTTCAGGATCGCGTTCGGCGTGGCCGCGAGCGGCGTGACGGCGAGCGCCTCGCGCCCGTCGGCGAGCCGGTAGCCGACCCGCATGCTGGTGCGGCGCGCATCGTCGCGCGTCTCCCACAGCGGATGCCGCGACGCGACGAGCGGCAGCACCGCGAAGTTGTACACGGGTGTCGGCGACGCGACCGACCATTCGAGCCCGGCCCCGCCCCACGGATTCTCGCCGGCCCGCGCGCCGCGCCGCGCGCTCACCAGCGCGTTGACGACGAACATCACGATGCCGATCCCGAACACGAACGAGCCGATCGTCGTCAGCAGGTTCGACGTGTCCCAGCCCATCCCGGACGGATACGTATAGATGCGGCGGGGCATCCCGAGCAGCCCGGAGACGTGCATCGGAAAGAAGCCGAGATTGAAGCCGGCCAGGACGACCCAGAAGGTCCAGCGGCCGAACCGCTCGTTCATCATCCGCCCGGTGAACTTCGGGAACCAGTACGCGACGCCGCCGAGCACCGGGAACACGTTGATGCCGAGCAGCACGTAATGCAGGTGCGCGACGACGAAGTAGGTGTCGGTGAGCTGCCAGTCGAGCGGCACGGCGGCCGTCATCACGCCCGACACGCCGCCGATCACGAACATCAGCACGAAGCCCGCGAAATACAGGAACGGCGTGCGGAACACCGGGCGGCCGGTCCAGATCGTCGCGATCCACGCGAACACCGCGACCGCGCTCGGAATCGAGATCAGCATGCTGGCCGCGCCGAAGAACGCGAGCGCGAGCGGCGCGATGCCGGTCGCGAACATGTGGTGGACCCACACCTCGAAGCCGATCAGCATCGTCGCGACGGTCGACACCGCGACGGCCTCGTAAGCGACGAGCGGCCGCCGGCAGAAGGTGGGCAGCGCATCCGACACGATGCCCATCGCCGGCAGCACGACCACGTACACCCACGGGTGCGCGAACATCCAGAACAGGTGCTGCCACAGCAGCGGCCGCCCGCCGTTCGCGACGTCGAAGAAATGCGTGCCGGCATTGCGGTCGAGCCACAGCAGCAGGAACGCGAGGCTGACCGACGGCACCGCGACGAGGTTCGCGACCGACGCCGTCAGCGTGCCCCACACGATGATCGGCAGCCGGTCGATCGACATCCCGTGCGCGCGCATGCGCAGCAGCGTGACGACGAAGTTCGCGGCGCCGCCCGTCGTCGAGATGCCGAGCAGGATCATCCCGAGTGCGTAGATGTCGATGTTCGCGCCGGCGCTGTAGTCGAGCGACGTGAGCGGCACGTAATTGAACCACCCGCCGTCGGGCACCGCGCCGAGCGGAAAGCTCGCGTACAGGAACAGCCCGGCGAACAGGAATGCCCAGTACGAGAACGCGTTCAGCCGCGGGAACGCCATGTCGCGCGAGCCGAGCATCAGCGGCCACAGGTAGTTCGCGAAGCCGGACAGCACCGGCAGTGCATAGAGGAAGATCATCGTGACGCCGTGCATCGTGAACAGCGCGTCGTACTGCGCGGGCGTGAGCAGCGTCGCGTTCGGCCGCGCGAGCTGGATGCGCATCACGAGCGCCTCGACGCCGCCGAGCAGCAGGAACACGAATGCGGTGACGATGTAGCGCAGCCCGATGCGCTTGTGGTCGACGGTGCCGAGCCAGCCGCGCCAGCCGGGCGCCGATTCCCACAACTCGGCGAGCGCGCGCTCGTGCGCCGAGCCCGGCGGCGCGTCGCCGAGATCCGGCACGCGGGCGGGGGCGGGCGTATCGCGGGCGATGGCCATCGGCATCCTCCGTTCAGTGCAGTGTCGCGAGATACGCGGCGAGATCGTCGGCGTCGCGCGGCGCGAGCGCGATCGACGGCATCAGCGCGTCGGGCTTGATCTGCTGCGCGTGCGCGATCCAGCGGCGCAGGTTGTCCGGCGTGTTGTCGAGCGTGCCGGCCGCGAGCAGCCGGCGCGATGCGACGTGGGTGAGATCGGGGCCCGCGTCGCCCGTCGCGTCGGTGCCGCGCACCGTATGGCAGCCCGCGCAGCGCGCGGCGAAGACGCGCCGGCCGCGCCGTTCGGCATCGGTGCCGGGCGCGGGTGCCGGCTCGCGCTGCGCGGCGAGCCACGCATCAAACGCGGCGGGCGGCTGCGCGACGACCTCGAGCGCCATGTGCGCGTGCTGCGCGCCGCAGAATTGCGAGCATTGCCCGCGATAGACGCCCGGGCGGTCGGCCTGCAGCCATTGCCGGTTGGTCTGGCCGGGAATCGTCTGGGTCTTGCCCGCGAGCTGCGGCACCCAGAACGCATGGATCACGTCGGCGCTCTTCAGCTCGATCGCGACGGGCTCGCCGACCGGAATGTGCAGTTCGTTGGCGGTGACGATCGCGGCGCCGCCCGCGCGGTCCGGATAGCGCGCGTCCCACCACCAGTCGTGCGCGGTGACGACGATCGTCAGCCCGGGCGGATGCGGCGGCGTCGCGACCGCGCCGAGCACGCGCAGCATGTACACGAGCGCGCCGAACAGCAGCACGATCGAGATCGCACTGCCGACGGTCACGATCGCCGTGCCGTTGCCGTGGCCGCCCGTCCGCAGGCGTCGGCGAAAGATCGCGATCAGCAGCAGCGCGGCGATCGTGACGCAGACGAGCATGCACAGCGCGAGCAGCGCCCAGCCGAGCACGAACACCGGCTGCGCGGCCGGCCCGGCCGCGTGCACGACGTACGCGAGCGGCAGCGGGCCGGCGGGGTTCGCGGGCTCGATCGCGGCGGCGCGCGCGGCCACCGGCGCGGCCATGCAGGCGCCCGGCGCGAGGCACGCGATGCGATGCGCTTTCATGGACGGCGAAATGAGCAATGCGACTCCTTGCCGGACGGGAAGACAGGGCGACAGCCGTTCGCGGCCGAGCAATTCCCGTGCGCGCACGGGACGGATGGCCCCGGACGCGCGACGCAGCGCGTTGCGCGCACCACGGCCGGCGCGTTACAGCAGGCTTGTAAATGTGGCGACTGTTCGCGCCGTGTGCGCCGACCGGGCGGTGCGGGTCGCCCGCGGCACGCCGTTTGCTCCGTCGATCGCGTTCGGGCACGCAGTTTCGGGAAGGCCGCGGCGGCGTGCCGGCCATCGTCAGGACAACGGGAGGAACCGAACGTGAAGACTGTCGCGATCACCGGCGCGAGCGCCGGCGTCGGCCGTGCGACCGCGCATGCGTTCGCGCGGCGCGGCGCAAACGTTGCGCTGCTCGCCCGCGATCCGCGCGCGCTGGAGGACACCGCGTGCGAGGTGCGGGCGTATGGCGTCGACGCGTTGCCGATCGCGGTCGACGTCAGCGACGCCGCCGCGCTCGATGCGGCGGCCGGGCAGATCGAGCGCGAACTGGGGCCGCTCGACGTGTGGGTCAACAATGCGATGGTCACCGTGTTCGCGCCGTTCGACGAGATTTCGCCGGAAGACTTTGCGCGCGTGACCGACGTCACCTATCTGGGCTGCGTCAACGGCACCCGTGCGGCGCTCGCGCGGATGACCGCGCGCAACCGCGGCACGATTGTGCAGGTCGGCTCCGCGCTCGCGTACCGGTCGATTCCGCTGCAGGCGCCGTATTGCGGCGCGAAGCACGCGATCCGCGGCTTCACCGACGCGCTGCGCTGTGAACTGCTGCATGCGCACAGCCGCGTGCGCGTGACGATGGTGCAGTTGCCCGCGATCGACACGCCGCAGTTCGACTGGGCCGAATCCACGCTGCCGCATGCGCCGCGCCCGGTCGCGCCGGTCTATGCGCCGGAAGTGGCGGCCGATGCGATCGTGCAGGCCGCGCGCCATCCGTGCCGAGAGCGCTGGGTCGGCTGGTCGTCGCTCGCGGCGATCGTCGCGAACGGGATCGCGCCCGGCTGCTTCGACCGCTATCTCGCGCATACGGCCGTGCGCGGCCAGCAGCGCGCGGCGCCGGCCGGCCCGCGCGAATCGAACCTGTGGCACACCGTGTCGGACCTGCACGCGACGCGCGGCGCGTTCGGCGCCGAGGCGCGCCGCACGGGTGTCGAGGCCGGGCTCGGCACCGTGCGCGTGGTGGCGTTCGGCACGCTGTGCGCGGTGCTCGCGGCCGGCTTCGTCGCTGCGCGCAAGCGCGACGGGTGAGCGATGCGGATCGAGGATTACGCGCTGATCGGCGACGGCCGCAGCGCCGCGCTCGTCGCACGCGACGGCAGCATCGACTGGCTG
Source organism: Burkholderia metallica (assembly GCF_001718555.1). NCBI lineage: Bacteria > Pseudomonadati > Pseudomonadota > Betaproteobacteria > Burkholderiales > Burkholderiaceae > Burkholderia > Burkholderia metallica. The sequence continues at coordinate 268,750 of NZ_CP013402.1, forward strand.
TGCTGGCCGGATTTCGATTCGCCGCCGTGTTTCGCCGCGCTGGTCGGCACGCCGGACAACGGTCGCTTTCGCGTCGCGCCGCGCGAGCGCGCCGCCCGCGCGACGCGCCGTTACCTGCCCGGCACCGCGATGCTCGAAACGACCTTCGAGACGTCGACCGGCTGCGTCGTCATGCTCGACTGGATGAGCTGGGACGCGCCCGATCCGTGCCTGATCCGCAGCGTGCGCGGCGAGCGGGGCGTGGTCGAGCTCGACGTCGATCTCGGCGTGCGCTTCGACTACGGTCATGCGCTGCCGTGGTGCCGACGTTTCGGCCGGCGCTGGCGGATGATGACGGGCGGCGACGCGATGTGGCTCGATACCGACGCACGCGTCGACGTGCAGGACGACCGGCTCGTCGGTGCGCTGCGAATCGCGGCGGGCGAATGCGTGGATTTCTGCATCAGCTATGCGCGCTCGTACGACCGGCCGCCGGCGGTGCCCGATGCGTATGCGTCGCTGCGCGACACGCAGTCGTTCTGGCGCGTGTGGTCCAGGTGCAACGCGGCGCAGGGCCCGTATCGCGACGCGATCGAGCGCGCGCTGATTACGTTGAAGCTGCTGTCGAGCGTGCGGACCGGCGGCATCGTCGCGGCGCCGACCAGCTCGCTGCCCGAACGCCTGGGCGGCGCGCGCAACTGGGATTACCGGTTCTGCTGGCTGCGCGACGCGAGCTTCACGTTGCGCGCGCTGGTGCGCTGCGGCTATCGCGACGAAGCCGCGCGCTGGCGCGACTGGCTCGTGCGCGCGATCGCCGATCATCCGTCGCAGCTGCAGGTGCTGTACGCGGCCGACGGTGGACGGCGCGCCGACGAATGGGAGGCCGCGCACCTGGCCGGCTACGAAGGCGCGCGGCCGGTGCGCTTCGGCAACGCGGCGGCCGAGCAGTTGCAGCTCGACGTCTATGGCGAGGTGCTGGCCGCGCTGTACCAGGCGCGCCGGCACGGGCTGCCGCCCGACGCCGACGCGTGGACGCTCGAGCGGCGCCTGCTGGACCACCTCGCGACGATCTGGCGCGAACCGGACGAGGGCATCTGGGAAGTGCGCAGCGGCCGTCACCCGTTCACGTCGTCGAAGGTGATGGTGTGGGCCGCCGTCGAAAGCGCGTACCGGTCCGCGCGCGCGTTCGGCCATCACGCGCCGCTAGACGCGTGGCGGCGCTGGGCCGACACGGTGCATGCGGACGTGCTCGCGCGCGGCTACCACGCGAAGCTCGGCCGCTTCGTCGACCGCTACGACGGCGACGGGCTCGATGTGAGCCTGCTGCTGATTCCGCTGACGGGGATGCTCGACGCGACCGATCCGCGCGTCGCCGCGACGGTTGCCGCGATCGAGCGCGAGCTGCTCGAAGACGGCTTGCCGTTCCGCTATCGGCCGCCGCGTTTCGCGGACGGCTGCGAAGGCGAAGAGGGCGCGTTCCTGGCGGCCGGGTTCTGGCTCGTGCAGGTCTACCGGATGCAGGGCCGCGACGACGACGCGCACGCGATGTTTCAGCGGCTGCTCGGCCTGCGCAACGACGTCGGGCTGTTGTCCGAGGAATACGACGTGAACGCGCAGCGCATGTGTGGGAATTTTCCGTTCACGCTCGCCCATGTCGGGCTCGTGAACGCGGCGCTCGCGCTGGAGGGCGACGGGCGCGACGATATCGATATCGGGTGAGGTGCGCGGGGTGTGATGCGTGATGCGTGATGCGCAACGGCGCGGCGGGCATGCCGCGCCGTCGTGCGCGTCCTTCACCCCGGTTACGCCCCGTTCTTGTCTCCCTTGCCGCCACGCTCGCCGTGGCCCGGCAGCACGGCCGACAGCACCTGCCGCGCGGTCTCGACGATCACGCTGCCCTCGCGCGGATCGCCTTTCACGAGCGTCTCGGCGAAATGCTTCGCCTGCTGCAGCGTCACGTGCGGCGGCAACGGCGGTACCTCGGGGTCGGTCTTCACTTCGAGCACGACCGGGCGATCGGACGCGAGCGCCTCGTCCCACGCGGCGCCGAGCTGTTCCGGATCGTCGACGTAGATCCCCTTCAGGCCGAGCAGCGTCGCGAAGCGGTAGTACGGCACGTCCGGAATCTGCTGCGACGCGTCGAACTTCGGATCGCCTTCCATCACGCGCTGCTCCCACGTGACCTGGTTCAGATCCTCGTTGTTCAGCACCATGCAGATCCAGCGCGGATCGGCCCACTGCCGCCAGTATTTCGCGACCGTGATCAGCTCGGCCATGTTGTTCATCTGCATCGCGCCGTCGCCGACCATCGCGATCACCGGGCGCAGCGGATACGCGAACTTCGCGGCGATCGCATAGGGCACCGCGGCGCCCATCGACGCGAGCCCGCCCGACAGCGAACCCATCATCCCGCGCCGGATCATCAGGTCGCGCGCATACCAGTTTGCGCAGGAGCCCGAATCGCTGGTCAGGATCACGTCGTCGGGCAGGCGCGGCGACAGTTCGGTGAACGCGCGCTGCGGATTCACGCCGCGCCCGGCGGTGGCCTTCGCGGCCGCGCGTGCCGCGAGCGTCTCGTGCCAGTCCGCGTTCCATTTTGCGATCCGGTCGCGCCAGTGCGTGTCGTCGCGCGCCTTCAGCAGCGGCAGCAGCGCGCGCAGCGTCTCGGCGCTGTCGCCGACGAGGTTGACCTCCATCGGGTAGCGCAGGCTCAGCATGTCGGCTTTCAGGTCGATCTGCACGCCGCGCGCCTGACCTTCTTTCGGCAGGAATTCCGAATACGGGAAACCGGAGCCGACCATGAGCAGCGTGTCGCATTCGTTCATCAGGTCGTAGCTCGGCTTCGTGCCGAGCAGCCCGATCGAGCCGGTGACCCATGGCAGGTCGTCCGGCAGCGCGGCCTTGCCGAGCAGCGCCTTAGCGGCGCCCGCACCGAGCCGGTCGGCCACCGCGATCACCTCGTCGGTCGCGCGCAGCGCGCCCGCGCCGACCAGCAGCGCGACCTTTTTGCCCGCGTTCAGCACGTCGGCCGCGCGCTGCAGATCGTCGGCGTACGGCACGACCTTCGGCGCGGTGTAGCCGATCCCCGAATGCACGGTGCCGTGCGCGCGCTTCGGCGGCGCATAGTCGAGTTCCTGCAGGTCGCTCGGCAGCACGAGCGCGGTGACGGTGCGCGCGCCGAGCGCGGTGCGCACCGCGCGGTCGACCAGGTGGCGCACCTGGGCCGGCACCGTCGCGAGCTGCACGAACGCGCCTGCGACGTCCTTGTACAGCGCGGTGAGATCGACTTCCTGCTGATAGTGGCCGCCCAGCGCCGCGCGCGCCTGCTGGCCGACGATCGCGAGCACCGGCATGTGGTCGAGCCGCGCGTCGTAGAGGCCCGTCACCAGATGCGACGCGCCGGGGCCCGACGTCGCGACGCATACACCGAGCTCGCCTGTAAATTTTGCATGGGCGGACGCCATGAAGGCCGCCATCTCCTCGTGGCGCGCCTGGATGAACGCGATCTTGCCGTCGGCACGGCTCAGCGCGCCGAAAAATCCGTTGATGCCGTCGCCCGGGTAGCCGTAGATGCGGCGCACGCCCCAGTCGTACAGCCGCTCGACGATGAAATCCGCCACTGTCGCCATGCCGTTTCTCCTTGGTCCGGATTGAACCGATGCGGGCGTCGGCGCAAGGTGCGTGCCGCGCGCTCGGCATCGGGCACAGGGGTTGCACGCGACAACTCCAAGCAAACAGCAAGCTGACCGGAGCGCAACGATGGCCCTTTCCGCCGCGCCGGCGATCGACGACGTACGCGCCCGCGCGTACCGCGTGCCGACCGACCGGCCCGAAGCCGACGGCACCTACGCGTGGACCGCGACGACCGTCGTCGTCGTCGAGATCGACGCGGGGCCCGTGACGGGGCTCGGCTATACGTACACGGACGCGAGCGCGGTGCCGCTCGTGACGTCGCTGCTGGGCGACGTGCTGCGCAACCGGCCGGCCGTCGACATTCCGGCCGCCGTCGACGCGTCGTGGCGCGCGGTGCGCAATATCGGCCGCAGCGGCATCGCGGCCACCGCGATTTCGGCGATCGACGTCGCGCTGTGGGATGCGAAGGCGAAACTCGCCGGCATGCCGCTCGCGCTGCTGCTCGGCCGCCTGCGCGAACGCGTGCCGGTGTACGGCAGCGGCGGCTTCACGACCTACGACGACCGCACGCTGGCCGCGCAGCTCGACGGGTGGCGCGCGGAGCACGTGCGCGCGTGCAAGATCAAGATCGGCGTGCAGGACGCGCACGATCCGTCGCGTGTGCGCACGGCGCGCGCCGCGCTCGGGCCCGGCGTCGAGCTGTTCGTCGATGCGAACGGCGCGTATGCGCCGCGCACCGCGCTCGCGTTCGCGCAGGCAGTGGCCGATTGCGACATCCGCTGGTTCGAGGAGCCCGTCAGCAGCGACGATGTCGACGGGCTGCGGTTCGTGCGCGAGCACGTCGGCGCGCGGGTGGACGTCGCGGCCGGCGAATACGCGTACGTGCCCGACGATTTCCGGCGCCTGCTCGAAGGCCGCGCGGTGGACGTGCTGCAGGCCGACGCGACACGGTGCGGCGGCGTGAGCGGTTTTCTCGCGGCGGCCGCGCTCGCCGATGCGCATCACGTCGACCTGTCCGCGCATTGCGCGCCCGCGCTGCACCGGCACGTCGGCTGCGCCGCACCACGCCTGCGCCATGTCGAGTGGTTCCACGATCACGTGCGCATCGAGCGGATGCTGTTCGACGGCGCACCCGCGCTCGTCGACGGGGCGCTCGAAGTCGACGCGACGCGCGCCGGGCTCGGCCTCGAACTGCGCACGGCGGACCTGGTGGATTTCGTGCTGTGAATCCGGACCGAAGGGAGGAGCGATGCGACACGCACGACACCGCGCGGCCGAGCAGGAGCAACTGCTGGCCGAGGCCGCGCGGCTGCTGAACCGCAGCGCGCTGCTGCTGGCCGGCTCGGTGCTGGCCGACAGCGGCGTCGAGCACTATCGCGGCACGTTTCACAATCGCGCGATGCTCGCGCCGCTCGCGATGTCGACGCTGTCGGTGATCGCGAGCGTCCACGGCCACGCGGACGACACGCCCGCGCGCCACCGGCTGCGCGACGCGGTGCATGTCGCGTCTGCCGCGGTGGGCGCCGCCGGCGCCGGGTTCCATCTGTACAACGTGACGAAGCGGCCGGGCCGCTTCAGCTGGCACAACCTGTTCTACGGCGCACCGCTCGGCGCGCCGTTCGCGCTGCTGCTGTCGGGCGTACTCGGCGCGGCGGGCGAGCGGCTGCGCGCGAGCCCGGCCGACGCGCCGAAGCTTGCCGGGCTGCCGGCCGGCCGCGCGCTGGCCGGCCTCGTCGCGGCAGGGCTCGTCGGCACGCTCGGCGAAGTCGGGTTGCTGCATTTTCGCGGGGCGTTCCAGCATCGCGCGATGTTCGCGCCGCTCGTCGTGCCGCCCGTCGCGGCTTTCGCGGCCGCGCAGGTCGCACTGTCCCGCCCGCGCGGCGACCGGCGCTTCTGCCGCGGGTGGATGCGCGCGACGGCCGTGCTCGGCTTCGTCGGCGTCGCGTTCCATGCGCGCGGCGTCGCGCGACAGATGGGCGGCTGGCGCAACTGGTCGCAGAACCTGTTGTCGGGCCCGCCGCTGCCGGCGCCGCCGAGCTTCACCGCCCTTGCGATCGCCGGGCTCGCCGCGACCGCGCTGGCCGAACGGGAGACGCCATGAGCGATGCGATCCGCAAGCCGGCCGTGCTGCCGCGCTATCCGGGCTACGACGTGCTCGCGAAACGCGACACGCCGTCGTGGAACGATGCGACCCGCCGCGCGATCGATGCGCGCCTGCGGGTGGCTGCGACCGCGCCGCGTCATCTCGATGCCGAACGGTACGCGACGCTCGCCGCGCTGTGCGCGCGCATCGTGCCGCAGGATTCGGGCGGCGCGGGCACGGTGCCGACCGCCGCCCTGATTGACGCGCGGCTCGCGAGCGACGACGGCGACGGCTATCGCGACGCGCGGCTGCCGCCGCTGCGCGCCGCGTGGCAAGCCGGCCTCGATGCACTCGACGCGACGGCGCGCGCCGCGCACGGTTGCCCGTTCGCCTCGCTCGGCGCGCACGACGCCGATGCGTTGCTGCGCGCGGTGCAGCACGGCGAGGTCGACCCGCGCGTCGAACCGGCGTGGGGCGGCATGGACCGGCGTACGTTCTTCGCGAAGCGCGTGCTGCCGGACATCTGCGGCGCCTACTACAGTCATCCGTTCGCGTGGAACGAGATCGGCTTCGGCGGCCCCGCGAGCCCGCGCGGCTACGTGCGGATGGATTTCAACCGGCGCGATCCGTGGGAAGCGCAGGTGAGCCTGACGCAAGAGGGCGAACTCGATGACCGCTGATGCGCCGCTGTCCGCGATGAAGCCGCGCGGCTGCGACGGTCGCGCGCCCGATCCGCTGCGCGTCGGCGGCTGGTCGCCGATGCGAATGTTCCGCGACGACGACGTGGTCGACTTCGTGATCGTCGGCACCGGCGCGGGCGGCGGCACGCTCGCCTGCAAGCTCGCCGAATACGGCTATTCGGTCGTCGCGCTCGATGCGGGCGCATGGTGGCGGCCGCTCGAGGAATTCGCGTCGGACGAGACGCATCAGCACAAGCTGTTCTGGACCGACGAGCGGATCTGCGACGGCGCCGATCCGCTCACGCTCGGCACCAACAACAGCGGCCGCGCGATCGGCGGCAGCACCGTGCATTTCGCGATGGTGTCGCTGCGCTTTCGCCCCGAGTGGTTCCGTTCGCGCACGACGCTCGGCTACGGCGTCGACTGGCCGCTCGACTGGCGCGAGATGTGGCGCTACTACCGCGAGGTCGAGCAGGCGCTGAAGATCAGCGGGCCCGTGCGCTACCCGTGGGGGCCGCCGCGGCCGCGCTATCCGTATCGGGCGCACGAACTGAACGCGGCCGCGCTCGTGCTCGCGCGCGGTGCCGACGCGCTCGGCATCGGCTGGACGCCGACGCCGCTCGCGACGCTGTCCGCGCCACGCGGCCGCGCGCATCCGTGCGTGTATCGCGGCTTCTGTATCTCCGGCTGCGCGACCAACGCGAAACAGAGCGCGCTCGTCACGTGGATTCCGCGCGCGGTCGCGGCCGGCGCGGAGGTGCGCGATCTCGCGATGGCGCTGCGCATCGAAGCCGAAGGCGACCGCGTGACCGGCGTGCACTATGCGCGCGACGGCCGCACGCATTTCCAGCGCGCGCGCAACGTCGTGGTCGCCGGCTATGCGATCGAGTCGCCCCGCCTGCTGCTGCTGTCCGCGAACGGGCGCTATCCGCAAGGCCTCGCGAACAGCTCGGGCCTCGTCGGCCGCTACCTGATGGCGCAGCTGAACCAGGCGTCGTGGGGGACGATGGACGACGAGGTGCGCTGGTACAAGGGGCCGCCGTCGCTGGCGATCACCGAGCACTGGAACTACGTCGACGAAGGCAAGGATTTCTTCGGCGGCTACTGCTGGATGAGCCAGGGGCCGCTGCCGATCGACTGGGCGCGCAAGCTCGCCGCGCGCGGGCTGTGGGGCGACGCGCTGAAGCGCGAAATGGCCCGCTACAACTTCCAGGCGGGGCTGAAGATCGTCGGCGAGACGTTGCCGCGCGCGGACAACCGCGTGACGCTCGCCGACGAACGCGACACGTTCGGCCTGCCGGTCGCGCGCGTCACCTATTCGTATGACGACAACGACCGCCGGATGATCCGCCACGCGCTCGCGCAGATGGGGCGCTCGCTGGAAGCGGCCGGCGCGCGCGACATCTGGCACGAGCAGGACGACACCTGCCACCTGGCCGGCACCGTGCGGATGGGCGACGACCCGGCGACGAGCGTCGTTGACGCCGATTGCCGCAGCTGGGACATCCCGAACCTGTGGATCTGCGACGGTTCGGTGTTTCCGACCGTCGGCGGCGTGAACCCGTCGCTGACGATCCAGGCGATCGCGTGCCGCACCGCCGACCGCATCCGCGCGCTCGTTGCCCGCGGCGACGCGCATACGCGAGCGCGGTGGCGATGAGCCGGGGCGCTTTCGGCGCAGGCCACGCAGCCGGGCACGCAAGCTGCTCCTTCGTCGGTGGCGCCGGCATACGGGACCGAACCCCGTGCCATTGCGCGCGGCGGGCTCGCGCGTGCGCCGAGATCGACACTCGTATCCGGGAGACGCCATGCAAGCAGCAGACGATTCACCCCGCGCCCGGTCGGGCGCACAGGACCGGACCGTGGCCGACCCGCGAGCGGTCACGGTCGAGCATCCCGTCACGCGCGCGTTCGAACGGTTTGCGTCGCGCGTGACCGTCTGGGCCGGTTCGCCGGTCGCATTCGGCAGCGCGGTCGCCATTACGGTGCTGTGGCTCGTCACCGGGCCGCTGTTCCACTATTCGGACGCGTGGCAGCTCGTCATCAATACCGGGACGACGATCATCACGTTCCTGATGGTGTTCCTGCTGCAGCGCAACCAGAATCGCGACAGCGTCGCGATGCACCTGAAGCTCGACGAACTCGTCGCCGTTACGCATGCGGCAAGCGACCGGCTGATCGGGATCGAGGACGCGTCGGAAGAAGAACTGCGCGCGATGGCCCAGACCTACCTCAACCTGGCGAAGCGGGTCGCCGAACGGGGTGACGACAATGAGCCCGGACGCGATGGGGAGCCGGCCGACCGCTCGCCTGAATCCTGACGCGCGGCGGCGCGACGGCGGCGCGGCCGGCCCCGGATTCGCGGACGATTTTTCAAGCGCTTGTCATTTCTGTCCGGCGTCGCGGCGTGAACTCGCGGCGCCCGCGATGCATCGGCCGCCGCCGACGCAATCGTTCGGGGAACGGCACGTGCTTGACGTTGTGACGATACCCGGTCGTTCCGGGTGCTGCCCTACGGTGCCGACATGAATGCCAGAACCCGTTCGAACCCGTTGTTGAATCTTGCGATCGCCGTTGCGTGCGGCGCGGCTGCGATGTACTTCCTCGACCCCGCATCGGGTCGGCGGCGGCGCGCGTACGTTCGCGACAAGGCGGCGGAGCGCTGTCACGACGCGGCCGACTACGCGAACACGCAGGCGAAACGGGCGGCCGAGCGCGCGCGCGGCGCGATCGCGGGCGTGCGGGCAGACCGGCTCGCCGGAGACGCACTCGATGCCCAGGTTGCCGAGCGCGTGCGTTCGGCGCTCGGCCGGCTGGTCAGCCATCCGCGCGACGTCGACGTGACGGTCGACCACGGACACGTGCGGCTGACCGGGCAGATCGACGAAGCCGAACGGCGAGCCGTCGTCGACGGGGTGGCCGCGCTGCACGGCGTGCAAGACGTCGACGACGCGATGGGCGCCCGCAGCGAATACCGGGCGCAGCCCGACGGCAGCACGTCCTGACGGCGGCGCGCGAGCGCCAGCCGGCCAGGCGAGAACGATCCACGACACGAATTCGGCGCACGCACGACTGCCGGCGCGACGGCAGCGCGGCGCCTCATCCGGAGCATGGCCGATGACCGAACGCCTGTCCCCCGACGACACACCTCCGCACGCGGAGCCCGGCGCGCACGACGCGCTCGAACATCTGCTCGGCAGCCTGCACCGGCACGGCTTCCTGCATGTCGCCAACGAAATCGTCAGCGCGAACGCGCAGCTGGCCGGCACGTTCGTCGACGCGCTCGACAAGCCGGGCATGCAGAGCGGCATGCAGAATCTGGCGGTGCTGGTGACGGCGCTGTCGCGCATTCCACCCGAGCAGTTCGGCAAGGCCGCGTTCGCGGCCGCCGACGCGCTGCATCACGTCGGCGCGTGGCAGCCGTCGCAGCACGAACACGTCGCGCCCGGCGTGCGCGGCGTGTACCGGCTGCTGCACGACGAAGCGCTGTGGGATGCGCTGACGCCGTTGCTCGAAGGTCTGAAGGTGTTCGCGCAGGGCCTCGCGCGCGACCCTGACACGCGCGCCGCGACGCCCGGCGGGAAAACGACGGGCGAGTGACGCATGGCCGGATGCGCGCGGGGTGCGTCGCATGCGGCGCTTGGGCTCGCCATTTGCCTGATCGCTACGGATAAGGCCGGCCGGTGCAACGACCCCCGCGGCGGCTGCCCGGAGCGACGTTAGATGCGCGAGGGCATCCTGTCTGCGGTTTCCATGATCAAGTGTACGAAACTCATGAGACTGATTTCCCTTATCGTGATCGCGTCAAACCGACGTCATCGATCCGATAAGTAGTCCGGATAGTTAGTAGGGTCCAGTCGATGTGTCGATTCGGCCACGATCGCGATGCCGAAGCGTTCCTGCTCAGGCGTCGGCGCCCTTGCACTGCATCTTCGCGATACGTTGGTCCGGCCGCGTGCGGTAGAACACGAAATTCGTCGCTCCCGGCCCCTGATTGCCGCCTTCCTCTTCGACGTAGGTTTCCGCAAACACCGGCACGGCGGCGCTGCCGATGCTGACCCGGTAGAACACGTTATCTTGCACGTTCGGCGCCGTGGTGCCGTAGTCGAACGCGCATCGGCCGGCGATGCGCTTGACCTTGGCATCGCCGCCGAACTGACGCAGCAGAATGTCCTGCGTGTCGTCGCTCGGGTAGAACTTGCGCAATGCGATCGACAGGACGGCGGCCGCGTTGCCGTTGAGTACGACGCCGACGTGGCCTTCGTTGTCCTTTTTGACGCCGGCTTCGTCGCCGGCCTTGCCGTCCGGGACGTCCACGTCGCCGAAGCCGGCGAGCAGCAGGCTGCCGCCACGGTAGTGCGTGGTGTCGGGGGAGCGGCTGTCCGGATTGCCGAGCGGCTTCGCGTCGCTCCAGTGCACACCGGGCACATCGTCGAACGCCGCCCAGGTTGCCGGCTTTGCACCGCCGAATACGCTCAACAGCGCTTGCAGCGGCAATACCGCGGCCGTTTCCGGCGCATGGGCGGCCAAGGACGCCACGGACGCGGGTGCCGCCGCCGGGCTGGCGGACGGCGCGGCGCGCTGGCACGCGTTCAGGTCGATCAACAGGACGCCGGCGCATAGCGCACGCAGGATGAGGGACGGGGTTCGCATGGGCAGGCGTTGCATCAGGCGCTCCGGGTTTGCGCGGCGGTCAGCGCGAAGCGGCCGATGATGCGTGAACGGCAGCACTCGCGCACGGCGCGGCGGGCGATCCGCAGAGGGCGGTGGATGCGGGCTTCAAGACATGGCGCACATGGGTTTGCCTGTCGCGCGCATTACGGGCGGGTATCAATTGCCGAACCGCACATTTTTGAAACGTGTTCATTTCCCAGATATCAGGATCGGAAAATATATCGAGAAGTAAAAACACGGCGGCCGTTATGCCCGCGCCGATTGCGTCAGTCACGCTGATCGCGATTCTAGTCAAAGTAGATCGACTAGTATACATTCATCATGTCGCGCCTCTCGATTGATGAAGAAGCGCACCCGATACCCGTCGGGTGCCGGGGCCGCGTGTTCGGGGCGGTACGAGTGCGTGCGCAACGACCGGGCCGACGTCGATGAGGGACTTGCCCGCAATGCGACCGGGGCGTGTCCGACTTGCACGGGATTGCTGACGTCGTTCGTCGATCTCGGCAGCCTGTGCGATGTGCGCTGGATTAACGGTTGGCCCCAAAGACGGCCGAGTGCCGATTTCCTTTTCTACTGCGACGCATCGCATTCACGGTCGCGATCAGGACCTCCCAAAAATGACCCAGCCTTCGAGACACCGTTCGATGCCGACCAGCGCGATCAAGAAAACCTCTGTTCTGTTTGCCTCGCTCAACCGGGCGATCGCCGATATGTCGCGTCTATGCCCGTCGGCTGTTCGCGCGACAGCCGGGCTGGTGCTTGTCGCCGGCGTGCTATCGGGGTGCGCGCCGCTGTCGGCGTCTGCGCCGGCCGATCCTCAACAGCAGTTTGTCGCAGAGCAGCGCAATGCGAATGCGTTGTACAGCCGGAAGATGTTGGCCTACAAGCCGATGTTCGAGAATCCCGGCGGCTATGGCCGCGCGCAGATACTGGACGCGTACGAGGCGGTCCTCCAGCAATACTCCGTCGCTGCAATCGCGTATGCCCGCACCATCTATCCCGACGCCCGACAGACGCTGCCGCCTTCCCTGCAGCCGTTGCCGGCGCCGTCGGGGCCGGTCACGCTGGCAGTCGTCAATCGCGACTACGAACATGTGCTCGGAATGGACGCTGCGCTGTGGGAGATGGATAGGGCAGCGAACTTTGGCCGGCCATCCAGGTTGCCGATTCCGAAATACACCGGCCCTGTGCTCATCATGCCGCCTGCGCCCCCGTTTCCGCCCCTGCAGGATGTGCGCGATCCGAAATTCGCACGGCTCGTGACCATGACGAAGAAAATGGACGACGCGCAGAAGGCAGACCTCGCACGAGAGCAAGCCGCGATCGCGAAACAGTATGCCGACCAGGCCGCGTGGAGGGCGCAACACCCGATGGGCCAGTACGATCACATCGATCCGAGGACCGGACTGCCGTATGCGCCCCCGCAACAGGACACGCAGCGCTGGTGCATGATGAACGGCGGCCGGGTGCCTTGCTGAAACCGCTGCGAGCAGCGGCATGGGCGGCCGGAGTGGATGCCGGCCGGGCGCGCACTCGCTACGCACGTGGGACGCGATGCGCGTATCGGCTCGGGGAGGGCGTTTGCTGACGCCGCACGGGTTGCGTATCGCAATCAGCCGAGGTCGTAGCGGCGAAGCGATTTCGTATTGCCGAAGCCCGCACCCGAAAGACCGCGATTTCGTCTGGCTTCGTGGCAGCTGACGATGTTTTGCCGGTTCGCCCAGCGCGTCGCGTCGCAGTGCGCATGTCCTCGGACCTTCCATACATCGTGCGCGACGGTAACGAGCAGTGTGGGCGGCGGTGCTAAGATGCGGCCCAGTCGTCAGGAGATGCATGAATGCGCGCGAGCAAACGCCAGCAGGTGGTCGACAAGGCAGGTGAGCTGTTTTCACGCCATGGCTTTCATCCGGTCGGTATCGACTGGATCATCGCCGAGGCGGACGTTGCCCGCATGACGCTCTACCATCATTTCGCAAGCAAGGACGATCTGATCAAGGCGGTGCTGGAGCAGCGCTACACCTTCATCATGGAGAGCATCGCCGCCAAGCTTGACCGCATGCCGCATGCCGCAGCGCGACTGAAGGGAATTTTCGACTGGTACGGCACGTGGTTCGGCAGCCCGGAGTTCGCGGGCTGCCTGTTCGAGCGTGCGCTGGCCGAATTCGGCGCGACCTGCCCGAAGGTGACCGACGTGGCGGTGCGCTATCGCGATGACCTGCTGGCCCTCATGGAGCAATTGCTGTCGGAGCTCGTTCCGCGTCGCCGCGCACGTCAGCTTGCAGGCGTGTACGTGATGTTGCTGAGCGGGGCGACCGCGGATGCGCGTGCGATCGGGGATGCGCGTGCTGCCGCGCGCGCGTGGCAGGCGGCGGAGATGCTGCTGAACGAATCCAGAGCCGCAACGGAAAGCACGCGCAAGACCCGTGGCCGCGATGCTTGACGGTGTGCGGACCGTGCGTTCGGCCCGGGCTTCATCGAGCTGCGCCGGGTCGCGCGACCGGCCGGCAGCGGGCAGCGACGGCCGGCACGCGCGATGACTGCCTCATCGATCGAGCACGGAACCGGCCAGCGTGGCTGCGAACATCAGCAACACGAGCGACGAGCATCGCAACACGATCGAAGCCAGTCGACCCTCCGTCCGGTTCATGAGCAGAAGCCGCCCCGACCGCGACCATAGCAGTCCGATCGGAATCAGGGTGATCAGGAATACGCCGGTCGACAACAGGAAGACATCGAGCGATCTGAATGCCGACTCCGGGAAAATCGCGCTTGAAAACAACAGGGCCTTGGGATTCATCAAGGTCGCCACGAAAAGCCCCCGGAACCCCAACGGCGCCGTGTCGGTCGTGTCGAAGTCGGCACCTTTGAACCACATCTTCACCGCGAGGTAGAAGATGAACAGGGCGCTGATCAACTTGACGCAACTGACGATCCACGGATATCGCGCCGCCAGCGACCAGAGAAAAAATCCCCATACGGTGATTGCCGTCACATAGCCTGCCGCCTCCGCCGCGACCAGTCCGCACGCCCCGCGCAGATTCAGCTTGAGCCCGGCGGAAAGCAGCAGCGTGTTCGTCGGCCCGGGCACCAGCAGCACGATGGCGGCGTAGAACGACATTTGCAGCATGGGACTCGATGTCAACATGGACTAGCCTCGTCTTTCCAACGACAGCGTATTGCCTGGAAACCCTTCGAGTCCGGCTTGAATGCCATGCTGGGCCGACGATCACCCTGCCTGATATCGCGGCGCCGGCTGTACAAAAGAAACCTTGTTTTCGCGATCCCGCCGGACCAGATCGACGTCGAAATCGGTCCCGGCAGGATCGCGCCGGCAAAGCAGAAGATGGCAGACAACGCGAAGATGTCGGCCCCCGGTAACCGTCAGCTCGATCGGGTGCCTCTGATATTGCGCAGATAGTCGTAATTGGTGGGCAGCGTCGCCGACAGCGCTGCTTCCTCGCGCTTGAGATTCTGGAATTCGGCGAGCGCCTGCTTCATCCACGCATCGTGGTAGACGAGCTTCGGATGGGATTTCTGCGGCATCCAGTTCAGGCCGGTGAACATGCAATAATAGTTGCTGTTGGTCCAGAAATTCGCAAACTCCAGATCGAAGTTGCCGTAATAGTTGCGCTCGTCGACCGTCACCGGCGGGCAGACGACGAGCCCCGCGTGGTACGCGTCGAGTTTTTCGCGCAGCGAATCCGAAATCGTGAGGTCGTGCTTGTTGGCCCGCCAGAAATCGGAGTCGTTTCGCTGCGTCGTGAAGTAGTGGGTCTGGATGAAATCCCGGCAGTCGTCGAACATCACTTCGATCTTCTTGTTGAATGCATCCGCGAGGCGGGGGTCCAGGGTGGCGTCCGGGAAATGCTGGGCGAACTGATAGATCGCCGCATAAATGAAGTAGAGCCCGGTCGACTCCAGCGGCTCGAGAAAGCATGACGCGAGCCCGATCGACACGCAGTTCTTGACCCAGGCTCTGCGGTTGCGTCCGGTGCGGAATTTGATGTGGTTCAGCTTGACCTGATCTTCCCTGACACCCCAGAGCTTCAGGAAATCCTCGGTCGCGGTGTCCTTCGAACTGAAGCTGCTCGAGTAGACGTAGCCCGATCCAAACCGGCCGAGCAGCGGAATCTTCCAGGTCCAGCCGTTGCTCATCGCAATCGCCGACGTATACGGCTCGACACCGTTGGCCTCGTCGTCGTGGGTGATCGACGCCGCAACCGCCGAATCGCACAGCAGGTATCGCGACATGTCGATGAACGGCTCCTTCAACGCCTGGTTGATCAGAAGCCCCTTGAACCCCGAGCAGTCGACAAAGAAATCCGCGGCGATCTCGGCACCCGACTGGAGCCGCACCGACCGGATGCCGCCATCTTCATTCAGCCGCGTCTCGACGACTTCGCCCTGGATATGTTCGACCCCCCAGCTTACCGACAGGTCTCTGAGGTAATTGGCGACGAGATGCGCATCGAAATGCCACGCATGGCTCATGCGCGAGTTGCCGTCGCGATCCTTCGGTGAAAGCTTGGCGTCCAGCAGTGTCGACTTGTTGTAACAGGCGTACGCGAACGGTTCCGACGTCTGTCCCGTATTTTTCAGGTGCGCCCAATAGTGGGAAAGAGGAATGCCGTTGACCTCTTTCAATTGCCCGAACATGTGATAGAAGTAATCGGCCGGGTCGCTTTTGGTGTTCCAGCCGATGAATTTGATCGCCGACTTGAACGATGCATTGCAGTGCGGCATCCAGTCCTGTTCTTTCAGCCCCAGAAAATCGAAGAATACTTTTTGCAGATTTGGAATGGTTGCTTCGCCTACGCCGATTTTTGGAATGGTGGGTGACTCGATCAGCGAGATTTTGACCTGGTGGCCATACGCTTTGGAAAGATAGGCGGCAGTCATCCATCCCGCGCTCCCTCCGCCCACAATCAGGATGCTTTTCATCAAATTCCGCATAAGTCCTCTCGTTTGACTGGAGTTAGGCTGTTTAGCTTGGCGGCGCAATCCGATTAGTCATTGTCATTTTTATTGTAATTTGCGCAGTCTATGCTAACGCCGCTATTTACGGTTACTGACAGGTTTGACAGGAAAAATTCAGAGGATGATTGTTTTTTAATCTGAAACGGTTGTTTATTTATTTGATGTATCGGAATCTGCGTTCGTGAGTGTGACAGTGTTAAATGAAATTCGGGCGGCGGCGGGAAATGGGTGCCGTTTGGCGATCTTGAAATAATCAATGGAATTGAATCGCAAATTTATTGCAAGGTAAATTGTTTATCTGTTTTTGAATAATTGAATGCAGTGATCAATAAATAATAAAAACCTGTCAAACGTATCAGCTTGTTTTAAATGGTCGTCGGTCTATTCTGGGTTCCGATCAATTGGCCGCCATCGCAGAAGTCCATTCGGGTTTAAATCCTATGGGAAGTGTCATGAGCAATCCGATCAGGAATGCTGCCATCGTCGGTGGCGGCGCGGCGGGCTGGATGGCCGCGTCGTACCTCGTCACGCCACGCCGGCAGCCGGCGAACATCACGCGCGTCGAGTCAGCGGCGATTCCCCGGCCCGGGCCGGCGCTCGCGCCGCGGGAGATCCGGTAGTGGAGCGCACCCTGGACCGGTTAAGCGCACCGGCGGCCATGCACGCCGCCGTCGCGGCCTGCGATCCGCTGCGGGCGCGGGAGCGCGTGCTGCGACTGCCGGGCCTGAACCGTCAAAAGGATGTGCCCGGCATCGTCGGGCTGTTGCGCGAGTTCCTCCCGGTGCGCGGCGTGCCCGCCGGCTGGGGCTTCGTCGAAGCGGCCGCCGCGATGCGGGACATCGGATTCTTCCTGGGGTCGCTCAAGCGGCACGGACACGAGCCCGTGGACGTGGTGCCCGGGCTCGAGCCGGTGCTGCTCGAACTGGCACGCGCGACCGACCTGCCGCCGCGCGAGACGCTTCTGCACGTGACGGTCTGGAACCCCGCGGCGCCCGACGCGCAGCGCAGCTACACTGGGCTCGACGACGAAGCGCACCTGCTCGAGAGCGTGCGCATCTCGATGGCGGCCCTCGAGGCGGCCATCGCGTTGACCGTCGAGCTTTACGACGTGCCGCTACGCTCGTCCGCGTTCGAGCCAGGGTGCGTCGAGCTGGCGGCCTATCTTCAGAAAATGGTCGAGTCGATCGTCTACGCTTACCGCTTCATCTCGCCGCAAGTCTTCTACGACGAGCTGCGCCCGTTCTACGAACCGATTCAAGTGGGGGGCCGCAGCTACCTCGGCCCCGGTGCGGTGGAAATGCCCCTCTTCGTGCTGGAGCACGTGCTGTGGGGCTCGCAATCGGACCACGCGGCTTATCGGGAATTCAAGGAGACGTACCTGCCCTATGTGCTTCCCGCGTTCAGGGCGATCTACGCCCGGTTCGACGGGAAGCCGGCGCTCGTCGACCGCGTGCTCGGCGACGCGCAGGCGGCCCGCGTGCGGGGCGAGCCCGTCGGGGCAGGGCTCGCGGCCCTCGAGCGGGTCTTCGAAATCCTGCTGCACTTCCGCGCGCCGCACCTCAAATTGGCGGAGCGGACGTACGAGGCCGGGCAAAGCGGCCCGTCGATCGGCAGCGGGGGGTACGCGCCCAGCATGCTCGGCGATCTGCTCACGCTCACGCGTGACGCGCGGTCCCGCGTGCGCGCCGCGCTCGACGTGTGCTGACACCTCACCCGCAGTCCCGTGTGTTTCATCTCACCAGGAGAGTGGCCCCCATGACTCAGCAGAGCCCCGCGAACGGGCGTGACAGCAACCACTTCGATGTGATCATCCTCGGCTCGGGCATGTCCGGCACCCAGATGGGGGCGATCCTGGCCAAGCAGAAGTTTCGTGTCCTGATCGTCGAGGAGTCGTCGCACCCGCGGTTCACGATCGGCGAATCGTCGATCCCCGAGACGTCGCTGATGAACCGCATCATCGCCGATCGCTACGGCATTCCGGAGCTCGACCACATCACGTCGTTCTATGCGACGCAGCGTTACGTCGCGTCGAGCACGGGCATCAAGCGCAACTTCGGCTTCGTGTTCCACAAGCCCGGCCAGGAGCACGACCCGAAGGAGTTCACGCAGTGCGTGATTCCCGAGCTGCCGTGGGGGCCGGAGAGCCATTATTACCGGCAGGACGTCGACGCCTACCTGTTGCAGGCCGCCATCAAATACGGCTGCACGGTCCGCCAGAAGACGAGCGTGACCGAATACCACGCCGACAAGGACGGCGTCGCGGTGGCCACCGCCCAGGGCGAACGATTCACCGGCCGGTACATGATCGACTGCGGCGGGCCCCGCGCGCCGCTCGCAACCAAATTCAATCTCCGCGAAGAGCCGTGCCGCTTCAAGACGCACTCGCGCAGCCTTTATACGCACATGCTCGGGGTCAAGCCGTTCGACGACATCTTCAAGGTCAAGGGGCAGCGCTGGCGCTGGCACGAGGGGACCTTGCACCACATGTTCGAGGGCGGCTGGCTGTGGGTGATTCCGTTCAACAATCACCCGCGTTCGACCAACAACCTGGTGAGCGTCGGCCTGCAGCTCGACCCGCGCGTCTACCCGAAAACGGACATCCCCGCGCAGCAGGAATTCGACGAATTTCTCGCGCGGTTCCCGAGCATCGCGGCGCAGTTCCGCGACGCCGTGCCGGTGCGCGACTGGGTCAAGACCGACCGCCTGCAGTTCTCGTCGCGCGCCTGCGTCGGCGACCGCTACTGCCTGATGCTGCACGCGAACGGGTTCATCGACCCGCTGTTCTCGCGGGGGCTCGAGAACACCGCGGTGACCATCCACGCGCTTGCGGCGCGACTCATCAAGGCGCTGCGCGACGACGATTTCTCCCCCGAGCGCTTCGAGTACATCGAGCGCCTGCAGCAGAAGCTGCTGGACCACAACGACGACTTCGTCAGTTGCTGCTACACGGCGTTCTCGGACTTCCGCCTGTGGGACGCGTTCCACAGGCTATGGGCGGTCGGCACGATCCTCGGGCAGTTCCGGCTCGTGCAGGCCCACGCGCGGTTCCGTGCGTCGCGCGACGAGGCCGACCTCGATCACCTCGACAACAACGCCCCGTACCTCGGGTTCCTGTGCGCGGACATGGAGGGCTACTACCAGTTGTTCAACGACGCCAAAGCCGAGGTCGAGGCCGTGAGCGCCGGGCGCAAGTCGGCGGGGGACGCCGCGGCGCGGATTCACGTGCTCATCAACGAACGGGAGTTCGCGAAGCCGATGTTCGGCTTCGGGTACTGCATCACCGGGGCGCGGCCGCAGCTCAACAACTCGAAGTACAGCCTGGTGCCGGCGATGAAGCTGCTGCACTGGACGCAGACCAGCGCGCCGGCCGAGGTGAAACGGTATTTCGACTACAACCCGATGTTCGCGCTGCTCAGGGCGTACGTCACGACCCGCATCGGCCTGGCGCTGAAGTAGTCGACCGACCCCGGAACGAACATGATCGAAGACGTTCAATTGAAGCAAGTGGAGGCCGCCGTGCATCCCGCCGGGATGTACGACGCGACCACGCGCGTGGCGGCTAGCTGGTACGTCGCGATGCGCTCGGACCGCCTCAAGGACAAGCCGGTGGCGTTGACGCTCTTCGGCCGGCCGTGCGTCGCGTGGCGCGGCGCGACGGGGCGGGCGGTGGTGATGGACCGCCACTGTGCGCACCTGGGCGCGAACCTGGCCGACGGGCAGGTCAAGGACGGGTGCATCCAGTGCCCGTTCCACCACTGGCGGTACGACGAGCAGGGCCAGTGCGCGCACATTCCCGGCCACAGCCAGACGGTGCACCGGCTGGAGCCCGTTCCGCGCGGGGCGCGCCAGCCGACGCTGGTCACGGCCGAGCGGTACGGCTACGTGTGGGTCTGGTACGGCTCCCCGCAGCCGCAGCACCCGCTGCCCGACATCGCCGCGGCCGACGTCGACAACGGCGACTTCATGCACCTGCACATCGCGTTCGAGACGACCACGGCGGTCTTGCGGATCGTCGAGAACTTCTACGACGCCCAGCACGCGCACCCCGTCCACGCGCTCCCGATCTCGGCCTTCGAGCTGAAGCTGTTCGACGACTGGCGCCCGTGGCCGGAGGTCGAGCCGCTGGCCCGGGCGGGTGCGTGGTTCGGAGCCGGGATCGACTTCACCGTGGATCGGTACTTCGGGCCGCTCGGCATGCTGTCGCGCGCGCTCGGCCTGAACATGTCGCAGATGAACCTGCACTTCGACGGCTATCCCGGCGGGTGCGTGATGACCGTCGCGCTGGACGGCGTCGCCAAGTACAAGCTGCTCCAGTGCGTGACGCCGGTGAGCGACGGCAGGAACGTCATGCACATGCTCATCTCGATCAGGAAGAGGGGCGGCCCGTTGCGGCGCGCGCTCGACTTCGTGCTGTTCGGACTCCAGACCAGGCAGGCCGCGGGCTACGACGTCAAGATCTGGAACGCGATGAAACCGGACGGCGGCGGCGCGTACAGCAAGTACGACAAGCTCGTGCTCAAGTACCGCGCGTTCTATCGCGGCTGGGTCGATCGCGTCGCCGCAAGCGAGCGGCCCGGCGTGAATCGGCGGCCGTAGCCGGCCGGGCCGCGTCGTTCCGTCGGACGCTCGCGGGCCGGAGAGGGGGAGACGCGTGCGGGCCTGCCGACGCGCGTGCCTGCTCGGCATTCAACGCATCGGCGGGAAACACGACGCGATACTTCGATGCGGCGGGTGCCCGGCGCGCGCCCGAGCCCCCGCACGAGCGCGCGTTTCCATTTCAGGGGCCAGACCGCAGAGCCCCGCCATCATTACCTCGCCTCCGGATCACACTCCAAAGTTAAATGAAATGTGATCCCTGCCCGCCGCAAAATTTTGCACAATGGCGGCAGCGCGGCCGGTTGCCGCGATTCACCCCCGCGAACCCGGCCTGCCGGACCGGGGCCGGCCCGACCCGAAACCCGACCCCGGCACCGACGTGCCGCCGCCTGCTGCCATGGAACAACCGAAACGTATCCTGATCGTCGAGGACGATGCCGACATCGCCGACGTGCTGAGCCTGCACCTGCGCGACGAGCGCTACGAAGTCGTGCACAGCGCGGACGGGGCCGAAGGGCTGCGCCTGCTCGAACAGGGCGGCTGGGATGCGCTGATCCTCGACCTGATGCTGCCCGGTGTAGACGGCCTCGAGATCTGCCGGCGCGCGCGTGCGATGACGCGCTACACGCCGATCATCATCACGAGCGCGCGTTCGAGCGAAGTGCACCGCATCCTCGGCCTCGAACTCGGCGCCGACGACTACCTGGCCAAGCCGTTCTCGGTGCTCGAACTCGTCGCCCGCGTGAAGGCGCTGCTGCGGCGCGTCGATGCGCTCGCGCGCGATTCGCGGATCGACGCGGGCACGCTCGACGTCGCGGGGCTGGCGATCGACCCGATCGCGCGCGAAGCGAGCGTGGACGGCGCGCGCATCGACCTCACGCCGCGTGAATTCGACCTGCTGTATTTCTTCGCGCGCCACCCGGGCAAGGTGTTTTCGCGGATGGACTTGCTCAATGCGGTGTGGGGCTACCAGCACGAAGGCTACGAGCACACGGTCAATACCCACATCAACCGGCTGCGCGCGAAGATCGAGGCCGATCCGGCCGAGCCGGTGCGGATCCTCACCGTGTGGGGCCGCGGCTACAAGCTCGCGGCGCCGGGCCAGCGGGACGCATGATGAAGCTCACGCTCACCCAGCGGCTGTCGCTCGTGTTCTCGGTGCTGCTGCTTGCGTGCTCGGGCGCGTCCGCGTGGCTGCAGATCCGCGCGAACGACATGCGCGAGCAGGAAGTCGTGCAGGGGCTGTCGCGCGACCTGGCCGCCAATATCGTCGACAGCGTGACCCACAGCGCGCCGCTGATGGATGCGAACGGGCTGCGCCCGGACGCCGTGCGCACGCTGTTCGGCCAGTTGATGGGCGTGAACCCGAGCGTCGAGGTGTACCTGCTCGACAACGCGGGGCGCGTCAAGGGCGACGATGCGCCGCCCGGCCACGTGAAGCGCGACCGCGTCGATCTCGCGCCGGTGCAGCGCTTCATCGCGGGCGACCCGCTGCCGATTCTCGGCGACGACCCGCGCAGCCCCGACGCGCGCAAGGTGTTCAGCGCCGCGCCGCTGCAGCGCGCGGGGCAGCCGCCGTCGGGCTACATCTACGTGGTGCTGCTCGGCGAGGCGCACGACCGGCTGGCCGCGCGCGTCGACGCCGGCAACGTGCTGCGCACGACGCTGTGGTCGATGGCGCTCGTCGCGCTGCTCGGCCTGCTCGCGGGCCTCACCGCGTTCAGCTTCATCACGCGCCCGCTGCGCCGGCTGACCGATGCGATGCGCCGCTTCGACGCGAACGGCACGCCCGACACGCAGCCGCCGGTGCCGCGCTCGCCGCCGGGTCGGCGCGGCGACGACATCGCCGTGCTCGAATCCGCGTTCGCGCAGATGGCCGACCGGATCGGCGAACAGTGGCGCGCGTTGACGCACCAGGACCAGCAGCGGCGCGAACTGATCACGAACATTTCGCACGACCTGCGCACGCCGCTCACGTCGCTGCACGGCTATCTGGAAACGCTGTCGCTGAAGGCCGACACGCTCGCCGACACCGAGCGGCGGCGCTACCTGTCGATCGCGCTCGCGCAGAGCGCGAAGGTCGGCCGGCTCGCGCAGGCGCTGTTCGAGCTCGCGCGGCTCGAATCGGGTGGCGTGCAGGCCGAGCGCGAGCCGTTCTCGCTCGTCGATCTCGTGCAGGACGTGTTCCAGAAGTTCGAGCTGACCGCGCAGGCGCGCGGCGTCGCGCTGCATGCGCGGATTCCGCCGCGCGTGCCGGTCGTGTCGGCCGATCTCGGGATGATCGAGCGCGTGCTGACCAACCTGCTCGACAACGCGCTGCGGCACACGCCCGCGCACGGCGAGGTCGAGGTCACGCTCGCGCCGCACGGCGACCGGGTCGTCGTGACCGTTGCCGATACCGGGGAAGGGATTCCGGCGGCGCGCCGCGAAGGGCTGTTCGAGCGGCCGCAGCGGCCGACGAGCGGCGCCGCGATGACGCGCGGCGGGCTCGGGCTGCTGATCGTGCACCGGATGCTGGCGCTCAACGGCAGCAGCATCCGGCTGGTCGACCGGGCCGGGCGCGGGGCGGTGTTCGAGTTCGCGCTGGCGGTGGCCACGCCCGCGGCGGGCGACGGCCGCTGAGCGCCGGCCACGCCCGTACCCGCCGGGTTCACGCGCGGCGCTTGCGCCGCACGTCGCTCGGCGTCATGCCGGTCCAGCGCTTGAACGCGTGGCGAAACCCCACCGCGTCGCTGAAGCCGAGCGTCAGCGCGATGTCTTCGGTGCTGAGCGTGGTCGTGCTCAGATAGTCGATCGCGAGCGCCTTGCGCACGCTCGCCAGCAGTTCGCTGTACGACGTGCCTTCGGCTTCGAGCTTGCGGCGCAGCGTGCGCGACGTGATGCACAGGATCGCCGCGATCGCGTCGAGGTCCGGAAACTGCCCGGGCGTGCGCGTGAGTTCCTGGTACACGCGCCGCGTGACGCCGGCCTGGCTGCGCAGCTCGTCGAGCAGGCTCGCGCAATGCGACGACACTTGCGCGGCGGTGATCGGATTCGCGAGCTGCGGCGCGCGCGCGAGCCACGCGGCCGGGTAGCTGAGCACATGATGCGGCTGGTCGAACGCGATCGGGCATTCGAGCGCGTCGGCCAGCCGCGCCACGTGCGCGGGCTGCGGCTGCGCGTACTGCGCGCGCGCCGGCACGCACCACGCACCCATCACGTCCTTGATGATCGTCACGTGCAGCGCGAACTGCATGTCGATCAGGAACCGGTACAGCGGCTCGTCGAGATCGGGCAGCGCGACTTCGTGCCGGTCGGGAAACAGCCACGACGCGGTGTCGCCCTGTTCGACCCAGCGGATCGCGAGCATGCCGTTCGCGAGCCGGTGATATTTGACGGCCGAGTCGAACGCGTGCGCGAGCGATTCCGAACACAGCATCGCGTAGCCGTACATCCCGTAGCTCGACGCGTGCAGCCGCTGGCCGACGCGCACGCCGAGATCGGTGCCGTCGTAGCGGGCGAGCGCGTTGCGCGCGGCCGTGAGGAACTGCAGCGGCGACGTGAGCGTGAACGGGTCCGCGACGGCGGCCGGCGTGAGGCCGGTGCCGTCGAGCACCGCGGCCGGGTCGAGGCCGGCTTGCGCGGCCACGTCGAGCAGCACGGCGAGCTTGGCCGGCGTGAAGCGCTGCTCGCGCAACGCGTGGGTCGTCTCGATGTCCGGCAGGCGGGCTGCGCGGACGGGGGGCGGGTTCAAGGGCGCATTGCGCGGCATGGGAGCATCCTGCGTCCGAATCGATATCGTTTGCGGCACGCAATTCTGCGCGGGATCGGCCCCATGCGCCACAGGGTTCACCCTGATGCGTGCCGGCGCCAGCCGGCGCGCCGGCCGCCGCCCGCCGGCATCGGCCTGCGTCAGCCGGCCTGGAACACGCCGGCCTGCCACGCGAACGGCTTCGCGAGCCGGTTCCACGTGTTGATCTGCGCGACGATCAGCGTGAGCGTGGCCAATTCGTCTCGATCGAAGTGCGCGCGCGTCGCGTCGACGAGCGCGTCGTCGATCGCGTGCTCGCTGATCAGCGTCAGCGCTTCTGCCCAGTGCAGCGCGGCCTGCTCCTTCGGGCTGTAGAGATCGGGCGTCTCGCGCCACAAGGCCAGCAGATGGTAGCGCAGCGGATCGTCGCCGGCGTGGACGCCTTCCTTGACGTGGCGATCGAGACAGTACGCGCAGCCGTTGAGCTGCGACACGCGTGCGCGCACCAGCTCCACGAGCCTGACATCGTGGCCGGTGTGGTTCGTATAGTCCTCGACGTTGAGCACGACGTCGAGCAGCCGGGCGGGGAGTTGTCCAAACGAGATGCGTTCTGGCATGGCGATTGACCTTTGAATGAGCGGAACTGGATCGTTGGGGAACCGGCCGTGTTGCTTGCGCCGGCATCGCGTGTTTCAGAACGCTGCGCGATATGCGCAGGAATCCTGATTGTCAGGTGGTGGGATCGACCGGCGAGACAAGGTGACGATGCGCGCACGACCCGTTGTGCGGATGATGCGTATCGGCGGCATCGGCTGCGGCGCGCGGCTCGTTCGGCCGTGGCGAACCGGAAGCGAAGCGATCGTATCAGGCGCGAGCGGCGACAGGAATCGCCCGATCCCGTATGGTGCTCATGCTGATGGGCCGATAGTGGGGCCGGTCGACACGGCCCGAACCGACGGTTTCGTGCGTCGTTGTCTAGACAAGAACGCCCCCCGCCTGTCCGTTTCGATCATCTTTCGGCCGCCCGGATCATTTTCAAAGTGCGCCGCGCGGGCGATAGTCGCCGGTCAGGCGATGGCCCGCGCTTCTCCGGCGTGCAGGCCGTCGTGCGAACGGCGCGGCCGGCGCGCCGTCCCCCGTGGAGTGAGACATGACGAACAGACACTGGATCGGGTCGTACGGCTCGATCCCCGCCGAGATCGATCCCGATCGCTTTCCTTCCGTAACCGCGCTGCTGGGCGACGCGATGCGCCGTTTCGCCGATCGCCCGGCGTTCCACTCGTATGGCCGCACGCTCAGCTATGCGGACGTCGACCGCCTGTCGACCGCGCTGGCCGCGTATCTGCAGCAGGTCGTGGGCGTACGCAAGGGCGATCGCGTGGCCGTGATGCTGCCCAACGTGCTTGCGTTCCCGGTCGCGTTCGTCGCAGTCGCGAAGATCGGCGCGATCCAGGTCAACGTGAACCCGCTCTACACCGCGCGCGAGCTCGAACATCAGTTGAACGACTCGGGCGTCGAGGTCGCCGTGGTGTGCGGCGGGTCGATGGGCACGTTCGCGGAAGTGGTCGGCGGCACGCGCGTGCGCACCGTGCTGAGCGTCGGGCGCGGCGATCTCGGCGTGGTCGACGCGCCGGCCGGTGCATGCGACGCGCTGCCGCCCGGTTCGATCGCGCTCGCGGACGCGGTGGCCGCCGGCGAGTCGCTTGCGCTCGAACCGGTCGCGCTCGACGGCGCGGACTTGCTGCTGCTGCAGTACACGGGCGGCACGACCGGACTGTCGAAAGGCGCCGCGCTGTCGCACCGCAACCTCGTCGCGAACATCGAGCAGTTCGGCGCGATCGTGCCGGCCGCGCGCGCGCCGGGCGAGGAGGTCGTGGTCACGGCGATCCCGCTGTATCACATCTTCGCGCTGACGGTGAACTTCCTGTCCTACTTCGCGATCGGCGCGCAGAACTGGCTGGTCGCGAACCCGCGCGACATGGACGGCTTCATCGACGTGCTGAAGGCCGCGCGCCCGACGGTGTTCGTCGGCGTGAATACGCTGTACGCGGGGCTCGCCGCGCATCCGCGCCTGCCGGAAGTCGACTGGTCGCGGCTGAAGCTGTCGGCCGGCGGCGGCGCGGCCGTGATCGACGTGATCTCGTCGCGCTGGAAGACGGTGACGGGCAACTTCATCCGCGAGGGTTACGGGCTGTCGGAAACGTCGCCGGTCGTGTCGTTCAACCCGCAGTCGATCGACTCGTTCACGGGCACCACGGGCGTGCCGCTGCCGTCGACCGACGTGAAGCTGCTCGACGACCAGGACAACGAGGTGGCGATCGGCGGCGCGGGCGAGATCTGCGTGAAGGGGCCGCAGGTGATGGGCGGCTACTGGCAGAAACCGGACGCGAACGCGGCCGCGTTCACGGCCGACGGCTATTTCCGCACCGGCGACGTAGGCGTGTTCGACGAAGCCGGTTTCCTGCGGATCGTCGACCGCAAGAAGGACATGATCATCGTGTCGGGCTTCAACGTGTACCCGAACGAGGTGGAAGCGGTCGCGACCGCCGTGCCGGGCGTCGCCGAATGCGCGTGCATCGGCGTGCCGGACGCGCGCACGGGCGAGGCCGTCAAGCTGTTCGTGGTGCTCGCGCAGGATGCTGCCGTCACGGAAGCGGAACTCGTCGCGCATTGCCGCGCGAGCCTCGCGGGCTACAAGGTGCCGAAGCTCGTTCGCTTCGTCGACCGGCTGCCGAAGTCGACCGTCGGCAAGATCCTGCGCCGGGAACTCAGCCGCACCGACTGATGGCGTCGGCTCGCCGCGCAGGGCCCGGCGCGCCGCGGGCCCGGAAGGCTCCGCGCGAACCGCTCAAGTACAATGCGAGCGGTTCGTTCGACGGGGACGCGATGACCGTTTCAGATTCACTTTCCGCCCAGCCGGGGCCTGGGCCCCGGCGTGCGCTGCCGTCGCCGAGCGCGACGGTGCCGATCTCGCTCGTCAACGGTTTCCTCGCGAGCGCGGGCGCGCAGCGCGACGTGGTCGAGCGCTACCTGCGCGGGGCCGGCATTCCGGTCGAGCTGCTCGGCGAACCGCATGCGCGCGTGACGGAGGAGCAGTTCTCGACGCTGTACCGTACGCTCGCGATCGACCTCGACGACGAAATGCCCGGCATCTTCTCGCGCCCGCTGCGCGGCGGCACGCTGAAGTACCTGTGCCTGAGCCTGCTCGATGCGCGCAACCTCGAAACGGCGCTGCACCGTTTCGGGCAGTTCTTCCATATCCTGCTCGACGATTTCTTCGTCGAATCGAAGCGCGACGGCCTCGTCGCGCAGGTGCTGCTGCGCCCGAACGACGCGATCGGCCCGATCGGCGCGCTCGGCCAGGAGCTGATGCTCAAGCTCGTGCACGGCGTGTGCTCGTGGCTGATCGGGCAGAAGATTCCGCTGCTGCAGATCGAGTTCGCGTGCCCGCGGCCGCGCCATGCGGTCGACCACCTGTACTTCTTCACCGGCGCCGTGCAGTTCGATTCCGAGCGCACGCTGATGCGCTTCAGCGCGGACTACCTCGACGCACCGATCCGGCAGAGCAAGCGCAACCTGCGCAAGTTCCTCGCGCGCGCGCCCGGCGACTGGATCTTCGAATCGTTCAGCGAACAGCTCGTGTGCCATCGCGTGCGGCAGTTCCTGTCGGCGGCGTTGCCCGACCTGCCGGTGATCGACCACGCAGCCGAGCACCTGCATTGCTCGGTGCGCACGCTGAGCCGCCACCTGGCCGCCGAAGGGACGACGTTCCAGGTGCTCAAGGACGAACTGCGGCGCGACATCGCGATCCAGCGGCTCACCGATACGCCGGACACGATCGCGGCGATCGGCGCCGACATCGGCTTCGACGATCCGAGCGCGTTCCACCGCGCGTTCCGGCACTGGACCGGGAGCACGCCCGGTACCTACCGGCGGCGTGCATAACGGGTCGCTTCGAGTTTCAAGGTAGCCGGTTCCCATAACCGGATACCTTCGCGCGCTCCCATGGACGGCTCCCCGAACGCGGGACGGTTTACGAATCGGCGGGACAGGCGGGATGCCCGCCGCCGAAGCTGCGCACCGTGCTCGCGATGCGCGCGGCGAACTGCTCGATCATCCGTTGCTGCACGCGCACCATGTCCGCATAGCTGCCGGGTGCGGCGTCGTTGAGCCGCGTGCTGCACGAAATGCGCGTGCCCGGCGTGTCCTGCTGCACACCGACGACCCAGTCGGCTTCGAACTGCGCCATGCTGCCGGGCCACGCGTCGAAGCGGCGCACCTGCGTGCGGATGCTCATGACGGTCTGGTTCGACGGACGCGGCAGGCCGGTGACGTTGCGCGCGCCCAGTTGCTCGACGAGCGCCGAAGCAAGCGCTGCGCGCAGCTCGTCGCCGAGCGGCGCGACCCAGCGTTCGTTGTCGAGGATCACCGCGGTGCCCGTGCCGCTGCGCACGACCATCTGCTGCTGATCGAGCTGCGCGGGAATGCCGACCGGCAACACGTTGATCGCCAGCGGCGCGGCGGCGCGCGCGGTTGTCGACGTCGCGGATGGGGGTAGGGACGCGGCCGGCGCAACGAGCGTGTAGTAATGCACCGGGTTCGACGCGCAGCCGGTCAGCGCGATCACGGCGCCGGCGCCCACGGCGATCGCCGTGGCGCGAATCGGGAAACTCATGGTTGTCGTGGCTCCTGCTGGACAGGCGAGGTGGAAGGGTCGACGGGCGCGATCGGCGCGGGATCGGCCCCGGTTCCCCGGAGCAGCGCTTCGGGGCGGCGGCCCAGCATGTCGGTCAGCGTGCGCAGCGAGCGCGCGGTACGCCGGACTTCAGTCAGCGTGTTCGCGAGGTTCTCCTGGAGCGGGCCGTCGTCGGCGATGCCCTGGCGCACCGCGCCGAATGTCTGGTTCGCCTGGTCGAGCGCGCGCGTCGTCGACGGCAGCAACTGGCCGTTGACCTGCGTGAGCGTCGCGTCCAGGTTCGTCAGGCTCGAATCCACATGCTTGCCGATCGAATCGAGCGGCATCCTGTTGATCTTGTCGACGATGTCGGCGACTTGCTCCGGCAGCTTGTCGAACGTACTCGGCACGGTGGGCAACGTCAGCGGCGTGGCATTCGCATCGAACGGCACCTTCGGCGCGTTCTTCACGAAATCGAGCGAGATGTAGAGCTGCTCCGTCAGCAGGTTGCCGGTACGCGCCTGCGCGCGCAGCCCGTGCTCGACCAGGCCCGCGAGAAACTGGGCCGCGCGCGGATTGCCGTTGCCTTCGGTCTTCTGCAGTTTCTCGACGACGGGGCCGAGCCGATACGGATACACCTTGACCATCACGATCGACTGGAAGCGCCGCGTGGCGCGGTCGAAGTCGAGCTGGGTCGACACGACCTTGCCGATGTCGATGCCGGAGAATTCCACCGGCGCGCCGACCGCGAGCCCGCGCAACGGATGCTCGAAACGAAGCCGAATGAGTTGGGACGGGCCGTCCGGCGCAGCCATCGCGGCGGTTTCGGTGTCGGCGAGCGTAAACAGGTGGCCTGCACGGGCGGCCGCCGCGTCGCTGTCTTCCGGTGTCGCGAACGCGATGCCGCCGCCCACGATCGTCGCGACCGACTGGGTCTTCAGCTTCAGGCCGTTCGCGTCGAGCGACAGATCCATGCCGCTCGCGTTCCAGAAGCGCGTATCGGTCGTCACCAGTCGATCGTACGGCGCATCGATGAACACCTGCAGGTTCATGTCGCGGCGCTGCATGTCGAGCTTGTACGACGCGACGTGGCCCACCATCAGATGGCGGTAATAGACCGGCGAGCCGATATCGAGCGAGCCGAGATCGGTGGCGCGCAACGCGAAACTCGTTCCCGGCGTGCCGTTGATGACGGTCGGCGGCGTTTCGAGCCCGGTGTAGGCTTTGCGTGCTTTGTCCGAGCGGCCCGTGTCCATGCCGATGTACGCACCGGAGAATAGCGTGTCGATGCCCGAGACGCCGCTCATGCCGACGCGCGGCCGCACGACCCAGAACCGCGTGTCGTCGCGAACGAGGTTGCGCGCGTTCTTCACGAACGACACCGTCGCGACCACGTGCGAGCTGTCGTCGCTCAGCGAAATCGCGGTCACGGTGCCGATCACGACGTCCTTGTACTTGACGGGCGTCTTGCCGGCTTCGAGGCCTTGCGCGGTGTTGAACGTGATCGTGATTTCCGGTCCGACGGACCACCACGCGTGGATCACCATCGACAGGCCGATCAACGCCGCGACGAGCGGCACGAGCCAGACGAGCGACGGGCGCAGGCGGCTGTGGGTCACGGGCGGATCGCGGGGTCGAGGCCTTGCGGGCCGGATGCAGGATTCATGCTTCTTCGGCGTCCCAAATGAGGCGTGGGTCAAAACTCATCGCGGACAGCATCGTGAGCATGACGACCAGCCCGAAAAACAAAATGCCGGCGCGCGGCTCGGCCTCGGACAGCGGACCGAACTTCACCAGCGCACAGATGATCGCGATGACCAGCACGTCGAGCATCGACCAGTAGCCGACCAGCTCGACCGCGCGATACAGCACGGCCCGCTCGCGCATCGCCGACACGCTGCGCCGGCCGGTCGTGACGAGCAACGTGCCGAGCGCGAGAAACTTCGCGCACGGCACGACGACGCTCGCGATGAAGATCACCGCCGCGATGCCGTACGAGCCGGCTTTCCAGAACACCACGACGCCGCTGAGGATCGTCGATTCGCTGTGGCTGCCGAGCAGTGTGGTTCGCATCACCGGCAGCAGGTTCGCCGGGAGGTAGAAGATCAGGCCGGCGATCAGGAGCGCCCATGCGCGCACGAGGCTGTCCGGGCGGCGCGCGTGCAGTGCGGACCCGCACCGCGGGCAGCGTTGCGCGTCGGCCGCATGCGAATGTGCATGCTGCGCGGCTAACGCATGCGTGCGGCAGACGAGGCCGCACGCATGGCATCCGACCATGCCCAGCTGGCTGGCGCGCACGGGCAGGCTCACGGGCGGTCTCCGGCAGGTGCCACCGGCACGACCCAGTCCCACAGCTGGCGCGCATCGTGACCCGCGATCAGCGGGATCAGCACCATCAGCACGGCCGTGGCCCACAGGCCGGCGCCGGGAATGATCTGCATGATGCTCGACAGCTTGATGATCGCGATCAGGATGCCGAGCAAGCCGACCTCGATCATGCTCCACGGACGCAGCGCGACCAGCAGCCGCATCAGCGGGCCGAACGCGGGCGCGCGCCGTCCCGCACGGGCAAAGGCCAGCAACCAGATCAGCGTGGCGATCTGCAGGAACGGCACCACCACGATGGCGAGCGCCGTCGGAATCGCGATCGGCGCGGCGAAGCCTTTGGCCAGCGCGAGCGCGGATTGCCACAGCGTGGCCTCGCTATGCAGCCCCTGCACGCTGATCCGCATGATCGGGCAGAGATTGGCGATGGCGAACACCACGCCGGCGGCCACCGCCAGCGCGAACCAGCGGTCGATATCGAGCCAGCTCGACCGGAACAGCACGGCCGCACAGCGTTCGCAGCGCGCGACCTCGTGCCGTGCCAGCGCGCGGCGTCGATAGACGCTGTCGCAGTGCTCGCAGGCGATCAGGGTTGGAAACGTGTCCATGGGTGCGGGTGGCGCGTGCATGCGGATTCGATGACTTGCCGCGCAGTGTGCTCGGCGTCGATGGACGTTTTTGTGCGGATTGATGGAGAAACGATGGAGCCGGGCTTTCGGGCGGCGGATCGGCTTCGCCGGGAGACGGATTGCGACGCAGTGCGTGGATGCGCTGCATCCCTTCGAGGGCGACACCGCCACGCCGCGACCGATTTCAGTGCGGTATCCATACGCGCATCGAGCCTCGTCTATTTCGTGATCCGCGCAAAGTCGATGCGCGCGATGTGAAGCGCGAGAATCATCGCGGACCAGTTCGTCGGCCGGCCATTTCGCGCGCTGGGCCGGAAAATCTCGTCGCCCGGGTGGATGGGCATGCCGCTTGCCGCGCATGTTCCGGGCCGTCTCGCACATCCTTTATGCCAGCTTTGATAGCCATAATGTCCGCCGGTCGAATCCCGCCACGACAGCACCACGGTGCCCGACGTCGGTCGATCGAGAAAATCGATTGTCGCGCTGTACGTGGACCGAACGGTCAACGTCATTTTTTGACGTATGTCAGCCGCGTAGTCCTTGCGCCGCAAGCCGAACGGCAAACTGTCGCTGCACGCGGTGAGCGAGTGCATGATGCGCTGCCAGCGTTCCGCCGGTTCGATCTCGTCGACCGGAACCGGCCTTGCGCGGCCAATCGGTGAATCGTCGCTTCTTTCCGGCTCGCCGACGTGGCCGGCGATCGAAGCAAAGACGTGTCCAGGATTTCTCATCGTGCACCTCCCATGCGCGCATGCCGTTGCCGGTTCCGGTCAGTCCGTTCGGCGCGCCAGCCTGACGAGGTCGACGATCGTGGCGACCAGCGCGGCGAACAGCACGGCCGCGAGTATCAGATCGCTCGGCGTCTGCCGTATCACGACCGCGAGCGGGTGGTCGATCGCCGCGGACAGAACGGCGACGATCAGGCCGTAGACGACGAACCATCCGGACGCGATCGCCAGCACGACGGCGACCGTCAGGAGGCCGGCGATCCGCGCGGCGCGCCACCGCGTTCCGTGACGCGCGTTCACTACGCGCTGCGCAACCGGTAGCCGACGCCGCGCATCACTTCCGGCGTCCCGGATGCGCCCGCGCATTCGAGCTTCTTGCGCAACCGGCTGATGTGGCTGTCGACGGTGCGCTCCAGCGCATCCACATCGGCGAGGCATGCGTCGATCAGTTCGCTGCGCGTGAACACGCGGTTCGGCGAGCCGGCCAGGTGCGCGAGCAGCCGGAATTCGGTCAGCGTCAGCATGACGCTGGTTTCGCCGGTGTCCGTGCGGATCGTGGTCAGGTAGCTTTGCGTGTCGATTTCGAGGTTGCCGACCTTGATGAAGCGTCCCGACGCGGCCGCTTCGATGCGGCGCAGGATCGCGCGGATGCGTGCGACCACCTCGGCCGGATTGAACGGCTTCGTGATGTAGTCGTCCGCGCCGAAGCGCAGCCCCTGCAGGCGATCGATCTCGCGATCGAGCGCGGTGATGATGACGATCGGCGTGTCGCAGCGGCGGCGCAGGTCGACCAGGACTTCCCAGCCGTCCTTCTGCGGCATCCTGACGTCGAGCAGGATCAGGTCGGGTTTCAGCACGGGCTGCACGTCGAGCACGGCCTGGCCGTGACCGACGCGATAGGTGCGAAAGCCGTCGTGAGCGAGGTACGCATCGAGGATCTCGGCGATCTCCGGATCGTCTTCGGCAATGAGTATCAGAGGGTTCATCGGGTTCACTGAAAGTGAGCGTGACCGGTCGGCGGGCCGGCGGCGCGGCACGTGCGCCGCCGGACTTCACCGTGCTTTCAGTCGTCGCGAACGGATCGGCGACGGCTCATGGCTCAGTTGTTCGCCACGCTGTTGGCGGGAGGCACGTCGGTGTCGGTCAGGCCGCCACCGAGCGCCTTGTAGAGCGCGACCGCGTTGTTCAGTTCGGCGGTGCGCAGATCCAGCAACGCCTGACGCGCGGCGTACAGCTGCCGCTGCGAGTCGAGCAGTTCGAGCCGGTCCTCGATGCCGGCGCGATAGCGCAGGTTCACGAGATCGGTCCGGCGCTCGGCGCTCTTGACGACCTTCGTCTGCGCATCGATCTGGCGGCTGAAGGTCTCGCGCCCGGCGAGGCCGTCGGCCACTTCGCGGAACGCGGTCTGGATCGAGCGTTCGTACTCGACGACC
This sequence comes from Burkholderia metallica, assembly GCF_001718555.1. NCBI lineage: Bacteria > Pseudomonadati > Pseudomonadota > Betaproteobacteria > Burkholderiales > Burkholderiaceae > Burkholderia > Burkholderia metallica. The sequence goes on from NZ_CP013402.1 coordinate 302,892, forward strand.
GCGCTGGACTTGCGCACTTCCGCGAGATTCAGCTCGGAGCGCAGCCGGCCGCCCTGGAAAATCGGCAGCGTGACCTGCGGCGCGAAGCTCCACACGCGCTGGCCGCCGTCGAACAGGCTGCCGAGCCCCGGGCTGAGGAAGCCGATCGACGACGTCAGCGACAGGCGCGGGAAGAACGCCGCGCGCGCCGCGCCGATGTCGGCGTTGGCGGCGACGAGATTCTGTTCGGCCTGCTGGATGTCCGGCCGGCGGTACAGCAACTCCGACGGCAGCCCGGCCGGCAGGCGCGTCATCACCGGCTGCCGTTCCAGAGACAGCGGGTCCGGCAGGTTCTTCGGCAGGTCGGTGCCGACCAGCAGCCGCAGCGCGTTGTTCGCCTGCTCGACGGCGCGCGCACGCGCTTCGAGATCGGCGCTGGCGCTCGCGACCTGGCCTTCTGCCTGCGCGATGTCCACGCCGCTGGCCTGATCCGCGAGCTTGAGCCGGCGCGCGAGGTCGAGCGACTGGCGCCAGTCGTTCAGCGTGTGCTCGGACAGCGCGCGCTGTTCCTGCGCGAGGCGCTCGGCGAAATACGCGTTGGCCACCGAGCCGACGAGCGCGATCTGCACCGCGCGGCGGCCGTGATCGGTCGCGAGGTAGCGCGCGAACGCGGCATCGGACAGCGACTTCACGCGGCCGAACAGGTCGATCTCGAACGCGCTGACGCCAACGTTCACGCCGTACTGGTTCTGCGTGTTTTCCAGCAGCGGCGGGTTCGACTGCGAATCAGCCGCCGTGCGCTGGCGCGTGAAGCTCGCGCCGGCGCCGATCGACGGCAGGCGCGCGGAACGCTGGATGCCGTACTGCGCTTCGGCGGCCTGCACGTTCAGCGCGGCCAGGCGCAGGTCGCGGTTGTTCTCGAGCGCGAGCTCGATCAGGCGCTGCAGGCGACGGTCGCCGAACATCGTGCGCCAGCCGAGATCGGCCGCGTTCGCGTGCTGGTCGGCCGCGACAGCGGTCGTATAGGCGGTCGGCACCGGCATCTCGGGCCTGACCAGCTTCGGCGCCATCGAGCACGCCGACAGCGCGAGGGCGGCGGAAACCGCGGCGGAAAGAATGAGTAATCGCATGGCATCAACCTTCATGTTCGTGGGTCACGGCGGCGGGCTTCTTGCCGGATGCGCGCCATGCCGAGAGGCGTTCCTGGATGCTCATCACGAACACGTAGAAAACCGGAACGAAGAAAATGGCCAGCACGGTGGCGGTCACCATCCCGCCGAACACGCCGGTGCCGATCGCGTGCTGCGTTTCGGCGCTCGCGCCGGTCGCGATCATCAGCGGCACGACGCCGAGGCCGAACGCGAGCGAGGTCATCAGGATCGGGCGCAGACGCAGCTTCGATGCCTGCACGGCCGACTCGATCAGCCCCATGCCTTCCTCGCGCAACTGCTTCGCGACTTCCACGATCAGGATCGCGTTCTTCGCCGACAGGCCGATCACGGTGATCATCCCCACCTTGAAGAACACGTCGTTCGGCAGCCCGCGGAGCAGCACCGCGGCGAGCGCGCCGATCAGGCCGAGCGGCACCACCAGCATCACCGAAAGCGGCACCGCCCAGCTCTCGTAGAGCGCCGCGAGCACCAGGAACACGACGACCATCGACAGCGCCATCAGCATCGGCGCCTGCGACGCCGACTCGCGCTCCTGCAGCGACTGGCCGGTCCACGCGACCGTGAAGCCCGGCGGCAATTGCGCGGCCAGCCGCTCCATCTCGGCCATCGCCGCGCCGCTGGAGTAGCCGGGCGCCGAGCCGCCGGAGATCCGCGCGGACGGATAACCCTGGAAGCGCACCAGTTGCAGCGGGGTTTCCGACCACACCGGACGCACCACTTCGGACAGCGGCACCATGCCGCCGGTCGCGTTGCGCACGTAGAGCTTCATCACGTTCTCGATCTGCATGCGCGCCGGCGCATCGGCCTGGATGATCACCTGCTGCATGCGGCCCGCGTTCGGGAAGTCGTTCACGTAGGTCGAGCCCATCGCGGCCGACAGCGTGTCGCTGATGGTCGTGAACGACACGCCGAGCGCTTCGGCCTTGTCGCGGTCGATGTCCAGCTTCACGCTCGTGCCGGGCGGCAGGCTGTCCGGATAGACGCCGGTCACCACCTTGCTTTGCGCGGCCAGTTCGAGCAGCCGGGTTTCAGCCGCCTTGAGCGCTGCGTAGCCCTGGTTCGCGCGATCCTGCAGGCGCATCGTGAAGCCCGAGCTGGTGCCCAGCCCGTCGATCGCGGGCGGCAGCAGGCTCATGACCGTGCCTTCCGTCACGCCGCCCATCGCGGCCTGCGCGCGCATCGCTTCGTCCATCGCGTTTGCGTCGCCGCGCTTGTCCCAGTCCTTGAGCACCGCGTAGTTCAGTGCCGCGTTCGAGCCGAGGCCGGAGAAGCCGTAGCCGATGATCGAGATGCTCGATTCGATGCCCGGACGCGACGCGAGATGCTCCTCGAGCGTCTTGACCACGTCGCCCGTGCGCTCGACGGTCGCATCCGCCGGGAGCAGGAAGCCGGTCATGAAGTAGCCCTGGTCCTCTTCGGGCAGGAACGACGACGGCAGCATGCGGAAGCCGAACACCAGCGCGGTGGCGATCGCGACGAACAGCAGCATCACGCGGCCCGTGCGGCCGACCAGCCGGCCGACGCGCGTTTCGTACCAGTTCGTCAGGCGCTCGAAGCGGCGGTTGAACCAGCCGAAGAAGCCGCGCTTCTCGTGATGGCCATGCTCGACCGGCTTGAGCATCGTCGCGCACAGGGCCGGCGTGAGCGTCAGCGCGAGCAGCGCCGAGAACATGATCGACACGGCCATCGACATCGTGAACTGCTGATAGATCACGCCGACCGAGCCGCTCGACATCGCCATCGGCAGGAACACGGCCGTCAGCACCAGCGTGATCCCGATGATCGCGCCGGTGATTTCCTTCATGGCCTTGATCGTCGCGTCCTTCGGCGACAGGCCTTCCTCCACCATCAGGCGTTCGACGTTCTCCACGACGACGATCGCATCGTCGACGATGATGCCGATCGCGAGCACCATGCCGAACATCGTCAGCACGTTGATCGAGAAGCCCGTCATCAGCATGACCGTGAAGGTGCCGAGCATCGCCACCGGCGCGACGATCGCCGGAATCAGCGTGTAGCGCACGTTCTGCAGGAACAGGTACATCACCAGGAACACGAGCACCATCGCTTCGATCAGCGTGTGAATCACCTTCTCGATCGAGATCTTCACGAACGGCGCGGTATCGAACGGGATCGAGTAGGTCATGCCGGCCGGCATGGTCTTCGCGATCATGTCGAGCTGCTCGCGCACGGCCTCGGCGGTCTTCACCGCGTTGGCGCCCGGCGCGAGCTGCACGCCGGCGAAGGTGGCCGGTTTGCCGTTCTCGCTGTTGACGAACGTGAACGACTGCGGGCCGAGTTCGACCCGCGCGACATCGCCGAGCACGACCTTCGAGCCGTTCGCGTTCGCGCGCAGCACGATCTTCGCGAACTGCTCAGGCGACGTGAGCTGGCCCTGCGCGGTGAGCGGCACCGTCACGCGCTGGCCCGGCAGCGCGGGCGCCGCGCCGAGGCTGCCCGGCGCGATCTGCACGTTCTGCTGGCTGACGGCCGTCGTCAGGTCGTTCATCGACAGGCCGTAGGTGATCAGCTTCTGCGGGTCGACCCAGATGCGCATCGCCTGTTCGGAGCCGAACAGCTGCACCTTGCCGACGCCCTCGACCCGTCGCAGGTCCTCGACGACGTTGCGCGCCATGTAGTCGGCCAGCGCGTTTTCGTCGTAGCGGCCGCTGTCCGACTTCAGGCCGACGAACAACAGGAAGCCGGTGGACGCGGACTCGACGATCACGCCGTTCTGACGCACGACGGGCGGCAGGCGCGGCTCGACCGACTTGAGCTTGTTCTGCACGTCGACCTGTGCCATCGCCGAATCGGTGCCGGGCTTGAAGGTCGCGGTGATCTTCGCCTGGCCGGACGTATCCGACGCCGATTCGAAGTACAGCAGGTTCCGCACGCCGGACAGCTCGCGCTCGATCAGGCTCAGCACGCTGTCGTTCATCGTCTGCGGCGTGGCGCCCGGGTAGGTGGCGGTAATGGTGACGGTCGGCGGCGCGACCGACGGATAGCGCGCAACCGGCAGTTCGGGGATGGCGATCAGGCCCAGCAGAATGATGAAGAGGGCGATCACCCACGCGAAGACCGGGCGCCGGATGAAGAATTGGGACATGACTGGAGGCTCCCCGTGACTCAGTGCGAGGAAGCGGTCTTGACCGCTTCAGGCGCCTTCCAGGCGGTCGCCGTCACGGTCGCGCCGTCGCTCAGGCGCTCCATGCCTTCGACGACGACCTTCTGGCCGGCCTGCAGCCCGGACTTGATGCGGTAGCTGCGGTTCGTCAGCTCGCCCAGTTCGACGGCCTTCAGGTGCGCCTGGCTCTTCGCGTCGAGCACCCACACCTGCGGCTTGCCGCCCGCGCGGACGATCGCCTGCTGCGGCACGGTCAGCGCGTTGTCGAAGTGTCCGCGCGGGATGCGGGCACGCACGTACATCCCCGGCAGCAGCTCGCGCTTCGGGTTGTCGACCAGCACGCGCAGCAGCACGTCGCCGGTGCCCGGATCGACGTTGACGCCCGAGAACAGCATGCGGCCCTTCACGTCGTAGCGCGAATCGTCGTCGCGCAGCACGTCGACCGGCAGCCCGTTGCCCGCCGTGTCCGGCTGCGCCGCGAGCGCGCCGCGCAGCGATTCGAGCGACGCGGCCGGCTGGCGCACGTCCACGTAGACCTGGTCGATCTGCTGGATGCGCGCCATCGGCTGGCTGTCGCTGCTCGCGACCAGCGCACCTTCGGTCACGAGGGCCTGGTCGATGCGGCCCGTGATCGGCGCTTCGACGGTCGCGAACTTCAGGTCGAGCTGGCGTCGGGCGAGCGTCGCGCGCGCCTGCGCGACGTCGGCGGCGGCCTGGTCGCGTTGCGACACCGAATCGTCGTAGACCTGGCGGCTGATCGCGTCGGCTTCGACCAACGGCTTCAGTCGCGTGGTCTGCACCTTCGCGCGTTCGAGCGCGGCTTGCGCGCGTTGCAGGGATGCGGCGGCGGTGTCCATGTCGGCCTTGAACGGCGCCGGGTTGATCTGGAACAGCGGCTGGCCGGCACGCACTTCCGTGCCCTGTTCGAACAGCCGTCGCTGCACGATGCCGCTGACCTGCGGCCGGATCTCGGCGATCCGGACGGCCGCGACGCGGCCCGGCAGGTCTTCGGTCAGGTCGAGGGGGGCGCCGGCCAGCGTCATCGCCGCAACCGGGGTGGCCGGCGCGGCGGCCTGCTGTTCGGAGGGCCCGCAGCCCGCCAGCATCGCCGCCACCAGCGCGCACACGGCGCTGTAGCAGCCTCGTTTCTGAATCTTCATGTGGACTCCTTGGGACGCAGGCACCCGACGGCCCGCATTTTCGGATCGCAGTGTGCGTGCGGCCGATGGAGTTTTTTGTGCGGAAAGATGGAGGTTCGATGGAGGGAGCGAAAGATTCGCGGGCGGCGGGAAGCGGGGCGGGCGGCGCCGGCATCCCGGGCCGTCGTAATCATCTGATCAAATAAGTGGCGGCGGCCGGGCATGTTGCGGGCATCGTCGACCCCGTATGCCGGGTGGCGTGACGGCGCCGCATGCATGGACGCGGCAGGCGCGCGCCTCGTTCAGCGATGGCGGGCGTCTGCGCGAGGCGGCGCGGCGTCAGGCCGGCGCACGCGCGCCCCGGTCGCGCGCCGGTGCTTCAGCGCGGATCGGTATCGACGCTGCGCGGCGCGGCGGCCGGCGCGTCCTTCCGGTTCGGTGTCGCGATGCGCGGCGATGCGGAGTTGTCGGGCCAGCGCAATTCGAACGCCGTGCCGCCGCGCGCCGTCGGGCGGCACGAGGCGTCGCCGCCGTGCGCCTGCGCGATGGCCGCGACCACGGCCAGCCCCAGGCCGCTGCCGCCCTTCTGGCTGGAATGCGTGTCGTCCACGCGCCGGAATGCATCGAAAATATGCGCCGCGCAATCGGCCGGAATGCCGGGCCCCTCGTCTTCGACCAGCAGGCGGCACGCACCGTTTTCGACGCGCGTGTGGATGCGGATCGCGCCGGGTACCGCATAGCGCCGCGCATTTTCCAGCAGCGCGAGCAGCGCCTGGCGCATCCGGAACGGGTCACAGTGCACGGGCCGCGTATCGAGTTCGAGCACCATGTGTTGCCCGGCCGCGGCCAGCGACGCGTCGAACATCTCGACGACCGCCTTCACGTGCGCGGCCAGGTCGGTCTCCTGGATGCTGACGCTCAGGTGCCCGCTTTCGGCGAGGCTGATCACGCGGAGATCCTCGATCAGCCGCGTCAGTCCCTCCGCCTGCGTCAACAGGCTGCGGAACAGCGCCTCGCCCGGCTGGAAGACGCCTTCCGCCAGCCCCTGCAAGCGCCCGCGCAGGACCGTGATCGGCGTACGCAGCTCATGCGCGATCGCGGCATTCCAGAACGCCTGTTCGTCCGTCATGCGCTGCAACTGGGCGGCGAGCGCATTGAAGTCGTCCGCGATCAGCGCGGCTTCGCGAATCGACCGATCGTCGGCGACGGCACGCGCGGTCAGGTCGCCCGTCGCGACGCGGCGAATGCTGTCCGCGACCGAGTTGAGCGGCACCAGAATGCGATGCGCGAGCCGCGTCGACATGACGATCGCGAATACCAGGCCGATCAGGAGCGTGACGCCCAGCCATAGCAATTCGGTGCTCGACGGAATCCAGCTCGCCTGATTGCAGATGTCGCTCCAGTGATGGAGCAGCGAGTAGTAGAACGCGTAGGTCATCAGCACGACGATCAACATGATGCCGAGCGCCAGCTCCGCCATCGACACCGCGATCTTGCGGCCCAGCCCGCCGAGCTTCATTTCGTGCTCCGGAACATGGCGTTGCATCGGTTCATCGCGAGAAGGTCGTGCGGTGCGATGATCGTGGCGTCAGGCGCGTGGTGTGAACGGTTCGGCGAGGGCGTGTACCCGGCGGGGGCGGCCGAAGCGACGCGAAAGGGCGGGGTGTGCGCCTGAGTGTCGGTGGTTTCGGCTGGCGGTGTGCTTGAGACGGAGTGTCGCCCGAGACCGGAACAGGCCGCGTTCGTATCGACGGGATCGTGCCCGATCGACACGGATAGCGGCCGAACGGCTCGACTCGCGCGGGACGGGATGGGTTTTTCGTTCATGGTGTCCGCTCCGGATACGGCTATTCACGCCATCGAACCGCAATATTAGCGCACGAAATCGCGCCGCCGGACGACATGACAGTGCGTGGTCGGCAGCGCAGCGTCTTCGATCGGCCGCATGCCTCGTCGATGAGTCGAGCGATCCGTCGAGATCGACGGCAAGCGTTTCCTGCGCACCGGCGATCTGGGCCGCATCGACGCGGACGGCTATTTCTTCATGGCCGACCGGCTGAAACGGATGATCAACGCGTCGGGCTACAAGGTGTGGCCCGCGGAAGTCGAGACGACGATGTACCGCCATCCGGCGATCAAGGAGGTGTGCGTGATCGGCACGCGCAGCGCGCATCGCGGCGAGACCGTCAAGGCATTCGTCGTGCTCGCCCCGGCGTGCGCTAGCGGCGTCACGCCCGAAGACGTGATCGCATGGGCGCGCGGCCATATGGCGTCCTACAAGGTTCCGCGCATCGTCGAATTCGTCGAGTCGCTGCCGAAGTCGGGGTCCGGAAAGATCATGTGGCGCGAACTTCAGGAAAGGGAAGAAGCGGCTGCTGCTGCCGCTCAAGGAAACGCAGTGACATGACGTGCGTGCGATGCGTCGTTTCGCGCTCGGTCACACGGGGTGCATGCGTCGCGCGTCGACATGAATGCAGTCGCCACGAGGGCGTTTCCTCGTGTTTCGGGTCGATTTTGTGTTTGTCATGTCGACCTATCATTATTAATGTGGACTACTGTTGGGGCGGCCCGGTTTTCGGTATCGCGCGAGCGGGCCTGTCACGGTTCATCGAATGGTTCTCCACGCGAGAACCGGCATGGTATGCGGAGAAAGAGAATGACGAACGATTCATACAAGGTCATGCGCTTCACGGCATGGAGCGCGATCATCGGCGGCTTGCTGGCCTATGCGAACGTGGGGCTGGTGTCGATGGTGGCCGGCACGGATACCGGCATGTTGCTGCACGGCGCGACGATGCTGAGCCTGCCGTCCGACACGCGTGACCTGTTTCGCCTGTCGATGCTGGCCGACGTGTTCGGCTTCTACCTGCCGGTGCTCGTGATCGGCGGGTACTTCCTGCACGCATTCAACGAGGAACTCGGCGCGCTCGGCTACATGGTGGCGTTCGGCATCGGGTTGTACGCGGTGCTCGGCGTGACCGGTGCGGCACTTCAACTGTCGGTGCTCGGTCCGCTGGCGCAAGCGTATGCGGGCGGAGACGACGCAACCCGGGCTGCCACCGCTGCCGCGTGGGCGACGGTCGCCAACGGTACGCAAAGCGGACTCTGGTGGACCGAAGGCCCGCTGGTGTTCTTCTGGGCGCCGATCGTCGCGAACCATCTGAAGAAGGCCGGATGGCAAGGGTCGTTCCTGTTGAAAATCGTCGCGTGGTTTTTCGCGATCATCTTCGTCTCGGGGTTCTTTCCGGAGTTCGAAGCCGTGACGGGGGCGAGCGAGATCGTCGTCGTGCTCGTGCTGCCGCTGTGGATGCTGTGGTTCGGCTGGCAATTGATGCGGCGTGCCGGCCGGAGCGTGAACGCGGGCGTGGCGGTCGCGGGGTAAGGGGTCGATCGCTGCGATGACGGGGGCGGCTAGACATCGTCGGAAGGGACACTGCACCACACGGGGCGCACATTGCAGCACCGCCGCCCGGACGAATACACTGACGCCTTCGCCGTATGCGTCGCGCAGCGCCGACCGTCGGCTCGGGAATCGCGGAGAGCCCCCTCATGAGCATCGCCGTTCGTCGAAACCGGATCGCCATCCACCTGTGCCGGGGGCTGATCTCGGGCGTATTGATTGCCTCTATCGCCACCATCACCGGTTGCGCGGCGCCGGCGGTCGAAGACACGTCCATCGCCGCCGATTTGCATGAAACCATCGTCAAGATCCCGGTCGACGAAGGGGCGAGCACGCGGGACATCGTCGCCACCACCTACATGCCGGACGGCCCCGGGCCTTTCCCGCTGATCGTGCTGAGCCACGGCAGCCCGCCGGACCCGCGCGACCGGCCGAAGGTGCGCCGCTATCGTGCGCTGCCGCAGATCCGGACGTTCGTGCAGCACGGCTTCGCGGTCATCGTGCCGATTCGCCGCGGGTACGGGGCGACGGGCGGGGTCGACGCAGAGGATGCAGGCACGTGCCGGCATCCCGATTACCTTGCTGCGGGGCAGCAAGCCGCGCGCGACGTGCTCGCGGCGGTGCGATACGCGCAGACGTTGCCGCAGGTGGATCGCAACCGCGTCGTGCTGGTCGGGCAGTCGGCGGGCGGCTTCGCGTCGCTGGCGGCGGCAAGCTACGCGCCGCCGGGCGTGGTCGCGGTGGTGAACTTCTCGGGTGGGCGTGGGGGTAACCCGACGACGCATCCCGGCATGCCGTGCGATCCGAAGCAGATGGCCGACACGATCGGACATTTCGCGAGCACGACGCGTGTGCCGGTGCTGTGGCATTACGTGGAGAACGACAAGTATTTCGCGCCGGAGGTCGTGGCGACCTGGTTTGCCGCGTTTCAGGCGGCCGGTGGGCGCGGGCAGATGGTGGTCGAGCCGGCGTTCGGCAAGAACGGGCACGGGATGTTCGCGGTCAAGGAGGCGATTCCCATCTGGTTGCCGCACTTCGAGGCGTTTGTCGGGCCGCTGGTGGCGGTGAAGCAGGGAGGCTGATCCGAGAGGGGGGGCGAATCGGGTCGAAGGGGGCACTACCGGCCTTTTGCAGCGTTCGCGGCCGATCTGCGCGCGGCCCCCCACGTTCCCGATAACGGGCCACGCGTGTCGCTCAACGGGCGTTGATCGCCTTTAGTTCGAATCGGGAAAAATCGTATTCTTCCCAGGATACCGGGCACAGTGCGACGGCTGTTTCGAAATTTTTCGCTGCGTCATCGGTTTTGCCGTTTGCCAGGTTCATCTCGCCAATATAAGTTTCGGCTTCACATTGGCGTATTTTGAGTGAATACGCGTCGCCACTGGCCGCCGCTTTCCTGAGTTGGTCTGCGTTTATTTTCAAGAGGAAAAAATCGATGATCGGTCGGGGCCATGCGGTCTGATCCCGTAATTTCGACGTTTCGCCTTCCAGGCTTGCCCGGTCATCCGTTTTCTGTCGCTGCGATATCAGATGCTTCAGGATGAGCATGTATTCCACGGATTGAGAGCTGCTTGATTCCCTGTTGTTCTCCAGCCATCTGTCGGCGTCACGCAATGCAGTTGCGTAGCGCTTCGTATAGAAATTCAATTTGATGTCGTTTTGAACGGCATCCCAGTTTTGCGGATCGAGTTGCAACGACTTGTCCAGATTGCGACGGGCATCGTCATATTTCCCCATCGACATATACACTTGCCCGAGGTTCATGTAAGTGGTTGGCGAACTGTCGTCCGCCGCGAGCGACGCATTCAGCTTGTCTATCGCGACTGCGTACAACCCCATATCCGCGAACGCCATCGCATAACTATCCTTTATCTCGATGCTTTTCGGATCGAGGCGCATTGCCTTTTCCAGATCGGCGAGCGCATGCTCGAAATCCAGTTTTTGTTTGTAGGCACTCGCCCTGGAGGCATAGATTTTAGGATCCGATGGATCGAGGTCGATCGCGTCCGTAAAAGCGGTTATCGCCTTGTCATATTTCTCGGAGAGCTTGTACCCCAGGCCGGCAAGGTGATAGAGGTCTGTCGCAAACTTATAGTTAGTGCCGGTGTTTTTTATGATCGTTGCCGCGGCGATTGCGTCATCTGCAGACTTTTCCCGCTCGTGCATTGCGCTGTAGACAATGTTCCGGCCCAGGAACGCATCAAGCAGCGGGTAGGCGTCCAGTGCGGCGGTGTAATACTCGATGGCGAGCGGGTAATTGCCTTCCTTGAACGCGGCTCGCCCAAGCTGAGCGAGCGTGATGGATGTCCGTTGTGCGTTCGTGGAGTCAACCGACGACGGTGGCGGCACGGTGTCGGGGATCGTCAACTCGGCGGCCGGATTGGCCGATACGCCGGTTACGAAGGTCGAAGTCAATAACGTTGCCAGAAGAATGGACAGGAGCGGTCGGTTCATGCGTCGGTTCGTATTCTTGTGCGTGTAGCTGGAAGCAGTGCACGGGCGTGTTGCCGGTAGGTCTGTTCCGCCGGCTGACGTGAGAAAAAATGACCCGCTCAGCCGGCGACGGACGGGAATATATCGATCGACCACGCCTGATCGCGGATGGCTACGCATTCCGGTACCGGTCAGCTTTGGCCGGTTTTGCGGCGACGCACTCGATGGCGAACACTATCCCGAGATCGAGTACGGCGTTGTCAATGAAAGTCAAACGCAGGGCGGTAGCCACTGCGTTGCAGGTCGATTATCGGAAATCCTGTCGGGTGTCACCATTCATGAAAAATGCGTCGTTGAAGTTGAGGCGATTTTTCAGCAAGAACGGCGTCGAGCAACCCACCGTTCCCGATCGCCGGTCAGGCGCGCCGAGGCAGGAGAACCAGGTCGGCCGCTTCCTCGGCATCTTTGAGGAGCGTCTTGCGCGGCGCGCCCATCTGTGCACGCATGGTCAGCCCGCGCGCCAAGTCAGTGACCTGGGTTGCGCGCGCGGTGACGGGGAAGTCGGACGGGATTTCTCCCGCACTGATACCGTCCCGGAAACGGCGTTCCACGAGCGCCACGCCGCCCTCGACCGCGGTCTGCAGGAACCGCTGAACCTCAGCGTCGTTTACGAGCGGCGCGACGCATATCATGAGGCAGCCCCGGGCAGACCCTTTCTCGGTCGCACTTTCGACGGCATACCTCAGAAAACCCGTGATCGAGTCGCGAAGACCCGGTGGCGAGAGGAGTGCCTTCGCGGCCGATGCGCCCTTTCGTTCCGCGTACATCTTGAGGGCGCGCAAGAATATCGCCCGCTTGTCCCCGAAGACGGCATACAGACTCGGTCGTCCCACACCCATCCCGGCGACGAGATCGTCAATCGTCACGCCGTCGTAGCCTTTCGACCAGAACACCGGAATCGCCTTTTCCAGCGCCCCCGTCTCGTCGAAGCTGCGCGGTCGGCCCACCGGCCTGGCGGTATTTTGAATCATTTGGTTTAAAACTCCTTGACAACGTCCGCTGCGCAAATTTATAACTGAATAGTTCTAAATTATCAAGCCGATCTCGGCCTCGCGGGGCCTTGCGACTCGACCATCACCCTTTAATACGGAGATGCCCATGGAACATTCAATTGCGCTCGTCACCGGCACCACCTCCGGGGTCGGTTATGAGGCGGCCCGCTTGCTCGCCGCCCACGGCTACCGCCAAGTCATCGTCACCGGGCGCAGCCTGGCCCGGGTTCAAGCAACGGCCGCTCAGCTCGCGGCTCAGACCGGGACGCAGGTATTCACGCCGCTGGAGCTGGAACTGGACGAGCCGGCCAGCGTTCAATCCGCCCTGGCCGAGCTCGTCAAGCGAGGTCGGCCGATTGATTTCCTGCTGCTCAATGCCGGGATGGTCCCGGGTACGGAGCGGGTGATCACCGCGGCGGGCGTCGAGGCTTCTCAGGCGCCGCTCATCGGCCATCATCAGCTCACGGTCGGGTTGCTCCGCGCCAACCTGCTGAGCCCCAACGCGCGGATCGTTATCGCCAGCGCGGAACCTGCCCGGGGGGGCGTACCCATGTTCAGATACACCGACGTGGACGCACTCGCCGCCAAGTACCACGGAGGCGACCTGACCGCCGCGATGGAAGCGCTGCTGCGCAACGGGCCTCACGTGAAATATGTGCCTAACAATGCGTATGCCGACGCGAAGCTCATCGTTGCCTGGTGGGCTGCGGCGCTCGCGCGCCGGCTGCCCTCCGGCATGGCCGTGTTCGCCGTCTCGCCCGGTGCGGCGACCGCCACCAACGTGGGGCGAAACGCCGGCTGGGCGGTGAAATATCTGATGATCCCGATCGTGAACCTCATCCCCGGCATGAATCAGACGCCGGAGACTGCGGCCCGTCGGTACCTTCAGGCGTCGGCGTTCGGAACCGACGTCTCAGGGCAATTCTTCGCGTCGGCCAAAGGGAAATTCACAGGCCCGATCGAGGCGCAGCGCCAGCCGCACCTCCTCGATGGCGCGAATCAGGAGGCCGCGTGGCAGGCGGTCGCCAATGTCTCCGGCGTCAACCTGTCGAACCTCGCATCGTTTGCGCCAAGCGTCGTACAAAGCGGTTCAAAACTGGCAAGCCAACCCTGACGGAGGAAAGCACCAGGGAGCGGTAGGGAGAAAAACGAGCGGTCATCATCGGCGGGACGAGCGGCATGGGGCTCGCGACGGCGAAGAGGCTCGTCGCTGGGGGGCACATATGCGGCGGCAAGGGCGCCCGACGCCCCGAAGGGCATCGCCCAATCTGGCCCCCTTGACCCGCCCCGCGCGGCATGCCAATTGCTCGCCCAATCGCCGAAACCAGCCAACCCGCCCCCGCGCAAACCCGCACCCAGCCGGCTTTCCCCGTCTACTTCCCCGAATCCCGTGGCCGATTTTGTCACCACATGGGCCGGATATGACAATGAGAATCGACCGCCCCGGCATTAGGATGGCTCACGTCGTCGCCAGGGCCTGGCCGGTTTGGCCGCATCGAGCCCTGTTGCGCCCCTCATATACCGTCTGATTGGAACATCGACCATGAGCTATCACGCCCCCGTCAAGGACATGCTGTTCGTGCTGAAGGAACTGGCCGGCATCGACGCCGTTGCGCAGTTGCCGGGCTTCGAGGATGCCGGTTACGACACGGCGCAGGCCGTGCTCGACGAATCCGCGAAATTCTGCGGCGAGGTGCTGGCGCCGCTGAACGTCGAAGGCGACCGCAACCCGAGCAGTTGGAAGGACGGCGTCGTGACCGCGACGCCCGGCTTCGGCGACGCGTTCCGCCAGTTCGTCGAAGGCGGCTGGCAGGGGCTGCAGCATCCGGTCGAGTACGATGGCCAGGGGCTGCCTAAGCTGATCGCGACGCCGTGCATCGAGATGCTCAACGCATCGAACCTGTCGTTCGCGCTGTGCCCGCTGCTGACCGACGGCGCGATCGAGGCGCTGCTGACGGCCGGCACCGATGAGCAGAAGCAGCGCTACGTGCCGAAGCTGATCTCGGGCGAGTGGACCGGCACGATGAACCTGACCGAGCCGCAGGCGGGCTCCGACCTCGCGCTGGTGCGCTCGCGCGCCGAGCCGCAGGGCGACGGCACGTACAAGGTGTTCGGCACGAAGATCTTCATCACGTGGGGCGAGCACGACATGGCGGACAACATCGTCCACCTGGTGCTGGCGCGCACGCCGAACGCGCCGGAAGGCGTGAAGGGCATCTCGCTGTTCATCGTGCCGAAGTTCCTCGTCAACGACGACGGCTCGCTGGGCGCGCGCAACGACGTGCACTGCGTGTCGATCGAGCACAAGCTCGGGATCAAGGCGAGCCCGACCGCGGTGCTGCAGTACGGCGACCATGGCGGCGCGATCGGCTACCTGGTCGGCGAGGAAAACCGCGGCCTCGAATACATGTTCATCATGATGAACGCGGCGCGCTTCGGCGTCGGGATGCAGGGGATCGGCGTGGCCGACCGCGCGTACCAGAAGGCCGCGGCATTCGCGAAGGAGCGCGTGCAGAGCCGCCCGGTGGACGGGTCGGCGAAGCAGTCGGTGACGATCATCCATCACCCGGACGTGCGCCGCATGCTCGGCACGATGCGCGCGCTGACCGAAGGCGCGCGGGCGCTGGCGTACGTGGCGGCCGCGCACAGCGACATTGCCCACCGCCATTCGGACGAGGCGACGCGCGCGCGTCATCAGGCAATCTACGAGTATCTGGTGCCGGTGGTGAAGGGCTGGAGCACGGAGATGGTGAACGACGTGGCGAGCCTGGGCGTGCAGGTACACGGCGGGATGGGCTTCATCGAGGAGACGGGCGCGGCGCAGTATTACCGCGATGCACGTATCCTGGCGATCTACGAAGGCACGACGGCGATCCAGGCGAACGATCTGGTGGGTCGCAAGACGATGCGCGACGGCGGCGCGGTGGCGAAGGCGCTGATCGCGGAGATCGGCGAGACGGTGGCGGCGCTGGGCAAGCTGGACGGCGCGGCGGCGGCCTCGGTGAAGGCGCAGCTGGAGAAGGGCGCGAAGGCGCTGTCGTCGGTGGTGGATTACGTGGTGGCGAACGTGAAGCAGGACCCGAACGCGGTGTTCGCGGGCAGCGTGCCGTACCTGAAGCTGGCGGGGGTGGTGCTGTGCGGGTGGCAGATGGGGCGCGCGCTGGTGGCCGCGCAGGCGCGGCGGGCGAGCGACCCGGCGTTCTTCGACGCGAAGATCGCGATCGCGCAATGCTATGCGGAGCACGTGCTGGTGCAGGCCGGCGCGCTCGAAGCGTCGATCGTCGGCACGAAGGGCAACGAGGGCGTGCTCGCGTTGACGGAAGACCAGTTCTGACCGGCACGGTCGGGACGCAGGAGGAGACAGGATTTTGACCACACAGGACTTGCTCGCGCAGTACGGCCCGCGCGAATCGATGGAATACGACGTCGTGATCGTCGGCGGCGGCCCCGCCGGGCTGTCGGCGGCGATCCGGCTCAAGCAGCTGGCCGCCGAGAAAGGCACCGAAATCGGCGTGTGCGTGCTCGAGAAGGGTTCCGAGATCGGCGCGCACATCCTGTCGGGCGCGGTGATGGACCCGCGCGCGATCACCGAACTGTTCCCCGACTGGAAGGAGCGCGGCGCACCGCTCGACGTCGAGGTGACGGAAGACCGCTTCCTGTTCCTGTCCGAGAAAAGCGCGGTCACCACGCCGAACTGGGCGCTGCCGGCCAATTTCCAGAACCACGGCAACTACGTGATTTCGCTGGGCAACGTCACGCGCTGGCTCGGGGCGCAGGCCGAAGCGCTGGGCGTCGAGATCTTCCCCGGCTTCCCCGCGGCCGAGATCCTGTACAACGACGACGGCTCGGTCAAAGGCGTCGCGACCGGCAACATGGGCGTGGGCAAGGACGGCGAGCCGACCGAGAACTTCCAGCTCGGCATGGAGCTGCATGCGAAGTACACGCTGTTCGCCGAAGGCTGCCGTGGCCACCTCGGCCGTCAGCTGATCTCGAAGTTCAAGCTCGACGCGAACGCCGATCCGCAGGCGTACGGGATCGGCATCAAGGAGCTGTGGGAAATCGATCCGGCCAAGCACAAGCCGGGCCTCGTGATCCACACGGCCGGCTGGCCGCTGAAGTCGGATACCTACGGCGGCTCGTTCCTGTATCACATGGGCAACAACCAGGTCGTGGTCGGCTTCGTGGTGGGCCTCGGCTACACGAACCCGTACCTGTCGCCGTTCGAGGAATTCCAGCGCTACAAGACGCATCCGTCGATCCGCGCGTTCCTGGAAGGCGGCAAGCGCGTGTCGTACGGCGCGCGCGCGATCACCGCGGGCGGGCTGCTGTCGCTGCCGAAGACGGTGTTCCCGGGCGGCGCGCTGATCGGCGACGACGCGGGCTTCCTGAACGCGTCGCGGATCAAGGGCAGCCACGCGGCGATCAAGACCGGCATGCTGGCGGCCGACGCCGCGTTCGACGCGGTGCATGCCGGCCGCCAGTCGGACGAACTCAACGCGTACCCGGACGCCTTCAAGCAATCGTGGCTGTACACGGAGCTGTACCGCGCGCGCAACTTCAAGCAGTGGATGGCCAAGGGGCTGTACCTGGGCACGCTGATGGTCGGGCTCGAGCAGAAGGTGATGGGCGGCAACGTGCCGTGGACGCTGCATCACAAGCACGCGGACCACGAGATGCTGAAGCCGGCGTCGCAATGCCAGCCGATCGAGTACCCGAAGCCGGACGGCAAGCTGACGTTTGACCGGCTGTCGTCGGTGTTCATCTCGAACACGAACCACGAGGAGAACCAGCCGGCGCACCTGACGCTGAAGGATGCGAACGTGCCGGTGAACGTGAACCTGCGCACGTACGCGGGGCCGGAGGGGCGTTTCTGCCCGGCGGCCGTGTACGAGTTCGTGAAGAACGACGACGGCAGCGACCGGCTGGTGATCAACGCGCAGAACTGCGTGCACTGCAAGACCTGCGACATCAAGGACCCGACGCAGAACATCGTGTGGATCACGCCGGAAGGCGGCGGCGGGCCGAATTACCCGAACATGTAACGCAATGCATCCCCGCGCCTGCGGGCGCGAACGAACCGGAGTGAGACGATGAGCAATGCAGCGAAAGAAGTCGTGGTGGTGAGCGGTGTCCGTACCGCGATCGGTGATTTTGGCGGCAGCCTGAAGGATTTCTCGCCGACCGACCTCGGTGCGAAGGTGGTCGCCGACGTGCTGTCGCGCGCGAACGTGCCGGGTGACGCGGTCGGGCATGTCGTGTTCGGCCACGTCGTGAACACCGAGCCGAAGGACATGTATCTCGCGCGCGTCGCGGCGATCAACGGCGGCGTCGCGCAGCACACGCCCGCGCTGACCGTGAACCGCCTGTGCGGTTCGGGCCTGCAGGCGATCGTGTCGGCCGCGCAGACGATCATGCTCGGCGACGCCGACGTCGCGATCGGCGGCGGCTCGGAAAGCATGAGCCGCGCACCGTACACCGTGCCGGCCGCGCGCTTCGGCCAGCGCATGGGTGACGGCAAGCTCGTCGACATGATGCTCGGCGCGCTGCACGACCCGTTCCAGACGATCCACATGGGCGTGACGGCCGAGAACGTCGCGGCGAAGTACGGCATCACGCGCGACGCGCAGGATGCGCTCGCACTCGAATCGCATCGTCGCGCGGCGCGCGCGATCGCGGAAGGGCGTTTCAAGGATCAGATCCTGCCGATCTCGATCCGCACGAAGAAGGGCGAAGTCGCGTTCGACACCGACGAGCACGTGCGTCACGACGCGAGCGCCGACGATTTCACGAAGCTGCGCCCGGTGTTCAAGAAAGAGGACGGCACCGTGACGGCCGGCAATGCGTCGGGCATCAACGATGCGGCCGCCGCCGTGCTGATGATGAGCGCCGACGCCGCGCGCGCGCAGGGCGTGAAGCCGCTCGCCCGTCTCGTCGCGTATGCGCACGCCGGCGTCGATCCGGCGTACATGGGCATCGGCCCCGTGCCGGCCACGCAGAAGGCGCTCGAACGCGCGGGCCTGAAGATCACCGATCTCGACGTGATCGAGGCGAACGAAGCGTTCGCCGCGCAGGCGTGCGCGGTCACGCAGGAGCTGGGCCTCGATCCGGCGAAGGTCAACCCGAACGGCTCGGGCATCTCGCTCGGTCACCCGATCGGCGCGACCGGCGCATTGATCACGGTCAAGGCACTGTACGAACTGAAGCGCATCGGCGGGCGTTACGCGCTCGTGACGATGTGCATCGGCGGCGGCCAGGGGATTGCTGCGATCTTCGAGAACATCTGATAATCGAACGCTCAGCACCCGAACACACAGGAAATTTCATGGCCATCGAAATCGTCGGCGTCGTGGGCGCCGGAACCATGGGCAACGGCATTGCGCAGACCGCCGCCGTTGCAGGGCTCAACGTGGTGATGATCGACGTGAGCGACGCCGCGCTCGAGAAGGGCATCGCGACGCTGAAGGGCAGCCTCGAGCGGCTCGTGTCGAAGGACAAGCTCGACGCCGCCACGCGCGACGCGGCGCTGGCGCGCATCACGACGTCGACCGACTACGCGAAGCTCGCGTCGGCCGATATCGTGATCGAAGCCGCGACCGAGAACGTCGAGCTGAAGGGCCGCATCCTGAAGCAGATCGAGGCCGTCGCGCGGCCGGAAGCGATCATCGCGACCAACACGTCGTCGATCTCGATCACCGCGCTCGCGGCACCGCTCGCCGATCCGGCGCGCTTCGTCGGCATGCACTTCTTCAACCCGGTGCCGCTGATGCCGCTCGTCGAGATCATCCGCGGGCTGCAGACGAGCGACGCGACGGCATCGGCGGTGCGCGAGCTGACCGAGCGTTTCGACAAGTCGCCGATCGGCGTGCGCAATTCGCCGGGCTTCGTCGTGAACCGGATTCTCGTGCCGATGATCAACGAAGCGTTCTTCGTGCTGGCGGAAGGCATCGCATCGGCGGAGGAAATCGACGCGGGGATGAAGCTCGGCGCGAACCATCCGATCGGGCCGCTCGCGCTGGCCGATCTCGTGGGCCTCGACGTGTGCCTCGCGGTGATGGACGTGTTCGTGAAGGACTTCGGGGATCCGAAGTATCGCGCGTGCCCGCTGCTGCGCGAGATGGTGACGGCAGGGCGGCTCGGGCGCAAGACGGGGCGCGGGGTGTACGACTACAGCAAGTAAGCGGCACGCCATGCCACTTCGCGCGGCCGCCTTCGGGCGGCCGCGTGCGTTGAGCGATGCAATCTTGTTTTCTGGTCGGTCACGAACCGTCGTCTTCCCATTGCGCCAGAAGCTCGGCCGGAATTGCCTTGACGACTTCGGCGTAGCGTTTGCCGACGAACTGTTCGGCGCGTTTGAGTAACACCGGAATCGGGCTGCTCGGTTCGTGATGTTCGAACCATGCCCGTGCGGCTCGAATCGTTGCAAGCGCCGAGTCGCGGTTGGACGGCATGGACTTATTTGGCGCCGAGGCACATTCAGGATCGCTCGCCGATACGGAATTCGCCGGCGCGGTCAGCGTTACCGCATTGTCCTGCGAAGATGTGTCGGGCATCGCGGTCGGGGCGGGAATCGTATCGGGCGGTTCGGCCGATTCGGCCTGCGTGGGCGTGCCTAATCTGTCGAGCAGTCGCGTCAGCATCGAAAGGTCTGGCTGGTGGGATTCGAGATGACTGTTGCACCACGCGTTGATCGTGGCGAGATGGGCGATCGTATCGTCGATGCCTTCGATCGTTGCGGGGTGCTGCGTGCGCAGATCCTGCAACAGCTGGATGACGGATTCGGGCGCGAGCGCATCGGCCGGACGCGGATGCGCGAAGGCGCGTTCGACGTCACGCACCTGCAGGCGGGTAGCGGTCGACTTCACCAGTACGATTTCCCGGACATCGGCCAGCAACCCTTCGGGGTCCGATAGCGCTTGCAATGCGTTCATTCGCATTTCCAGCGCCGCGTCGCGATCGTTATCGGTGCTCGTCTGCGGATGGATATCGTCCGGAAAGGCTTGCACCCACGCAGCCAGCACCGCGGTTCCCTCTGCCAGGCCCACGACACCACCGAGACGTACGCGGCAACGTGTATACAGCACGGCGACACGCAGGTCCTTCGTGCGCATCATGAGCCGCCGGCAATCCCGTTCGATCTCGCTCCAGTTGAGCGGATCGGGCGCGCCCACGAACGCACCGTACTGTACGTCCTGTTTGGGGGCAACTCGGGAGAACAGCACGACGAAATCGTGGTCGTATTCGAGGTCCGGGCCACAGAGCAAGTCATCGCTTACGGGCGTGAGCCAGTCGAAATTCGGCACATTCGCGGCGGACGTCCGGGCCGGTTTGCCGGGCGCGGCGGATTGCTTCTTGCTCATGGTCGGTTCTTGAGATCAGTGGCACGGCGATCGAAATGCCGCACGTAACGTTCGGGCTCGAATCGCATGCCGGTAATGGGCTTATGCGGAGACGGGCGACCGAGCCACCCGGACCAGCCCATGCGCTGCCGGCCGCCCATAACCGCAGGCGGAGCACTCTCTGGCTTGATACGCAACTCAAGCTCCCATCCCAACTCGTAGCCGACGAACGCCCGTACCCACTCGACGAGCCGAGGCAGATCCTCGCCCTGCGGCGTGAAGCGTAAGTAGGCGTCGAGATCGACCGGACCGATCACAATGCGAAAGCGATGCTGTCGATCCGGGGCGACGCGGCCGAGCATTGCGCCTTGTCCCATTGTCGCCGTCGCTCCAGGACGACCCATGCGGCCGAGATCGGCGGGATCGATCTCGATCCAGTGAAACACGTTCTCCGCGATCGTGACCGGCACGCCGAAGTAGCGTTCGAGCGTGGCGCGTAGTCCGTCCGGATTGCGCGCTTCGCGCACGAGGTGCGCGGTGGCGGCGAGACGCGCGTGCGAGGGTAGGGGGCGCCGGCTGATTTCGCCGACGTCTTGCCCGACGAGGCACGCGATGTAAAACGAAAACCGCTCGTTTTCCTTCCGGTCAAGTCCGGCTGTGGACTGGGACGAAGCCCACGCGCGATAGAGCAGCGTGAAGAAGCGGTGATGGAAGAGGTCAAGAAAATCAACCGTCGTCGTATCTCGCCGGCTATCCTCGCGATCCTTCGCGATCTCGGTCACGTGGATCGGCAGCGGACCATTGGGGCCAAGCGTCCCGAGACCGAACAGTCGCACCTTCAATCGTCCATCGGATTCCTGAGCGTTGGCGATTTCGCGCGGTGCGAACGCAAGGCTCGGTTGCTGGCCGAGCCGGAACGGCTCCAAACGCGGTCGGGATGCGGTGCCGATCGGATCGATCGCTGGATTCGCGCCGATGCGCCGTAACAGCGACAGGAATCCGAAACGCCAGGGCTCGGCCTGCAAGTGTTCGAGCAGCTCTGGCGACAGCGTGCTGTCGCGTAGCAGCACCGGCAGCGTCGCGCGCTTGATTACAATACTCCGCGCGTGCCCGTGCGCACTGGCCAGCGGGCAATGCGGCCACGCTGCATCGAATGCAGCTCGGTGTGCGTAAAGCTGTTGATCGAGACGTGCCGTGCGAGCCAATGCTCGAGGATCGTGCCGAAGAGATAGGGGCTCATGCCAGAGAAGCCGGTCTCATCTACCGTCAGCGCGCACTCGATGCCGCGCCCGAACGTCATCGGGCCGGTCCCCGGCAGCTTGCGCGTCACCGGGCGTGTCTTGACGCCGACAAGGCTTTCGACTTGCCGGTTTTGCGCGGAGTCGCCTTCCGCGAGGTACAGGCGCAGCAGATCGCGAAGCCCCTGACCGCCTTCGCGGTGATCGAGATCGTCGAGCGGCAGATAGTTGAAGTTGAGTTGGCGGATCAGGCGCCACGCCATTTCCCGCTCGGCATACGGCGGCAGCGGCGGACTCGGCGGCCGGATGAGGCCGATGCTTTCCACCGGCGTGGACTCCGCGGTCTCCAGATCGCGTACGCCGTTGCGCGGCACGAGCGTGGCCAGATCGCGGTTGGTCAGGAGCGCGTCGACTGACAGGAAGCGGAGGTTTTCGGCATAAGGTGCCTCGTTCTGGTCGACGAGCGAGAGAAACACTTCGGTGCCGACGTAGGGCGTACGCGTGCCGTAACGACGCGCGGAATTGGACACGAGGCGCTGTTCACGCCGCGTTGAGAAGTAACGCCCGTGATTACCCTCGTCGTTGTTCAGTGTCTGGTAGAGCGAACGGAATTCAAGCTCTTCGGATGTGAGGGCCACCTGACCGTACACGGTCTCCACCGAAAACACCTCGTAGTCGAGCGGCGCCAGTCGCGCTGGCACGAGGTGAAACTCGGTCTCGCGCGGCGAGATTTCTATTCTGTCGGTGTGTTTGCTGAAGAGATTGATGACGGGCGTGCAGAAAAGCGCAAAGCGAGAAGCGTCAGCGAGGTTTGCGAGCGGCCCTGGCACCCGGTCGAGCAGGACGACGATTTCGGCTTCCCGGCCACGAATACGCGAGAGTCCTTCGGCGAGGCCGTTCAACGCAAAGAACCAGAACCGTCCCGGGCATGCAAAGTACTCGTGCAGCAGGTTGTGGCCGTGAAATTTCGCCCAGCTGAGCGGAAGCAGATTTTGGTCGATGCGCAACCCCTCGTGCTCTACCGCGCTCTGAGTTACCGCGGCAAGCGGACGACCGGGTACGCCGAATTCACCGGGTACGCCAATCACGGACGCGATTCCGCCTGCGTGCAGCAGTTCGAAGAGATGCGAGGCGACCTGCTCATCACCTGCCAGGTAGACGGGAAGCCGATCGAGCCCCTTCAGATCGGCGATATGCACGTCGCCGGTCGTGGCGAGCTTGATCCGTAACGCGCCTCGTACTTGCGTATCCGGTGGCGTATAACGTTCGAGCGCAGGAATGTCGGGCGGAATACCGGTCAGGCGTGCGTCGGTGATCGTGAGCGGCCACAGCGTCACGTCTTGTCCACTCGTAAACTGGCACGCGGTTCTTTCTCCATCAGGAACCCGCGCAGTGAACGATGTGCCGCGCGCGATACGGTACCCTTCGGTGAGTTTGCCTTCAGTCCGGCCCGGATACATGCGTGCGACGGCAATCGAGGGAGTGGGCGCGACATAGTTCGGGTAGATAACTTCGAGCAACCGCTGCGTGAAGCGTGGGAACTCGGCGTCAAGCTTGATCTGCATGCGTGCGGCCATGAAGCTGAACGATTCGATCAGGCGCTCGACGTAGGGGTCGGCCACTTCGCCTGCCTGCATCCCGAGTCGACGCGCGATTTTAGGGTGTGCATGCGCGAATTCAGCAGCCAGCTCGCGCATGTAGATGAGTTCCTGGTTGTAGTAGTCGAGCAGTCGCGGGTCCATCGGAGTGGTCTCTTTGTTGTCGTTGTGTCGCACCGGGCTCAGCTGGTGCGCATGCCGATGATGCGAATCTCGCTCGTTTCGAGATCCAGCGAGCTCTGCACCATGAATTCGAGCGGGTACGGATCCATGTGAATCAGTCCGCGGACTTCGAACGCGAGGACATTGTGATGCTCGCCGGCCTCGATGGCATGGCGAGGCGATACCACCAGCGAATCCGGAATCAATCGCGGTTCGAAATCGGTAATGGCCTGCCGGATCATGCGTTCGACGTCGTTCCACTGACGTGACGCGAGAAAGGCCCCCGCGAGCGGCGGCACGCCGAAGTTGACGGTCGAGGCGGCCGCATGCGGATGGCGCGCGCGATCGATCTGATCCTCGATGCTGGTCGTGTTCAGCAAATAGGCGAGGTCGCGCTGCACGATGTCACGCATCTGCTTGCGCGTGACCGTGTATTCCTCAGGGGCTTCGACATGTCGATGCGGCGCGTCGTCGCGCAGCCGGTCGAGCAGGGTTGGCATCAGGTGAGCGTTGGCCCGGCGGGGTGTGCGAACAGCCAGCGTATCCGGGGCGGATGACGGTCTCTTGCGATCAGTCATCGACTCGCTCCCCGCCGGCGGCACCGTCAGCGACATGCGTGCCGAATTCCGCATTCGCCAATTCGAAGAGACTGAAGTCGCCTTGATCAGTGGTCCAGGTTTTCTGGCCGAGACCGATAACGCCGGTTCGTCCATGCTCGTGCCAGACGGTCGTGCGCCCGAGACGCACCGCATCGTCGCCGCTCTCCGACCCTGGATATCGTGCAGGCATGAAGCCACGGACGATGCTTCTGTCGACGAGCGTGAGCGTACATGGCGCCCATACCAGATCGACCAGTTTCGTCGGCAGTGACACGCGCCATGCAGCCAGATCGGCGAACGGCACCCAGCGATAGTGCCCGGCCGTGATGACCTCGCAGAACGGGCCGAAACGGGAGTCGCTATCGACGATCCAGTTCGCCGTTCCGTGCGGGACGCGCACCGGAACGGTCGACGCGGCATCGAGTGAAGCCTCACGCGCGGCGTCGGCCTGCTCGTTCTGTTCTCCGGCAGCCAGGCGCAGCGCATTCAGCAGACCCTCGACTCCTGCTGACGGTTCGAGCACGAAGCCCGGGCGAGCGCGTCCCTCGACGACCTGCTTGCGCCAGCTTTCAGCCCGGATCAGGTCGCGATACACCTGTGCGGCTTGCGTCTGGCCAGGTTCGAGTTTTGCCCACATCTGCAATTGCTGGATCGCTCGCGGCCATTCGCCCGTTATGCACATCAACTGGAACAGCGCCCACCGATGGGACGCAGTGGCCGGCTGCGTGCGCAGACGCGTCGAGATGCACTCGATCCGTTCGCCGAGGGGGGGCTCGCTCAAGCGTTGGTTTTGAGGCGAGTCGGAGGCGGTGCGCCGGATCATCCCTCGTCCTTGCGTGTAGGGGCGGATAGCGGACTGTCTACCGACAGCGCATGGTGTTCGCGCCGAGTGAGCGGAGGCGGCAGGGCCGGCCCCCGCCGCGCGGCCGCTGCGTGAAATTCAGGAGGGGCAAACAGTCGCAAGATCTCCGGCACGGGTTCATCGCCCGGGATGTGCTCGGCGTGCAGATCGAGTTGCTCAAACATGTCTTCGAGCGAGTGATTGCCACACAGTAGCGCTTCGATCGAATCGCATTCGCCGCGTACGCCCGGATCGACCTGCGAATCTGGCGCGAGCGTGTGCGGTGTCGGTTCATCCCCCGGTGGCATCAGTTCTGTGGTAACCGACGCATGGGGATCGGTCAGCGCGCGCCAGTACTGCGCGTGCAACGTCTCGACCAGGGAGTCGGCGCCGTCGGCGTTGGCTACGGTGCGTACCGGTGCATCGGCACCATCCATGCATCCGATACCGAGTTCGCGCAGCACATCATCGCTGTTGTACGGGTGGTCGATTACTTCGTAATCCGGAAGGTATGGGCATTCCACGCCGGGCGTCTGCCGCTCTCGGTATCCGTCAGGCACGGGCTCGGTGTGAGAGATATTCGGTTGGCGACGCCACGGCTGACGAAAGGAACGCATCTGGGGGTCCGATGACTGGAATTTCGCATTTTAACCACGAGTCCGGGCGGTTCGTCTATCGTCGCGGAGATAATCGACTTTTCGAGATGGGTTGTGAATATTTTTGAGATTGATCGTGAAATGTTAAATGCAGTAACGGTTGGTATGAAAAAGATATTAAAATCAATTGGCTGCATATTTGTGAAAAATTGCAAATAATTGGGATATCGAAAATATCTCAAAATAACAATGACTTGGATTGTCTTGATCTGAGTGTGTCGGCCTGGGGGCGCTCGCGGGAAAGTGTGTGATTTGGGGCGGGGCGATGCGATGGATTCCGGGTGGTGCAGCTTGATTTCGGTAATTGAGGTCAATGGAATGGATTGACGGAAATTGAATTTCGTGTCGATAATGCCGCTCCGATTCGAATTGGCCGATTGAATCGGATCTAAGAGAGAGCGATGGATCGAGTATTTCCAGCGATATCAGTCGAAGCATCTACGTAGTAGTCCTGATATCAAGGGAATGATGCTTGGGGCATCGCGGCCACCAACTAAGAACATCATGACCATTTCGCGCCAAGCACTGTTCGGTAAGCTCGGGGTTCGGCTTTACCGAAGCATCGAGTCGGCGACGAGTTTCTGCAAGTTGCGCGGGAATCCGTTCGTCGAGCTCATCCACTGGCTGCATCAAATGCTGCAGCAGCCGGACGGCGACCTTCAGCGGATCGTTCGTCACGCCGGTATTGATCGCGACACGCTCGAGCGTGACTTCGCGCGGGCGCTGGCTGCGTTGCCGGCGGGCGCAAGTTCGATCAGCGATTTTTCGTGGCACATCGAATCGGCAATCGAGCGCGCGTGGGTGCTTGCGACGCTCGAACGCGGTGACCGCCGCGTGCGCGGTGCGTGGTTGATCGCAGCACTCGTGTCCACGCCTGACTTGCGGCGTGTGCTGCTTGGCATCTCCCCCGCGTTCGGCAAAATCCCGGTCGACGGCCTCGCCGACGTGCTTCCGGCCTGGATCGGCGGTTCGCCGGAAGCGGCTGATGATCCGTATGACCGCAGCGAATTGTTACCTGCCACGCCGGGCGAGGCGTCCAGCGCGATGCCGGGTGCGCCGAAGAGCGGTTCGCTTGAGCAGTACTGCACGGATCTGACGGCACTGGCCCGCGCTGGCGAAATCGATCCGGTCATCGGCCGCGAGCTCGAGATCCGCACGATGATCGACGTGTTGCTGCGCCGGCGGCAGAACAACCCGCTGGTGACCGGCGAAGCCGGCGTCGGCAAGACGGCCGTGGTCGAAGGTCTCGCCCGCGCGATCGCGTCGGGCAACGTGCCGCCGAAGCTGGCCGACGTGCGGTTGCTCAGCCTCGATGTCGGCGCGCTGCTGGCCGGTGCCAGCATGAAGGGTGAGTTCGAGGCCCGCTTGAAGGGGCTACTCGAAGCGGCCGCGAAGTCGGCTGCCCCCGTGATCCTGTTCATCGACGAGATCCATACGCTGATCGGCGCGGGCGGCCAGGCGGGCACGGGCGACGCCGCCAACCTCCTGAAGCCGGCCCTCGCGCGCGGCACGATCCGGACGATCGGCGCGACGACCTGGGCCGAGTACAAGCGGCATATCGAAAAGGATCCCGCATTGACCCGGCGCTTTCAGGTGCTGCAGGTCGCGGAGCCGTCCGAGGTCGCTGCCATCGATATGGTGCGGGGGCTCGCGCAAACGTTCTCGGCGCATCACGGTGTCGTGGTGCGCGACGATGCGATCCGGGGTGCAGTGACGTTGTCGCACCGCTACATTCCGGCACGCCAGTTGCCGGACAAGGCGATCAGCCTGCTCGATACCGCCTGTGCGCGGGTCGCGCTGTCGCAACATGCAACGCCGCGCGAGCTCGACGACGTCCGCCAGCGCCTCGCGGCCGCGCGCACGGAAGAGGCGCTGCTCGTGCAGGAGGCCCGCGTCGGTCTGGACGCGGAAAAGGCACTAGCCAATGTGCGGGTGCGCATCGACACGCTGGCAACGGAGGAGGCCGCGGTCGACATGCGTTGGCGTGAACAGGTCGCCGCCGCGCAGGCGCTGCTTGCCGCACGCGGGGGCGCGGCAGGATCGCCCGATGATTCGCCGATGCCCGTTGAACGGCTGCGCGAGCTCGAGCGCGCGCTGGCTGACCTTCAGGGCGAGGCACCGCTCGTGTTTCCGGAAGTCGACGAGGCGATCGTCGCGGAGATCGTTTCGGATTGGACCGGTATCCCGGTAGGTCGCATGGTCACGGACGAGGTGGCCGCCGTGCGCCGACTACCCGAAACGCTGGACGCGCGCGTGATCGGTCAGGCGGATGCGCTGCGCCTGATCGGCGAGCGCGTGCAGACCGCGCGGGCCGGCCTGACCGACCCGAAGAAGCCGCTCGGCGTGTTCCTGCTCGCGGGGCCGTCGGGTGTGGGCAAGACAGAAACAGCACTGGCACTGGCCGAGGCGCTGTACGGCGGCGAACAAAACCTGATCACGATCAACATGAGCGAGTATCAGGAAGCCCACACCGTGTCGGGCTTGAAAGGGGCGCCGCCCGGGTATGTCGGTTATGGGGAGGGCGGGGTGCTGACCGAAGCGGTACGCCGCCGTCCGTACGCGGTCGTGCTGCTCGACGAGATCGAAAAGGCCCATCGCGACGTGCATGAAATGTTCTTCCAGGTGTTCGACAAGGGCTACATGGAGGACGGCGACGGTCGCCACATCGATTTCCGCAATACCACCATCCTGCTGACCAGCAATGTCGGCTCCGATCTGACCGCGGGCCTGTGCGCCGATCCAATGTTGTCGCCCGATATGGACGGGTTACGGGATGCGCTCGTCCCCGAATTGCTGAAAGTCTTCCCGGCTGCCTTTCTCGGACGAGTGACGGTCGTGCCTTACCGGCCGCTGGCCGACGCCGCGCTTGCTCGCGTCGTCCGTCTGCATCTGGGGCGCGTGGCGAAGCGCATGGCCGACAGTCATGAAATCGCGCTTACCTATGACGAGTCGTTGGTCGACTACATCGTCGGCCGTTGCCTCGTACAGGAGACCGGTGCGCGAGTCCTCATCGGCTTTATCGAACAACATGTGCTGCCTCGCCTGTCGGCCCTTTGGCTCGACGCGTTCACGTCGAACGCCGCGCTTGCACGTATTGCAATCGGTGTCGCCGATCCAGCCGCAGCGCCTGTGCAGGCGTTGACGTTCGATGCATTGCCATCCCGTTTGGACGAAGCGCTTTGCTGAGCGCAGTCCACTTACCACCGTCCAGGAGAACCTGTTCATGTCCGCTTCCAGCAGTTCGCAGAAATTCATCGCGCGCAATCGTGCGCCGCGCGTGCAAATCGAGTACGACGTCGAGGTCTACGGCTCGGAGAAAAAGGTCGAGCTGCCGTTCGTGATGGGCGTGCTGGCCGACCTCTCCGGCAAGCATCCGGTCGAGCCGCTGCCGGCTGTATCGGATCGGCGGTTCCTCGACATCGATATCGACAATTTCGACGAACGCATGAAGGCGATTCGTCCTCGCGTCGCGTTTGCCGTGCCGAACACGCTGACGGGTGAAGGTCAGATGATGGTCGACATGACCTTCGAGAGCATCGAGGACTTCTCGCCGGCCGCCATCGCTCGAGAAGTCGAGCCGCTGCGCCGGCTGCTCGAAGCGCGTACGCAGCTTGCGAACCTGCAGACCTACATGGACGGCAAGTCGGGTGCCGAAGCGCTCGTTACCCAATTGCTGCAGGATCCGGCGCTGCTCGAGTCGCTGGCCTCCGCGCCCAGGCCCGTGCGTCACGAGGGCGATGAAGCCGAACGGAACAAAGCGAACTGACCGACGAAGCGATCGAGGATGACCACCATGGCGAAACAGCAAGCACAGGCCGACCACGCTCAGACGGCCATTCAATCCGACTTTACGCAACTGCTCGAAAGGGAGTTCCGCCCGAAGACCGAGCAGGCGCGTGAAGCAGTCGAACATGCGGTCCAGACGCTCGCCGAGCAGGCGCTGACGCAATCGACCACGATCAGCGACGACGCATACAAGAGCATCGCCGCGATCATCGCGCAGATCGACCACAAGCTCTCCGAGCAGATCAATCTGATTCTCCACCACGACGACTATCAGGCGCTGGAGTCGGCCTGGCGTGGTCTGCATCACCTTGTATCGAACACGGAGACGGACGAGCACCTCAAGATCCGCGCCCTCGACGTATCGAAGACCGAACTGCACCGCACGATGCGCCGGTACAAGGGCATCGCATGGGACCAGAGTCCGCTCTTCAAGCAGATCTACGAACAGGAATACGGCCAGCTCGGCGGCGAACCGTACGGCTGCCTGGTCGCCGACTACTATTTCGACCATACGCCGCCCGACGTCGACCTGCTGGGCTCGATCGCGAAAGTCGCCGCGGCCGCGCATACGCCGTTCATCACGGGCGCGGCGCCGTCGGTGCTGCAGATGGAGTCGTGGCAGGAGCTCGCGAACCCGCGTGACCTGACGAAGATCTTCACGCAGAACCTCGAATACGCGGCATGGAATTCGCTGCGCAACACCGAGGACGCGCGCTATGTTGGGCTCGCGATGCCACGCTTCCTCGCGCGCGTGCCGTATGGTGCGAAGACCAATCCGGTCGACGAGTTCGATTTCGAGGAAGACACGAATGGGTCGGATCACAGCCGCTACGGCTGGGCGAACGCCGCGTATGCGATGGGCGTCAACATCAACCGCTCGTTCAAGCAGTACGGCTGGTGCTCGCTGATCCGCGGCGTCGAGTCGGGCGGCACGGTCGAGAACTTGCCGTGCCACACGTTCCCGACCGACGACGGCGGGGTCGACATGAAGTGTCCGACCGAGATCGCGATCTCGGATCGGCGCGAGGCCGAACTGTCGAAGAACGGCTTCATTCCGCTCGTGCATCGCAAAAATACCGATCACGCGACCTTCATCGGCGCGCAGTCGCTGCAAAAGCCGGCCGAGTATCACGACGCGGATGCGACTGCCAACGCGAACCTGTCCGCACGCCTGCCGTATCTGTTCGCCTGCTCGCGCTTCGCGCACTACCTGAAGTGCATCGTGCGCGACAAGATCGGCGCGTTCAAGGAGCGTGAGGACATGCAGCGCTGGCTCAATGAATGGGTCATGCACTACGTCGACGCGGATCCGGCCAACTCGTCGCAAGACACCAAGGCGCGCCGGCCGCTCGCAGCAGCCGAAGTCCTCGTCGAAGACGTCGAAGGCAATCCCGGCTACTACCAGGCGAAATTCTTCCTGCGTCCGCACTTCCAGCTCGAGGGACTGACGGTTTCGCTGCGGCTCGTCACCAAGCTGCCGTCGATCAAGGAAGCGGCTTGATATAGAAGCTTGGCCCTCTTAGGTCGGGCGTCGGACCATTCTCTCCCGTAGCGCCCGACCCGTTTTCACTCACTCAAGGAGCATTGGTATGGCACAAGACATTTTCCTGAAGATCGACGGCATCAACGGCGAATCGCTCGACGACAAGCACAAGGACGAGATCGAAATCCTGAACTGGGACTGGGAAATCCTGCAGGAATCGACGATGCATGCCGGTAGCGGCGGCGGTGCAGGCAAGGCGACGGTCAAGGATCTGACATTCGAACACAACATCGATCGCGCGAGTCCGAACCTGATGAAGTACGCGCTGACCGGCAAGCACATCGACCAGGCGACGCTCGTGATGCGCAAGGCCGGTGGCAACCCGCTCGAGTACCTGAAGCTCACGATGAGCGACGTGATCGTCACGCGCGTGAAGCCGTCGGGCAGCAAGCTGGATGCCGAGAAGAGCCGCGAAACGGTGTCGCTGTCGTTCGCGAAGGTGAAGCAGGAGTACGTCGTGCAGAACGCGCAGGGCGGCAGCGGCGGTGCCGTGACGGCCAGCTTCGACATCAAGGGCAACAAGGAAGCGTAAGCCCGGGAGGTGCCGCGCGTTGGGAGAAGGCTGCTTTCTCCGCGCGCGGCGCATCTCGCTGTCCAACAAGGTGAAATCTGCATGCGTTCGATTCTGACTGCCGCCACCCTCGCCAGTGTTGTGTTGATTTCCGCCTGTGCGAGCGGCGAGCCGAAACCCAAGGAGCCGATCCGGCTTGACATGATGGTCGACGCGAAGGTCGACGTCAATCCGGACGACCGTGGACGGGCGGCGCCGATTGTCGTGCGCCTCTATGAGCTGAAGAACGACAACGCCTTCAATGCGGCGGACTTCTTCACGCTGCAGACCCAGGAGAAGACCGTACTGGGCGACGACGTCGTGAAGCGCGACGAAGTACAACTGCGACCTGGCGAACATCGGACCATTGCTCGGCGCCCGGATCCGGCAACGACCGTCATCGGCGTGATTGCGGCTTATCGCGACTTGCCGAATTCCGTGTGGCGGACGGTCTACACGATGCCGATCGCACCCGACAAGGCGTGGTACCGCTTCTTCACGCCGAAGCTGAAACTGAAGATCGATCTCGAGGCCAAGGCCGTCCGGATCGAGGAAGCCAAGAAATGAATCACGTCGCGCAACGAAACGGACGATACGTATGAGCTGGTATGCCAAGGTCGCCTGGCAGGAAGGATTGTTTTTCCGTCCGCAACTGTTCCAGCAGCAGGATCGCTATTTGGAGAAGTACGCGCACATGCGCGCGGCGCCGCTGTCGCCGTTCTTTTTCGGTTTTTCGCACTACGCACTCGATCTGGAATCGCTCGCGCTCGGCAAGGTGATCGTCAAATCCGCCGCCGGCGTGTTCGCCGACGGCTCGCCGTTCGACGCGCCGGGTAACACGCCGCTGCCGCCTCCGTTGACGATTCGACCGGAGCATCTCGATCAGGTGATCTATCTGGCGGTACCGGTCCGACTGCCGAATTGCGAAGAGACGACGTTCGTGAACACTGCGGATTCGCTGGCGCGCTACCTCGTGTTCGACACTGAGTTGCGCGACACGAATTCGGTCGGCCTCGCACCCGAATCCGTGCAGCTTTCGAACCTGCGCTTGCGCCTTCTGCCAGAGAAGGAACTCGGTGATGCGTGGATCGGCCTCGCACTCACATGCGTGAAAACGATTCGTGCGGATGGCAGCATCGAGCTCGACAATACGCTCGTGCCACCTGTTTCGGGTTTTGGGGCGAGCGATCTGCTGACCAGCTGGGTCACGAAGATTCACGATCTCGCGAGGTTGCGCGCGAATGCGCTGGCACAACGGCTGGCGGGCACCGAGGACACCACCGCGAGTGCCGCAACGGTCACGGATTACCTGTTGCTGCAGATCCTGAACCGGTACGAGCCGTTGCTGCAGCACATGCTGCGCGTGCCGACCACGTCGCCCGCGGACATCCATGTGTTGTTGATCGGCATGGCGGGCGAGCTGTCGACCCATCTGCGCACGGATACGCGCCGGCCGCTCGATACACATCCGCCTTATCAGCACACGACGCCGCACCTGTGCCTGAAGCCGGTTGTCGACGACACGCATCGACTGCTCAACGCCGTGCTGGTGCGCAGCGCGCAAAGCATTGCACTCGAGGATCGGGGCCACGGCATGCGAAACGCGGTGGTCGATCCGTTCGACATGCAAGGTTTTACCGCCGTCGTGCTCGCCGTGCATGCCGCCATGCCGCCTGACCTGCTGAAGCAGCAGTTCCTTGCACAAGCAAAGGCCGGTCCGTCCGACAAGCTGCCAAGCCTCGTGCGCAGCCACTTGCCGGGAATCGGTCTCCAGACCTTGCCTGTTCCGCCGCGGCAGCTCCCGTTCAACGCGGGCTACATCTACTACGAGTTGACCCAGGATGGGCCGCTGTGGGAGGAGGTTGTGCGTCACGGTGGTTTGGCGTTGCACGTAGCGGGTGATTTTCCATCACTCAAACTGGAGTTGTGGGGCGTCAGAGGGTGATTGGCGAAGACGGGCGATTGACCTGCATGAAGGTACCGGGTACCCGAGGCAATCACGAACCGGCGGCAATTGGACACGATAGTCGGGAATGGGCGTCGGCCCTCGGCGGATCTTCATGGCGCTGCCATGACACGAATCGATAGAGCTTGAGAAGGGGAGTCCATGTACGTACCAACGCAATCCCGCGTCGTGTCGATTTCGGGTGCGGCGCTTCCTGGCGTGGCAGGCCGGTCAATCCTTCTGCCTATCAGACTTCATGGTCAAGAAGAACTCGGCACGCTCGCCGAGTTCACGCTGGAACTCAAGACCTTGCATATGCCGACGTTGCCCGTCTATGAGGCACGTGATCGCATCCAACCGGAAAAGCTGGTCGGAACGGAACTCACCATCTCAATCGAATTCGATGGCAAGGGGACGTTCTCTCCCGGCATACCAGGCGGTGCCGGGCTGGGCAACCTGGGCGCAGGCAAGCGCGAAATCGTCGGCTTGATCACCGAGTTTACGTCTACCGGCGAGGACGATCGGTACGCCTATTACGAGATGAGCGTACGGCCGTGGCTGTGGCTCACGACGCTCAACCGCGAAAACCGCATTTTCCAGAACAAAAACGTCGTCGAGATCACGGAAGCGATTCTCGGTTCGAGCCTCTATCCGTTCAAATATGAATGGCGGTTAGGTGCGGTTGGATTGAAGGGTGTTTACCCGACGCGCGACTATGTGCGGCAGATGTGGGAATCTGATTTTGAATTCCTGAGCCGGTTATGGTGCGAGTGGGGCATCTACTACTTCATGGATGGCTCGACGTTGGTGCTGTGCGACTCGCCTGGATCACACAAGCCGCACGGAAACATGTATGACACGATTTCTTATCACGCACCGGCGGGGAAGCGAGTCGACGAAGAGCATATCCATCGCCTGACGGTGTCGCGCCGGCTTACCGCGGGAGCGGTGAGTTTGATCGATTACGATTCGACCCAATCTCGTGCAAATCTGTCGACGGTAGTCGATCGTCCGAGTGATATTCCATTTAGCAATGCAGAGCACTATGCGTGGGGCGATTACTCGCAGCCGTTGGCAGGGACGATGGGGCTGTCTGGAATGCCGAACAGTTGTGTTCAGGAGGCGCGATATTTGGCAGGGGTGCGTGTCGACGCAGAGCGTTGCAGGAGCTTGCGTGCGAAGGGGCGCGGCAACCTGCGTGGAATAGCGACGGGCCACACCTTTCACCTCGAAGGGTGTCCGCAGGCGCGCACCAATGCGGAATACCTGGTGGTCGCCGCGACGATCGACATTCGTAACAACGATGAAGCCACGGGCGGCGAACCGTACCACTGCGTAACGGATTTTGTGCTGCAGCCCGCTACGACGTTTTTTCGTAGCCGCCCGAAGCGCAAGCCGCCATGCGGATCGGAAACGGCCGTCGTGGTGGGGCCTGCTGACCAGCCGATATGGGTCGATGGCTATGCGCGCGTGAAAGTCCAGTTCGTGTGGGACCGGCTCGGTTCGCGTGACGAGAATTCGAGCTGCTGGATGCGGGTTTCATCGCCGTGGCAGGGGAGCGGCTTCGGGTTCGTGGCGTTGCCGCGCATCGGCCAGGAGGTGACGGTGAGCTATCACGAAGGGGATCCGGACAAGCCGTATGTGTCGGATCGTCAGGTGAACCAGTTCAACCAGCCACCGTGGGTGTTGCCGAAGAATCATGCGTTGATGGGCTGGTGCAGCATGAGTCTGACTGGCAGTCAGGCTAACCAGGTAGTGGTTGACGACACGCCTGGAAAACTTCAGGTCCAGATTTCGAGCGATTACGCGCAGTCGAGGTTGGTGCTTGGGTATAACACCCGCATCGAGGGAGGCACGGGACGACAGCAGGAGCGTGGCGTCGGGTTCGAGATGGCGACGGAAGCGCACGGGGTGATGCGGGCAAACCGCGGAATGCTGGTGACGACAGAGGCGCGGGAAGGGGCAAGCGCACCGGCGAAGGACATGGCAGAGACCGTGGCTCGCTTGACCCAGGCGAGGGAACTGCATGAGGAGATGGCGGATCTGGCGCAGCGGCACAACGCGCAGGAAGCCGGGGTGAGCCAGCATGATGCGACGCAGGCGATCAAGACGCAGAACGAAGCGATAAAAGGCGATGTCGCCGATCCGAGCGAGAACCTGTTTCCGGAAATGAGTCGCCCTGACATCGTGTTGGCGAGCGCGTCGGGTATCGGCATGAGCGCGGCGCAAGGCGTGCATATTGCAAGCCAGGGGGACCACGCAGTGACGGCGGCACGAGACGTGAGCGTGTCGTCCGGCAGATCCTTGATCGGCTCGATCAAGGGCGCGATCTCGTTGTTTGCCGCGAAGCTGGGTATCCGACTGGTCGCAGCGCAGGGCAAGGTCGAGATTCAGGCGCAAGACGATGCGATGGCGCTCGCGGCGCTGAAGGATCTGACGGTTACCAGCCTGGACGGAAAAATCGTGCTGAACGCGTCGAAGGAGATCTGGATCGGCGTAGGCGGCTCGTTCATTCGCATCACCGCCGACGGCATCGTAAACGGGACCACCGGGCAGATCCAGGAGAAGTGCGCGAAGTGGAGCAAGGCGGGAGCGGAATCGATGCGAATCCCGTTTTCCGACAGCTTCGGCAAGATCTACGAAGGATTCTTCAAGCTGCATTGGGAAGGTACCAATCAGATTGCGCCGTATCACCCGTATCGCATCACGCGTGCCGATGGCAGTCGGATCGAGGGCATCACCAATGCCGACGGGGAAACCACACTGCATCTGGCCGAATACAGCGAATCCTTGAAAATCGAACTTCTGTGACTCACCGATGACGAGCCAACGACCCACCAGGAAAACGTCCGCGCCTCCACCTGAACTGAAGCTGAAGTCAGGCGGCTCGGTGTGCAAGGTCGAACTGCCGCAGCGCCCTCTGCGCATCTACTTCCAGACCTATCCCGGCGTGAGCGGTAGCGAGGCAGACCGTGCGTTAGCGGGTATCCCGTACAAGCTGCGTATTCCCGGTCATCCCGAAATCGAGGGCAAGACGGAGCCGAACGGGCAGATTCTGCTGCCGGGCCTGCAGCCCGGTATGACGGGGGAGCTCCAGATCCTGGGAACCGTGATCCACCTGCGCCCGCGAGACTACAGCGCCGATGAAACCACCGACGGCAGAACCACCATGGGCATCCAGGGCGCCAAGCGTCGCTTGATGATCATGGGTTACTACGACAAGCCGTATCGTTTCAACGGTTTGAGTCAAACACCCGACGACAAACTGGATCATGTCGAAATCGAGGAGGCGATTCTGCAATTCCAGGTGGACAACGGGATGGTGCCAAACGGGGAGATCGAACGCCATGAGATCGTTGGCGGCAGGATCGATACCAGCCTGCGATATGGTTTCCATCGTGATCTGTCCAATTCGACGATCAAGCAGTTCCATCCCGACTTCGTCGCGAAGCTGGCGGCGGGTGGTGGCAGCGCCCCGCCGGACACGATGGTGCCATGCGGCGTGCCGCCATCAACGCCAGCCAAGGGAAAATCGCCGGCCAAGGCGAGTTCGGCAGCGGCGCCTCAACCGCTCGTTCGCGAGATCTACGAGGGGCATCGATTCGTTCCCGTTCGCTTCGTTCGCCAGAATCCGGGGCGATTCAATCCACGGCAACCGGAACTGGACGAGCGTGGTTTTGTGGACGGCCGTGCCGGCCCGGTTGTGAGCCTGATGGCGGGGGAAACCATTCAGGTGCGGATGGTGCGCGTGCATGTGGCGAGGGGTGTGCCGCTGTTTCTCAAGAGCAGTGATGAAACCGTGGTGAGGGTTCGGCTCCTTGCTGATGATGTTGTTGAGCTCACGGGTGTTGCAAGGACAGGGCGGTCCATCGCAGTTGTCGATCCGCGAAACTCGACGGTTGAGGTGCGCTATGGAAGTTCTGATGGCCCGCTACTGCACAGGTTGTTTGTGGAGCACTACGATCCAATTACAGTTGCGGTGGCCGTTCATCTGGTATCCATCGGGCAGAACGGACATCCTGAAATTCCACGCGTTCCCCCTTCGTTGCAGCGTTCGACTATTGAGCCGATCTTCGACAGCATCAACGACATCTGGCGTACAGCCGGTATTCGCTTTCAAGTCACGCAATGGCTTGACGACACCATCGATTTGAATCAGGCGGGGGTGATGACCGTCCAAGGCGCTATCAATGAGTTTAACGACGTGACCGGTTTGAACCGCATAGCCGCACATCTGAATATGTACGTCGTGGACTCGATGATTGGAGACGGTATTGGTTGGGGGGCGAGGAATACAGCGTTGGTGGCTGCTGAGCAAATGCATGGCGCCGGACCTTCCACGCCAGACCAGTTGGTACAGACCTTTGCCCACGAGATCGGTCATTTTCTTGGCCTTTGGCACCCCGGCACGGCGAATTCGGAAGGCGATAACCTGCCATTTCCACCTCAGCATCCAGAAGACCATGCCATGCAGGACTACTGGTCTCGTCGAAGCTTGATGTATGTCTACACCAGTCTAGGGCCCACTAATCCGCTGGCGCCCAATGTCAGGCAGCGCGGCCGTCAGTTGGACGTTGGAAATGGATGGTTCGTAGGCGGAAAGATGCTTTGCTGCAAGGTGGTGCCGAAGATCGTGTCAAGTGAAAAAGATTCAGAGATTGTCACCACACGCAGTATCGCGATACTCAATCAGGTCATTGAAACAAGGACGACAGCATGGAACTCACGAATCGATACCGAAATTGGCGATGGCTTGTTTGCTTGATCCTGATGCTTGGAGGAATGGGTACAACACGGGCACAAGATATTTCTGCTTCAACCACCTCTACCTCGGAGAGTAAAACCATGCCGACACTGGTGCACCTGATCAAGCTGGAGAAATGGGATGATGCGCTCCAGTATTGCCAAGACCACAAGGATGCAGCTATTCCAGAAATCAATTTTGTCCTTGATACACCAAAGATAAATTCTGCAACGGCAAATTTCATGTATCACTGCCTTCGTCAGATTCGAACTGCAGCGTCCGCGATACTGATGGCAAAAGATTTTCATGGCGGATGGCGGGAGACCGTGTACGGACTGATTGAGAACCCCCGCCCGGAGGCCTACCCCATCCTCAAAGCAAGGTTGAAGTTGCCACAGGAAGAGAGGGATAAGGATCTTCTGCTGACTATGGCGCAGATGGATGTGCCGGTTGAGCAACGCGTTGCCGACATCAAACCATACCTCGAGGCCAAATACTACGGGACACGTCAGGGGGCTGTTCTTAGTCTGGCTCTGCTGGACGATCCAGACAGCACGGAGCGCATGGTCTATGAGCTCGGCACGAAATACCGGCAATCCAAGTCGAATTTCTTGCGTGTCTTCTACGATTTCCGAGCCTGGCGCATCCCCAAATTCGTACCGGTACTGATCCCGGTACTCAATGATCCGATGCCGCTCGATGACATCGGTATTCGCATGTACCTGCCGGGTGGTGGCGAGCAATCGATGACTCCAGAGGAAGAGCGCTATAGCCGTGCTCGCGACTACGCACTGAACATCATTGCGAAAACGCTCAATCTCGACTTGCCATTCAAGATCGAGGATCAGACCACGTACACGCAGGAGCAACGTGACCTGGTCAAGCAGAAGCTGCGGGACCTCGGCTATACCGTGACGGACGAGCCGTATCCGATCACGCCTGCTTGAGTGAATTTTCAATCAAATCATTCCAACTACGTCAACGGCATGGAACTCACACATCGACACCGAAAATTACGATGGCTTGTTGTCTTGATTTTGTCGCTGGGAGCGACGGGTACAGCGTTGGCTCAAGGTGTTCCCGCTTCAACCACCTCTGCCTCGGAGAGTAAAACCATGCCGACACTGGCGAACCTGATCAAGCAAGAGAAATGGGATGACGCGTTGCAGTACTGCCACGACAGAAGAGATGCAGCCATTCCAGAAATTAATGCCGTGCTTGGCACGCCCCGGTTAAATGGCACGCTGGAGAATTTCATGTATCACTGCCTGCGCCAGATTCGCACGGTTGGAGCTGCTGTACGATTGGCCGAAGGATTCAATCGAGGTGGTCGAGAAAATGCGTACGGCCTGATCGAGAATCCGCGCCCGGAGGCCTACCCTATCCTCAAGGCACGCTTGAAGTCACCGCAGGAAGAAGTAGACAGGGATCTTCTGCTGACTATGGCGCAGATGGATGTGCCGGTTGAGCAGCGTGTCGCGGACATTAAGCCATATATCGAAGCGAAGTATTACGGGGTGCGTCAGGGGGCCATTCTCGCTCTCGCGCTACTGGATGATCCGGGCAGCATGGAGCGTGTTGTCAAGGAGCTTGGTACTGATCGGCTACAGCGTAAGCAGGACTTTCTACGCGTCTTCTACGACTTCCGAGCCTGGCGCATCCCGAAGTTCATTCCGATACTGATTCCGGTGCTCAATGATCCGATGCCGCTCGATGACATCGGCATTCGCATGTACCTGCCTGGCGGTGGCGAGCAATCGATGACTCCAGAGGAAGAGCGTTATAGCCGTGCTCGCGACTACGCGCTGAACATCATTGCGAAAACGCTCAATCTCGACTTGCCATTCAAGATCGAGGATCAGACCACGTACACGAAGGAGCAACGTGACCTGGTCAAGCAGAAGCTGCGGACCTCGGCTACAAGGTGACGGACGAGCCGTATCCGGTCACGCCTGCTTGAGCGAATTTTCAATCAAATCATTCCAACTACGTCAACGGCATGGAACTCACACATCGACACCGAAAATTACGATGGCTTGTTGTCTTGATTTTGTCGCTGGGAGCGACGGGTACAGCGTTGGCTCAAGGTGTTCCCGCTTCAACCACCTCTGCCTTGGAGAGTAAAACCATGCCGACACTGACGGATCTGATCAAGCACGAGAAATGGGATGGCGCGATTAAATACTGCAAAATATATAAGGACGTAGCCATTCCAGAAATCAATTTAGTTCTTGATACGCCAGAGCTAAGTTCTGCAACGGCAAATTTCATGTATCACTGCCTCCGTCAGATTCGAACTGCAGCGTCCGCGATACTGATGGCAAAGGATTTTCACGGGGGGTGGCGGGAAACCGTGTATGGCTTGATCGAGAATCCGCGCCCGGAGGCCTACCCCATCCTCAAAGCAAGGTTGAAGTCGCCACTGGACGAAGTAGACGAGGATCTTCTGCTAATTATGGCGCAGATGGATGTTCCGGTTGAACAGCGCGTCGCCGACATTAAGCCATATATCGAGGCGAAGCATTACGGGGTGCGTCAGGGGGCCATTCTCGGTCTCGCGCTACTGGATGATCCGGGCAGCACGGAGCGTGTTGTCAAGGAGCTTGGTACTGATCGGCTACAGCGTAAGCAGGACTTTCTACGCGTCTTCTATGACTTTCAAGCCTGGCGCATCCCGAAGTTCGTACCGATACTGATTCCGATGCTCAATGATCCGATGCCGCTCGATGACATCGGTATTCGCATGTACCTGCCGGGAGGCGGTGAGCAGTCCATGACTTCAGAGGAAGAGCGCTATAGCCGTGCCCGCGACTACGCGCTGAACATCATTGCGAAAACGCTCAATCTCGACTTGCCATTCAAGATCGAGGATCAGACCACGTACACG
This sequence comes from Burkholderia metallica, assembly GCF_001718555.1. NCBI lineage: Bacteria > Pseudomonadati > Pseudomonadota > Betaproteobacteria > Burkholderiales > Burkholderiaceae > Burkholderia > Burkholderia metallica. The sequence continues at coordinate 344,076 of NZ_CP013402.1, forward strand.
AAGGAGCAACGTGACCTGGTCAAGCAGAAGCTGCGGGACCTCGGCTATACCGTGACGGACGAGCCGTATCCGATCACGCCTGCTTGAGTGAATTTTCCAATCAAATTATTCCAGCAAGCCAACAGCATGGAATTCAAGAATCGCCACTGAAACTGGCGATGGCTTGTTCGCCTGATCCTGTTGCTTTGCGCAAGCCGAAGTTGTTTAAAAAACGAGGAAACATTTCATGATCAATTTCATCCGCCTCGGCGACACGACTGACCATGGGGGCAGGGTAACGACCGCGTCCGAAACGGCTGACTACGACAGCATCCCGCTTGCCCGAAAGGGGGATTTGATCGAATGCCCTCGGCATCCTGACGTGCAGCCGAACGTGATCGAGGAGGGCGACGAGGACATGCTCGACGAGGGCCGTCCCATTGCCCGTGCGGGGCATCGTGGCACCTGTGGTTGTCACCTCGTTTCGAGCTTGCAGTGAGGCCACGCGATCGTGCTGGATTTGACTCGTCTGCCAGGACTGACCGTTCTCAGCATGCTGGATACGGTAGCGCCTGTACGTATCGGCACAATTCGCGAGCGCGCGGGGCCCATCAGGTCGTGCCAAGCATATCGACGCACTGTACGACACCGAAACCGGCCAGTGGCATTTCGTAAGAAAGACATGAAGGAACAGGTATCGTGACGAACGAAACGGACGGACTGGAAAATCCCGACACGCTAGATGGATCGATCCCGTCCGGAGAAATGCCGGAGGACCGTCTGCGCCGCATCCTTGCGGCGACGAATCCGCTGCTCGAGGCCTCGCGCGTGCTGCTGCGGGCACTGGCCGACATGCCATATTCGCTGTCTTCCAGTGCGGTCGAGCAATTGCGGGAATTGCTGGGGCAGGAAGTCGATGAGTTTAAAAAGCTGTGCACACAGGCCAATATCCGACGCGACCATATGGTCGGCGCCAGCTATTGCCTGTGTACGGCGCTCGACGAGGTGGCGATGCGGACCGCCTGTGCACACGATCGAGCGCTGGCGGCGGCATGGGTCCATACGAGCCTGGCAGCGACGTTTCATCGAGATGTCGACGGCGGTGAAAAGATATACATGCTGATTGGAAGACTCGTGTCGGAACCCCGAGAGCACCGCGATCTACTGGAAGTCATCTACCGTGTTCTGAGTCTTGGTTTCGAAGGCCGGTACCGGTTTGAGGCAGGGGGGGCACGCCGTCATGGCGAGATTCGCCGGCACATCTATACCGAGATCATGTCGAGGCGCGAGCCGGTGCCCCAGGCACTGTCGCCGCACTGGAAGAGCGATGCGCGCAAGCCGCATATGTCGTTCTGGGAGTTTCCCGTATGGATCACGGCCACGGTGCTGTCGGTGGCGCTGCTCGGCCTGTTCGGCTACTTCAAGTATGAACTGGTGACACACAGTGTCGGTATCCGGAAACAGATCGCGGACATCGGCCGCATGACACCGCCACCGGTGCCGCAGCAACTGCATTTAAAGCAACTGCTCAAGGACGAGATCGCGGCAGGCACGGTCAGCGTGGACGAAGATGCGCGCCACAGCGCGGTGACGTTTCGGGGCGATGCGATGTTCCAGCCCGGCGGCGTCGCAGTCAAGCCTGCAATGGCACCGCTCGTCGCGAAGATTGCGGGCGAGATCGTGAAAGTACCAGGCAAAGTGACTGTCCTGGGTTATACGGACAATCTGCCGATCCGCAGTCGCCAGTTCCCGTCGAACGGCGCACTGTCGGAGGAGCGGGCGACGCAGGTGATGCAGATGCTGCAAGCCGCCGGTGTGCCGGCCAACCGTCTTGAAGCGGTTGGCAAGGGCGACGCCGAGCCGATCGGTGACAACCGTACTTCCCAGGGGCGTGCGCTGAACCGACGTGTCGAAATCGTCGTCGCGCATTAGCCCCCGATCTGCGTCCGGAATTGAACATGAAGAAGTTCCTGTCGTTTCTCGCATCGCGCCAATTCCTGGCGTTCCTCGCGCTCATCATCGTTGCGTTGACGATCTGGTTTCTCGGGCCATTCGTCGCGTTTGGCGGTCTCAAGCCCCTGGCCGGGGCCGGTATGCGCGTATTCCTGATCGCGCTGCTGCTGGCCGGCGTGCTGCTTTGGCTTGCGGGATTGCCGACGAGCGTCGTGCCTGTGGCGTTGCTGTGTCTGTTGATCTGGTATGCGTCGCCACTGCTGTCGTTCGGACGCAGCGCACCGTTTGAGCCGGTTTCAGCTCGCCTGATCGCGATCGCTCTTGTGCTCGTGGTGTACTTCGTCTACGGGATATTCAGTCTCTGGAAGAAGATGCGCGACGACGCGCGGTTCCTGGAGAAAGTGCTGCGAGCCGGCGGCAAGAAGGAGCCGTCGCCTGCGGCGCCACGATTGCAAAAGATTGAAGCAATCGTCGCGAGTGCGTTGTCGCGACTGAAGTCTATGCGCACCGGCGCTCGGGGGCCACGCAAGCTGCTCCAGGGCAAGCGCTACCTGTATGAACTGCCCTGGTACATCACACTCGGCTCGAACGGCTCGGGAAAAACGAGCGCATTGCTCAATGGCGGTCTCGCATTTCCGGTGGCGGAGCAGATGCTACGCGCAGCCGGGGAACGCTCGGATCGTGCTGCTTCGATGGACTGGTGGTTGACCAACGACGCGGTGTTGATCGACACGGCAGGGTATTACACGCGCCATGGCACCTCGATAATCGGAGACGTTGACGCTTCGGGTATGAAATCGGACAAGCCGGCACCTGGCGTGCCTGGTGAGGATGGACCTGGACATCCGAAGCCGGAAGCAGGTGATGACGTTGCGAACGGCGCTGTTTTGACCGAATCGCGGGCCGCCGCAGCGCCGAAATCAAGTGCGAAGGTCGTTGCGGTTCGTGCCAACGCTGGCCACCCGAGGCAGGCTCTGGACCGCGCCGAATGGCTGGGCTTTCTCGGCATGCTGCGCCGGCATCGGCCTCGCGCGCCCATTAATGGCGCGCTGCTCACCGTCGATCTTGCGACGCTGGCGAGTGTGGACGAGCAGGCACGTATTGCCGAAGCGGCTGCATTGCGCGCGCGACTGACCGAGCTGCGCGATGAACTGGGTATTCGGTTCCCGGTCTACCTCCTCGTGACGAAGATGGATCGCCTGACCGGGTTCACCGACTATTTCGGCACACTGACCTCGGAAGGTCGCGCACAGACCTGGGGTTTTACGCTTCCGTACGGCGAGGAGACGGTTGTGAAGGAGGGGCTGCGTGCACGCTGCAACGATGAGCTTGCCCTGCTCGCTGATCGGCTTGCCGGCTCGGTCGATATGCGCTTGCAGGACGAATACGATCTCGTAAAGCGTCAACAGCTCGTCGCATTGCCGGAAGAGTTTTCGGCGTTGGTCGGGCCGATAGTCGACCTGATTGACCGTGTGTTTCTCGACTCGCGTTATGACGACACTCAGTTGCATTCAACGCTGAGGGGCGTGTATTTCACGAGCTCGCAACAACGCGGCGGCGAGTTCGTCGCCGAGCACCGTACGGTCGTACAACGTCTTGCGTCGACCCAGAAGCTGGCGTCCGTTGCACCGGCACGCCCGGAGGGCAGCCAGAGCTTTTTCTTGCACGATTTGCTGACTCGGGTGATCTTCCCGGAGGCCCATCTCGTTGTCCCCAACTTGCGTTGGGAATACCGCTTTCGGCTACTGCGCCTGATTGGTCATGCACTTGCCTTGCTGCTGTTCGTCTGGCTCGCGCTGGGTTTGCGCGTGAGCTTCGGCAATAACAGCGACTATCTCGATGTGATCGGCCGAAAGGTTCAGGCATTGGCGAGCCGGGTAACACAGCTCTACAAGGAGCCGAAACCTGAAGCGGTGCCCGATACGCTGACGGAAGCACGCTACCTGCCGGCTTTCCCGAACCTGGACCTGTCCGGTCCCGCCAGTACGTGGCGCTATGGTCTTTACACTCCGACCGATATCGTGGCGGAAAGTCATCGCACCTACGACGCGCTGGAGGACAATCTGCTGTTGCCGCAGATTGTGCACCGGATGGAGGAGGTGATGTCGGGCGCGATTGCGGCCAAGGACGCGAAGACGGCCTACGACGCGCTGCGCGTCTACCTGATGCTTCACGACAACGCGAAATTCAATGCCGCCGACGTCAAGGCGTGGGTGCTCGACGACTGGGCGAAAAACGACAGCGCGGCGATTTTTGGTGGCCGCGCGTCGATGATCGAGCACGTGCAGCAGCTGTTTTCAGGCGACCGCGTCGTGAAGTCGCCGTTGATTCGTAACGACGGACTGATCCAGCAGGCCCGAGCGTTTCTCGACGGCAGCAACGCGACCGACCGCCTGTACCAACGTGCGAAGGCGGCGATGCTGAAGGAGGCCCCGGACGAGTTCACGCTGCTGCGTGCCGTCGGGCCGCAAGCCGGCACCGTGTTCACGCGGGCGAGCGACCAGCCGCTCTCCCGCGGCGTGCCTGGCCTCTTCACGTTCGACGGCTACCGGAACCTGTTCGACAAACGGCTACCGGAGTTCGTCCAGATCGCGCGCGACGACGATGCGTGGGTGATGGGGCGCTCGTATCTGGGCGAGGCTCAAAAAAAAACGGCTGAGATCGTGGGCAATGCGACCGGGGTGGACGATGCACTGACGGATGCTGTCCGCCGCGAGTACCTGATGGAATACGCGCAGCAGTGGGACGCGTTTCTCAACGACATCCGGACGGTGAGCGGCACGAGCCTCGCATTCAACCTTCAGGTGCTGCGCAGCTTTGCGGCCCCCGACTCGCCGCTCGCGCGACTTGCCCGCGCGGCCGTGCATGAAACGACGCTCACGGCGCCGGTGACCGGGGCGGACGGTTCTTTTCTTCAGAAGGCGGCCGATCAGCTCAACCAGAATGGCGACAAGGTACTTGGCATCCGCGCATCGGAACGCGTCGAACGCGATCTCGTTGACAACCATTTCGCAGCGCTGCGCGAGGTCGTGACGGGCAACGCCGACTCGCAGGCCGGTCCCCAGGCGGCGGCCGCGCAGGCCGGAAGGACGGGCCTGGACGGGGTGGCCAACCTCGTGAACGATTACTACACGGCGCTCACGGTTTCTGACAACGCATTGTCGAACAACAGCATGCCGCCGGCGACCGACACGGGGGCGAAGCTCAAGATGACGGCCAACACGATGCCCGCGCCTTTCCGGGCAGTGCTGTTGCAACTCGCTGCAGACGGCTCCCGGGAAGTCAACCAGGGTATCGGCCAACTGCTGTCCCGGCAGATGCAGGCGGTGGTCGGCGACGCGTGTCGACTCTCCATCGAGGGCAACTATCCGTTCTCGCCCGACAGCAAGCGCGACGTCAGCATCGACGACTTCACCCGTGTGTTCGCGCAAGGAGGCGTGATCGACGATTTCTTCACGAAGACGCTGGCGCCGTTCGTCGACACGGCGGCGAAGCCGTGGCGCTACCGGACGCTGCCCGGCGCGACGGAACCTGTCCAGGGACCCGATCTGGAGCCGTTCGAGCATGCGAAGGCGATTCGCGACGTCTTCTTCAATGATCCTGGCCACAAGCAGCTCACGTGGAAAGCCGATATCCGTATTCCCGAACTGGATCCCACGATCACAAGCCTGTCGCTCGACATCGACGGCCAGAGCTCGCTCTATCGGCATGGTCCGGTGGCACCTTTCGCGGTGTCGTGGCCGGGGCCGCGTGGTGGCGTTCACGCGGAGATCACCGCTAGTCCTCGCATTCGCCCCGATACGTCGACGATCGTGGCTGACGGACCGTGGGCGCTGATGCGGTTGCTCCGGAAGGGGCAGGTTGTCGAGGCGGCCACGCCCGGCCGTACCCGCGTCGCGTTTGACTTCGATGGTCGCAAGGCGGTGCTTGACGTTGCGAGCACGGGAAGCGTGGCGAATCCGTTGACGAGCGATGTGCTGAAGACATTCCGCTGCCCAACCTCGATGCCGGTGTTCAACCTGTCCGATAGCGGACCGCCCCCTGGATTGCCGCGCGGCGCGATGCCGGTGATCCCGGCAGGCGTTTCCCAATGAACCGCGAGGAACCTGCACGGTGACGATTTCGACCGCCGATTCGAGAAACCGGGCCGGAGTGCTGGCATCTCCGCCATTTGCAGCGCGCCTGAAGGCTGCGGAGCAAGCGGTCAATCCGATGCTTGAATCCTCACGCATCTTGCTGCTTGCTCTGGTGAGCACGCCGGCTGCACTGGACCATGAAGCTGTTGTGCATCGGCGGCAATGGCTGGAACACGAGCTCAGGCTGTTCACGCGTGTCTGTAACGAACTGAAGCTTCGATCCGAGCACGTGGTCCGCGCGAGTTACTGCCTGTGCGCCGCACTCGATGAAGCAGCGATGCAGACGCGTTGGGGAAACGGCGAGGTGACGGGGGTTGACTGGCAGTCAAACAGCTTGGCGGTGGCGTTGGGCCACGATCGGCAGGGCGGCGATCGGGTGTTTCGATTGATCGATGAGGCGATGGGGAGCCCACGCGAACACCTCGACCTGATCGAACTGTATCAGAACATCCTCGATCTCGGATTCCAGGGGCGCTACCGCTTTGCGAGCGAAGGCGCGATGCGCTTGTTGAACATCCGTGAACGTGTGCATGACGTCGTGAGGACGAGTGGACTTGGTGTCGTTCGTGAGAGTGAACTTTTCCGACTACCCCGACACACGGTGGTTGATCCGTGGGTGCGTCCCGCGCCGGTGCGGCGATCGTCTTGGTGGATTGCTGCCGGGCTGGTCGTTGCGTTGTCGCTGGCGGCGGCGGGATATGCCGCTGTGGGCCATTGGGTTGGCGGCACGCAGCCCGCTTCGGCGACGTCATCGCTCGATGCGCTGACGGAGCAGCTCGGATCGAGCCTGCGCGATGAACTTGCTGCCGGAAATGTCGATTTGAGCCGCGATGTAGCGAAGAACGCGCTGACGCTCAGATTCAATGGTATGTATGGGTCCGGCGACGTGACGGTGGCGCCGTGGTGGGCTTCCATGATGGCTTCGATTGGTCGGGCCATTGCCTCGTCGGCACCAACCGCCCACGTCCGTATCGCCGGCTACACCGACGCCATACCGGCGGGTACGACGCGTCAGGGTACCAATCAGGCGCTTTCAGAAGCTCGTGCTCGGCAGGTCGCGCAGATTCTCGTGGCGGCTGGCGTGCCGAACGAGCGCGTCAGCGTGGCAGGCCAGAGCGATGCCGATCCGCTGGCCGATAACGCCTCGAAGGAAGGACGCGCGAGAAACCGCCGCGTCGAAGTGACCGTATCGAATTGATGCAGGAAGCCGCAAGACATATTTCCCGGAGAAGGCCGGAGATGAAGGATGCGCAAGGCAACTGAAATCGCCGAGAATCTGATCTTGCCGCTACGTTGAGCATCGCCGTTCCCCTGAAAGAATTATGCGATCCGAAGTATCGTGCGTGCCCGCTGCTGCGGGGGAGGGTGTCGGTCGCGCGGCCTGACTTGCCCGACTACGCCTCAAGCACCGCCAGATCCCGCGGCAGCATCCGCTTGAACATCGCGAGGGTCTGCCGCGCCGCCTTCGGCGGCTGCGTGATCGCATGGCGCACGGCCGCGGCGATCTGGATCATCATCAGTTCGGCGAACGCGCTCCGTTGCACGCATGTCGTGTCGGGCGCCACTTCTCCCAACGCATCCGCGAACAGCGCGGCCAGAAACTCGCCGTCTGCCCGGTCGAGTTCCTGCAGCGCGCGGTCGGCCTGCGTCGCGCGCCAGATGTCGCGCATCAGCGGCTCGTCGACGAACATCCGGTAGTAACTGTCCGTGATGCGGGCGAGCGTGTCGTGCAGATCGTCGAGCGTCTTCATCGTGGCCAGATCGTGCCGCACACAGTCGTGCCCGACCGCGTTGTAGCGCTCAGCGAGCGTGCCGATCACGGCCGCCTTGTCCGGAAAGTACTGGTACAGCGAACCGAACGAGATGCCCGTGCGTTCGACGATGTCGCTCATCCGGAATGCGTCGCAGCCCTTCTCGATCATCACTTCCGACGCGCACGCGAGGATGCGCTCGAACCGCTCGCGGCTGCGCTGCTGCGTCGGCACGAGTCGCGCGCGCGCCGGCGCGTCCGCTGCCGCCGCTTCGGGCTCGTCGTTCTGCCCCGATTTTTGCCGGCCCATGCCGCCTCCAGAAAAGCTTGACGTTGCTAATGCGAGAGTCTATCGTGTTTTGAAAATGCGAGGAACTCTCGTATTTTTGTCAAAGGAGACGCTCATGTCGGCACTTCCCATCCTCATCGTCGGCGGTTCGGGCAAGACGGGCGCCCGCGTCGATGCGCGGCTGCGCGCGCGCGGCATCGCTACCCGGCCCGTGTCGCGCACGTCGGCCATCCGCTTCGACTGGACGGCGCCCGCGACGTGGCCGGCCGCGCTGGAAGGCGTGTCGGCCGCGTACGTGACCTACCAGCCCGACCTGGCCGTCGAAGGCGCGGTGGAAGCGATTGCCGCATTCGCGCGGCTGGCGCGGGAAAGCGGCGTCGAGCGCGTGGTGCTTCTATCCGGGCGCGGCGAGCCCCGCGCGCAGGCCGCCGAGGCCGCGCTGCAGGCGTCGGGCGTGGGCTGGGGCGTGGTGCGCGCGAGCTGGTTCAACCAGAACTTCTCCGAGGGCTACCTGATCGATGGGGTGCTGGCAGGCGTGGTCGCGTTGCCGGCCGGCGCGGTAAGCGAGCCGTTCGTCGATGCGGACGACATCGCGGACGTGGCCGTGGCCGCGCTCACCGATGCGCGTTTCGCGAACCGCGTGCTCGAGGTCACGGGGCCGCGCGCGCTGACGTTCGCCGAAGCGGTCGGCGAAATCGCTCGAGCCGCCGGCCGGCCGGTTGTCTATCGCGAGATTCCGGCCGACGCCTTCGTTGCCGGATTGCGCGAGGCCGGCGTGCCGGAGCCGGTCGTCGCGCTGCTCGACGATCTATTCGGCGTGGTGCTCGACGGGCGCAACAGCGCGGTGACGCACGGCATCGAAGAGACGCTCGGGCGGCCGGCGCGCGATTTCGCCGACTATGCGCGCGGGGTTGCCGCCACCGGCGTATGGCGCGCACGATCATGATCGCGTTCGCGAGCGCCGCATTGCTGTGGGGTTCGGCCATCGGCTGCGGGCTGATGGCCGGCGTGTATTTCGCGTTCTCGACGTTCGTGATGACGTCGCTCGGGCGGATCGCGCCGCATGCCGGCGTGGCCGCGATGAACGCGATCAACGTCGACATCGTGCGTTCGCCGTTCATGCCGCTGTTCCTCGTCACGACGCTGATGGCGCTCGCACTGGTCGTGCTCGCGCTGCTCGATCGCGATCAGCCGGGCGCGATGGCGGCACTCGCGGGCGGCGTGCTGTACGTGTTCGGCATGTTCGTGGTGACAATGGCCGTCAACGTGCCGCTCAACGATGCGCTCGCCGCGGCCGATCCGTCGACCGCGCACGGCGTGGCGCTGTGGACGCGCTACGTGCACGACTGGACGTGGTGGAATCATGTGCGCACGGTGGCGTCGGCCGCCGCGTGCGTGTGCTTCATCGCGGGGATCGCGGCGCGGTAGGGCTGCCGCTACGCGTAAAACGCCGACGGCGACACGCCGAAATGCCGCTTGAACATCGCTGAGAACGCGCTCTGGCTGCTGTAGCCGTGATCCATCGCGACGGTCAGCACTTTCTCGCCGTGCGCGAGGCGCTTGAGCGCGAGCAGCAGCCGCGCCTGCTCGCGCCAGCGGCGAAAGCTCAGCCCCGTCTCGCGCCGGAACGCGCGATGCAGCGTGCGGACCGACAGGCCGAGCAGGTCGCCCCATTCGGCGATCGTGCGCAGGTCGTCGGGCGCGGCGACGAGCGCGTCGCAGATCGTGCGCAGGCGTGGGTCGTGCGGCCACGGCAGGTACAGCGGCAGCAGCGGCGCGACGGTCACCTCGGCGAGCAGCAGGTGCATCAGGTGATCGTGGCGCGAACCCGGCGCATAGTCGAGCGGGATGTCGACCGCGGCGAGGATCAGCTCGCGCAGCAGCGGATGCACTTCCACGACGCAGCTGCGCGCGGGCAGGTGCTCGACCGCGCCCGGCTCGACGAACACGGTGCGCATCTGCACGTCGCCGCTCATCTGCACCGTATGGTCGAGGCCGGCTTCGAGCCACACGCCGCGCGTCGGCGGCACGACCCACGACGCGCCGTCGGACTGCACGTGCATCACGCCCTCGATCGCATAGAGAAGCTGCGCGCGGCGGTGGCGGTGCGGCGCGATCGACGTGCCGTGCGCGTACGTCGCCGCCATCGCCGAGACGGGCATCGGCGTCGATTCGAAGCGCAGGTGAGCACCGGGCGGGGTGGACTCGAGTGTCCGATTGGCGACAAGTCGTGACATTTTGGCGTGAGACAGGCAGTTGGACGGGCGGGCACGATGGCGTTCCCATCCACGCCAGATCCCTGTCAGGATATTAATCCGTCAAACGCGATGAACAAGTCTCCTTTTCTGTTTCCCTTCTGCGCGATCGCGCTGTGGGCCGGCAACGTGGTCGTGTCGAAGCTGTCGGCGTCGACGATCGACCCGTCGGCGATCACCTTCTACCGGCTGCTGCTCGCCGTCGCGTTGATGAGCGTATTCGCGCTGCGCCCCGCGTGGCGCAATCGCGCGGCGCTCGTCGCGCACCTGCCGAAGCTCGCGGTGCTCGGCTTTCTCGCGATGGCGCTGTTCCAGAGCCTGTCCTACGAGGCCGCAAAAACGACCAGCGCAACCAACATGGCGATCATCACGGCGCTCGTGCCGCTGATGACGATGCTGCTCAGCTCGCTGCTGCTCGGCGATCCGCCGGGCGTCGGCATGGTGGGCGGCGGCGGGCTGTCGCTCGCGGGCGTCGTCTGCCTGATCGCCGAGGGGCACCCGGCGACGATCGCCGCGCGCGGCGTGCATGCGGGCGATCTGCTGATGCTGGCCGCGTCGGCCGCGTATGCGCTGTACGGCGTGCTGCTCAAGCGCTGGCGCATCGGTGCGCTGCCGGCGTGGCAGTCGACCTACGTGCAGGCGCTCGCCGCGCTCGTGTTCATGGTGCCGATGCTGGTGCGTTTGCCCGCGCAGGCGGCGTGGCCGACGCGAGCGAGCGTGCCGCTGATCCTGTATGCGGGCGTGCTGGCGTCGGTGGTGCTGCCGTATCTGTGGATGCAGGGGGTGCGGCTGCTCGGCCCGAGCCGCTGCGCGATGTTCATGAACCTGTTGCCGGTGATGACGGCCGGCGGCGCGATCGTGCTGCTCGGCGAATCGTTGCGGCCGTATCACCTGATCGGCGGCGGGCTCGCGCTCGTCGGCGTGGCGATCGCGCAGCGGTTTCCGTTCCAGGCGAGCGCGTCGCAAGGTGTGCGGCAATGAGCGGCGATCGCGACATGCGGAACCTGATGGCCGCGCTGCCCCACGCGCGCGGGTCCGCGCGTGGGCCGGCGCTCGTGCATCAACTCGAACGGATCGCAACCGCGCTCGAGGCGCTGGCGGGCACCGGCCGTCCGGCTGTCGTCGATTTCGATGCGGCGATCGCATTTCGCTGGCGCGGCTTCGACGGCGGGCCGCAGGCGGCGCCGCTCGAACCGGTCGCGACCCCCGCGCTCATCGCGTTCGACGCGCTGCGCAACGTCGAACGTCAGGTGGCGATCGTCGAACGGAACACGCGGCAGTTCGTGCGCGGGCTCGCGGCGAATCACGTGCTGTTGACTGGCGCGCGTGGCACCGGGAAGTCGTCGATCGTGAAGGCGTGCCTGCATGCGTTCGCGCGGCACGGGCTGCGGTTGATCGAGGTCGGCAAGGAGCAGTTGGGCGATCTGCCCGCGATCGTCGAGCTGGTGCGCCCGCGGCCCGAACGGTACATCGTGTTCTGCGACGACCTGTCGTTCGAGGCGGGCGAGACCGGCTACAAGGAACTGAAGACGGTGCTCGACGGCTCGGTCGCGAGCGACCTGTCGAACGTGCTCGTGTACGCGACGTCCAATCGCCGCCACCTGATGCCCGAGCAGGCGAGCGACAACGCGAACGTGTCGCGCGCGGAGAACGGCGAACTGCATCCGGGCGACGCGGTGGAGGAGAAAATCTCGTTGTCCGAGCGCTTCGGCATCTGGGTGACGTTTTACGCGTTCACGCAGGACGCGTATCTGGCCGTCGTCGAAAGCCGGCTCGGCGAAGCCGGGTTCGATGCGCAGCAGATCCGCGCGGCGCGCGAACCGGCGCTGCAGTGGGCGCTGGAACGCGGTGCGCGGTCGGGGCGCATCGCCGCGCAGTTCGTGCGGGATTACGTCGGGCGGCTGGCGGAAGAGGCGCAGGCGCGCTGAACGCGTTGCGTGTCGGTCTCGGCACGGCCGGCTCGGGTCGGTCGAGGGCGTTGCGTGCGTCCGATTCCGTCCGATGAACCGACCGCATCCACCGCAACCGCCCGGCGACATGTGCGTTCGCCGTTCGGCGATCGCGCGCGACGTCGAAAGTGAAACACATGCTAGGGCGGCCCCGCGCGTCGCGCCGGTGTGCCCGTCCGCGCGCGCAGCAGGCGCTCCATCGCGACGCGCAGCTTGTCGCTCGGCACCGGCTTGTGCAGCAGCATGAAGCCGCCGTGCTTCGACCGGCCGGGGCGGCGCGCGGTCGTGTCGCCGGTGATCAGCATCGCCGGAATCGCCGTGTTGTACTCGTCGCGCAGCCGCATGATTGCGCCGATGCCGTTCTCGTCGCTGTGCAGGTGCAGATCGCAGATCAGCAGGGTCGGGCGCACGTCGTCCGACGCCAGGCGCGCGATGGCCTCGCTCGCCGACGCGGCCGCGACGACCCGGTAGCCCCATTGCGCGAGCAGGATCGACATCCCGGTGCGGATGGCCGATTCGTCGTCGATCACGACCACGAGGTGGGCGGCCGCGGCGGCCGTGTCAACGGTGATCTCGTCGGCGACAGCGGCGGGCGGCAGGACGGTCGCGGGCATGCGCGCCACCTGCAGTTCGAAGCACGAGCCGCGCCCGGGTTCGGAGCGCAGCGTCAGCGGGCAATCGAGCAGCTCGGCCAGACGCCGCACGATCGCCAGGCCGAGGCCCATTCCCTGTTCGTGCCCGCGGTCGTGGTGGGACAACTGGTAGTAGTCGTCGAATACGCGGCCTTGCTGGTCGGCCGGGATACCGCGCCCCGTGTCGATCACCTGCACGCGCACGTGCGTGCGCGTGGGCCGGCAGCCGACGACGATGCGTCCGGTGTCGGTGTAGCGCACCGCGTTCGACAGCAGGTTGCGTACGATGCGCTCGAGCAGCACCGGATCGGAATCGATGACGGCCCTGCTGCGCACGTACGACAGCTGCAATCCCTTCGCGTGCGCATCGACGGCGACGTCGCTGCACACGCGCTCCAGCACCGTGCCGATCGCGAACGGCCGGCGATGCACGGGCACGACGCCCGCATCGAGCCGCGAGATGTCGAGGATCGCGGTGAACAGCTCGTCCATCGCGTTGACGGACTCGTTGATGCGCTCGACGAGCAACGCACCGTCGGCGGGCATCTGCACGTGCCGCAACGCGCCGACGAACAGGCTGAGCGCATGGACGGGCTGGCGCAGGTCGTGGCTCGCGGCCGCGAGAAAGCGCGACTTGACGTGCGCGGCCGCGGTGGCGAGATCCTTCTGCTGACGGAAGCTTTCGGCGAGCTGGGCGGCGCGCTGGCGCTCGCGTTCAGCGATGCGCTGCGCGTCGATCAACTGGAGCTGTATTTCGATCTGGTCGCGGAATTCCTCGACGAGCCGGAGGTATCGTTCGGAGTACGCATTCTCCTTGCAGTCGAGCAGGCAGATCGTGCCGAACGTCGTGCGGTCGGGCCAGTGGATCGGCAGGCCGAGATACGAGACCATGTTGACGCGCAGGTCCGGGTTGTCGCGCCATTGCGGCGATTGTCGCGCGTCGGGCACGATCAGCGAGCGATCGCTGTCGATCACCGCTTCGCAATAGAGCCCCGAACCGGACAGTTCGGCCGATTCACCCTGATAGAACGGATTGGTTTCGTTGCGGCTGGCCACCACCACCTGGATGTCCTTGCCGACATGACGCATGATCAGCCCGGCCGGGACGCCGACGATCTCCGCCATCAGATCGACGAGGCGTTGCCATCGCTCGATCACCTCCGCGGCGAGATCGAACGGGCCGTCGTGGCCGGCCGGTGTGTCGGGGGCGGCGCGGCCGTCCGTGGGGGGAGGCGTGGAGGGCATCGACGGTCCCGCGGGCGTTGGCGATGCAAAAAATCTAGATGATTTGCGTCGGGTTGGCAATTCGCCGAGGCACCTTCCCGTATCGACGGCCGGTTCGACCGGCGTGCCGCGGCCCAATGGCCGGACGCGTTCAGATGAGTCCGGCCTTCCTGCCGGCGGCGGCCGCCTGGGTCCGGTTGATCACGTTCAGCGCCTTGAAGATCGCGGTAATGTGCGCCTTGACGGTCTTTTCGGACAGGCCGAGCTTGTCGGCGATGAGCTTGTTCGGCACGCCTTCCGCGAGATGGCGCAGCACTTCGATCTGGCGTTGGGTCAGCGTCGTGTCGCGCAACGCGTGCGCAGCGCTCGCGGCGCCGTCCGGCGGCGGCGCGGCCTGTTCGTCGAGCAGGAGCGGCGGCACGTAGCGTTCGCCGTTGAGCGCGAACCGGATGGCCGACAGCAGCGTGCGCGGGCCGGCGGACTTCGGGACGTAGCCCATCGCACCCTGCGCGAACGCGTTGCGCACGGCGCCCAGGTCCTCCGACGACGACAGCACGATGACGGGCAGCCCCGGGCGTTTCTGCGCGAACAACGCAAGGGCTTCGAGCCCGTCCATGCCCTGCAGCTTCAGGTCGAGCACGACGGCGTCGAGGTCGGTGTGCCGGTCGAGCATGCGCAGCGCACCGTCCGCATCGCCCGCCTGAACGACGATCGTGCTGCCGTCTTCCTGGCGGAGCAGCATTTCCACGCCATCTCGCAGGATCGCGTGATCGTCGACGATCAGAATTTTCATTGGGACGATGAAGTGGGGGTGGCGGCCGGTGTCGATTCAGGATGAGCGAACCGGATTGTACAAGACGTAAGTCTTAATACTAAAGTCTTACTTTCGCTCGATTTATCCTGCATTTGTCTTGCGCCTAACGTCGCGTTTACATTCGACGAAATATCGCCGAGACTCAATCGCAACGGTTGGCAATGCAGATGAATTCGGGTGCGCCCGCATCGAGTCTCGGCCCGCCGCATCCGTGCGGCGCCAATCGTGCGGGCAGGTCCGGTTCCGATATGCCGGATTGAAAGAAGGGAATGACGATTCGGAATAAACGTTTTTATCGGCACGCATTTTGACGATGGCTCATTGATCCTGATCGCGCATCAATCGAGGTGAACGATGAAACTTGCCAACGACAGTGACGCAATATGGGAATTGAACATGTCGTATCTGTGCCTCGCGCAACGGCTGCTGCGGTCGGATCGCGCGACCGGCATGTTTCGTCTGGGCGTGAGCGCCGAGACCGCCGTCGAGCTGGCGGCATTGTCGGTGAAGCACATGAACGATCTCGCTTCGTCGGGACAGCTCATCTGCGCGTTGCGGCCGAGCCGGCACGGCGTGATATCGGCGCTGACCCGGCCGACGCCGCCGGTCGACCTCGTGCGGCTCCACACCGCGATGGCGCTGGCCGGCATGGCGCTGCCCGACGAGGTCGCATCGTGAACGATCCGGCCACGCGGCGCGGCCTCGCCGACGACGCGCAACGGACGATGCAGGCGGCGACGCTGATCCGGCTCGGCGCGCGGCTGCAGATGCTGGAAATCGAGTGTGCGCTGCCGCATGACCATCTCGCGCGCCTTTACCGCGAAGTGCGCGGTGTCGCGGCCCCGAAGGGGATGCTGCCGTCCTCGACGGACTGGTACATGACGTGGCGCGCGAATCTTCATGCGTCGCTGTTCCACGGCATTTACCGTTTCCTGCGAAACGACGCCGGCTGCGCCCGGCTCGACGCGCTGATCAAGGCCTACATGCTCTACGCCGAACACGCCGCGGCGGCCGACGTCGCGCTCCCGCTCGATCTGACGCGGGCCTGGATGCTCGTGCGTTTCGTCGACGGCGCCGTGCTCGAGCTCGCGCCGTGTGTGCATTGCGGCGCGTCGTTCGTGACGTACCGCCATGCGCTGCGCCGCCATCCGGTCTGCGTGGCCTGCCGGTTGCCGGCCCGCGCCGGCAAGGGGGCGGCGGCCGCCCAACGTGCGACGCGACAGGACAGGCGCACGCCGATCAGGCCGCGCAGCGAGCCCGGCGCTGTCGGGGCGCGTGGCGGCCCGGGAGAATGCGATGCCGGCTAGCGCGGCTGCTGCGGCAGCGGTCGACGCCGCGCGTGAGGCGCGTGCATGGCGAACCGGGCCGGCATCGTGAATTCGGGCGGCTTGCCGATCCGGCAATGGATGCACGCCGGCTTCGCGCTGGTCGTGGCGCTGACGGCGGTGGCGTGCGGGACGCATGTCTGGGAAAGCTACCGGCAATACCGGCAAGGGTGTCTCGACCTGCGCGACTTCGAGCAGGTCGAGCGCGCGATGGTCGCGTTGAACCGGATCTCGGCCGAACGCTGGCCGGTCAATGCGCTGCTCGCGCATCGACGGCGCGATGCGGCGCCCGATGCGGTGGCCGTGAGCGCATCGCGGGCGCGCTCGGACGACGCGCTCGATGCGCTGCGCGCGCATCTGGCACGGACGCGCGTGCTCGACGCACCCGCGCTCGGAATCGCGTTGCACGCGGTCGACGCGATCCGCGCCGAACTGGCCGACGCGCGGCAGGACGCCGATGCGCTCGCCGCGCAGCCGCCGGAAGCGCGCCTGGCGTGGCAGGTACGGTCCGTGCAGGACCGGATGTTCGCGGCCGCCGACGACGTGGCGGCGCTCGCGCGCGACATGATGACGGGCACCGCGATGCGCCACCCCGACATGGCGAACGCGCTGATGCTCGCGAACCTGCTCGGCCACCTGCGCGAACACAGCGGGCGGCTCGGCTCGCTGTTCGTCGCGTCGCTGATGCGGCGGGAGCCGCTCGACGACGAGCAGCTCGCGCGGATTCTCCAGACGCGCGGCCGCGTCGTGCAACTGCGTGCGCTGATCGGCGGCGCGATCGCGCCGCAATTAGCCGACGCAACGCTCGCGAACGATTTCGCACGGCTGAACGATGCAATGGACGGCAGCCTCCTGCCGCTTGTCGCGACGATGATCCGCGCGGGGCGCACCGGCGACTATGCGATGAGCGCGGAGGATTTCGCGCGGCGGATCATGCGCGATCTCTTGCCGGCGGAACAACTGCGCGATCGCGTGATCGACGTCACGCGATCGCGCGCCGTCGCGCTGCGCGACGCGGCCGGCATCAGGATGGCGTGGTCTGCCGCTGAAGCGGCATGCTGCATCGTCATTCTGTTTCTGCTCGTCCGCGGCACGCAGCGCACGCTGTCGAAGCCGCTCGATGCGTTGAGCCGCGGCATCGTCGCGCTGAGCCAGGGCGACCTGTCACCGGCCGTCGCGGTGCCGGGCAAGGGCCCCGAGATCGCGCGGTTGAACGATGCGCTGGCCCGGCTGCGCGGCGCGTACGTCCGCCGCGAAGTGCTCGAGCGGCAGCGCAACGACATGCTGACGCTGTTCTCGCACGACATGCGGGCGCCGCTCACGTCGGTCGTCGTGCTCGTCGGCGCGCCGGCCGCGTGCCCGCCGGACTGCGCGTTGCGCGAACGCCTGCACGAGATCGGCAGGCTGACGCGTCATGCGTTGGCGATGGCGGACGGCTTCGCGCAGGTATCGCGGGCCGAGGCGGGCGAATACGCGCCGGAGCTCGTCAATCTCGCGGACCTGCTGAATCAGGCGCGGGACGAGATCTGGTCGCACGCGAACGACAAGCACATCGACGTCGACGACGTGCCGCCTTGCGACGACGCACTGGTGCACGGCGACCCCGTCCTGCTGTCGCGCGCGCTGGTCAAGTTGCTGGGGAACGCCGTCGAGTACAGCGCGCCGCACACCCGCGTCGAATGCAGCGTCGAACTCGCCGACGATCGCGCGTCGGTGTGCTGCGTGATCCGCGACCACGGCTACGGAATCGCGATCGACGAGCAGCCGAGACTGTTCGAGCGCTACCGGCGCTTTCGCCTGCCGGGGCAGCCCGACGCGAAGGGCGTCGGGCTCGGGATGGCGTTCGCGAAGGCGGTCGTGGAGCGCCATGGCGGCGAGATCCGCGTGCGCAGCGCCGCGTGGCAGGGAACGACGGTGACGGTGAGGCTGCCGGCGGCGGGCGCCGTCAGTACGCCGACCCGCTGCCCGCCTGATCCGTGACGATCGCGACGCCCGAGCTGGTGCCGAGCCGCGTCGCGCCGGCTTCGATCATCGCCAGCGCGGCTGCGCGGTCGCGCACGCCGCCCGACGCCTTCACGCCGAGCACGGGGCCGACCGTGCGGCGCATCAGCGCGACATCCGCGAGCGTCGCGCCGCCGTGGCCGAACCCCGTCGACGTCTTCACGAACGCGACGCCGAGATCGCGGCACATCTCGCACACGCGCACCTTCTCGTCGTCGGTCAGCAGCCCCGTTTCGAGGATCACCTTGAGCGGCACCGCGCCGCATGCGCGGTGCACGGCGTCGATGTCGGCCTTTACGTCGTCGGCGCGGCCGCTCTTCAGCGCGCCGATGTTGATCACCATGTCGATCTCGCCGGCGCCGGCCGCGATCGCGGCGGTGGCTTCGAATGCCTTGGCGGCCGACAGCCCCGCGCCGAGCGGAAAGCCGACCACCGCACAGACCAGCACGCCGGTCTCGGCCAGTTCGCGCGCGGCGAGCGGCACGTTCGCCGAATTCACGCAGACCGAGTAAAAGCGATGCTCGGCCGCCTGGCGGCAGAGTTCGCGGATCTGCGCATCGCTCGCGTCGGGCGCGAGCAGCGTGTGATCGATGGTTTGAGCGAGTTGGGCGTTGGAAAGCGGCATGTTTCAGGACTCCACGGAGCGTGTGCTAAAAGGTCACACGTAAAGTTGATGTTTTCACATCGGTTTGTTACAAATACGACACCCCAGCCGGGCCTGCGCGCCCGGCACCACAAGCGACGGATGCGACGGGCAAGCAGGATACTGGCATGGAAACGAAAAAGGGCGAACGGATCAGGACTCTGATGAACGTGCTGCAAGGGCAGAACGCGATTCATCTGAAGGAAGTCGCCGAGCTGTTCGGCGTCTCCGAAATGACGATCCGCCGCGATCTCGCGGACAACCCGCACGGCTTGAGCCTGATCGGCGGCTACGTGACGCGTCACTTCGCCGCGCAGCGCAGCGACATCGGCGAGTACGTGGTCAGCGCCGAGAACGACCGGCAGACCGAGGAGAAGCGCCGCATCGGCAAGCTGGCCGCGCAGTTCGTGACCACCGGCGACACGATCTTCGTCGACTGCGGCTCGACCACGCCGTTCATCGTCGATTTCATTCCGGATGAGCTCGAATTCACCGCGGTCTGCAATTCGCTGAACGTGTTCGCGAAGCTGCAGCAGAAGCCGCACTGCAACGTGATCCTGTGCGGCGGCGTGTATCACCGCAAGAACATGGTGTTCGAGTCGACGGCCGAGACGGGCATCCTCGACACGGTGCGCGTGTCGAAGGCGTTCATCTCCGCGGCCGGCGTGAGCGAGCGCTGCGGCGTGACCTGCTTCAACTTCCACGAAGTCGACGCGAAGAGAAAGGTGATGGCGCGCGCGCAGAACCGCTTCCTGCTCGTCGACCACACGAAGTTCGACGAAGTGCGCGCGGCCTATTTCGCCGAACTGACCGACTTCAACTACGTGATTTCGGACGCTCACCTGAGCCCGCGCTACGAAACGACGATCCGCGAACACGGGATCGCGCTCGTGACCTGACGCCGCGCGGTCCTGCGGCGCGTCACGCATCGCGGGCTTCCGCCGCGCTCAGGTAGCCGGTGACGACTTCGAAGCGCCGCGTCGCGCCCGGCGCGAGCGCGGCCACGTGGCCCTTGCGGCGTTCGGCTTCATACCCCTCCGGCTCGCAGGTCGACGGCAGCGCGAACGCGGCGACCTGCTGATCCGCGTTGTGCAGGATCCAGCGCGTGGCGTGCGGGAACTGCTCGGGGCGGTACGCGGTGTGGAACGCGCCGCCGTCCGGATGCGCGAGCCGGAAATGCGCGACGCCGTCCGCATCCGTTGCCACGTCGTTCATGAAGAACACGATTTCCGGGTCGTACAGCGCGGGCGCATCGAGCGTATGAAGCCGTTCCGGTTCGCGCGCCAGCGTGGCCGTATAGTCGCGCCAGGCGGCGGTCGGCTTCACATGGGCCGGCACGCTGTCCCGCAGTCGCAGCCCGCGTCGAGACAACGCTTGCACGAAGCGGCCGCCCGGCACGTACGCGTAGTTCAGGTGCGCCATGTACATCAGGTCCATCGGCGTACCGCCGAGATTCGTCACGTCCATCGCGATCGTCATCTGCGCGCCGTGTTCGGCGAGCCGCACCGACGGGCGCGCCACGTAGTGGCTGCCGAAACCCTGCACGTATTCGTATTCGCCCGTCACCTCGACGAATGCGCCGTGCGCATCCGTGCCGACGACGAGGCTCGCGCGGTCCATCGGCGCGCACGGCATCTCGCCGTGCAGCGCATGCGTGTCGTCCGGCCCCGGGCAGCCGTTGCGCAGCAGCCCGCTGTGGAACATGAAGCAGCCGTAGGTATCGATGATCGATGCCGCGCGCTTCGGCTGCCGGAACATGTGCTTCATCGTCAGGTCGCGTCCGTCGAACGCGGCGGCCCAGATCATCTGGCCGAGATACGGCAGCACGACGATGTGGCCGCGACGGTTCTCGATCTTCAGCGCTTCGACGCCGGACGGATACGCGAACGCAGTGACGGTGAGGCCGTCGGTGCGATACAGCGTGCGCGGCGGGTCGCGGAAGTCGTCGCGCCGCAGTTCGATTTCGCCTCGCATGCTCACGCTCCCGACGTGTTGCGCGGGGCGGCGTAGCGCGCGGGCGCGTTGCCGGCGGCGGCTGCGTCGGGCGTCGCGGCCGGCAGATGGCGCAGGCAGTAGAAGCCGTAGTAGACGATCACGACGAAGCACGCGAGCGGCACGACGAACGCGAGCTGCATGTTGCCGCCCGTGTGATCGGAGATCAGCCCCTGGATCAGCGGCACGACCGCGCCGCCGACGATGCTCATCACGAGGATCGAGCCGCCGTACTCGGTGTCCTTGCCGAGCCCGTCGATCGTGAGGCCGTAGATCGTCGGCCAGCACGGGCCGAGGAATACGCTCACGCCCACGGCCGCATAGACGGCCGTGATGTTGTGCACGCTGATCGTGTACGCGAGCAACGCGATGCACAGGATGCCGTAGACGATCAGCACCTTGGCCGGGCCGACGCGCTTCATCACGAGCGTCGCGATCAGCTTGCCGACGAAGAACGCGAAGAACGTCGCGAGCAGGTAGTGCGACGCGCCGCGCTCGGTGAGGCCGCCGATCTGCATCGCCAGCCGGATCGTGAAGCTCCACACGCCGACCTGCGCGCCGACGTACAGGAACTGCGCGAGAACGCCCGCGACGAAGCGCCGGTTGCCGAACAGGCGCGCGAGCGTGCCGCGCGCATCGATCCGGTGCGTGGTCGCGCCGGGGCCGTTGCCCTTGCAGGCCGGGTAGGGCGTGAGCGCGAACACGACGAACACGGCCGCGAGCACGACGATCAGCCATTTGTACGGTTCGAGCGTGGCCTGGATCATCGCGAGCTGGTGCACGTGCGCGTCGGCCGCCGACATCGCGGCGAGCTGCGCGTGCGACGCATCGCCTTCCTTGAAGATCAGGAAGCTGCCCATGTACACGCCGGCCATCGCGCCGAACGGATAGAACGTCTGCGAGATGTTCAGCCGCCGCGTGCTGGTTTCGCGCGGGCCCATCAGCGTCGAATACGAGTTCGATGCGGTTTCGAGGAACGATAGGCCGGCCGCGATCACGAACAGCGCGACGAGGAACATCCCGTACTTCGCCATCGACGCGGCCGGAAAGAACAGCAGGCAGCCGGTGGTGTAGAGCAGCAGGCCGACGAGGATCGTCGTCTTGTAGCTGAATTTCTTCACGACGGTCGCGGCCGGAATCGCGAGGAAGAAGTAGCCGAGATAGAACGCCGACTGCACGAACGCGGATTCGAAGTCGGAAAGGAAGAACGACTTCTTGAACTGCGCGATCAGCACGTCGTTCAGGTTCGCGGCGGTGCCCCACAGCGCGAACAGGCAGCACAGCAACGTGAACGCGAAGAGCGGCGTGCGGTTCAGGTAATAGCCGTCGGGGGTATGTTCGATTCGGGCTCGGCCCATGGGTGTCTCCTTCCCGGTTGTCTCGTCGATGAAGGCGCCGTTCAGATGCCGGCGTCGCGGAGGAAGCGTTCGAACGTCGCGGTGTCGGCGTACGACTTCTGCGTGCCGAGGCCCGTGACCGAATGCGCGGCGTACGCGGACGCGTAGCGCATCGCGTCGAGCGCGTCGCGCGACGCGGCGTAGCAGCGTGCGAAGCAGCCGATATACGCATCGCCGGCGCCCGTCGTGTCGCGCGCGTCGACCGGCACGCCCGGCACGTGCCGCGCGCCGTCGCGCGAGACCAGCAGCGAACCGTTGCTGCCGAGCGTGACGAGCACGTGCCTGAGGCCGCGCGCGATCAGCGCTTCGGCGGCCAGCGCGGCGCTTTCGCGGGAATCGACCGGCATGCCCGACACGATCGCGAGTTCGGTTTCGTTCGGCACGAAGAATTCGACGGTGCGGATCCGCTCGAAATCGAGATCGGTCACCGCGGGGGCGGGGTTCAGCAGCACCGGAATGCCGTGCCGCGCGCCGAATTCGATCGCGTGATAGACGGTGTCGAGCTCGATCTCGAGCTGCAGCACGATCAGCGCGCATTCGGCGAGTTGCGGCGCGGCCGCGTCGATGTCCGCCGGGCTCAGGTGGCGGTTCGCGCCCTTGACGATCAGGATGCTGTTGCTCGAATCGGGTTCGACGAAGATCGGCGCGACGCCGCTCGGCACGCCGGCGACCTTGCGCACGTGGGTGGTGTCGATCCCTTCTCGCTCGAAGTTGCGGATCGTGTTGTCGGCGAAGACGTCATCGCCGACTTTCGTGACCATCACGACGCGCGCGCCGAGGCGGGCGGCCGCGACGGCCTGGTTCGCGCCCTTGCCGCCGCAGCCGAGCTCGAAGTTCGGTGCCTCGAGCGTTTCACCGCGGGCGGGCATGCGCGCGACATAGGTCACGAGGTCGACCATGTTGCTGCCGATGACGGCGATCGTCTCCATCTGTGTCTCTTCCTTGGTATGGGGTGCGCCGCGTGTGGTCGGCGGCGGTCTGCAAGATGTGATAATAAAATCACATTACATGTGAAAACGCAATCATATGATGTTGGTGGGGTTACTTTTGGCGGGAATGGGGGTGCGTCAGCCGGGGATAAGCGACGGATGCCGACGCACAAAAAGGTCGTACTGACGAGAAGGGGGCGGGCTGAAACGCGCAAAAAAGACTGCACCTCGCATTTCACGATGTGACAAATGGAAGCAACTGATTGATATCAATGAGGCAAGTCGCTCGTGAAAGGGGCATGGCGTGCGCGGAACGCGGGATCGAAAAAATTGGGTGAGTGCGCAACAATATGCCCCTCGTCCCAAGGCCGGCGGCGCGACTTTAATGCTTGTTTTCCAGGGTGGGGGAGGCTTTCGACATTAGCCGTGGTGGACGCCTATGTCGCGTTTCAACACCATCGTCTGGAACTCGGCGCACCTCTTGGAATCTTGCCGACGGCCTGACGCTGCTCAGTTCCGCAGCTTGACCATGGCCGCCCCGCATTTGCGGAAGGAGCCTTACTGGACGCCGACGATCTCGATCGTCGTTTCCCAGCGGAAGTAGCCCGATACGGTACCGTCGCGATCGAGCACGGCGAAATCCGCCGTACAGGTGGTAGTGCCCGGGGCCAGCACTTCACTGCGCCAGAAATGGTCTTTCATCGGCTGGCACGACGGATGAAGCAGGTCGTCGCCGTCCGGCACCGGCGTGGCGGCGTCACGGACATTCGCGTCGATCGGCGCGACGATCCCGGCGTCTTTCAACGCGAACCGGATGAACAGCACGGTCACCTCGGCGCGCAGCGCGAGCGCGGTTTCGCGCAGGTGAAGCTGGTCGCCCGGCGACAGGCCGGCAAAGAGCCGGTTGTCGTTGTGGCCGACCTGCCCCGCGTCGCCGGGGCTCAACACGTAGATGTGCCGGCCGTCGATCGCGGTCGGCGCGTCGGCATCCCGGCTCGCATCGGGGTAGGCCGACAGCAGCGTGACGGCGTCGACGATCGCGAGTACATCGTAACGAAGACCAGACATGAACACGCCCTCCGCAACAGGGGGTCGGCACGGACGGCCGTCGCGCGGCCGCCCGCATGCCGCGATCAGTTATGGATCGAGATGAACGGATCCCACGAGAAGCAGCCCTGGCTCTTGCAGTTGCGATCGATGATCTGGAACAGGAAGTGGTAGGTCACCCGGCCGACCTTCAGGCATTCCGACGACCAGTAGTAGTTCGCGACCTTCTGGCACGTCGGCACTTCGGGATTGCTCGTGTTCGGCACCGGGATCGACGCTTCCGCGACCCGTGGCGTCGGCGTCGAGATCAGATCGTTGCCGACGTTGCCGATGAACTTGTAGAACACCACCTGGTTCTCGAAGCCCAGCGACAGGCTCGTTTCGCGCCAGCGGATCAGGTCGCCGACCTGCGCTTTCAGGTCGAGCTCGCCACCCGCCTGTCCGGAGATGACGTTGTCCTGATTGGTCACCATATAGACATAGTGCCAGTCGATCAGCGTCGGCGCGGCCGGATTCTTGCTGGGATTCGGATATTTTTTGAGAATGGTTTCGGTATCGAACGAAACGAGCACATCGGTTACGCGTGACATAAAAGCTCCCGTTTTAAGTAATGGGATACATCGTTGCGTGAATTGCGTTGTGCGGCCGCCATCGCCTTATTCCGCAAGGCTTTGTGGCGGTATCGATCCACGCGGCAGCGACGGCGAATGCAGATTACCCCGTTTGGTTAATTGTGGAAGCTGCCAAAGTAAACAGGGTGGTTAAATGATTTATAGGGATAATATTGAAATATGAATCAATTTAATCGATGAATAACAAAAATAGATGGACATTGAATATGTCAATTAATTGGCCCCTTGTTTTTAGGCGCAAGAAAGGGGGCGGATGGGTCCCTGCTGCCCGTGTTCAGTACGGTGACGGGGTAGCGTCAGTTCCAGAGAGGAACGGCAGTGAAAAGCGATTCATCGAAGAACAATTCATCGGCACCTTGAAGGCCAGCCGAAGCTGGCATGAAGCCGGCGGAGCTGTGCCGCAAGCACGGCATCTCGGAAGCGGCCGTCTCCGAAGCAATTCGAGTGTCACGTCGTACTCGGCGATGCACGGTTCCCCGTCGTTCATTGCGCGTCGAGTGCCGAAGGTCGTCGGTCGCACGGGTATGCACTAGTGCATTTGCAACTGTCGCGACGCACGCAGGTTTGTGACCATGTCGGAGCCACGGCGCACTGCGCCGGATGCCGTCCACCCGGGAGCCCCGCATGTCCGAAACGATTTTCGATGCCCTGCGCGAAAGCCACGAGATCCAGCGCGCATTGATGCGCCGGCTGTTGCGGTCAAGGCCGGGCCCGGATCGGGGCATCCTGTTCGAACAGCTGCGCATCGAGCTTGGCGCGCACGCGGCCGCCGAGGAGCGCTTTCTGTACGCTCCGATACTGATGGACGACCGCGGCCTTCATCCGTCGCGCGATGCGCTTGCCGATCATCACCGGATGGACGAGATCGTCGACAACCTGCGCGGCCGCGACTCCGGTTCGCGCGGCTGGCTGGCGACTGCCCGGAAACTGTCCGAAGAATTGCACGATCATCTGAAGGAAGAGGAGAAGATCTTCTTTCAGATATCCGGAAAGATCCTGCGCGATACGGAGAAGTCGACGCTCGCGAAGCGATACCGGAACGACTATCTGCGCATGCACGCGCGGCTGGAGAGCGAATAGCGGACGGCGACGTCCTCCTCTACCCGGACGGCACATCATGAAAACCTTCCACTGCGGCCAATGCTCGCAACTGGTGTTCTTCGAGAACGTGAAGTGCGAGCGCTGCGATGCACTGCTCGGCTATCTGCCGGACGTCGGCGAAGTCGGCGCGTTCGAGCCCGCCGGCGACGGAACATGGCGCAGCCTGCACGCGGCCGCGCTCGGGAAACGCTATCGGCAATGCGCGAACTACGCGATCGAGCACGTTTGCAACTGGATGATTCCGGCGGAAAGCGACGACACGCTGTGCCGCGCATGCGTGCTCACCGAGACGATCCCGGACCTGTCGTCTCCCGGCAACCGGCTGCTGTGGTTCCGGCTCGAGGCTGCGAAGCGACGGCTGCTGTATACGCTTTTGGTGCTGGGCTTGCCGGTGGAATCGCGCGCGCAGCAACCGGGACACGGGATGAGCTTCGCATTCAAGGCGTCGACGGAGAATGAGCCCGTCATGACCGGCCATGCGAACGGCCTCATCACGGTGAACCTCGACGAAGCAGACGACGCGAAGCGCGAGCGGATCCGCGCGGACATGCGCGAGCCCTATCGCACGTTGCTCGGCCATTTTCGGCATGAAATCGGCCACTACTACTTCGACCGCCTCGTGAGCGGCAGCCGCTGGATCGACTCGTTTCGTGCGTGTTTCGGCGACGAGCGCGCCGATTACCAGGCGGCGCTCGATGCACACTATGCCAACGGCGAACCTGCGGGCTGGGAGAACGCGTACGTCAGCGGGTACGCGACGATGCACCCGTGGGAAGACTGGGCGGAGACGTGGGCGCACTACCTGCATATCGTCGATACGCTCGATACCGCGACCGCGTGCGGGCTCGTGCTTGCCCCCGACGACACGAGCCTGCCGACGCTCGCCGACCAGACGTCCGTCGACGAAGCGAGCTTCGGCAACCTGATGCGGCGCTGGTTCCCGCTGACCTACGCGCTGAACAGCCTGAACCGCAGCATGGGGACGCCGGATGCCTATCCGTTCGTGCTGGCGCCTGCCGTCGTCGCGAAACTGCGCTTCGTGCACGATGTCGTGGCCGCGTCGGGCGCCGCGACGGCGGGCAAGCCGTCGCTCGTCGCGTATGCGGCGGGGAGCGGGGCGGAGCCTGACAGCGTGACGTAGACGTCCGGCCCTGGCGACTACCGGCACGGTTCGAACACAGGCACGCGGCATGCGCGTGATGCATGTCGCCAATGTTTGATGCAAACGACGCGTGCGCTTTCACGCAGGATGGGCCTGCGCGGGCGTCCCGTTTTTCCAAGGAGAATTCCCTATGAAATTCCTCTCGATCGCAGTGGTGTGTGTCGCGTTGTCGGCTGCTTCCATGTCGGCTCAGGCGGCTGGATGCCTGAAGGGCGCGGCGGTGGGTGGGGTGGCCGGGCACGTCGCCGGCCATCATGGCGCGGTCGGTGCGGCGGCGGGATGTGCGATCGGCCATCACCATGCGGCGAAGAAGGCGAAAGAGGCGAGCGCGGCTGCTGCGGCGTCTCAGTGACGCGACGGGACGAGCGGCCGCAACCAGCGGCCGCTCGTCCGTTCCCGCCGGACGGCCATCGCGGCAAGCCGGATGGTGCCCCGCGGCCACTCCGTCGAACGGCGCGAGATCGGCGCCGAATAGGCGGCGTCAGGTGCGAGCGATCCGCGTGCCGAGTGCGAACGACTCGGCCGCCGCTGGCAGCCGTCAAGCATGACGACGAGCGGGCCACGGCGCTGCGCGCTGCGCGGACGATACAGCGAGCAGGTGATGTGATTGACGAAAGGGCCGGGCGCCGGCAGCGACGAGAAAAACGAGCGGGACCATACGCCGTCATTGGACAGCGCGGGCCGCTTGCGGGAAGCGGCCTTCGTACGCGGCGTCGCCGTGCGTCGACGGCTTTTCTCTTGAGCGGCGAAGCGAACGGATTCGATCCCGGCCAGAGCCTCACTGGCTTACGCGGCAAGCTCAGTAAGCGGCATGCGACGACGCATGCCGAATGCGTGACAAAAAACGCGGCCGACCGTCAGACCGCGCGATTGAACAGCCGAATCACGAACAGCAGGATCACGGCGCCGATGACGGCGATGATGATCGAGCCGAGAATGCCACCGAAGCCGATGCCGAGCAATCCGGCGAGCCAGCCGCCGATCACCGCGCCGACGATGCCGACCACGATGTCGATCAGCAAGCCGAACCCTCCACCCTTGACGAGCACGCCAGCGAGCCAGCCGGCGATTGCGCCGATGATCAGCCATACGATCAAACCATGTACGTCCATGATGTTTCCTTCTCCTTAGGATTTACGACAGATTCGTGAAACGGGATCTGCCCGGCGGTCCGCGCAATACAGGACAAAACGCGGAACGGAATCGCTTCTTTTTGCACTACCCGGCGAAGCCGTGCCGCACGATTGAAATGGCCCGAAGCAATCGGGCCGGCATGCGCTCGGGTCCGCACCGGTCTACTTCTGCATGATGTCCCGCGTCATTCGCCCGATCAACGTGACCAGCCCGGTGCGAACGGCCGTCGTCACAAGCCGCCGCGGCCCGAGGATCACGAGACAGGCCAGCGCCACTGCGACGGCTGCGCCGGTCGATCCGCCGAGGGTCGGCAGTTTCATCGCCGGATAGGCCGCGATATCGCCGGGACGGGCCCGCCGTGTCATTTCGACGACGTGGTTCGACGCGGACAATTCGGCACGGGTCGCCGCCATGCGGGCCAGCAGAACGCGCCGCCTCGATTCCGGCGAACCGTCGGGGATTCGGCTTTTCATCACAGGCTCTCTTTGATGGTCTGGATGTCGCGCTGCAATTCGTCGGTCAGGACGGAAAACGTGCCGCGCTCGGCACGCATGCGCACCGCCGCGAAGGAGGCGATCGACACGCACACCCAGAACCCGGCGACGATCCATGACGTCTCGATCAGGTACGGCGTTCGTGCGGCGCTGACGATCGCCGCCACGCACACGAAAGCCAGCCCGAACGTTACGCTCAGGCCGAGCAGCGCGTACAGCATCAGATCGCGCAAGAAGTACTTCCGGGCGAGATCGAATTCGATTGCCGCGAGACCCGCGTAATCGGTCAGGCGCGCGACCGAGAATTGCGCGACATCCTGCCATTTCCTGATTCTTGAAAGCAAAACCATGACATGCTCCGATGATGACCTCAATGCATGCCGTCGGGCTCGCGACAGCCGATCAGCGCTTCGACCACAGTGCGCCGATGACGAAACTCACCGCCGCAACGGTCGCCAGCGTCGCAATCGGATTGCTTGCGGCAACGTCGCGCACCTGCTCGAGCGCCTCGCCATAGGTTTGCTGAACCGCGCCGGCCACCTGACGCGCTTTTCCCTCGAACTGCATGTCGGCACTGCCCGTGGCGTCCCCTACCGCTTCCTGCGCCTTGCCCGCCAGCTTCTGTACCGTGCCTTCCGTCTTTTCGAACATGATCGACCTCGTCGTTCAATCGGGTTGCCTGACTATCGGGACAACGATGGATCACATTCGTGAAGCCGTTCGATATCCCGGGACTCAGTGTAGAGAGGCCGCGCGTTGCGCGTCATGTTCAAATGCACCGGGACGGGTAGTGCATTTGAGGGGGGAGGAGACGAATCGCGTCGCGTTGACCCGTGCATGAGGGATCGCGTCGAGGAAGGAGGCGCGGTGGCTGGCGAAGTGCCGGCGAGTGCGCAACGAAGCAACGCGCGATTGCACATGCGCGCTGCTTGCAAGGAGGCGCGGCGAACGACTTTACGACGTCCGCCGGATACTTTATCGCTTTATATCGCTCGGGATAACCGGATCGCGATGAACCGTTTTTCAAGGCCGCCGAAGCGCGCCGATCACGCCTTGCGCGCAACGACCCCCACCGGCGCGGCGGGCACGCGTTTCGGCGCGGTCTTGTAGTGCGTGCTGTACAGCGCCGCGCCGACGAACAGCAGCCCGCCGACCAGGTTGCCGAGCACGGTCGGGATCTCGTTCCACAGCAGGTAGTCGACGATCGTGAAGTGGGCGCCGAGCATCAGGCCGGACGGGAACAGGAACATGTTCACGACCGAGTGCTCGAAGCCCATGTAGAAGAACACGAGGATCGGCATCCACATCGCGATCACCTTGCCCGGCACGGACGTCGACATCATCGCGGCGACCACGCCGGTCGACACCATCCAGTTGCACATCACGCCGCGCACGAACAGCGTGAGCATGCCGGCCGCGCCATGGGCCGCATAGCCGAGCGTGCGTGCTTCGCCGATGCCGCCGATCTTCTGTCCGATCGCGTTCGGCGCCTCCGAAAAGCCGAACGTGAAGATGATCGCCATGAACAGCGCGACCGTCAGCGCGCCCGCGAAATTGCCGAAGAACACCAGCGTCCAGTTGCGGAACACGCCGCCCCAGGTCGCGCCGGGCCGGCGGTCGATCACCGCGAGCGGCGCGAGCGTGAAGACGCCGGTGAGCAGGTCGAAGCCGAGCAGGTACAGCATGCAGAAGCCGACCGGAAACAGCAGCGAACCGGCCAGCGCGTTGCCGGTATTGATCGTGATGCTGACCGCGAAAGCGGCCGCGAGTGCGAGGATCGCTCCCGCCATATAGGCGCGAATCAGGGTATCGCGGGTCGACAGCGACAGTTTCGATTCACCGGCGTCGACCATCTTGGTGACGAACTCGTTGGGCGTGAGGTAGGCCATGGTGTGCGCTCGCAAAGTTGGACGGGCAAAAAAAATCCGCGCCGGGCACTCGCTCGACGTGCGGGTACCCGGCGCGGACGCTGTTATCCACGTGATCGTCCGCCATGGTTCGACATGGCGCGACCGTCAGGCCGCCATTAGCCTGACGATCGTGTTGTTCGCAACTTTCATACCAGTGACGAGGAAATCGCGGGGCAGGCCGGCCGGGCGCGCCATTCCGGGCAGCGGCCGCCGCGAAACGACCGCGGCGCATCGCACTCGTGCGGTGCAATCGCGCCTCCCGCCCGCGCCGCGCGCGCTATCGCGGTGCGGCGGGTTCCGTTCAGGTCGTGCCGCGCCGCGAGCGTCGCCGCGCGGCAGGCCGTGCGTGCTCGTCGACGAATCGCTCGGGCGACGTCAGCGCGTCTTCCGCGATATCGGCAAGCGGACGATTGCCGTCCATCGACGCCTTCTGCAGCATTCGGTACGCTTCGTCTTCCCGCAGGTTGTAGCGCGTCATCAGCGTGTTTTTCGCGCGCTGCACGAGCTTGCGCTCGTAAAGGGCGCGGCGCGCGGCGTCGAGTTCGACCTCCGCGCCGGCCAGTCGCGCCGATTGCGATTCCAGCAGCGACTTGAGGCTGGCGAGCGTCGACGGATCGGCGCCGGACAGGCGCTCCGGCGGTTCGTGAACCGCCGCGCGCGACGTCGGCGGCTCGCCGGCGAAGAAATGGGCGAGCGCCTGGATATGCGGCGGCGGATTGTTTCGCAACTGCGCCATCAGGCGCTCGGAATCGCGCAGCGTACGGCGTGCGTCGTCGATTCGCGCGTCGCAGGTTTCACGCACCTGCAGCGTCAGCGCGATCTGGAGGTGCCAGAGATCGTCGATGCGGGCGCTCGCCGCGTCGAACCACGCTTCGCTCAGGCCGGCATCGAGCGCATCGCCGGCCTGCGCCGTGCACAGTACGCGTCGCAGCTTCTCGAGCGCTACCTCGTGTTGCTCCGTCATCCGCGTTTCGCGCCATGCGTTTTGCGCGGCGCTCGCAAAGTTGGCGAACACCTCGAGGCTGCGCTCCTGCGCCGCAATCAGATACAGCAGCCGCTGCTGCTGGTCCGCCGAAAACGTGCCTGCCGCGAACATATGGGCGCCGACTGCGCGTTCCTGTCCCGCTTCCTCCTTGCCTTCGACGACATGGACGAGCGCGATCAGCATGCGCGCCACCGACGGGTCCGCCGCGCTGTCGGCAAGCTGGAAAATCAGTTCCACGAGGCCGCCGATCACGGTGCTGAACGCCTGGACGGAATCCGGCGCGGAGAGCGTGATGCGCTCGATCCGTTCGCGCAGCACGTCCAGCGATTCCAGGTCGAGCAGCACCCAGGCGATCAGCGACAGCAGGCGTGACGTCGAGCCGCGCGACGGCGTCAGTTCCAGATCCAGGCGTTCGCGCAGCTGCGCGACGAGCGGCGCCGATTCGTCGCGCGCGGCCGCGCGTTCCGCGGCGAAACGCCGGCCGAGCGACGCCAGATAGATGCTGGTCGCGCCGCGTTCGCGCTGCAGCGCGTGGATCAGGCGGCCGAGCAGGTCGATCAGCTCGATCTGCTCGGCCACGCGGCGCAGCGCCGCGATTTCCTGCTGCTTGGCGAACAGCGCGAATTGCAGGGCGGTGGCGGACATGGTGGCGTTGAGCGGCGGTAGAGGCTGAACGCAGTGTAGTGCGGACAATAAATGGCGTTGTCGCGCGCCACAGCTTCGGAGCCCGCCGACACGTCGCCGCGGTTCGATCGCAGACACTTGCAGCGATGCGGCTTGCACTCAGGCAAGCACCCCCGTCACGTCACCGCGCGAGCCGGGGCGCCGCGTTGATGAACGGCTCCGCCAGCAGGTCGCTTGCCGCCGCCACGTTGAGCCGGACCCACGGCGTCGTTTCGCCGTTCGGACGGTAGTCACGCCCCGGCGCGAGATCGAGCCCGAACGTGCGCGCGGCTTCGCAGAGCCGCGCCGAATCCTCCACGCCGGGCACGCATGCCCAGACGAACATGCCGCCGCTCGGCTGTTCGTACACTTCCCAGCCCGCCTGCCGCAACCGCGCAACCGTGTTGGCCGACGCCTGCGCGAGACGCCTGCGCAGCCGCTCCAGGTGCTTGCGGTGCGTCCCGCGTTCGAGCAGCAACGCGACGATGCTTTCCGCGATGCGCGCGCCGCCCATGCTGGTGAGCGCCTTCAGGTCGACGAGCGACTTGATCAGGTCGGGCCGCGCGGCCAGGTAGCCGATCCGCAGCGACGACGACAGCGACTTCGAAAACCCGCCGAGGTAGATCACGCGCTCGAGCTGGTCGAGCGTCGCGAGCCGCTGGGAAGGGGCCGCTTCGAAGTCCGCGTAGACGTCGTCCTCGACGAACGTGAAATCGTGCTGGTGCGCGAGCTGCAGCAGCCGGAACATGACCTGCGGCGTAATGCTCGTCGCGGTCGGGTTGTGGAATACGGTATTGACGAAGAACAGCTTCGGACGGTGTTCGCGCAGCAGCGCCTCGGCCATCTCGACGTCCGGTCCCGTGGCGCGGCGCGGCACGCCGACGAGCTTCACGCCGTGCAGCTTCAGCAGGCCGAACAGGTTGAAGTAGCCCGGGTCCTCGACGAACACCGTGTCGCCCGGTTTCAACATCAGGCGCACGATCAGGTCGAGCGCCTGGCTCGCGCTGTGCGTGACGACGATCTGCTGCGGCTGCGCGTCGATGCCGAGCGGCGCGAGGTGCCGGCTCAGATGCTGCCGCAGCAGCGGATCGCCCTGCGGTTGCGCATAGTCGACGAGGTTCGCCGCGTCGCTTCGCACCACGTGACGCGTGGCTTGCGCGATGCCGTCGACGTCGCGCCACGCGGCCGGCATGAAGCCGCTCGACAGTTTGACGCGATCGTCGCTCGACGCGAACTGGCCGAGGATGTGGCTCGATTCCTCCTCGGCGACCCGCGGATCCGCGCCGCCGGCGAGCGCATGAGTATCGAACCGGTCGGTCACATAGAAGCCGGAACCGTGACGGGGTCGGATCAGCCCGCGCGCGGCGAGCAGATCGTATGCCTCGACGACGGGAAAGCGGCTGATCTGCTGGTCGGCCGCCATCTTGCGGATCGACGGCAGTTTCACGCCGCTGCGCAAATGCCGCGAGCGGATCATCTGTTCGAGCTGACAGGCCAGCTGCTCGGTCAGCGGAACGCCTGCCGTCGTATCGAGCGCAAGTTTCATTCGACCCCACCGTGGGTAAGTGCACGCAAAGTGTTCAGTAAAACCACAGAACACTTTGCGGGTGATTGTTCGGGTTTGTTCATTCCATCGGACGCATTCTAGCCGAATAATCGCCGCCGTAAGACCTTCAGAAAGGCGGCGATCGCGCCGAGCGGCAAGGAGGACCAAATGCGGGAAATCCGGCTGTTCCAACTTGAAGAAGACGGCACGCCCACGCGCTGGGATGCGTGGACGCGGCAGACGCTGGTGGTGCGTCGCGGCATGGTGTGGGTGACGGTGCCGGACGTGCTGAGGGATTTCTGGCTGCGCGAGAACGAGCGATTCGATCTCGCCGCGCATTCGACGATCTGGGTGAGCGGGATCGGCGGGAGCGAGATCGCGATCGCGGAGGAGCGGCCGGTGCGTGCGCAGACCGGCTCGCGGCTGCGCATGCTGTTGTGGGGGCGATGACGGCGGACGCGCACGGCGGCCGCCGGTAACCGATGGGGAGTCGGAAAGCGTGAGTGTCGAGTCGCAGCCGTTCGTGATGGCGCTGCCGAAGTCAGAGCAGCTCTATCAATCGTTCCGACTGTCGATCCCGGTGGCGATGGCGTACGTGCCGCTCGGGATCGCATTCGGCGTGTTCCTCGTGACCAGCGGGGTGCAGTGGTACTGGGCGCCGCTATCGGCGCTGATGATCTTCGCGGGCTCGATCGAGTTCCTCGCGGTGAGCCTGATGGTGTCCGGAATGACGCTGCCGCAGGTCGCGCTGACCGCGCTGATCGTCAATTTCCGTCACGTGTTCTACGGGCTGTCGTTTCCGTACACCCGGCTGCATACCGTGCCGCAGCGACTGTACGGCGTCTTCGCGCTGACCGACGAGACCTATGCGATCACGTCGGCGGGCGAAGGGGCGACGCTCAACGGGTTCCAGATCACCGCTTTGCAGGTCATCAGCCATGTGTGGTGGGTCGGCGGCGCGCTGCTCGGCTCGCTCACGGGCCTCGCGATCCCGAGCAGCGTCAAGGGCTTCGGTTTTGCGCTGACGTCGATGTTCGTGATCCTCGCGGTCGACGCGGTGCGCACGAAGGGCACCGCGCGGCTGATCGGCGCCGCGGCGGTCGCGAGCGCGGCCGCCTTCGCGAGCGAGAAATGGCTTTACCACGAATCGTTCCTGTTCGCCGGTCTGCTGGTTTATCTCGCGATATTGACTTTGCTTTATATTTTCGGAGCAAAAGATCGTGACGAATGATTGGCGTGCATTTTCCGTAATAATCACCATTTCTGTTGTCACAATTGGTTTGCGTTATGCACCGATTTTGTTGGTGAAACGACTTGAAAAAAACGGATACCTCCGATATCTTGGCGAAAGCATGCCGCCGGGTGTCATGATCCTGCTGGTGCTGTATACGCTTAAAGACAAGGACATTAGCCATTATCCGTACTGCCTGCCCGATCTGGCGGCGCTCGCGCTGTCCGTGCTGGTTTACTGGAAATCCAGGAACGGCCTGCTGGCGATCGCCGCCGGGCTCGTGCCTTATATATTGGCCGTGAATTTCCTTGTCGCCAATTGATTGAAATCGATTTTCAAAAGATCCACTTGCGCTCGATGTGGATTTAAAGAATCATGGGCCGTCGCTTAATAAATAAGAAATAATATCTGAGAGAGATAGCAATGAGTGCACGCGAGGAACTGACGCCGCAAATGGCGGATTACGAGAAGAAATTCACCGACGGTGGAGAGGTCCGTTGGTTGCCGTATCTGATGTATTTCCATCCCGCGGAGCATCGCTCGCCGGTCGTCAACACCGACGCGAGCGGATTCCGCTACTCGGAGCGCGGCGGCGTGCGCTACTCAGTCGCCGATCACGCGGGCATCCATTCCGCGCGATTGCTCGCCGGCAGCT
Organism: Burkholderia metallica; assembly: GCF_001718555.1. Taxonomy (NCBI): domain Bacteria; kingdom Pseudomonadati; phylum Pseudomonadota; class Betaproteobacteria; order Burkholderiales; family Burkholderiaceae; genus Burkholderia; species Burkholderia metallica. Next base: position 379,904 of record NZ_CP013402.1, read on the forward strand.
CGACGGTGTTCGGCATCGGCGCGAGCGCCGATCGCTGGACGCTGTCGTCGCGGCTGTCGGAGAACGACCGTCGCGGCGCGCCGTGGCTGAACTTCGGTGGACGCAGTTTCAACTCCACCCAGGAGCTGATCCTGTTCACGCTGTATCGCCACCTGTTGCCGAAGGTCGAGGAAATCGTGCTGTTTTCCGGCTTCAACAACCTGGGCCTCGCGCGGCAGCCGAGCCAGAACCGGCTCGAGCACGGCGCATTCTTCAACTGCAACCAGTTCTTCGATGCGTTCCGTCCGGAACCGGCCGGTCGCCGCAAGGGGCTGTCGCTGTTCGGCCGCGGTGAGGTCGAAGAGCCGGTCGAGCCGCCGCCGTCGCTCGACGCGCAGATCGATTACGCCGCCGATCTCACGCTGCGTCATCTGGATGCGTGGCGTGCGCTCGCGGCGGATCTGGGCGCGAAGCTCACCTTCATCCTGCAGCCGCTTGCCGGATGGATTCGTCCGAAGGGCTGCGCACAGGAGGAAGCGCTGTTCGCCGAGCTCGACCGCGCGGGCCGTTTCAGCGACGTGTACGGCGACATCCTGACGCGCGACGCGTGCAACGCGTACGCGGCGAAATTGAGCGACGGCGCGTCGAAGCTCGGCGTGAAGTTCGTCAACATCACCCCGTTCATCGCGGAGGCGCTGAAGCCCGACCAGTGGCTGTTCGTCGACCGCATCCATTTCACCGACCAGGGGCATGACTTCGTCTCGAAGCTCATTCTCGACGTCATCTGAAGGAGCAGACCATGAATGTGTTCAAGCGACTCTTCTCCCGGCTCGGTCAACTGTTCGGCAAGAAAAAGAAGAAGGCCGATTCGTCGATCTACCCGATGTTCTGATTCCGGCACGCGTGTCGCGTGACGAGCAGGCGGCTGCACGGGCAGCCGCCCGGATTGCTGCATTCTTCAGAGGCCCGACATGTGGCGTGAGACCTATCGACTGGCGACCGATCCGGAAGCCTTTCTCGACGACCGGCGCATTCGCGCGCGGCTCGCGGGAACGACTGCGGTCGTTCCCGGCCGGCGTGCGCAGGCATTTTCCGCACAGGTCGACGAGATCGTCGCGTGGCGCGACTCGCGGCGCGACGGCTGGCAGCAACTTGTGAACGATGCGCATCGCACCGGCGGCGGCGCGGCGTTCGCCAGCGCGATCCTCGTGCAATCGGCGCCGCTCGCGTCGGTGCTCGGCGCGTGGCTGCAAGGCATGAGCGCGCCCGGCGTGTTCGAGGACGACGCACATCTGCGCATCATGGCGCTGCATGCGGGCGAGGTCGGCGTCGGCCGGCCGGAAGCGTCGCGCTACGACCGGTTCAAGGCGCTGTTGCGCGAGGCCGCGCTCGCCGATGTCGCGCTCGAGCCGTTCGAGCTGTCGACGGTTGCGTCGATCGACGACGAAGCGTTCCGCCTGCCGGCGCTGCTGCTGGCGATGAGCCGCCGTTCGGACGCGTTCGGCCCGGAACTCGCGGCCGTCGATCTCGCGTTTCGCTCGATCGGCCTCATGCCCTGCTGGGCCGCGCTCGGCACCGTGCCGGCGCACGCATTCGACGTGCGGGCGCTCGATCTGCGCACGCCCGTCGGGCGGGTGGAAGGGCTCGACGCGCCCGCCCAGTCGCGCTGGGTGGTCGAACAGTATGCGGCGCACGACACCGCGGCGCGCGAGCGCATCGAGCACACGCTCGCATGGACGTTCGATGCGCTGCGCGCTTGGGATGCGTTCGTCGAAGCCGCGGCCGCCCGCGTGGCATCGCCGCGGCTGGCGATGGCGCGGCTGATGCAGCAGCGTGCGCGCGAGGCGATGGTCTATCACCACGAGTACAAGCTCGGCGGGCGTGTGCTGTCCGAGTGGTTCAAGGACGCGCTGCGCGACCCGGAGCCGCTGGTCGACATGCTCGCGAAAAGCCGCCTCGTCGTGCCCGGCCACGCGGAGCGCAGCCCGCTGGTCACGACGCTGATCGGCCCGGGCGGACGGATGTTCCGCGTATTCAGCGACGACGATCTCGCGATCATCCGCCGCTGGATCGATGCGCTGGCCGACGCACCGGCGGCAATCGCGGCCGCACCGCGCGCGGCGGCGGCCGAACCGCGGCCGGTACCCAATACGGCGCCGGAGACGGAACCGGCGCTGTCGCTGGCCGTCGACGACACGACGCTCGGCAGCGCGCCATCGAGCCTGCGCGAACTGTATTTCGTGCTGCAGGGCCGGGCGCTCGCGCCGCGCACGCGGCAACTCGCCGAGCGCTATGTGCGCGACTGGCTCGCGCGCGCCGCGCGCTCGCTGCACCGCGCCAACCGCGGGCTGCCCGCGACGTGGCACGTGGGGGCGTTGCGGGCATGGCTGCTCGACCAGCACGACCGGCACGGGCGCGAATTCGAGCAGAGCGATCCGGCCAGCCTGCCGTCGCGCGAGGAGGTCATCGATTCCACGCTGCAGCTCGCGCCGCTCACGCTGATCGACGGCTCGTGGCTGCAGGGGTTCAGCGACTGGCGGCTCGCCGCGTCGCAGGTCGGCTTCGCGCTGTTCCAGACCTACTGGGACGAGCTCGGCAACGGCCTGTACGCGTTGAATCACCCGAAGATCTATCGCGACGGGCTGCGCGAGATGGGCATCGAACTGCCGCCGACCGGCAGTCGCGCATTCGCGCACGATCCGCGCTTTCGCGACGAGTCGTTCCGCCTGCCGGTCTACTGGCTGTGCCTCGGCAAGTTGCCGCGCACGTTCATGCCGGAGATCCTCGGGATGAACCTCGCGATGGAACTGTCGGGGGTGGGCGGCAGCTACCGGAGCGCGCGGCGCTTCCTGCGCCACTACGGCTTCGGCACGGCGTTCGTCGATCTGCACAACACGATCGACAACGTGTCGACCGGCCATTCCGCGTGGGCGGTCGACGCGATCGACGCGTACATGCGCCAGGCGGCCGCGCAGGGCGCGGGCGCCGACGTGACGGCCGCGAGCTGGGAGCGGGTTCGAATCGGCTACGAATCGCTCGCGCCGTTGCCCGATCGCCGGGAGCGCTGGTTCGGCAAGCTCGGCGTGCGGCGCTGGACCCGCGTCGCGCCGGCCGCCGGCGGCGCGTCGTCTGTGTCGTCCGCGTCGGACCTGTTTCACCATGCGCCGGTTGCGCGGCCCGCATGAGCGGCGCGCCGGCGCGCTCGCCTCGAAGTCACTTGCTGAACGGAGCCGCACCGCGATGGATTACCTGTCGATCATTCTGTTCGTGATTTCGACCTGCGTGACGCCCGGTCCGAACAACGTGATGCTGATGTCGTCCGGCGTGAACTTCGGCACCGCGCGCACGATGCGCCACGTGATCGGGATCAACGTCGGCTTTCCGCTGATGCTGATCGCGGTCGGGCTCGGCGCGGGCGTGGTGTTTCATCGCTACCCGTCGCTGCACGATGTGCTGCAGGTCGTCGGCGCCGTCTACATGCTGTATCTCGCGTACCGCATCGCGACCGCGCCGACCGTCGATTTCAACGCGAAATCGGGGGCGCCGCTCGGCGTGATGTCCGCGGCGCTGTTCCAGTGGGTGAACCCGAAGGCATGGGTGATGGCCGTCGGTGCGGTGCTGACGTATGCGTCGACGTCCGGTTCGTATGCGTTCGACGTGCTCGTGATCGCGCTGCTGTTCTGCGTGTTCGGCTCGCCGTGCTCGATGGTGTGGGTGTTCTTCGGGACGTTCCTGCGGCGCTACCTGGCGAAGCCGCGCGCGCTGCGCGTGTTCAACGTCGCGATGAGCGCGGTGCTTGTTGTCTCGCTGGTACCGGCCCTGCACGGCCTCGTCGCGAAAGGGCACCGCGACGCAGCCGGCGATGCGCCGGCCCGGCCCGTCGCCGGGCATGTCGTGGCGGCGCACGACCGTCTGTCGTAGCGCTGTCCGTCGCGCCCGCGCATTTCCAACTCAAACAACCGATCAATCGACAGTCACTTCGACATGGCCAACCATATACTCGGCATCTCGGCGTTTTATCACGACAGCGCAGCCGCGCTGATCCGGGACGGCGTGCCTATCGCGGCCGCCCAGGAAGAACGTTTCACCCGGGTGCGTCACGATCCGGCGTTTCCCGCGAATGCGATCCGCTACTGTCTCGACGAGGCAGGCATCCGTCTCGGCGACCTGACGGCGATCGTCTACTACGAGGATCCGAAAGAGAAATTCTCGCGCGTGATGTCGTCGTTCGCGAGCGCCGGCACCGGCGGCGCGCGGGCGTTCGCGCACACGATCCCCGAATGGCTGCGCTGGAAGCGCCGCATGATCGAGCACGTCGACCAGGAGATCGCGCAGCTCGGCCTCGGACACGCACCGAAGGTGATCGCGTCGCAGCATCACCGCTCGCATGCGGCCGCTGCGTTCTTTCCGTCGCCGTTCGAGCGCGCGGCCGTGCTGTGCATCGACGGCATCGGCGAATGGCACTCGACGACCGTGTGGCGCGGCGACGGCACGTCGCTGCGCCTGCTGAACTCGATCTCGTATCCGCATTCGGTCGGGCTGTTCTATTCGGCATTCACGTACTACTGCGGCTTCAAGGTCGATTCCGGCGAATACAAGCTGATGGGGCTCGCGCCGTACGGCGATCCGATCTATGCGGACACGATCCGCGACGAGCTGATCAACATCCGCGCCGACGGGTCGTTCACGCTCAACATGGATTATTTCGAATACCTGAAGGGCGAGCGGATGGTCGGCGACGCGTTCGAGCGGCTGTTCGGCGCGCCGATCCGCCGGCCCGAAAGCCCGATTTCCCAGCGCGAATGCGATCTCGCGGCATCGGTGCAGAAGGTGACCGAGGAAGTCGTGCTCGGGCTCGCGCGCGCGGCGGTCGAGCAGGCGGGCGAACGCCGGCTCTGCCTCGCGGGCGGTGTCGCGCTCAATTGCGTCGCGAACGGCGTGCTGAGCCGCTCGGGCGAATTCGACGCGCTGTGGATCCAGCCGGCCGCCGGCGACGCCGGCTGTGCGCTCGGCGCGGCGATGGACGCCGCGGTGAAGCTCGACGGCCGGCCACATGTCGGCACCAAGCTCGCGGATGCGATGAGCGGCGCGCTGCTCGGCCCGCGCTTCGGCGACGACGAGATCGCCGCGTTCCTCGACGGCCACGGCTATCGCTACAAGCGCCTCGAAGGGGAGGCGCTGTTCGACGAGGTCGCGGGCCATCTCGCCGAGGGCGCCGTGGTCGGCTGGTTCCAGGACCGCATGGAGTTCGGGCCGCGCGCGCTCGGCGCACGGTCGATCATCGGCGATCCGCGCGACACGACCATGCAGCGCAAGATGAACCTCAAGATCAAGCACCGCGAATCGTTCCGGCCGTTCGCGCCCGCCGTGCTGCTCGAGGATGCGACGCAGTATTTCGACATTCGCGAGGAGAGCCCGTACATGCTGATCGTGTCCGAGGTCGCCGATGCGATCAAGACCGAACAGTCGCGCAGCCCGGGCGGCCCGAACCGCGGGCTCGGCAGCATCAACGACGTGCGCTCGACGCTGCCCGCGATCACGCACGTCGATCTGTCGGCGCGCGTGCAGACGGTCACCGACGAAAGCAATCCGGCGTTCGCGCGCCTGTTGCGTGCGTTCAAGCGCCGCACCGGCTGCCCGGTGCTCGTCAACACGTCGTTCAACGTGCGCGGCGAGCCGATCGTCTGCCGACCGGAAGAGGCGTACGCGTGCTTCATGCGTACCGAAATGGACGTGCTGGTGCTCGGCTCGCACGTGCTCGTGCGGGCGGACCAGCCCGTGTTCGAAGAAGAAACCGACTGGCGCGAGGCGATTCCGCTCGACTGACATCGGATCTGGGAGACCACCATGCTGCTCAAGACACTGTCCTTTCTGCTTTACCTCCTCGTGCTCGTGCCGATCGGGTGGCTGCGCCGGCTCGGCAACCACTCGCGCTTCAGCCCGGGTTTCCATCGCGCGCCCACGTCGTGGGACCGCACCTGAACACGCACGTCACGGAACCACGCACATGTCAGCAGTCATCTACAAGAACCTGAATGCCGCGCCGATCGTCGCGACGGGCGGTGCGGGCGTCTGGATCGAGGACGCCGCCGGCAAGCGCTATCTCGACACCTGCGGCGGTGTCGCGGTATCGAGCCTCGGGCACGCGCATCCGCGCATCGTCGCGGCGATGGAACGCGAGGCGCGCAAGCTCGCGTGGGCGCATGCGGGCAGCTTCACGACGCCCGCCGCCGAGGAACTCGCCGAGCGGCTCGTCGCCGCGTCGAACGGGCTCGCGAAGGCGCAGTTCCTGTCCGGCGGCTCGGAGGTGATGGAGCTCGCGATGAAGATCGCGTACCAGTACCAGTGCGAGCGCGGCAAGCCGTCGAAGCAGACGTTCATCGCGCGCCGCCAGGGCTATCACGGCAGCACGCTCGGCACGCTCGCCGTATCGGGCAATCCGCAGCGACGCTCGGTGTTCGAGCCGCTGCTGCCGCCGGCGGAGTTCGTGTCGCCGTGCTACGCGTACCGCCATCAGCGCGCGGGCGAGAGCGACGACGCGTATGCGACGCGTCTCGCACAGGAGCTCGACGACAAGATCCGCGCGCTCGGCGCGGAGAACGTCTGCGCGTTCGTCGTGGAAACGGTGGTCGGCTCCACGAACGGCGCGGTCCCGGCGGTGCCGGGTTACCTGAAGAAGATCCGCGAGGTGTGCGACCGGCACGACGTGCTGCTGCTGCTCGACGAGGTGATGGCCGGCATGGGCCGCACCGGCCCGCTCTTCGCGTATCTCGACGACGGCATCGTGCCGGACCTCGTCGCCGTCGGCAAAGGGCTGGCGGCCGGCTATCAGCCGATCGCGGCGGTCCTGACGAGCGCGGCGATCCACGACGCGATCGCGCGCGGCACCGGCGTGCTCGGCAACGGCCAGACCCACGTGAACCATCCGTTCGCCTGTGCGGTCGCGCTCGAAGTGCAGCGCACGATCGAGGACGAGCGGCTGCTCGACGCGGTGCGCGCACGCGGCGAGCAACTGCGTGCGCGGCTGCGCGAGCGGCTCGCCAACGTCGAGAACGTCGGCGACGTGCGCGGCAGGGGGCTGTTCGTCGGTGTGGAGTTCGTCGACGACCGCGCGACGAAGGCGCCGTTCAGCGGCGGCGGCGCGTTCGCCGCGCGTCTGAAGCGCGAGGCGCTCGGGCGCGGCCTGCTGATCTATCCGGGGTCCGGCACGGCGGACGGCGTGCACGGCAATCATGTGCTGTTCGCGCCGCCCTTCGTCGCGACCGCGCAGGACATCGACGAGATGGTCGAGCGCTTCGCGGACGTCGTGCAGGCGTGCGTGGTCGCGCAACCCGCATGACGCACGGCCTGCACGAAGGATTCGCGCGCGGAACGGGAGACGACGCGATGAAACTGCAAGCGGATGAACTGGACGGATGGGTGCTGGAGCACGCGGATTTCGAGCGGCTGCCGTCGCACGGCTACCTGTTCTACTCGGACCGGCGCTGCTACGTGTGCTATCCGGCGAGCGGCGCACGGCGCACGCGCGACGTGCTGCCGCGCGTCGTCGACTTGCTCGCGCGGGGCGGCGACGGCGCGTGCCGGCTGCGCGGCCTGCTGACGCTCGCTGCAACGGAGGACGCATGATGCATGCGGAATCACTGATCGTTACACCGGCGCGGGCGTTGCCGCCCGTGGCGCCGGCACCGCGCGACGACGATGCGTGGGCGCTCGTCAACGCGCTCGTATTCGACAGCCGCGCCCACGTGCTGCGCCAGGCCGACGTCGAGATCGCGGCCGGCGAGATCGTCGCGGTCGTGCCGGCGGGTGCCGCGCGCGTGTCGCGGCGCATCGACGCGAGCGGGCTTCTGTGCGCGCCGGGGCTTGCCGGCGTGTTCCCCGCGACGGGCGGCGCGCAGGCCGACGCGCTGCCCGGCGACGCGCTGTCGCGTTCGCTGGCGCGCGGCATCACGTTGACCGGTTGCCTGACGGCGGACGTCGCGGGCGACCTGCCGCGCGCGATGCGGGCCGGCGGCCGCGTCGTGCTGTTCGCGACGCTCGCCGATCGCTGGGTCGGCCCCGGCGACGGGCCGCCGATCCGCAGCGTCGACGGCTGTCTGCTCGAATACGCACGGGCGCTGCAGGCCGCCGACGAAGCGCGCGCGCGCGTGGTCGTCGCGCCGGCGATCGGCTCGCAGCTCGCGGCATCGCCGCGTCTCGTCCTCGCGCTGCACGAGGCGGCGCGCCGACGCGGCAGCCGTTTCGCGGTGCGCATCGACGGCGGCGGCGAATATGCGTCGCAGTTCCGCGACGCGTACGGCTGCTCCGGTGTCGCGCTGTTGCGCAGCCTCGATGCGCTCGATTCGCATGTGCTGGCCTATCCGGCCACGCCGCTCGGCAGTCACGAGCGCAGCATGCTGCGCGCGAGCGGCGCACACGTGGTCGGCGCCACGCCCGCGCAGGGCGGCGAGGCGGCCGTGCTCGCGTGGTCGGGCGCCGACGCGGGCTTCGATGCGTGGCTCGACGTGCGCCGCCGCGAACGTCGGGCCGCATCGGCCGCGTGGCGCGCGCGGGATGCGGCCGCCGAACTGGTCGACAGCCTGACGTGGAAGGGCGCACGCGCGCTCGGGCTGGCCGACGCCGGCCGCGTGGCGACCGGACAGCGTGCCGACCTGCTGCTGTACGACCGGCCGCCCGCCGTGCGCGAGCGCCCGGCCGCCTTCGACGCCGCGGCGTTTCTCGAGCTGGTCGCGCACACGAGGCCGGCCGCCGTGCTCGTCGACGGCGAATGGGCCATCGGCGCGCCGCCGGCCGCCGCGTATGCGCCCGGCGGGCCGTCCGCCGACGATTTCGCGATCCGCTTTGCACGCTGATCGTTTTTTCACCGTTTGAGGGAGGGTGTCCGATGTCGAACGAACCGTGCCGGGACAAGGTCCTGCTGTCGGTCTGCACGATGAACTGGTGCGACCTGGGCGTCGAATTTGCGAAGACGGTGTTCTCCGACGTCGAGGTGTTCCGCTGGGATCCGGGCGACCCGTATCCGCACCACCTGCGCGACTGGGAAGGCGACTGGATCATCTCGTACCGGGGCGACTTCATCTTCCCGAAGGAGATCTACTCGCGGGCCCGCAAGGGGGCGATCAACTTCCATCCGGCGCCGCCGAAGTATCGCGGGCTCGGCAGCCAGCACTACGCGATCTACTACGGCGACGAGACCTACGGCTCGACCTGCCACCACCTCGCGCCGTCGGTGGACAGCGGGCAGATCATCAACGTCGCGCGCTTCAACGTCGCGCAGGCGGAAACCGCGTCGTCGCTCCGGCTGCATGTCGGCGCGTACTGCCTGCAGCAGTTCATCGAGCTCGTCACGGACTACATCGTGCCGGGCCGCGCGTTGCCGCAGTCGACCGAACGCTGGGGCGAGCGCCTGTACCGGCAGGGCGAGCTGCAGGGATGGATGGACAAGATCCGGCAGGAAGAGCCCGATCACCGTTGTTTCAGATAAGCATGACGACGCGCGGCGAGACGGCCGCGCGTCCCGACCGGCACAGGATACCCAGATGAATCTCGCGCATTTCTCCAACTTCGGCGTCGCGTTCGCCGTCTACCTGATCGGCACGGCGACGCCGGGGCCGGGCAACCTGTCGATCGCGAACGCGTCGCTCAACTACGGACGCACGCCCGGTCTGGCGATGGCGGCCGGCGTGATTTCCGGCTCGCTCTGCTGGGGCGTGACGGCGGCGGCCGGCGTGTCCGCGATGCTGTTGTCGTACCGGCCGCTGCTCACGTGGCTCAAGATCCTCGGCGCCCTCTACCTGCTGTGGCTCGCGTACAAGGCGATCCGCACCGCGTATTCGTCGCGTGACCCGCTGAAGGCGGGCGCGCAGGCGCGGCGCGGCAGCCTGGCGGTGTTTTATCTGCAGGGGCTCGGCATCCACCTCACGAACCCGAAAGCGATTCTGACGTGGCTGACCGTGACGACGCTCGGGCTGTCGGCGAACTCGCCGGCGTGGACGAGCTTCGTGCTCGTCGCCGGTTGCGCGGTGCTCGGCTTCATCGTGTTCACGACGTATGCGCTTGCGTTCTCGTCGCATTCGGCGGGGCCGTTCTTCACGCGCACACGCAAGCCGTTCGGGCTCTTCTGCGGGCTGTTCTACTGCGTGCTCGCGGCGGGCTTCATCCGCTCGCTCGCCTAGCGTCTCCGGCGGAGCGCCGCGTGAGGCATCTTCAGACCAGCGACCCGACCATCGCATTTCAGCTATGGCGCGAACGCACGCGCCAGGACAACTGCCTGCATCTGGAGATCGCCCTCAATTATCTGAGCGAGGCCGTGTTCGAGGCGCAGTTCGCCGCGGCGACCGCCAGTCTCGCGTGGCGCGCGACGCCGGTGAATCCGGGCGACCCGGACGACATGCGCTCGGTCGTCGACACCGTGCAGCAGGTCGCGGCCCGGCGCGCGTGCCGGCTGTTCGGTGCCGAGTATGCGAATGCGCTGCCGATGTCCGGCTCGCAGGCGGGCGTCGTGGTGCAGCACGCGACACTGCGTTGCGGCGACGCGGTGCTCGACGTGTCGGCCTCGCGCGGGCGGCCGACGCTGCGGATCTCGCGCGTGAACGCGCTCGGGCACCTCGACCCGCTGGCCGGCTGCTGGATCGGCGACGGACGCGGCCAGATCGATTGCGCCGCGCTCGCATGGCATGTGCAGACGGTCGCGCCGCGAGTCGTTCGCGCGACCGTCACGGCCAACTGGGGGCTGGACGACTGGGCGCCGCTCGCGGTCGTCGCGCATGACGGCGGCGCGTATTTCACGGTCGATCTCGGTCACTTCGCGGGGCCCGTCGCGGCGGGGATCCTGCAGTCGCCGGTGCCGTATGCCGATTTCGTGTCGATGGCGACGAACGGCACGCTGCGCGGGCCGCGCGGCGGGCTCGTGCTCGCGCAGGCCCGCTTCGAGCCGCACGTCGAGCGCGCGCTCGTCGTGGGAAACGACACGCTCGTCGCGCTCGCGGCGAAGGCGGTTGCGTTTCACGAGGCGTTCGCCGAACCGTTTCGCCGGTACCAGCGGCAAATGCTCGACAACGTCCGGGCGATGTCCGCGGTGCTCGTCGAGCGCGGCTTCAGGACGGACAGCCGCGAGTCCGGGCAGATCGTCGTCGGCGGTCTCGGGCCGGCGGGCGGTGCGTCGGCCGCGCTCGAACGACTGGCGGCCGCGCACGTGCTCGCGGACCGCTACCGCCTCTACCGGCCGGACGAGGATCAGATCGTCGATGCGGGAATCGGTGTCGGCGTGGCGGCACTGACCGCACGCGGACTGACGACGCGGGACGCTGCCCACGTCGCGCACCTGATCGCCGACGTGCTCGGCGCGCCGCAGCGCGACGAAATCGTCGAGCGTGCTCGCGACGAGGTTCATGAGCTGTGCAGGCAGTTTCCGGTGGGGCAATGAGCGGAGTGGATCACGCTGGGTACGGTCCGGGCGCGTCGTCGGGGTGAGCGGCGTTGTGCGTCGTTTCTACGGGTGGCGATCACTCGACAGGTGGGAATGGAATCTGATTCGCAATCCGAATGGAAATACGCAAAAGAACGAAAGTGCGCCTGTACGGCACGTATCGGTGGCCATGGCATGCGATGCCGCGTCAACCCGTCTCGTGGGGCGGGCTCGATCTGTCTTCGGTGTTCGGCAAGCCGCTTCCCGGTTTCTGCGCGTACTACGGTAGTTCGGCACTCGATTTCATCAAGGCGGATGCGGCTCTCGGTTGCGGATACTCGCCGCGCGGCGCTCCGACGCATCAGCTTGCCTATTTCGAGCTGACTGCGCATTTTTCCAACCCGGCGCCCCACGCGACGAACTCGATCGACCGCTGGAAGCGCGCGAATACGTCGGTCCTCGATCTTCGGCAGGGACGATATGCGCACGCGCTGTTGCCGATGCTCGAATCCGTGTTCGAGGCCAACGGGCACAGCGGCATCGTCACGGCGCTGAACGCCGAACCGGAACGGGTGCGGGAGATCGTGAACGCGCTCCCTCATCTCGAGGCGGTGGTTTTTCCGATCCGCTGTGCGGACGACGTCACGCGGCTGCTGATGTGGGTCGTCGATCCGGACAAGGCCATCTCGGCCATTGCTCCGAGTGCGACCGGGTTGGCATTTTCGTTACGAACGGACGGCAGGGCGGACATGACCGTTCCGGTTTGAAACCGGATCGGCGCCATCGGGAGCCTTGCTTTCGCTCGATCCGGTGGCGGCCCTGAAAGCGCGTTCGTGCGCACGCCCGGCGTTCATGCGTAGCTGGCGATCAGCGTATCGAGATTGTGTTGCGCGCGCGCCGTGAGCGGCGCGAATTCAGCCGAGCGAAACAGCGGATCTTGCGCGCGCAGATGTTCGAGCGCCTGCCTGCGGCCGGTGCGGAACCCGGCCGACGGCGCATCGAGGTCCTGCGCCCATTCGCGAGCGATCGCGCAGTCGTAATCGCGCAGCCGGTCGGGCTCGGCCGCGAGGATCGCGAGATCGGCACCGAGAAAAATCTGCCCGGCCCGCTGGCTCACCGACCATTGGAAGCAATCCTCTGCCCGTCCTGCAAAGGACCGGCTTTCTTTGCATCGCCCCGCGAAGAATGCGTAAATTACGTATAATACGTATTCAAGAGTCCTCGGAGGTCGAGATGCCAACCATTACAGCAACCGAGCTGGCACGCAACACGCGCCAGATCCTCGACCAGGTCGCGCAGCGTCGCGAAACCGTCGTGGTCGAACGTAATCAGACCGTAATCGCTCGCCTGGTGCCGGCCGAACCCGTCATGAATGCGGCGCAGGCGCTCGAGGGCTTGCCGCAGACGCTAGGCGCCGAGGACGCGGCCCGCTGGCTGCGCGATAGCCGCACTGGCTTCGAAGACGGAGTGCGTGACCCGTGGGCGTAATTATCGACAGCTGCGTTTGGGTGGGCTTGGCGGGTGGTGCAGTTGAGCCCCGCGCCGTGATCGACGCCGCCGGCGACGCGCCGGTGTTCATCTCAACGGTCTCGCTCGGCGAACTGGCATTCGGCGTGCATGCATGCGCGGACGCCGCTGAGCGTGCGCGGCGGGCCGCACACCTGAGGCAGCTCGAGCGCCGGCCGGTGCTCGACGTCACGAGCCACACCGCGGCCGCGTTCGGCGTACTGGCAGCGGCCGTCAAGCAAGCCGGCCGCTCGCCGCGTCCGCGCTATAACGATCTGTGGATCGCGGCGCAGGCAATCGAGCACGGCTACGTGCTAATGACGCTGAACACCGCGGATTTCGCGGATTTGCCTGGGCTGACCGTGCTGATGCCTGCAGCGGCGGCCTGACGTGGCCGCCGCTCTTGAGCCTGACCGGAGTGCACGATGGCAATCCGCAATACCTCGACGCGCCGGCTTTCATCGATGAGCGCAACTTTCGCCAGTTGACGCCGATCGGCGCGCATTTGCGCGACGCGTATCCGCAGCTCGCCATCGCGCACGGCGACGACCGAACTGGGTTACACGTCGATCACGCCGCGCCCGAGTTCGATCACGCGCCCGCCGACGCCGATCGTGCCGGCTGCGTCGACCGATAGCCGCAGCAGGCAAGGCCGGCCGATGGCTTCACCCTGTTCGACCTGGAATGCGGCAGGCAGGCTGCGGTTCATCGCCAGCAGCCATCCGCCCAGGTTCGCACAGGCGGACCCGGTGCCCGGGTCTTCCGACACGCTGCCCTGCTTCACGAAGAAGTAGCGCGACACCACCGTCCCCGGCCGCTCGGCGTCGAACGCGAACACGTACGCGGTCTTGCGGCCGAGGCTGCTCGTCGGCCAGGTGTCGACGCTTGCGCCGTCAGGCTGCGCGCGGCGCACGGCGGCGGGGTCGCGGAGCGCGACGAGCAACTGGTCGGCGCCGGTGTCGACCCAGAGCGGCGGCGCGAGCAGATCGCCTTCGTCGAGCCCCAGCAGGGCCGTCGTCCGTGCATCGGACAACGCGCGCGACGACGATTCGACATCCGATTTTCGTGCATGATGGGATTGCACCGTTGATCGCCGCCGATCGGGCTTGCGCCACGCCGGCGGAGCGTTTCGCACCGCAGCGGACGGTCGCGGCTTCGTGCGTGTGATGGGCGATCGCACGCGAACGCGGCATGATCGGATTGCCCCCAACGACGCCGCACCCACGCAACACCTGTCAGGGTCAGGGTCGCTCGGCGCGTGCCGGTTGCCGCACGCAGGAGGAAGTCATGGAACCTGACGGAAACGTCGCGAATACCGGCGGCGAGCCGGCCGTGCTCGACGCGATCGTCCGTGCGGTGGAAGGCTACGGCATTCCTGCCGGCACCGACTGGCCGACGGCGATGCAATCGCTCGCGGACAACGACGGGCAGTGGAAATTCTCGGCAGTGCTGGTCGCGATCGTCGCACGCCGTGAGCCAACGATCCTGTTGACCCTGCGCGCGCCGAATCTCAGCGAATACTCGTCGCATGTGAGCTTTCCGGGCGGCCGCCCGGCGGCGTCCGATCGCGATATCGGCGCGACCGCATTGCGCGAGGCGTTCGAGGAAATCCGCCTCGCGCCGGACGCGGTCCGCTTAGTCGGCAGCTTGCCGATTCACAAGACCAGAAAGCGCCGTCACGCGATCTTTCCCGTGATCGGCATCGTGCCGGAAACGGCGCTATGGGAGGCGGCGCCCGCGGAAGTCGCGGAGATCTTCGAGTTTCCGTTCTCCGTGCTGCTCAATCCGGATCTGCTGCGGCAATACACGGACGGCGAGCGCAAGGGCGCGTGGTACTGGGCGGAGCAGGCGCAGGACATCTGGGGCGTGACCGCGCTCATCCTGAAGTCGGTCGCCGGTCTGGTGCGCGATGCGGTGCGTTGACGGCATGCGGCACGGCCGGATATCGACGCCGTTCAATGCGACGACACGAACGCCGCATCGTCGAACGCCGCCGGAAGGGCGAAGCTTTCGCGCATGCGCTGCGTTTCCTTCGCCGGCGTCAGGCCGAACAGGCGTTTGAATTCGCGGCTGAACTGCGACGGGCTCGCGTAGCCGACCGCGTAGCCGGCCGCTTCCGCGGTCAGGTCCTCGCGCACCATCAGCAAGCGCGCCTGATGCAGCCGGATCGACTTCAGGTACTGCATCGGCGACACCTGCGTGATCGCCTTGAAGTGACTGTGAAAGCTCGGCACGCTCATGCCGGCTTCGTCGGCCAGTTGCGACACGTCGAGCGGCTGCGCGTAATCGGCATGGATCACGCGCAGCGACCGGCCGATCCGGCCGAACTGCCCGCGCATCGCCAGCGCGCTGCGCATCGCGCTGCCCTGCGCGCCGGTGAGCACGCGGAAATACAGCTCGCGCAGCAACGCCGGGCCGAGCACCGCGGCGTCGAGCGGCCGGTGCAGCGCGTCGACGAAACGCAGCACCGATGCGTGCATCGTCTCGTCCATCGGCGTCGACATCATGCTGCGGGGCGCCTGCACGGGCTCCGCGATGCCTGCCCGGTCGATCTGCGCGGCGAGTTCGGCGGCCAGCGTGAAATCGAGGTGCAGGTACAGCGCGAGCAGCGGGCGTTCCGGCGTGGCGTCGGTTTCCATGGTGAACGGCACGGGCACGGACACCGCCAGATAGTGATGCGCGTCGTACAGATAGCGCTCGCCGCCGAAGTAGCCGCGCTTGCAGCCCTGGCACACGATCACGATGCCCGGGTCGTACAGCACCGGCGTGCGCGACAGCGCGCGGTTCGAGCGCAGGATGCGCACGCTCGGCAGCGCCGTCAGGTTGTAGCCTTCGTCGGGCGCCAGCGCGCGCAGCAGCGCAACCAGGCGCTTGCGTTCGCGCGGCGGCAGCGACGGAACACGGTCGGAAGAGGGCTCGTTACTCATAGTTTTGTGCAAGAAAATCAGCGGAATCGGGCTTATTCCGCGTAGCGTGTCAGACTAGTATGCATGCTTCAATCGACATTCGGGAGAAGCTCACATGGCATCCGGCAACCTCATGCTCATCACCGGCGTCAGCAGCGGCTTCGGCCGCGCGCTCGCTCAGGAAGCGCTCGCGGCCGGTCATACGGTGGTCGGCACCGTGAGAAGCGAGCAAGCGGCGCGGGATTTCGACGCGCTGTCCGCGCAGGCGGTCGCGCGCGTGCTCGACGTGACCGACTTCGATCGCATCGACGGCGTCGTGGCCGACATCGAGGCGAACGTCGGGCCCGTCGACGTGCTCGTGAACAACGCCGGCTACGGGCACGAAGGGATCATGGAAGAATCGCCGCTCGCGGAGATGCGCAGGCAGTTCGACGTGAACGTATTCGGCGCGGTGGCGATGATGAAGGCGGTCGTGCCGTGCATGCGCGAACGGCGGCACGGCCGCATCCTGAACGTCACGTCGATGGGCGGCCACATCACGATGCCGGGCATCGCGTACTACTGCGGCAGCAAGTTCGCGCTGGAAGGCATTTCCGAAGCCGCCGGCAAGGAGCTGGCGCCGTTCGGCATCGCGGTGACGGCCGTTGCGCCGGGTTCGTTCCGCACCGACTGGGCCGGCCGCTCGATGTCGCGCACGCCGCGCTCGATCGCGGATTACGACGCGCTCTTCGATCCGATCCGTCAGGCACGCGAAGAGAGGAGCGGCAAGCAGCTGGGCGATCCCGCGAAGGCTGCGCGAGCGATGCTCGCGGCGATCGCGTCGGACCATCCACCTGCGCATCTGCTGCTCGGCAGCGACGCGCTGCGGCTCGTGCGCGGCAAGCTGGCGGCGCTGGACGAGGAAATCCGGGCGTGGGAGGCCGTGACGGTGTCGACGGACGGTTGACGCGCGAGGCGGCGCGCCGGGCACGACGGGCACGGGCGCGTCGACGCGGCATCGTTCGCACCGCGACGTTTCGCCCGCGTCGACCGGATCGACGATGCTCGTTCGCATCCTGGAAGCATCGTTTAACAAACCTGTCCCATAATGGCTACCGGCCGGAGCGCCACCTTCATCCACCTCACAGGAGTCCGCGATGCCATACGTCACCACGAAAGATCACGTCGAGATTTTCTACAAGGACTGGGGGCCGAAGGACGCGCAGCCCATCGTCTTCCATCATGGCTGGCCGTTGTCCGCGGACGACTGGGACGCGCAGATGCTCTTCTTCGTCCAGAAGGGCTATCGCGTGGTGGCGCACGATCGGCGCGGCCATGGGCGGTCGGCGCAGGTGTCGGACGGCCATGACATGGATCATTACGCGGCAGATGCGTTCGCGGTCGTCGAAGCGCTCGACCTGCGCAACGCGGTGCACATCGGCCATTCGACGGGCGGCGGCGAAGTGGCGCGCTACGTCGCGAAGCACGGCGAGCCGGCCGGCCGCGTCGCGAAGGCGGTGCTGGTCAGCGCGGTGCCCCCGCTGATGCTGAAAACCGAATCGAACCCCGAAGGCTTGCCGATCGAAGTGTTCGACGGCTTCCGCAAGGCGCTCGCCGACAATCGCGCGCAATTCTTCCTCGATGTGCCGAGCGGCCCGTTCTACGGGTTCAACCGCGACGGTGCAACCGTGCATCAGGGCGTGATCCGCAACTGGTGGCGGCAGGGGATGGAGGGTAGCGCCAAGGCGCATTACGAGGGCATCAAGGCGTTTTCGGAAACGGACCAGACCGAAGACCTGAAGTCGATCTCGGTCCCGACGCTCGTGCTGCACGGCGAAGACGACCAGATCGTGCCGATCGCGGATGCCGCGCTGAAGTCGATCAAGCTGCTGAAGAACGGCACGCTGAAGACGTACCCGGGCTACTCGCACGGGATGCTGACGATCAACGCGGACGTGCTCAACGCCGACCTGCTGGCTTTCGTGCAGGCGTAACGGTTGCCGGGGCGGCACCGGCCCGCTGCGGCGGGCCGCGCCGTCGTGGGAGACCGAACCGGTTCAGCGCGCGACCTTCGGCCGCGAGTTCGACGGCCGCGAGGATGCGATGCCCGGTTACGCGATGACGATGCTGAAGATCGACGATCACGAAGCCGGAGCACGGGTGCGGTCGACGCCGCCTTGCTTTGCCCGTCAGCCGTTGCGCAGGAACACGACGTAGCCGCGGAACCACGGGTTCGTCGCGAGGTAGGGCGGCGCGTCCCACTCGCCGCCCTGGATGATGCCGATGCGAAACGGCAACTGCAGCCGCGCGACGCGCGGCAGGTAGTCCGCGTAGTCGGGGATCGTGCGGCGGCCCTGGTAGGTCTGTACGACCACTTCGTCGACGATTCCCCTGAGCTGGTTGACCTGGTCGGTATCGATGCGGCTGCTCCAGTCGAGCAGCCCGGTGATGCTCAGCCGGCAATCGGCGGGCAGCGTCTCGCGCAGCGACCGCAGGAATTCGAGGTAATCCTGCAGGTGGCGCGTGCGCGCATCGAAGTCGATCTGGATGCCGGCGATCGTGCGGCCCGACGCGCGCCAGCGCGTGAGCTGCGCGAGCATGATCTGCGCGACGCGCGGCGTCCAGCGCAGCGTGTGCGCACGATAGACGAGCCAGACGCGCGCGTTCGGCGCGGGCGGCAGCGCGACACCCTGCGCGATCACGCGGACCTGCGACTCGTCCCGCGGCGACGCCTCGATCTGCCCTTGCAGCACGTAGACGGCGCGTGCGTCGCGCACGACCGCCTGCGGCTTCACGCCCGCCCACAGCCAGAACGCGTCGTACTGCTTGGCGTCGACGGTGCCGGCCAGCGCGACGCGTCCGGCCAGCAGCGCGACACACGCGATGCACGCGATACGCTTCACGCGGCGCTTACCAGTAGTAGCGCAGCTTCTGCGCCCACGGGCTGCCCGGGTAGCTGGCCTTCAGCGCATCGAACCAGCGCTTGCGCGCGTTCTTCGGCACGTCCGTGCCGCCGCATTCGTTGTAGCCGGCCGGCGCATAGCACTTGATCGCACGGTAATACGCGTACGCACGGTCGTTCGGGTTCGCCTGCGCATCGGCCATCACCGTCACGTAGCTCGACATCCGCTCGTACGGCTTGCCCGCGAACTGCGACGGCGCCGCGCCGAGCGTCGGCGGGATGCGGGTGGCGGAGGTCTTCGACGCATAGCGCATCCACGGTGGCACCGGATCGCCTTCGAGGCCCGACGCGGGCGGGTGTAGGCGCACGAAATCGGCGAGACAGTTCAGCCCCTTCGCATCGGCGGGATTCTGCTGGAGCGTCGCGGCGATGTCGTGCGCGGACGGGCACACATAGCCGTCTTCGTTTTTGGCGCCCGCCGCGACGAACGGCTTCAGCGGATCGGCCGGCGTGCCGGTCACCAGCGTGGCATCGGCGATGAATTCGGCGTAGTGCGAACGCGTGAGTTCCTTGTACAGCAGCGTGTACAGCGCGGTGTCGCGCAGCGCGCCGCCGCTCGCCTGGTTTTGCGCCTGCGCGCGCAGCAGGTCCGCACTGGCCGAGCGTTGCAGCAGCACGGCGCGGATCGCGGCGTTCTGCACCGGCGAATCGTCGGCGAACGCGTCGTTGACGAGCCCGGCTTGCTCCAGGTTGATCGCGAGCGCGAGTTCCAGCGCTTCGCGCTGGAAGCGGAACGTCGCGAGCGGGATCAGGTCGCGCCACAGCTGACGCGCCTTGTCGGTCTGCCCGCTGTCTTCCAGCGCGAACCCGCGCAGTGCCTGCTGGCTCAGGCCGAAGTAGTCGAGCGGCTCGGCGGGTGCCTGCGGCAGCAACGCGAGCGCGGCGTCCGGCTTGCGGCCGACCTGCACGTACCAGGTCGCGAGCAGGTAGTCATGGAGCGCGGGCGCGTTCGCGAAGCGCGGCTTCTGCGCCTGCAGGTCGTCCAGCGTCAGCGGCTTGGCGCGGCTCGAATCGCTGCTGTCCGACGTGCGCATGCGCAGCAGGTCGACGGTCGCGAGCACGGTCGGCGACTGGATCTGGCGCGCATCGAATTCCGCGCCGAACAGCAGCTTGCTGTCGAGTTCGTTCGCGAGCTGGATCAGCGGCACGTTCGACGTCGCCGGCGACCAGCGCGCAAGCGCGTGGCCGTACAGGTCGGCCTGCTGCGTGACGTTCCCGCCGAGCCACGCGACACGCCGCAGCAGCCCCGTCGCGGAGGTCGCATAGCGTCCCTGCGGATAGATCTTCAGGTAGGTGCGAAAGACCGTATTCGCGGCGTCGAGCGACACCTTCGTCACGCGCTCGCGCGACGGCACGGGGCTGTCGTTGTCGAACGCGTTGGCCTGCGCCGCGTTCAGTTGCGCGCGCCCGGCCATGTAGAGCCCGGTTTCCTTCAGCCACGGGTTCGCGCTGTGCGACGCGCTCGCGAACGCGCGGGTCGCGCCCAGGAAGTCGGCGCGGTAGAACGCGTTCGTGCCGTCGAGGTAGGCGGCGAACTGCTGGCCGAGCGGCGACTTGACCGGCGGCTTTGCCCAGGCCGCGCTCGCGCCGCCCGCGGCACAGGTCTTCTGGGCGATGTCGGCGCGCGCGGTGCGCAGCCGTGCGGCTTCATCGGCGGGGAGGCCGCCGGCGCTGCCCAGTGCGTCGTTGAATGCGTCGGCGCCCGCGCGCATGCTGCGGCAGATGCTGCCTTCGCCGTCGGCGTACCGGTTCGACGCCGTGTCGGCATCCGCGGCGTCGCCGCTCTTGTCGGGCGCTTTCTGCCCGATGTCGATCCATCCGGAGAAGTCCATCGGGAACGGCACGACGATCTGGTTGATCCGGTCTTTCGCCGGGATCGTCTTCGGGTCCGGAAACGTCTGCGCGACCTTGGCGCTGTCGACCATCATCAGCATCGCGTTGATGCGGGTGTCGTTGGCGGGGCTGAGCATCGGCACGTTCGCGCACGAGTAGGCGGTTTGCCGGAGCGTGGGGGGCGCATAGCAGCCGTCGTCCCCGCTGGCATGGGCGGCCGGAATCCAGAACAGGCCGGCCGCCAGCGCGGCGAACAGGTGTCGGTGCAGCAATGGGGTGTTGGGCATTTTTTCTTGTCCCGGGTGTGAGGCCGCAGCGGCCGGGTCTCTCAGGCGAGGCGTTTCGCCCCGGCGCGTATCGTACCGCACCGGCCACTCGGGGTGATTCGGCCGCGAGCGCGCGCAGGCCAGGCGCCGGTTTCCGCAGATGCGGGCGGGCGAAACGGAAGTCCACTCACTGTAGACGCAACGCCACCTTGAATCCGGACGCCCTGAATTAAGATGCAGCCGGCAGCGACGGACATCCGGCGATAGATGACACGTCGTGTCCGCGCTGCCCGACGGGGGCGGTCTGCAGAAAGCGGCGTTCGCATCGATTCGCACGACGGAATCGGGCATGACGGGAACGAACGCCGGTTTTCATGCCTGTTCAATAGCATTGCTTATCAATCGACTGGCCGGCGCGATGCAGCGTGTCGGCGAACGGCTGACGAGAGTAAGCCGGAGAACGACAAAAAGAGGATTCCGATGAAACCCATTGCATGGATGGTCATGGCAGCGGCGCTCGCGCTGTCCGCATGCGGCGGCGACGACGTCGCCACGAACGGCGGCGCGTCGTCGACGTCGCCGGACAAGCCCGGTTCACCTTCCGGTCCGACCTCGCCCGGCGGTTCGAACGGCGGTTCGAATGGCGGACCGACGGACGGCGGAACCACGCAGCCGCAGGCCGGCTGGTCGAAGGCGGCGGCCGTGGACGGCAAGGGACCGGAAGGCGAGCCCAGCGTGACACTCGACGCGAGCGGCAATGCGCTCGCCACCTGGATGACCAACGGCACGGCCGGCACGACCGGCAACGAAATGTGGGGCGCGCGCTATGTGGCGGGCTCCGGCTGGGGAAGCGCGACGCGGCTCGACACGAGCGACGGTTCGCATGCGATGAATTCGCTGACCGGGGTGCAGCCGCAACTGGTCGGCAACGCGAGCGGGCAGGCGGTCGCGTTCTGGACCGAATGGACGCCGGGCCCCAACACCTATGCGCTGTGGGCGCGCCCGTACAGCCCGGGCACCGGGTGGGGCACGCCGGTCTCGCTGGCGCCGGACATGGCCGGCTCGTCCTATACGGCCGGCATGGACAGTCAGGGCAACGCGCTCGTCGCGTGGACGCAGTCGATCAGCCTGCTCGATACGCGCATCGCGTGGTCGCGCTATACGCAGGCCGGACAGTGGTCGCCGACGGCACTGATCCAGATGCCGGTGCAGACCGGCCCCGACGCCGTGACCGGCGACACCGACAACGTGAGGCCGATGATCTCGGTCCTGTCGTCGGGCCGGGCCGTGCTCGCGTGGCGGCAGACCAACCATACGAAGTCGGCGCTGTGGACG
The DNA here is from genome assembly GCF_001718555.1 of Burkholderia metallica. NCBI lineage: Bacteria > Pseudomonadati > Pseudomonadota > Betaproteobacteria > Burkholderiales > Burkholderiaceae > Burkholderia > Burkholderia metallica. The sequence goes on from NZ_CP013402.1 coordinate 402,077, forward strand.
GCCACGTACGACGCGACCAACGGCTGGGCCAACGTCAATCAGGCGGTGTCGAATTCGAGCCTGTTCACGACGATCGTCTCGCCGACGGCCGGCATGGATGCGAAGGGCAACATCACGCTGGTCTGGGGGCAACTCGACGTGACGGGCGGCAAGCTCTACACCAGCACGATGTCGCAGCGCTATGTCTCCGGCACCGGATGGCAGCCCGCGCAGCCCGTCGCCCCGGCGATCGCGGTGCCCACCGGGTTCATCGCGACGCCGATGCTGACCGTCAACGAAAACGGCGTGGCCGCCGCGATGTGGGCGGAGGGCGGCGCCGTCCTGCAGGCGAGCGTATCGGACGCCGGCGGAAACTGGGGCCCGCTGCAGAAGCTGACGGAACACCTGAACGGCGCGGCGCTCCAGTACCCGCCGCTCGTGATCGATCCGGCCGGCAACGTGTCGGTCGCATGGGAGGACACGGGCACGCCGAACGCGACGGTCGTCTTCGCGGCCAGCTATCGGAAGGGGGCGTGGAGCACGGCGACGCTGGATCCGCAGAGCGGGTCGTGGCCGGCGCTGGCCGTCAATGCGGCGGGAGCGATGGCGCTCGTCTGGCAATCGTATGTCACGAATATCGGCAGCCAGATCCAGTCCAGTTTTTATACGCCGGGTTCGTAACCGGCCGGCATCGGGAAGTCGAAGGAGAAATCAGACCATGAAGAAAACCTTGCATTGCACCGGACGGACCGCGCTGGGCGCGGCGCTCGCCGGCCTCCTGTTGTCCGCGTGCGGGTCGACGCAGATGAACATGGTCGACGTGCAGACGTCGACCGCGAAGACGCTCGGGCTCGCGTCGTCGGACGAGATCACGATCGCCAACGTGCAGTACGGGAAGAAGGACGGCCTCGGCGGCCAGAAGGTGAGTTACGACGCGACGACCGGCAAGGGGCGGCGTTTCGGCTGCACGGTGTTCATGATTCCGGGGCTCACGCCGATCGATCGGCCGACGTACAACAACTGGGAATGCCATCCGCAGCGCTGATGGCCGCGGCAACGACGGCGCCCGTCGCGGCGCGCCGGGCGACCGCCTGCGGGACGATCCGCCGCGCCGGCCTTGCGCCGGCGCAATTTGGTCCGATAATCGACGAACCGATCTATCCTCTCGTGTCGGCTCGATAAAAATACTGTCATGGATCAAGCGGAATTCGTCCCCGTTTTCAAGTTTCGCACCATCGATTACCCGGAGCCGGACCGGTTCCACGTCTGGGTCAAGGACATGCTGTGCGATTACCGCCTCGACGATGACGGCGGTCACGGCCCGTTCGACGCGGAAGCGAGCGGCGCGGCGCTCGGCCCGCTGATCCTGTCGGGCCGGCACTGGCGATCGCGCGCGCCGGTCTATCGGGTCAATCGGACCACGCGGCGGATCCGGCTCGACGGCCAGGATTCGATCCGCTTCACGCTGCTGCTCGGCGGGCGGGTGGCCAGCCATATCGGCGGGCCCGAATTGGTCAAGGGCGCCGGCGAACTGTTCGTCTACGACGTCGCGCAGGTCAACGACTGCAGGGTCGAGGCCGGCGACGTGATCAGCCTCGTCGTGCCCAGATACCTGTTGCCGAGCCATGCGGCGCGGGCGCACGGCCAGACGCTGACGAGCGGCGTGGGGCGGCTGGTCGGCGACCACATGCTGTCGCTGTTCCGCAATCTGTCGAAGCTGCGCACGCACGAGATCCCCGGCATCGTGCAATCGATGCTGCTGCTGTTGAGCGCGGCCGTGTCCCCGACCACGCAGGCGCTGCACGACGCATGCGGCCCGATCGACGGGGCGCTGGCCGAACGGGTGCGACGCTACATCGACGTGCACCTGCTGGAACCCGATCTCGATCCCGACCGGATCTGCCGCGATATCGGCGTGTCGAGAGCGCGGCTCTATCAACTGTTCAAGGAAGACGGCGGCGTGATGCGGCAGATCACGCGCCGGCGGCTGCGTCACGCGTACCACGTGCTGGGCGACCCGCAGCGCCGGCATCGGCGCATCGCGGAGATCGCATGGGCGCACGGCTTTCCCGACGAGAAGTATTTCCACCGGCTGTTCAAGGCGGAGTTCGGCCATACGCCGAAGGAAACGCTCGAATGCGCGACCGCGCCGGTGCTGCTGCCCTGCGATGCGGCCGACGATCGGTGGGCGGATGGCGGCCGGCTGGCAGGGTGGACGCTGCCGTTCGGCGTGCTAACCAACTGAGTGGGCGGGCAGCGCGTTGCGGCTGCCATGCGGCGGCCCCGTTTCGTGCGTCACGCGTAGACGCTGCTCGCCACGCCGCCATCATCGACATCGTCGATCGCGGCCCGCAAGTCGTCGATCGCCACCATCAATTCGCGAACCTGCCGCAACGACGGGTACTGATGCAGCACGGCATGCCATTGAGGCAGCGTCAGCAGCGCGTGCCAGACGACGCCCAGGCCGTCCGGGTCGGCATCCGGCCGCTGCGCGAGCGCGCTCGCGTATGCGAGGCTGGCTTGCGCCGACAGCAACTGCATCCGGCTCGCGGCGCCCAGCAGGCGCGGCGTCGCGTCCGCGGACGCGTCGCAGCAATAGAGCACTTCCCGGGGCAGCGTGGCGTCGTCGGTCGTCAGCGCGCGCAGCGACGCGCCGTGCACGCGTACCGTGCCCTGGTGCGTCTCGAACGCATAGATCGTATCCGGGTCGGCCTGCGCGAGCAGGGTCAGGCCGCGCAGCAGCCGCGGCAGATCGGTCGTCGCGGCATCCGCGGACGCCTTCGCTTCGACGAGGAAGCGCACGTTCCATGCGGGTGCCGGGTCGTCGTCGCGCGGGCGTTCGAGCAGGACCGCGTCCCATTCGGTTTTCGCGCGATCGTGCCGGCCCGGTATCGACGACGGCACGCGCATCGACGTCACCACCCGGTACGTGCGGCGCGCGTCGACGGCGTCGAGCCGGCGGCCCAGCGCGTCGAGCGCGTGCGCGGCCAGCGCTTCGACGGCGGCGCCGCGCCGCTGCGACGCGACGCCCTGCGCGACGGCGACCGTGCTGCCTTCTAGCGGACCGTGGCGAACCCAGAGCGCGCGATAGCGGCGCACGTGCTCGTCCGCGGCCAGCGCGTCGACGCGCAGCATGCGTGCGAGCGCGGGGCTGTCTTTCAACTTGATGATGTCCTGCTCGAATGCGGCGTCGCTCGCCATGTCGGGCAGCGCGAGCAACTGCCGCAGCGTGTCGTGCAGGTCGGCCCACGACGCGGCGGTGGCGGCCGCATGCAGCCGCGCGAGCCCGTCGCGTTGCCACGGGCGGGCGCTGCGCTCGAGCTTGGCCGGGTGCGCGATCGCGTTGACGGCCGAATGCAGCGCGCGGCGGTCCTGTTCGGCGTGCGCGGTCAACGACGCGTATTCGCGCACGCTCGGCGCATCGTGTCGCAGCACCGCGGCCTGGAAGGCGGGGTCGCCGCCGTGCGGATCCATCGCATCGCGGATCATCCGTGCGAGCGCGTCGATGAAGCGCTGCCGCAGTGCCGCGCCGGGTGTCTGCCCGTCGCTGCGCGTCCGGCGCGCTTCCTCGATCACGATCGCCAGCGTGGCGGCCGGGTTCGCGGCGTCGGCCGGCGACAGCGCGCGGTCGAGCGGCGGCAGCCGGTAGCGGCGTGCGACGGTGCGCAGGGTTTCGTCGAGCAAGGCGGGAAGCGGTGTCAGCGACATGTTCGGGATCGGCGTGAATGCGGTGCGCGGGCGCGGCGGGGCGGGCCGGAGCGAGCGACGATGTACAACGGTATCACGCCGGCACGGGCGGGGCCGCGCATGTCGTTGCGAAGGGGCGGATGCCTAGGCCTGCGGCATCAGTCGGGCGCAATGTCCTTGGTCAACGTCTCGATGGTCAGGTTCGCGTCTCGCGGGCAGCCGACGCGGGCGCGTCACGCTGTGATCAGTGCTCAGCGATCAGCAACCCGACCTGCTCGGCGATGCCCGCGCACCGCGCCCGTCACGCCGTCAACGTCACCGACAGGCTCCCAAGTTCGCCGAAGCGGACCGTCAGCGCATCGCCGAGCGGCACCTCGATCGCGCCCGCGTACGAGCCGGTCGTCACGATCTGCCCGGCACGCACCGGATCGCCGCGCGACGCGAGGAAATTGACGAGCCACACCAGCGGCTTGAGCGGATCGCCGTCCGGATGGCGGCCGTCGATCGTGCGGTTCAGCGCGCCTTCGAACGACAGCGCCAGCGTCTCGAGCGGCACGTTCAGCCCGTCGGGTACGACCGGGCCGACACACAGCCCCTGGTTGAATTGCCCGTCGGCCAGCAGCTCGAACTTCGATGCGCGCGTGGGTTCCGCATAGCGACAGCCGAGCACTTCGAGCACGATGCGCACTTCGCGGATCGCGTCGCGTACGGCCCGGTCGTCGTACGGCCGTTCGCGCGCGGGCAGGTCGCGGTCGAGCACGAACGCGATTTCCGGTTCGATCCGCACGATCGGGCCGCCGACGACGCGGTACGGCGCATCGGCCTCGCGGATCGTCGACGCGAAGATCGGCGCGAGGATCACGCGGTCGGGCGGCGGCAGCGCGCATTTCCAGCCGCCGACGGGTTCGCCGAGCAGGTCGATCACGCGCTGCTGGATCGCGAGCGCGTCCTCCACGTTCTCGGGACGCAGCGCATCGGGCAGCAGCGGGCCGGGCGAGCCGGCATGGCGGGCGGCGACGAGATGCTGGGCGGCGCCGTCCACGCGTTCGGTAGTCGTTGTCATGTCGGTTGAGCGAGTTGGAAGTGGAGCCCGCAAAAAGGGGCCGGACGAAAGTCGCACATGCGATGATAGCGCGCTTCGGCGGGACGGCTGTTCTGTGTCCGTCGAGGGTGGAAGCGGCAGCCTGGGCGCTTGCGCACCATCATCGTCTTCGCGAATTTTCCGTAAATCTGGATAGACACGCGTTTTTCCCTAAAACAACGATTCCTTCGATCCGGATACCGGAACGAACCTTCCATCGTCGTCCGGTCGCGTACCGGCGAACCTCGGGCGCGCCATCCCGTACGCCTCGGGATATCCCCTAGACGATCGCTTCATGTCCGCGCTTGCAAGCCGGGCACGTTGTGCGACACAATAGGGAAAGCGCTTTCCCAAATAAATCGGACGACGGGGACGCGCGGGCTTCCAGCGCGACGGATCGCGGCCGCCTTGCGTGCCGCATGCCACTGGCCGAGCGCAACGACTCAACAACGACGTGGAGACAGCAGATGTTCAACAGGCTTCGGGCGGCAACTTTCGCAGTCCTTTCAGTGTTGGCGGCGCAGGTGTGCGCCGCGCCGGTCACGCTCGACGTGACGGGCTGGAAGGGCGGCGGCGCCGAGCCCGCCAACATGGCGGTGCTGATCGCAAAGTTCGAGAAGGAAAACCCCGACATCAAGGTCAAGTTCGAGTACATGTCGCGTAACGACACGACGACGGTCGTGTCGTCGCGGCTGCAGGGCGGCAACGGGCCCGACGTGCTGATGGTCGACCGCGAGCTGATGCGGCAGTGGCAGGGCGCGCATCAGTTGCTGGACCTGAGCGGCGAGAAGTGGGTGCCGACGATCTGGCGCGGCGTGCGCGCGCATGCGCAGGTCGGCGGCAAGACCTACATGCTGCCGATGGAGCTGGTCGGCATCGGCCTGTTCGCGAACCTCGACCTGCTCAAGCGCGCGGGCGTCGCGTCGGTGCCGACCGACGTCGACCAGCTGAAAGCCGCGTGCGGGAAGCTGGCGGCGGCCGGCATCACGCCGATGTTGCTGCCCGCGAAGGAAGGCTGGGCACCCGCGGCGCTCGTGATCGCGTCGGGGCTCGCGGTCGGCGGCGGCGACGCCGATGCTCGCGCCGAATCGTTCGTCGGCGCGGGCAGCGCGCGTTTCGCGGCCGATCCGGCGTTCAGGCAGTCGATGGCCGCGCTGAAAGTGCTCGCCGACGCGAAGTGCTTCGCGCCGCGCCTGAACGATGGCGTGAGCGCATGGAGCACGGGGTTGACCGAGTTCCAGGCCGGTCGCGTCGCGATGATGCCGCAGGGTGCGTGGAACATCGCGAAGTTCAGCGCGACGAAGGGGCTGGCGTTCCAGTTCGCGCCGCTGCCGGCGCTCGTGCCCGGCAACGGGCCCGTCGCGCTCGACATGCTCGGCACCGCGTGGGCGATCAACGCGGCGTCGCATCAGGCCGACGCGGCGAAGAAATGGCTCGCGTTCTGGGCACGCCCCGACAACGACCGCCAGTTCCTCGACGCGGAAGCCGGGTTCAGCCCGTTCGAGGGCGGTGCCGACGCGATGCCGCCGCAGGCGCAGCCGTATTCGGTCGCGCAGAAGAACGGGCATGTCGTGCTGTATCCGAAGGGCGTGTGGACCGGAACGCTGTTCACGGCGATCTGGAATTCGATGTCCGCGTATTTCCTCGACATCGGGCAGGACCCGGCGAAGCTGCTCGCGCGGTGGGATGCGGCCGCACGATGAACCGCGTATCCGCTGACATTTCCCGCGCCGCGCGATTGCGCGCGGTGCGGTTCGACGAAGGAGGTGCCCGATGAAGCGCAACCGGACCTTGCTGTGGTGCGCCGTGCCGGCGCTCGCGCTGTATGCGTTGCTGAGCCTGTATCCGCTGTTCAAGGCAGCGCGCATGAGCCTGACGGATTTTTCCGGCGTGGGCGATGCGCACTGGATCGGGCTCGCGAACTACGCGGCGGCGTTTCGCGATCCCGCGAGCCTGCATACGCTCGTCGTCACGTTCGCGTATGCGGCGATCGTCGTGATCGTGCAGAACGGGCTCGGGCTGCTGTTCGCGGCCTTGCTGTTCTCGCTGCCGCGGCTGCGCGGCGCGCTGCGGGTCGGGCTGCTGGTGCCGAGCATGTTCTCGGCGGTGATCGCCGGCTTCGTGTGGGAGTACCTGTACTCGCCGCTCGGCGGCGGCATCAACGAACTGCTGCATCTCGTGCGTCTCGACGCGCTGCAGCAGGTATGGCTCGGCGATCCGTCGGTCACGTTGCCGGCCGTCACGGCCGTGCACGTGTGGATGTACGTCGGCTATTCGACCGCGATCTTCCTGGCCGGCTACCTGAACATTCCGTCCGAACTGCACGATGCCGCGAAGCTCGACGGCGCGAACGCATGGGTGCGCTTCACCCGCATCGACCTGCCGCTGCTCGCGCCGGCGTTCACCGTGAACATCACGCTGAGCACGATCGGCACGCTGAAGACCTTCGAGCTGCCGCTCGTGCTGACCAACGGCGGCCCCGACGGCGCGACGACCACGCTCGGGCTGCAGATCTTCCACAGCCTGTTCAACGACTACAAGTTCGGCTTCGCGAGCGCGCTGTCGATGATCATGCTCGCGATCGTCGTGGTGGTCGCGACCACCCAGAACACGATCCTGCGCCGCCGGGAGGACAACCTGTGAACGTCATCCGTCAACGCTTTCACGCGGACCATCCGTCCGCCGGCACGTCGGGCGGCGGGCTGCGCGCGGGCGCGCTGCTGCGCCGCGTACCGGGCTTCGCGCGGCTCGTTGCCGCAATCGCGATCGTCGCGATCGTGCTGCTGCCGACGATCTACATGGTGCTGATGTCGCTGCGCACCGGCGACGACATCATCGCGCGCCCGCTCGGGCTGCCCGATCACGTGTTCTTCGGCAACTACGCGGCCGTGTTCACGCAGATGAACTACTGGCGCAGCGTCGCGAACACGATCGGCATCACGCTTGCGGTCACGTTCCTCGTCGCCATGCTGTCGTCGCTCGCGGCCTATCCGCTGGCGCGCGTGAAGGGCAGGCTGTCGAACGCGGTCTACATCGTGCTGACGCTCGGTCTGACGATCCCGATGTTCGTCAGCCTGACGCCGCTCTACGTGCTGTTCCGCGACCTGCACCTGCTCAACACGTACCTCGGCGTCGTGCTCGCGTACACGGTGCAGAGCCTGCCGCTCGGCGTGTTCTTCTACACGAGCTTCCTGAAGCGGATTCCGCTCGAACTCGAGGAAGCCGCGGTGATGGACGGCTGCAGCCAGCTGCAGGTGTACTGGTACATCGTGCTGCCGCTGTTGCGGCCGATCACCGGCACGCTCGCGATGTTCGTCACGCTGTCGGTGTGGAACGACCTCGTCTATCCGCTGCTGTTCCTGACCGACTCGTCGAAATTCACGATCACGGTCGCGGTGTTCCGCTTCATCGGCACCAACGACATCGATCCGACCAAGCTGTTCCCGGCCGCCGTGATGGGCACGCTGCCGCTGCTCGTGCTGTTCTTCATTCTCCAGCGCAGGATCGTCGCGGGCATCACGGCCGGCGCGGTCAAGGGGTGACACCATGAATCCATTCGAATCGCTCGACGGCCGCGTGGTCGTCGTCACCGGCGGCGGCGATGGCATCGGCCTCGGCGTCGTCGAAGTCCTCACGCAATGCGGCGCGCAGGTCGTGGTCGCGGAGAAGAACGCCGCGCGCGCCGATGCGGTGCGCGAACGGCTCGGCAGGCGGGACGCGCTGTTCGTCGAAACGGACGTCGCCGATCCCGCGAGCGTGGCTGCGCTGTTCGACCGCGTCGATGCACGTCACGGCCGGCTCGACGGGCTCGTGAACAATGCGGGCATTACGCTGCACGGCCCGTTCGACACATTCTCGCTCGACGACTGCGACCGCCTGTACCGCACCAACCTGCGCGCGATGTTCCAGTGCGCGCAGCTCGCGGCGCCGCGCATCGCGCGCGCGGGCGGCGGCGCGATCGTCAACATCGCGTCGAATCACGCGGGCGCGAGCGTGCCGGGCTTCGAGATGTATGCGGCGACCAAGGGCGGCATCGTCGCGATGTCGCGTGCGATGGCGACGAGCCTCGCGCCGCAGCGCATCCGCGTGAACACGCTGAGCCCCGGCTTCACGCTGAACGCGCCGATCGGCGCGGCGCTCGAGCGCGATCCCGCGCTGCTCGACGCATACCGCGCGCTGCATCCGGCGCAGCGCATCAACGAGCCGGCGGATATCGGCCGGATTGCCGCGTTCCTGCTGTCGGACGCGGCGATCGGCATCGCCGGCGCGGATCTCGTCGCCGACAACGGCATGTCGGCATTGCTGTTCAACCGCACCCGTTCCTCCTCATGAAGATCACCGAAATCGAAACATTCGCGGTCGCGCCGCGCTGGCAGTTCGTGAAGGTCAGCACCGACGAGGGCCTCGCCGGCTGGGGCGAACCGATCGTCGAAGGGCGCGCGGCCACCACGGCCGCCGCCGTGCACGAACTCGCCGACTACCTGATCGGCCGCGATCCGCGCCACATCGAGGATCTGTTCCAGGTGATGTATCGCGGCGGCTTCTATCGCGGCGGCCCGATCCTGACGAGCGCGATCTCGGGCATCGAGCAGGCGCTGTGGGACATCAAGGCGCGCGCGCTCGGCGTGTGCGTCTACGACCTGCTCGGCGGGCCGGTGCGCGACAAGGCGCGCGTCTATGCGCACGTGAAGGGCGACACGCCCGACGAGATGGCCGCGAACGCGCGGCAGCTCGTCGAGGCCGGCTATACCGCGCTGAAGATGGGCGTGGTCAACGCAACCGACTGGATCGAATCGCCGGCGGCAATCGATCGCGCGGTCGCGCGTTTCGGCACGGTGCGCGATGCGATCGGCAAGGACGTGGGGCTCGGCATCGACTTTCACGGCCGCGTGCGCCGCCCGGTTGCGAAGGCGCTCGCGAAAGCGCTCGCGCCGTTCGATCCGATGTTCTACGAGGAATTGCTGCTGCCCGAGCACAACGACGCGCTGCGCGAAGTCGCGCGCGACTGCGCGGTGCCGCTCGCGACCGGCGAACGGCTGTTCACGCGCTGGCAGTTCAAGGAATTACTGCAGGAGGGCGTCGTCGACATCGTGCAGCCCGACGTGAGTCACACGGGCGGCATCTGGGAGCTGCGCAAGATCGCGGCGATGGCCGAAGCGTACGACGTCGCGGTCGCGCCGCATTGCCCGCTGGGGCCCCTGACGCTCGCGGCGTCGCTGCAGATCGATTTCTGCACGCCGAACGCGTTCATCCAGGAGCAGTCGACCAATGTGGCCTATCACGACGACAACGCGATGTATGCGTACACGCGCGGCATTCCGTTTGCGTTCGACGCGGGTTACGTCGCGCGCCCGGATGCGCCGGGGCTCGGCGTCGAGATCGACGAGGACAAGGTGAGGGAGGCCGCCGCAACCGGGCACCGCTGGCGCAACCCGGTGTGGCGTCGCGAGGACGGCTCGGTCGCCGAATGGTGAGCGGCAACAACGGACGAGGAGAAACGCAATCATGGCAAGTGTGTCGCTCAAGCAGATCCGCAAGCGTTATGACGACGGCGCGGATGTGATCAAGGACGTCAGCCTCGACATCGAGGACGGCGAATTCATGGTGTTCGTCGGCCCGTCGGGCTGCGGCAAGTCGACGATGTTGCGGATGCTCGCGGGGCTCGAGGAGATCACGTCGGGCGACCTGCTGATCGACGGGCGCCGCGTCAACGACGTGCCGGCCGCGAAGCGCGGGCTCGCGATGGTGTTCCAGAACTATGCGCTCTATCCGCACATGACGGTGTTCGAGAACATGGCGTTCGGGCTGAAGCTCGCGGGTGTCGACGCGGCCGAGACGCGCACGCGCGTCGGGCAGGCGGCCGAAGCGCTGCGACTGTCCGCGCTGCTCGAGCGCAAGCCGAAGGCGCTGTCCGGCGGCCAGCGGCAGCGCGTCGCGATCGGTCGCGCGATCGTGCGCAAGCCGGGCGTGTTTCTGTTCGACGAACCGCTGTCGAACCTCGACGCGGCGTTGCGCGGCGGGATGCGGCTCGAACTCGCACGGCTGCATCGCGAGCTCGGCAGCACGATGATCTACGTGACGCACGACCAGGTCGAGGCGATGACGCTCGGCGACCGGATCGCGGTGTTCAACGGCGGGCGCATCGAACAGGTCGGCTCGCCGCTCGCGCTGTACGAGCAGCCGGCGAACCACTTCGTCGCGTCGTTCCTCGGCTCGCCGTCGATGAACTTCCTGCCGTGCCGCGCGCACGGCGGCGTCGACGCCCCGCGCTTCGACGTGCCGGGCGGCTCGCTCGCGGTCGCGCCGGATGCCGCGCGCGCATGGCCGTCGGGCTCGCTGCAGCTCGGCATCCGGCCGGAGAATCTCGCGGTCGGCGCGCCCGGCACGGGGCTCGACGGCCGTGTCACGCACGCCGAGCATCTGGGCGACGCGACGATCGTCTATGTCGAGCTCGCAGGCCACGATCGGCCGCTGTCGGTGCGGCAGAACCGCGACGCGTATGCGGTCGCGGCCGGGCAGCCGGTCGGCGTGCGTGTCGACATGCGGCACGCGCACTTTTTCGACGACGCGGGCCGCGCGCTCTGAATCCGGCCGGCAGGTTCCGCCCGCCGCACCGGGGGCGGCCGAACGCATGCATAAGACAGAACTTCGATGACGACAGTAAAACTGGTACAGGGCGCGAACGCGATCCTGGGTGAAGGCCCGCTCTGGTGCGAACGCTCGGCGTCGCTCTACTGGATCGACATCAAGCGCACCGCGCTCTACCGCTACACGCCCGGCCACGGGCAGACGGGCTTCTGGTTGCTGCCGGAGCTGGCCGGTTGCGTCGCGAGTGTCGACGACGGCCGGCTGCTCGTCGCGCTGAAAAGCGGCCTGCACCTGTTCGATGCCGCGCACGGTACGCTCGAACGGCTGGCCGACGCCGCGCATGCGCGGCCGTCGCTGCGCTACAACGACGGCGCGGTCGACGCGCGGGGCCGCTTCTGGGTCGGCACGATGGCCGACGACGGCGACGGCCCCGGCGATCTGCATTGCTTCGAGCATGCGCATGCCTCGCGCGTCGCGGTGGCCGGCTTCGCCTGCGCGAACGGGATGGACTGGAGCCCCGACGGCGCGACGATGTACGTGACGGATTCCGGCCGCCGCACGATCATCGCGTACGACTTCGACGTCGCCGCGGGGCGGTTGTCGAACGCGCGGCCGTTCGCGACGTTCGGCGACGCGCGCGGCGTGCCCGACGGGCTCGCGGTCGATGCGCAGGGCGGCGTGTGGTCGGCGATCTGGGACGGCTGGCGGCTGCATCGCTACGCGCCGGACGGCACGCTCGACCGGGTCGTCGAGATGCCGGTGCAGCGGCCGACCAGCGTCGCGTTCGGCGGTGCCGATCGCGCGACGCTGTTCGTGACGTCCGCGTCGGTCAACGTGAGCGCCGACGGGTTGCTGCGCGGGCCGCTCGCGGGCAGCCTGTTCGAGACGCGCCCGGGCGTGGCCGGGCTCGAACAGCATTGCATCGCGCGTGCGTGGCTGGGTGAAGCGCTCGCGGCCGTGCCGCGTTGACCGGACAGCGAGCGGCGCTCGCCTAGCGGCGGCGCGCGTCGCGCGGCCGCACCGTCGATTCGCGCACCACCAGCCGCGCGTCGAGCATCGTGTGCGGATCGGGCGACTTGCCGGCGAGCGCGTCGAGCAGCGTCGTCATCGCGACTTCGCCCGCGCGCTCGGTTTCGGTGTCGATCGACGTCAGCGTGGGTGACGTGAGCTTGCCGAGTTCGAGGTTGTCGAAACCGCACACGGCGACGTCGTGCGGGATCGCGATGCCGAGCCGTTCGGCTTCCTTGATGAAGCCGGCCGCGATCATGTCGTTGTAGCAGATCACCGCGTCGGGCGGCTCGGCCGCCAGCATCACCGATGCGCACACGCGCTCGCCGTCGGCCACCGTCGCACGCGGCACGCTGAAAGTGCGCAGCGGCAGGCCGGCGCGCGCGAGCACCTGCTCGGCGCCGGCGCGGCGTTCGTCGTCGCCGCGCGCGTTCGGCAGGCTGATGTACGCGAAGCGCTGGTATTTCTCCATCAGCAGATGCTGCGCGAGCATTTCGCCCGCGCGGACCGGATCGGAGTACAGCGTGAGCAGCCCGTCGCGTGGCGCGGAACCGACCGCGACCACCGGCTTGCCGAGGCTCGCGGTCCAGCGCAGGTCGTCGTCGGGCATGCTGGTGTTCAGGATCAGCCCGTCGACGCGCCGGCTCAGTTTCGTCAGCGCCGGCCTTTCACCCTTGCGGTTCTCGTCGGCGTCGACGATCAGGACGACGAAGTCGTTGCGCTGCGCGATGCGGTTCACGCCCTTGACCATCGCGGTGAAGTAAGGGTTGAGAATGTCCTGGATCACGACGCCGACGGCGCCCGTCTGGCCGGTGGCCATCGAGCGCGCGAGCGGGTTCGACTCGTAGCCGAGCTCCTCGATCGCTTCGGCAATGCGGCGCTCGACGTCGGGCGAGAAGCGCTTCGTCTTGTTGATGAACTTCGAGACGGTTCCGATGGAGACGCCGGCTGCGGCGGCGACTTCGTTGATCTTGGCCACGATGAAAGTGTGTGTCAGTGCATTTTGCCGGCGAGCATAGCATGCGCGCCGGCGGCGGCGACCGTGCGGCGGCAGCGGGTGCGTGCCGTGCGATCGGACTCGGTAGTATCCCTTGGAGGACTCGAAATTCCTTGAAAAAGCGCAATCGTGCATCGACAATGAAAGCGCTTTCCCTTTCGCGAGCATAGCACGCGCGCAGTCCACTCGAAGCGGAGTGGAAAACGACGCACGACGACCGCCGCGAAATTTTTTTGCAATGGAGGGAAAGCGTTTTCCCTTGTCAGATAACAAGCAGGAGGAGATCTGGATGCGACAGTATGGATGGATGGCGGCGCTCGCTCTGGCGGTGCCGACCGTGGCGCACGCGCAATCGAGCGTTACCGTGTGGGGGCGTGTGGGCGGCGACGTGCAGTACCTGAGCGGCGTGCAGAACGGCCCGCATTCGACGGGCTCGCGCTTCTCGGAAGGCAACGACTGGGGGACGAGCATCCTCGGCATCACCGGCAAGGAGGATCTCGGCGGCGGCAACCAGGCCGTGTTCTGGCTCGAGTCGTCGATCAACGCGGCGAACGGCAACTACGGCGGCGGCGTGCTGTTCCAGCGCGGCGCGTGGGTGGGTTTCAAGAACGAGCGCTACGGGTTTTTGCGGCTCGGGCAGGGTTCGTTCATCAACAGCTACATCTGGTCGTACGATCCGCTGCTCGAGGAGAACTATTCGGTCGAGTCGCTGACGTCGTACCGCAACGGGCCGAAGCTGTCGAACGGGATCCGCTACGAATCGCCGAAATTCGGCGGCTTCTCGTTCGCGCTGCAGGCGAACCTCGGCAACAGCGCGAACGGCTGGTTGCGCGGCTCGCCGAACAACGTGAGCGCGACGGGGCTGTCCGACGGCGCGACGCTCGCTTATACGCACGGCGACTTCGAGGTGCGGGCCATCTGGAACGAGATCCGCAACCAGTACGGTCGCGAAGACAACCTGTTCACCGCGTCGCAGGAAGCGTTCATCGGCGTGCGCGACCGCTTCGGCCCCGCGCTGGTGCAGCTCGGCTATACGCGCTACAGCGCGCCCGACACGCCCGCCGGCCTGTCGCGCACCGCGAACTACTACTGGGGCGGCGTGACCTATGACGCGACGCCGTTCCTGCATCTGCAGAGCGCCGTCTACTCGATGAAGATCGACGCGGGCCAGTGGACCGCCGATCACAGCGGCGAAGGGCGCTCGACGATCATCGGCCTTGGCGCGATGTACGACCTGTCCAAGCGCACGTTCCTGTATGCGACGGCCGCGCATGTGTTCAACAGCGCGGGTGCGAACCTGGGCGTGAACCCGCAGTCGCCGGGGCTCGGCAATGGCAACGGGCTCGGCGCGTCGCCGCTGCCGGGCCATGGACAGACGGGCGTCTACGCCGGGATCGAGACGCTCTTCTGATATCGGCCTGACGAAGCCGTTCCCAGCAACCAATAAACAGAGGAATCCTATGCAAAAAGCAATGCCTCGACCCGATGACGACGCGCTCGTCCCGCGCCTGATCGCACTCGACTGGGGCACCACATCGCTGCGCGCATACCTGATGGCGGGTGCGGGGGCCGTGCTCGACGAACGGGCCGCGCCGAAGGGCGTGATGCAACTGGGCGGCGCGGCCGTCGCGATCGCCGACGCCTGCGATGCGGCGTTCGAGGACGTGTGCGGCGCATGGCTCGATGCATGGCCGACGCTGCCGGTCGTCGCGGCCGGCATGGTCGGCAGCGCGCAGGGCTGGCGCGAGGCGCCGTATGTGGACGTGTCGATCGACGCGGCCCGGCTCGGCGCGTCGCTGCAAACGGTGCGCGCGCGGCGCGGCACGACCGTGCATATCGTACCGGGGCTGATCCAGCGTGGCGAACTGGCGAACGTGATGCGCGGCGAGGAAACGCAGATCGTCGGTGCGTTGCACGCGGGCGGCGCGACGCACGACGCTGCATCGCTTCGCTGGATCGGGTTGCCGGGCACGCATTCAAAGTGGGTCGCCGTGCGCGGCTCGCGGATTGAACGCTTCCGCACCTTCATGACGGGCGAACTGTACGCGCTGCTGTGCACGCACAGCCTGCTCGGCCGCACGATGCAGCCGTCTTCCGGGTTCGCGCGCGACGCATTCGAGCGCGGCGTGCGCGCCGCACAGGCCGGCCATGCGACGGGATTGCTCGCGACGATCTTCGGCAGCCGCGCGCGGTTGCTGGCTGGAGACCTGGCGCCGGTCGAGCAGGCCGACTACCTGTCCGGCGTGCTGATCGGGCATGAGCTGGCGGGGCTCGCCGCGGAAGGCGACGGGCCGGCTGCCGACGCAGGCGCAGGCGTGCCGCGACCGATGCTGATCGGCGATGCCGCGTTGTGCGAGCGTTACAGGCATGCGGCATCGCTGTTCGGCTGGCCGCCCGCCGATACGATCGACGGCGCGGCGGCAGCGGGGCTGTGGGTGCTGGCCGAGCGCGCGGGGTTGCTGGCGGTGTCGTCGTCCCGCGCAGCCGGCGAGCGGCCGAACGATGACGATGTTGTTTCCGCGGCCGGCGGCGCCGGCGCGTTCACACCACCCGGGTCGATCGCCCGGCAACAGGAGGAGGCATCACGATGAACAGACGCAATCTGGTGGCATGCGTATCGGTCGCGCTCGCAGCGTGCGGCGGGGATGGAAGCGGGAGTGCGCCCGCGGCAGGCATCGCGAGTGCGCGGGCAGCCGCGCCGATTCCTGCCGGCGCGTCGGTCTACGTCGACTGCTCGCAGCCGGACGACGGCACGGGTTCTCAGGCGTCGCCGTTCAATCGGCTCGGCGATCTCGCGACGACGATCGGAGCCGGCACGCACGTGTACTTCAAGCGGGGTGCGACGTGCACGGGCCAGTTCGTATCGCAGGGCTCCGGCACCGCATCGGCACCGATCGTCGTGGCGGCCTACGGCAGCGGAACCGCGCGGCCGGTGATCGCCGGCAACGTGTCGGGGCACGGGGCGGCCGGCGCGGCCGTCGCGCTGACGAACCAGGAATACTGGGAAATCCACGACCTCGAAGTGACCAATACGGCTGCCCAGCGTGCGGAGCGCAACGGGATCCTCGTACTGCTGCAGGACTTCCGGAACGGCACCGATGCGAACGGCAACCCGCTCGGCGTCGGCCATCACTACTTGATCGACAACGTGTACGTGCACAACGTCTATGGCAACAACGACGACAGCAACGACCAGAACACGACGCCGGGCGTGACCGGCAACAAGTGGAGCAACGGCATCCAGTTTCGCGTGACGGGTACCGCCATCCCGAACCGCTTCGACGGTGTCACCGTGCAGAACAGCGAGATAGCGACGGTCGACCGCGAAGGGCTGACGACGTGGTCCGACCAGAATTGCCGCACGCAGTTCGGCTGCACGGGCACTCAGAACTGGCTCGCGTCGACGAACGTCGTGTTCAAGGGCAATACGATTCACGACATCGGCGGCGACGGCATGGTGATTCGCGTTGCGCAGAACGCGCAGGCGTACGGCAACCTCGGTTACGACATCGCGATGCGCGCGCTCAACTCGAACGCGGGCTTCTGGACCATCAACAGCGACGGTACCGACTTTCAGTATAACGAAGTGCATCACGTGCGGCGTGGTTCGGGCAACAACGACGGCGAAGCGTTCGATGCCGACTACGGCAACAACAATCCGATCTTCCGGCACAACTACAGTCACGACAACGCGGGCGGCTTCCTGCTGTTGTGCGGCGGTTGCGGCGGAGGCGCCTACACACAGGGCGTCGTCGCACGCTACAACCTGAGCGTGAACGATGCGCGCGAGATCGTGATGGCCGACGGTTCGGGCAAATTCAACAGCGACGGCAGCGTCACCGGGCCGCTGCAGTTCTACAACAACACGATCTACCTGCCGGCCGGATCGAGTACGGCGATCACGGCCACGCAGAGCGCCGGCTACAAGACGGCGATCCAGTTCTCGAACAACATCGTCGACAATCTCGGCACGGGCGCTTACCTGGCGTCGAGCGCGAATTACGTGCCGACGTGGCGCAACAACCTGTTCTTCGGCACGAACCATGCGGGCGATCCGTCGGACGCTACCGAAATCAGCGGCGATCCGCAGTTCGCGGGCCCGCTGACCGACGCGAGCGGCAATTCACCGACCGGCTTCGCCGGCGGTCCGTACGACAATTACGCGGCGCTCGCGGGGTTCAGGATTGCCGCGCAGTCGCCTGCCGCGAGCAAGGGCAGCATGATCGAACTGCCGAGCACGGTCGACCTGTACCAGAATCCGTTGCCGACGAAGTGCGCGCCCGACATCGGCGCGCATCAGGTGACGCCGGTGCCGGCGACGTGCGCACCGTGACGGCGACGCGACGCTTTGCCGCGCCGCCGGCTGCCGGTCGATCTTGATCTCCGTCAACCTCCGAACCCGCCATCAGCCGATGATGGTGACAAGGCCGCGCGCCATGGGACGCGCGGCCACTCACCCCAGCGAGGTTCGCATGTACGAAAAGATCATGGTGGCCGTCGACGGCAGCGCTTCGTCGAAGCAGGCGCTTGCCGAGGCGGTGAAGGTCGCGCTGGCAGGCGACGCGCACGTCAGCGTCGTGTATGTAGTGGACAAGTCGGTGCTGTTCACCTACGCGGGCCGTTTCGACCCGCACGCCCTGGTCGAGGAAATCCGCGACGACGGGCGCAAGGTGCTGCGCGAAGCGGAGCAGATCATTGCGCTTGCCGGCGCGAAGGGCGAGGCCGAACTCGTCGAGACCGAGAGCATCGGCGAGGACATCGCGGAACGCCTGCAGCGCTACGTGAAGGAATGCGGGATCGATCTCGCGGTGGTCGGCACGCACGGGCGGCGCGGGATCCGCCGCGTGCTGCTCGGCAGCGTCGCCGAGCGCTTCGTGCGCGGCTCGAAGTGCCCGGTGCTGCTGATTCGCGGCGACGATGACGACGCAGCGGCTACGGCTGCCGCTGCTGCCTGACGCGAGGGACGCACGATGATACGTCGCCAGTACCGGATCGTCGTTGCGGCGATCGCCGTGTTCGTGTCGCTCGCGGGGATGATGGCCGTGGTGTCGGGGCTGCTGTTCGACAACACGATGGCGCTGCGCGGCGGCGCGATCGCGCTGATCGTCGGCGTGGCCGCCTTCGTCGTGATGCTCAATCCGGGGCCGAAAGGCGAGGCGTGACGCGGGCGGGCCCGCACGCTTTCTTGTTTCCCGCGCCGCCGTTGTTTCTCACTTACTCGCTGGCGGTATCCGGCGCCTTCGCGTCGTCCTGCCCGATCGGTATCGCCAGCCGCTTCACCGTCTCCGCCAGCTCCGCGTTCTTCGGCTGAATCTTCCGCGCCTGCGCGAACGCATCGCGCGCTTCATCCCGGCGCCCCATCTTCCACAGCACTTCGCCCTTGTGCGTCAGTCCGGTCGCTTGGGCTTCGCGCGCATCGTCGTCGCCGTCCTTCGCGAAGATCGCGATCGAACGGTCGAACCACGCGAGCGCCTCTTCATTGCGATCGAGCCGGTACAGCGCCCAGCCCTTGCTGTCGAGTGCATACGGATCGTCGGGCGACTTCGCGAGATGCGCGTCGATCATCTCGAGCCCCCGTTCGACTTCCACGCCGGCGTCCGCGAGCCGGTAGCCGATGTCGTTCAGGTGATCGTCCGGAATCCTGTCGAAATCGAGCGCGGCAGTCACGCGGCCCGCATCGCGTTCGGCGATCGCGAGCGACAGCAGCTTCGCGACGATATGCTGCCGTAAATCGCTGCTGATCCGGTCACCGTTGGCGACCAGCGTGCCGAGGTACTGCGTGTACAGGTCGGGCGCGCCCGGGGCGTTTGCGCTGTTCGCGATCGCCGCGCCTGGCCCCGCGCACCAGTCGGTGTCGGCCGAGCCGGCCAGTGTGCCGACGTAAAGATTGACGTTGCGCGGCGTGCGCGATTGCGCGTAGTAGGTGTAGCCGTTGGTATCCGAGTAGCCGCACGCCAGATATTCGTTCTCGACGTCCAGCACGTACGGGACGTGGCCAAGCGGTGTCGTGCCGCCCGGGTCGACCACCCGGAACGATTCGCCCATGTCGCCGTCGCCGATGACCGGGTTGAACACCCACTGCTTCTCCGGATGCCGTTTCGGCAGCCGGATCGTCACGGTGCGCCCGGCCGCGTCGGTCGTGCCGAAGATCACCCTGTCATGCTGATCCGGCTTGACGGGCAGCCCCGCGATGACCTGACCGGGCAGGAACAGCCGGTAGCGCGCATTCGGCAGCGGCTGCTGCGTGACGGGGTCGCGCAGCACGAACTGGTGAACGTAAGCCCCTTTTCCGAGCGACGCGGTCGGCGGGATATAGGTGCGCGCGTACGCGGCCGGCAGGGCGGTGCAGCTCAAGGTCGCGGCGACGAGCGCGGCGAGAAGGCGGGATGTCATGGATTTGCGGTTCTTGTTGGTAAAGGTGTTATTGACCGACGGCCGGAAATGCAATGAACGATCTGCGGGACTTTCGATGTCCCGCTGCGATCCCGATACGGATGGCCGGATCGTCCAGCGCAATTCAATGCGGATCTCTCCCGCCGCAACGTGATGCGGGGAAACGGCGGACGGATCACGCGCGAATGCAGTGCGCAGCATAACAGGCTGGGTCGAACGTCCCGCCCGTGAACTTTCATCTCGACGGAACGCCGAGCGCGACGTTTCCGGCCGCGCGCGCTTCTGTCAAACTTGCGACCATGAAACCGCGCCTCACCTCATCGCCTTCCTCCGATTCCGCGCCTGCGCCCGCAGGCTTTCCCGACGCCGACGAACTGGCCGCGCTGCGTGCGTGGTATGCGGGCATGACCGTGCGCCAGGCCGTCGAGCGCTACCTGCCCGATCGGCTCGGCGACGGGCGTTCGGCGCGCGGTGTGATCGGCGGCATCCGGCGCCGCCTCGTGCGCGTCGCGCGGCAAGCGGGCCGGCCCGATCTCGCGGAGCGGCTCGGTCATCCCGACGGTGAGCGTGCGCAGGCGGCGAAGGCCGCGGCCGAAGCGATCGGCGTGCTGCGTCATGCGCGCGCGCCGGTCCCGCAGATCAGCGACGACGTCGGCCTGTGGCTGCCCGCACGCGCGGTCGTCGCGCTGCGTGCGCACGGCATCGCGACGCTGGCCGACCTCACGGTGCGGATTCCGCGCCGGCGCCAGTGGTGGCGTGCGATCGCGGGCCTCGGCGTGGCCGGTGCGCGGCACATCGAGGCGTTTTTCGCCGCGCATCCGGACCTGACCGAACGGGCGCGCGCGCTGATCGCGGCGACGCCGCGCGGCAGCATCGTGCCGTGGGAGCAGTTGAAGCTGCCGCACGAGGTCGACGGCTCGGCCGGCACGTTCCGCGCGCCGCGCGCGACCTGCACGCTCGATGCGGACAACGACTACGCGGCCGTGCATGCGTGGTTGTCGCTGCACGAATCGGCCGCGACGCGGCGTGCGTACCGGAAGGAGGCCGAGCGGCTGATCCTGTGGGCGATCGTCGAACGCGGCCGCGCGCTGTCGTCGTTGACGACCGAGGATGCGGTCGCGTATCGCGCGTTCGTGCGGCGCCCGACGCCGCACGAGCGCTGGGTCGGGCCCGTGCGGCCGCGCGGCGCGCCCGACTGGCGGCCGTTCTCGGGCGCACTGTCCGCCCGCTCGGCGGCGTACACGCTGTCGGTGCTCGGCGCGCTGTTCCGCTGGCTGATCGAGCAGCGCTACCTGCTCGCGAATCCGTTCGCGGGCGTCAAGGTGCGCGACACGCGCGGCGCGAACGCACTCGACACGTCGCATGCGTTCACCGAAGGCGAGTGGCTGCTCGTGCGGACGATCGCCGACGGGCTCGAGTTCCGCAAAGCTACGGCGGCCGGCGCGCCGCAGTCGGGCTGGACGCCGGCCGCCGCGCAACGGCTGCGCTTCATTCTCGATTTCGGCTACGCGACCGGGCTGCGCGCGAGCGAGCTGGTCGGCGCGACGCTCGGCGACATCGAGACCGATGTGCACGGCGATGCGTGGCTGAAGGTGATCGGCAAGGGCGGCAAGGCCGCGCGGGTCGCGTTGCCGCCGCTAGCGCGCACGGGGCTCGACCGCTATCTGGTCGCGCGCCGGCTGCCGGTCACGCCGTCGCGCTGGCGGCCCGATACGCCGCTGATCCCGAGCCTCGCGGAAGACGGCGCGGCCGCGATCACGAGCGTGCGGCTGTGGAAGGTGATGCAGCGGTTCTTCGCGCAGACGGCCGAGCAGGTCGATGCCGACAATCCCGTGCTCGCGCAGAAGCTGCGGCAGGCGAGCCCGCACTGGATGCGGCATACGCATGCGACGCATGCGTTGGCGCGCGGTGCGGAGTTGACGACCGTGCGCGACAACCTGCGGCATGCGTCGATCTCGACGACGTCGATTTATCTGCACGGCGACGACGTGAAGCGCGCGCGGCAGATGTCGAGCGCGTTCGCGGCCGACAAGTAACGGCGTCGTTTCGGTCGGGCCGCTGCTGTGTGCGGGTCATGTCGGCTGTCGGCGCGTGTTTTGCCGCGTGCGTTTCCGCGCCGCGCTCGAAAGCGGGGCGGCCGCGCTGCGGCGCGTGGCGAATCCGTGCGTGCGGTTTTGACCATACGAGAAACATGCGATTCAGGTTTAAGCGCGGGCCGGATGTCGCACCGTCATGCAACTGTCACCGCCCATAGCGCAGCGCGCCATGGGCCGGCAAGCGCCGACCTCCGCGCGCTAATCCACGTTCCGCCGACGAAACGATGCCGCACCGCAGCGCAGTCGGATTTATCCATCGCGCGGAACGGTCCGCCACACACGACGGTCATAAACTTTTTGCAAGGAGCGGCGGATGGCATCGAGCCAAAGTACGGTCGATTTCATCGTCGAGCAGATGGCGGGGGCCGGCACGGTATCGGCACGCAAGATGTTCGGCGAGTACGGTATCTATTGCGACGGCAAGATGGTCGCGCTCGTTTGCGACGACCGGCTGTTCGTCAAGCCCACGGCCGAAGGCCGCGCGTTTCTCGGCACCTGCGACGAAGGCTCGCCGTATCCGGCCGCGAAACCGCACCTCGTGATCGGCGGCGAGCGCTGGGACGACCGCGAATGGCTGTCGGCGCTGATCCGGATCACCGCCGCGCAGTTGCCGGTGCCGGTCAAGCGCGGCCGCTAGCAGCCGTGCGCGATCCGCAGGCGTATTCTGTGATACATGCGCGCGGCCATCGCGCGCCAGGGAGTACAAGAATGGAGACATCCGGACATTCGTGCGGCACGCGGCTTGGCCGCCGCGCCGCGCGCACGCTCGTGGCGGCGTTGTGTGTCGGCTGGAGCGTGCTGTCGTTCGGCGCGGAGGCCGCGAACGGCGCGGCCGCGCTGCTCGACCGTTACCACAGCCTCGGCGCGCAACTGAAGGACAACGCGTTTCACCGGCCGCTGGTCCTCGAATCGGCGGAAGCGTCGTCGTCGCTGAAGGGCGACATCTACGCGGTGGTCGACTATCCGTACGCGGTCGTGAGTGGCCAGCTCGACGATCCCGCGCAGGGCCCCGCGAACTGGTGCGCGGTGCTGATCCTGCATCTGAACACGAAGTATTGCCACGCGTCGACCGGCAGCAACGGCCCGGTGCTCGACGTGAACCTCGGCCGCAAGATCCAGCAGAAGCTGCCGGACACCTATCGCGTGCAGTTCCGCTATCGTGTGGCGGCCGCGACGCCCGACTATTTCCAGGTCGACCTGACCGCCGACAGCGGCCCGATGGGCACGAAGGATTACCGGATCGCGCTGGAGGCCGTGCCGGTGGGCGGTTCGCGCACGTTCCTGCATCTCACGTATTCGTATGGCTTCGGCACGGTCGGGCGCATGGCGATGAAGACCTACCTGGCGACCGTCGGCAGCGACAAGGTCGGCTTCACGGCCGTCGGCGGCGGATCGGCCGCGCAGCCGCAGTACGTCGGCGGCGTGCGCGGGCTGCTGGAGCGCAACACGATGCGTTACTACCTCGCGATCGATGCGTATCTCGCGACGCTCGACAAGCCGCTCGATCAGCGCCTCGCGCGCTGGTTCGACGCGACCGAGCAGTATCCGCAGCAATTGCACGAGGTCGAGCGCGGCGCGTATCTGCAGATGAAAACGCAGGAGGTGCAGCGGCAGCAGGCGGCGCGGTAGGGGGCGCATGCCTCGCCGCATCGCCGCTCAGTCGAGCAACCCCGAGACCACATCAACGATCCGCTGCAACAACGCTTCGTCATAAGGCAGCCACGGCACCGCGCGCAGCGGCGACGGCGGCGGCTCGATCGCGGGTTCGACGGGCTCGCCGTCGCGCATCACGCGCCCGGTCGCGCAATGCACCGACCACGCACCGACACGCACATGCCGTTCGTCGATCGTCATCCGCCCTTGCGCGATCGGCCCCGCGAACACGAGCGACAGCACGTTCCTGCGATGCCGCGCCATCGTACTCAGCGGCAGATCCGACAACCGGTTCAGGCGCTCCCAGCGTTGTGCCTCGCGTTCGCGCCGGCGCGCCGGATCGGCCGTGAGCGCGGCGGCTGCGTCGCGTGTCGCGTCGTCGTCGAGCGCGAACGCGGCGACGCTCACGAGCAGGTCGACCGCGCGCGCCACTTCCGAGAACACGACACGATCGATCTCGCCGATCGGCAGCGGTACCCAACGGCGATCGTGCCGGCGTTCGAAATGCAGCCGGCGCGACGTGCCGTGGCTTTCCGAACCCGGATAGAGCCGCGCATCGACGAGAAAGGTCGCGCGCACGTCGCCGAACTCACGCACGAGCCCGTCGTCGTACGCGCGGATCGACCAGCCTTCGCGCCGAGCGACGCCGATCAGCGGCCGGCTCGACAGCACGTGGCCTTCGAACATCGCGGAATCGCTGGCCGGCGCATCGCCGTCGTCCGGTACGTAGTATTCGCGGAATGCCTGTCTGACCGGCTGCCGCAGCGTGCGGCCGACGATCGCGCGTTGCCACGCGAGGCGCTCGTCCGCGTCGGCCAGCAGCGGGTGCCATAGCCGGATCTCGCTGTCGCCGGCGATGTCGATCGCGTGCCCGGCCGTGTCGCGCAGCACGACCTTGCCTTTCGCGATCTCCGGCATGAACGACTGCGTCGAGCCATCGCGGCCGCGCGCGTGCCAGATCATGCGCGCGGCGAACGCGGCGCCGGCAGGCGCATCGACGAGGCGTTCGCGCCATTCGGCATGGCCGAGCGTCATCGGTTGCCAGAAGCCGGCTTCCATGCACGTGGCGAGCATCGCGAGCTGCTTCTTGTCGGGCTTCGCATCGAGCGTCATGCGCAGCGCGGTGCGCGGCCGCTCGCCGAGCGCGCGTTCGGCCGGCTTCAGGTTGCGCGCGAGCTTCTTCTGCACGCCGGCGTGACGCACGATGGCCAGCGCGTCGCGCAGCGCGCGCACGCTCTCGGGCGTCGGGATCGTCTCGACCGCGTGGCCGAGCGCGATCGCGAGCGATTGAGACGGCGCGGTCTTCGCGGCCGTCGGCGCGACGCACACGCCGGTCAGCAGCGGCCCGATCAGCGGACGCAGGCACGCTTCGTCGCGATAGGCGGCCACGCGAGCGGCGCGCGCGACGACCTGCGCGTCGTCGGTCGTAAACGCGCGATCGGCTTCGTACGGCACGGCGCCGGCATGCAAGGCCGCGACCTGCCGCGCGGCCTCGGTCAGCGCGTCGCGCGCGAAGGCGACGTACGCGGCGTCTTCCGCGAGCGTGACGGCCGGATCGCTGAAGTCGATCCACAGACGCTTCGGCGCGAAATAGCCGTCGTGGGTCGCGGCCAGCGCGAGCAACGCGGCCGGCCCGAGTTCAGGCAGCACGTCGAGTTCGCGCACGCGGAACGGCGAGTCGGCCAGCGCCAGGGCATACGCATCGCGTCGTGCCGAGAAGTCGCGGCGACCGGCGAACCAGTCGAGCGCATAGGCGCCATACGCGGACGCCCCGCGCATCCCTCCTTCCTCCGGTTCGCCCGCGATGCGGGCGAGTTCGGCCTGCAGCGCGGGCGACGGCAGCGCGTCGAGGCAGGGCAGATCCTCCAGCGCGCGTTGCCATCCGCCGGCAGGAATGTCGCGAAACAGTTCGAGCGCCGCGTCGGCGTCGACGAGCGGCACGAGGCCGAGCGCATCGATCTGCCCGCGCAGCCAGCGCGCGAATTCGGCGCGCGGGTCGTCGTACGCGTGGTCGCGCCGCATGAGGTCGTGCTCGACGCGACGCAGCGCCGGCCAGACGGCGCCCAGCGACGATGCGTCGAGCGTCGACAGGTCGGGCGGCGCCCCGGTGAAGCGCGGATGGTCCGCCGTGCCGGTCAGCCTCGCGCCGAGCTGCGCGACGAGGTCTCGGTCAGGCATGGGCGGACTCCTTGCCGGCGGCGCGCGACGGCCACGCGCCGGCGCGGCCGGAAGCGTCGTTCGTGTACCCGTTTTTCCGTCCCTGCCGGACGGCGCGGCTCGCGCCGACAAGCCCGGCTGCCTGTTCGATCGTGGATTGCATGGTCTGACTCCGGCAATGAAAAGCGTGCGGCGGCACAGTATTGCACCCCAATTGACGCAATCGGCGAATGGCAGCCCGGCGGGCGTTCCGGGCCGATCCGGCCGCGTGGCGCGGCCGCCCGCCCGTTTCATAAGACGTACAGTTCTCCCGCCATGCGCGATTCGCGCCGAACTGTACTCTTGTTCGCGCGATCGATGTGTGTACTCGTCGCCAACTGTTCTGCTCTTAAGATTCCATCATCAAGTGCACAGTGCCGCAGATCCAGTCGTCCCGGACCTCTGTTGGCGCATCTTCAAGAGAGCCAGGCGATGGAAAAGGCAAAACCGGAGGGAAGGATCAGGAATCACGACGGCCCGGTCGGCGGGCGAAACGCGTGCGCGCCGGATGCGCGTGGGATGGCCGTGCGGCCGCGCACACCGGCGGGAGGCACGCGATGAAACTCTATGAAAAACTCGCGGACGACATCGAGCGCCTGATCCGCCAGGGCGTGTACCGGCACGGCGACCGGATTCCGTCGGTGCGGCAGGCGAGCCAGCAGCACCGGATCAGCATCACGACCGTGCTGCATGCGTATCTGCTGCTGGAAAGCCGCGGCCTGCTCGAAAGCCGCCCGCAGTCCGGCTATTTCGTGAACCTGCGTCGCGACGACAGCCACGCGCCGGTGCGCGAGCTGCGGCCGTCGAAACCGATCGCGATTTCGTCGTCGGTGGACGTGAGCCGGCTCGTGCTGTCGACGCTGCGCTCGATCGGCACGGACGACGCGGTGCCGCTCGGTTCGCCGTATCCGGACCCGAGCCTGTTTCCGTTCGAGAAGCTGAACCGCTACGCGTACGCGGCCGGCCGCGACAAGTCGCTGTGGGGCGTGACCGACGGGCTGCCGCCCGGCCATCCGCGGCTGATCCGGCAGATCGCGCGGCGCTACCTGGAAAACGGGATGTCGGTGGACCCGAACGAGATCATCGTGACGGTCGGCGCGACGGAGGCGATCAACCTGTGTCTGCAGGCGGTGGCGAAGCCGGGCGACACGATCGCGGTGGAGTCGCCGACGTTCTACGCGATGCTGCACGCGATCGAGCGGATGGGGATGAAAGCGATCGAGGTGGCGACGCATCCGGAATACGGGATCGACGTCGCGGCGCTGGCCGCGATCGCGAAATCGCAGCCGATCGCCGCGTGCATGGTGATGCCGAACTTCCAGAACCCGCTCGGCTTCCAGATGCCGGATGCGCGCAAGCGCGAGCTGGTGGAATTCGCGACGAACGCGGGCATGCCGCTGATCGAGAACGGTGTGTACAACGAACTGTACTTCGGCGACGCACATCCGAGTTCGCTGAAGTCCTATGACCGCAGCGGGATCGTGTTGCATTGCTCGTCGTTCTCGAAGAGCCTGACGGCCGCGTACCGGATAGGCTGGGCACTGCCGGGCCGTTATCGCGACCAGGTCGAGAAGCTGAAATTCCTGAACACGCTCGCGACGCCGTCGCTGCCGCAGCTTGCGATCGCGGAGTTTCTCGAACGCGACGGCTACGAGCATCACCTGCGGCGGATTCGGAAGGCGTATGCGCAGCAGGCGAACCTGATGCGCGCGATGGTGTCGCGGTTCTTTCCGGAGGGCACGCGCATTTCGAGCCCGGCGGGGGGCTACGTGCTGTGGGTCGAGTTGCCCGCGCAGGTCGACGCGATGCGGCTGTACCAGCTCGCGCTGGAGCAGGGAATCACGATCGGGCCGGGCTACATGTTCTCGATCACGGACAGCTACCGGAACTTCATCCGGCTGAATTACAGCAGCCCGTGGTCGCCGGAGATCGAGCAGGCGGTGATCACGGTCGGCAAGCTGGCCGCGGCTTGCATGCGGTGAAGGGGCGTGCGCGGGGTTTTGCGCTTTTACGACGAAGCCGGCCTGGTGCCGGCTTTTTCTTGGTTCTTCGCGGATTCATGGGGATGTCGCTTGCCGGCCCATCACGGACATCCGGTCGCGCGGGATCGACGTCGGATCCTCATCGCAAAGCCGCCATTTAAAGCTACCAAACCGAGTCGTGTGCAAAACGTGGAAACCCGTGAAGAATGCCATCGCGCGCGAGCGCAACGGAATAATTTCCCTACCGTAAAAGCTCGACTATCACGACATCGGTGTCGTCTCGCGCTACCAACGTAAGCTGCGATTCGTCGCGTATGGCAACTCCGTCGCGTGGCGCGAGCCGGATTTCTCCGACATCCAGCCGACCATGATCGGCAACCAGATACGCCATGCGTGACGCCGGCAACACGTGATGCACCGTCGTGCCTTCGCGTAACGTCGCGATACGCACGCGCGCGTCCGCGTGAATAGGCAGCGCGCCCGCGCGCACATCGTCGGCATCGCCGCTCGCCAGCGTGACGAAGCGGCCTTCGCGACATCCGCGCGAACAGATACGCGTCGCCCAACGGGACGTGCCGCCCGGCGTGTGCGGACGTAACCAGATCTGGAATAGCCGCGCAGGCACATCTTCTTCGTTACGCTCGGCATGGTGGACCGCGGTGCCCGCACTCATCACCTGCAGGGAATCGGCGACCAGTCGCGCGCGATTGCCCGAGTCGTCTTCATACGTGATCGCGCCCGAGCACACCCATGTCACGATCTCAACGTCGCGGTGAGCATGCAGGTTGAAGCCCGAGCGCGGCGCGAACTCATCGTCGTTCCACACGTAGAGCGCGCCAAGCGGCGCATGGCCGACTCCTCCGCATTCGCCGAAGCGGAAATGCAGTCGCGTATCGAGCCGGTTGCGCCTGACTACGCCAAGCGAAAGGTAAGGACGATGTTCGATCATGATGTGCATTCGCTCAAACGCGCGCATTCGCCGGGCGCTGGTGCGATCGTCGAGGGCGCCGCAACCGCGCGCCCAGGCTGCGCTCAGACCTGCTGCTGGCCGCCATCGACGAATAGCTCGACGCCGTTCACGAAGCTCGCATCGTCAGAGGCCAGGAACAGCGCGGCGCTCGCGATCTCGCCCGGCTCGCCGAGACGCCCCATCGGGATCTGGGCAGCCAGGTAATCGGCGAGACCCTGGCGTTGGGCGGCATCGTCACCGGCGAGGTCGAGCAGGCCGGGCGTGCGCGTCGCGCCCGGGCTGATCGTGTTCACGCGGACGCGGCGGTCCTTCAGATCGAGAATCCAACTGCGTACGAAGGCGCGCACTGCGGCTTTCGATGCCGAATACACGCTGAATGCAGCCGTGCCCGCGCTGCCTGCCGTCGAACCCGTGAGGATCACCGACGCACCCTCGGCGAGCAGCGGCAGCGCCTTTTGTACCGTGAACAGCACGCCCTTCACGTTGCGATCGAAGGTGTCGTCGTAGTGTTCTTCGGTGATGCTGCCAAGCGGCAGCATCGAGCCGCCGCCGGCGTTCGCGAACAGCACGTCGAGATGCCCCTGTTCTTCCTTGATCTGCGCATACAGCGCGTCGAGCTCACTCATCTTCGTGGAATCGCCACGTACGCCCGTCGCGTTGCCGCCTGCTTCGCGGATGCCCTTCACCGCGGCATCGAGTTCGGCCTGACGGCGGCCGGTGAGGTAGACGTGCGCGCCTTCTGCCGCGAAACGCTGTGCGGTCGCGAGGCCGATGCCGCTGGTTGCGCCGGTAACGAGTGCAATCTTGTTGTCGAGCTTGCGTGCCATGGTGTTTCTCCTTTCGGTCGGTAACTGGATGACTGCGTTCGGTGTTGCGTGCTGCGATGTGAGGAGAATATCGACGGCCTTATCTTTTCGAAATAGAATTGATTGAAATCAACCGTTGCAAAAATGAAAAGATGAGGGGAAATGGCGAAGCTGCCTGATTTCGAAGGACTCGCGATGTTCGCGAAGGTCGCCGAGGAAGGATCGTTCGCGGCCGCGGCGCGCGCGATCGGGGTATCGGTGGCCACGGTGTCTCGTGGCGTCGCCCGTCTGGAAGACCGGCTAGGCGCGCGGCTCTTCAACCGCACGTCGCGCCAGCTCTCACTCACCGAGTTCGGCCGAACGATCTGCGAGACGGCCGGGGAGATCTACCGTCAGGCCGAAGAAGCAGAAAGCGCCGCGCGCGAGATGTCGGTGCAGCCGCGAGGACTGGTGCGTCTGGCCGTGCCGATGTCGTTCGGGCTGCGCTGGGTCGCGCCCCTGCTGCCCGCGTTCTTTCGCGCGTATCCGGAGGTGTCGATCGACCTGCATCTATCGGACGCGTCGGTCGACCTGGTTGCCGATGGCTTCGACGCCGCACTGCGCATTGCCGCGCTGCCGGATTCGTCGCTGGTGGCGCGACGGCTATGCGCGGTCACACAATTTGTGGTGGCGTCGCCCGCGTACCTGAAGCGCGAAGGACGGCCCGCGCATCCGCGCGAACTGGTGGGCCGGCCGTGTCTCTCATACGCATACCGCGCACGCAGCGACGTCTGGCGCTTCACGAACGCCTCGGGGGAGGAGGAGCTGGTCATGCCGGCCGGTCCGCTGCGCGTGACCAATTCCGATGCGCTGCTGCCCACGCTGCTTGACGGACTCGCAATTGCCGAGCTGCCCGAATTCATCGCCGCCGAGTATCTGGCCGATGGCCGCCTCGAAGCGATCCTCACCGACTGGTCGCTGACGAAGGGCGGCCTTTACTTCGTCACGCCATCGGCGCGCGCCCGTCCCGCCAAGGTGGCTGCGCTGTCCGATTATTTTGCGGAGCATCTGTCCGAGCCGTCATGGCGATGGCCGAAGTAATGCCTCCGACGAGCCGAATGGCTGGCTGCCCGTCCTCAGCTGTTGCGTGAGGTGTCGGACACGGTAGCAGCGGCAGATGCTTCCGAGCATTGCTGCCATCGAGGATTCGAGAAAGCGGACTTCCGGCCATCTACTTTGCGGACGTCCGCCGACGAGCGACGGGCCGTACTGGTTGCTCCCCGACCTTGACGGGCTTTCCGGCTTTTTTAGTCTTGTGCAAGACCGGGCTCTGGCTAGCATCCTTCGGGCAGCTCTGACAATCGCCGAGACGCTCAACGAGTTGCGCCTCGCATTCGGAAATCGAGTACCCGCGCCGCAGCGAGATCATGAAGGTGAGCGGACGCATGTGCCATGCGCGCCGTTGGAGTTCGACCAGTGTTCCCTTCGCGAGGTCGTCATCGACCATATGGCGCGGCATGTGACCCCAGCACAAGCCGCCCCTGAGCAGATCGTGCTTCGCGCCGAGGTCATTCACCCACCACTGGCGTTCACTGGCGACCCCCTGTTGCGTCTTTTCCGCATCGGGCTGATTGTCCGTTACAACGAGCTGGATGTGCCGGGCAAATTCCTCCCGTGGAATTTGCCCCGCGATCGAGGCCAGCGGATGCGATGGCGCACAGACGGTCACCATTTGCGCGTCGCATAGATGCTGCCTTTCGATGGTGCCGGGGCTCAGCTCCGGCACGTCCGTGATCGTCACCGCCAATGCGCACGTGCCTTCGAGAACCAGACGCTCGCCGCCCTGCATGGTTGTCATGCGCAGATTGATCGCAACCGTCGGATAGTCCGTCTGCAAGGTGCGCAGGCATTCGATCAGGTGCGCACGTGGGAAATAGGTATCCACGGCAATCGAGACCTGTGGGACGCCGGCTTCGGCAATCGCAACCGCACGCATCTTCATTTCCTCGGTGCGCGAGATGACCCCGCGCGCGTCAGGCAGGAGGCTGCGGCCCGCGGCCGTCAGCGTCGCCTTGCGAGTGTTGCGCTCGAACAGCACCACATCGAAGGCGCTCTCGAGTGCGCCGATCGCATGACTGATCGCGGACTGTGCGCGCCTCAGCTGCCTTGCCGCTCCGGAAAAGCTTCCCTGGTCACACACGGCGACGAATGCCCGAAGTTGATTGATGGTGACGTTGTCCAGCATATCTATCTAGAAAGTAGATGGTATTTATAGATATTCAGTCAATTGGCTTTATGAATCAAGGGCCTCAGAATCGGTTTGTCGCTTTTGTTTCGAAGGATGCAAGACATGAACAGACTGAACGGAAAGACCGCGGTGATCACCGGTGGCGCTACCGGCATCGGCCGCGCCGCGGCAAAGCGTTTCATCGAGGAGGGCGCCTTCGTCTTCATCTTCGGCCGCCGGCAGGAAGCACTCGACGCCGCCGTGGCCGACCTCGGGCCCAATGCCCGTGCAGTGAAGGGCTCGGTCTCCGACCTGGCCGACCTCGACCGGCTCTACGCGGCGGTGAAGGCCGAGCGCGGCACCCTCGACGTCGTTTTCGCCAATGCCGGGGCGGGAAGCCAGCTGCCACTCGGCCAGATTACCGCCGGGCACATCGACGAAATCTTCGATACCAACGTAAAGGGTTCGATCTTCACGGTCCAGAAGGCGCTGCCTCTGATGGGCCAGGGCGGTTCGATCATCCTGACCGGATCGAGCGCCGGCACCACGGGCGCCCCGGCATTCAGCGCCTACAGCGCGAGCAAGGCGGCCGTGCGCAACCTCGCACGGACCTGGGCAGAGGACCTGAAGGGCACCGGTATCCGGGTGAACGTGCTGTCCCCTGGGCCGACTGCGACCGAACTCGCGAAGGAAGCGCTCGGCGAGGAAGGCATGAAGGTCTTCGCTTCGCTCAATCCGCTCCAGCGTATGGCCGATCCGGCGGAGATCGCGGCGGTGGCCGCCTTTCTCGCGTCGTCGGACAGCAGCTTCATGACCGCCAGCGAGGTTGCCGTGGACGGTGGCCTCGCACAACTCTGAGGAAAAGACAGATGACTCAATCGCTGAAGGGCAAGACAGCGCTCGTTACCGGGGCATCGCGAGGCATTGGCCGCGCCATTGCCGAACGTCTTGCAAAGGACGGCGCGCTGGTCGCGCTGACCTACAACGCCAGCAAATCCGCCGCGGACGAGGTGGTCGCGGCCATCGAGAAAGCGGGCGGCACCGCGTTCGCGATCCATGCGGACCTCGTCGACCCGGCGGCCGTCCCGGCCTTGTTCGCGAGACTTGACGACGAGTTCACCCGACGGAACGGCAGCAAGGCCCTCGACATTCTGGTCAACAACGCCGGCAATTCCGGCTGGGTCGGCTTCAGGGACGCGACGCCGGAGAGCTGGGACACCCTGATGGCGGTCTACGCCCGTGCGCCCTTCTTCATCGTTCAGGCCGCGCTCGATCGTCTCGCCGATGGCGGACGCATCGTCAACATTTCTTCCGCTGCCGCCACGAAGCCCGTGACCGCTGCGCCCGTCTACTCGATGGCGAAAGCGGCCATCAACACGCTGACCCATACGCTCGCCATCGAGCTGGGGCCGCGTGGCATCACCGCGAACGCGGTCGCGCCGGGCTACACGCGAACGGATGCGAACGCAGCCTTGCGGGAGAACCCCGAACTCGTCAAGGCGCTCGAGGCCCAGATCGCGCTGGGACGCTGTGGCGAGCCTTCGGAAATCGCCGCCGTCGTTGCGTTCCTCGCTTCCGATGATGGCCATTGGGTGACGGGCCAGACGATCGAAGCGAGCGGCGGCTACAAGCTCTGAGCGCGCCGGGAAACGACGGAGAAACCTATGAGTTACGCAATCATCGGCTTCGGCAAGATTGGCCGCGCACTTGCCAGGGCGTTCGCCCGCAACGGTATCGAGGTGGCCGTTGCAACCACGCGCGACCCGAAGAGCTTTGCAGCCGAGGCAGCCGCGATCGGACCCACGATCATTCCCCAAACCCTGACTGAAGCCGTCAAGGCGGACATCGTCTTTCTGGCAGTGCGTTTCGAGTCGCACGCGGAGGTCGCAAAAGCACTGCCCGACTGGACGGGGAAGTCCATCGTCGACGCGATGAACACGCAGGCCCCGCTCGAGGAGCTGAGCGGTCTCCCTTCTTCTGCCTTCGTCGCGAAGGCGTTCACCGGAGCCCGGCTGGTGAAAGGCTTCAACCATCTGGTCGCGGCCGTCCTCGATCGGAATCCGGCCGAGCACGGTGGCAGGAGAGTCGTGTTTCTCGCGAGCGACGACGACGCCGCAGCAGCGAAGATCGGCGAGCTTGCGGAAAACCTCGGTTTCGCGCCGATCGAACTCGGCGGGCTGTCGGAGGGTGGACTACTTGTGCATGCGCGCGGGAAAAGCTGGGGTCGGCTGATCTTCAAGGACCTGATCAAGTTCGACCAATGACAACGGCTTGCGGCCATTTCGCTGAGTCGAATGGCCGATTACCGGTGCGGACTCGACCCGTCGATGCAGCGGCCCCGG
The DNA here is from genome assembly GCF_001718555.1 of Burkholderia metallica. NCBI lineage: Bacteria > Pseudomonadati > Pseudomonadota > Betaproteobacteria > Burkholderiales > Burkholderiaceae > Burkholderia > Burkholderia metallica. The sequence goes on from NZ_CP013402.1 coordinate 436,061, forward strand.
GATCACGGCCACCAGGCGCATGCACACCGTGATCCCGGTGAACACGCCGGGCACTTCGAAATCTTTCAGCAGCGTCGCGACGCCGCCCGCCCGGCGGTCATTCCCGAAACCTGTGGGTGTGTGCTGCACGGGGCCGTCGACGTCATGATGAATTGCGGCCCATCGTCATGTCACCCACCCGTCACCGGCGGAAAAAACGCCACTTCGCTATCTTCCCGCACGACGAAGCCGCCCGTGACCATCTCGAGATTGACGGCCGCCCGTACGGGCCGGTCCATCCGCAGCGCTTCGGCGCTGCGCGCGTCGCGCGCGGCCAGCGTGCTGCGCAGCGCATCGACGGTCAGTTCGCGCGCATCGATCTCGACGGTTTCCTCGTCGGTATCGAGTTGCTCGCGGATGCTTGCAAAGTATTTGATCGTCAGTTTCATCGCGATGTCTTGAATGGAATCGGAACCGGCGGAGTCGGAAAACGCGCAGCGGGCGCGCTCACCCCCAGCGCCGCATCGCCTGGTCGTCGTGCGCCTTCGCCTCGACCCAGCCGGATGCGCCGTCGTGGCGGATCTCCTTCTTCCAGAACGGCGCGTGGGTCTTCAGGAAGTCCATCAGGAACTCGCATGCATCGAACGCGGACCCGCGATGCGCGGCGGCCACCACGACCAGCACGACCGCCTGGCCGAGCGGAATGCGGCCGACGCGATGCACGATCTTGATCGCTTCGAGCTGCCAGCGCGCGCTCGCTTCCTCGACGATGCTCCACAGCGCCTGTTCGGTCATCGTCGGATAGTGCTCGACTTCGAGCGCGACGACGTCGTCGACGTCGCCTTCGTTGCGCACGACACCGAGAAAATTCACGACCGCACCGACATTCGGATTGCGAACGATCGGCGCCAGTTCGGCGCCCGCGTCGATCGGCACGTACTGCACGCGCACTTCGAAGCCGGCGGTGATCGCCGGCGGCGGCTCGGGGTGCGGGTCGGTCGTGCCGTCGGGTGCAGGGCCGGCGGCATGCAACGGATCGTCTGGCAGCCCGGCGCGGGATTCGGTGAAGGTCGTCATGACAGGTTCTCCAGTGGGCGGTGCGTTCCGGGTCGCGCGGCGGCCCCTCAGCCGCCGACCAGCGACATGCGCACGGTCGGATAGGTCTTGCCCGGCGCGCGGGCCGGCCGGGCGGCCCGACGCTCGGAATAGCGGTCGTCGCGGTGCGTCCAGCGCTCGCGCACGGCGGTGGCGAGATCGCCGGCCGAGGTTGCGTCGTCGAGCCACGGCCGCAGGTCGGTGCCCTGCGTCGCGAACAGGCACGTATAGAGCGTGCCGTCGGCCGACACGCGGGCGCGCGAACAGGTGCCGCAGAACGGATGCGACACGCTCGCGATGAAGCCGACTTCGCCCGCGCCGTCGATGTGCGCGCAACGGATCGCGGTCGCGTCGTGCGCCGGTTCGCCGACGAGCACGAGCGGATAGTGCGCGTCGATCGTCTCGCGCATCTGCGCGGCGGGCACGACCTTGTCGCCGGACCACAAATGCGCGCCGCCGACGTCCATGTATTCGATGAACCGTACGGCCACGCCCGTATGCCGGAAGTGCCGCACGAGCGGCAGGATCTGGTCGTCGTTCGCGCCGCGTTCGATCACCGCGTTGACCTTGACCGGCGCAAGCCCGGCCGCCTGCGCGGCCTCGATGCCGGCCAGCACGCGCGACACGGGCACGTCGGCATCGCTCATCCGGCGGAACACCGCGTCGTCGAGCGCATCGAGGCTGACGGTCACGCGCGACAACCCCGCGTCGCGCAGCGAACGTGCCTTCGCGGCCAGCAGCGAGCCATTGGTCGTCAGCGCGATTTCGACGGGCTTGCCGTCGACGGTCGTCAGCGCGGCGAGGCGTTCGATCAGCGCTTCGAGATTGCGGCGCAGCAGCGGTTCGCCGCCCGTGATGCGGATTTTTTCGACGCCGAGCGACGTGAACGCGCGGGCGATCTTCTCCAGTTGTGCGAACGACAGCCGGTCGGACGACTGCATGAACGCGTAGTCGGGGCCGAAGGTGTCGCGCGGCATGCAGTAGCCGCAGCGGAAATTGCACTGGTCGATCACGGACAGGCGCAGGTCGCGCAGCGGGCGGCCGAGCGTGTCGGTCGTGCGGAGAAAAGCGCCGGGCGATGCGCGGCCGGAAGGTGCGGCCGCGGCCGGCGCGGCGGAAGCGATGGCATTCACGATCGGTTCGTCGGCCTGCAAGAAGTAAGCGGTGGGGCGTCGCCGGTCGGACGAACGCGTGCGGATGTGCACTCGCGCGGCGCGTGACGAGCCTCATCGTGAGGATAGTCCGCCGGGTTTTCCCGGCAGGGGCACAATCGCGTCCGAATTGCAGGAATACAGTTCGCGATGCGGGCGGCGCGGCGGCGAATGCCGTGGGTCGGACGCATGACGGCCGGCGCGCTCATGCGAGCCACTGCGCGAATTCGTAATACGGAACCGCGTCGCCGCGCGCGATGCGCCGCCCGGCCGGCAGCCGGGCCAGCCCGCTCGCCTGCACGAGCGACTGCAGCGTGCCGGCGCCTTGCTGGCGCAGCGTATCGAGGACGGGCGCGCCGTCGAGCCCGACGGCGCAGTGCACGCGCACGAAGCGCTCGCGCTGCGCATCGGGCTCGAAGTCGGCGTCGATCGGCAGCGACGGCACGATCGGCACGCGCACGTCGCGGCCTTGGAGCCGGCGGATCAGCGGCGCGACGAACAGCGCGAACGCGGTCATCGCGGCGCCCGGATTGCCGGGCAGCAGCACCACCGGCCGCGTGTCGAGCCGGGCGAGTGCAACCGGCTTGCCCGGCTTCATGCGCACGCCGGTGACGATGAACGATGCGTCGAGTGCGTGCAGCGCGGGGCGCAGCAGGTCCTTGTCGCCGACCGACGCGCCGCCGACGCAGATCACGAGGTCGCAGCCCGCGTGCAGGTCGCGCAGCGCGCGATCGACGGCGGGCGCGGTGTCGGCCGCATGCACGTTCGTCGCGACCTCGGCGCCGGTTCCCGCGACCAGCGCGGCGAGCATCGGCGCATTGCTGTTGTAAATCTGTTGCGGCGCACGCGGCTGGCCGCACGCGACGAGTTCGTCGCCGGTCGTCAGGATGCCGACGCGCAGCGCCGGCCGCACGTCGACATGCGCGAGCCCCTGCGCGGCCGCCACGCCGACGTGCATCGCGCCCATGCGCACGCCGGCCGGCACGAGCAGGTCGCCGGCGCGCACTTCCTCGCCGCGGCGGCGGATATGCGTGCCGCGCTGCGGCGCGTCGAAGACGACCTGGCCGTCCTGCTCGCGGGCGTGCTCCTGCATCACGACGGTGTCCGCGCCGGGCGGAATCACGCTGCCGGTGAAGATCCGCGCGGCCGTGCGCGGGGCGAGCGGCGCCGGCGTGTCGCCCGCATAGCAGCGTTGCGCGACGGGCAGCGGCTCGCCCGATGCGAGATCCGCGTGACGTACAGCGTAGCCGTCCATCGCGCTCTGGTCGGCCGGCGGCTGGTCGAGCACGGCGGTGAGCGGCGCGGCCAGCACGTGGCCGGCGGCTTGCGCGACCGGGACGGCGCGGGTGGCGTCGAGCGGCGCGAACGCGCTCGCGAAATGCTGCTGCGCGGTATCGAAATCGGTCAGTGGTGTCATCGGGGGAGCGCCGAATGCGCCTGAGCGGGCGCCGGTTGATCAGGGGGAACGGCGTCGGGCGACACGTACTCGGCGAAGCCGTCGTTGCGGCAGAAGCCGAGCAGTCGCACGCCGGCTTCGCGGGCGACGTCGATCGCGAGCGACGTCGGTGCCGAGATCGTCGCGATCATCGGGATGCCGACCCGCGCGGCCTTGCGTACCAGTTCATAGCTTGCGCGGCTCGACAGGAACACGAAGCCGTCGTGAAGGTTCGCGCGGCGCCGCGCGAGCCGGCCGATCAGCTTGTCGAGCGCGTTGTGGCGGCCGACGTCCTCGAACACGTCGAGCACCGCGCCGTCGCGGTCGCACCATGCGGCCGCGTGGATGCCGCCCGTCTCGCGCATCAGCGTTTGACGGGCCGGCAACGCCCGCGCGGCGCGTTCGAGCGCTTGCGCGCCGATCCCGGCGGCCGAGCCGGCGGCGGCGATGCGCGGCGGGTGCAGGTCGAGCTGCGCGATGCTTTCGATCCCGCATACGCCGCAGCCGGTGCGGCCGGCCAGTGCGCGCCGGTGCGCCTTCATCGCCATGAACGCCTGCTGCGACACGGTGAGCCGCACTTCGGCGCTGCCGGGCCGGCATTCGCTTTCGATGTCGAACACGTCCGACGCGCGCTCGACGATGCCTTCGCTCAGCGCGAAGCCGAGGCCGAACACGTCGAGATCGATCGGCGTGGCCATCATGACCGTGTGCGCGATGCCGTTGAATACGAGTGCAACCGGCGTTTCGTCGACGACGCGGTCGACGGTGTCGCGCGCTTCGCCGGCACGGTGACGCGTCACATGACACGCGGTGCTGCCGGTCGGGTCGTCGCGACGGATGCAGGACTCCATGCGGTTTTCTCCAGGGAATCGGCCGGCGGGCCGGCCGGTTCGGGCGCATGCGCCGGACCACGGGAATCGATGCTGCCGGGCGGATTCGGCCGGAGAAGGCGCGCCGTGGCGGCAGGCAAGCGTTGGACCGGATGTTAACGGGGATGAAAGGCGAGCCGGATGTACAGCGCCGCTACGCGGAAAGCAGTACAGCTGAGTGTCCCGCAGGCACGAAATGTGTTTTCCGTACACACATCTTCGGCCACGGCAGCAGCACAGTTTCAGCGCACGTTCGAACGATTGCGAGTATCGTTGCAAACGCGATATCGTCATTCACGCTTCGATGCCATGCGAGTGACCGCTTGTGTTCGCATGTGTTGTCGCCAAGCCGTCGCGCGATTTCCTGCTTCGGGCGTACGTCCTCACAACCACGAGCAAATTACGGTCATGGAAATCTTCGATGCGTTCCATCTCGCCCGGTTGCAATTCGCGTTCACGGTGTCGTTCCACATCGTGTTTCCCGCGATCAGCATCGGCATGGCGAGCTTCCTGGCGGTGCTGGAATGGCGCTACCTCGTCACCGGCGACGCCGCCTACAAATCCATGTTCCAGTTCTGGTCGAAGATCTTTGCGATCGGCTTCGGGATGGGCGTGGTCTCCGGCGTCGTGATGGCGTACGAGTTCGGCACGAACTGGGCCGGCTTCTCGCGCGTCGCGGGCAACATCACCGGCCCGCTGCTCACGTATGAAGTGCTCACGGCGTTCTTCCTCGAAGCCGGCTTCCTCGGCGTGATGCTGTTCGGCTGGCAACGCGTGAGCCCGCGCGCGCACTTCTTCGCGACGCTGATGGTCGCGGTCGGCACGCTGATCTCGACGTTCTGGATTCTCGCGTCGAACAGCTTCATGCAGACGCCGCAGGGCTACAAGATCGAGAACGGCCTCGTCGTGCCGGTCGACTGGTTCAAGGTCGTCTTCAACCCGTCGTTCCCGTACCGTCTCGTGCACATGACGATCGCCGCGTTCATCGTCGCGGGCTTCATCGTCGCCGCATGCGGCGCATGGCACCTGCTGAAGGGGCGCCGCGACGAGCCGGTGAAGCGCAGCTTCTCGATGGCGCTGTGGATGCTGCTGGTGCTCGCGCCGATCCAGATCGTCGTCGGCGACGCGCACGGGCTGAACACGCGCGAATACCAGCCGGCGAAGATCGCGGCGATCGAGGGGCTGTGGGAAACCGAGAAGGGCGGCACCGCGCTGAACCTCGTCGGGCTGCCCGACATGCAGGCCGAAACCACCCGCTATGCGATCCAGGTGCCGCACCTCGGCAGCCTGATCCTCACGCACAGCTGGGACGGCGAGATTCGCGGGCTGAAGGAATTCGCGCCGCAGGACCGCCCGTATTCGCCGATCATCTTCTGGACGTTCCGGATCATGGCGGGCCTCGGGATGCTGATGCTGCTCACCGCGCTGCTCGGGTTGCTGCTGAGAAAGGGCGGGCGCCTGTATGAAACGCGCTGGTTCCAGTGGTTCGTGGTGGCGATGGGGCCGTCGGGCATCGTCGCGCTGCTGGCCGGCTGGATCACGACCGAGGTCGGGCGTCAGCCGTGGACCGTCTACGGCGTGCTGCGCACCGTCGATTCCGTCGCGCCGCTCAGCGCGCAGCAGGTCGGCGTGTCGCTGCTGATCTTCGTGGTCGTGTATTTCCTGGTGTTCGGAACGGGTATCTACTACATGATGAAACTGATGAAGCGCGGGCCGGCCGCGCAGGCCGGATATATCGAGCTGCACCGGCATCCGGGGCTGCGCAAGAGCGCACTGTCCACGCCGCTGAACGTCACCGAAGCGGAGTAAGCCATGCACATCGATCTTCCTGTCGTGTGGGCCGCGATCATCGGCCTCGGCGTATTCATCTACGTGATGCTGGACGGCTTCGATCTCGGCATCGGCCTGCTGTTTCCGTTCTTCGACGCGAAAGCCGAGCGCCAGGTGATGCTCGACACCGTCGCGCCGGTGTGGGACGGCAACGAGACGTTCCTCGTGCTCGGCGGCGCGGGCCTCTATGGCGCGTTCCCGGTCGTGTATTCGACGCTGCTGCCCGCGAACTACCTGCCGCTGGTGCTGATGCTGGTCGGCCTGATTTTCCGCGGCGCCGCGTTCGAATTGCGCGCGAAGGCCACCCGCACGCAGCACATGTGGGATCTCGCGTTCATCGGCGGCTCGGCGCTCGCCGCGTTCTGCCAGGGGATCGTGCTCGGTTCGCTGCTGCAGGGCATCAAGATCGAGAACCACCAGTTCGCGGGCGGGCCGTTCGACTGGCTGTCGCCGTTCAGCATGCTGTGCGGGATCGGCGTGCTCGTCACCTATGCGACGCTCGGCTGCGGCTGGCTGATCCTGAAGGTCGACGGCGAACTGCAGCGCAAGATGCGGCTGCTGATGAAGCCGCTCACGGGCGTGCTGCTCGCGGTGATGGGCGTGGTGAGCCTGTGGACCGTGATCGGGCTGCCGGCCGTCGCGCACCGCTGGTTCGGCAGCGGCAACCTCGGCTGGTTCCTGCCGGTGCCGGTCCTCGTCGTCGCCTGCGTGTGGGGCATTTTCCACACGGTGAAGCGTGCGCACGAAGCCACGCCGTTCCTGTTGACGCTCGCGCTCGTGTTCCTCGGCTACACGGGGCTCGTGATCAGCATCTGGCCGAACATCGTGCCGCCGTCGCTGACGATCTGGGACGCGTCGTCGAGCCATTCGAGCCAGCTGTTCGCGCTCGTCGGCACCGTGATCGTGCTGCCGATCATCCTCGTGTACAACGCGATGCAGTACCGCGTGTTCCGCGGCAAGGTGCGCGAGGGCGATATCGGCTATCACTGAGCGGCAAGCGATGTGACGGCGCACGGCCGGCGCGGGCGTATCATTGCGCCCAGCCCGGCCCGGCACCCGAGTGAAAGCGGCCCGCCACGCGCGGGCCGTTGCGCATCGGGTGCGCGCGCAACGGATGGCGTTTGCGTATTACTTTGGCAGTCGAGACAACACCATGATCGTCAGACCACGACAGAACTGGCTCAGGATGCTGTTCGTATGGAACGGCTCCGTGCTGCAATCGATCATTCCGCAGCTCGTGTTCATGGCGGTCGTCAGCACGCTGGCGGTCTTCACGAACGGGCGCATCTTCGGCGAGAAGATTCCGCTCAACACAGCGCCGTTCACGCTGTTCGGGCTCGCGCTCGCGATCTTTCTCGGGTTTCGCAACAACGCGAGCTTCGAGCGCTTCAAGGAGGCGCGGCATCTGTGGGGCAACCTGCTGATCGCCGCACGCGCCGTGACGTCGCAACTGCATCGCTACCTGCCCGACGGCGTGAGCGATGCCGAGCGCAACCGGCTCGCCGATCTGCTGATCGCGCTCGCGTATGCGCTGAAGCATCAGCTGCGTCATACCGATCCGACCGAAGACCTGCATCGCATTCTCGGCGCGGAGCGCACGGCCGCGCTCGGCGGCAAATGCTACAAGCCGGTCGCGATCCTCGACGAACTGCGCGGCGGCATCGTCCGCGCGCTGGGCCGCGCGCCCGGCAGCGAAACGACCTGCTGGATGTTCGAGGCGCAGCTCGACGAGCTCGGCAAATCGGTCGGGGGGTGCGAGCGCATCCTGTCGACGCCGATTCCGTTTTCGTACAGCGTACTGCTGCATCGCACCGTGTATGCGTATTGCGTGCTGCTGCCGTTCGGGCTCGTCGATTCGACGGAGTTCTTCACGCCGCTGATCTGCGTGTTCATTTCGTACACGCTGATTGCGCTCGAGGCGATCGCGAACGAGGTGGCTGAGCCGTTCGGCCTCGCGCCGAATGCGCTCGCGCTCGATGCGATCACGCGCACGATCGAGCGGTCGGTGCTGGAACTGGGTGACCGGCCGATGCCGGAGGAATTCGTGCCGGCCTCGACGTACCAGATCACGTAAGCGGACGCGCGAAACGGATCGGTTATCCGGCTGGCCTATGCGGTGACCGCCGACGAATTCGACGGCTACCCGCGCAAGCCGATCGACGGCGGTTACACGTTTGTCGTCGATTTCGACGAACAATAGCGGCACGGGCGTTGCCTGTTATCGACAACGCGGTGTGACCGGCTCAATGGCGGCCGCCGGTTGCCGCTTCAGGAGGGATTGAAATGCGCATCTACGTGACGAGTATTTTTGTCGACGACCAGGACAAGGCGTTGACGTTCTATACCGACAAGCTCGGGTTCCAGCTGAAGAACAATATTCCGGTGGGTGAGTTTCGCTGGCTGACCGTGGTGTCGAAGGACCAGCCGGACGGCACGGAACTGCTGCTCGAGCCGAGCAACCATCGTGCGGTAGGGCCTTACAAGCAGGCGCTGTACGAGGACGGCATTCCGGCGGCTTCGTTCCAGGTCGACGATCTCGATGGCGAATTCGCGCGGCTTACCGCGCACGGCGTGCGATTCACGCTGGAGCCGATGGACGCGGGCCTGTACGCGTTGCGGTCATCGACGATACGTGCGGGAACCTGATTCAGCTGATGCAGATAAAGTGACGCAACGCGCCGCGTGGGACGCTCAGCGCACCGCGGCCGGCGCGCAGGGGGCATCCAGTTGCACGCCTGCGTGCGGCTCCGGATGCGCCACCCGCATTCGGTCTGCACCAGCAGGTCGCGATACCACAGCGCGACGAAGCACACGCGATCGTCGCCGGCTTCATCGGCCGAGATCATCATTGCATGCACGGCCGTTCGCGCGGTCGCGGCGTCGCCGTCGACGATCAGCAGCGACGTCGAGATCGTGTGCTGCGTGCCGCGCATCGCCGACGTCACCTGTTCCAGATAGGCGGCAATCTCCGCACGGCTGCCGGCTGGACCGCCGAAGGCCGTGTAGTCGAGCGTCGCATTGGCCGCGAAGAGGCGCTCGAATTCATGCCAGTCGCGGCGATCGACGGCGTGGCAATAGCGGGTCAGCAGATCCTGGATCTCCATCCGGTCGATCGTTTCCTGGGGCGTCATGGTGTCGCGGGTGAGTGGATGACGGGGAAACGATAGCGGGGGCGGGCGGGAGTGGCGTCGGCGGAGTGGACTAAGACGCGGTTTCAAAAAGTCCCAATGGGGGCCGCCAACTGATGCGGCGAACGATCAACCTCAGGCATCGCAACAGTCGAGGCACAGGCGATGAGCCAACCGATCATTGGCGACGAATTGCGGATTCGGATGGAGCTGTTACTGCAGCCGTCGAGGCTACGGTTCGGCAAGAGCCCCGGGCCGCCTGCATGTTTCGATAGCGCCGATACGCTGAGCGCACCCATACCGGGCTGTATCACGTCGGCCGCCTCTGTATTCGTTTCGAGCACCGCGCGAACATTCGCCGTGCACTCATCAAGCTCGGCGGCAACCCGATCTGCTGGAGTACCCTTCGACGTACGGATCGACACCTTTGAAAAGAACTGTAAGATCGATGAAAGCGGGGTGGGATTGCGATTATAATTTCCGCTGATCCGGAGGGTAGTCAAATGAAAATGATTCATCCCTTTATATTATCTTTGGTTTTTTTGTTCGGCTGCGTCAATGCGCCCGTCATTCAGTCGCCCAGTCAGCTTGCAGCAACGCACGGCTATGTATATGTTTCCATCCCCAAAGGGGGCGCGATCGATGATGTACAACTGGAGTCTCTGAAAGATAATTCTACTTTTTTGCTAAAGCCGCACCCTGGCATTGATTCATATGGCGCGGGGCTTTGGGTTCCGGCTGGAGAGTATCGGCTGGCGAAATGGCAAAATTACAATTTGAAGGATTATCCAAAAATAGAAGTGCAGCGAGGTCGAATAACGGATCTCGGTGGGCTGATTCAATTGCCGATTGGAGGGGATAAATTTGTGGTGCTCCCGGTTAGGCACCGGGAATTTGCTGAAAATTTGAATTCCATTGAAAATGAATACCAATCGGTTTTGATATCGAAATATCCGATCGAGTGGGAGGTTCAGAAGGCGCCCGCGTCCATTGGAACCATATATCCCCTGACCGGGCTTGGCTTGCTGACCGACTTGTTGCTTGCTTATGAACGGCACGTCAACATGCCGGCCATAAGCAAGCAACTTGTCGACGCGCAGACGGTGAATGATTTTTTCCGGCTATGGAAAACTGCGGCTCCGCCATTGACGCGGAAATTTGAACATGACGCGTCCGGCAACCTGTACTACGGCGCGGATATTGGGCAAATCCGGGTCAGAGGCCCTCAGGGGGGCTGGAGAGCTCTGGATACAGGCTCCCTCCACGAAGTAACTGCCGTCAAGGTAGATGGCAAGGCACTTGTGGCCGGATTCGACAACGGTGTTATTCGTGTCACCGAAGATGGGGGTGTGTCCTGGAAAATTCTTGCCACCATGGGAAGTGATGCCAGAATCGTGGATATCGATCGAAAAACCAACCGATGGTTCGTAGCAGTGGCGCGAGGTGTGGTGAATGGTACCGTCTGGAAGGAGGTAAATAATATCGAGGTCTATCAATCCGATTCGAATGACCTGCGGGATCTGGTTAAGATAAAACAAATTGGTGGTGAAAAAGGATTCAAGGCAATTAATGTGTTTCCCGTGCAGATCGAGTCAACCAATGATTTCTACTATGTTGGTACCCCGTCGCAATTGTTAAGAATGAATTTGTCCACAATGGCGTGGGCCCCAGTTACCCCGCCCACTGACATGACCGGTTTTCATGCTTCATCTGCATCCGGAGTGCTGACTGCTTATCGTGCTCAAGGCGCGTTTTCCAAATTGTACTTGTCAAGCGACAATGGTGAAACCTGGGTGAAATACAATACTCCGCCGTACGTTTTCTCGGATATTCGGTTTGATAGTCTCAGTGAGGGAAGGGCGGTGCGTTGGAATACAGGAGCATTTAGCTCGGATATCGAGTTGAGGGAGTTTGATCGTCAGGGCGGTTCGTGGAAAACGCTAACGGAAGCGCCACATGGTTGCCGGCGCATGTTGCCGGACACGAATGGCATGCCAAGATTTTGCATAACGGCAGCCGGCAGTATTCTCAGCTATGCAGATTCAAAGTGGTCGGTTGAATATGCTGCAGACTAGCAGGCTGCTGGAACAGGGGGCTGGTCAGCGAAACACGATTCGGGAAACAAAGCGTCAGCGGATTCTTCTTTCGCTGCCGCTTGGGGGGGCAGTAGTAACCGTTCGATCAGTATCCATGGTTCGTCGTCGATGATCGGCTTGCCCATCTCGTCGGATCCGGTTGTTTCGATGCCAGGGTGAACAGCTTGTCGCCAACGTCATTCATCCCACGGAGCCCTTTCAAAGCCTTTTCCAAGGGCCGGCCCGCGGCCGGCAAGAACGCCATCGTACGCGACGATGTCGAGTGTTTGTATATCGCCCACGAGCAGCGAGGTGACTCCGGTGCGAAATTCCGCGCTCAGGTAGACTCGTGTGCCCTTCGACGGAGGAGATACGATGCAACTGCTTGATCACGTGTCAATCGGCGTGCCGGATATCGAACTGGCACGCCCGTTCTACGATGCCATCATGGCCGCGCTGGGCGCATCCAAGGCCTATGACCGGCTGACCGCGCTCGGCTATGGCGAACGCTGCAATGCGAACGACACCGCATCGACTTGCCTGGCGGTCTATCTGGATCCCGCTGACGTCGGCGCGAGCAAGCGGCACTGGTGTTTCAAGGCCGCGAGCCGCGAGCAGGTCGATGCATTTTTCGAAGCCGGCCTTGCAACGGGCGGGCAGTCGGACGGCGAGCCCGGCTTGCGGCCGCGTTACCACGGCGCCTACTACGGCGCGTTTCTCGTCGATCCGGCAGGCAATCGGGTCGAGGCGGTGTGCCACGCGTCCGTGCCGGCGCATGCATCGTGATGAAGCGGCGCGTGCATCTACGCTCGCTTGCGCACGTGACGCGGTGATCGCCGCGCGCCGGCCCGATACCGCCCGGCGCGCGGAGCGCATTCGCGTGCTCGCTGCCTGCGCCGCTCAATCGAAGTAGTTCAACCCCATCGCGCCCTTCACCTCCGCGAGCGTCGCGCCGGCCACGTCCCGTGCGTGCAGCGTGCCGCGCTTCAGGATCGCCATCACTTCGGCCTTGTCGGTCTCGAACTCGCGGCGGCGCGCGCGGATCGGCTCGATCAGCGCCTGCAGCCGCTCGTTCAGCACGCGCTTGACGACACTGTCGCCTAGGCCGCCGCGGCGATAGTGGGCCTTCAGCTCGTCGACCTTCGCCACGTCCGGCTCGAACGCGTCGAGGAACGTGAACACGACGTTGCCCTCGACCTGGCCCGGGTCGCTCACGCGCAGGTGATTCGGATCGGTGTACATGTCCTTCACGGCCTGCGCGATTTCGTCGGGCGTCGAGCCGAGCGTGATCGCGTTGCCGAGCGACTTGCTCATTTTCGCTTTGCCGTCGATCCCCGGCAGCCGCGTGACCGACGACAGCACAGCCTCGCATTCGACCAGCACCGGTTGATCGACGGTCGCGTTGAAGCGGCGCACGAGTTCGTTGGTCTGCTCGATCATCGGCAACTGATCGTCGCCGACCGGCACGTGCGTTGCCTTGAACGCGGTAATGTCGGCTGCCTGGCTCACCGGGTAGGTCAGGAAGCCGGCCGGGATGTCGCGCTCGAACCCGCGCAGGCGGATCTCTTCCTTGATGGTCGGATTGCGTTCGAGGCGCGCGACCGTGACGAGGTTGAGCAGGTATTGCGACAGTTCGGCAAGCTCGGGCACCTGCGATTGCACGACGATCGTCGAGATCGCCGGATCGATGCCGACGGCGAGGTAGTCGAGCGCGACCTCGATCACGTTCTCGGTGACGCGCTGGCGGCGGCCCATGTTGTCGGTCAGCGCCTGCGTGTCGGCGAGCAGCAGGAATTGCGTCGCTTCGTGCTGCATCTGCACGCGTGCGCGCAGCGAGCCGATGTAGTGGCCGAGATGCAGCGGGCCGGTCGTGCGGTCGCCGGTGAGGATGGTCGGGCGGGTCGGGTGGGTCATGTTGGTCGTTGCTCCGGGTTGTCGAAGCCGCCAGCCATGATGTCTGCGCAGAAACGCAAATGCCGCCATGGCTGGCGGCATCACGTTTGGGACATGCAAAAGGAAACGGGCCGCCTGGTCAGGCGCGCCACCAGCGATGCACGTTCGGCGAGGCAGGTTTGATTTCCATGGCGGGGAGTATAGCGCAAGTCACGGGCGGGACGCGCGGCGGCGTCAGCGTATGACCGACTCCATCGCGAGGTAGGCGGTTTCGGCCGACGGCCACAGCAGGTACAGCAGGCCGGCCATCAGCAGCAACGCGCCGGCACGCGCGAGCGGCGTGCGGTCTTTGTCGTGCGGGGGGCGGGGCGGCTGCTTCGGGTTCTTCATGCTTGCTGGCGCGCGAGGCGCCACTCCAACGGTTACTGCAACGGGTCGCGCGGGGCGAGGCCGGGGTGTTGCGGGGTTCTACGGGGTAGGGCGTGCAGATGGCGGACCGTGTCGCTCAGGGCGCGGCAGGTCGGCCGATCGCGAGTTTTAAAAGGGGACAGTTAAGCACCCTGTGGCTGCCGACTATGACAGGCGACGCACATCCTACCAGTTCGTAGGTATGGACACAGTCAAGAATTGTCGGGACGTGGAGTTGAAAGAGCGCGTGGCTGCGGCGTGCTTTGCTTTGCCAAATTAAAAATCGGAATTGCCGATTACCGTGAAGTGGCGACAAGCGGCGACGGCGCGCTCGGCAAGCGTCAGCCCATCCGATACGGAATGTTCATGACGGATCCTTGATTCAAAAAAGGCGAATCTTTGCAGCGGCGGACGGCGTCAGCGATTGACGGCTTTGGCCGGCACTAGGAAAACGAGCCCGGCACCGATGATGATGGCGACAGAGATGAAGAGGAGCCCAGCCGTCGATTTACCGGTCAGATCGTTCAACCAGCCCACGATGGCCGGCGAGAAGAAGCCGGCAAGATTGGCGAAACAGTTCACCGCCGCGATACCCGCCGCGGCGGACATGCCGCCGAGAAGCGCGGTCGGTAGCGACCAGAACTGTGAAGACGAAGCGAGAATGCCTGCGGCGGCGACGCTGACACATACCAGCGACGCGCCGACGCCGCCCAGCGCCGGCAACGTGGCGAAGCCGGCTGCCGATACGAGCATCGGGATCGCAAGATGCAGACGGCGTTCGCGATGGCGGTCCGCGCTCGCTCCCACCAGCGGCAGCGCAATGATGGCGCACAGGTACGGGATGGCAGTAAACACGCCCACCCACAGCGGATCGGCCACGCCGGATCTGCGGATGATCGTCGGCAGCCAGAATGTGAGCCCATATTGACCGAGCACGACGCAGAAGTAGATGGAAGCCATCAACCACAAACGACGATCGCCGATGAACGACCCGATCGACACATGCGCGATCTTGTGCGCGTTGTCGTTCGCCACGTTTCGTGCGAGGAGTGCTTTCTCCGCATCGGTGAGCCACTTCGCAGCAGCGATACCGTTATCGAGGTAGAACAGGATCGCGATACCAAGGAGCAACGACGGCAGCGCTTCGAGGATGAACAGCCACTTCCAGCCAGCCAATCCCTGCACGCCCTGGAACGCATGCAGGATGTAACCGGACAGCGGGCCGCCGACGATGCCGGCCAGCGGAATAGCCATGAAAAAGAGCGAGAGTGCTTTTGCACGCCGTGCCGAAGGAAACCAGTAGGTCAGATACAGAATGACGCCCGGCGCGAACCCCGCCTCGGCTACGCCCAGCATAAAGCGGAGAACATAGAACGTCGTGGGCGACTTGACGAAGGCAAACGAGGCCGAGATCACGGCCCAGGTCAGCATGATGCGAGCGAGCCAGTTTCGTGCGCCTACTCTGTGCAACATGAGATTGCTCGGCACTTCGAAGAGAAAATATCCAAGAAAGAAAATGCCGGCGCCAAGGCCATACACGGTTTCACTGAAGCGCAGGTCGTTGAGCATCTGCAGTTTTGCGAAACCCACGTTGACACGATCGAGATAAGCGCCCAGGTAGCACAGCATCAGGAACGGTATCAGGCGCCGTCCGACTTTCGCATACGTTTTTGATTCGAAGCTCGTCGAGTCGGCAAGCGTCGTGACATCGCCCGCCATTGACGGCGCGGTAGCCTTCGTTTTCATGTTTGTCTCCTGCCATATCGCCCCGGGTTTTACCGCCGGGTGCATTGACCAGCCGCCGCAACCGCGGCCGATGTCGTGCTTAATGGATCAGCATTCCGCCGTTGACGTCGAGCGTGATGCCCGTGAGGTAAGTCGACAGGTCGCTCGAGAGGAACAGGCAGGCGTTCGCGACGTCCGCGGCATCGCCGAGCCGGCCGAGCGGGATGCCCTTGATGACGTCGGCGCGCATCTCGGTCGTGAGCTTGTCGCCGGTGATGTCGGTCTGAATGAGACCTGGGGTGATCGAGTTGACGCGGATGTTGTCCGGGCCGAGCTCACGCGCCATCGCGCGAGCGAGACCGAGTACACCGGCTTTGGCTGCGCTGTAGTGCGGGCCGCCGAAAATGCCGCCGCCGCGTTGCGCCGAAACGGATGACATGCAGACGATGCTGCCGCTCCTTTGCGCCCGCATGTGCGGAATGACCGCCTGCGACATGTAGAGCGTGCCGCGCAGGTTCACGTCGATGACCGCATCGAAGTTGTCGGCGCCGATGTCCATCGTCTTCAAAGGCTGCGTGATGCCTGCGTTGTTGATCAGCCCATCTACACGGCCATACTTCTCGATGACCGCCGCGACGGCAGATAGACATGCGGCTTTGTCGGTCACATCGCAGCGGAGGCCGAGGTTGTCGTCGCCGAACTCGTGCGCAGCACGCTCGGCGTCTTCCTTGTGAAGATCCAGAATCACGACGCGCGCGCCTTGCGCGGCGAGCGCCTTCGCGGTCGCCTTGCCGATGCCGCGCGGCGAGGCGGCACCGGTTACGATTACCACTTTGCTGTCGAGCAACATGTTGTCTCCATCGATCATGTTAGTTGGTGGACGCAGTTTCAGTGCTTCAACCAGCTCGATCAATGCAGTTCGGCTCAACTATTGCTGAAGAATTTTCAGGTGTGGCTGCAACGTGGGCTTACGGGCGTCGGAATGCGGCCTTTGGCGTGACGCCGGGGAGCCGCCGCTCCGACCGGCGCAGCCCGACGCTACACGGCGGCGCGGCTGGTCTCTTGCTCGATCCAGTCTAAAAATTTGGACACGCGTGGCAAGTCCAGATTCCGGGCAGGGTATACGAGGTGATGCGCTCCGACCTCGACCGCATGCGTACGATCGAAGACCGGTACGAGTGAACCTCGTTTGAGATGAACGGATGCGAGCATCGTGCTTTCGAGCGCAATGCCGTGTCCCAATGCCGCGGCTTCGAGAGACATGTACGAGCGATCGAACGCGAAATCATATGCCTTGTGCGATACCGCGACGCCGAACTTGCCGAACCATTGCTTCCACTGTACGAGAGGCGTTTCCGAAAAGATCAGGCGCCGTTCGAGCAGATCATCGGGGGTACGCACCGGGTGTTGTTCGAGGTATTCCGCCGACGCAAGCGGCGTGATGAACTCGTTGCGTAGCGTCTTGATCTCGCCATCGGTCCAATGGGCGTAGCCATGCCTTATGTCGAGGTCATAGTGGCCCGAGGTGAACGACACGTCCTCGTACGAGCACGCGAGATTCAACTGAATGTCGCCGTTCGCTTCCTGAAACGAGGCAAGCCGCGGCAGCAGCCACATCAACCCAAAGCTGGGACTCGAATGAATGCGAAGAATCTCGATACCCGACTGGCTCGATGCACGCTCCGTCGCGCGGCTCAGGTCGGCGAGCGATCCGGTGACATCGGCCAGATACTGCTGGCCCGTTGGCGTCAGCACGAGTCCCCGCCCCAGCCTCGTGAACAAGGGTCTTCCAATCATGGATTCGAGATTGGCAATCTGATGGCTGACCGCCGATGGCGTTAACCCTAATTCATCAGCTGCCCGATTGACGCTCTTTGTCCGGGCGACACTCTCGAACGCGACGATGGCTTTTAGCGGTGGGATGCGCATTGTTCCTGGATGCTGCGTTTACAAACTGTACTGGATCAGGGTGGTCTGCTTCCCTGAGAGCGGTTTCGGAAATGTCGCGTATCCGGGAGGTAATGGCAAGCCGCGGCTCGGGTGATAGGTAATCGGTTCGCAAGGGCGTGAGGTGTTGTGCAAACAGGAGGGCGAGTTCGGCGACCGGACGCATCCGCCGGTAGTCGGACAGGGGCAGGTCTCGGGTCGAAATTCGGCGTTTAGATGTTTGGACCGCCTGGCGGCTGGTGGCCGATGGCCGATGGCCGACCGCGGCCGGCCGTTGTCCTGCGAGGGGCGACCGGCGCAGATCGACCCAGAGGAGGCACTCAGACTGCTGACCTCAAAGCCTGAAAGCAGACAGTCAACGTTGGGAGGTGATAGCATCGCCATCGATTATCTAGCACTTGCAAAATAACCAGAAAATCAAGGAGAACGCGATGGGCCAAGCTAAACTCAAAGGCGCTAATCGGGAACAGCGTGTAGCCGCGCTTTTTGCGGCCCATTCAGTTAAACCGCTCACTCTCGAGCGTTACAACGCGTTCGTTGCGTGGACTCGTTCTCCTATAGCCACTGTTGTTGGCCGGGAAGTTGAGTACTTCTCGACTGTAGACGAAACCGTGATTGGCGTGCTCATCCTTGATCGAACGGATCGCGATTACGGCTTCGTTTCACTTGGTCGAGACCTTAAGGGACGCTATCGTTGCATCGGCGTCGAGGCCAGTATGAGCCGCAACGATGCGCAGCATGCGCTGCTGAAAGAGCTCAAGATGCACTTTGATAGTGGCATCAAAGTTTTTCCGCAAGGCGATGAAGTGGATGACAAGAGTGGTGTAGATCTGTTCACGCCGGTTGTGCCGGAAGAAAAGCTCAACCCGACCTTCCAACTGATGCGATCGAGTAACCATTGGCTTCCAGCTCGTTCGATCATGACCGAGATGATGCGCCACTTTCGTGACGTCGACGGAAACTTCGTCGAGCAGTTCCAGACAACTGCCTTCGACTCGAGGATTTGGGAACTCTACCTCTATGCGGCGTTACTCGAAGAAGGTCTGTTTGTCGAGAAACCCGATCCTGCCCCAGACTTTATGGTCTCGTTTGGCAAGAAGAAGGTCTTTATTGAGGCTGTCACCGTGAATCCCTCGGTTAACGATCCTGTGCCTAAGCCCGATGATAAGCCGTTATTTCGACCGCTAGAAGAGATCCGTAAGCTCAACGAGACCAAAATTCCAATCAAGTTTGGAAGCCCTCTATGGTCAAAGCTCACACGCGCCAAGCCCTATTGGGAAATGCCGGACGTTGTTGGGCATCCGTTAGTGTTTGCCATCGCTGACTTTCATGAGAAGCAATCGATGACTTGGACGTCGACCGCCTTGATCAGCTACTTGTATGGGGTGAGCCACGACTTTTCTAGGGATGGGCATGGGCAACTCATCATCTCGCCCGTGAAGATTGAGATTCACGAGTACGAAGGCAAGCAGATCCCATCTGGATTTTTCCTGCAACCCCGCTCTGAGAATATCAGCGCGGTGCTATTTTCGGCTTCCGGCACATTATCAAAGTTCAACCGCATGGGCCGACTCGCCGGCTTTGGGGTGCCCGAGCAGCGCATGATGCGTGCGGGTATGAGGCACAAGCACGACAATAACTCAGCACTCCCGGAACCGTTCTGTTTTGAGATAAAGCAGGGGGAGGTCACGGAGACCTGGGCCGAAGGGCTCTCGATGTTCCACAACCCAAATGCGAAACACCCGGTGGATCCGGAGTTGTTCCCCAATACTGCACATCATTTTTTCGATGATGGGCAAATTGTCAGCTATCTGCCTGAATTCCATCCTTACGGTTCGTACACGTGGAATTTCTTGCCGGCGGAGGAAGGCCACGGGCCGGAAAACGAGTCTCAATGAGTCTCATACAGCCGCTACTCGGCACCCGCAAGCAGACCGCTGTGGGCGTCCGCTTTTGGCCGAACTGAGCCGCAACCCCGTGGCTGGCGGGCCGGCTTCGGCCAACGAAATTGCCCGAAAGCAAGGGGACGCGCCAACCCGCTTCATTCATCCGTTCCATGATGACCGTATAACAAGCGTTCGCTTTTCCTAAGCAGGCTTCCCAAATCGTGCTAAATCAATTGCGTTCGACCTCCGCCAACCGTATCGGATTGCCCCGGTTATTTTCTGCTTGCCTGTTCCTCGCATGTGCCGCCTGCTCGATGCACGATTCTCTTCCGCGAAACATGTCGCTCGACGCTTTCAATCCGCATCGCGAGACGTTCGTTTGCGTGCACGAAGCCGCCGTGGTTCCGGCAATCGATCCCGAGGCGGATCGCTGGAATCAGCAGGCGATGAAGATGACGAGTGCATTGTTGTGGCCGAACCAGCGCGACTACAAGGGCGCTGTCGACTTGTGGACGAAGGCGGCCGAGCGCAAGCACTGGAAGGCGATGCTGAATCTGGCGAATGCGTATGCCCAGGGGTTGGGCGTGGATCGCAATACCGAACGCGCCGTGCAGATCACCGAAGAGGCGATGAAGCTGGGCATCCCCGCGGCCTACGATCTGATGGGCACGTATTACATGAACGGAGTGGGTGTCAAGCAGGATGCCAGTCGTGCTTATGCCTTCTGGCAACTTGCAGCGGACAAGGGCAGCCCCAGCGCCATGGCGTACTTGGGCAACAAGCTCGACGCCGTCTACGATGATCCGAAATCCGGTTTCTGGGGGAATCGAAAGGTTGCGCTCAAAATGCTTGAATGCGGCGTCGCCCAGGGCAACGGAGATGCCGCGTACGCGCTTGGAACGACACTGGTCGGCACCGACAAGTCGCTGGACGAGGACAATGCGCGAGCACTCAAGATTCTGCATGAGGGCGTGAAATACGGTAGCGCCAAGAGTGCTGCATATCTGTTCGGTGCGTTCGATGACGGCGATCCTGTAGCAGGAAGCGTGAAGGATCGTGCCCGCGCCGAGCGCTACAGC
This sequence comes from Burkholderia metallica, assembly GCF_001718555.1. Taxonomy (NCBI): domain Bacteria; kingdom Pseudomonadati; phylum Pseudomonadota; class Betaproteobacteria; order Burkholderiales; family Burkholderiaceae; genus Burkholderia; species Burkholderia metallica. Next base: position 456,561 of record NZ_CP013402.1, read on the forward strand.
GTCCTTGCCGATCGCCTAGAGCGCGATCCCGACCTCCGTCTGCCCAATCTCGACAAGGTCGTGCCGCTGCCGCCCGCCAGACTGCCCAAGTGGGACGGCAACAAGGAGACGTTGATCGACGCGGCGAAGGCCGTGACGTCCGCGCCGATGTCGCCGGCCAAGCCCGCTGCCCACCCCGTGTCGCTGCGTACGGCCCGCGCGCACGTGCCCGATGGCGCCATGCTGCCGGAGAAGCCGCAGGTTGCCGTTCCCCCGCAGGCGGAAACGACCGCCGCGCCGGTCGGCGGCTACTGGCTCGCACAATTGAAATATCCGGCCGCCGAACGTCACTTCGCATGAAATTACACGCAGGCGCCGATGCATTCCCGGCAGGACGAACCGTTCGATCGGGGTCGCCCTGGCCTGATGCCCGAGGACGGCCGCATCTCCTTCCACTATGTCGGCGACGTGATTCCGATGCTGAGCAACCGCCGGAATCGCATCCGCACGTAGCGCAACGCATCGTGCGCGCCGCCGAATTTCCCAATCCGGCCATCCGGTGTCGCGGCACGCACGCATATAAAAATCGACCCTTCGCGCGACACGGCATGTCCGCGAAATGTATTCCTTTCCACCCGCCGTCCTCGCCGTACGCCCACCACACGTATCGCTGACCCGCCATCGGCGCGCACCGGGCCCACGCCCGCGCACGCGGAGCCCGATTTCACAGACTCGTCTCACGGTTCGTCCCTGCAGCGGTCCTGCCGAATTTCCGGCCGGGCCGTCGCACGTCCATTTCCGGGAGAACACCATGCGATATCCATTGCCGCCTGCCGACCGGCGCACCGCCGCACGGCGTCCGTCCGCTCCCCGCCCGCACGCACCGGCGCCGCGGGCGGACTTCGAGACGAGGTAAGCCATGAGCCAAGACGCACTCGACCCGCTGCTGCGGCAGCTCGCGGAGAAGCGATTGGGGCGGCCCCTCGCGCCGGCCGAAGAACAGGCGCTGCTGGACCAACTGCCGGGCAGGCACGGAAATCCGCCGGCGCCGGCCGCCGGCCCGGCCGTGCCGGCGCCCGCCGCGAACCGGCCGTTGCCGCAGTTGAAAACCCGGCAGGAAGCGCGCGAACAGATCAAGCACTTCCTGCAGCTCAACCAGCAGAAGGCGTACGAGAAGATGCGCGGCATCCTCCAGACGATCGACGCACAGAACGAGACGACGCTCGGCATGCTGGCGTCGGAACAGCGGAAAGTGGCGGGCGTGCTCGACGCGCACGAGCCGTCGGGCGACGGCGACGCGCAGGCCGGCACCGCGGCCGAGATCCAGGACAGCACCCGCGAGGCGCTGGCGATGATCGGCGAACAGTTGACCGGCCTGATCCGGCAGGAAATCGACGCCTGCTTCCGGCAATACGTCGATTCGCTCGAAGAACGTCTCGCCGCGCGGCTCGACGCGATGGAGGCACGGCTGCGCAGCGCCGGCGACGCCCCGGCCGAACCTTCCGACGCGCCCGAACCGCCCATCGCCGTCGTCACGACCGTTCACGATACCCGCGGCGCAGCGTCCATGGAGTAGCACGCGGGTTATTCGGCAGAAAGCGAGACCGGCCGGCCCCCGATGTGCGATCTCTCAACTACGTGAACCAAGGAGCTACAAATGGCTGATACGTGTCAAGTGTGCCAGGTGAATCCCGCGATTACCGATGCGGTCACACAGGTCAACGTCAAGGTGGTCGCGGAAGCGCCGGCAATGGCGATGGGCTCGCTGTACCAGGCCCAGAGCCATTCGCTCAGCATCCTGTTCGAGAACGCGGTGCAGCAGCAGTCGCAGGCCGCGATCCAGTCGCAGACGTCGACGAACGTGGGGACGATGCAGCTCTACACGATCGGGCCGGAAAGCGCGGGCGCGGCCGCCACGGAAATCGGCGCGAACGGGATCATCTCGATTCTGGCCGACGTGATCGCGATCGGGAAGGCCGTCAAGGGCTGACGTGCCATCGCAACGCCGTGGTTGAACGGCGGCGCAAGCGGCACGCGCCGCCAACGCCGCCGCCGTGCCGCGGCCCCGCATGGCCGCCGGCGCCTGAACAGCGGTGCCGCGCGGTGTTCCGGAGCAAACGACAGAACGGGCAGAGCCGATTCGATGCGGCGCCTGTTCGCGAATCAGGAGAAATACGATGGCAGATAACGCAGATGACCTGAAAGACCCGTGCAACTGCAAGACGTGCGCGGTGAACGCCGCGATCACCGACGCGGTCACGCAAACCAACGTCAAGGTGGTCGGCGAAGCGCCGGCGATGGCAACGGGCTCGTTGTACCAGGCCCAGAGCCATTCGCTCAGCGTGCTGTTCGAGAACGCGGTACAGCAGCAGTCGCAGTCGGCGGTGCAACTGCCGACCTCGACGAACGTGGGCACGATGCAGCTGTACACGCTCGGGCCGGCGAGCGCAGGCGCCGCCTCGACGGAAATCGGCTCGAACGGCGTGCTGTCCGTACTGGCCGACGTGCTCGCGCTCGGCAAGGCGCTTGTCTGACGCGCAGGCTGGCGTCGACGCCGGGCGGCGGCCCCGATCGGTGGCCGCCGCCCGGCGCCCGATGTCGTGTCGATGCGCGCACAGCATCGACGGCCCGTGCGGCGGGGCGTCGCCGACCGACCCACTCATGCTTTCGCCGTGACTGCACCGCAGCGGCGAGCCAACCAGGAGCAACGACATGCCGGAACAGGTTTCCGCCGCGGTGACCGATGCGGTCACGCAATCCAACGTCAAGGTGGTGGGCGAGGCGCCCGCCGTGGCCTTGGGCACGCTCATGCAGTCGAACAGCCACGCCTCCGCGATCCTGCTGCACAACGCGGTGCAGATGCAGGCGAACCAGGCCATGTCCAATCTCGCCGCCACGACCGTCGGTGTCATGCAGCTCTATGCCGGCTCGCCGGCGGCGGCGGCCGGCGCCGCGCGCTCGGCGAACGACAGCTTTGCGTCGCAACTTTCCGCGGTCGCGCAACTGCTGAACGCGATCGGCCATTGGCGCGGCTGATCCTCCCCGCACGCCGCCCGATCCGGCGCACGCGCTTTCCCCCGCGCCGGGGCACCGCACGACGCTCGTGCGTGCCCGGCCGTCAATTGGCGTCGACGATGGTCCGGAGCAGTTCCGGCTTCTCGATCGTCACGCCGTGTTCGTGAAGCCGGATCAGGCCGGCACGCTGCATCTTCTGCAGGCTGCTGTTCAGTCGCGGCCGGCTGACGTTGAGCATCGCCGCGAGGACGCTCTGGTTCTCCGGCAGCGGCACCTCGAGATCATTCCCTTGCATGCGGTTCAGCAGATGGCGCGCGAGCCTCGCTTCGAGCCGGTACAGGCATGCCGATTCGACGAAGTCGCTCAACTGGTGGATGTGCCGGCACAGCTGCTCGTGGATGCGCCCCATGAATTCCGCGTTGGCCAGCAGCGGCGCGAAATACGGGCGATGCAGCAGCGAGATGCGGCAGTCGGCGCTCAACTGGGCAGTGAAGTTGCGCCGGTGTGCGCGGATCAGCGTGTTTTCGCCGATGAGCTCGCCCGGCATCGAGTGACCGAGAATGATCTCGCGTCCGCCGGGTTCGTGCAGCGTCTTGTAGACGCGTCCGCAGTGCACGAACGCGACGAAATCTCCCGGATCGCCCTTGAAGAACAACAGGCGGTTGCCGTGTTCGGGCCACGGCGTGACATGGCGCTCCACGTGAGCGATCAGGCTTTCCGGGAGGTCGGTGAGTATCGGTATATTGCGCAGCGTCTGAGCGTTAGCAAGGGCAGGCATGTTTTCCGCGCGAGGTTGTTTGACGATACGACCACCTAGCGAAAAACGCTGTCTTCGGCATTGCGTGAAAAAAGAAAAATGAAAGTATCGAGATAATCGGCCAGCAGTCCGTACAGGGCGGCACTTCGGCGGCAACGGCGCTGGGTCGATCGGCATGGATAGCGGCATGCCGGCCAGCGAACACGTCGTGGCGGCAGTCGTTCTTTTTCATCGCAATGCCGATATTCAGGCCCGGCGACGCACCTGAAACAACGGATCGGGCAATACCGGGGAATTGAAAATTCCGTTCATAATAATCAAGAAAATTTACCGAAACCGATTATCGTTATAACGGTGTTACACGGGTAACAGCGCCATTCCCGGCGTCGAATCGATTCTGTGTTTTCCACGAAAAAGGAAGACACGGGATGACAACCTCGAACCAGCACGCTGCCGCGACGCGCGAGTCTCCGGCGCAGCAGCTCGATCGCACGTGGCGGGAAATGCAGGGGAAATTGCGGCGTCGCGCGCGCCTGTTGTGCAAGGGCGATATTCATCGCGCGGACGACCTGCTCTCCGATACCGCACTCAAGGTCCACATTTACCTGCAGCGCTCGCCGGAGCGCGTTCAGAACCTCTCCGGTTTTCTCTTTCTGGTGCTGAATCACGCCTTCCTCGACGGCGCGCGGCGCCGGCTGCGCGAGCGCGGCATGCTCGAATTCGACCCGGGCTGGGACGACGACCATATCGTCGAGCTGGCGGGTCACGCGCCGTCGGTGGAGCAGCAACTGCTGCTTCGACAGCAGTTGCTGCGTCTGCAGCAGGCGTTGTCCACGCTGCCACCTCAGCAGCAGATGCTGTTCACGCTGAAGTTCGAGGAGGACCGATCCTACCTGCACATCGCGACGGCGCTCGGGATCAACGAACCGCTCGCCAGAAAGCGCGTCGAGCTGTTGCGCAAGAAGTTGCGCGAGGAACTCGCGTAAGGGCGTTCACGAACGCGGGTATGCAGCGTTCCTAACGGCATGTACGGCGTCGCTGGCCTGCCGGCCCGTCCGTTCCTTCAATCGCATGCCGGAGCCGAGATCCGAGGAGGCCTCGTGGCAGACAAAGTCAATGAGCAGATTACCGACGCGGTGACACAGACCAACGTCAACGTCGTCGCGGGATCTCCGGCCCAGGCGCTGGGTACGCTTTACCAGATGTTCAGCCAGGCGGTCGGCATCTCGGCGCAGAACATGACGCAGCAGCAGGCCGCGCTGAACCAGATTTCGAACGCCGTCGTGTCGAAGGCGGTGGCGATGATCCTGTCCGTCGAAGCGTCGCCGAAGAGCGCGTCGGGCGGTGGGACGGGTGGCGGATCGGGCGGCTTGCCGCAGGTTCCGGCGGCCGGGCCGCAGACGGGTTCGGCGCATTAGGTCGCGATGACTCTCGGGATACGTGAACCATGAACATGAAAGGTCTTTTGGGCGGACGCGGCGACGGTGCGACGCAGACGCCGGACGCCGTCACGGACGCGGACGCCGCAGTCGAAGCCACGACGCCGGCCGAGGCCGCGCCGCCCGCCGCGACACCGAAAGCCGGCGCGCGCGCGTGGCCAGTGAGCCGGCTGCGCCGGTTCACCGATGCGCTGAAAGCGCCCGACCCGGCCGCCGGGTCGGGCGGTTCCGCGCTGCAGACCGTGCAGGCGATCAATGCGGAGGCGGCGTCCTATGCGACGACGCAGATCGCCGTCGGCCCGAACATGTTGATCACGCAGGCGGGCGGGATGGTCGCGCAGGCGGCGGCCAACTACTTCGAGGCGACGACGTCGCTGGCGATCGCGGGCAAGAGCGTACTGATGAAGGATCTGGCGCAGAAGACCGTCGACGAGAACGTGCGCGGGATGGCGATGGATGCGGTGGGCCTGCTGTTGACCGATCTGTTCGTGGCGACCGCGGCGATCGTCGCGGGTGCCGCGGAAGCGATCGAAGGCGAGGCCGCGAGCGTTGCGCTCGACAGGATCGACGAGAGCCTGCAGAAGTATCAGGCGCTGCTGGACAAGAAAGGCGTATAGCGCGAGGGTGGCGGCGCGGGACGTTGCAGCCAACGCCGGCGGCGTCGGCAGCGTCGGCAGCGTCGACGACGGCCCCGCAGGCGCGACACGACAGGCGTCGAGTCGATGCACGCACGACCGTCCGCGCGATACGGACGCATCGAACCGCTCCCGGCCCCCATCCCGTTTCGGACTCCCGGCCCATACGCCGCCCGCCATCCCCGCCACGCCCAGCTTTTTGCTCGTCAACACCAACAAAAAACATCATTTCGCGCCACGCGGCCTGTCAGCAGAATGTCTCCATTCCCCCTCACGCGACGACACGAGCGTCGCATGAGCCGCACTTCAGAAGGAGACAGCCGTGGCAGTCGAAACAACCTCAATCGATACGCTCGTCGTCGGCGCCGGTCAGGCCGGCGTGGCGATGAGCGAGCACCTGGGCAAGCTGGGCGTGCCGCATCTCGTGCTGGAGCGCGGCCGCATCGCCGAGCGCTGGCGCACGGGGCGCTGGGATTCGCTGGTCGCGAACGGCCCCGCGTGGCACGACCGCTTCCCCGGCCTCGAATTCGACGGCCTCGATCCCGATGCGTTCGCGTCGAAAGACCAGGTCGCCGACTACTTCGAAGCGTATGCGCGTAAGTTCAACGCGCCGATCCGCACGGGCGTCGAGGTGAAGAAGGTCGTGCGCAATACGGGCAAGCCGGGTTTCGCCGTCGAGACCTCCGACGGCACGATCGAGGCGAACCGCGTGGTCGTCGCGACGGGGCCGTTCCAGCGCCCGGTGATTCCGCCGATCGCGCCGGACGACGCGCGCCTCGTGCAGATCCATTCCGCCGACTACCGCAACCCGGGCCAGCTTCCGGACGGCGCGGTGCTGGTGGTCGGCGCGGGTTCGTCGGGTGTGCAGATTGCCGACGAACTGCAGCGCGCGGGCCGGCAGGTGTACCTGTCGGTCGGCCCGCACGATCGCCCGCCGCGTGCGTATCGCGGCCGCGACTTCTGCTGGTGGCTCGGCGTGCTCGGCGAATGGGACAAGGAAGTCGCGACGCCCGGCCGCGAACACGTGACGATCGCGGTAAGCGGCGCGCGCGGCGGCCATACGGTCGATTTCCGCCGGCTCGCGAACCAGGGCGTGACGCTCGTCGGGCTGACGAAATCGTTCGACGGCGGCGTGGCCGTGTTCGAACGCGATCTGGCGATCAATCTCGCACGCGGCGACGAGAACTACCTGTCGCTGCTCGACGCGGCCGACGCCTATGCGGCGCGTAATGGCCTCGACCTGCCGGAAGAACCGGAGGCCCGCCGCATCCTGCCGAACCCGGAATGCGTCGCGCATCCGATCCTCGCGCTCGACCTCGCCGGCGCGGGCGTCACGTCGATCGTCTGGGCGACGGGCTATGCGGTCGACTACGACTGGCTGAAGGTCGACGCATTCGCCGACGACGGCAAGCCGCAGCATCAGCGCGGCGTGTCGAAGGAGCCGGGCATCTATTTCCTCGGGCTGCCGTGGCTGTCGCGGCGCGGCTCCAGCTTCATCTGGGGCGTGTGGCACGACGCGCGGCACATCGCCGATCACATCGCGATACAGCGCACCTACCTCGAATACCACGACGCATCGCAGCGCCGCGCGACGTCGGCCGCGGCGCAGGACGGCGGCGTGTCGCGCGTCGACGCGCAGCCGCTTGCCGATGCGGTGAACTGAACGGACCCCTGGCGCCAGCCGCACCGCGTTCGTGCCCGTGCGGCGGCGCGACCCTTGACGACTGAAGGATTTCGATGAGCGAACCGACCCATACCCGTATCCGGATGTTCAACACGAAGGATACCTACCCGAACCAGACGCTCGACAACGACCTGTGCCAGGCCGTGCGGGCGGGCAACACCGTCTACGTGCGCGGCCAGGTCGGCACCGATTTCGACGGCAACCTGACCGGCCTCGGCGATCCGCGCGCGCAGGCCGAGCAGGCGATGAAGAACGTGAAGCAGTTGCTGGAAGAAGCCGGCAGCGACCTCACGCACATCGTGAAGACGACGACCTACCTGATCGACCCGCGCTATCGCGAACCCGTGTACCAGGAAGTCGGCAAGTGGCTGAAGGGCGTGTACCCGATCTCGACGGGGCTCGTCGTGTCCGCGCTCGGCCAGCCGCAGTGGCTGATGGAAATCGACGTAATCGCGGTGATCCCGGACAACTGGCAGCCGAACCGCGCATAGGAGGCAACATGACTTTCTCCATCGTCGGGCGCTGCCCGGAGACGGGCCAGCTCGGGATCGCGATCAGCTCGTCGAGCATCGCGGTGGGCGCACGCTGCCCGTGGGTGCGCGCGGGCGTCGGCGCGGTCGCGACGCAGAACGTCACGCTGCCGGCGCTGGGGCCCCAGACGCTCGACCTGATCGAGCACGAGCAGCTCGCGCCGGCCGCCGCACTCGACCGCGCGCTCAGCGCGAACGGCTGGAGCCAGTACCGGCAGGTGACGGTGATCGATGGGCAGGGGCAGACGGCGTGCTTCACCGGTAAGGAAGCGCTCGGCACGCATCATGCGGTGCGGGGCGAGCAATGCGTGGCGGCCGGCAACCTGCTGGCCGCGCCGGCCGTGATCGACGCGATGGTGCGCGCGTTCGAACAGGCGCCCGGCGTGCTCGCCGATCGGCTGCTGGCCGCGATGCACGCGGCAATGAAAGCCGGCGGCGAGGCGGGGCCCGTGCATTCGGCCGCGCTGCAGGTGGCCGGCGACGTGACTTGGCCGATCGTCGATCTGCGTATCGACTGGGCCGACGTGGACCCGATCGGGCAGCTCGACGCGCTGTGGCGTGCGTATCGACCGCAGATGCAGGACTACCAGACGCGCGCGCTGAACCCGACCGCCGCGCCGAGCTACGGAGTGCCGGGCAATGAATGACACGTCGAGCCGCGCGTTGCTGGAGCGGCTGATCGCTTTCGCGACGGTCAGCCGCGATTCGAACCTCGAGATGATCGGTTTCATCCGCGACTATCTCGCGGGCTTCGGCGTCGAGAGCGAACTGTTCTACAACGCAGAGCGCACGAAGGCGAGCCTGTACGCGACGATCGGCCCGCGCGATCGCGGCGGCATCGCGCTGTCGGGCCATACCGACGTGGTACCGGTGGACGGGCAGGCGTGGACGGTCGAGCCGTTCCGGCTGACCGAGCGCGACGGCCGCCTGTATGGCCGCGGCACGGCCGACATGAAGGGCTTCATCGCGTCGGTGCTCGCGGCCGTGCCGGCGTTCGTCGCACGGCCGCTCGGCACGCCCGTGCATCTGGCGTTCTCGTACGACGAGGAAGTCGGCTGCCTCGGCGTGCGGCCGATGCTCGACGCGCTGGCCGCGCGCGCGCACCGACCGCGCCTGTGCCTGATCGGCGAGCCGACCGAACTGAAGCCGGTGCTCGGTCACAAGGGCAAGCTCGCGATGCGCTGCCACGTGAAGGGCGCCGCGTGCCATTCGGCGTACGCGCCGTCGGGCGTCAACGCGATCGACTACGCGGCGAAGCTGATCGGCCGGCTCGGCGAGATCGGCGCGGCGCTCGCGCGGCCGGAACGGCACGACGATCGTTTCGATCCGCCGTTCTCGACCGTGCAGACGGGGCTGATCAAGGGCGGCCGCGCGCTGAACATCGTGCCGGCCGAATGCGAATTCGATTTCGAGGTGCGTGCACTGCCGGATTTCGACGCGCACGACGTGCCGAACAAGCTGCTCGATTATGCGGAATCCGAACTGTTGCCGAAGATGCGCGCGGTGCAGCCCGATACCGATATCCGGCTGCAGCCGCTGGGCGCGTATCCGGGGCTCGCCACCGCGCCTGACAGCGAAGCCGCGCGGCTGCTCGCGATGCTGAGCGGCTCCGATGCGTTCGGCACGGTGGCGTTCGGCACCGAGGGTGGGCTGTTCGGGCAGGCCGGCATTCCGACCGTGGTGTGCGGGCCCGGCAGCATGGACCAGGGGCACAAGCCCGACGAGTTCGTCACGCTCGACCAGCTCCACGGCTGCGACGCGATGCTGGGGCGGCTGGCCGCGCATCTCGCCGCGGCCGTCTGACGCGGCGAGCGGCCGACACGCACGCACCGCATCCCGCGGCGCGTGCGTTTTTTCTTGTCGTTATTGCGCGGTTTCCGCGACGAGCTGCGCGAGCCGTTCGCGGCAGAAATCGACGAACGACTGCGCCTGCTTCGTGAGCTGGCCGCGTTTCAGCCGTGCGCTCACGAGTCCCGACGGGCTCACCGTTTCGCTGAGGCCGATCGTCACGACGCGCTGGCCGTCGTACGTGTATTCGGAATGCGGGCGCGTGACGAGCAGCGAGAAGCCGAACCCCTGGCCGACCATCCCGCGCACCATCTCGATCGACGGCGACCCGAACACGATGTTCGGCGTGAGCCCGAGCTCGTGAAAGAGGCTGACGAAATACGTTCGGCTCGGCTGCACGTCGAGCAGGATCATCGGCTCGACGCACAGGTCGCGTAGCGACACGTGCGTCTGGCCCGCGAACCGGTGATTCTCCGGCAGCAGCACGTATGGCTGCTGCGGCGGCATCAGCGGTTCGGTCTCGATCGTGCCGTCGAGATCGTGGTCGTACATGAGCGCGAGATCGAACGTGCCGGACGTCAGGCCCTGCACGAGTTCCTGCTGGTCGCCGTCGCGCAGCCGGATGTTCACGCCCGGGTAGCGCTCGCGAAAGCCCGCGATCAGTTGCGGCAGATAGAGCGGCGCGACCGTCTCGAAGCAGCCGATGTCGATCTGCCCGGTGATCACGTCGTTGTCGGCGAGCGCGTTCTGTTCGAATTCGTGCGCGATACGCAGCAGCTCCTGCGCTTTCCTGTAAAAGCGCGTGCCGCTCGGCGTCAGCGACACGCCCTGCGCGTGGTGGCGGATGAACAGCTTCACGCCGAAGCTTTCTTCCAGCCCCTTGATCGCGCTGGAGATCGACGGCTGCGCGATGAAGAGCTGGCGCGATGCCTCGGCGACGCTGCCCGATTCCACCGTCGTCACGAAGTATTTCAGTTGCCGCAAAGTGTAGTGAGCCACAAGCACCTCTGATGCACGGCCCCGGCGTGCCGCCGCGGGCGCAATCTGTCCATGGTTGTGCCTAGCACCTTACCTGAAGCCTCCCGCCGGCGGCATTTCCGCTGCAGAGCTTTTTCGTATGTCGCGGAAATATTTTTAGTATTTTCCGGTCCCGCCGAGCGTGGCGCACCATCGCCTTCAACCCGGATCACGAAGCACACGAAGCGGCCGCGCGCGTGCCGGCGGGACATGTCATCCGTCCCCGCATGCCGCGCATTCGCCGCTTCGCCCGACACCGCCGCGCGTGCACGCGGCGCGCCGTCGCTCGCGCATCCGGCCCGATTGCCGGCGCGCACCCCGACGCACGCCGGCGCGAAACGGCACGCGCGCATCGTCGCGCAGGACAGGAGACTTCACCATGACGAACGCGGAACGCAATGCGTCCCCGATGATAGAGAAGCATACGATCGGCTACGTGCCGCCCGCGGAGCGCCACGGCAAGGTGCGCGACCTGTTCACGCTCTGGTTCGGCGGCAACATCGCGCCGCTGCCGATCGTGACCGGCGCGCTCGGCGTGCAGCTCTTCCACCTGAACCTGATGTGGGGGATCGTCGCGATCGTCGTCGGCCAGGCGGTCGGCGGCGTGCTGATGGCGCTGCATTCGGCGCAGGGGCCGCAGATGGGCATCCCGCAGATGATCCAGAGCCGCGCGCAGTTCGGCTCGTGGGGCGCGCTGCTCGTCACGGTGATCGCGGCCGTGATGTACGTCGGCTTCTTCGCGTCGAACATCGTGCTCGCCGGCAAGTCGGTGCACGGCATCGCGTCGTCGGTGCCGGTGCCCGTCGGCATCGTGATCGGCGCGGTGGGGTCGGGGCTGATCGGCATCGTCGGCTACCGGTTCATCCACATCCTGAACCGCATCGGCACGTGGGTGCTCGGCATTGGCATCGTCGTCGGCTTCTGGATGATCCTCACGCATGTGAGCACCGACGATTTCCTGACGCGCGGCGGCTTCGACTTCGCGGGCTGGCTTGCGACGGTGTCGCTGTCGGCGTTGTGGCAGATCGCGTTCGCGCCGTACGTGTCGGACTATTCGCGCTATCTGCCGGAGGACGTCGGCGTCGCGTCGACGTTCTGGGCGACCTATCTCGGCTGCACGATCGGCTCGACGCTCGCGTTCGTCTTCGGCGCGGTCGCGGTGCTCGCGGTGCCGGCCGGCGCGGACACGATGGACGCGGTCAAGCAGGCGACGGGCCCGCTCGGCCCGCTGATGCTCGTGCTGTTCCTGCTGAGCGTGATCAGCCACAACGCGCTGAACCTGTACGGCGCGGTGCTCGCGGTGATCACGTCGGTGCAGACGTTCGCGTACAAGTGGATTCCGACCGCGAAAGCGCGTGCGGTGGTGTCGGTCGTGATCTTCGTCGCGTGCTGCTACGCGGCGATCGGCGCGTCGACGAACTTTGTCGGCAACCTCGTCGATCTCGTGCTCGCGCTGCTCGTCGTGCTGGTGCCGTGGACGGCGATCAACCTGATCGACTTCTACGTGATTCATCGGGGCAAGTACGACATCCAGTCGATCTTCATGGCGGACGGCGGGATCTACGGCCGTTTCAATCCGCAGGCGCTGCTCGCGTATGCGATCGGCATCCTCGTGCAGATTCCGTTCATGAACACGCCGATGTATGCGGGCCCGATTCCCGCGCATCTGGGCGGCGCGGACCTGTCGTGGCTGGTGGGACTCGCGCTGACGTCGCCGCTGTACTACTGGCTCGCGACGCGCGACAGCGCGTACCGGCGCCGGCAGACCGGCGCGCATCTGCCGCCGACGGCCGCGCGGTGAGCGGGGCGTTGTTCAACGCGGAGAACGAAGGCGGCCGCCGCATCGGTTGCGATGGGGCGGCCCGGGGAAGCGTTTCGGGAAGAAGCGGGCAGGGTCGCGGCCGGCGCCGCGCCGCGAGCCTGCCCGTGCATCAGACGACCGCCGAGCGCACGACGCGCACCGGCACCGACTTGTACGACGGCGTGCCGCTTTCCTTGTCGATGTAGTCGAGCGGCACCAGCACGTTCGCTTCCGGGTAGTACGCGCCGACCGAACCCGGCGCGATGTCGTACTCGATCGCCGTGATCTTCTCGAGGCGCAGCGTGCGGCCCGCTGCGGTGAGCGTCTCGATGTCGACGAGGTCGCCGTGTTCGAGCCCGTACTTCGCGAGATCCGCCGGGTTCATGAACAGCACGTCGCGCCGTCCGAACACGCCGCGATAGCGATCGTCGAGCCCGTAGATCGTCGTGTTGTACTGGTCGTGGCTGCGCAGCGTGATCAGCCGCAGCACCTGCTCGGCGCCGAGCACGTCGGCATCTTCCTTCACGCCCTTGTAGACCGAGAACATCGCCTTGCCGGTCGGCGTCGGCCACACGCGCTCGGTGGGCGGTAGCGGCAGGCGGAAGCCGCCCGGCGTGCGGATGCGCTCGTTGAACGCCTCGAAGCCGGGCACCGTACGATCGATCAGGTCGCGGATGCGGTCGTAGTCGGCGATCAGGTCGAGCCATGCGACCTTGCTCGCCGGCAGCGTCGCATGCGCGATCCCGGCGACGATCGCGGGCTCCGAGCGCAACTGGTCGGACGCCGGCTTGAGCTTGCCGGCCGACGCGTGCACCATCGACATCGAATCCTCGACGGTGATCGACTGCCGGCCGCTGGCCTGCATGTCGAGCTCGGTGCGGCCGAGCACCGGCAGGATGAAGGTTTCCTTGCCGACCAGCAGGTGAGAGCGGTTCAGCTTGGTGCCGAGATGCACGCTCAGGTCGAGCTTCGCCATCGCCGGGAACGACTGTTCCGGATCGGGCAGCGCGACCGCGAAGTTGCCGCCGAGGCACAGCAGCGCCTTCGCGGTGCCGTCGATCATCGCCTGCATCGCCTGCACGGCGTCATGCCCGTGATGGGCGGGCGGCGTGAAGCCGAACACGTCCTCGATTTTCTTCAGGAACTCGGCTGACGGCTTTTCGGTGATGCCGACCGTGCGGTTGCCCTGCACGTTCGAATGGCCGCGCAGCGGGCACACGCCGGCGCCGGGCTTGCCGATGTTGCCGCGCATCAGCAGCAGGTCGGCGATCAGGCGCACGGTTGCGGTGCCCTTGTTGTGCTGCGTGACGCCCATCCCGTACGTGACGATCGTCGCGTTCGACTTCGCGTAGGCGAGCGCGACCTGTTCGAGTTGCGCCTGGCTCAAGCCGCTCGCGCGTTCGATGTCGTCCCACGACGTGGCTTCGAGGTCGGCCGAGAACGCGTCGAAGCCGTTGGTGTGCTGCTCGATGAAATCGCGGTCGAGCACGTCGCCGCGCTCGGCTTCGAGCTGAAGCAGTGCCTTCATGATGCCCTTCAGCGCGGCCGCATCGCCGCCCGCGTCGACCTGGTAGTACGTCGATGCGATGCGCGTCGAGCCGAACGACGCCATCTCGATCATGTCCTGCGGATCGGCGAAGCGTTCGAGCGCGCGCTCGCGCAGCGGGTTGAACACGATGATCGGCACGTTGCGGCGCGAACACTCGTGCAGCGTGCCCATCATCCGCGGATGGTTCGTGCCGGGGTTGTGGCCGATCGAGATGATCAGCTCGCAGTGGTCGAAGTCCTCCAGCGACACGGTGCCCTTGCCGATGCCGATCGACTGCGGCAGGCCGACGCTGGTCGGCTCGTGGCACATGTTCGAGCAGTCGGGGAAGTTGTTGGTGCCGTACTCGCGCGCGAACAGCTGGAACAGGTACGCGGCTTCGTTCGATGCGCGGCCCGACGTGTAGAACTCGACCTGGTCGGGCGACAGCGTGCGCAGCACTTCGCCGATGCGCGCGAACGCGTCGTCCCATTCGATCGCGCGGAACGTATCGGTCGCGCGGTCGTAGACGAGCGGATGCGTGAGCCGGCCCATGTTCTCCAGCTCGTAGTCCGACATGCGCAGCAGCGACGATACGGTGTTCGCCGCGAAGAATTCGGGCGTCACGCGCTTGGTCGTCGCTTCCCACGTGACGGCCTTCGCGCCGTTCTCGCAGAACTGGAACGTCGACTTGTGTTCCTTGTCGGGCCATGCGCAGCCGGGGCAGTCGAAGCCGTCGGGCTGGTTGGTCCGCATCAGCACGATCGGCGCCTCGATGGTTTCCATTTGCGTGCGCACCGCCTCGGCTGTCGCGCGAAGCGCGCCCCAACCACCGGCGGGCCCGTCGTACTTCCTGATGCCTGGCACTTCGCGTCGATTTGTCATGTGAATCTCCATCTGCCGTTCCCGGTGCGGGCGGCTCGGTTGCGCCGTGTCGCGGCGTGGGGGCGACTCCGTCCCGCGGACGGAGCCGGTCATGCGTGCCCCGGGCGAGTGGGGCATGCGGGTTTCAGTGCGCGCCCTTCTTCGCGCCGGACGACTTCTTGCCGGACTTCGCCGGCGGCGGCGGGGCGTCGGCCGGTGCATCGGCGTCCTTCGCTTCGCCGGCGGCCTTCGTCGCCTTGCCGTTCGGTTTCGCGTTGCCGTCGGCGTCCTTCTTCGCGTCCTTGGCGTCCTTCGTCTCCTTCGCTTCGGGCGCCGCGAGCTTGTTGAACGTTACTTCGTCGCTGGCCTTGTCGTAGTCGACTTCGCACCGATCGCCCGACTTCAGCCGATCGGCGAGGATTTCCTTCGCGAGCCGCGTCTCGATGGTCTGGCGGATCTGGCGTTTCAGTTCGCGCGCGCCGAACTCCGGCTGGTAGCCGGCTTCGGTCAGGTGCTCGACGAGCGAGTCGCCCATCACGAGCGTGATGTCCTGCGCGGCGGCCGTGCGCACCACGCGGTCGAGCTGGATCTGCACGATCGATCGGATGTTCTCCTTCGACAGCGCATGGAACACGATCACCTCGTCGATCCGGTTCAGGAACTCGGGGCGGAAGTGGCCCTTCAGCACCTGCATCAGTTCCTCGCGGATCGCCTTGTCGGTCTTGCGCGCGGCTTCCGGCTGCGTGAGGTTGTCCATGATGATCGCGGCGCCGAGGTTGCTCGTCGCGATGATGATCGTGTTGCTGAAGTCGACCACGCGGCCCTTGCCGTCGGTCAGCCGGCCGTCGTCGAACACCTGCAGCAGCACGTTGTAGACGTCCGGGTGCGCCTTCTCGATCTCGTCGAGCAGGATCACGCTGTACGGGCGCCGCCGCACGCGCTCGGTCAGCTGGCCGCCTTCGTCGTAGCCGACGTAGCCGGGCGGCGCGCCGATCAGCCGCGCAACCGCGTGCCGCTCCATGTATTCGGACATGTCGATGCGGATGATCGCCTGCTCGTCGCCGAACACGGTCTCGGCCAGCGCCTTCGCGAGCTCGGTCTTGCCGACGCCCGTCGGCCCGAGGAACAGGAACGTCGCGATCGGCCGGTGCGTCTGGCCGAGCCCCGCGCGCGACAGCCGCACCGCATCGCTGACTGCGACCACCGCGTCGCTCTGGCCGACCACGCGCTCGCGCAGTTGCTCTTCCATCTTCAGCAGCTTCTGGCGTTCTTCCTGCGTGAGTTCGGACACCGGGATGCCGGTCAGGCGCGACACGACCTCGGCCACCGATTCGACGGTCACTTCGAGCGTCTCGGAGCCCGTCTTGCGCTGCCACGCCTCCATCATGTCGTCGACGGATTTCTGCTTCGCGTTGATCTGATCCTCGAACTGCTTCGCTTCGTCGAAGCGCTTGCGCGACGTCGCGTAATCCTGCTCGCGCTTGAGCTGCGCGATCTGCGCTTCGCCTTCCTGGATGTCGACCGGGCGCGACGTCGCGCCGATCCGCACGCGCGCGGCGGCCTGATCGATCAGGTCGATCGCCTTGTCGGGCAGGAAGCGCGACGTGATGTAGCGGTCGGCGAACTCGGCGGCCGCGACGAACGCGTCGTCGGCGAACGTCACCTGGTGGTGCGCCTCGAGGCTGTCGCGCAGCCCGCGCAGGATCACGATCGTCTGCTCGACGCTCGGCTCCGGCACGAACACCGGCTGGAAGCGCCGCTCGAGCGCGGCGTCCTTCTCGATGTACTTCTGGTATTCGTTGAGCGTCGTCGCGCCGATCAGGCTCAGCTCGCCGCGCGCGAGCGCCGGCTTCAGCACGTTCGCGATGTCGAGGCCGCCTTCGCCGCCGCCCTGGCCCGCGCCGACGATCGTATGCAGCTCGTCGATGAACAGGATCAGTTCGTCCTGCTTCGCAGTCACTTCGTCGATCAGCTGCTTCGCGCGCTCTTCGAATTCGCCGCGATATTTCGCGCCGGCCACCATCGAGTTGATGTTGACTTCGACGAGCCGCTTGTTGCGCAGCACCTCGGGCACGTCGCCGTTGACGATGCGCTGCGCGAGCCCTTCGACGATCGCCGTCTTGCCGACGCCCGGCTCGCCGATCAGCACCGGGTTGTTCTTCTTGCGGCGGGCGAGCACCTCGATCGTGCTTTCGATTTCCTGCGCGCGGCCCAGCACCGGGTCGAGCTTGCCCTGGCGCGCGATCGCGGTGAGGTCGCGGCCGAACTTGTCGAGGTTCGGCGTGCCGGTCGGCGCATCGACGCGGCCGTCCTCGGCGCCTTTGCCGACCACCTTCACGACCTTCTGGCGCAGCGCCTCGGGCGTCACGCCGTATTTCTTCAGCAGCGTACCGGCGATGCTGTCCGGTACCGAGGCGAGGCCGATCAGCAGATGCTCTGGGCCGATGTACGAATGGCCGAGATCGCGCGACGCCTGGAACGCGTACTGCACGGCCTTCTTCACGCGCGGCGAGATCGTCAGCTTGTCGAGCGGCGCATCGGCGGCGGCCGTGCCGGTGTGCGCATGCTCGTCGATGTACGACTTGATGTCCTGCGGCGACAGCTTCAGTTCCTTCAGCAGCGCGGCGCACACGTCGGTGTCCGCGAGCGCATACAGCAGGTGTTCGGAATCGAGCTCGCTGCGGCGCAGCTCGTGCGCCTTCTCGGCCGCGCGCTGCAACAGTTCCAGCGTCTGCTCGCTGAACGCGTCGGTCGGGTCGACCGACTCGCGCGGAATCTCGGCGGCAAGCGACGATTCGTCGTCGAGCCCGCCGAACAGCGACGACGGACCGCCGCCGCCCAGCAGCGAATCGAACGGATTCAGCATGCTCTGATGCCGCATCAGCTGACGGAAGTGGTAGTCGCAGATCGAGATCGTCTTGCGCTCGCCGTCCTGCATCACGGTTGCGCGCGCGACGGCCGGCCGGGCGTGACAGATATCGCAAAGTGCGGGCATGGTGGTCTGGCTCCTGTCGGTGAAAGTGGGTCGAAGGGTGAAGTCCCGATGCGGTGCGGCGCTCGCGCGTCCCGACCGTGCAGGCACGACGCGCGGCGCGGCGGTGTCGTGCAGCGGCGCGGTCGGGGCGGCCAGCGTGCGTGCCGGGAGGAGCCCACGCCATCGCTTCGACTGCGTTCAAAATAGCGAATCGCCGGAGGTCATCCAAGACACAGTTCCGCGCCGGCCCGGCCGCCAATTGCACCCTCGCAAGCGCGCGTGCGCGGGCGGCAAGGAGTACAGACGGGCGCACGCGAGGCGGCACGGGCGTGCGCGGCGGGCGTAGCGTGTGATGGCCGGAAGCGGGAGCGGGCGGAACGCGAACGGATCGCGGTGCGACATCGGCGCGCAGGGCGCCGAAGGTCGATGGGGGGGCGGGGATGCGGGAGGACGGGCGCGGCGCGAGCGCGGCCGCGCGGGTGCGCGTCGGCCGGTCAAATTCGCCCGCACACGCACCGCAGACGATGCGTGTGGCGCGGCCGAACGCGAGGGCGGGTTGCACGGTCCGGGCCGGACGCAGCGCAATCGACGCGTGCCGAGGTCAGTCCGAAAGTTTCATCGCGAGCCGCTGCCGGGCGATCTGCTTCACGTCCGTCGACAGTGCCGCATTCGGCAGACCATTGGCCCAGACGGAGAACGAATCTTCGATCAGGTTACGCGTGTCGGGCGGCAACTCGGCCAGGACCAGCGACATCACGGTAAACAACACGGCGGTGTCGGCCGCCTGACTGCCCGCGTTCGCGTCGACGGCCTGCTTCAGCGTGTCGACCGACGTCTGCAGCGCCTGCAATGACTCATTCGTATCGCTCATCACACACTCCATGCAAGATGGGTTCGATCGGCGACGAACATGCGGCCGGCAGTGCGGCCCGTTGCGCGCGACACCCGGCAGGCGTCGCGCGCGGGCGACCGGTCAGGCCGCCAAATTGCCCTGCGGCGCGACGGCAACCGATGCTTCGCTCGTCAGCATCAGGAACGTGAACGTCTCGCGCAGGTACAGGCGGACGACCTTGTCGGTATGGCTCGTGTAGCCGATGGAAACGTCTTCCCCGAGGTGCAGCTCGTAATCGCCGCCGCGCGTGGACAGCACGCAGCCGCCGCTGATCGCCGGCGCCCAGATGATTTCGCCGCTGACGATCCGCTTGATGTGGCCGAGGACCGGATAGCCCTGGTCGCGCGCCTCGCTGAGCGCGGTGTACGCATCCGAGCCGAGCACGACCGAATACGGGCCGTCGACGCCGGCGAGCCGCAGCGCCTCGAGCGCGTCGCTGATCGCGTCGGGGTATGCGCTGACGTCCGCCGGCAGCGTGAGCTTGCGGTTCGACGTGCCTTCGCGGATGCCGAGGATGCCGGCCGCCGGATAGCCGTCGAAAATCGCGCCGTCTTCGGCGAACGCGAGCCGCTGCGCAGCGTCCTTTGCCGGCTGCCAGTCGGCGTCGCGCGCGCCGCGCTCGACGCTGTCGATCGCATCGCGGCTCAGTTCGAACGGCACCGTCAGCTCGACGATCGTGCGGACTTCGCGCAGCCGCGCATTCACCAGCTCGCGCGGCGCGGTGACGTCGACCAGGTGCCCGGTGCCGACGGCCGACAGTTCGGGGCCTTCGGGGCCGTCGACGTCGACGACGCGGCGGCCGGCCACCGATCGTTTGAACGTGCGTGCCACTTCCTCCTCGATTTGTTCCCAGGCGGAAGACGAGATCGGGGCGAGTTCGCGGTGCAGGTTATTCATGGATTTGGGCTGCCTCACGTCAGCGATGACACTTCATGGTGGGCCGATCGGCGGAACGACTGCGCCTGACGTCAGGCGCGCCGATCGCGGACGAAAAAACATATTAGCAGGCTCTGTCGACACTGCTGCAGCACAACGCGAAACGACACCGTGCGGTGGCGCAACTGTTCTGCAGTTCAGGTGCTGGCGTCGGTGTGCACAGGTACGAACGATGCGGCCGGTTGGCGATACCGGGTTCGTGCGGTGCCGCTTGGGGCGCGTGTGCGGCGGTGGGCTGAATCGGTTCCGGTTCAACGCCCGGTGCGCACTGAAGTTTCTTACGAATATTCATCCAGCCGGGCTTGCGCAAGCCGGGGCGGGCGGTGTTCAGCCGCCGGGGCCGGGTGTGGCCCCGGCCCCGGCGGAGGTTGCGCGCCGAACGCCCTTCGCCCCCCGTTTACGACGGAACGCCTTTCAACGAGCCGATGTTCAGCGACCCGTCGCGATGCGGCGCGGCCGCCGCGGGTTCCGGCTGCGCGGCCGTTTCGGCCGGCGCCGCGCGATCGGCGAGCGCCTCGAGCAGGTCGGCCGACGGCACGAAAAACAGCGAGCCGGTGACCGCGCGGCTGTAGTCGAGCAGGCGGTCGTAGTTGCCGGGCGGCCGGCCGACGAACATGTTCTCGAGCATTTGCTCGATCGGCGCCGGCGAACGCGCATAGCCGATGAAATAGGTGCCGAATTCACCGGCGCCCGGGCGCCCGAACGGCATGTTGTCGCGCAGGATCTTCACTTCCTCGCCGTTCTCGTCGAGCGTGGTCAGCGAGCTGTGCGAACACGACGGCTTCACGTCCGGCGCAAGCTCGATGTCGGACAGCTTCGTGCGGCCGATGATGCGCTCCTGCGTCTCGACCGCGAGCGCGTTCCAGCCGGCCATGTCGTGCAGGTACTTCTGCACGAGCACGTAGCTGCCGCCCGCGAAGTTCGCGTCTTCGTCGCCGATCACCGTGAAGTCGATCGCCTCGCGGCCTTCCGGGTTCTCGGTGCCGTCGACGAAGCCGATCATCGCGCGCTGGTCGAAATTGCGGAAGCCGTGCACCTCGTCGACGACCGTAACGGCGTCGCCGAGCGCGCCGAGCAGTTGCGTCGCGAGTTCGAAGCACAGGTCCATCGCGTCCGCGCGGATGTGCAGCAGGATGTCGCCCGGCGTCGCGACTGCGACGCGCTGCCCGGCGCCGAATTCGCGGAACGGATGCAGCGAAGCGGGGCGCGGGTTGCCGAACAGCGCATCCCATGCGTCGGAGCCGAAGCCGCATACGCACGTGAGGTTGCCGCCCGGCACGCGCTTGCCGACCGAGCGCACGAGCGCGGCGATGTCGCCGCACCATGAACGGATCGTGTCGGCGTGATCGGCGCCGGGATTGATCGTCGCCACGAGGAAGATCGCGCTGCGCGTGATCGTGCTGTGAACGGCCTGGGAGAGCGGGGGAGGTGTCTGCATCGCGGCCTGCCGGTCAGTCGTGTTGGAACGGGCGGGCCGTGGCGCGCGAACGCGAACGGTTGAACTGTGTCATGCGACT
Source organism: Burkholderia metallica (assembly GCF_001718555.1). Lineage (NCBI taxonomy): Bacteria > Pseudomonadati > Pseudomonadota > Betaproteobacteria > Burkholderiales > Burkholderiaceae > Burkholderia > Burkholderia metallica. Next base: position 477,914 of record NZ_CP013402.1, read on the forward strand.
GTTCTCTTTGTGTCATGCGGATGAAGGACGTTGCGCGGACCTCGCGCAACGGGCCGCAGCGGTGGCGGCCGGCCGTCCGGCGCGTGAGCCGCCCGCGCCGCGTAACGTCGTCGAGCAAGCAATCTAGCAGCTTCGGCCGGTCTTTGGAACACGTATCGCCAATCTGTCATCCGAATGCGTCAAACAGGGCCGGATTTTGGGCGGCGCCTGCGCAGCTGTACTCCTGGCGCGTGCGGCGCTGTGCTCTTGAGCGTGCGTGCCGTGTGCAGTAGATTAGGTTCCGATGCGCCCGCCGACGAGGAGCGTCACCATGAACCTGCTGGATGCGATGCGTGTGTATGTCGCGGTGGTCGAGCACGGCGGCCTGTCCGGCGCGGCGTCCGCGCTGCGGCTCGACGAAGCGCAGGTGAGCGAGCGGATCGACTGGCTCGAACGGTACCTCGGCTGTCGCCTGCTGCTGTGCTGCGAGCACGACGACGTCGCGTGCAGCGACGCAGGCGACGCGTTTCACGTGTGCTGCCGCCGCACGCTGTCCGCGGTCGAGCAGGCGACCGGTGCGGCCGGCACGCGCGCACCGCACGAGCCGGACGCGGACGATGTCCCGCACGCCATGCAATCCGCGCCGTCCGTGCGTGACGCCGCCTTCTCGCCGGCCGGCGCCGTTCGAGCCTCATCATCGCGACCGTCACCTTGAATACGACCACCGTTTCCTGCTCGCCGGCCGAGCGCATCCGCCGCCGCTTCGGCCATTTCCTGCATGCGGCCGAACTGGCGGGGCTGATCGTGATCGGGCTCGCGACCGCGTTTGCGATGGCGCAGGAGGCGTGGAAGGTCGTGGTCGCCGGCGAAGTGTCGCTGACCGACCTGCTGCTGATGTTCCTGTATCTGGAAGTGCTCGCGATGAACGTGCGCTACCTGCGGCTCGGCCGGTTGCCCGTGCGGTTTCCGCTGTTCATCGCGATGACGTCGCTCGCGCGCGACCTGATCCTGCGCGGCGCGACCGACAGCCCCGAACGGATGCTGATGACGACGCTCGGGATCGTGCTGCTCGCGGTCGGCGTGCTGATTCTGAGTTTCGGCCAGCACCGCTTTCCGGCCGACGTCGCCGACGTCGAGGACGACGCGCATGAGCGCCGCTGACAGGCACGCAAGCCGCATGCAGGTTCGATGTCACTGCCACGAGGAGGCCGGATGAACACGCAGTCCGCCGAAGCGAAACAGGCGATCGAGTTGCAGCAAGCGGCGTCGGACGCGTACCGGCTGGCGCGCGACACGCGCGATGCCGATCCGATGCTCGCCCGCGCACCGTTCGTCGCCCGGCTGCAGCGGGCGGCCGCGCATGCGTATGCCGATGCGGCGCGCGCCCGCGCGGCGGCCACCGGCCTCTGAATCCAGCCCCGGCGTGCCGCGTGCGGTGCGCCGGCAGCCATTGACACCCACCGAGCGAGGTATCGCATGACCAGGCAACTGATCGTCTCCGTGTTCGACAGCGTCGACACGGCCCACAAGGCCGCAGCCGATTTCGAGGCGCTGTCGGAGAAGAACGAAGGATTCCACATCGAGAACGGCGTCGTCGTCGAGAAGGACACGACCGGCAAGCTCGCGGTGCTCGACGCCGAATCGCGGCCGTTCAAGGGCGGCGTGATCGGCGCGATCGCGGGCGGGCTGCTCGGCCTGCTCGCCGGGCCGATCGGCGCGATCACAGGGATGGCGGCCGGCGCGGGCGCCGGCATTCTCGCGCAAGCGGCCGGCAATGCGCTGCTCGACGGCACGTTCGTCGAGACGGTCGCCGCTCGGCTTGTGCCCGGCAGCGTCGCGATCATCCTGGAAGCGAAGGAGGCCACGCCGTTCTCGGTCGACAACGTCGTGACCGGATTCGGCGGCAAGGTGTTCCGCCAGACGCTCGACTGAGCGCGCCGGCTGCGAACCGCATCGGGAGAACGACATGCGCATCGACCAATCGTACCGGCGCTTCGACATCGCGGCGACGCTGTCGCCGCTGCCCGCCAACCGCGCGATCGCGATCGTCGACGTGACGACCGACGATCCGGCCCGCATCGCCGATCTCGGCACCGGGCAATTCCTGCAGATCCGCCAGTGGGTCGAGTCGAACGACGCCGCGTCGCTGACGGTGGTGTTCGACGCATGCAAGGTCGCGATCGATCACTACGCGGACAACGTCGACGACGCTTGACCATACGCGAGGCCCGCGTCTGAACGGGCCTCGCGTGATCGACTGCCGGCCGCGCGCGGCAGTGCGCGACGACGTGCGCCGGTGCAGCGCGGCGACGGGTTGCCGTGCGATCGCGCGGGGCCATGCCGCCGCATTCGAATCTGTTCACCACGCCGGCCGGATTTCACGTTTTCCCGCCCAACTGTCACTTACATTCGTCGAAATGACGCAGTAGGATGCCGAACCTTGTCTAGATGAGATTCGCATTGGTATCCGCTTTCAATTTCGATAACGGACGAGGTTCGACCCGGGCTCCCCGCGCCCGGGCACGGCTATCCGGCTTCGTCCGTCGGCGCGATCGTGCCGGCCGTGCATCGCAGGCCGGTTCACCGCTGGCGGGGCGAGGCGGATGAAGCTCTACGAGAAATTTGCAAACGACATAGAGAGACTCATCCGGCAGCGCGTATATCGACACGGCGATCGCGTGCCGTCGGTGCGGCAGGCGAGCCAGCAGCACCGGATCAGCATCACGACCGTGCTGCATGCGTATCTGCTGCTGGAAAGCCGCGGGCTGCTCGAAAGCCGCCCGCAGTCGGGCTATTTCGTGAACCTGCGGCGCGACGACAGCCACGCGCCGGTGCGCGAGCTGCGGCCGTCGAAACCGATCGCGATTTCGTCGTCGGTGGACGTGAGCCGGCTCGTGCTGTCGACGCTGCGCTCGATCGGCACGGACGACGCGGTGCCGCTCGGCTCGCCGTATCCGGACCCGAGCCTGTTTCCGTTCGAGAAGCTGAACCGCTACGCGTACGCGGCCGGCCGCGACAAGTCGCTGTGGGGCGTGACCGACGGGCTGCCGCCCGGCCATCCGCGGCTGATCCGGCAGATCGCGCGGCGCTACCTGGAAAACGGGATGTCGGTGGACCCGAACGAGATCATCGTGACGGTCGGCGCGACGGAGGCGATCAACTTGTGTCTGCAGGCGGTGGCGAAGCCGGGCGACACGATCGCGGTGGAGTCGCCGACGTTCTACGCGATGCTGCACGCGATCGAGCGGATGGGGATGAAGGCGATCGAGGTGGCGACGCATCCGGAATACGGGATCGACGTCGCGGCGCTGGCCGCGATCGCGAAATCGCAGCCGATCGCCGCGTGCATGGTGATGCCGAACTTCCAGAACCCGCTCGGCTTCCAGATGCCGGATGCGCGCAAGCGCGAGCTGGTGGAATTCGCGACGAACGCGGGCATGCCGCTGATCGAGAACGGTGTGTACAACGAACTGTACTTCGGCAACTCGCATCCGAGCACGTTGAAGTCGTTCGACCGGCACGACATCGTGCTGCATTGCTCGTCGTTCTCGAAAAGCCTGACGGCCGCATACCGGATCGGCTGGGCACTGCCGGGCCGTTATCGCGACCAGGTCGAGAAGCTGAAATTCCTGAACACGCTCGCGACGCCGTCGCTGCCGCAGCTCGCGATCGCGGAGTTTCTCGAACGCGACGGCTACGAACATCATCTGCGGCGGATTCGCAAGGCGTATGCGCAGCAGGCGAACCTGATGCGCACGGTGGTGTCGCGGTTTTTCCCGGAGGGCACGCGCATTTCGAGCCCGGCGGGGGGCTACGTGCTGTGGGTCGAGTTGCCCGCGCAGGTCGATGCGATGCGGCTGTACCAGCTCGCGCTGGAGCAGGGGATCACGATCGGGCCGGGCTACATGTTCTCGATCACGGACAGCTATCGGAATTTCATCCGATTGAATTACAGCAGCTCGTGGTCGCCGGAGATCGAGCAGGCGGTGATCGCAGTCGGCAAGCTCGTCGCCTGCTGCATCGACTGAACGTTCCGTCGCCTGTCGCGCGTCATGTCATGTCACGTCAGCCGGTACGACTGCGCGCCCGTTCCCGCGAGCGTGCCGCCGTCGACGATCAGGTATTCGTTGCGGATCGGCCTGCCGTCGAACCAGCATTGCAGGATCTCCAGCGTGCCGGCCGCGTAGCGCGTCTGCGCGGACAGCGACGTGCCGGAGATGTGCGGCGTCATCCCGTTGAACGGCATCGTGCGCCACGGGTGATCGGCCGGCGCCGGCTGCGGAAACCACACGTCGCCGCCATAGCCCGCGAGATGCCCGGACGTGACGGCCGCCACGACCGCGTCGCGGTCGACCAGCTTCGCGCGCGCGGTGTTGATCAGGTACGCGCCGCGCTTCATCCGCGCGATCATCGCCGCGTCGAACAGGCGCTCGGTCGACGGGTACAGCGGGATCTGCAGGTTGACGATGTCGACGGCGCCCGCGAGCGACGCGGCATCGGCGTGATACGTGAGCCCGAGTGCCTGCTCGACCGACGCGTCGAGCCGGTGGCGCTGCGTGTAGTGCAGATGCAGGCCGAACGGCTTCAGCCGGTGCAGCACGGCGAGCCCGATGCGCCCCGCGCCCACCGTGCCGAAATGCATGCCCTCGACGTCGTAGCTGCGCGACACGCAATCGGCGATGTTCCAGCCGCCTTGCTGCGCGATCGCATGCGACGGCAGGTAGTTGCGCACCAGCGCGAGCGTCGTCATCACCACGTGCTCGGCCACGCTGATGCTGTTCGAGCCGGTGACTTCGGCGACGGTGATGTGGGCGCGCGCGGCGGCGTCGAGATCGACGTGATCGGAGCCGATGCCGGCCGTCAGCGCGAGCTTCAGCTTCGGCGCGCGGGCGATCCGTTCGGCCGTCAGATACGCGGGCCAGAACGGCTGCGAGATCACGACATCGGCGTCCGGCAGCCGGCGCTCGAATTCGGAGTCGGGGCCGTCCTTGTCGCTCGTGACGATCAGCGTGTGGCCGTGCGCTTCCAGGTAGTCGCGCAATCCGAGCGCGCCGGACACCGAGCCGACGAGTTCGCCGGGCCGGAAGCCGGGCGTGCCGGCGGGCGTCGGCGCGGTTTGTCCGTCCGCGTAGTGCGTGATGACCGGAATCGCATCGCGAACATAGCGCGGCGGGTAGCCGTCGACCGGATCGGGGTAGAGCACGCACAGAACGGTGGCCATCGGGGAGCCCTCCTGGTGACGGGTGAAGGCGGCACGCGGATTGCGCAGGACGCGCGATGTACCCCGCAGGCCGGCTGGCGTGTTGCGCCGCAACGTTCGTGACGTTCTACGCCCGCCATGGACCACGTGCAAGCTACAGTCCGCGTTTGCGTGCGCTGCGGGGCATCTGTACCTGTTCTTTTCAGGAGGGATGTCGATAATGGGATCGTTACCTGACTTTTCGGGAGCCACGTCATGACTGGAAGCGACGCTTCGTCTTCACGCCCCGACCTCACGCAAGGCATCGCGCTCGACGATCTCGCGGACGGCGCGATGATCGAGGGCCATGTCGGCGACGCAGCGGTGCTGCTCGTGCGCCGCGCCGACGAACTGTTCGCGGTGGGCGCGCAATGTCCGCACTACGGCGGGCCGCTGGCCGAAGGGCTGCTGGTCGGCGACACGATCCGCTGTCCGTGGCATCACGCGGCGTTCTGCCTGCGCACGGGCGAACTGCAACGCGCACCGGCGCTCGACGGGCTGCCGTGCTGGCGCGTCGAACGCCGCGACGGCCGCGCGGTCGTGCTCGATGCGCGGCCGGCCGCCGTGCCGCCCGCGCTGAATGCGGCCGGACTGCCCGCGTCGGTGGTGATCGTCGGCGGCGGCGCCGCGGCGATCGCGGCCGCCGTGACGCTGCGGCAGGAAGGCTATCCGCATCCCGTCACGCTGCTCACCGCCGATGCCGATCCGCCGTACGACCGGCCCAACCTGTCGAAAGACTATCTCGCCGGCACGGCCGAGGCCGACTGGCTGCCGCTGCGCGCGCCGTCGTTCTATACCGACCAGCGGATCGACGTGCGGTGCGGGGCGCGCGTCACACGCATCGATACGGCGCAGCACGCGGTCGAGCTGGCCGACGGCAGCCGTGTCGGATACGGCGCGCTGCTGCTCGCGACGGGCGCCGAGCCGAACCGGCTGACCATCTCCGGTGCGGATCTGCCGCACGTATGCATGCTGCGCTCGCGCGCCGATTGCGATGCGCTGATCGGCAAGCTGAAGACGGCGCGCCGCTGCGTCGTGGTGGGCGCGAGCTTCATCGGGCTCGAAGCGGCCGCCGCGTTGCGCACGCGCGGGCTCGTCGTGCAGGTCGTCGCGCCCGATCCGCACCCGATGGCGCGCGTGCTCGGCGAAGCGCTCGGCGACTCGCTGAAGGCGCTGCACGAATCGCACGGCGTCGTGTTCCATCTCGGCGTGACACCCGCGCGGATCACGGAGGACGGCGTGGCGCTGTCGAACGGCGACGTGCTGCCGGCCGACGTCGTGCTGGTCGGCATCGGCGTGCATCCGAACGTGGCGCTCGCGCAGGACGCGGGGCTCGCCGTCGAGCACGGCGTGACGGTCGACCGCTTCCTTCGGACGAGCGTGCCCGATATCTACGCGGCCGGCGACATCGCACGCTGGCCCGATCCGCACACGGGCGAGCGGATTCGCGTCGAGCACTGGGTCGTGGCCGAGCGGCAGGGCAGCGTCGCCGCACGCAACCTGCTCGGCCAGCAGCGCCCGTTCGACGCGGTGCCGTTTTTCTGGAGCCAGCATTACGACGTGTCGATCCGCTACGTCGGGCATGCGGAGCAATGGGATCGTGTCGAGATCGACGGCGAGCTCGGCGCGCACGACTGCTCGATCGCATACTGGCGCGGCAATACACGGCTCGCGGTCGCGACGCTCGGCCGCGATCTCGACAGCCTGAAGGCGGAAGCCGCATTCGAGCGGCAGATGGTCGCCGCGTGACGGCGGCGTGACGACATGATTCGAACCCGGAGGCGAGATGAACCCCGATGTGCGTGCCCGTTTTGAAACCGAGTTTGCGCCGCACATCGCGGCGCGCGTGCGCGGCCTGTATGAGCCCGGCGAAGTGAAGGTCGACGTGGTGCCGCACGACGGGCAGGGCGGCCCGACCTGCGTCGACGTGATCGGCCTCACGTCGACGGTCGGGCTGCCGAACCCGCTGAACGCGCGGCTCGCGTGGTGCGATGACGCGATCGAGGCGCTGCTGGCCGACCCCGACCGCAGCCGCTTCGACCGCTACCTCGCGGCGCTGCCGGTCACGATCGAACGCTGGCAGATGACGCTGCCGGTCGACTTCAGCTCGCGCACCCAGCGCGACCGCGAGATCCTGATCGGCGATCTGGATTTCGATGCGTGATCGCGTCGAGCCGCGCGCGCCGACGAACCGGTTGCCGTTATCGGTCGCGTGTCCTGATCATCACGCGGCCCTGGTCGATGCCGCCGCGCAGCGCTTCGTCGCACGTGAGCCATTCGGGTGTGACGAGCTCGGGCGCGGGCAGATCGACCGGCGCGCCGTCGCGAAAGATCCGCACCTGCGCGACCCACGCGCCGGTCGCGGTGCGCGTCGCATCGACGCGAATCTCGTGATCCATGAAGGTGTCGGTGGCTTGTTGCATCGGTCGGGGCCCTCCGTCGTGCGTGATCGCGGTGCGTCGATCGTAGCAGCATGGCGCGCGCCGTGCATCGGAAACGAAGCGGAACCGGCGCGCGAAGCGCCGCGCGACACGGGAGCGAGCCAGTGGCCTTCGACCTGACCTTTGCCATCAAGGTATTCGCCGCGCTGTTCGCGATCATGAACCCGATCGCGAACATTCCGGTGTTCCTGTCGCTGACGGAAGGCGCGGCGGACGGCGTGCGCCGCAAGGTCGCGCTGACCGCGTCGATCGGCGTGACGGTCGGCTGCATCGTATCGGCCGTCGCGGGCGGCGCTATCCTGCACGTGTTCGGCCTGACGATCGACGATTTTCGTCTCGCGGGCGGGCTGCTGGTGCTGCTGATCGCGCTGTCGATGCTGCACGGCACGCCGAGCCGCCAGCATTCGCCGGGCGACGACGAGGGCGCCGACCCGGCCGCGGCCGAAAGCGTCGCGATCTATCCGCTGACGATTCCGCTACTCGTGGGCCCCGGCACGATCGCGACGATGATCGTGCTCGGGCACAACGCATTCTCGACCGGGCAGGAACCCGCGTTCGCGCTCGGGCTCGCCGCGTTTCTCGTGCTGCTGACCGTGTCGTTGCTGTCGGCACCGTTGATCGGCCATTACCTGTCGCCGCGCGTGACGGCGGTGACGCAACGGCTGATGGGGATGATTCTCGCGGCGATCGCGATGCAGATGATCGTGGCGAGCCTGAAGGCCGCGTTCGGGCTGCCGCATTGAGCGCGATGCCCGCGCAATCGGCCGCCATGATTTCATGGAGTCGCAGATGAATACGCTGATCGTGTTGTCCTATCCCGACCTCGCGGCCGCCCATCGCGCGCTCGCCGAACTCGATACGTTGCGCGACCGGCACGTCGTCGCGCTGTCGGGTGTGGCGATCGTCGAATGCGCAGCCGACGGACAGTTGCGCGCCCATGCGGTCGACCCCGGCCGCTCGCCGCCCGGATCGCTCGTCGACAGCGTGGTGGCGCACATCGAATCGTCGCTCGATGCATGGCGCGAGAAGCCGGTGGACGACGCACTGATCGACCGCGTCGCGCGCAAGGCGCGCCCGGGCACCGTGTCGCTCGGGCTGGCCGCGACGCAACTCGACATCTACGCACTGAGCACGGCGCTCGCGCCGTTCGGCGGAGAAGTGATCGATACGACGCTGTCGATCGACGACGAACTGAAGCTCGTCGAGGCGATTTCGCATGCGCGCGACGGGGGCGGCGATGCTATGGCCGACTGACTGACGACGCGTCTGATGTGCATCGTGCGTGATGAATCGGCAGGGCTGCGCGAGCCGGCGGAGTCATCGAGTCAGCGCCGTTGTCATCGCCGGATTTCGACATGCAAAAAATCAGGCCGGAAAGTTTGACCGCAAAGCGCGGATATATAAGCAAAAGACGCCATCGAGGCCACTTCGCACCGCATATCCGGCGCGAGCACGAGGCGTTCTTACCGATTGCGTCGCATTGAATCCGGCAATGCAGTTACCGTGAACGGATAGATTTATTCGATGATCGGCGCATGCGCGACATCGCTCTCCTATACTGAAAGGGACCGCTTTTTTACGGGAGGATAGCCAGTCGGGACGAGTGCATTGATCATGCCGTATCGTCGTGTGACCGACGGCCGGACCTCGCTGAAACCGCTGCGGTTCCGGCGGATACGTGTGCCGGGCCGCTTCACAAGGAGCCACGATGCCCTACGTCCTGATCGTCGAAGACGACGCCGATACGCGAGCGATGCTTGCGGCGCTCGCGCGCACGCAGCAGCTTGCCTGCGACACGGCCGCGACGCTCGAAGAAGCGCGCACGCTCGTGTCGACGCATACCCCCGATCTCGTGCTGTGCGATCTCGTGCTGCCGGACGGCAACGGGATGGATCTGTTCGATTCATTGCCGAAGCGTTCGCACTGCGAAATTGTTTTGACCACCGGCCACGCGAGCCTCGAAACCGCGATCGACGCGTTGCGGCGCGGCGCGACCGACTACCTGGTGAAGCCGCTGAACATGCAGCGGCTGAACAGCATCTTCGCGCGCGTGCCGCGCACCACCGCGCTGCATGAGGAAATCGCCGAGCTGCGCTCGGAGCTGCAGCGTCTCGGCCGCTTCGGCCGCATGCTCGGCAGCTCGCCCGCGATGCAGACGGTGTACGACGCGATCGGCCGCGTCGCGCGCACCGAGGCGTCGGTGCTGCTGACCGGCGAATCGGGCACCGGCAAGGAGCTGGCCGCGCAGACGGTGCACGACCTGAGCCTGCGCCGCCGTGGCCCGTTTCTCGCGGTGAACTGCGGGGCGATCGCCGCGAACCTCGTCGAGAGCGAGATGTTCGGCCACGACCGCGGCAGCTTCACCGGCGCGGAGCGCCAGCACAAGGGCTTCTTCGAACGCGCGGACGGCGGCACGCTGTTCCTCGACGAAATCACCGAGATGCCGCTCGAATCGCAGGTCAAGCTGCTGCGCGTGCTGGAGACGGGGCGCCTGACGCGGCTCGGTTCGACGCGGGAGATCGACGTCGACGTGCGGATCGTCGCGGCGACCAACCGCGACCCGGAAGCCGCGATGGCGGACGGCAAGCTGCGGCCCGACCTGTTTCACCGGATCAACGTGTTTCCGATTCCGCTGCCGTCGCTGCGCGAGCGCGGCGACGACATCCCGATGCTCGCCGACGCATTTCTGCAGCGCTACAACGAGGAAACCGGTCGCACTTTGCGTTTTTCGCCGGCCGCACGCGAAGCGCTGAAGCGCTACGCGTGGCCCGGCAACGTGCGCGAGCTGCGCAACTTCGTGCAGCGCGCGGCCATCTTCAGCGACACCGACGTGATCGACAGCCTGCCGCCGCCGATCATGGACGAACTGTCGAACATGGTCGATTCGCATGAAGATCGCGTGACGGTGCCGTTCGGCACGTCGCTCGAGGAAGTCGACCGCAAGCTGATTCTCGGCACGATCGAGCAATGCGGCGGCGTGAAGGCGCAGGCGGCCGAGGTGCTCGACGTCAGCCTGAAGACGATCTACAACCGGCTCGCGCAACTCGAAGGCGAAACGGACAAGCGGGAATCGTGATCTGGGCGCGACCGATCGGGCTTCGGCCGGCGGGAACGCGATGGGCGGCAAGCCGGTCGGTGGGCGCGAAGCCGAACTCGCATCGGCGCGCGCGAACACACGTGTGACCCGACAGGCCGGTTGGCGACACGGGCATCCAGCGGTCTTGCGCGGCCGAGGCCCGTTTCTGGCGCCGTGGCAGCGCTTCTGACCGGGCGCCTGCATCGCATCATCCGGCCGACCTTTCTTCGGGCGATCAGCAGCGTGCCTTACCGTTACGTCCGCTGCGGGTGCGACACGCCGTCGAGCGTGTTCGCTACGTCGGCGCGTTCGGTCGCGCGTATCGCAAGGTCGCGGCTCGTCATCCTCCCCACCACCCGGTTGTCGTCGCACATGGGCAGCGTGCCAATGTCGTAGCGCTCCACCCATTGCGCGGCGTGGCGGATCGAGTCGGTCCGCGCGACCGGCTGCTGCCGGTTACACCACCACCGATCCATTACCGATTCGACATGAAGCTGGCGCGTACCGGGCCGTGCGCGAAAAACGTGCCCAAACTTGCCGCCGGCTTGTAAAAAAGCGGCTCCGCCCGCGCTGCAACGCAGGGTGCGATCCCGCGTGAGCCGCGACGTGGCGCGATCTGCGTGCCTGGCATGGAAGCTGCGTGAATCCTGACCGAATACCGATACGAACCCACGAAACGTCAGGAGGACTCTCGATGTCCGTCTCGCTTGCACTGCAGATGCGACAGCATCTCGCACTTACGCCGAGGCTTCAGCAATCGCTGCGGTTGCTGCAGTTGTCGTCGCTCGAATTTCAACAGGAGTTGCGGCAGGCGCTCGATCAGAATCCGTTTCTCGAGGATGGCCAGGGCGACGAGGAGGCTGAGGCCGACGCACCCGGGCCGCAGGCCGAAGCCGCCGCGCCCGAAGCGGTGCCCGAGCCTGACGACGCTCGCCCGCAATCTGACGACGTGCCCGAGGTGCCGGAGGCGTCCGAGGTGTCGTTGACGGCCGCGCCCGCACCGCGCGACGCGAGCCGCCACGGCGACGATGCGGGCGGGCTGTCGCCCGGCGAATGGCTGGCCGCGGAACCTTCGCTGCATCAGCAGCTGCACGATGCGCTGCGGCTCTACCCGCTGAACCGGCGCGACCGCGAAGCCGCGCGCATCGTGATCGACGCGCTCGACGACGACGGCTACTTGCGTCAGGAGCTGGCCGAACTGCTGGTGGCGGCCGATCCCGCGCTGCTGTTGACGGAGCAGGATCTCGCCGTCGCGCTGCGGCTCGTGCAGATGCTCGACCGCCCGGGGCTGGCCGCGCGCTCGCTGTCCGAGTGTCTCGTGCTGCAGCTCGACGCGATTCCGGCCGGCACGCCGGCACTCGCGGAAGCGAAGGCGATCGCGCGCGAGCATCTCGAGCGGCTCGCGCGCCGCGAAACGGCCGAGATCCAGCGGCGCATCGGCTGCAACGCGCAGACGCTGCAGGCGGCCTGCGCGCTGGTGCGCAGCCTCGACCCACGCCCCGGCAATCATTACGGCAGCACGCGCGGCGACTACGTGGTGCCCGACGTGATCGTGCGCCAGGTGCGCGACGAATGGATCGTGACGATCAACCCGGCCGTGCTGCCGCGCGCGCGACTGCACGAACGCTATGCGACGCTGTTCGCGCAGTCGAGCGGCGAGCGCGATTCGCCGCTCGGCCAGCAACTGCAGGAAGCGCGCTGGCTGATCCGCAACGTGCAGAAGCGCTTCGAGACGATCCAGCGTGTCGGCGAATGCATCGTCGCGCGGCAGCGCGACTTCTTCCGCTACGGCGAGATCGCGATGAAGCCGCTCGTGCTGCGCGACATCGCCGAAGAACTCGACCTGCACGAATCGACCGTGTCGCGCGCGACGGGCAACAAGTACATGGCCACGCCGCACGGCACGTTCGAGTTCAAGCATTTCTTCCCGCGCAAGCTGGAGGCGGCCGGCAAGGGAGTGTGCTCGGCGGCGGCCGCGAAGGTGCTGATCCGCGACATGATCGCGGGCGAACGGCAGACCGATCCGCTGTCCGACGTCGCGCTTGCCCACAACCTCGCGGGCCGCGGCATTCTGCTCGCGCGTCGCACGGTGACGAAGTATCGCCAGGCGATGAAGATTCCGCCGGCCGACCTGCGCCGCCGCGACGCCGCATGATGATTGCCCGGCATAGCCATCGTGCGGGCGAGCCGATCGTCGCATCGGCGCGCGCCGGCGGCAGGCGTGCCGCCATGCCGCGCCGGATCGCATGCGGTGTTGCAAGCCGTATTGCAGACCGGATCGCGAGCGCGGCGGCATGCGCCGGGTATTGCACTTCCGGGCGGCCACGATCCGGTGGCCATCCGGGACCTCGGGCCACCGGCGAAGTCGGTGGCCGGGTCGATGAGCGAACAGGCATTTGATAAAACCGAGTTCACGACGAGGCTCGGCAACCCGGAGCACAAGCCCGATGCGTGAACGACGACGACGTGTGCTGACGACAGCTGCCATCCAGGAGGTATCCATGCTTCGATACGCCATCATCTTCTTCATCATCGCGATCGTCGCGGCCGTGTTCGGCTTCGGCGGGATCGCGGCCGGCGCGGCCGAGATCGCGAAGATCCTGTTCTACATCTTCGTCGTGATCTTCCTGGTCACGCTGCTGCTGGGCGTCGTGCGACGATGAGGGGTATCGCGGCCGGTCGCAGCGCGTCGAAGAACCCGGACACGCGTTTGCGATCGGCGATTTGATCGCAGTCCTATGTTGTCGTGCATGGTGGCGATGCGTCCGGGTGGTTGACCGGCCGGGCATCGTGGAAGCGCGATGCCTGCTGCATGTGCGTCCCCACGGGGCGGCAGCGTGCGGCCTACGGTGAATGAAAGCAGGCCGTGCGTCGAGGATGCGGCAATCGAATGCAACCGGGCATTCGACGTGATGGGCGCCGAATCCGGCAGGGCGTTGCATGCGCGCTGATCCGGCAGCCGCGTGTGCGGCTGGCGGAGCGGCGATCCGCTGACCGCTGGGTTCACGGATGCGGCGAGCGGATGCCGATGCCGATGCCGTTCCCGGTCGGCCCTATCCGTCGCCACCACGCGCACGGTAGCCGTCTGCGCGGCCCGGCACATCGCGAGCGCATCGACGCCGACGCTTCAACCGGTGCTACGCGTTCGTCGCCGGAATCGCGCAAATCGCGATCACCGATACCGGCACGGGCGCCGGCACGGGCGCAGCAAGCGGGCGCCCCGTGCCGAACGACAGCGTTCGAGCGCGAACAGGACATGCCAATCCGCCATCTGGCAGGAGGACATCATGCAATCGCATTCCCGCAATCGGCTGGAGAACGACGACGTTGACGAGACCGACGCCGATGACGACAACGAGACGATCGACGCCGACGGTTTCGATACGACGGTCCACGTGGACGTCGCAACCGGCACCGTCAAGTTTCAGGCCGCGTGGATGGAGGCGGCCGACCGGCCGCCCGAGACCGAGCGCCATTCGGTCGTGCTCGTGCTCGACTGCGACACGATGGAGCGCTACGCGGATCTCGACGAAAGCACGCGGATGCGCGTGCACGCGATCCTGCGCCACACGGTGCAGGACCTGCTCGACCGCCAGCCCGACGAGCACGCGACGCTGACGATCGAGCTGACCGATGCGATGCTCGACGCCGCGCGCGTGCTGCAGTGACCGACCCGATCGGCCGTCCGGTATCGCCTGCGCGAACGGGCGTGTCGGCATGCCGCTTGCTCCCTCGGGATGAAGCGGCACGATGTGTGTCGCCACACTGACGGAGACGCTCATGAGCGAAAGGCTGGATGATTGCAAGCTCGCCATTCTCGCGGTCGACGGCTTCGACGAGGCCGAATTGCCCGCGTTCATCAGTAACCAGCAGTTCGATCGCCTCGCGGCGCGGAGGGCCTGACACGATGCCGGCCGATTCTCCCCGTCGCGTGACGTTGACCGACGAACCGCCCGTGTTCGACGGCGCCGCGCTTCAGTTGCGCTTCGTCATCGACGTCGATGGCGAACCGCAGCCTTGCGCGATCACGGTCGAAGCGCTGGAAGATCATTTCGGTGCGAATTCCGCGCTGGAAGCCGACTTGCGCGATGCATTCGAGCAAGGTCGGGCGCGCATCGAGGCCGCCTGCGCGGACATGTTGAATAAGGGCGGCAGCGAGGGTGACGGCGGCATGGTGCTGCACAGCGGCGTTTTCCGCGCACCCGCCGGCCGCGTGCGGGCTGGCCTGTTCCGGTCGCGAGGCTCCTGACCCGACAGCCGTTTCCGGCGGGGTCGCACGCCGCGCGGCTGCCCGCGTTACACGCCGTTGAAAACTTTGCACCGGCCGCCATGAGCGGCGCGTGCCGCATCGCACCGCGCGCAGGCGGCAGGGGCGGCGCCACCGCCGAGCGAACCGGCACGATCCGTGCGTGCCTGTCTGCGCGCCGGCGCGCATCTCGCGCAGCCGCCAACGGGGAACGAGCATGCTGTCCGCCCACGAATTCGCCACGCTGCTGCTGGTGCATCGCGCGCCGGAGCAGATCCAGATCGACCGCGAGGACTTCGTCGCGCTGGTCGAGCGACACCTGATCGTGATGCAGTACGACCCCGCATCGGGCGAGCGCCGGCCCGCGCTGACGGCCGACGGCCTGTCGCTCGTGCGGTGCGTACAGCGCAACGACACGAAAGAGGCCGACGTCACCGATGCGTGACCGGCCCGCGCGCGGCCACCAGCACCGCGACGGGTAGCGTGGCCAGGCAGCGGGCGAGCGGCAGCACGCGTCCCGGCACGTCGATCGCGTCTGCCGTATCTGCCGTATCTCCCGTATCTCCCCCGTTCAGCCAGTCCGTCCAGGGCCCATCCATGCCGCGCGGCAGGACGACTGCCGTATCGCCCCATTGCGCGGGTTCGACGCGCGGCAACCCGGGTGCTTCGCCGAGCCACCGGCAAGCGAGCCGGGTCGCGACGACCACGACGGCGGCCGCCTCGTCACATCGTGCGAACGCGATCGCATGCCGTCCGAGCGGGCCACGCACGCGCAGCGGTACGTACGCGCCATCCGCGAACGTCGCCGGCCACCGCGCGCGCAGCGCCAGCATGCGCTCGACCAGCGCGCGCTTCACGCGCGCATCGGCCCACGCGGCCAGATACGACGCGACCGGCGCATCGACCCGTTCGGCCGCGAGCGCCGCGAACGGCACGTCGCGGCGATTGTCCGGATCGACGAGCGAGTGATCCCATGACTCGGTACCTTGATACAGGTCGGGCACACCGGGCGACGCCATCCGCAGCACGGCCTGCGTCAGACTGTTGACGACGCCGGCCGGCTCGATCCGCGCGACGAACGCGTGCAGCCGGTGCGCGAAATCGCCGGCGCCGCGCGGCGTCAGGATCGCGCGGACGAACGCGTCGCAATCGCGCTCGTAGCGCGGATCGGGCGCGAGCCAGTCGGTGTGCCGCTTCGCCTCGCGCAGCGCCTTCGTCTGCCACTGCGCGACGCGTTCGGCGAGCGCCGCGAGCCCGGCCGCATCCTCGGGTGCGAGTTCGGGCGGCCAGCAGCCGACGAGCGTCTGGTACAGCATCGCCTCGGCGGCCGGCCCCGGCGCCCACGCGGCGTCGCGATGCGCGCCGCCGCGGTGCGGCCGATTGAGCGCGGACCAGTCGAGCGACACCGTGCGCCACGCGTCCGGTATTTCACTGAGCACGGCCAGACGCGCACGCGCATCCTCGCCGCGCTTGTGGTCGTGCGTGGCGGTGGCGACGAGCCCGTGCGGCACGGTGCGCGCGCGGCGCCGGTTGCGCGCATGGAACGCGCCGCGCGACAGGCTGAAGTCGCCCGCGTCGGCGCCGACCTCGTTGCGCGACAGCAGCCGGCCGTAACGATAGTGGGCCGTATCCTCGACGCCCTTCGCGGCCAGCGGCGCGGTGAGCTGCGCGAACGCGACGCGCGCCGCGTGCAGCGCGTCGGCGTCCGCGCGCGGGATGTGCGCGACCGGTAACCCGAGCCACGTCGCGACCCGGTCCAGCGCGAACCGATCGGCCGGATCGATGGCCGCGCTCGCGGCTGCGTACGCCTGTGCGAGCACGCGGCGGTCGGCGTCGGCGGGTTCTTCACCCCGCGCCGGATACATCCGGTATACCGGCAACTGCACCGCGAGTTCGCCGAGTACGCGCCGAATCGCGATCAGGCTGACGTCGCGCGTCGCGGGCGCCGCGCGCGCGATGCCGTGCAGCGCCCGCGCCGCGCGCGCATGCTCGACGGCGAGCTGGCGCAGCAGCACGCGCCGCTTGCCGTCGCATGCCTCCTGCGCGAACGTGCGCGACGACCCCGACA
The DNA here is from genome assembly GCF_001718555.1 of Burkholderia metallica. NCBI lineage: Bacteria > Pseudomonadati > Pseudomonadota > Betaproteobacteria > Burkholderiales > Burkholderiaceae > Burkholderia > Burkholderia metallica. The sequence continues at coordinate 494,963 of NZ_CP013402.1, forward strand.
CGTGCGCCCAGTGCTCGGCGAGCGGCGCGGCGCCGGCCGGATCGTGCAGCAGCGCGCCGACGTCGTTCATGAAGTCGTAGCCGGTCGTGCCTTCGACGGCCCAGTCGGCGCGCAACTGCTCGCCGGGCGCGAGGATCTTCTCGACGACGACGTAAGGTCGCGCGTCGCGTTGCGCGGCCAGTCGCGCATGCAGCCGCCGGCCATACCCGCGCGGATCGGCGAGACCGTCGACGTGATCGACCCGGAGGCCGTCGACGTATCCGGCCGCATGAAGCCGCAGCGGCAGTGCATGGGCGGCGTCGAACACCGCGTCGTCGTCCATGCGGACGGCCGCGAGCGTCGCGATGTCGAAGAAGCGGCGCCAGTTCAGTTCGTCGGCGGCCGTGCGCCACCACGCGAGCCGGTAGTGCTGGCGTTCGAGCAGCCGGTGCAGGCAGGCGCGCGAGCGCGCGCGGCGCGGATCGGCGCCGCGCAACACCGCGTCGAGCGCATGCGGGCCTTGCGCGGCCGCGTGATCGCGCAGCGCCGCGTGCGCGGCGGCCAGCCGTGCGCTGTCGCGCGGCAGCACGGCGTCGAAGCGTTCGGCGAGCGCGTTCAGGTCCGCGCGGTTCGCGATGCGCAGGATGTCCGCATAGGTGGCCGCGGCGACCGGCAGCCGCCGTCCCGGGCACGACACGAAGAAGCGCCCGGTGGCCGGATCGGCGCCGAGTGTGATGTCGCCGGCCGCGAGCGCGTCGCCGTACGGCATGCCGAGGCAGGGCAGCAGCACCTTGCCGTCGAGCGCCGGGTCGGGCGGATGCCAGTCGATGTCGAAGTGATGCGCATACGCGCTCGCGGGCCCCCATTCGAGCACGTCGTTCCACCAGCCGTTCGTCGAGCCGCCGACGCCCATGTGGTTCGGCACAATGTCGACGATCACACCGAGCCCGTGCGCGCGCAGCGCATCGACGAGCCGCACGAAAGCGGCTTCGCCGCCGAGTTCGGGGTTGATCGTGCCGTAATCGACGGTGTCGTAGCCGTGCCGCGAACCGGGCTCGGCCGTCGCGATCGGCGACAGGTACAGGTGGCTCACGCCGAGCCGCTCGAAGTAGCCGGCGTGCGCGGCCGCGTCGTCGAACGTGAAGCCGGCATGCAGCTGCAGCCGCAGCGTCGCGCGCGGCGTCATGGGCCGGGCTCCCGCGTACGTCGTGCCTGCGCGATGGCCGCGATGCGCTCGCGCACGGCGGCGTCGAACAGCGTGTCGACCGCGCGCGGCACGCGCTGCCGCCAGTTCGGATGGCCGCAGGGTGGGCCCGGCAGGTTCGGCTGCATGTCGAGCGCGAGCAGATCCTCGAGCGGCAGGATCGCGAGCGGCGACGGGCTGCGCGCGACGTACGCGAGTATTGCGCGGACCGGCGGCGCATCCGCCGGCGGGGCGGCGGCCTCCGGCGGCGCGCAACCCGCACGCTGCAATGCGCGCCACAGCGCCGCGCGGTCGGCGGCGCGCGCCACCTGCGCGGCGACGAGATCCGGGTCGACGGCGGGCGGCGGCGTGACGGGGCCGCCTTCCGGGCGCGGCGCGGTGTCAGGCGAGTCAGCCGCGCGTGCGACGCGGGGGGCCCGGTCGCGCGCGTCTGCCTTGTCCGCCTCATCCGGCGCTGGCGTGCCGACGTTGCGCGCATTCGCGTCGTCCGATTGCCGCGCGGCGTCGGCCGCGATCCGCCGCCACGCGAGATCGACGCCGCGCCACCAGCCGGCGACGGTCGGCAGATCGTGGGTCGACGACATCGCTATCGCGTCGCGATCCCATGCCGACGGCGGCCGGAACGCACCGTCCGCGTCGCGCTCGAACCACAGCACGCGCATCCCGGCGATGCCCTGCGCGCCGAGCCGTTCACGAAACCCGGCCGGCACCGTGCCGAGATCCTCGCCGATCGCGATCGCACGATGACGGGCGGCCTCGAGCGCGACGAGCCGCACGAGATCGTCGAGCGGATAGCGCAGGTACGCGCCGTCGCGCGGCGAGCCGCCGTCCGGCACGATCCACATCCGCGCGAAGCCGAGCACGTGGTCGATGCGGATGCCGCCCGCATGCGCGAACGCCGCGCGCAGCAGCTCGACGAACGGCACGAAGCCTTCCGCGCGCAGCGCGGCGGGCGTCCAGGTCGTCACGCCCCACGCCTGGCCGGCCGCGTTGAACAGGTCGGGCGGCGCGCCGACCGACACGCCGCGCAGCAGCATCGCGCGATGCGCCCACGCATCGCTGCCCGCGCGATCGGAGCCGACCGCGAGGTCGGCGATCAGCCCGGTCGCCATGCCCGCGCCGCGCGCCGCGTGCTGCGCGTCGCCGAGCGCGCGCGACGCGCACCATTGCAGGTACGTGTGGAACGCGACCGTGTCGGCATGGGCGTGCGCGAACGCGTCGACGTCGGCCGACCCCGGCTCGCGCCACGGCGCCGGCCAGTGCCGCCAGTCCGCGCCGGCTCCGTGCTCGATGCAGAACGCCTGCAGCGCATCGAAGCGCGCATGGGCGTCGAGCGCCGCGCCGCCCGCCGCTCGAAACCGCTCGAACGCTCGGTGCGACGGGTCGTCGCTCGCGCGCCACGCGTCGAAGCACGCGCGTAGGCGCCGCAGCTTCAGCGGCAGCACGTGCGGCCAGTCGATCAGCGGCGCGTCGGCGGCGCCGGGCGCGTGACGCGCGGCGTCGGCGCCCGGCACCGCGTCGCAATCGAGATACGCGACGTTGTGCCAGCGCCGCGACGACGGCGAATACGGGCTGTCGTGCTCGGGCAGCGCCGGATAGCCGGCGTGCGTCGGGCTGATCGCCACCGCGTGCGCGCCGTGCCGTGCCGCCTGTGCGGCCAGCCGCGCCAGTGCGGTGTAGTCGCCCGCGCCGTCGTCGCCGGTGAGGCGCAGGCTGTAGAGTTGCGCCGCGATGCCCCAGCGGCCGCCCGCATCCGCCGCGCGCGGGTCGGGCGCCGGTGGGCGCGGCGGCGTGATCGTGATGCCGATCCGCTGGTTGCCGACATCGAGCGCGTGATAGCCGGGCATCGCGAGCGGCGGCAGCGTGCCGTGTTCGCTGGCGCCGCCCACGTGCCCGTCGACGTGCCCGCCCGCTTCGAGCGTGATCCGGAAGCGCGCGCCGGGCGGCGCGAGCGCGGCCGGCAATGTCAGCGGTCGGCCCGCATCGCCGATGACGATGCGCGGCGCAGCCGCGTTTGCGTCGGCGAGCGCGGCGGCGCTCGCGACGCGCTGGGCCGCCGTGCCGCACGGCCAGCCGAGCGCGTCGACGAGCGCGGCGAGCGCGTCGTCGTCCACCCGCCGCGCGATGCCGCCCGCGTCGGTCCAGTCGGGTTCCAGGCCGGCCGCGCGCGCGAGTTCGGCGATCGATACGTCGGTCGTCATGCGCGCTCCTGTCCGTTCGCGCGGTGCCGCCGCGCATCGTCGTTGACCTCGCCGTCGCGCCACACGATGCATGCGCGCGGCGGCAGCCGCAGGTCCGGCAGCCGGTCGCGCGCGCGCGGCGGCGTCTCGAACACGATCTTGCCGACCGGCAGCGCGGGCAGCACCGCGTCGTGCGAACCGAGGTTCAACGCGATCGTCAGCGTGCTGCCGTCGCCGAGGCGCCAGCGCGCGGCGAGCGCCTGCGGGTCGCCTTGGCCCGCGAGCAGGTCGACGCCGAGCGCGCGCGCGCCGGGCAGGTTCGGCGTCACGAGCGCCGCGCGTACGGCGAGTGCGCTGCGGTAGAAGCGCCGCCATGCGTCGGTGTCGGGCGTGGTCTCGTCGCTGCTGCCGTGCAGCGTCGAACGCACGAACGTCGCGATGTCGTTCGGATCGGGAATCGCGTCGCGATGCGCGGCATCGGCGAACGCCGGAAAGGCCGCGAATTCGCGGCGCCTGCCGTCGCGCACCGCGTCGGCGAGCGCGCCGCGATAGTCGGTGAAGAACTGGAACGGCTGCGTGCTGCCGTCTTCCTCGCCCATGAACAGCAGCGGGATCGACGGCGCGAGCAGCAGCAGCGCGGTCGCCGCGCGCACCGCGTCGTCGTTCGCGAGCGCGCGCAGCCGCTCGCCGAACGCGCGGTTGCCGATCTGGTCGTGGTTCTGCAGGAACGCGACGAACGCGGTCGGCGGCAGGTGCGCGCTCGGCTCGCCGCGTGCGGCGCCGTCGTGCAGCGGCGACGGTTCGCCCTGGTACGCGAAGCCCTCGCCGAGCGTGCGCGCGAAATGGCGCAGCGGCGCGTCCGCGTACGCACGGTAGTAGCCGTCGCGCTCGCCGGTCAGCAGCACGTGCGCGCTGTTGTGGAAATCGTCGTTCCATTGCGCGTCGAAGCCGCCCGGCCCGAGCAGGCTCGCCGCATTGCGCTCGTTCTCCAGGACGAGATGCACGTGGCGCGTGTCGCCCGCATACGTGCGCACGCGGCGCGCGAGCTCGCGCAGCCACGCATCGTCGTCGATCGCGTGCGCGGCGTCGATGCGCAGCCCGTCGAAACGGAATTCGTCGAGCCAGTACAGCGCGTTCTCGATGAAGAACGCGCTCGTTTGCGCGCGCGAAAAGTCGATGGCCGGCCCCCACGCGGTCTGTCGGTCCGCGCGGAAGAACGCGGGCGCGTAGCGCGACAGCAGGTTGCCGTCCGGGCCGAAGTGGTTGTAGACGACGTCGAGGAACACCTGCAACCCGAGCCCGTGCGCGGTGTCGACGAGCGCCTTGAGTTCCTCGGGCCGCCCGTACGACGCCGCGGGGGCGAACGGCAGCACGCCGTCGTAGCCCCAGTTGCGCGTGCCGGGGAACGTGTTGACCGGCATCAGCTCGATCGCGGTCACGCCGAGCGCGGCGATCGCCGGCAGCCGCCGCTCGACGCTCGCGTAGCCGCCGCATGCGCCGACGTGCAGCTCGTACAGCACCGTCTCGTGCCACGGGCGGCCGCGCCACGCGTCGTGGCGCCACCGGTATGCAGCGGGATCGACGACCTGGCTTGGGCCGTGCACGCCGCCGGGCTGGAAGCGCGATGCGGGATCGGGCACTCCAAGCTCGCCGTCGAGCCGGTAGCGATACAGCGTGCCGGGGCCGCACGGCGCGACGACCTCGAACCAGCCGTCGGCGAGCGCGGTCATCGCGACGGCCGACGTGCTTTCGCCGTCGATTTCGACGGCGGCCGTGCGGCTCGCGGGCGCCCACAGCCGGAAGCGCGTGTGGCCGGCATCGATGCAGGTCGCGCCGAACGACGCATCGAACGCATGCGTGCCGGCGGGGCGGGCGGAGCGTGATCTCATGGCGAGTCTCCCGAAGGCCAGTCGGCCGGCACGACGGCCACCGCGATCGCGACCGCGTGCGCGGCGACGTCGAGGCCGTCGGCCGGCCACGAACGCGGGCCGGCGTCCGGCGTGGCCGTGTCGACCAGCACGCGATAGTCGAGCGCCGGCGCGGGCGGCGTGAACACGACCGTCTCGGCGGACGCGTTCAGCATCACGAGCAGCGCCTCGGTGCGCCCGGTGCGGCCCGGGCCGACGCGCCGCATCGTCAGCGCGCGGCGCTCGTGGTCCTGCCACGCGGGCACGGTCAGCGCGTCGCCGCGCTCGTCGAACCAGCCGATCTCGGCCATGCCCGGCGCCGCGTCGCGGTCGCCCGACGGATAGCTCGGCGCGGACATCGACGGATACATGCGCCGCAGCGCGGCGAGCCGCGACACGAAGCGCATCAGCGTCACGGCTTCGTCGCTGCGCGCGAGATCCCAGTCGAGCCACGACAGCTCGTTGTCCTGACAGTACGCGTTGTTGTTGCCGTGCTGCGTGCGGCCGAATTCGTCGCCCGCGACCAGCATCGGCGTGCCGAGCGCGGTGAACAGCGTTGCGAGCATCGAGCGGGCGACACGTGCGCGCACCGCGCGGATCGCCTCATCGTCGGTCGGCCCTTCGACGCCCCAGTTCGCGCTGCAGTTGTCGTCGCGGCCGTCGCGGTTGTCCTCGCCGTTCGCGTCGTTGTGCTTGCCCGCATACGACACGAGATCGGCGAGCGTGAAGCCGTCGTGCGCGGTGATGAAATTGACCGACGCCCACGTATGACGCCGATGGTGGTTGAACAGGTCGGCCGACCCGGCGAGGCGCGCGGCAAGTTCCGGCCGCTGGCCCGCGTCGCCGCGCCAGAAGCGCCGCACGGTATCGCGAAAGCGGTCGTTCCACTCGGCGAAGCCGGGCGGATGGCGGCCGAGCTGGTAGCCGCCGAGGCCGAGATCCCACGGTTCGGTGATCAGCTTGCGCTGCGAGAGCACCGGGTCCTGCCGCAACGCGTCGAAGAACCCCGCGCCGGGATCGAAGCCGTGGTCCTCGCGGCCGAGCGTCACGCCGAGGTCGAAGCGAAAGCCGTCGACGTTGAACGCGGTGGCCCAGTAGCGCAGCGAATCCATCACCATCTGCAGTACGCGCGGGTGCGACAGGTTCAGCGTGTTGCCGCAGCCCGTCTCGTCGACGTGATAGCGGGGGTCGTCCGGCATCAGCCGGTAGTAGCTCGCGTTGTCGAGCCCGCGCCACGACAGCGTCGGGCCGAGCTGATTGCCTTCGGCCGTATGGTTGTACACGACGTCGAGCACGACCTCGATGCCGGCCGCGTGCAACTGCCGGATCGCGATGCGCATCTCGTCGAGCCGTCGCGTCGCGAGATAGGTTGGCTCCGGCGCGAAGTATGCAGCGGTGTCGTAGCCCCAATAGTTGCGCAGCCCGCGTTTCACGAGCTCGCGCTGCTGCAGGAACGCATGGATCGGCAGCAGTTCGACGGTCGTCACGCCGATCGACAGCAGATGATCGATGAACGCCGGATGCGCGAACGCGGAGAACGTGCCGCGTTCCGGCACGCGCAATCCGGCGCGCCGCATCGACGCGCCGCGCACGTGCGTTTCGTAGATCACCGTGTTGCGCCACGCGACGCGCGGGCGCCGGTCGTTGCTCCAGTCGAACGCCTCGTCGACCACCACGCACTTGGGCATCGCGGGCGCCGAATCGCGGCGGTCCATCGACAGGTCCGCGCGATTCGAATGCACGCGATAGCCGAACAGCGCGTCCGACCAGCGGAACTGGCCGACCAGCTTGCGCGCGTACGGGTCGAGCAGCAGCTTGGTCGGATTGAAGCGGTGGCCGTGCTGCGGCTGATACGGACCGTCCGCGCGAAACCCGTACACGGTACCGGGATGCGCGTTGGGCAGGTAGCCGTGCCACACCTCGTCGGTGCATTCGGGCAGGTCGAGGCGCGCGAGTTCCTTGCGGCCGGTCGGATCGAACACGCACAGCTGGATGCGATGCGCGTGCGCGGAAAATACCGCGAAGTTGGTCCCAAGGCCGTCCCAGGTCGCGCCGAGCGGGTAGCTTCGGCCGGATTCGAGACGGGTGGGCAGGGCGGTCGGCATGGGGCGGATCTCCGTGTCGAAGGCGCGGGTGATCAAGCGGGAGTGAGCCACAGCGTCGCGAGCGGCGGCAGGCGCAAGGTCGCCGACCACGCTTCGCCGTGCGCGGGCACGGCTTCGGCCCACACGGCGCCGTCGTTGCCGGCGTTGGTGCCGCCGTACGACGCGGCATCGGTGTTCATCAGTTCGCGCCAGTGGCCGGGCGCGGGCAGCCCGAGGCGGTAGCCGGCGCGCGGCACGGGCGTGAAGTTGCAGACGGCGACGACGAGGCGCCCCGTGTCGTCGCGCCGCGCGAACGCGAACACGCTGTTGTCGCGGTCGTCGCCGATCAGCCAGGAGAACCCGGCCGCGTGGCAGTCGAGGGCATGCAGCGCCGGCTCGGCCGCATACGCGCGGTTCAGGTCGCGCACGAGCCGCTGCACCCCGCGATGCGCGGGGGCGTCGAGCAAATCCCAGTGCGGCGTCGCATCGTGCGCGAACTCGGCCCATTGCGCGAATTCGCTGCCCATGAACAGCAGCTTCTTGCCGGGGTGCGCCCACATGAAGCCGAAATACGCGCGCAGCGTCGCAAGCCGCTGCCAGGCGTCGCCGGGCATCTTCGCGACGAGCGAGCCCTTGCCGTGCACCACTTCGTCGTGCGACAGCGGCAGCACGAAACGCTCCGAGAACGCGTACACGAGCCCGAACGTCATCCGGTCGTGGTGATAGCGGCGGTGGATCGGATCTTCGTGCAGATATGCGAGCGTGTCGTGCATCCAGCCCATGTTCCACTTGAAGTCGAAGCCGAGGCCGCCGTCGCCGGTCGGCGCGGTGACGCCCGGCCACGCGGTCGATTCCTCCGCGACGGTGACGACGCCGGCCGGCGCGGCCGTACCGTGCAGCGTGTCGTTCAGCATCCGCAGGAACGCGACCGATTCGAGGTTTTCGCGGCCGCCGTACACGTTCGGCACCCATTCGCCTTCGGCGCGCGAGTAGTCGCGGTACAGCATCGACGCGACCGCGTCGACGCGGATGCCGTCGACGTGATAGCGGCGCGCCCACGCGAGCGCGGACGCGACGAGGAACGCGCCGACCTCGGTGCGTCCGACGTTGAACACGCACGTGTGCCAGTCGGGATGCATGCCCTCGCGCGGGTCCGCATGCTCGTAGAGCGCGCTGCCGTCGAACTGCGCGAGCCCGTGCGGATCGTCGGGGAAGTGCGCGGGCACCCAGTCGACGATCACGCCGATGCCGGCCGCGTGCGCGCGATCGACGAACCGCGCGAAGCCGTCGACCGGCCCGAAGCGTGCGGACGGCGCGAACTGCGCGAGCGGCTGGTAGCCCCACGAGCCGCCGAACGGGTACTCGGCGATCGGCATGAACTCGACGTGCGTAAAGCCCATGCCCCGCACGTACGGAATCAGTCGCTCGGCCAGTTCGTCCCACGTCGCGCTGCGCTCCATCTCCTCGGGAATGCGTAGCCACGATTCCGCATGCACCTCGTAGATCGACCACGGCACGCGGTAGCGGTCGTTGCGCGGTCGTGCGTGCATCCAGCCTTCGTCGTGCCACGCGAACGCGTCGAGCGCCGCGACGTCGGCGACGACCGACGCGGTGCGCGGCGGCGCTTCGGTCGCGCGCGCGCACGGGTCGGCCTTGTGCGGCAGCACGCGCCCGTCGGCCGCGCGCAGCTCGAACTTGTAGCGCTCGCCCGCGCCGATGCCCGGCACGAACAGTTCCCACACGCCCGACGGCCGCCGCAGCCGCATCGGGTGGCGGCGGCCGTCCCATGCGTTGAAGTCGCCGACCACCGACACGCGCTGCGCGTTCGGCGCCCAGACCGCGAAGCGCACGCCGTCGGTGTCGCCGATGCGCACGGGCGTCGCGCCGAGGCAGTCGAGCACGGCGGCCGGGTCGCCGGCCGAGAAGCGCGCGAGCGCCGCTTCGTCGAGCAGCGTGCCGAATGCATACGCATCGTCGGTCACCTGGTGCGCGTCCGGCCAGTCGATCGCAAGCAGGTAGCGGGGCGTGCCGCCGTCGTGCGCGATCGTCCCCGCGAAGCAGCCGGCGCGGTCGATGCACGCGAGCGCACCGAGTTCGCTGCCGTCCGGCGCCAGCGCGCGCACGCGTTCGGCGCCGGGCAGCAGCGCGCGGACGACGAGCCGGTCGGCCTGCTCGTGCGGGCCGAGGCACGCGAACGGGTCGGGATGGCGGCCGGCGAGCAGCGCGTCGATATCGGCGCGTTCGAACAGCGTGTCGGTCATCGGGTCTCTCCGTCTTCGGGGCGGCCGCCGTCGCCCAGCAGGCGCTCGACCAGCGCCGCGAGCCCGCCGACCGGCACGCTCAGCCAGTCGGGCCGGTTCGCGGCCTCGTAACACAGCTCGTACGATGCCTTGTCGATCAGGAACAGCGCGAGCAGGCGATCCGCGTAGCGCGGATCGACGAAACGGGCGGGCGCGAGGTCGGCCGCCGCGCGATAGCATTCGACGAAACGGTCGGCGGCGGCCTGCCCGAAGCGGTCGAACAGCGCGCGCTTGCGGTCGGCCGCCTGCTGCGGCGCTTTCTCGATCGCGATCTGCGCGGTCGCGCCGACGTACGACAGCGAACGCAGCAGGCCGGCCACGTCGCGCAGCGGATGCGACTTCGAGCGGCGCCGCGCGAGCGGGCGCGCGGGTTCGCCTTCGAAGTCGATCAGCAGCGCGTCGCCCTGCACGTCGAGCACCTGGCCGAGATGGAAATCGCCGTGAATCCGCGTGCATTGCGCGTCGAGCGTGCGCGGCACGAGTTCGCCGATCGCCCGCACGGCCGCGTCGCGCGATGCGAGCAACGCGTCGGCCGACGCGCGGGTCGCGGGCTCGAGCGAATCGAGCCGCGTGTGCAGCACGTCGAGCGCGCGCTCGAACGATGCGATCGCATCCATGCACCAGCCGTCGACGTGATCGGGCGTCGCGCGCTCCGGCGCGAACGCGGGATCGTCGGACGGCTGCGCGAGCGCGACGTGCAGTTGCCCGAGCCGCGTGCCGACGATGCCCGCGAACGCCGCATAGCCGAGCAGCGCATCGGATTGCGCGCTCGCTTCGGCGGCGGCATCGTCGTCCGCGGCCGGCAGCGCGAGTTCGTCGATCGCACGCCGCAGGAAGTCGAACGAGCGCGTCCACGCGTCGCCCTGGTTGTCGACGTAGCGCTGCAGGATCGCGACCGTATGCGGGTTGCCGTCCGGATCGACGTGCACGACTTCGCCGGCGAGCGTCGCGGTATTTGCATAACCGATGCGCGTCAGGTGACGGCTCATTTCCGCTTCCGGATGAATGCCGTGCGCGACCTTACGCACGAGTTTCAGCACGATCGCGTCGCCGATCACGAGCGAGCTGTTGCTCTGCTCGGCCGCGAGCCAGCGCACTTCCGCGTCGTCGCCCGGGTCGAGCGCGGCGAGCGCGTCTTCCGGCAGGAACGCGAGCCGCCCGCCGTCGGACGTGGGCACCGTCGCGCCGTCGCGCAGCTTGCGCAGCATCCCGTGCGCGAACGCGGGCAGCGCGAACGCGTCGGTCAGGTAGCCGACCGTATGGCCGCGCCGCACGCGCGCCAGCGCGAGCTGCGCGAACAGCGGGTGCGAGGTCTCGCCGCCCCACGCGGTCGCGAGCGGCACGACGTAGCGTTCGACGCCGCCGTCGCTCGCGGATACCCACGCCTCCGCGTACTGGAACGGTTCGTCCGGCACCGGCGTGACGACGTTCAGCCACGCGTCGCCGATCGCGCGATCCTTCGACGCGAACCAGCGCCGGCGCGCGAGCCACGACGCGAGCGCATCGTGCGCGAGCGCGTGCAGTTGCGACACGTCCGGCCGCATGTCGCCGCGCCGCATCACGAGCGTCACGTACTCGGGCAGCGGCTCCGCATGCGGCTGCCGCCACGACGGCTCGCGGCCGTGCTCGGCGAGCACGAACCAGAGGAATCCGTACGGCGGAAAGGTGAGCAGATACGGGAGCTGGCCGATCGGCGGAAACGGCGAATCCGACGTCATCTCGATCGGCACGCGGCCCGCGAATCCGGACAGGTCGAGCTCGACCGCCTGCGACGCGCGTGACAGGTTCGCGACGCACAGCAGCGGATCGTGGCCGTCCAGCTCGCGCAGGTACGCGAGCACCTTGCGGTTCTCCGGGCGCAGGAAGCGGATCGTGCCGCGCCCGAACGCCTGCGACGCGCGGCGCGTCGCGAGGATGCGGCGCGTCCAGTTCAGCAGCGAATGCGGGTCGCGCGTCTGCGCCTCGACGTTGATCGCGTCGTAGCCGTACAGCGAACCCATCACCGGCGGCAGCACGAGCATTTCGGGATCGGCGCGCGAGAAGCCGCCGTTGCGGTCCGACGACCACTGCATGGGTGTACGCACGCCGTCGCGGTCGCCGAGGTGGATGTTGTCGCCCATCCCGATCTCGTCGCCGTAGTAGATCACCGGCGTGCCGGGCATCGACAGCAGCAGCGAGTTGATCAGCTCGATGCGGCGCCGGTCGCGTTCCATCAGCGGCGCGAGCCGGCGCCGGATGCCGAGGTTCAGCCGCGCGCGCCGGTCGCTCGCATAGGTCTGCCACAGCAGGTCGCGCTCGGAGTCGGTCACCATCTCGAGCGTCAGCTCGTCGTGGTTGCGCAGGAACACGGCCCACTGGTTGCTCGGCGCGAGCGCCGGCGTCTGGCGCATGATGTCGACGATCGGGAAGCGGTCCTCGCTCGCGATCGACATATAGATGCGCGGCATCAGCGGGAAGTGGAACGCCATGTGGCATTCGTTCTCGTCGCCGAAATACTCCTGCACGTCTTCCGGCCACTGGTTCGCTTCGGCGAGCAGCATCCGGTTCGGATATTCGGCATCGATCGTCGCGCGGATCTGCTTCAGGATCGCGTGCGTCTCGGGCAGGTTCTCGTTGTTCGTGCCTTCGCGCTCGACGAGATACGGCACCGCGTCGAGCCGCAGCCCGTCGATACCGAGGTCGAGCCAGAAGCGCATCACCTGCAACACCTCGCGCACCACGGCCGGATTGTCGAAGTTCAGGTCCGGCTGGTGCGAATAGAAGCGGTGCCAGTAATACTGGCCGGCGACCGGGTCGTAGGTCCAGTTCGACGTTTCGGTGTCGAGGAAGATGATCCGCGTGTCCGCGTATTTCGTGTCGGTGTCGGACCACACGTAGTAGTCGCGATACGCGGAGCCGGGCTTCGCGCGGCGCGCGCGCTGGAACCACGGATGCTGGTCCGACGTGTGGTTGATCACGAGCTCGGTGATCACGCGGATGCCGCGCGCATGGGCTTCGCGGATGAAGCGCCGCACGTCGGCGAGCGTGCCGTAGTCGGGATGCACGTCGCGGTAGTCGGCGATGTCGTAGCCGTCGTCGCGGCGCGGCGACGGGTAGAACGGCAGCAGCCAGACCGTGTCGACGCCGAGTTCGGCGATGTAGTCGAGCTTCGCGATCAGGCCGGGGAAGTCGCCGATGCCGTCGTTGTTCGAGTCGTAGAACGACTTCACGTGCACCTGGTAGATGATCGCGTCCTTGTACCACAGCGGATCGTCCGCGCAGAGCGCCGGCGCGCGGCGGCGGGCGCGGCGGCGGCGCGCCGCGCCGGCCGGTGCGAGCGACGAAAACTGCGCGCGGCGCACGTCGTCGAGGGAATCTTCGCGTTTCATCATCCATGCGCTCCCGAAGGTGGCCGGGCGGCGCCCGGTTCTGGCGCCGCCACCCGCGCGGCGCCTGGAGACGGCGTGAGCCGCCAGATCGCATACGGCCGCACGTGCGGGTCGAGCGACACGTACTGGCGATGCCCGCGCCAGGTCTGCGCATGCGCGGCGTCCTGTTCGAGCGCGTCGAGCGGTTCGCCGTCCACGAGCCCCAGCCCGCGCCACAGCGACGCATCGAGCGTGAAGTTCGCGACCTGCGGATTCCACGGGTCGGTGCTGATCGCGACCACGACCACGCTGTCGTACGCCGGCGTCGCCTTCACGAACACGAGCACCGCGTCGTTGTCCGCGTCGACGAACGTGACGCCCAGATGCGTCTGCAGCGCCGGGTGCGCGCGCCGCGCGCGGTTCAGCCGCGCGATCTCGGCGCCGATGTGCGCGGCCTTGCTCCAGTCGCGGGCACGCAGTTCGTATTTCTCCGCGTTTGCGTATTCCTCGCTGTCCGGCAGTGGCGCCGATTCGCCGAGCTCGAAGCCCGAGTACATGCCCCACGACCCGGCGAGCGTCGCCGCGAGCGCCGCGCGGATCACGAACTGCGTGCGCGGCGCGTTCTGCAGGTGGCGCGGGTTGATGTCGGGCGTGTTGACGAAGAAGTTCGGCCGGAAGAATTCGCGTGCGGGGCCGGTCGTCAGTTCGGTCAGGTAGTCGATGAATTCGCGTTTCGACTCGCGCCACGTGAAGTACGTGTACGACTGCGAGAAGCCGACCTTCGCGAGCCGATACATCATGCCCGGCCGCGTGAACGCTTCGGACAGGAACACGACGTCCGGATGCCGGCCGCGCACGTCGTCGATCATCCACGCCCAGAACGGCAGCGGCTTCGTGTGCGGGTTGTCGACGCGGAAGATCCGCACACCGGCTTCCACCCAGAACAGCACGGCGTCGCGCAGCGCGAGCCACAGGTCGGGCAGCGCGTCCGGTGCATAGAAATCGGGGTTCACGATGTCCTGGTAGCGCTTCGGCGGATTCTCAGCGAAGCGCAGCGAGCCGTCGGGGCGCCACGCGAACCAGCCCGGATGCGCGGCGAGCCACGGGTGATCGGGCGAGCACTGGATCGCGAAGTCGAGCGCGATCTCGAGCCCGTGGCCGCGCGCGGCATCGACCAGCGCGCAGAACGATTCGAGCGTGCCGAGCTGCGGATGCACGGCCGTGTGGCCGCCGTCGGGCGAGCCGATCGCGTACGGGCTGCCCACGTCGTCGGGGCCGGCCGTCAGGCTGTTGTTGCGCCCTTTGCGCGCGGTCGTGCCGATCGGATGGATCGGCGGGAAATACAGCACGTCGAAACCCATGTCGCGGATGCGCGGCAGGTGCGCGATCACGTCGTCGAACGTGCCGTGCCGATGCGGATCGTCGCTCGCCGAGCGCGGAAACATTTCGTACCAGCTCGAGAAGCGCGCCGCGCGGCGTTCGACGTCGACCGGGTAGCAGGTTTCATCGTGGGTGACGAACGGCCGGTAGCGCAGCGCCGCGAACGCATCGGCGAGCTGCGGCGCCGCGAGCAGCGCGCGGCGCGCATCGGCCGGCGCGTCCTTGAACTCGGCGACGAGCCGTTTCATTTGCGTGAGCGCGCGCGCATCGAGCGGATCGGCGCGCTTGAGCGCGGTCGCGAGCAGCAGTTGCGCCTCGCGCAATTCGAGCGTCACGTCCTGGCCTGCCGCATGCTTCTTCGCGACGTCGTCGACGAGCGACGCCCAGTCGTCGCGCCACGCGATCACGCGGAATTCGTGACGGCCGAGCCGGTCGAGCACGACGCGCGCATGCCAGCGATCGTTCGGTTCGGCTTCGAACGGGATTTCGCGCCAGTCTTCGCCGGCCGCGCGCCATTGCAGGACGGCCGCGAGATGCGCGTGGCCGTCGCTGAAGATCGATGCGTGGACAACGAACGTCTCGCCGATCACGCGCTTCACCGCGAAGCGGCCGCCGTCGACCGACGGCTCGACGCGCTCGATCGCGATCCGGTCGGCCGCGAGCGCCGCCGACAGCGTATTGCCCTCGCGCGCGGCGTCGGGGCGTGTCGTGACGGGCGGCGCCCGCCGCGCATCCAGCAATGCATAGCCGCCGGGTTCGAGCGTGAACGGTTCGAGCGCGGTCTGCGCGCCGTCGCGCGTGACGACACGTGTGAATTCTCCCGGCACGCCGGGCAGGATCGTCGCGGGGTCGACCGCCGCGGCGGCGTCGAGATCGGGATTCAGCGCGATCAGCAGCGCCGCGTCGTCGTGTTCGAGCGACGGCCCCGTGCCGCGCAGCAGCGTGGTCGCGGCCGCGCCCGGCCCGCTCAGTTGCGCGATTTCGCCGCGGGCCGCCGCGACGCGCGTGGCGCGGCGCCACGCGTTCGCCTCGGCGATCGCACCCGACAGGTCGAAACGCGCACGCTCGAATGCGGCACGGTAGCGCGCGGCATCCGCGTCGCGCGCCATCAGCGGTACCGTGACGCCGCGCTCGAAGCCCATCGGCACGAGCCAGCCGGTGCCGACGGCCGAGGCCGTCCACAGCGCGCGGTGATACGCGCGGGCGACGGTGTCGTCGGGCGCGTCGGGCCAGTCGTCGGCGACGCGCGGGCCGTCGAACGCGTCGGGAAACGCGATCGGCGAGCCGATGCGCCGCAGCAGCCGGTGTTCGTCGACGAACCACGGTGCGCGCAGGTCCCACCAGCGCGCCGACGAGAACACCGCGTCGAACCCGGCGCCTTCGAGCCGCGCGAGCGCGTCGCGCGCATGGCCGGGCACGCCCGCGAGCAGCGCGACGTCGGAGCGCGCACGGCGCAGCGCCGCCCGCCAGCCGGGCCACCAGTCGGGCGGCAGGTGATGCGGTGCGTCGATGAGGAAACCGGCCGCGCCGGCGTCGGCGAATGCGGCGAGGTGCTTGCACCACCACGCGGACAGCGCGTCGCGCGCCGCGTCGTCGTCGAGATTCGCGTGCGCGACATCCATCGCATGCGCGGTGCCGCGCGGGTCGATCAGCGCATCGTCGTGCGCGCGCTCGACGTACCAGCCAGGGTGCTCGGCGCGCAGCGGGTTTTCGCGCGCGATGCGCTCGGGGACGACTTCGAGCAGCAGCCGCAGCCCGTGACCCTGCGCGAGTTGCGCGAGCCGCGCGAAGGTTTCGAGCGCGCTCGCGCGGGTCGCGAACGATTGGGCCGGACGCCGGAAATCGGCCACGTGGCGCGGAAAGCCGGCGACGCTCGCGGCCCAGAAGGCACCGACCAGCACGTGATCGAAACCCATGCCCGCGATATGCGCGAACGTCTGCGGCCATATGTCGAGCGGGCCGACGAGGCGGGCGTCGCAGAAATAGAGGTGCGGAGCGAAGGGTGACGTGGAATCCATGGCGTGGCGCGTAGGGCGGCGGTCGATGACTTCTGTCCACCGCAACGCACGTGCCTGCCGGCCGATTTCCCGCGCGGCGGGGCCTGCGCGGGATGCCGACCCCAACGGACTGTCGTTTTTACACGATTCGGGACCGCGCGGTCATCGCGGGCCGAAGTCCCGGTCGGCGTCGATGCGCTGTAATAGTGCATCGCAGCGTTCGCGCAGCGCGTGCAGTTCCGGCGAGTCGGCATCGAGCCGCCCGTGGTTGCCGCTGTCGGGATCGCGGTTCGCGACCGCGATGTCGTAGATCCCTTGCGCGATCGTCGCGGATGCGTCCGCGATCCTGACCCGCGCAAGCCATCCGCATTCGGCGTGATGGCACGCGAGCCACGCGCGCTGCGCATCGACGACCTGACCGGTCGTGGGCCATGCGCCGGAGCGCATGCGCGCGGCAAGCTGGCTCGTCACGAGATAGGAGAGCAGATCGGTCGTTTGATTCACACGAGGCTCCTTGGCGAAGAGGCGACGTTCGATCCGCGAGCCGGGCAGGCGTCGATGCGCCGATCGTCGTCCGGTTGCAGGGGAGTGAACCGTATCGCGGGCTCGCGGCGCGTGCCGGCGGCGGTTCGACACGCAAGCGTCGCGCAAACGGCGTGCCGGGCGGCGAGTACCGGGCACGGCGCGTGCGCACCGGGCGCACGGGCGCGCGGCGATCATGCGGCGCGCATTTTTTGCATCGTCATTGCAGACGGGTACAGGAGACCACCGTGCAAAATCGACAGGATGCACAGATCCGCGACCTGTATCGCGGGCACGAGATACGCGTGTGGGCGGGGCGCAACGCCAGCGGCGCGTGGCGCCACGACGTGCAGGTGGTGGTCGGCGACGCGCGCGGCGAGCTGCGCGTGCCGGCGGCCGACGGCCCCGACTGGATGACCGAGAGCGAAGCGCTGCGCGCGGGCGTCGAGCGCGGCCGCCATCTGGTCGACAAGCACGTCGACGACGATTGAGCCGTGCGGCCGCCGCGTGCCGATACGGCACTGGCGTAGCCGGTCAGACGGCGCTTCCGCGCAGGTGCGGCCGGTGAAGCCGGTGTGTCAGGGCCGAGCGGCAATCTCGTCGAGATGCCACAGCAGATCGGCCGGATCGTCGTACACGCGCAGCGCGCCCGCGCGTTCGAGTTCGTCGCTGCCATAGCCGCCCGACAGCAGCCCGACGCCGAGCGCGCGGCAGCGGGCCGCGGCCAGCATGTCCCAGATGCTGTCGCCGACCACGACCGTATGTTCGATCGGCACGTTCAATTTCGCGGCGGCCGTCAGGAACAGGTCGGGGTCCGGCTTCGCGTATTTCACCTGGTCGCGCGTGACGACCACCTGCTTCGCCGGATCGACGCCGAGCGCCTCGAGATTGATGGCGGCCGTTTCCATCCGCCCGCTGGTCGCGATCGCCCAGCGAATGCCCGCCGACGACAGCGCGGTCAGCAGCTCGCGCGCACCCGGCAGCGGTCGCACCTGCGCGCGCAGCCGCTGGTACGCGGCCGCATGCAGCCGTGCGAGCCGCTCGACGCGCTCCGCGTCGATGTCGCCGGCCGTCTCGCGCAGCAACTGATTCAGGAACAGGCCGCCGCTCATGCCGATCTTGCGGTGGATGCGCCATACCGACAGTTCGATGCCCTCGGCATCGAGCGCTTCCTTCCACGCGAGCACGTGCTGATAGACGCTGTCGACGAGCGTGCCGTCGAGATCGAACAGAAAGGACGTTTCAATGCGCATGGGAATCTCCTGGTTCGTGAGGGTTCGGGCGAACGGGTCGCGAGAAGCATGTCGGCACATTATCGGCGCACGGCCGTGTCATGACCATGTCCCGCGGCCATCGCGCACCGCCGCGCGCCGCGCCGTGTCATGCGCCGCTGGTACAATCGCGGCGATCGCCGGGCGCGGTTTCTCCGCGCCGCGCGCCTCCAACCCTCGTCTCGTCGATTCCAGGTATGGCCACACCGGACGCCGTCAGTTCCAAGCACTCGTGGTGGGGCGTACTGACCCTGGCACTCACCGCCTTCATCTTCAACACCACCGAATTCGTGCCCGTCGCGCTGCTCAGCGCGATCGGCGACAGCCTGCACATGCAGCCGACCGACGTCGGCCTGATGCTGACGATCTACGCGTGGGCCGTGGCCGTCGTGTCGCTGCCGCTGACGCTGGCCACGCGCCACGTCGAGCGCCGCAAGCTGCTGACGGGTGCGTTGCTGGTGTTCATCGGCAGTCATGTGGTGACCGGTGTCGCGTGGAATTTCGCGGTACTGATGGTCGGCCGGCTGGGCATCGCGTGCGCGCATGCGGTGTTCTGGTCGATTTCCGTGCCGCTGGCCGTACGGCTCGCGCCGAGCGACCGCAAAAGCCGCGCGCTCAGCCTGCTGGCGATGGGCACGGCGATCGCGATGGTGGCCGGCATTCCGCTCGGGCGCGTGGTCGGCGAAACGTTCGGCTGGCGGGTCACGTTCCTGATCATCGCCGGCGCGGCGGCCGTCGCGTTGCTGCTGCTGCGCGCGACGTTGCCGGTATTGCCGAGCCAGGGCGCCGGGTCGCTCAGCAGCATCGGCGTGTTCCTGCGCAAGCCCGCGCTGGTGGCGCTGTATGCGATCACCGTGCTCGTCGTGTCCGCGCATTTCACGTCGTACACGTACATCGAGCCCTTCGTCCACAGCGTCAACCATGCGAGCAGCAGCCGGATCACGTACGTGCTGATCCTGTTCGGCGTCGCCGGCATACCGGCCGCGATCTGCTTCAACCGCATCTATCCGCACCGGCCGGACGATTTCCTGCTCGGGTCGATCGTCGCGCTGGCGGGATGCCTGCTGATCCTGTTCCCGTGCGCGCTCAACATCGTCACGCTGTCCGTGCATACGCTGGTCTGGGGCGGCGCGATCGTCTGCTTCGGGCTGGCCATGCAGGCATGGGTACTGAAGCTGGCGCCGGAGGGAACCGACCTCGCGGTGTCGATCTTCTCGGGGCTGTACAACGTCGGCATCGGCGCCGGCGCGCTGATCGGCAACCATATCGCCAGCGACTTCGGGCTGCCGTGGATCGGCACGTTCGGCGGCGTGGTCGGCGCGGTGGCGGTCGGGATCGCGTGGCTCGCGTTGCGGCTGCATGCGTGGCAGGCGGTGGCGGCTGCCGGCCACTAAGCGGGCCTTCACGTTCGCGCAACGACGCCGCGGCCCGTCGCGCCGCGGTTGGCCGGCCGTCGTGCTTCCCGGGAAACCGGCCGCGTTGCGTCGCGCTCGTGCGTCGGGAAACCGCCCGGGTGTCGGCGGGCTGGGCGACGCATGCGCCCGCACGCTGTCGTAGTCGACACGCGCTACGCGATGCATCGATCAGCCGGGTAACATGACGCATCGTGATGAACCCGTGCCCGTTCGGGCCATCGTCACGAAAGCCCCCGTCGAAACGCTCGACGCAGGCGTTCTCCACCGGCTTGCCGAGGAACCGTACGTGATGAACCTTTCCGCATCCGATATCACACCGGAGGAACTCCGGCTGTTCGGCGACATCGTCGCCCGCCTGGAAGAGCTGGGGCCGGTCGTCGACGTGAGGACGGTCGTGCTGCCCGCGATCACGCAACTGCTGCGCGCCGATTTCGCCGCGTCGTTCGATTGCGACGAACGAACCGGCCTGTGGTGCAACGGGTTCTCGTACAACGTCGATCCGTTGCAGATCGCGCGGTACGAAGCATGGTTCCAGCATATCGACCCGGTCACGTCGCCACTGCGCGCGCGCCGCGTGGCGACCTGCGTCGACGAGGTGGTGAGCCGGCGCGAGCTGGAGCGCACCGAGTTCTACAACGATTTCCTGTGCCGCGACGGCATGCACCACGGCATCAACGTCTACGCGTTCGACGGCGCGACCCACGTGGGCGACCTGCGGATCTGGCGGGCGCGGGGGCGGCCCGATTTCACCGAACGCGACAAGCTGCTGCTGAACGGCATCGAGCCGTTTTTCCGGCGCGCGCTGCTGCGGCGGCGCCACGCGTGCGCGGGGCTGACCGAGCGCGAGAGCGACGTCGCGCGGCTCGTCGCCGCCGGCTATACCGACAAGGACGTCGCGCGCACGCTCGGCATCGGGCTGTCCACGGTGCGCACGCATCTGCGCCGCGTGATGGCGAAGAAGGGCGTCGCCAACCGCGCGAGCCTGGCGGCCGCGCTGGCGTGACCGGCCGCGCGGCGCATGGGCGGGGTCATCCATTGTGACGATGGTCGTCAAAATCGGCGCGTCCTACCTTGTGACGACCCCTGTGACGAGGAACGACGACGATGCCCACCCTGGGAACCCTGACGCTCACCGAAGCCCGGAACGCGATCCTGCGCCGGGAGTTTTCCTGTGTCGAATACGCGTACGCATTGATCGAGCGCCACGCACGCTGGCGCTACCTGAACGGCTTTACCTGCGTCGACGACGCGCGGCTGCTCGCCGAAGCGGCCCGCTGCGACCGCGACCTCGCGACGTCGGCCGCCCCGCACGTGCTGCTCGGCCTGCCGATCGCGATCAAGGACAACATCGACACCACGTGTTTGCCGACCGGCAACGGCACGCTGGCGCTGCACAATCGCGTGCCGCCGCGGCACGCGCCGGTCGTCGCGCGGCTGCTGGCGCACGGGGCGCTGATCGCGGGCAAGGCGAACCTGCACGAGCTGGCATTCGGCGTATCGGGCAACAACCGCGTGTCGGGCATGGTCCGCAACCCGTACGACTTCAACCGGATTCCGGGCGGCAGCAGCAGCGGCTCGGGCGCACTGGTCGGCGCGGGCGTGGTGCCCGCCGCACTCGGGACGGACACCGGCGGCTCGGTCCGGATTCCGGCGGCGCTGTGCGGTGCCGTCGGCCTTCGTCCGACCGTGGGGCGCTACCCGTCGGGCGGCGTCGCGCCGATTTCGCGCACGCGCGACACCGTCGGGCCGATCGCGCGGTCGGTCGAGGACATCGCGCTGCTCGACGCGATTCTGTCGGGCACCGGCACGCCAACGTCGATGCCGACGCGCAGCGCGACGCGGCCGGTGCGTCTCGCGGTGCCGCGCACGACGTTCTGGCGCGGCCTCGCGCCGGATGTCGACGCGGTGGCGAATGCCGCGGTGGCGAAGCTGGCGCAGGCGGGATTCGAGTGCGTCGACCTCGATCTGAACGACTATCCGGACTTCTTCGACGACGAGCCGGCCGTCATCGCGATGTACGAATTCCGTTCGTCGATGCACGCGTATCTGGTCGAGAACGGCTACGACCTGTCGGTCGACGATATCGTCGCGAACGTCGGAAGCCCGGACGTCGCACGAATCGCGCGTCATATAACCGGACCGGACGGGATCGGCGAAGCGGCCTATCGCACCGCGCTCGACCGCCGTACGCGGTCGCGTGCCGCGTATCGGCAATGCCTCGCCGACAGCGGCGCCGATGCGCTGGTCTTTCCGACCACGATCGCCGTCGCATGCCCGATTCCGTCGGGCGACACGATGATCCTGAACGGTGAAACCGCTTCGGTGTTCGCGACTTACATCCGGAATACCGAGCCGGGCAGCAATGCCGGCGTACCGGGGATGACCGTGCCGGCCGGCCTGACGGCGGCCGGGCTGCCGGTCGGCCTCGCACTGGATGGAGCCGCCGATACCGATCGCGAATTGATCGCGGTCGCGCTGGAGGTCGAGCGGGTGCTGGGGAGGCTGCCGGCGCCGGACGACGGGTATGGGGTGGAGGGGCGGCTCGGAGGCTGGCCCGGCGCCGACGGGATGTCGTGAAGGCGCGCCGAGGGGCGGTGGCACGATGAATCGCCCGCACTCGCCACGAAGCGAGCCGGCAGGCAGGCCCGGTGGATTGCGCTGATGCCGAAGCCTGCCTGTACCCGACCGGGCGGATGCGCAGACACCGCCGCCGGGAATCATGACGGGGCTACTTTGACCTGCGCCGGCAAGCGGCGGACAAACCGGCCACGAAGCCGGTCGCCATCTCGCGAAACTCGCGCACGCGCGCCCTGACTACGCATCAGGAAAACCCTGACAGCGGCCCGCCGAGGCCGCTTTTTTTCACGTCGCCGCGCACGATGGCCGATGCCGTTCCCGTCTTCAGCGGCCCGCAACCGCAGTTGCCGCTCCCCCTGATCCAGCATGGCTTTCCGCTCTCGTTGCCTGTCATGAAAGGTATGGCAGACCGCGAAATCACGCCGATATTCGCCAATCTCGATACCTGAAAGGTATTGAAAAGCCCGCCTAAAAGTATTGGACGCTCGTTCCGGCCGAGACGTATAAATCGCCTCAAGAACTTCACCCCCACGGCGTGCCCCATGTCCTCCGTCACCATCGAACGTATCGAAACCCGCCTCGTCGACCTGCCGACGATCCGCCCGCACAAGCTGTCGGTGGCCACGATGCACGGCCAGACGCTGATGCTCGTGAAGGTGTTCTGCAGCGACGGCGTGACGGGTATCGGCGAGGGCACGACGATCGCCGGCATGGCGTACGGCCCGGAAAGCCCCGAAGCGATGAAGCTGGCGATCGACACGTATCTCGCGCCGGCCATCGTCGGCCGGGACGCGACGCGCATCCAGACGCTGATGGCGTTCCTCGGCAAGCTCGCGAAGGTCAACCACTTCGCGAAGAGCGCACTCGAAACCGCGCTGCTCGACGCGCACGGCAAGCGGCTCGGCGTGCCGGTGAGCGAGCTGCTCGGCGGCCGCCGGCGCGACCGCCTGCCGGTTGCGTGGACGCTCGCATCGGGCGACACGGCCACCGACATCGCCGAAGCCGAGCGGATGCTCGACCTGCGCCGCCACAACGTGTTCAAGCTGAAGATCGGCGCGAAGGCGCCCGATACCGATATCCGCCACGTGGCCGAGATCAAGAAGGCCGTCGGCGATCGTGCGTCGGTGCGCGTGGACGTGAACATGGCGTGGAGCGAAACGCAGGCCGCGCGCGCGATTCCGGCGCTGGCCGATGCCGGCTGCGAACTGGTCGAGCAGCCGGTGGGGTCGGCCGCGGCGCTCGCGCGGCTGATGCGCCGCTTCCCGGTCGCGCTGATGGCCGATGAAATCCTGCAGGGCCCCGACAGCGCATTCGATATCGCGAAGCATCACGGCGCGGACGTGTTCGCGATCAAGATCGAGCAAAGCGGCGGCCTGTTCGCCGCGCAACGCGTCGCCGCGATCGCGGATGCGGCCGGCATCGAGCTGTACGGCGGCACGATGCTCGAAGGCGCGTTCGGCACGGTGGCGTCCGCGCACCTGTTCGCGAGTTTCGCGAACCTGCAGTGGGGCACCGAACTGTTCGGGCCGCTGCTGATCACCGAAGAGATCCTGACGCAGCCGCTCGATTACAGCGACTTCGAACTGACCGTGCCGGACGGCCCTGGCCTCGGCATCGAACTCGACGAGGACAAGGTCAGGCGTTTCACCCGCGACGGGCTGACGAAAGTCGCGCGATGACCCGGGCCGGGCAAAGGCCGTCATTCCCCCCAAATACACGTGGAGACACCATCATGAGCGTCAAAGTTTTCGATACCCGGGAAGTGCAGGATCTGCTGAAGGCCGCGTCGAACGCGGGCGCGAACGGCACGAACGGCGGCAACGCGCGCGCGCAGCAGGTCGTGCTGCGGCTGCTCGGCGACCTGTTCAAGGCGATCGACGATCTCGACATCACGCCCGACGAGGTGTGGGCCGGCGTGAACTACCTGAACAAGCTCGGCCAGGACGGCGAGGCGGCGCTGCTCGCGGCCGGCCTCGGCCTCGAGAAGTACCTCGACATCCGGATGGATGCCGCGGACAAGGCAGCCGGCCTCGACGGCGGCACGCCGCGCACGATCGAAGGGCCGCTGTACGTCGCGGGTGCGCCGGTGCGCGACGGCGTGTCGAAGATCGACCTCGACGCGGACGACGGCGCGGGCCCGCTCGTGATCCACGGCACGGTGACGGATCTCGAGGGCAAGCCGGTGGCGGGCGCGCTGGTCGAATGCTGGCACGCGAATTCGCACGGCTTCTATTCGCACTTCGACCCGACCAGCAAGCAGAGCGATTTCAACCTGCGCGGCGCGGTGAAGACGGGCGCGGACGGCAAGTACGAATTCCGCACGCTGATGCCGGTCGGCTACGGCTGCCCGCCGCAGGGCGCGACGCAGCAACTGCTGAACGCCCTCGGCCGGCATGGCAACCGCCCGGCGCACGTGCACTTCTTCGTCGACAGCCACGACCACCGCAAGCTGACGACGCAGTTCAACATTGCCGGCGATCCGCTGATCTGGGATGACTTCGCGTACGCGACCCGCGAGGAGCTGATCCCGCCCGTGGCCGACAAGACCGGCGGCACGGCGCTCGGCCTGAAGGCCGATGCGTACCAGGACATCGAGTTCAACTTCGTGCTGACGCCGCTGGTGCAGGGCAAGGACAACCAGATCGTCCACCGCCCGCGCGCCGCCGCGACGGCATAACCGCCCGACGGCGCGGCGGCGCGATTGCGCTGCCGCCGCCGGCCGGGTTCCCGCGAGATTCAACCGATTACCGATGCGAGCGTGCTTGCAGGACGCGGCACGCGCATGGGAGGAGCCAACATGTCCGCCACGATCGATCAAGCCACCGACCTGGATCACCTGCTCGCCACCGCGGTGCAGGACGACAAGGAGGCCGGCGTATTCCGCTGCCGCCGCGACATCTTCACCAATGCGGAACTGTACGAACTCGAGATGAAGCACATCTTCGAGCGCAACTGGGTGTACCTGGCTCACGAAAGCCAGATCCCGGACAACAACGACTACTACACGACGTGGATCGGCCGTCAGCCGGTCGTGATCACGCGCGACAAGACCGGCGAGCTGCATGCGGTGATCAATGCGTGCGCGCACAAGGGCGCGATGCTGTGCCGCCGCAAGCACGGCAACAAGGGCAGCTTCACATGCCCGTTCCACGGCTGGACGTTCTCGAACACCGGCAAGCTGCTGAAAGTGAAGGACGAGAAGACGACCGAGTATCCGGTGCAGTTCAACACGAACGGCTCGCACGACCTGAAGAAGGTCGCACGCTTCAAGAACTATCGCGGTTTCCTGTTCGGCAGCCTCAGCGCCGACGTGCTGCCGCTCGAGGAATACCTCGGCGAAGCGCGCGTGATCATCGACCAGATCGTCGACCAGGCGCCGAACGGGCTCGAAGTGCTGCGCGGCAACTCGTCCTACATCTACGAAGGCAACTGGAAGATGCAGATGGAGAACGGCTGCGACGGCTACCACGTCAGCACCGTGCACTGGAACTACGCGGCGACGATGGGCCGCCGCAAGGAGGACGGCACCAAGGCCGTCGACGCGAACAGCTGGAGCAAGTCGGTCGCGGGCGTGTACGGCTTCGAGAACGGCCACATCCTGCTGTGGACGCAGACGATGAATCCCGAAGTGCGGCCCGTGTACCGGCACCGCGACGAGATCAAGGCGCGCGTCGGCGACGTGCAGGCCGACTTCATCGTGAACCAGACCCGCAACCTGTGCGTGTACCCGAACGTGTTCCTGATGGACCAGTTCAGCACGCAGATTCGCGTGGTGCGGCCGCTCGCCGTCGACAAGACGGAAGTCACGATTTTCTGCTTCGCACCCAAGGGCGAGAGCGATGCCGATCGCACGGTGCGGATTCGCCAGTACGAGGATTTCTTCAACGTGACGGGCATGGGCACCGCCGACGATCTCGAAGAGTTTCGCGCGTGTCAGGCCGGCTATGCGGGCATCACGGCGATGTGGAACGACCTGTCGCGCGGTGCGCCGTTGTGGGTCCACGGGCCCGACGAGAACGCGAAGAAGATGGGGCTGAACCCGCGCATTTCCGGCGAGCGCAGCGAGGACGAAGGGCTGTTCGTGTGCCAGCACGAACACTGGGTGAACGTGATGCGCGATGCGCTGAAGAAGGAACGCGGGGAGGTGGCGGCATGAACTTCGATTACCGGACCATTTGCGCGGCGCTGTATCGCGAAGCGCGCCTGCTCGACGATCGTCAGTGGGACGAGTGGCTCACCTGCTACACGGAAGACGTCACGTACTGGATGCCCGCGTGGGACGACGACGATCGCACGACCGACGATCACCAGAGCCAGATCTCGCTGATGTACTACCCGGACCGCGGCGGCCTCGAGGATCGCGTGTTCCGGATCAAGACCGAGCGCAGCGGCGCATCGACGCCCGAGCCGCGCACCAGCCACAACGTGACGAACGTCGAGGTGCTGGCCGAACGCGACGACGAGGTGGACGTGCGCTACAACTTTCACACGCTGAACCACCGCTACCGCGTGACCGATCACTTCTTCGGCACGATGTTCGTCACGTTGCGCCGTGCGGGCGATGAACTGCTGATCTCGTACAAGAAGATCGTGCTGAAGAACGACTACATCCGGCAGGTGCTCGACGTCTATCACGTCTGACGCCCGTTGTTTCGTCATGAAAGAAAACGAAGTGGAGGTGACGCCATGTCCAGCTACAAGATTGCCCTGAATTTCGAGGACGGGGTAACCCGCTTCATCGACTGCAAGGCCGGCGAGAAGGTGCTCGATGCCGCCTTCCGCGCGAAGATCAACCTGCCGATGGACTGTTCCGACGGCGTGTGCGGCACCTGCAAGTGCCGCGCCGAAAGCGGCCGCTACGATCTCGGCGACGACTACATCGACGACGCGCTCACCGAGGACGAAAAGGACGGCGGCCTCGTGCTGACCTGCCAGATGGTGCCGCAAAGCGATTGCGTGATCGCGGTGCCGACGTCGTCGGTGGCGTGCAAGACGGGCCAGAGCGGATTCGCCGCGACGGTGACGAAGGTCGAGCAGCACAACGATGCGGCCGTCGTGCTCGAACTCGACGTCGGCGCGGCCGCGCCGGTGTTCCTGCCGGGCCAGTACGTGAACATCGACGTGCCCGCGAGCGGGCAGCACCGTTCCTATTCGTTCTCGTCGGCGCCGGCAGATTCGAAGGTCAGCTTCCTGATCAAGAAGATCCCCGGCGGCGTGATGAGCACGTGGCTCGAATCGGCGCAGCCCGGCGACACGCTCGAACTGCACGGGCCGCTCGGCAGCTTCTACCTGCGCGACGTGCAGCGGCCGCTGCTGTTCCTAGCAGGCGGCACGGGGCTCGCGCCGTTCCTGTCGATGCTCGAGGTGCTCGCGCGCAGTGGGTCGCAGCAGAAGGTCCACCTGATCTACGGCGTGACGCGCGATCTCGACCTCGTGCTGGTCGACGCGATCGAGGCGTATGCGGCGAAGTTGCCGAACTTCAGTTTCGCGACGGTGGTCGCGGATGCGGCGTCGGGCCATCCGCGCAAGGGCTGGGTCACGCAGCACATTCCGGCCGATGTGCTGAACGACGGCGACGTCGACGTGTATCTGTGCGGGCCGCCGCCGATGGTCGACGCGGTGCGCAAATACTTCGACGACGAAGGCGTGAAGCCGCACAGCTTCCACTACGAGAAGTTCACCCCGAACGTCACGGCAAAGGCGGCATGATCATGCAACGATTCTCCGGCAAGGTCATCGTCGTCACGGGCGCCGCGCAGGGCATCGGCCGTGGCGTCGCGCTCCGCGCGGCGGCGGAAGGCGGCAGGGTGCTGTTCGTCGATCGCGCGGATTTCGTTACCGAGGTCGCGGCCGAAGCGACGGGTTGCGACACGGCCGGCTTCGTCGCCGATCTCGAAACGTACGAAGGCGCGCACGCGGCGATCGCATGCGCGGTGCAGACGTTCGGCGGCATCGACATCCTGATCAACGGCGTCGGCGGCGCGATCCGCATGCGCCCGTTCGCCGAATTCGAGCCCGCGCAGATCGACGCGGAAATCCGCCGCTCGCTGATGCCGACGCTTTATACCTGTCACGCGGCGCTGCCGCATCTGCTCGCGCGCGGCGGCGGCACGATCGTCAACATCTCGTCGAACGCGACGCGCGGCATCCGCCGCGTGCCGTACTCGGCGGCCAAAGGCGGCGTCAACGCGCTGACGGCGGCGCTCGCGATGGAATACGCGACGCACAACATCCGGGTCGTGGCCACCGCGCCGGGCGGCACCAGCGCGCCGCCGCGCCGCGTGCCGCGCAATGCGGCCGGCGACAGCGAGCGGGAACAGGCGTGGATGAGCGAAGCCGTGCGTCAGGTCACGGAATCGACGTTCTTCAAGCGCTACGGCAGCCTCGACGAACAGATCGCGCCGATCCTGTTCCTCGCGTCCGACGAAGCGAGCTACATCACCGGCACGGTGCTGCCGGTCGCGGGCGGCGACACGGGTTGAGCCGCGCGCGGCGTTCGACGTGCCCATCGACAACCAACCGGCCGGCGCCGAGACGCCGGCCATGGAGACATCCATGCGTGATCGCAAAGCCATCGTTCCGGCGGGAATGGAAGCGGTGTACGAGAAAATCGGCTACGCGCCCGGCCTGATGGTTGGCGATACGCTGTACGTCTCCGGCCAGATCGGCCGCGACGCGGCGATGCAGCTGGTCGAAGGCCGCGAAGCGCAGATCGTGCAGGCGTTCGAGAACCTGAAGCGCGTGCTGGAAGCCGCCGGCGCCTCGTTCAACGACGTGGTCGACCTGACGACCTTCCATACCGACATGCGCGACCTGCCGTTGTTCATGCAGGTTCGCGATCGTTACCTCGCTTCGCATCCGAAGCCGGCATGGACGGCGGTCGGTGCGCACATGCTCGGCGGCGCGCCCGGTTATATCGTCGAGATCAAGGCCGTGGCCGTACTGGCGGCGTAATGCGCGTCGACGGCGTGCAGTCGCGATGGGCCGCGGTTCATGCGAACGGTAACGCGTCGTGGCGGTCGGGCCGCTTCGACGACTTCGTCTATTCGATCGACAAGACGAGCGGCGCGGTGCGGTCGATTCCCGTCGGCATGGCGCAGTACGGTTAGCCGTGTGGCTGCAGCCCGGCCGCTACTCGCCGGACCATACCGGAAACATGCGGTAGTGCGACGGCCGGCACGTTCGCCGACGCGCTCGACACGCCCGGCATGCAGAGCGGCATCCAGAATCTCTCGGTGCTATTGATGGCGCTATCGCGCATTCCGCCGGAGGCGGTGCGCAAAGCCGTGCTCGCCGTGACGGCGCACGCGGGCGCGCGGCCCGTCACTCACTCCCACGCGTGCTTGCTGAACTGATAGCCCTTGCAGCGGATCGTCTTGATCCGCTTCGGCTCCGTGACGTCGTCCCGCAGCTTGCGGCGCAGCTTCGAGATGCGGCCGTCGATCGAGCGGTCGAAGCCGTCGAATTCGATGCCGCGCAACAGCACCGTCAGGTCTTCGCGGCTGACCACCTCGCCGGCGCGGCAGGCCAGCGCCCACAGCAGGTCGAATTCGGTCGACGTCAGGCGCGGCGCGCTCCCGTCAGGAAGGCGAACCTTGCGATCCGCGCGGTCGATCGAAAACTTGCCGAACTCGAACCGCTGCGGCGACGCCGGCGCGGTATCGGCCGGCCGCATGCGGACCCGGCGAAGGTGCGCCTTGATCCGGGCGAGCAGAATGCGCGGCTCGACCGGCTTGTGGAGAAAGTCGTCCGCGCCGAACTCCAGGCCGAGCAGCTCGTCGTACAGTTCGTCGCGGGCCGTCATCATCACGACGATGCCGTCGTAGTGCATGCGTGCCTCGCGGCAGATCTCGAAACCGTCCTTGCCCGGCAGATTGATGTCGAGCAGCACCAGGTCGGGGCGACTCGCGACGATGCTCGCCACCGCATCGGTGCCGTCGAGCAGCGTGTCCACCTCGTACTGGTGCTTGCGCAGATAGTCTGCGATCAGCGCGGACAATGGGGCGTCGTCTTCGACGAGCAGGATTCGGGTGGGCATCGCTAAACGAGGGGGCAATACGGGAAATTGGCGTGCGGTTAGGCCCGGTCCGAACGCGTGGTAGCCGACGCGACGCGGATGATACTGCGGAATATTCCGGTGGAATGTGACGAAATCTGCATCGGTCTTCGCGCCCGTTCGTCCGGCAATCCTTGCCGCCCTGCGGCAAACGTCGAAGACCGGCCCGGTGAGCGGGGCGACACATGGCGGCGCGCTATCCCGCGCGCAGGCGGGAGGAAACCCCGACCCGACGCCGCCCGGGCAAACACGCCCGCGGAAACCGGCTTGCGCGAACGCCGCGACACCGCCGGATTCAGGTCAGGTAAAGATTACTCGACAGATCATTACGAAATATTACACGATCCGCGGTGAATGCCTCCCTACAATCGTCGCAATCCACGAGGAACCGGGCGCGCTTCCCCCTCGTCGTTCACGGCCGAGACGGCGAAAGGCGGTAATCGGTATTCGCCGTAGTCCGCACCCGACGCGCGACGGCCACCCTCGAATGCGCATGGATTGGCGCTGACGCCGCACGCGCTTGCGACGGCATGCTTGTCGACACCACGGCAGACAGATAGGAATGCGAAATGGACTCCCGGCAGATCATCCACACGATCGAAGTGCTCACGAACGCCATCGAGGTCGCGGTCGCCCGTGCCGACTGGAGCGAGGCCGTCCGGGCCGCGGAGACACGTGCGACGTTCCTGATGACGCTCGTGCCCGATCAACCCGACGAGGTCCACGCGGCGATCGGGAGAATGCGGGAGACCGACATCCGGATATCCACCACCGCGCGGGAAACACTGGAAGCCCTCGTGGCCGAGGGCTGGAAGGCGTTGCACGAAGCACGGCTGTCGATGCAGGCGTTGACGGCTCGGCCGCTGTCGCCCGGCGCGGATGCCCGGGCCTCCCGATCCCGTTCGTGGCACTCGTGAGTTTCACGGCCATTCGCGAACGCGAACGGTCTTTACAAGTCTCAGTCAGGTCTCAACGTTTCGGTGGCGGTATGCGATTTCGAAAACGCATCAGGTATGTCGATGCAACGCGGTGGTTCGCCGACGGCGATCACGATCGGGTGGAAGCCCGGGAAGGCGGATGGGCGGTCGTCACGCCGGAAGGCTGGCGTTCGGTGAAGCCGGGCGACTGGATCCTGCTCGACGATCGCGGCAACTGCTGGCCGATGGATGACGGGCTCTTCACCAGTCTCTACGAACCCGCCGGGGAGTGAGCGGGAAGGGCGAGCCGGTACGCCGTCGCGCCTAGCGGCTCGCGCGCGAAAACAGCAATGAATCGGCGTCGTTGAACCGGATCGGCACCGGTTCGCCGTAACCGGCTTTCTCCGCCACGCGGATCGACGCGACGTTGGTCGGCGCGATCACGCATACGCTGCGCTCGAATCGCTGCTGCCCATCGAGCCATGCGAGCGCCGCCGCGAGCGCCTCGGTCGCATAGCCCTTGCCGTGCGCCCATGTCGCCAGTGCCCAGCCGGCTTCCGGCACGCCGCGAATCGACGGCTCGATGAGCCGGTGGAAATCGGCGAAGCCGAGATCGCCAACATAGCGGCCCGACGCCTTCTCGCGAATCGCCCAGTAGCCATAGCCGAGCAGCGGCCACAGCCCGCGATACGCAAGCATGCGCATCCACGAGTCGCGTGGCGCGGATGGCTCGCCGTTGAAGATGTGTGCGACGACTTTCGGCTCGGCCCACATCGCGGCGAGTGCATCGAAGTCGCCGAGCGGATGGCCTTCGAGGATGAGACGCGGCGTGTCGAGAACGGGCGGGGAGGAGACGGGTGGCATCGGGCGGGTCGGAAAAAGGGGGAAGGCCGGGCGGCTGGACCGTCAGTACGTCGATGCCGCGCTGGCGCGGGGCGTCGACCACGGCCGTTTCGGCAAGACGGAGAACGGAAATCATATCAAAACCCCTGCCCGGGCTGGCGCGCACGCCACGCTTGCGGATCGAGCGGCCGGCCCGCCTTCGCGTTACTTCCGGCTTTTCAGGAACGTCCGCCCTTCGGCGGTGATCGCCGCGCCGGAGCGGCCGTGCGCGGGGTGGCTGACGAACCCCGCGCTGATGAGCTCCCGCCCGATCGACCAGCCGAGCGCCGGCGCATCGCGGCCATAGCGGACGTCGGCGAGGCGTTCGAGTGCCCAGATCGCGGAGGCCGACAGGTTGGGGGTGCTGGACGTGGAATGGTCGTTCATCGCTTCCTCGGGAAATGGCGTTTCGGGATGGACGGCGCGAGGCCGCGGGATCGGCGACGCCAGGCGTCAGCCGGCTTGCAGCAACGGCAGCAGCGCCTGAAGCGCCGCGTCCTCGTCGGGGCCGGTGGCGAGCACCTGCGCCGACGTGCCGCCGTGTACCTGCATCGACGCGATCGCGCCACCGTCTTTTGCGTTGCTGCTGTGCCCGTTCGCGATCAGCTGGATGTCGCTGTCGAAACGGCGGGCCGCGTCGACGGTTGCGTCGCGCGCGGCACGGCCGCGATCGCGGTTCCATGCAGGGCCGATTTGAACGTACACGACGGTTGCCACGATGCTGGAAAGCCTCCGGACAGGGGATCGGGGTCGGTGCGTGCCGCCGGGGCGACAGCACACGGGCATGCGCGACACGCAGGATTGCGCGCGTGTCGCGGACCTCGTGCGGCCGGCGTATCGTGATTTCGCGCACGACCGCGGTGCATCGCACCGGGTCGTTTGCACACGCCATTCAGCGCGAACGCGCCGACATCCGCGGCGAAGGCACGTTCAAGTTCGCGGATCGTCGCAAAACGGCGATTATAATGCATCGATGTGATCATGTGAATTACATTATAATGCCGTGTGCATCAATGCCGGCCCGCGGCGCTGCCGCAGGATGAGCGGCAACATATCCGGGCGCACAATCCGCTCGGCCGGCCTCGTCATCGACCACCCCCAACTTCTCCCCAATGGAAGCTGCAATGAACGCCCCCGCCTGCCCGCAATGCGCGATGGAAAACACTTACCCGGACGGCGCGCTGACCGTCTGCGCCGACTGCGGCCATGAATGGTCGGCCGACGCCGGCGCCGCATCCGGCGACGAACCGGCGGCCGACGTCGTCAAGGACGCGAACGGCAACGTGCTGTCGGACGGCGATTCGGTCGTGCTGATCAAGGATTTGCGCGTGAAGGGCTCGTCGATCACACTGAAGATGGGCACCAAGGTCAAGAGCATCCGGCTCGTCGGCGGCGATCACGAGGTCGACTGCAAGACCGACATGGGTGGCTTCATGCTGAAGGCGTGCTACCTGAAGAAAGTCTGAGCGCGCACGCCCCGATCCACCGTTCGCAACCGAGTCTCCGCTCATGGCCGAGGAACGCATTTCCTACGACGCATTCGTCAGATTTCTGGCGACACCGCTGAACGACGGCCGGCCGTTCGTGCTGGAGACACAGCACGCGCTGTCGCTGCACTTCGACCATTTCGGCACGCAGAGCTTCATGTCGCTCCGCGACCCGGGCCGGCTCGAGCTTGGCTATACGCGCGTGATGATGGGCTTTCTGCTGCTGCAGCCCGAGCCTGCGCACATCTGCATGCTCGGGCTCGGCGGCGGTTCGCTGGCGAAATACTGCTACCGGCACTTGCCCGGCTCGGCGATCGACGCGGTCGAGATCAACCCGGACGTGATCGCGCTACGGGACGTATTCAGGATTCCTTCTGATGACGGCCGGTTCAAGGTGATCTGGGCCGATGGCGCGGATCATCTGGAACGGGCCGATGTCCGCGCGGACGTGATCCTGCACGATGCGTTCGTTGCCGACGGCATGCGGGGCCGGTGTGCGGGCACTGCATTCCTCGCGGCATGCCACGCGCGCCTGAGCGAAACCGGCGTGCTCGCCATCAACTTCATGGACGACGATCCGGCGCTGCCGCAGCATCTCGAGCAGCTGCGAGCGGTGTTCGGCGCGTCGTATACGCTGGTGCCGTGCGGCGACGACAACAATTTCATCGCGTTCGCGTGGAAGGGCGGGAACCGGCTGCCGTCACTGCGCAT
This sequence comes from Burkholderia metallica, assembly GCF_001718555.1. Classification (NCBI taxonomy): domain Bacteria; kingdom Pseudomonadati; phylum Pseudomonadota; class Betaproteobacteria; order Burkholderiales; family Burkholderiaceae; genus Burkholderia; species Burkholderia metallica. The sequence continues at coordinate 529,179 of NZ_CP013402.1, forward strand.
CCTGCTCGAACGCGCACTGGCGTGCACCAAAGCCGGCGAGCTCAAGCTGGCGGCCACGGCGAGGCGCATGAAGGCGGGGGAGAGCGTCGACCCGCAGCGGATGGTGCTGCTTGCGCAGCCGCACGGGCGGTGGGAAATCGGCGCGTAGCCGCCATGCAAGTGCCGCCACGTGCGTGGTTTGTGCTACCGCGCTTACTTCACGCGCTTGCCGAGCGCGCTCTGGGTCTTGTACGTCACGCCATGGCGGTCGAGATACTCGCGGATCAGTTGCCGCACGACTTGCGAAGGCGTGAGATCCTGCTCCGCGCAGAGCATCTCGAAGGCTTCTTTTTTCGCAGGGTCGATCAGGACGGTCAGGCGGGCGGTTTTCGTTTCCATTGCAGCGCGAGGGTGGTCGATATGTTAATCAAATTATAATCGATCCGCTTTCGGCGCCACCGCCGGAAACGCTTCCCGGGGGCACGCTCAGCGCCTGCTGCGGAGCAACGCGAGCAGATCGTCGATCACCGGCACGATCGCGAGCATGACGAGCATCGCGGCGAGCGGCACGGTCGACACGTACCCCGCACGCTTGAAGCCGATCGCGCCTGCCACGCCGCCGATGAAGAACGCCCCGAGCATCGTCGCGTGAATCCGCAGCTTGGCGCGGTTGGCGATGACCGCATGCGCATCGACGCCGGCCGCCGACCGGTTCCAGTAGAACAGCTTGCCGAGCTCGATGCCGAGATCGGTCACGATGCCGGTCATGTGCGTCGTGCGGATCTCCGCGCCCGACAGCTTCGTGATCGTCGCGTTCTGCAGCCCCATGATGAAGCACAGCAGCGTCACGGTCACCGGCACGAAGAAGGTTTCCCACAGCGCGAGGTGGCTGCCGAGCAGCCCGAACAGGAGCAACAGCGCGGCCTCGACCAGCAGCGGCAGCACGAACTGGCTTTGCAGGCCGCGGCGGCGGCCCCAGTTGACGAGGACTGCCGAGCAGCCTGCGCCGATCAGGAACGAGCCCAGCGAACTGATGCCGGCCAGCGCGAAGCGCACGTCGCCGAGCGCCGTCTGGTCGGCGATCGCCGACACGATCCCGGTCATGTGCGACGTGTATTGCTTGACCGCGAGAAAGCCGCCGGCATTGGTGGCGCCGGCGACGAACGCCAGCGAAAAGCCGAGCTGACGGTTCGCGGTCGCGCTACGGTGTTTTCCCGTCAGATTTCGAAAATACTGCGCTGGCATAGGGGCTTCGCTCGATCGCCGCGGATCGCGGACACGGACGGGAACACCGGCGCCGGACAGCAGGGCTGGCACGCCGCTTGCGGACCGGCACCGGATTGCTCGAATCATGTGATGATTATGATAACGCCATTATCATACTCTGTTATCCCGATGGGGCTTTCAGTACAATGCATGCGGCGCGGCCCGAGCGCGACTTCCCCGTCGGATGGCCGCGCCGCCCGCATGTGCGATCACACTGCCCACCGTTTCATGACCCCGATCAAGTTCATTCTTCGATACACCGCGATCCCGTTCACGGCCATCGTGGCCGTGGTGATCTGGACTGTCATACCATCGTCGAAAGAGATCGATGCGAGACAATATGCGGCGCTGTCGCGCGCATACGCGAGTTTCCCGCTGCCGTTCCGGCGCGCGATCTCGGCAACGATCGACGATGGCCGGATCAACGACCGGCGCTACCAGGCGCTCGTGCGCGATTCGCTGAGCAATGGCGTCGCGCTGGACTGGCCGGCGTCGGGCGTCGGCGCGCTCGCCGACGAACGGCAAAAACTGACCGAACTGATACGGGCCGATTCCGATCTTCAAGGGCATCACCAATGAAAACGCTGCTGGTTTCCGTGGCCTTCGCGATGATCATCGCGAGCCTGATCTTCGCGCTGTATTTCATGAATCACGATCGCGGCAAGTCCAAGCGGATGGCATGGTCGCTCGCGGCGCGCGTCGGACTGTCGGTCACGCTGTTCCTGTCGCTGCTGATCGCTTACAAGCTGGGCTGGATCGAGCCGACGGGGCTGCCGATCGGGCGCTGAACGACGAACGCCCCGCTGCATGCGGGGCATTCGTGCAAATGCGAGTTTGGATTTACAACAATGCTATCGTGATAATTATACTTATCCAGATATCTGTGATTCGAATCAAACCCATCTGGGGAGCGCAGCATCGCCTGCGTGGCTGAAAGGGGGTGGGGCACCAACACAAAAGCGGTAGTAGCGCCCCCCGAGACGACGCTAATCGCCCGATTCGCTCGCGAAGTCATGACGATAGGCACGGGGAGAGCGACCCGCGATGCGCTTGAACGCATGTCCGAACGCGCTGTCCGAGTCGTAGCCGAGCATCTGCGCGATCGCCGATATCGATGCGTTCGAGCGTCGCAGTTCCCGCATCGCGAGCTGCACGCGCCAGCGCAGTACGTACTCGAGCGGCCCGAATCCCAGCCGCCGCTTGAAGTGCAGCGCAAACGTCGAACGCGATACATGGCAGCAAGTCGCAAGCTCGTCGACCGTCCAGCGCCGTGCGGGCTCCGCGTGAATGGCGACGAGCGCCGCGCTCACCCGAGAATCCGCGAATCCGGCCAGCCACCCGGCGTCGCTCTTCGCACCGTCGTCCACATAGCGCCGCAGGATCTCGACCAGCATCATGTGACCGAGATGCCGAACCATCAGCGACGCACCCGGCGACGGCCTGCCGAATTCATGCGCGAGGCGCTGCAGTGCCCAGCGCAATACCGCCGCCTGTTCTGAGTCGCCGCTCACGATCACCACGGGCGGCAAGCTGCCGAGCAGCAACGGCATGCCTTCCTCGTACGAGAAGCGGCCGCCGATCAGGAAGCAGTTCACCGGTTCGCCGTGGTGCGCGATACCGTGTTCGATGTTCCGGTACATGTCGGCGGCGGGCACCGGCGTGACGGATGGGTCGCTCGCCAGCGTAAAAGCCCGCGGCGACGCGAGCAGGAAGCAGTCTCCCGTGCGCAGCCGGACGGGTGGGGTGCCGTCGACGGTCAGCCAGCAACTGCCTTCGACGACCGCATTGAACTTGATGCCCTCGGGCGGCGGAATGGCAACCGCCCACGGGCCGCCGGCTCTCAGTCCGGTGAAATACGAGTCGCGGGTTTCCAGCAGCGACAACACTTCCGACAGCGGATCCACGTTCAAGCTCCGGACGATCTCGACGAAAAGCCGGATTTTATTGCATTCACAGTCCGGAGGTGTCGCCGGAAAATGACCTTGTGCAGCGACGCGACCGACAGGCGGCGCGTGCTGCGCGCATCGTTCCAGGAGCCTTCCATGACGAGCAGGCAACACCCCCTTCATTCCGGATTCGACGCCGCATCGACGGCAAGCGACGTACTGGCCGATCTCGACCTTCACGGCAAGACCGCCATCGTCACGGGCGGCCATTCGGGTCTCGGTCTGGAAACGACGCGCGCGCTGGCGCAGGCCGGTGCGACCGTCGTCGTCGGCGCACGGCATGCCGATGCCGCGCGCGATGCAACACGCGGCATCGCCGGTGTGGAGATTGCGGTACTCGACCTCGCCGATCTCGCAAGCGTGGCCGCTTTCGCGGCGCGGTTCGTCGATGCGCGACGCGACGTGGACATCGTCATCAACAGCGCGGGCATCATGGCGTGCCCCGAGACCCGCGTCGGCGACGGCCGGGAAGCACAGATGGCCGTCAACCATCTCGGCCACTACGCGCTCGTCAACGGGCTGTGGCCCGTGCTCGCGCAGCGCGACGGGGCCCGCGTCGTCTCGGTGTCGTCCCTCGGTCACCGGCTGTCGCCGATTCGCTGGGACGACATCCAGTTCGCCCGTGGCTACGACAAATGGCTGGCATACGGGCAGTCGAAGACCGCCAACGCGCTGTTCGCGGTGCAGCTCGACGCGCTCGGTGCCCCGTTCGGCGTGCGCGCCTGGTCGTTGCATCCGGGCAAGATCGCAACGCCGCTGCAGCGCCACCTGACACGCGAAGAAATGATGGCGCAGGGCTGGGTGGACGAGCACGGCGTGCCGATCGATCCGACGTTCAAGACCCCCGCGCAGGGCGCGGCAACCCAGGTATGGGGCGGCAACGTCGCCGCGCCTCGCCGGCATCGGCGGCGTTTATTGCGAGGATTGCGACGTCGCGGTGGTCACGCAGGGCGACGAGGAGTCGGGCGTGCGGCCGCATGCGATCGACCCGGAAGCCGCAGCGCGTCTGTGGGCGTGGTCCGCGCAGCAAACCGGAATCGATGCCTTCGCGGTACGTCGCTGAAACCCGAGCGCACACGGCGAAATACGCAGGCGCGTGCGCAGACCGGAGCCGGCGGCCGGCGCGAAATCCGTGCGGCCGCTCACCCGCGCGCGTTGCGAAGCGCGCGGCTCATCTCCGCGATCGGCATCGCGACAATCGAGTTCAGCAGGCGGATTTCACCGGCGTCGGGGCGTGCGATCTCGCGCACTTCGTCGAGCGTTTGCGCGACGTTGCGCTCGAGCGGCTCGAGAAAGCGCAGCAGTTCGCTTTCCGCGGCCTTGTCCCTGAGCCCGAGCGCGCTGCCGAACGCGACCAGCGCGCCTGTGTCGATGTCGGAGAAGCGCGTCGCCGAGCCGAGCGGCATCGTCAGCTCGCAATGCGGCCAATCGTCGCCGCGATGGTCGGGCCGGTGCGTGGGCGTGTGATAGACGACCGTGCTGACGAGGTCGTAGAACGGCGCAAGCCGGTAGCCGCGCGCGTCGACGAAGAACGACAGGTTTTTCAGGTGCGCGTCGCCATTGCCCACCACCACGTTGAAAATCGTCCAGCGGAACACTGACAGGCGCGCCAGCGCGCGCGTGCTGGTTTGCGCGATCGCGCGGCCGAGTTCTTCCGCGTTCGCACGCTGGTACTTGAAGCCTCGATCGTAGTTCAGCAACTGCATCGCATCGATCGTATGCAGGCGTGCGGCCGGCTCCGCCGAGGTATCGCGGTCGAAACGGTCGATCACGTAGCAGGCGGACGGCGCACGCAGGAAATGCACGTCGGGAACGTCGAGGCCCATCCGCTTCGCGAGCTTCATGCAGAAGAACTCGTTGATCGCCGAATGCGGATAGCCGGCGGCGCGCATGTCCGGCTTCAGCAGATGCATCGACGGCTCGCTGCCGACCGGTTCGAACAGCGTGTAGTCCGGCGCTTCGCCGCGCAGGATCAGCAGCAGCTTCTGCTGCGCGCCGGCCGCCGACATCCGCTTGGGCGCGGTGGCCGTCAGCGCGCGCTGCGGCATCGCCTGGATGCGGCGTTCGAGTTCGTCGAACGAAAGCGGCTGCCGGCTGCCGGGCGCTTCCTGCTCGCCGTCGGCCAGCAGCGTGAGCGCGCCGGCCGATTCGCGACCGAAATACGCGAGCAGGCCCCACGCATCGGCCGCATCGACCTTCGCCTCGCGCGCAAGCGACGTGCGCATGCCTTCCTCGGGCAGCAGGTTGTCGAAGAACCACTGCACCGGGCGATCGGTCGACGTGTCGGTGAACGGGGCGGTGCGCAACGCGAAGGCCGGCGACAGCGGGTACGCGGCCGGATTGGCCAGCCATTGCGGGTCGTACGCGAACGACCAGATTCCCTTGTCGTCGGTCAGCGTGCCCATGCGCATGCCGTTCGCGGATGCGATCAGCGTTCTAGCCGCCATGCGCGCTCCTGCGACGTTGCGCAGCCTTGATCGCGGTGGCTTCGGCGATCTCGACCGACGACTCGGCGTACAGCCGCACGCCCAGTTCCGCGAGCAGCAGCCATACCTTGCCGATCTGCGCGGTCGGCTTGCCCGCTTCCACATGGCTGATGAACTTCGGCGACAGCCCGGTCGCGTTCGCGAGCGCGTCGCGCGTGAAGCCCTGCTGAAGCCTCGCCGCACGCACGAGGTGGGCCAGGGCGCCGATCGTGTCGACGGATTGACTCTCCGACATGACGCTCTCCGTGTTTCGTATCCGATCGGGAACAGTATCGCACAACTCACCGATCGAGGCGCGCTTTCGTTTCCATACGGGAACGAAACTGCCGTTGCCTGCTGTCAAACGTCGCGTCGTATCCGGTCGGGTACAGAAATGGCGGGAAAATCCGGATAGAGAGCACTTTCGTATCCGGTCAGGTACGGTTCCAGGGCACTTCCGAACGCGCAAAGCAGGTTCGATCCTTGCGTCCTGCCAGCGGCGTCGAAGGCGTTCGCGTGACGCACGACGCATGACGATTCGAACACGAAGGAGGCGCCCATGGAGCCGATGCCGGCCGTACTGCAGTGGAGCGACGTGCTGATCAGGGTCGTGCTGTCGCTCGTCGCGGGTGGGCTCATCGGCCTCGACCGCAGCGAATCCGGCAAGACGGCCGGACTGCGCACGACGATCCTCGTGTGTTTCGCCGCGTGCCTGGCGATGCTGCAGGTCAATGCGCTGTTGCCGCAGGCGGGCAAGCCGCAGGGTGCGTTCGCCGTGCTCGATCTGATGCGGCTGCCGCTCGGCATCCTGACGGGGATGGGCTTCATCGGCGGCGGCGCGATCCTGCATCGCGACGGGCTGGTGTCCGGCGTCACCACGGCCGCGACGCTGTGGTTCGTGACGGTCATCGGCCTGTGCATCGGCGGCGGCCAGTTGTCGCTCGGGGTGCTCGGGCTGGCGCTCGCGCTGCTGGTCATCTGGCCGCTGCGGTTCGTCGAAAAGCGCCTGCGGCGCGTCAGGACCGCGCTGATCGCAGTCGAATATCCACGCGGCTCGGCGGCGCGCGAACGGCTGATCGAGAGACTGCGCGACGCCGGCTTCACGTGCCGGACGCGGGGCTTTCACGAAGCGGCCGCGCACGCGGAGCGCGAGGAAGAGCTGCTCGTGCAGTGGCGCGAAGCGGCCGCCGCCGACGTGATGCTGAAGCAACTGATGCGGATCGTCGAATCGGCCGGCCTGACGTCGGTCCGCTGCTCGACGGAGAACTGATCCGCGCGGCTGCCACGCGATCGACGGGCTCGTCCGCGAAAACGCACGCTACACGATGCATTCGCGGCCCGACGTCAGCACAGCAAGCCGGCGTCGCGTGGCAGCGGCAGCACCCGTTCTCGGCAAGCCGGCACGGCGCGGCACACAACGATTCCCTCGTTGCTTAACGCGCGGCGCCCCGCCGCGCCCGGCCTGCGCGCGGTCAGAACTTCACGCGCAGCCCGCTGACGACCGCAACCTGCCGGTTCGTCGACGACGCGCTGCCGATGTTCGCAATCGACGCGATCGCGCGATAGCCGCCCGCCGTGGACGTGCTCGGATCGCCGGCCGCAAGCTGGTAGATGCCGGACAGGTAGAGGTCGGTACGCTTCGACAGCGCATAGTCGAACCCGAGCGTGAACTGGTGCCAGCGCGGCTTGAGCGTCTGGCCGCCAGTGCCCGGCAGGCCGCTCGCGCGCCCGTCGGTGAACGTGTAGACGCCGATCAGCGTGGCCGCCGGCGTGATCTGGTAACGCGCGTTCACGTCGTAGTTGTTGAACTTGCGCGACGAGCCGTCGAGATAGTCGAGCTGCGTGTGGCTCCACGCGAAGCCGAGCGTCGCACGACCGAGCGCATAGTTCGCGCCGACCACGCCGATCTGCTGCTTGCGCACGCCGCCGTTCAGCCCGTAGAAGAACGCGCCGCTGTAGTCGTTGCCGGTGGTCGACGTCGCGCCGCCCACCGCGCCGCCCGTATTCGACGTCGCATTCGGATGATTGAAGCGCACGTAGCCGGCGCCTGCCGACAGCGGGCCGTTCACGTAGTTCGCCGACGCGCCCCATGCGTTGTTGTTCGAGAAGCCGGTGCCCGCGCCGCCGTTGGCCTGGTTGCTGAACGCATAGAGCAGGTCGGCCGTGAAGCCGGCGATCGTGTCGCTGCGGAACTTCACCGCGTTGTTCAGCCGGAAGCTCTGGTTCATGTTGTCGTTGTCGCCCACGTGCGTGGCCGGCGACCAGAAACCCGACCCCGAGTATTGCGCGACGAGGTCGGTGATCGGCTCGTACTGGCGGCCGAAGGTCAGCGTGCCGAGCCCCTTGCTGGCGAGGCCCACGTATGCGGAACGGCCGAACAGGCGGCCGCCCTGGCCGAGCCCGCCGTCGCTCGGCCGGAAGCCGCTTTCGAGCGTGAAGACCGCCTGCAGGCCGCCGCCGAGATCTTCCACGCCTTTCAGGCCCCAGCGGCTGCCGCTCAGCTTGCCGCTCGTCTGCTGGATGTTGCTTGCGCCCCCCTGGTTGTTCGTATAGGCGAAACCGGCGTCGACGACGCCGTACAACGTGACCGAGCTCTGCGCATGCGCGCCGACCGAACCGATCGAAACCAAACCCAGGACTACCGATTTCTTGATCATGACTATCCTCTGTTTTTATGGGTACGTCTGCGAGGATCACGATGCTATTGACGACGGCCGTGCCGGCGAACGGTCGATCCGTGATTTGCAAATCGCTGCGCGGCCGAATTGCAATGTGCGTTGCCGCAAACCCGGCATGTGCGCCGCGATCGCGTCCGGCGACCCTGCTGCGGCGAACACATCGTGCGAACGGCGAACGTCGCGCGGCGGAAACACGCGGGCGTCGTCATATCGATCGCTGAAATCGTTCGATGTCCGCAATACACGCAGCTACGCTTGCGATGTTTTTACGCAACGTCCGCTTTGCGGCGCTCGCCCGATGCGCTACGTGCGCCCGCATATCGATTCCGCAAAACGTTGGTAGGACCGTGCAACGCGTGACGGTAGAGTCGGGCGTCCGGCCAGGTGTCGGCATGCTCCGGGAACGGCAAGGTGCGCAAGTGCGTTCGTCCCGGTTGAACAACTCACACGGGAGCCATTGGATATGAGTCGCGATGTGCTGTTTCTGCTGGAAGCGGGCTTTGCCGATCCGAAGCATCCGGGCCGGCGCTTCGTCTGCCCGCATGGTCTGTCGATCGAGGGGCTGCTCGCCAGCGCGCCCGATCGCGCGGATCGAATCGACGTGAAACGCGTCGGCTTCGAGCGGCCGCGACACGCGGTGATCGACGCGCTCGACGATGCACACCAGGGGCTGCCGGTGCTCGTGCTCGGCCGCGACCAGCCGGCGCCGGACGACGCGCAAACGCTCGGCGACGTGCGCTTCGTCACCGACGCGCGCCGCATCCTCGAACTGCTGGCCGAACGCCACGGCTTTCCGGTGCTGCATTGACGCGGCAACGTTCATTTCCCGATCGAGCGACCGGTCGACAGGAGCACCCGATGTCGTCAATTTTGGCGGTACGCCGCCGTTTGCTGCTTGCCGGCGCCGCGCTCGTCGCGGCGCCATTCGCCCCATTGACCGCGAAGGCCGCATTCGCCGCCCCCGCGGTCAATGCCGATCTCGCCGGCACCACGTTGCGCGTCGCGACCTACAAGGGCGGCTGGCGTGCGCTGCTGCAGGCGGCCGGGCTTGCCGACACACCATACCGGATCGAGTGGCGCGAGCTGAACAACGGCGTGCTGCACATCGAGGCGCTCAATGCGGATGCGCTCGACATCGGTTCGGGCAGCGAAATTCCGGCCGTGTTCGCCGCGCGCCAGAAGGCCAACGTGCGGCTCATCGCGCGCGTGCGCGACGACCTGAACAACCAGGTGACACTCGCGCGCAAGGACACGTCGATCCGCAGCATCGCGGATCTGAAGGGCAAGCGCGTCGGGTACGTGCGCGCCACGACGTCGCACTACTTCCTGTATCGCCAGCTCGCGGAAGCCGGCCTGAGCTTCGACGACATCCAGCCGATCAACCTGTCTCCGACCGACGGGTTGTCCGCCTACGACCGGGGCGACATCGACGCGTGGGCGATCTACGGCTACAACGGCCAGCTCGCACGCAATCGCTACGGTGCGCGCGTGCTGAAGACAGGGAAGGGCTATCTGTCGGGCAATTTTCCGGTGTACGCGAACCCGCGCACGCTCGACGACGTGCGCCGTCGTGCGGCGACGGGCGACCTGCTGCTGCGGTTTCGGCGCGCATATGCGTGGGCGAACGGACATTTCCGCGACTATGCGCTCGTGCAGAATCGCGAAACGCGCGTGCCGGTTGCCGATCTCGTCGCGATGTTCGAGCAGCGCAGCGAGGATTACGCGCTGCTGCCGGTAACGCCCGACGTGATCGCGCAGCATCAGCAGGTCGCGGATGTATTCGCGCGGATCGGTGTGCTGGACGGGCCGGCGAGTGTCGCGCCGCTGTGGGATACCTCGTTCAACGCGCTACTGGCGGCGACGTGACCGGAGGCAATGAGAATACGCCCGCGTGAGCGGAGCATTCGGGTGAACACGCGCCGTCTCAAGCGCCGCTTTCCGCGCATGAACGGGGCTTCAAGCCCGGCGTGAGGTTTGCCGGGCAATCCTGCGGGAGCGGGTCAGGCGAACGTCGTCGCGACCATGATGCCGAACACGACGCCGATCGCAATCCCGCAGAGCCGGCCGTAAATCGATGCGCGCACGTTGTCGTCGAGCACGAACGGCGAGCGCTTGTGCTTCCAGACCGTGCTGAATGCGACCGGGCGGGTCAGCAGCGCGATGCATGCGATCAGCACCGGCGTCGCGATGAGCATCGCGATGCGCTGTCCGTTCCAGTCGACACCGTGCATCGCCAGCGAAACGATCGCCGCAAGCGGCATCTCGACGCACAGGCCGAGCAACGAACCGTTGACGAATGAATCTCCGGGAGACTGGAACATGATCGGTGTAAGCGTTCGGATAAAATCGGCGCCCGAGTCGAGCCCCGAAAATTAAAATCACGGCGGGCGCCCACGGTCGGTCGACCGCGTTCGGCATCAGCCAGGATGACGGCCGGATACTACGGCAAATCGTGCGCTCGTTGGCGGTCATTCACGCTATTTAACAAACGTCCGGAATAGCCGCATTTTGATGCTGCGCCGGGGTACCGCGCCGTGGTGATAATCGGGCGACCTTGGCGCCGTTTGCATGCGCGTATGCAACGCCCGTGCTCCTGAAGCGCAAGCTCGATATTGCGCGTCTTTATCCTTTATCAGACTCGCCCATGAGAAGACACACGAGTGAGTTCGATCCCTTCGCCCGCGAAGCGATAGTGATCAGGAAACCTTCGGGGAATGACGCACAAAGGAACATGCCCGCCGCAGTGGACGGGCAGGATTCAGGCGAGACGGATTACCACCGGAATCGATTGCCCGACAGCAGGGAGTGGGCACCCCAGCCGTCAGCGTGATACGTGACACTCGGGATGTAGAGCGGGTAATAAGGCCGATTGCCCGCCCATCCATTGCGGGATCTCGAAGGGGAATCTCGAGATGGCTGCGAGCGACCCACATGCAGTATATTCGGCGACGGGACAACGCCTTGGCTCGCCGTTCCCGCATACGAGTGTGTCGAATAACCGGGCTGCGCGACGACCAGGGCGACCAGCAGCGGTATCGAAATGCCGTCCACTTCTCCTCACCGATTCAGGTTGATGGGGTCAATCCACAATGCGACCGAAGCAGCGACCGATGAAAGCACTTTGCACTCCCCGTCACGCGCGCCTATATTTTAGGTCACGTGATGACATGATTCCAGAAAACTCCCGGTGTTCACGGAGTTCGTGATGGCAGCAAGCAATCGAAAGGCCGGCGCAAGCGTCACGAAACACGACCTCGAGCAGCTATCGGAATTTCGCTACCGTCTGCGGCGTTTTCTGCGTTTCTCGGAGGAAATCCTGCGCGCCGAGGGGCTGACGCCTTTGCAGTACATGCTGATGTTGCACACCTGTGCGTTTCCGGACCGCTCGTGGGCGACGGTCGGCGAGATTGCCGAACGGCTGCAGGCGTCCTCGCATGGCACGGTGGCGCTCATCACGCGCTGCGAAGCGGCCGGGCTCGTCCGGCGTCGGACGAGCGAGCAGGATCGAAGGCAAGCGGAGATCCATCTGACGGAAAAAGGGGCGAATTGCTTGCGCAAGGTTGCGGCTTTGCACAAGTCGGAAATCCAGTCGTTCGGCTGGGCTTTCCAGGACGTCACCGATATCAACTGAGCGCGCGCCAGCGACGTGCGCGGATTCGCCGGGTCGGCCGATATTTGTCGGTCGTCGCGATCACGGCAAGGGCGGGAGAACCAACACACACGCAGCAGGGGGAGGTCGTTTGCAAGGAGCGGCATATGAGCACGACCTCGAGCCTCAATCTGGAAGGCAAGCTCCGGCGTGACGCCGGAATCATCGGGCTGTTGTTCGCCAGCACGACCAGCATGGTCGGTTCCGGCTGGTTGTTCGGCGCCTATCACGCATCGCGCATCGCCGGCCCGCTGAGCATCGGCAGCTGGGTACTCGGCGCGGTCATCATCATGCTGATCGCCCTGTGTTTCGCCGAGCTCGCGGCGCTGTTTCCGCGCAGCGGAGCGCTGGTGCACATGAGCCATGCGAGTCATGGCGCCGGACTGGGCCGCATCTGGTGCGGTCTTCTGTTTCTGGCGTACGTGCCGGTTCCGGCGGTCGAGGCGGAGGCGATCGTCACGTACGCGAACAACTATCTCCCGTGGTTCATCCAGCCCGGAAGCGCGGGTTTGCTGACGGCTGCCGGCTTCGTCGCCTGCGCCGGCCTGCTCGGCGTCATGGCCTTGCTGAACCTGATGGTGATCCGCTGGCTGCTCGGGGTGAACTCGACCATCACGTGGTGGAAGATACTCGTGCCGCTTCTGACGATAGCCGGCCTGCTGGGCGCGAGCACGCACTGGGGCGTCATGCACGCGGCGCCCGGCAGCTACCATGTGTCCGGCATGTTCACCGCGCTGCCGGCCGCCGGCATCGTCTTCAGCTATCTGGGCTTTCGAACGGCGATCGACCTCGGCGGCGAAAGCGCCAATCCGCATCGAAACATTCCGCTGGCCGTGATCGGCGCGGTCCTTCTGGCGGCCGTCATCTACATCCTGTTGCAGGTCGCATTCATCTACGCGCTTGCGCCGGCCGATCTTGCCGCCGGTTGGAACAACCTCAGCTTCAAGGGTGAAATGGGGCCGTTCGCAGGGCTCGCAACGACCCTCGGCATGGGATGGATGGCCACGCTGCTGTACATCGACGCCTACGTGTCGCCAGGGGGCACCGGCCTGATGTACGTCACCGGCGGCTCGCGCATCCTGTTCGCGGCCGGAGAACTGGACGCGGGCCCACGCATGCTGACGCGGTTGAATGCCAACAGGATTCCCTGGGTTGCCGTACTGATCATGTGGGCGGTCGGTGTGCTGTTCCTGATGCCGTTCCCGGCGTGGCAGCAGATGGTGAGCTATATCACGTCGATCACCGTGCTCACGTACGGGCTCGGGCCGATCGCGCTGCTCGTCCTGCGACGCAACATGCCGGAACTGCAGCGGCCGTTCCGCATGAGCGGGGCCGGGTTGATCGCGCCGCTCGCATTCGTGTGCAGCAACCTCGTCATCTACTGGACCGGCTTCAAGACCAACAACTTCCTGTTCTCGCTGGTGGCGGTCGGCTTCGTCCTCTATGCGCTTCACCATCACGTCGTGTTGCGCCGTAGCGCGCGCGACTTCGGCTGGCAGCACATCGCGTGGCTGCTCCCGTGGTTCGGCGGGCTGTGGCTGCTGTCGTGGATGGGCGGAATTGGCGGCGGCCTGGGCGTCATCGGTTTCGGCTGGGACATCCTGCTGGTCGCCGCCTGGAGCGTGGTGGTGCTGGTGCTCGCCATGCGCAATGCGCTCGATGCCGGCGAGACGTCGGACATGATGGGGCGCATGAACGAGACCAGTTGACGGATCGACACACTCGACACAGGCGGGCGTCATGACTTCGGGATCGACAGCGGAAGAGGACGGCGCGGCCGGCGAACTCGCATCGCCTCGCGTGGAAACCGGTCGCGTCCAGCGTTCGACGCCAACGGAAGACGACGCGCAGCCGATCGACATGTATCGCCTGAGTTGCCTGGGGATCGTGGTCGGCGTCGTCACCGGAATCGGCGCCGCGGCATTTCGCGGATTGATCGGTTTCGTGCACAACGCGTTTTTCCTCGGCCGGCTTTCGGCCTCGTACAACGCGAGCGAGTTCACGCCCACTTCCGTATGGGGGGCGTTCGTCATACTCGTGCCGGTTGCCGGTGGCCTGGTTGTGACGTGGCTCGTCTGCACCTTTGCGCCGGAAGCGAAGGGGCACGGCGTGCCCGAGGTGATGGACGCGATCTACTTCAAGCGCGGCGTGATTCGGCCGGTGGTCGCGATCGTGAAATCGCTGGCATCCGCGTTCGCAATCGGCACCGGCGCGGCGGTCGGCAGAGAGGGGCCGATCATCCAGATCGGCTCGGCGCTCGGCTCGACGCTGGGGCAAGCGGTCAGGATGACCGCCGGCCAGCGCATCACGCTCGTCGCGGCAGGCGCGGGCGCCGGGATCGCCGCGACGTTCAATACACCGATCGGCGGCGTCCTGTTCGCGACCGAACTGATGATGCCTGAGATCAGCGTCAACACGTTCCTGCCCGTCGCGCTGGCGACTGGGACCGCAACCTTCGTCGGACGGTTGTTTTTCGGCAGCGCGCCGGCGTTTCTGGTCCCAGCCCAGCTCGGTGCGATTCCCGATCGACCGGGCAGCGTGCTGACGCTGCTGCTGTATGCCGCGCTCGGCATCCTGACCGGCGCGGGCGCGGCGCTACTGACCCACGGGCTTCATTTCGCGGAGGATGTCTTCGAGCGCATTCGGGGCCGCTATGCGCGTCATGCGCTGGGGATGCTGCTCGTCGGGGTGACGATCTATCTGTTGATGCGCTTCGCCGGACATTACTACGTCGAAGGTGTGGGGTATGCCACGATTCAGGCGCTGCTTTACGGGCAGCTCGGCGGCTACCTGTTCCTGATCGTGCTTGCGCTTTGCAAGACGTTCGCTACCTCGATCAGCCTGGGCTCGGGATCTTCCGGCGGCGTCTTTTCGCCGTCGCTGTTCATCGGCGCGGCACTGGGCGCGGCGTTCGCCGCATTCGTCCAGGCCGTACTGCCCGTCGCCCCCGTCAGCGCGCCCGCGTTCGCGATGGTCGGCATGGGCGCGATGGTGGGCGGCGGCACCGGGGCGGCGATGACAGCGGTCGCGATGATCTTCGAGATGACCCGCGATTACGACATCGTGTTGCCCATGATCATCGCCGTGGCGGTCAGCCTTGCGACCCGGCGCCTGCTGTGCCGCGAGAGCATTTATACGCTCAAGCTCGTGCGGCGCGGCCACATGATTCCGAACGCGTTGCATGCCAACATGTTCCTCGTCCAGAACGCGGCACAACTGATGGAAATGGACGTGCTCGTGCAGGACGAGGGCGTACTGTTCCGTGACATTCTGGGAAATCTGGATGGTCCCCCGTTTCGGCACGTGGTCGTCACGCGATCGGGCCGAATCCAAGGTGTGCTTCGCATCAACACCGGGTTGCGCCGCGCCATCTCGCACGATCATCCGTCGGTGACGCTCGGTGCGCTCGCTCAACGCAACTTCATCGTGGTCGCGCCGGGCGAAGCGGCGTTCGACGTGATCAGCAAGCTGCGTCAGAAGCACGCGACCATGGCGGTGGTCGTGACGCGGCCCGACGAAGAGGGCGCGATGGAAGTGGTCGGGGTCATTGCCAAGGAACACATCGCAGACGCGGTGGCGAGCAGTATCAGGATTTTTCCCGAGAACCGGCGCGCTACGGAACGCGGCCGGCCGTCAGGAGCGCCGCATCGTGACAGCCACGCGTCGACTCGGGCCGAAGCGCCTGCCGGCCAGGAGGAGCAGCATGAAACTCGGCGTTGAACTGGCCGTCTTGCGCCGGCGCGTGGCGGTGGCCCTGCATCTGGATGAATGGAAGGAGGTGCTGGCCGGCAACCTGGAAGACCACGCGAGTGGCGATTGCGAGTGGGTCATCGTCTATAGAACGGCGAATGGATACTGTTGCCTTTACCGGGGGAAGCCGGTCGAGTTCGATGAACTCGCCGATGTGCAGTCGTGGTCCGCCGAGATGGATGTCCGGACGTACTTCATCGGCTTGTGACCGCGGCATCGGTGCCTAACCGCTTCTGCCGGTCAATGCGTGGCGGGAGCGGGTACCTGCCACGCCGGCGCTTCAGCGATGAACGATATCCGCGCGACGATTCCGTGCCCGCGACGCGTCGTCGTAGCCCGATGCAACCGGCTTCGCGTTGCCGAAGCTGACTGCGTCGATCGGTGAATCAGGTACGCCGAGCATTTCCAGTGTGCGAAGCACGGCCCGCGACCGATGATAGCGTTTTGTAAATAAACTGAAGGTCGATTCGAGGGATTTCCTGGTCACATGGTCGGTGAATGCCGCCACCGAACCCAGAGCGGGAGAAATGTCACATCGTGACTAGTTGCCATGTTACGATGCGGAAATTCTGCGCAATCGTGAATTCTGATGTGCTCCCTCAGCTCGCGTCACTCGACGTCCGGTCGTCCTCATACGAAAGGCCGGGGCGAGCTTCTTGAACCCGGCTGTCCAGCTGGTTTTTCGTCCGTTGTTGGATCTGTTCGGTAAATCGCGTCAACGATGTCCCAGTCGTCCACCGTGTCTTCCCGCATGACCACGCCCGAATTGCGCGCGACCGCGTCGCTCGCGGCGATCTTCGCGCTGCGCATGCTCGGCCTGTTCATGATCATGCCGGTGTTCTCGGTCTACGCGAAAACCATTCCGGGCGGCGACAACGTGCTGCTCGTCGGTATCGCACTCGGGGCCTACGGCGTCACGCAGTCGCTGTTCTACATCTTCTACGGCTGGGCGTCCGACAAGTTCGGCCGCAAGCCGGTGATCGCCACGGGCCTCGTGATCTTCGCGTTCGGCAGCTTCGTCGCCGCGTTCGCGCACGACATCACGTGGATCATCGTCGGCCGCGTGATCCAGGGGATGGGCGCGGTGTCGTCCGCGGTGCTCGCGTTCATCGCCGATCTCACGTCCGAGCAGAACCGCACGAAGGCGATGGCGATGGTCGGCGGCTCGATCGGCGTGTCGTTCGCGGTGGCGATCGTCGGCGCGCCGATCGTGTTCCACTGGGTCGGGATGAGCGGGCTGTTCGCGATCGTCGGCGTGCTGTCGATCGTCGCGATCGGCGTCGTGCTGTGGATCGTGCCCGACGCGGCGAAGCCCGTGCACGTGCCCGCGCCGTTCGCGGAAGTGCTGCACAACGTCGAGCTGCTGCGCCTGAACTTCGGCGTGCTGGTGCTGCACGCGACGCAGACGGCGCTGTTCCTCGTCGTGCCGCGCCTGCTGGTCGACGGCGGCCTGCCGGTCGCCGCGCACTGGAAGGTCTACCTGCCGGTGATGGGGCTCGCGTTCGTGATGATGGTCCCGGCGATCATCGTCGCGGAAAAACGGGGCAAGATGAAGCCGGTGCTGCTCGGCGGCATCCTGGCTATCCTGATCGGCCAATTGCTGCTGGGCAGCGCGCCGCATACCATCCTGATTGTGGCGGCGATTCTGTTCGTCTACTTCCTCGGGTTCAACATCCTGGAAGCGTCGCAGCCGTCGCTCGTGTCGAAGCTCGCGCCCGGTTCGCGCAAGGGGGCGGCCACGGGCGTCTACAACACCACGCAGTCGATCGGGCTCGCGCTCGGCGGCATCGTGGGCGGCTGGCTGCTGAAGCAGGGCGGTCCGAACATGGTGTTTCTGATCTGTGCCGGCGTGGTTGCGGTATGGCTCGCGATCGCATTCGGCATGAAGCCGCCGGCGCGGCGAACCTGAACGATCCGGACATCGTTTTACAATGAACAAGACTGACGAGTGGTTGGGGGGAGACCGATGATCCGCATTTCCGCGCTCGCTGATCGCCGCGCGCTGCTGCATGCGCGGCGTCTGTGGCTTCACTATGGCGTGTTCTGGCTGGGTGCGGTGGCTGTCGGCCTCGTGGCGGTGCTTTACGCGAAGCTGATCGATTTCGGCTACGCGGTGTTTCTGGGCTATGCCGCCCGACACGCGTGGCTGCCGCTGATCGTCACGCCGCTGATCGGTGCGGTGACGGTCTGGCTCACGCGAAGATTCTTCGATGGAGCGGAGGGGAGCGGAATTCCCCAGGTGATTGCGATGCTGCATGCCCCGGGCAACACCGGCGCGCGGCTGCTCAAGTTGAGGATCCTGGTCGGGAAGATCCTTGTCTCGTTCCTGGCCATTCTCGGCGGGTTCACGATCGGTCGCGAAGGCCCGACGATTCACGTCGGTGCCGCACTCATGTTCAACCTGCGGAAGTTTTATCCCCAGCGGTTTCGTGCGATTCGCCCGGGCGTCCTCGAGCACCGGCTGGCGCTCGCGGGCGCGGCGGCAGGCCTTTCCGCTGCGTTCAATGCACCGCTCGCGGGTGTCGTGTTCGCCATCGAGGAGCTCACGCGAAGTTTCGAGCAACGCACGAGTGGTGTGCTGATCACCGCGATCATCTTCGCCGGTATCGTATCGCTCGGCATTCAGGGTAACTACGTTTATTTCGGCACGATCGATGTCGGAGCGCACTTGCCTGAGTCGCTGGCGCTCGCGGTCGTTCTCATCGGTGTGCTCGCGGGCGTCATGGGCGGAATCTTCTGCTGGCTGTTACTCAACACGCGACGCTGGATGCCGCAACGGCTTCAGGATTTTCGTGCCGGTCGGCCGGTGCTGTTCGGCGCGGCGTGCGGGCTGGTCGTCGCGGTCGTCGGTGTCGCGACGCACGGCCATACGTTCGGCAGCGGATACGCGGAAGCCCGCGGCATGCTCGAGAGCCACACGGACGTGAGCGTCCTGTACCCGGTGTTCAAGATGGTTTCGATGATCGGCTCGTACCTGCCCGGCGCGCCGGGCGGCTTGTTTGCCCCGTCGCTTGCGATCGGTGCGGGGATCGGCAACACGCTGCATATCCTGTTCTCGGGCATGCAGTTGCAAATGCTGATCGCACTCGGGATGGTCGGCTATCTGGCCGCGGTCACGCAGAGCCCGATCACGGCGTTCGTGATCGTGATCGAGATGATCAACGGCCACGCGCTGGTCATCTCGCTGATGGCCACTGCGCTGATCGCCAGCCGCGTGTCGCGATTCTTTGCGCCGCCGCTGTACGAAGCATTGTCGACACGCTATTTCCCCGCGGACCACCGATGACCTTTTGCGGGCATGGTTCCGGGGCATCGAAGATCATTCACTGCATTCGTCTCGACTCATGAAGGGCCTGCTGATTTTTCTTGCCACGTTGCTGCTGCTGTTTGCGTCTGTCGCGCGCTTGCGCGCCGACGACGCGATTCCCGAGGATTACCGCTACCTGGCACGGATGAACGTTCGTCCGATCGTCATCAATTGCGTCGCGGAAATCGACCGATGGATTCGGACGTCGTCGAAGTACGACATGTTTCTCGCGCCTGACGTCCGGTTACTGAGAGCCAAGGTTCGTGCTTTTCGCGGGATGGAGGATCGTTCCAACAGCGAGCCGATGGTCGATTCCACGGTGGCCGTTCGTGCTTCAGCGCGCCTGCGGCCTCGTGGCGCGTGGATCCCCGTAATTGCGAAGTGCAAAGTCTGGCGTGCACACGTGGTGAGCGTCTTGCTGAAACCGTCGGATTTGCGGTGACGGATTCATTGCCCGGAGCTGCAACCGTTGCCCGGGCGATGATGAGCACTGGTGCCTCGGTGCAGCTATGCGTTTTTCGTTTCCCGCTTGGACGATGGGAACGTGATCTCGCTGGCATCCGATACGCAAGAGTGGGATGCGGTGATCAAAGGGGTGTCCTTGATTTCAATGCAATTCACCGGTTAGGGCGATTCATACTGCACGCGTGGTCGTGGCATGGCCCCAATAAATATTGCTTTAAGATCAAAAGGTTGCTGTATTGGTGCGAAGCTGGCGGCGCTTGATCGCCTTTTTCACGCCAAGCAGCGCGATAACCCGTTCAGTTATTGCGGCAGGCCAACGATCGCCGGCCGCTCGGGACATGCCGGGGCGGTCTATCTAGACTGGCATTTCGAAAATGGGCGAGCTAAACCAGCCGGAGGACTGGGCGGCGGACCGGCGTGCTGCGCACGGCCCGCGCAGTTTGCGGCGCTGTTCGTCGATTTACTCGTCAAGCTTTCGTATGGTGCGCAGTGGATGAGCTTTAGCCGCGGCGAGCGTCTCGGCCTGTTTCGTGAAGCCGGCCAACAAGTCCTCCATTGCCTTCACAACGGCCGGTGGCGCGGTTTTCAGCGAGCCGGCGTTGAAAGGCGGCTCTGGATCGTATTCACTGACCAACTGCGTACATTCGGCATACGTTCGGTCACGCAGCTCGGCCAGCATCATCAGCCCAAAATCCAGCCCGGCCGTCACACCCGCGCCCGTCACTCGATTGCGGTCGCGCACCACACGCGCTTCGGTCGGGATCGCGCCGTATTCGGCCAGTACATGGCGCACCGACCAATGCGAGGTTGCCTTATACCCCTTCAGCAATCCGGCGGCGCCGAGGATCAACGATCCCGAACAGACGCTCGTCACGTATTTCGCACGCGCACCGCGATCGCGCATGAAGGCAAGCGTGGCCGGATCGCTGGCCGCAGCCAGGGTGCCGTCGGTGCCTCCGGGCGTAAACAGCACGGTCAGCTCGCGCGGGCAGGTGTCGAAGGTCGCTGTCGGCACGATCGTCACACCAGCATCGCTCGTCACGGGTTCGAGCGTCTTCGCCACGAGATGGATCTTCGCGCCCATCAGCGCGCCGAACATGCTTTGCGGGCCGATCAGGTCCATCACGGTCATGCCCGGGTACATCAGCATGGCGATCTGTTCGTTGCCCTCCCAGTGCACCTTGTTCATCTCGGGGCCCATGTCGGGCATCGTCATCGTATGCTCGGATTGCGTAGACCGGGCGGCGGCATCCATTGCGAATGGCGCGAGCAGCGTCATGAGCACGATATTCCGGCGGTTAATGTCTGTCATATCGGTTTCCTCAGATGCTTGCCTTAAGTGTCAGGTAGACGGAACGCGGTTGAACCGGCATGACTACCGGGAAAGAGAGATATTCATATGGCGCGTACACATGACGGTTGGCCAAGTTCACGGCCGATACGCCGATCGTATAGCGCCCGAAGCTGTATTCCGCTTGTGCGTCGAACAATGCGTAGCCGGGTACGGAGACGGTGTTCGGCAACGTCACCTCGCGGGCGCCGAATGCGGTTATGCCGGCACCGAACGACAGGCCACGCGCGGTACTGTTCAGGAAGCGATAACGCAGCGCGATACGCCCGCTCTGCTTCGGCACGCGCGCAAGCGTGTCTCCGACCGGGATCGCATTGTCTTCGGTCACCGTGGCGCGCGTGTAGGCGTAGGTCATCAGCATCGAAAACGCAGATGTGGGTTCCCAGACCAGGTCGGTCTCGAATCCGCGTGCACGCTGCTGGCCCGCCTGAATCGAGTAGAGGGGATTGTTCGGATCGGGGGTGGCGACATTTTGCCGGGTCTGCTGAAACACGGCGAGCGTGCCGGACAGGCCGATGTCGGTCCGCGCCAGTTTCAGCCCGGCCTCGACGTTGCGGGAGGTTTCCGGTTTCGGTGAACCGAGCCCGACGTAGCCGAATGCAGCCCGGAAGGCCGTCGAATACGCGGCGTAGACGGCTACGCCCTGCGTCAGATCGAAACTCGCGCCGATGCGCGGCGAGACGTGATGGTAGGTATCGTTGGTGCCCTGTTCCGCTTCGTGAAATCTGAGTTGCGTGATGCGCAGCGAGCCGGTCAGATGAAACCGGCCGTAGGTAGCCTGATCCTGCACATAGGCGGCGATCGTCTGATAGCGGTCGGTCTGCGTCAACGTGAGCGGGGCGAGTGCGCCGAATGCGAGATCGTAGGCAGGTTGTGCGAGATTCTGCGAGCCGACCGGCACGCCCGTGAAGCCCATGTCCGACGAAAAATCGGTGTGGTCGTAGTTGATGCCGACGAGTAGTTCATGGCGCCCGCCCAGCGCATTGACCTTCGTCTGCAGATTGGCATCGAGGGTCGCTTCGCTGGTGCTCGTCTGCATGTTGAGCGGCAGGATCGGGTACGTGGTCGGTGTGGCCGGATCGGGCGCGTAGAGGCTCGGGTAGACGAAGCTGCCATATTCGGGAATGCTGTTGTGGTAGTAGCGTCCGCTGACACTCAGCTTCAGGTTGTCATTGAACTCGTGTTGAAGCTGGACCGTTGCGAGCTGACTGTCGAATGAGGTTCGCTGCTGCCCGATCGGTGCACCCGGGAACGCGTAGCGATCGAGTTGGCCGGCCAGAGCCTGCGACGCCGGCAAGCCCGAGTATTCGAGCTGGCTGCTATGGTTAAACTGCCCTTGTACGAGCAGGGTGGTGCGCGGGTCGAGCTTGAACAGCACGCTCGGCTTGATCGACCACTTGTCGCTCTTGACCTGATCGATCCAGCTTCCGGCGTGCTCGTACTCGCCGGCGATGCGTGCGTCGATTGAAGACGTTAGCGCGCCCGTCAGGTCGAAATACGGATTGACGGTGCCATAACTTCCCGTGCGCATTGCCACGTAACCGCTGCGCTTGGTCTGCGGTAGTTCCGACTGGATATTGATCAGGCCGCCCAACGGGGAGCCAAGCCCGCCACCATACAAAGTCGACGATGGCCCTTTGAGTACGTCGATCTGCTGGATGCCGACGAGGCTAGCGGGGCTGTTAGCAGCACTCATGCCGTACATAGGCAAACCATCAAGGTAGATCTCGGCGGGGAAGCCGCGCACGATATTTGCGGTCAGACCATTTTCCGCAGGTTGGCTCGGCATCACGCCCGACACGTTGGCAAGTGCGTCGGCCAGCGTGCGGGCGTCCTGTTCCTCGATCAGTTTTCGCGGCACCACCTGCACCGATTGCGGCACGTTGATCAGGGGCGTATCGGTGCGCGTCACGGATTCGCTGTCGAGTGCCGTATCCGTCGTTGTGAAGCGGTAACGATGGCTTGTGACGCTGATCGCAGGTAACTTGATGTCGGCCGGCGGTCCAGACTGGATGTCGATCTGCGCACCGACAGCGGGTATTGGCTGTTGGGGCAATGGCGATGAATTCGAGGCGATGGATTGTGCATGCCCCGCGAGCGAGAAAGCTGCCAGCGAGGCGGTCGTGACCAATTTCAGATCTAGCATGATAGGAACGTGTGCGCGTGCTCTGGCGATTGCCGACATGTAGCTGGAAGTCGCTGGGATGTCGATTGCCATGCACATGTGAACCTCCCGCGCAATCACGAGCGACGCAAGTTGACGAGCGAGGAGGAACGACAAATCGACTCGCGCCTTGTTGGTCGCGCGAGGTGATTTGGAATGGACGAACTGAAACGTCGCGCGAATGCGCGACATTGCAGAACGTTCACGGATCGAATGATTCGACTAGGAAAGCGCAGTGAAGGGCGGTGCACGAGCGCCGAACGGGCCGTACGTCGGCGTAACTGCAGGACAGGCGTCGTCAGCCGGGCGTGGGGCCCGCGTGCTGGCGATACTTTGCAGCCAGTACGCGGTGACGAGCACGGTGACGGCGATGCTCATGGCGAGCGTCGCACTGAAAGGGCAGATATCGCCAGAATGAGAATGGTCCGCGTGCGAATCGGCACTCCCGAGCGCATTGGTCAGGTCGGACACTGCCACCGTTGCCGTAGGGGCGGCACGCATTGCCACGGTTTCGTCAAACAGTGCTCCGTGGCCGCTACAGATCACGAGATCGCCAAGGTTCGCACTGGTGCTCGGGGAGAGCATCAGACCGGGCGGGAGTAGCAGGCGGAACGCGACGACCAGCAGTAGCAACGAGGCAACGGCGGGATTCGTCAAACGCTGCGCAAGCAGTCGACGTAAGCGGATCATGGCGCCCGTATTGTAGTCGCTTCACAAGCGATCCGAAATACACCGGACCGACCGTCCTGTTTCGTCGTCTGATGCACCAGTGTCCGATGGTGGATGTCGGGCGGCTTGTCGGAGAGCTACAAGAAACGTGTCGAGTCAGGGCGGACAATATCCGCCCGCGACCGTCGTCAGATCACATGCGTGTGTTCAACAACGTTTCGTCAAAACGCTTTACTCGATAGATCACGATCGACGCGATCCAGCTTACTGCGAAGATGGCAATGATGATGTAACCGAGCATGCCGAAGTTATCGTTGAGCGTGCCGATCGCGTCCCACGGCGCGCCCTTCAGGTCAAGCTGATCGGCGAGTAGGCCGAGCGCCTCGATTCCGCCGATCACCAGCGCGACAACGATCGACACCAGCGTGATCGTCATGTTGTAGTAGATCTTGCGCAGCGGCTTCTGGTAAGCCCAGCCGTAAGCGCCGAGCATCAGGTGGCCGTCGAGCGTATCGACGAGCGACATGCCTGCGCTGAACAGTACGGGAAAGACCATGATGGCCCAAGGAGACAGGCCCTTCGCCGCCTGTGTCGCGGCGATGCCGAGCAGGCTGATCTCGGTCGCCGTGTCGAAACCGAGGCCGAACAGGAAGCCGACCGGATACATGTGCCAGCTGCGCGTCACGAGCCGGAACAGCGGGCGGAACAACCGCGCGAGGAAGCCGCGATCGCCGAGGAGCATGTCGAAATCGTCGTCGACGTATGCGCCGCCACTGCGGACGTGACGCCAGGCGCGGTAGATGCCGCGCAGGATCATGAAGTTCATCAGCGCGAGTGCGAACAGGAAAAACGCCGAGACGGCCGTGCCGATAATGCCGCCGATCGCCTTGAAATTGTCGAAGCGGCTCTGTATGGCCGTGGTCGCGAGCGCGACCGCAATGGATGCGAGCACGACGACGGTCGAATGGCCGAGCGAGAAGAAGAACCCGACCGCGACCGGTCGCTTCTTTTCCTGCATCAACTTGCGCGTGACGTTGTCGATTGCGGCGATATGGTCGGCGTCGACCGCATGGCGGAGCCCGAAGCCGTATGCGAGCATCGCGGTGCCGAGCAGGACCGGATAGGCATGGAACGCCACCAGCGCCCATCCCCAGGCAAGCACGTTGATGGCGATCAGCACGCCATAGATGCCCAGCAACTTCCGCTGTACGCTGGCGCTCGAGTCGTTGAAAATCTGAGTGAATCGGTCAAGCATCGAGAATCTCCCGGAAAGCACGCGTTCCGAATAGTGAAGGGGCAGGTGCATAACGAGGTCTGGCTTCGGGATCGACTGCGATTTCAAATCGCTGTCCCGACACAGTGGCGCGACCGTACCGGAATCTCACCGGTTTCCCGTTGTGTCTGCTTCAAGAGAAATCAGCCACGCTTATACCTCGCGGAAATGGAAAAGTCGATTCCATTCGCGACGGTGCTCGATCCGCGTTCTTTCAAATTACATTCGGAAATATCGCATTCGTTTACCTGAAAATTTCAAGAGCTTGCTCCTGTTTTCAGCATGGCATAATCGGCGTCCGTCACACCTCACGTCGTCGTTTCTGCGCGTCATGCACGTCGCCCGTTTCCGCAAGCCCGGCAGCCTGATCGGATTGATTGCAATCCTGATGATGGCGCTCGCCCCTGCGGTTTCGCAGATGATGATGTCGCGTCACCGGCTCGTCGACGCACTGACCGTCTATTGCACCGCAAGCGTCGACGAAGTGTCGGCCGCACATGACGGCAAGCCGTCGCACGCGGCAAAGACGCACTGGCAGGCTTGCCCCTATTGCAGTTTCTTCGCTCACGCGACTGCGTTGCCGGGGCACGCCGTCGTGCTTGCCACCCTGCGTCCCGGTTCGCAGAGGCCGGTCGTGTCGGCGTCGAATCCGGCTCGCATCAGCCTCGTCCACACGGTCGCGCAATGTCGTGCGCCGCCCGCACTCTCCTGATTTCGTCTGACTTTTCTGCCTGAAGAATTGCCGCCCGCGAAGCGCGAGGCGGTCGGTCGTCGCGCATATGCGCGACGTACCGAACGACAACCGGAGAACACACACCATGCCTCGTCATACCGAACGGCGTGCGCCCCGCGCATGTGCCGCGCTGCTGGCCGCCATCGCCTGCCTTTCCCATGCTTCCTTCTCAGACGCGCACGCCGTGGTCGGCGACCGCGTCTTTCCTGCCACGATGACAGTGGACGACCCCGGTGTCGGCGACGAGTTCGACATGCAGTTCGGCCATATCAAGTCGCCGGACGACAATGGCGACAACATGAACGTCAATACCGTGTCGTACGAGTGGGACAAGCTGATCACGAAGAACCTCGCATTCAGCGTCGCCAGCCAGTACGTGTCGCAGAACGACCCGAACGGCGGCTCCGCGAAGGGGTGGGACAACGTCACGCTCGGCGTGAAGTACCTCGTCTACACGAATGCCGCGCACGAGTTCATGGCGTCGGTCGGTCTGGAAACCGAAATCGGCGGCACCGGCGCGAAGTCGATCGCGAACCCGTACTCGACGTTTACGCCGACCGTCTACCTCGGCAAGGGCTTCGGCGATCTGCCGGCGTCGCTCGGCTACCTGCGCCCGCTCGCGCTGACGGCCGAACTCGGGCCGAACCTGACCACCGCGTCGTCCGACCAGGGGCCGAATTCGTTCGGCTGGGGCCTGACGCTGCAGTACAGCATCCCGTACCTGCAGCAGCAGGTGAAGAACCTCGGCCTGCCGCAGCCGCTCAGCAACATGGTGTTCGTCGTCGAGGCGCCGATGAGCACCTGCACCGCGGGCGCGTGTTCGGGCCAGACGACCGGGACGATCAACCCGGGGGTACTATGGCTCAATCGCTACGGGCAGTTCGGCGTCGAGGCGCAGATTCCGGTCAATCGCGCGAGCGGCAATCACGTCGGCGTGATCTTCGACGCGCATCTGTATTTCGACGACCTGTTCCCCGGCTCGCTCGGCAAGCCGCTGTTCTGATCCACGGAGAAACCGCATGAATCTTTCGACCACGATGCGCGCGGCGGCAGGCGCGCTGCTGCTCGCCGCCGCGCAACTTGCTCACGCGCATGCGTATCCGACGCATCAGGAGCCATCCGCGGGCGAGACCGTGACCGGCGCGCCGAAGACGGTCGCGATCGATTTCGACGACTGGCTCGAGCCCGCGTTCAGTTCGATCGCAGTCACCGATGCGCAGGGGCACGCCGTCACGAACGGCAAGGCCGAGGTCGATGCGTCGAACCGCAAGCACATGTCCGTCGCGCTGAATCCGCTCACGCCGGGCGTCTACACGGTCGCATGGGTGGCCGTCGCGCTCGACGGCCATCGCACGCAGGGGCACTACGCGTTCACGGTGAAGTAGTCGTGGACGTGCTCGTCGACGCACAGATCGCGTTGGCCGCCGTGCAGGACCTGCTGCTCGCCACGGCAGCGGGCTTGCTCGCGTGCGGCTCCATCGACCGGCGCATCGGATTGTTCGACCAGCGGGCGCTGCGCGTCGTGCGTGCTGCGCTCGGCCTTGCGCTGGCGCTGACGGCGTTCGGCTATCTTTGGGTGCAAGCCGCCGTGATGAGCGGCTCGCCGCTCGGCGACGCCGGGCCTGCCGTCGTCGCAGTGCTCACGGAATCGCATTTCGGTGTCGCCTGGTCGATCGGATGTTCAGGCGCGCTGCTCGTCGCGGTGGGCATCTTCGCGCGCGGCCGTAACACTGTGCCGTGTGCCGCGGGCATCCTGCTCTGGGTCGCCGGCAAGGCGGCCATGGGGCATGCGGCCGATGGCGGCGACTTTTCGTGGCGTGAAGCGGTGCACCTGACGCACGTACTCGCAACCGCGATGTGGGCCGGTGGCGTGATCGCCGCCACGGCCCTGTTGCGGTGCCTCGGGCGTACCGGGGCCGCGAGCGTTCCGGCGCAGCAGACGGCTGCGTTCTGCTCGGCGCTCTCCCGTCTCGCGACCGGGGCATTCGCTGTCGTGCTCGTCACGGGGCTCTACAACGTGCTGCAGGATACGGCGCAAACCGGGGCGGCGCTGTTTGGCATAGCCTGGGGCCGCGTGCTCGCGGCGAAGCTCACGTGCGTCGCATTCGCGGCGCTGCTCGGCGGCTGGAACCGCCTGGTCGTATTGCCCGATCTGCGCTTGCGTGCCGAACGGCACGATACGGGTTATCCGGCCGCGCAACGCCGCTTCGACAGGGCGCTTGCCGTCGAGGCCGTCGTCATGGTCGCGGTCCTGGCGCTTGCAGCGTTGCTGGGCCATACGGCGCCGACGGCGGGCGCGTCCTGACGATACGTTTGCCCACGGAACAAAGCAGGGGGAGGGGCCCCTTCGTTATCCAACCATTCATGACAGAGGATCGACAATGAATATCACGAAAAAAACGCTTGCTACGCTCGCTTACATGTCCGTCGCCGCGTTGTCGCCGGTCGCCCATGCGGCGCCCGCACAATCGGTCGCCGTCTCCGACTGCTGGATTCGCGGGATGCCCGGCAATTTGCCGTCGGGCGGCTTCTTCAACGTGAAGAACAGCAGCGACAACCCGATCGACCTGACTGGCGTCGACAGCGATGCTTTCGGCATGGCGATGCTGCACCAGACACAATCGAACGGCAGCACGTCGACCATGGTGATGGTCGACAAGGCGACGGTACCGGCAGGCGGCACGCTGTCGTTCGCGCCGGGCGGCTATCACGTGATGCTCGAGCAGCCGACGCATCCGCTGAAGGTCGGTACGACGCTACCGCTCACCTTCACGTTCGGCGACGGCGAGAAAGTCACCGCGCAGTGCACGGTGAAGGCGCCGGGAACGATGGCGAAGTAAGCGCGGCAAACGAGCATGCCGGTGCCGATACGCACCGGCATGCTTCTACCATTTGAACGTCTGCCAGCGGTACGTATCGTCGAGCGACTCGATGACGAGCCGCTCGACCGGAACGGGTTTGACCGATCCGTACCATTCGAGCGGATCCGCGCCTTGACGCACGCCTGCTGCGACGAGTGCGTCGCGTGCCGTGTCCTCGATCCGCGCCCGCCGCCAGAGTGCCTGATCGTGAAGCAGCTTCGTCGCGTCGATCCCGAAGCGTACGAGTCCACCGCCGGCCTGGCGCGTTTGCCACATCGTCAATGTCACGCGATCACCGGTGCCCGGGTCGATCGCCCGTCTGTTCGCCGTTTTCTCCCAGTAAGGATTGCGCGAAAACCACGCGACAGGTTTCGCTTCCGGTGCCATGTCGAGCGCTTTCGGCATGATGACTTCGCTCATGATGATGGACTCGAAGTGCAACATGACCGTGTAGTGCCATGCCATCGTAGCCATGTGGAAATTCCCTTTTTCGATTGAACGCATGCCGTGACGTTTCAGTAGCGCACGGTCAGCGACGCGAACGCGGCCCGGCCGGGCGCGGGCGAATGCAGTGTCTGCGAGCCGTCGTACCAGACGTATTCGTTGAACCGGTTGAACAGGTTCGTCACCTGCAGCTCGACGGTTGCCCGCTTCGATAGGCGATAGGCGGCTCGCGCGTTGACGGTCACCGCCGCGCCGAAGCGGCCAGTCGAGTTGGTTTGCTCGAGGTAGTACGCGCTCTGTGCATTGCCCCATGCCGACACGTCGAGCTTGGGCGTTGCCTGCCAGTCGATCCCGGCCGACAACAGATGGTTCGGCACGTGATCGACCTGCTTGCCGGCGCTCGCCGGGCTCGCAGGCCCCGGATCGACGATGCGCGCCATCTGGTACGTGTACCCGAACCACAGCCCGACATCCCGCGCCACCCGCAGGTTGGCCTGCAGATCGACCCCGTGGCGCTTCGTCTTGCCGAGATTGTCGTAGTCGCCGGTCGGGTCGTTCAGCTTGCGGCGCACCTCGTTGGTCGCGAGCTGTTCCCAGTAAGCAACGCGGCCGTCAAGCCATTCCGCCGGCTGGAATTTCACGCCCAGTTCCCAGCCGTCGTTGATCGATGGCGCGAGATTGCCGGTGCGCGGCGGGATCTTGTACGCGCCGGCACCGACGCCGACCTGGAATGAACGACCGTAGTTGCCGTACACGCTGTAGCCGTGCCACGGCGTATAGACCGCACTGATTTTCGGCTGGCCGATCACGCCATAGCCGTTCATGTCGTAGCGCGCGCCGCTCAGGTTGTTGGCGAGATGCCCGCTCAACGCGTCGACGCGATAGGCCGGCACGATCTTCAGCGCTTCGACCGGCTTCACGACGGCCTGCACGTAAGCGCCCCAGGTGTCGTACGAGAATGCCTGATCGCGGGTTTGCGACGTGCGCACGTGGTGGTCGGTGAGCCAGCGGCGGCTGACATCGTCCTGCCACTCGCCGCTCACGCCGGCCTCCAGCGCAAAATCGCGCAGCCCGTTCACGCGCGGACGGAACGTCAGGGTGCTCAGGAATCCGAGATGTCGCTCGTCGGAAAAACGCTCCTGCTGGCTGGTCGCCGAAGAGAACGTGACCCAGCGGCGCTCGCGAAACGTGTTCAGGTACGCGATCGTCGACCAGGACAGCCGGTTCGTGAGATTCACGTCGGCGTACAGCGCGTACTGCCCCGTTTCGCGGGTTGCCTGATCGGTCGAGTTGAACGCATACGAGGTGCGCGGATTCGCGCGGGCGTCCGCGCCGCTCAGGTAGCCCGGCTCGTCGGCCGACACGCGCGCGTAGCGTGCGGAGAAACCGACGCGTACGTCAGCCGTCGGGCTGTAGAACCACTTGCCGGCCACGCCAACCTTGTCCGATCCCGAGTGATCGCGATAGCCGTCCGACTTGCGGTAGCCGAACGCGTAGTTCTGCGAGAACGTGTCGGTTTCATGGCCGGCGACCGTTTCCGCATCGAACGTGTCGTAGCTGCCATAGCCGACCCGGCCGCGCGCGTAGGTGCCACCCGTGAGTGTCGCGATCGACGCGTTGCCGGCGATCGCGTGCAGCCCGTAGCGCGGATCGTTGGTGCCGCGCACCGTCTCGAGCGAGTCGATTTCGAGCGGAAACACGGCATCCATGAACGGCATGTTGCCGTCGTTGCTGTTCGACGGCACGCCATCGATCAGCAGCTTGACCGCATTGATCTCGCCCTCGCCGTTGAAGCCGCGAAAAGACAGCTTGCCTGACGTGGTGCCCTGGTTGAAGTCGGTCAGCAGCACGCCCGGTAGCTGGCCGAACAGCTCCCATGGGCTGCGTGCGTTCTGGTTCTCGAGATGCTCGGCGTCGACGCGGTCGACCGAGGTCAGGATGTTCCTCGACGTCAATGCGCCGGTACGCGTGCCGCTTACGTCGATGGTACCGAGTATGAAGGTGGAGTCGCCGGTCGCGGTCGCGGCCGAATCGGTTTTCGGTGCGGCCGAGGTGTGGCTGCCGCGCATTTCGGCAGGCTCGGCGTCGTCGCGCTCGGCGTCAGGTTGTGCGGCGGGCTCGGCCTGCGCGGTCATCGCGATCGCGATGCATGCGGGAGCCAGCCATGCTCTCCGGGTATGTCGAATGCTCATCAAAAGCTCTGGTTCGGTTGATGGGAAGCGGGACGATTCCCGGCGTGCGGTGGCCACGGCACGCCGGGTCGTGACGTCAATGTGCGACGCCGCCCGATGCGGATGGCACGTCCGCGGGCATGCGGAATCGGTCGAAACGCGCGACCGTGACCGGAAGCATCGGCCGCTCGGCATCCGCGAGACGGGACAGCAGCACGTGCACATCCGCTGGCGGCACGCCGGCATCCGTCAGCCACGCGGGATCCTTCAACGCAGCGCCGCCGCAGGTGACGATCGTCCAGTGGTCGTTCACGACGCGCAGCAGCGCACGGCCGGCCATGTCGCGCTGCGTCCAGTCGGCGATCGCGAACTTGCCGGCAAGGGCGACGGCCTCGGTCACGACATGTCTGTCGGGGCCGTCGTAGGTGCGGGAGAGCAGTTGCGCGATCTGCATGGCGGCCGAGGGTGGGGCGTCGCGAGCACATGCATTCGCGGTGGCAACTGCGAGCGCGATGCCGCATGCGATCCGCCCGGCGAGCGAATGGATCGGAAAGAATCGCTTCATGATGGAAGTGGGCAATGTGTTGAATTGCGCCCCGCGTTGCGGCGCGGGGCGGTTAGGGGATCGAGTGCCATGTGACGAAGCCGCTCACTCCGTCGCTCGTGTGCACCACGCGGCATTTCGGGGCTGTGCGTCGAGTGCAGCGGGCCGCGTGATCCACGCAACCCAACCTGCCCACAACCCGACCACGACGAGGGTCGCGATGTTCAACGACCGCCGGTGCAGCACGATGAGTTCAAGCAGGGAAAGGCGAGCATTCATACCAACCTCCATGGTTCGACGTGGTGGAATTCGCGTGCTTCATCAGAACGCGTACCGCATGCCGGCGAACACGCTGCGCCCTTCGCCCGGATAGAAGATCGCGGTGTTCGCGGTGCGCGCATTCGCGACCGTGCTGATGTCGCTGACGTAACGTTTGTTGGTCAGGTTGCGTGCGTCGACGAACACGGACAGCCCATTGCGGAAGTCGTAACCGGCCTGCAGCCCGAGCAGCGTGTAGCTCGGCACGCGCAGCGTGTTCGCATCGTCGGCCCATGCGCCCGACGGCACCCAGTCGAGGGTCGCCGCGATGTGGAAGCCGCTCGGGCGCGCGTAACCCAGCGTCGCGCGCAGCACGTTCAACGGCACGCCCGCGATCCGGTTGTTGCCGTACTGCGGGTCGTTCTTGAAGCGGAAGTCGTTCAGGTTCCAGATGCCCGACAGCGTGACCTTGTCACCCGCGCCGCGCCCGGTGACGTTACGCAGCAACTCGACCGACGCGCCCGCCTCGATCCCTTGCAGCACCGTCTTGTTCGCGTTGAACGTCGACGCCGGGACATCCGGGTTCGTCGTGTACTGCAGCAACTGGTCGCGCACGAGCGAGCGATAGGCGGTCACGTCCCAGCTCACGCGCTCGCGCGAGCCGCGCGTGCCGAACTCGATCGTCCACGCGTGCTGCGCCGCGAGCGGCGTGAAGCGCGTCGTGCTCGAGAAGGTCTGCGTGAGGTCGGTGAAGTCGGGCACGTCCTGGCTGCGCGTGATGTCGACGTAGGCCTGGGTGTTCGCATCCGGCTGCCACAGCAGCCCGAGCTTCGGATTGACGCCGCTGTAGCTCGCATTCGTCGACTTGTAGTTCGGGTCGCGCGGCAGGCCGCCGTTGTCGATGTACTCGCGCGCCGAGTGCAGTACCTTCACGCCGGTCATCAGCGCGACGGTCGGCACGAAGAACAGCCGGTTCTCGACGTACGCCTCGTAGTTGAACGCCGTCTGCGTCGAGTCGAGCGTCTGCGCGCCCTTGTCGCCGTTGACGTTCACGTACTGGTTCGCCTGCGTGCGGCCGCCGAAGAAGCGCGCACCGACGATCAGGTCGTTGCGCATCCCGCCGAGCGTGAGGCGCCCCGTGTAGCGCGGCGCGAAGCCGTAGGTCCAGCCGTCCTGGTCGAGCGCCTGGAAGATCGGGTGATAGAGGCTCTTGTGGATCGCCCACGTGTCGAACTGCAGTTCGCCCGAATCGAGCTTCACCGTCGTGCGGTTCGCGATCCGCTCGGTGCGCGTGTTGCGCGCCTGGTCGCCCGACACCGCGCTCGGCGCGGCCTTGGTCGGATTGTTCAGCGCGTCGGACAGCGACAGCGTGCCGGGCAGCAACTGGTCGACCACGTACACGCCGACGTAGAAGCGCGTCTCGACCGTCGGGCTGAACCGGTAGCCGACGTTCGCGTTGAACTGCTCGTATTGCCCCTTCGAATGATCGCGATAGCCGTCCGCGTGATTGACGCTGAAGTTCGCGAGGAAGTCGAGCGGGCCGAGCACGCGCGAGATCTGCGCGCTGGTGCGCACCGTGCCGTAGCTGCCGCCTTCCACGCGCACGATGCTCGGCGCGTCGGCGGTATGGGCGGTGGGCGTGATGAAGTCGATCGCGCCGCCGAGGGTCGATGCCCCGTACGCGAGGCCGTTGCCGCCCTTGTAGACCTGCACCGCCTGCAGCGCGAGCGGATCGATCTGGTAGTAGTCGCCGCTGCCGTCCGCGAGGTTGGTTGGAATGCCGTCCTGCAGGATCTCAAGGCCGCGCGTGTGATACGCGCGGGCAATCCCCGAACCGCGGATCGACAGACGCAATTCCTGCCCGTAGCGGTTTTCGACAAATACGCCCGGCACGTCCTTCAGCACGTCGCGTAGCGTGAATGCGTAGGTGTTCCGGTAGCTGTCGGCGTCGACGAAACCGACCGAGCCGACCGTCTGACCGAGCGTGCGTTTCAGGTCGCCGGTCGATTTCGACGTCAGCGAATCCTCCGCGCGGGTCGCGTTGACGTTGATGGCGGGTAGCGTCGACGCGGCCGACGCTTCCGTCGGCGCGGCGGCGCTTTGTGCGCATGCGCTCGAGGCGAACAGAACGGAGATCGCACCGGACAGCGCGACGGCAATACGGGTCAAGGGAAACATGTCGTTGTATGTATGGTTATGGTGAATGCGGAACGTATATACGGTGCGCACCACGGCCGGCGGCCAGTCGCTCCACGCGCTTGCGCGCGCGCTCGGCACCTGGCATCGGTGTGGTCGGCAATCGGTGCGAACGACGTCGGCACGGTCGTGCGTCGGATCGTTCGAGAAACGCGTCAGGCGCGAGCGGACGGCGGCCCGCGCGCGGCGAGCGCGTAGCGTTTCGACGGGAATCGGGTAGACGGGATCGGCAGTTCGGGCAGCGCGTGCCGCAGGGCCGTGGGGGCAGGGAAGGGCACCGCGTATGACAGCGGCGGATGGCCGGCGAGCAGGCCGCAATAGCCGCAGCGATCGAAATGCCGGTCGGACGGCGAATCCGACGGCGCGTGCGGTTCCGCGTGCGCCACACGCGTGTTGCCGGTTGCCGAGCAGATCGGCGCGGCCGGCAAGCCGTCATCGGATGCGGCCGCGCGCAGTTGCGAGATCAGCGGCGCGACCAGCGCGAGCACGAGCGCGAACAGCCCGAGCCACGCCGTGGCCCGGGCTTGCCGTGTCGGCGCGCGGCGTGTGCCGGCGCGCGACGATTCAGGCGGCTGCGCGTGCCGCACGGCCGAACAGCAGACGGTCGATCAACCAGACCGCGACGATCGTCGCGCCCATCAGCGGAAAGACGATGCCGAGCAGCACGAGCCCTGCGGCCCAGCCGCGCATCGGCGGCGTGCCGCGTTCGCGCAACGGCGCGCCCAACTTGCCGGCCGGGCGGCGCTTCCACCACATCACGGTACCGGTGACGGCCATCGCGGCCAGCCCGAGCGACAGGACCGCGCAGATGATCTGGTTCGCGAGCCCGAAGTAGCGGCCCATGTGCAGCGACGTGCCGTACGACACGGCCTGCGATACCGCGCCGTAGTCGTCATAGCGGATGTCCTTCAGCACGGCTCCGCTGTACTGGTCGATGTAGATCGTGCGCTCGGCCTTCGGGTCGGCCGGGAAGTACGACGCGGTGAACACGCCGTCCGTGCCGGACGGCAGCGCAAGCGTGTAGCCGCTCGTCACGCCGAGGCTCGCGACGATCGCGATTGCGCGCGCGAGCGGCAGCGGTGCCGGCGTCGGCGCCGACGGCGAGTGCGGCACGGGCACGTTGCCGACCGCCCACGGCGTTTGCGGCAGCGGCAGGTCGTCCATCACCATTCCCGGCATCGAATCGCCGGATTCGTGGTGATGACCCGACGGCGCGGCGGCCTGGGCAGGCGCGGGCACCGCGGCAGCACCCGGGCGCGTCGAGCGCACCGACCCGCCGCCCCATGCGCCTTCTGGCGCGCCGAGGTTCACGGTCGCGGCCAGCGCCTTGAAGTTCTTGCCCCACGAGCCCGACCACGGCAGCCCGGTCAGGATGAACGCCACCGTGCCGGCTGCGAGCCAGATGCCGGCCGTCGCGTGGAGGTTTTTCCACAGCGGCCGGCCGCGCAGCGACAGGTCGGGACGCAGCGCCTGCCCGACGCGCGCCGTGCCTCGCGGCCACCACAGCGCGATGCCGGTGCCGATCATCACGAGGGTCCAGCACGCGGCGAGCTCCATCAGCAACTCGCCGGTCTTGCCGAGCAGCAGCTTGCGATGCAGCATCCGGTCGATCTGCATGAAGCGGTTCTCGACGCTCAGCGTGCCGAGCACGCTGCCGTCGTACGGGTTCACATAGACGCTCTCGCGGCTGCCGTCGCGCAGCCGGAACACGTATTCGGCGCTGCGGTCCGGCGCGGTCGAGACCTGGACGGACACCGGCGTCGCGCCGGCCGTCATCGCGGCGCGCGCGTTCGCGAGCAGCGCGTCGGCATTGAGTCGCGGTGTGGCGCGCGGCTCGACGACGAGCCGGTGCGGATACAGCAGCGGCTCGATCTGCGGCTGGAAGCAGTAGAGCGTTCCGGTGATCGCGAGGACCACCAGGAACGGCATGACGAACAGGCCGGCATAGAAGTGCCAGCGCCAGAGTGTCCGGTAACCGGCGTTGGCGGATTGGGCGGGCGAAAGGGCCCGCTCGACGGTGGTCGACATGGTGTCAGCTCCTCGTGTTCGTCGATCGGTCTGGCCGGCACGCGGCCGTGCCGCCGTCGACGCGCGGCACACCCGTATGCGCACGGCGGCCGAACGGACGACGACACGTCATGCGCGCGCGGTCATGGCGCGCATGGCGGCGTCGCCAGAACGGCGTGCGCTGTCGGGTGATCGCTTGAATCGGATGATGTGAAACGAACGGCGTGACGATCCGCGCACGTTGACGTACGCGGGCCATCAGGCAAATCGATCAGCAGAACAGAGGAGGGGCGCGGCAGGGCGGGCGATCGTCGAGTACCGACCGCACGACGCGAGGGATGTCGAATTGAATCCGGAACCGTTGAGGTGCCGCGGCGGGAAACAATAGAGCCAGCAGTGCGACCGACGCCAGCGCCGTGAACAGCGCCGCACCGAACGCGCACAGCCCGTCGTCGCCGGAGGACGACGCTGCTTTGCCGGCGTGTGCATCATGCTTCAGCGCGCCGGCGAGCGCGAACGCATCGTTGGCCGGCGTGATCGGCGAACCCGCCTCGAATCGGGCGGCGAGTGCTGCCACGTCGAGGAGCAGCGGGCCGCGCCCCGAACACAGCACCACCGAGCCCGTATCCGGACCGTCCGGATCGAGCATCACGGCGCCCGACATAAGCGCGCGGGACAGCAGCGTTACAAGGAGGACCCCCCACAGAAGCTGTCGCGCGACGCCTTGCCGGAGCAGGAAGCGGCGAAGTGCGTTCATGGCGCGCGATTGTACATGGGTTTACTGGCAGGGAAAGACTGCCGCGCCAATGGGCGGTATCAGTCGTTATTCAATTGGATTAGACGGCAATGAGGTCACGGGGGCATACGGTGCTCGTCCGCTTGTAACGCCTCTAAGGACATGCCGACACATGACTCGGATTACCAGCCAACTTTACATAATATTTATGATCGAACTTTTTATTGTAGGAGCAAAGTTGTAATGTCGCATCTGGGGGTGCGGCGGAATTCATGCAGAAGAGCCGCCACCCGCACGTCGCAATTCTCGCCATTCCCGCGGCGACATCGAAAACCGCTCACGGAACACGCGACTGAAATGCGACATGTCGTTGAAGCCCCAGCGCAATGCGATGTCAGACACCCTCATCACCGCATACATGGGATTCGCGAGATCTTCCGCGCACCGCTCGAGCCGCAGATTCCACACGTAACGCATCAGCGACGTATTTTCAGCCTCGAACAATTTGTTGATGTAACGCGAAGAAATTCCGGTCGCCTGCTCGATCATGAGCGGATTCAGTTCCGGGTCGCGCAAGTGCTCAAGCAGATGCCGCTTCACGCGCGTCAGCGTCAGCGCTTTCATCCGCGACTGGGTGATGTCGTTGCGCTGCAGGCTTCCTAGCGTCATCGCGATGAGAGAGATCGCGGTATCCGACAGTTGCAGCATATCGGCGTCGGACACATGACGAATCTGCGACAGCATCTGCTCGAGAAACACACGCATGATGTTGCTGACGCCCTGCCCGGTCTGAATCCGGCACGCAGTGCGTTGTTCCATCCCGACGACGAGCTGGTTCAGCGTCGCGCGCGGAATGCTGACGACGATCTCGCGCCACGATTGCCCGAACTGCAGGTGATGCGGCCGGGTCGCATCATAAATCGCAAAATCCCCGGGATTCAGCGTGACGATTTTCCCGTCCTGCTCGATTGACTGGCTACCCTCGAGCATCAATATCGCAAAATACTTGTCCTCGTACTCGTCCCGCGCCTGGCGATAACGCCGGGTCACCGCCTGCTCGCTCGCGTAAATTTCGGAGATCCGCATCCTGTCGCACTTGCGCTGCCGCACCCGGCCGAAGAAATCGTCTTTCTGTACGGCGGCGATCTCCACGTCCGCGAACAAACGCAGGATCGCTTCGCGCCAGAACTCGATGCGCTGGCTCACGGTGCCCTGGGTCGCAACCTGGATCGACGCGTCCCTCCAGTCGGCCGGTGCGCCGTCGGAGTCCCGGCCGGGACCATCGCTGCTCCCGACGCGAGGGAAAGGAAGCATCGTCATCATCATGCCCCAAATGGAAGAACCAGCCAGCCGGTAGGGTTCTGGGTCAAAAACGCGTTGTCAAACCGACTCGACAGCTTACCGCGCGCTGCCGCTCCGCGCTCGTTATGCGAACGTCGTCTGGCTCCAGTCGGACGATTGTTCATACGCAAACGCACACCGGTAGATCGTCGCTTCGTCGAAGCACCGGCCAACCAGTTGCAGCCCGATCGGCAGGTCTTCGGCGATCCCGCAAGGCAGCGACATCGCCGGATGCCCGGACACGTCGAAGGGCGCGGTGTTCGCAAGCATTTCGAACGCGCGCGTCAGCGAATCGGACATCGTGCAGCCCGGCTCCGGCAGCCTTGACGCGCGGATTGGAACGGTAGGCATCAGCAGCAGATCGAACGATTGCAGCGCTGCGTCGTATTCGGCGCGCAGCCGCCGCGCGAGATTCTGGCACTTCGCGTAGTAGCGGCCGCGATAGCGGCTCGTGAAGTATTCGCCGAGCAACATCGTAACCTTCACCGTGTCCGGCAGTTCGTCGGCGCGCTCGCGCCAGCCTGCGTGATGGTCGATCATCCCGGTCATGTACAGCCCTTTCCAGTTGAAGCCGTGGCTGTTGCCCTTCATCATCTGCTGCGTCGCACCTTCGGCCGCGATCGGCAGCCAGATGGCGGTGCCAGACGCGTGCAGCGGCACCGACACCTCGTCGACGATCGCGCCGAGCTGGCGCAGCCGGTGCGCGGCGACCAGCACAGCCTCGTCGACGACCCACTCCGAATTCGCAAGCCCGAAACCTTCGCGCAGAATACCGATCCGCAGCCCGGCGACACCCTTGTCGATCCCGTCGAGGAAATCGCCACGTGGCGGCAGCGCACGCTGACGCGGGTCGAGCCCGTCGTCGCCAGCGATCACGTCGAGCAACCGCGCGTTGTCGAGCACGCTGCGCGTCAGCGGGCCGAGATGATCGACGGTCGCTTCGATCGCCATTGCACCGGTGTAGGGCACGAGCCCATGCGTCGGTTTCATGCCGTAGACACCGCAATACGCGGACGGAATCCGCACCGAGCCGCCCTGATCGCTGCCAAGCGCCATGTCGACCTCACCCGCCGCCACCAGCGCGGCACTCCCCGACGACGAGCCGCCGGACGAATGGCCGGCCTTGCGCGGGTTTTCTACCGGACCCGAGGCGCTGGTGTGCGAGCCACCGGAAAAGCAGTAGTACTCGCAGGTCGATTTGCCGGCAATCGTCGCGCCCGCATCGAGCAAGCGCGTGACGACCGTGGCGTCGACATCCGGCACGTAGCCCTCGAACGTGCTTGCGCCATTGCGCATCGGCACGCCGGCGACACTGATGTTGTCCTTGATCGCAATGGTCCGGCCGTGCAGTTTGCCGTCCGGCGCACCGTGGATCGTGCTCTTGCGCGCCCACGCGCCGTAGCGGTTCTCGTCGCCTTCGGGCCGATAACCGGGCGTGCGCGGATACATGACCGTGGGCAAATAGTCGGGCAACGCATCGATCGCGTCGTATGCGTCGAAGTTCGCCTGCAATGCGTCGTCATAATCGGCCAGTTGCCGTTCGTCGACATGGAAGCCAAATCCGGCCGCGATATCGGAAAGTTGTGTGCGGGTTGGGCGCTTGATCGCCATGACATTCTCCTGTTCGTTGAGGCGGCGCCGGGCACGTCGCACGGCGCGTGGGGCACGTCAGCGGGCCGCGGCGACGGCGTCGCGCAGCATCCCGGTTCGCGGATGGCAATTGATGTATTCGTACACCTGATTTTTTGCATCGAACACGGACACCTCGTGATACAGCCGCAGCTTCTCGAGCCCAGTCACGACGCGGAAGAACGTCACGAAGATCCGTAGATGGGTCGGGTGCGACTCGGCCCAGCGTTCGAGGCGGTCAAGCGAGCGCCAGTGGCCGATGTTGTAGCTCTCGTCGAGCAGATTGCCGTCGAGGTCTATCGACTGCACGTAGCGGTTACTGTAGCAACCGACCTCGGCGCCGTTGTCGCGCAGGAAGTCCATGCCGGCGCGCAGCGTCGGTTCAATCTCTTCGAGATACAGCCGCCGTTCGTCGCGTTCGGCTGCGCGCCAGTCCTGGCCGGAGCGGATCAGCGCGATGTTGTCGTGTGCGAGCACGACGACGCGACCGCCCTGCTCCGGGTCGCCGGCGACGATCTGCAGTTCACCGTGAGCGCGCATCCAGTCGGTCTGCGAGATCGGGAAGCGGTCGCGCATCGAGCCCCAGTAGCCGTGCTCCTCGATTTCGTTGCTGACGCCGTCCATCACCGCGCCGACGCCCGGAAAGTCACTCTTGAACGCGTAAAGCGTCTCGAATTGCTCGGCACGCGGCGCGACGATCTCCCGGAAATAGCCCAGGCCATCCTCGAGCCGTTCGTCGGACGCCCACCAGCCGGCGACGTCCGGCGACGCGATCCAGCGTGCATACGCGCTCGGGTCGCGCCAGTAGCCGACCGCGATCAGGTTGTCGTAGCCCTGGTTGTCGGTATGCTGCGTCAGGTCATGATTGCCGGGGCCGTCGGGCAGGCCGAAGCCGGCGACGATCCGGCGCAGCGCAGCGAGCGCGGCGGGACGTTGTTCCGCGCCGCGATACTGGACGCCGAAGTAGCCCATCACGACCTGGTTCAGGTCTTCGGCCGCCCGGGCGACGTACATCGGGAACGGCGGTTGGTAATCGTCGGCGACGCGGCGCGACAGCGTACGCGGACAGACCAGGTGTTTGTCGATGGCGGATTCCATGAATGGCCTCGCTGGGGTGACGGGTTGATAAAGACGAGAGAAGAACAGGCGTTGCCCGGGTGTCGGTGCAATGCGCAGCGTCAAAAGATGTGCGCGTAGCGCAACCCGACGAGAACGCTGTCGCGCGGGCCGTTGTGTACGCTGAGATCGGTGCCGAGCTGGATCTGCACCTGATCGGCCTTGGTCACGAACTTCGACGCGGTGAGCCGCATACGCGTCGTGCGCAACGCATCGTGGTTGTCGACGCCGTCGACGCTGGTCGCACCTCCCCAGAACTGCGTGACGCCGATCCCGAAGGATGTGCCCGGATCGGGCATGTAGCGGACCATCGCCTGCGCGCTATAGCTCATCCGCTGATGCAGCGTCGCACCGCTCGTGCCGTACGACGTATTGTTGCTGTACCAGATCGCATCGCCCACCAGATCGAGGGCCCATTGCGGCGAGAAGTGCTTGACGTATGCGGCCTGGAAGTCGAGCGACCAGCGATGCGCGCCGAGATTCAGGCCGCGGTTCTGGTCGTAGCTGCCGGTCGGTGCATACAAGTAGACGGTCCCGGCGATGACGTCTTTCGCGTCGTTCAGGCGAAACTTCAGCGGCGCGGTCAAGATGACGTCGCCGACGCCGTTCGTGCTGCCTAACCCGCTCGCGTTGCCGAAGCCGCTCACGTGCCCAAACGGCAGCAGCACCTGCGGATCGATCGTCAGCCGGTCGGTCAGTGCGAATACGTGCAGCAGACGCGCGATGCCGATGTTCGATTGCAGGTCGAAGTCCGACGTCTTGCTGCCGTTGGCGTAATACGCGTTGGTCGCCGAGTAGTTGTAGTACAGCACACCGATCGTCGCCCCGACCGGGTACTGCTCGTAGTCGCCCGGATCGACTTCGACCGCGCCTGCGTAGTGGGACGCGATCAGCATCACCGATGCGCCGATCGCGCGCA
Organism: Burkholderia metallica; assembly: GCF_001718555.1. Lineage (NCBI taxonomy): Bacteria > Pseudomonadati > Pseudomonadota > Betaproteobacteria > Burkholderiales > Burkholderiaceae > Burkholderia > Burkholderia metallica. Next base: position 571,096 of record NZ_CP013402.1, read on the forward strand.
TGATCCGCTTCAGTTTCGTGCGGTTAACGGATTCCATCATTCCCCTGACATGGATGTGCAGACACCTCCTCGACACGTCACACCGGACGCCGGTATCGAGGTGCGTTGCGTGGCTGTTGTCTGGCGACGCGCGATGCGCGCCACCGGTTGGCGGCGCCCGTGACAGACATCGCTTGAGGGGAGAATAGAAAGGCAAAATGCGCGTTTCTGTTTCGTAGCGGAACAAAAATTTGACTGTGGTGGGCCTCCGCGCGCGGCGTCATCGAAATGCCATCCGGCTGACGGCAGCAGGTCGGAAAGACGCGAGGACGGGCATGCAGACACGCCGAGGTCGCTCGCGGCGACGCGGCGCACGGATGCGGGGGGCGCCTGTATACAGCGGCGGCATCGTATTTCGTGCTGCCGGATACCGCGCCTTCTCACGCTTCCGTCCCAGCACAGTTTCTGATCCGACACGGCACAGAAGCGCGCTTTTTCTCTTCTTACCCTGCTCGTGGAGCGTGACCGCACGATGTGGACGCGCCACGCTCCGTCCGACGGCTGCGTGGCATCGCGAACGCGGTCGTTCCGAACCATGTCAAGGAGTTCCAATAATGAGCGCGACACCCTCCACCGACACGACGTCGACGCCCGGCGAAAGAGCATGGGCGCTGTTCCGCGTGATGCAAGAGAAGCACCTGATCCCCGACGGCTACGTCGAAGGAATGACGCAACTGATGTCGGCACAGTTCGATCCGGCGAACGGCGCGCGCGTCGTCGCGCGCGCCTGGGTCGATCCGGCATTCCGCGAACTGCTGCTGAAGGACGGCACCGCCGCGTGTGCGCAGTTCGGCTACACCGGCCCGCAAGGCGAATACATCGTCGCGCTCGAGGACACGCCGACACTGAAGAACGTGATCGTCTGCAGCCTGTGCTCGTGCACGAACTGGCCGGTTCTCGGCCTGCCGCCCGAGTGGTACAAGGGCTTCGAGTATCGCGCGCGGCTGGTGCGCGAAGGCCGAACGGTGCTGCGGGAGCTCGGCACGAATTTGCCGGACGACATGGTCGTGAAGGTCTGGGACACCACGGCCGAGAGCCGCTATCTGGTGCTGCCGGTGCGTCCGGCCGGCACCGACGGGATGAGCGAGGCGCAACTGCAGGCGCTCATCACGAAGGACGTGCTGATCGGCGTCGCGCTGCCGCGCGTCGGCTGACCCGCGCCTCTACCCTCGATATTCGTTTCGGAGACTTCAATGGACGGCTTTCACGACCTCGGCGGATTCCAGGGCTTCGGCCCCGTTCCGCACACGATCAACAGCCTCGGCTACAAGCCGGTATTCAAGGAAGACTGGGAGCATCTCGCCTACAGCCTGATGTTCGTCGGCGTCGATCATCTGAAGAAATTCAGTGTCGACGAGGTGCGTCACGCGGTCGAGCGGATCGATGTGCGCCAGCATGTCGGTACCCGGTATTACGAGCGCTACGTGATCGCGACCGCGACGCTGCTCGTCGAGACCGGCGTGCTGACACAGGCGGAGCTCGACGCCGCGCTCGGCTCGCACTTCAAGCTCGCGAACCCGCCGCATTCGACCGGCCGCCCGGCGCCGGTCGGCGTCACGCACTTCGAAGTCGGCGACCGCGTCGTCGTCCGCGACGAATACGTGAGCGGGCACATCCGCGCCCCGGGCTACGTGCGCGGCAAGGAAGGCGTCGTGCTGCACCGGACGACGGAATCCTGGCCGTTCCCGGATAGCATCGGCCACGGCGACACGCGCGCGGTCCGTCAACCGACCTATCACGTCGAGTTCCGCACGACGGATCTGTGGGGCGATGCGGCCGACGACGGCTATGTCGTCGTCGACCTTTTCGAGGGCTATCTGAAACGCGCGCCAGCGCGCGCTGCCGATTCACGTACCGCGTCCCACGCGGTGGAGACCCCAGCGTGAACGCGCAGGCCGGCACGGCCGGGACCGCGCTTGCCGACGCCCGCGTCAGGCCGGTCGAACCGCCTGCGCGCATCCCGGTGACAGTGTTGTCCGGCTTTCTCGGTGCCGGCAAGACGACGCTGCTGAATCACGTGTTGCGCAATCGCGCGGGGCTGAAGGTCGCGGTGATCGTCAACGACATGAGCGACGTGAACCTCGACGCGGACGACGTGCGCCGGAACGTCGAGCTGCATCGCGGCGACGACGAGTTGGTCGAGATGAGCAATGGCTGTATCTGCTGCACGCTGCGTGCCGATCTGCTCGAGCGGATCAGCGCGCTCGCGCGGCAACGGCGCTTCGATTACTTGCTGATCGAATCCAGCGGGATTTCGGAGCCGATGCCGGTCGCGGAGACGTTCGCGTTCCTTGATCGCGACGGCTTCAGCCTCAGCGAACTCGCGAGGCTCGACACGCTCGTGACGGTCGTCGACGGCGAGACCTTCGAGGCGAGGATCGCGTCGACGCAGACGGTCACGAACGGCGTCGCGCAAGATGCGCGCAACCCGGATGATGGCGATACCGCGGCGACGCGCCCGTTGTCGGATCTGCTGATCGAGCAGGTCGAGCATGCGAACGTGATTCTCGTCAGCCGGGTCGACCGGATCGGTGACGCACAGTTCGACCGGCTCCGCGTAGTGCTTGCGTCGCTGAACCCGTCCGCGCAGATCCTGCCCATGCGAAACGGAGAAATCGACGCGTCCGTGATCCTGAATACGCGACGTTTCGATCTTCCAGCACTCGTGGAATCTCCGGGGTGGATGCAACGGATGCACATCGATGAACGGCCGTCCGAGTCGGAGTCGTACGGGATCGCGTCGTGGGTCTATCGGGAACGTGCGCCGTTTCACCCGGCACGCCTGCTCGCTTGGCTCAGTCGGCCGTGGACCAACGGCCGGCTGCTGCGCTGCAAGGGCTACCTGTGGGCCGCGCACCGACATGCCGAGATCGGCATGCTGGTGCAGACGGGGGGACGGTTCCGATGGGGCTATGTCGGCCGCTGGTGGCGGTTCGTCCCGCAGTCGGACTGGCCGCGCGACGACTATCGCCGCGACGGTGTGCTGAACAAATGGGAGGAGCCGGTTGGCGACTGTCGGCAGGAGATCGTATTCATCGGGCAAGCGATCGATGGCGAGCGATTGCGGCGAGAACTCGACGCGTGCCTGCTGACCGTCGAGGAAATCGGCGCGGGACCGGAATCGTGGGCGCGGCTCCCGGAAGCCGGCACGTTCGACGCGCTCTCGGCCCTCTAGCGACGGGCCGGCGCGCGGAAAGTCGACCTGGATCGACCGACGCATGGGCGCCTCGCCTGTGCGCGGTTTTCGTGCTCGTCGCATCGGGCGGCACCCTGCGTAAACTCCCTCTACGAACGAATCAAAATCCCTTATAATGGGATTATATATATATTGTGCGCACCTAGCTCCAACAAATATTTGCCACAGTCCTGAATTACGGGTTGTCTTTCATCTCCGCTACAAAACCATCGCCATGCAAAGGCGCGCCCGCCCGGTGAGCGGCAACGCGGTGTGTCTTCCGCGTCACCCGGTGTTTTTTTCTGGATATGATCGTCAGCGGGGCCCGGCGTGTTGCACCGCACCGACCGGAAGTCACCCAGGCGGATCGCGCATGACGCGGTCGTACTACCGCGCCCGGGCAGCATGAGCCGGCTTCGGCCAGCATCGATTTCGAGACGGGATGCATTAGCCACACCATGAACCTGCACGCTGAAACACTGTGCTTCTCGGATGTGTTCCTCCATTCCCAGGCGATCGTGAACTGGTCGCAGCACTACGACCAGATCAGTCCGGGCACGGCCACGACCACGCTGCGCCAGGTCGCCGGCCAGCGCTTTCACGTCTTTCGCGAACGCATCAACCAGCGCGTGATGCAGCACGGCCTGGCGCCGCGCGACCGCCTTTGCTTCGCGCTGCCGATTGCCGGCACCGTCGCGCCGGTGGTCCAGGGGCGCACCGTCGAGCGCCCGAGCCTGCTGACCTTGCGCGGCGGCGAGGAGTTCGTCGCCCACCTGCCGTGCGACACGGAAGTGCTCGCCTTCACGATCGACCGCACGCTCACGGCCGATCGCGAACTGGACCAACTCGCGAACCTGCCCGCCCGCGTGCTGAAGCAGCCGGTGCTCCCGATCTCGCCCGCGCGCTACCGCGATGCGCTGGACGGCCTCGAACGCGTGCTCTGCCAGGCACTCGACAGGGGTTCGCTCACGGCGCGCGACGGGTTCGACGAGCGCGTGCTCGCGCACAGTGTCGTCGGCATCCTGCTCGACCTCGTGCAGTCCGACGATCCGGAGGCCGGCGCGCTGCCGTCGGCATCGACGCAAAGCTATATCGTTCGCCGCAGCCAGGAGATCGCACTGGAAAGCGACGATGTGCCGACGGTGATCGATCTCTGCCATCACCTTCGAATCAGCCGCCGCACGCTGCAATACAGCTTCCAGAACGTCGTCGGCACCACGCCGACGGCCTACCTCCGCTCGATCCGGCTGAACGCCGTGCGGCGCTTCCTGATGACGACGCCCGACACGATGCGGATTGGCGACGCTGCCGCGCAATTCGGCTTCTGCCATTTCGGGCGTTTTTCCGCGTACTACCAGCAACATTTCCACGAACTGCCGTCGCACACGCCGCGCCTGAGCTGAGCCCGCGAACGCGTCGCGGCCGCGCATCCGGGTAATCCCCTGCCGCCCGGCGCATGCGGATTGCCGAAAGCGGACAACGCCTGCTTTTTCGGCACCGTAAATTTTGTCGTCGGCCTGTTCCGCATCGCACTGCATCGGGCGGCCGTCCAAGCGCAGCCCTGTGCCGTCGGCGCACGTCGGCATCGATGGCCGGTTCGTCAGGATCGGCCCGCGGCACGGGGATATTGATCAGGCATGCCGGTGTCGATTCCCGATGGACGATCCGGTCAGCGGGACTACTCATGAACGAATCGTCACCCCGGCCCGAAGCGGGCCTCAGCAGGAACGCCGTCGGACTTTCCCACATCGTCTTCTTCGTCGTCGCGGCAGCGGCGCCGCTCACCGCGATGGTCGGCGCGACCCCCGCCGCGTTCTCGCTCGGCAACGGTGCCGGCGTGCCCGGCGTATTCGTGCTGGCGGGCGTCATGTACCTGATCTTCAGCATCGGCTACGCGGCAATGAGCCGGCACATCGCCAATGCGGGCGCGTTCTATGCATACATCGCGAACGGGCTCGGGCGTCCTGCCGGCGTGGGCGGCGCGTTCGTCGCGATCGTCGCGTACAACGCCGTGCAGATCGCGATCTACTGCATGTTCGGCTTCTTCCTGAACGACAGCATCCAGCGGCACTACGGCGTCGACGTGCCGTGGTGGGCGTTCGCGCTCGCCTGCGTCGTCGCCGTCCACTTCTGCGGCGCGCGGCGCATCGAGTTCAGCGGCCGGCTGCTCGGGATGCTGATGATCGGCGAAATCGCGATCGTGATGCTGCTCGATCTCGCGATCGTCGCGCATGGCGCGAGCACCGGCGGCTTCAGCGCGAAGCCGTTCAGCCCCGCGATGGTGTTCGCACCCGGGCTCGGCACCGCGCTCGTGTTCGTGCTCGGCTCGTACATGGGCTTCGAGGCAACGGCGATCTTCTCCGAGGAGGCCCGCGACCCGAAACGCACGATCCCGCGCGCCACGTACGTGGCCGTGATCCTCATCATGGCGTTCTACGCGCTGTCGTCGTGGGCAATCGTCGAGGCGTGGGGCGAGAGCCGGATCGCCGCGCAAGCGGCCCGCGATCCGGCCAATCTCTGGTTTGCCGTCAGCGGCCGGCTGCTCGGCGGCATCGCGACGGATGCGATGAACGTGTTGCTCGTCACGAGCCTGTTCGCGGCGATCCTGTCGTTCCACAACACGATCACACGCTATTTCTACGCGATGGGCCGTGAACGCGTGCTGTGGCGCAAACTCGGCCATACGTGCCCCGTGCATCGCTGCCCCGACGTCGCCGGGAAAGTGCAGACGCTGATCGCACTCGCGGCCATCGTCGGCTCCGCCGCGTGCCGGCTCGATCCGTTCGCGGTCGTGTTCTCGTGGATGAGCGCGCTGGCCACGATCGGCATCATCGCGGTGCAGATCCTCGTGGCGGCCTCGGTGATCGCGTTCTTCGCGCGCGATCACCGGGACGCCGGTCTCGTGCACCGCCTGATCGCGCCGCTCGTCAGCGTGATCGCGCTCGGCGCGTGCCTCGTGCTGGTCGTGCGCAACCTGTCCGTGCTGAGCGGCTCGGATTCGGCCTTCGTCGCGATGTTCCCGTATTTCCTGGTCGCCGTCGGCGCGCTCGGCGTCCGCGCGGCCTTGCGATTGAAGCGCAGCGATCCCGACCTGTATCGCGAACTCGGACGCGCCACGCCGTAACCGCCGCCCTGCCGGCGCCGCTCGCGGCGCCGGCATCGTCTTGCCCCACCCCGCCGCTGCTCCACGACCGGCGCGCGATGCGTCGCTGCATCCCGCCGGCACGGCCCTGCACGGGTATTCCCTATCGCGATCACGCGGCAACGATTGCCGATAGCGGACAAGGCCCGCCGTTTCATCGACATACAGTGAACCCGACGTCGAAGCCGTGCCGCAACCGCCCTCACCGCCGCAACCGGCGCGGCCCGACGACTCGCCCCTGTGAAACACGGACATCATGATGAAAATTCAGAACCTGATCGGCGGCCGGCATTGCGATGCATCTGCCGGCCGTACCTTCGAAAAGCTGGCGCCGGCGACCGGCGACTACGTCGCCGCCGTGCCGGCGTCGACCGTCGAAGACGTCGATCGCGCGGTACGCGCCGCACACGGCGCGCTGCACGATGACGCTTGGGCACGCGCGGGCGGAGCGGCCCGGGCGCGCTGGCTGCTCCGGCTGGCCGACCTGATCGAGCGCGACCGCGACGCGCTGGCGGAATGTCTGGCCGTCGAACAAGGACGCCCGCTTGCCGAGATGCGCATGATGGACCTCCCGATGAGCATCGACACGCTGCGCTACTTCGCCGGCTGGGCCGACAAGCTCGAGGGCCGCACGATTCCGACCGACGGCTTCATGGGCCGCCCGACCCTCAACTACACCCGGCGCGCGCCGGTCGGCGTCGCCGCGCAGATCATCCCGTGGAACGCGCCGCTGATGATCGCCGTGTGGAAACTCGCACCGGCGCTCGCGGCCGGCTGCCCGGTGGTCGTCAAGCCGTCCGAGGACACGCCGCTCGCGCTCGCCCGTCTCGGCGAACTCGTCTGCGAAGCCGGGCTGCCCGCCGGCGTCGTCAACATCGTCCACGGCGTGGGGGCCGAAGTCGGCGCCGCGCTGGTCGCGCACCCGCTCGTGAGCAAGATCAGCTTCACGGGCAGCACCGAAGTCGGCCGGACGATCGCCGCCGAAGCGGCCCGGACCTTCAAGCGCGTCACGCTCGAGCTCGGCGGCAAGGCCGCGCAGATCGTCTTCGCGGATGCCGATCTCGACCGTGCGATCCCGTCGCTGATGGCCGGCATGTTCGCGAACCAGGGCCAGACGTGCGCGGCCGGCTCGCGCGTGCTCGCACACCGCTCGATCGCGCACGCACTCGAGGAGCGGCTCGCCGAGGCCGCCCGCGCCATGCGCGTCGGCCCGCCGTCGGAGCCCGGTGTGCAGATGGGCGCGCTCATCAACCCGCATCACCTCGCACGCGTGCGCGCGCACGTGGAAGGCGCGCTCGCCGAAGGCGCGGTCATGCTCGCGGGCGATGAGCAGGTGCCGCCGCGCGGCTGCTTCATGCGTCCGACGATCCTCGGCGGCGTACATCCGGGCATGCGGATCGCCCGCGACGAAGTGTTCGGCCCCGTCGGCATGGTCATGCCGTTCGACACCGAGGACGAGGCCGTGCGCGTCGCCAACGACACGCCGTTCGGCCTGTCCGCTTCGGTCTGGACGCAGGACGTCGGCACCGCGCACCGCGTCGCCGAACGGCTCGACGTCGGCGCGGTCGCCATCAACGCATGGAGCCCCATCGATGCGCGCCTGCCCTGGGGCGGCACCAAGCAGAGCGGGATCGGGCGCGACCTGTCGAAGGCCGCGCTCGACTCGTACCTCGAGGAAAAGATCATCAGCGCAGCCCTGTGATTCCGCGGCGCACGCCGCGCCGCACTGTCTTCAAGCACTTCGTGAGAGATACACCATGGACTACCAAAAGCGACAAAAGCGATTCTGGCACCCGATGAGCTCGGCAGCCGCCGGGCACACGACCCCCACCGTGATCATCGAGCGCGGCGACGGCAACTACGTGTACGACGTCGAGGGCCACCGCATGCTCGACGGCGTCGGCGGACTCTGGAACGTCAACGTTGGCCACAACCGGCCGGAAGTGAAGGCAGCGATCGCCCGCCAGATGGACGAGCTGTCGTACTACCAGACCTTCGACGGCGTCGCCCATCCGCGCGTGTACGACCTGGCCGACCGCCTGTGCGCGATGTTCGCGCAGGAGGACATGCAGCGGGTGATGTTCGGCAGCGGCGGCTCCGACGCGATCGAGACGGCGCTCAAGATGGCGCGCCAGTATTGGGTCGCCGCAGGCGAGCCGTCGCGCACGAAATTCCTGTCGCTGCGCAACGGCTACCATGGCGTGCACGTCGGCGGCACGTCGATCGGCGGCAACGGCGTCTATCACTATAATCACGGTCCGCTGCTGCCCGGCTGCGTGCTGCTCGACACGCCGTGGCTCTATCGCAACCCGTGGAACTGCGACGATCCGCAGCAACTCGTCGAGCATTGCATCCGGCAGCTCGAGGAAACGATCGCGTTCCATGGCCCGCAGACCATCGCCGCGTTCGTCGCGGAGCCGGTACAGGGCGCAGGCGGGTTGATCGTACCGCCCGCCGACTACTGGGCGCGCGTGCGCGCCGTGTGCGACCGCAACGGCATCCTGCTGATCGCCGACGAGGTGGTCACCGGTTTCGGCCGCACCGGCAGCCTGCTCGGCAGCCGCGGATGGGGTGTCGCCGCGGATATCCTGTGTGTCGCCAAGGGCATTTCCGCCGGCTACGTGCCGCTCGGCGCGACGCTGTACAACGGGCGCATCGCGCAGGCGATCGAACAGGGCCCGGGCTTCTCGCACGTGATCATGCACGGCTATACGTACAGCGGGCATCCGCTCGCGTGCGCCGCGTCGCTCGCGGTGCTCGACATCGTCGAAGCCGAGGATCTGCCGGGTAACGCCGCACGGGTCGGCCAGCGGCTGCTCGAGCAACTGCTGCCGCTGAAGGCCGACTTCGAGACCGTCGGCGACGTCCGCGGCAAGGGGCTGATGCTGGCGCTCGATCTCGTCACCGACAAGGCCAGCCGCACGCCGCTCGACCCGGGCAACGGGTTCGCGGCACGCGTGGCCGATGCCGCGCGCCGGCGCGGGGTCCTGGTCCGGGCGATCGCCAACAAGGTCGTGATGTCGCCGCCGTTGACGCTGCAGCAGAGCGAGGCCGACTTCATCGCGGTGACGTTGCGCGAGGCGCTGCAGGAGTGCTGTGCGGATTCGCGATCGATCGCCTGACCGCGCGGACAGCCGGGCGCACGGATCTTTCGTCGCGGGTTCGTGCGCACCGCCATCCGGCTCAGCCCGGGCCCCGGCTCGACGAAGGTCGCCGCGGGGCATCGACGTCGACGATCGGCGTACCGCCCGTCGCAATTTCGCTTTCAAGGAAGACTAGCCACATGGAAAACCAGGCCATTGCATTCACGGTCGAGAAATATCCGCTCGTGCTGCGGCTGCTGCACTGGGTCAGGGCGATCCTGATCGGCGCGCAGCTCTGGACCGGATGGACGATGGTCCGGCTCGACGACAACCTGCCGGCCAAGTTCGACTGGTACTACCCGACGCACAAGGAGTTCGGCGTGCTCACGCTGCTGGTGGTCCTGACGCAACTGGCGATCCGGTCGATGAAGCCGCTGCCGCCGCTGCCGTCGAGCCTGCCGAAGCTGGACCGCAAGCTCGCCAAGATCGCGCACTACCTGCTGTATGCGCTCGCGATCATCGTGCCGCTGATGGGCTATTCGATGTCCAGCACGTATACGCAGAGCGACGGCGTGCCGTTCTTCTTCGTCCGCGTCCCCGAACTGCTGCCGAAGAACGACCACTGGTTCGCGGCATTCCAGTGGCTGCACCGGACACTGGCCTACACACTGCTCGTGCTCGTCGTGCTGCATATTCTCGCCGCGCTGAAACACCGGTTCCTCGACTCGAACCGCGACAACGACGTACTGCGGCGCATGCTGTAACGCCGCCCCGGCCTGTTTCCGGTTTTCCGGCAACGTTCGGCACCCGGGCCGCCCGATCGTGGCGCCCGGTTTCTTTTGATGCATACATTTCGTTTTACTAACTATATGCGGACCGTCCCGGGCGTCCGGGGCACCGGCACGCCGTCGGGAACGGTACCGCACCGCCATACCGGCACGCACCTGGAGATCGACAATGAAGAAGATGATCGCGGTCGTTTCGACCGCCGGCGCCATGGGATTCGGCCTCACTGCCCATGCGCAAAGCACCGTGACGCTCTATGGCCTGATCGACGAAGGCGTCAATTTCACGAGCAACGCGGGCGGCAGCAAGGCCTACCAGATGGTGAGCGGCGACACCGTCGGCAGCAACTGGGGGCTGAAAGGCACGGAAGACCTCGGCGGCGGCCTGAGAGCGTTGTTCCAGCTCGAGAACGGCTTCAACGCGAGCACCGGGGCGCTCGGCGTGACGTCGCGGATGTTCGGCAGGCAGGCGTATGTCGGGCTCGATTCCGACCGATTCGGCACGCTGACGCTCGGCCGCCAGTACGATCCCACGCTCGACATGTGGAGCCCGTTCACGGCCACCGGCAACTGGCTCGGCGATTTCGGCGCGCACCCGTACGACAACGACAATGCCGACTGGGACTACCGCATCCAGAACAGCATCAAGTACGTGTCGCCCGCGTACGCCGGCTTCAAGGGCGAAGTGCTCTACGGGCTCTCGAACCAGGCGGGCGGCTTCGCCCGGAACCGGGTGCACAGTGCCGCGCTGCAATATCAGATGGGCGCGTTCTCCGCGGCCGTCGCGTACCTGAAGGCCAGCAACGGCGGCACGAACGCGGGCGGCGCATTGTCGAGCGACGATACGGTCTTCAGCGGCCGCGCGCAGCAGAACATCGATGCCGGCGCGTCGTACAAGTTCAGCGACAAGCTGACGCTGTCCGCCGCGTATTCGCACGTCGACGTGTATCGGCCCGAGTCGAATCTCTACTTCGCGAACCAGCCTGCGGCGGGCTCGCAGCACGCGTGGAAATTCGACAACTTCGAGGTCAACGGCCAGTACTTCTTCCGGCCGGACGTCTGGCTCGGCGCGGCGTACACCTACACGCACGCCCATGTCACGACGGCGGCGGGCGACGCATCGCCGAGCTGGCACCAGTTGTCGACGATGCTCGACTACGATCTCAGCAAGCGGACCTCGACGTACATCCAGGCCGCGTACCAGCATGCAACCGGCAACACCGGTACCGATTTCGACGATGCGCACGTGCTCGGCACCGCCGGGCAGTCGTCGGGCCGCAATCAGCTGGCCTTGCGCGTCGGGATGATGCATCGGTTCTGAACCGGGCGGGTGACGCACGGGCTCGCGCGTCATGTCGTGGTCGCGGCAGCCCGTGCGGCGCCGTGCCGTCAGAATTGATGCCGCACGCCGACGCGCACCGCAGTCTGCGTCGAGCCGGCCGCCGCGCCGCCGAGCGCGGCCTCGACCTGGGCACCGTACGCGCTGTCGTGCCCGCGTGCGAGCACCGCGTACAGGCCGGTACGCTTCGACAGCGAATAATCGGCACTCAGCGTGACCTGATTGGCCGAACCGACGTCGCCGCCGCGCTGCTGGAACTGGAAGCCGCCGCCCAGTTGCAACGACGGCGTGACCGAATAGGTCAGCCCGGCGTCGTAGGTGGTGGCCCGCAACGGTGCGGCTGCGCCGATCCGCACGTCCGACACCATGCCGAAGACGCGGAGCCGGTCGAAGTTGTAGCCGGCTCCGCCCGAGAAATTGCGAAGATTGCCGCCGGCGGTCACGTCGTGCTGGCCGAAATAGGCGAGCGCGGCGCTGAACGCGCCCTGCGTGTAGGACAGCATCGCGCTCTGCACGCTGCTGCGCGCGACCGAGCCGGGCACGTTGCCGAACCCCCACATACCGCCGAACGCGATACCGCCGAACGTCGGACTCACATACTTCACCGCGTTGTTCACCTGGACGCCCCACACGCGGTTGTCGAGTGCGCCGCCGGCCGACGCATTCGCCGGCAACCCCCACGCGAGCAGGCCCGCCGGCGTGTTCGCGCCGATCGCGAACGACGGCATGAGATCGCCGACGAAATCGAACTGGCGGCCGAGCGTCACGGTGCCCCAGTCGCCGCCGAGCCCGACGTACGCTTGCGAACTGAACGCGGCGCCCGGCACGGTCAGCGTCCCGTCCGACGTCTGGAACTGGCTTTCGAGCCGGAACACGGCGAAATTGGCGCCGCCGAGTTCCTCCCTGCCCGTCAGGCCCCACACGTCGTTGCGCGACACGCCCGCCTGCAGCGCGAGCTGGCGCCCGCCGCGCGGCGCAGCTGCCACGTCGCTCGTATAGGTCACCCCCGTGTCCAGCGAACCGTAGAGCGTCACGCTCGATTGTGCGAACGTCGGCGCAACGGCACCGCATCCGCACAATGCCACCATCCGGAACCACGCTTTCATCGTCTTCTCCTCATCGAATTTTCCCGGCCGATGCGCGCGTGAACCGATCGCCACGGCAACGACATCGATCCGGCACGACCTTTCCGGTTAAAATAGGAATCCATATCAATAGACGGCCCGGCGATCCGCTGCACCTCGGCCGGCCTGCTTCCCGAGCATTCGCCGACACGGCTCCGGTTCCCGCCAGCTCGACTTAAGTTAGACTACGACCCTGTCGTTCGCGGTGCCGCAGCCCGGCCGTGCGAACCGCGTTCGTCCTTCCCGTTTCATTGCCGCAAGCCGCCTGAATCCCGGATCACGTCATGTCGAGCCTCACCAAAATGCTGTCCATCCTCGACGTCTTCTCTTCGTCCGCGACGTCGATGACGGCCGAGGAAATCGCCGAACACATGGGCTTTTCGCGGACCACCTGCTACCGCTACGTGAAGGAACTGGCGTCCGTCGGCCTGCTCGTCGGCAGCAACGGCCGCTATACGCTGGGCCCGCGCATCATCCATCTCGACTACAACATGCGGCAGTCGGACCCGATGCTCACCGCCGCGAAACCCGTCATCCAGAAGCTGGTCCAGGTCACCGGCGGCGATGCGCTCGTGTCGACGCTGTTCGACGAGCAGATCATCAACGTCATGCACGAAACCGGCGCGGATAACCTGCAGCTGGGTTTCGGTCGCGGCCGCATCATGCCGCTGTTCCTGGGTGCGTCGTCGAAAGTGATCGTCGCCGCGATGTCGCGTGCGCGCCTGAAGCGCCTGCACGAACGGCACAACGACGAACTCGGCGAGTTCGCGGCCGACTGGACGCAGTTCTGGCGCGCCTGCCAGCAGATCGCCGACGCGGGATACTGGATCTCGCGCGGCGAGCTCGACGCCGGGTTCGTCGGCATCGCCGCGCCGATCCGCACCGCCAGCAGCGGCGAGATCAACAGCAGCCTGTCGCTCGTCTTTCGCGCCGAACACTTCGCGCTGTTCGACGAGCACGTGCTCGGCAAACTCCTGATCGACGCCACCGCCCGGATCGGCGACGCCATCTGATGCGTCGCGCGTGAAGGCCGACGTGCCCACGGTCAATTCATCTGCGTGATGAACTTGGTGACCAGGTAACCGTCGAACGTCTCCGTTCCGCCCTCGCTGCCGAAGCCGCTGTCCTTCACGCCGCCGAACGGGATCTCGGCCGGCCCCATCCCGAAGTGATTGATGTTGACCATGCCGGCTTCGAGCGAGCGGCTGATCCGGTGCGCGTTGCGTGCGGATTCGGTGAACGCATACGACGCGAGGCCGAACGGCAAGCGGTTGGCTTCGGCGAGCGCGTCGTCGAGCACGTCGAACGGCACGATCCCGACGATCGGACCGAACGGTTCGTCGTTCATCAGGCGCGTGTCGCGCGCCGGGCCCAGCACGACCGTCGGTGCGAAATAGTGCCCCGGTCCCGGCAGCGCCGTTCCGCCCGCGGCAATCTCCGCCCCTTTCGCCCGGGCGTCGGCGACGAACGCGTCGATCTCGGATACCCGTCGCGCATGCGCGAGCGGCCCCATCGTGGTCGCCTCTTCCAGCCCGTAGCCGACGCGAATCTTGCCGACCGCCTCGAGATACGCGGCGACGAACCGCTCGAACACCGGGCGTTGCACGAAAAACCGGGTCGGCGACACGCAGACCTGCCCGGCATTGCGAAACTTGTACGCGGCCAGCATCGGTGCGGCGCGCGCGATGTCCGCATCCGCGCAGACGAGCACCGGCGCATGCCCGCCCAGCTCCATGGTCATGCGCTTCATGTGCGACGCGGCAAGCGCGGCCAGTTGCTTGCCGACCGGCACCGAGCCGGTGAACGAAATCTTTCGTACCAGCGGCGACTCGATCAGTTGCTTCGATACTTCGCCCGGTACGCCCCAGACGATGTTCAGGCACCCCGGGGGCAATCCGGCATCGTGAAAGATGCGTGCGAGCGCGACGATCGCGCTCGGCGATTCCTCGGGCCCTTTCAGTACCAGCGTGCACCCGCACGCGAGCGCGGCCGCAATCTTGTGCATGGCCTGGCTGAACGGGAAATTCCACGGAGAAAACGCCGCGCACACGCCGATCGGCTCCCGCAATACCGTCTGCGCGACGTCGGGAGAACGCGATGGAACGACGCGGCCGTAGGTGCGGCGCCCCTCCTCCGCGTGCCATTCGAGCTGTTCGGCCGACGACGCGACCTCGACGATCGCCTCGCGAAGCGGCTTGCCCTGGTCCATCGTGATATGACGGCCGATCGTTTCGGCCCGCTCGCGCACGAGCGCGGCGGCGCGGCGCAGGATGTCCGAGCGCACGAGCGGCGACTCGCGCCGCCACGCCGCGAATGCGCGGTGCGCGGCGTGCACCGCGGCGTCGATATCGTCCGGTGTCGCATGCGGCAGCGCGCCGAGCACGCGGCCGGTTCCCGGATCGAGAACGGGCTGCGTGCGCCGGCCGTCGGCCTGCAGGAACCGACCATCGACATACAGATGGAGCGGCGCGTAATCGCGTGGCGCGTCGGGCGTCACAGGCGACGTCAACGGTGTAAACGGAATCAAGACGGATACCTCGGTAGAGACTGCACGATGGGCGCGGACGGTGCGACGACCGCATCACGCGGCCGGGTTCGGCGCACGCAACAGGCCGCCGATTTCCTGCCGGAGAATCTGGTTTTCCTGTCTGACGAGCAGATGCCGGACCTTGCCGCGAAACGTCCTGAACTCGGGATCGGCCATCAGCACGGCACCTCGCCGCGCGCGATCGTCCAGCGAATCGAACGCCCACAGATAGACGAGCTGGTTCAGCGGCCCGACTTCCGTCGCAAAGCAGCCGACCATCGTGCCGAGCGCCTGCTCCTGCGCCTTGCGGCCGCATTCCGCGTACAGCCGCAGATAATCGGCGACGCCGCCCGGCACCAGCGTGTACGTGCGTTGCTCAACAAACGTCGACTTCCTCCCGTTGTCGCGGCGCGAACGCCTGAAAGGCCGCGGTCACACCGGCGATCCCCGCGGCATCCGTCTGCGCGGCCACGTAGCGATCCGGGCGCACCACCACGAGCGGGCCCGGATGGCGGTCGAACCAGGTCGCCAGTGCGTTGTCGACGTCTTCGACGCACGTGCTGCCGTAGCCGCTGGCCAACCGGCCCGCGCGGCCGGTGCCGCTGCGCGAACGATTGACCTGAATGAACGTTGCGCCCAGCGTTGCCCAGTACGCGCGGTCGTCGTCGCTCAGGCACGCCTGCGGATCGCATTGCCAGCCGACGATCGAGAACCACGGGCCGAGCACGTCGTCGAGCTTGCGGCGCACGCCTTCGGCCGTCTCGACGTCGGGCTGCGCGATCATCCTGCCGACTGCACCACCCGGCACCCCCGGCAGCACGACGCCCCGCGTATAGTTCGGCATCGGCTTGAAACGCATCTGCAGGATGTAGTCCTTCAGGCCGGGCGCAAACCGCGCGAGCCCGAGGAAACGATCGCGCAGGAATGCGACGAGCCGGCTGGTCGGCATCAGCATCGCGCCGAACGTGTCCGCGAGGTCGATCATCGCCTTCGCATGGTCGCGCCGCTCCGATTCGTAGCTACGGATCACGCCGGGATGCAATGCGCCGTTGACGACGCCTGCCAGTTTCCACGCGAGATTGCCGACGTCGCGCAAGCCCGCATTCAGGCCCTGGCCGACCCACGGCGGCGTCAGGTGGGCCGCATCGCCGACGAGCGCCACGCGGCCGACGACGAAGCGCTCGGCGATGCGCGAATGGTGCGTATAGGTCCGCGCGCGCACGATCTCGAGGCGCTCGACATCGTCGACGTACGGCGCGATCAACGCGCGGATCGATTCCGGCCGCGCGATCGCTTCTTCATCCTCGTGCGGGAACACGAGAAACTCCCAGCGCCGGAAATTGAACGGCAGGTAGATGCAGACGTTCGGACGGCGCGGGTCGCAGTTCAGCGCGGTGCACGGCTGGTCGAGCCCGGCGTTCTTCACGTCGACCACCACCCACTTCATCGGATGGGTGGTGCCGGCCAGCTTGATGCCGAGCCACTCGCGCATCGGGCTGCGGCCGCCGTCGGCCGCCACCACGTAGTCGGCCTCGAGCGCGTAGTGCCGCCCGTCGGCGCGGCGCACCTGCAGTGTGACGCGTTCGTCGTCCTGTGCGACACCGACCACTTCTTCGCCGGTCCGCAGCGACACATGCGGGTAGCGAGCCAGCCCGTCGCGCAGCGTTCGCTCGGCCAGCTGCTGCATGAAGATGTTGCGCCGCCACCAGCCGAATTCGCGCATCGACGGGCGGATGTCGGCAAAGCATTCGCCGTTCGCCTTGAACATCCGCAGCGGCACGTTCTGGATGATGTCGCGGCTCAGTTCGTCGGCGAGGCCGGCGGTCTGGAACAGCCGCAGCGCCTCGTCGTCGATGCCGACCGCGCGCGGAAACTCGACGATCTGCGGCGCCTTCTCGATGATCACCGTCGCGACGCCATAGAGTCCGAGCAGGTTCGCCATCGCCGCGCCGTTCGGCCCCGCGCCGACGATCGCGACCGAGGTCCGTTCCGGTTGGTTCGCGCTCATGCGTCAGCCTCCCGTGCGCCACGCCGGATCGTCGAGACGATCGAGCCACGTGCGCAATGCGCGGTTGAACGCGGCGGGTTGATCGTCATGCACGTAATGCGTCGCGCCGGGAATGTCGATCCGGTCGATTCCGGCATTGGCCGCGACCATTTCGGCCGCCACTTCCGCGGACAGGAAATCCGATGCGCCGCCGCGCAACAGCAGCGTCGGCACGTGCAGGTTGAGGACCAGCGGCCACAGATGGACGAGTTGCTCCGGCGTCGCGGCGAGCCGCGCTGCCGCAATCCCGTCGGCGTCGTGCCGCCACACGATCCGCCCTTGCGCATCCTCTTTCAGCGAGTACGCGACGCGCGAATCGAGCGCGGATTCCGCGATGTTCGGCCGCTGGCGTCGCCAGAACACGCGCGCGTCGTCCCACGACGCGAACGCGTCCGGCGTTTCCTTCAGCTCGCGCTTGATGCGCTCCGAACCCTGCGAACCGGCCGACGCACCGGGGCCCATGTCCTCGATCACGAGGCCGGCGAGCCGTTCCGGCTGCGCTGCGGCATAGACGAACGCATTGGCGCCGCCCATCGAGTGCCCGACCAGCACGAATCGTTGCAGGCCGAGCGCGCGCACCAGCGCGTCGAGATCGCGCACGTAGGCCGTCGCGTAATAGTCCCGCTGCGGATCCCAGTCGCTCAGCCCGCGGCCGCGCTGATCGAGCGCAACGACCCGGTAGCGGTCGACCAGCGCATCGGCGACGGGCTCCCACGTGTGCGCGTAGCTGCGCAACCCGTGCAGCATCACCACGGCCGGTGCATCGTCGCGCCCCCAGCTCACGTAGCGCAGCCGCAGCCCGTCGCTGTCGACCCACCCATCCTTCACGGATGCCGTATTCATCCTCTCCTCCCCGGCCTGCATCGGCGATCAGACCAGACCGTCGTTGCCGACGATCTCGCTTGCCTTCAGCCCGCCGAGCCGCGCATGCAGGCGGCCGCGCGTCGCGAACGCGAAGATCACCAGCACTTCGTCGTCGTTGGGCGCATCGGGGAACAGGCACGTCACCGTGTCGTAGTGCGAGCGCACGTAGAGCGCATCCTTGTGCGCGAGCGGCACGTCGATCACGGTATTGACCGGGCCGCGCTTGCCGCTCGACGGCACCCACGATTTGCCGCCGCCCAGCGCCGCACGGATCGGCTCCGCGAAGATCGACGTCAGGAACGCGTTGCCGTGTTCGTATTCACCGGCCGAGCCAACCAGGCAGGCCTTGCCGTAACTCTCGATCGCACGGTCCGCGGCGAGCGCTTCGATACGCCGCGCGAACTCTTTGCCGAGCGCGGGCGACGGACGCACCAGGTCGTCGAGGTTTTCGCTGAAGCGCCCCGCATACGGGTTGTGAACGGCCGCGGCGATCACGATCTTGCGCAGCGGCTCGCCGTCCGCGAGCTGGCCGGATTCGTTCGCGAGCGAATCCTCGATCTGCGTGTACCACTTGCGGATATGAAACCCCTCGAAATTGGCGATCTTGCTCATCAGGAATCCTCTGTTAAATGTCGGTTATGGGGAAATGGAAGACCGGCGCGTCAGTCGAACAGCGGATCGAGTTGCGCGGGGTCGCTCGGTGCGTTGTACCGGTGCAGCACGCGCTTGCCCTCTTCGTCGTCGGTGACGGTTTCGCAGAAGAATTCCAGGCGGTTGCCGTCCGGGTCCGTGAAGTACACGCCGATCCCGACCTTGTGATCGGTGATCTTGACGATCGGCACGTTGCGGCGAATCAGCATGCCGTACAGGCGACGCAGTGCGGTCAGTCCGCCGGCGATCTCGAGCCCGTAGTGCTGCAGGCCGATCGTACCGAGCTCCGCGTCGGACGCCGCGCGGATCAGTGCGATGTCATGGTGCTTCTGGCCGAAGGACATGAACACCCACTGCTCGCCGCGCGCGGTTTCCGTCATGCCGAGCACTTCGGCGTACCAAGTGCTCGAGCGCACGGGGTCGCGCACGAACAGCGACAGGTGGGTGCGCTGGACGCGCGGGGTCGGCAGCGGCAATCCGCTCGCGTTCGCGCGCTCGGCGTGCCGCTGGATGTCGGACGGTGTCATCGTTCGCTCCCCTCAATTGATCGACTGCGCGTGCGCGACGAGCGGTGCTTCGAACGGCGTCCACGCGACGGCCGTGATCTCGCTGAAATCGCGCCACTCCTTGGCCCAGTTCCGGCCGCCGTCGCGCGAACGGAACAGGTGCCCGTACTTGGTGCCCGCATAGACGAGCGCCGGCCGGGCCGCATGGACGCCGAACGCCCAGAACGTGGAATTCGGCGGCGTCTGCAGGTCCGTCTCGTGCCACGCGTAGCCGCGATCGGTCGACCGGTAGATGCGGCTGCGGGTGCCGGGCGTGCCGTCGCCGATCGCCATCAGCAGGTCGCCTTCCGGCTCCGGCAGCTGCACGACCGTGCGCGTGTAGTACAGCCCGTCGAAGCGGTCGCGCGACTGTCTGCCGTCCCAGGTCTGCCCGTCGTCCTCGCTCACGTACACCGCGTTGACCGTCAGCAGCACCGTGGTTTTCGGCCGGTCCGCCGTGGCGGACAGCACGGCGATCGCATGGATGTCGCTGTTGCGGATCGCCGTGCCGGGGCCGTCCACGCGCGCCCAGCTCGCGCCGGCATCGCGGCTGCGCCACGCGCCGCCCTCCTCCACGCCGTACCAGACGTTGCGACCGTCGTCCGGATCCACGCAGATCGTCAGTAACCGCTGGCGATTGACGCCCGCGCAGAACTCGGGGAACTCGGGCGCCGTTCTCTCCCACGTCAGGCCCGCGTCGCTCGACTTGTACAGCGCGGCGCGCGACGGTGCGCCGGTGCCCGCATAGAGCACCGCGGGGTTCGCCGGATCGATCGCGATGGACCAGACCGTCTGCCCGTTCAGCAGGTTCTCCGGACGAAACCAGTGCGCGCCGCCGTCCTCGCTGATGCACAGCCCCGCATCGGCGCCGGCATAGACGCGCGACGGGGTCGCGGGGTCCACTGCGAGCGCACGGACGATGCCGTCGAATTCGATCGGCTCGGCGAGCCCGAGGCGATGCCAGGTCTTGCCGTCGTCGTTCGAGCGCAGGATGCCTTGTCCGGCCGTGGCGACCAGTACGGTTGCGGTCATGAAATGCTCCTCGTGTCAGAGAAAAATGCCGCGCGTGAGGCCGCCGTCGCAGCCGATCGACTCGCCGGTGATCGCGCCGGATTTCGGCGATGCGAGAAACGCGACGATCCACCCCATTTCTTCCGGCTGCAGCACGCGCCGGATCGGCGTGACCTTCACGTAGTTCGCCTCGACCTCCGCGGCCGTGAGCCCCTGCTTCTGCGCCTCTTTCTCGTAGAGTTCGTGGATGTGCGGCGTCTCGACGACGCCCGGGTGAATCGTGTTGACCGTGATGCCGAACGGGCCGAGCTGGTCGGACAGCGTCTTGGTCAGGTGCACGATCGCGACGTTGCGCATGCCGGACAGCTGCTTGCTGCCGCGGCCCGTGAGGCCGCCGATGTTGACGATCCGGCCGAAGCCGTTGCGCCGCATGTAGGGCGCGGCCGCCTTCGCGCAGCGCAGGTAGCCGACCACCTTGATGTCGATGTCCTGAAGCAGCCCCTGCGGGTCGGCGTGTTCCAGCTCGGCCCGCACGAGGCCGCCCGGATGCGCGGCGCCGTTCAGCAGGATGTCGAGCCGGCCGAAGCGCTCGACGCTCGCGGCCATCGCCGCTTCGACGGACGCCATGTCGGTCGTGTCCAACGTGACGGGCAGGATCGCACCCGCCGTGTCGCCCAGCGGCGCGAGTTCCGCGCGAAGCTCGGCGGCGGCCGCTTCGAGATGTTCGATGCGCCGCGCGGCGAGGGTGACATCGACGCCTTCGCGGGCCAGCTCGAGCGCGACGGCCTTGCCGATGCCCATGCTGCCGCCGGTGATGAACGCGGCTTTTCCGTGGAGTTGCAGATCCATAGCGATGAAAGGTGAGAGTCCGGATTGAAGGGGAAAGCGGGTGCGCGATCAGGCCACGCACATTTCGATGAGCGTCGGCCCGTCGGCGTACGTGAGCGCGTCGTCGAGCGCCTGCACCAACGCTTGCGTCGTGCTCGCGCGCTCGGCCGGCACGCCGTAGCCGCGCGACAGCGCGAGCCAGTCGATCGGCGGATCGTCCAGCAGCGTCAGGCGGCTGGCGTGCGGCGTGTCGGCCGGCAAGCCGCTGCGCGCGAGTTCGGTCTGCAGGATGCCGTAGCGCCGGTTCGACGCGATCAGCATGACGACCGGCAAGCGCTCGCGCGCCATCGTCCACAACGCCTGGATCGTGTACTGCGCACTGCCGTCGGACTGCAGCGCGAACACGCGGCGCTCCGGGCACGCGACGGCGGCGCCGAGCGCCACCGGCAAACCCTGGCCGATCGCGCCGCCCGTATTCGTGAGGATCGTGTGACGGCGGGCGCGCGCCGACGCGGTGACGAATGGATAGCCGCACGTGCCGCCCTCGATCGACACGATCGCATCGTCCGGCAACGCATTCGCCAGCACGCGGCCGACGGCCTGCGGCGTCAGCGGCCCCTCCTCGACCTGCCAGCATTCGACTGGCACGCCGTCGGCGTGCTCCGGTGCGCCAATGCGATCCGCCAGCGCTTCGAGCGCATCGTCGGCAGCGTCGCCCGGCGCGGCGAGCGTCACGATGTCTTCAGGGCGCGCGAGTTCGCCCGGAATGCCTTCGTAGCCGAAGTAGGTGACGGGCGCGAGCGCGCCCGCCAGCACCACGCGCCGGCTGGCCAGCGCGGCCAGCGCCGGCTCGGGGAAGTAAGGCAGCCGGTCGATGTCCGGCAGGCCGCCGCCGCGCTCGGCGCGCGCCGGGAAGGTTTCGCTGAAGCAGGTCGCGCCGGTCGCCGCCGCGATGCGCGCCGCCGCGCGCAGCCCGCGCGCCGACAACGCACGGCCGCCCATCAGCAGCACCGCGCGATGGCCGCTGAGCAGCAGATCCGCGACCCGCCCGACCTGCGCGGGGTCGAACGACACCGTGGCCGGGCGAACGACGGCGGGCGACGCCGCATTGCGCACCTTGGCCGACTGGAGGTCGACCGGCAGCACGAGCGTCGATACGCCGCGCTGCGCGCCCATCGCGGCCGAAATCGCGTCGGCCGTATCCGTCGCGAGATCCGTATCGCGCGCGACGCTGCGATACCACACCGAAACGGGGCGGGCGAGCGACTCGATGTCCGACGTGAGCGGCGCGTCGTACTTCAGATGATCGCGCGTGTGATCGCCGACGATGTTCAGGATCGGCGTGCGCGCGCGGCGCGCATTGTGCAGGTTGGCGATGCCGTTTGCGTGGCCCGGCCCGAGATGCAGCAACGTCATCGCGGGCTTGCCGGTCATGCGGCCGTAGCCGTCCGCGGCGCCCGTGCACACGCCTTCGAACAGCCCGAGGATCGAGCGCATGCCCGCCACGGTGTCGAGCGCACCGACGAACGGCATCTCGGTGGTGCCGGGATTGGCGAAACAGACGTCGACGCCGGCGTCGCGCGCCGTCTCGAGCACGACGCTCGCCCCGCTTCGGGTTCCGGTATCGGTGTCCAACTGTGGGATGTTCATGCGGCCGCTCGACGGTTTGAATGGGATGGGTTTTACTGTAATCCCGAATTACGGGATTTGTCAAACAGCAAAACGTCGACGTCACGTTTGTCGCACACACGTTTACCCGATCCATTCCTCACAATTTCATGGAATTCCGTACATCCACGATTCCAGAAGCACCTCCAAAAATTATCGCTATTCCCGTTATTCGGAATTTTATGATTCCTCAATCGAGCCGACGCTTCGCCCGCCACCCCGTTGCCGGCCACTTCGCCATGGACGCGGCACCATCGCCCTTCGATTGCAAATGCGTCTGGCATGCTGGACGTCTCGTTGAGCGAGCGCGGAGCCGACCATGCAGCCATCCGGATGGGCGGCACTGACGATGCGAGAGCCTGATCGACTCAAGGTAATCCAAGGCTGTGTGGGGTGGGCACGGGCTTGATGCGTGGACGTGCGACCGAACGGCTCGGCGTAACCGCTGCGCAGTTCGCGCGCGTGCCGCGAAGAACCCGGCATCCCCTCCGCGCGCGCCATCGTCATCGTCTCGTCAGATAGTTAAAACATGAAGCAATTCGTCGATTGATATAAAATGCACTATTTGGTTAATTTCCTGAACTAACTCGACGTCGGGAAAGAGAAGGTTCGCCTCCGGAGCCTGTGAAGGCATGCGTGCAACGCCGCCTGTCGCTCCGGGGTGCATGCGCGGCCGCACTCCCGTGCCGCGCGCGTCTCCCCTTCGCTCCCCGCCCGGCGCAAACCGAGAGAAGACAACCATGTCCATCCAATCACATCCAGCGCCCGTTCGCGGTGCGGCCCGAATCGGGTTTGCCCTCGCCGGACTGGCCTGCGTGCTTCTAGGGATCTATTTCGCGATCGGCGGCGGCATGCTCATCGCACGCGGCGGCAGCTGGTATTACCTGCTGGCCGGGCTCGCGTTGTGCGCGACCGGCGTCCAGCTCGCGCGACGCCGCTCCAGTGCGGTCCCGATCTACCTCGTGATGCTGATCGCCACCGCGCTGTGGGCCGTGTGGGAAGCCGGCTTCGATTTCTGGCCGCTCAACACGCGGATCTTCATGTTCTCGATGATCGGCATGCTGCTCGCGGCGGTCTGGCCGCTGCTGCGCCGTGCCGAAGGCAAGGCGGCCGCCCGCGGCACGGCCTGGGGCATCGCCGCCGTGCTGCTCGCATGCAACGGCGCGTTCGTCTACGGCATGTTCGTGCCGCACGGCACGTTCGGCACCGAAGCGCCGCTCCCGGCAGCCAGCCACACCGGCACCGACGACTGGACCGCTTATGGGCGCTCCGCCGGCGGCGACCGCTTCGCGGGCGCCGCGCAGATCAATCGCGACACCGTGAAGAACCTGCAGGTCGCGTGGACGTTCCGCACCGGCGACACGCCGCTCAGCCCGGACGGCGGCGGCTCGGAAGATCAGGAAACGCCGCTGCAGGTCGGCAAGACGCTGTTCCTGTGCTCGCCGCACAACACCGTGATCGCCGTGGATGCCGCGACGGGCACGGAAAAATGGCGCCACGCGTTCCCGACCAAGACGACGGTCTGGGTGCGCTGCCGCGGCCTCGCGTACTTCGACGCCGACAAGCCGCTCGTGCAGCCGAGCGTCGCCGGCTCGACGCCGGTGTCGCCGATCGCCGCGTCCGGCGATCCGGCCATGTGCCGCCGCCGCATCTTCATGAACACGATCGACGCGAAGCTCGTCGCGCTCGATGCCGACACGGGCAAGCTGTGCGACGACTTCGGCGATCACGGCGTCATCGACTTGAAGGCCGGCCTCGGTAACGCGAAAAGCCCGCTGTACGAACTCACGTCGCCGCCGACAGTGGCGGGCACCACCGTGGTCACGGGCGGCCGGGTCGCCGACAACGTGTCGCTCGACATGCCCGGCGGCGTGATCCGCGGCTTCGACGTGATAACGGGCAAGATGAAGTGGGCATTCGATCCGGGCAATCCGGACGATCACGCCGAGCCGGCCCAAGGCAAGCTCTTCACACGCTCGACACCGAACGTGTGGGCGCCGATGACCTACGACGCGACGTCGAATACGATCTACATGCCGGTCGGCAACGCAGCGATCGACCTGTGGGGCGTCAAGCGCACCGCGCTCGACGAAAAGTACGGCGCATCGATCCTCGCGCTCGATGCGACGACGGGTGCGGAGAAGTGGCACTTCCAGACCGTGCATCACGACCTCTGGGACTACGACGTGCCGATGCAGCCGACGCTGGTCGACTTCCCGATGGAAGACGGCAAGCACGTGCCTGCGCTGATCGTCGGCACCAAGATGGGCCAGCTGTTCGTGCTCGACCGCGCGACCGGCGAGCCGCTGACGAAGGTCGTCGAGCATCCGGTCAAGACCGCGTCGATTCCGAACGAGCCGTATTCGAAGACGCAGCCGCTGTCGGTCGGCATGCCGCAGATCGGCGCCGAGGTGCTGAAGGATTCGGACATGTGGGGCGTCACGCCGATCGACCAGCTGATGTGCCGCGTGATCTTCCGCGGGATGCGCTACGACGGTCTTTTCACCGCGCCGGACACCGATCGCTCGCTCAGCTTCCCCGGCTCGCTCGGCGGGATGAACTGGGGCGGCCTGTCGTACGATCCGAACGCCGGCGTGATCTACGTGAACGACATGCGGCTCGGCCTCTGGGTCCATCTGGAGAAGGAAAAGAACCGTAGCGGCACGTCCGACGGCAACGAATCGGTGAATGCGGGCATGGGCGCGGTGCCGCTCGGCGGCACGCCGTACTCGGTGCTGAAGGACCGCTTCTTCTCGCCGCTCGGGATTCCGTGCCAGAAGCCGCCGTTCGGCAGCCTCACCGCGGTCGACCTGAAGACGCGCAGCATCGCATGGCAGGTGCCGCTCGGCACGGTGAAGGACACGCGCCTCTACGGCGTGCAGATGCACATGCCGTCACCGATCGGCATGCCCACCATCGGCGGCTCGCTCGCGACCGGCGGCGGTCTCGTGTTCTTCGCGGCGACGCAGGACTACTACCTGCGAGCGTTCGACAGCTCGACGGGCAAGGAACTGTGGAAGGCACGCCTGCCGGTGGGCAGCCAGGGCACGCCGATGAGCTACACGATCGACGGCAAGCAGTACATCGTCATCTCGGCGGGCGGTGCGCGCCAGTCGCCCGATCGCGGCGACTACGTGATCGCCTACGCATTGCCCGACAACAAGTAAGCGCGCGATCCGGCCGGATCATGCGCGGCGTGGCGCGGCGAAGGTTGCCGCGCCACGCCGCATCCGGCGCGTCATGCCGCTGCTGCGGCGCCCTCCCTGCCTCCCCCATGAGTCATTCCTGTCCCGCCTCCCGTCCCGACTGCCACGACGTCGCGTCGGGAAACGGACGACCGCGCCGGCCACGCCGGTCGGTCGCCCGCATCCGCTTCGCCGCGCATATCGGTGCGGCCGCAGCGATCGTGGCCGCGCATTCGTCGCCGGCCCACGCGCAAGGCAGCGTGACGCTGTATGGTGCGATCGACACGAGCATCGAACTCACGAATCCCGGCGCGGGCTACGTCGCGCGGATGGATTCCGGCGCGTATCGCGGTTCGCGCATCGGCATGCGCGGCGCCGAGGATATCGGCAACGGCGCCAAGATCCTGTTCGACCTCGAAAGCGGCTTCGGCTCGACTAACGGCACGCAGGCCGTCGCCAATACGGTGTTCAATCGCCAGGCATGGATCGGCGTGAGTTCGCGCTACGGCACGGTGCGGGTCGGCCGCCAGTATTCGCCGATCTATATCCCGTTCAAGGGGCAGCTCGACGCGTTCGGCGCGGGCACGATCGCGTCGGGGCTCGACAACCTGTCGAAAATCACGCCGTACGCAAGCAACGCGATCACGTATCTTTCGCCGGAAGTCCACGGCTTCTCGACCACGATCATGGCGTCGTTGCGCGACGCAACGGACGGCGACGGCAACGGCCTCGCGGGGCACATCGAGACGTTCTCGTGGCATGGCGGCCCGCTGCGCGTTTCGTACGCGCATCAGCAAACCCACGGCAGCGGCGCGCTGCGCGCCAACCTCGGCGGCGTGTCCTACGCATTCGGCCCGGTGACCGCCTTCTTGTCGTATTTCAACGGCGACGGAGGAACACCCCGATATCACAACGACGGCGTGTCGGCGTCGGCGCGCTACGCGGTGAATGCGCGCTTTCGCACGTCGCTGGGTTACACGTGGCTGCGCGACCGCTCGGGCGGCGACAACGACGTCGACCAGTTCAGCGCCGCATGCGAGTACGACGTGTCGAAGCGGATCCTGCTGTATGCGAGCGCCGCGTGGCTGCGTAACCGCGGCCACGCGTCGTTCACGCTGAAAGGCGTCAACGTGACCGGCCTCCCGCCGTCGTGGCCGGGGGCATCGGTGAGAGGCATCCAGTTCGGGATGATCGATCGGTTCTAGAAGACGAAGGCAGCGAAATCCGGCCAAGCTGGCGAAGTGGATCGAAATCGACGGCGAGGTCGACGTCCAGTTTCCGAAGATTTCATCCCCGAGATGAGCATCGCGACTTCTTGTTCGAGGATCGATTCGCGGTCCATGCGAATCAAAAAAGCGACGGTGCGATCAGCCTTCAGTTCCAGCGGTACAACTTCTCCGGATTCGTGACGAATATCATTCGTTGCCAGTCCGGACGCCCGATCCAGCCGGCGATCACGTCCAGCATGCCTGCGTCGTCCGGCTTGTCCGCCTTCTGCGTCGGGTGCGGCCAGTCGGTGCCCCAGAGCATGCGTTCCGGCGCCATGTCGATCAGCGCCTTCGCGACCGGTGCAACGTCGTCGTACGCAGGCGCGCCCGTCTTGCTGTCGACATACGGTCCCGACAACGTGATCCACGTATTGCCCTTTTCAACGAGGCGTTGCGCGGTACGAAACGCGGCCGACGCCAGCCCGCCGGGCTGCGGCACATGCGCGATATGGTCGATGACGAGCGGACAAGGCAGCGCCGCAAGATGCGGCTCCAGCTCCGGCAGCCGCGCGCCCTGAACCACCAGCTCGATATGCCATCCGAGGTTCGCGATGCGTGCGGCGAGCGGCGCCAGCATGTCGAGCGTCGTCGCGCCCGGATAGCTCAGGTTGAACCGGATCGCGCGGATACCGCCGCGATCGAGCGCCCGAAGTTCGTCGTCGCTCACGGTGCCGTCGACGACGGCCACGCCGCGCGCGTCGGCGCCGAACTGCGCGATCGCGGCCAGCGTGCAGCGATTGTCGGTCCCGTACGTCGACGGCGTCACGACCACGTTGCGCTTCACGCCGATGCGCGCCTGCACGCTCCGATAT
The DNA here is from genome assembly GCF_001718555.1 of Burkholderia metallica. Classification (NCBI taxonomy): domain Bacteria; kingdom Pseudomonadati; phylum Pseudomonadota; class Betaproteobacteria; order Burkholderiales; family Burkholderiaceae; genus Burkholderia; species Burkholderia metallica. The sequence goes on from NZ_CP013402.1 coordinate 599,189, forward strand.
TGCGCGACGGTCGCATTCGGCGGTCGCAGCGTCGTGCCCGGCGCGACCGGGAACCGGTCGTCGTAGATGTGCATGTGACAGTCGATCGCCCCTTCGGGCAGCCGGAACGCCGGCCGCCCGGTGCCGCTCGACCACGTTTCGCCGGCGGCGGCCGGCCTCGGCAATGCAGCCGAAGCGAGCGTCGCGCCGGCGATCCGGAGGAATCCGCGTCTCGCGATGCGCGCCATGATCAGATGGTCTCCGTCTTGCCGACCAGCTTGCCGGCCGCATGATTGCGCGTGAGCAGCAACAGCGTCGCGACGCTCACGAGCGTGAGGATCGCGAGCGGCATCAACGCGAGCGCGTAGCTGCCCGTCGCCGCCTTCACCCACCCGTACACGTTCACCATCAGCCCGCCGCCGAGCAGGTTCGCGATCGCGTTGACCGTCGCGAGCCCGGCCGCCACGGTGCTGTTGGACAGCATGTCGGTGGCGAGTGCCCAGAACGGGCCCTTGAACGAATACGCGCCGACCAGCACCGCGCAGAGCATGCAGATCGTCGGCAGCAGCGATCCGCTCAGCGACGTCGCGAACAGGCCCACGCCGATCAGCAGCATCGGCACGACCGTGTGCCAGCGCCGCTCGCCGACGCGGTCCGAGCGCCGGCCCCAGTAGACCATCAGGATGGAGGCCAGCGCATACGGCACCGAGTTCAGCAGGCCGGTCTGCATGACGGTCAGGCCGAACGACTTCAGCAGCTGCGGCTGCCACACCGACAGCGTGCTGCCTGCCGCGGAAGCGCACGTGTCGACGAGCGCGAGACACAGCACGTAGCGATTGCGGAACAGTTGCGTGAGCGGCAGCGACGGCACCTTCTTGCGGGTCTTGTTGCCGGCCGCCAGCGCGCCCGAGAGCCACGCGCGCTCGTCGTCGTCGAGCCACGTCGCGTTCTCCGGCTTGTTCGTCAGCATGAACAGGCACGCGACGCCGAGCAGCACGGTCGGAATGCCTTCGAGGATGAACAGCCAGTGCCATCCACGCAGGCCCCAGACGCCGTCCATCTGCAACAGCAGCGCGGAGAGCGGCGAGCCGATGAAGCTCGCGGCCGGAATCGCGACCATGAACGTCGCGACGATCCGCGCACGATACTGCGCGGGAATCCAGTACGACAAATAAAGCAGCACGCCCGGAAAGAAGCCGGCCTCGGCCGCGCCGAGCAGAAAACGCAGCACGTAGAACGTCGTCGCGTTGTGTACGAGCGCGGTCGCCGCCGACACGATGCCCCACGTGATCATGATCCGGGCAATCCAGATCCGCGCGCCGTATTTCTGCAGCGCGAGGTTGCTCGGCACTTCGCAAAAGAAATACGAAATGAAGAACAGGCTGCTGCCGAAGCCGAAGACCTTCGCCGACATCCCGAGGTCCTCGTTCATCTGCAGCGACGCCATCCCCACGTTGCCCCGGTCGATGAAGGCAAGCAGGTAGCAGATCATCAAAAAGGGAACGAGTCGCCAGACGACCTTTCGTATGGTCCGGCGCTCGATCGCGGACGCGTCCATGAAACCCGTTTGCATGTTGTCTCCGTTTATTGTGCGCCTGAGCGCGTTCCTGTGAACCGTTGCCATGCGATGACCGCAACGACGCCGCACGCGAGCACGGACGCCATGGCGGCGAAGGTGTGTCGCACGCCGAGCGCCTCCGATGCGCTTCCGACGAGCAGGTAACCGAACGGCATCGTGCCGTTGTAGGCCATGCCGTACATCCCGACGAGCCCGCCGCGCACGTGTTCCGGACACTGGCGCTGAATGGTCGCGTTCGTCGACGTGGCCGCGAACGTGAGGCTGAAGCCGAGTGCATAGAACGCGGGAATCGATCCCGCCGCACCGGTCGTCGCGGCCAGCACGGCCAGCGCGCCGACCGCGGTCCACGGCGCGTATGCGATGAACCGGTGCGACGCGCGCGGCCCGAACGCCGACGACAGCAGCACCGCCGCACTCAACGAGCCGGCGCCGGCGCACGCGAAGAACACGCCGGTAAAGTGCGCCGCGTCGTGAAAGCCCTGGTCCGCGAGCAGCGGCACGAGCGTCTGGTAGCTGCCGGCGAACAGGCCGATGCACGCGAGAATCGGCAGATAGCGGGCCGAGAACGCATCGGACAGCACGTAGCCGACCGCGTCGCGCAGGCCGCTCTCCGCGCGCGACGGGCGGTTCGCCGACGCGGTCCGGATCGACCGCACGCACGCCGCCATGAAGCACAGCGCGAGCGCATAGATCGCAAACGACGTCCTGGGCCCGAGCGTCGGATAGACGAAGCCGGCGATGGTCGGGCCGACCATGCGCCCGACGTTGTAGACCATCGTGTTCATCGCGACCGCGTTGGAGGTGTGCGTCGTATCCTGGAGGCTCGTCAGCAGCAGCACCTGCCGCGCGGGCGTTTCGACCGCGCTCGACACGCCGATCGCCAGCGCATGCGCGAGGATCAGCTTCACGCCGAGCAGGCCGAGCAGCGACAACGTGAAGAGGCTGCCCGTGAGCAGCAGCGACGTCGTCAGCACGCAGAGCGTCACGCGGCGCGCGTTGGCCGAGCCGATGCGGGAGCCCGCCACCGGCGCGACGATCAGTTGCGGCCCGTACAGCAGAAAGTTGAGCAGCGCGAGGATCGCGCCCGAGCCGGACAGGTGATAGATCAGCAGATTGAGCGTGACGTTCTGCGTCCAGCTGCCGAGCACCGACGCGACCTGTCCGCTCAGATAGCGCCGCAGCGATGCTTCCGACAGCGCGGGAAACAGCCGGCTCACCCACCCTGCTTCAGTTGCCACGCTCATGACAGCGCCTTTCCGCGCGTTTCGGGCGCGAACAGCACGACAGCGGCCGCGGCGACGAACGCCACGATCGTCGTCGCGAGTCCGAGCACGAAGCCGTGCGGCGTCGACGCCAGCGCACCGATGACCAGCGGCGCGATGAAGCCGCCGAGCCGGCCGCCGTTGTACGCGAGGCCCATGAAGAACCCGCGCGATGCGGTATTGCCGATGATCTCCGCGAGGAACGGGCCGGCACCCGCGAAGATGCCGTTCACGCTGAACCCGGTCAGAAAGATCGCGGCCATCAGCAGCAACGGATTCGCCGACACGATGTACACGCCGACGGCCATCGCGCCGACCAGCAGGTACGCCAGAAACATCGGCCGCCGACCGAGCCGGTCGACCCATGCCGAGAACAGCAGGAACCCGGCGATCGCGCCGAACTGGAGCGCCAGCACGAACTTCAGGCTATGCACGAAGTCGAGGTGCTTCACCGTGACGAGGAACGTCGGCGTCCACGTGAATACGCCCCAGTAGAGGTACTGCAGAAAAAAGATGAAGCAGAAGGCGGTGAGCAGGCCGCGCACGTTCAGCTTCTCGTGACTTGCGTTGTCGAGCTTGCGCGCCTGCGATTTCGCGTGCCTGCGTTCGAGCCAGATCGGCGATTCCGGCGTCTTGCGCGCGACCCAGAACAGAATGAAGAACGGCGACGCACCGATCAGGAACAGCAGACGCCAGCTGTCGCCGGCCAATCCGCCATGCGCGGCACCGACGATGCCCGAGATCGCGATCGCGAGAATCGCGCCGATCGGCAAGCCCATCTGCATCAGCGCACCGCCCTTGCCGCGGCGGCTCGGATGCCAGGTCTCCGCGATGAGCGCCGCGCCGGCGGTCCAGGTTCCGCCCATGCCGAGCGCGCCGAAAAAGCGCAGCGCGGCAAACCAGTGCGCGTCGGGCGCAAACGCGATCAGGCCGGAGAACAGCGAGTAGATGCCGACGCACAGCAGCGCGGTGCGCACGCGCCCGATCCGGTCCGACACGAAGCCGAACAGAATGCCGCCGACGATCTGGCCGGCCGCCGTTACGCTCGTGAAAATGCCGAGCTGCGCCTTGCTCAATCCGAACTGCAGCGCGAGCGTCGGCAGCAGCAGCGAAAGCAGGAACGAATCGTAGCTCTCGAACGTCCAGCCGAGCCCCGCGAGCGACAGCGAACGCCACTCGATACCGGTCACGCGCGTGAGCGCTTTTTCCGCGGCCGCGGACGCCCTCTCCTGCGTCGCTACGGTTGCACTCGTCTTCATGGATTGTCTCCGGGAATCGCGATGCGATACGTCGATGCGGCCGTGCGGCTGAACAGTGCGGCCTTTTCATCGGCCGACATCGCGGACGCAAGTCGTTTGAAGGCGTTCCACAGCACGCGATAGCCGAACATCCCCTTGTCGACGGGGAAGTTGCTCTCGAACATGCAGCGATCGACGCCGAAAAGTTCGACGCAGGTGTCGAAACAGGGCTGCCACGCCGCGGCCAGTTCCTGCGACGACGGCGGCAGCGCGCGCGCGGCGAAGTCGAAACCGAACACGGTCATGCCCGCGCCGCCGAGCTTCATGCGCGTGTTCGGCAGCGCGGCGAGACGCTCGAGTTGCCGCTTCCATTGCGCATGCACTTCGGCACGCCGGCCGGCATGCGGACCCACGCCGACCGGGCCGCCGAAATGGTCGATGACGACGATGACGTGCTCGCATGCGCGCGCGAGTTCGTACAGGTCGTCGAGCTGCGTGTGATAGACCCACGCGTCCAGCGACAGCCCGTAGCAGCCAAGCGTCGTCACGCCCTGCCGGAAAGCCGGATCCGACATCCGGTCGCGCGGCGGCGTCACCGGGCTCGATCGCACGTCGGGGCTCGCATGCCACGCGAGCGGATTGCGGATTCCGCGCAATCGCCCGCCGGACACCTGCAGCATCGTGTCGAGCACCGCGTCGAGTTCCGCGCCGAGCGACAGATCGGCGCCGCCGACGATGGCCTCGCAGCATCGCGCGGGGCCGTACGCGCCGCTGTCGAACATCGCGGCGATGCCGCTCGCGAATTGCACTTCGCCGACCGGCTTGAACGCGTCGGGCCCGCTCGCGCGCAACATCGATCGACACTGCACGTAGACCGTCGACACGACCCGATGCCCGCTATGCACGTCCGCGCCGAACTCGTCCGCGAGATAGCGCCCGGTCTGGCGGTCCCACAGGTGATGGTGGGCGTCGACGATGGCCAGCTCGGGTTCGAGCACGGGCTCGTCGCGCAATGCGAGCCACTCGGGCCTGACGGGCAGATGGGGCGCATGAACGGTCTGCATCGCACTCGCCTCAGAACTTCTGGCGCATGCCGATCACCACGCCCGTCTGGTTGTGATCGGGTGCGACCGTGCCGTAGCCGTTCACGCCCAGCGCGGAGCCGCCCTTGTTGCGCGCGAAAGCCGCCGTCGCGTAGATATCGGTGCGCTTCGACAGCAGATAGTCCGCACAGAGCACGGCAAGCCATGGATCGGCACTGGTCGAATGCACGTCCTGGTAATAGGCCGTTGCCGTGACCACGAACGCCGGCGACACCGTGTATTGCGCGCCGGCCCAGTACAGGTTCGCCGCGCTGGCTTCGGCGCCGTTCCCGACACGGATCGGATTCGCCGGCAGGAACGCGTTCGACGCACGCAGGAAGCGATAACCGGCGAATCCCTTCACCGGTCCGATCGCATACGACGCGGCGGCCGTGGCGCGCCGCTCGGTGCCCGTGTTCGTCGCGACGGTGTTGCTGTTGCGCTGCTCGTACGACACGCTCGCGGCGAGCGGCCCTTGCGCGAAACTCAACGCCCCGCTGAAGAAGCGGCCGGTGAGTTGCGCGCCCGGCACCTCGGCGCCGTATCCGGTATCGTAGCGGGTGCTATACATGGCCTGCGCCGTCAGCGGACCGAACACGCCGGTGTACTTCGCCGAATTGTCGATCCGCGCGGCCGCCGCGTAGTCGAGCGACAGCACCGAGTATCGCGACGACGCGCCCATCGGGTCGAAGGCCACGGCCTGTTCGTAGAAGAGCGAGTTCTGGCGGCCGAACGTCAGTTGCTGACCTCGGTACGACAGCCCGACCCACGCCTGCCGCCCGAAAATTCTCGACGTCGTGGCGGCGTTCGAACCGAGGCCTTTCGTCGACTGCGCAGTCGTGCCGTCATTGACGTTGAAGCCGCTCTCCAGCTGGAAAATGGCCTTCATGCCGCCGCCGAGATCCTCGACGCCCTTCAGTCCCCAGCGCGAACCGGACAGGTTGCCCGACGCTTCGCGCGTCTGCGCGCCGCCGGTACTCGTGTTGTTGATGTGCTCGATGCCGACGTCGACGATGCCGTACAGCGTGACGCTGCTTTGCGCATGCGCGGCACCGCACCACAAGGTCGCGCTCGCGACGGTGACGGCGCCCAGCACGAAACGGGATGACGGGAGGGCATTCTGGCGGGCCTGATTCGACAACATGGAGTCTCCAAACTGTTTTTTTGTGGGTAGATCCGACGAACGAAAATTCATGGCTCGCGGGCGGCAGGCGCTTCGCCGGCGCCCGAGCCCGGATCGCCGAGCCACGCGATGGTCAACGCGCCGAGCAGCAGCACACTCGACACGGCGATGAGCGGCGCGGTGAAGCCGCCGGAAAATTGCTTGAGCGCACCGATCATCGACGGCCCGACGAAGCCGCCGAGATTGCCGACCGACACGATCAGCGCGAGTCCGCCCGCGGCGGCCCGGCCGGTGAGGAATCCGGACGGAATCGCCCAGTACGTCGCCTGGAACGCGAGGACCCCGCTCACCGTGACGCACAGTGCGATCAGCTTGAAAGCCGGCGCATGAATGAAGGCGCTCGCGCACAACGCGACGGCGGCGATGGCCAGCGCACCGGCAACGTACGGAATGCGGTTGGCCGCGCGATTGGCGAGACGCGCCCACCAGAGCATCGCGACGGCGCCGATCGCATACGGAATGGCCGTCAGCCAGCCGACCACCGCGTGTTCGACGCCGAACTGCTTGATGATCTGCGGCATCCACAAGCCGACGCCAAGCGAGCCGACGATCCCGCAGAAGTTGACGAACGCGAGCACGAACACGCGCCAGTTCGTCATCGCGTCGCGCAGGTTGCTGCCGTGCTTCGCACCGATGTCGCGCTGCTCGAACGCAAGTCGCTTCGCGAGCGATGCCTTCTCTTCGTCACTGAGCCATGCAGCTTTCTCGGGACGGTCGGCCAGCACGAACAGGCACGCGATGCCGAGCAGCACCGCAGGGATGCCTTCGATCAGCAGCAGCCACTGCCAGCTGCGCAGCCCATGCAGGCCGCCGAATTCGAGCAGCGCACCGGAAATCGGCGAGCCGATCATGTTCGCGACGGGAATGCCGACGAGGAAGGCGGCCGTCACCTTCGCCCGCCACTTGCCGGGAAACCAGTGCGTGAAATACAGGTAGATGCCGGGCGTGAACCCCGCCTCGGCGAGCCCGAGCATAAAACGCGCAGCCGCAAAGCTCTTCGGCCCGACGACGAACGCCGTCGCCATCGAGAACAGGCCCCACGTGATCATGATTCTCGCGATCCACACGCGCGCCCCGACCTTCTGCATGATCAGGTTGCTCGGGATCTCGAACAGGAAGTAGCCGATGAAGAAGAGGCCGGCGCCCAAACCGAACTGCTCGGCCGTGAGACCGAGATCCTTGTTCATCGTGAGCGCGGCAAAACCGACGTTGGTTCTGTCGAGATAGCTGATCACGTAGCAGGCGAAGATGAACGGCAGAATGCGCCGGAACGCCTTGGCGAGCGTGCGCTCGCTGGCCGCGTAATCGTCGCCGGCCAGGCGCTCCGCGCTTGGCGCGTCGGCGCGCGGTGCGTCGTCGCCGGCATGCAGCGCGTGCGAAATGGTCATGCTTGTCTCCTTCGTCGCGCGGCTGGCGGCGCGATCTTTCGGCAGGCGGGCGGGAAGCCGGCGAGCGGCTTCCCGGTTCGGCTCGTGGGTCTCAGTCCTTCTTAGCGGCCTGTTTCGGCAGCGGACCGGCAATGGCCATCTCCGCTTTCAGGACCGAACCGGACGTCGATTCGGTGATGAAAAGCGTCTTCATGTCCGGGCCGCCGAAGCACACGCTCGTGAGCGACGCCCCTTTCGGTCCGGTCAGGATCTCGACGGGCTCCGCGCAGTGATTGAGCACCCACACGCGGCCGAGCCCCGGATTCGCGACGAACAGGCGGCCTTCGAGATCGACGGTGAGGCCGTCGGGGCCGCTCGGTCCGTAGGACGTGAAGAACTGGCTGACCTTGGTGACCGACCCGTCGGCCTGCAGCGGCATGCGCCACACGGCATTGCCGCGCGTCATCGCGACGAACAGCACCTTCTCGTCGCGCGACAGGACGAGCCCGTTCGGGCTCGGGCAGGTGCCAAGCAGCATGTCGAGCTTGCCGTCGGGCGACAGCCGATACACGCGGCCCGTCGGATCGTGCAGCCCGGTCTGCCCCTGGTCGGTGAAGTAGATGTTGCCGGCCGAGTCGAACGTCAGGTCGTTCACGCCCTTGAAGCGCTCGGTGTTGCGGCGCTCGAGATACGGACGAACTTCACCGCGCTCGATATCGAGCAGCATCAGGCCGTTCCGGTAGTCGGTGATGATCAGGTGCGATGCGTCGAAGCGCTTCATCCCGTTGGGTTCGCCGTCGTATTCGACGACGAGATCCCAGTCGCCCGACGGCGAAATGCGGAAGATGCGCCCGTGCGGAATGTCGGTCACGAACAGATAGCCGTCCGGATCCCACACCGGCCCTTCGAGAAAGGAATCCGTGACCATGCCGCCGCGGTTCGCGCGCGCCCATTCCGTGCGAACGTCCGGCTTGCGAAACTTCTCCGGCATGCGCGTGAACACTTCAGCTTCGCGCACTTCGGGACTCGTCAGATAAAACATGCATACCTCGATGTTCGGGGTTCAGGCCGCGCTGTGCGCGCGTTCGTCGAGCGCCGCGAGAATGTTGGCGGCGGCGCCCTTCCCCATGTTCACGTACGCGGCGTCGCTCACGCCGCCGATATGCGGAGACAGAATCACGTTGGGGATCTGCTGGAACGGGTGCGGCACCGTCATCGGCTCGACGTCGAAGCTGTCGAGCCCGGCCGCGCGCAACTGGCCGCTCGCCAGCGCGTCGGCGAGCGCGGCTTCGTCAATCAACCCGCCGCGTGCGGTATTGACGAGAATCGCGCCGCGCCTGAAACGCGCGAGCGCGTCGCGGTTGAGCATCCGGCGGTTGTCGGCCGTCAACGGACAATGCAGCGACACGAAGTCCGACTCCGCGTACAGCGTGTCGAGCGGCACCCGCTTCACACCGGCAGGCGCTTCCTTCGCGAACGGATCGAACGCGAGTACCTTCATGCCGAACGCCGTGCCGATCGCGGCCACGCGCCGGCCGATCGCGCCGAGGCCGACGAGGCCAAGCGTGCGTCCGTCGAGTTCGACCGACTTGTGCGTCGACTTGTCCCAATGGCCTTCGCGCATGCGGATATCGAGCTGCGGAACCGACTTCGCACAGGCGAGCAGCAGCGCCCATGCGTGCTCGGCGACGGCGGCCGCATTCGCGCCGACCGCGGCGCGCACCGCGATGCCGCGTGCGGCGGCAGCGTCCTGGTCGATCACGTCGATGCCGCTGCCGTGCTTCGAAATCACCTGCAGGTTTTCGGCGGCGTCCATGATGCGTTCGTTGATCTTGCCGTACCGGACGATGATCGCGACCGGCTTGTGCTGGGTGCAGAGCGCCGCGATGTCGTCTTCGGTCGGTTGCTTGCCGGCGAACACGACGTCGAACTGCGCCAGCATGTCGAGCGCTTGCGGCGCGAGGTCGGCGGCGGTCACGAGAATGACGGGTTTATGCGAACCGGCCTGCATCAGAGTGCCTCGCCTTCGGCCAGCATCCCCACTGCGCGCAGTTCCTTCTCGATCCAGCCCGGACGAACGTCGCCCTTGTGGATCGCGGCGATACGCGCGGTTTCGGCGTCGAGTTTTTTCTGCGCAAGCTCGACGATGCGCGCGACGTCAGCGCGCGGAATGACGACGACGCCGTCGGTGTCGCCGACCACCAGGTCGCCCGGATTGACCGCGGTGCCGCCCAGCGAGATCGGCGCATTCACGCGCCCTGCCACGCTTTTGGTCGGGCCGCACGGATTGAGGCCGGCCGAGAAGACCGGATAGTCGCCGTTGGCCAGTTCGTGTGCGTCGCGCACCGCGCCGTCGATAACGATGCCGGCGATACCGCTCGCCTTCGCCTGCGTCGCCATGATTTCGCCGAGCAGCGCGCACGAGATGTCGCCCTTGCCGTCGACCACGACGACGTCGCCCGGCTTCGCGACGGCAAGCGCCGCATGGATCGCCAGGTTGTCGCCCACACGGACTTCGACCGTGACTGCGGGGCCGGCAACCTTCATCTTCGGCGACAGCGGCCGCACGCGGCCATGCACCGTGCCGCGGCGGCCGGCGACATCGGCCAGGATCGCGGCTTGAAAGCGCGCGGCGGCCTGGACGAGTTCGGGAGACACGCGCTCGATGTCGCGATTGATCGGAGAAGGGCTGACGGATGGCTGGCTCATGATTCGACCTCGGGTTGGATGTTGTACTCTGTACAACGATGGTGTACGTAGTGAAATCACTATAACCAGAGGACATACGTCATGGCACTGGCGTTTACCCTTTTACGTGGCAAACCAGCGTTTTACTCTGTACAATTCCCTGAGAGTGTCGACGGGAGAGAAAGAATGGGAAATGACGGCGTGGTTGCTGTGGAAAAGGCGCTTTCGCTGCTGGACTGCTTCAAGCCCGGCGCCGAATCGCAATCGCTCGCGATGCTGTCGCAGGCATCCGGCATGCACAAGACGACGGTCTATCGGCTGATGAACTCGCTGGAGCGAATGGGCTATGTCGTGCGCGCGCAGTCCGGCAACTATTCGCTCGGACATCGCGTGCTGTACCTCGGCAAGCTGTACGAGCAGTCCTTCCATCTGTCGACGGTGGTGGAACCGGCGCTGCATGCGCTGGCCGCGCTGACGAAGGAAAGCGCATCGTACTACGTGCACGACAACGGTCAGCGGCTTTGCCTGTTTCGGGCCGAGCCGTCCGAAGGGCTACGTGAAACGCGGCTCGCGGGGACGATACTGCCGCTCGACGACACGGCCATCAGCCAGGTGATCCGTTACTGGGGACTCGACGAGCCGATCTATGACGAGCCGCCTGCACTGCCGATGTTCACCGCCGGCGCGCGCGATGTCCATACGGCGGCGTTCGCAACGCCTGTCTTCGGTGTCGGCGACAAGTTCATGGCAGCCCTCACTCTTTCGGGACCCGCATCGCGTCTGAGTTCGGCCCACGAAACGGGTGAGCTGGATCGCCTGCAGCTGGATGCGGCTGCCGATCTGTCCCGCCGGCTCGGCGCGAGTTCGGCATTCTGCGAAAGGTTCTACGGCAGATCGACACCAGCTTCGTCCGCACGATAGCCGTCGCAGCATGCCATTGCGCGGTGCAATGACGGATATTCCCGGCGCACATCTGCCGCACCGTGTGCCTTGGCTGCCTCGATCACATCCCGAAACACCGCGAACCGCTGTTGTTTCAGCTTGATCGGTTTTGAAATGCTGCAATCGCCTCCCACATCGACACCGGATTCGAATACATCGGAAAATGTCCGCAATCCGGGATTTCGGCCAGTTCAACGCCGTTCTCTTGTATGTGCTTCAGATAGGAAAGCGATGCATTCTGCTCGCCGTACATAAACATCCGAGGCATCGGCAGACCGAGGAACTTCGCCATAAGGTCACCGTTATCCGACAGATCGACCATCGATCGAAAGATCCCGCCGACGGCTTCGGCGCGAACCTTGTGACGTAGACTCGCCGAGTAAAGCGCGCTCGCATAGGCGGGCGAGTGCAGCGTCCGTTCGATAAAGTCGTCGAAGAACAGTTGCGCGTCGTCCCGTGCATGGTCGACGATCTGTCGGCTGAGAAAGCAATCTTCCGGGGCGATGTTTCCTTCGATATCGACAAAGCTCAGAACACGCTCCGGTTGCTGGTGTGCGAGCATCAACGAGGTCAGGCCGCCCATCGAATGCCCGATTAGATGAAACCGATCGAAACCGATATGGCCCAGAACAGCCCGCGCAGTTTTCACCAGAAACGGGATATTGATCTGCGACAGATCGGCACAACGGGTCTCGCCGCACCCCGGTGCGTCGTATGCAATGAACGGATGCCCGTCAAATGCGGCATGACGCACGATGTCGGCATAGTCCTCTTTCGTGGAACCGAAGCCGTGCAGGAACACGATCGGTGCTTTTTTTCCGTCGCGATGAATGGCCGAAACGTCCAGCACCGTGCCGTCGACGTTGAATCGAAACTGCGACCGGGTAAATTCACGAGTCATCTCAATCACCTTGCACCAATATCGCCGCGGCGCGGGCTCGATTCACTGAAGGTAACCGGGCCCGCGCACTGCGACTACGTTCAATCCGCCAGCGTCGCGCAGAAATCCCGAATGGCAGCGCAAGCGCGCGCCAGGGACTTGTCGTCAAGCGCATATGCGATGCGAATGTAAGGCCCGAGCCCGAACGCGCTGCCATGCACCGTGGCGACACCAGCGTCGTCGAGCAACGCATTGACCACTGTCTCGTCGCTGTCGAGCAGTACGCCCGCACGCGTCGTCTTGCCGATCAGGTCTTCACATGACGCAAATACGTAGAACGCGCCCTGCGGTACCGCGCAATGCAGGCCCGGCGCTTCGGCGAGCTGTTCAATGACCAGATCACGCCGGCGCTGGAATGCGATGCGCGAGCGCTGGATGAAGTCTTGCGGCCCCGTCAATGCCGCGACGGCGGCATGCTGCGATATGGTCGATGCGCCCGACGTCTGCTGCCCTTGCAGCTTCTCCATCGCTTCGATCAACCAGCCGGGACCGGTGCCGAAGCCGATGCGCCAGCCCGTCATCGCATAGGCTTTGGATACGCCGTTCATCGTCAGCACGCGATCGCGTAGACGCGGTTCGACCTGGGCGAGCGTACAAAACTCGATGCCGTCGAAAATCAAATGCTCGTAGATGTCATCGGAGAGCACCAGCACCCCCGGGTGCGCGAGCAACACCTCCGCCAATGCCAGCAGTTCCGCACGGCTGTAGACCGCGCCTGTCGGGTTCGACGGCGAATTCAGAATCAGCCAGCGCGTACGCTGCGTGATCGCCGCTTGCAGCGCGTCTGCCGAAAGCTTGAAACCGCTTTCCGCCCCGCATGGAACGATCACTGACTTCGCGCCGCAGAGTTGCACGATTTCAGGGTAGCTGACCCAATACGGCGCCGGCACCACCACCTCGTCGCCCTCGTTAAGCGTGGCTGCCAATGCATTGAAGATCACTTGCTTGCCACCATTGCACACGAGCGTGTCGCGCCATTCGACATTCAGGCCGTTCTCGCGCTGAAACTTCGCGGCAATGGCCTCGCGCAGCGCGCGCAACCCCGCCACCTGCGTGTAGCGCGTATGGCCCGCCCGGATCGCGGCGATGCCGGCTTCGCGAATGTGTTCCGGAGTATCGAAATCCGGCTCGCCGGCGCTCAGCGAAATCGCCGCCGCACCGCTGGCGCGCCGCGCGGCCACCCGATCCATCACCATATAGGTGGCCGACGGACGGGCTTCGGCCAGGAAGCGATTCAGAACGTCTGCCGATACGGTCATTGCGCCGCCCTCCAGCTGGTGAGCCCCATCAGTTCCAGCGTGCTGCGGCCTTCACGCAACGCATTCATCATCTTCGCTTCCTTGTCGGCACGGATCTGCCCCTGAGCGAGCGTCCCCTCGACGTGCGCCGCCGGAATGACGAGGACACCGTCGTCGTCGGCAACGACCAGATCCCCGGGCGCCACCGGCGTGCCGGCAAAGCTGATCGGCTGCCCGACCGACGGTGCGCTGGCCTTGATCGTGCCGCGCATGCAGATGCCGCGGGCAAACACGGGAAACCGCCGATTGATCAGGGCCGCGATGTCACGCACGCCTCCGTCGATGACCAGACCGACGACGCCGGCAGCTTCGGCCGCCACGGTCAGCACTTCGCCCCAGTAGCCCGACACGAAACCGCCGGTCGACACGACGAGCACGCTCCCCCTCGGCACCTGTTCCATCGCGATGTGGATAGACAGGTTGTCGCCGGGGGAACATTCGAGCGGATACGCAGGCCCGGCAATCGAGGCCCCCCGCCATACCGTGCGAATCGCGGGATCGACCGAGCTAGTGGCGAGACCGGACGCTTCGTGCAGCGTCGATGTACCAAGCGTGCACGCTTGCGCCAGCAGAAGCGGGTCGTACGAACGAGCGTGGGTCATGACTCAGTCCTTGGTTTGAAGTGTGTGATAGCCCAGTGCGGCGCGCGCGTCACCGAGAGACTTGCCTTCCGCGATCTGCTCACGGATGCGCAGCTCGACTTCCTCGATCTTGCGGGCGATTTCGGCTACTTCGCGGGCGCGGCCGCGCGGCACGACGACGACGCCGTTCGCGTCTGCCACCACGATGTCCCGCGCTGCAACGCGCACGGTTCCAATCCCCACCGTGGTATTCACCGATTCGACCTGCACGCGGTCCTTGCCTGTCCGCATGAAGCGACCAGCCGTGAATAGCGGATAGTTGTCGGCCAGCGCCTTGTTCACGTCGCGGCAGACACCGTCGATCACGGTGCCGGCGATCTCGCGCAGCCCGGCGTACTGGGTCATGATGTCGCCCCAGACCGTGCAATCGGTGCGACCGTCGTTGTCGATCACGACTACGTCGCCTTCAGCGACGTCATCAATGAAGTCCCCCACGGTGCCGGGCGGATTGCTGGCCGGCACGTACTTGACGGTGAATGCCGGCCCTACGACGACCTTCGTATAGTTCGCCAGCGGCATGATGCCGAGCGACTGCCCGTGCAAGCCCAATTTGTCCATCGCATCGGAGACACCGGGGGTGTTCAGCCCGGCGAACAACGACACCCATTCCCGATCTTCCGCGCTCGTCCTGTTCGGATTTTTCATATGAAAACGCTCCCCGAATGGTGTCGAATCAGCGGGCCGCGATGGCCTCGAATTCCTTGTCGTGCATGACCTCGGCAACGGAGCGGCCTGCGCGCACGGCGGCGACCATCCCATCCTGCCGACGCGCAATGCGCTCGCCGAAATCCAGCACCTCGTCGATACGCGCTGCCGGTACAAACACCGTGCCGCAGCGGTCGGCAATGACGTAGTCCCCGTCGAGCACGGTGACGCCCGCCATCTGGACTGCTTTGCCCGAGTCGACCTGGATCACGCGATTGCGCGCGCTGATCATCGTCACGCCACGGCCGTAGACCGGGTAGCCGATCGACTCGCTGCCCTCGATGTCGCGGCTCAGGCCGTCGATCACCGACCCGCGGATTTGTTTCGCCGTGGCGGCATTGGCCAGGATGTCGCCCCAGCAGGAAATTCCGTCGGCACCGCCGGCGATCACCAACACTCGGTCGGTCGTGGTCACCGCGTCGATGACAGGCGAGATCAAATGCACGGTAGGCCCGGCATCCACTTTCGGGCCGAGCTGAATCGTACTCGCGCGACCGACGATCTTCGGGCAGTCCCACAGCGGGCGAAGGCCGTAAGTCGCCCCCGGGAGATCGAGAAAATCGAGCGCATCGGAAACGGTGTTGGTGTCGAGCGCGGCAAGGCGATCGAGGATGGAGGTGAAGTTCATCGCGGTAGCGTTCGTTGACAGGTGTCACAATCGTCGCGTTGCCACGTTGATCTGTAAATTTCTAATTTCGTATCTGCCTGATACCATTTTCGGATCAGCGAAAAACAGTGCTGTGGGGCCACGCAGGCGGAAAATATCCGCCTTCGGCACATCTGGTCTATCGCCGAACATCGAGGACGGAGATACCCGCATGAGCAATACAATCGACTTCAGGCTAATTCGCCAGCTGTGGATGTTCCTGGCCGTCGCCGAAGAACAGCACTTCGGACGAGCGGCGAAACGCTTGAACGTATCTCAGCCGCCATTGACGGCCCAGATAAAGATTCTCGAGCAATCGCTAGGGCTTCAGCTTTTTTATCGCTCCCGCCAGGGCACGCAGCTCAGCCCCGCTGGCGCCGCGATCCTGCCTGCCGTACGACAATTCACGAGTCAGGTCGAACGGCTGGAGCGCGTCGTCCGTGAGGTCGCATCAGGACGGTCCGGTGTCCTGCACGTGGGAGCCATTACGTCCGCGATGCTGGAAACCGTCCCGCCGCTGCTGGACGAGCTCAAGCGCGCGTATCCGGACCTGACGGTCTTCGTGAAGGAAATTGACAGCGTCGACGCAATTCCCGCACTCGAAGCGGGAGAGCTTGACCTCGCATTCGTGCGCGTCGACAAGGAAATCGGAAACGGCATCCTGACGATGCCGCTTGCCGAAGATCGCCTGGCCGTCGCGCTTCCCAAAGATCACGCGCTTGCGTCCTTGCCGAGAGTACGATTGCGATCCTTGGCGGGTGAGCAAATGGTCGTTTCCTCGCGACAGGTCGCCCCGGACTATTTCGACTTGCTGATGTCCGTTTGCCGATCTCACGGGTTGGCACCGCGTGTCATGCATGAGGTCCGATCGATTACGTCGCAGGTGGCCTACGTCGGTTGCGGACAGGGGGTTGCCCTGGTGCCGTCGTCAATGCGCAAGCTGGTACCCGGAAACGTCGTCGTGAGACCCTTGAAAGAAAGGGTGATGGTGGTGACGGCGGCACTGGTATGGAACTCGAACCGCTACCACCCGATGGTCGACGAAGTCGTTGCTTCGTTGAAAAAGCAGGCGACCCGCCGCCTCTGAACCATCTGCGTGCCAGTGACCTGCCCGGATGCTTCGACTGCAATGTTCAACCCTGCGAGAACGGCACGGGTACCCATCGGCACGTCCGCCCGCTTGAATACGTCCCGGCGTACGAGATAGGGCTGCGATCCACGGCTCATCGAGACGACCGGGCGCGCGAGCAGTTCATTGACATCCAGACCGGCTGACGCCGAGCCGGGCCTGCCGATCCAGCCCATTGCCTACGATTCGCCGATAGCGAAGCTGCTCGCTCACGGCCGTACACGTGACGAGGCCATCGCACGGATGCGAATCGCATTGGACGAGATCGTGATCGGCGGTGTCGACACGTCGGTACGGTGCGCCCCGCGTGTACGTGATGCTTCGCCGGGAAGGCTGGCGAGACAATCATTAACGCGTCGAGCGCGTGTATCGGGAACTGGCGGCGGTGGTGAACACAGGCTTGAAGCCTGTACATGCGGTGGAATGATGGGCGCGAGCGTTCGCACAAATGGAACGGTGCCGTCAAATACCGACAGCGCACCCGCGCATGACTGGTTTGGCGCCCGTCGTAAAGGTTCCCGCAGCAGAACCGGCCGCCGGCAAATCATTCACCGACGACGAGACGCACTCATCGCGCCGTCATGCGGCCGCCCTCCGGCGGCCGCGTTTCATGTCGATCGACACAGCGCGAACGGCCGGGCGGCGAGATCGAGCAAGCAGATTACCGCTGGCTGACCTTCACGCGCGGCAGCCACTCCGCCTCGGCGCCCTGCGTGCCTTTCAGGTGCGCGGGAACCGCGTCCTGCACGTGTGCATCGGAACGGCGGACTGCTTCGTTGTCGAGATGTCGGCCATCGAACGTCGACTGGCGACGGGTAATCATGTTGATGCGAAGACGTTTTGCCGCCATGGTCGGTATTCCTTGAAAATTCGACACCCCGCAGACTGGCGAAGTGCCATGGACATAGATGTACGCGAGAAAGATGTCGCTGCGATGACGCGGCGGGCGACGCGAATCCTTTGCCACCCTATCGCCGTGCAGCGCGGTGGCGCCGGCACGCCAGCAAGCAATCCTTCATGGACTTCAGGGAACCGTTCGAGTTCCGTGACACCGTCAACTTGACGAGCGGCGTCACGGTGCCACGACGCTCACGTACGCTCGAGTCGATACCCGTAGTTGTAGACGGTCGTGATCGCGAGCCCGTTCTTCGGCCTCGGCCCCAGGCTCGTGCGCAGCTTGCTCACGTAGGTGGCGAGCGTCGTGTCCGGGCGGCGCAGGCTCGCGTTGAGTTCGGCCACAAAGGTCGTGCGGTTCGGCAGGCCGGTGAGCGAATCGTGATGCGGGAGCTGCTGGATGCGCGCTTCCGCCTCGGCCTGCTGCGTGACGATCGACCACGACAGCATCGGGCCGATGTAGCCCCCTTCCGCATCGCGCACGGCCGAGACCTGGATGTCGAGCACTTCCGGCCCGAGCCGGACGCGGGCGCAATGCGGCAGGTTCGCCGGATCGGCGAGCAGGCGGCGCTGCTGCAGGCCCGGCGGGAAGAAGTCGATCGGCGCGCCGAGCGCCTCGTCCGCGCGGATCGGCAGCAGGTGCTCGATCGAGCGCAGCAGGTTGCGCGGGGTCGCGTTCAGGTAGTTGATGCGGAACGTCTGCGGGTCGGCCGTCATCACGGCCACCGGCATGTCGTCGATCATCCGCGCCAGCCGAGTCTGCGCGTGCTCGCGCAGACGCGATTCGGCCTGTGCGTCGACGGTGTTCAGGAAGCACCGGTCGTTGACCGAGATGACCGCGATCAGCGCCGCCGACACGCAGGCCATGTTGATCGCGGTGGCGACGAGCGTCGGCTCGTGCGTCGACAGGAAGAACGCGACCTGCGCCTTTTGCCACGCGTCGCCGTACGGAAACAGCAGCAGCGCCCACGTGGTGAACGTCGCCGCGATCGGGATCACCAGCCAGTTCGTGACCGTGAGCGTCATCGCGGCCGGCATCGCGACCGACAGCCACCACGGCGTGCTGCCCAGGTGCGTGACGGCGAGGCTCCAGGTGCTCGAGATGAGGATCTGGTACATCACCGGGAGCTGCCCGGCGAATACCCGGAATTGCGCCGCGAGCAGCGCCGGGTTGCGGGCCGGCGCGGCAATGCGCGCCAGTCTTGCGATCCGTGCGTAATGGGCTTTCATGTGAGCGTGCATGCTGCAACCCGCGTTCGGGTTGCCGTGGCCGGCGTCGGCGGCTAGCCGCGCGGGTCCGGTTCCGCGTCGGCGTCGACGGTCTCGACGGCTGCGGCGATCGTTCCGGACGCGGCAGCCGGCGCGCCGGCGCGGTTGCCCCCGGTCAGCGCGATCTGCCCGCTGCCGACGATCTCGCTCAAGGGGGCGGGCCGGCCGAGCAGGAAGCCCTGCGCTTCGTCGCAGCCCTCGTCGGCCAGCAGCGCGAGCTGGGCGCGTGTCTCGATGCCTTCGGCGAGGATCGGAATGCCCAGGCTCTTGCCGAGCGCGAGCACCGCGCGGATGATCGCGCGATCTTGCGGCCGGGCTTGCGCGTCCGCGACGAACGACTGGTCGAGCTTGATCCGGTCGAACGGGAACGAGCGCAGCGTGTCGAGCGACGAATAGCCGGTGCCGAAATCGTCGAGCGCGATGCTCACGCCCAGCGCCTTGATCTGCCGCAGCGTGTCCAGCGCGCGCTCGCGCCCGGCGAAGATCGTCGATTCGGTCAGCTCCAGCTGCAGTCGCGACGCCGGCAGGCGGGTGGTTTCCAGCACGTCCGCCACGAGCGTCGTCAGGTCCGCGTGCATGAACTGCACGGCCGACACGTTTACCGCGACCGCATAAGGCGGCTCCCACGCGGCCGCCCGCGCGCATGCCTCGCGCAGCACCCATTCGCCGATGTCCAGGATCATGCCGTTCTCCTCGGCGAGCGGAATGAACTCGGCGGGCGAAATCGGGCCGAGCGTCGCATGCTGCCAGCGCAGCAGCGCCTCGTAGCCGCGAATCTCGCCGGTCGCGAGCGACGTCTGCACCTGGTAGTGGATGCTCAACTGGTTGTCGGCCACCGCACGCCGCAGGTCGGCCGCAAGGCTGCGGCGCGCGCGGACGATCAGGTCCATCGCCGGCTCGTAGAAGCAGATCGACTGCGCGATGCTGCCCTTGGCGCGGTACATCGCGAGGTCCGCGTTGTTGATGAGGGCGGCCTTGGTGGCGGCGTCGTCCGGGTAGATCGCGACGCCGAAGCTCGCACCCGGCACGACCTCGTAGTCGTCCAGCCGCACCGGCTTGTAGAGCGCCGGCTCGAGCCGCTCGAGCAGCGCCATCACGCGCGTGTCGTCGTCCATCCGGCAGAGCGCCGCGAATTCGTCGCCGCCGACGCGGGCCACGAATTCGCCGTCGCCCAGCAGGTTCGCCATGCGCCGCGCGAGGATGCGCAATACCTCGTCGCCGGCATGGTGGCCGCGCAGATCGTTGATTTCCTTGAAGCGGTTCAGGTCGATGCCGATCAGTGCGAGCTTGGTGCCCTGCGCGTGCGCAAGCTCGATTTCGAGGTCCAGCCGCTCGTTGAAGCCGGCCCGGTTCGGCAGGCCGGTCAGCATGTCGCTCAGCGCCAGCCGGCGCAGGTGTTCGAGCGATTCGGCCCGCACGTTGCTGTCGATCAGGTAGCTCACGAGCCCGGTGCAGACGATCACGAGCGAGGTGCCCGCCACCGCCAGCGCAAGCGGACGCAGCGTGTTCATGTCGTCCCACGCGCCGTCGAGCGTCAGCGGCGTGATGCGCAGTGCGGACATCCCTGTGAAATGCAGCGCGAGGATCGCGAGCGACAGCACGCCGGCCATCTGGTTGACGGCGTGCGGCGACGGCCGCAGTGCGAGGTGCAGCGCGAGCGCCGCGAGGGTGAGCGACAGGAGCACCGACGCGATCAGGTAGCCGGGGTCCCACGACACGAAACCTTCAACCCGCCACGCGAGCATGCCGGTGTAGTGCATCAGCACGATCGCGATGCCGACGATCGCGCCGCCAAGCGCGGGCGCGGCCCTGACGGTGCGGCGGGTCGTGAGCGCGAAGCCGATCGTGCTGCCGCCGACCGCGATCAGCAGCGACACGAGCGTGAGCGGCAGGTCGAAGTGCACCGGCGCGCCGGCGTCGAAGCCGAGCATCGCGACGAAGTGCGTGCACCAGATCGCGACGCCGGCCGAGATGGCCGTCAGCACGAGCCAGCCGAGCCGCTGCGTGCCGGCGGTGCTCGCCGTGCGCTGGAACAGGCGTGCGGTGACCCACGAGCCGGTCCCGCACAACAGCGCCGCAAGCAGCACCAGCCAGTGATTGTGCCGATGAACGATGCACCCGAAAACTGTCACCAAAGCCTTACTTCCCTTTCCGTCGCATGGGTTGATGGCGGTCCTGAACGCAGCGCGGACGCAGGGGCGATGCCGCGTCGTTCGGGAGCGCCTTCGAGATATCGGCAGCGGATGAACAAACTGAACGCCGGGCGGCTGCGCGCAAACGATTGCACGGAAGATATTTTTTCGGGAGCAATGCCGGAACGACACGCGCGTCAGGTTGCGGTAGGCGGCCGGTGCAACCATTCCGTATCTCGATGTGGCGGCAGACGCCATCACGGCCGCTGCTATCGCGGCAGGCAGCCGCGTCGCCCGCGCTCATCCGGCTGACACGGCTCGCCCGAGAACGCGCTCGGCGCGTGTCGCAACGGATGGCCAATCGTGACGATCTCAGCCGGACAGACGGCAGATGCGACGAAAGCCAAATGTGCAAAGATCGACGGCCTGCAATCGCAGCCCGTCGATCTCCCTCCGTCCGCCGTTCGCCCGCGTGTGTCGCGTGGCTCCCGCATTGCTCCGATGCGGGCGCACCGCCACGCGCGCTTCAGGCGTTCAACCTACCGGCCCAGACTCGGTCAGTTCACCCCGACCGCACTCCATGCACGCGCGACGGTAGCGCTTTCCGCCGAGTTCGCGCCGTAAAGGTCCTTCGCCGCCTGGATCGATGCGCGACGTGCGTTCGGATAGCTGGAGTTGGCGTTCAGATACACGGTCAGCGTCCGGTACCAGATCTTGCCGGCCTTCTCGCGGCCCAGGCCGCTGAAGGTCGTGTCGCCGTTGCAGACCAGTTGCGCTTTCGTGAGCCCCGTATCGGTCGACGGCACCGTCGGGCCTTCGGCCAGCAGGTAGAACAGGCGGTTGCCGACGCCCGACGTGAAATGCGGATCATGGCGCGGATTCGACCACGAGAAGCCGCCGGACGGGTAACAGCTGAACGACCGGCCGTCGAGATCCTGCTTGTACATCTTGCGCAGGCCGCCGCTCACCACGCGCGCGCCGATCACGTAGTTGCCGGGATCGTTCGGGTTGTTGGCGTAATACTTCACGAGCGTGCCGAAAATGTCGGACGTCGACTCGTTCAGGCCGCCCGCGTCGCCCGAATAGTCCAGGTTCGCGGTGGCCTCGGTCACGCCGTGGCTCATCTCGTGTCCGGCGACGTCGACCGAAACGACCGGTTTCGGCAGACTGGTGCCGGGCTGGCCGTCGCCGTATACCATCACGCGCGACGACAGCCAGGCCGCATTCGCGCCGGTCGTGCCGCTGCCGGTATCGAATACGACGTGCGCATAGCTCTTCACGCCGCGGCCGTCGTTGAAGATGCCGTTGCGCCCGTGCGTGGTCTTGTAGTAGTCCCAAGTAAGCGCTAGACCATAATCGATGTCCGCGGCGACGGTCTGCCGGTCGGTGGTCGTGTTGTTGCCCCACACGTTCGTGCTGCTCGTGAAGATCGGCAGGTCGGTCGCGCGTTCGACGTCGTCCGAGGTCAGGCCGCGACCGTCGTAGACCGAGCCGGAGCCGCGGCTCGGATCGAGCATCCGGTATGCATTCGTGCCCGTCTGGTCCGTGGTGAGCGTCAGGTTGCCGTAGTACAGCGAGCGGCCGGTGCCCGTCGCCGCGGCGGTCTTGATCAGGTCCTGCGCGTCGAGCACGGTGCCGGTGCGCGCGTCGACGTAGTACAGCACCGCTTCGCCGTGCGTGTCGGTCGCCTTGCCGTAGACGCGCACCGCGTAGGCCAGCGTCGGCGTGACGTCGCGCGCGAACACGACGAGTTCCGCGTCATCGACACGGCGCACGTCCGAGCCGAAACGCGCGGCCGCGATACGCCGGACCCTGTCGGCGCCGATGTCGGGCGCATTGCGCACCACGGAGCGGTTGCCGACCTTGCCGATCGTGCCGGCGAGACGGATCGGCGCAAGCTGCGTCACGCTCGCCTGCTTCAACTGCCCGTTGCTCGAATGGACGACGACGTCGCCGCCGATCACGGGCAGGCCCGCGTGGAAGCGATCGAAACGCACGTGCTCGGTGCCGTCGGGATCGACGATCACGTCGCGTACCTGGAACTGATCGCCGTCCGTCGGCGCACTCGCCAGCGGCCCCGCGAATTTCAGCGTGCGTGCTGTGCCGCCAACGGCGAGACTGAAGGCGGACGGGTTCTGCTGGATCAGTTGCAGCGCCTTGTCGACCGTGGCCGACGGGTCGCCGGCCTGCGCAAAAGCACTGAGACTCGCGACGGTAATCGCGGTGATGGACAGCAGACGGGACAGTTTCTTCATGTAATCCCCCGGATTATGAATGGGTGATGTGCGAGGAATGCATCAAGGAGGAAAGACGTTTATCCAACACATGTCACGAACAGCAGAGGGATGCTAGAAGGTCAATTCGATTATTACAAGATATTTTCTGATAGGTTAATTTTAACTGTCGTCAATGTGAATCGAGTCATGATTTGGTGAGGAATTTGCAATGATCTCGTCGGTCGCGATGACGGTATCGACACTATTGCAGCGGTGAAATGTGTGCGGAGAACCCCGCGCGGCTTGGCTCTCAACGCGTGGCGCGGTTTCAACGGGGCGGACGACGTAATGCGGCGGCGAAGCGCCGGATACTACTTGCTTTATTAAATATTGATTTTGATTGTTGCCGTTCCGCGCGACTCAACGCAGCTTTTCAATACCGCATCCCTTCGGGATTTAAATGACGGAACCTTTGACTTCGTAGTAAAAGCATGACGCCCGACGCGCGAGAAAACGCTTTCTACGAATCTTTCATTCGACGCGTGCGACGCATCGTCCGGCACCTGCATGCAACGCCGCTACCGCAGTCGGAATGTTGGACCGAAAACGCTGCGCGGCATCGATGCATCAGGCAGAATACGCGGCTTCGTCATTCAACCGCGGGCAGCCCCATGCGCTTCGTCGTCGTTGGAACCAGCGGCGCGGGAAAATCCACTTTTTCCAGCGCACTGGCGGCAGCCGCCGGCTGCCCGTACATCGAACTGGATCGGCTCTACTGGGGCCCCGACTGGACTGCGGTGCCGCCGGAACAGTTCGAGCGCGCGGTGCGAGCCGCGACGGCCGGCGACCGGTGGGTCGCCGACGGCAACTACAGCGTCGTGCGCGACGTGCTCTGGTCGAGCGCCACGCACGTGATCTGGCTCAACTTCGGACGTCGAACGGTGTTCTCCCGGGTGCTCTGGCGCACGTTGAGCCGCGGGCTGATGCGCACCGAGCTCTCGCACGGAAACCGCGAGTCGCTGCGCATGGCATTCTCCCGTGAGTCCGTGCTGCTTTGGTCGTTCACCACGTTCGCGAAGAATCGCGTCAAATTCGCGAGCCTGCGCGACGACCCGAAATACGCGCATCTGCACTGGATCGAAATCACCCAACCGTCACGCACCCGCGCGGTCATCGACATGCTGACCCGCGCCGGCGGCTGAATGCGTCGCGACGGGTATCGGGTCAGTCGTCGAACGTGCCGCGATATTCCGGCGCGGCATCCGCGCGCGTGTTCAGCTCGAACATCACGCCGCCCGGCGCGCGGCAGAAGAAACGCGAACCGCGCCCGTTGTTGAAGACATCCGTGACCATCTCGACGCCCTCGCCGTTGAAGCGCTCGAACAGCGCGCGAACGGCATCGAGGCTCGGCAGTTCGAACCCGACGTGGAAATTCGTCGGCCATGCGGGCACTTCGTCGCCGGCGTGATCGATCACCACGTCGAAGCCTGCACGTTTGAGAATCCAGGATTGGTCCCAGTTCCCGGCGATCGTGAAGCCGAGATACCGCTCGAAGAACCGGGCCGTCGCCAGCGTGTCGGCCGACGGAAAGCTCAGGTGATTGAGTTTCATGGTTTGCGTGTTGGCAGTCATTGCGCGTCTCTGTCATGGGTTGATCGGCGGCGGCCCCACGCCGTTCCGCCAGACGCATGCAGAATACGAGCCGGGGCTCGCATTCGACAACTCGCATTGGACGCACGATTCGACGGCGCGCGAACCCGTGCGACACGGCGGCCCGCGGCGCGAATGTGATCGCCGCGGATTGCGCAACTCGCATTCGGTCGGGAATGGCGAGCACGACGACGACACGGCGAAACAGGCGATGCAAGACCCGACCGTCCGACGCGCGGCATCGGCTATCCGCTGCACCCCGCGCAGCCGCGTCGATCTTCGCGACGCACCCAATGCGAAGGCCCCGGGGTCGATGGACGCACCCCGGGCCACGGATCTCCGGCCGGTGCCGGGCGCACTACCGCTGCCCGGCACCACCGGTCGATCGATGCTGCGCGAACGACGTCAGAACTGGTAGCCGGCCCCCACCACCGCACCGAAGTCCGAACGCGTGTTGCCCGTGACCGACGCCTTGACGACCCAGCGGTTGCTTTCCGTCACGTACGAGTACCCGGCCGCGAAACCCTGCTGGCCGTGATAGTTCGACGTCGCCGCCGAGACCATCGAGCGGCCCGCGCCCGTCGGCTGCGGCAGGCCGGCCACCGCCATTGCCGATGCCACGCCGCCGTACATGTCTTTCTTCAGGTCGTTGAACGAGTTGTACACCTGGCCGATGCGCTGGTCGGTGTAGCCGTTCGCCTGATTCGTCGCGGCCGACAGGTTGTCGTTCAGTTGCTGCACGTTCACCGCGTCGGTCGGTGCGGTGCCGGCCGCGACGTTCGTGACCTGGCGTTCGCTACCCTTCGCGCCGACCGAGAACGAATTGTCGCGATCGGCGACAGAGCCCTGGCCGACCGCCACCGCGTTCTTGCCGGTCACGGTGGCCGTCGACCCGATGGCGCCCGCATCGGCGCGCGCGATCCACGTCGTGTTCGCATCGGTCGCCGCCGCGCGGATCTGGTCGTTCGCCGCGACGTTCTTCAGCGCCGAGTTGAACTGCCCCATGTTGACTGCGTCGTTGTCCTTCACGCCCGCCGCGACACCGGTCAGCACGCGGTCGCCTGCCGTGCCGGAGAAGTTCACGCTGGTGCCGCCCGAGTCCTTCCCGACCGTGATCGCAGCGTTCGGGTCCTGCTGCTGCACGAGGCCGGTCTTGCCGTTCGCGATGTCGGTCACATTCCCCTGCAGGTTCGTGATGTCGGTCGTGTTCTTCGCGACCTGCTGGTTGGTCGCGTAGAGCTGCGAGCCGTTCACCGCGTCCGTGCTGGTCGCGCTTAGCGCACCAGCCTGCACGTTCGTGATGCGCGTGCCACCGGCGCCGCCGAGCGTGATCGTGCTCTTCGAGCCGTCGTCGTACTGCACCGCGAGCGCGCCGAGCTGGTTGAGGCTCGACTGCACGCCCTTCAACTGCTTCACGTTGACCGCATCCGTATCGTCGGTGCCCGCGGCGACGTTCTTCAGCACGACGGCCGCGTTCGTGTCGCCGCCGATCAGCGACACCGAATTCAGTCGGTTGCCGTTCGCGTCGACGTCGTACTTGACGACGTTCTTCACGGCCTCGCCGGCCTGATTCGACACCTGCGTGATCTGCTGTTCGAGCGACGATTTCACGCCCGACAACTGGCCGCCGTTCACCGCATCCGTGCTGCCCGCGGCGACGTTGCCGTCGGCCACGTTGGTCAGCTTCGTCGGCGCACCGCCGCGCGCCGCGCTGTATGCGCCGAGCGTCGGGTCGAACTGCAGCGCGTCCTGCTTCAGCCCGGCGATCGCGGCCGTGTTGCCGGCGATGTTCGTTTCGGCATTGCCGATGCGCGTTTCGTGGTTCTCGAGCGTCGCCGTGTTGCTGCCGACGCGGCCGTCGAGGTTCGTGAGCGCGTCGCCGACGTTGTTGAACGAACCGCCGCCGACTTTATAGGCCGGCGCGTTGATCGAGCCGTCCGGATTTGCCGTCGCGCCGCCGCCCAGTGCGGCCGCCGTGCCGTCGATTGCGCGGCGCAGTTGCGCGCCGTTGACCGCATCCGTGCTGCCGGCCGCGACGCTGCCTTCCGCGACGTTGGTCAGATGCACGGGGCTCCCGCCGTTGCCCGCGCCGAGCGACACCTGCTTCTTGTTCGCATCGTCGTACTTCACGGCGAGCGCATCGAGCTGGCTCGTGCCGTTCTGAACCGCCGCGTTCAGCTGGTCGACGTTGACCGCATCGGTCCCGTTCTTGCCGGCCGCGACGTTGCCGATGCGTTGCGGGCCGTTGCCGCCGTGGCTTGCGTCGTAGGTGCCGAGGTTTGCGTTCCACTGAAGCGCGTCCTGCTGGAGCGCCGCGATGTTGCCCGTGTTCGTCGTCACCTGGTTGCCAAGCGTCGTCACGCTGTTGCCGACGTTCGTGATCGACTGGTTGAGCGTATCCGTGGCCTTGCCGAGCTGGCCGACGTTCACCGCGTCGCTCGCGGCAACGCCGTCCGCCACGTTGTGCAGGCCGACCGGCGACTGTGCGCCCTTGCCGCCGAGCGTCACGCCGCTGTGTGCGTCATCGTCGTACTGCACGGCGTTCTTCGTCGCGTTGCCGATCTGGTTGTTGATCGACGTGCTCAGATTGCCGAGCGTCGTGTTGATGTTGTCCGTCACGCTCGTGCTCAGCGACGACAGGCCCCCGTTCAGTTGCCCGACGTTCACTGCATCGGTGTTTGCAACCCCGGCTGCGACGTTGTGCAGCGTCGTGCCGTTCGTGCCCGCGAACGTCACCGAGTCGAATCCGCTCTGGCCGTCGTACTTCACGTTGCGCGCATCGGCTGCCTGCAGGTTGCTGATGTTGGTGGTCGCCGTGCTCAGCGATGCATTGATGCCGGTGACGTTACCCTGAAGGTTCGTGATGTTCGACGCTGCCGTCGAGATCGACGATTGCAGCGGTGCAACGCTGCCCTTCAACTGGCCGACGTTGACCGCATCGGTGTCGGCCACGCCGGCTGCGACGTTGCCGATGCGTTGCGGGCCATTGCCGCCGTGGCTCGCATCGTACGCACCGAGGGTGCCGTTCCACAGCAGCGCGTCCTGCTGGAGCGCCGCGATGTTGCCCGTGTTCGTCGTCACCTGGTTGCCGAGCGTCGTCACGCTGTTGCCGACGTTCGTGATCGACTGGTTCAACGTGTCGGTGGCCTTGCCGAGCTGGCCGACGTTCACCGCGTCGCTCGCGGCAACGCCGTCCGCCACGTTGTGCAGGCCGACCGGCGATTGTGCGCCCTTGCCGCCGAGCGTCACGCCGCTGTGCGCATCATCGTCGTACTGCACGGCGTTCTTCGTCGCGTTGCCGATCTGGTTGTTGATCGACGTGCTCAGGTTTCCGAGCGTCGTGTTGATGTTGTCCGTCACGCTCGTGCTCAGCGACGACAGGCCCCCGTTCAGTTGCCCGACGTTCACCGCGTCGGTGTTCGCGACACCGGCTGCGACGTTGCGCAGCGTCGTGCCGTTCGTGCCCGCGAACGTCACCGAGTCGAATCCGCTCTGGCCGTCGTACTTCACGTTGCGCGCGTCGGCTGCCTGCAGGTTGCTGATGTTGGTGGTTGCCGTGCTCAGCGATGCATTGATGCCGGTGACGTTAACCTGAAGGTTCGTGATGTTCGACGCTGCCGTCGAGATCGACGATTGCAGCGGTGCAACGCTGCCCTTCAGTTGACCGACGTTGACCGCGTCGGTGTCCGCCACGCCGGCCGCGACGCCGTTGATCGTCGTGCCGTTGCTGCCGTCGAGCGCGATCGCCGCATGCGAATCGTCGGTGTATTTCACGACGTTCTTCGTCGCGGTCACGATACTGGTGCTGAGGCTGTTGCCCACGCTGGTCACGCGCTGGTCGACGTTCGAGATCGAGGTCGACAGCGAATTGCCGACCGACGTCACGCGCGCGTCGACCGTGGCGATGCTCGTGCTGAGCGCGCCGTTCACGTTCTTCAGCTGCTGGACGTTGACGGCGTCCGTATCGGCCGCGCCCGCCGCGACGTTCTTGAGCTGGCGCTCCTTGCCGATCGCGCCGAACGACACCGCGCCGCCCACCGGCGCGGCCGTGCCGCCGAATACCGGCGTGCCGCCATTGTTCGCGCCGACGCTGCCCGAGCCGATCGCCACCTGGTTGTTGTCGTTCGTCTGCGCGCCTGCGCCGATCGCCACGGATTGCGTGCCGCCGGCGCGCGTCTGCGTGGCCGCGTCGTACGCGGCGCCGTTCGATACGCCGTCGCTCGACGTCGGGTTCGCGCCGCCGATCGCGACCGAACGATCGCCGCTCGCCAGCGCCGAGTGACCGAGCGCGATCGAGCTCGTGCCGTGCGCATCCGCGACGTTGCCGATCGCCATCGAGAAATCACCGACCGCGGCCGACTGGCGACCGACGGCGAGCGACGTATTGCCTTGCGCGACGGCTACCGTGCCGATCGCCGTGGCCGAGTTCGCGAGCGCCTGCGCGCCGACGCCGACGGCGATCGAGCCGCCGCTGCTAGTGCCGCTCTTGCTGCCCGCATTCGACTGGTCGCCGATCGCGATGCCGCTGGCGCCGGCCTTGGCGTTCGTCCCCATCGTCACGTTCGTCGTGCTGACCGCCGCGTAACTGCCGTTCCGGGTCGCGACGCACAGCGGGTTCGTCCCGTCGATGCACTGCCCGCTCAGCGCGTTGTCCGGGTTGCCGCGGTCGACGAAATTGTCCGCATGCGCGGCGCCCGCGATCAGGACCCCCGCCCCCGTGAACATCGCGGCGGCCAGCGCCGAAATCTGCTTCCTCTTCATGGTCTTCTGCTCCGTTTTGTAGCGTTTGGTTTGAATACGAACGACTTTTTTATTGAAGACTTCAGTTGCGATTGCGATTACGACTTCAGTGCGGAACCCGGCTCCGGCACCCGGCCGGGCGTGTCGCAGGCGACACGCATCGCCCGCCCGTCGCGACGGCGCGGCCGAAAACCCGGGCCTGCCGTACGTGTGACGGTCCGTTCCGTTCATTCAGGCAACACATTAGGAATGCATATTGTTTTATATGGGCGAACTCGCCCCTCGGATGAATCCGGAGATTCAATCCGTCGTTATGGACATTCCCGATTGGATGTCGCGCAGACCGCGACCAACCCCGTTTCTTTTATTTCATCCACGGCAATCGGAGTTTCGCTTGCACACGGCCGGCGCGCTCGTCGATCACGCATCAATTGATGCATCTGAACCGATTCGCACAACGTCCGTCACGCTCCGTATTGCCCTGCACTGCTCCGTGCAACCCCGCATTCAAAGTCCGACGAATTATGAGACACGATCTAAAATTATTGAAGGCGACATTCTTTATAGATTGTAAAATCCAATATATTCAATGAGTTGCATTAAATTTACGCATCTCGCAAACGTTTTCTCGTTACCGGAATCAATCCGGATGTTTTGCCTGACGGACAAATACTTTGCTGAAGCGGATGGAGAATAAATATCGACAAAAAATTCCGCCGAAAAATCCGGCGGCCTGTGCAATTGCACGCCGGGGCTCGCATGTAAATGGCGGAATGTGACAGGAATTGGCGTCCCGCGCGGCAAACGCAAATCGCGAGACATGCTGAACAATCACAAAGGCGGAATGATGTGAATAGAGTCCATGTGTCTGGCGGGAATCGAAATATCCCCCTACAATTCGGCTCGCATCGATATACGTCAGCCGCGCGCTTTCCGACGCGCGACGCCGCAACGTTGTGCGTCTTTACCGGATCAGTGATCAGAACAAGCGATGCCGGCCATTACGCTAACCGGTCGTCTGCCGCGGCGTTTGGCGAATCCGGATATCGATGCGCGTGTGCGTCGCCCCGGCGCGGCTTTCGCCGATTATTCCGAACCGGGCCGGCCACCCGCAGGCACGCAGCCAGCAGTCATTCCAGAACAGGTGCACGATGCATCATCCATCGACCTCCGCATTGGGCGACGTCCATCTCCTGATCGTCGACGATCAGGCCGACCAGCTTCGCTTGCTGATCGACATCCTGCGCGGCACGGGCTGCCGGATCAGCATTGCGTCCGACGGGCTGCAGGCGTGCCAGCGCGCGCAGGCGCTGATGCCCGACCTGATCCTGATGGATGTCCGCATGCCGCGCATGGACGGTTTCACCGCGTGCCGGCTGCTGGCCGCCGACCCGCTGACGAGCACGATTCCGGTCATCTTCCTGACCGTGGCCGGCGCGTTGCACGAACGTCTCGAAGGATTCGAAATCGGCTGCGTCGACTATGTGGTGAAGCCGTTCGAGCCGGCCGAAGTGCTCGCACGGATTCGCGTGCAGCTCGCGCGGGCCGGGCGCGATCGGCCTGCCGACGCACAAGGCCCGCTCGTGGCCGGCAAGGACGACGACATCATCGTGCGCGCGGCCATCCGCCACCTGGCGCGCACGCTGAACGATCCGCCGACGATGGAGCAGTTGGCGCGCGCGGTCGGCACGCATGAAAAGCGGCTGTCGCGCGCGTTTCGCGACAATCTCGGCCAGACGGTGTTCGAATATCTGCGCCACGAACGGTTGCGGATCGCGCAGGATCTGCTGGATTCGACGTCGCTCAGCATCGCCAGCATCGCGAAGGAAATCGGCTTCTCCACGCCTGCGAACTTCGCGACCGCTTTTCGCGAACGTTTCGGCGTCACGCCGACCGAATGGCGGCGCCAGCGCCACGCCGGCGAACGCGCCGCGCACCGCGAGCCGCAGCGCGACGCTTAGGACGCGTGCCGCGCATGAGCGCTCACCAGTTGTATTTCGCGCTGGCCAGCACGGTCCGCTCGTTGCCGAACACGCAGACGGCATACGACGTGCAGCCGCTGACATAGCGCCGGTCGAACAGGTTCGCGACGTTCAGCGCGAATCGCCAGTGCGGCATCTCGTAGTGCAGCGCCAGATCGATCAGCGTCACGCTCGGCACGGTCAGCGAATTGTCGGGCGCGCCGGCCGCCGCGCTCTGGTAGCGCACGCCGCCGCCGATCCCGAGGCCCGACAGCGCGCCCGCGCGCCAGGTCCAGTCGGCCCACATCGACGCCATCTGCCGCGGCAGCGGCACGGCCACCGGCCAGTGGTTCAGCGACGCGTCGTTCGCCTGCACGTTCTTCACGTCCTGATGCATGTACGACGCGACGACCGACAGTTCGCGCGTGATCTTGCCCACCGCGCTCAGTTCGATCCCGCGCGAGCGCACCTTGCCGGTCTGCACGGACGTCGTGCCGGTCGGATCGAGGTTCACCGGCGCCGGTGTCACGACGTTGGTCTGGTCGATCTGATAGACGGCCGCACTCAGCATCAGGTTGCGGCCAGGCGGCTGCCAGCGCAACCCGGCTTCCGTCTGCGTGCCGCGCGTCGGCTTCGGCACGCCGCCGCCCCACATCCTCACGCCGATGACGGGATCGAACGACGTCGAATAGCTCACGTACGGCGACAGTCCGGCGTCCCCCTGATACGTGAGCCCGACGCGCCCCGAGAACGCACTGACGTCCTGCCGCGCGTGCGTGCCGGCCGTCCGGTCGTCGAACCGCGCATTCACGAAATCCTCGCGGCCGCCGAGCGTCAGCGTCCAGCGTTTCCAGCGAATCTGGTCCTGCGTGTACACGCCGATCGTGTTCATCGCGGTGTACTGGTCGACGTGGCCGAGCGACGTCGGCCCCGAGAAAATCGCGGCCGTGACGGGCCGGTAGACCGGGTGATACAGGTTGAGCGACGGCGCCAGCGCGAGCCACACGCTGTTGGTCGTGGTCTGCCGGTCGTATTGCACGCCGAGCAGCAGCGTATGTTCGAGCGACCCCGTGCCGAAGCGCGCCTGTGCGCGGTTGTCGACGTCGAGCCGGCTGTAGTTGAGCTGGAACAGCCCCGCGACACGCATCATGTCGGTGGTGCTGCGCGGCGCGAGGCCGTTGCCGAACACGGTCGCGTCGTCGAGCGACAGGTGCGACCAGCGCACGTCCTGATGCAGCGACCAGATCGCGTTCACGCGGTGGTCCAGCGCGTAGCCGAGCGACCACTGCTTCTTGCGGTAATCGTTGAACCCGGGAGCGCCCATGTAGACGTCCTGCGACACGCGGCCGTTCGGGTTCGGCAACACCGTGCCCGACGCGGGCAGGAAGTTCGACGAAATATCGCCGCTGTCCTGCAGGAACGTCGCCGAGAGCGTCAGCGACGTGTCGGCGTTCGGCCGCCAGCGGAACGACGGCGCCAGCGCGACGCGCCGGTCGCCGTTGGGGCCGGTCACCGCATTGCCGTCGCGCGCCACGCCGACGAAGCGATACGCGTAGCGGCCGTCCGGGTCGAGCGCATCGCCGACGTCGATCATGAACTGCTTGCGCGCGTCGTTGCCGAGCTGCACGCCCGCTTCGCGCACGCGCTCGCCGTCGGCGAGCTTCGTGTGCGCGTCGACGATCGCGCCGGGCTCTCCCGCGCCGTACAGCACCGACGTCGGCCCGCGCAGCACCGCGATCGAGTCGATCGTATACGGGTCGACGCGCCAGTTCGCGATGACGGCCGTATTCGGCGCGGCCACGCCGTCGACGTACAGCGTGGGCGTAAAGCCGCGCAGCGCCGCATACCAGTCGGTGCGGCTGTCGGCGCCGAACGTCGCGAATCCCGGCACGTAGCGCAGCGCCTGGTTCAGATCGGTCGCGCCGGTCGTCTCGATCTGCTGCGCGGTCACGAGATTGACCGTTTGCGGGATGTCGGCGACCGGCGTGTCGGTCTTCGTGCCGGCCCGCGTGCGCAGCCCGACGAGCCCGCTCGACGCGCCGTCGGCGTTGACCGTCACGTCGATGGCCGGCAGCACGGCCGCTGCCGCATCCGCTGCCTGCGCGTGCGCGCCGCCCGTTGCCGCGACGTACAACGCCCCTCCTGCGGCGATCGCCTTCGCGTGTCGCGCCGCACCCGTCCCCGTTACCATCGTTCGTTGCTCCGTCGTGCTGGTGGCCGATTCGGCCCGACCGCGGCGTGACGCATCGTCGGCGTCCGCCCTGTGTTTTCATCCCGGCGATGCGGGTTGCGCGCGAGCCGGCATGCAGTGATCCATGGCGTCGTTCGCGAGCGCAGCGATGATACCGGGCGCCCATGGCGCGGTGTTTAAAAAAAACAAACCTCGGAGGGACGCGGTGAGGCGACGGCCGACGGATTCGACGCGACGGTCATGCCGGCTCGACCCGTCCCGCGCAGCGGGCACACAGCTTGCGCGTCGCCTTGACGCGCAAAACAGCCGAGGCCGGGCACGCAACATGCTCGACGAGCGTGCCCCGCGTCGCGCCCGGGGCATGGCTCGCACGCCCGTCCGAACCGGGGCCGTCAGATCGCCGCGGGCGCGGTAACTTTTGCTCGTCCAGCCGCCCGCCCGCGGGCCACCAATACAAAGGAGAAAGGCGATGACCCTGCTTATCTACCTGGTCGGATGGATCATTTTCATCGGCGGCGTCGCGTGGGGATTGATGACGCTGCACGTCTCGCAACACGTAATCGAGATCGTGGCGGTCATCCTGTTGGGCATCGCGGTCATTACCGGGGCGACGCGGGCGCGCAATCGAGACCGGTCGTAATGCGACGCGGGTGCCGCGATCGCGTACGCATCGGCATCGGTGCGACCGGTCG
Organism: Burkholderia metallica; assembly: GCF_001718555.1. Lineage (NCBI taxonomy): Bacteria > Pseudomonadati > Pseudomonadota > Betaproteobacteria > Burkholderiales > Burkholderiaceae > Burkholderia > Burkholderia metallica. The sequence continues at coordinate 633,613 of NZ_CP013402.1, forward strand.
GTCTTTGCGCCCGTCCACTGTCGGCGCGACACAACCGGGCACAACGCGGAACGACTTGGCCTGAGTGACACGCATGGCGATCCGGCGCGCGTCGTCGCGCCGCCACAGGAGCGAATACTCGGCACAAGCACACGCCAACACAACCTGGTCCGGTTCCCCGATCTAGCGTGTGCGGTACAAACACCAGCGGTGCAGCCCACCGGCGAACAATGCCGCCGACGCCTGCGTCAACCGCGCATGCGCCGCATCCTGAGCGTCGCCGACGGCGATTCGCCGAACGCGCGCTTGTACTCGATCGCGAACCGCCCGAGGTGCGCGAAGCCCCATTTCAACGCGATGTCCGTCACCGATGCACGCACCGGCGTCGCGTCGGCCAGCAGTTCCTCGCGCACACGTTGCAGCCGCAACTGACGTACGAAGCCCATCGGCGTGATCCCGTGGCGATGACGAAAGCCGGCGAACAGCGTGCTCGGGCTGACGCCGGCCAGTTCGGCGAGCCGTTCGATCGTCAGCGGCTCGTCGAGATGCGCGCGGATGTAGTCCTCCACGCGCCGCACGTAGAACGGCGCGAGCGCCACCGGCAGGTGCCGCGCGCCGTTGCGCGCGCTGTTCGGGTGGCCGTGCAGCAGCAGGTTGAGCAGCGTCGATTCGAGTTGCTCGAACGCGAGCGGGTGACGCAGCGGATGCGCATCCGTCACGATCGCGCCGGCGAGGATCGGCAGCATCTGCGCGAGACACGTCCCCTGCGGCGACGACAGGCTGAATTCCGGCTCGAATTCGACCGGTGCGCGCCGGTCGTCGCCGAAATGCCGCTGCGCGTGGCGCTCCATCACTTCGCGCTCGATGCGCACGATCACTTGCGGGCATGCGTCGCCCCAGCGCATCTTCAGCGGCAGCGTCGGCGAGAGCAGCGACGCGGTGCCCGGCGACGACACGAAACGCGCGGACCCGCACTCGATCTCCGCATCGCCGCGCAGCGGAATCTGCAACAGGAAGAAATGCTCCAGCGGCCCGGGCTCGATGCCGACCCCGCCGCCATAATCGAGCAGGTTCAACGACAGGTTGCCCCAGCGCGCATGATGCATGCAGCTTTGCAGCGCGCGCGACGCGCCGGTCGGCGTGAGCCGGTGCGGCTTGAACACGTCGGCGACGCGCGCGCGCACCTCGTCGACGTCGTTCGACTGCAGCAGCAGGTTGTCGTGATTGAAACAGGCGGCGTCGGCCAGCCAGCCCGTTTCGGAAAATTGCGCCATCGATGATCTCCCGTCATGCTCGATTGCACGCGCGCCGTGCATGCATTCCCGCGATCGGGGCATGCGCCGCACGATCCGGATAGCGCCCGCCGTATCCGGACAGTCCGGCCGCCGGCACGCGCCAGTCCCGCGCAAACGATGCAAGAAGCGGACCGTTCGCGCATCGTAGAAAACTGTACCGGCATTCCGCATCCGCACATACCCGCAGTCGGCCGCGCGCCTGCCCGCGCGCGGCGGCCGGTGCAGCAGGTTTCCGGAATTCGCGGATACCGGCCGAAGAAAGCGGATAGAAACGCCCGTTTCGTCCGCCAATACTGGGCCCGTCGCAGCAATGAAACGAATGGAGGGACACATGAAAGGACGTCACATCGAGATTCCGTCTGCGGACGGCGGCGCGTTTCGCGCGTACCTGAGCACGCCGGCCGCCGGCAAGGGGCCCGGCATCGTGCTGTGCCACGAGATCTTCGGCGCGAACGCGACGATGCGCGAGGCCGCCGACTACTACGCGGAAGAAGGCTATACGGTGCTCGTGCCCGACCTGTTCTGGCGCCAGGCGCCGGGGATCGAACTCGGGTACGCCGGCGCCGACGCCGAGCGCGCGATGGCCCTTTACCGCGAATTCGACGAGAACCGGGGCGTCGACGACATCGGCGCCGCGCTGGACGCGCTCCGGCAGCGGCCGGAATGCACGGGCGACGCCGGCGTGCTCGGCTACTGCCTCGGCGGCAAGCTCGCGTATCTCGCCGCGTGCCGGCTGCCGGACGTGGCCGCCGCGGTCAGCTACTACGGCGTGGGCATCGAACAGGCGCTCGACGAAGCCGCGCACCTGCGCGGCCGGCTCGTGCTGCAGATTGCCGGGCAGGACCGCTTCTGCCCGCCCGATGCGCAGCAGCGCATTGCCCGCGCGCTCGCCGGGCGCGACGGCGTCGAGGTGTACGTGTATCCGGGCGTCGATCACGCGTTCGCGCGCGTCGGCGGCGATCATTTCGACCAGGCCGCCGCGCTGATGGCCCACCAGCGCGCGATCGCCGCGTTCCGTGCCGCGCTCGGCCCGCACTACGATCTGTCCACACTGTGGGAAGCGCATCTGACGCACGAATTCGACACGCGCAACGTCGACGCAACGATGGCGACGATGGTTGCCGAACCGTACGTGAACCATATTCCGACGCTGACGGGCGGCGTCGGTCACGACGAGCTCAAGCGCTTCTACACGCATCACTTCGTGCATGCGAATCCGCCCGACACGACGATCACGCCGATCTCGCGCACGGTCGGCGCGAGCCAGATCGTCGACGAGCTGCTGTTCTGCTTCACGCACACCACCGAGATCGACTGGATGCTGCCGGGCGTCGCGCCGACCGGCAAGCGTGTCGAGATTCCGCTCGTCGCGATCGTCAAGTTTCGCGGCGACAAGCTCTATCACGAGCACATCTACTGGGATCAGGCGAGCGTGCTCGTGCAGATCGGCGTGCTCGATCCGGCGGGCCTGCCGGTCGCGGGCGTCGAAACGGCCCGCAAGCTGCTCGACGTCACCGTGCCGTCGAACGGCCTGATGCGCCGCTGGCAGGACAGCGAACCGTCGCCGGGTGCGCAGTGACGCACGCCTTTCTTCACCCCATGATTGACGGAGAGATGCCATGACTGCCCTTGCTGGCAAAGTCGCGATCGTCACCGGCGGCGCCACGCTGATCGGCGCCGCGGTCGCGCAGGACCTGAGCCGCGCCGGTGCGCGCGTCGCGATCCTCGATCTCGATGCGGACAACGGCGCGCGCGTGGCCGCATCGCTCGGCGAGGCGGCGATGTTCGTCGCGCTCGACATCACCGACGATCGTGCGATCGAGCGCGCGGTATCGGCCATCGTCGAACGGTTCGGCGCGATCGACGTGCTCGTCAACCTCGCGTGCAGCTACGTCGACAACGGCATCCACGCGACCCGCAACGACTGGCTGGCCGCGATGGACGTGAACGTCGTGTCGGCGGCGATGCTCGCGAAGGCCGTGCATCCGCACATGATCCGGCGCGGCGGCGGCGCGATCGTGAATTTCAGCTCGATCTCGGCGCAGTGCGCGCAAACCGGCCGCTGGCTGTACCCGACGTCCAAGGCGGCGATCCGCCAGCTCACGCGCAGCATGGCGATGGATCTCGCGCCCGACCGCATCCGCGTGAACTCGGTGTCGCCGGGATGGACGTGGTCGCGCTTGATGGACGAGATGACGCACGGCGACCGCGCGAAAACCGACCGCGTCGCCGCGCCGTTCCACCTGCTCGGCCGGGTCGGCGATCCGTCGGAGGTCGCGCAGGTCGTCACGTTCCTGTGCAGCGACGCGGCGAGCTTCGTGACGGGCGCCGACTACGCGGTGGACGGCGGCTATGCCGCGATGGGCCCCGAACAGGCGGTGCCGGCCATTACGCGCCTCGCGGAGTGAGCGCCGCCCGCCGCCGTTTTCCGCAACCCTTCTTCCGGCCGGCCTCCGGCCAGCCAAGGACATTCCCATGAGACGCATCGCCATCGTCGGCGCCGGCCAGTCCGGCCTGCAACTCGCCTTCGCCCTGCTCGACCAGGGCTACCACGTCACGCTCGCGACCAACCGAGACGCCGAACAGATCCGCACCGGCAAGGTCATGTCGAGCCAGTGCATGTTCCACACGTCGTTGCAGATCGAGCGCGACCTCGGCCTGAACACCTGGGAGGAAGCGTGTCCGTCCGTCGACGGGATCGGCATCGCGGTGCCGCATCCGGACGGCAACGGCCGCAAGATCATCGACTGGTCGTCGCGGCTGACCCGCTATGCGCAGTCGGTCGACCAGCGCGTGAAGATGGCCGACTGGCTCGACGGCGTGCGGCGCCGCGGCGCGGACGTGCGCATCGGCGACGTCGGCGTACCCGAGCTCGAGGAACTGGCGCGCAGCCACGACCTCGTGCTGCTCGCGGCCGGCAAGGGCGAGATCGTCGGCCTGCTCGGCCGCGACGACGCGCGCAGCGCGTTCGACCGCCCGCAACGCGCGCTGGCGCTCACCTACGTGAAAGGGATGACGCCGAGCGAGCCGTATTCGCGCGTGCGCTTCAACCTGCTGCCCGGCATCGGCGAGTATTTCGTGTTTCCCGCGCTGACCACGACGGGCCCGTGCGAAATCATGGTGTTCGAAGGCATTCCGGGCGGCCCGCTCGACTGCTGGGCCGACGTGAAGACGCCCGAGCAGCATCTGGACCGCAGCCTGTCGTTCCTGCGGCACTACGTGCCGTGGGAATTCGAGCGGTGCCGCGACGTCGAACTGACCGATCCGAACGGCACGCTGGCCGGGCGCTTCGCGCCGACGGTACGCAAGCCGTTCTTCCGGCTGCCTTCCGGCCGCACGGTGTTCGGGATGGCCGACGCGGTGGTGGTCAACGATCCGATCACCGGCCAGGGTTCGAACAACGCGGCCAAATGCGCGCGCGCGTATTTCGATGCGATCGTCGCGCGCGATGCCGCACCGTTCGGCGAAGACTGGATGCAGCAGACGTTCGAAGGCTACTGGGCCTATGCGCAGCACGTCGTGCGCTGGACCAACTCGCTGCTCACGCCGCCGCCGCCGCACGTCCTCGAGTTGCTCGGCGCGGCCGGCCAGCTCCCGTCGCTCGCGAAGGAAATCGTCGACGGCTTCGACGATCCGCGCCGGTTCGCGCCGTGGTGGTTCGAGCCGTCGGCCTGCGCGGCGATGATCCGCGAACACGGCGCGCGGGCGGCGTGAGCGACATGGATACGACCGCTACCGATCGCCCGGCCCTCGACCCGATGCAGCTGCGCGCCGCGTTCGGGCAATTTCCAACCGGCGTGACCGTGATCACCACGTGCGCGGCCGACGGCCGCAAGGTGGGGCTCACCGCGAATTCGTTCTCGTCGCTGTCGCTCGATCCGCCTCTCGTGCTGTGGAGTCTTCGCAAGGTCGCGCCGAGCCGCCCGGATTTCGTCGCGGCCACGCACTTCGCGATCAACATCCTCGCGCACGACCAGATCGACCTGTCGCGCCGCTTCGCGACACCCCGCGCCGACAAGTTCGACGGCGTGCCGCACGCGGATTCGGCGGCCGGCGGCGTGCCCTGCCTCGACGGCGCGAGCGCGCGCTTCGTGTGTCGCAACGTCGGCCATTACGAAGGCGGCGATCATCTGCTCTTCATCGGCCAGATCGAACAGTTCGACGCGTTCGGCAAGGCGCCGCTCGTGTTTCATGCCGGCCAGTATCGCGCGATCGCCGATCATCCCGATCTTTCACGCACCATTTGATTAGTTATACCAATGAATAAACTGGAGGTGGTGAACATGAAATCAGGCGCTCGCCTGCTCGTCGTCGCAGGTTTCGTCGCGGCCGGCATGGCCGCAAGCGCGCCGGCCGGCGCGACCGACCTGCCCGCGGTCAACCTCGGCATGACCAGCTTCCTCGACGGGATGCCGCCGGCCGGCGCCGGCTGGTACGGCACGCAGTACCTGCAGTACTACACGGCCGGCCGCGTGAACGACAACGCGGGCAACAGGGTCGGGCTGCCGAAGCAGGACGTCGACCTGTTCGCGGGATTGAGCCAGCTCGTCTACCAGTCGCCGCTGACGTTCGCCGGCATGCATCCGGGCCTCGACGTGATCGTGCCGTGGATCGGGTCCGCGCGGACCGACGACGGCATCGGCAACGTCGCGCTGAATGCGCGTGCCGGCTTCGGCGACCTGCTGATCGGCCCGTTCATCCAGTTCGACCCGGTGATGGGCGCGCAGGGCCCGCGCTTCGCGCAGCGCGTCGAATTCCAGTTCGTCGCGCCGACCGGCGCGTACGATCCTGCGCGCGCGATCAATCCGGGCAGCCATTTCTGGTCGTTCGACCCGTACTGGGCGGCCACGCTGTGGCTCACGCCCCGCTGGACCGTGTCGTGGCGCCTGCACTATCTGTGGAACGCGATCAACCACGAGCCGGCCACGTCGCTCGGCCCGGACGTGACGTCGACGCAGGCCGGCCAGGCGATCCACGCGAACTTCGCGACCGAGTACGAAGTGCGCCCCGGCCTGCGGCTCGGGCTGAACGGCTACTGGCTGCGCCAGACCACCGACATGAAGCAGAACGGGCAGGACGTGCCGGGCACGCGGGAAGCCGTGTTCGCGATCGGGCCGGGGGCGATGTACAGCTTCTCGCCGCACGATCATCTGATGTTCAACGCGTACTTCGAGACTTATGCACGCAACCGGCCGCAGGGCACGCGGATGGTGCTGCGCTACGTGCATCACTTCCAGTGACGGCGGCGAGTTCGACCGGGCAAACGGGCCGGCACGCTGTCTCGTCCGACGAATCATGCAGGCTGCCGGCGCCCGTGCGCCTGTCCTATAGTTCTGGAGAAGACAACGCAGGCCATACGTCCCGTCCACGGAGGTACCGCGCAATGGCTCCGTCAGCCCCCTCCCGGTTCTTGTCGCACGTCTCGCGGCGGCTGGTGCACGGCGTGGTTGCCGTCGCACCGGCCGTGGTCATCGGCCTCGCCGTGTCCGCTTGCGGCGGCGACAGTTCGCCGACCTCGGGCACGCCCGCGTTCGCGGATGCAGCGCGTCCGCAGATCAACGCGCTGCTCGCCGATACGCTGACGCCCGGCGCGGTCGTCTATGTGCAATCGCCGCAAGGCACCTGGCTCGAATCGTTCGGTACGGCCGTGCGAGGCACGAACACGCCGATCCCGACGAATGCGCATTTTCGCGTCGGCAGCGTGACGAAGACGTGGACCGGCACCGTGATCCTGCAGCTCGTGCAGGAAGGCCGGCTGAGCCTCGGCGACACCGTCGGCAAGTTCGTCGCGAACGTGCCGAACGGCAATACGATCACGATCGAGCAGTTGCTGACCATGCGCAGCGGCCTCTACAACTATTCGACGAATCTCGCGTTCAACCAGACGCTCGATGCGCAACCGGGCAAGGTGTGGACCCCGTCGGCGTTGCTCGAGATCGCCGAAGGCCAGCCGGTCTATTTCGCGCCCGGCGCGGGTTTTCGCTACTCGAATACGAACACGGTGCTGCTCGGGCTCATCATCGAGCAACTGACCGGCACGAGCGCGGCCGATGCGATGAACGCGCGGCTCTTTGCGCCGCTCGGCCTCGCCCATACCGCGCTCCCGCCGCAGCAGGACACGTCGCTGCCGGCACCGGCGCCGCAGGGCTATCAATGGGGCACCAATGCCGAGACGACCGACAGCGACGCGCTGTCGCCCCAACGACAGGCCGACGCGAAAAACGGCACGCTGCAACCGACCAACGTGACCGGCGCGAATACGTCGTGGGCATGGACGGCCGGCTCCGGTATGTCGACCATCACGGAACTGGCCGCGTACGTGCAGCGGATGGTCGGCGGCGGCTACCTGAACGCCGACCTGCAGGCGCAGCGGCTCGCCAGTTGCACGCCGGTCGACCCGACCGACCCGATGTCGGCGAGTTACTGCATGGGCCTCGCCAAATTCGGCACGTTCTACGGACATACCGGCGAGATACCGGGCTTCAACACGTTCATGGGCTACGACCCGCTCACCCGGACGACGATCGTCACGTGGGCGAACACGGCTGCCGCGCCCGACGGACGCGCGCCGGCCAACGAAATCGCACGGATCATCATGGGCGAGCTCGGCAAGGCGCCCGACGTGCCGGACGAAGGGCGGCCCTGACGGGCGGCGGGCGGGTAGAAACGGCCGCGGCGCATGCGCGATCCGATGCCGCGGCACCACCGGCCTCGCTCGAGCGGGCGCCGTTCCTCCGGACAACTTACTTCGCCGCCTGCGCCGCCGGCGTGAACGAACACTTCGGATCGTCCTTGCCCCGCGCCGAACAGCATTCGAGCAGGTCGCTCACCGACTTCACGTTGGCCGCGTTCCATTCCTCGCGGCTGCGGTTGTTGTCGATCGGCATCCAGTGCGTGAGCGGATAGCTGCTTGCCAGCTGGTTGCTGCCCTTCGGCGGCGGCAGCAGCCCGGCCGCGAGCGGCACGTAGATCCTGCAACTGTTCTGGTCGCCGATCCGGTGACAGCCGATGCACGTGTTGCCGGGCGTGCTGATCGCGTGCGACGTCCACGATGCGAAGTCGGCGCCGAGGTTCACGTACTTGCCCCACGGATCGGTCGGCACGCGGTTCCACACCTGCCCGATCCACGGGCTGTACATGACGGGGCTCGCATCGTGGCACGACACGCAGCGCTTCGACGCGGTCGCGGCCGGCGTCCACCAGAATTCCGCGGCCGACGGCCGGCCGGGCGGCGGCGTCTTCTCGTTCGGCGGCGGCACGCGCGACGCGTCCATGCCGCCCGTGCCACCCTTGTCCGCATGAAACCAGCAGGTCTTGCCGTTGCGCACGTGGTGCAGCACGATGTCGACTTCGTCGTAGTACGGGCTGCGGTTCGCGCGAATCTGCTTGCGGCGGCAGAACGCCGAGATCTGCGTGTCGCCGTGCGACAGATCGAGGATCTTCGAGTAAGGCGTGCACTGCCCGGACGTCGGCGCATCGTACGGCAACAGCGCCGGGCGATCGCAGGTCATGTGTGCCACATACCGCGCGGGCACGCTGCCGTTCACGGTGATCGGCACGTCGGTGCCGCTGTTGCAGTCGAACGCGGGAATCTCGCCGATTTCGTCGGTGCACTGCTGCGCGTATGCGTGCAGCGACGCATCGGCGCCGCCGGCGGCGAACGACACGGGCGCGGCCAGCAGCATCGCCAGCGCCGCGACGCAGGTCCGGATCGTCATGCCGCCTCCTTCGTGTAGCGCATCGCCACCTTGCGAATGGCCTCGACGTATTTGACGTAGCCGGTGCAGCGGCACACGTTGCCGCCCACCCATGTCTCGATCATCGCGTCCAGCTCGGCGACGTGCACCGGTTGCGTACGCAGATGGTCGAGCATCGCGGTCGCGGCCATCAGGAATCCCGATGCGCAGTAGCCGCACTGGAACGCGAACGATTCGAGAAAGCTCTGCTGCAGCGGCGACAGCGTGCCGCCCTGCGCGAGCCCTTCGATCGTGTACACGTGCATGCCGGCCATCGCGCTGACCGGCGTCGAGCACGACAGCGTCTTTTCCATCGGTGCGTCGGGCGCGTTGCGCACGCCCACCGTACACGCGCGGCACACGCCGATGCCGCAGCACAGCTTGGTGCCCGTCAGGTCCTGCCGTTCGTGCAGGAAATCGACGAGGTTCATGTCGCTATCGGCGGCGGCGGCCTCGACGGGCCGGCCATTGATGGTCATGCGGACCGGATCGCTCATTGCAGTGCCTCCCGAATCTTGTCCGGCGTCACCGGCGTCACCCTGAATCGTCGTCCCGTCGCCATCGCCAGCGCGTTGAGCAGCGCCGGCGCGATCGGGCACATCACCGCTTCCGCGATCCCGCGCGCATTCGCGGGATCGTTGCCGGGCGGCGGCAGCGCGATCAGCTCCTGCGCGGGCACGTCGGGCAGGCGCGTCACCTGGTAGCGATCGAGGTTCCATCTGCCGCCGCCCGGCCCGTCGGGGCCGAGCGGACACGTTTCGGTCAGCACGTTGCCGATCCCCATCGCGACCGCGCCCTGCGACTGTCCTTCGACGAGCTCCGGCGACAGTTGCCGGCCGACGCTCACCGCCGACACCACGCGCTCGACCTTCACGCGCCCGGTCGCCGGATCGACGGACACGCCGACGAGCGACGCCGACGGCGCATAGGTCGTGCGCCCGTAGAGGCTCGTGTCGACCGGCGGCGCCTGCAGCGTGCGCGGCAGCGGTTTGAGGAAATACGGATCGAGGCCGACCGCCACGTAGTCGTAGTCGATCTGCGCGTTGCCGGACGCGAACGGATAGGTGCCCTTCCAGAAGTACCCGGCATAGCTCGCATGCACGGCCGCGACCGTCTGCAGGCCCATCTTCGTGATGGTGCCGAGCAGCGCCGGCCACGGAATCGGCGCCAGCCCGTTCGCGACGAGCGCGCGATCGGCCCAGCGCACGTCCTCGGCCCGCACCGGCACGCCCCACCACGCGCGGGCGGCCGGCAGCACGCTTTGCAGGAACAGCGCCTGCGCCGCGCCCTTCACCGCGTGGTACTGGTGGAACGCACCGAGACAGGCGCTCGACGAACCGTACGTATAGCGCACCGTCTTCGGATTGGCCGCCGGATTGCTCGAATGCGTGAGCCCGAGCGCGTTGAACGGCCCGATCTCGCTCATCGCGATCGTCTGCGCGTTCTGCCCGAGAAATTCGGCCGGCGCCAGACCCAGCGTCGTGGCCGCGCCGTTGCCCATGTCGGTGTACGGCGTGACCACGCGCAACCGGCCGTCGGGCAGGATCTGCACCATCCCGAACATGCCGTCGCCGGACGTGCCGTAGGCCTCGTTCGCCATCGCGAGCCCGACGCCGTAGCGCAGATTGCGCGCACCTCGTTCGGCCCGGGCAGTTTCTCGATCGAGCCACAACGGGTGCCGTTCGAGCCGGTCGAGCAGCGCATCGAGCTGAAGGTCGAACAGGATCGGCGCGCCCGTGATCGCGCGTCCCTTGCCGAGACCGGGCGTGTTGCCGAGCAGGTTGGCGCGACGGATCGCGAACGGCGAAAGCCCGAGCTGGCGCGCGGCCTCGTCCATCAGCGTCTCGATCGCCATGAACGCCTGCGGCCCGCCGAAGCCGCGCTGCGAGCCGCCGAACACTTCCTTCGTATAGGTCGACGCGGCCTGCGCGCGGGCGCGCGGAATCTCGTAGCAGCTCATCGCGCTCAGCGCGGCAAGCTGCGCGACGTACGGCGACAGGTTCTTCTTGCCGCCGCCGTTCAGCAGGAAGTCGCACGTGAGCGCTTCGAGCTTGCCGCGGCGGTTGAACCACAGCGATTCCGAAAACTGCGTCTCGCAGCGCTTCAGCCCGACCTGGAACTGCTCGTAGCGCGACTGCTGCCAGCGCAGCGCGCCCTTCGCGAACGGCGCGGCGAGCGCGAGATAGAGCGGGAAATACGACTTGTCGCGGCCGCCGAAACCGCCGCCCGGATAGCACGCGATGACGTGCACCTCCTTGACCGACACGTCGCTGCCGTCGAACAGCGCGAGGGCGCCGGTCGCATCGTCGTTCGCCGATTGTGTGCCGAGCACGAGGTTCATTTTCGCGCTGGACGCGTCGTACCACGCGAGCCCCGCTTCGGGCTCCATGAACATCGGGTCCATCGCCGGCGTCTCGAAGCCGTCGCGGTCGATCGCGCGCACGCCGATCCATTCGCCGGACGCCGCATGGCGGTCGATCGTCGCGTCGATGTTGATCACCGCCTGCTCGCGTTCCTTCAGGTACTGCTCGGTCGGCTTGCCGTCGCTGCCGGTCTGGTAGTTGTCGACGTAGTTGAACTTGCGTGCGTCGTCGCGCACGTAGAGGGTCACGGGGGAGTACGGCACGGCCTGTACGTCGTTCGGGCGCGCGACCGGCGCGCCGTAGCGGATTACGCTGCGGTTGAAATCGAGCAGCTTCTTCGCGCGACGATAGACATCGAAGTTCTCGAAGATCAGCAATGCGGCCGGTTGCCCGTAACAGTCCGCCGGGTGGCCGGTGCGCGCGAGCCAGTAGATGTCCTGGTTCGCGATCGGATCGGGGGCGGGCGCCAACGGAATCCGGCGCGCGGTCAGCAGCGCGTTGTCGACGACGGCAATCGGCCGCAGTTCGGGCGGCAGCACGCGCAGGTCGTAGCCTTCGTACACGGCGTCGACCCGATCGCAGCGCAACGCATAGAGCCAGCTCTCCTGCTGCGGCCAGCCGACGAAGTCGCGCGACTTGAAATCGCGTGCATAGATTTTCTGGCCCGTCACCTTCGGCATGCCGTCGATGCGCCAGCGCGCCTTGCCGGGCACCGGCGCCCAGGCGGGCCCGCTCGCGCCGTCGTCCGCCTGCTCGGCCGTGCCGAGCGCGAGCGCCGGTAAATGAGTGATCGAAATCGCGACGAGCGCGCCGCTCCCGGCCAGCTTCAGAAACGTCCGGCGTGTCACAGGCACATCGATGGCCATGCTGGGTCCCTCGTTGGATGGGTCATGCCGGCACCGGCGCCAACCCGCGCGTCGATACGCCGGCCTTGTATGGGCCGGTGTGGATCGGCATGCGGGAGAGATCGGTGCGGAAAACGTCTGTCGGCGCGACGGCGCCGGCGCTCAGGAACCGGGCGGGAGCGGACCGGGGAAGGTGCGCGGCGGATGCGCGGCGCGACAGGTGCGTGGACGCCTGCTCGGTGAAACGTCAGGCCGCGTGCTCGTCGTTGCTTGCTCGTTCATGTGTCCCCCGGCCTCGATCGTGCGTTACCGGCCTGTTTTGCGTATTGTCGGGCAGTCGCTTGATTTTCAAATGTTTTTATTCGGCTTTTCCGGTACGGATAACGCTTGAGTCGTTCGTACAGTCACGCGCGTTTGATTTTGGATAATGTAGAAATTCGGGCCGGTTATTGCAAGGAGTTTTTCAGGTGATGCACAGCGCCGCTGCGCGCGGTTCGCCCGTGCTTGCGCCCGGCTGGAAGGCCGCTCGCGTCACGCATTACAAATAGCTTTCCAAGCATTGGTCATTTCTGCAAACGACCGATTCTTTACGACCTCCCAATATCCGACGATAAATCATTGAAATCGACAAGGAGATGAACAATCACGCGTATTGTTTTATTCATTCAATGGCGGGCGTTCATCCTCTCTGGCTTGGTTTGCTGTCGCACGTGATCCGACGCCGCGAGCGCTTCGGGTGCGGGCGTGTTGTCGAGCAGCGTCGGCTTGGTCGCGCCTCGGTGTTCAGCATCTTCCGGTCGACCTGGTTGCACGAGGACGATTCCGACTGTGATTCGGACGGCGACCCAGCCGCATTGGATGGCAGTCATGCCGCCGTGATCCCGGACGAACTACGCAATTTCTTCGATGACTATCGACACGAGCATTATCCTTTCGGACTGCCATTGAATTCCCTTCGTCGATCACGACAATGGGGTTGGACACCACCGGCGCTACTCGAGCATTCGGAACGCGCCGTTCAGCGGCGGGAACGGGGATACGCACCTCTTTCCGCGCTAACGGGTATCAATGACGCCGTGTGCGGCACAGGCGTGTACGGAGCGACCGGCGGGACGATCTGGTTAACCGGAACCGCACGATCGTCGCTGCGTCGGTTGCCGTGTCAACGCTTACACAAAAAGAGTCGGCCATCGACGACGAAAGGCACGCGCATCAAGGGTTCCGGCGATACCCGCGTGGCCTGCCCCCGGGCCGCGCGCCAAAAATGTTTCAAAAATGATCGATGTCTTCCCGCACGTGCTGCACGCCGGATCGCCCGTCGCCGCGCTGTGGCAAGGAAAAAAGATTTTGCTCAGGACTTTCCCGAACGCGCGAAACCGGTCGCGTTTTACCGAATCGGCAGCACGCACGGCCGGTCGAAATGACGAAACGTTTCAATGTAGAAACACGCATTCCGTTTTCGCGGATTTCTCATACCTGAAAATCCCGTTTTCGCACGCATTCAGTACCCGAATCGCTCCCTGCTTTCAGCAGGCGGTTTGCAACCTGCGATTTTTTCTTCAACAATGAACTCACCGGATTGCGCCTCTTCAGATCGATTCGATCCGCGCGCAAGACGACATGAAACGGCTGCGACAGACCAAGCAGCCTCGACGCCATACGGGGAATCATGGACACAGCCCATCGTGATATGCGCGGGCGAGCGATACGCCGCGCTCCATGGCTGGCAGCCGGCCGGATCGTTCCGGACAGCTACATCGTGCCGATGTGCTGCGTCGCGTGGCTCGCGCCCCGGGGCGTCGTGACCGACGGCTTCACGTCGAACGCCATCGCCCACTTCGATGTCGACTTCCCGGTTTCCCGGATCGCCTCCGATCGGCTGACGCAAGGCCGTGTCGCGTCGGCCTACGAATCCGCTTCATTCCTGCCGACCGGGTTCGCGCACTTCGTTGCGTCTCCGCAGCACCGGCCGCTTCCCTGGTTCTATCCGCCGACGATGTTGCCTTTCATCGCGACGGTTGCCCTCGTGCCTTTCCTGCCCGCATATTTCCTCTTTTTCGCGGGCAGTCTTTTATGCTCCGCGTTCGCCGTCTCATGGTTGTCGGGATTGCGTGCGCTTCTTCCCGTGCCGTGCGCCGCAGCGCGCGTCATGGTCGCGTATCCGGCCGTCTGCGCGGCCGCGCACGGTGTCGACGATGCCCGGCCGCCGGGCGACCAGAGCATCGTCGCGCGGGGGTGGCTGCTGCCGATCGTCGAAAAGTTCAACCGGCTGACCAAGCTGCCGCAGATCAGGCCGATCGTACTGCTCGCGGTGCTGTTCGTCGTCGCGCGCCGCGCGGCGTTCGCGTCCCGGAGCGCACGATGAGATCGTCGCGTTCCGAACGCCACGCGCATCCGTACGCCGGTGTGCATCCGGAACTCCCGATCGCGGGCCCGCGCCGCTATCCGCACTGGCTCAACCGCGAGCGCATACGCGTTTTTGCGGGCGTCGTGCTGGCAAGCGAGCTGCTGTTCATCGTCATCCACGTGATCCGCATGCATCTGTCGCACAACGGCGTGCTGCAACCGCTGTCGCAGGATTTCTCGCCGCTCTGGCGCGCCGCGTGGCTCGCCGCGCACGGGCATGCGGCCGATGCCTGGCATTCCCCCGCGCTGTACGCGGTACAGAAGCTCGCGATCCCGACGATGAATCTCGCGGACGGCACGCTGCCGTGGCGCTATCCGCCTTCCATGCTGCTGCTCGTGCTGCCGCTCGGCTGGCTGCCGTACACGGTCGCGCTCGTGCTGTGGCTCGGGCTCACGTATGCGCTGTTCGCGGTGACGATCCACGCAACCGTGCAGCGCGATGCCGCGTGGCTGTGCGCGCTCGCGTTCCCCGGCGCGTTCCTCACGGTGGTCGTTGGACAGACCAGCCTGTTCACCGCGCTGCTCGCCGGCGTCGGGCTGCTCGCGCTGAACCGCCGCCCCGTGTACGCCGGTATCTGCTTCGGGTTACTGATGATCAAACCGCAGCTCGCGGCACTGTTCCCGCTCGCGCTGCTGTGCGCGGGCCAGTGGCGCGCACTGGCCGCATGGGCCGCGACGATCGCCGGCAGCATCGCGCTCTCGACCCTCGCGTTCGGGATCGGCCCGTGGCTCACGTTCGCGCATGCGATCGACGACATCTACCCGATCGTCGGCACCGGCATGGCCACGCACACGCGCATGCCGTCGGTGTTCGCGCTCGCGGCGATGGCCGGCTGGCCCGCGATCGTCGCGAACGGCCTGCAACTGCTGTCGGCCGCGGTCGCGGCGCTCGCGGTCGTCTACGCGTGGCGCGGCGCGTGCGCGTATGCGCTGCGCGCCGCGACCCTCGCCTGCGCATGCCTGCTCGTCAGCCCCGGTCTGTACGACTACGACCTGACCTGGTACGGCCTCGTGATCGCGTGGTACGCGCGCTATGCGTGGACGCACGGCTGGCGGCGCTTCGATCGCGAATGGCTGCTACTGCTGTGGGTGATGCCGTTCGCGGGCGTCGCGGTCGTCCCGCATCTGTCGTTCCAGTTCATGCCGCTCGTCACGCTGGCGTCGCTCGGGCTGCTCGTCGGCCGGATCGCCCGCGAGCGGCACGACGTGCCGTCGATGCCGGACGCACGCGACTACTCGACCGAAACCGCGTTCACGCACCCGGCCAGAATGCACCGCCGCCCGGCGTACGGAGTGCGCCGCACCGACCGGCCCACCATCGGCACGCTTCGGTGACACGACATCGCAAGGGGAATCGTCATGCGGGAACCACGCTACCTGCCGCTCGTCTCGCTCGTCGTGCCGTTTCATAACGACGGCGAGGCCGTCGAGCGCTTCTTCGACATCGTGATTCCGCTGATGACGTCCATCGACACGATCCGTTTCGAGATCGTCTGCGTGAACGACGGGAGCCGCGACGACACGTTCGAACGCCTGGTCCGGATCGGCGCCGCCGAGCGACGTGTACGCGTGATCGACCTCACCCGCCGCTTCGGCAAGGAAGCCGCGCTGACGGCCGGCCTCGACGAAGCGCGGGGTGACGCGGTGATCGCGCTCGACGCCGACCTGCCGGACCCGCCGGCCCTGATTCCGGTGATGATCGAACACTGGCGCGACGGCGCGGAAGTCGTCGCCGCGAAGCGCAGCAGCCGCGCATGCGATTCGTTCGCGAAACGCACCGCGGCCGCGATCGACTATCGCGTGCACAACCTGCTGTCGGACGCGCAGCTACCGGAGAACGTCGGCGCTTTCCGGCTGATGGACCGCAAGGTCGTGAATGCGCTGCGCAACCTGCCCGAGCGGCATTGCTTCATGAAAGGGCTGTTCGCGTGGGTCGGCTACCGGGCCGTGATCGTCGAATACCGGCGCGACGCGCGCAGCGCCGACCGCTCGACGTTCTTCGGCCGGCAGCTAAGGAATGTCGCGCTGGAAGGCATCGCCCGCTTCGGCACCGCGCCGCTGCGCAGTTGGGCCTACGTTGCCATCGGCATCGCCGCGCTCGCGTTGCTGGTCGGCGTGTTCATCGTCTTGTACACGTGGCTGTCCGGCAATTCCCCGGTGCTCGGCTACGCGGCGCCGATCCCGGTCCCGCTGTTCGTCGGCGGGATCGGGCTGATCGGGATCGGCGCCGTCGGCGAATACGTCAGGCGGGTCCACGACGCGTCGAAACAACGGCCCGTCTACCTGATCCGCCGTCGCTACCAGGTGCACGACAAGGTGATCGAACTCCCGGTCGCGCTCGATGCGCACGACCGGAACGGCCGTCATCGCGCGCAGCCGGGCCGTGCGCGGTCCGGCGCACGCTGACGCGCACCGGCCCCATACCTGCCGGCAATCGATCGCGCCGCTTCATGCGGCTGCCATGCTCAGGTGCGCGGCAGCCCAGGCGGATTGGTCTGCGACCGGTCGACCGCCTCGGCGTCGAGACGCCAGCGCTCGAGCACCTTCCGGTAGCTGCCGTTCGCGATCAGCGAATTGATCGCGACGGTCAGCGGCTCGGCGAGCCCGCTGCCCTTGCGCGTCGTGATCGCGACGTCCGCGGTGCGCGGCCAGCCGCCACTCACGGTGCCGATCAGCTTCGCATCGCCGCGCAGCGACGCCTGGTACGCGAGCATCGAGTTCACGCTGAAGATCGTGTCGACGCGCCCCGACTGTAGCGCGACCCAGCGCTCCGCCGCATCCGCGTAATACTGGATCTCGACGGGCGCGAGGCCGCGCGCGACGTTCTGGCGGTTCCACTCCAGCAGGATCTTCTCCTGGTTCGTGCCAGAATCGGTCACGACGCGCAGCCCGGCGACGTCCTTCGGCTCGCGTATCGCGGCGAGCCGGCTGGTGTGCTTCACGTAGAAGCCGAGCTGATCCTTCCGGTAGGTCGAGAAGTCGAACTTCTCCTTGCGCTGCTCGGTCACCGTCACGTTCGAGATCACCGCGTCGACCTTGCCGGACTGCAGCGCAAGCGGCCAGTCGGCCCACGAGAGCGGCACGATCTTCAGCTTGCGGCCGATGCTGTCCGCGATGAGCTGCGCGAGATCGGGATCGAAGCCGACCACCGTTCGCGCATCGGTCGCATAGGTGCTGAGCGGCGGCAGGTTCGGCGCGATGCCGATCGTCAGCGTATTCGCTTCGGCGAACCGGAAGCCGGCCGGCAATGCGTGCTCGACCGCCGGGTTCACGGCGCCGCGCGGCCGGCCGGGCTGCTCGGGGCTCAGGTCGAACGTCGCCGCGTGCGCGGCGACACTGCCGCCGATCAGCACGGCTGCCAGCACGCGAACCACGCGCGCGACGGGAGATGCAGTTCTTCTCATATGTTTTGCATTCCTTCCTGTTTGATGAAGCATGTGCCGAACGCGGGCGGCGCCGGACGATTTCCGCCGCCCGTCGGCGCCCGGTGTTCCCGGCCTGTTCAAGCGGGCGTCGCTTCGAGTTCGGTTGTGGCCGCGACTGCACGTTGCGACGCCGGCTGCGCGACCGGCAACGGGCGTGCCGCCGGCGACTCGCCCGCGTACAGCGCCTTCGGATCGAACACACGGGCCTGCAGCGGCGTGAACGCACGGAAGTTCCACAGGCTGCGCGCGACGAACACGCGCTGCACCCAGCGGAACGCACGGTCGTTCTCGTCATACTGCGGATCGAAGCGGTCGCGCGAATGCAGCGTGAAATGGTTGTTGATCAGCACCAGCTTGCCCGGCTGCACCTGCACGCCGAACGACACCTCGCGCACCGCGCGATACAGGTTGGCGAGCGCGTCCTGCGCGCGTTTGTTCACCGCCAGCACCATGTCCGGATAGAACGCGACCGTCACGCGCGGCGCGTCGATCGGCCCCGACAGCACCGCGCTCAGGTCGGTGTTGTCGCGCGGCGTCGGCGCCGCGCCGCGCCACCGATACGGCACGCGGATGATGTAGTGCTCGCCGTACAGTTGCGCGATGTCGTCCGGCGACAGCAGTTGCAGCGCACGGCGCGCGTCGGCGAGCCGCGTGTACGGGCCGCCGCCGGCTTCGCTGCGCACGCCGAGCAGCAGCAATGCGAACGGCGACGTGTCGCCCTCCGGCATGTGCGCCTGCGCGGCGTTCTCGATGTGGAAATCGAGCTCGACCTCGGAGCCGAGGCCCGTATAGTCGCGCGCGGTGGCCTTGTGCGGCGTGAGGTTGTTCACCAGCTCGCGGCCTTCGTGCGCGATCGAATACGGCTCGCCGGCCAGCGTGCTCAACGCAACCAGCACGTTCTCGCTCAGCACGCCGGCCTTGAACGAGCGGCCGGTTTCGTCGAATCTCGGGCTGCCCGTCACGTCGCCGTCGATCGGCAGGTTGTCGATCTCGATCGAGCCGTGCGCGTCCGCCGTTGGCGCCTTCGCACGATCGAAGGCGTCGACGATCCGGTCGGGAAACGCGTTGTACGCCAGCTTGCGCACCGCACTGATGTAGCCCGCGCCGCCGGCCGGATCGTAGTCCAGTGCACCGAGCGTCTTCCGGATGTGGCCGGATTCCGCCGCCGTCAAAGCGATGCGTTCGTCTGCGAGATAGGTCATAGGTCTCTCGTATAAAGATCGGGGGTCGATGAGCGGTAGGCACTACCGCCGCGCATTGCCGTCCTCGGGGCGCAGCGCTCGACAAGACTAGGAGACCGTCATTGCATTGCGAAATGATATTAAATCGATTGCAAACAAAAATTCCCGATATAAGTTCAGCAATGCAACAGGCGCCATGCGCCGCCGCCGGCCCGGCCGCTTAACACGATTGGTTGTTAAAAAAGCGCTGGTTATTATTTGTATTGCTTAGCAGGTCGATGCTAGTTTTCTGTCGGATTCGACGATGCGGCCGGCCGTCGATCGGCAGCCGGCGCCCTTGTTCCGCTCTACGGAAACCCGCCAGATGAACCGCTTTCGCCTGCTGCGCCGTTTGCTTGCAAACGACGCGTTCTTCTCAGTGTTTTCAGCGCGCCGGCTTGCCAGCCACGCGAAACGGAGTCCGCGATGAGCGATCGCGCTCCGGCACTCGAACGCGCGCTGACCGCCGCCGCGCCGCCGCACCGCACGTCGCTGCGCGCGATCTTCCCGACCGTCGCGGCCGCGAGCCTCGGCTTCGCGATCGTTCAGCTCGACGTGACCGTCGTGAACGTCGCGATTCCGAGCCTCGGCCATTCGTTCGGGTCGAGCGTCCACGGGCTGCAATGGATCGTCGATGCGTACACGCTGTCGTTCGCCGCGCTGCTATTGACGTCGGGCACGCTGGCCGACCGCTTCGGCAGCCGCCGGCTGTTCGCGTACGGGCTCGCGCTGTTCCTGCTGGCCTCGCTCGGCTGCGCGCTCGCGCCGTCGCTGGCCGCGCTGATCGCCGCGCGGGTCGCGCAGGGCATCGGCGCCGCGATGATCCTGCCCACATCGCTCGCGCTCATCACGCATGCCTGTGCGAACGACACTGCCGCGCGCGTGCGGGCCGTCGCGTGGTGGAGCGCGACCGGCGGCGCGATCAGTGCGGCCGGGCCGACGCTCGGCGGCGTGCTGATCGATTCGTTCGGCTGGCGCGCGATCTTCTTCATCAACCTGCCGATCTGCGCGCTCGGGCTGTGGCTCACGGTGCGGCACGTGCGGGATTCGGCCGCCGCCCGCACCCGGCTGTTCGATCCGGCTGGCCAGCTCGTCGCGGTGCTCGTGCTCGCGCTGCTGACGGGCGGGATCATCCGGGCCGGCGCGCACGGCCCGAGCGACCCGGTTGCGGCCGGCGCGCTGGCCGCGTCGGTCGTGCTCGGCGCACTGTTCGTCGCGATCGAGCGGCGCGTCGCCGCGCCGATGCTGCAGCTCGCGTTCTTCCGGATCGCGCGCGTGCCGGGTGTGCTCGCGATCGGCGCGATCACGAATGCCGCGTTCTACGGGCTGATTTTTTCGTTGAGCGTCTACTTCCAGAACGCACGCGGCTTCACCGCGACCGAATCGGGGCTCGCGCTCGCACCGCTTACGGTCATCATGCTCGCCAACATCGCGAGCGCGCGCCTCGCGGTGCGCTACGGATTCCGCGCGACCGTCCTGGTCGGCCTCGCCGTGTCGCTCGCCGGCTACGTGTGGCTGTGGCAGACGCTCGGCGCACACACGCCGTATGCACTGCTGGCGCCGGGGCTCGCCGCGATGGCGATCGGCGGCGGCATCGCGATTCCCGCGCTGACGTCGACGCTGCTCGGCAGCGTCGAGGCCGGCCGCTCGGCCACCGCGTCGGCGATCCTCAATACCGCGCGCCAGGTGGGCGCCGCCGTCGGCGTGGCGGCGCTCGGCGCGCTGGTCGCCGGCCAGGGCGCGGCGATCGTGGCCGGCGCGGCGCGCGCATTCGCCGTCGCGGCCGTGCTCGTCGCCGTCTGCGTCGCGGTGGCCGCGCGCTGGCCCGGCGATGCGCGCGGCGATACACCCGATCCCGCCCGGCGAGCGTGAGCCGCGTCGGCCGCCGCCGCCTTCAACCGACTCCCCATCCCAGCGAGGAACCCATGCCGCATCGCTTCATCGATACCGTCCTGATCGTCGACGGCGCGTCGACCGCCGCCTATCTGGCGCCCGCGTTCCGTGCCTACGGCATCCGTTGCGCGCACGTGATCAGCGACCCCGATCTGCCGGCGATCTACCGGAACCAGTTCGTCCCGTCCGACTACGTCCGTCAGGTCCAGCATCACGGCGATATCGACGCGACGCTCGCGCAGCTGAGCGACCTGCGCATCGGCGCGGTGCTGCACGGCCTCGACGCGGCGCTTGAGCTGGCCGACACGCTGGCCGAGCGGCTCGACGTGCCGACCCGCAACCCGCTCGCGACGTCGGCCGCGCGGCGCGACAAGTACGCGATGAACGAGCGCATCCGCCAGGCCGGCCTGCGCGCGCCGGCCCATTTCCACAGCACGTCGGTCGACGCCACGCTCGACTGGGCGCGCGCGCACGGCACGCTGCCGCTCGTCGTGAAGCCGGCGCGCAGCGCGGGCGTGGCCGGCGTGAAGATCTGCCGGACGCTCGACCAGGTCGAGGCCGCCGCGCGCGACGTGCTGGCCACCCGTTCGCTGTACAACCAGCCGAACGACGACATCGTGATCCAGAGCTATTCGGAGGGGCAGGAATACATCGTCGATTCGGTATCCTACGAAGGCCGCCATCGCGTGGTCAGCCTGTGGGAAGTGCACCGCGACCGCACGCATGCGCCGCGGCTCGACAAGATGCTGGTGCTCAATCACGCCGATCCGCGCTACGCGCCGCTGCTCGACTATGCGGCCGACGTGCTCGATGCGCTCGACGTCCGCTTCGGGCCGACCCATCTCGAACTGTTCGACACGGCCGACGGCCCGACGATCGTCGAGCTGAACGCGCGGCTGCACGGCAGCCTCGATCCGCGGCTGACGAGCGCGGTCAGCGGCGAGAATCATGTGTCGGCCACCGTCGAGGCCGTGCTGCATCCGGAGCGGCTGTTCGGCGAAGTCGCCGCGCCGACGGATTTCCGCGGCTATTGCGGGCACGTGCTGCTGCTGTCGTCGCGCAACGGCGTGCTCCGGCGGGACTTCACGTGGCAGGCGATCGAGGCGCTGCCGTCGTTCGTCGGGCTCAAGCAATGGGCGAAGGTGGGCGACACGCTGCGCGTGACGACCGACCTGCAGACGGCGCTCGGCACGGTCGGGCTCTACAGCCCGACGTTCGAGCGCCTGCTCGACGATTGCCGCCGCATCCGCGAAATCGAGACCGATTTCTTCGCGGACGACCGGGCGGTCGCGCCGGTCTAGCGCGATCGCGGGGCAGTGCGCGGCGCTCCGCTAACGCGCGAGCAGCGCGCCCGCCTGCCGGCCGAGCACCGCGCGCAATGCGTCGAGCTCGGGCAGTGCGGGCGCGTCTTCGGGCGTGACGAGATAGGTCGTCACGCTGTCGAGATCGTCGAACGCATGCGCGCGCACCTCCTTGCGCGCCACGTGTTCGGTCGTGATCCGCTTCGGCAGGATCGCGACGCCCATGCCGGCCGCCACGCAGCCGAGGATCGCGCCGAACGTGCCGAACGACGCGACCGACTCGATCGCGACGCCGCGCGCTTTCAGCCAGTGCTCCGCGACCGCGCGATACGGGCAGCCGTCGTGAAACGCGAGCAGCCGCACCGCGTGGCCGGCCAGGACCTGCCGGCGCGTGACCGTGGCCGCGCTCACCAGCACCATCTCTTCGGCGAATGCCGGCTCGTAGCGCAACCCGGGCCGGACCACCGCGCGCGCAGTGAGCGCGGCGTCGATCCGGCCGCGCAGCAGCGCGTCGGCCAGGTCCGGCTCGCTGCCGATCTGCACCGCGAGGCCGAGCGCCGGATCGTGCGCCTTCAACGCGGCGGCAAGCGCCGGCAGCCGCGTGGCCGCCGTGCTTTCCATCGAACCGAGCCGGAAGCTGCGCGCAACCGGCGTTTCGCGCACCACCTGCGTCGCTTCGTCGACGAGGCGCAGGATGCGGTCGCAATACGGAATCAGCCGGCGCCCGGCGTCGTTCAACACCAGCCGCTTGCCGTGCCGGTCGAACAGCGGCGCGTCGAGCGACTCTTCGAGCTGGCGCAGCCGCGCAGTGACGTTCGACTGCGTGCAGCCGAGCCGTTCGGCCGCTCGCAGCGCGCTGCCTTCCTGGACGACCGCGCGGAAGGTTTCGAGCAGAGGAATGTTCATATCACTTTCCCTTGTTACTGATTCAGTTTATATCATTTTACTTCGTCGATCATCCGGTTTAGCCTGACGGATATCCTGCGCGTGCCCGCGCCGTTCGAGGAAACCGCATGCCCTCCGCTGTCCGCCCCGGCTTCGCCATCGCTCACCGCCGGCCCGAGGCGCGCCCGTGCGCGCGCTGATCGCCGCGCTGGTGCGGCGCGGCCCGACGGTGCTCGCCTGCGGCGTCGGCCTCGGGCTGCTGGTGCCGCCGCTCGCCGATCTCGCGCGGCCGCTGATGCCGGTCACGGTGTTCCTGTTCGTGCTCGGCACGCTGCTGCGCGTCGAACCGAGCGCGGTGCACGCGGTCGCGCGGCGGCCGGCCGTGTCGCTACTGCTGCCCGCCGCGACGATGATCGCGTGCCCGGTCGCGCTCGGCATCGCCGCGCGGCTCGCCGGGATGCCGTACGACTGGGTCGTCGCGCTGGTGATCGCGTACTGCGCGCCGCCGTCGAGCGGCACGTCGACGATCGCGCGGATGCTGTCGCTCGATGCAAGCGTCGCGCTCGTCGCGACGCTCGCATCGATGGTGTTCGTCCCGCTCACCGCGCCGCTGCTGACGGCCTGGTTCAGCCACGACGCGGCCGTATCGATCTCGCCGCTGAATCTCGCGTTGCGGCTCGCGCTGCTGATCGGCAGCGCCGAGGGCGTCGCGCTGCTCGTGCGGCGGTTCGCGGGGTCGCGGCTCGACCGCTACGCGACGCCGATCGATGCGACCGTCGTCGTCGCGCTGCTGGTGTTCGCGCTCGGCACGATGGCCGGCATGCAGCAATCGATCATCGACGCGCCGCACCGCGCATTGACCGCGATCGCGCTCGCGTTCGCCGTCAACGCGGGGTTCCAGGTCATCGCGTACGGGCTCACGCCCGGCGACGTGCGCACGCGGCTGAACGTCGCGCTGATCGTCGCCAATCGCAACGTCGGCCTGATGTGGGCCGCGCTCGGGCTCGCCGCGACGCCGACGATGGCGCTCGTGTTCACGTGCGCGCAGTTGCCGATCTATACGTTGCCGCGCGTCGTCCAGCACCTGCTGCCGCGCCTCGAAGCGCAGCGCCTGCGCCGGCGCGCGCGCTAGCCGGCCGGCAACGCCGCCCCCCGCTTTCGCACTCGACCAAGGACCCAGCATGAAGCGACTCATCGTGATCGGCGCCCGCGCCACCGGCAGCAGCGTCGCGCTCGTGCGCGGCGCGCTCGCCCGCCACGCAGCCGTGACCGTGATCACCGCGCCCGGCCACCGTCTCGACGGCGTGTTTCCGGCCGGCGTCGAGACGATCAATCTCGAGCCCGACGCCGGCCAGCTCGCCGGCTGGCTGCGCACGCGCTTTCCGGACGAACTCGACACGCTGCGCGTGACGACCGCGCACGACACCTATGCGCGCACCGCCGCGTGGGTCGCCGACGCGCTCGGCCTGCCCGGCCCCGACGCGCGCCACGTCGCGCACGCGGTGTCGAAGTCGAACCAGAAGGCGCTGCTCGCCGCGCACGGCATCCCGGCCGCGCAGTTCGTCACGGGCACGCTGGCCGCGCCGGCGGCGCTCGCCGCGGCGGCCGCCCCGCTGCGGTTCCCGGTCGTCGTCAAGCCGTCGGAAGGCTCGGCGAGCGACGGCGTGCGGCGCTGCGAGGACATCGCCGGCGTACGCGTGCAGCTCGACGCGCTCGCCGCTGCGCAGACCGCTGCGCAGACCGATACGCAGGCGCTTGCAACCGAGCGCGTCGTGATCGAGGAATTCCTGAGCGGCAGCGAATACTGCGTCGAGTATTTCGACGGCCGCTACGTCGGCGCGCTGCGCAAGCTGAAGCGGCATGGGGCCGGCTTTCTCGAGCGCGGCTATACGTCCGAACTCGATCTCGACGCGGACACGCTGCGCGCGCTGATCGACGTCGGCGCGCGCGCCACGGCCGCCGCCGGGCTGACCTGGGGGCCCGTCCACCTGGACTGCATCGTGCACGACGGCGTGCCGCACGTAATCGAGCTGAATCCGCGCATCGCGGGCAGCTTCATCTGCGACATCGTGCGCGACGGCTACGGCTTCGACGTGGCCGAAGCGCTGCTCGACAAGCTCGACGGGCGCGCGGTGACGATTCCCGAGCTGTTCGAGCCGCACGCGTACGCGCGCGCCGAATTCCTGCTCGACAGCGATCCCCGCGCGTGGCGCTTCGCGCAGGCGGGCGAGCTCCGCGACGGCGCGGTCACGATCAACTACGGGCCGCAAGTGCTGCCCGATCGCGAGCGGCGCGCGTTCCTGTATGTGCGGATCGCGCTGCCGACTGCGCACGACGCAGCCGGTGCGTCGGCGCATCACGGTGCGTCGGCCCACGCGACGACGGTTGCACAACCGGCCGTTTCCGGCTGACGCGGTGGGTGGCACGATCACGCGGGCGACCTGCCGTTTCCGCGCATCAACGGCATCCCGTGCCATGTGATCGAGGCTTGCCGCTCGACCGCGCCGTTTACGCTCGTCACCGGGTTTCCCGATGAAACGATCGAAGGCGACGCGTTCCGGCCGGCGCACACGACGCCGGCGCGTGCAGTCGAACTCGCCGCCGGGCTGTACCTGGATGGTCTGCCCGGCTTACGGGCGCCCCCACCCGCGTCGTCACACGCTACGCCCGAGCAACTGCCCCGGCCATCCGTCCACGTCGAAGGTTGAAATGCGCCGATACCCGCACGACTCGTAGAAGCGCACCAGCGCGCCCGTGCCGCCGCCGTAGCAATCGACCCGCAGGCGCCGCACCCCGGCCGCCCGGGCGCGCTCGTCCGCGAAAGCCATCAGACGCCGGCCGACACCGCGCGCCCGCGCGTCGCGCGACGCGACCAGCACGCGCACGTAGATTTCCGGCTCGGTCGCGGGCGGCACGTAGGGCATGGATTCGCCGAGGATCAATGCGCCCAGGATGCGGCCTTCCCGATCCTCCGCCACCCATGCGTCGGGCAGCGCGCAGGCTTCGGTCACGAGCGCAATCCGCCTGGGCTGGGTCGACCACGGCTCGCGGCCCCATTGCCCTTCGTTGCCGATCGCGGCGAACCACGCGACCACGTCATCGAAGATCGCCAGCACGGCCGGCGCATCGAGCGCGCTGGCCCGGCGAATCACGGGTTCGTCCGTTCCTGTCATCGTCAAGATCGACACTCCTTCGCCGGATTCGACGACCGGCGCATGATGGGATGTAAAACCGGGATGCCCGAGAACGAGCGCTCGAACGTGCTACGGTACCGACATTCCGCGCCGTCGATCAAGGCGTGACGTGGCGGCACGCTGCTGCACCGGCGGTAACCGGGCGGTCGACGGGGCCGGAGCACGCGTCGATTCGCACGCGCGTCACATCGGCCCGTTAACGTCGACAATGGCAGAATCGAACCGGATCGCCGCCGTTCCGCACGATTGCGCTTGCCGTTGCATTCGACCGGCCGACCTGTTCCGACACGCAAGCGGCGGCAGCACGAACCTTGCTGCGCGCCCCCCTTACGATTCTCGACTCGACGGCGGAATCGGCCGCATCGTCCCGCCCCGGCCGGCACCGGCACGAAATTGCACATGCCCAGGAAAAAAACCAGCCTCTGGTTACGGCCTCTCGAACTGCTCGCCGCCGCCACCGGTGCGCGCCCGGCGAAGCGCCCGACGAAGCGCACCGGCAAGCCGCGACCGGCCGCCAAACGGGCGATCAAGCCGGCCGCCCGGCCGGCCGCTACCGCCCGCACCGCCGCCGCGCCGTCCCCCCGTACTCCGACGAACAAAGCGCCCGGCACATGGCTGCGCTCGTTTCATTCCGCCGGCCCGAGCGCGGGCCGCTACGTGAACCACCTTGCGTACGCGCTGTATCTCCCCGCCGCGCCGGCGACGACAGCCGGCCTGCCGGTCGTCGTCATGCTGCACGGCTGCAAGCAGAGTGCCGAATCGTTCGCGGCAGGCACGCGCATGTGCGGTCTCGCCGAGCGCTCGGGCTTCGCGGTGCTGTTTCCCGAACAAGCCAAAGCCGCGCATGCGCACCGCTGCTGGCACTGGCATGGCGACGCAACGGAGTCCGAAGCCGCGGCCGTCGTGTCGCTGGTCGACGCCGTCGCGCAACGGCACGGCTTCGATCGCGACCGGATCTACCTGGCCGGTATGTCGGCCGGTGCGGGGCTCGCCGCGGCGCTGGCGTTGCGCTATCCCGACCGATTCGCGGCCGTGGGCCTGCACTCCGGCCCCGCCATCGCGCCGCCGTCGTCGACGATGGCGGCGATGAACCTGATGCGTCGCGGCCTGCGCGACGAACCGGTCCGCGCGGTCGACGCGTGCGCCGACGTCGCGTCCTATCCCGGCATGCCGGCCCTCGTCGTGCACGGCGCGCTCGATACGGTCGTGACCGACCGGAACGCGACGCAGGTCGGCATCCAGTTCGCACGGCTCAACCGGCTCGTCGACGAGCACGGCGCGCTGCGCGTCGGCGAGCAACGCAGCCATGCGCGCGACGAGGTCGACTACGTCGACTATCTGAAGGGCGGCCGGCTCGTCGTCAGGGTCTGCATCGTCCGCCGGCTGCCGCACGCATGGAGCGGCGGCGACCCGCGCGAGCCGTTTCATTCCGCCACCGGGCCGGACGCCGCCGCGATGTTCTGGCATTTCTTTCGTCGCCAACGCCGCCAGCGCCCGCGATGACACGCGGCAAACGCGGCAAACACGGCAACCGCGCGAGCCGCGCCGGCCCGTGGCGTACGACGCCGTCATCCGCTCACGCCCGCTGCACCAGCGCTTCCGGGTTCACGCGCGCGCCGCTGCGCCGGATCGGCAGCCGCACGCAGAACGTCGTGCCGCGCCCGGGCTCGCTCGTCACGTCGATGGTGCCGCGATGCCGCTCGACGATGCCGTGCGATACCGACAGGCCGAGGCCTGTGCCCTGCCCGACCGGCTTCGTCGTGAAGAACGGATCGAAGATCCGCCGCACGACGTCGGGCGTCATCCCGGCTCCGGTGTCGCTGATCGCGATCGACACGTGCTCGCCGTCGCTCGACGTGCGGATCGTGATCACGCCGCGCTCGGCAATCGCCTGCGCCGCGTTCACCAGCAGGTTCATGAAGACCTGGTTCAACTGCGACGGCAGGCACTCGACCGGCGGCACGTCGCCGTAATCGCGCACGATGTCGGCCTTGTACTTGAGTTCGTTGTGGACGACGTTGAGCGTGCTTTCCAGGCCCGCGCGCAGATCGACCACGCTCCACGCGTCGCTCGCCGGACGCGAAAAATCGCGCAGGTCCTGCACGATGCGCCGCACGCGCAGCGCACCGTCGATCGATTCGTCGATCAGCGTCGCGATCTCGGCGCGCACGTAGTCGAGATCCGCCGCGCGGGCCTTCGCCGTCAGCGCATCGCGCGCGGCCGGATCGAGCTGCGCCGCCACGGCTTCGTGCGCGGCGATCACGTCGAGCAGGCCATCCACCCACGTTTTCAGCGTATTGAGGTTCGCGCTGACGAAGCCGATCGGATTGTTGATCTCGTGCGCGACGCCGGCCGCGAGCTGACCGATCGACGCGAGCTTTTCCGATTGCAGCAACTGCACGTGGGTTTCCTCCAGCGCGTGCAACAGGCGTCGCTGCTCGTCCTTCTCCTGTTCGAGCCGCGCCTGGGCGGCCTTGCGTTCGTCGATCTCGGTCGCCATGTTCTCGCGCGTACGCTGCAGCATCGCCGTCGTCTGTTCGTAGCGGTGCAGCGCGCGTTCCAGTTCGGCGGTGCGCACGCGCACGAGCCGTTCGAGCGTGTCGGTCATGCCGCGCAGAAAGGTGGTGCGCGCATCGAACCGGCTCAGCAGCAGCGTGACGACCAGTGTCCCCGTCGTAAACAGCGCGACGGTCGTCGCGAGCCACGGCATGTCGACGCCGTTAGCGGCCCCGCACCGCGCGTCCGGCGCGAAGTGCGCGGCCGCCATCGCCGTGTAGTGCATGCCGGTGATGGCGAGCCCCATGACGACGGCCGCACCCACCCGCTGAGCGGTCGCATGGCGCGCCTGCCGCGCGCGCAGCGCCTGCGCGATCCACAGCGCGGCCGTCGATGCGATCACCGCGATGCCGATCGATGCGGCGAACAGCACGGCATCGTAGCGAATGGCGGGCGTCATGCGCATCGCGGCCATCCCCGCGTAGTGCATGCCGGCGATCCCGCCGCCCATCAGCGCGCCGCCCGCGAGCAGGCGCCGCCAGCCCAGCCGCGCGCGCGTGACGACGGTCAGCGCGAAGTACGACACGAGCACCGCGATCGCCAGCGACGCGCCCGTGTCCGGCCACGCGTAACCGAGCGGAATCGGCAGCGAAAACGCGAGCATGCCGACGAAATGCATCGACCAGATGCCGGTGCCCATCGCCGCCGCGCCGCCGCACAGCCACGCACGCCTGAGCTTCGGGTTGTCGAGCAGCGAAATGAAGCCGGCCAGGTCGAGGGTCGTATAGGACGCCAGCGTCGCGATCGCGAGCGACAGCAGGACGAGCAGGAGATGGTAGGTGCCGTGCATGATCGAGCGCCCGAATCGAGAGAAGTGCGTGGCAGCGGCGCACACGCGCACCGCGGTCGTCAGGCCGCGCGCGGACGCTCAGGCAGGCGCGGCGCCCGCGTTCGGTGCGCCCGCGGGCTTCACCGCCGCCTGCCCGGCCAGCACGAGGATGTCGAACGGCGTCCCCTCGCGCGTCTCGAAGCGGCGCACGAGCTCGATCTGATGCGCGGACATCACGCTGCCCTTGGTCATCAGCAGCACGCCGCGATGCGTGCGCAGATCGTCGGCGAGCTGCATCCCTTCGCGCAACTGCGCGGACTTGACCTCCGCGACCGACGCCGCGATGCCGAGGCTCTCCGGGTCGCGCATCAGCTCGATCAGGCGTTCGACGATCTGCGGGTCGTAGCGCACGCCGGCCTGCGAGCGCAGCGCGTCGAGCGCCTGCTCGACCGAATGCGGCGCGCCGATGTCGCCGTTGCGCAGCCCTTCGAAATCGCGCGCGACCGCGACGATCCGAGACCCTTGCGGGATCGAGTCGGCTACCAGCCCGTCCGGCGTGCCGCGTCCGTTGAAGCGCTCGTACTGATGCAGCACGATCGACGCGACCTTGTGCAGTTGCGCGACCGGCGTCAGCACCATCTGCGCGCGCAGCGGATGCTGCAGGAACAGCCCGTGTTCCTCGGTCGTCATTCGCGCGAGCGGCTTGTGCAGCAGCTCGTCCGGCAGCGACAGCTTGCCGATGCCGTGCAGCAGCCCCGCGAAATAGACGTCCTGCGCATGCAGCTCGCTCATGCCGGCGGCCAGCGCGAGCCGCCGCGCGATCTCGCCGACCCGCATCGCGTGACCGCTGGCGGACCCGCAGCGCAACTCGATCATGCTCGCGCAGACCTGGACCATCGCGGTGAAACTGCTTTTCAGGTCGCGCTGCGCGGCTTCGAGGAACATCACGGTCTGGCCGAGTTCCTCCGTGCGCGCGCGCACCTGCGTTTCGAGTTCCGTGTTGAAACGGCGCAGCGCTTCGTTCTGCGCTTCGGTCAACGCGGCCAGCCGGGCCGCTTCGCGCCGCAGGTGCCGCTGTTCGAGCGCGTGCTCGATGGTCAGCAGCAGATCGTGATCGTCCCACGGCTTGTTCAGGTAGCGATACACGCCGCCTTCGTTGACGGCCTGCATGACCGACGCGATCTCCGCATAGCCGGTCAGCAGGATGCGCATCGTGTCGGGGTAGCGTGCGCGGGCGCGGGCCAGGAACTCCGCGCCGCTCATGCCCGGCATCCGCATGTCGGACACGATCAGGTCGACTTCGCGCGACGCCAGGATCTCGAGCGCGGCCTCGCCGCTTTCCGCGGTCAGGATCTCGTAGCCGGCCGGCCGGAACACGCGCCGCAGCGCCGACAGCAGGCTCGGCTCGTCGTCGACCAGCAGGATCGACGGTACGCGTTCCGCGTTGTCGTCGGGGGCCGCCGCCGCGGTCGTTGCAGGCGATAGCGCATTCGGTCCGTTCGTTGCAGATGTCGACATGACTGGCCTCGGATCATGGACTTATGGTCTCTCTGCAACAACGGCATGCGCCGCGCATTCCGTATCCGGGAAAACACGGATGCGCTTGCGCGGCTCGCCCCGCGGATGCGTGACCGCAGCGCGAGCCCGGATGCGATCTACGCGAGCGCCGGGCCCGGTTCGCGCACGTAGTAGATGTCCCACTCCGTTTCGTCGGCCTGCACGAAGCCGTGCCGCGCATAGAAGCGGTTCGAATCGCTGCCGCGCAGCGCACCGACGCGCACCGGCACGCGCTGCGCGTCGGCCTCGGCGAAGATCCGGCGCAGCACGGCCGCGCCGATGCCCTTTCCCTGGTGCCCGGGCACGATGTACAGATGGTCGAGCAGCCAGTGGGCTTCCTGCGGCCGGACCACGAAGAAGCCGGCGTTCACGCCATCGGCTTCGATGAAGCGGCACAGCGCCGGGTCGAACGACGCGAGAAACCGCTCACGCGCCCGCTGCGGATCGAAGCGGCCGATGCGCTCGAGACTGTCTCGCATCGCGGCGATGCGGATGGCGACCAGCGTTTCGGCATCGGCGCGGGTGGCGACAGGAAAGTGCAGAGTCATGGGCGGGTTGCGCGCTTGTGCAGACAATGCCCGGCCTCGCGGCGCGGGCGTCGAAACCTGCTCGCGATGCCGGCCGGCGCGCGGCACGACACGAGCGTGTGGGCGTCAGGGCGTCTCGATCCCTTCCGCCCGCGTGGCCAGGAAGCGCAGATACTTGCCGTCCTCGTCCTCGAACAGCTCCGGCCCGCCGCCCATGTACGCGCGCATCAGCTCGTCGGCTGCGCGGTCGAGATCGCCCAGTTCGAACTGGCACTGGCCGAGCCGCAGATGCAGGAACGGGTTGCCGAGCGCGTTCGGGAAGTGCATCGCGTCGCCGAGCGTGTCGCGGCCTGCCGCGTAGTCTTCCTTCAGGAAATTCGCGTCGCCGATCGCGGCCATCAACCAGGTGCCGGCCTCCCAGTTCGTTTTCGGTTCGGGAAGCAGCGCGAATCCCGCCCGGAATTTTTCCAGTGCGCCGTCATAGTCCCCGTCTTCCATCAACGCATCGCCCGCGTCGCTCAGTGCGCCGATCCGCTCGTACAGCGCGTTGTCCAGTTCTGCCATGTCGAATTCCTGTTCCGGAGTTGAAATCGGCCCGATGCGGCCGTGGTCGCGATGCGATCGCGGCGTCGTGTGCCGTGTTGCGCGCCGTCTTGCCGCCCGGTCGTTCGCCCGGCCGGCATTCGTCGAGCATACCCGAGCCGTATTACCCGTGCCTGCGACGCGCCGGGCCGTCTGGTTGAGCCTCGTGCGCTGGCGCTGGCACGATGGTTCGCCGCTTGTCGCCGTCGCTTCGAGGTAGCCGACGATCCCCGGCGGATCGCATCGCGGACGGCGGCGGCACGCGTCTGCCCGGCCGCCCCGCGCCACGCATTACACTATCTGCCGCAACGCCACCCCGACGATCCGTATTGCCGGCCATCCTGACGCCCGTGATCCGGGTCACGCTCACCGGGCCCCATTTCGTTCGACCTACCGATCCATGCTCCGCTTCGACAATCTCGGCAAGCGCTACGACAAGCGCGTCATCTTCAACGGACTCCACTACGCATCCGACACCGGATGCGTCGCGCTGTGCGACGAACAAGGCAGCGGCAGGTCGACGTTGCTCGGCATTCTCGCCGGCACGATCGACGCCGACGAAGGAGAGGTGTGGCTCGGCGGCCATTCGCTGCGTACCGCGCCGCTCGATGCGAAATCCACGCTGGCGTACATCCCCGACGATTGCCTCGCGTATCCGTCCGAGACCGGACGCGGGTTCCTCGACGTCGTGGCGGCCGCCAGAAAGACGGCCGTCAGCGCGCGCACGCTCGAACTGGCGGATCGATTCGGGCTGGGCCCGCATCTGGAGAAGCGTTTCGAGCAGATGTCGTTCGGCACGCGCAAGAAGCTGTTCCTGACGGCGACGACGCTCGGCGCGCCGGCCGTCGTGATCGCCGACGATCCGGACAGCGGGCTCGATGCCGCGTCGCGTGCGGTTCTGATCGACCTGTTCAGGACGCTGGCCGCCGACCGTACCGTCTTTTTTTCGAGTCACGATCCGGCGCTGGCGCAAGCGTGCGGCGCAACGGTCACGTGTTTTGCGGCGCTTGGCGCGGCGGGACAGGCGGCTGCGTCGCCGTGATGTGAAGGACGGCGCGTGACCGCGCTGCACGGGAACGAAACGCGACGGTACGCGTCGCGGCAACGGCGGATCGATCGCCGTCGTGTGCGGAAGGCGCGAAACGAACGCTTCCGCTTCGCCCTTCCGTGATGTGTATTTCGCGCGTGCCGGGCGCCGATCGACCGACCATCCTGCATCATCGCCGGTGATCGTGCGCCCAGCGCACTCGCTTGCCGCTGCTTCGCGTCAGGCCTTCAACGCGCCGAACACTTCGTCCAGCATCTTCTTCGCGTCGCCGAACAGCATCCGGTTGTTGTCCTTGTAGAACAGCGGATTGTCGACGCCCGCATAGCCGGACGCCATGCTGCGCTTCATCACGATCGACGTCTTCGCCTTCCACACCTCCAGAACCGGCATGCCGGCGATCGGGCTGCCCGGATCTTCCTGCGCGGCCGGGTTCACGATGTCGTTCGCGCCGATCACCATCGACACGTCGGCGTCGGGGAA
This sequence comes from Burkholderia metallica, assembly GCF_001718555.1. Lineage (NCBI taxonomy): Bacteria > Pseudomonadati > Pseudomonadota > Betaproteobacteria > Burkholderiales > Burkholderiaceae > Burkholderia > Burkholderia metallica. The sequence goes on from NZ_CP013402.1 coordinate 667,674, forward strand.
GTCGCCGTTGATTTCGTCCATCTCCATCACGATGTCGTAAGGCACCTTCGCCTCGGCGAGCAGCACGTTCATGTGCCCCGGCATGCGGCCGGCCACCGGATGGATCGCGAAACGCACGTCGACGCCCTTCTCGCGCAGCACCTTCGTGAGTTCATGCACGGTGTGCTGGGCTTGCGCGACGGCCATCCCGTACCCGGGCACGATGATCACGCTCTTCGCGTCGCGCAGCAGCTCGGCCGTCTCCAGCGCGCTCACCGCCACCACTTCGCCGGCCGGCTGCGCGCTGCCGCCCGCCGACGCGGGCGCACCGCTGCCGGTGCCGAAGCCGCCCGCGATCACGCTGATGAAGTTGCGGTTCATCGCGCGGCACATGATGTACGACAGGATCGCACCCGACGAGCCCACCAGCGCGCCGATCACGATCAGCAGGTCGTTGCCGAGCATGAACCCGGTCGCCGCCGCCGCCCACCCCGAGTAGCTGTTGAGCATCGACACCACGACGGGCATGTCCGCGCCGCCGATTGCCATCACCATGTGCACGCCGAACAGCAGCGACACGACCGTCATCACGATCAGCGGCGTCATCCCTTCCTGGATCGTCTCCGCATGCAGGAACGCGCGGCCGTAGTAGATCACGATCAGCAGCGCGGCCAGGTTCAGCCAGTGCCGCGCCGGCAGCAGCAACGGCTTGCCGCCGATCTTGCCGGAGAGCTTGCCGAACGCGATGACCGAGCCCGCGAAGGTCACCGCACCGATCAGGATACCGACATAAATTTCCACTTCGTGGATCGCGTGCTCGGCGCCCGTGAACTGCACCGACGTATCGATGTAGCTCGCGAAACCCACCAGGCACGCCGCGAGACCGACCAGGCTGTGCATCAGCGCAACCAGCTCGGGCATCTGCGTCATCTGCACCTTCTTCGCCGCGTAGAGGCCGACGGCGCCGCCGACGACCAGCGCGGCCACGATGTACGGAATGCCTTCGGCCGATACGCGCGGGCCGAGCACCGTGGCGAGCACGGCGATCAGCATGCCGATCATGCCGAGCAGGTTGCCGCGGCGCGCGGTCTCGGGATTGGCGAGCCCGCCGAGGCTGAGGATGAACAGGATGGCCGCGCCGATATAGGAGACGGTAGTCAGATTGGAAGTCATTGTGGTCGTCTCCTTACTTGCGGAACATCGCCAGCATGCGGCGCGTCACCGCGAAGCCGCCGAACATGTTGACGGCCGTGAGCGTCAGCGCGCCCACCGCCAGGCCCAGGATCAGCCCGGACGGGCGGCCGTCCGCCGCGGCTTCGCCAAGCGGCGGCGCGACCTGCACCAGCGCGCCGATCGTGATGATCGACGAGATCGCGTTGGTCACGCTCATCAGCGGCGTATGCAGCGACGGCGTGACGTTCCAGATCACCATGTAGCCGACGAAGCAGGCCAGCACGAACACCGTGAAGTGCGACAGGAACGTGGCCGGCGCGAACTGGCCGACCAGCAGGAACGCCAGTGCGCCGACGGCGAACGTGATCGCGAGCGACTTCGCCGACATCGGCGCGCCGCTGCCGTGACCGTGGCCCTTCGATGCGGCGGCCGCGACCGGCGGCGCGGCGGGTTTCGGTACGGCGGCCGGCTGCTGGATCGGCGGCGGCGGCCACGTGACGTTACCTTCCTGGATGACCGTGAGCCCACGGATCGCATCGTCGTTGAAGTCGACGTTGATCGTGCCGTCCTTGTTCTTGCACAGCTCCTCGACCACGCGCAGCAGGTTGGTCGCATAGAGCGTCGACGACTGTCGTGCGAGACGCGACGCGAGATCGGTGTAGCCGACGATGGTCACGCCATGACGCACCACGGCCTCGCCGGGCACCGTCAGTTCGCAGTTGCCGCCCTGCTCGCCGGCCATGTCGACGATCACGCTGCCCGGCTTCATCGACTGCACCATCTCGGCCGTGATCAGCTTCGGCGCCGGCTTGCCGGGAATCAGCGCGGTGGTGATGATGATGTCCGCGTCCTTCGCCTGCTGCGCGTACATCGCGCGCTGCGCCTGCTGGAAGCCTTCGCTCATCACCTTCGCGTAGCCGCCGCCGCCCGAGCCTTCTTCCTCGTAGTCGACCTTGACGAATTCACCGCCGAGCGACTTCACCTGGTCGGCCACTTCCGCGCGCGTGTCGTTCGCGCGCACGATCGCGCCGAGGCCCGCGGCCGTGCCGATCGCCGCGAGGCCGGCAACACCCGCGCCGGCGACGAACACCTTGGCCGGCGGCACCTTGCCCGCCGCCGTGATCTGGCCGTTGAAGTAGCGGCCGAACGCGTGCGCCGCCTCGATGACCGCGCGGTAGCCGCTCACGCCGGCCATCGACGTGAGCGCGTCCATCTTCTGCGCGCGCGACAGCGTGCGCGGCAGCGAGTCGATCGCGAGCACGGTGGCGCGCTTCGCGGCCAGCTGCTGCATCAGTTCAGGGTTCTGCGCCGGCCAGACGAAGCCGATCAGCGTGCCGCCCTCGCGCATCAGCGCGACTTCGTCGCTGCTCGGCGGACGCACCTTGAGGACGACGTCGCTGCGGCCCCATAGATCGGCAGCCGACGCCACGACTTCGGCGCCGGCCGCACGGTAGTCGTCGTCGCTGAAGTTCGCGCCGGTGCCGGCACCGCTTTGCACGGCCACCGAGAACCCGAGCTTGATCAGCTTTTCGACCACATCGGGAACGGTCGCTACGCGCCGCTCCTCGTGGGCCGTCTCCAGAGGGACCCCAATCTGTAATGTCATATCCTGAATGTCAGTAGTGGCCGTCGCAAGGAGTTACGGCCCGCGTTTCAAGTCACCCAAACTCAAATCCGTGTACGACTTCATGCCGCCGGCAGCTTCGCACTGCCGAGCGGATTTCACAAACGGTCCAGCCTCTAGATCATCGTCTTGTCAGATCGAAGCGGCGCATGTTCACGCCTGATCTTTCCGACGAATCGCCGGGATATGTTCATTTCGGAACGGAATCGCCAAGCATATCCCGTGCCATGCTCTTTCCGAAATTTATATTTTGAATCGGCGCGTATTCAATCCATGAATCCCCTGTCTCGACACGACGGCCCCGGCAACCTCCCGCATCCCCGCCAGCGCCGCCCCGTCTGGGCCGCCGACTCGTGAACCGGTTTGACACGCGATAATCCGGCTTGCGGCACACAAGCATCGGAATCGGTTTCATCGATCCTCTTCCATTCGTCGGCATCATGCGATGTGTCGCGCGCCCACGACATCGTCCGTGTGGCCGACGATCTCCGGTGTCGGCGAGTTTAAAGGAGAACGCAGTCGATCCGGCTATCCCGGATCGAATCCGGCGACGATCGTGTTCATGCCGCGCGACGTGGGGCACGCACGCGATGCGCGTTTTTTTGCGGCATGCAGGTCGAGGTGTCGATTCGCAATGCGCACGGCCGTGAACGAGTTTTGATCCGCGAACACTAATCGCGTCACGCATTCGCGTCGATCCGCTCTCGCGCGTTCGCGCTGCCCGGCGATCTCCGGCGGGCACGAAACCTCAACGACACAGGCTTGGCGATGCGCGTCAGGCGCTGCCGTGCGGCGCCCGTTCGCGGGCTTCGTTCAGCACCCATGTCGCGAATGCCTGCAACGGCGCCGCGGTCAATTCAATCGGCTCGGGCAGCACGAGGCAGAAGTTCTTCGTGATCGTCCTGCCTGCCGGCCACGGCGCGACCAGCCGGCCCTGCCGGAGTTCGGCGTCGATGTACAGGCGCGGCACCAGCGCGACACCGAGGCCCGCCAGCGCCGCCTCGATCAGCATCGAATGAAGATCGTAGCGCGCGCCGACCGCCGAATTGGTCAGCACGATGCCGGCCTCCTGCGCGTAAGCCTGCCATGCGTCCGGGTTCTGTCGGCGGTGAAGACGCGGCAGCGCATCCAGCGACGGGTTCGCGCCGGCGCCCGCGAGCAGCGCCGGGCTGCACACGGGCACCAGCACTTCCTCCACCAGCGGATGCAGATGCATGCCCGCCCATGCCGGATGCTCGAAATGAATCGCTGCGTCGAAGCCGCTGCCAGCCAGCAGGAACGGTTCCATCCGCTCGGCGAGATGCACGGTGATGTTCGGATGCCGCTGTTGAAAGTGCGCGAGCCGCGGGATCAGCCAGCGGGTCGCGAAGGTCGGAATGGCGGCGATCTCGATGCTCGCGCCTTCGACCGGTTGCCCCATCAGGTACAGGCTGTCCCGTTCCAGCCGATCGAGTATCTCGCGAACCTGCGCCGCGTAGCGCGCCCCGTTCGGCGCGAGCCGCACCCGATTGCCGATCCGCTCGAACAGCGTGACGCCGAGAAACGCCTCCAGCCGGCCGATCTGACGGCTGACGGCACCCTCGGTCCGGGCGAGTTCGTCGGCCGCTCGGGCAAAGCTCCCGTGTCGGGCGGCGGCTTCGAACGCCTGGAGCGCGGAATTGCTGGGGATCTTGCGGGGCATGGGCGTCTCGCCGGTGAGGTAGATCTGCCGTCAGCTTGAACAAATATCACTGAAGGCTGACTTTAATTCGTTTTATTGCGTGGAAATGCGAGCTTAGCATTACGTCCGCGCACTGAATATCCCGCGCTCGCCGATGGATGCGCATCCTGTTCAAAGGACGATTCGATGATCTACACCGTGGAATGCAGCTTCGCCGACCTTGACAGCGAAGCCGAATGGAACGACTTCTACAGCCTCGAAAAACTGCCGGCGCTGATCTCGGTGACAGGGTTTCACACGTCGCAGCGGTTCAAGGCGATGCGCGGTGGATGCCCCGTCTACCTGGCGATCCACACGATCGACGGGCTCGACGTGCTGACCGGCGACGAATATCGCCGCAAAGGCGGCGGCAACTTCGCGAAGTGGCAACGACACATCACCGACTGGCACCGGAATCTCTATCGCGCGAGCGGCTTCGCGCCGGCGGTGAAGGACGACGAACGCATCGTGCTGTGTGCCGGCGGCGCCGATCCGCTGATCCGGCTGGGCCTCGAACCGCGGGCGATGCAGGCCGTGGCGCTCGACAAGTCTCCGGAGCAGCGCTGGCTTGCCGTCGTGCCGGAGAGCCATGCACTGCTTGCCGGCGCTCTCCCAGAAGGCGTGCACCTGTACGCGCCGATGACGCCGCAACTGACGAGCGCGCTTTCCACCGCACAGGAGTAGGCCAGCGATGCCGAACGTCACTATCTCGATCGATGCGACGCGGATGCCGCCCGACGAAAACCTCGCCCGGTTATCGCGCGACTGCGTCGAGCTGTGTACGCACGTGCTCCGCGCGGAGGTCCGGAACGTCCACGTCATTTTTCTGGCGGTGCGGCACGGTCATGGACATCCCGTCTTCGCGGACATCCGCTATCGCGTCGGTGCATCGCGCACGCCGGACGTCATGAACCGGTTCATGGAGGCGCTGGATCAGGCGATCGTTCGCCACACCGGTCTCGCCGCGCGCATTCGGTGTTTCGGCTACACCGCATCGAACCTTCACGCCCGCAATTAGGCACTTCGGAGCAACATGATGTCCACCGTTACCTTTCCCCATCAGCAGGTCGGGGATTTCACGATTACCGCGATCAGCGACGGCTATCTGACGGCCAGCCTCGATTTTCTGTCGAATATCGATTCGGACAACGCAGCAAGCATGCAGCGCGATGCCGGGCAAACGGCGCCCGCGGCCGTGCATATCAATTGCTACGTCGTACGCGCAGCGGGTCGCACCATACTGATCGACGGCGGGGCCGGCGGGTTCAGGCAATGGGGCGGGCGCCTTTTGGCGAATCTGGCGCTCGCCGGAATCGAGCCTGCTGCGATCGACACCATCCTGCTGACCCATGCGCATCCCGATCACGTCGGCGGGCTCGTGAACGACGCCGCGCAGATCGCGTTTCCGAATGCGGAGCTGGTCGCGCATCGGCGTGAGGTTGCGTTCTGGCAGGACGACGGCAATCTGAGTCGCGCGAGCGAGCGGGCGCGCGGCAATTTCGCCAAGGCACGCGAGGTGTTCGAAGCCTATCGCGACAGGCTTCGCGTGTTCGACGACGGGCAGGTCCTCCCCGGGATTCACGCGCTCCCGCTGCCCGGGCATACCGACGGACACACCGGCTATGTCGTCGAATCGCGCGATCAGGGCCTTCTCGTGTGGGGGGACGTCGTGCATTTCCCGCATATCCAGATTCAGCGGCCGGACGTATCGATTGCCTTCGATCACGATGCGTCGCTGGCCGTGGCTACGCGCGTGCGGCTGCTGGACCAGGTCAGCGCGGACGGGCTGTTGATTGCCGGCATGCATCTGGGCGAACCCGGCTTCGCCCGCATCGAGCGAACGCGTGGCGGCTATGCGCTGCGCTACGCGAGCGAAACATGAAGCCGCACGGCTACCGGCGTGCGATGCCGCCGCGTCACGCCCGGATACCGTAAGTACCCGATCATGCCGAGTGGCGCTTTTCGAGGGTTATACGACCTTTGCGCCATTCGCGTCGCGCTCCATACTTCGCGTGGACGATCAGGCAGGGACAAGACGCACGAATGCAATGGCGTCTTGAACCTGTTGCCCGATCCCTCACGACGTAGAAAGGAGCAAGAAGCCGCGAAGGCCGCCGTGCGCTCGCTCGCCCGCAGCGGGCCCTATGAGTTTCTCGACCGGAAAAATCCGCTTCAACGCAATCGCGCCGGGTGCGATCGACACGCTGCTGCATCGGAGACCTCCCGCACCGTCCGCGAAACGCCCGACCGACCCGAATCACCGAATCATCGAATCGCCGAATCACCGACATCGTCAGGTCGATCCGGCGACGACCGCACCGCACGCCAACTTACGCGACCTTGGCAAGCTCCGCGTCGATCGCGGCGACCAGCTTCGGATCGTCCGCGGCCGTATCGGGCGAGAAACGCGCGACCACTTCGCCGCTGCGGCTCACGATAAATTTCTCGAAGTTCCAGAGCACGTCGGGTGCCGGATTCGGTTGAATCCCGTAGCCTTCGAGGCGCGCACGGAACGGGCCGTCACCGGTCGCCTGCGGCTGCGCCCGGGTGAGCGAGCGATAGAGCGGATGCTGGTCGTCGCCGATCACGGAGATTTTCGAGAACAACGGAAACGTCACGCCGAAGGTGCCGGTGCAGAAGGACTGGATTTCCGCATCGGTGCCCGGCTCCTGCCCCTTGAAATTGTTGGCGGGAAACGCGAGCACTTCGAGGCCGTCGGCGCGCTTGCCCTCGTAAAGCGCTTCAAGCCCTTCGTATTGCGGCGTCAATCCGCATTTGGACGCCACGTTCACCACCAGCAGCACTTTTCCTTCATACGTGCGCAGCGTGGTTTGCGCGCCATCGATCGCGTTGACGGGAATATCGTAAATCGTGCTCATGTCTGCATCCTTGCATTGATCGAACTGATGGGTGAATGCACGACGCTCGAACGAGCGACGTGCACAGGCAACGACGGTGCTGCAACCTGTCAGGTATGCAGAATAAAATGCCGGATCACTGCTGAACCCGTCCGACTGCGACGGACGCATCACCGTCTTTGGCGGGCGACGAAAGATAAGGCTCGATATTCGCGAGCGCACGCGCGACGTACTCGTCCTTTTCCCCGACCGGCGCAACGTAATGCAGCGCGCTGCGCGCGGCATCCTCACCCTCCAGGCGCGCAATGATCCATGCGGCCAGATACTGCGACGCAAAACAGCCGCCGGCCGTCGCAACGTTCCCTTGCGCGAAGAACGGCTGATTGAGGACGTCGACGCCGGCCTCGACCACCCACGGTTTGGTGGTGAGATCCGTGCAGGCCGGAACGTGGTCGAGCAAGCCGAGCTTCGCCAGAACCAGCGTGCCCGAACATTGGGCGCCAATGAGCTGCCGGGCGGGATCGAGATGCAACTGCGCCATCAGCGACGCGTCGTCGACCACTTCCCGCGTTCGAATGCCGCTTCCGACGATCACGGCGTCCGCCGTGCGCGCATCCGCCAACGTCGACTGCGCCTGCACGGTCACCCCGTTCATCGACGTGACGAACGGCTCCGGGCAGGCAAGCGTGACCCGCCAGTCGGGCTTCCTGATGCGATTGAGCACGCCGAGCGCGATGAGGGAATCGAGTTCGTTGAAGCCCTGGAAGGTCAGAATGGCGATGTGCATGGGGAGGCCCTGTCCGAAGTCGGGAAGTCGGTCGATGCATATTGCCAGATCGCCGTGACGAGCGGCGTCGCGTTGCGTCGGATTCGACCCGGCGATGCGACATGCTCGACGCTGCCGGCCCGCCCCCGCCCCGAACCGCCAGCCATGCCCGATGGCTGGCGCGATTCACCCGCCGAATCAGGCCGGGCGCTTGCCGCGGCCCCCCGCGGGTTTGCCGGCGGGTTTGCGTGCGCCCGCGGCGGGTTTGCCGGCCGGTTTGCCGCGCGGCTTCTGCGCGCCGAACGGACTGCCGCCGGGCACGTTCGCGCCCTTGCCCGCCGCCCCGGCGCGCGGCGCCGCCCCCTTGCGCTTGTTCTCGCCGCCTTGCGGGCGCGGCTTCTTGCCGGATACGGGCATCGCCCCCGACGCCGCCTGCGGCACCTTCGGCTTCTTGGGCTTTTTGGGTTTCTTGATGATCTGGCCCGTTGCGCTGGTTTCCGGCACGCGATGCTCGGCCTCGAAACCCGGCTCTTCTTCACGGCGCAGCGTCTGCCGGATCAGCGCTTCGATCGCGGCGAGTTGCGGCGCTTCGTCCGCGCATACGAGGGACACCGCCACGCCGCTCGCGCCCGCGCGGCCGGTACGGCCGATACGGTGCACGTAGTCCTGCGCGACGATCGGCAGATCCACGTTGATCACCAGCGGCAGGTCGTCGATATCGAGCCCGCGCGCCGCCACGTCGGTGGCGACCAGCATCTGTACCTCGCCCGCCTTGAAACGCTCCAGCGCACGCAGGCGCGCGGGTTGCGGCTTGTCGCCGTGAATGGTGTCGACCGCATAGCCCGCTTCGTCCAGCATGGCCGCCAGGTAATCCACGCCGTTGCGCGTCTTGACGAAGACCAGCGCATGCGTCCACTTGTTCTCGGCCACGAGGTGCATGAAGAGGTCGGGCTTGTTCCGTTTGTCCACCGTCACGACCCACTGCTTGATCTTGCTGGCGGTGGCATTGGGCGGGCTGACGCTGATATTGACCGGCGCGCGCAGTATGTTCGCCGCCATCGCGCGGATATCGTCGGAAAACGTGGCCGAAAACAGCAGCGTCTGGCGCTGCGCGGGCAACGCGGCAAAGACGGCGTCGAGTTCGCGCGCGAAGCCGAGATCCAGCATGCGGTCGGCTTCGTCCAGCACCAGCGTTTCGACCTGATCGAACTGCACCGCGTTCTGCCGATTCAGGTCCAGCAGACGGCCGGGTGTCGCCACGAGCACGTCGACGCCCTTGCGCAGTTTCATCATCTGCGGATTGATGCTCACGCCGCCGTAGGCGGCCAGCATTCGCAGGTCGAGCCCCTTGCCGTAAGCGACGAAGCTCTGCAGCACCTGTTCCGCCAGTTCGCGCGTGGGCACCAGCACCAGCACGCGCGCGCGGTTGCTGGACACTGCCGGGCCATGCTGCACCAGCCGTTGCAGCAGCGGCAGCGCGAAACCGGCGGTCTTGCCGGTGCCCGTCTGCGCGCCCGCCATCACGTCCTTGCCGCCGAGCACGGCGGGAATCGCCTTGGCCTGCACCGGCGTAGGGGCCTGATAATTGAGGTCCTGCAGATTACGCAGCAAGGGTTCGATCAGGCCGAGCGAGGCAAAGGACATGGACGTATTCCGGGCTAAAACCGCAATTCTAGCGGGTGCCGGGCGGATCAAGGCCCGCAGCGCCTGAGCGCAGACCGTCGACGGGACGCCGCGCTGCCAGCCGGAAGCCGCCGCCGGCTGGTGCGACGCAGGCCGCTCCCGCATCTTTTCGTGCGCCGAAGCGTCCGTCGCGGCGGCTCGGCCGCTTCGCCCGTCCATCACTATCACTTCATGGCACGTGGTTCGGGCGACATGGCGACGGGAAGTCGTACCCGTCGCGTTGCCGGGTTGGCGACGACGCCGGGCTTGCGCCACTCGACACCGCTCCATGACGAAAGCCAGGTGATAAGCTCGATGCCGACGCACCGCCGCGCATCGCCGCGCCGCGCCCCCCCGACCCTACGACCGAAACGAGCCGCCCATGTCACTCGCCCCTTCCGTCCTCTCCGCGTTCACGCCCACCGGCAAGCTGCGCGCATCGATCAATCTCGGCAACAAGGTCCTCGCGAACCGCGACCCGGCCACCGGCGAACCGTTCGGCGTATCGATCGACCTCGCGCGGGCATTCGCCGAACGCCTGTCGGCCGAGCTGGAGCTCGTGGTGTTCGACACCGCCGGCCAATCGGTGCAGGCGCTGACCGACGAGCGTGCCGATTTCGGCTTCTTCGCGGTCGATCCGCTGCGCGGCGAGACGGTCGCGTTCACCGCGCCGTACGTGCTGATCGAAGGGTTCTATCTCGTGCGCGACGCGTCGCCGATCCGCACGAACGCGGACGTCGACCGGCCGGACCACCGCGTGACGGTCGGCAAGGGCAGCGCCTACGACCTGTTCCTCACGCGCGAACTGAAGGCCGCGCAGATCGTGCGGGCGCCGACGTCGCAGGACGTCGTGCGGACCTTCGTCGAACAGGAACTGGAAGTCGCGGCGGGCGTGAAGCAGCAGCTCGAAGCCGACGCGGCGACAACGCCCGGCCTGCGCCTGCTCGACGAGCGCTTCATGGTGATCCGGCAGGCCATGGGCGTGCCGAAGAGCCGCGGCGAAGCGGCCGCGGCGGCGCTGAATGCGTTCGTCGAGGACATGAAGGCGTCGGGTTTCGTCGCGGATGCGCTGCGTCGGCACGGCATCACCGGCGCATCCGTCGCGCCGCGCGCGTGATCGCAACCGGCAACGGCCTGCGCCGATCGGGCCCGCTCGCCGGGATGTGCCCCTGCCGTCCTGGGGACGACGCGCCCCGCCAACGCCGCCGCGCCTGTCCACGCCATTCGCGCACGTTCCCCTTGAACGGAAAAATTCATCTGCGGGGCGGGCCCGCCATCAGCGTGAACAGCCCCTAGCCCAGCCACCGCGCATCGGGCCAGTCGCCCTGGTCGAACGTAGCCTTCACGCAGTCGAGCAGCACGCCGACCACGCAGCGCACCGGCGCCGTGGCCTGCCGGCTGCTAGGCGCCGCGAGCACGATCGTGCGCCTGACGCCCGGCGACGCGAGCGGCGCCGCGCTCAGAGTGCCGCGCTCGACTTCCTGCGTGACGCCGACGGCAGGCAGGATCGTCCAGCCGTGGCCTTGCGCCACCAGTTCCTTCTGCACGCTCAGCGCATTGGTTTCGGCGAAGACCTGCAGCGTCACGCCCGCCTCGGCCGCCGCATGCTCGATCGCGGCGCGCAGGCCCTGCGGCGCGGAAGGCAGGATGAACGGCTCGCGCGCGACCCGTTCGAGCGGCAACGGCCGCTTGCGCGACAGCCCCGCCGACGGCGCCGCGACGGCCCACAGGCTTTCCTCGATCAGCGCCTTGACGTGCAGCGCGGGCGTTTCCTTCTGCCCGTACAGCAGCGCCGCATCGACGTCCCCCGCTTCGAGCCAGTCCTGCAGGTGCCCCGCGTAGCCGATCGTGAGCCGCAGCCGGATGCGCGGATAGCGCCGCGCGACCTCGCCCGCCAGCCGCGTGGCGAGCAGGTCCGACGTACTGGCCAGCAGCCCGATGCTGACGATGCCGGCCACCGGCCCGTCGGTAGGCTGGATCTCGGCCTTGGCCCGCGCCACTTCGTTCAGGATGCGACGCGCGTATTCGAGCATCGTCTTGCCCGACGGCGTGAGCTGCATCCCGTGACGGCTGCGGTCGAACAGTTCCGTCCCCATGTCCTCTTCGAGCAGGCGCAGCTGGCGCGACACGGCCGGCTGCACGAGATTCAACAGGGCCGACGCACGGGTAACGTTGCCCGTTTCGGCCACGGTGACGAACGCACGCAGTTGCTTGAGATCCATCGCGGACACCTCGATGCCGAAAACTGATTCGGTCATCAGAAAATTCTATTGTTTAAGAAATCCATCAAAACTTATTATGGACTCAACCCATGCCGATGACGAGACACGATTCATGAGCGCCTCCGTTTTTTCCGCCCCCGACCAGTACCAGGAAATCCGCGACGCGGTACGCGGCCTGTGCAGCCAGTTCCCGGCCGACTACCACCGCAAGATCGACGAGGCGCGCGGCTACCCCGAAGCGTTCGTCACGGCCCTCACGCAAGCCGGCTGGCTGGCCGCGCTGATTCCGCAGGAATACGGCGGCCCGGGCCTGTCGATGGCCGAGGCGTCGGTCATCATGGAAGAGATCAACCGCTCCGGCGGCAATTCGGGCGCGTGCCACGGCCAGATGTACGTGATGAACACGATCGTGTTCAGCGGCACCGACGCGCAGAAGCAGCGCTACCTGCCGCGCATCGCGGCGGGCGAGCTGCGCGTGCAGTCGATGGGCGTGACCGAGCCCACCACCGGCAGCGACACCACCAAGCTCAAGACCACGGCCGTGAAGAAGGACGGCCGCTGGGTCATCAACGGCCAGAAGGTGTGGATCTCGCGCGTACAGCACAGCGACCTGCTGATCCTGCTCGCGCGCACCACGCCGCTCGACCAGGTGCAGAAGAAGAGCGACGGGCTGTCGTGCTTCATCGTCGAGCTGGACAAGGCGATCGGCAACGGCCTCACCGTGCGCCCGATCCTCAACATGGTCAACCACGAGACCAACGAGCTGTTCTTCGACAATCTCGAACTGCCGGAAGACGCGCTGCTCGGCACCGAAGGCAAGGGGTTGAAGGTCATCTTCGACGGCCTGAACGCCGAGCGCACGCTGATCGCGGCCGAGTGCATCGGCGACGGCTACTGGTTCCTGGAGAAGGCGCGCGACTACGCGGTCGAGCGCAAGGTGTTCGGCCGCCCGATCGGCCAGAACCAGGGCATCCAGTTTCCGCTGGCCGAATCGTTCATCGAGCTGGAGGCCGCGAACCTGATGCGCTGGCGTGCGTGCGAGAAGATCGACGCGCGCCAGAACGCGGGGGTCGAGGCCAACATGGCGAAGTACCTGGCCGCGAAGGCGAGCTGGGAAGCGGCCAATGCATGCCTGCAGACGCACGGCGGCTTCGGCTTTGCGTGCGAATACGACGTCGAGCGCAAGTTCCGCGAAACGCGTCTGTACCAGGTCGCGCCGATCTCCACCAACATGATCCTAGGGCATGTGGCCGAGCACGTGCTGCAGCTGCCCCGGTCCTACTGATTCACGATGCGGTTGTGTCCGGGTCGACCACGTACCCTGACGAGGGGCGGCAGCTTCTGCGACGCTTCCATCATCGAGCACGAAACGACATGAATCTCGAGCCTCCCGAATCCTTCGACGCGTGGGTCGGTCGCAGCGAAGACAGCGTGGACCGGATTACCCGCGCTCCCATCCGTCTGCTGCAGGCGACACTGGACGATGCGAACCCATCCGAACTACCCGCGACGCTGCCGCCACTGTGGCACTGGCTGTACTTCCTGCCGGGCGAACGACAGTCGGACATCGGCATCGACGGTCACCCGCGGCGCGGCGGCTTCCTGCCGCCGGTCACGCTGCCGCGCCGCATGTGGGCCGGCGGCCGGCTGCAGTTCCTGCGCCCGCTGGCCATCGACGCGCCCGTGCAGCGCTGGTCCACGATCCTCGCCGTGCAAAGTAAATCCGGCCGCAGCGGTCAGCTCGTTTTCGTGACCGTGCTGCACGAAATCAGCGACGCACAAGGCGTCGCGATCCGCGAGGAACAGGACATCGTGTATCGCGACGCACCGCCGTCCGCGTCGGCCGGCACACCGGCGCCGGCTCCACTGCCCGCACCGACCGACGAACAGTATTCGCGCGTCGTCACGCCCGATCCGGTGCTGCTGATGCGCTTTTCCGCGCTCACCTTCAACGGCCACCGGATTCACTACGACCGGCCTTACGCGATGCGGGAAGAAGGCTATCCGGGCCTCGTGGTGCACGGCCCGTTGATCGCGATGCTGCTGCTGGAAGCGCTGCGCCGCACGCATCCCGACAGGACCGTTCGCCGCTTCGCTTTCAAGGCCGTCAGCCCGTTGTTCGACACGGCGCCGTTCACGGTGAACGGCACGCTCGAAGGTCATGCCGCCCGCCTGTGGGCGTGCGGCCCGCAACGACAGCTGGCCATGCAGGCCAGCGCCGAACTGGAATAGCACAACGACCATGCAAGCTCGAAAAGGACCCCTGAGCGGGACGACCGTCGTCGCGCTCGAACACGCGATCGCCGCACCGTTCTGCACGCGCCAGCTCGCGGACCTCGGCGCCCGCGTCATCAAGGTGGAACGCCCCGGCGTCGGCGATTTCGCCCGTGCGTACGATCACCGCACCCGCGGCCTCGCATCGCATTTCGTGTGGACCAACCGGTCGAAGGAAAGCGTCACGCTGGACCTGAAGCAACCGGCCGCGCAGGACGTGCTCGGCGAACTCATCGCCCGGGCCGACGTGCTCGTGCAGAATCTCGCGCCCGGCGCGGCCGCGCGCATGGGGCTGTCGTTCGACGCGTTGCACGCGAAGCACCCGCGGCTCATCGTCTGCGACATCTCGGGCTACGGCGCCGACGGCCCCTACCGCGACAAGAAAGCGTACGACCTGCTGATCCAGAGCGAGGCGGCGTTCCTGTCGATCACGGGCACCGCCGACGAGCCCTGCAAGGCCGGCATCTCGATCGCCGACATCGCGGCGGGCATGTATGCGTACACGGGCATCCTCAGCGCGCTGCTGCAGCGCGGCGTTACCGGCGAAGGCTCGCACGTGGAGATTTCGATGCTCGAAGCGCTCGCCGAGTGGATGGGCTTCCCGATGTACTACGCGTACGACGGCCAGCAGCCGCCGGGCCGCAACGGCGCCGCGCACGCGACCATCTACCCGTACGGCCCGTTCAAGGCCGGCGACGGCCGGGTCGTGATGCTCGGGCTGCAGAATGAGCGCGAATGGAAAGCGTTCTGCGACGTCGTGCTGCGCGACCCGGCGCTCGCGACCGACCCGCGCTTCGACGCCAACGTACACCGGTCGGAGCACCGCGCGGAATTGAAGGCCGTGATCGAACAGGCGTTTGCCGCGCTCACCGCGCAGGACGTGATCGCGCGCCTCGACGAAGCGCAGATCGCGAACGCCGCCGTCAACCCGGTCGGCGAGCTCTGGTCGCATCCGCAACTGCACGCGCGCCAGCGCTTTCGCACGATCGACTCGCCGGCCGGCGGCCTGCAGGCGCTGCTGCCGCCCGCCACCGTCGACAGCTTCGACGTGCGCATGGATCCGGTGCCCGCGCTGGGCGAGCACAGTGCGGCCATCCTGCACGAACTCGGGCGCACCGACGCCGATATCGAACGACTGCGCGCCGCCGGCGTGATCTGAACCATGCCTCTGCCCCGCCCCCCCGTCCATCACGCGCGCAGTTTCCTGTTCGTGCCGGCCACTCGCCCCGAGCGCTTTGTGAAAGCGCTCGATTCGGGTGCCGACTGCATCGTCGTCGACCTCGAGGATGCCGTCGGCCCCGACAGCAAGGACGACGCACGCGCACAACTCGCGCAGCACCTGCCGCTGCTGACCGTTGAACAGCGATCGCGCACCGTCGTGCGCATGAACGCGGTCGGCACGCCGTGGCACGACGCGGACATCGCGCTGCTGCGCGACTGGACCGCACACGGTGTGGCCGTGATGCTGCCGAAGTCCGAAGACGCCGACGCGCTGCGCGGCGTCGCCGAGCGACTCGGCGAGCACGCGCAACTCGTCGCGTTGATCGAATCGCTGGCCGGGCTCGACGCGGCCGATGCGCTGGCACGCGACCCGCAAGTCGTGCGCATCGCGTTCGGTCACCTGGATTTCCAGCTCGACCTCGGCATGCGCGCGACGCCCGACGAGCCGGAGCTGGCCTTTGCCCGCTATGCACTCGTGGCCGCGTCGCGCCGCGCGCTGCTGCCCGCGCCGATCGACGGCGTGACCACGCGCACCGACGACGCCGAACGCGTCGCAGCGGATGCGAGCCGTGCACGCGCATTCGGCTTCGGCGGCAAGCTGTGCATCCACCCGGCCCAGGTCGCGGGCGTGAACGATGCGATGGGCTATTCGGAATACGAGCAGGCGTGGGCGCACCGTGTGATCGACGAAGCCGCGAAGCACGGCGGTGCTGCATTCCGACTGGACGGCCGCATGGTCGATCTGCCGGTGATCCGCGCGGCCGAGGCGATCGTCGCCGCCACGCGACAATAATCGGGCACCACGCGGCACCACGATTCGCGACTTCGACGGCGTGCGTCGCAACCGTCGTACGGTTCGCATCGAACACGCGACCGCAGGCTGACCGTTCCGACAGGGAGTCGGATAGCGGAAAGACAGAGGCGGCAGCCGGCATCCGGACGTCGCCCATCGTCTTTAGATCGCTTCGAGCCGGAAGACGCTTGCGCGCCCCGCGATCACGGCCGCGGCATATCGCCCAGACGACCGCCCTCAAAAAAACGCCCCTCGAAGCGAGGGGTGCATGAGCCGCATCGCGATGCGCCCCTGGCCGCTCGCAAGTCGGCTCGGAGCGCATCGCTCAAGAAGAGGCCGTCGATACGACGCGTCGCGCTCAACCCACCCGCGCTTCGCCCTCGCGCTCGACTTCCCCGTCGTCCGCACGCGTGCGCGCCAGCACAGGCCTGAGCGCCTGCCCGGTATGGCTCGCGCTCACCTTCGCCAGCGCTTCCGGCGGCGCCGCCGCGACGATCGTGCCGCCGCCCACGCCGCCTTCCGGCCCGAGATCGATGATCCAGTCGGCTTCCGCGATCACGTCGAGGTCATGCTCGATCACGACGACGCTGTGCCCCGCATCGACGAGCCGGTGCAGCACGCGAATCAGCTTCGCGACGTCCGCCATGTGCAGGCCGACCGTCGGTTCGTCGAGCACGTACAGCGTGTGCGGCGCCTTCTGGCCGCGCCGCGTGATGTCGTCGCGCACCTTCGTCAGCTCGGTGACGAGCTTGATGCGCTGCGCCTCGCCGCCCGACAGCGTGGGCGACGGCTGGCCGAGCGTCAGGTAGCCGAGCCCGACGTCCTTCATCAGCTGCAGCGGATGCGCGATGTTCGACATCGGCGCGAAGAATTCCACCGCTTCGTCGATTTCCATCGTCAGCACGTCGCCGATGTTCCGGCCGCGCCACGTGACGGCGAGCGTTTCGGGGTTGAAGCGCTGCCCGTGGCACACGTCGCACGGCACCTTCACGTCGGGCAGGAAGCTCATGCCGATCGTGCGCACGCCTTGCCCTTCGCACGCGGGGCAGCGCCCGTCGCCGGTATTGAACGAGAAGCGCGACGCCGTGTAGCCGCGCGCCCGCGCTTCCAGCGTATCGGCGAACAGCTTGCGGATCGTGTCCCACACACCGATATAGGTGGCCGGGCACGAACGCGGCGTCTTGCCGATCGGCGTCTGGTCGACTTCCAGCACGCGGTCGATCTGCTCCCAGCCGCTCAGCGACGCACAGCCCTGCCACGCATGCGTGACGTTCAGCGACGGCCGCGGCGCGCTGCGCGCGAGCACGCTCGAACGGCGATTGGCGGCCGGCGCATCCTGCTGCGCGGCCTTACGCGCGCGCCGCGTGGCCGGCGACGACAGTACCGAGCGGCCGACCGCATCGAGCAGGTTCGTCATCAGCACGTCGCGCGCGAGCGTCGACTTGCCCGAGCCGCTCACGCCCGTCACCGCGACGAGCCGCGCGAGCGGGATGCCGACGGTGACGTCGCGCAGGTTGTGCAGCTTCGCGCCATGCACGGTCAGCCACGCGTCCGGCACCGCCGGCTCGCCCTTCCTGCCCGGCAGGCTCACGCCGCGGCGCGGCTGCAGCGGGTGCGTCATCGGCTGCGCGAGCAGCCGCCCGGTGACCGAATCGGACTGCGCGGCCAGATCGGCCACCGCGCCCTGCGCGACCAGCGTGCCGCCGCGCTTGCCGGCACCCGGGCCGACGTCGATGATGTGATCGGCGCGGCGGATCGTGTCCTCGTCATGCTCGACGACGACGAGCGTATTGCCCTTGTCGCCGAGCTTGCGCAGCGCGTCGAGCAGGATCTGGTTGTCGCGCGGATGCAGGCCGATCGTCGGCTCGTCGAGCACGTAGCACACGCCCTGCAGGTTGCTGCCGAGCTGCGCGGCGAGCCGGATGCGCTGCGCTTCGCCGCCCGACAGGCTCGGCGCCGCGCGATCGAGGCTCAGGTAGCCGAGCCCGACTTCCTCGAGAAATGCGAGACGGCTGCCGATCTCGCTGACGATGTCGCGCGCGATCTGCGCGTCGCGCCCGGTGAGTGCCAGCCCGTCGATCCAGCGGCGCGTGTCGGACACCGTCCATTGCGCGACTTCGACGATCGGATGCGCATCGAACGTAACTGCGCGCGCGGACGGGTTCAGCCGCGTGCCGTGGCAGTCCGGGCACGGCTCGTTGCCGACGCCTTCCGGTTCCTGCTCGTCCGACGGCAGCGTCTGCTCACGGCCGCGATCGTCTCCGGCGAGCACGGTGTCGTCGTACGCGGCGCGCTGCTCGCGCGTGAGCGTGACGCCGGTGCCGACGCAGGTCGTGCACCAGCCGTGCTTGCTGTTGTACGAGAACATTCGCGGGTCCAGCTCCGGATAGCTCGTGCCGCACACCGGGCACGCACGCTTGACCGACAGCACCTTGACGGTGCCGACGCGCGCGGTCGAATGATCGTTGCGCATCGCATCGTGCAGCCCGTCGAGCGGCGCGAGCAGATGCATCACGCCCTTGCCGAGCTCGAGCGTGTCGTCGAGCATGCGCCGCAGCTCGGCCTCGTTGTCCGGCGACACGACGATATCGGCCACCGGCAACTCGATCGTGTGCTCGCGGAAGCGGTCGAGCTTCGGCCACGGATCGACCGGCACGAACTCGCCGTCCACGCGCAGATGCGTGCTGCCGCGCGCCTTCGCCCATTTCGCGAGATCGGTATACACGCCCTTGCGGTTCACGACGAGCGGCGCGAGCAGCCCGACGTGCTCGCCGCGATGATCGCGCAGCAACTGCGCGGCGATCGATTCGACCGATTGCGACGTGACCGGCGTGCCGTCGTGGATGCAATGCTGCAAGCCGAGCTTCACGTACAGCAGCCGCAGGAAGTGCCAGACCTCGGACGTGGTCGCGACGGTGCTCTTGCGCCCGCCGCGCGACAGCCGCTGCTCGATCGCCACCGTCGGCGGGATGCCGTACACCGCGTCGACTTCCGGGCGGCCGGCCGGCTGCACGATCGAGCGCGCATACGCGTTCAGCGATTCGAGGTAGCGGCGCTGGCCTTCGTGGAACAGGATGTCGAACGCGAGCGTCGACTTGCCGGAACCCGACACGCCGGTGATCACGTTGAACTTGCCGTGTGGGATGTCGACGTCGAGGGATTTCAGGTTGTGCTCGCGCGCGTTGACGATCCGCACGACGTCCTCGCCTTCGATCGCACGCCGCTCGCGCGCCGCATTCAGCACGGCCTGCAGCGGCTTGCCTTCGTCGGCGAGCGCCGCTTCGGTGTCCATGTCGCGGTCGTACTGCAGCAGCGCCACGCCCGTGTGCGATTCGGCGCAGCCCTTCACGTCGTCGGGCGTGCCCGCGCACAGCACGCGCCCGCCGCCGTCGCCGCCTTCCGGGCCGAGGTCGATCAGCCAGTCGGCCGCGCGGATCACGTCGAGGTTGTGCTCGATCACGATCAGCGAATGGCCGGCCGCGAGCAGCTTGCCGAACGCCTGCATCAGCTTCGCGATGTCGTCGAAGTGCAGCCCGGTGGTCGGCTCGTCGAACATGAACAGCTTCGCGCGCGCGATGCGCGCCTCTTCCGTCGCGACCCGGCGCCCGTTGGCCGCCGCCGCCGATTCGGCGAGGAAACCGGCCAGTTTCAGCCGCTGCGCCTCGCCGCCCGACAGCGTCGGCACCGGCTGGCCGAGCTTCACGTATTCGAGGCCGACGTCGACGATCGGCTGCAACACGCGCAGCACCTCGGCGTCGGCCGCGAAGAACGCGGCCGCCTCACTGACCGTGAGGTCGAGCACGTCGGCGATGTTCAGCGCGCGGCCGTCGCGCTCGATGCGCACTTCGAGAATCTCGGCGCGGTAGCGGCTGCCGTCGCAGTCCGGGCAGCGCAGGTAGACGTCGCTCAGGAACTGCATCTCGATGTGCTCGAAGCCCGAGCCGCCGCAGGTCGGACACCGGCCGTCGCCCGAGTTGAAGCTGAACGTGCCCGCGCCGTAGCCGCGCTGCAGCGCGAGCGGCGCCTTCGCGAACAGCTTGCGGATTTCGTCGAACGCGCCGACGTAGCTGGCCGGGTTCGAGCGCGTGGTCTTGCCGATCGGCGACTGGTCGACGAACACGACGTCGCCCACCTGGTCGGCGCCCGTGAGGCTGCGGTAAGCGCCCGGCGACTCGGTCGCCTTGCCGTGGTGCCGCGCCATCGCCGGATACAGCACGTCCTGCAGCAGCGTGGACTTGCCGGAGCCCGACACGCCCGTCACGCAGACGAGCCGTTGCAGCGGAATCTCGACCGTCACGTCGCGCAGGTTGTGTTCGCTCGCGCCTTCGAGCACGATGCGCGGCGTGTTCGCGTCGACCACGCGGCGCGCCCAGTTCGACGCATGCGCGACCTGCTTGCGCCCGCCGAGATATTCGCCCGTCAGCGTGGGCGCGGAACGGATGTCGGCCGGCGTGCCGTCGTAGACGATCGTGCCGCCGCGCTCGCCGGGGCCGGGCCCCATGTCGATCAGCCGGTCGGCCGCGAGCATCACCGACGGATCGTGTTCGACGACCACCAGCGTGTTGCCCGCGTCGCGCAGCCGCTGCATCGCCTCGACGATCCGCGTGAGGTCGCGCGGATGCAGCCCGATGCTCGGCTCGTCGAGCACGAACAGGGTTTTCGTGAGCGACGTGCCGAGCGCCGTCGTCAGGTTGATCCGCTGCACTTCGCCGCCCGACAGCGTGCGGCTCTGCCGGTCGAGCGTCAGGTAGCCGAGCCCCACGTCGCACAAGTATTTCAGGCGCGTGCGCACCTCGGCGAGCAGCAGCTTCAGCGCATCGTCGAGCAGCGCGCTCGGCAGCGTGATGTCGTCGAAGAAGCGGCGGATGCGCTCGATCGGCAGCAGCATCAGGTCGTGCACGGTCAGGCCCGGCAGCGCTTCGAGCTGCGCGCGGCTCCAGTCGACGCCGCGCGGCATGAAGCGATCGGCCGGCGCGAGCACGCGGTCGGCGTTCTCCTTCGAGCCGAGCCGCCATTGCAGCGATTCCGTCTTCAGGCGCGCGCCGCCGCACACGTCGCACGGCGTGTAGCTGCGGTATTTCGACAGCAGCACACGGATGTGCATCTTGTACGCCTTCGATTCGAGATAGCCGAAGAAGCGTTTCACGCCGTACCACTGGCTCTGCCACTTGCCGTTCCAGTCGGGCGAACCGTTGACGACCCAGTCGCGCTCGGCGTCCGACAGGTCGGCCCACGGCGTGTCGCGCGGGATGCCGGCTTTCGCCGCGTAGCGCATCAGGTCGTCCTGGCACTCCTTCCACGCGGGCGTCTGCATCGGCTTGATCGCCCCGCCGCGCAACGTCTTGCGCGCGTCGGGAATCACGAGGCCGAGATCGACGCCGATCACGCGGCCGAAGCCGCGGCAGGTCTCGCACGCGCCGTACGCCGAGTTGAACGAGAACAGCGCCGCCTGCGGCTCCGCGTAGCGCAGGTCGCTGTCGGGATCGTGAAGGCCGGTGGAAAAACGCCACACCTGCGGCTCGGCGACTACGTTTTCCGCCTCCGCCGCGAGCACGTAGACGTTCACACGCCCGCCGCCGCGCTTCAGCGACGCCTCGATCGCCTCGACCACGCGCGCCTTGTCGGCGCCTTGCACGCGGAAGCGGTCGGCCACCACGTCGAGCACCTTGCGCGCGCCCGTGGGCGACGCCACTTCGCGCTGCGCCTGTACGCGCGTATAGCCGCTCGCCGACAGCCACTGCGCGATTTCCTCGTCGGACACCGCTTCCGGCAGCTCGACCGGGAACGTGACGACGACGCGCGGATCATCCGCCTGCGTGCGCGCGACGAGCTCCGCGTAGATGGTTTCCGGCGTGTCGTGCCGCACCTGCCGCGCGGTCTGGCGGTCGAACAGCTCGGCCGCGCGCGCGTACAGCAGCTTCAGGTGATCGTTCAGCTCGGTCATCGTGCCGACCGTCGAGCGCGAACTGCGGACCGGGTTGGTCTGGTCGATCGCGATCGCGGGCGGCACGCCGTCGACGCGCTCGACCTGCGGGCGGTCCATCCGGTCGAGGAACTGCCGCGCATACGCGCTGAAGGTTTCGACGTAGCGCCGCTGGCCTTCCGCATACAGCGTGTCGAACACGAGGCTCGACTTGCCGGAGCCCGACGGGCCGGTGACGACCGTCATCTCGCCGGTGCGCAGGTCGAGATCGAGGTTCTTGAGGTTGTGCTGACGTGCTCCGCGAATGCGGATCAGATTGCTGGATGACAATTTGCCTGCCCGTCTGAATGAGTTAGCCGGAATTCACGGTGCCGGAACGCTGTGGCGGATACGCGCAATGCGCGGCGACCGTGCCGCACGGGTCATGCCCGCGCCGCTCGAGTTCGACGGATACTATACTGTATATTCATACAGTTTTCCATGCGCGGCGCGTGTGCGGGAAAGCCGCCAGATTACGCCGGCTTCGCGTCGGCGGGCCCGGCCTTGCGTCCACGCGCCGGTGGCTGGTCCGGCCCCGTCAATCGCTTGCGCGTCACGCGCGCCGGCAGCGCCGCCACGCCGCACCTGCGTGCTACGCCTTCTTCGAATAGGCGCTGCACCAGCCTTTGGCGGCCACCTGCTTGCCGCCGAAAATGGCGCACGGCGCGATCGCGGCGCCGGTCTTGCCCTGGAAGAACTGGCAATTCGCACAGGCCTGGCCCGCCTGAAACTTCGGAAATTTCGCGCGATCGACCCGGCCGGCATCCGTCTTGTAACCGAGCGCCAGCGCGTTTGCATCGGATTCCTGCACCACCCCGGCATCCGCCGCCGCGCGACGTCCGACGGCCAGCGCGGACGCGAAAACGGTGGTGGCTGCGATGAAACGTCGGCGTGAGAATGTCATGGGAGCCTCCTTTCAGGTGTGCGTGAACGCATGTCGGGAAAGCGAGATTCCGCGACGACATGACGGCGTCCGGCGATCGCCCCGTATGGCGCCCACGCATCGCACCCGTCGCGATGCGCGGCGCCGGTCGACCGGCGCACGGCGATTGACGGGATGCACGGTTGTCGACGGAATCAGTGGAAGAACAGCACCCGCATGCCGAACGTGTGATGCGCTTCGGCGGCCATCAGCACCATCAGCACCAGCAGGCACAGCGGCGGGATCAGGATCGCGTACACCAGCGCCAGCCGCTCCCACATCATGTGCATGAAAATCGACACGATCAGCCCGGCCTTCGCGATCATCAGCACGACGATCAGCACCCAGCGCAGCAGGCCCTGCACGTGGAAGTAGTCGACCAGGTACGACAGCGTGCTCAGCACGAACAGCAGGCCCCAGATCTTCAGGTAGATGCCGACCGGATGCTGCTGGCCGTGCGCGGCGTCGGGTCGATCGGCGGGATCGGTATGGTCCATGCCCGGCCTCACCACAAATAGAACAGCGCGAAGATGAACACCCACACGAGATCGACGAAGTGCCAGTACAGGCCGGCAATCTCGACGATCTGAAAGTTGCCGCGATCGGCGAACCCCGGTTGCAGGATCTTGCGTGCGACCAGCAGCAGATAGATCACGCCGCAGCTCACGTGAAAGCCGTGAAACCCGGTGATCATGAAGAAGCACGCGCCGAACTGGGCGGCGCCCATCGGGTTGCCCCACGGCCGTATGCCTTCGCGGACGATCAGATTGCTCCATTCGAAGGCCTGCAGCGACACGAAGGTCGCGCCCAGCAGCGCGGTCGCCAGCAACAGCGCGGCGGCGCGCCTGGCGTTGCGCCGGTAGCCGAAGTTCACGGCCATCGCCATCGTGCCGCTGCTGCTGATCAGGATGAACGTCATGATCGCGATCAGCAGCAACGGTACCTCCACGCCGCCCACGGTGAGCCCGAACACCTTCGACGTATCGGGCCACGGCGCCGTGGTCGACATGCGTACCGTCATGTAGCCGATCAGGAAGCTGCTGAAGACGAAAGTGTCCGACAGCAGGAAGATCCACATCATCGCCTTGCCCCACGGCACCTTGAACGCTTCGCGGTCGGCCGACCAGTCGGTGACGATGCCGCGCCAGCCGTCGGGGCCGCCGCCGGACGGCGCGAGGTCGGCGGCCGGTTCGCCCGCGGATTCGCCGGCGGATTCGGGGTGGAGCGTGGGCGAGGTCATGGCGCGGCTCCATACAGCGGCCCGCAAACGGCGGCGACGATCGCGGGGGTAATCCACCACATCGCCGCGAGCAGCACGAGCCAGACCGCCAGCAGAAAATGCCAGTAGATCGCGCACAGTGCGATGGCGCGCTGCGCGCGGAACGGGTCCGCGCGCCGCACACGCACGATCGTCATCCCCCAGGCCGCGAGCCCGCCCAGCACGTGCAGCCCGTGCAGGCCGGTGAGCAGGTAGAGGAAGCTGTCGGACGGATTGACGGCAATCGTCTGCCCGGCGGCGGACAGCATGCGCCACGCGGCCAGTTGCCCGATCACGAACAGCGCCGCCAGCCCCCCGCCGGCGATCAGCCACGCGGCGCGGTGCCAGGTGATGCGCCGGGCCTGCTGCATCGCCGCGCTTGCGAGCGCCAGCGCGCCGGTGTTCCACCAGAGCAGCGCCGGATGCGGGATCGGCTGCCAGTCCGGCTCGCGCATGCGCATCCCATAGGCGAGCAGCAGCAGCGAAAACAACGCGGTGGCGACCGCCATGAAGACGATCAGGCCCGTGCGGCCCGCGTTCGGCGCACCGGATCGCGCATTGGGAACGAAGGGGCGCGGCAGCGTGGTCATTCGCGCGCCTCGCCGGGGTGAAGCGCCGGCCGGGCCGGCTCGGGCCCGGATGGCGTCGCGGGCGGCTGGTTCTGCGGGACGAAGTCCTGCGCCTGCCCCGGTGGACTGTATTCGTATGCCCAGCGGTACACGACCGGCGGCGCGGCGCCCCAGTTGCCGTGCGCCGGCGGCGTTTGCGGCGTCTGCCATTCGAGCGTGGTCGCGCGCCACGGGTTGCCGTCGGCGCGCTTACCGCGCGCGAGGCTCCACGCGAGGTTGAACAGGAACAGCAGCTGCGCGGCCGCGACGATCAGCGCGACGACGGTGATGAACGCGTTGAGCGTCTGCGCCGAATGCGGAATGAAGCTGTAGCCCTCGTACGCGTAATACCGGCGCGGCATGCCGAGGATGCCGAGATAGTGCATCGGGAAGTAGATCGCATAGGTCCCGACGAAGGTGATCCAGAAATGCACGCGCCCGAGCGTGTCGTCGAGCATGCGGCCCGTCACCTTCGGATACCAGTGGTAGAGGCCGCCGAACACCACCAGGATCGGCGACACGGCCATCACCATGTGGAAGTGCGCGACCACGAAGTACGTGTTCGACAGCGGAATGTCCACGCTCACGTTGCCGAGGTAGAGCCCGGTCAGCCCGCCCAGCACGAACGTGCTGATGAAGCCGATCGCGAACAGCATCGGCACGGTCAGATGGATGTCGCCGCGCCACAGCGTCAGCACCCAGTTGTAGACCTTGAGCGCGGTCGGCACGGCGATGACGAGCGTGGTCGTCGCAAAGAAGAAGC
Source organism: Burkholderia metallica (assembly GCF_001718555.1). Classification (NCBI taxonomy): domain Bacteria; kingdom Pseudomonadati; phylum Pseudomonadota; class Betaproteobacteria; order Burkholderiales; family Burkholderiaceae; genus Burkholderia; species Burkholderia metallica. The sequence continues at coordinate 693,458 of NZ_CP013402.1, forward strand.
CGAAGTACGGGTTCATGCCGGCGATGAACATGTGGTGCGCCCAGACCACGAAGCTCAGCGCACCGATGACGACGATCGCCCACACCATCATCCGGTAGCCGAAGATGCTCTTGCGCGCGTGCGTGCTGATGAGGTCCGACGCGATGCCGAAGGCCGGCAGCGCGACGATGTAGACCTCCGGATGCCCGAAGAACCAGAACAGGTGCTGAAACAGCAGCGGGCTGCCGCCCGCGTGCTTGAGCGTCTGCCCCATCGACACCACGGCCGGCACGAAGAAGCTGGTGCCGAGCGTCCGGTCGAGCAGCATCATCGCCGCCGACACGAACAGCGCCGGAAACGCGAGCAGCGCCAGGATGGTCGCGGTGAAGATCCCCCACACGGTGAGCGGCATGCGCATCAGCGTCATCCCGCGCGTGCGCGCCTGCAGCGTGGTGGTGACGTAGTTCAGGCCGCCCATCGTCGCCGCGACGATGAAGATCGCCAGCGACACGAGCATCAGCACGATGCCCCATTGCACGCCCGGCGTGCCCGGCAGGATCGCCTGCGGCGGATACAGCGTCCAGCCCGCGCCGGTCGGCCCGCCCGGCACGAAGAAGCTCGCCATCAGCACCAGCACGGCCAGCAGGTAGACCCAGTAGCTCAGCATGTTGAGGAACGGGAACACCATGTCGCGCGCGCCGAGCATCAGCGGAATCAGGTAGTTGCCGAAGCCGCCCAGGAACAGCGCCGTCAGCAGGTAGATCACCATGATCATCCCGTGCATCGTGACGAACTGGTAGTAGTGGGTCGCGTCGATGAACGCGAACTTGCCCGGGAAGCCGAGCTGCAGCCGCATCAGGTCCGACAGCACCATGCCGACCAGGCCGATGGCGATGGCCGTCAGCGCGTACTGCACGGCGATGACCTTGTGGTCCTGGCTCCACACGTAGCGGGTCCAGAAGCTGCGCGGGGCGTGGTCGGGGTGTGCGTACGTCATGGCCTCTGCTCCGCTAGCGCCGGGCCGCGTCGGCGGTGTCCGGCCCGCCCTGCGCCTCGATATAGGCGACCAGCGCGTTCAGTTCCTGGTCGCTCAGGTCGAAGCGCGGCATGATCGGCGAGAAACCCTTCACGACGCGGGCCGTCGGGTTGCGGATGAACGCGCGCAGATACGCGTCGTCCACCTTCGCGGTGCTGCCGTCGGCCATCGTTTCGGTCTTGCCGTACAGCCCCTTCCACGTCGGGCCGACGCGCGGACTGCCGTCCACGGTATGGCACGCGACGCAGCCCTTGGCCGCCGCGAGCGTCCTGCCCAGCTCGGCGAGCGCCTGTGTGCCGCCGCCCGCGGCGGCGGATGCCGTCTGCACGCCGGCCAGTTGCCGTTGCGCGAACGTCGGCTGCCGCGCGAGCCAGCGCGAGAACGACGCCTCGTCCTCCACCACCACCACGCCGCGCATGCCGGAGTGCCCGATACCGCAGAGCTGCGCGCACAGGATGTCGTAACGCCCTGCCTTGGTCGGCGTGAACCAGAAGGTGGTCACCATGCCCGGCACCATGTTCATCCGCGCGCGAAACGGCGGCACGTAGAAGTCGTGCAGCACGTCGCGCGACCGGGTCAGCACCTGGACCGGCCGGTTGAGCGGCAGGTGCACCTCGGCCGACTCGATCAGGTAGTTGTCGCGGCCGTTGGGGTCGGCGGGATTCAGGCCGAACGGGTTGTCGTTGCTGATGTAGCGTACGTCCGTCGTGCCCAGCTTGCCGCCCGGTCCGGCGAAACGGAAGCGCCATTGCCATTGCTGGCCGAGCACTTCCATCTGCAGCACCTTCGGCGGCGGCCGGACGTAGTCCGCGTAGACGAAGAGCCCCGGCGCCAGCAACGCCGCCACGCCGACCGAGGTCAGCCCGATCAGCCACCATTCGAGCCGCCTGTTGTGCGGCGCGTAGGCGGCGCGATGGCCGTCGCGGTGACGGTAGCGCACCAGTGCGATCACGATGAACAGGTTGATCGCGATGAAGAATGCGCCGGTGATGACGAGCGTGATCGTCAGCATGTCGTCCATGCGCACCCAGTTCGACGCGATCGGCGTGATCCACCAAGGGCTGGCAAAGTGAAACCCCACCGCCAATACGATGATCAGGACCAGGGCAATCGCAAGGGCCATACGCCGCCTCGCTGCATGTCACGCGCTCGAGCCGTCGGCACGACGCGGCCGGCGGCGTCGTGCCGCATCGCCGCGTTTCGCATTCTTCTTATCGTCGTATCGTCGGCGGTCGGCGCCGGCGACTCCGCCGGGATCGCTTCACGATGCGTCGCATACGACGGCTCTAAAGAAAAAGGTAGTCCGCTCCCGTGCATCGTGCAAGGCAGCGCGGCGGGGCGCGCACGCCGCGTATTTCAGGCCCGCGCGACGGGAGGGATCGATACGTCAGTGGCCGTGCCCGCGCCATCGCTCCAGCCTGCCGTAAGCGACGGCGGCGACCACGCCGAACAGCAGGTTGGCCAGCAACGGCCCGGCACCCCGTTCCGACACGAACCACGGAAACACGGCCGTCATCACATGGAAGTTCCACGCATACGCGACGATACCGAAGGCCAGCCCGATCACCGCTTCCATCCCCACGCTCGAATCGAAGCGGAACGGCGCGATGATCGCGGCGAGCATCATCCCCATGATCGCGCCGAGCACGTAGTGCAGCAGCAATGCCATCGCGACGATTTCGAGCTTGAATTGCGAGAGCTGACCGAGCGCGCTGCGGCCCATCACCATCGCCGCGATCTTGTGGGTCGGCCGCCACGGGCTTTCACCGAGCACCAGCGTCGACCAGAAGAATTCCAGCACGATCACCAGCGCACCGCCCGCGAGGCCGGCCACCGCGGCGGCGACCCAGTCCGGCGTGCGCCGTTCCCAATGATGTGATTGAAGGTGCAGTTCCATATGACCTCCTTGCTGAAGCTGCTGAAGATTCGACTTCAGCACTCGGGTTCCGAACGCGCGATTCGCGCCGACGGCCCGTGATCCTCAACGGCCGGATACGGGGCCGGCGCAACGCGCGAGAAGCCCGTGCGGCGCATCGGAACGCAACGGCATGCCGCCGAGGATCGCGGCCATGCGAACACGCGCTCGTCGGGGCACGTCGACGAGCGCCGGTGTCCGTATCTGCGAATGTTCGCGCGTCAGGGGAAGATCGGCGTCGTGGGTTCGGCGCCCTCCAGGTCCGCCGTCGGAAAATGCCGGGCGACCATCTCCTCGATTTCCTGCTCCCGCAGCGCCGGCACGTCGGCCATGATCAGGATCTGGCCGTCCCGGATGGCTTCGCGGAATCGCGCGAGTCGCCCGTTCGGCTCGGCGATGCCGATCATCGCGGCCGTCCACGCACCGAAGCCCGCGCCCGCGAGCGTCAATGCGACGACGGCGCCGCCCGCGATCACGAGTTCCGCGGGAGGGAACACCAGCGCGACGAGGCCGATCAGCGCGCCGGTCGCACCGCCGAGCGCGACGCCGCGCTCGAGCGCATGCACGACGTCGCTGCTCTGAAGCAACGATGCTTCGGGCAACTCATCGAGTTGGACGCTGTGATTGGCGAGCACGTGAATATGGCGCCAGATGATGCGCGCGCGCAGCAGGTCATCGACGATCGCCTTCGCCATCTGCGTATCGGGGACGAGAAAATAAAGGCGTCTCATGGCACCCCCTCTCTTTCCATCGGCTCATCCGCAACGGAGCCTGTTTCATTCTAGGTCAGCGTCGGCCGCATGGTATCCGTGCGCACACGGGCATTCCGACGGCGACATCGCGTTCTGGGTTCGGGGTCGCATGCGGGTATCGTGCGCGGCTTTGCGCTTGCACACGCGCCGCGGCGGACCCACGGCCTCACGTCGACGACACGGCAGACTGCCGCATCCTCTCCTGCCTGCTAGACTGGAATTTCCCCCTGCAACCGATGGAGGGAATCATGATGTCCGTCTACGTCGTGAAGACCGGCGAGCAATTCCTCTGCACTGCAGAGGACGGCGACATCGGCATGGCGCCGGCAATCGAAGACGCAATGTCCTTCGGTTCGTATGACGAAGCGGAAAAAGCGGCGAATACGCATGCCGACCCCGGATACGAGATCGTGGCCGTCTGCGTGATCAGGCACTGATCCGTTGCGCGGCGCGGATGACGGCTCGCCGATTGAACCTGCATCGCGCCGCTGCTGCAACGGCGTCCGTGCGACGACGACGGCTATACCGCACACGCGCCGCGTACGCGTATCTGTCCTCGACGGCCCGCGTTGCCGCCCAGCGCCGCTGCCGCAAGCGAGCCGTCCCGTCCGCGTCGACGATCACGCCTGCGGCAACCGCGGTCGCTACGCGTTACTTCTGCAGCGAAATTTCCACACGGCGATTGCGTGCGCGCCCTTCGACGGTGTCGTTCGATGCCGCCGGATTGGCTTCGCCGTGCCCCGTCGCGGCAAACGAATCCGCCTTCAGCCCGTGTTCGCGCAGATACGCGGCGACGGCATCGGCGCGGCGCTTCGACAGCGCCTGGTTGTGCGCGTCCGAGCCGGTCGCGTCGGTATAGCCGTCCACGTCCACACGCGAGAAATGCTTGTCGCCCTGCTGGCCGAGCAGCTTGTCGAGCGCGGCGCTCGCCGCGGGCGTGAGCACCGCCGAGTCGGTCGCGAAGTACGCATCGCCGGTCAGGCTCACCTTCTCGACCGCGGCCGGTGCCGGCGCGGCCGCCGCCGCGACCGGCGCGGGGGCCGCACCGCACTGGAACACCATCGAGTGCGGATCGGCGCCGTCGCGGTACGGCGTCGTGGCGTCGATCTGGCGCACCGGCTCGTTGCCGCACATGCGGGTCGCAACCTTCATGCAGGTCTGCGCGCTCGACAGGATGCCGTGACAGTCGACCCGGAAGGTCCGGATGCCGTCGCGGGGTTGAAGTTCATAGGCGTTGTAAGTCGGCCCCGACGCGCTCGAACAGGCCGCGAGGGAAACGACGGACGCCAGCAGGGCAAGATGGATGTTTTTCACTTGTTGACTCCGAAAATGCGAGGGGCGCGACGCGGGCGGCGCAACGATGCAGCCGCATCCGCGTGCGATTGCGTTCGGCGCGGTCCGCTCCGGCAACGCGTGCCGGAACGAACCGCTGCGCGCGATCACTTCCACTGATACAGCATGCCCGCGCCGACGACGCGCTGGCTGCCGGCGAAACCGCCGTTCACCGTCGCCTTCAGGTTCTCCGTGATGCGTGCCTGCATGCCGACCGCCATGGCCTTCTGGCCCTGGAACGTCGCCGTGCCGACCCCCATCGCGAAGTTCGAATCGCGGTCCATGTGCGGAATCGACGCCATGGCGGCGGTGGCCGCGATCCCTTCACGTGCCATCGAATCGGTCTGCTGGATCTGCTGCTGCATCTGCGTGAGCTGATTGTTGACCGTGTTCAGCGACTGCGTGAACTGGTTCGACACCGCATTCAGCTGATTGACGTTCACCGCGTCGTTGCCTTGCGTGCCGGCCGCGACGTTGGCGACCTGCCGCGGCGAATCCGCCGAGCCGACCGCGACCACGTTCGACCGGCCGCCGTCGTTGCTGCCCGCGCCGAGTGCGGTCGAATTGTTGCCCGACGCGGTCGAGCCGACGCCGATCGCGGTCGAGCCGTTACCGGACGCCGTCGACGCGTTGCCGACCGCCGTGCTGTTCGAGCCCGATGCCACCGAGCCCGAGCCGCCCGCCGACGAGTTCGCCCCGGCCACCACCGGCGCCACGTTCGTGCCGGTCGGATGGGTCGAATACGAGCCGTTCGCCGTGCGCTGGTCGATCAGCGTCGTCAGCTGGTTCGCGACCGAGTCGAGCTGCGACACGTTCACCGCATCCGTGCCGCTCTTGCCTGCCGCGAGGCCGGTGATCTGCCGGTTGCCGACGTTCACTTCGCCCGCGGACGATTGCGGGCTGGTCAGGCCGTACGCGATGTAGTTCGTCAGTGCGCCGACCGTCGTCAGCGAACCCGCGCCGAGCGCGACGCTGTTCGCGAACGTCGACGACGCGCCGGCCCCGAGCGCGAGCGCATCGGTCGCGGTGCTGCGCGCGCCGGAACCGAGCGCGACGCTGCCCACGCTGACCGCCGCCGCGTTGGCGCCCTGTGCGACCGACTGCGCGCCGGTCGCCGTCGCGCCGCTGCCGAGCGCGATCGCGTCGGCTTGCGCGGAACTCGCCGCCTGACCGATCGCGATGCCGCCGGGCGCGGTCTGATCGACGATCGCGCCGTTGCCGATGCCCACGCCGTTGTCGCCGTTCACGACCGTCGTCGGCCCGACCGCGACCGATTCCGCGCCGACCGCGAGCGAATCCGCCGCCGTCGAGTTCGCATGGAAGTATTTCTGCGGCGTGACCGCGAACGACTGCAATGCGCCGGTCAGCTGCCGCACCGTCACCGCGTCGTGTTGCCCGGTGCCGTCCGCGAGATTGGTGATCTGGCGGTAGGTCTTGCCCGTCGCATCGCCGAGCGACACCGCGCCGAGCAGCTTCTCGTCGGTCGTATCGAACGGAATCGACGCGCTGCCGTTGCGCAGGAATCCGGACGACTGCACGATCGGCCGATCGGACACCGAACCCGAGCCGAGCGCGATGCTGCCGTCCACGCGCGCGATCGCATTCGGGCCGATCGCCACGCTGTCGACACCGAGCGCCTGGCTGTCCGGTGCGGTCGAGTTCGCGTGGAAATACTTGATGCCGTTCGCGTTGATGTTGTCGATCGCCGAACCGACGTTGTGGTTGATCGTCGTCGAGCCGTCGCTGTTGTACGTCACGTACGACGGCGCTGAAATCGCGCCGGTCGTCGGATCGTAGGTGGCCCCGCCGCCGATCGCGCCCGCCGTGCTGTTGCCGAGATTGGTGTTGTTGTTCGCGATCGAGCTGAGGCCGGTGGACAGCGAACCGATGCTGGTCGACGTGGCGGTCGACAACGACGTGACGTTGCTGTTCGTCGCGCTCAGGCCGGTGGACAGCGAGCCGATGCCCGTCGACGTGGACGTCGACAGCGACGTCACCATGCTGTTCGTCGAACTCAGGCCGGTGGACAGCGAGCTGATTCCGGTCGACGTGGATGTCGACAGCGACGTCACCGTGCTGTTCGTCGAGCTCAGGCCGGTGGACAGCGAGCTGATGCCGGTCGACGTCGACGTGGACAGCGACGTCACCGTGCTGTTGGTCGAACTCAAGCCGGTGGACAACGAGCTGATTCCGGTCGATGTGGACGTGGACAACGACGTGATCGCACTGTTGGCCGACGACAGACCGGTGGACGTGGACGTCGACAACGACGTCACCGCGCTGTTCGTCGAGCTCAAGCCGGTGGACAACGACCCGATCCCCGTCGACGTGGACGTGGACAACGACGTGATCGCGCTGTTGGCCGACGACAGACCGGTGGACGTGGACGTCGACAGCGAGGTTACCGTGCTGTTCGTCGAACTCAGGCCCGTGGACAACGAACTGATCCCCGTCGATGTGGACGTGGACAACGACGTGATCGCGCTATTGGCCGACGACAGACCGGTGGATGTCGACGTCGACAGCGACGTCACCGCGCTGTTGGTCGAACTCAGGCCCGTGGACAACGAGCCGATCCCCGTCGACGTCGATGTGGACAGCGACGTGATCGCGCTATTGGCCGACGACAGACCCGTCGACGTAGACGTCGACAACGACGTCACCGAGCTGTTCGTCGAACTCAGCCCCGTGGACAGCGAGCCGATCCCTGTCGACGTCGATGTCGACAGCGACGTGATCGCACTGTTGGCCGACGACAGACCGGTCGACGTGGACGTCGACAACGACGTCACCGTGCTGTTGGTCGAACTCAGGCCCGTGGACAACGACCCGATCCCCGTCGACGTCGACGTGGACAACGACGTGATCGCGCTATTGGCCGACGACAGACCGGTGGACGTGGACGTCGACAGCGAGGTGACGGCGCTATTGGTCGAACTCAGCCCCGTGGACAACGAGCCGATCCCCGTCGACGTCGACGTGGACAACGACGTGATCGCGCTATTGGCCGACGACAGACCGGTGGACGTGGACGTCGACAGCGAGGTGACGGCGCTATTGGTCGAACTCAGCCCCGTGGACAACGAGCCGATCCCCGTCGACGTGGACGTCGACAACGACGTGATGCTGGACTGCGTCGACGTCGACAGCGACGTCACCGCCTGATTCGTCGCATCGAGCTGCGAGCCGTTGATCGCATCCGTGCTCGACGAACTGATCCGCCCCGCGGCGACGTTGGTGATCTGGCGCTCGTGGCCCGCCGCGCCGACGCTGACGACGCTGGTCGGATTGACGCCGTTGAACGTGTACGTGACGCCGCCGATGGTGCCGGTCGAGGTCGGATTCGGCGCAGCCGTCACCGACCCGGAGCCGAGCGCGACGTCGCCGGCGCTGGTCGCCGCTGTCGCGCCGTCGCCCAACGCGATATTGCCGGCGATGCCCGCCGCGCCCGCCGTCGATCCGTTGCCCAGCGCGACGCTGCCCTGACCGATCGCCTTGTTGTTGTTGCCGATCGCCACCGCGCCATTGGCCTGATTGGAGACCGTCGCGGATGCTGCGCCGTCGCTGTTGGCGATGTTGTTCGCGCCGCCCGTGAACGCCCCCGTGCCGCTGGCGTAACTCGGATCGCCGATCGCCACCGCACCATTGCCGACGGCGGTGTTGCCCGCGCCGATCGACACCGCCGTGCCGCCCGTGGCGGTGGCGCCCGTGCCGATCGCCACGGCGTTGCCCGCATCGGCGACGGCGCTGCTGCCCATCGCGATCGCGTTGGCGGCCGACGCATTGGCGGCATCGCCGATCGCCACGGCGGCGTTGCCGGTCGCGGCCGCGGTCGCGCCGAATGCGGACGAGAACTGCCCGGTCGCCTGGCTGCCGGCACCGACCGCGGTCGCGCGATAGGTCGGTGTGCCGGTGTTGTTGCCCGCGTTCGACGAAGCGCCGATGGCGACACTGCCGTCGTCGGTCGCCGAAGCAGCCGCCCCCAGCGCGACCGTGTTCGTCGCGGCGGACGTGGCCTGCGTGCCCAGCGCGATCGCGTTGGCGCCGGTCGCCTTGCTCGAGGTGCCTGCCGCGAACGCGTTGGTCTGCGATGCCGTCGCGCTGGCGCCCAGCGCGGTCCCCGCTGCGCCGGTGGCGAGCGCGAGATTGCCGAACGCAAGGCCGAACTGCTGCGTCGCGCTCGATTGCACGCCCATCGCGATCGAACTGACGCCCGATCCAACGGTGTTCACGCCGAACGCAATCGCATTGTTGGCGGTGGCCGTCGTATTCGAGCCCATCGCGATCGAACTGGAGCCGAGCGACTGCGTGCCCGAACCCGGCACGCCGGCGGTGCCGCCCCAGCCGATCGCGATCGACGACGTGCCCTTCGCGCCGCTGTTGACGCCCATCGCCACACCCGAATTTCCGGAGGCCAGCGCGCCGCTGCCCACCGCAACGCCGGCCGCGCCCGAACTCGTCGACTGGTTGCCGAGCGCAACCGAGCCCGTGTTGGTCGCATTCGACGCATAGCCGAGCGACACGCTTTGCGCCCCGACCGCGCTCGCCCCGAGACCGAGCGCGGCCGCATACTGGCCGGACGCCAGCGCGTTGTTGCCGAGCCCGACGGCCGAAACGCCGGTCGCGGCCGCGCCGCTGCCCATCGCCACCGCGCCGGTTTGGGTCGCGCTCGACAGATTGCCGACGGCAACCGAGAAAGAGCCGCTGCTGATTGCCTGCACGCCCAGCGCCGCGCTGTTGAAGCCGGTCGCCTGCGAGTTGATGCCGATGGCCGTCCCGCCATCGGCCATCGCACGCGCGCCGGGGCCGATCGCCGTGGACGACTGGCCCGCCGCGGTCGACAGGTTGCCGTAGGAGGTCGCATTCACCTGCGACGCGACGGAACCGTTGCCGATCGCGGTCGAACTTGCGCCGCCGGTCGCGGAGCCGCCGCCCGCCGAATATTGCGCATGCGCGCCGGCCTGGAACAGCCCGAGATACGCGGCCGCCATCATCACGACGAGCCGCCTGGGCGACAGCGCCGCCTGCGTTGAAAGGCCCGCGACGGCGCCCGCGTCCGCCGCATGCGCGGCCGCGCTTCTCGACGACGCGACCCGCTTGCCGCGCGCACGATCGAGCTCCGACGCCGCGACCCACGCGCCCAGTGCTTCGTTCCAGATCGACTTGAACGACTTGTTCATCTTGTTTTCCCTCGGTTCACATGTGCTGGATGACGCAACAGCGAACGCGACCGGGCAAAGACTGTCTCCGTCTCCGTTTTCACCCGCCTCGCGACGCTCCGCAACCTACTTCGGACTTCTAAATTGACTGCCGAGCAGTTCTGCACGGCGCACGCGACACACGTCGCAAGCACACGACCGCACGACGACGATCGCGGTTTATCGATTCATGGAAGCCGGGTGCCCGGATCGGGCGGCACGCTGCGCGCCGTTCCGGGAACGCGCGCGGACACCCGCCCCGTCGCGCGTGACGCGCGGGCGACCTCGAATCTCATGAGATTGCGTCGTTCAGACGCCGGATGGACGGACGTCGCGCCGAACCGGCGCGCCGCCCGCGTAGTGTCATTCGGGGGGAGGATGACGCCGCATGCCCCCCGGAGCCGACGCATGCGCCGCCGGATCGCGGCCGCTGACAGCCGACACCGGTTCGGGCGAACCGGCGCTTTGATCTGCCATGCTTTCGATATTCATGTTTTTCGTGCCCCGCCTGAATCGAGAGTGCATTTCGCGCAATCGCCGTCCGGAAAATCGTACCGCCCGGCAATCGACGCGAACCACTCACCCTTTCCATCCTCGCGTACGCGTTCCATTCCGGATTTCCGGAATGGAACGCGACTGCCGGATGACCCCTGCACTGAATTACCCTGCTGACTTTCTTTGACTATTTCTTGTTGCCTGATGTGCCAGAATTGCATCGTCATCCATGCTTCGTCGGTCATTTTTCATATCAGATCATTCGACGAACGATGGAACCCGAATTACCTCGTGCCAACCTGCATTGCAATCGCTGCTTTCCAGAAGGTTTAGACTGCCAGCATCCAATGTCACATTGAATACCGCATTCTCGAAAAGACGGCGGCAACAGAAAATTTCGCGCGGAACCGGCCGGTACCCAAGAACCGATTCCATCCGCGTCGCGCCAAGTGTGCCGGGCTTCTCCGGATCGAACCTTTTCCGAAGCGGACAAATTGTTTTCTGGAGCGGAAGTTATTTACATTCATACGATTCGCCGTCGCCCTCCTCGATAAATGTGAAAGTAGTTTTAACCGGATATAAATAAAATCTTAATCTCCGGCAAAACGAATTGACGAAATCGATGAATTCCTGCACCGATCACATTTCTACAAAAAGAACGCCAATTCATCATCCGGGCCAATTTCATGGCCGTGTCATTTGATCGGCAATAAAGGCCGGTATTTAATATCGAATCCGGAATTTTTTGCCGACTCCTTTTCCGCCGTCCGGGGAAGCGATCGCCACCGGATCGTCGCGCTGTCAAACATGTCCATACGCGCCGCACGGAATCCCACCGTCGGGGTCTTTGTCGACTTATAATTTTTTGCAACAATCGCGCACAACGATGCAGCGAGTCCGCCCCCCGGCCTACCCCCTCAGCCTTCGCAACCATGTCATCCCGCTCGTCCAGTTCGGCGTTGCCTCGCGCCACACCGGATCTCGCTGGCGCACACATTCTCGTCGTAGACGACCGCCCGAACGACCTGCGGCTCCTGACGGAAATCCTGCGTGTCGCGCAGTGCCGGATCAGCGTCGCATTCGACGGCCTGCAGGCCTATCACCGCGCGCAGGCTATCGCGCCCGACCTGATCCTGATGGATGTGAGGATGCCGCGCATGGACGGTTTCGCCGCGTGCCGGCTGCTGGCGTCCACGCCGTCGACGCAGAACATTCCCGTCATCATCCTGACGGCCGCGGGCGATCTCGAGGACCGGATCGCGGGGCTCGAAACGGGCGCGCTCGACTACATCGTGAAGCCGTTCGAACCGGCCGAGGTGATCGCCCGCATCCGCAACCACCTGAAGCGCGCGCGGCGCAGCCCGCCGTTCGCGCACCTGCCCGAACTGCCCGATCACCCCGACGCCGCGCTGGTGCGCGCGGCCAGCGAGATCCTGCTGCGCGAGCTGCGCCATCCGCCGGCGCTCGACGAACTCGCGCGGCAGGTCGGCACGCACGAGAAGCGACTGTCCCGCGTGTTCCGCGATCACCTGGGCCAGTCCGTGTTCGAATATCTGCGCGATACGCGGCTGCGGGCGGCGAAGCACTTTCTCGCGGAAACGTCGATGGGCATCGGCGACATCGCCGAGGAGATCGGCTTTTCGACGCCGGGCAATTTCGCGACCGCGTTTCGCGAACGTTTCGGCATCACGCCGTCCGACTGGCGGCGGCAGCGCCCGACACCCGACGCGCCGCCGCCGTCGCATGAACACCCGCGCGATGCATAGGCGTCGCGCATCCGGCTGGCTCGCCATCCTGCCGCTGCTGGTGGCACTGGTGGCCGCGCGCGCGGCGCCCCGCGTCGACGCGACGGCACCCTCCGCGCAAACCGCGCGCGTGGAAGCGGTGTCGATCGTCGAGGATCCGGGCGCGGCGATGTCCGCCGGCGACGTGGCCGCGCGGCTCGAACGCTCGCGCCGCGACGCCCCCGCGGCAGCGGAACCGGCTTTCAACGTCGAGTTTTCCCGCTCGGCGTGGTGGGTGGGCGCGACGCTCGCCAATCTCGACACCGTCGAGCGCGCGCTGGTGCTCGCGATTCGCGACGCACGCGTCGACCGCGCGGACTTCTATGTCGATCGCGGCGGCGCGTGGACGCTCGCCGGCCGATTCCCGGCGGAGGGCGGCAACGCGAATCCGCCGGTCTCCCGCTATCCGGTGCTCGACGCGACGCTACGAGCGGGCGAACGGCTGCCCGTGCTGATCCGCATCACGTCGCGCAAGGAAATGCGGCTCGAACCGACCGCGTTCACCCGCGATGCGTGGAACGCACACGAACTGCGCGCCGCGATGTGGAACTTCGGCTTCTTCGGCGGCCTGCTCGCGCTCGTGTGGTGCGCGCTGCTGATCGGGTTCTTTTCGCGCAGCCGCCTGTTCGTCGTGCTCGCGGCGCTGGCCCTGAGCACGACGCTGTTCGAGGCGACTTACCGCGGCTATACCGTGATGTATCTGTGGCCCGGCGCCTACGCGTGGTCGGCGCGCGGCGAAGTGATCTTCGCGTATCTGGCGATCGCGTGCTTCATCGTCTTCATCCTGATGATTGCGCGCCGCGAGAAGGCCGGCATGCCGATGCGCACGGTCTACGTCGCGTTCCTCGCACTCGAATGCGTCGGCATGACCGGCGCGGCATTCGGCGACCTGCTGACGTTCACGTGGTTCTGCCTGCGGCTGAACACGGCGCTGGGGTTCGTGAACATCGGCCTCGCGCTGATGCTCGTGATCCGCCGCACGCCGACGAGCCGCGTGATGCTGCTCGCCGTCACGTTCGCGAGCTTCAACATCCTGCTGCGGATGCTCGACGGCATGAGCGCGACGCCGGCGTGGCTGCTCTGGCTGAAATCCGATTTCTATCCGAACCCCGTCATCGCCATCGTCGGCCTCGCGACGCACCTGCTGGTGCTGGCCGCATGGATCGACCACGTGGGCCGCCAGCGCACCGAGGCGCGCAAGCGGCTCGAACACTGGCAGCTCACCGAGCAGGATCGCCTGCGCGACGAAGTCGCGCGGCGCACGGTGGCGCTCAACGACGCGTTGCAGCAGTCGAAGACGCACATGCTGCAGAAGATCGAGACGCTCGGCTATGTCAGCCACGACCTGCGCGCGCCGCTGTCGACGATCAACGGCTACGCGAAGTTGCTGCTGCAAGGCGCGACGCGCAGCCAGGCGCGGCTGATCCGGTCGATCGACCGCAGCATCCGCTACCAGCTCACGCTGATCGACGAATTGCTCGCGTTCACGAAGGCCGAACTCCAGCCGCTCGGCGTCGCGCCCGACCGCACCGACCTGCCTGCGCTGCTGGACGACATCGGCCACTACGCGGTCGCGCTGTGCGCGCAGCAGGACAACCGGTTCGTCTACCGGCCCCTCACGGCGCTGCCGCGTACGGTGCTGATCGACGGCATCCGGTTGCAGCAGGTGCTGCTGAACCTGCTGTCCAATGCATCGAAATTCACGCGCGACGGCACGGTCACGCTGTCGGTGCATGCATCGCGCGACAGCGACGACACGTGGCGCCTGCTGTTCGAGGTCGCCGATACGGGCATCGGAATCGACATCACCGCGACCACCGACATCTTCCGCGCGTACCAGCAGGTGCAGGCCGTCAACGGCGGCACCGGGCTCGGCCTGTTCATCGCGCAGCGCATCGTCGCCGCGATGGGCGGCGAGCTGGCCGTCACCAGCCAGCCGGGCGTCGGCACCTCGTTCTCGTTCCCGGTCGTCGCGCCCGCCCTCGGCCATGCGCTCGCGCCGGCGTCGGGGCTTATCAGGCGGTTTCAGCCCGACGGCGACGTGCCGGAGATCGTCGTGCCCGCGATGCGCTGCCCGAGCGCCGACGCGCTCGCCGAGCTGATCGTGCTCGCCGGCGAAGGCCGGCTGACCGATATCGAGGAATGGCTCGGCCGGTATGCGGACGAGCCGGACCATGCGCCGTTCGTGCGGACGATGCGCGAGCACCTCGATGCGCTCGACCTGCCCGCGATCGAAAAACTGGCCGGTTCGCTCAAGCGGACGCGCGTGCCGGACGAATTGTTCGACACCGAGGCGGACGCGGCCGGGCGGGCCTGACGGCACGGGAACGGGCACACGCACACACCGGCGTGCGCGCGCTGTCGATCACGCCACCTCGTCTCGCGCGCGATGCCGCTCGGCCCGCTCGACGACGCGGGCCAAGCGCATGATGTCGGTCAACCCGAATTCGCCGGCATCCTGGCGCGGGCGGCCCTGCTCGTCGGCCACGCGAATCGCGAACGCCAGCGCTTCCGAGCGTTCGCGCAGCAGCGCCCGCAATGCATCGGCCCCGATCCGGCGATCGCGCGCGTCGCCCAGATCGAGCAGCGGCCGCCGGCCGGGCTCGGCGGCGGACACGTGGGCCGCGGCCGCCGTCACGTTCTCGCGCGTCATCCCGCTCTCGTCGCGCCAGCCGGTTGGTGTCACGACGACCGCCGCATCGACGAGACCAGTGCGACGTCTTCCTCGGGCGGTGCGGGCCGCACGGGTGCGGCATCGCGTGCCGGCCGCCGCGCGCCGAGCCCCGTGCCGCCGGCGCGGCGCCGCGTCGCGTGCCGCTCGATGACCCGTTGCAGCACGCAGAACACGCACAGCAGCGCGCCGATCACGATCCGCGTCCACCACGAACTCAGCGTGCCGTCGAACGTGATCAGCACCTGGATCGTGCCGAGGATGCCGACGCCGAACACCGAACCGATCACGTAGCCCACGCCGCCCGTCAGCAGCGTGCCGCCGATCACGGTCGCGGCGATCGCGTCGAGCTCCATGCCCTGCGCCTGCAGCCCGTAACCCGACAGCACGTACAGCGTGAACACCACGCCGCCGAGCGCCGAACAGAAGCCGCTCAGCGCATAGACGCCGATTTTCGTGCGCGCGACCGGCAGCCCCATCAGCAGCGCCGAGCGTTCGTTGCCGCCGACCGCATACACGTTGCGGCCGAAGCGCGTGAAATGCGCGACGTAGATCGCGACGGCCAGCGTCGCGAGCGCGATCAGCGCGCCCGCGCTCAGCATGCCGCCGCCGACCGGCACGCTGATGCCGGCAATCGCATGGAACGCCGGCTCGTTGATCGTGATCGACTGCGTCGTGATCAGGAAACAGGCGCCGCGCGCGAGAAACATCCCGGCGAGCGTGACGATGAACGGCTGCAGCCGGAAGTAGTGGATCAGTGCGCCCATCGCCGCGCCGTACAGCGCGCCGAACGCGAGCACCAGCGGCACGATCACCCACACGGGCCAGTGCAGCCGCTCGGCGCCGACCGCGCAGAAGATCGTCGTCAGCGCGACGACGGAGCCCACCGACAGGTCGATGCCGCCCGATACGATCACGAACGTCATCCCGATCGCGACGATCAGCAGGAACGCGTTGTCGACGAGCAGCCCGGTCAGCACCTGCATCGAGAAAAAGCCCGTGTACATCACGGACCCGAAGCCGAACAGCGCGACGAACAGCACGATCGTCACGACGATCGGCAGCGTGCGCGGGTCGGCAAGGCGGCCAAGGAAACGGGTCATCTCGGCGTCGCTCCGGTAGTGGCGCGCGAACGCGCGGAAGGCAGCAGCCGCGACGCGTGCCGGACCAGCAGCGCACGCGCCGCGTCCGACTGGATCAGCGTCACGACGATCACGACGACCGCCTTGACGACGAGCGTCGCCTCCGGCGGCACGCCGATCGAATAGGTCGTGTAGGTGAGCGTCTGGATGATCAGCGCGCCGAGCACCGAGCCCGCGAGGCTGAAGCGGCCGCCGAGCAGCGACGTGCCGCCGAGCGTCACCGCGAGGATCGCGTCGAGTTCGAGCAGCAGCCCCGCGTTGTTGCCGTCCGCGCTGCGCACGTTCGAGCTCGCGAGGATGCCGGCGAGCGCCGACATCACGCCGCAACACAGATACACGCCGAACACGACCGCGCCCGAGCGCAGCCCGACGAGCCGCGTCGCAACCGGATTCACGCCGATCGCACGAATGAACAGCCCGAGCGCCGTGCGGTTCACCAGCAGCGCCGTCGCGGCGATCGTCGCGAGCGCGATCCACACCGCGCAGGGCACGGTCGCGACATAACCGCCGCCGAGCATCAGGTAGCCCGGCGCGCCGATCGGGATGATCTGGCCGCCCGTCAGCAGTTGCGCGACGCCGCGCCCGGCCACCATCAGGATCAGCGTCGCGATGATCGGCTGCATCCCGACGAACGCGACGAGCAGCCCGTTCCACGCGCCGGCCAGCAGCCCGACGCCGAGCGCGGCGGCCAGCGCGGCGCCGACCCGAGACGGGTCCGCATCGAGCACGATCGCGGCCGCCGCGCCGGCGATCGCGACGATCGCGCCGACCGAGATGTCGATCCCGCGCGTCGCGATCACGAGCGTCATGCCGAGCGACACGATCACGAGCGGCGCCGCGCGATTGAGGATGTCGATCGGCGCGCCGAACAGGTGGCCGTCGAGCAGCGCGATCGACAGGAAGCCCGGGCGATGCGCGACGTCCAGCGCAAACAGCAGCGCGAGCGTCAGCAGCGGCCACGCGAGCGAATGACGAAACAGCATGCGCAACCGCATCATGGCCGGCCTCCCGCGATCAATTGGTAAACCTGCTCCTCGGACGCATCGGCGCCCGACAATTCCGCGACCTTGCGGCGGTCGCGCAGCACCGCGATCCGGTGGCTCACGCGCACCACCTCGCTGATCTCGGACGAGATGAACAGGATCGCGAGCCCCTGCGCGCACAGCGCGAGCACGCGCTCCATGATGTCGAACTTCGCGGCGACGTCGATGCCGCGCGTCGGCTCGTCGAGGATCAGCAGCTTCGGTTCCGTCGCGAGCCAGCGTGCGAGCAGCACCTTCTGCTGGTTGCCGCCGGACAGCAGCCCGATCGGCTGCTCCGCGTCGCGCGCCTTGATGCCGAGCCGCGCGATGTAGTCGTCGGCGAGCGCACGCTGGCGCGCGCGGCCGATCAGCCGCCACCAGCCGCGCCGGGCCTGCAGCGCGAGCACGATGTTCTCGCGGATCGACAGCGCGGCGACGATGCCCTCCTTCTTGCGATCCTCCGGGCAGTACGCGATGCCGTTGCGGACCGCGTCGTGCGGCGACGCGAGCCGCGCGCGGGCGCCGTCGATCTCGATCGCGCCGGTGTCGCCGCGCTCGGCCGCGAAGGCCAGCCGCGCGGTCTCCGTGCGCCCCGAGCCGAGCAACCCGGCCAGCCCGACGATCTCGCCGGGCCGCACGTCGAGGTCGAGCGGGCTGATCATCCCGCGCCGGCCGACCTGCTGCATCGACAGGAACGGCGCGGCCGCACCGACGTCGCGCCGCACGGCCGCCGCGCCGGCCTGCAGCGTGCCGGACATCGGCTCGCGGCCGGTCATCTTCGCGACCAGCGCATCGACCGGCAAATCGCGCGCGAGGTACTCGCCTTCGCGCTCGCCGTTGCGCATCACGGTGATCCGGTCGGACACCGCATAGGTCTGTTCGAGAAAGTGCGTGACGAACAGGATCGCGATGCCCGACGCCTTCAGCCGGCGCAGCACGTCGAACAGCCGCGCGACTTCACCGTCGTCGAGGCTCGACGTCGGTTCGTCGAGGATCAGCACGCGCGCATCGACCGACACCGCGCGCGCAATCGCGACCATCTGCTGCACGGCGATCGGATACGCGTCGAGCGAGCGCGTGACGTCGAGCGACAGGTCGAGTTCGGCGAGCGCCGCGCGTGCGCGCGCATGGATCGCCTTCCAGTCGATCGCGCCGCGCCGCATCGGCTGCCGGCCCGCGAAGATGTTCTCGGCGACCGACAGGTTCGCGCACAGGTTCACTTCCTGATAGAGCGTCTGGATCCCCGCCGCCTCGGCCTCACGCGGCGCGGCGAAGCGCACCGGCCGGCCGCCGACGCGAATCTCGCCCGCATCGTGCGCATGCACGCCGGTGAGCACGTTGATCAGCGTCGACTTGCCGGCGCCGTTCTGGCCCATCAGCGCGTGGATCTCGCCCGGAAACAGCCGGAAGTCCACGCGTTGCAACGCGTTGACACCCGGAAACGCCTTGTCGATACCGATCATCTCGACCACCGGCGAACTCTCCATGCCTCCTCCGTCGAAGCGTCGCCTGGCGGCGGCTGCCGTGCCGCCGTCCACGCGAACAGGTCAGTACTTCCGGGTCGGCAGCACCTGCGCCGCGACGTTCATCGGGAACACGGTCTCGTTCGTCACGATGCGCTTGGGCAGCGGCTTGCCGGCGACGACGTCCTTCACCGCGCTCATCAGCTGCGGGCCGAGCAGCGGGCTGCATTCGACGTCGACGTTGATCTTGCCGGCGACCATCGCCTGGAAGCCGCCCTTCGTCGCGTCGAACGACACGACGCTCACGTCCTTGCCGGGCTTGATCCCCGCTTCCTCCATCGCCTGGATCGCGCCGAGCGCCATGTCGTCGTTGTGTGCATAGACGACGTTGATCTGCTTGCCGTAGGTCTTCGCGAACGCTTCCATCACCTGCTTGCCGCCGGCCAGCGTGAAGTCGCCGCTCTGCGACGCGATCACCTTGAATTTAGGATTGCTCTTGATCACTTCGAGCAGGCCCGCCCGGCGATCGTTGGCCGGCGCGGAACCGACCGTGCCCTGCAGCTCGACGATGTTGATCGGGCCCGGGTCGTTCTTGTAACGCTCTTCCATCCAGTGGCCCGCGCGCCGCCCTTCCTCGAGGAAGTCGGAGCCGATCATCGTCACGTACAGCGACGGGTCCTTCACGTCGACCGCGCGGTCGGTCAGGATCACCGGGATGTGCGCGGCCTTCGCTTCGGTCAGCACCGGCTCCCAGCCCGATTCGACGACCGGCGAAAACGCGATCACGTCGACCTTCTGCGCAATGAACGAGCGGATCGCGCGGATCTGGTTTTCCTGCTTCTGCTGCGCATCCGAGAATTTCAGGTTGATGCCGGCGTCCTTGGCCGCGCTTTTCACCGACACGGTGTTCGCGGTGCGCCACGCGCTTTCCGCGCCGACCTGCGAGAACCCGAGCGTGATCGGCTTCTGCTGCGCGTGCGCGCCGCCTGCCAGCACCGTCGCCGCGGCGACGAGCGTGCCGGCCGCGAGCTTCCTGATGAATGTCATGGTCCGTCTCCGATGATGTCGTTGTCTGCCGCGGCGCTGTTGTGTTTCTGCGTGGCGCGGACGCGGGTCGGGGCTATGCACCGGCCGCGGGCTTCGCGCCGGCCCGGTCTGTAGACCCCGCATCAGTCTAGAAACAAGTCCGATAACCTTCTAATGAAATATTGGATTGAGGCGATATCGGATTCGGCATACGTATAAACACCTAAACACAGGGCGAAGCCCGCGGGGCGGGGATTGCGGCCTCGGGCAACCGCTTCCGTCGCCGGCGCACGAATCTTGCTCGCGCAGGACACAACCGCTCGCGACCCGAAGCGGCCCGCCCGCAAAAAGGAGAACGACGATGCCCGCCGCACGCGAGCGCAGATCGCTGCGCACATCCCCCTTGGCCGAACGTCGCACTGCAGCATGAAAAAACACGCGTCCACCGCCGCGCCGCCGCGGACCCGGGCGGGCCAGCCCGGCCCGCAGGCGGCTGCGGCGCTGCGCCACGTCGACGATAGCCGCCCCGGCTACACGCGCCGCCGCCTGCGCAATGGCTTCGCGTACTACCGGCAGGACGGTTCACGGATCCGCGACGCCGACGAAATCGCCCGGATCAACGCGCTCGCGATCCCGCCCGCCTATACCGACGTGTGGATCTGCATGGATCCGCTCGGCCACCTGCAGGCGACGGGCCGCGACGCGCGCGGGCGCAAGCAGTACCGCTACCACCCGCAGTGGCGGGCGACGCGCGACGCGAACAAGTACGCGCGGATGGCGGCCTTCGCACGCGCGCTACCGCGTATCCGCGCCCGCGTCGCGCGCGATCTCGCGTTGCCGGGCATGCCGCGCGACAAGATCGTCGCGACGATCGTCCGCCTGCTCGACACGACGCTCGCCCGGATCGGCAATGCGGAATACGCGCGCGACAACGCGTCGTACGGATTGACCACGCTGCGCAAGCGTCACGTGAAGCTCCGAGCCGGCCAGGTGCGCCTGCGCTTCGCCGGCAAGAGCGGCATCGAGCACGACGTGACGGTCGACGACGCCCGGGTCGCGCGGATCGTACGGCGCTGCGCCGAGCTACCCGGCCACGAGCTGTTCCAGTATGTCGACGACGACGGCGCGCGCCACGCGGTCGGCTCGTCCGACGTGAACGACTACCTGCGCGCGGCAAGCGGCACCGATTTCACCGCGAAGGATTACCGGACGTGGGCCGGCAGCGTGCATGCGCTCGCGTTGCTGCGGCGCGCGCCGCATCGCGGCGTCACGCACGCGCGCAAGCAGATCGTCGAGACCGTGCGCGCGGTGGCCGACCTGCTGCGCAACACGCCGGCCGTGTGCCGGCGCTGCTACATTCATCCGGCGGTGCTCGACGCGTTCGAAGCGGGCATGCTGGCGACGCTCGCGGTGATGCGCACGCCGCGCGGGCTGCGCGTGGACGAAGCGGCGTTCGTGGCGTTGCTCGCGTCCGCGAGCCGCCGCGCGGCAAAATGACCGTCCACGCCGCGCCTGCGTCGACGGCGCGCAATCGGCGCCGCTCCCGCGCGTGTCGTTTACCACCGGGTTCCAGGCGCATGACCGATAGCCGCTCGTCCCCGATTCTCTAAACTGGTTCGCACCACATACCTGACCGGTGTCGTCCGCCGCGCGCGTCACGCCACCGGCATCGACGCATCCGAGACATCCGCCTTCGCCGCCCCCGACGCGACCGCCCTTTCGCATTCGCGCCCGGCCGGCTGCCCAGGCCATTCCAGGAGAGTTCATTGAGCCCGTCGCAAGCGCACCCCGCGAAAGCCCGGTCTTCGCGCCAGTCCGTCAAGCTGGACGACATCACGATCGTCGACCCCGCCGTCCTCAAGCGCGCGGTCGGCGCCATGGCCATCGGCAATGCGATGGAATGGTTCGACTTCGGCGTCTACAGCTACATCGCCGTCACGCTCGGCAAGGTGTTCTTCCCGTCCAGCAGCCCGTCCGCGCAGTTGCTCGCCACCTTCGGCACGTTCGCGGCCGCGTTCCTCGTGCGCCCGCTCGGCGGCATGGTGTTCGGCCCGCTCGGCGACCGCATCGGCCGCCAGCGCGTGCTCGCCGCCACGATGATCATGATGGCCGCCGGCACGTTCGCGATCGGCCTGATCCCGAGCTACGCGTCGATCGGCATCATGGCGCCGGTACTGCTGCTCGTCGCGCGGCTCGTGCAGGGCTTCTCGACCGGCGGCGAATACGGCGGCGCAGCCACCTTCATCGCCGAATTCGCAACCGACAGGCGCCGCGGCTTCATGGGCAGCTTCCTCGAGTTCGGCACGCTGATCGGCTATACGCTCGGCGCGGCCACGGTCGCGCTGTTGACGGCCACGCTGTCGCAGGAAGCGCTGCTGTCGTGGGGCTGGCGCGTACCGTTCTTCATCGCCGGCCCGCTCGGTCTCGTGGGCCTCTATGTCCGGCTGAAACTCGAGGAAACGCCCGCGTTCAAGAAGGAGGCCGAAGCACGCGAAGCGGACGAACGCACGCGGCCGAAGCAGCGCTTCGCGACGCTGCTCGCCGAACAGTGGAAGCCGCTGCTGCAATGCGTCGGCCTCGTGCTGATCTTCAACGTGACCGACTACATGGCGCTGTCGTACCTGCCGAGCTACCTGTCGGCGACGCTGCACTTTCGCGAATCGCACGGCCTGTTCCTCGTGCTGCTCGTGATGGTGCTGATGATGCCGATGACGCTCTATGCCGGGCACCTGTCGGACCAGGTCGGCCGCAAGCCTGTGATGATGGCCGGCTGCGTGGGCCTGCTCGTGCTCGCGGTGCCGGCGCTGATGCTGATCCGCACCGGCGGCATGCTGCCGGTGTTCGGCGGGATGCTGATCTACGGCGTCCTGCTGTCGACGTTCACCGGCGTGATGCCGTCGGCGCTGCCCGCGCTGTTCCCCACGCGAATCCGCTACGGCGCGCTCGCGATCGGCTTCAACGTGTCGGTGTCGCTGTTCGGCGGCACGACGCCGCTCGTCACCGCATGGCTCGTCGATCGCACTGGCGACCTGATGATGCCCGCGTACTACCTGATGGGCGCATCGTTCATCGGCATCGTGTCGGTGCTCGCGCTGCGCGAGACCGCACGCCAGCCGCTGCCCGGCTCGGCGCCGTGCGTGGCGAGCCGCGCGGAAGCGCTGAGCCTCGTTCGCGGCAGCGCCGACGACGCACGCGGGCGGAACCGCAAGTTCACGCCGGTCAGCGAACGGGTGTGATGCCGGTACTCATCGGCGGGCGCGACACCTTCGCCGCGACGGCGCGCCCGTGCTACCCGACGCGCAACATCGGCAGCACGTTGCTGCCCGCCGCTTCCTGGCCCGACGCGAGCGGATGATCCGCCTGTTCGAGCAGCCAGTTGGTCAGCACCGCGATATCGAACTCGTTGCACGCATCCGGGTTCTGCACGAGCACGTAGCTGCCCGATGCGACCGTGCAGTGCGGGAACAGCTCTACGAGCCGGCCCTGCTTCAGCAGCCCGTCGACCAGCGGCCGCCGCCCGATCGCGATGCCGTGGCCGTCGACCGCCGCCTGCACCAGCTGGTCGTACTGGCTGAAATGCAGCGCGCCGGCCGGCCGCAGGCGCGGCACGCCGAGTTCCTTCAGCAGATGGCTCCAGCCGTGCCACGGCCACTCGCCGCGCGGATCGTCGAGATGCAGCAGCACGTGCTTGTCGAGATCCGCCGGCTTCATCGACGCGGCGTCGCCTGTCGCCGCCAGCAGGCTCGGGCTGCACACCGCCACGACACGTTCGCGAAACAATACGTCGGTATCGTCCGTCGACGTATACGGCCCTGCATATCGCACGGCCAGGTGCAAACGTTTGCGTTTAAGATCTTCAATTTCGCTGGTGGCCGACACGCGCACGTCGATGTCGGGATAGCTCGCGCGGAACGAGCCGAGGCGCGGAATCAGCCACAGCGCCGCGAACGAGACCGTGGTCGACAACGAGATCGAACGCTGGCCCACGCTCGACGACAGCTTGCCGATCACCGATTCCAGGTCGGACAGCGCGAACGAGATCGCGTCGTACAGCTCACGCCCCTTGTCGGTCAGCGTCAGCGAACGAATGTGCCGGTGAAAGAGCTCGATCCGGAGCTGCTCCTCGAGCGCCTTGACTTGCCGACTCACGGCGGATTGCGTGACGTTCAGTTCCTGCCCGGCACGCGTAAAGCTCAAATGACGCGCCGCGCATTCGAAGCCTCTCAGGAAATCCAGCGAAGGCATACTTCTCAATCGCTTTGCCAATCTCACATTAGCCATACCGCCGCCTCAAAGTTGCACCCACCAGGCAAATCGCCGCTCGTCTCCCTGAATCGTCCCTCCTATTTGGATTCGGAAACGATTTTATATTGAAGCATGGATGCGGATCATTCTTATTTTCAATCGTGACACTTGTATTTATCTATCGATTTTCATCGGCACGATATGCTTACATTGGCATTATGAAGTTGTGATTTTGTAAATAAATGCGTGGCGTGAATGATCGCGATGATGATCGACAACGGCGCGTTAAAACAGAGGATTTCGGGCGCAAATCGACGCTGCGACGTCTGTTTCGACGTTGTAACGGCGCTATTCGACGATACCTACAATACAATTTCAATTCCCCGACAAATATTTTAACTTCCCGGATTGCGAAAAGAAACCACGCGCCAACGCACTCGCGCATTGCAATTCAAATCCGTAAACTCATGTTTATGAAAATATACTAAACGCATGAAATTGAATTGCATCGTGCAATTCCCGTAAATTGACGAATCAATTGTTTCCGGCATTGCTTATTCGGTCGACCGTATCGGCGACCTGAATGCATGCATCTGGAATCGGTTCCTTCATTGCTGGACAGCACGCATATCAACTATGCGCTGTCCACTACGCCGTCCGCCACGCACTGGGATCGCGCGGTCACCTCGCGGCGGTAGCGATTCAATTCCTGCGCGGTCGCGAACGTGCGCTCGAACAGGATCGACAGGTTGTGCAGGATGCGTTCGACGACCTTCTTTTCCCACTCGCCGTCGAAGCGGATCTGCTCGTCGAGCCAGCGCTCGAGCCACTCCGGATCGGGCAGGCGCGACTGCACGGTGTCGCGCGGGAACAGCGCCTGGTTCACGTGCAGGTTGGTCGGGTGCAGCGGCTTCTCGGTGCGGCGCGCCGACGCCATCAGCACGCCGATCTTCGCGAACGCCGCACGCGCGACGTCGCCGCAGTCGTTCAATGCCTTCTTCATATAGCGCAGGTATGCGCCGCCATGGCGCGCTTCATCGCGCGAGATCGTTTCGTAGATCTGCTTGATGACCGGCTCGGTGTGCCAGTCGGCCGCGCAGCGGTACCAGTGGTTCAGGCGGATTTCGCCGCAGAAGTGCAGCATCAGCGTTTCGAGCGGCGGCGCCGGGTCGAACTCGAAGCGCACCGCGTGCAGTTCCGCTTCGGTCGGCACCATTTCCGGCTTGAAGCGGCGCAGGTATTCCATCAGCACGAGCGAATGCTTCTGCTCTTCGAAGAACCACACGCTCATGAACGCGGAGAAATCGCTGTCGTGCCGGTTGTCGCGCAGGAACATCTCCGTCGCGGGCAACGCCGACCACTCGGTGATCGCGTTCATCCTGATCGTCTCGGCCTGCTCGTCGGTGAGCCGCGCGGCGTCGAACCTGTCCCACGGAATGTCCTTCTCCATGTCCCAGCGCACCGCTTCCAGCGATCTGAATAATTCCGGATAGAGCATCGTCGTCACCGTCGTTCAAGGGCGTTCGCGCACGTCGCGGTCATGCCGATTGCGTAGACGCCGGCGCCGCCGCTTCGGCGTCGGGCACACGGTCGTCCGCGTCGTCGTCCACCGTGCGCGGCGACAGCCGGCCGCGCAGCAGCGCGGAATAGAACTGCCGGTACGTGCGGTGGTAATAGCGGATGCGCGGCGCGATCGCGCCGTGCAGGTCGTGCAGCCGCTCGATCGGCAGGTTCGGCATCATGTGATGCTCGACGTGATAGTTGTTGCCGTTCGTGAACCACGTCATGAATGCGTTGCTCTCGATCGTCCGCGTGTTACGGAACGGGTCGGTGCTCGTCAGGTCGCAGCGGTAATGCTCGGGCATCTCGACCAGCGCATGCACGGGCGCGGCCACGAACACGAGCGGCACGACCCACACCCATACGGCGAACCACGTGTGCAGCGCGACCGACGCGCCGGCCAGCAGCGCGATCGCCGCGACCATCAGCAGGTGATCGCGGCGGATCGCACGCGACACGAGCGGGTTGTCGCCGAAGCGCGCCCCCGGCACGACGAGTTTCGCGACGTTCTTCGCGAACTGGAGATAGTGCGCGGCCATCGACAGCCGCCACGCCCACAGGCCGAGATTGACGACCGGGCTCGCGCCGTACTGGTCGCCGTAGTCGAAGAACTCCTTGTTCTCGGGCGTGCCGAGCAGCCGGTGATGGCGCAGGTGGCTGTCCTGGTATGCATGGAACGACACGAGCATCGGCATGCCGAGCAGCACGCCGAACACGATGTTCAGCCGCTTGCTCCGGAACCCCTGGTAGTGCAGCGCCTGATGCTGCAGCTCGACGCCGTGCGCATACATCGCACCGATCAGCAGGATACCGAAGATCTTCAGGATCACATACGTCGACAGCGCGAACAGCATCCCGTGCGCGATGAGCGCGACGTAGACCGCCAGCTTCAGCGAGAAGACGACGCCGCTCGGACGGCTCTTCATGTCTGCAACCGGTTTCTGGCGGGCGACAAGCGATGAGGTGACGGACAAAACGCTCTCCTTGGGCCGGACCCTGCCCGGCACGATGACGCGGCGACGCTGGCGCGCTGCCGGGTTGCAATTCTTCTGTGAGTCGATGCTTCGGACAAACGAATTTTCCGAACGCATTGCATGACGCCCGCGCATGAGCGCACCACATCGTGAACTAGACGACTGGTCGAATGCGACCGACCGGTCACCTCGTGGATGCGTTCCGCTCATGCATAGCGTGCGTAGATTCCGTTTGTCGCGTCGCATCGATCCGGCAAGAATCCTCCTCACTCGACGAACGGCGCCGCCGGCACCGTGGCCCGAGCGTCCGTGTTCCTCAAGGGGAGAATCCTCGTGACGAAGTGCGCATCCACCATTCATCGCCTGATCGAATCGCTCGAGGACGTCGCGGGCGCGCTGCACCGCATGACGTTCGTCGACGAGGCCGGCAACGAGGCGGGCATCACGTACCGGCGCTTCGCGGAAGAAGTGTTTCGCCAGGCCGGCGCGCTGCGCGAACTCGGCGTGCGCGAGAACGACCTGGTGATGCTCGCATTGCCCGCGTCGGTCGAGCATGCGGCCGCGATGATGGCCTGCGTGATGACGGGCGCGCTGCCCTGCACCGTGCCCGTTCCCGCGCGCCGCGCCGCCGCCGGGCGGCAGGTGATCGACGTCGCCTGCGAGCTGTACCGGCCGCGAGTCGTCATCGCCGCGGATGCGCAGGCCGCCGCGTGGCGCGACGCTGCATTCCCCGCGTCCTCCACCCGCGTCGTCGATCTCGAGATGCTGTCGAGCGCCGCGGATGCCGGCGGGCGCGCGCTGATCAGCGCGAAGCACGGCCGCGACCCGCATCACGTACAGCTCACGTCGGGTTCGACGTCGCACCCGAAGGCCGCGGTGCTCAGCCACGAGAACGTGATCGCGAACGTGCTCGGCATCGGCGGATCGGTGCGTTTCGACATCGCGGCCGGCGACGGCACTGCATCGTGGCTGCCGCTCTATCACGACATGGGGCTGCTCACGCTGCTGTCGAACATGCATTACCGCGCCCCGCTGCTGATGATGCAGCCGAACAGCTTCATCCGGAATCCGCTCGGCTGGCTGAAGCGCATCGCGTCGGCACGCGCGACGACCACGTCGGTGCCGACCTTCGCGCTGCGCTACTGCGTGCGCCGTTTCAATGCCGCCGCGATGGAAGGCGTGGACCTGTCCGCGTGCCGCAACATCTTCATCGGCGGCGAACGCGTGGACGACGCGACGCTGCGCGACTTCGCGGCGACGTTCGCGCCGTACGGTCTCGCCGCATCGGCGCTGCAGCCGTGCTACGGAATGGCCGAATCGACGCTCGCGGTATCGATGCATCGTGCGTGGCACGACGGCGCGATCGACGGCGCGCCGTACGTGATCGCCGACACGCTCGACCGGCGCGCGCTGATCGAGCGCCGCGACGCGCAGCCGGCCGCCGCGAACGACGGCGCCGCCGCCACCGACACCGAAACCGTGCTCGCGATGGGCACGCCGATCGACGGCATGGCGTTCCGGATTCTCGACGACGGCGACCATGCGCTGGCGAACCGCGCGGTGGGCGAAGTCGCGATCCGCGGCACGTCGGTGATGCTCGGCTACCTGAACCCCGACGACGGCTCGATCGCCGCGCCGCTGACGGCCGACGGCTGGTTCCGCACCGGCGACATCGGCTACGTCGCGGACGGCCAGCTTCATATCCTCGGGCGCAAGAAGGAAGTCATCATCATTCGCGGCAGCAACTACTTTCCGCACGAAATCGAGGAGGCGCTCGCGTCGCATCGCACGCTGCGCAAGAGCACCTGCATCGCGTTCGGGCTGCCCGACCCCGAGACCGGCACCGAGCGGCTGGTCGTCGCGATCGAAGCGCGGCCCGTCGATGCGACGCCGCAGACGCGCGCCGAGTGCCAGCAACTGCTCGCGTCGCGCATCGGCTTCGCCGCGCAGGATCTGTGCTTCGTCGAACCCGGCTCGCTGCCGCGCACGACGAGCGGCAAGCTGCAGCGCGTGAAGTGCCGCGACCTGTATGCGAACGGCGCGCTGCCCGTGATCCACGCGCCGGCGGCCGCCGAAGCCGGCCACGGAGCGTACGCATGACGGCCGCCCCGCTCACGCCGGTGCTCGAACTGCGCGACGTCTCACGCGTGTACGAGGGCGCGGGCCGCGTCGTCGCGGTGCGCGGCGCGACGATCTCGATCGGCCGGCGCGACGTCGTCGCGCTCGTCGGCCCTTCGGGCAGCGGCAAGAGCACGCTGCTCAACCTCGCCGGCTTTCTCGACGTGCCGAGCACCGGCGAGCGCTGGCTCGAAGGCCGCCGGATCGACGATGCGCGGGACACGCTCGAACGGATTCGCCGCGAGCGCATCGGCTTCGTGTTCCAGCAATTCAACCTGATTCCGGTGATGTCGGCGCTCGAGAACGTCGAGCTCGGCTGCTTCGCGTGGGGCACGCCGCGCACGCGTCGCGAACGCGCGCGCGCGATGCTCGACGCGGTGGGGCTCGCCGCGCGCGAACGCCACCGCCCCGGCGAGCTGTCCGGCGGCGAACAGCAGCGCGTCGCGCTCGCCCGCGCGCTCGCCAAGGAGCCGGCGATCGTGATCGCGGACGAGCCGACCGCCAGCCTCGACAGCACCAACGCGCGGGCGGTGGCCGAGCTGATCCTCGACACCAACCGCACGCTGGGCACCGCCTTTCTGATTGCGTCGCACGACGATCGTCTGTGCGCGCACCTGCCGCGCCGCATCGAGATGCGCGACGGCGTACCGGGAGTGAATCGTGAACTGGTCGACGTTTGCGTGGCGTAACCTCTGGCGCAACCGGCGCCGCACCGTGCTCACGATGGCGATGATCGGTGTTGCCGCGTTCGCGTCGAGCCTCGCGCTCGGCTACGTGATCGCGACCTTCGACGCGGTGCGCGAAGGGTCGATCGACAGCGGCGTCGGCCACGTGCAGGTGCTGCACCACGGCTATCTCGACCTGATCGGCGAGCGGCCGCTGCAGTACGGGCTGAGCGCCGACGAGCAGGCCGCCGCAGCGCACGCGATCGCGGCGCTGCCCGGCGTCGCGACCACCGCGCGCGGCATCGACTTCGACGGGCTGATCTCGAACGGCGACCTGAGCGACGGCTTCGTCGGCGAAGGCATCGAGCCGAACCGCGAGCCGCCCGGTTTCTTCGACTATCACACGGTACTGTCGGGCCGCTACCTGTCGCCGACGAATGCCGGCACCGAAGTCGTCGTCGGCGCCGAACTCGCGCGCAAGCTCGGCGTGCACGTCGGCTCGGTCGTGCAGCTGATGGCGTCGACCGCGCACGGCGGCATCAACGCGACCGACGCGCAGATCGTCGGCGTGATGAGCACGGGCAACAAGGACGTCGACGAGCGGATCGTCAACGTGACGTTCACGGCCGCGCAGGCGCTGCTGCGCACCGACCGCGCGTCGCGTATCGCGGTGTTCCTGTCGGACACGGCGCACACGCCGGCCGCCGCCGCGACGCTGCGCGCCGCGCTGCCGACGCTCGACGTGAAGACCTGGGACCAGCTCGTGTCGCTCTATCACCAGGTCGTCGCGCTGTACAAGAACCAGTTCTCGGTGTTCGGCGCGATTCTCTGCCTGACCATCCTGCTGTCGATGAGCAACTGGATCCTGATGAGCATCGTCGAGCGCCGTCGCGAGATCTCGACCCTGCGTGCGCTCGGCGTGCCGGCTGCAACGGTGCGCGGCGTGCTGATCCAGGAGACCGCCTTCCTCGGCCTGCTGGGCGCCGCCGCGGGCATCGCGGCGGCGCTGCTGACGATGGTCGCGCTCAATCACGCGCAGATCCATCTGCCCGCGCCGCCGGGCCGCGTGAAGCCGATCCTGCTCGAATTCGCGGTATCGCCGGCCGCCGTGGCCGCCGTCGAAGGCGCGTTCGTCGCGCTCGGAGTGGCCGCCGCGCTGCTCGCGACGCTCGGGCTCGCCAAACGCAACATCCTCGAAGGACTCGCCCCATGATTCGCATTTGCTCCCTGGCCGCCGCGCTCGTCGCGTGCGCGCCGCTCGTGCAGGCCGCCGACGCGCCGACGGCCCAGACCATGCTCGCCCGCGCCGACGCGTACCGCAGCACGGCCGCCGATACGCAGACGACCATCCAGATCACGAACGAAGTCGGCGGGCAGGCCGGCGACGCGACCCGCTACCTCGTCTATACGCGCGGCAACGGCGACACGCTCGCGCTCACGCGCAGCGGCGAGAACGACGGCCAGAAGTATCTCGCGACGACGCGCGGCCACTGGTTCTACGTGCCGAACACGCGCAGCGCGGTCCGCATCAACGGGATGCAACGGCTGCAGGGCGAGGTCGTGATCAGCGACATCACGCGCACGCACTGGGCGGACAGCTATCGCGCGTCGGCCGCGGCGGGCGCGACGACGATCGCCGGCAAGCCGGCCACCGAGCTCGACCTGACCGCGACCGACCCCGACAACGTGTACCCGACGATCAAGCTGTGGGTCACGCCCGATACCGACGTGCCGGTGCGCGCGCAGTTCTTCCTCGCGAGCGGCCTGCTGTTTCGCAGCGCCGACTTCGCCGCGCCGGTCGATGCGAACGGGCGCAAGGTGATCCGCAAGATCACGTATCGCAACGAGATCGAGAAGCAGCGCGCGAGCGTCGTCGACATCCTCGACGGCCAGCCGCACCGGATTCCGTCGGGCTGGTTCAACCCCGACACGCTTGCCGATGGCCAGTGACCGCGACGCCCATGCCGACGCCCATCGTGACCGCCCTCGCCCGTCAACCAGCCGCAGCTGGCCGCGTGTCGCGCTCGCCGTTCCGCTGGCGCTCGGCTGCGCGCTCGCGCACGGAGAATCGCTGATGGAACAGTTGAGCACGCTGAACGGCATCGCGTACGCCCGCTCGGTCGACAGCATGGACGGCCACGCGTTGCTCGGCCACCTGATCGGTGACGAGCCGCGCAACCTGCAGGAAGCGGGCGTGCTCGCGCGCATCGACGGCGAAAACCTGTTCCTGAACGCCCGCGCGGTGGCCGCCAACCACTCGCTCGGCGCGCAGGCCACCCGCTTCAACGAGGCCGGCGTGCGCTACGCGTTCGACAACGGCATCACGCTCACGGCCGGCAAGCGGATCGATCCGCTCGACACGTCGCAGGCGTTCTTTCCGCTCGGCTTCTTCCAGAAACGCGCGGCGACGGCCGACATCTACGACCGCTACGGCGACGTCGAAGGCACGCCGCTCGTCGAAGCGAAATGGGCCGGCGAGCAGACCACGCTGCAATTCATCGCCGGCGAAAACCGCACGCTGCGCAACGACGTCGACAACCGCGACGTGCAGGGCGCGACGCAGCTCGTGCGCGGGGCATACAACTGGTCGGGCGGCTCGGCCGCGTTGCTCGCCGGCCGTCACGCGGGGCGCGGCGGCGCAGGCGCGACGCTGTCGTTCGACGTCGCGCGCTCGAACACCGTCTATGCGAGCGCGTGGCTCGAACGCGGCACGACGCGGCCGCTGCCGGCGTTCATCGCGAACGGCACGCCGCTCGATTCACCGGCCGCGTACGACGCCGTCGATCGCCGCAACGATCGCCAGGTCATGTGGCGCAGCGCGGTCGGCATGCAGAGCGCGCTGCCCGGCAACGTCTCGCTGATCGTCGAGTGGTCGCACGACGAAGCGCGTTACGACGCGAGCCAGTGGCGCCGGATGGTCGGCGCGGTGCGCGCGAACAACGCGCTGCTGCCCGCCGCACCCGGCGCCGCGGTGGCCGGCCTCGGCGGCACGGCCGATTTCGTGAGCGTCGACGGCAACCTGCGCGACTACCTGTTCGCACGGCTCGGCAAGAAGATCGGCCGCGTCGAGTACTCGCTGCGCGGCGTCTACTCGCCGCAGGACAAGGGCCTGCTCGCGATCGCGCAGGTCGTCGCCGACGTGAGCAAGCGCGTGAGCGTCGACGTCGCGCTCACCCGCGCGTTCTCCGACAGCAACTCCGAGTACCGGATGGTCGGTCTCGGCACCCGTATCGACGCCGCCGTGCGCGTGCGCTTCTGACAGGAATCCTGCCCATGTCCACGCTTTCCGTTCCCGCTTCGTCCGCCGCCCCGCTCGCGACCCCGCTGCTGCTGCGCGTGGCCGACCAGGCCGCGTATCCGGTGCTGCGCCACTTCGACACGATCGCGTCGCTCGGCACGCCGCCGCGCGCGGCCGCGCGGCTCGTCGAAGCGGCCGCCGTGCGGCTGCTCGACAGCGAGATGGTGATCGCGCTGCATCCCGCCACGCCGGACGTGCTGCCCGATTCGTCCGCGTCGACGCCGCTGCGGCACGACGAGGCGCCGCTCACCGAAGCGCTGCTCGAACAGATCGGCCGCGAAGGGTTTCATCATCTGTTCAAGCCGTTCATGCGCGCATTCATCCGCATCATGTTCGGGCTGTTCTTTTCGGAAGACCAGAACCGCCGCGCGTGCGACTGCATCGACAGCGGCCACAACTTCGCATTCCTGATGAGCGACGGCGGCGGCCCGACGCTCGCCGCGTGGCGCACGGTCGTGCGCAGCGACGACCACGGGCTCGCGCTCACCGTCGACAAGGTCTGGGGCATCGAAGCGCATCGCGACTGCATGGCGGTCGTGGCCGCGCGGCTGCCGGGCGTGATGTTCCCCGCCGCGTACCTCGTATGGCCCGACGAGTACCGCAAGCTGAAGCGCACGACCTGCGGCGCGCCGTTCCTCGCGGGCAACCTGCAGCTCGCGAACGTCGGCGGCCAGGTGCGCGCGAGCGCCGACGATCGGCTGCGGATCGGCGGCCCGACCGTGTTCAACAAGTACCTGACCGTCGTGCGGCCGTACTTCGTCCGCGCGCTGATGGCGCACGTCGGCTGGCTCGAACGCACCGGCCGCGTCGAACTCGACGCCGACGCGCGCGCCGTGCACCGCTTCATCGAGGACGCCGCGCGCAGCCAGACCGACGACGCGCACTACAGCTTCGGCAAGGTGCAGCGCGTGCTCGCGATCAAGCTGCTGTCGAACGAGTTCCTGACGGCGCTCGTGCGCGACGGCCGGGTCGCGACCTTCGACGATCAGCGCGACCTGCTGGCGTTCTCGAAGATGGAAGGCAGTTCGTACCGTTGTTATCACGAGCTTCGCAAGAGCCTGCGCTGCGAAGCCGGCAGTTGACCCACGCGACAGGCCGATCGATCCCGATCAACCCCCTTCATTACCAGGAGCTCCTCTCATGACGACCCAGACCGTTCCGGCCGACGCGCTCGACATCCTGTCCCGCGAAGTCGCGAAGATCCTCAACGTCGAGACCGTCGACACCGACGCCGGCATCGGCGAACTCGGCATCGATTCGCTGAACATCGTCGAGCTGATCGTGTTCTGCGAACAGCTCTACGGCTCGATCGACCCGGAAGCGCTGAACATCACGCAGTACACGACGCTGCAGCAGCTCGACGCGCAATTGCGCCGCCAGCAGCACGCGGCCTGACACGACGATGCTCGCGCCCCTTGCGACCGCGGCGGCTCCCGCCGCCCAGCCGGCACCGGCGACCGCACTGACCGTGCAGGCGCTCGCGTACCGGCGCGTCGCGCCGTCGCGCGACGGCGCGGCCGTGCCGCTCGACGACACGGCGCACGCGATCGGCACGCTCGCGTGCGCCGAACGCGAGCGGCTGTGCGGCGCGGTCGGCGCGGACGACTACGTGGTCAGCTCGACGATCCTGTCGATGCTGCTGATGAACGATTCGCCGCAGCATCGCGTGTTCGCGCACGCGCTCGCCGGCGCGAACGACTACACGCCCGACTGGATGACCTGCTCGTACGAGTGCGCGGGCTGGGGCTACGTGCTGCGCCGCGCGCTCGCGACCGCGGCCGACACCGGGCCGCGCACGCTGCTGCTGCAGATCGTCGACATCGACGTGCACGGCTACACGTACTGGCACGGCAACCCCGCGTGGGGGCGCTCGGGCTTCGGCGTGTGCACGCTGCTCGTCGACGTCGGCCGCGAAGCGTCGCCGTCCGCGCGCTCGGTGCTCGCGGACGCCGCGCCGCCGACCAGCGCGGTCGTGCGGCTGGGCCGCGACATCCGCACGTTCTGCGCGGCGCGCCCCGGCGTGCACGCGGCGCTGCCGTTCTTTCCGGCCACGTCGCGCCGCGCGCTGCTCGCGTCGGTCGGCAAGACGCCGCTGCTGCCCGACGGTCACGGGCTGTTCGGTCACGCATTCGGCAGCGATCCGTGGCTGTCGGTGCTGCTCGCGCACCGCGACGGCGACACGCCGCGCCGCGCGGCCGTCTGCTCGCTCGCGCTGAACGGCTATTACGCGGTCGCGGACGTCGCGTTCGCGCCGGATGCGACCTTCTCACTCGACGGCGAGGCGTGACATGGTGCGACCCGTTCACTTCACCTACCGGATCGAGCGCGATGCGCGGCAGCCGGTCGCGGTCGCCGCGAGCGCGTACCGGATGCCGCTCGACACGCCGGCCGACTATGCGCGCGCCGCGCTCGCGGAAAGCGCGGGCGACGTATACGACGCTGGCGACGCGGGCGACACGCTCGGCGGCGAACGCCGCGTGCTGCTCGACCACGTCCAGTATTTCGCGTTCCTCGCGGAAATCGCGGTGCGCATCCGCGACGCCGTGCATCCGGACGCGCGTGTGTTCATCGAAGTCTGCGCGCCGTACTTCGGTGCGCTGCCGGCCGAACTGCTCGCGCCGCACGTGCTGCTCGGCGTGCACCTGTACGACGAAGCGCTGCGCGACGCCGCACGCGGCGCCCCGGTCGTGTGGATCGGCGACCGCATCCTGCGCGATGCGGAGTTCGCCGGCGACAACCGCGTGTGCTGCGCGATCTGGCCCGCGCGGCTCGCCGACGCGTTCGACGCGCAGTTGCGCGGCCCATGGCCGTCGTATGCGATCCGTCTCGAACCGCACCCGGCGACGCCACGCGCCGCCGCCACGCTGCTTACCGATTCCGCCCATCATTCCGGCGCCGCCGCGCGGCCGGGGAGACCTTGACATGACTGACACGCTTACCGTGATGCAGGATACGGCCGACATCCGCTGGTCGATGCCCGTCGACGCGCTGATGTCGAACGACTACGCGCTGCGCGAAGAGGCGCTGAACCGGCTGTACGAGAAGGCGAAGGCCGCGCAGTGGGACGTCGCGACCGACGTCGACTGGAGTCACGACCTCGATCCGGCGAATCCGCTCGGCATGCCCGACCCGACGCTGCTGATCTACGGCACCGAGCTGTGGGGCAAGCTGTCCGACGCCGACAAGCGCGAGGTGCGCCACCACGCGCAGGGCTGGCTGCTGTCGCAGATCCTGCACGGCGAGCAGGCCGCGCTGATCTGCGCGTCGAAGCTCGCGTCGGCCGAGACCGGCCTGAGCGCGCGGCTGTGCGCCGCCGCGCAGATGATGGACGAAGCGCGCCACGTCGAGGCGTACGCGAAGCTCGTCAACGAGAAGCTCGACGTCAGCTACCCGATGAGCCGCTCGCTGAAGGGGCTGCTGCACGACACGATCACGAGCAGTGCGCTCGACATGACGAACCTCGGCATGCAGGTGCTCGTCGAGGGCATCGCGCTGTCGATCTTCCAGAGCGTCGTCGCGTACAGCACCGATCCGTTCATCAAGGACCTGTTCGTGCGCATCCAGCGCGACGAGTCGCGCCACTTCGCGGTCGGGCGGATCACGCTGTGCCGCGTGTATGCGGAGATGAGCGCGGTCGAGCTGCGCGAGCGCGAGGAGTTCGTCTGCGAAGGCGCGGCCGTGCTGTACGAGCACCTGTGCGCGGACGACATCTGGGAGCCGATGGGGCTGTCGAAACGCGAATGCAGCGCGATGGTGCGCGAGTCGCCCGTGTCCAGCTCGATCCGCCGCTCGATCTTCCGGCGCCTGGTGCCGACGATCCGCGAGATGGGCCTGCTCACGCCGACCGTGCAGGCGACCTTCGAAAAACTCGACGTCCTCGACTACGCGGCGATGCCGCTCAACTGAACCATGACGACGAACGCCTCCCCAGCCTCCCGCAGCGCCGGCTTCTGGATCGGCATCGACGCGGTGGCCTACGAGCTGCCGGGCCTGCCGGTCGACATCGAAGCATGGGCCGCCGAGCGCGACTACCCCGCGCAGCGGGCCGCGGCGATCGCGCAGTCGGGCAGCCGTTATTTCCACATGGCGCTCGACACGAGCGAGACCGATCTCGCGATCGCGGCGGTCGGCCGGCTGCTCGACACGGCGCGCGTCGCGCCGTCCGACATCGGCGCGATCGTCCACGTGCACACGCAGCAGTTCAGCGTGCCGCCCGCGCCTCGCAGCCTGCCGCATGAAGTAGCCGCGCGGTTCGGCATCGAGCCGCTGTGGCTCGGCTCGGTCGCGCAGCTCAATTGCGTGTCGGTCGCGGCCGGCATCGAGGCGGTGCGCGCGCTGATGCGCCGCCATCCGCAGCTCGACGCGGCGCTCGTCGTGTCGTCCGACCGCGTGTACGGCGAGGATTACCGGATGCGGCAGATGACGGGCGTGCAGTGCGACGGCGCGGCCGCGATGCTGATCGCACGCAACAGCACGAAGAACCGCCTCGGCGGCATCGCGATCGAGACGCATGCGAAATGGCATCGCGGCTCGGACACCGTCGCCGCGAACGAGGCCGACCTGATCATGATGGAGTGGCCGTACACGCGCAAGGCGATCGACGCGGCCGTCGCACTGGAACCGCACGCGCTCGACGCATACGAACTCGTGCTGCCGCACAACGCCGACCTGCCCGGCTGGAATGCGCTGTGCCGCGCGATGCGCGTGCCGGCCGAGCGGCTCTATGCGGAGAACATCCATGCGCGCGGCCACGCGTGCTGTTCGGATTTCCCGATCAACCTGGCCGACGTCGGGCTCGACGCGGTCGCGCGCGGGCAGCGCGTGCTGGGCGTCATGCAGTCGAACTGCGGCGCGTACGCGGCCGCCACGCTCCATCCGGTGGGCCGCCATGACGCCTGAGCGCCCGCTTCCGCCCGCCGGCGACCACGCATGGATCGCCGACCTGCGCACGCCGTGCTACGTGTACGAGCCGGAAGTCGCGATCGCGCGCTACCGGTCGCTGAAGGCGCGGCTCGGCACGCGGCTGATCGTGTCGCTGAAGGCGAACCCGAACCAGGACCTGCTCGCCCGCTGCGCGCACGCGTACGAGGACGGCGTCGAGCTCGCGAGCCGCGGCGAACTCGACGCGGTGATCGGCCGGATCAAGGCGCCGCGTTACCTGAACAACCCGGCGATGGACGAGATGTTCATGCGTGCGGGGCTCGCGTCGCGCTGCCACTTCGTGCTCGACAACCCGGACGCGGTCGCGCGCTTCGTGCCGCTCGCGCGCGAGGCGGCGGCTGGCGGCAGCACGCCGGGTTCGGTGCTGCTGCGCGTGAATGCCGGTGCGCTGGCCGGCGACGATGCGCGCCCGCTGTGGCACGACCACTTCGGGATGACGCCGAATGAAGCGCACGACGCGGTGCGTACGCTCGCCGCCGCCGGCTTGCCGGTCGCCGGGCTGCACGTATTCTCCGGCCCGCACTCGTTCATCCGGCAGGACGCGACGCAGCCCGACACGCTCGTGCTGCCCGAACGGCTCGCGGCACTGGCCCGCGATCTCGCGCCCGCCAACGGCGCGCCGCTCGCCTCGCTGAGTCTCGGCGGCGGCTTCGCCGACGATCATCCGGGCGACGCCGCGTTCGAGCGCTATGCGAGCGCGCTCGCGCCGCTGGCCGGCCGGTATTCGCTCGCGCACGAATCCGGCCGCGCGATCTTCGCCGACGCGGGCGTGTTCGCGACGCGCGTCGTCGCGGTCAAGACGTGGCAGGACCGCACGATCGCCGTCTGCGACGGCGGGCTGTCGCATGCGTTCCTGCTCGCGCAGACCGAATCGGTGATGCGCCGGCTGGCCGCGCCGTCGCTCGTGCGCCGCGCCCCCGCGCCGCCGTCGCGCGGCGTGCCGACGCTGTACGTCGGCAGCACCTGCAGCCGCGCGGACGTGATCGGCCGCGACGACGCGGGCGCGCCGCCGCAGGTCGGCGACATCGCGGTGTTCGCGCGCTGCGGCGCGTATCACCGCACGTACTCGATGGCGCATTTCCTGTCCCACGAAGCCGCGCACGTGTACGTGCGGCCCGCCTAGACCCATCCAACAGAGGAGCCGATCATGAACGCCCTGATCAGCGTCGCCGACCTGCTCGAACACGGCGCGCAGCGTTGGCCGCAGCATCCCGCGTATGCCGACGGCGGCGGCACGATGACCTACGAACAGCTCGCGCGCGCAGTCCGCCGCGCGGCCGCCTCGCTCGCGTTGCGCGGCGTGCAGCCCGGCGAGCGCGTCGCGATCTATGCGCCGAAGCGCGTCGAAACCGTGGTCGCGATGCTCGCGGCCAACGCGCTCGGCGCGATCTTCGTGCCGGTCAATCCGCAGTTGAAGGAAGCGCAGATCGAACACATCGTCACCGACAGCGGCGCGGCGCTGTTCATCACGGGCGCGCAGCGGATCAAGCGCTTGCCGGCGCTCGCCGCGCTCGTCGGTGAACGCGCGATGCTGATCGAGGAGCTGGCCGACGCGATTGGCGCGTCCGGCACCGACACTTCGACATCGTTCGCCGCCGGCCGGCCGGTCGACGACGATCCCGCCGCGCTGCTCTACACGTCCGGCTCGACCGGCAAGCCGAAAGGCGTGGTCGTGTCGCATCGCAACCTGGTGTCGGGCGCGTTCAGCGTCGCCGCTTACCAGGCGCTGGCCGACGACGACGTCGTGCTCGGCGTACTGCCGCTCAGTTTCGACGCGGGCCTGAGCCAGCTCACGACCGCGCTGGCCGTCGGCGCGTGCTACGCGCCGCTCGATTTCCTGCAGCCGGCCGAGGTGCCGCGCCATTGCGACGCATTCGGCGTGACGTCGATCACCGGCGTGCCGCCGTTGTGGATGCAGCTCGCGTCCACCGGCTGGAGCGATACCGCCCGCACGCGGATCCGCCGCTTCGCGAACACGGGCGGCCATCTCGCGACCCCGCTGCTGCACCGGCTGCAGGCGCTGTTCACGAACGCCGCGCCGTACCTGATGTACGGACTGACCGAAGCGTTCCGCTCGACGTACCTGCCGCCGGCCGACGCCGCCCTGCGGCCAACATCGATCGGCAAGGCCGTGCCGAACGCCGAAATCCTCGTGCTGCGCGCGGACGGCAGCGAATGCGCGGCCGACGAACCCGGCGAACTCGTGCATCGCGGCGCGTTCGTCACGCTCGGCTACTGGAACCGGCCCGAGCTGACCGCGCAGCGCTTTCGCGCGCTGCCGCGCCGGCACGGCGAGATTCCGCGCGCCGACGTCGCGGTGTGGTCCGGCGACATCGTGCGCCGCGACGCGGACGGCTACCTGTACTTCGTCGCGCGCGGCGACGACATGATCAAGACGTCCGGCTATCGCGTGAGCCCGACCGAGGTCGAGGACGTGCTGTTCGCGCTGCCCCACATCCGCGAGGCCGCGGTGTTCGGCGTGCCGCACGCGTCGCTCGGCGAGGCGATCGCCGCATGCGTCGTGTCGACGCTCGACGCCGACGCATGCCGCGCCGACATCGCGCGCGCGTGCCGCGACGCGTTGCCCACCTACATGAACCCGCTCGTCGTCGAATCGCTGCCCGCGTTGCCGCGCAACCCGAACGGCAAGATCGACCGCCCCGCGCTGAAAAACCAGTACCGCGACGCGTTCGCGCACACGAACGAGGAGACCGCCGCATGACCTTGTCGACGCTCGATGAAACCTGCCTCGGCACGCGCCGCGTCGCCGCGCCCGGCACGCTCGCGCTGTCGGGCGGCGTCGTGGTGCTGCCGCCTTCGGTCGTGTTCAGCGCGATCCAGGCGCAGGAACGCCATCCCGGCTACCGGCACCTGCTGCTGCCGCAGGCCCGCTTCGCGCGGCCGCGCGGCATGGGCGCGCTGACGCCCGACGAGGGCACGCGCCTCGCGCCGGGCGGCCGGCCCACGCTGCGCGTCGCGCCGCCCGGGCGCAGCCTCGCCGACCTCGCCGCCGACGCGGCGCTCGACCTGCGCGACCAGCTCGGCTCCGCGCAACTGGCCCGCACGACCCACGTGATCGTCGCGAGCTGCGCGCTCAACGAAGGCATCGGCGATTCGGTCGTCGGGCGCATGCAGTACGAACTCGGGCTGCAGCGCGTGACGCCGTTCGCGCTCGGCCAGAACGGCACGCTCGGCTGGTATTCCGCGTTGATGCTGCTCGACGGGCTGCTCGACGAAGGCGACCAGGCGCTCGTGATCCTCAGCGACAAGTGGCTCTACCCGTTCTTCCGCCAGTTCGGCGATCTGGTCGGCTACGGCGACGCGGCCGCCGCGCTGCTCGTGTCGCGTGCGGGCCCGACGCCCGAGCCGGCCGACTGGGGCGGCGTGCGATCCGTCGCGGTCGAATTCGGGCCGTCGATCGCCGATCCGTGGGCCGACGCGCCGGTCACGCTGCGCGACACGCTCGCGCCGGTCGCCGCACGGGCGATCCGCCGCGCGCTCGACCACGCGAACCTGCGCGCGAACCAGATCGACTGGTGCGTGCCGCCCGGCTTCGATCCCGGCTTCGCCGCGCGCGTGGCCGATGCCGCGTCGATCCCGGTCGCCGCGCGCATCCAGCATGAAGCCGCGGGCCACCTGTCGTCGGCCGAATCGGCGGCCGCGCTGATCCGGCTCGCCGGCGCGCTCGACGAAGGCGAACGCCGCACGGTGCTCGTGTGGGATGCGGCGCTGCACGGCGCGGCGGCGGCGGCCGTCGTCGACCTCGCCGGCGGCCTCGACGCCGCGCTCGATATCGAAGGAGACGCGTGATGAGCGCCTACAAGGTGAGCCTGCGCGAACTGCGCTTCTTTCTGTGGGAACTGTTCGAAGCCGACCGGCGCTTCCTGACCGAATCCGGCCCGTACGGCACGCACGACCGCGCATCGATCGACGCGCTGCTCGAACGCGCGCGCGACTTCGCGCTCGACCTCGGCCGCAGCTATCAGCAGGCGGACGTCGAGGGCTGCACGCTGCTCGACGACGGCCAGGTGCGCATTCCGTCGCATTTCCACGCGCTGTGGGCGCGCTTTCGCGACGAATGGTCGAACACGCTGTTCGGCACCGCGCACGGGCTGCCGCCGATCGTCACGCAGATGATCTACGAGATGTTCATGGGCGCGAACCCGTCGTTCATGACGTACGGCGGCTTCACGCGCCCCGCGATCAAGCTGCTGCAGATGCACGGCACGCCGCACCAGAAGGCGTTGATCGCGCCGCTCGAGGCGTACCGCTGGGACGCATGCTTCTGCGCGACCGAACCGCAGGCCGGCACCGACCTCACCGCGGTCGCGCTGCGCGCGACGCCGCTCGAACGCGACGTCTACGCGATCGACGGCGAGAAGGTCTACATCTCCGCCGGCATGCATGAACTGACCGAAAACACGCTGTACTTCGTGCTCGGCCGCATCGACACCGCGTCGCCCGACTCGTTCTCGCTGTCGTGCCTCGTCGTGCCGCGCTTCTGGCCGGACGAGGAGACGGGCGAACTGCAGCCGAACCACGTCGACTGCATCGGCCTGCCGCGCAAGATGGGGCTCAAGGGCTGCGCGAACACGCATCTCGTGTTCGGCGCGAACGGCACGACCCGAGGCTGGCTGCTCGGCGGCCGGCGCAACGTCGGCCTGCTGCAGCTGATGCCGCTGATGAACCAGGCGCGGATGAGCACGGGCATGTTCGGCGTCGGCGTCGCGTCGAGCGCGTACCTGCACGCAGTCGAATACGCGGGGCGCCGGCTGCAGGGCCGGCCTATCGAGCGCGCATCGAACACCAACGCCGCACGCGTCGCGATCGTCGAGCACGCGGACGTGCAGCGCATGCTGGTCGACATGAAAAGCCGTGTCGACGGCTGCCGCGGCCTGCTCGGCAAGCTCGCGGCGACCGCGACGCGCGCGGCGATGCTCGAAGCGACGCCCGATGCCGACCCGGCCGAGATCGAGCGCCATCGCAAGCTCCAGTTGCTGCTGACGCCGATCTGCAAGGCGTTCATCTCCGACCAGGCATGGCGGATCTGCGAAACCGCGATCCAG
Organism: Burkholderia metallica; assembly: GCF_001718555.1. NCBI lineage: Bacteria > Pseudomonadati > Pseudomonadota > Betaproteobacteria > Burkholderiales > Burkholderiaceae > Burkholderia > Burkholderia metallica. The sequence goes on from NZ_CP013402.1 coordinate 736,140, forward strand.
GTGCACGGCGGGCTCGGCTATACCGACGCGAGCCCCGTCGAGCAGAACGCGCGCGACGTGAAGATCCTGTCGATCTGGGAAGGCACGAACTACATCCAGGCGCAGGACCTCGTGCGCGACAAGCTCGGCTTCGGCCGCCATTCGCGGCTGATCCAGTACTACCGCGACGAGCTCGACGTGTTTCTCGCACGCCAGCATCACGCGGGCACGCACGCGGAACTGCGCCCGCTGTTCGACGCGCTGCGCGCGGGCGCCGACCGCATCGCCGCCGCGCTCGACGACATCGCGCGCGACGTGCAGGACGGCCACACGCACCGCAGCAGCCAGTTCTACACGCGCTTTCTCGAGATGTTCGGCGTCGTCACGTCGGCGTGGGTGCTGCTCGAATCGGCGACGATCGCCGCGCGCCGGCTCGACGCGCCGGAAACGGCCGACACGCCTGCCGAACTCGCGTTCTATCGCGGCAAGCTGAAAAGCGCGCGCTACTACTTCGCGAACGTGCTGCCCGTCGTCGACCAGCACGCGGCCGTGATCGCCGCGATGGCGCAGGCGGCGATCAGCGTCAGCAGCGAAGAACTCGCGCAGGCGGAATGACATGGACACGACACTCGATTCCGGCAACGCCGTCACGCCCGCGCCGAACGCCCCGTCCGCGTCGTCCGGCGACGCACCGCGCAACCTGCTCGGCCGCCCCGCCACCCGCCACCGCGGCACCGACATCGACGGCGCGACGCTCGAACCCGAAGCGCTGCGCGTGCGCGATCTCGACCTGAACGCGCTGATCGGCGCGACGACGTTCGAAGGCGCACTCGCGCATCTGTGGTTCGACGTCGCGCCGGGCAGCGCCGCGCATCGCACGCACGAAGCGGCGATCGGCGCGCGGCTCGCGACGTTCGCCGATGCGCTGGCGCCCGGCTCGGCCGCGCAGTCCTTCGCAGCAGATCTCGGCGCGGCCGGCGTCGCGCCGGTGTTCGCGGCCGCGTCCGGCCTGCTGCGCGGCTTCGACGACGTGACCGCGCGTGAGTGCGGCGATGCCGCGCCGGACGACGCCGATCTCGACACGATGCTGCTGTGCGCGGCCGCCGCGCCGTTCCTGCTGCATGCGGCGATCGAAGGCCGCCCGTTCGCCGCGCGCGACGATGCGGCCGGCGCGTCGCTCGACGGCGCCGCGACGCAAGCCCGTCGCATGCTCGTGCTGACCGGCGCGACGCGCACCGACGCACCGGCGCAGGCGGCGATGGACATGCTGCTCGTCGCGTGGCACGCCGGCTTCGGCTACATCACGCCGACCGTGCTCGCGCCGCGCGTCGCGATCGGCACCGGCGTGACGCTCATGCAGGCGATCGCGTCCGGTTTCCTCGCGAGCGGACCGTCGCACGTCGGCGCGGCGCTCGAAGCGATGCAGTGGCTCGCCGCGCTCGTGCGCGCGATCCCCGGCGGCACCGATGCACCGGCCGCCGCGCTCGACGCGGCCGGGCGCGCGGCGATCGATGCGACGCTCGACGCGAAACGCACGCTGTACGGCTTCGGCCATCCGCTGTTCGTCGCCGACCCGCGGCCGCCGCACATGCGCGGCCGGTTCGCCGCATGCGGCTTCGACGGCGCGTACGTGACGCTGTTCGACGCGTGCTGCGCGCAGGCCGACGCGCGCCGCGCGTTGCGGCCGAACATCGATTTCCTGACCGCCGCGACGCTGCTCGAACTCGGTGTCGCCGCGCCGTCGTGGGGTGTCGGCGTCGGACTCGGCGCGCGCATCGCGGCGATGGCCGCGCATGCGGTCGAGCGCCGGCGCCGCCCGGCTTTCGGCGTCAACAGCGCGACCGCGCGACGGCTGCTGGCCGCCGTGCCGGTCGGCTGGTTGTGAACCCTTCTCCCTCCGCACTCAGCCAAAGGAACGTCATGCTGCTCAAGAACCTGCGCCCGGCGAACGACTACGATCGCTTCGCCACCGAAACGCTCGAACCGTGGGACCTGCTGTTCATCAGCCGCATCCGCCAGCTCGCGCGCGCGATGACGCCCGGCACGATCGCCGACATCGGCACGGCCACCGGCGTCGTGCCGGTGCGGCTCGCGACCGATCCGGCGATGCGCGGCTGGCGCTACGTCGGCATCGATCTCGATCCGGCGATGCTCGACGAAGGCCGCCCGCGCATCCACGACCTCGGTCTCGACGACACGATCGAGATGCGCGTGGGCGACGCGCTCGCGCTGCCGTTCGACGACGGCACGCTGACGATGGCCGTCGGCCGCGCGACGCTGCACCATCTGCCCGACAAGGCGCTGAGCCTCACCGAGATGTATCGCGTACTGGAGCCGGGCGGCATCGCGCTCGTGCACGACATGCGCCGCGACGCGCCGCAGCACCTGCTCGACCGCTTCACCGAGATGCGCGCCGCCGCCGACTATCCGCCGACCCACGTCGAGGAGAAGATCACGCTTGACGAAGCGCACGCGCTCGTCGCCGAAGCCGGTCTCGCCGACGTCGCGTCGATCTACAGCCCGAGCGCGGGGCTCGGTGCGCTCGGCTTCGAGATCCTGCTGAAGAAACCGGCGCTGGCCTGAGCGATGACCGACCTCGCCTTCCTCGCCGCGCATGCCGCCGCACGGCTCGGCGCCGACGACGTGCACTGCGCGGCGGTCGCGCCCGGCGCGACGCTGCCGTTGTGCGTGACGCCGCGCAGCGCCGAACTCGCGACGTCGCCGGAGATGTTCGTCGCGTGGTACCGCTCGCGGCTCGACACGATCGACACGCTGCTCGACGCGTGCGGCGCGCTGCTGTGGCGCGGCTTCGCGGTGCCCGACACCGCCGCGTTCGGCCGCCTCGGCGCGCTGTATCCGGCGCACGCGAACGGCTATACGGCAGGTGCGGCGCCGCGCAGGCAGATCGACGGCCAGGTGTACGAGTCGACCCGCATGCCGCCGCCGTTCAAGATCGGGCTGCACCAGGAGATGGCCTACATGCCCGCGTTCCCGCGCCTCGTCGCGTTCTACTGCCGGCAGCCGGCCGACGCGGGCGGCGAGACGCCGATCTGCGACATGCGGCGCGTGACCGCGCGCGTGCCGGCCGCGCTGCGCGAACGGTTCGCCGAGCGCGGCGTGATGTACCTGCGCAATTTCGCGGCGCCCGGCGATCGCGCGGACGGCCTCGCCGCGAACCCGAACCTGCCGTTCGCCGAATACCACCGACCGTGGGACGACGCGTTCGGCACGCGCGAGCGCGACGAGGTCGAGCGGCTGTGCGCGGAGCGCGGCGTCGGCTGCCGCTGGCTCGACGACGGCAGCGTGACCGTGTCGCACGTGGGCAGCGCGCTGCGCGTGCATCCGCGCACCGGCGAAACCGTATGGTTCAACCAGGCGAGCGCGCAGCACCCGAACCCGCGCTCGATGGGCGAACTGAGCTTCCGCTACCTGCAGCGCATGTACGGCGCGCGCGCCGCATTCCCGTACGAGATCCGCTACGGCGACGGCTCGCCGATGCCGTTCGACGATCTCGCCCCGATCTACGACGCGTTCGACGACGAGGAGCTGGCGTTCCCGTGGCAGGCCGGCGACGTGCTCGTCGTCGACAACATGCTGGTCGCGCACGGCCGCAACCCGTACCGGGGCGCGCGCGACACGCAGGTCATGCTGTTCGACTGACAGGAAGCCGACGATGAGCGATTCGTTCCTCGCCTCCGTGCGCGCGCTGTTCGGCCCGCACACCGCATTCGACCGGCCGCTGCGCACGGCCGCGCCGCCGCTGCCCGATGCGCACGCGCCGGGCGCGGCGCTGGGTGCCCGCGCGATCGACGTCGCGGCCGGCGATTTCCGCTTTTCCGCACGCCACGTGCGGTTCCGGCTCGGCGCCGTCACCGCGATCGTCGGGCCGAACGGCTCCGGCAAGACCACGCTGCTCGAAACGCTGCTCGGCTTCCGGCGCGGCGGCACCGACGTGCGCGTGCTCGACGAGCCGGCCGCGCGCTTCATGCGCGATACGCGCTCGCTGCGGCGCCTCGGCGCGCAGTTGCAGAAGGTCGAGTATCCCGATCATCTGCGCGTGTCGGAAATCGTCGCGCTGCACCGCGCGATGTACGTGCACGCGGATGCCGCGGTCACCGATGCGCTCGGCATTGCCGAGCTGCTCGACAAGCCGTGCCGCGCGCTGTCGAAGGGGCAGCGCCAGCGCGTGGATCTCTACGTCGCGCTCGCGCACCGGCCCGAACTGGCCGTGCTCGACGAGCCGTTCACCGGCCTCGACCGCCGCTATGCGGGCGTCGTGATCGACCTGCTGCGCCACCGCGCGCGCGGCACGAGCATCGCGATGATCTGCCATGCGGAGGAAGAGCTGGCCGTCGTCGACGATCTGGTGTGGGTGCGCGACGGCGGCGTGCGCTACCAGGGCGACCGGGACGCGCTGCGCGCCGAACTCGTCGGCGACGCGCGCGCGGTCCTGCATTGCCGCGACGAAGCCGACGCGCGCGCGCTACGCAAGCGGCTCGCGGCGCTGCCGGGCGTGACCGGCGTGCGCGTGTCGCCCACGCACGTCGTCGAGGTGTTCGGCGACGCGACGCTGCATCCGAACGTGCACCGCATCGTCGGCGAACGGGGCATCCAGCATCTCGCGCTCGCGCCGAGCACGCCGGGCGACCTGCTGCGCATCTGTACCGAGGGCCCCATTCATGACTAAGGTGTTCCTGATCCTCGTGCGCAACGAGCTGCTCGGCTATCTGCGCAGCCGCTCGTCGCTGTTCTGGACGCTCGTGTTCCCGGTGTTCCTGCTGAGCGTGATGCTGTTCGCGTTCGGCGGGTCGGGGTCGCTCGGCACCGCGGACGTCGCGTTCGACGTGCCCGGCGGCGCCACGCCGTACAGCCGCGCATGCGAAGCGCAGATCGTCGCGAGCCTCACGCACAGCGACACGGTGAAAGCGACCTTCGACGGCCGCGGCGCGGCCGCCGATCGCGTGACCGTCGTGCTCGGCGCCGACGAGCGCACGCCCGCGACGATCCGTTACGACTTCAACGGCTCGCTGGCCGTGAAGGCCGCGTCGCGCGTCGTCGAGATCGCACTCGCGCGCTGCGCCGCGCAGCGGCTCGGGCTGCCCGCCGCGCAGGCGCGCTTCGAGAACGCGGCGCCCGCGCGCCGCCCGTTCGACTATGGCGCGTTCTTCGCGACCGGCATTCTCGTGATGGCGTTCATGGCGATCGGCCTCAACTCGACTACCACCGCGATCGCGTCGCTGCGCGAGCGCAATACGTTCAAGCTGTACGTGTGCTTCCCGGTCTCGCGCGGCGTGTTCCTCGCCGCGCTGATCGTCGCGCGGATGGCGATGATGGCGCTGTCGGCGCTCGTGCTGCTGACCGTCGCGCGCGTCGCGTTCGGCATCGCGCTGCCGATCGCGACGCCCGACGGGCTGCGCGCGCTGCCGATCGTGCTGCTCGGCGCGGCGATGGTGCTCAGCATCGGCGTGCTGCTCGCGAGCCGCACGAAATCGCTCGCCGCCGCCGAACTCGCGTGCAACGTCACCTACTACCCGCTGCTGTTCTTCAGCGACCTGACGATCCCGATGCACGACGCGCCGGCCTGGCTGAAGGCCGTCCTCGCGTTCCTGCCGACCAACCAGTTCGCGGTCGCGCTGCGCGGCGCGCTGGTCGACGGCGCCCCGTACGCGCAGCTCGCGCCGCAACTGCTCGGCATGACCGCGAGCACCGCGCTGTTCCTGTTCGCCGCCGCGCGGCTGTTCCGCTGGCACGACGCGTGACGCGCCGGCCGCCGCTTCGATGTTTCGACGTTTCGATGTTTCGACGAAGGAGAAATCCCCGATGAAGTCCAGCAATCCCATAACCGACTACCTGCTGCACGCGAGCAACTTCCTGCCGGCGATCGTGTTCCTGTTCTACGGCCGCCTCGGCCCCGAACAGCCGGACGTGCGCTGGACGCATGCGTTCCTGATCGGCGGTGTGCTCGCGCTCGTGCACGGCGCATGGCTGGTCCGCCGCGCGGATCGCAACAGCATCGCGATCGGCGTCGACCTGTTCCTCGTGATCGGCGCGGTGCTCGCGCTGGTATCGCCCGCCGGTAGCCGTTTGTGGGGCGAGGAACTCGGGCCGGCCGCGATGCTCGTCTGCGTGCTGGTCGTCGGCATCGTGCATACCGCGTGGTCGGCAGGCGGCTTCGTCGACGGCACGTTCGTCGATCACGCGCGCGCGCGGTCGCTGTCGATCGTGCTGCTCGCCGTCACCGTCGTCGCGCTCGCGGTGTCGATCGCGATGCGCCACAGCCCGCTGTGGGGCGGCGTCGTGCCGCTGATCGCGCTGGTCGTCGTGCGCGGCCGGCTGCGCAAGCAGCTCGTGCAGGCCCACTGACGATGAGCGCCCAGCCCGAGCGCGCCGCGCAACGGCACGCGCTCGCCGCGACGCTCGGCGACGGCTGGCTCGACGGTGCTTCGGGCCAATCGGACGAATCGTGCGAGTCCTGCGCGCCGTACGTGGCCGACGTCGCGCATCACGGCGGCATCGCGCTCGGCATTGCGCGGCCGGCGTCGACCGCCGAGACGAGCGCGCTCGCGCGGGTCGCCGTCGCGCATCGCATCGCGCTCGTCGCGCAGGGCGCGCGCACCGGGCTCGTCGGCGCCGCCGTGCCCGACCGCAGCGGCACGCAATGCGTGGTGTCGTTCGACCGGATGCGCGCGGTGCGTGCGTTCGACGCGGCCAATCGCAGCATCACGGTCGACGCCGGCGCACGGCTGTCCGACATCAACCGCGTGGCGGCCGAAGCCGGTCTCTGCCTGCCGATCGACCTCGGCAGCGATCCGGCGGCCGGCGGCCTCGTCGGCGCGAACGCGGGCGGCAGCCGCCTGATCAAGTACGGCGACGTGCGCCGCAACGTGCTTGGCGTCGAAGTCGTGCTCGCCGACGCGGCCGGCACCGTGATCGACGCGCTCGCGCCGCTGCGCAAGCGCAACGCAGGCTTCGACGTCACGCAATGCTTCATCGGCGCGAACGGCGCGAACGGGCTCGTGACGGCCGTGTCGTTCGCGCTCGCGCCGCTCGAACGCTCGTCGTGCGCCGCGTTCGTCGCGTTTGTGTCGTACGACGCGGCGCTCGCCGGCCTGCTCGCGTTCGAGCGCGCGTTCGGCGAGATGCTGTCGGCGTTCGAGTTCATGTCGGCCGCGGCCGTCGGCTGCGTCGCGGCCGCGTATCCGGCGGTGCGCGTTCCGTTCGACGCCGATGCCGGCGCGTGCCATGCGCTCGTCGAAATCGCGACCGGCCTGCCGGGGCTCGATGCGCTGCTCGAAGAACGCATGATCGCGACGCTCGACGCGCTGGCCGGCGAACGCGTGGTGCTCGACGCGGCCTGCGCGCCGGCCGAACGGTTCTGGCGCATCCGCGACGCGCTGCCGGCCGCGGTCGCGCAGGACGGCACGCCGCTGTCGTTCGACGTGTCGTTTGCGCGCGGCGCGCTCGCCGCGTTCGTCGCCGACGCCGAGCAGTGGATCGCGTCCGCGCATCCGTCGCTGCGCTGCTACGCGTTCGGGCATTTCGGCGACGGCGGTTGCCATCTCGTCGTGTCGATCCCGCACGCCAGCGCACCACGCTACGGGCCGCTGCAGCAGGTGGCGCTGCGCGGCGCGCTGTACGAGCGCGTCGTGCGCGCCGGCGGCTGCTTCAGCGCGGAGCACGGCGTCGGGCCGGTCAACGTCGCGTACTACCGCAAGCACGTGCCGGCCGCCCAGCGGCAGGTCGCCGCCGCCGTCCAGCACGCCGTCGATCCGCTCGGGCTGATCGGGCGTGTCCGCTATTGACGCGCCGCTGCACGGCGCCCTGGAGAACTCGCATGATGCTTCGACACCCGCCCGGCCCGGGTACGGCCGACGAACCGGAGAACGACCCGCCGTTCGCCGGCATTCCGGCCACGCTGCCCGACTCGGGCGTCGTGATCAACGTGGGCGGTGTGGCATACGTGATCCGGCTGCCGCCGCGCGATCACGCGCGCCCGGCGCTGTGGCGCGAACTGGCCGATTGGCGCGACGACCGGTCGGCCGGCGGCAACGGCGAGCCCGATACGCGGCAGGATTGAGCGCTCAGGTACGTTGCCGTGAATCGAACCCGCCCCGCGAAAACGACCGCGGCGCCTGACAACCTCGGTCGTCAGGCGCCGCGTCGGGCGAGCCGCGCGTTTCGGCGAATCAGAACACCGCGTGCCCGCTGATCAGGCTCGGCAGCCACGTCGAGAAGAACGGCATATACGTGACGATGTTGATCGCGCTGAAGATCGCGAGGTAGTACGGCCACGCCATCTTCGTGGTCTCGCCGATCGACACGTTGCCGATCGCGCAGCCGACGAACTGCACCGAGCCGATCGGCGGATGCACGAGGCCGAGCGAGCAGTTCAGCAGCAGCATGATCCCGAACTGCACCGGCCCGACGCCGCACGCCATCGCGATCGGCAGGAACAGCGGCGTCGTGATCAGGATGTGCGCGGCCATGTCGACGAACGTGCCGAGGAACACCTGGATGATGTTGATGTACAGCAGCATCAGCCACGGCGCGGCGGTCGACTGCTTCAGCAGCCCTTCGATCGCATCCGGAATCTCCAGGTACGACATCTGGAAGCGCAGCATGTTGGACACCGCGATCAGCAGCAGCACGACGCCCGTCGTACGCGCCGCGTGCGACAGCGCACGGCGCAGCTTCTGGGCCGTCAGCGTGCGGTAGACCACTGCTGTCAGCACGAGCGAGTACACGACGGCGATCGCGGCGGCTTCGGTCGCGGTCGCAATCCCCTTCGCGACGCACACGAGGATGATCGCGATCACCATCAGGCCGGGCACCGCGCCGACGAAGCTGCGCAGCACCGCATACCAGCCCGGGAACGCGGGCAGCGCGGACGAGCCGTCTTCACGGCGCGGATAGCCGTGACGCACGGCCTGCCAGTACGCGGCGGCGAGCACGAAGCCCATCACCCACAACACCGGCAGCAGCCCCGAGAACAGCAGGTCGCCGATCGACACGCCGCTCACCGGCTGCCCATGCAGCATCCCGGTGATGCCCTGCGCGGCGAACGCGTAGATGATCATGTTGGTCGACGTCGGCATCAGCGCGCCGGCGAGCGACGCATGCGTCGTCACGTTGACCGCGTACGCGGCGCTGTAGCCTTCGCGCTTCATCAGCGGAATCACCACGCCGCCCATCGCCGACGTATCGGCGGTCGGCGAGCCCGACACGCCGCCGAACAGCGTGCAGGCGACGACGTTCGCCATCCCGAGGCCGCCGCGGAAATGGCCGACGGTCGCCTGCGCGAAGCGCAGGATCCGGTCCGCGATGCCGCCGTGCAGCATCAGTTCGCCGGAGAAGATGAAGAACGGCACCGCGAGGAACGAGAACGCATTCATCCCCGAGATCATCGCCTGCATCGCGGTGGCGATCGGCAGGCCTTCGACCATGTAGGTGAGCACGCAGGCAATCCCGAGCGCGAACGACACGGGTACCCCGAGCACGAGGAAAATCAGAAAACTGACGGACAGGATCGCGAGTTCCATGGCGTTATTGCCCCGGCGAAGAACGACGAAGCGCGAGCAGGTGCTCGAGCGAGAAAAGAATGATGGCGATCGCCGCCGGTATCGCGATCAGGTAGCGCACGCCTTCGGGCAGCCCGATGATCGGAATGCGGTCGCCCATCGTCTCGGCGGCCATGCTGCCGCAGCCCGCCATGATCATGATCGCGAACGCGATCAGGCACAGGTGCTGGATCGCGATCACCACGGTGCGCGCCTTCGGCGACAGCCGGCGCACGAGCGAATCGAGGCCGATATGGCCGCCGTCGCGCACCTTCATCGCGGCACCGAACATCGCGATCACGATCACCAGCAGCAGCGCGATCGGCTCGACGAAATCCGGCGCGTTCTCGAACACGTAGCGCATCACGACCGCGTAGAACACCAGCACCGTCAGCACCGCGAGGCACGCCGACGCGATCACGGCCAGCACGCGAAACAGCACGTCGTTCACGCAGCGCAGCAGCGGCGCCGCATGCGGCCGGTGCGGCGCGGCGCCGTCCGGGGCGGCAGCCGCCCCCGCGGCGGCCGCGCTGTTCAGGGAAGTGCGACGCGTCACTTGGTGGCCTCGATCTCGTCGACGATCTGCTTCATCTGCGGCGTCTTTTCATATTTCGTCCACAGCGGCTGCATCGCCTTCACGAACGCCGCGCGGTCGATCTGCGCGGCCGGCAGGATCTTCGCGCCGCCCTTCGTCACCATCTGCTGCGCGGACGCCTCGCGCGCGGTCCACAGCTTCTGGTAGTACGGTACCGAATCGGCCGCCGCCTTCCGGATGGCCGCCTGCTCCTGCGGCGACAGCGTGTCCCAGACCTTCTTCGAGAACACCAGCACTTCCGGCGTCATCGCGTGCTGCGTCTCCGAGTAATCGGGCGCCACTTCGTAGTGCTTAGTTTCCTCGTACGACGGCATGTTGTTCTCCGCCGCATCGACGAGGCCCGTCTTCAGGCCCGTGTACACCTCGGCGAACGGCATCGGCGTCGGCGTGCCGCCCATCGCCTTGATCTCGTCGACCATCAGGTCCGACGGCTGCACGCGCACCTTCAGCCCCTTCATGTCGGCCGGCGAGCGCACCGGGCGCTTCGCGTAGATCGAGCGCGCGCCGCTCTCGTAGAACGTCAGCGCGATCATCCCCTTCGCGGTGAACGCATCGAGGATCTTCTGGCCGGCCGGACCGTACATCGCCTTGCGGAAATGGTCGACGTCGCGGAACAGGAACGGGAACGACGGGATCAGCGATTCGGGCACGATCTCGTTGAACGACGCGCCGTTCACGCGCGCCATGTCGATCGCGCCGATCCGCACCTGGTCGACCGTGTCCTTCTCGGAGCCGAGCGCGCTGTTGCCGAACACCTTGATCGAATCCTTGCCGCCCGTCTGCTTCGACAGTTCGTCGCCCATGAACTTCACGGCCATGTTGGTCGGAAAATTGTCGCCATGCACGTCCGCCGAACGGAACACGCGCGCCTGCGCGGACATCGCGAAACCGGCCATCAGTGCGACGGCCAGGGCGGTACGGGAGCCGGTGAATCGGTGCTTCATGGTGAGTCTCCTTGATGGTCGATCGTTGTTGTGCGGCGATCCGTCGGCCCGCGTGGGCGTCGTCGATACGCGTTCCCGAACCGCTGAGTCATACGTCGTATGACGTGTTGAGCGAATGTACGTCGGTTAATCGTTTAACTCACTTGGTGCATACCCCTATAACCGCCTCCATAACGGGTCTGTGGCGTGGATCGGGGAATCCCGTTCTCTGTTTACGCGACTTTCAGCGAAACGTTTTCCGGAAACGGGTCTGGATTCGAATCGGGCACTTTCGTGGCGGTTTACCGACACATGAATGGCTGCTTTCGCTTCGTTCAGCCTTTGTTATAGGATGACTGACCTCAGCGCAGCCCTGCCGCCGTGATGCCACGAGCACACGCCGGCCGCGCATCGTGCGCGACGCGATTCGCGCCTGCGGCGCCCCACCCCGCCCCGACCACCCGCGACGGCGGCCGTGCCCGCTCCGTTCCACGCCAGCCTTGCCGGCGGCCCGCCCCGGCCGCGCGCTCGCCCCGCGCGACGGCCCGTGCCGTCCGACTGCCCGATACCCCAACCGGCATCGCGTTCGACCGATGCCTTATCAGGAGATCTCCGTGACGACGTTTCCCTTTTCCCGGCCGAACCGGCGCCCGCGCGCGCTCGGCCTGCTCGCCGCGCTGCTCGCGACGGCCGCGGCACTCACCGCGTGCGGCGGTGACGATTCGAGCAGCACCGGCAGCGCCGGCGGCGGCGCGCCCACCGCGCCGCCCGCGACCAACGTGTTCCAGGTCGGGACCACCACCGTCGACGCGAGCCTGCCGGCCGAACCCGCGCTGCCCGCCGACACGGAGGTGTGCAGCACGCTCGAGGCCGCCAATACGCTCGTGAGCCGCCCCGACGGCTCGCTGCCGCCGGAGGCCGACCCGTCGACGGCCGGCGTCGGCAAGGCCGTGTCGGCCGCGACGGCCAACCCCGACCAGGCACGCATCCAGGCCGCGCTCGACGCGTGCGGCGCGGCGGTGGATGCCGAGGTCGGCGCGACGATCGCGGCGGCGGACGCCGCGGCCACCGCCGCGCAGAAGGCGGCGGCCGTGCCGAACGCGAACGTCGCCGGCGCGTCCGGCGAGGAGCTGGCCAAGCCGAAGTACCGCGCGAGCAAGTTCGCGGTGCGCCTCGTCGTCAACCATGGGGGCCCGGGCAACGGCTTCATCAGCGGGCCGCTGACGCTGCCGTCCGGCGTCACGCTGTGGATCGACAAGGGCGTCACGCTGTATGCGTCGCGCGACGTGAAGGCGTATTCGCCGAACGTCGCGGGCCCGTACTGCGGCAATACGGCCGTCAGCGCGACGAAGGCCGGCAGCTCGTCGAACTGCGCCGCACTGATCACCGGCACGAACCTCGTGAACGCGGCGGTGGTCGGCGACGGCCGCATCGACGGGCGCGGCTACGCGGAGCTCGTCACGTCCGATGCGAAATACCCGCTGATGAAGGTCGACCTGACCTGCTCGAACACGTACGCGGCCTACAAGGCCGGCACGGTGGCGCCCGACGGCACCGCATGCGACGACGGCGGCACCGTCGTCGATTCGAAATCGACGGTGCGCAACATGACGTGGTGGGATCTCGCGTATCTCGGCAACATGGTGCAGAACGGCACGACCGGCTTCGGCTCGCAGTCGAATTTCCGGCTGATGGTGTTCAACTACGCGAAGAACCTCACGCTGTACCGCATCACGCTGAACAACAGCCCGAATTTCCACGTGGTGCCGAGCGGCGTCGACGGGCTGACGATCTGGAACGTGAAGGTGCAGACGCCGACGCTCGCCGCATTCGCGAACCCGGCCGGCAACGGCAATCCGCTGTACAACGGGCAGACCTTCAACGCGGACAACGTGAAGAACACCGATGCGTTCGACCCGGGCTCCGCGTCGAAGCCGATTGCGGCGGCGCTGTCGACCGGCAGCGCGACGACGTCCGCCGCCGCGATCTCGTTCGACGGCTACCTGAAGAACTTCGTGTTCGCGTACAACTACGTGAGCACCGGCGACGACGACATCGCGCTGAAGGGCAGCAACAATCCGGCGCCCGCCGGTTCGGGGCTGTTCGGCATCGACGGCAATCGCGACGTGCGCAGCGATCGCAAATGGGGGATCGCGATCGCACACAACCACATCTACTGGGGGCACGGCATCTCGATCGGCAGCGAGACCAACGGCGGCGTGACGAACGTTCAGGTGTACGACAATTCGTTCCAGGATTCGGAGGAAGGGCTGCGCATCAAGTCCGACTATGCGCGCGGCGGCGAAGTGAGCAACATCCGCTATTCGAACATCTGCATCCGCGACGCGAAGAACGCGCTGCTGTTCACGCCGTACTACAGCACGAAGGCCGTGCCCGCGAGCGGGCCGCTGTACCCGAACTTCCACGACATCTCGCTCGCGAACGTCGTGATCCAAGGCTCGGCCGGCGTGAAGCTGCAGGGGTTCGAAGCGAACACCGGCGGCTACGGCGAGCCGGCCTTCCCGCTCGTGATGTCGCTGAGCGACGTGGTGGCCGACACGCCCGACGGCATCGCGACGATCGCGTCCGACGCGAACCTCACGCTGCACAACGTGAACCTGCCGGTGTTCCCGTCGACGGCGAACCGGGTCGTCGTCAACGGCACGGCGGTCCGGACGATCGATCCGGCCAGCGTACTCGACTGCAGCAAGGCGTTCGTCGACTTCCCCGGCATCGACCAGTCGAACCCGTTCGGTTCGACGTGGGCGCCGGCGCTGTAACGCGCGGCCGAGGCGCGCGGGCTTCCCGCACCGACGCGGGAAACCCGCCGCGCCTGTGCGGGCGGCGCGTTCACGTTTGCAGGACCAGCGACGTCAATTGCGCCGCGCGCGCCACCGCCGTCTTCGCGTAGATCGATTTGATCTGCGAGCGGATCGTGCCGATCGACACGCCGCGCAGCGCGGCGCATTCCTGCGGCGACAGACCGTCGCAGCACAGCAGCACGGCGAGCTCGGCCTCGGCCGACGACAGCCCGTAGAACACGCGCAGCCGCTGTGCGCGGGCCGACGGCGAATGCAGGTCGGCGGCCGTCATCAGCATCTCGACGCCCGGCCGCTCACGTTTGACGCGCGACTGCTCGGGCACCGGCGTCAATGCCAGCGGCAACGGCTCGCCCGTCGTACGCCGCAACAACAGGCCGCCGCGCGCGTACGCGTGCCGCCATTGCGCATCGTCGACGCAGCCTTCCGGCGAGAATCGCCCGTTCACGACCCGCACCGCCGGCTCGGCCGCCATTAGTCGCTCGGCCGCGCGATTCGTGTAGCGCACCTCGCGCTGCGCACCGAGCAGAAACACCGGCACGGAAATCGCATCGAGCGCCGATTCGGCAGCCGCCACGCGCGCTTCGAGCGCGCCGATCCGCGCCTGGATCTGCAGCGCACGGTTGATGTGCATGCCCATGCCTTCGATCGCGCGACGCTGATCGTCGGAAAGCCGGTGCGATTCGAGGCCGCTCTGGACGCTGAGGAACGCGCCGGCGCCCTCGCTGCGATGGATGTACAGGCCGGCGATGCTGCCGATCCCGAACGGTTGGAGGAATTCCTGATAGAACGCGCTGTGCGCGCGCTGGTGCGCGGACAGGTGCCTGACGTCCTCGAACCAGCGCCCCGCCGGCCAGTTGCCGGCGACCGGCACGACCGGGTCGCATCGATAGAACTCGGTGTTGTAGGCGTGGCGACATGCGGCGACCCACGCCGCGTCGTCGGCCGCCGCCTGCTCGATCGCCGGCACCCTCGCCGTGTCGTCGAACGACAGCAGCGTGACCATGCGCACGCCGACGCACGATCGCAGCCCGGCGAGCACCGTTTCCCATCGCTGATCGCCGAGCGCCGCCGCGTAGACGTCATCGATCCATGCCGACGGAATCAACCCGTTCATTTGCATCTGGCCACCCCGCGCCGTGCGTTTTTGTCGAACGACTTCAGCGCATCTTAGTCAATCGGCGCCCGCGTTTGAATCACTCGTTCTCGTTTGGTCGAAATACCACGTTTGTTACGGTTATCGTCAGACGGAATGTGGGTTTTTGGCTTCTTTTCAGGTTTCTTTTCCGGGTTCTTTGCAGACGTTTTTCGGCTTCGCCACGTAATCGAATCCGGCGCGCCAGGTCGCGCTTTTCATCCGCACCGGGTATGCGATGCGGCGGCGCATGGCGAACAATCCGACCAGCACCACGCTGTCGATCGACGAAATCCGCGCGGCCCTGCTCGATGAGATGGCGACCGGCCGGCCGGTCGGCGGCGCGATCGCGCGCGTGCCCGCGCCGGTTCCGACGATGCGCTTACTTCATCGTCGCGAACCGCGATTCCATCGCGTCGATCTTCACGAGCATCGCTTCGCCGAGCTTTCTGACGTGGCGCGGCACGTCGGGCGCCGACAGCACTTCTTCGATTCGCCCGCGCCAGTAGCGCGGGTGCCGCACACGCCCCGCGCCCGACATCGACACATCGTCAGCGTTCGTCTCGCTGTCCAGGAGAGCCACCATTCTCTGAATGTGAGAAAGCTCTCGTTCCACGTAGTCTCGTGCCAGCATATTGATTGAAATTCCCCGAAATACGACAGCAGGCCTTCCGTCATCAACGCGCCATCATGCTGCGATGCAAACGATTCGCCGCACACGCTGGTCGCCATCGTACGAAAAAGCCGTGTCAGTCAACCGCATGGGCATTGGCTGATTTCGACCTGGAATGGCGGGCCGGTTCGTTTGGTCTGACGACTCCGGCCCCGATGCCCTGTGGCCAATCGTAGGCTGACTGTCGGGTAACGGCATCTCCCAAAGTGGGGATACCGGGCGATATCGGCGAAACGGGGTTTCCCGGCGTTGCGGGCGGCCGGGGATCGGTGCGGCAGGCATTCGGCTACCGACGATGCGCGATCGCACCGACTCGTTGAACGGCGCGTAGGCGGCGCTCTGCTGTCGTGCAGTCAGAACGCGAAGAATTGCCGCGCGCGCAGGCGTAGCGCGTTGCCACATGCGGGGTAATTGCGGGTGTGGGTTTGACGCACCTGTTTGCTTTGAATGCACGGACCGCGACAACGTTCGCGTCCAGTTCGATGGGCAGCGCACGGGATCGTGTGCGGACGGATTGCACGACTACGCGGCCTGCTTGCATCTGCCGGTGACGCGCATTCGTATCGCGGCTATCGGAAACGCCGCCTGAAGGATTCGAATTGCCTCTCCGGAGAGCAATGTTTTCGAATGCCTTCGGCAGCAGTCTTTTAATTGCTTTCGGCATTGCAAGCAAATGACGCATCGCCGACAAGATCGTTTCGTGAACCTACACACCTGCGAGATGCGGCCCGCGGAAATCAGCCGCCGGCATCGCCCCGCTTCAGCCCGAAAATGAAATCCGCCTCCACCGACGCGCCTTTGGGCAATTGCAGGACGCCGACCGACGTGCGCGTATGAACGCCGGCGTCGCCCAGCACGGCATACAGCACGTCGGATGCGCCATCGGCAACTTCACTTTGCATCGTGAAACCGGGTGCGCTTCGCACGTACACGGTGATGCGCGGCACCGACGCGATCGCGTCGAGCGTGCCGCGGTGCTTTCTGATCAGCGACAGCGCACGCAGCGCCGATACGCCCGCCGCGCGGCGAGCGTCATCGAGCGAAACGGATTCCCCCGCTACGCCGATGAAATGCACCACGTCGCCGATCCGCGGAATCTGGCCGGCCACGTAGGCCGTGTTCCCGTCGACCAGAACCGGCGTGTACTTTCCGCCGATCCTGATTTCCTCGTCCGGATTGAAGCCGAATTCGGCCGCGATCTGTACCAGCTTATCGTCTCTGTTCATGGGTGAATTCCCCGATACTTCAGAAAAATGTAAAGGATAATTAAGTCACGGCTGACTGTCTGCAGAAAAAAAGACATGCCGTGTACGGTCAAAGCGACCGGCCGTCGCCGTTAAGCTTTCCCGGGTAATCCTCCATGTTTTCTCAACCGCGATACACTTTTCAGGCAATGGAAGCAGTCCTGCATAGCCAGATTGACGAAGAAATTCGTAGTCTGAGTGAATTTCCTCAAAACTTTCCGTTGAAACCGCTATCATATGTGTACTCAACCTGAAGAGTGATATATGGCAACTTACAAGGAACTGAAAGCCCAAATGGAAGCTTTGGCCGAGAAAGCCGAAGCTGCCCGTGCCGCGGAATTCCAGGCGATCATCGAAGACATCCGCACCAAGGTTGCGGAATACGGCATCACCGAAAAGGACATTTTCGGCACGCGTCGTGGTCGCCCGGCGAGGCAAGCGGCCGCTCCCGTGCAGGCCAAGTATCGCGATCCGAAGACCGGGGCGACCTGGTCGGGCCGCGGTCGCGCGCCCGCATGGATCAAGGACGCAAAGAATCGCAATCGCTTTCTGATTCAGGAATAAGATTCTCGACGCGTACCGGCGTGCGGTATAGCGCGCCGTCCTGCCATTTGGGTATCGATACCGGCGGTATTCAAAGACCGTTCCCGGTTGATGAAGCTTTGCGCGTTCCGGCGCGTGGTTGCACGCTACGCGCCGGATTGCGCGCCGCCCGACATTCCCGATTCAACGTTCGTAATAAATCGCAAGCCAGACGGATTGCGTCTCTTCGTGCGTCCATGCGACCCGATGGCGGCAATGCGGCTCGATCAGCACGTAGTCGCCGGGATGCATTTCATGACGTTTCGCACCCTCTTCGAATTCGAGCACGGCCGCGCCCGACAGCAGCACGACCCATTCGGCGCGCGGGTCGTCATACCAGAAGCCGTCGGGGCTCGTGTGGCCCATCGATACGATTCGCTCGACGTTCAGACCTTGGCCGGTGACGAGGAGGTCGATATGTTCATCGTCGCCGTGGTGGGCGTCGGTCGTGAACAGGTTGCCGGTTTGAAGTTGCATCGGGTGGCGTAGCCGGGGCAATCGGCATTGAAGTGGCGGGAATGTTCACTGTAGTGCAGTGAGTGCCGGCACGGCTGACTTGTTTTGCGGCGATGGGTGCGTGATACGCGCAATCCGGCCCAAAGACATTCACATCGCACCCTGCGCGGCGATGTTGCAATATTGCCCCTTGAAATACAGCAATGGCTGCGTGGCAGTCGCTTCTTGCAGTTTCAACGCTTTCACTTCACCGATCACGATCAGGTGATCGCCGGCGACGTGTTCGGCATGGATTTCGCAGTCGAGCCAGTGAAGGCTGCCGACGATGATCGGGTTGCCCAGCGGCGATTCCTGCCATTCGACGCCGCGCCACTTGTCCGTGCCTCGTCGAGCGAACTGGTTGGAAATCCCGACTTGCTCGTCCGACAGGATATTGACGACGAATCGACCTGCCCGGCGGATTTTGGGATAGCTGGCCGAACCGGACATCACGCTGAACGACACCAGCGGCGGGCTCATCGACACGCTATGGAACGACTGGCAAGTGAAGCCGACCGGTTCGCCATCGACGCGGGATGCAATGACCGTGATACCGGATGCGTAATGTCCGAGTGCTTCGCGAAAGCGCAATGGCTCGATGACAGGGCTGGAAAGTGACATGGCAGATACTGAATGCTGGGGGCAGCTCGAAAGTGTCAGGAAGGCCGGAAGTCGTCAGGTAATTTAGGCCGGCTTCACCGATTCTCGATTGAGGAAGCGGCCCATCAATCGAAGTTGACGGAACCGAAACAGGTCTTTGCTGCATCGTCATGCTCGGGAAATCCGGGAAGCGTGTTCCGGCCGATTCAGGGAGCGCGCTGAGCCTTTCCCTGCAATCCACATCGCCTTCCATTCCCCGAGCACCGCTTCCGACCGCAGCGCGGAACTAGTTCGAGATTTCTCTTCGGACGATTTCTGCGCCCGCGCTCAACGCATTCAGCTTGCCTCGCGCCACTTCACGAGACAGGGGCGCCATGCCGCAGTTGGTGCAAGGATAGAGCTTGTCGGCATCCACGAACTGAAGTGCTTTTCGCAGCGTGTCGGCCACTTCGTCGGGCGTTTCGACGGTATCGGTCGCCACGTCGATGGCCCCCACCATCACCTTCTTGCCTCGAATGAGTTCGATCAGATCCATCGGAACACGCGAGTTGTGGCACTCCAGCGAAACCATGTCGATGCTGGATTTTTGCAGCTTCGGGAAGGCCTGTTCGTATTGCCGCCACTCCGAACCCAGCGTCTTTTTCCAGTCGGTGTTGGCCTTGATGCCATAGCCATAGCAAATATGCACGGCAGTCTCGCACTTGAGACCTTCGATGGCCCGCTCGAGCGTCGCAACGCCCCAGTCGTTCACCTCGTCAAAGAACACGTTGAACGCAGGTTCGTCAAATTGAATGATGTCGACGCCGGCAGCCTCCAGTTCCTTCGCCTCCTGATTCAGAATCTTGGCGAACTCCCAGGCCAGCTTTTCTCGGCTTTTATAGTGATCGTCATACAGCGTATCGATCATCGTCATCGGGCCCGGCAGCGCCCATTTGATGGGCTGCGTGGTTTGCCGACGCAAAAACTTCGCATCTTCAACGAAAACCGGCTTTTGTCGGGCAACGGCACCGACGACCGTTGGCACGCTGGCATCATAGCGATCGCGAATTCTGACGGTCTTGCGGTTCTGAAAATCGACCCCGCTCAGGTGTTCGATGAACGTGGTCACGAAATGCTGACGCGTCTGCTCACCGTCGCTGACGATATCGATGCCCGCGTGTTGCTGCTCTTGCAACGACAAACGCAGCGCATCCTGTTTGCCCTCGATCAGTCCTTCGTCCTGCAACTTCCAGGGCGACCAGAGCGTCTCGGGTTGTGCGAGCCACGAGGGTTTGGGCAGGCTGCCGGCAGTCGACGTAGGTAACAGTTTCTTCACGATAGATGACCTTGTACTCTTATTGATCAAAGCGCGTAATTGGCGGACCACTGTTCAAGAACGGCCCGGTAAGGCTTGATGAAATGCGCCTCGACGAACCTTCCCTGCTCGACGGCCAGCCGGCTGCGTTCTTCCCGATCGTAAACAATTCGGGTCAGCGAATAATCCTGATGATTCAGGCTTGGCCGATAGCATTTCCCCGCTGCCGAATTCGCGTTGTAAATCTCCGGCCGGTAAATTTTCTGGAACGTATCCATCGTGCTGATGGTGCCGATAAGCTCGAGATCGCTGTAATCAGCGAGCAAATCTCCAGAAAAATAAAAGGCCAGAGGCGCAACGCTATTCGGCGGCATGAAATAGCGAACCTTCAACCCCATTTTCCGGAAATATTCGTCGGTCAGCGAGTATTCGTCCTGCTCGTATTCAATACCCAGCACCGGATGCTGATTCGCGGTCCGGTGATACCGCTTGCTGCTCGACACACTCAGGCAAATAACGGGCGGCTTCTTGAAGTTGGCCTTGTAGGCGCTCGAGTTCACGAAGCACTTGAACAGCTTCCCGTGCAGATCGCCGAAGTTCTCCGGCGTGCTGAATTCGGGCTGATTCCTGGTGTGCTCGAGCAGCAGCACGCTGAAGTCGTAATCCCGCACGTAAGAAGAAAAATTGTTTCCGACGATGCCGTCGATCAGCTCGCCGGTTTTTCGATCGACGATATTCGTTTTCAATACCTCGATCAAAGGAAGGGAGCGACTGCTTTCACCATCGATACTCATTTCGACGGAAATGATTTCAAGTTTGACGGCATAACGATCGCCTTCAGGATTATCCCAATGCGCCAACGCATTGAAACGATTGTCGATCATCCTGAACGTGTTACGCAGATTCTCCTGACGGCTCGCGCCTCTCGCCAAATTGGCAAAATTGGTCGTGATACGCGTACTGTCCGACGGACGATAATCTTCATCGAAGCTGATACGCTTGATGGAAAATGTAAAATCTTTGCTCATTTTGATCTGATACCCTGATTTCAGAGATAAAGCCAGAATTCATTTCTTGACTTTTCAATGCATTCCGATTTTATTTCCGACCTTTCCGCAGAAATTTTTACGATATCGGTATTCAAGGCAAAATTTTATGTCGATCGATCGATGAATAAAAGTGAAATAATCTCATCCATCCATTAGCCATGTTCATGGATCAGTGAGCGTGTCCGGCTCGCTCCGTTGGCGCCTCCGTCGCCCGGTGAAGGCCGTCACACGGCCATGCGGCGCCTGATGCCCGACGCTCGCGAGTTCACGCACATCGGGTTCCGGAGTCTTCGTTGCTGGCAGGGCCTGATCGCCGAAGCACACTGCCGCGCGGACAGTCCCGGAGGCGAGGTCATGGAGGGAGCCTGACGAGTACCTTGCGCGACAAAGTGTGTTCGTTTGCTTCGGATCGAATTCCGCGGCGAACAGCGAAATGGGGCGTGCGTGAAAGAAACGTCTCTCACTGCGGTCAATGCGGGGATAAGGAGCGACGAATGAAATGGCCGCAAGCGACTTCGATCTCGATCTGATTCGCAGCCGAAAGACGCCCGGTTCGTTTTAGTGTCGCTTCCGGCGCGCCAGCGGAATGCCAATGGGCTACGCCGCGGCGATCCAGCTCATGCCCCGGGCGGTACGCTGCGCGATCACGCGATGACCGAGCACGGCGTCTTCAAACCACTACGTGTTGATCCGGGAACGAACGGCGCGCTCAGGATTCGACTGAGGAATCGTCGTCGCCGTAAAACTTCACACCCAGCTGAATGCGTTCCCGGCCGCTTTCGACGCGATGCCGATTGGTGTCGCGCAGCGAGTAGACGCAGCCGCAATATTCCTGCTGGTAGAAGTTTTCCCGCTTGCTGATCTCGATCATGCGCGCCGAGCCGCCGGCTTTGCGCCAGTTGTATTCCCAATACAGCATGTCCGGATAATGCGAAGCTGCGCGCACACCGCAATCGTTGATCTGCTGCATGTTCTTCCACCGCGAGATGCCCAATGAGCTGGTAATGACGGGGAAGCCATGTTCATGCGCATACAGTGCCGTGCGCTCGAAACGCATATCGAAGCACATCGTGCAGCGGATGCCGCGCTCCGGTTCGTTTTCCATTCCCTTGGCGCGCTCGAACCAGTTGTCGCGGTCGTAGTCGGCATCGATGAATGGAATACCGAACTTCTCCGAAAACCGGATATTTTCCTGCTTGCGGAGTTCGTATTCCTTCAGCGGATGGATATGCGGGTCGTAGAAGAAGATCGTGAAGTCGATGCCGACGCGCAGCGTGCCGCGCTCACCCTCGGCGAACTGCCGAGCGAGCGCGTGCGGCTCTTCCACAGGAATGTTTCGTTGCCGGAGTAATGCAGCGACTACTCCGGACTTCCGGGCCTGCGATCAGAACCCGTGATACATGCCGATGTTGACCTGAACCTGGTTGCCGCCCGATGCGGTGTTGCCGAAGTCGGCCGCCGAAGCCTGCGCGCCCTGGGCATGAACGTAGGCCCCCATCGCGTACAGCGACGTGCTCTTCGACAGCGAATACGTCGCGCCCAGCGATACCTGGTTGATCGATGCCATCGTGCGGCCTTCGGCGGCGAGTTTGGGCGTGGGCGCGGAACCGTAGACGTACGTATACCCGGTCGCCAGCGCCAGCGCCGGGGTGACCTGGTACTGCAGGAGCGCACCCAGCACGTTGAAATGGATCGACGGCTGGCCGTCGTTACCCTGGTATTGCGCGTTCGAATAACGCAAGCCGGCGGTATACGCGCCAATCTGGTATTGGGCAGCGACCTGCGCGATACCCGCGCTCTTGAACGCATTGCCGCCGTTGTAACCCGAACTCGGATAGCCCAGCGCACCACCGAAACTCGGTTGCGCGGTCGCGTTCGTCCACCCGTTCGCACCCTGGTTTGCCGCATGGAAGTAGCCGCCGGCGACCGTCAGGCCGCCTTGAGCGTAGTTCGCCGCCGCCGACCACGATTGCCCCGAACCCATCGCACCGGCGACGCCGCCGAACGAGTACGCGGCTTCGGCCTGGAAGCCGTGGATGATCGGCGAAATGTATTTCACCGCGCTGTTCTGGTTCGTCGTGTTGTCGTTGTTGTCCACGTCGCCCGGAGTCGAGAACGTCGACGCGGAAATGGCGTCGCCCGTCAGGCCCTGGACCATTTCCGTCACGGCGTCGAGCTGGCGCCCCATGCGCAGCGTACCGTACTGATCGGACGTGAGACCGACGTAGGCTTGCCGGTTGAACAGCGAACGCGTCGAACCGATCGGCCCCTGCCCGCCTATGCCGCCCGTGCCGATGTTGAAACCATTCTCGATCTTGAATTGAGCCTTGAGCCCGCCGCCGAGATCTTCCTGCCCCTTGAGACCCCACTTGTTCGAACCCGCGGCACCGCCATCGAGGCCGAACCGCTTGTGGCCGTTGATGTTCGAGGTATAACCGATGCCCGCATCGAGCATGCCATACAGGGTGACCGACGACTGTGCCATTGCGGCCGACGATGCCGCGAAAGCGGCAACAGCGATAACGCTGACGTTGATTTTTTTGTTTTTCATCTGTATTTCACTGTCAGGAGTGGTTTCGGGATTGTTTGAAACGGGTCTTGTTGTATTCGAAGGCCGATGACGGCGCACGGCATGGGCGTCGTCTCGGTCGCAACGGCCGGCGTCATATTCGACAAATCGACATAGTCAGTTCGATCATTTCGTCATCCTTAAAGTTTTATGCAGGGAAGCGCCACACTTCTCGACCTGTCCGGCATGTCTCCGATCAGAACAATCGCGACATCCCTGTCCGGACGAATGCCGCTGCCTTGCTTCCGGTGTCACTCCAGCGATTCGGCCATGTGCCGAGTCATCTGTTTGCAGCACGAATATCTGATCTTCCAGATCCAGCAAAACCGCGCCGTCGATCACGCAAAGGAACTCGACCCCGTCGCATTCGTGATCCAGCCGATCAGACGCGCCGAAGCCGCAAAGCCACAACGTTCGAGCGAATCACCGCGCGTGGCCCACCCCTTCTCCAATGGCATTTCGAAGAAGTACGGCACCGTCACGCTCGACGTTTGCACAATATCCGCGAGCGAGATCGGCGATGACGAAACCCGACCACGCTTCACCCGCGACAACAGGCGCCCCGGAAATACCGTCGGCCCTTGCAGACCGACCGGGCATCCGGCTCAGCCGCTGGCGAAATACGCGGATCTTTTCGCCGAGCGTCAACGCCATCGGGCCGTGCGTTGCGAGTATTAAAAACCATATCAGGAACATAAATCGTCGTCAAAATTTGTTTGATATAAGTTAATCGCGTTTGATAACCTTGCGCTTTACCGGGATTTCCCTGATGGAAATGAGCGGCAAAACAAAGCACTCGCGCGATCTGTCTCGCCGCGCCGATGCGGCGACGGCAGACGACCTCCATCCTGACGTCGCGCTCAAATCCCCATCCGCTCCGCGACACCGTCTCGGTCGACGAATTTGTGTTTCAGTCCGGCCGCGATGTGCATCGCCAGTAGCAGGCCCAGCGTCAGCACCAACGCGCGATGCAGCGTATCGGTCAGCAGCCGCAACGGTTCGTCTCGACCGACCAGCATCGGCAATTGCGCGATTCCGAAGAAGCTGACCGGATGGGCGCCGGCGAGGCGGTGCACGTAGCCGGTCAGCGGCACGAGGATCAGCAGCAGGTACAGCGCGCCGTGCAATACGCCGGCGATCCGCGCCTGCCATGCCGGAACGCTGGCCGGCAACGGCGGCGGCGTATGCGTCACCCGCCACACGACGCGCGGCACGGTCAGCATGAAGATCAGGCTGCCGATCGATGCGTGATAGAACAGCACACTGTTGAACTGCGACGAGTTGTGCGGAAACGTATCCATGTAGATTCCGATCGACAGGTTCGACAGGATCAGGATGGCGATCGACCAGTGCATGGCGATCGCGAAGCGCGCATAGGCGGCGTGATTGGGGTGTGACATGGCGGCCTCTCCGGTACGGTTGGGTGTCGTTCACCTGAACGTTCGATATGCAGAACGTCGTGATGCCCGAAATACCCGAACCGACCGGGATTTATTCCCGCAGTACGCATCGGTCGCCATTCGTTTTTCACGGAAGGCAACTGATATCCCGCGCTCGCCCGCTTGCCCCGGATTTCGCCGGGCCGTCCATCTTCACGCGGCAACCGTCTTTATCGCGGACGCGGCGGGCAAAACTTTCGCACCTGATTCGCCACACCGGCGACGGTGATCACGGCGGCCTGCGCGGATACCGTGCACATGTCGACCTTGGCCACGACACGCCAACAGAAACCGCCGCCGCACATCCCACACGCCCCATCAAACCACCGCCCGCAACCACCCCAGCACATCCGCCTGCGCACTGCCCGCCGCCACCGGTTCCGGCGTCAGCAAGCTGTAAAGCGAACCGTCCTCGACGAACCCCATCGGCGCGACCAGCACACCGCTTTCAACATCGTCGCGAACGAGATGCCACGGCCCGATGGCGACACCGAGCCCCGCGACCGCCGCCTGCAAACTGAAATAGAAATGATCGAACATCTGCCCGCGTCCGCGCGGAGCCGGCTGATTCGCCGCCGCTGCCCATTCCTTCCACGCGGCCGGCCGTGTCCGCGTATGCAGATGCGGCACGTCCGCCTTCAGCGCGCGAATCCCGCGACGCGCGGAAAACCACACATCGACCTTGTCCGGCCGGCAAACCGGCCCCACCTGCTCCGCGAACAGAGGCGCCGCGTGATAACCCGCCGGCCACGCAAAGTCATTGCGCCGAATCGCCATGTCGATCCCGCTGTCGAACGAAAACGGCCCGCCCGCCGCGGCCAGGTGAATGTCGACGCCCGCATGCCGCGCCTGAAAATCCGGCCAGCGCGGAATCAGCCAGCGCATCAGCAGCGTCGGCTCGCACGACAGCACCCAGCGCCGCGCCAGCGCCGCCTCGGTGCGCAATTCCTGTGCGGCGTCACGTATCAGCCCCAGCCCGTCGTGAACCGCCTGCGCCAGCTTGCGGCCCGCATCGGTCAGGAAGACACGACGGCTGCGCCGCTGAAACAGCGCGACGCCCAGGTCGTCCTCGAGCAACCGCACCGCCCGACTCACCGCGCCATGCGTCAGGCACAGCTCGTCGGCGGCGCGGGTGAAGTTCTCGTGACGCGCTGCTGCCTCGAAGCAACGCAGCGCCATCAGCGACGGCAGGGTCGTGCGAACGGGTTGTGAGCCTAACTCACCATTCTGGTCAGAAATCATCGCTTTTCCCGACGAAACATGACCCATAAGATTGCGCCACCAACTGACCAATCGCAAGGACGACACGATGACCGAACTGATAGTTGTAGTCACCATCACGCTGCTTGCCGTGATCAGCCCGGGCCCGGACTTCGCGATGGTCACGCGCAACAGCCTGATGCTGTCGCGCCGGTCGGGCGTGCTCACCGCGCTGGGTATCGGGCTGGGCGTGACGGTTCACGTGAGCTACACGCTGCTGGGCGTCGGCCTGCTGATCCGCGAGTCGCTGTGGCTCTTCAACGCCGTCAAACTGATCGGCGCGGTCTACCTGATCTACCTCGGCATGAAGATGCTGATGACGAAGCCCGGCAGCGGGCAGGCCGACGCACCGGCCGCGCCGCTATCCGACCTGGCCGCGCTGCGCACCGGTTTCCTGACCAATGCGCTGAACCCGAAGACCACGGTGTTCATCGTCAGCCTGTTCATGCAGGCCGTGCGGCCCGACACGCCGTTGATCGTGCAGCTCGGCTACGGCGTGTTCATCGCCGTCGCGCACGCCGGCTGGTTCAGTCTGGTGGCGCTGTGCTTCTCCGCGACGGCCGTCCGCGATCGCCTGCTGTCGCTGCGGCACTGGATCGACCGCACCTTCGGATGCCTGCTCGTGGGCTTCGGCATCGCGCTTGCGATCGTGCGCGGCGCGCGCTGATTCAGGCCGCGCGCCGCCCCGCTACCCGAATCCGGCTCAGCGCCTGGCGCTCACCCCCGCGCGCACGCCCGCCGGTTCGCGGCTGCGCCCGAGCAGCGCCGTCAGCGACAGGTCCGCGAGCTTGCCGAACGGCGCGCGCAGCAGGCTCGGCAGGTTCCAGCGCCCCAGCGCGAACACGCCCTTCGCGTGGCTCATCGCGCGGAATCCCTCGATGCCGTGATACGCACCCATCCCGCTCGGCCCGACACCGCCGAACGGCAAGTCTTCCTGCGCGACATGCAGCAGCGTGTTGTTGATGCCGACGTTGCCCGACGTGGTGCGCCTGAGCAACGATTCGCAGTCGCCGTCCTGCGCGCCGAAGTAATACAGCGCAAGCGGACGCGGACGCGCATTCACGTAGTCGACGACCTCGTCGATCGTGCGATACGTGCGCACCGGCAGGATCGGCCCGAAGATCTCTTCCTGCATGACGGTCGTATCGTCGCCGGCCCCGACGATCAGCGTGGGCGCGAGCGTGCGCTTGCGGGTGGCCGCCTGCTGCGGGTTCACGCCCGCCTCGATCACGCGCGCGCCCTTGCCGCGCGCTTCGTCGACGAGATTTTTCAGGCGGTCGAAGTGCCGGTCGCTGACGATCGACGTGTAGTCGGGGCTGGTCGGCCCGCCCGGATAGAAGCGCGCCACGGCCGCATCGTATTGCGCGATGAACGCGTCCAGGTCGTCTTCGTGCACCAGCGCATAGTCGGGTGCGACACAGGTCTGCCCGGCGTTCGACAGCTTGCCGAACACGATGCTCGACATCGTCCGGCCGTTCACGTGCCCCCTCGCGACGATCGCCGGGCTCTTGCCGCCGAGTTCGAGCGTCACCGGCACCAGATTGTCGCTGGCCGCCTTCATGACCTTCCGGCCTACCTGCGTGCTGCCGGTAAACAACAGATGGTCGAACGGCAAGCCGCTAAATGCGGCGCCGACTTCCGGGCCGCCGAGCACGACCGCGACTTCTTCGCTCGGGAAAGTCTCCGCGAGCATCCGGCGCATCACCTCGCTCGTGCGCGGCGTCAGTTCCGACGGCTTGAGCATCGCGCGGTTGCCGGCGGCCAGCGCGGTGGCGAGCGGAATGAACGTGAGCGAGAACGGGTAATTCCACGGCGCCATCACGCCGACGACACCGAGCGGCTGGTATTCGACGTGCGCGTGCCCGGCCCGATAGAAAATCCCGACGTGCCGGCGCTGCGGCTTCATGAAGCGGCGCAGGTTGCGCGTCAGGTAGTCGATCGCCTGGATCACGCCGACCAGCTCCATGATCGCGGTCTCGTGCCGCGAACGATGCCCGAAATCGGCGCTGACGGCCGCTTCCACTTCGCTGCGATACGCGAGCACCGCGGCACGCAGCCGCGCGAGCCGGGCCTTGCGCTGCTGCAAACTCGGCGGCCCCTCGCTGACGAATGCGTTGCGCTGGCGGGCCAGCAATGCCGCCGGGTCGGCGCTCGAGCTGGATTCTGCGGAAACGGCCATGGTGCACCTCACGAGGTTGCGCTGATGTAGACACTGTCAACTTGCATGAAGCGGATCATAGGACCACAATGTGTTCCCTGTCAACATGGGAGCAACACGATGTCGTCGGAAGTAGAGGCGGACGCCGGGCAAAAGGCTTATCACCACGGGGATCTGCGTCGCGCGATCATCGAAACGGCGCTCGACACGCTGCAGGAGCAACAGGGCTGGCAGTTCACGCTGCGCGAGATCGCGCGGCGGGCGAACGTCAGCCACTCGGCGCCGTACCGGCATTTCCCGGACAAGGCCGCGTTGCTGCACGAGCTCGCGCTGATCGGCTTCGATCGCCTGCACGACGCGCTCGTCGCGTCCGTCGATCCCGCGGCCGGCGCGCCGGACGTGCTGCACGCCCTTGCGTACGCCCACCTCGCGTTCGGGCAGCGCAACCCGGATCTCTATCGACTGATGTTTGCCGCCGATGCCGGCGAACCCACGGACATCCATCTCGATCCGCGCGTGCAAGCCCCTTTCCAACTGGTCGTCGAGATCCTGGAACACGGCCAGCGCGCCGGCACGA
Organism: Burkholderia metallica; assembly: GCF_001718555.1. Taxonomy (NCBI): domain Bacteria; kingdom Pseudomonadati; phylum Pseudomonadota; class Betaproteobacteria; order Burkholderiales; family Burkholderiaceae; genus Burkholderia; species Burkholderia metallica. Next base: position 765,088 of record NZ_CP013402.1, read on the forward strand.
TCCGCCCGCGTCCGGCGCTCGGCCAGGCGACCGCCTGCTGGGCGCATCTGCATGGCCTCACGATGCTCGCGATCGACGGGCGGCTGGTGCGCGAGAAGGTCGGCGATCACGCGATCGAGGATGCGCTGACCACCTTGCTCGACGGTCTCGTTCAGCCCGCCGCCCCCGCGCGGTCGGCGAAAGCGAAAAGGTCTTGACCTTCAACTGAGCTTAAAGGTTATGGTTTGCGTCGGCAGCGTATCGAGGCCAGGGGTATGGAAACTGCCCTCCGACAATCCGGGGGTGCGTCGACGACGCCCGCCCGTGGCCGATAAAAGGACACCGCATCATGAGCAAACGCATCCTTCACGTGGTGAGCAACGTCGCGCACTACGCCGATCCGTCGCAGCCGACGGGCCTGTGGCTGTCCGAACTGACGCACGCCCATCACATCTTCGCGGCGCAAGGCTATGAGCAGCGGCTCGTGAGCCCGAAGGGCGGCGTGTCGCCGCTGGAGCCGCGCTCGCTCAAATGGCCGCATGTCGACGCCGCCGCGAAAGCGTGGCATGCCGACGAGGCCAATGCGGCGCTGCTCGCCCACACCGCGCGCCCCGACGAGATCGATCCGGCCGATTTCGATGCGATCTACTTCACCGGCGGCCATGCGGTGATGTGGGATTACCCGGACGATGCGGGGCTGCAGCGGCTCACGCGCGAGATCTACGAGCACGGCGGCATCGTGTCGTCGGTCTGCCACGGCTACTGCGGACTGCTGAACACGACGCTGTCGGACGGCTCGCTGCTGGTGGCCGGACGCCGGATCACCGGCTACTCGTGGGTGGAGGAAATCCTGGCCGGCGTCGCGAAGAAAGTGCCCTACAACGCCGAGCAGCTGATGCAGCAGCGCGGCGCGCGCTACGAAAAGGCGCTGCTGCCGTTCACGTCGAACGTCGTCGTCGACGGCCGCCTCGTGACCGGCCAGAATCCGCAATCGGCGAAGGCGACCGCCGAGCAGGTCGTCGCGCTGCTGACGTGACGCGCCGGCGCGCGGCCGTCAGGCTCGGGGCGACCGGCCGCGCAACACCCGCTTCCGGCATCCCTCAATATTGATTCGCAATCCGATATTTACCGGCTTCCTGTCGAATGACGAGTAACGAGTAACGGCACGCGCGCTCAGATCACCTCGAAACGCAACCCCGCGTGACGAACCAGCCGCTCGATGTAGCGCGCGTCGAACATCGTCGCGGGCGTCCAGAAGCCGCCGCCGCGACCGATCTTCACGCCGTCGTCCGCGCAATCCAGTGCGAGGCTGATCGCGGCCTGGCCGAGCATCTTGCCGGTGGAACCGTAGCCCGGGTCGCGGTCGCCGGTGACTTTCACGCGCAACGTGCGCCCGTCGTCGGCGCGGCCGAAGAATCGCAGGTCGTAGCGGCCGGCCAGTTGCGCCGCCGGGCTCGGCCCCTCGCCGGGCTTCGGCAGCAGGAAGCGCTCCATCAGGCTGCGCACCGGCTTGACGAGCACGCCGACCATGAACGCGCCGAGGCCGGCCACCATCGTCACCGCGGTCAGGCGGCCCTTCAGGCCCGCGCCCGTCATCATCGCTTCGTCATACGTGAAGCGGCTGCCGTACGCGTTGCCGGCCAGCGCGTTGGAGCGATGCACGACGCGCTCGTTGATCGCCGCCATCACGAACGGCGCGATCCACGCATCGAAGTCGCGATCGAATTCGGCGGATCGCACCGCATGCTGGCGTACCGTGAAGCCGTGCCCCTTCGGGCACAGCGCATAAGGATCGAGCAGTGCGCGGCGCAGGGCGGGATCGGCCGCCGCTTCCCGAACGACGTTGATCACGCTCGCCACCGTGCCGCCCGACGCGCCGCCCTTCAGCGTCCTGACGCGCATCTTCACCTGCGCGGCCGGTGCGCCCCACTGCTGCCGCGCCTGTTGCTGCAGGAAGAACACGCCCATGTCCGACGGCACCGAATCGAAGCCGCAGCAATGGACGATTCGCGCACCGGATTGCCGGGCCGCCGGCTCGTACTTGTCGATCATCCGCTTGATCCACTGCGTCTCGCCGGTGAGGTCGCAGTAGTCGGTGCCGGTTTCCGCGCAGATCCTCACCAGCGGCTCCCCGTAAAGCGCATACGGGCCGACGGTGGACACGACCACGCGCGTCTGCGCGCAGAGCGCCCGCAGCTGCGCGTCGTCGGCCGCGTCCGCCACGATGATCGGCACGGCCTCCCCGGCCGCGCCTAGCGACGCCCTGACCTGCCGGAGCTTCGCTTCGGACCGCCCGGCGATGGCCCAGCGCAGCGTCTCGCCGGCGCCCGACAGGTACTCGCACAGGTAGCGGGCGAGGATCTGCCCGACGAAACTGGTGGCGCCAAATACGACGAGATCGTGGGTCGGCCGGTTCATGAGCGATTCCTCGGGCATGGGCGTAGCGCGGATATGCGTGGTGTCAGCGTTGCTTTGCGGATTCATCGAACGCCTTCAAAGGGGTCGGCAGGTTCAGGACCAGCTGCGCGTCCTTCACCACGTCGAGACGCAGGATGGTGGACGCGCCGAGCCCGTCGAGCAACTGGCTCAGCGGGCCGCCGTGGCGCACGAGCTCGACGTTGCGCGGCAACAGGCGCTGGGCGAACGATAGCGTATTCGTCTGCACGGATGTCTGGTGCCATTCGCCGTCGATGCGATTGATCATCGTCGATGTGCCCATGTGCGACTGCGATGCAACATCGGTCAGCCCCGGCATCGGCACGCTCAGGCTCAGGTCGGGTCGGCGGTCCGGGCCCGCGATGCGGGCGCGCGCGGTGGCGCCGAGGTGCACGTCGATATCGGCGAGCCACTTGGGCAATTGATAGCCGTGCACGCCGCGCACCCGCGCGATTTCCGTGGTGACGGGCAGCGCGAGCACGTGCGCGAAGAAGCTGCGGCGCCGCATCGAATCGATCAGCTCGAGCGCGTGCGACCCGGTCGCGGCGGGCCGGCGGATCACCACCGCGACCGACACTTCGTCATACGAATCGTTGTCGCAGACCGAATACGAGAAGAAGGTCAATGCGACCAGCCCGTATCCGGGAAACGCGCGCAGCGGTTCGAGCGGCGCCGGCAACGTGGCCCGCAGACGTTCGAGCGGCGCGAGGAACAACAGCTGGATGCTGCTGGAACGGTAGTAGAAATTCGGCGCCCAGGTCGGGCCCACTCTCGACACGACCTGACGCTTCGGAATCCGACGGAAAAAATCGATGTTTCCCGCCGCGGGATCGCGCGCCACTTCGTCAAGATCGGGATTCATCCGGAACCGGTCGTAGTACCCACCTTCGGGCACGCCGACCTGGTGGGGACCGAATTCGACCTGTGTCAACCGCCTGTCCATGCTCGTCGCCTCTCGTCGATGATCGACCGTGGCAGGCCACACCCGAAGCCCGCTGACTCACAGCCGTCTGCCGACACTCTAAGGTTGAAGTCAACTTAAAGGTCAAGGCTCGAAATAGAGGGGTGAGTCGGATTGCGTTCGCCATCGCCGCCGATCGCCGCTTCGCATCGCCCTCTGCGAGCGATTGACAGCCGCTGGCAGACGGCCGACAGTTCCGGCATTGCTGCTCGAACGTGTTGAACGGAATGCCGGGCCCCGGTTGCCACGAACGCGAATGGCACCCGCGGCCAACACGGCGCCGACGGACTGCCAGCCAACGATACCGAGAGAACAATATGCAGCTTCAGTCAAACTACTCCAACACGTTCAGGTACGTTCGGAAGAATGCACGCCAGCTGCCGTACGACATCGGCTACTACCTGACCCCGCGTGCCGACGGGACGATCATCGTCGGTTACGAGATCGTGCAGGCGTCGCACAACGGTCGCCTCGGCTGTGGCGCGACCACGCTCGATTTCCGGGGCTCGCTCGAAGAAGCGGAACGGTACTTGATCAGGAAACTCGAAACGATGGTCGAGGATTTGCCGGAGTCGTGGGAATCGGATCGATACAGAAACCGCAAGGAGACGGACGAGAGCGCGGTCGGGCATGCATGGCTGATACGCAGCGTCTTCGGTTACTGGCCGACGTTTCACGATGCCGAGGTGCTGGCCCTCGCGCTGCGCCGGGTCAACGCGAACGGTGGCTGGCGTACCGACATGGAACTCACGATCCGTCACGAGGGGCAAGACAATCCGACATGGAACGGGCCGCAAACGCCTTGCCGGATTACGTTCCGGTTCGAGGCGGTGGAGGGAAGCGAGCTCACGACCGAAAACGTCACTTACCCGTCATGGATTTACGATCTACGGTTTTCTCACTGTGACGATGGTCGCATCCAGATCGACCTGAATCCTTTAACCGGCTTCGATATCCTGCTCTACTGCCGCGCCGCGACCGTGATCCGTATCGAGCCGGGCGCGTCGGACGACAGCGGTATCTGAAAGCGGCGCCGTCGAGAAAGCGCTGCAACCGATCGCGACGAATCATCGCCAGACGCGACGCGGCGATGTTTTTGAACCCGGTTGGCTTATAGTGCGGAGTGCCGATTCGACGAGGAGCGCTGCCATGACACGGCTGGCCAATGGTCCGTTTGAAGTGAAGCTGAATCCGGAATCGCTGAGTACCGTCGCCGAGCAATCCGGGCTCGGCCGCATGTCGCTGGACAAGCACTATCACGGCGACCTCGAAGCCGTCAGCCACGGCGAGATGCTCGCGTTTCGAAGCAGCGTCCAGGGCTCGGCGGGCTACGTGGCGATGGAAACCGTGCAAGGCGTGCTGGACGGCCGCCACGGCAGTTTCGTCCTGCAGCACAGTTCGACGATGACCCGCGGGCAGCCGCAGCAGTCGATCACCGTCGTGCCCGATTCCGGCACGGGAGAATTGCTGGGGCTCGCCGGCTCGATGATCATCGACCTCGACAACGGCCGGCATGCGTACCGCTTCGACTACACGCTGCCCGACTCGCCTGGGTAAAGCGATTCACGGGAATGCGGCTGCTCGATGGCGTCGCCATGCGCGCGCCGTGACGTCTACGCAACGCCCGATCCCCGGCACGCTTGCTTCGACGGCACGATCAGGTTCGCCCATGATCGCGTGAATGCGTTCGACTACGGCACGGCGACGCGCTCACCCGTCGCCGTGCCGTAACGCCCGAATCGCCACGCGCTCAATTCCACGCATGACGCGCGGGCCGCACACCGTTCAGGTAATAGTTGCCGACAAGGTGATATTTCCAGCGCACCGGATCGTGCAGCGTATGCGTGCGTGCATTGCGCCAGTGCCGGTCGAGGTTGTGCTCGGCCAGCGTCGACTGCGTGCCCGCCAGTTCGAACAGCTTCTCGCCCGCCAGCAGCGCGACTTCGGTCGTCAGCACCTTCGCCTCGCCCACCGCCACCGACGCACGCGCGACGTCGTCCTCGGTCACGTCGCCGCGTGCCGCGATCTCGTCGAGCGTGCGCGCCGCGCGCTCGAGCAGCGCCTCCGCCGCATGCAACTGGATGTGCAGATGGCCGATTTCGCGAATCGTCAACGGATCGTCGGCCGCCTGCTCGACGCCGCTGTCGACCCACGGCCGCGTGCGCGTGCGCACGAACGCGAGCGTATCGTCGAGTGCGGCTTTCGCGATACCCGCGTCGATCGCGGCCTGGATGATCTGCGACAGCGGGCCGTTCAGCGTCGGCAGATCCGACACGCGCTGGGCCGGCAGCACGTGCGACGCGGGCACGCGCACGTTGTCGAGCACGACGGTGCCGCTCGCGGTGGTGCGCTGCCCGAAGCCCGACCAGTCGTCGATCACGGTCAGCCCCGGCGACGGCTGGCGAATATACGCGAGCCACGCGCGACGCTCGTCGTCGAGGCCGAGCACCGGCACGTAGTGCGCGAACAGCGCGCCGGTCGAATAGAACTTCGTGCCGTCGACGACGTAGTCGTCGCCGTCGCGCCGCACGCGCGTCTTCAGGTCGAGCACGTGCTTCGTGCCCTTCTCCGAAAAACCGTTACCGAACCGCTTGCCGCTCAGCACTTCCGAAAAGAAGTGACGCTTTTGCGCGTCGGTGCCAGTCAGCGCGATCACGTCGACCAGCCCGAAATGATTCTGCGGCAACTGCCCGAGCGACGGATCGGCCGCCGCGACGATCTTCACCACCTCGGTCAGCGTCACGTGCGACACGCCGGCACCGCCGTACGCTTTCGGCACGGTGATGGCCCACAGCCCCGACTGCGAGAACCATTCGATCTCGTCACGCGGCAGCCGGCGCTCCCGGTCGCGCTCGGCCGCACCTTGCGCGAGCCGCTGCGCAAGCGCATGCGCGGCCGCAATCGCCTGCGCGTCGTCGGCGATCACATGGGCCGCTTGCGATTGCGTATCGGCCGGCCGTTCCTGGATCGTGGCGCTCGTCGGTGACATCGGGCTCTCCTGCTGATTGTCGGAAACGTTCAATCTAGCAGCGCCTCACGTGCCGGCAAACCGATCGATTCGCACAACGATATTCCCGCGAACGACAAGCGATGCGATGTGCCGCCCGGCACGAACCGCGCGTCAACGGCGACATCGACGCCGCTGCATCGATGCGACACCACGTCGCCCGCGTAATGCGCGATCGCGATAACGATGTACGAATCCGTTATTGGATCGTCCGCGGCGCGCTTCCTATACTGGCCTGCCGGCATCGACGGCCCTGCCTTTCAAGGACTACCGCATGACTTCGTCTCCCGCAGTATCCGAACTTTCCACCGGCACCGACTACGACGCGCTGGCCAGCCGCTTCCGGCCGATCTTCGACCGCATCGCGGCCGGCACCGCGGAACGCGAACGCCGCCGCGAACTGCCGCACGACGCGATCGGCTGGCTGAAGGCCGCCGGCTTCGGCGCCGTGCGGCTGCCGGTACGCGACGGCGGCGCCGGCGCGTCGGTGCCGCAGCTGTTCCGGCTGCTGACCGAACTCGCGGCCGCCGATTCCAATCTGCCGCAGGCGTTGCGCGGGCACTTCGCGTTCGTCGAGGACTGGCTGAACGCGCCGCCCGGCGCCGACCGCCAGACGTGGTTCGACCGTTTCGCGAGCGGCCAGCTCGTCGGCAATGCATGGACCGAAACCGGCGACGTGGCGCTCGGCCAGACCGTCACGCAGGTGTCGAACAAGAATGGCCGGCTCGTGCTGAACGGCCGGAAGTTCTACAGCACCGGCAGCCTGTTCGCCGACTGGATCGACGTGTTCGCGCAACGCGCGGAAGACGGCGCCGACGTGATCGTCGCCGTCGCGACCGCGCAGCCCGGCGTGATCCGCGAGGACGACTGGGACGGCTTCGGCCAGACGACGACCGGCAGCGGCACCACGCGCTTCGAGGACGCGGCGGTCGACGCGCGCGACGTGATCGACTTCGCGCGACGCTTCAAGTACCAGACCGCGTTCTACCAGCTCTTCCACGTCGCGACGCTGGCCGGCATCGGCCACGCGATCGTGCGCGACGCGGGCGACCTGGTGCGCCGCCGCACCCGCGTCTATAGCCACGGCAACGCCCCGCGCGCGGCCGACGACGCGCAGTTGCAGCAGGTGATCGGCGAGATCGCGTCGTGGGCCTATGCGGCCGACGCGCTCGCGCAGCGCGCCGCGCAGCCGCTGCAACGGGCGTACGAAACGCACTTCGGCGGCGACGCGGCGGCCGAGCACGAGGCGAACGTCGCGGCCGAGATCGAATCCGCTCAGAGCCAGCTCGTCGTGTCGGAACTCGTGCTGCGCGCGGCCACGCGCCTGTTCGACGCGCTCGGCGCGTCCGCGACCCGCAGCACGACGGCGCTCGACCGCCATTGGCGCAACGCGCGCACCGTGTCGTCGCACAATCCGCTCGTGTACAAGGCGCGCATCGTCGGCGACTGGGTCATCAACGGGCGCACGCCGCCGTTCGTGTGGCAGGTCGGCAACGGCGCGGGCACGGGTGCGGGCACGCAGGCGGAAACGGAGGCCGCGCGATGAGCAAGTCGATCCGCTTCAATGCGTTCGAGATGAACTGCGTGGGCCACCAGTCGCCCGGGCTGTGGGCCCATCCGCGCGACCGCTCGTGGCAGTACAAGGATCTCGACTACTGGACCGACCTCGCGCGCGTGCTCGAACGCGGGATCTTCGATGCGATCTTCATCGCGGACGTGATCGGCTATTACGACGTCTACAAGGGCAGCAACTACCACGCGCTGCACCAGGCCGCGCAGATCCCGGTCAACGATCCGCTGCAGCTCGCCGCGCCGATCGCTATGGCGACCGAGCATCTCGGCATCGGCATCACTGCGTCGACGACGTTCGAGCATCCGTACACGTTCGCGCGCCGGCTATCGACCGCCGACCACCACACGAAGGGCCGGCTCGCCTGGAACATCGTCACGTCGTACCTCGAAAGCGGCGCGAAGAACATCGGCGATCACGGCTTGCGCACGCACGACGACCGCTATGCGGTCGCGGCCGAATACGTCGAGGTGCTGTACAAGCTGTTCGAGGGTAGCTGGGAAGACGGCGCGGTGGTCCGCGACCGCGACGGCCGCGTGTTCACGCACCCGGAGAAGGTGCACGAGATCGGCCACAAGGGGCGCTTCTTCGACGTGCCCGGCTACCACCTGTGCGAGCCGTCGCCGCAGCGCACGCCGGTGCTGTTCCAGGCCGGCGCGTCCGGGCCCGGCAAGGCGTTCGCCGCGCAGCACGCGGAATGCGTGTTCGTCGCCGCGCCGACCCGCCCGCAGCTCGCGCGCTACGTGGCCGACGTGCGCGCGCAGGCCGCGGCCGCCGGGCGCGACGCGAGCAAGGTGCTGATCTACAACCTCGTCACCGTGATCGTCGACGAAACCGACGAGAAGGCGCAGGCGAAGTTCGACGAATATCGCCAATACGTGTCGTACGACGGCTCGCTGGTGTTCATGTCCGGCTGGACCGGCATCGACTTCGGCCAGTACGCGCCGAACGATCCGGTCCGCCGTGTCGAAACGAATGCGATCGTGTCGGCAGTCGAACACCTGGCGGGCGGCGACACCGCGTGGACGATCGAGGCGCTGGCGGCCTGGGGCGGGATCGGCGGCCTGGGCCCGGTTTTCGTCGGCTCGGCGGCAACCGTCGCGGACATCCTGCAGGAATGGATCGCCGCCACCAACGTGGACGGCTTCAACCTCGCGTATGCGGTCGCGCACGAAACCTTCGAGGACGTCGTGCGTTATCTCGTCCCCGAACTGCAGCGGCGCGGCGTGTATCCGACCGGCTATGCGCCGGGCACGCTGCGCGAGAAACTGTTCGGCGGCTCGGCGCGGTTGCCGGACGAGCATCCTGCCGCGCAGTTCCGCGACATCGAGCAGGTCAAGCGCGCGGCCGAACGCGCGGCTGCCTGAGCGTCACGCAATCGCGGCGGCTGGCCGGCTCCCGTGCGGGCCGGCCGGCTTCGCGATCAACCGCAACCGGCGCGCCGGCACGCCGCCCAACCCTCTCCCGCCTCCAATTCGAAACGACGCTGCGCCGATGCGCGTTCTGCTGCCGCATGCTCGCGCATCGACTGCGCAAACCTTGCGGTTACACCAACGACAACGCGCGCGTCGAACGACGCGCGCGCTTTCCTTTCACACGATTCCGGACGACGACGGGCGATCCCGCCCGCGTTCACGCCACGCCGTCGTCGTCGTCGATATCGCGTGCGGTCGGCTCGTAACGCACGATCAACAGGAACACGATCGGCGTCGCGGCGCTGATCGCGACGACCCAGAACATGTCCGTGCCGAGCCGTGCCTGCAGGATCGGCAGCACGAACAGCGCGAGCGCCTGACCGATCCCGCACAGCGAACGTCCGAAGCCGACACCGGTGCCGCGGATCGTCGCCGGATACGACAGCGTCGGATAGATCATCATCTGCGCGCCGGGTCCGAACCCTTCCGCGAACAACCAGGTGCCGAGCATCAACAGCACGAAGCCGATCGCAAGCGCGCCATGCGGATGTCCGGCCAGCGCAAGCGCCACGAGCGCGACGAACTGGAGCGCGAAACCGGCGATCGCGACATGACGCGACGCGTGCCGATGGGCGAGATGCATGCCGAGCAACCCGCCGGTAAACGCGAACAACACGTTCAACGCGAGCGACGCGGCGATCGTTTCGAACACGCCCGCACCGAGAAACTGCGACAGGATCGACGGCAGGAAAAAGGCGATCGCCGTGTATTCGAACGGAATGCACAGGTTCATCACGCTGGCGACGATCGTGCGCCCCAGGTACGGGCGCTGGAACAGCACGCGAATGCGCACGGGCGGCTGGCTCGGCGTGCGTCGGGCGTCCTCCGCTTCGTGCGCGTGAATCCCGTACGACTCGCGCAGGATTCTCGCGGCATTCGCGAGGTCGCCCTGGTTCGCGGCCCACAGCGGCGACTCGTTCATGAAGCGGTTCCTGAACAGGATGATGACGAGGGCGGGCACCGCGCCGAAGATCAGCGACGCGCGCCACAGCCATCCCGCATGCTCGGCGGGCAGCAGGAAATACAGGCCGAAGATCAGCAGGAAGCAAACCGACGACGCCACGTACCACATCGGGCACCACGCCGCGAGCCGCGACGCCTTGTTGCCGCGGCCGTTGAACTTCGAGAATTCCGCGAGAAACGCCATCGCGACGGGCAGGTCGATGCCGACGCCGAGCCCCATCACGAAGCGTGCGCCGATCAGCACCCAGACGTTCGGCGCGAGCCCGGCCGCGATGGCCGCGACCACGAAGAACAGCATGTCGGCCATGAACACCTGATAGCGGCCGATCCGGTCGGTCAGCCAGCCGCCGATCAGGCTGCCGAAGATCGTGCCGATCATGATCGCCGATCCGACCAGCCCGGTCAGCGTGGGCGTCAGGCCGAACTCGCGCGCCACGTCGTCGATTCCGTACGACAAGGTCGTCAGATCGTATGCATCGAGAAAGACACCACCGAGCGCCAGCAGGACGATCATCCGCGCATGGCTGACCGAACTGTCCACCGTGTTGATCAGGCGCGCGACGTCGCTTGCCGAGCGGATGGGCGAGGAAACCGGGGAGAGGGCCTTGATATCGATCGAACTCATCGCATTCCTTAATTTCATGACAGGATGAGCGGCGACGCCGTCGCGCTCCGCGCAGCACGCATTCTGTTCTCCCGGTCCCGCGATCCCAAGCGATATAAACCGATAAATTAATCGGCCCGCGTCATAAAGTTGCTCGCCGCCCGCGCTTGGCAGCAACGTGCATGTTCAATCGCGGATTGCTTCGTGCGTGTTTCGCCAACGCTTCGCTATTCGACGTCGCGCGGCCGAAGCGATCCGTCGCTGGCGGTTCTGTGCGCGGCTGCTGGACGTATTCCAGCAACTTCAGGATCGTGCCAACGGGGTGCACAGGGTATCGAGTGAGTTAGTTCACGCCGCGACACCGTCGCATGCTGCGATGCGCCGGTGCGCCGACGTACGTCAACCTTGCGTATGCCGCAATTCGCCGTCGATCGTCTGCGGCAGTTTCAGCAGGTTGAAGATCGGGCACACGGCCTCGACCGCCTGATGCAGCGCACGAATCGTCTCCGGCGGTTCCGGCGACACGATGTCGAGCGTGTAGCGGAGGTTGTGCGGGAACACCGGCACATGCTCGAAGCCCGGTTGCTGCGCGAGCGGATGCTGGTCGCCGGTCACCTCGACCTTGATCGAGTCGATCTTCAGGCCGCGCTCCGCGGCCTGAATCAGCGTGATGTGCGTGAGGCAACTGCCGAGCACGCCGAGCTGCAGCTCAGGCGATGCCGGCCCGAGGTCGTAGCCCGCGAAATCGGGCGGACTGTCGCTGATCACCTGGAAATCGCGAATGCGAATTTCCCGCACGCCGCTGCGGCCCAGCGCGCGCACGGTCGCCTTCAGCGGCGTGGCCTTCAGATCCGGGTGGCTGCGGGCGGCGTCCAGTTTCGCGCGCCACGCGTCGCGCTTCTGTCGGAGATAGTCGTTCAGTGTCGTCATATCGGGCCGGTACGGTCGCAATGAACGGCCGCGCAAGCGCGGCCGATTGAGGGAGCGTTTCATGCTATTGCGTTCCGCGACGGCCGCTAAACGATCTTTTCGGCAAAGCAAATCGCGGCGCGCGATGTCACGTCGCGACATGCGCGATTCGGGATCGCCGGCACCCGGTTACCACACCGCAAGTTATCCACAATTTCCGTGCATAACCCTGTGGAGAACTTTGTGACCAATGCGCTCCAGCGTCGGCCGACGCGCACGGCTGCGCGGCCGTCGCCGCTTCGCGCTCACGACACCCCCCGACAGCGTCGCATCGGGTCCGGCGATCGTCCCGATCCCCTGCTTCACCGAACCGGTGCACGGATCGCATCGTGACCGGCAGCCGTGACTTGCGCACCGCAAACGTGCGCCCGGCTCGACGATCCGGCGCCTCACGCCCGCACCGGAATGTCACGCGAGCGCCGCATCACGCAGACGGAACTGCGCGACCGCCACGCTCAGCCGCGCGCCCTGTTCGTCGAGCGACAGCGCCGCGGCCGCCGCCTCCTCGACCAGCGCGGCATTGCGCTGCATCGTCTGCTCCATCTGGATGACCGCCGCGTTCACCTGCTCGATGCCCGACGACTGCTCTTCGAACGCGTTGCTGGTTTCGCTCATGATCAAGTTGACGCGCTCGACCGCGGCGACGAGCTCGGTCATCGCCGAGCCGGCCCGTGCGACGAGGCCGCTGCCGTCTTCGACACGCTGCGCGGATTGGCCGATCAGCTCGCGGATTTCCTTCGCCGCCGACGCGCAGCGCTGCGCGAGGCCGCGCACCTCGGTCGCGACGACCGCGAAGCCGCGCCCCTGCTCGCCCGCGCGCGCGGCTTCGACGGCCGCGTTCAACGCGAGGATGTTGGTCTGGAACGCGATGCTCTCGATCACGCCGACGATGCCGGAGATCCGCGCGGAGCTGTGCGAGATCTCCGACATCGTCTCGACGACGCGCTGCATCGCGTCCCCGCCGCGCGACGCGATGGCCGCCGCGCCTTCGACATAGGTGCGCGCATCGCGCGCGTTGTCCGCGTTCTGGCGCACGGCCGCCGTCAGTTGCTCGACGCTCGCCGCCGCCTGTTGCAGCGATACGGCTTGCTGCTCCGTGCGCGCCGACAGGTCGACGTTGCCGCTCGCGATCGTGCGGACGTCGCCGACGATCGTCTCCGTGCTCGCGCGCACCTGGTTCACGGTATCGACGAGGCCGTCCTGCATCCGCTTCAGCGCATGCAGCAGATAGGCCATCTCGTTGTCGCCGGGCACGACGATCGTGCCGGTCAGGTCGCCTTTCGAGATCTTGTCGAACTGGCCGACCGCGAGATGGATCGGTTCGATGATCGCCTTCGCGAGCACGCGCTGCGTGAAGAAGCCGACGACGAGCGCGAGTGCCGCGACCGCCGCCATCCCCCACACGATCCGGTGGAAATTCACGCCGGCCGCGTCGTAGCGCGCCTTTTCGCGTGCAACCTGGAACGTTTCGAGCGCGTCGATCGCCGCCTGGTACGCGGCGAACAACGCGGGTGGCACATTGCGTTGCGTGTCGAGGAAGCCGAATGCGTCGTCGCCGTCGAGTTGCGACAGCGCCTTCAGGAACACGCCGTCGAGCAGCGCCCGGCGGTGACGCTGCAGCGTGTCGAACAGCGCCTGCTCGTCCGCATTGCGCGCGTGCAGGCGCGTATAGGCGTCCAGTTCGTCGTTGCTCTGCTTGAGGAGCGTGTGGAGCGCCGCGATCTCCTCCTTGCCCGAGTGGCCGGCGCTGATGATCTGCGCGACGTCGCTCATGCGTTCGCGCAGCACGAGCATCCGCTCGGAACTGGTCTTCAGGTGCAGCAGCGATGCGGTGTCGTCGCGATACATCGCCTCGAGCGACCCGTTGCCCGCGTAGAGGGCCGCGATGCTTGCGGCGACCACCAGTACGAGCAGCACGGTATAGCCGGCGATGGTCGCGACGAGACCACCACGGATAGTGAGTTGTTTTCGCATGACGTTCCCTTGCCCCGGCCGGGCACGGCCAGCGGCGGATGTGGATTCCGGATCACGAACGACGCGCGCCGCGTCGCAACACGGGGCGCATGGGCTGCGAACGGGTTAACGGCGGCGGGAACGGGAAGGTTTTATCTGTACGCGACGTGGATCTTGACGATTGCGACAGAGGAACGGGCAAGCTGTGCCTGACTCATGCACCAAGCAGTACCAACGATCGCCTGGAAGGATTGTCGGGCGCGCTGCACGGCAAGCGACGTGCGCCGACGGGTGCCTAGCCGCCGCCGGCCAGCCTTGCACGGATCTCGTCGACCGGGAGGTCGCGCTGATGCGTGGCGATCTGCCAACGATTTCCCCACGGATCCTGCACCATCGCCCGCCGGTCGCCGTACGGCAGGTCGGCCGGCGCTTCGAGCGAAATCGCATGCGCCGCGAGCGCGCGCTGATAAACCCGATCGGCATCCTCGACGTAGACGTACAGAAACGCGGGCATCGGATCGCGCAGGCCGTCTTCGCCGCTGATCATCACGACGGAATCGCCGATCCTGATTTCGGCGGGCAGCCCCGGCCGGAACGCGCCCTGCGCGTGAAATACCGCGCGAACGAACTCGATCAGGTTATGCGGATCGGGCACGACGATCCGCGGCGTGACGGTGTGCCATCCGTCGGGCTGGAATTTGACCATGTCGGGCCACCTCCGAAGCGAATCCGGCAGATATTGTCGTCCCGGCATCCGAAGTCTGCAACGGGTCTTCCACGGCCGCCGCCCGCTTCGATCGACGATGAAGCGTGTCGCATCGACCCGGGTCGACGATCGGTGCGGTTTCCGCCCGGTCGGCGCGTGTGGCCCCATACCTTGAGCGAATGATGCGATTCACTTGCCGGGGCCCGGCCGGGATTCGAAGTCAACGACGCAAGTTGATAAATTTATTCCGGACACGTGCGAGTTGACGTCATTGCTTTGGCAAGTCCGTCAATAAAGTCGTCAACTCGTGGCCCGAGCGCTTTGATCTACGAGCGCGGACTACTTGCTACGAGTAAACGTGCTTCCGTTGTACCGGTACTCGCGCGTCGCATTACCGGCGTCGTCGATATTGGTCCAGGTAATCTTGAATCCAACCGGGTTCTCGAGCCACTCGATCGCGAGCCACGGCGACCGGTCGCCTCCGTTGTCATCGAGAGACACGCTGTGCAAACAGCTTTGTACCGGCATCGAATAGACCGGGGCCGCGGCGTTGCCGTTGACCTGCAGCGCATACAGCGTGCTCTCGTCGCCGGCACCGCAAAAGCCCATCGGTTGATTGCTCGACGATTGGTTGACGACCACCAGCACGAACTCTTTTCCGTCGCCTACCTTCGATATCGTCGACGGGAATCCGATGCCCGACGACGAGGCGACGGCCCGACGAAACGCCGTAGGCAACTTCACTGAAATTGTGCGGTGATGGGCCGTATCGACTTCAACCAGCCGTTTTCCATCTTCAGTCGGTCGGAACTGAAGTCCATTCGACAACCGAACCGAGGACGGCGCCTGTTCGCCCGCGAATGCGTTCACCCCGCCAGTGACAGCAACAGCAACGACACAACACTTAATTGCCGAATATATGATCGACATAGCGGATTCCGAAATATTTCCGTAGATGGTCTTGACGCGGACCGTCGACTTACCGGCCAGCGGACACCCGCCGCGCTTCGTGTGGGGAACTAGGTTGGAGTGCGAATGAATCCAAAAACAACGTCGTAGTCGTTCCCATCCCCAGGAGAAATGCGTCGAAACAAGGTTAGCCGACCACCAGCGGAAATCTATGATCGTCTGGCGGGCGGCGCCACAAAAAGTCGCTCGTCCCACACGACAGGTTGTGGATCCGTCACGACGATGCGTGCGGCGTCGGGATGTGCAGGATTCACCAATACGTTGCATTCCGCTCGAGCGACTACGGACGGCACGATCAAAATAGCGGTCCGTGATTCGGTAAGCCATGCGTCACCGAACTGACGTGCCGGCTGCTGCGCGGCCGAATCCCATCCCGCCGGTAGTGTGTCGGCGGACTGGCGTTCGACGAGAACATCGTCGGGAACCGTTGCTTCGACCCATCCGTGCGTCTTCGGCACCTTGCCGATTCGTGCATGCACGAGCACCTCGAGCATCGCGCCGGCAAAGGTCAGCGCTGCATAGATGACCGGCCGGCCCGGACTGTTGAAGCGGCCGCCAGCCAGCATCGCGCCGGTGCCGCTCCAGATCGTGTGTCGTGTGTCGGCGATGCGATACAACTTCATGCCGGCAACCCGTAGAACAGCTTCCAGAGCAATTCTTCGACTCGGCGCGCGCCGAGCTCCGTGAGCGCGACATCGAGAGGCGCCCTGCCCTCCAGTTCGGGGTGCGGCGTCGACAGGAATTCCCGCGCGTCCGCTTCGTCGTTCCAGACGTAGGTAGTCGTCGCGACGATACGGGCGAGGCGTTCGGTCTTCTCCGATTCGTCTCGCGTCAGTCGGTCGCGGCGGCGCTTGTAAGTGGCCTCGGGGATGATGCGAGCCAGCAACGCGCGCCGGGCGTCGGCACCTTGCGTCGCATGTTCGACGCCGGCACGCAGCGCAGATTTCGGCAGCCCGTCGCGCACGAGCGTCTCGAGCTCCGCAAGCGTATGCGGGACCGGCCGCAATTCCATGACCGCGGCGACGGCTTCAGGGGTGACGAGCGACATGACGACTCCCGAAAGGTATCAATTGATACTACATTATAGACCACATGATACCAGACGCAATTAGCGATGGCTACGTTCACGGCAGCGCGGGCAGAAGAGAAGTGGCACAGCCTATCGGGCGAGAATCGGCCACGTTCAGCCACTCGCCGTGGCGCTCATGGCGTCATGCGAGCGACCGCTCCGCACAGGAAACAAACGATCATCGGGGAGCGAACACCGAAAAATAAGCGTAGCGTCCAATGGACAACCGTTTTTTTCACATATTCGACCCCGATGAGTCCAGAATTTGCGAAAATTTGGGCGTCATGGTTCACTGCGCGCTACGGCCAGCTTGACCACTAAGAAAACAAATATCGGAGCGGACCTATGGGGCAAGTAGTAACTGTCATGAATATGAAGGGCGGCGTTGGCAAGACCACCGTTGCGATTCACGTCGCTGGCATGCTAACGCGCATGGTACGAACGGGCGCGCCTCCAGTGAAGGTGCTTGCGATCGACTACGATCCGCAGTTCAATCTTTCGCAAGCTTATCTGCCCGCTAAAACGTATTTTGATTTGGAAAAGCAACGGAAAACATCCATCTCGATTCTGTTGGAAGATGATTCCGATCTGAACCCGTACCAATTGCAGGTTCCGGGTAATCACAAACCGCCTCCTGTATCAACACTTGCAACTCGAGTCATGACGATGCACGGAGGAAATATTTTCGACATCATTCCATCAACATTGGATTTGATGTACGTCGCCTTGGGGCAAGCAAACGCGAACACGAAGCCGATCGAAGAGCGGTTTCAGAAATTCATAAATGAATGCCGTGAGCAGTATGATTATATATTCATCGATTGCCATCCTGCTGGCTCATTATTTACGAAAACAGCGCTGCAAAATTCTCAACATGTTTTAATACCAGTAAGCCCTCAAAAATTTTCGACTCGTGGCATTGGATTGATGATGGAATTTATTAGGGCAAAGGGCGGTGTTGGGCCAGCGGTAACTCCTCACATTTTATTTAATCTTGCTCCGCGAACGGGCATATCGAAGCAAGAATCCGAGATCCGCAGCAATCCCCGATATGGTAAATATTGCCTCGACAGAACTCTGAAAAAGTACAAGGCTTTCTCTGATCCGGAGGGTGGGAAGGGCTTTGTTTGGCACAGCAGTGCCTCTTATAGTACCGAAGCATATCATAACCTTCGCGCAGTTACTGCCGAGTTTATTTCAAAAATAGGCGCATCGAAATGAGCAAAAAGGATGTTCGCGACCGTCTGATTAGGATTTTCATTTCCTCTCTCTTAAAAGAGGAATTTTCTCAAAATGAACGCCGCATGGTTGTCAATATATTGCGCAGCCCTGACTTTGGCTTTGATTTTTCTGAGATAGTGGATACTGTTTACTCAGCAATAGAAGGCCGTGGAGCATGGTCGCGAGTAATGTTGAGCGCAGAGAAATCCGAGTCAGAGCGGGAAAATAGGAGCAATGCGCCAGAGGAGCTCCTTGACGAGATAATGCAGATCGTTAAGCGAAAACGGCTCAGCAAGGCAGCACTGCTGAATATTCTAAACAAGGTTGACGGCAGTGTGGCCAACAATCTATCCGCGGAGAGTAGCGTGACTAGAATAGTTGAGGCATTTTTCCTTCATTCATCGCGGGAGCAAAGGCACGAGCTATTTAATCTATTGGCCGGCGAAAAACGCGATGACGAGTATCTGAAAGGTATATCGGAAAGACATAATCGATAACAAAATATGCCATCCAAATACTTAAAGAATGCGCTCACGACTGTTGACTGGAATGAGAATGTAAAAACATTCATTTCCAATGATATGGCTGTCGAAAAAATTTCAAACGCGAGCCTGAGGATGGCTATATGGTCTAAGCAATTAGAGGCCGCCGATCAAGGAAATCCAGCCTTGAGCTTCGTTCGAGAAATGCAAACGGCAGGGCAACTAGTTGCCGCTAGCCTGTCGTTAGCGCTCTATCGAGCCGCAGCCGGTTCGATAAGAAGCATGCTGGAAAACGCACTCTACTATACGTTCTTTCGATGTCACGCGAAAGAATTGGAGACGCTTGTAAGAAATCCAAAATATTTCATAGATAAAAATGAAATAATTGATTTCCATAAAAACCATACAGTTGATTTTACGCAGTCGCAGCAACACTTGTCGCTCATTGGCGACCTTGAAACATGGTATAGCCTCATCTCGTCGATCGTCCACGGCCAGTTGCCAGGAATTTGGAACAATCAGACGGAGTTATCCAAAACCGCATACGATGTAAAAATCTTGGAATCTGCGGTCGATATATTCTGCAAAGGCGAGACTATTGTGCATCGCCTATTTTTATGCACGGTCGCGCGCGAACTATGGGACCATTTTTCACAAACTTCGAAGGATAAGTTGCTATCGGGATTGGACGGCAAGGCTAAGCTGATATTGAAGCTAGACGGACATTAACTGAATGGCGCCGTGATTGGTGACGCCGAGATATGGAAGATTCGTTGGGCCAAGTGAGGATTGTAACTTTTACGCCGAATGCGCGTTGGAGTCGAGCTCGATGCCAGTGCGGGTGATGTACGTAGTGTTTCGGGGACTGCGCTCGCCACGGTGACCTACCATCCGGAGGCCGGCTTGCGAGCGTCAGCAAACCAACCCGGGGCCGGCGCACTGCCACCTGCCCCCACGCGTCGGCTGCGGCCAGCAAGCCAGTGGAGACGGACGACGAATGGCCGCTCCGGTTTGCCACCTGCCGTAGTCCTCGCACGAGATCGAAAGGCTGTTGTGGGTCGTTCAGAGTCTTTCGCATCGCCCCATAACCGCGCTTTGCGGTCGTGTGTCGACCTCGAAGTCCGACTGAACTCACCATTAAAATAAGTTTCCATAAAAGGACATTCCGGGATGAAACGTGTTTTTGCATTGACCGCCGTGCTGGCGACGTCGTTATTGGCCGCACAGCCGACACTGGCGCAGGAAAAGGCCTCACCGCCCGTCTATACGTGGCTGTCCGAACGTTTCCCCGAAAACGTTCGTTACGATTCCCCCGTCTTGACCGTCGGCGATTCCGGGTTATCGGCGGCGCAAGGCATCGTCAACGCGCAATTGACGCTGATCCAGTCTCCGCAAGGCAACGATTCCATGCTGGGGCTCGCCGTCGCCTTTCATACGGCGGAGAAGCAGTATTTCAACACCGTGCGCGACTACGGGAAATTCGGCACCCGCTTTCGGCAACCGAAGATCCCGGTCGCGATTCCGACGCTGAACGGCGGCGGCTACGCCGACCCCGAGAACTGGAGCCCGGCCGCCGATGGCGGCAAGACGTGGCCCGTGAACGGCGGGGTCTTCATCATGCTCGATCGCCTCTATCTGAAGACCTACGAAGTCAGCGGGACCGACCTCGTGCTCAGCCTGTCGGACTACGACGCGCCCGACAACGCGTTCAGGATCCGGATTCCGGCCGCATATCTGTCGCGCTTTCTCGCCGGCGTTCCGAACGACCTCCACCTGGTGCCGCCGGACATGCTGAACCAGCCGACGACCTTCGGCGTGTATTTCGTGGAAATGGACGACCAGGAGCTGGCAGCGCTGAAAGTCCCCGGCGGCGCGGTGCGGATCGAAGGCGTGCTGCCGGGCGCCGTCGCCGATCGCGCCGGCCTGAAGAATTACGATCTGCTGATGCGGTTCGGCGATCGGCCGCTGAAGCGGATGGCCGACCTGGCGAACGCCGTGCATGCGACACCGAAGGGCACGGTGGTGCCGCTGACGGTCTGGCGCGATGCCACGGAGGTCAAGCTGCAGGCGCAGTTCTGAGCGATCGCCGCCGGGTGTGCGGCGACGCATGCGTCACGCGGGACCGTCGCTCGCGTCCCGAAACGCACCCCGGCTCATCGCATCGAGCTGCCGGACGATCTCCGCACGCAGGTCGTCGGCGATCTCGATGCTGTCGAGCAGCTTCGAAATCCACAGTCCGTCGGCAGCAAGCCGGCAGATCATCAGCGTCGCGGCCTGCTCGAGCGGCACGGGATCGGGGCGCGTCCATTCCCGCATCGGCACCGACCACCGCTCGCGCGTGTCCTGGTCGGTAATCATCGACGCGACCAGCACACGCAGCACGTCGGTACTCGCGGCCGGGTGCGATTCGTCGAGCACCGCGTGCATGTAGGCCCGCGCCGCCGCGCCGGCGCCGTCGGCATCCGCCGCCATCCGCGCGGCCATCTGCGCGGCGAACCGCTCGGTCGCCTGCCCGAACAGCGCATCCAGCAACCCCTGCTTGTTCGCGAAGTGATACTGCAGCGCGCCTTTGGTCACGCCGGCACGCTCGGCCACCGCGTCGAGCGTCAACGCGGCCACGCCCTGATGTGTCGCGATTTCCGATGCGGCCGCCAGCAACTGCGCGCGCACCTGGTCCGGCGCTTTTTTCCGGCGCACGCCGGCCGTGGCAACGGCAGCCGCCGACGATGCCGCGGACGCCCGCGCACCGGCCGCTCCGGCCGGCTCGACGGGCGCGGACGCATCGTGCGGCGCGGGTTCGAGGTGTTTTTTCATGGTGCGGATGGTAGCACCCGGCGTCTCGATATAAACATTCCGGCCGGATGGTATGATCCGCCGCATGACTACACCCACCTCCTCCCCCTGGTCCGCGCTCGACACCGCGATCGCCCGTGGACGCGACGCTCTCGTGCGTCTTCAGCAGCCCGACGGCAGCTGGTGTTTCGAACTCGAATCCGACGCGACGATCACCGCGGAATACATCCTGATGATGCATTTCATGGGCAGGATCGACGACGTGCGCCAGGAGAAGATGGCGCGCTACCTGCGCGCGAACCAGCGGCTCGACACGCACGGCGGCTGGGCGCTGTACGTCGACGGCGACCCGGACGTGTCGTGCAGCGTGAAGGCGTACTTCGCGCTGAAGGCGGCCGGCGACAGCGAACAGGCGCCGCACATGATCCGCGCGCGCGACGCGATCCTGAAGCTCGGCGGCGCGGCGCGCGCGAACGTGTTCACGCGCATCCTGCTCGCGACGTTCGGCCAGGTGCCGTGGCGCGCGGCGCCGTTCATGCCGATCGAGTTCGTGCTGTTCCCGAAGTGGGTGCCGATCTCGATGTACAAGGTCGCGTACTGGGCGCGCACGACGATGGTGCCGCTGCTGGTGCTGTGCTCGCTGAAGGCGCGCGCGCACAATCCGCGCAACGTGTCGATTCGCGAGCTGTTCGTCACGCCGCCGGACGAGGAGCGCCGGTACTTCCCGCCCGCGCGCGGCATGCGCAGGCTGTTCCTCGCGCTCGACCGCACAGTGCGTCACCTCGAACCGCTGATCCCGAAGGGCCTGCGGCAGCGCGCGATCCGCCATGCCGAAGCGTGGTGCGCGGAACGCATGAACGGCGAGGACGGGCTCGGCGGGATCTTCCCGCCGATCGTATACAGCT
This sequence comes from Burkholderia metallica, assembly GCF_001718555.1. Taxonomy (NCBI): domain Bacteria; kingdom Pseudomonadati; phylum Pseudomonadota; class Betaproteobacteria; order Burkholderiales; family Burkholderiaceae; genus Burkholderia; species Burkholderia metallica. Next base: position 787,150 of record NZ_CP013402.1, read on the forward strand.
ACCATATGATGGAAGTGCTCGGCTATCCGGACGACCATCCGCTGCGGCGCGATTGCGAGAACGCGCTGGAAAAGCTGCTGGTCACGCGGCCGGACGGCAGCATGTATTGCCAGCCGTGCCTGTCGCCGGTGTGGGACACCGCGTGGAGCACGATGGCGCTCGAGCAGGCGCGCGCCGTGGCAGCGCCGGAAGACGGCGCGCCGGACGACGCGCAGCGCGCCCTCGACGCGCGCATCGCGCGCGCGTACGACTGGCTGGCCGAACGCCAGGTGAACGACCTGCGCGGCGACTGGACCGAGAATGCACCGGCCGACGTTCAGCCGGGCGGATGGGCATTCCAGTATGCGAACCCGTACTACCCGGACATCGACGACACCGCGGTCGTCACCGCGATGCTCGACCGTCGCGGCCGCACGCATCGCAACGCGGACGGCACGAACCCGTATGCGTCGCGCGTCGCGCGCGCGCTCGACTGGATGCGCGGGCTGCAATCGCGCAACGGCGGTTTCGCGGCGTTCGACGCCGACTGCGATCGCATGTACCTGAACGCGATCCCGTTCGCCGATCACGGCGCGCTGCTCGATCCGCCGACCGAGGACGTGTCGGGCCGCGTGCTGCTGTGCTTCGGCGTGACGAAGCGCGCGGAGGAACGCGCATCGCTCGCGCGCGCGATCGACTACGTGAAGCGCACGCAGCAGCCCGACGGTAGCTGGTGGGGCCGCTGGGGCACGAACTACATCTACGGCACGTGGAGCGTGCTGGCCGGCCTCGCGCTCGCCGGCGAGGACAAGTCGCAGCCGTATATCGCCCGCGCGATCGACTGGCTGCGCGCGCGGCAGCATGCGGACGGCGGCTGGGGCGAGACGAACGACAGCTACATCGATCCGAAGCTGGCCGGCACCAATGGCGGCGAGAGCACGTCGAACTTCACCGCATGGGCGCTGCTCGCGCAGATGGCATTCGGCGACTGCGAATCGGATTCGGTGAAGCGCGGCATCGCGTATCTGCTGTCGGTGCAGCAGGACGACGGCTTCTGGTGGCACCGTTCGCACAATGCGCCGGGCTTTCCGCGCATCTTCTACCTGAAGTATCACGGCTATACCGCGTACTTCCCGCTGTGGGCGCTCGCGCGCTATCGGCGGCTGGCGGGCGCGGCGGAGCAGGCTCGGGCGTCGGCCGCGCGCGGTGCGACGGCTGTCGCGGTAAAGGACACTGCAGCGGCCTGAGCGGTGACGCGACGGCGCAACGCCGTCACACGAAACCTTCGTCGACCAGCGTGCTGCCGTGCGCAGTGATCTCGTGTCGCTGGCCCGAGCCGCCGACCACGCGGCTCCAGCTCGTGGACACGAGCACGGCCGCGGCGCCGTCGGCGGCTGCGTCGATGCGCAGCGTATACGCGAACCCGCCGTACATGCCCGGTACGCCGAACCACACGCGTTCGGTCTGCGCGTCGAGTTCGAGCAGCGGTTCGAGTTCGGGCAGACGCAGCGCGTCGACGCGCAGGTGCGCGATACGGCCGAGTATCGTCTCGTGGAAGTGACGCTGGATCTTCGCCAGCGTGTCGCCGGGTACGAAGCGTCGCGGCTGCGGCGTCAGCAGATCGATCAGATGCCGATGCCCGCGCTGCTCGGCAAGATCGACCGGGCGCTCACCGTGCGCATTGCGCAGCATCCGCGATGCGCCGAGCCGCAGCAGTTCGGCGACGACTTCTTGCGGTGCGCCGCCGTACGCGGCCTGGTGCAGCGGCGTATGGAGCGACTTACCGCCCAGCCGCGTCGCGTTGACGAGCGCGGACTGTTTCGCGACGACGTTCAGCATCGCCGCCCAGTCGCCGCCGCGCGCCGCATCGGCTAACGCGTGCCGCATCGCGACCTGCGCGTCGTCGAGCACGTCGGCGCCCATGATGCCATCCCATGTGATGCTCAACCGTTTCTCCTTTCGCCTGTCGCGCCAGCGGCGGCTTCGTTCGCGCATCATAAGCGTTCTTCATCGCCATGCGCTCGTGAGACGCGCCTGCCGTGCCGGGCCGGGCGATGCATCCGGCCCGGCCGTGACAACGTTACCGCCCGTCCCCGAGCGACCCGAGGATCTGGTAGGCCGCCTTCACGCGATCCTCGATCGGCACGTTGCCGTTCGCGAGCATCACGATCGCGATCCGCTTCGACGGCACGAACGCGACATACGTGCTGAAGCCGCCGGTCGAGCCGGTCTTGTTAATCCAGGTATCGGGATTCGGCGCCAGCGGCGGTGCGATCGCGCTGGCCGGTACCGCTTCGTACAGCATCTTCGGCGCGTTGCCCGCCAGCAGCGTCGGCAGCGCGACCGGATACGGGTACTGTTCCCAGATCAGGTCCTGCGTCAGCGGCCCCGCGCGGAAATAGCCCGTGTGCGTGCGTTCGATCGCGCGCTGCAGGCGCGGCGCCGTCTCGATCATCCCCATGTTCGCCTGCACGAAGCGCAACAGGTCCGCCGCCGTGGTCCGCACGCCGTACGCCTGCTGCCACAGCATGCCCTGCGTCATCCGCACCGGCTTGCCGTCCTTCGTATAGCCCTGCGCGTAGTCGGCCATACGGGCGTCCGGCACGTTGATGTACGTGTGCGTCATCCCGAGCGCGGGAAAAAGCCGCTGTTCCATCAGCGTCGCGAAGTCCTTGTGCATCGCCTTCGCGGTGAGCCAGCCGAGCATCCCGATCGCGACGTTCGAATACTTGCGGTGCGTGCCCGGCGCATACTCGGGACGCCACGCGGCGAGATAACGTATCAGGCCGGCGTCGTCGCGGATGCCGTCCGGCACCTGCAGCGGCGTCCCGCCGGGCGTGTGCGTGCCGAGCTGGAGCAGCGTCACGACGCCGAACGGCTTGCCCTGCAACGCGGACAGGTACTTGGCCGCCGGGTCCGCGAGCGACAGTTCGCCGCCCTCCTGCGCATCCGATGCCAGCGTCGCGGTCAGCGTCTTGCTGACCGAGCCGATCTCGAACAGCGTATCGCCGGTGACGGGCTTGCCGGTCTGCTTCGACATCACGCCGTAATCGAACACGTAGGGCTTGCCGTCGGCGACGACGCCCACCGCCATGCCGGGAATCGCGTACTGCTTCATCAGCGGCGCGATGTGGCGGGTGACGGTGTCGTGGAGGTCGTCCTGCGTGGCGGCGGCCGCGCGGCCGGCCGTGACGGTGGCGCACGCGGCGACGAAGAGGGTCGCGGCGATGCGCATCGCGTTGAATCGCATGGTTGCGGTTCCTTTGATTTCGAGTGGTTGCGTGAACAACGGATCGGGCCGCGCCGCGCGAAATTCCCTGCGGCGGCCCTGCCGAAGCAGGACTATCCACCGCCGGGCCGCCGCCAACAATCGACGATATGTTGCGCGAGCCGAAAGAAAAACTAATGGAGCAGGCGAAGCGCTGCAATGCCGCGACGCCATTTCCGGGCCGCAGGCCGTTTTGCCGAGCCACGCTGAAGGCATGCCCTGCAAGCTGTGCTATCCGCTGCTGCGCAGGCAGATCGACGCGCACTGGATTCCCGGCGCCGACCACGCGATGGCCCGAGCACGACCGGCATACGCACACTCTCACGCGCCCGCGCACCGGCGGGCCGTGCGTGCGTCACCCCGGCAGCCGGTCGAGAAACGCCAGCATCGCCGCGTTGAACCGCGCGGGCCGCTGCAGCGGCGCGAAATGGCTCACGCCGGGCAGGGTCGTCAGCGTCGCGCCCGGAATCGTATCCGCGAGGTAAGCCGCATGCTCGGGCCGGATGAATTCGTCGTGCTCGCCCAGCACGATCGTCACCGGCACCGTGATCGCCGCGAGATCCTGCGCGGTGTAATTCGGTTGTGTGCGCATCATTTCGCTGACCGCCGCGACGAACGCATCGAACCGGTCCGGCGTCGCGGACAGTGCTTCGTAGTCCTTGCGGTGGCGTGCGAAGCAGCGGTCGAGCAGCGGGCCCGGCACGATCTCCTTCGTCCCGCCCGGGTCCATGTTGCATGCGAAGAAGAACACGCCGGCAGCCCGTTCCGGCGCGCGATCGGCCAGCACGAGCGCGATGCACGCGCCGTCGCTCCAGCCGACGAAGCGCGCGCGGTCGACGTGCAGCGCGTCGAGGACGGCGAGCACGTCCGACGCCATGCGTTCGTACGAATAGGGTTGGTCGTCGCGCGTGCTGCGGCCGTGGCCGCGGCTGTCGATCACGATCGCACGGTAGCCGGCCGCGAGCAGCGCCGGCACCTGGTTGCCCCAGTTGCCGCCATGGCCGAGGCCGCCGTGCAGCAGCACGACCGGCGGGCCGTGGCCGAACGACGCGTGCCAGATGCGCGCGCCGTCGTGTTCGAGCCACCCTTGCACGTCGGCCGCCGGCAGCGACGTGCCGCCTTGCGCGTCGAAGCGGGTGAGATCGTCGTCGTCGAGTTCCGCATTCATCGTTCTGCCGTCCTTTCGAGGGAGACGTGCTTGCGATTGTAATGCGGGCGGCCGACGCGGCCGCCGCCGGTCAGGCCTGCGTCGACACCAGCCCGCCCGCCGACGAGCCGCCCGCCTTCTCGATCGCCGCCGCGAGTTGCGAGACAGCGGTCGCGAGCGCCCCCGAGATCGCGCCGGCTTCCGCGCTCAGCGACTGCTGTTCGACCGCCGCGGCCGGGTCGTCCTTCGCGCGCTGCGCGGCGCTCGCCATCTGGCGCTCGATCGTCGCGAGCTGCTTCTGCAGCCGGTCGATCAGCGCTTTCAGTTGCGCAACCGCCGGGCTGTCCGACGACGCGCCCGATGTGCCGAGCGTTTGTCCGCTCGCGCCGGGCGAACCCTGCGTGCCGGTGGCGCCGGTCGTACCCGTCGCGCCATCGGTGGACGACGTCGCGGCGGGCGTCGCCGCCGCGGTGCCGGACGAAGCGTTTGTGCCGGGGCTGCCGTCCGTCAGCGGGGCGCGTGAGGTCGTGGAGAAATCGATCTGCATCGTGTCGGTCCGTATGTCGGTGAGCGAATCGTGAAAGGGGGAAATACCTTCCAATGCGTTTACGGCATTCGTCACACGAAACTTGAGTATCGGGTCGGACTGATTTGGCGCCTGTTCGCCGTATTTCGGCGACGAAAGGGCCAGACTGCCGGCACTGCGGCGCTGGTAAAATCGCGGTTTCGCCGGCGGGATTCGCGCGCGCGCCTCCGGGCGCGAGCAAGCGCGCAACCCCGCCGGCTTCGACTCCCGCCCGTGGCGGGCGTGGCACGCAACGCGTGCCGACGCCGTACACGCGGCTGCGAGGGTCGCCCGTTCCATGCGCCCGCGCGCCCCGCTCGCCCGGTCGAGCGGCGATCGCCGTGCGGCGCGCACTCACTTCATCAAGCATTCGAGGAACCCACGATGGCCCGCATCGGCGCCTTCTGCATCACGACGTGGCTTGCCGCCGCGATTCTCTACTTCGGCCAGCACTCCGTCGCGATGATCGCGTTGAGCGGCGTCGTCGTATTCGGCGGGTTCGATCTGCTGCGTCCGTAAGTACGCGCGCCGCACCCGTGCGCGACCGCGACGGCCAACGCGACTGTGATAGCCTTCCCGCACCATCCATCGCGCCTCGTAGGCGACCAGGAGACGGGAACTTGAATCACGACCTGAACCGCCATCCGACAGCCCTCGCCTGCAAAGTGTGTTCGGGCCACGCTCCCATCTGCGGTCTGGTCGATTTCTCGAGCTGCGGCGCCGACTACATGGCCGGCAAGAAAGTCGACCCGTATGCGGGAGTGCCGGTCTACTACCACGCTTGCCGGCAATGCGGCTTCACGTGGGCGCCGATGTTCGACAGCTGGACCCACGACGATTTCGCGCAGCATGTGTACAACGCCGACTACGTGCGCCACGACCCCGAGTATCTCGAGATCCGCCCGCAGCAGCTGGCCGACCTGATCTGCACCAGCTTTCCGGACATGCGGGACAGCCGCGTGCTCGATTTCGGCTCGGGGCTGGGCTTGCTGGAACGCAAACTGTTGTCGCGCGGCTTCACCGACGTGACGTCGTACGATCCGTTCTCGCACCCGGTGCCGCCCGAAGGCACGTTCGATACGATCCTGTCGTTCGAAGTGTTCGAGCATCATCCGGCGCCGATCGACCTCTTCGACCAGATCATGCGCTACCGGAAACCCGGCGGCGCGCTGCTGTTCCAGACGACGCCGATCACGCAGGACATCCTCGACAGCGGGATCGCTCAATGGTGGTACTGCGTGCCGCGCAACGGGCACATCTCGTTCTACACCCCGCAGGCCCTGACGCTGCTCGCGCAACGCCACGGGCTCGAATACGGCGCATTCAGTCCGTCTCTGCACGTCGTCTTCGAGCGTGCGGCGACACCGCGCTGGCTCGACAAGTTTCTCAAACCGTAGCGGCGTGCCGGCCGTCCGGCATGCAACGCGCGCCGCGCACATGCACGCGGCGCATCACCGGCACACTACGCGCTGCGCGGCCAGCGCGGCATCCCGCACGCATCAGCGTCAGCTTCCGCATGCGCCGAACGTCGGCACCGCCGGATCGACCGCCAGCGCACGCTCGTTGAACACGACCGGCACGCCGCCGAGCCCGAGCCGGCAGTTCGGGCGATCGAGCCGCCATCCGTCGATCCGCAGCGCGACACGCGACACCGGCGCGCCGCTCGCATGCGGCACGTCGATCGTGAGCTGCCGCTTCGCGCCCGGCACCAGGTTCAGATAGTTGTCGCTGTAGAACACGGGCAGGATGCGCGCACCGGTCGACGGATCGAATACCTGCAGGTGCGTCATCAGCGCGACGGCGGCGCCGACGTTCGCCACGTCGACCGTGATGCGCGTCGTCACGTCGTCGGTCTCGGCCGACGTCGCACTGACGGAAACGGCCGCGCCCGGCATCGTGTCGAGCGACGTGTACGACGTGTCGCCGCCGTCGCGCTGCCGCCAGTACACGTTCTCCGCGAGCGTCTTGCCGCCCGCATCGCTCAGCGCGAGCGCGACGATGCACACGTCCGACTTCGCGGCGGCCAGCGCCGATGCGAGGTTCGCCACCACGCGATACGACGCCTTCGCGACGCCGCCGACATCGGCCGTGGCCCGGCTGCTCAGCGTGCCGTCGAGGTTGTACACGCGCATCTCGACACGGCCGGTAACGGCCGCGCCCGTGTGATTCGCGATCGTCACGTCGGCCGTGCTCGCATCGAGAATCGCGTTGACGCGGCGGCAGCCGTGCTGCACCGCGAAGAACGACGAATGCGCGTCGAGGTCGTGGCTGTACATCTGCCATACGAAGCTCGGCTGCGCGGGGTTCGTCATCCACATGATCACGCCGGTGGCCGGCGACTTGATCCTGCCGGCGGCCGGCCCGATCATCACGGCCGCATTCGCTTCGTAGATCGCGCGGATGCATTCGTAGTTCATCATCTGCGCCTTGCGCACGAAATCCGCGAGATTGCGGATCGCGCCGTAGCGCAGCGCGGTCACCGCGAGATAGCCGGCGCCGCCGCTTGCCCCGATCCCGTATTGCCAGTAGCCCGCGCCGTTGCCGTTCATGTCGCGGTCGGCCCAGAAATCGTCCGGGCATTCGTACGAGCCGGGCGGCAGCATCGCTTCGACGAATTCGAGCGTCGGGATCGAGTGCGAGCCGACTTCGTTGTGGAACGCGACCTGCGTCGTGCCGTAGCCGCGCGTGAACGCATCCCGCGGCGCGGCCCAGCTGTACGGACCGCCGGACGAATAGCCGTTCACCGCGCCCGCGCCGGTGTCGCCTGCCGAACTCGTCAGGCACAGGCGCTGCGGGTCCAGCTCGGCGACGAGCGCGTCGAGCCCCTTGACGAGCGCCGGCGGCGGCGAACCCTCGTTGCCGCCGCACCAGAGCAGGATCGACGGACGATGACGGTGGCGCGCGATCACGTCGCGAATGTTGTCGAGATCGCGCGGCACGTCGGCCGCGCCCGACCCGTCGCCTTCGGTCGAGAAGAAGAAGTCCTGCCAGACGAGAATCCCGTAGCGGTCGCACGCATCGAAGAAATCGTCGCTCGTGCTCTGCCCGTTCCAGTTGCGAATCAGGTTCAGGTTCGCGTCGCGATGCAGCCGCACCTGGTTGAACAGCCGTTCGCGCGGAATGCGCTTCAACGCTTCGTCGAGCCCCCAGTTGCCGCCCATCACGAGAATCGGCAGGCCATTGACCGTGATGCTCAACTGCTTGCCCATGCCGATGTCGCGCGAATAGTCGATGCGGCGCAGCCCGATGTTCAGCGTGCGCTCGTCGGAGAGCAAGCGCCCTACCTTGACGCCCACCGTCACCGCGTAGAGATGCGGATCGCCATACCCGTTCGGCCACCACAGGCTCGGCTGCCCGATCGACAGCGCCGCGATGTCCGACGACGTGAGCGACACCTTCGTCGAGGTGGCCGATGCCGGAATTGCGATGTCGTGGCTGAACGGCGCGCCGTTGCCGATCGTGCCGACGAGCGTCGCGACGAGATCGACGCCCGAGCCGTTGTCCAGTTCGAGGTCGAGCCGCAGCTCCGCACGCGCCAGATCGGCGGACAGCGTGTGCGCGACATGGCATGCCGCGATGCGCACCGCGCCGGTCGTGAACCACGACACGGGTTGCCAGATACCGAGGTTGCGGTCGGGGATCGTCGGCAGCCAGTCCCAGCCGGCCGAACAGAAGAACGTCGGGCCGTTCTTCAGCGTGACGCCGGTCGGCCCGCCGTTGCGGCCGCCGCGCGTGACGCCGCTCCGGTAGTTCGGCAGCAGCGGCCCTTCCGAGAAATCCAGCTTGACGACGCGCACCGCGAGATTCACCGCGCCGCCCGCCTGCGGCACCAGCCGTGAGATGTCGAATGCGCGCTGCCTGAACGCCCCTTCGAGCCGGCCGACGAGCGCGCCGTTCAGCCAGATCTCCGCGCAATAGTTGATCCCGTCGAAGTTCAGCCACAGCCGCTGCCCCGGCTGCCGCGCCGGCGCCGCGAAAGTCGTCCGGTACCAGTAGTCGGTGTCCTTCAGCGTGTCGGGAATGGTATCGGTGACGATGCGGCCGTAGAACGGATCGGGGTACTTGCCGTTGACGATCATGCTGTTCAGCACGGTGCCGGGCACCGTCGCCGGCGCCATGCCCGCCACGTCGCCCGCGCTCGACAGTTGCGCGCCGCTCGCGCCCGGCAGGCTCCCCGCCGACGCGAACATCCAGTTCTTCGTGAGCCGCTGCGAGGCCAGCAGGCCGTGCTCCGGATCGGGCGGCACGCCCGGGACGGTGGGCGTGACCGTGGCCGGGCCGTCGGGGCCCGGTGCGCCTGGTGTGCCCGGTGCGCCCGACGTCGAATCGACGTCGCCGTTGCAGCCGGCGAGCCAGCTCGTGCCGACCAGCGCGGCGCCATACGACAGGAATTTGCGGCGTTCCTTCGAGGTCATGGTGTCGTCTCCCAGATTGTGTCGTCGTCACCGGAACGGGCGCGCATGCGGTGCGGCTGTCAACCGCGCGCGCCCGGTCGCGGTCATCGCACGCCGGCCTCGCGCATGCGGGTCGCGGCGGACGCGCCGCCGGCCGTCATCTGCGTGTAGTCCGCGTTCGGCCCGGACGGCGGCGTCAGGTTGTCGGCAGCCGCCCATTGCGTCGGCGTCGCGGACAGCGCGTAGCGCATCGTCCCGCCGTTGGCGATCTTGGCGAGCGGCAGCCACGAACCCGCGTAGTCGGCGCCGCTGACCGTCAGCGACTGGATGTACGGGAACGCGGCGTGGCCCGTGTCGTCCGTGGCGACCCGCTTGTCGCTTTCGAGCCGCAGCGAATGGCCGTTGCCGAGCCAGACGGTAATCCCGCTGAATTGCGGCGTGGACAACGCCACACCCGCTTCGGAAGGAATCACCGGGAACATGCCGAGCGTCGCCCACACGTACCAGCTCGACGTCGCGCCCATGTCGTCGTTGCCCGGCAGGCCGTCGCGGCCGGTCGTGAAGGCCTGCGCCATGATGATCGGCAGGATGTACTGCGCGCCGCTCGGCTGCCCGGCCCAGTTGTAGCCCCACGGCGACTGGAACGACGGTTCGTTGCCGATGTACAGGCCGCTCGACGATTCGCCGCCGTTCAGGCTGCCCGAGGCCGGCACCGTCGAGAACGGCGTCGTGATCGCGAACAGCTTGTTCAGCCGCGTGACGGCCGCCTGCTTGCCGCCGATCGCGTCGATCAGCGCGGTCCAGTCCTGCGCGAAGCTCCAGAAGTAGTTCGGCTCCGTCGACTCGTGGAACGCCCCCTGTACGAGCGTGCCCAGCGTACCGGGCGCCGCACCGGCCGGCGGCGCATTGCGCGCGGCGATCACCTGGTTCGTGTAGTCGAAGATGTTGCGCCACCAGCCGGCCCGCGTGTACAGCGTGGCAATGTTGTCCGCGCTCACGCCGACCGACGGCGCATTCAGCACGCCGGCAGGCAGCGCCTGCAGGAACGCGGCCGCCGAGCGGTCGCTCAGCACGCGCTCGATCGTCGCGGACGACGAGTGGCCGTCGTCGCTCTGCGACAGATAGTGGGCCGTCAGGAACTTGACGAGCCCCGGCGCGCTCGGACGGTCGTTGCACGCGCTCGACGGATCGAACACCGACTGCTTCGTCAGGCGCGCGGCCGACACCAGGTCGAAATCGGTCGCGCCGAACTTGTACGCGCCCGCGATCACGTTCAGCGCGTTGTCGCCCGACATCGGCGTGGAATCGTCGCTGCCGTCGACCCAGTGCGGGAACGCGCCGCACTGCAGCCCGTCGACGACGAGCGACTGCATCATGTCGCTCGTCTCCTTCGGCGCGAGCAACGCGATCAGCTGCGCCTGCGACCGGTACGTATCCCACAGCGAAAAGCCCGTGTAGTGATTCGCGGCGCCGCCTTGCGAACCGTCCGGACGCCTGAATGCATAGTCCTTGACGTTGGCCTTCGCCCGCGGCGGGATCGTGCCGGTACGGTCGACCGAGGTCGGATAGCTGCCGTTCGCGCCGCGCGGCTGCCGCATGCTGCGGAAATCGCCGTTCGCGTCGCTGTAGAGCGTCGGCGCGCTGAACACGTGATACAGCGCGGTGTAGAACTTCGTGAGATTCGCCTTCTGCGTCGGGTTCAGCGATGCGGGATTGCCCGCGTCGTCGATCTGGATCGTGTTGAGCCGGTCGTTCCACAACCCGGCTGCCCGCGTGCGGGCATCGTCGAACGCCAGCGCGGCACCTTCCGCCTGCAGGTTGGCCTGCGCATTGTCGGTGCTGACCGACGAGATGCCGACTCTCACCGTGACGCGCTTGTCCGCGTCGGTCAGGTCGAACTGCAGCGTCGCCGCGCCGTTGCTCGCGGTATTCACCGACGACGTGCCCGTCTGCTTGCGCAGCGGCTTGTCGAAGGTCGCGTAGAAATAGACGGGCGCGTTCCAGATGGTGCCGTACGGCGTACAGAACCCCGGCGCGACGGCTTGCCCCTTCATCGACCTGCCGTCTGCGGCGATCTGCAGCGCGACGTTGTTCGCGGTGATGCTCGTGCTGCCCGAGTCGCTGTTGCCGTTCAGCTTCGCGTCGATCGAAAAGAAGCCCTTGTCCTTGTCCGTGTAGGTAAAGCGTGCGAGACCGGAGCGCGCGGTCGCGCTCAGCTCCGTGACGATCCCGTTCGCGAGACGGACCTTGTAGTAGCCGGGCTGCGCCGTTTCATCGGAATAGTTGTAGTCCACGCCGGCCGGCGAGCCGTTCGGCGCGATCGCGTTCGCGCCGTCGCTCGGCAGCATCGCGACGGCGCCCTGCCCCGGACAGCCCACGCCGCTCAGGTGCGTGACGCTGAAGAAGTCGATCGTGCCGCTCGACGCGCCGCGCGACGACAGGTAGCCGCCAGAGCCGTTGAAGTCGTAGCGCGGCGTGTTCGGCCCGAAATTCACCATGCCGAACGGCACCGTCGCGCCCGGGTTCACGTTGCCCGCGTAGCCCGAGTCCGAATTGACCTGCGTGCCGATCAGCGGGTTGACGAACTGCGTCAGCTGCATCGTGGGTCGCGGTGTCGGGTCGACCGGAGGGGTCGGGCTGGTCGAGCCGCCGCCGGTATTGCCGGCCGGACTGCCGCCCCCGCCGGTTTGCCCGGTCGATGTCGACGGCGACGCACCGCTGCTGCCGTTCACGTCGTCGCCGCCGCACGCGGCGAGCGCTGCACAGGCCAGTGCAGCGACGATCAAGAGTCGTGGATTTTTCATTTTCGTTTAGCACCATTAATTAAAATGCGTATCCCGGCGTCGACGATGTTCCGACGCGCCGCCAGGCTCGCGGCCCTGCGCGACACACCGGTGCCGCATCGCGCGACGGCGGGAGGTCCCCCCAACCGGCGTCGCGCCGACTTCCTTTTTTGAACCCCGGCGCCGGCCGCTGCCTCGACGACCCGCCGGCGATCGCCGCCTGCCTCCCGCACGCGCTATCGCGCGGCCGGCAACCTCCCCCACGCAGCCGGCGCATCGCCCAGCCCGAACGCAATCGCACCGCCGCTGGCAACCTGCGCGAAATCGACCCAGGTACTCGCCAGCGCGGCGCCGTTCAGCGTCGCGCGCTGCACGTAGACCGCCCCCGGGTTGTCGGTTTCGATCGTGAGCGTCTTGCCGTTGCCGAGCCGGATCGCCGCATGCGCGAACAGCGGGCTCGTCAGCGTGAAGCCGGGCACCGCCGGAATTTCCGGGTACAGGCCGAGCGCGGCCCAGACGAACCAGCCCGACGTCGCGCCTTCGTCGTCGTTGCCCGGCAGGCCGGACGCGGCCGTCGTGAACTGTTCGTCGAGGATCCGGCGCACGAGCGCCTGCGTCTTGTCGGGGCGGCTCGTCCAGTTGTAGAGCCACGGGGTCGCGAACGCAGGCTCGTTGCCGATCCACAGATGCGGGCTCTTCGAGCCGGCGTTCAGGTACGTGTTGAACGTGTCGAGCCGCGCGACGACCGCCGCGTCGCCGCCGAGCACGCCCATCAGCCCCGGAATGTCGAACGGCACCATCCACGTGTACTGCTCGACGTTCCCCTCGATCTCGTCGAACGCATTCGCGACCCAGCTGCCGTCGCGGTTGCGATCGGACAGGCGCGGCAGCGTCGCGCCGTTGCTGCCCGGCGCGGCCGGATCGATCACGTTCTTCCAGTTCGCCGAGCGCGCGAGCAGCGTCGCCGCGTTGCCCGTGTCGCCGAGCGCCTGCGCGAAGCGCGAGATCGCGTAGTCGGTCGCCGCGTATTCGAGCGTCGTCGACGCCGTGCCGCCGCTGTGGCTGCTGTCGACCCGGATCGACGCATCGGCCGGCAGGTAGCCGTACTTCCGGTACTCGGCGAGCCCCGGCAGCGCCGTGACGCCCCTGCACGCGGTGACGGCACCCGACGCGGTATCGAGCATGATCGACAGCGCCTTCTTCGCATCGAAACCCGTCGCGCCGTAAAGATAGCTCTGCGCGACGAGGATCGGCACGTTGTCGCCCGGCATCACGTCGCTGCTCGTATTGCCTTCGACCCATTTCGGGAACGCGCCGCCGCAGGTCCCGGCGTCGTCGACGAGCGACTGCATCATGTCGCTCGCGGCGGCCGGCTTCAGCCATGCGATCAGCGGCATCAGCGACCGGTAGGTGTCCCAGCTCGAGAACGTCGTGTAGTGGATGCGGTCCTTGCCCGCATTCGCGGTCTTCCCGCCCATCGTCGGGTAATCGCCGTTCACGTCGCTGAACACGCTCGGCGCAAGCAGCACGTGATACAGCGCGGTGTAGAACTTCTTCAGGTTGGCGGCGCTGCCGCCCGTTACCTGGATCGCATTGAGCGCGCCGTTCCAGGTCGCGTCGGCCTGCGCGGCGAGCTGGTCGAAGGTCTGCGTGCCGCTCTCGGCGTCGAGGTTCGCCTTCGCGTTCTGGACGCTGACGTACGAAATCCCGACCTTCATGTTCACCGTCGACGGCGCGCCGGACGATGCCGCGAACGTCAGCTGCGCACTGCCGCTGCCGAGCTTCGCGGTAAACGGCCGATCGACGCGTGCGTAGAAGTAGAGCTTGTACGTCTGCCCGCTGCTGCAGAAGCCGCCGCCCGTCATCGACCCCGACAGCGCTTGCGGGTCGTTCGGGTCCTGCGCGATCGTGCCGCCCCACGACGATGCATTGGTCTTCGCCGCGACGTTCAGTTGCCCGCGCTGCCCGGCCGGCCACACGAAACGCGCGGCGCCCGTCCGCAGCGTGGCGCTCAGTTCGGTGCGGATGCCGTTGTCGAACGTCACGCCGTAATAGCCGGGCCGCGCCGTTTCGTTCGCGTGCTTGAACGCGGCGGGGGCCGGCTGCCCCGCGACGGTCGGAAACACCGGCAGCGCGCCGCCTGCGCTGCAACCCACGCCGCTCAGGTGCGTGAGACTGAAACCCGTGATGCGGGTCTGGCTGTAGTGATAGCCGGGCGGGCTCCACGTGTTCGGCACGGACGGCGTGTCCGGCCCCCACTGGACCATCCCGGACGGCAGCGTCGCGGCCGGTGTCGTGAAACCGCCGAGCATGTCTTCAGGCGGCGATTCCGTGTTCGCGATATCGGGGACGAGGGGCGGCACCTGGTCGGAGCCGATCAGCGGATCGACGTATTGCGTCAGCTTCAGGTCGGCGGCGACGGCGGAAGCGGCCGGCACGTCGGGGGCGGCCGGCGCGGTGGCCTGCGGTTGCGTCGACGGGCTCGTCGACACCGCGCCCGCGGCACTCGGCGCCGGCGTGCCGTCCATCGAATCGCCGCCGCATCCCGCGGTCCCTGTCGCGACCATCATGGCCGCCACGATCCAGCGTGCATGGTGTTTCAACGTAGGCCTCCTGGTTCGGGATCGTTATGTCCTGCATTCCCAGGGGCTGACAGTGCCGCATCGCGTGTTTATTCACCACACGAAGTTTCCCGAATTTTCAGTTTGTTTAACTAAACAATTCGGGGTTAAGTGGCTTTGACTACATTTCTCCGCCATTTGTTGCGCTGCACCGGCGGCGCGCGGGACAAGACAGGCACGGGCGCCCGGCGAATCCGGGCGCCGCATGAAGCGGGAGGAACGGGACTGACCGGGGACGCGTCAGCGCGGCAACGTCCGCAACGACGAAGGCCCGCCCGTCAGCGCGATCCGCTTGCCCGTATCGCGCAGCTTGCCGCCGTCCACCGCATAGAGCGCGAGCTGTCGCTCGACGTTGAACTGCACGATCACGTGCCGGCTGTCGGCGGTAAACACGATGCCCTGCGCGGCTTCGCCGCCGGGCACCTCGCTCACCTTCACGGCCTGCCCGTTGCGGATCTCGAACAGCAGCACCTTGCCGAGCTTGCGGCGGCCCGGGTTGTCGGCCGTCAGGTTCGAACCGTCCATCGCCTGCACCGCGATCCACTTCCCGTCGGGCGAGATCGCGACGCCTTCCGGCAGCGACGGCACCGTCAGGTACTGGACCGTGCGGAACGGCACGCGCGACACGTCGATCAGCGCGACCGAATCGGCATCGCCCGCGAGCGTGCCCGTATAGCCCGGCAACCCCGCGAGCCCGACGTTGCTGACGACGGCCCAGCGGTTGTCGCTCGACACGTCGATCGTGTAAGGCGCGACGCCCGTGCTCAGGCGCGCGCCGCTGTCGGTCACCTTGCCGTCGTCGACGTTCAGCACCGCGACGCCCTGCTCGTCGCGCAGCGACACGAGCGCGTGCTTGCCGTCATGCGTGAAGCTGATCCCGGCCAGCCGCTTCTTGCCGATCTTCAGGCTGCCGTCGAGCGTCACGTGCGTGCCGTCGATGCGCAGGATCGACACGCTGCCGTCGACGTTCGCGACCAGCGCGAGCGTGCCCGAGCGGTCGATCGCAATGCCTTGCGGATGCGTGCCGAGCTCGATGCGCGCGATCGCGGGCGGCGCCGTGTCGAGGCTCACGACCTGCAGGAACGTGTCGAACACGAGCTGCTTCGCGGCCGTGTCGTAGCGCGTCGGCGCGCCGACGAGCGCGAGCTTCGCGTCGGGCGTGATCGCGACGGCCTGCGGCGGCCCCTGGATTCCGTTCTCGACGTCGACCTGCAGCGCGACCTTCGGCGGGAACGTGCTGGCGTCGAGCAGCGTCAGCGTGTCGGCCGGCGGCGATGCCGGAAAGGTGTCGCGGCCCTCGACGCGCTGGTATTTGCCGTCGTTGCCGGACACGATCCAGTCGGCGGCATGCGCGGCAACGGCGGTCGTGGCGAGGGTCAGCGCGGCGAGCAGGCGCGCGCTGCGCGCACGGAAAGGGTTCGAATGCATGGCGGTCGTTTTCTCCGGATTGGTTGCGGACGCAATGGATGGCTCGACCCTGCTGCCCGACGGGTCGATGCCATCGCATGATGCCCGAAAGCCGGCGAATCCGGCATCCTTCTCCCGGTTCCTTTCCGTCAATCGTTCCGGTGCGCGCCGCACGGCCACTCGCCGACGTCGTCGAGCGGATAGACGGGCCGCGCGAGCCGCTCGTAGCGGAACAGCCCGTAGTCCGACCCCGTCACGCCGCGGCTGTCGCATTCGACCAGCGCGGCCGCGATCGGCACGAACACCGGCCGACAATACATCCGCGACTTCAGCAGCAGGAAGCGCGCGCGGCGCGGATCGACGCCGACGCTCTCGAACACGCCGAGATCCCACGGCTCCTGCGTGCGCTCGGTGACGACCAGCGTGGCCGCGCCGATATCGAGCACGGCCGTGCGGCCCATGTATGCGCGCTGGCCAGTGTAGGTCGGCCCCGTGATCACATATTCGCCGTCGGTGAGCGCACGCACGATGCCGGTCGCGCGAAACGGCTCGCGCCGCACGCCGCCGTGCGACGGCATGCGGTTGCCGACCGGTAGCGTGACGCTCGCGCCGACGCCCGCGTCGATCAGCGCCGCGACCGCTTGCGGGTCGCACAGCGGCCCGCTGACGATCCCGTCGAGCCCGTGCGCAAGCGCCGCCTCGAGCAGATCCATCGTGTCGCACGGGCCGCCCGACATGCAGTTGTCGCCGTGATCGAGCATCAGCACGGGACGATCCGCGCCGCGCGCGAGCGTCGCGGCCTGCGCGACCGATTCGCCGAGCGGCGCGCTGCGATAGACGAATGCGTCACGTTCGTCCCAGATCTGCCGCGCGATGCGCTCGGCCACCGCGTCGGCCGCGGCGCGGTCGCCATCGGCCACCACGACCACGCTGATGCACGGCGCCGGAATGTCCGCGAGCGAGAAGCCGGGCAGCACCGATACTGCGAGCATCCCGTCGGCCTCGGCCGCGCGCGCGGCCTCCACCGCGCGCCGCATCGCGCCTTCCGCGCTCGCGCTGCGCAGCGTCGACGTCATCAACGGCGGCTGCCTCCACGCGAGCACCGGCCGCGCGCGGCCGTGCAGCCGGTCGAGCAGCACGCGCGCCGCGTGCTCGCCCGTTTCGTACATGTCGACGTGCGGATAGGCCTTGAAACTGACGATCACGTCCGCGTGATCGATCATCTTCTGCGTGACGTTCGCGTGCAGGTCGAGTGCGACCGCGATCGGCGCATCGGGCAGCGCCGCGCGCACGCGCTCGAGCAGGTCGCCCTCGCCGTCCGCGCTCGCCTCGGCGACCATCGCGCCGTGCAGGTCGAGCATCACCGCGTCGCAGCCGGGCGCGGCCGCGACGATCGCATCGCAGATCGCCGCATACGCGTCCGCCGCGACGGGCCCGCTCGGATTCGCGGCCGCCGACACGGGCGTCACGATCGCGGCGCCTTCGCGCGCGGCCGCGTCGAGAAACGCGGCCATCGCGGTGCGCATTCCGCGATTCGTGCGATACGCGTCGTCGCCCCAGTCGGGGCCGTTGCGGCCAAACGCGGCAAGCGGTGTCGGCACCGGCGAGAACGTGTTGGTCTCGTGGTTCATCCGCGCGATCAGGATCTTCATCGCGCACGCCCCTTCGCGAGCGCCGCCGCATCGTGCATGCCCTCGGTCGTCTTCGTCGTCCGCATCGTCGCATTCCTCTCAATCGTTCAGGCGATCCATCGATCCATCGGTGAAAGGCGCGCGGCGCGCCGCAGCACGCCGTCGCCGGGCAGGCGCATCCGCGCGTCGCTCAAGCGTACCCCGTCGTGCCCTTCGTCTCCAGATATTCGACGAGGCCGAACTCCGCGTACTCGCGGCCGTTGCCCGAGCGCTTGTAGCCGCCGAACGGCGCGGCCGGATTCCACGGCGGGTAGTTGATGTGGACGTTACCGACCCGCAGCCGCGCCGCCACCCTGCGCGCACGCTCGACATCCTTCGACTGCACGTACGCCGCGAGCCCGTAGACCGAATCGTTCGCGAGCGCGACGGCCTCGTCCTCGGTTCGGTACGTCATGATCGCGAGCACCGGCCCGAAGATCTCCTCGCGCGCGATCGTCATGTCCGGCGTGACGTTCGAGAAGACCGTCGGCCGCACGTAGAAGCCGTCGCCGAGCCCGTCCGGCCGCCCGGGGCCGCCGGCGACGAGTGTCGCGCCCTCTTCGATCCCGAGCCGGATGAAGTGCTGGATGCGATCGAACTGCGTGCGGCTGACCACCGGCCCGATACCGGTTTCCGTCGAACGCGGATCGCCGACGACCGTGCGTTCCGCCTCCCGCCGCGCGGCCTGCTCCGCCTGCGCGAGATGGTCGACGTGCACGAGCATGCGCGTCGGCGCATTGCACGACTGGCCGCTGTTGCTGAAACAGCTGCGCACGCCGCGCGTGACCGCATCGTCGATGTCGGCATCGGGCAGGATCAGGTTCGGGCTCTTGCTGCCGAGTTCCTGGTGGACGCGCTTCACCGTATCGGCGGCCGCCTTCGCGACTTCGACACCCGCGCGCGTCGACCCGGTGAACGACACCATGTCGACGTCCGGATGCCGCGACAGCGCGTCGCCCACTTCATGCCCGTAGCCGTGCACGAGGTTGAACACGCCGGGCGGCACGCCGGCTTCGTGCAGGATCTCCGCGAACAGGATCGCGCTGAACGGCGCGATCTCGCTCGGCTTGAGCACCATCGTGCAGCCGGCCGCGAGCGCCGGCGCGACCTTGCACACGATCTGGTTGATCGGCCAGTTCCACGGCGTGATCAGCGCACACACGCCGATCGGTTCGTGCGACACCAGCAGCGAATCGGTCTGCGTACTGAAGCGGAACGACTGCAGCGCGCGGATCGTCTGTTCGAGATGCGCGGTGCCGACCGCGGCCTGCATCGCGCGCGCGAACGCGATCGGCGCGCCCATCTCCTGGCTGATCGCCTGCGCGACCTCCTCGTAGCGGCGCTGGTAGATTGCGAGCACGCGCCGCAGCAGCGCGACGCGCTCGGCCACCGGCCAGCGCGCATACATGTCGAATGCCCGCTTCGCCGCGCCGACCGCCTGGTCGGCATCGGCCGCACCGCCGATCCTGAGCTGCGCATACGGCCGCGCGGTGGCCGGGTCGATCACGTCGATCGCCCGCGCATCGGCCGGATCGAGCCACTGGCCGTCGATATAGGATTGTTGCGAGGTTCGCATCGAATGCTCCTGAGGTGTTGGATGCCGGTGTCGCGCTCAGCGCGTCGCGCGTGCGAAGGTGTCGACGAGGATGTCGCGGATCTGCGCGACGAACCAGACGATCTCGTCGCGCGACATCACGAGCGGCGGCGAGAACTGCAAGATCGGCGTGCCTTCATGATCGACGCCGGCGCGGCACAGCAGCCCCGCGTCGAAGATCGCGGGCGCGAGCAGCGTCGACACGAACGCCTGCGCGCTGATGCCCGCCGCCCAGCGCCGCGCGGCCTTGTCAGTCACGAGTTCGAGCGAGTAGTGGTAGCCGTCGCCGCGCACGTCGCCCACGCACGGCAGTTCGAGCAGCCCGTCGAGCGCCTGGCGGAATACCGCTTCGTTATTGCGCACGTTCTCCAGCACCCCTTCGCGCGCCATGATCGCGAGGTTCGCGAGCGCGGCCGTGCACGCGACCGGGTGGCCGCCGTACGTCGCGCCGTGCAGGAACATCTGCTGCGGGCCGTCGAGCACCGTGTCGACGACCGCATCGCTCGCGATCACGCCGCCGAGCGGCACGTAGCCCGACGCGATGCCCTTTGCGAACGTGATGATGTCCGGCTTCAGCCCGTAGCGCGCCGACCCGAAGTATTCGCCGAGCCGGCCGAACCCGCAGATCACTTCGTCCGCAACGAGCAGCACGCCGTGCCGGTCGCAGATGTCGCGCAGCCCGGCCGCATACCCTGCCGGCGGCGTCAGGCTGCCGCCCGCGTTCTGCAGCGGCTCGACGACGATCGCGGCGACGGTGTCCGGCCCTTCCTGAACGATCAGCGACTCGATCTCGTCGAGCAGGTGGCGCGTGAACTGCGCTTCCGTCTCGCCTGCGGGGCGCCCGTAGCGCTTCGTGTTGCCCACATGCCGCACGCCCGACATCAGCGGCTCGAAGTGCTTGCGGAAGTTCGTCATCCCGTTCAGCGCGAGTGCGCCGAACGACGTGCCGTGATACGCGACGCGCCGCGCGATGAACTTGCGCCGCTGCGGCTCGCCGCGCGACTGGTGATACTGGCGCACCAGCTTGATCGCCGCTTCGTTCGACTCCGAGCCGCTCGACGTGAAGAACACGCGGTTCAGGCCGTCCGGCGCGAGCGCCGCGAGCTGCTGCGCGAGCCGGATCGCCGGCTCGTGGCCGTAACCCCAGTTGGTCGCGAACGGCAGCCGCACCATCTGCTCGCGGATCGCGTCGCCGATTTCCGCACCGTGGCTGTAACCGACCTGCACGCAATACAAGCCGGCCAGCCCGTCGAAGTAACGCTTGCCGTTGCGATCGACGAGCCAGCAGCCTTCGCCGCGGTCGAACACGGTCAGTGCGTGGTCGCGATACGCATCGGCGTGCGTGAAGTGCATCAGCAGGTGGCGTTTGCCGATGGCCTGCAGGTCCGCATCGAGATTGACGTCGAGAGCGTTCATGGATGATTCCTCCTTCAGGGTTTCAGAGCCGGCGGCCGGCGGCCGGCCACCGGTCATTCAATTCATCGACAGCGTCGGCGCCGGGCGCGTGAAGCCGCGCGTCAGCCACACGAGCTGGCAGAGGCCGAGCACGAGCCAGCCGATGCCGACGTAGAACGTCTGGCGCGACAGCCCCGACCACAGCCACACGTTCATTGCAAAGCCGATCGCCGGCATCGCGCCGAACGTGATCCAGCCCGCGAAACGGCGATGCTCGGGCCGGCCCAGATAGCTGCGCATCACGCACAGGTTCACGATCGCGAACGCGACGAGCGCGCCGAAGCTGATCATCGTCGACGCGAGATCGAGCGTGATGAACAGTGCGGACAGCGACACGACGCCGACCGCGAGCGTCGCGCGCAACGGCGTGCGCAGCCGCGCATGCAGATGGCCGAACACGCATTCGGGCAGCACGCGGTCGCGGCCCATCGCGAACAGCACGCGCGTCACGCTCGCCTGCCCGGCCATCGCGCTCGCGAAGCAGCCGGCCACGTACACCGCGACGAAAAACGCCGCCAGCGTGCCGCCGCCGACGCGCCGCATCAGGTCGAGGCTGGCCGAATCGAGATCCTTGAACGCGTGCCAGTCGGGAAACACCACCTGCCCGACGTACGCGATCAGCATGAACAGCGCGCCGCTCGCGAGCGTGCAGAGCAGGATCGCGCGCGGCACCGTGCGCTTCGGCTCGCGCGTTTCCTCCGACAACGTGGTGACCGCATCGAAGCCGAGGAACGACAGGCACAGGATCGCGGAGCCGGCGAAGATCGCGCGCGCATCGCCCGACGACGGCAGCGCAACGGCCATCGACAGCCCTTCGCCGGCCGCGACCCGCGCCGATGCGACGACGAAGATCGCGATGAACACGAGCTGGCTCGCGATCAGGATCAGGTTCACGCGATTGACGAGCCGGATGCCGACGATGTTCAGCCCGGTGATCAGCGCGATGCTGCCGACGATCCACACGCTGGCCGGCACCATCGGGAAAATCTGTTTCATGTAGATGCCGATCGCGAGGTAGCTGATCATCGGGATGAACAGGTAGTCCATCAGCAAGGCCCAGCCGACCATGAAGCCGGCCGACGTGCCGAAGTTGCGGCTCGCGAACGTATAGGCGGAGCCGGCGCTCGGCATCAGCCGCGCCATGTGGCCGTAGCTGCGCGCGGTAAACAGCATCGCGACCAGCGTGACCGCGTACGCGGCCGTCAGGTGCCCGTTCGTCTCGCTCGTCACGATGCCGTAGGTCGTGAATACCGTCATCGGCAGCATGTATGCGAGGCCGAAGATCACCAGCGTCGCGAGGCCGAGCAGGTGCGGCTTGCGGCGTGCGTGCATCCCGCCGAAGTCGTTCGTCGCGGCGGCCGATGCGTATCGACCCGGGCTGTCGTTGTCCATGCTGTCCTCACGTGGGTGGCGTTCACGGCGTCAACACTCGTTCGCCCGGCGCGGCCGGCGGCGCACGAGTGGAACAAAGTGTGGTGCGCCAAAAAATCGGCCACGAATGAGAAAAGCGGACGTAATGGAGGGATATTTCCGGACATGTCGCCGCGCGTCGCGCCGGCAAGTCATGCATGGTGCTGTGCGGCACTGGCGTTTTCCGGACATTCCGGCTATGTTCTACGCGCCCCCATCGCCCCGCCAGCACCATGAACCGCCGCGCCCATCCAGACCAGAGCCGCGCCGAACGCCGCCTGCGTTCGTCGCTCGGCCTCGCGCGTCCGGCCGGGCGCCAGGAGGACATTCCCGCCACCGTCCACGCGATCGCGGTCGCGCTCGACGAGTGCCGCGTGCGGCATATCGACAGCGCCGCGCTGCTCGAAGGCACGGGACTCGGCGCGGACGAAGTCGCGTCGCCGAACCTGCACGTGAATCGCGGCCAGGAGCAGCGTTGCTTTCGCAACCTGCTGCGGTGCAGCGGCGTGCCGTCGATCGGGCTGTCGATCGGCGCGCGGCTGCACGTGTCGACGCTCGGCCTCGCCGGCTACGCGATGCTGATCAGCAGCTCCGTGCTGCAGGCATTCCGGTGCATGAGCCAGTTTCCGCTGTTCATGGGGCTGTATTTCGACGTGCGCGTCGACGCGCACGAAGGCGGCATGAGCGTGACCATCAGCCGCTACAACGGCGAGCCCGACCTCGAGGTGTTCCAGGTCGACATGTGCCTGTCGAGCCTGCGGCTCATCGTGTCCGACCTCGTCGGCAAGCCGGTGTGGCCCGCGCAGTTGCAGCTCGCCCGCCGCACGCCGCGCAACGCGGCCGACTACGCCAGCCACTTCGGCTGCCCGGTCGTGTTCAACGCGGGCGACAACCGTCTCGTGTTCACGTCCGTGAACGGCACGGAAGCGCCGCGCCTCGCGAACGAAGTCAGCTTCAACGCGCTGCACGGCCAGTGCGAGGTGCTCGAACGGCAGTGGGCCGCGTCGGTCGGCACGCGCTTCGCCGACCGCGCGAAGGAACTGATGGCGCGCGACCTCACGCGTTTCAAGTCGATGACGTCGCTCGCGCGCGCACTGCATCTGACGGAACGCACGCTGCGCAGGCGGCTCGACAAGGACGGCATCACGTTTCAGTCGCTGCTCGACGACGTGCGCCGCGACGAAGCCGTGCGCCTGCTCGACGACCCCACGCTGACGGTCGCCGCGATCGCCGAACGGCTCGGCTACAGCGAGCCGCGCAGCTTCCGTCACGCGTACCGGCGCTGGACCGGCAGGACGCCGCGCGCGGACGCGGCGGGCGACGCATGAACCGGACGCGCTAGCGCTTCGACGACGCATGCAGCCAGATCGGCCGGATCATCGGTATCCAGACCACAGCGTTATCTTATGATTCGCACATCGAATCATTTTCCTCGGCATGCCGGTGCGATCCGCTTCGCGATCACCGCTTGACCGGCAACGCATCGCCGCGATCGCTCCCCACGGTAGACGCGATCCATCGATTGTTCTATACTCGCCCCAACTTCATCACAAAACGCATGATCTCGTGCGCAACGTGATGCCATTTCGCACTTCGTTGCGCATGCATCCGTTTCGCCACGTCAAAGGGGCCTCCGGTCCCAGCGGTCGGTTTCGAGCCGCCCGCATCCATGCCGTCTTCACAGGACGGTGCCCTGCTCGAACGCGCCTCGCCGTTACGGCGCCGCCGGGCTGAACATGACAATCAGACGAACGCAGCATTGCGTTCACTCGACCGCCAGTCGCACCTCGTTGCGGCCGGCAGGACTGTTTCCGTCAGTTCAAATCGCGGCCATGCCGGGATCACGAACTTCCATCGCGGCGCCATCCGGCGTCCACGCGGCGCGCGCCTGCGCGAGTGCCGCACCGAGATCGAGGAGGCGTATCTACATGACTCGACGCACTGTCCAGCTGGTGGGCAGCCTGATGGCCATCATCCTGGTCGGATGGGCTTTGGCGCGCGGTATCGGCGCCGACACGTTCCGCCAGCGCGCGGACGATCTCGCGTACTACGCGGGCCAGCACATGCTGCTGGTCTTCTATTCGATGGCGCTGGCCATCGTCGTGGGCGTGCCGGCCGGCGTGCTGCTGAGCCGCCCGCGCTTTCAGCATCAGGCCGAGCGCTTCATGCAGGTGTTCAACATCGGCAACACGATCCCTTCTCTCGCGGTGCTGGCCATCGCGCTCGGCATCTTCGGGATCGGCAACGTGCCCGCGATCGTCGCGCTGTTCCTCGCGTCGCTGCTGCCCGTCACGCGCAATGCGTACGAAGGCATGAAGAACGTGCCGGCCGCGCTGCGCGAAGCGGCCAAAGGCATCGGCATGACGGGCTGGCAGTCGCTCGTGCGCGTGGAATTGCCCAATGCGCTGCCGATCATCGTCGGCGGCGTGCGCACCGCGCTCGCGATCAACGTCGGCACCGCGCCGCTCGCGTACCTGATCGGCGCGGACAGCCTCGGCTCGCTGATCTTCCCCGGCATCTACCTCGACAACCAGCCGCTGCTGCTGCTCGGCGCGTCGCTCACCGCGATCCTCGCGCTCGTGCTGGACGGCATCGTCGCGGCCGGCAGCCGCCACTGGCTCGCACGCCACGGAGGAACGGCATGATGCTTCACCGCACCCTTCGATATCTCGCACGCCTGTGCGCCGCCGGCGCGCTGTGCGTCGCGGCCGGCACGCCCGCATTCGCCGCGAAGCTCGTGCTCGGTGCAAAGAACTTCACCGAGCAATACGTGCTCGCGGAGCTCACGTCGCAGTACCTGCGCTCGCGCGGCTACGACGTGGAAGTCCGCTCGGGCCTCGGCAGCACGCTCGCGCGCAGTGCGCTGGAAAACGGCCAGTTCGACCTGATGTGGGATTACACGGGCACGGCCGCGCTGGTCTACAACAAGATCCAGGACAAGCTGTCGCCCGAAGACATGTACCGGCGCGTCAAAGCGCTCGACGTGCCGCGCGGGCTCGTGTGGCTCGACGCGTCGCCGCTCAACGACACCTACGCGATCGGCCTGCCGAGCCAGCTCGCGCAGGCGACCGGCATCCGCACCGTATCGCAGCTCGCCGAGCACCTGAAGACCGATCCGGCCGCGAAGCATTACGTATTCGGCATGGACGCGGAATTCGCGAACCGCCCCGACGGCCTGAAGCCGCTGCTCGCCGCCTACGGGATGCAGTTCAGCCGCGCGCAGTTGAAGCAGATGGACCCTGGGCTCGTCTACACGGCGCTGCACAACAATCAGCTGAAGATCGGCCTCGTCTACACGACCGACGGGCGCGTGAAGGGCTTCGGCATCGTGCCGCTCGAGGACGACAAGCACTTCTTCCCGCCGTACAACGCGACGCCCGTGGTGCGCAAGGGCACGCTCGAGCGCAACCCGAAGCTCGCGGCGCAGCTCAACGCGCTGTCGGCCGCGCTCGACAACGACGCGATGCAGGCGATGGCGAAGGCGGTCGACCTCGACGGCAAGTCGCCGCGCGACGTCGCCGACGCGTTCCTGCGCACCCATTCGCTACCGTGAAGGAGACCCGATGAGCGTATTCGACTATCTCGCATCGAGCTGGCCCGAGCTGCTGCAGCTCACGCTGCAGCACGTGTGGCTCGTCGCGATCGCCGTGGGCTGCGCGATCGTCGCGGGCGTACCGCTCGGCATCCTGATCAATCGCCACGACTGGCTCGCCGGCCCGCTGCTCGGCGTCGCGACCCTCGTGCTCACGCTGCCGTCCATCGCGCTGTTCGGCCTGATGATCCCGATCTTCTCGCGCTTCGGCCAGGGTATCGGCGCCGCGCCCGCGATCACGGCCGTGTTCCTGTACTCGCTGCTGCCGATCATGCGCAACACCTACCTGGCGCTGCACAACGTCGATGCGGGCATCAAGGAAGCGGGCACCGGCATCGGCATGACCGCGTGGCAGCGCCTGCGCCTCGTCGAACTGCCGCTGGCGGTGCCGGTGATTCTTGCGGGCGTGCGCACCGCGGTCGTGATGAACATCGGCGTGATGACGATCGCCGCCGTGGTCGGCGCGGGCGGGCTCGGCACGCTGATCCTGCGCGCGATCGGCCAGAGCAGCATGATGAAACTGCTGGTGGGCGCGGTGCTCGTGAGCCTGCTCGCGATCGTCGCCGACCGGCTGCTGCAGATCCTGCAGCGTGCATTGACACCGAAGGGAGTGCAGAAGACATGATCGAACTCGACCAACTGACCAAGACCTTCACGCGCAAGGACGGCCAGGCCGTACGCGCGGTCGACTCGGTGAGCCTGTCGGTGCCCGAGGGAGAAATCTGCGTGTTTCTCGGCCCGTCGGGCTGCGGCAAGACCACCACGCTGAAGATGATCAACCGGCTCATCGCCGCCACTTCGGGCCGCGTGCTCATCAACGGCGAGGACACGGCGGGGCTCGACGAAGTCGACCTGCGGCGCCACATCGGCTACGTGATCCAGCAGATCGGCCTGTTCCCGAACATGACGATCGAGGAAAACATCACCGTCGTGCCGCGCCTGCTCGGCTGGGACAAGAAGCGCTGCGCCGAACGCGCGCGCGACCTGATGTCGATGGTCGCGCTCGATCCGAAGCTGTACCTGAAACGCTATCCGCGCGAGCTGTCGGGCGGGCAGCAGCAGCGCATCGGCGTGATTCGCGCGCTGGCCGCCGATCCACCCGTGCTGCTGATGGACGAGCCGTTCGGCGCGGTCGACCCGATCAATCGCGAATCGATCCAGAACGAGTTCTTCCAGATGCAGCGGCAACTGAACAAGACCGTGATCATGGTCAGCCACGATATCGACGAAGCGATCAAGCTCGGCGATCGCATCGCCGTGTTCCGGCGCGGCCGGCTCGTGCAATACGATCATCCCGACACGCTGCTCGCACGCCCGCGCGATGAATTCGTCGCGCAGTTCGTGGGCCAGGACAGCACGCTCAAGCGGCTGCTATTGGTAAAGGCCGGCGACGCCGCCACGCAGCCCGAAACGGCCCGGGTCGATACGCCGCTCGCGCATGCGCTGGCGGTAATGGACGAAACCGACTGCCGCTACCTGACCGTGCTCGACGACGCGGGCCGCGCGCTCGGCTACGTGACGCGCCGCGCGGCGCGCACCGACGGCGGCGGCGTGTGTGGCGAACGCGTGACGCCGTTCCCGGCGGGCGTCGCGGCGGACGACAACCTGCGCATCGTACTGTCGAAGATGTACCAGTACAGCGCGTCGTGGATGCCGGTGCTCGACCCGGACGGCGTGTGGCTCGGCGAGATCACTCAGGACTCGATCGCCGCGTACCTGAGCTCGGGCCGCTCGCGCCGGCAAACGGGCCAGCCGCCCGGCAGTCCTGTCGAAGCGGTCGCGGCAACCGCCCCGCACTGAGCCGTTTGCGGGCCGGTGCGTCGGTGCACCGGCTGCGGGACTCGAAGCGGGACTCAGCGCACCGGCGTGCGGACTTTCCCGTCGACCTTCAGCGTGCGGCGGTCGTGCGCGGCTTCGTATTCGACCGTCTGCGCGGGCGTGACGGCACCGTACGATCGGCCGTTCACGTAGACGGTGCCGCCGCGCAGCTCGACCCGGTCGCCGTCGACCGTCGCGGTGGCCCGTTCGCCCTGCAGCACCGCGCCCGAGCAACCGGCGGTCGAAAAGCTGCGGACCGACGTGCCCGGCATCGCGGCGATCCCGCCCTGCTCCGCCACCTGCGCCGCGCTGCAAGGCGGCGCATCGAGGCTGCCGGCAGCGTAGACCGCGCCGGCGCTGATCCCGCATCCGGCAAGCAACGCAATCGTCATCGGCTTCAGATTGTTCATGGTGCGCTCCGTTGTCCGCGGCCGCGGATCGATGACCGGCCGACGCCCTCGCTCGTATTGAATGGCAGGCCGGCCGGATACACCCAGTATGCGTCCGATTCGCGGCGCGCCGCCATCGGCGCCAGTACCACTCCGGCCCTCGCGATACGCCGCCGCCGGCCTGCGGAAGCAGCGCCCCGACCCCATGAAAATCCACCTTGCTCAAGTTGCGACCCGCAACTATTATTGATTGCGATCCGCAACCTTTCGGGCCCACCATGGACCTCATCGACGCTCCCGCCAAGCCTCGCGACGCCACCATCCTCGAGTTGCGCGACTTCTCCCGCAAGCTGGTTCGCGAGCTCGGCTTCATGCGCGCGACGCTGGCCGACAGCGACTGGGCGCCTTCGGCCGTGCACGCGATCCTCGAGATCGGGACGTCGCCCGGCATCAACGCCCGCGATCTGGCCAACATCCTGCGGCTGGACAAATCGAACACGAGCCGGCAACTCGCGCGGCTCGAGGCGGCCGGTATCGTCGAACGGCGCGTGTCGAGCGACGATGCGCGCGCGACCGAGCTGTACCTGACCGCCGACGGCAAAAAGCTCCAGAAACGAATCGACACGTTCGCGACGGATCAGGTGTCGAATGCATTGCGCCGCATGATGCCGGCCGATCAGCAGGCGCTGCTGCGCTCGCTCGCGCTGTATGCCGATGCCCTCGCACGGGACAACGCCGCGAAGGCGCCCGCCGCGGCGCCCGCTGCGCCGTCGATTCGCGAAGGCTACCAGCCGGGCTGCATCGGCGATATCGCGAGCCTTCACGCGCGCTTTTATTCGGAGCACTGGGGATTCGGCGCCTTTTTCGAAAAGCAGGTGGCGACCGGACTGGCCGAATTCGCCGGCAGGCTGCCGGCCGACGGCAAGGCGCTCTGGCTGTTCCAGGAAGACGGGCGGACACTCGCGTCGCTCGCCATCGACGGCGATCCGGCAACGGGCGTCGCGCACCTGCGCTGGTTCATCGTGAACGATGCGTTGCGCGGGTCGGGCGTCGGCCGCCGGCTCATGACGGAAGCCATGCGCTTCGTCGACGCGCACCGGTTTCGCGAGACCTACCTGTGGACGTTCAAGGGGCTGGATGCGGCGCGCCATCTGTACGAGTCGTTCGGCTTCACGCTGACGAGCGAAGCCGCGGGCACGCAATGGGGAACCGAGGTGATCGAGCAGCGTTTCAGCCGGCCGGGGCCGTCGGGCGGTTAACCGGTTCCGAGCCGGATGTCATCGAGTGTGCGCTGCCCATCCCGCTCCCCGGCAAGCAACTGAAAGAACGTATTCCACGAGCGCCACCGATACCGGGATCACCCCGGCGGCGCTCGCCAGTCTCGCCCCCCTACCGCCCCAACACCCGCTCCACCAGCCTCACGAAATAACTCGCGCCCACCGGCAGCAACGCATCGTTGAAGTCGTAACTGGCGTTATGCAGCAGGCAAGGCCCGCCGCCATGCCCATGCACGCGATGGTCGCCTACCCCGTTCCCGAGGAATGCATAACAACCCGGCTTCTCGCGCAGCATGAACGAGAAGTCCTCCGCCGCCATGGTCGGATCGACGGCGGCATTCACATGCGCGTCGCCCACCAGCTCGCGCATCACCGCCACCGCCACGGCCGTCTGCTCGGCGTCGTTCACGGTAGCCGGATACTGGCGCTCGAAATCCACGTCGCTCTCGCAATCGAAAGCCGCGGCCGTCGCGGCCACCACGGCGCGCATGCGCGTCTCGATCAGGTCGAGCGTCGCATCGGAGAAAGTCCGCACCGTGCCGCCGAGCCACGCATCGGTCGGCACCACGTTCATCGCCTCGCCCGCATGCACCTGCGTGACCGACAGCACCGCGCCGTCGATCGGATTCCGGTTGCGCGTGACGATCCCCTGCAGGGCATTCAGCACCTGCCCCGCCGCGAATACCGGATCGCGGCCCAGATGCGGCATGGCCGCGTGGCAGCCGGCACCGCGCAAGTTGATCCGGAACAGGCTGGTCGACGCCATCAGCGGCCCCGGCCGCACCGCGAAATCGCCGGCCGCGATGCCGGGCCAGTTGTGCAGCCCGAACACGGCATCCACCGGGAAACGCTCGAACAGGCCGTCCTCGATCATCGCGCGCGCGCCGCCGCCCGACTCCTCCGCCGGCTGGAAGAACAGCTGCACGGTGCCGTCGAACTCGCCATGGCGCGCCAGATGGCGCGCGGCCCCCAGCAGCATGGCGGTATGCCCGTCGTGGCCGCACGCATGCATCGCGCCGGGCACCGTCGAGCGATGCGCGAACGTGTTGGCCTCCTGCACGGGCAGCGCATCCATGTCGGCGCGCAGGCCGATCGCGCGCGCGCTGCCGCCGCGCTTCAACGTGCCGACCACGCCGGTGCGGCCGACGCCGCGCGTGACGGCATAACCCCATTGCTCGAGCCGCTCGGCAACGAGTTCGGCGGTGCGGAACACGTCGTAGCCCACCTCGGGATGGGCATGGATATCGCGGCGTATCGCCGTCAGTTCGTCGGCGTGCGCGACGATGGAATCGATCAGTTTCATGCGGATAGAAGCGCTTTTGTCGGTCGTCACGACGCGGCGGCGTGCCGGTCCATGCCGGCCGCCGCCGCGCCGCGAGGCATCAGATATGGAACAGCTGCGCCACCAGGGTCGCGCCGATGAAGGTGCCGGCATTGGCCACGAAGGACACCAGCACGATGCGCCAGCCGAGCCGGCGAAAGGCCGGGATGTCCTTGGCGATCGACAGCCCCGCGAACACCAGCATCGGCGTGGTGACCCCGAGGAAATCGTTGTGCGAGCTGAGCGCGGCGATCTGCGACGCCCACGGGCACCACGGCGAGGTCAGGAACATCGCCACCACCGACACCCAGCAGACCGCCGGAATCCGCCGCCCCGTCACGCGCGCCAGCGCATCGCCGACGATCGTCGCGCACACCATGATCGCGATTCCCGGCAGTCCCGCCAGCGGTGTCGTGCCGTGCGCGATCCAGTCGCACACCAGCGCCATCGCGGCCGTCACGATCCAGGCCAGCAGCTTGCCGCCGTAGCCGAGCGCGGGCGCCTCGGTCCGCACGTCGCCCAGCGACGGGCTGGCCGCTTCGGGCTGCGCCGACGCCTTGGTGGTGCGGCCGATCAGCGGCTCCAGCACGCGATAGCCCCAGACCGCGAGCGGCAGCGAGATGAACAGCGTGAAGTAGGTACCGATGGTGGTGGTGATCAGGTTGCTGGCCGCGGCGAAGGCGAGCACCGATTTCGCCGTCTCCGGGTCCTGCTGCGCGGCGATCGCGCCCGAAGCGGCCGCCATCATGCTGCCCGAGCCGACGCCCGAGCCCATCGCCAGCGCGAGCGGATCGAAGATGCCGAGGCTGCTCACGAAACCCGCGAACACGGCGATGAACACCGCGCCGAACACGGTGCCGGTCAGGTACTCGGCCAGCACGCCGCGGCCCTCGGCCGAATCCATGCCGTACTTCTCGCCGATGATCGCCAGGCTCGGCTCGCGGCCCACCGAGAAGGTCGCGCCGATCGCCTCGCGCTTGATGCCGAGCAGCAACGCGAGCGGCAGGCCGAGCAGGATGGTGCCGACGAAGTGGCCGAATTCCTGAAAGGCCAGCGCCCAGCCCGCCGACGCCAGCTTGGGCAGCGCGCTGCCCACCATCAGCCCGAGCTTCGAGACGAACAGCAGCAGCGCCGGCTGCAGGATCGCGGCCGCGAAGAACTGGTCGGGTACGCTCAGGCGCGCGCGGCTGTTCCAGCGCGCGCTGGCCAGCCCCACCGCGGCGCCGAGCAGCAGCGCCCAGATCATCGGCAGCAGCACGACCTTGCCCGGTCCGAGCTTGAACGTGAACGAGCCGATCCACTCGGCAACCAGCAAGATGCCGGCCGCGTAAAGCAACACCTTGGCGGTGGCCGCGCCGCCCAGCTCGCGGCGTTCGATACCCAGTGCGTGTTCCATGACGAGTCTCCCCTTGAAGCCCGGCTGCCGTCGAATGCGGGCCGGTGATTACAGATAACCGAACGCGGTGGGCGGCGCTTCGGCCGTCTCGACCCACACGCTCTTGGTCTGCGTGTATTCGTACAGCGCCTCGACGCCGCTCGAACGGCCGTAGCCGCTCATGCCGTAGCCGCCGAACGGCGAAGCCACGTTGATGGTCTTGTAGCCGTTGACCCAGAAGGTGCCGGCATTCACCTGCGCAGCCACGCGATGCGCGCGCGCCACGTCGGTGGTCCACGCCGCGCCGGCCAGGCCGAAGTCGGTGTCGTTGGCGATCGCGATCGCCTCCTCCTCGGTGTCGAACGGGATCGCGGCCACCACCGGCCCGAAGATCTCGGTGCGCGCCACCTCCATCGCGTTCGACACGCCGGCCAGCACGGTGGGCGCCACGAAGTAGCCGCCGCGGCCCTCCCCGACGCGCTCGGCGGAGCCGCTGGCCAGCGTGGCGCCGGCCGCCACGCCGCGTTCGATCATCGACATCACGTGGTCGTACTGCTTGCGATTGTTGATCGGGCCCACCTCGGTCGCATCGTCGAGCGGCGCGCCGACGCGGATCTTCTTCGCCCCGGCCGCCACCATCGCGACGAAGTCGTCGTACACCGCGCGCTGCACCAGCAGACGCGAGCCGGCCACGCAGCTCTGGCCCGCGCCGGCGAAGATCGCCGCCTGCGCGGTCAACGCCGCGCGCTTGAGGTCGGCATCGGCAAACACGATATTGGCCGACTTGCCGCCCAGCTCCAGCACGCAGGGCAGCACGCGGCGCGCGGCGGCCTCGGCGATGCGCGCGCCGGTGGCCGGCGAGCCGACGAACACCACCTTGCTCACCACGCGATGCGCGATCGCGGCCTGTCCGGCCGTGTGACCGAAGCCGGCCAGCACGTTGACCAGGCCGCGCGGCAGCCCGGCCCCTTCGCCGAGCCTGGCGACCGCCAGCGACGTGAAGGGCGTCAGCTCCGACGGCTTGAGCAGCACGCCGTTGCCCATCGCCACCGCGGGCGCCACCTGCCAGCCGCAGGTGAACACCGGCGCGTTCCAGGGCGTGATCTGCAGCACCACGCCGGCCGGCTCGCGCCGCGTGTAGTTCAGGTGCGAGGTCGGCACCGGGATCACGCTGCCGTAGAACTTGTCGGTCCAGCCCGCGTAGTATTCGAACATCTCGGCGACCTTGGCCACCTCGCCCCGGCAGTCGCGGATCGGCTTGCCCGAGCCCAGCGCTTCCAGCCGCGCGATCGCCTCGGCCTCGGCGCGGATCGCGCGCGCCACCTCCTGCATCACGCGGCCGCGCGCGGCATGCGTGAGTGCCCACCATTCGCGCTGTGCGCGGTGCGCGCTTTCGGCGGCATGGTCGATCACGGCTGCGCCGGCGTCGCGAAACGCGAGCGTGGCCTCGCCCGTCGCCGCATCGTAAAGCTGGATCGTGTCGCCCTGGCCGGCGACGAGCTCGCCGTCGATATACGAGCCGATCGTGGCGGCACCGGGGAAGAAATGCGCGAAGGCGGCAAGCAACTGGTCTGCGTGCTGAGTCATGTCAGGTTTCCGTATCTGTGGATCGAGCGGGATCGTGGCGCGGGCTGCCCGGTCTCAGGCGGGGTCGAGAAAGTCGACGATGCGGTTGAAGTCCTCGCCGTCGGCGACGGCCCCCTCGCTGGCGGCCCATACGCGCGCGGCCTCGCGCGCCACCGGTGCAATGCTGTCGAATTGATCCAGCAGGCCCAGTGCGAGCCGCACGTCCTTGCGCATCAACTTCATCGTGAAACCGGAATCGAACTTGCCGTTGAAGATCCAGGTCGGGTAGTTGGTCAGCGTCGCGCTGTTGCGGCCGGAGCCGCCGTTGAGCGCCTCGACCAGCTTTTCCGGATCGACGCCGGCCGCGCGCGCGGTGCGCACCGCCTCGCTGGCGACCAGCAGGTGCACGCCGGTCAGCAGATTGTTGAGC
The DNA here is from genome assembly GCF_001718555.1 of Burkholderia metallica. Classification (NCBI taxonomy): domain Bacteria; kingdom Pseudomonadati; phylum Pseudomonadota; class Betaproteobacteria; order Burkholderiales; family Burkholderiaceae; genus Burkholderia; species Burkholderia metallica. Next base: position 821,211 of record NZ_CP013402.1, read on the forward strand.
AGCTTGGTGACGTGGCCGGCGCCCACCGGGCCCACGTGCACGCGCTTGGCGCTGATCGCCGCGAGAATCGGCTCGATGGCCGCGATATCGCTGTCCGAGCCGCCCAGCACCATGGTCATGGTGGCGGTGGCCGCGCCCTTCGGGCCGCCGCTCACCGGGCCGTCGACGAAGCCGATGCCGCGCTCGGCCAGCGCCGCGGCCACGCGTCGCGTGCTGTCCGGATCCGCCGTGGTGGTGTCGATCACGATCGTGCCCGGTCTCGCGCTCTCGAGCACGCCGCCTGCGCCCAGCACCACCGCCTCGACCACCGCCGACGTCGGCAGCGACAGCAGCAGCACGTCGGCGTCGCGCGCAATCTCGGCCACCGAATCGCGCGCCGACAGTCCCACCTGTTCGGCCAACGCGAGCGCCACACCGGGCGCCGCGTCGTAGCCGAGCACCGTGTAGTCGCCGCGTCGCAGCGACCCCGCCATGCCGCGCCCCATGTTACCCAGACCGATCACGCCCACCGTTTTCATCCGACGACTCCGTTAGCTGTTGGTTCGAGGCCGGCGCGCCAGCTTGCGCACGCCTTGCATGGTCACGATGTTCGGTCGGGCAATCCGTATAATCAATCAACGCCAATATTGAGTTTGTTCTCTTTTTTAGAACACCAGGATCATGAGCGATACCCTGACCGACAGCCGGATCGTCTATTTCTACGAGGCCGTGCGCTGCGGCACGATCCGCGCCGCGGCCGACTGGCTCGACGTGGCGCCCTCGGCCGTGAGCCGCCAGATCGGGCTGCTGGAGAAGGAGCTCGACGCCACCCTGATGGAGCGCCACGCGCGCGGCGTGACGCCCACCGAGGCGGGCCGCTGCGTGATCGAGTATTTCCGCGAGCAGCTCGCGCACCGCGACGACCTGATCTCGCGCCTGCAGGAACTGCGCGGCCTCAAGACCGGCGAGGTCAGCCTGGTGCTCGGCGAGGGCTTCGTCTCGGACCTGCTGGCTGGGCCCATGCAGCAGTTCTGCCGGCAGTTCCCCGGGATCCGCGTCAACCTCGACGTGGGCAGCACCAATGACGTGATCCGCAAGATCTCGAACGACGAGGGCGAGATCGGCCTGGTGTACAACCCGCCCGCCGAGCCCAAGCTGGTGTCGCGTGCGTCGAAGCGGCAGCCGATGATGGCGATCGTCGGCCCCGACTTTCCGCGCCGCAGCCACAAGGTGCTGACCGTGCAGCAGCTCGCCACCTACCCGCTGGCGGCCACTCACCCGTCCTACGGCACGCGGCAGATGATGGAGGCGGTGGAATACGCCGAGCGCGTGCGGCTCACGCCGGTTGTCACCACCAATTCCTTTGCAATCCTGAAGGAGTTCGTGAAATCGGGACTCGGCATCTCGGTCATGCCGGCCTTCGCGGTGACGGCCGAACTGCAGGCCAGGGAGCTGTTCGCGATCGAGATCGCGCATCCGATTCTCGAGAACGCCGAAGCGCACATGGTCACGCGCGTGGGCCGCAAGCTCTCGGTGGCCGCCAACAAGATGCTGCAGATGATGACGGGGCAGATGCGGGCGTTTCGGTAGCGGGGCCTGCCGGGGCTTCCGTAGCGGTCTACTCGATACCGACTGGCCCGGTTTGCTGGGGGCAGGTCAGTGTCAGCCGGGCCCATCACTCGCGGCCGCCAGAAGCGGCACGACCAGATCGCTGATCGGCGTAGGGATGCGATGCAGTCGACCACGTCGTTGCACGATTCCATTTCGGCAATCCCATTCGAGCGGGCGGCCTGCCTGCCGGTCAGCGAGGATCGACGTGCCGAGGTCGGCCGGATAACGCTGGAATGCATCGACGATCTCTTGCGGAACCTCGTCGCCCAGCGTCGCGCCGTCGGCCCGGGCAACCTCAAGACACTCCCGGAGATAAGCAAGGGCCAGCGCGGCGATGTCGGCGCGGGAATACATGCCGGCGCGACGGCCCGCAAGAACCATTAAACCGGCGACCGCGTTCTGTAGCAGCTTGCGCCACGCGACGGACGTGAAATCGGCCGATACGTCGACCGAACACCGGGTGCCGCTCAATGCCGAAACGACAACGTTGCTCTCCGGCGTGTCCGGCAACGTAACGCGCGCGTTGCCACGAAGCCAGACCGAGGCGTCGGATTCGCGTTGGGCAGGAAACCATACCACCGAAGGCAGGACTGTGCTGGCGGGCACGTAAGGCGCGAAGAGCGTTTTCTGTTCAACGCCGTTCTGCAACACGCAGACCACAGTCGTGTTGCCGCACAACGCAGACAGCCACGGCGCCGCTGCCTCCACCTGCGTGGACTTCACTGCGACAAAGACCAGGTCGAACGTGCTTTCGACCTCAGCGGGATCGGTTCGCACGGGTCCCGGCACCGCGATGCGACCGCCGTCGAAGCGCAGTTCAAGGTGTTCGTGCGCCGAGCGGCCAAAAATGGCCGGTGTGCGGCCGACCTCATGGAGAGCCGCTGCCACGGTCGTGCCGATTGCCCCCGGCCCAACGAGGGCGATCGTTGGATTGTCTGTCATCGTCATTGTCGTCCCGGTAGTCTGTACGGGTTTGGAAGCTTGCAGGTGCATCCATCGATATTCGCCGGTGACGCGCGCTGGACCTGCACGTCACGCGCATGACTTCAGCACATGGGCGACCACGCTTCAGGCAGGCAAATCGTCGAGGTCGCCTGCTCGATCTGCTGCGGGCCGCCATCAGGCGGCCATAGCCCCTCGGCATAGTGACGTGCGCGTAACGCCATACGCTCCTCGAGGCTGGAGAATCCCCAGATATGGGTGATGCGAGGCGGGCCGTCGAGTGCGTACATGTTCGCGACCAGATGCGATGTGTACGCTTTGGCCGGGCCGACGGCCTTCTCCCAGGCCGCGATGGTTGGCGCAATGCCACCGGGCTTCAACGCGTAGCGGCGAAACTCGTAGAATTTGCCCAATGTCGTGGGTTCGACTTCCGGCAGAAAAGGAAACAGCGCATAGCTTTCCATGTCTATCCGGATCCGCGGGTTCTCGGCATGAAACGGCCGCTGGTCCAGATAAGCCCGCTCACGTTCCTGCTGGAGTTCGGACAGGGTCTCGAACTTGCGCAGGACGATGATTCGACCGAGCTCGCCAATCTCCGTGCGCCACGACCCAAGAACGATGCCCGTCGCGCTGGTATCGGACACCCAGCGGCGCGCACCGTCGGATACGGCGTCCTGTTCCAGAAGGGAGCACGAAAGCGTCGTGAGTTCGTACAGCATCTGAATCTCCTTTACGGTCCTGAAAGGTACATTCAAGTGTTGTCAGCACGCCCCGCCATCGCAGTTTGCCCGCTCGCGTGCTTCGCAGAGCGCGGCGGTGGTCGCTCGAGTTCAGTCCACTGACGTCGGCGCCGTGACAAGCTTTACGGCGCGGCGTGTGAGTGGGCATTTCGCCACCGCCCAGTCCATCGCGTCGGCGCCCGCAGGAATCCGCAGCGGACTCGCTGCATTGGTCACCGCACGCCGCCCCGCTTCGGCGCCATCGTGCGAAGGCGTGATCGGGCCCGGCCCGCTCAATCCCGGCATGACGCTTTGCACCGGCGCGGTTCAGGCCTCATGCCTCTGCAAATGCGGCCGTCCATTTTCTGCGAAGCGGGTTTCGGGCACGCGCCCCGGCATCACAAGGTGCGCGTGCACGCCGAACTGCCCGGGTTCGAGCGCCATCAACTCGGTGAACGCGTTCACCGCCGCCTTGCTCGCCAGTATACGCAGAGACCGGAGGGCGTGCCCGCAGCGTGACGGCTTATGTCATGTTGACGACGACGCCGGCCGGGCGCTCGCTGAACTGCGGCAGCACCGCCTGTGTTACCGCTATCAAGCCGCCAGGCCGATCAGCCGCACGCCACGGCTTGAGCTTGCCGTCCGCTACGTCCTGAATCACCTGAATCGGGCCGGTTCTCGCCTTGGCGAGCGGTGGAATTCCTGGACTGGTTTACGTCGTCAGCCCGAGGGTCGTCCGACATTCAATCGGACTGAGTGCACCAAGCGAGATCTTGATGACAGCCGAAGCGATTCATGCCGCGCCGCTGGCACCCAGGAGGGCGCTGATAACGTTGACGGTGCTGCAAAGTGCAACGGGCATTCGCGCCGTAAGCGTGGGCCGGGAATCCTGTCGATGCAGATTCATGCCTCGAGAGGTTTGTCTCTCGTTTCGCCAGTGGGTGCAATAAGGCACGGGCGGGATGGTCCGATGACGGAGACGATATCTCTCGCTGAATATTTCGCTGTCCTGATCATGCTTTCTGGTGGCGGCGCTCGCGTTGCGACAAGCGCCAGCGGAGCAGATCGTCCGCCCCGGGGCCTTCCTTGATGACCACATCCGGGGCGCTGACCGGCTCACCTGTCTCTTGATCGACAAAGCTCCACCGTACCTCGGCCCCAGTCTTTCGATTCACGAACTTCATCGGCGGCGCCGATGCGCCGGAAACACCAAGGCTATCCCCTATCTCGGCGAGCACCGGCATCACTGGAGCGATCTGCCAGCCCTTTCGGGTCAACAGATATTCATATCGATCCGGATTGACCTGATAGCGTCGGCGCTCGACGAGGCCATTGGCCTCCAGATGCTTGAGTCGATCGCTGAGCGTCGCATTGGTTATGCCCGAAGACTGGCGAAACTCGTCATATCGGCTGAGGCCGAGGACGAGATCGCGCAGGATCAGCAAACCCCACCGGTCGCCGATCACCGCCATGGCTCCAGCGATCGAGCACACCATTCCGTCAAAACCTTTCGAGCGCATGCGCTGTGTCCCTCGTAGTCCGACGATCTCCGCCGGGTGAATCTCATTATAAGAGTGGCGATAGCCACGCAGAACGATTCCACCAGGCGCCGCCGGCTCCTCCTTATTCCGGGGAACTGGAAAGTACTTGCCGGGGCGGCCACTCACTCTTATTATAAGAGTGAGTGGCCGCCCCGATGCCCGGTGTTGCCGGTGCCGATGCCCGTTCAATCAAACTTGAGGAATTGACCATGACCTCCTACGCCACTTCCCGGATTTTCGTCGTTGGCGGCACGGGCGCGCAGGGCCTGCCCGTCGTCAGCGCGCTCGTCGCCGATGGCAAATATTCTGTTCGGGCTTTGACCCGGAATCCGGATTCCCGGCGGGCCAAGGCGTTGCTCGCACTCGGCAACGTATCCATCCTGAAAGGCACCTTCGCCGACGAAGCCGTCCTGCGAGAAGGCTTCCGCGGCTGCGACGGCGCATACATCAATCTCGACGGGTTCAACACCGGAGAGAAAACAGAGATCTACTGGGCGATCCGATGCTACGAAATCGCGCTGGAAGAAGGCATCAAGTTCTTCGTGTACGGCAACCTCGACTACGCACTCAAGAAAGCCGGCTACGACTCCCGTTTCCGCGCCGGCCACTATGACGGCAAAGGCCGCATCGGCGAATGGATCCTGTTCCAGAACCAGACGAACGGGGACCGCATGGGCGCGGCCGTGTTCACCACGGGGCCCTACATGGAGATGGCGATTTCGGCCATGACGCCCATGATGCCGCTCGTGGAGGACGGCGTGCTGACCTGGCGCGTGCCGCTCGGCAACGGCTCGGTGCCCCACGTTGCATTGGACGATTGCGGCTATTACGCACGCTGGCTGTTCGACCATCCCGAGCGCTCGAACGGCATGGATCTCGAAGTTGCGATCGAGCAGGTCGAGTACCACAAACTAGCCGAGGCGTTCGAGCAGGTGACCGGGCACCCGGCCCGCTATATCGACACGGATCTGGAGACGTACTGGAACGGCCCGCTCAAGATGGCCGCGAGCCTGCCTGCCGGATACAACTCGGATCCGAACGACAAGAGCACGATGAGCTTTCGAGAAAATTTCACCGGGTTCTGGAACATCTGGAAGCACGGTGTGATCCAGCGTGACTACGCACTGCTCGACGAAATCCATCCGAACCGTATCCGGACCGTCGAACAGTGGCTCCATCGCGAAGACGAGCGCGGCCGGCAGCAAGGCAAGGGAAGCCTATGGGAGCGTGTGCAGCCGGAAAACCTGTTCAACTCGACGCCGCTTCTGAAGCTCTCCGAAGACGGTAGAAAGGGCGAACTGTAACGCTCCGGCATCACTTCTGTAAGGGGCTGGAAGCGAATCTACCATTTAGTTTTACTAACGGATGTCTACAATGAATCAGATAGCTGAAGTCGGAAAACGCAGCGGCCCGCGCGTTTTGCTGGGCGTACTGATCGCCTGGGGACTGGCTGTTGCCGCCGCTGCCGAAGCGGGCGTCTATCGTGCTGTCTACCCGCTGTCGCTCGCGGGCCTCATCGCTTTGGGAATCGTGGCGCCGGTCGTTGTATACGCACTGTCCAGCGGGTTTCGCGCATACATCGAGACCATCGGGTTGCGGACGCTGACCGCATTCCACATCTGGCGCATCGGGGCCGCGCTGGTCTTCTTCTGGTACGGGGCGCATGACCTCCTGCCGGAGGCCTTCGTGCGGAACGCGGGATGGGGCGACCTCATCGCAGGATTGCTGGCCCTCGGCGTTACGCTGCTGCCGAAGACACGCAACCGGTATCTGGTCTTCCACCTGTTCGGGTTTGCCGATTTCGTCGTGGCAGTGGGTACCGGGTTGACCTACTTCCTGCTCAACGATCCCCGCATGTCCGGCATCCAGACGCTGCCGATGGCCTTGATCCCGTTCTATGGCGTCGGAATTTCGGGGGCGAGCCACATCGTGGCGTTCGACCTGCTGCGTCGCCGTTCAGGCCTGTCTAACGCCCCAGGTACGCGTGCGATCGGCGATGTCCGTTATCGTAGACCACACTAAAGTCGTCACCGTTTGCGAAATAAAAGTGTCGCTTCGCCGGCCGGCATCGATCGGGAAACGGAGAGCTGTCGCAAACTCGTGGGCTTGAGTGTCGCGCGACAAACTCGTCACCTGGTCCCGGCGTTGCGAAGACAGGTGACAACCTGCCGAGGACGCCGTCGCACCGTCGGTAATCACCGTCATCCTTTCCGCGGAACCCGCGTTTGAACGGGCAATCGGAACAAAGTGATAGGGCTCCTTCCTTCCCTATGCAGGGATTCGAACAGGCTTAGTCCAAATTTGCATGCTGTTTGTGAGCGGAATAACGGCTGAATACTGTCGTCTCCGACCGTGCCTCTCGCCACCATCGGCGAGCTGCGACCAGGAAGCCCGACGCGCGCTCGTGCGCCGTGGTTGCAGGTGCCGGTGGGTCCCGATCGCCACCCGATCGGGATGAACGCGATCCCGCAATGCAAGAGGGTGCAGCCATGGCATCGATCCCCGAACCGTCGCCGACCGGCGATACAAACAAACGCAGCTGGCTCGAATCCCACGAGGCCGGCTATCACAAGACGCTCGGCAATCGACAGGTCCAGATGATCGCGATTGGCGGGGCGATCGGCACGGGGCTCTTTCTCGGAGCCGGCGCGCGACTGCAGATGGCCGGACCGTCGCTCGCTATCGTCTACCTGGTGTGCGGCGTGTTTTCGTTCCTGATCCTGCGTGCGCTCGGCGAGCTGGTGATGCACCGGCCGAGCAGCGGCAGCTTCGTGTCGTACGCGCGCGAATTCCTCGGCGAGAAAGCGTCGTTCGTCGCGGGCTGGATGTATTTCCTGAACTGGGCGATGACCGGCATCGTCGACATCACCGCTGTCGCGCTCTACATGCATTACTGGACGCCGTTCGCCGGTATTCCGCAATGGATCTTCGCGTTGATCGCGCTGTGCATCGTCGCCACGATGAATCTGATCGGCGTGAAATGGTTCGCCGAAATGGAGTTCTGGTTTGCGCTGATCAAGGTCGCTGCGATCGTGCTGTTTCTCGGCATCGGCTCCGTGATCCTGGGCACCGGCGGACACGTCGCGGGCCATGACACGGGCATGCACCTGATCACCGACAACGGCGGCTTTTTCCCGCATGGACTGATGCCCGCACTCGTGCTGGTGCAGGGCGTGGTGTTCGCGTTCGCGGGCGTCGAACTGGTCGGCACGGCCGCCGGCGAATGCAAGGATGCACGCAAGGTGCTGCCGCGGGCGATCAACAGCGTGATTTGGCGCATCGCGATCTTCTACGTCGCATCGGTCGTCCTGCTCGTCTGCCTGCTGCCCTGGAGCGCGTACAAGGAGGGGCAAAGCCCGTTCGTCACGTTCTTCGGCGCGCTCGGCGTTCCCGGTATTGGTTCGATGATGAACCTGGTGGTATTGACGGCGGCGCTGTCGAGTCTCAACTCGGGGCTGTATTCAACCGGGCGCGTACTGCGTTCGCTGTCGATGGGCGGCTCTGCGCCCGCGTTCCTCGGGCGGATGAGCGCGCAATCCGTGCCGTACGCGGGCATTCTCGTGACGGTCGCAATCTACGTGATCGGGGTTCTGCTCAACTATCTCGTACCGTCGAGCGTGTTCGAAATCGTGCTGAATATCGCGTCGCTCGGCATCATCAGCACGTGGGGGTTCATCGTCGTCTGCCAGATGAAATTCCGTGCGGCCGTCAAGCGCGGCGACGTGGACGACGTGTCGTTCAGGATGCCCGGCGCGCCGCTGACGTCGTGGCTGACCCTGCTGTTCCTGCTCGGCGTGCTGGTCCTGATGGCATTCGACTACCCGAACGGCACGTGGACGATTGCGTCGATTCCGCTGGTCGCGCTGTTGCTCGTCGCCGGCTGGACCTGGCTGAGCGGCCGCGCGCGCCGCGCGTTGCTCAAGCCGACGATTCCGTCGGTCACGCTCACGCAGAACGTCCTCGAAAAGGGCGACAGCTAAGCCATGCGACGCCCGACAGCGGGTGGCGGCCGACGCAGCGGTGGCGGCCGCCCGCTCCGTTCGGGGAATCCCGTCACGCCGCCCGGCCGGACGACGGCGGTCGACGCCGCTCGTCTCACAGCTGCGCGAACGCGTGGATCTGGAACTGACGCCCCGAGCTGCCGTCGCAGCGCGCAGCTGCGGTCACGCGATGTACGACATCCGGGTTTGAGCGGGCATTCAGGCTATAGCGGTAATGTTCACTATCTCGCTGTCGCGTCGACGCCGACGCTAGGAACGCCGCACGACAGCGAATAGCGGTTCAGCGGCGACGAGAATGACTCTTAGCGACCCCGACCGGTCACACAACGCCACGTACTGCGCATGGCTGCTTTAGGGGCACAACGGCCACGCAACCTTGAGCGGAATCATGTTGACGGCTGCTGGATGCGTGTCGAGCGACGAGCCCTTCATCATGAGCTCTTGCCGTCAGTCTGAGCCAGTATGCTCAAGCTGACGCACGATACCGCGCCAGTACGGGCGGCATTTTCTGCCGAACCCGTTTGCATCATCGGTCAGCGAGCGGCCAACTACCGGCGCACGGGAGGAGTGATTTTTCAAACGTGGGTTCTGCGAAGACAGCAGCGCGCCCGCGTCACGCTCGCTGCGAGACTGAACACGCCTGATGCCGAGGTCTGCCAAATCCGGTGGCGTCAGGTCGCTGACGAGCCGATCACGACTGAGCGTGACATGATGCCGTGTGAACGGCGTCCGCAGCCGAAATTTTGGAGTGCAGATTTGTTGACGCTAGCTTCCCGAATGTTCCGCCATACATCCGGCGAGCCGCGCATAGGCCGCCTGCAGTCCGACCAGCTTGGCCTTGAACACCTCGTTACCGGCGAGAGAAACCGAAAGGTTGTTCGTGTCCGCTTTTTCCTTCAGCACCGACATGATTTTCACGGCAACCATAAGCGTGCCGTTTGACTTATTCCCGATGGTAGTCTGCAGGGCAGGCCAGTTGAACGTGCCGTCATTCCCACGAACAGCGAGCATCACGCGCCGCGTCGAGTCAGCGGTCTTTGGAATACGCGGACTTTCGAACCACAACATTCCGGACCCCGACTTTGCCATTTCCGCATCCATTGGACCATGAATTGAATATGTTCCATTGGGGGTCACGAAACTGATTGAACATTGGTAGCCGTCATTTTTTGGATTGCGCACCAAGACCCAAAAATAGTCGTCTCCCTTATCGAAGAGCTCGTGTGCGACCGCTCCATTTGCGCTCGGGCTGGCATTATCAGAAGCCGCCCGAGACGCTGCCGCGCCACAGAGCAAGGCACCTGCGGCCAATGCGACAGAAAGGGCCTTCAAGACAGTCCGTACATTCGACATGGGTCCACCTGTCATCAAAGGAATGCGATATCGGTCAATTGAAAGGCGTCCAGTTGGCAAAGCTCCATGGCAGAGAGTCGCCCGACCTGAGGTTGGGGGTACGGAAACATCCTGGGGGCATCCACCCACGCTGTCCGTCAGGCCGTCCCTGCAATCAGGTGCGACGACCTGTATCCCGACGACACTTCGCACTATGGGCAAGGCACCAATCCGACCGTGTCCCCATAGTTGATCGAGCACATGTGCTGTTCAGGCGGTGCCGGCGGTCGATAGTTCGGCGACATACGCTTCTGGATTTCTGCGCCCTCCGCAGCCTGCTGGTCGGCCTCCCACTGAGCATCATGCTCAAACCTTTGGCGGATTGCTGCTTTTCCCTCTGGGGTCTTGTTATAAGCCTCGGCTGCCGCTTGCGACTTCTGCAACTGAAGTTGGTAGAGCTGTGCTTCTTCGGGCGTCATTGCGTATTTGCTTTGCGGCAATGTACAGCCGCTCATCAACGCCAATGCCAGCAGCGCGCCTGTCAGTACGTTCCGTTGACCTGAAAACATTGCGAGCCCCTTAACGTTGCCATTTATTGCGCCGTTCTGAAGGCGCACGCCGCGTATCGTGTCCCACCCCACGCCAACTAACCTGCCGGCGCGCGTCAAATGATACCGGTTGGTCTATTTTATGGTCAAGTTGCGAGCAGGCATATTTGCGTCGGCTTTGTGTCACACCTTCTGGAATCCGGGTCCTAGCCGCTGATCCATCTGTGCGGATAGCCGCGAACACGTACGTGTACAGACCCGCCGGCTCAATCGCCAACGCGGGCATGTTACTTCCCTGTTTGTGAGATTTTTCTTGCTGGAGGCGAGCTTGGCAGATACTGCATCAGAAGGGTTTCGGCCGCATGCCAAGCCTCCGTAGCGCACTGGGTGTTGTTTGACGCTCGGGCTTCTACGGTGGCGCCATCGAGAAGCAACATGAAGATCCCGCTCAACCATGCTGCTTTCGCAGTGGGGAGTATCCCTTCCAGCGTGCATGCCATTAGCCGTGTCATGTCCAGACGGTAGCGAATGGCGACCTCCGATATGTTCGGGTGATCCCGTCCGAACTCAGCAAGCGCACGCTCAAACAGGCAGCCGGCAAACTCGGGAGCCCGGAACCACGCTCCATACCAGTCGAAGACCGCTTTCACTTTGTCTGTGGGGTCGTCTTGCGCATATATGTGCGGCTCGACGCTTGCGAAGATGAGTGCGTACCGTTGGACAAGGACCTCGCGGATCAGATCGTCCTTGCCAGCGAAGTGCCGGTACAAAGTCATCCGCGCAACCCCGGATTCGCTGATAATCCGCTCGATACCGACCGACTGGAAGCCGTGTATCGAGAAGAGTCGCGTCGCGGTATCCACCACCATTTGCCGCTTGCTCGCTCGCATCGAAACGTTTCCCTGGTACTCCTTCCTTGAGTCGAAGGGTCGCCCGCTAAAATACAGGCGCATCGGGTTCAATTGTAGCGAAAGTTCACGCTCCCCCGCGATAACAGCGCCCGTCACGCGCACGATCAACAATCGCTTTAGCTTCGTGGTCGGAACGAAACATGGTTACGGGACGGGGCAGAAGATTTCCCCGCTGCTGAGCTACATCTCAAGCGTTGCCTCGCCGAGCACGTAGCAGGTCGGACCAAGTTCCGGCAAGCGCTTGACGCCGAGACGCCTATAGCCGATTCAAGATCCGAGCGTCTAAACGGCCGCTTTCGAGATGGACGCGTCGTTCGAGCGTCGCAGCCAAGCGAAGACCGAGAGTCTCTTCCTGGCCGAACGCGGTCGATGGCCGCTCAGACAAGCCGCGACTGGCTCAACCTGACCCTATCTGGACAATCGTGAATCCACGCAAAGAATGTCCTCAATCATGCATATCGGACACGGACACCCAAGTTTGCGAGCGTCGAATGACATTACGATCCGGCAATCGGCTCGAATGTCTTACGGACAACGTCCACGATGAAGTCAATGACCGCGCGAATCATCGCGGAATACCTCAGATCGGGGTGCACGACCAGCCAGATTTCGCGATGGAAAGGCTCACCGTCGAATGGCAGGCGCTGCAGTGCGGGATCACGATCGCCCATGAACACTGGCAGGCCTGCAACACCAACTCCCGTGCGGGCGGCCGCCTGCTGTGTGGTGATATCACTCACCTCGCAGACGATTCGGCGACCTTGGGCGATCGACTGGAGCCACTTCTGATGGGGCATCTCTGCGTATTGCTCTTCATAGCCGATGAATGCCCAATTTTCCGATTGCGACGCCTGCGCGTATTCACGGCTTGCATATAAACCAAAGGACATTTCGCCGAGTTTGCGGGTGACGCTTCGTGGCTCCTCGGGACGAAACAAGCGCACCGCGATGTCTGCTTCACGACGCCCCAGCGACACGCTTTGCGCTTGACTGGCAATCGCCAACCGAATGCCGGGATGCGATTGCGCGAACGCATGCAGGTGGTTCGCGAAGAGATTATTCGCGAGGACCGGCGGCGCGCTAATCGTCACTGTACCCTGCATGGGCGCCTGCTCTGCCAGGGCCAGCCGTTCGATGGCGAAGGCGTCGTCCTCCATCTTCGCGGCGAACCCGAGAATCTGACTGCCCGTGGCGGTCAGTCGACAGGCGCGTGGCAACCGATCGACAAGGCGCATGTTCAACTCGGCTTCGAGTGCGCTCAAGCGTCGGCTGACCGTTGCGTGGTCGACCTTCAGCCGCCGGGCTGCTGCCGAGAGGCTGCCCGATTGTGCGATGGCGACGAAGAAGCGAAGGTTTTCCCAGTCGAACATCCGTGCATTTTCTCCGGGTTGACGTGCGATTTTACGGAATATCCGCACAGAGGGCGATCCTTTACGCTGCGCCTTCCAAATTCGAAGGATCGCCAATGCAGACACCCTCAAAACTCCATCCTGGACTGGTTCAGATCGCGACATGCCTCGGTTTCGTCGTCGTGCTGGTCGACGTCAGCGTCGTCAATGTCGCGCTCGACGCATTGCGATCCGCATTCCGGGCAGACATTACGGGTCTGCAATGGGTCGTTAATGCGTATGCGCTCGTCTTCGCATCATCGCTGCTGTTGGCGGGCGCGCTCGGCGACCGGTACGGAGCAAAGCGCGCATTCATGGTCGGCTACGCAATCTTTACGTTTGCGTCGATCGGCTGCGGCATTGCATGGGCCCTGCCGCAACTGATCGCCTGGCGTCTTGTCCAGGGTGTGGGCGCGTCACTGCTGGTTCCGAATTCGCTCGTCATCCTGCGATTGGCATTTCAGGACACTGCGGCGCGCAGCCGGGCGATCGGATGGTGGGGAGCAGGCGGCGGTATCGCGCTGGCCGCCGGCCCGTTGATCGGTGGATTGCTTGTCACTGCACTCGGATGGCGCAGCATCTTCTTGGTGAACGTGCCCCTTGGCGTCGTCGGCATCTGGATGACGTGGCGCTTTGCGCCCGACACCCACGCACAACGCGGCCGCAACCTGGATATTCCCGGGCAACTGACGGGCGCCCTCACACTGGCTGCGCTCACGTTCGCGTTGACTGAAACCAGCTCGCTGGGTTGGGAGAGTCCCGTCATTCTCGGCGCATTTGCACTGTGCTTGTCGTCGGGTATCGCATTCATCCGGTTGCAAGCGGACAATCCCGCCGCAATGCTGCCGCCCGCGTTGTGGCGGGACAGGACGGTTCGCAGCACGACCGTGATCGGCATGATCGCGAATCTCGTCTTCTACGGCATCGTCTTTACATTGAGCCTGCTCTTTCAGTGGGGCTGGCATATGACGCCCGTCCGCGCGGGCGTGGCATTCATGCCGATGATGTGTGTTCTCATGATCGTTAATGTCGTCGCCGGGCGACTGGCGAGCCGGATCGGGGCACGCATACTGGCAACGGCCGGCATGCTGATTTCCGCTGTTGGTTATCTGGCGATGCTGCCGGCGCTTGCCGCGCAGTCCCACTGGCTACTTGCGTTGCCCATGCTGCTGGCTGGCAGCGGGATCGCCTTGACGATACCGACCATTACCGATGCGATGCTTGCTGCGGTATGCAGTGCGCAGTCAGGTATTGCGTCCGGTTTGCTGAACGCGGCCCGCCAGGTCGGAGGCGTGATGGGCGTAGCGTTGTCCGGCTTCCTGGTCCGCCATACCGAGATGATCGCATTCATGCGCGGCATGGAGCAGGCGCTAATCGCTTCCGTTGTGTTGTTGGTTGTGGGTGCAGTGACCGCATTCCGATACCTGAATGCGACAACGGAGCGGTGCATTCAAACCCGTCGACGGAGTACAGCCGTTGTTCGCTCCGAAGCGGACGTTTAAGTGTCGATGCGTCGCAGCGTACGAGTGGCTGGTTGTGGCCGAATCGAGCCCGATGAACTCGCTTCGGCTAGGACCTGTGCTGCATATCACAGAGAAGCGCCGACGCCTCCAGCTCGCGACGAACTTTCCGCAGAAAGCGAATGTTCCGAATGCTCCACCCGAATACAGCTATCATCACTACCGCGATTATCGACAGAGTTAGTGACCGGTCCCAAAAGCCGCGCACTGTCGCGCAAAAAACCAGGATGCTCCACACGCAAAAGAAAATTGCCCCACCTTCGGGCTCGCACACGAGCTCACCGTTCTTATGATCACGCCACCCGATCAAAGTCTGCCAGTTTCCGGTCTCTTTGAGATAGGCGGTAATCGTCATTCCGGATTCGATACGGGGTGCGCCGGGTGCGGCTACGGAGTACTCCTTACGACCTGCATTTTCGAAGCCGAATAGAGTGACCTGCTTGCGGTTCTGCGACGTCTGTACGACACCAAAAACGCGATCCAGTCGCACCGTTTCAAGAGGCATGGCAGTTTTCCCTGTCTTCAGTCTTTTTGCACTCCGCAAGCTGCTTTGGCACGAGAAAGAAGATCATTCACCGCGATAATTGTGTACTCCTATTGCAGCCAAGATAGCACGGAGCCCCTCGTGCCCGGCCGAGAAATCGATCAATGCGGTCCTACCGACTATCCGACGACTCGATTCCTCGTGAATCGCACGTGTAGTGCAAACGCACGGTACCGCCGCCGCGTGATCTATCGCAGCGCCTGCGCCGGCTCCACTACAAACGCATCCTCGACGAACCGGATCACGTCGTCGAGCGACGACGTGCACGCGGCCCCCGCCGCCAGCTCGCGAAACGCGCCGTCCGGCCCGAAGCAGACGAGCGGCTTGCGCCAGCGCTGCGCGAGCGCAATTTCCTCGGCCGTGCCGTGGCCGCCCGGCAGCGCGACGATCAGGTCGCTGCTCAGCACGTTCACGTAGTTGCGGTTGAGCGTGTCCGGCGCGGCGTCCGGCTCGCGGCGCGGCAGCGGCGTGAGGATCGGGATGTCGACGAACGGATGCGGATAGCCGTCGAGCGGCACGAAACCCGCGACCGGATCGGCCTGCGTCGGCAGGATGCCGATCGACCGGCCCGCGCGCCCCGGCACGCCCGCGAACGCGCGCGCGACCGCCAGCATCACGCCCTGCCCGCCGCCCGTGAGCAGGTTGAAACCGGCCTGCGCGAGCCACGCGCCGAGCGGCTCCGAAAACGCGGGCCACGGCTCCTTGCCGGAGCCCATCACACCGATCGTCCTGTTCCTGTGTTGCATCGTGGTTTCCGGTGAAGTCGTCGGGTTGCGCGCGAGCGCCGCGCTCATTCGAGCTCGACGCCCTTGAGCTCGGGAATCAGGAACAGCGTCGCGACCATGTCGAGCACGTAGAGGCCGGCGAGCAGCGCAATGGCCGTCTGGAACGAGTAGTGCGCGGCCAGCGCGCCGACCGCGACCGGGCCGAAGCCGCCGACCGCGCGGCCGATATTCCACAGCACGTTCTGCGCGGTGGCGCGCGCGGCCGTCGGATAGCCTTCCGACATCAGCGTGCCGTAGCCGCCGACCATCCCGTTGACGAACATGCCCATCAGCGCGCCGGCCCACAGCATCGCGGTCGGGTCCGACAGCCGCGCATACGCGATGACCGTCACGACAGCGCCGAACTGGTACAGCAGGAACGTCGGCTTGCGCCCGATGCGGTCGGCCAGTTGCCCGAACACCCAGACGCCGATCATCATCCCGACGACGGTTGCCGCCGTCCACAACCCCGACTTCGTCAACGAGAAGCCCATCTGTTTCGACAGGAAGGTCGGCAGCCAGATCATGATCCCGTAGTAGCCGAAATTCTGGACCGAGCACAGGATCGCGATGCCGAGGCTCGTGCGTGCGGTGCGGCCGTCCGCGACGAGCAGGCGGAAGGCATTAGCTGTCGGCTGCGCCGCCCGCTGCACGAACGCTTCCGGCTCGTGCAGCTTGTTGCGCATCGCCCATGCGAGCAGCGCGGGCAGCACGCCGACCACGAACATCCCGCGCCAGCCGATGTGCAGCAGCAGGAACGGCGTCGACAGTGCGGCCAGCAGCACGCCGGCCTGCCAGCCGAGCGCGACGTAGCACGACACGCGGGCGCGCTTGCTCGCCGGCCACGCTTCCGCCGCGAGCGCCATGCCGATCCCGAACTCGCCGCCCAGCCCGATGCCCGCGATGGTGCGGTACACGAGCAGATCCGCGAAGCCCTGCGCGAACGCGCACAGCCCGGTGAAGATCGCGAACAGCAGGATCGTCCAGGTCAGCACGCGCACGCGCCCGTAACGGTCGCTCAGCGCACCGAACACGACGCCGCCCACGACGGCGCCGATCAGCGTCCACGTGACCAGCGCGCCGCCCTGCCCGGGCGTCAGGCGCAGCGCCGCCGTGATTGCCGGCAGCATGAAGCCGAGGATCAGCAGGTCGAAGCCGTCCATCGCATAGCCGATCGCCGATCCGGCCAGCGCTTTCCACGCATACGCGCCGACCTGCTCCACGCGCGGGGCCGACGGGCCGCCGAGCGCCGAAGATTTCATGTTTGCTGCCATGGTGTCCTGCCACGATTGTCCGGCGACATTTTAAGGCCTGTGCCGGTGCGCGAAAGGCCGGCTGGCCAGCCGCCGGCGCGGGTGCGCGTGCGTGCCGGCATCCGCTTGCGGGACGGCAACGCGGGAACCTGCGGGCAATGAACGGGAGGGGAAAGCGGTGAACCGGTGTCGGCGGCAAGGCCGATGATGTCGCGCTCAGGCCGGACACCGGATGAAACGCGACGGACTGGCGGGGTGTTGCAGCCCGGTCCGCTTGCGCGAACCGGACGGCGCCGGGCGGCCTGGCGGCCCGGCCGGCATCAGCCCTGGTCGTCTCCGGGCCACCAGGTCTTGGCCTCGCGGTCGACGACGAGCGTGTCGAGATCCTTGCCTTCGAGCCATTTCGGCCGCGGGCCGCGGCCCGACCAGGAACGGCCCGTCGTCGGATCGTAGTACTTGGCCGGCGCCTTGCGTTTTCGCTGAACGATATAGCCGAGCGCGCTCAGCACTTCCTGCTGCGAAATTCCCAAAAGCTCGACCTGTTCCTTGAATGCCGCGAGCGCGGCCTGCTTCTCCTTCTGCTTCGCATCCGACAGCTTGATATTCAGGTCCCGAAGTTGTGCTTCGAGTTCCTGCAGGGCCTGGGTCATGTATTCATCCTCTTTGGGCATGTTTTCGCAAAAAGCTCCGATGGCGGAACCTACCACGAAGTTCCGCCGATAGGGGCTGGCAAATATATGAATCGTTTGCCCGAGCCGGCATGGCTTGCGCAATACGCACTAAACGACGTCGCGCGTCAATCAATGACGGACAGGAGCGGGCCGGCAACGCGTAGCCCGCCCGGAGCGAAGGCGCGGCGAACGGCTGCGGCAAACAAGCGCCGCCCCTGGCACGGGCGCGGCATGGCGCGAATGATAGCAGTGCTCGGCGTCGTATTGCAGAAGTCGACGGCCCGCGTCGATGCGACCCCGGAACGCTTACCGGCCGTGGTCGGACGCGTCCCACGCGATCCGCTCGAACAGCGCGCGCAGCCTCGCGCCGCGCGCCGCGTTCAGCGCGGCCGCATGCGCGACGCGCCCGGCGAGATGCGCACGGAAGTCCGGATGCGCATCGCGATTCTGCGACGCCGGGCCGCACCGGATGCAGTTGGTCAGGATGGCCTTCAGGAGATCGAACTCATCGCGCGCCAGGTTCGGGTGACGATTGACGACCACGCCGGCCAGTTGCTGGCGCACGCCGCGCCGCATCACGCGCGTCTTGCGCAGTTGCAGCGCGAAACCTTCCTCGAGCGCGATCGCGGCGACCCGCACCTGCAGCCGCTCGACGTCGCGCGTCAGCGCACCGTCGCCGGAAAACGCGAGATCGTCGGCATAGCGCGTGTAGGTTGCCCCGAGCGAACGCGCGAGCGCGGCGAGCCGCATGTCGAACCGGAACGCGCTCAGGTTCGCCAGCGCCGGCGACGTCGGCGCGCCCTGCGGCAGATGCCGCTCGCGATACCGCTGGCGGCCGATCCAGTCGAACCGGTCGCGCAGGTCCGACGCGAGCAGCCGCGCGGACGGCACGCGGTTAGTACACAGGCCGGTGAGCGTGCGCGCGACTTCGGCCGGATACCCGAGCGTGACGAACAGCGCATGCACGCGTGCAGCGCGGATCGATACGAAGAAATCCGCGAGATCGAAACGGACGACGACGTCGCGATCCGCATGCGGCGCCGCGAACGACACGATGCCATGCCCCTTGCGAAAGCCGTGTACCGCACCGTGCGGCGCGATGCGATCGAGCAGCCCGTGCAGGATGCGGCGCTGCGCTTCGCGCAGCCGGCCTTTCGGAATTTCGACGAGGCGGCTGCCGCCGCTGCGCTTGTCGTGCGCGACGTACGTGTAGTGATGCAGCGGCGAGGCGCTACTGCGCGC
Organism: Burkholderia metallica; assembly: GCF_001718555.1. Classification (NCBI taxonomy): domain Bacteria; kingdom Pseudomonadati; phylum Pseudomonadota; class Betaproteobacteria; order Burkholderiales; family Burkholderiaceae; genus Burkholderia; species Burkholderia metallica. Next base: position 840,177 of record NZ_CP013402.1, read on the forward strand.
GTCGACGCGCCAGTGGTCGGACAGCCAGTCGAGTTCGGGCGCGCTCACGCCGAGCCAGCCGGCAAGGTCGCCGGGCGTCGCCCACTGCGGCACGTCGCAGCCCGCGAGCGGCGCCGGCAGCGGCCGCTGGACGGGCGGGCGCCGCACGACGCGGATCACGGTCGGCCGATCCTCGCGATACCAGGCGCGCACGAACGCGGCCGCGTCGGCCAGAACCGCCGCAAGCGCGTCGATGTCGACGTCGTCCCAGTTTGCGCCGAAGCGGGCGAGCGCGGCGTCCGCACATTCGTGCGCCCACGGCTTCGCGTCGCCGAGTACAGCGGCCATACGCGCGATGACGCCGCCGCGCTCGGGCGGCCCGGCGAGCATCGCCTCGGCAATCGTGCGGGTGGTATCGCGCAGGGATGAATGCATGGAGAAAGATGGGCGGGACGATGAGCCAACGTGACCGGTACTGCGAGGGGTGGCGTTACGCAACGCGCAACCCGGCCCCTTGCGACGCATCGGGGTGTCGATCTGACCCACGGGGTAGCCCCGTAGTCCTGGAACATCGGCTGCCTGTTCCGGGCGTGTGCTTGACCCACCGGCCCGCGATGCGACTTTAATGGGCGCGAATGCGGCGTGTCAAACTGGGCGGCGATCCGGCGCCGGCGCGGCGCACCGGCCTGATGGTCCGCGAAGCGAGATCGCGCGTGCCGGCCACACAGGCCACGCGGGCGACACGAGTAGCACGGTCAACACAGGCCGCGATTTGCGCCCGATCCTAAAGCCCCTGCGGCGCATCGCGCAGCACGGCGCGCAGCGCGATGTCGAACGGCGTCGCGTGATCGATCCCGGCCGCACGCAAGCGCGATGCGTCCAGATGGCAATCGTACGGACGCGGCGTCGCGTCGGTCGGCTGGTCGATCCGCGTGAGCTTGGCTTCGATGCCGAGCGCGGCCGCGATCCGCTGCGCGATGTCGTACTTCGTCATCGGTTCTTCACCCGACCAGTGGCGAAGGCCCGTGATCGACGCGCCCTCGAGATGCCGCAGCGTCAGGTCGCGGATGACGTCCGCGACGTCCGGCGTATACGTCGGGTAGCGGATCGCCCATGCGTCCATGCCGACCGCGTCGGCGCCCGGCTGCGCGGACGCGACGATCGCCGGCACGAGGCTCGTGACGGCCGATTCGCTCCAGTCGACGATCGGGCCGTAGAGCAGCGGCAGGCGCAGCACGCACGACAGCGGCGACGCGGCGAGGAGCGCCGCCTCGCCCTCCAGCTTCGTGCGACCGTAGATGTTCAGCGGATTCGGCGCGTCGTCCTCGCGGTACGGGGCCGCGTTGCCGTCGAAGACGTAGTCGGTGGAGATGCCGAGCGTCCACGCGCCGTGGCGCGCGGCGAGCGCGCCGATGCGGGCCGGCGCGGTGACGTTGATCGCGCGTGCGCCGGCAGGATCGCGTTCGCAGACGTCCGGGCGGCGCTCGGCCGCACAGACGATCACGGCGGCCGGGCGGCGGGTGGCGAACAGGTGGTCGAGGGCCGGCTCGTCGAGGACGTCGAGTTCGGCGATGTTCTCCGGGGGCAGCGCGATGCGTTTTGCGCCTGCGCGTTGCGGGTTGCGGATCGTCGCGACGAGATTCAACGACGATTCGCGGGCCAGCGACGCGGCAACCGCGCGGCCGAGGAGGCCGGCGGCGCCGATGAGGAGAACGGTCGGGTGATCGGTGGACGTGGTCGGGTTCGGCATGGGGGGCAATTCGGGTGACTGAGGGGCGCGCGAAGTCGCAAGCGACGTTCGGGCGACGGTCGTGCGGAGCATAGCCGAGTATGACAGCCGGCAGACCGTCCTGGCAGATCGAAGCCCCTCGGCAACGGACGTGCGTCACGTTCGCCCGCCTGCGAACGGTGTCCGACACGGCGCACGCCGTCCGTCGGGACGCCGCCGGGCGGGCGGCGTCGGCACAGCTCGTGGTCGCGCTTGTGCACGCGATGGATACCCGGCGCCGCCGCGCCTTGGCCATCGCCAGAAAAGCAAAACCCGGTGCACTTCCGCGCACCGGGCCCGTTACATCGGCAAGAAACGCCGCCCTGTGTTACTTCCGGTCGAGCGAGTAGCGGCCCGGCCCGGTCAGCGCGAGCAACAGCAGCCCGCCGATGATGCTCACGTTCTTGTAGAAGTTGATCATCGCCATGTACTGGTCCATCCCCTGCAGCGCCCAGTAGCGATGGCCGATCAACGCGGTCGCGAGCGTATAGGCGGCGAACACCAGTGCGAGCGGACGCGTATAGAAGCCGATCGCGATCAGCAGGCCGCCGGCCAGCTCGACCGCCACCGCGATCGCGGCCGCCAGCTCGGGCGCCGGGTTGCCCGTCGACGCCATGTACGCGACCGTGCCCGAAAAGCCGTGCAGCTTCTGCCAGCCGAACAGCACGAACAGGATCATCATCAGCACGCGAGCCGCCAGCAGCAGCTCGTTTTTCTTCGATTCCAGCGAAACGTAACGCATGACACTCACCCTTGAATTGACGGTTTGATGCATCCGGTGCCGATACGCGCCGCATCGGCGCGCCAGGTCGGCAACGAACCACTCCTCGCGCAATCGGACAGCAGGCCGGCTGGCCCGCCGCCGAAGAATCCGTCCGGTCGCGCCGTTCATGGCGCGCTTCGGTTCGGTTCTGGCGAAGCACGGATGCAAGTCTACTGTCTCCCGTAGGATCATCAATCAGTCAGAACATGATTTGCTGTCTCGATTAAGTTGACAATCGGAACCGGCTGGTCAGTGCAGCGGCCTTGCTGCGACAGGCGGCTTAGCCGCCTTCGACAGCATTGAAAATCCCGATGGATTCCGCATCGCACGTTCGGCCCGAACACCGCGCCGGGTTCACATCATCCGGGGCATGGCCGATATACGCCCTAGCGCCGCTTGTCGCAACGCATCGCGACGAGTCGACCGTGCTTGCAGCCACCACGCGGTCCAGACGAACCCGCGCGAAAGCGGCCATCCGTCCAGCACGCCACCCCACCCCGCGCGGCAAACCTCGAACGGCGCACCGCATCCCCCGTTACGCAGCGATCCGTCGACGGAAATGTTCGGTCCCGGCCACGATCTTGTCGAGCACCGCATCGAGCGCCCAGAACCGTTCACGCACGTCGTAGTCGATCGCGCGGCAACGAATCGACGCGAAGGTGCCGATTCGCTGGTGATAGAGCTTCGCGAGCGCCGGATACCCGAGCGCCTCCGACACCGCCGAAACGACGAGGAACGTCGAGAGCTCGTCGGCCAGCGCCGGATTCTTATCCCCTTGCGTGCGCAACCACTGGTACAGGTCCGGATGAAAGTTGGTGAACACGCCGTTGAAGCCGGCGGAACCCGCCTTCATCGCTTCCCGGGCAATCGCGGCGTTCGCGTTGAGGATCTTCAGCGGGGAGCCCTCGGCGAGCGCGACCCGCCGCTTCACCGTCTCCAGGTCGCAGCTCACGTCCTTGAGCATCACGAAGCGACCCGTGTCGATGCACGCACGCAGTTCGTCATCCGAAAGAAGCCGCCGGTAAGGCGCCGGACACTCGTACAGCCCGAGCGGGAGATCCGACGGCAATCGCGCGAGTAGCCGATGAAGATGGTCGAGCAACGCGGCGCTGCCCTTGCGCTGCGGATCGAGCCGGTTGGTCACGAGCACGACGCCCTGCGCGCCCGATTCGGCCGCCGCGCACAGCTCGTCGACCTGCGCGTCGAGATCGTCGCTGATGTGCCCGGACGCGACGACGGGCACGCGCCCGGCCACCCGTTCGACCACGAAGCGCGCGAGTTCCGCGCGTTCGGCCAGACTCAGGAACTGCATCTCGCTCGACTGCGCGACCGCGAACAACGCATCGGCGCCGTGCGCCAGATACCATTCGATGAGCCGCTCGAGCCCGGCGTAGTCGATCGCGCCGGCGTCGTCGAACGGCGTCAGCATCACCGGGACGATGCCCTCGATGGTCACGTTCGATTGCTGCGGATGTTGCATCTGTTTCTCCTTGCTTCAGTGAATGCGGCGCGCATACCGCGTGCTCAGGCCGGCAACGGCCCGGGCGCGGCGTTCGCGGCCTGCTCCGGAATCGGCTTGCGCACCAGCAGCAGGTACGCCATCGCGCCCGCGAACGCGATCGCCGCGGCCGTCAGCAGCGCCGGCACGAACGACCACTTCTGCGCAATGATGCCCGTCAGGATCGGCGCGAGCGCGCCGCCGATGAAACCGCCGAAATTCTGGATCGCGCCGAGCGACGCGATGCGGCTCGGCGGCGCGGCCGCCGTCGCGAGCGCCCACGAGCAGGCCGACGCCGCGTTGGCGAGAAAGATCACGACCGAAATGCAGGCGAGCGCGACCGTGTTGCTCTGCACGAGCGCGGCGGGAATCGTGAACGCGACCATCCCGAGCATCGCGACCACCACCGCATTGCGCCGGCTCACGACCGGCGAACGGCTGCGGCGCGTGACCAGATCCGACAACCAGCCGGCCAGCAGCGAGCCGACGAATCCGCACAGGAACGGCACCGACGCGGCGAAGCCGGTTCGGATCAGGCTCATGTGCCGCTCCATCGTCAGGTAGCCCGGCAGCCAGGTCAGGTACACCCAGTTCAGGTAGACGGAACCGAAATAGCCGATCAGCATCCCCCAGGTCGTGCCGTGCGAGAACAGGCCGCGCCATTCGGCGAACGTCAGCTTCGGCGCCGCGACTGTGCTTTGCGCGTCGGCGTCGAGATAATTGCGCTCGGCGGCAGTCAGTTGCGCGCGCACCGGATCGCGGTACAGCGCGAACCAGACGACGGCGACGACGAGACCGGCTGCGCCCGTCGCGATGAACGCCCAGCGCCAGTCGAACGACGCGACGAGGACCGACAGCAGCAACGGTGCGAGCGCGGTGCCGAGCGGCGACGCCGCGTTGAAGATCCCGGTCGGCGTGCCGCGCGCGCGCAGCGGAAACCAGTTGCTCACCACCCGCGCGGCCGACGGGAACTGCGGTGCCTCGCCGATGCCGAGCACGATGCGCGCGATGATGAACCAGCCGAACGTCGACACGATGCCGCCCGCCGCCTGCGCGAACGACCACACGATCAAGCCGATCCCGAGCAGCCGGCGCGGCCCGATGCGGTCGACCAGCCCGCCGACCGGAAACTGGCACAACGCATAGCTCCACGAAAAGGCCGACAACAGCAGCCCCATCTGGGCGAGCGACAGGCCGAGATCGCCGCGGATCGCCGAGCTTGCGACGGCCAGCGTGCCGCGATCGAGGTAGTTGACGATCCCGCTCACCATCAACAGCGCGAGCGCGATACGTTGTCCGCGCCGGATACGTGGCGGTGCGGGCGGAACGGTCGGGGTTTCGTTCATTGCGGTTGTCTCCATGTCACTGGTAGCGGCCGGTTCCGGCCTGTCCGTCTGATGCGGAATTCAGGATTCCACGCGCGCCACTTCGTCGCGCGTCGGGATCGAGGTCTGCGCGCCGTAGCGCGTCACGCTGATCGCGGCGGCGCGCTGGCCGAAGCCGATCGCGTCGTTCATCGATGCGCCGCCCGCGCGGGCGGCCGCGAACCCGCCGACGAACGTGTCGCCGGCCGCGGTCGTATCGACTGCGACCACCGGCATCGCCCGCAGACGGCCGTTGCCCGCACCGCCGCGCCAGCACACGCCGCGCGCGCCGAGTGTGACCAGCACGTTGCCCACGCCCTTCGCGCGCAGCGCCTCGGCGGCACGCACGGCGGACGCGTCGTCGCCGACGGCGATGCCGGTCAGCGACTCGGCTTCGGTTTCGTTGACGACGAGGTAGTCGACCCGTGCCAGCAGCGCGTCGAACAGCGGCTGCGCGGGCGCGGGATTGAGCAGCACCGGCGTGTGGTGCGCGGATGCACAGGCAATGGCGCGCGCGACCGTCGTCACCGGCACTTCGAGCTGGCACACCAGCATCGTGGCCCCGGCGATCGCTTCGCGCGCCACGTCGATCCGGTCGGCATCGAGCCGCGCATTCGCACCGGGCACGACAACGATGCTATTCGCGCCGCCTTCGTCGACCGTGATCGTGGCCACCCCGGTCGCCGCACCGCCGATTCGGTCGAGATGCGTCAGGTCGATGCCCTCTGCCGCCAGCGCGTCGTGCAGGCGCGCGCCGAACGCGTCGTCGCCGACACAGCCGATCATCGCGACCGACGCGCCCAGGCGCGCGGCCGCGACCGCCTGGTTCGCCCCCTTGCCGCCGTGAACGGTCTGGAAATCCGTGCCGAGCAGCGTCTCGCCCGGCACCGGCAGGCGCGGCGCGCGCGTGACGAGGTCGATGTTCACGCTGCCGACGACGGCGATACGAGGTGGGTAGGCGTTGCTCATTTCCGAATGTAACCGCTTACATTTTCGATCGACAAAACGGCCGGAGCGACCGTCGTCGATACAAATTTCACGATATGGATAGAATGCAGGACTGACATAATATGGACGCACGTCAAGATAGCGCTTACATTCTCACAGGGTCTCGCGAGAATGCAAGCGGTGCCACCATGAATCGAGGGTAAACAATGACGCATTTGACCACGCGTGGCGCCGCCACCGCCGCCACGCCGGGAGCCGGCCGATGAGCAGCACGCCTCCGTCACGCGGCGGCGCGCCCCGCGCGCGCCGCGGCAGCGGCCGCTCGGTGCTCGGCGATGTCGCGAAACTGGCCGGCGTGTCGACCGCGACCGTCTCGCGCGTGTACAACGATCCCGGCAAGGTGTCGGCCGACGTGCAGCAGCGGGTGCACGACGCGGCGCGCACGCTGAACTGGATTCCGAACGCGGCCGGGCGTGCGCTCGCGTCCACGCGCACCCATATCACCGGCGCGATCATTCCGACACTCGACGACCAGGTGTTCGCATCGCAGGTCGCGGGCATGCAGACGGTCATGGCCGAGCATGGCATCACGCTGTTCCTCGGCTGCTCGAACTACGATCCCGCGCAGGCGCTGGCCCAGGTGCGCGCGATGCTGTCGCGCGGCGTGGAAGCCGTGTCGCTGGTCGGCGAAGCGTATCCGCCGGAACTGTTCGAACTGCTTGCGATGCACCGCGTGCCTTACGTCGTCACGTATGCATATCGCGACGACAGCCCGCACTGCTGCATCGGCTTCGACAACCGCGCGGCGTTCGCGCGGCTCACCACTCACCTGCTCGACCTCGGCCACCGCGATTTCGCGATCATCATGCAGCCGTCGGCGGACAACGACCGCGTGCAGGCCCGCCTGCGCGGCATTCACGACACGCTGGCCGCGCACGGGCTCGCGGTACGCCCTGTCCATCAGCACGAAGGCGCGGGCACGATCGCGTTCGGGCGGGCGAGCCTGCGCGCGATCGTCGGCAGCGACGCGACCACGCGGCCCACGGCCGTGATCTGCGGCAACGATGCGCTCGCGCTGGGCGCGTTGCTCGAGGCGCAGGCGCTCGGCATCGACGTGCCCGCACAATTGTCGATCACGGGGTTCGACGATATCGCGCTTGCGCGCGAGATCCAGCCGCCGCTGACGACGATGTGGGTCGACACCGACGCGATCGGGCGCCAGGCCGCTCAGGCCTTGCTCGACGCGCTCGAAAACGGCGCAACGGGGCCCGGTCATGCGGTGCAGCCGGAGTTGCGCACGCGGGAATCGGTTGCGGCGCCGGCGCAGGCGCGCGCAGCGCGAAAGAAATGAAGGTGCGCCGGGCGGCTTCAGCCGCCCGGCCCGCCCGTCACTGCATCACGTCGACCGGCAGCGTCTTGTCGAGATTGTCATGCCACGCCAGGATGGTCTTCGGCACGCGCTTCTTCCACGCCGGCACGTTCGTGTAATAGCGCATCCGGACGTTGCTCTGCGCGTCGAACACGAGCACACCGATCCACAGATCGCTACCGCGGTGCATCACGATCGCGGCATTCGTCGTCGCGATACCGCGTACCCAGTACGAATTCACACGCGCGTTGAGCCCGTCGAGATCCTTCTCGTCGGCGCTGTAATTGACGATGTCGACGAGCGTCTGATAATCCGCGCCGAGCAGCTTGTGCGCGGCCGCATTCTGCGTCGCGTCATCAACGACCTTGAGGCTCAGCAGGTCGGCCGCCGGCTTCGCCTGGAACTGCGCCGCGGTCACATACTCGCCGCCGTAGAACACGCCCGAGCCGGCACCGCAATCGACATCCGCGCCGTGCTGCGTGACGCGGATGCGCGCGCCCTTCCGTTCGAAATCGAGCCGGCACGTGTCCTTGCGATAGGTGCCGCTTTCGCCGTGCAGCACGATGTCGCCGTCGAGCCCGCCGGTGTTCGCGCCGTTGTTGCCGCTGAGTTCGAAATGCAGGCGCGGCGGCGAGCCCGTGAAGGTCAGCGCGCCGCCGAACGACGGGTTGTCGTTCGTCAAGTACCACGTCTGCTGCCAGCGATCGGCAGCCAGCGGCTTGCCGTTCAGGCTCGCGAGGCGTTCGCGGTAGCGGTCGCCCAGGCACGATGCGTCGGCGTCGCACCGGTCGCGCTGCTTGAGCCACTTCAACTGCGCGGCCTTCAGCGCGGCCGTATCGCCGCCTTTTGCGAGCGCCTGCTTCCACGCCGCCGTGAGGTCGCCGTCGAGCTTCGACAGCGCGGCATCTGCGCAAATGGCCTTCTCGGTTGGTGAAGCGGCTTTCGTGCAGTCGAAGCCGGCCGCATGCGTGGCGAGCGGCAGCAGTGCCAGCCACGCGGCGGACGCGATGGATCGCAGATGCATGTGTGATGCATCACGTGCGGGAGTCGCGGCTTGCCCGCGCGCATTCGATCGATTCGGGATGGTCATCGGCTTGGATCGTCGCTGGATCGCGCGCCTGTAGAAGCTACCTGCACGCGGCATTCGAGGTAAAAACGCCCGGCCCGGCACGTGGCGCATGCCGTTGCTCGCCGAAGCCTAACCTGAATGCGCGACGTCGATCAATCGACGTTCGATGCAGGCGCAACCGTCGAGGTTGCCACGCTGCATCGCACGATGCCGTCACGCAATGCGGCTTCCACGGCGGCACCGATGAACCCGATGAACCCCATCCCGCCGTCTCCTTCGTGCGCGGCCCGCCCTTCGTCTTCCATCGACGAGAACCGGATGCGCCGCGCGGCGACCTGACAGACGCGCGTAGCGACCGTGCCGTGCGCATCGGCCACGCGCACGATGCCCTTCGCACGCAGAATCGTGCGCGGCAACGCCTTCAGCCGCGCCTTGTCGAGCACGTCCGGCGTGGCAACGGTGACGCTCGCGAACGCCGGCATCGCGTCGTGTCCGATCGCCCGCGGTACGAACGCGCAAACCCGGCCGGCATCAGCCGTCGATCGCCATCAACTCGTAACTCGTGCTCCGCCCGCCGGACGACGAGCGACGCAGCACGCCGTGCTCGACGAGTTCGGTGATGTCCCGCAGCGCGGTATCTTGCGAGCACTTCGCCAGCGCTGCCCACTTGGTGGTCGTCAGCTTCCCCTCGAAGCCGCCGAGCAGGCGATTCATGACCTTGACCTGGCGTTCGTTCATCGCGAAGCCCGCACAGCGCTGCCAGAAGCGCGCCTTGACCAGCACCGCGTCGAGTGTCACGTGCGCGTGATCGACGGCCCTGCCGAGCGCGGTCAGGAACCATGCGAGCCATTCCGTGACGTCGAGCGAACCGCGCTGCGTACGCTCCAGCACGTCGTAGTACGCGTTGCGCTCGCGCTGGATTTGCGCCGACAGGCTATAGAAGCGCTGCGAACTGCGGTCGGCGCGCGCGAGGACCAGATCCCCGAGCGCGCGCGCAATCCGGCCGTTGCCATCGTCGAATGGATGAAGCGTGACGAACCACAGGTGCGCCAGGCCGGCGCGGATCAGCAGGGGCTCGGCCGGTGGGCCATTGAGCCATGTGAGAAAACGCGCGATCTCGCTGGCGACGCGCACGGCGGGCGGCGCCTCGAAATGCACGCGCTGCCGGCCGATCGGACCGGACACGACCTGCATCGGCCCGGTGGCATCCGTGCGCCAGCCGCCGACCGTGATCCGCGACATCCCCGAGTAGCCGGTCGGAAACAGCGCCGCATGCCATCCGAACAGCCGGGCGTCCGTGACCGGCGCCGCCGCATGGGCCGTCGCGTCCAGCACCATGTCGACCACGCCCTCGACGTGACGATCGACCGGCGCCAGCGCACCGATATCGACCCCGAGCCGGCGAGCGATCGACGACCGGACCGATGCCACGTTCAGGTTTTCGCCCTCGATCGCGCTGGTCTTGACGACGTCCTCCGTCAGCGCGGCCAGGCTGGCCTCGTCGCGCAACGCCAGGCCGACATCCGCCAGCCGCCCGGCCAGCATGCCTTGCGCACGGCTGACGTCGGCGAGTGGCGTCGCCAGTGCAGCGAAGTCGAAGCGCCAGGCAGGCCAGTCGGCCGACTCCCAGATGTAGGTGTAATCTCCGCTCATGATGCGGAGATTATCCCACCGATTCCCCGCATGACTCAATATTCTCTGCAAATTATGCGGAGAATAGCGCCGTCATTCGCCGCACACCGCCCGCTACCGCCGGCTGCCTGCCCCGCCTTGCTCCGCCGGCACCCCCTCCCCCAACCGTTCCGCGAGAAACCCGATGAACGTGCGCAGCGTGACGAACCCTTCCCGATGCTGCGGGAACACCGCATTGAGCGTGATCGGCGATGGCGCGTACGCGTCGAGCACCGGCACGAGCGCGCCGCTGTCGAGCGCCGCGCCGACGATGAAGTGCGGCAGCAGCGCGATGCCGAGCCCCGCGATCGCCGCGTCGCGCACCACTTCGCCGTTGTTCGCGACGAGCGGCCCCTGCACGTCGAACGTGCGCGCCGCGCCGTCGACGCGGAATTCCCAGCCCACGCGCCGCTCGCGCCCGTACAGCACGCACGTATGGCCGGCGAGGTCGGCCGGCGTCGCGGGCGTGCCGTGCCGCTTCAGGTAGGCGGGGCTCGCGCACGCGATCATCCGCCACGCGCCGAGCGGGCGCGCGATCAACGTCGAATCCTCGAGCGAGCCGATCCGCAGCACCAGATCGAAACCCTCGCCGATCACGTCGACACGTCGGTCGGTCAAGTCGAGGTTCAGCCGCACGGCCGGATGCGCGGACAGGAATTCGGCGACCAGCGGCGACACGTGCGTGATCCCGAACGACAGCGGCGCGCTGATCTTCAGCGACCCGTGCAGCTCGGTGCTGCGCACCGACATCGCCTGCTCGGCGTCGGCGATCTCGGCCAGGATCCGCTGCGCGCGCACATAAAACTCCTGCCCCGATTCGGTCACCGCGAGGTTGCGCGTGTTCCGGTGCAATAGCCGCACGCCGAGCGACGCCTCCAGCGCCATCGTGCGCCGGCTGACGAACTGCTTGGACAGCATCAGTTGATCGGCCGCCGCCGTGAAGCTGCCCGCATCGACCGTCGCGACGAAGATCCTCAGATCGTTGAGTTCCATATTGTCCACTCCATAGCGACAGTCATTATCTCTACAGCCATTTATTTGTCAAATCGATTGACCTAAGATTCATCTCAACGAACGGCCGGGCCCACTTCCGAGGTCCGGCGTCTTGAGGAAAAAAATCATGATCGAAGTCCGTGCAGCAAACCAACGTGGCCGTGCGGAGCATGGCTGGCTCAGTTCCCGTCATACGTTTTCGTTCGCGAATTACTACGATCCGAAGCAAGTCGGCTTCTCCGACCTGCTGGTGATCAACGACGACCGCGTCGCACCGGGCCGCGGCTTCGGCACGCACCCGCACCGCGACATGGAGATCCTGTCGTACGTGCTCGACGGCGCGCTGGAACACAAGGATTCGATGGGCACCGGTTCGGTGATCGTGCCGGGCGACGTGCAGTTGATGAGCGCGGGCACCGGCGTACGCCACAGCGAGTTCAACCACTCGCATGAAACGCCGGTCCACTTCCTGCAGATCTGGGTCGGGCCGGCCGAGAAAGGTGCCGAGCCGCGCTATCAGCAGACGAATGTCGCGGCCGACGACAAGCGCGGCAAGCTCGCACTCGTCGTATCGCCGAACGGCGACGCCGGTTCGCTGAAGATCCGGCAGGACACCCGGATTTACGCGGGCCTGTTCGACGGGGCCGAAAGCGCGACACTGGCACTTGATCCGGGCCGCTTCGCTTACGTGCATGTGGCGCGCGGCAGCGTGACGGTCAACGGCGTGACGCTCGGCGAAGGCGACGGCGCGCGCATCCGGGGCGAACAGGCGCTGACGTTCGCCGACGGGAAGGATGCCGAAGTGCTGGTGTTCGACCTGCGTCCGGTCGAAGTAACGGCCGAGTGGGCATAAAACCCGTTCGGGAAACCGGGCTCCGCTGAACGCGGGGCCCTTTTAATCGGAGATTCGCAACATGGCCAAGGTACTCGTGCTGTATTACTCGTCCTACGGGCACGTCGAAACGATGGCGCAGCACATCGCGGAAGGCGCGCGATCGGTGCAGGGCGTCGAGGTCACGCTCAAGCGCGTGCCGGAGACGATTCCCGTCGACCAGGCCCGCGCGATCGGCGTGAAGGTCGACCAGGCCGCACCGGTCGCGACCGTGGACGAACTCGCCGACTACGATGCGATCATCTTCGGCACGCCGACCCGCTTCGGCAACATGGCCGGCCAGATGCGCACGTTTCTCGACCAGACCGGCGGCCTGTGGATGAAGGGCGCGCTTGTCGGCAAGATCGGCAGCGTGTTCGCGTCCACCGGCACGCAGCACGGCGGCCAGGAAACGACGATCACGTCGTTCCACACGACGCTGCTGCACCACGGGATGGTGATCGTGGGCGTGCCGTATGCGTGCAGCGGGCTCGTCAACATGAACGAAATCACCGGCGGCACGCCGTACGGCGCGACGACGCTCGCGGGCGCGGACGGCAGCCGCCAGCCGAGCGCGAACGAGCTCGACATCGCGCGCTACCAGGGCAAGCACGTCGCGGAACTCGCGAGCAAGCTCGCGTCGTAACGCGCCGGCCCGGCAGTTCGGGCAGCCCCGCACAAGCGCAAACGGCGCCGGATCGACCGGCGCCGTTTGCGCTGTGTACCGGGTCCGGCCGTTACTGGCCCGACGCCGGGGCGGCCGGCGCCGCCTTCGTCGCGGGCGCCTTCGCTGCGGCGTTCTGCGGATAGTTGCTCTGGTCGTTGGTCAGCCGGTAGCCGCTACCCGTGCCGATCGCCTTCAGGTCCGACGCGTGTCGCGCCCGGGCCGCCTTGCGGGCCGCCTTCTTCTGCGCCTTGTCGAGCTGCTTCTGCGTCGGCGCGGACGCCGGATCCTGCGCGTATGCCGCCGGCGCGGCGGTCAACAGCAGACCGAACGACGCCGTTACTGCTACTGCCACCGAAACCACGCGAGACTGCTTCATGGCGGGATCTCCTTGTCGATTGTCGAATGTTGGTTATGGGTCGGACACCGGCGCGCAAGCGAACGCTTGCGACACCGGCGCCGATGCAACGTTAGCCGAACAGTATTCGGTTGTCCGTGTGCGTTCCTGAATTCTCCCGATAACGGCCACGATACATGCACATCCCGTACGCCGTCATTCCGGCGTCGCGCCCGCGCCATCAGGGAAACCGATAAGCCGCCGTGGCCGGCGCTCAGATCCAGCGCGACAGTACCGGCAGCAGGATCGGGACGACGAACGCCGTCAGCACGCCGTTCAGCCCCATCCCGAGCCCGGCGAACGCGCCGGCCTCCTCGCCGACCTGGAATGCGCGCGCGGTGCCGATCCCGTGCGATGCGACGCCGAGCGCGAACCCGCGCACGGCCGGCTCCTCGATACGCAGCGCGTTGAGAATGCCGCGCGCGCATACCGCCCCGAAGATCCCGGTCGAGATCACGAGCACCGCGGTAAGCGACGGAATCCCGCCGATTTCCGCGGCGACGGCCATCGCGATCGGCGTCGTCGCCGATTTCGGCGCGAGCGACGCGATGGTCTGGTGCGACGCGCCGAACAACGCCGCGATGCCGACCGCCGACACGATCGCGGTCAGCGAGCCCGCGAGCAGGCCCACCAGCAGCGGCACCGCCGCGCGGCGCAGCTTCGACCACTGGCGATACAGCGGCAGCGCGAGCGCGACGGTCGCGGGGCCGAGCAGGAAGTGGACGAACTGCGCGCCTTCGAAATACGTCGGATACGGCGTATGCGTGATCGTCAGCACCACGACGATCAGCGCGACCGCGATCAGCACCGGATTCGCGAGCGGGTTGAAGCGCGCCCGCGCATAAACAGCCTGCGCGACCAGATACGCAACCAGCGTGATCGTCAGGCCCAGCAGCGGGGTCGCGGCGAGATAGACCCAGATCGCGCCGAGGGTGGGGAAGGCCGTCATTGCGCGCCCTCCGCGGTGCCGCCCCCGCGCCGCTGGCGGCGCAGCAGCGCACGCGTGACGAGCGCCGTCACCGCGATCGCGAGCGTGGTGCTGACGGCCAGCGCGACGACGACCGCGAGCGCATCGCCGCGCACGCGGTCGGCCGACACCATGATGCCGACGCCGGCCGGCACGAACAGCAGCGACAGGTGGCGCAGCAGCTCGAGCGCGGTCGGCTCGATCGCGTCGGCCGCCTGCGGGCGCAGCATCACGAAGCCGAACAGCAGCAGCATGCCGATCACCGGGCCCGGCACCGGCAAACCGAACAGATGGGACACGCCTTCCCCGAGACACTGAAAGACCAGCAATACCGCGAACGCCTGCAACATGGACCGCTTCTCCCGAACGTGGCCGCGCTGCCGGGCGGCCGCGCGACCGATGGCCGGCAAGTTGACGCGCCGGCATGGACGATAGGGGCGATCGTACCAACAATGCCCGCGGCACGGGGTTCAGCGACGACGCCAAGCCGGGTCGGGCCGCGACGTGAAGCTCAGCGCAAAGCCTGCGATGTGGCGCCGTTCCTGAAAGAGATCGTGCTGCCGAACCGGGACCGAAAATCGCGGACGGTCCGGACGGTCCGGACGTACGGTGTGCGATGTGCAGTGTGCAGACCCGCGCATTCGCCCCGCTCGCCCGCAGCTTCGCGAACAGCACGAGTGCAAACCTGCGACGTTACTTCAACCGCGTCGCGATTTCATTCGCCATCGCCTTCGTCGCGGCCTTCGTCGGCGCATCCGCGGCCAGTGCGTTCAGCAGCCCGAAATCATGGATCGTGCCGTCGTAGCGCGTGGTCGTCGCGTCCACCCCCGCCGCGTCGAGCTTGCGGCCGTATGCTTCGCCTTCGTCGCGCAGCACGTCGAACTGCGCGACCTGGATCAGCGCGGGCGGCAGGCCCTTCAACTGCGCGGTGCTCGCACGCAGCGGCGACGCGTAGATCTCGTTGCGTTGCGCTTCGTTCTTCGTATAGGCGTCCCAGAACCACCGCATCATCGGCCGCGTCAGGAAGTGCCCTTGCTGATACGCGTTGTACGAACCCGTGTTGAAGTTGTGGTCCGTCACCGGCCACATCAGCCCCTGGAAGCGGATCGCGGGGCCGCCCTTGTCCTTCGCCATCAGCGCCACCACGGCCGCCATGTTCCCGCCGACGCTGTTGCCGACCACCGCGAGGCGGCTGCCGTCGACGCCGATCTGCTCGCCGTGCGCGGCCACCCACTTCGTCGCCGCATACGCCTGGTTGATCGCGACCGGGTAATGCGCTTCCGGCGACGGCGTGTAGTTCACGAACACCGCGACGGCGCCCGACTGCACGACGAGGTCGCGCACGAGGCGTTCATGCGTCGGGAAGTCGCCGAGCACCCAGCCGCCGCCGTGAATGAACATGAACACCGGCAGCGTGCCCGTCGCGCCTTGCGGACGGACGATCGTGACCGGCACGGACACGCCGTCCTGCTCGATCGTGCGGTTCGACACGTCGACGCCCGACAGATCGACCTTCGTGCCGTTCTGCGCATCGACCAGCACCTGGCGCGCCTTCGCGGGGCTCAGCGTTTCGAGGCCCGGGCCCTTCTGGCCGTTCAGCGCGGCGAGGAACGCGCTCGTCGTCGTATCGGGCCGGACGGCGTCGGTGCCGGCGGCAAACGCGGTGGGCACGGCGGACAGCGCGGCGGCAACGGCGGCGGCGATCAGCAGCGGCTTGACGATCTTCATGATGTAACTCCTTGGCTCAATCTGTGAATGACGATGGGACGGTAATGATTCGGAATGCGTACGATCAGACGAGCGTGAGCGTAACGTCGATGTTGCCGCGCGTCGCGTTCGAGTACGGGCAGACGCGATGCGCACGGTCGATCAGCGTCTGGGCGACATCGCGGTCGACGCCCGGCAGCGAGATCTTCAGCTCGACTTCGATGCCGAAGCCGTCGGGAATCGCGCCGATGCCGACGCTGCCTTCGATCGCGGCGTCCGCGGGCATCGCGATCTTGTCGCGGGCCGCGACGAACTTCATCGCGCCGATGAAACACGCGCTGTAGCCAGCGGCGAACAGTTGCTCCGGGTTCGCGCCTGCGCCGCCCGCGCCGCCAAGTTCGCGCGGCGTGGTCAGCTTCAGGTCGAGGCCGCTTTCGGGCACCGTGGCGCGGCCGTCACGGCCGCCGGTGGCTTTTGCATGAGCGCGGTACAGCACTTTTTCGATCGACATGACAGACTCCTTTTTCAATCAGTGAGTGAAACAGCCTTCCAACCGGGGACCGCTCGCCGGCTGCCCGGCAGCCGGTATCGCGTCAATTTATCTACTCATAGATAGACAAACATCCCCAAAAAAGGCAGGGGGTCGAGCCACCTGCCCATTCAATCTATCTATCAACAGATAGACAATAAAACCCAACAAAAGGCGGCGAACCGCCTGACCGCTTGCGCCGCCCGTCAGGGCCGCGTTTTCCAGACCGCCTCGACATCCTCGAGACGCGCCCGCGTATTGAACAGCCGGCTGGCCAGCACGCTGCCCTGAAACGCCGCGTACAACGCGCGGGCGGCCGTTTCGGGCGTGCCGCTGAACTGCAGCGTGCCGTCCTTTGCGCCCTGCGTCAGCAATGCCGCGAGCCAGGTTTCGTTGGCCTTGAAGAACGCCTGCACGGCCTGCCGCACGTTCTCCGGCAACGATTCGATATCGGCCGCCAGCATCCCGCACAGGCAGATCATGTTGCCGTCGCCGAGCGTGCGGCCGAACAGCTTCGTGTACAGGCTCAGCTGCACGTCGGCCGGCAGCGCCGGATCGATCGCCCGCGTGGCCGCGAGGACGTCGTCGCTATACACCGACACCGCTTCCAGCACCAGGTCGTCCTTCGACGGGAAGTAGTAGTGAATGCTCGACGTCTTCACGCCCACCAGATCGGACAGGTCTCGATAGCTGAAGCCGTTGTAACCGCGCAGCATCATCAGCGTGATCGCGTGGTCGAGAATCTGTTCGCGGACGGTCGGTTTCGTTTCCATGGATCGAACTTTATCTACTCATAGATAGAGAGTCAAGAACTTTTTTGAGGGCGCGATGCGCGGCCTGTCGAACGGGCCGCGCACGCTTTCGGACGGCGAGGTGCTGCCGCGCGTCAACAGCCCGCTCGGCCACGGCATCGGCATATTCGCGCGGGACAAGCAGGTACCGGCCGCAGCAGCGGCGACCGGCTCGCGCCATCGATGCAGGACCGCGCGAACGAAACGATCGTCGCGATGGCGCACGTGCGCGCCGCCGTCGGTTCCGCGCACGAGATCGGCCTGCCCGGCTTCTCGCAGCACGGCTGGGCCGTGCCGCGCGTGGCGAACGCGGTACGGCCCGCGCCCTCTGTGGTCGTCGGCGACGCCGGCAACGCAAAGACCTGACGCGGCGGCAGCACCGCCCAACCGCCCTGCAACCGGACCGAATCGATGCGACACTGGCCGCCGAGCGATGCGACGACGACGCAATCTTCGCCCGCGCGGACGTGCCGGCCGATCCGCGCGCAGTGAACACGTGTGCAATACGACGCCGTGCATGAAACGGGCCATACCGGCCGCGCCGGCCGGCGTGGCCGCATCAAGGAGAGGTTTCAATGTTTTCGTGGTTTGAACGGCGCCTGCCGACCTTCCCGCTCGAAGATCCCGCCACGCCGCCGCGGGGATTCTTCTCGTTCGTCTGGGCGTGCACGCAAGGCGCGCGCAGCTGGGTCCTGCTGATCGCGCTGACGTCGGCCGCGCTGGCCGCGTACGAAGCCGCGCTGTTCGCGATGATGGGCCGCGTGGTCGACTGGCTGTCGTCGTCGACACCGGCGGATTTCGGCGGCCGTCACGTCGGCACGCTCGCCGGTTTCGCGGCGATCCTCGCCGGCAGTGCGCTGCTGATCGCGCTGCATACGATGGTCAAGCACCAGGTGCTCGCGATCAACTTCCCGATGCGGCTGCGCTGGCTGTTTCACCGGCTGATGCTCGACCAGAGCCTGTCGTTCTATGCGAACGAGTTCGCGGGCCGCGTGACGACCAAGATCATGCAGACCGCGCTCGCGGTGCGCGACGCACTGTTCATGTCGGTCGACGTCGTGATCGGCGTCGCCGCGTACCTGATCGGCATCCTCGCGCTCGCGGCCAGCTTCGACTGGCGGCTGATGATCCCGCTCGCTCTGTGGGCGCTCGGCTACGGTGTGGCGTGCGCGTACTTCGTGCCGCGCCTGGGCGCCGTCGGCAGCCGCCAGGCCGATGCGCGCGCGCTGATGACGGGCCGCATCACCGATGCGTACTCGAACATCACGACCGTGAAGCTGTTCTCGCACACGCGGCGGGAAGCCGACCACGCGCGCCGCGCGATGGAAGCGTTCAAGGCGACCGGCGACGCGCAGATGCGGCTCGTCAGCGCGTTCGAGATCGTCAACCACCTGCTGTCGACGCTGCTGCTGGTCGGCTCGAGCGGCCTCGCGCTGTATCTGTGGACGCACGGCGAGGCGAGCGCGGGCGTGGTCGCGGCGGTGATCGCGATGGCGCTGCGCCTGTCGAGCTATTCGCACTGGATCATGTGGGAGATGACCGAGCTGTTCGAGAACGTCGGCACGATCCAGGACGGCATCAACACGCTCACGAAAGTGCGCAGCGTGGTCGACGCGCCCGACGCGACACCGCTCGCGGTGCAGCGCGGCGAAATCGTGTTCGACAACGTGCAGTTCGCGCACGAGGACAACGACCGCGCGGTGTTCGACGGGCTGAACCTGACGATCCGGCCGGGCGAGCGGATCGGCCTGATCGGCCGCTCGGGCGCCGGCAAGTCGACGCTCGTGAACCTGCTGCTGCGCTTCTACGACGTGGGCGGCGGCACGATCCGGATCGACGGTCAGGACATCGCGCACGTGACGCAGGACAGCCTGCGCAGCGCGATCGGGATGGTCACGCAGGATACGTCACTGCTGCACCGGACGATGCGCGAGAACCTGCTGTACGGCCGCCCCGACGCCACCGAGCGCGAGATGCACGCCGCCGCGGTGCGCGCGGAAGCGTCCGAGTTCATCGCGCGGCTGCGCGACCGCCACGGGCGCAGCGGCTACGACGTCGAGGTGGGCGAGCGCGGCGTGAAGCTGTCGGGCGGCCAGCGGCAGCGCGTCGCGATCGCGCGCGTGATGCTCAAGGACGCGCCGATCCTCGTGCTCGACGAAGCGACCAGCGCGCTCGATTCCGAGGTTGAAGTCGCGATCCAGCGCAGCCTCGACGATCTGATGAGCGGCAAGACGGTGATCGCGATCGCGCACCGGCTGTCGACCATCGCGGCGATGGACCGGCTGATCGTGCTCGACGAAGGGCGCATCGTCGAGGAAGGCACGCATCAGCAGCTGCTGCAGGCGGGCGGCATCTATGCGGCGCTGTGGGCGCACCAGAGCGGCGGATTCCTCGGTGAAACCGCGGAGGCGGAGAACGCGGAGCAGTAAGCGGGAACGCTGCGGCATGATCCCGACACCATTCTCGGGGTGCGAACTGGTCAAGCGACTGGCCACGAGTGCATTGCACACAGCGATTCGGAAATGGCACGGGCGGCACGCGCGTCTTACGCGTGCCGCAACGAGCGTTCGATCACGCTCTACCTGTCATGTGATCCACTGCGGAGCGTGGGGCAGTGTCGCATTCTGATCAATATCGTGATTGATCCACAGCGTCGCACCTTCATCCTCGATGAGCGCGTCGACTCGCCCCATCGACGCCACAGACTTCAGCACATCCACGTTGAACGAAGGAACGCACCGGCACCGGAAATTCCGGCGATTGTGCGCGACATCTCCGCTCAACAGGGTCGGGCCGCTCTCCGGCAGGTTCACCATCAGCGAGCAATGACCGGGCGTGTGGCCCGGCGTCGAGATGATCCGAACCGCGCCGTCGCCAAACACGTCGTAATCTCCTTCAATCACGACGGTCTCGTTCTGGCGAAGCGACTCGTACAATTCGGGGCGATACCCGTACGTTCCCGGGTCGGAGCCGAACATCGCATCGTATTCCGCTTTCTGCGCGATCCACTTCGCGTTCGGGAAAAGTCTGCAATTCCCAACGTGGTCATAGTGCGCATGCGAAATGGCGAGCGTCGAAACATTCGCCGGATCCACACCAATTTCGGCCAACTGGGACGCTATCGTCTTGCCGACCGTCCCGCGAATTCCGTGGGCAATGATACGACCAGCCGGTTCATCGATAAGGTCATCCTGCGTCCCGGTGTCCCACACCATCCATTCACCGCGGTGACGAATCAAGTAGACGTTGCAACACAACGTCATCGGCCTCCCGACATTGAAGCCGGGAGAATAGATGGAGGCATCGTCGACGCGGGCGGTTCCCCCGTCGAGGATGTAGACGCGCTCGACTACCGCCGGCTTTCCCATAGACACCCCCGCCATCAAACGAGCCGGACGACCAGGTCGCCAATCCCTTCGATCGACGACGTCACTTCGTCGCCCGCCTTGAGCCATTGCCGCTGCTCACGGGGAACGTCCTGCCCCCAGATGACGCCCGGCGGGGTTCCGGTGAACATGATGTCGCCCGGCTGGACCGTCATGATGCTCGTCACGTAGTGAATGAGCTTTCTGCAGTCGAAGATCATTTCGCTCGTGCTGCTGTCTTGCCGAAGATCGCCATTGACGCGCGTCTTCAACTGCAGGTCGTTGGGGTTCGGGACGAGCGCCCGGGTCGCCATCCACGGCCCGAGCGGGGCGAAGCCGTCGGACATCTTCCCCGCCATAAACTGGGAAGTAATGTTTTGCAGTCCTCGCGCGCTCACGTCGTTGCCGACCGTATAGCCTGCGACGACAGAAAGCGCGTCCGCCTCCGATACGTTCCGACACTTCTCGCCGAAGATCACCACCAGCTCGGTTTCGTAGTCGAACTCTCGATCGACATGCGTGGGCAGTTCCACGGTACCGTTGTGATGATTGAGCGCGTTCGAAAACTTGGCGAACAGCGGGGGGGCCTTCGGGATCGGAGTCCCCGTCTCTGCTGCGTGTGCGCGGTAATTGAAGCCGACGCAAATGATCTTGTTCGGGCGCGTTACAAGCGGCGCATAGACGAGTTCCGCCGGATCGAGGGCACGAGTCTTGCCACCCGCCTGGATACGTTCGACGATTGCGCTCAGGTCCGATGAGCGCTGATTCTGAATGAGGTCGTCCATGTCCGCCGGCGCGGGCAGGTTCAGATCTTCACCTGCTTGGGTGATGTTGTAGACCTTGCCGCCGAGATCCGCCCCGAGTGCCAGCGCGCCACCCATACGCAGATTCGCGAGCTTAAGACCGAGATCACCAATTCCGAATTGTTCCGACATTTTGATTTGCCATCCTAAATTAATTGAGGTTGATGAAAAATGTGCCGATACGGTCAAGTGAAGATGACGTGATTCAGGCCCGATGAAGCATGCGTTCGATCGTCCGGATTAACATGCACGGACGTCGCCTGATTGCATGCCAAATCGCTCCTTCCTCAAAGGCCCGGACAGACAAAGAGCCAGTATTCGTCCACGTCTCCCGGCTCCGGTCTGCGTTACTTACGGCTCGATACGAATCTCACTCATCGCCAAGGGGATGAAAGACGAAGCTGTCGTCGTTAGCCGTTACGCGCCCGATACCGGGGAAATCCAGATGGGCTCCAGCCACGAAATAGTTTGGCTGAGCCGCGCGCTCCAAGAGTGCCAATCGTGTATCGCGAGCCCTCGACTGGTTACTGTCGTACTCCCACGAAATTTCGGGACGCCCGAACTGCACCGATGGGACGTGGATGATGTCCCCCCAAACCAACAGACGTCCGACGCCGCTTGCAACTTCGTATGCCATATGTCCGGGAGAATGCCCGGTTGCTCGAACCGCGGTTATCCGGCCACTCACGGAGAAATTGTCAGTAACCGGGATGACGCGATCTCTCAATCGGGCCAACCGGCCGGTAAATGCCGAGATTTCTTCCGGACCTACGAGGATTCTCGTCGCTTGCGGAAACGCCTCGGAACCGTCCGGTGCGATAAGACCGTTCACATGATCCTCATGGGTATGCGTCAGCAAAACCTCGGTAATGCTGGCCCTGTCTATCCCGGCTTCCGCGACCCCGTCTACCAGTTCTCCCATCGTGGAATACCACGTGTCCGAAGCCCCGGTGTCGACTAGGGTGGACCGCTCCCCATCGATGATGAGGAACGCATTGACCGACAATCGCAATTGGTTATCGACCATTTGCGTCCCGGCAGGGGGCTGATCAAAAGTGTCCCCGCCGACTCGCCGGAGCCTCGTGACAGGCATATCCACATGCCCGTCGCGGAGCGCAACAATCTTAAGATCGCCAAACTGAAAGGACGCAAAGTTCCGGCCCCTTGCAATCAGCTTCATGGCATTCGTGCTCATGCTCGACGACCCTCGGAATTGGATAACAATACATCATTGAGTAGAAGTTTATCTACCATAGAAGATAAAAGCAAGGCCCACGCTCCACCAACCCTATCGGCACATCCCGAGTGCGCGCCGTCAGGCCACCGCCTTTCTCGCCTGGCGACCACGTAACCATTCAAGGGCCAGCATCAAACTCGTCGAGAAAATGATCAGGATCGTTGCGAGCGCAGCGATCGTCGGACTGATGTTCTCGCGAATGCCGGTGAACATCTGGCGCGGCAGCGTCGTCTGGTCCGCACCCGCGAGGAACAGCGTGACGACCACCTCGTCGAACGACGTCGCGAACGCGAACAGCGCGCCCGACATCACGCCCGGCGCGATCACCGGCAGCGTCACGCGGAAGAACGTCGACACCGGGTTCGCGCCGAGCGACAGGCTCGCGCGCACGAGGTTCTGGTTGAAGCCCTGCAGCGTCGCGGCAATCGTGGTCACGACGAACGGCACGCCGAGCGCCGCGTGCGCGGCGATCAGCCCCGTGTAGGTGTTCGCGAGCCCGAGCGGCGCGAAGAACAGGTACATGCCGACGCCCACCACGACCACCGGCACGATCATCGGCGACAGCAGCACGGCCATCAGCAGCCCCTTGCCGCGGAAGTCGGCCTTCGTCAGACCGATCGCCGCGAGCGTGCCGAGCACGGTCGCGACGACGGTCGCCGACGGCGCGACGATGAAGCTGTTCTTCGCCGCCATCCGCCACTCGTCGGATGCGATCAGGTTCTCGTACCAGCGCGTCGAGAAACCCGGGATCGGATAGACGAGGAACGTGCTCGACGAGAACGACAGCGGCACGATCGCGAGCACCGGCAGGATCAGGTACAGCAGCGTCAGCACGACGAGCACGCGCAGCGCGACGTACCACGCGCGCTCGACGAACGACATGTGCGGCGCGAACAGCGGCCTGGCGAGTTTCATGGTTCGAATTCCCTTCCCGTTTCGTGGCGTGTTCCGGCCCGGCCGCTCAGCCGAGGCTCACGTTGGTGCGCGTGAAGCGCCCGTACACCGCGTACAGCACGAGCGTCGCCGCGAGCAGCAGCCCGCCGAGCGCACACGCCATCCCCCAGTTGATCGTCACGTTCGTGAAGTACGCGACGTAGTAGCTGACCATCTGGTCGTTCGGCCCGCCGAGCAGCGCGGGCGTGATGTAGTAGCCGATCGCGAGGATGAACACGAGCAGCGCGCCCGCGCCGACGCCCGGATAGGTCTGCGGCACGTACACGCGCCAGAACGCGGCGAACGGATGGCTGCCGAGCGACACGGCCGCGCGCTGATAGGTCGGCGGGATCGACTTCATCACGCTGTAGAGCGGCAGGATCATGAACGGCAGCAGGATGTGCGTCATCGAGATGTACACGCCGACGCGGTTGAACAGCAGCGTGAGCGGATGCGAGATCAGCCCGCTGCCGATCAGCGCCTTGTTGACGAGCCCTTCGCTCTGCAGCAGCACGATCCATGCGGCGACGCGCACGAGCACCGAGGTCCAGAACGGAATCAGCACGAGGATCATCACGAGGTTCGCGCGACGCTCGGACAGCGTCGAGATCCAGTACGCGAGCGGATAGCCGAGCAGCAGCGCGAACAGCGTGACGGCGACGCCGATCACGAACGTGCGGCCGAAGATCGCCAGATAGATCGACTGGTCGGGATCGGCTTGCACGATGTGGCCGAAGCCGTCCTGCTTGTGGTCGAGCGCGGCAAGCAGGTAGAACGGCGACACCTGGCTGCCGTTCTTCGCGATCGCCTGCCAGTATGCGACGTCGCCCCAGCGCGAATCGAGGTCGATGAATTTCGCGCGCATCTGCGCGGGCGTGAGCGCCGCGTCATTGTCGCCCTTCAGCGGCATCGCACGCGCCATCTTCGCGACGAGCGAGCGATAGCCGGGAATCTCGGTGTTCAGGCGCCGCGCGAGCGCCCCCATCGCCTCGCTGTCGGCCACCTTCGTCATGTCGGCCGCGAGCGCGACGTACGCGGCGTCGGCCGGCGGCGCCTTGCGGTCCCAGCCGGAAAGCGCCGTAACCGTCGTCGGCAACGCTTCCACGATCTCGGGATTTTCGACTGCACGAACAAGCAGGGTCGCAATGGGTACGACGAAGACAAGCAGCAGGAAAATCGCGAGCGGCGCGACCAGCAGCAGCGCCATCGTGCGCTTGCGGGCCTCGGCGGCCTTCAGCTCGCGCTTGAGTGCAGGTGTCGCCAGCGTCGACGAACGGGATGCGATAGTCATCGTATTCAACGGTTCTCTCCGGCCGGCTTGCGACCCGGCGGAACGTCGCGCGACGACATGCAACGCCGCGCGACAAGTTGCATCGAAACGGCACGAGATTACTTCGCGGACCACGCGGCGAAGCGCTGCTCGAGCTCGTCTCCGTGATCGGTCCAGAAGCGAATGTCCTGTAGCACCGCGTTCCTGGCATTCGTAGGCGAGTTCGGCAGATTCGCGAGAATTTTCGGATCGAGCGACTTGAGTGCCGCAAGATTCGCGGGACCATAGGCGATCCGATGTGCGAACGCTGCCTGCACATTGGGCGTCAGCGTGTACGCAATGTACTGTTCAGCCAGTGCCTTGCGCGGCGAACCTTTCGGAATCGCCCAATAGTCCAGGTCATAGATGCTGCCGTTCCACATGACCTTCAGGTTCTGGCCCTCGCGTTGTGCGGCATCGATACGCCCGTTAAATGCAGTGGACATCACCACATCCCCGGCGACGAGAAACTGCGGCGGCTGCGCGCCCGCTTCCCACCACTGGATGTACGGCTTCAACTCGTCGAGCTTCTTGAATGCACGGTCCTGGCCAGCTTTCGTGCCCAGCACCTTGTACACGTCCTTCGGTGCGACGCCGTCGGCCATCAGCGCAAACTCGAGATTGAAACGCGCCCCCTTTCGCATTGACCGCTTGCCCGGGAATTTCTTCACGTCCCAGAAGTCGGCCCAGCTCACGGGCGGCGTTTTGAGCTTGTCGGCGTTGTAAGCGAGTGCCATCGACCATACAACGAAGCCCGCTCCGCACACGGTGGGCGACTCCGGGATCAAGTCCGATTTCTTCGCGACTTTCGACCAGTCGAGCTTCTCGTACAGCCCTTCATCGCACCCGCGGTCCAGCTCACCGGACTCGACTTCGACCAGATCCCAGTTGACGGCTTTCGCCTCAACCATCGCTTTCACTTTCGCCTGTTCTCCGTTGTACTCGACGACGGTCACCTTGTTGCCTGTCGCTTTTTCGAACGGCTGGTTGAAAGCGACGTTCTGCACCTGCCCCCAACTGCCACCGAAATTGACGACCGTTACCTCGGCCGCCGATGCCGACGCAGCGGACAACGCCAGTGCGAGTGCAAACCCCGCACGACGCTCCACAAGACTTGCGTGATTCATGATCTATCTTCTCCTCTCGCGGTGAAAATGAGCGGTTGTTGTTAACGACGATCTGTTGAAAACCGGCAGGCTGCATCTACGCAAACACGCGCAGATGTTCGGGCGCAAAGGCAAGCGTTACAGGGGCACCCGGAGCGAATGATTCGACGGCACCCGTACCAAGCGGAACCTTCACGAAGCACTCGTCCTGGCCTTGAAATGCGCATCGCATGCGCACGTGATCGCCGAAATAGACAAGGCTGCGCGCCTCGCCTGCGAGCTCATTGCCTGATCGACCGCTCGACCGGGCGTTGCCGGACATCACGCTCATGCGTTCTGGCCGGATGCATGCAACGGCTGGAGCACCGGCTGCGGCGCCGGCTACGTTGCGGCCGAGCAGTCGAGTGCCATCGTCGAGACGCAACTCGCAGTAATCGCCATTTGCCGACGCAATGGTCCCAAGCAAGCGGTTGCTGTCGCCTATGAAGTTCGCGACGAATTCGTTGCACGGCGATTCGTACAGGCGATCGACGGTGTCGAGCTGCTGCACGATGCCCTTGTCGAACACGGCGACGCGATCGGACATCGTCAGCGCCTCGCCCTGGTCGTGCGTCACGTACACGAAGGTCACGCCGAGCTTTTCGTGCAGCGCCTTCAGTTCGTACTGCATGTGCTCGCGCAACTGCTTGTCGAGCGCGCCGAGCGGCTCGTCCATCAGCACCAGCTTCGGCTCGAACACGAGCGCACGCGCGAGCGCGATGCGCTGCTGCTGGCCGCCCGACAGCTGCGCCGGGTAGCGTTTCGCGAAGCGCTCCATCTGCACCATCTTCAGCGCGTGCGCGACCCGCTCCACGCGCTCGGCCGCCGGCAGCTTGCGCACGGTCAGCGGATACGCGACGTTCTGCTCGACCGTCAGGTGCGGGAACAGCGCGTAGTTCTGGAACACCATGCCGATGTTGCGCTTGTGCGGCGGCACGGTGTTCAGCAGCTCGCCGTCGAGGCGGATCTCGCCGCCGGTCGGGAATTCGAAGCCGGCGAGCATCATCAGGCAGGTCGTCTTGCCGGAGCCCGACGGCCCGAGCAGCGTCAGGAATTCCCCGCGGTGGATGTCGAGGTCGAGCGATTTGACGACCAGCGTTTCGCCGTCGTAGGTCTTCCTTACCCCTCGAAAACTGACGATTACTTCATCACTCTTCGGCATCACTGCCTCCGTTCAATACGGAAAACTTCATCCAGATCAGGACCGCAACCCAGTGCAAATTCCAGAACCGCTCGCTTGCACGGCTTGCGAAACGAAAGAACTCGTTGTTCAGACTCGATTGCCCGAGCAATTGCCTCTCAGGCGTCGACATTGGTATCAGTCGCGATTCGCCACCGTCCGGTCCGCAACCTCATCTACCGCCTGCTTCGCAAGCGCAACAATCTCGTCAGCGTCGTCTTTCGTCATCACCAGCGGCGGAGCGAAGCCGAGAATGTCTCCATGCGGCATAGCCCGCGCAATCAGGCCTCTCCGGAGCGCCGCCGCGGCAACTTGTGGACCGATCTTGAGCGCCGGATCGAATGGCTCGCGGGCCTCCCTGTCCTTCATGAATTCGAGCGCTGCCAGCATGCCGGTGCCGCGCACCTCACCCACCAGCGGATGAGCGCCGAACACTTCGCGCAACTTCGAATTGAAGTAGGAACCGACCTGGGCGGCGTTATCCACCAGGTTCTCGCGTTCGAGTATCGCGAGATTCGCCAGCGCGGCGGCCGCGCAGACCGGGTGGCCCGAATACGTCCACCCGTGCCCCATCGGCCCATGCTCCTGCGAGCCGCGCGCGATCACGTCCCACACCTTCTCGCCCACGATCACGCCCGACAGCGGCGCATACGCACTCGTGAGGCCTTTAGCGACCGTGATCAAATCCGGTTCGATCCCGAAGTGCTGCGCGCCCATCTTCGACCCGAGACGCCCGAACCCGCATACGACCTCGTCGCAGATCAGCAGGATGTCGTGCCTCTTCAGTACCTGCTGGATTGCCGGCCAATAGCCGGCAGGAGGCGGGATAATCCCGCCGGTGCCCATCACGGGTTCGCCGATGAAAGCTGCAATCGTATCGGCGCCTTCGCGCGCGATCAGCTTCTCGAGCTCGTCCACGCAGTAAGCAACGAACTGCGTTTCGCTCATGCCGGCCGGCGCCTTGCGATACCAGTGCGGACACACCGTATGCTTCACGCGGTCGATCGGCAAATCAAAATGCTGGTGGAAGCTCGGCAGGCCCGTGAGGCTACCGGTCACGATGCCGGAGCCGTGATAGCCGCGCTCGCGCGAAATGATCTTTTTCTTGTTCGGCCGACCGAGCACGTTGCTGTAGTACCAGACGATCTTGACCTGCGTCTCGTTCGCATCGGACCCCGACATTCCGTAGTAGATCTTCTTCATCCCGGCCGGTGCCCAGTCGATGATGCGCGACGACAGCTCGATGATCACGTCCGACGAGTGACCGACGTACGTGTGGTAGTACGCGAGCTGCCTCGCCTGCTCATGCATCGCATCGGCAACCTCCGTGCGGCCGTAGCCGATATTCACGCAGTAAAGGCCCGCGAACGCATCGATATAACGCTTGCCTTGGTGATCCTCGATGCGGATGCCTTCACCGCCCCGCACGATCTTCCCGGGTAGCGCACCGGTCTCGTGGTCGTACGCGTGCGTAGACGGATGCATGAAGTGAGCGCGATCCCGCTCGAGAAGTTGTTCGACCGACTGAGTCATGTTGCCTCCTGAAACAAAATCCGGTTATCGCCACACACTGCAAGCCAACCAATCTCGGACGGGGGCAACCGCGTTACTGCCAGCGTTCTAGTGGTCCTGTTGGCTTCGGCGAAATAGTTATGGATTCCTAATATATATATGGACCAGCAGTAGCCCATCTTCGTACTCGAAAGCCCCAAGGCCGTTTCGTGAGTTCAGAAGTCCGCTTCGATGGCTCGTGGTCCTGATGAGTCATAGTCCAACCATCGGGACCGGAGGGTGTCAGTGCGATCATCACGATCGATATAAGAAACATATCTTCTTTCGAAGATCATCGCAAGGCAGGGTTTGCGTGCACAGCCATCGCCTTATTCGTCGAATGATTGGCGCTGGATCGTCGGCCGAGATCACCGGAAATCCGCGCCCCCGGTTGCGGAGGCGCTTTACATACGGGCCGGAGCTGGCTAGCCGGCCACCTTTTCTCTCTGGAGCATCATTGCCCGCTCGCTGCTCATACCCGTCGGGGAACCATCGGGCGATCACGCTACCGGGGGACGCATCAGGATAGAAGCTGTCTACAACGCTTGATTGCTTCTTCTATGGTGGAGGATAATATCCTCTTGTTGATTCGACTTACCACCGGAAAGGGACTATGCAGCAGGGACAAGACACCGAATTGAGCGCATCGGACGAGAACGACTCGCTCTCGCGCGCCTTTGGAGGCCGTGTCCGCGGATTGCGGGAAGCTGCCGGACTGACCCTGGAGCAACTGTCGCAACGCTCCGGGGTCAGTCGTGCAATGCTCTCCAAAGTCGAACGTGGAGAGAAGAGCCCGACGATCGGCATCGCAACGAGAATCGCGCACAGTCTTCAGGCATCGCTGACCGAACTTGTCGGGGGAAATCTGCCCGGAGACAATACGGTGGTCATGCGCAAGGCGGCACGTCCGATCTTTCGCGACCCCGAAACGGGATTCGAACGCCACATCGTTTCACCGGCGACAGGCGGCGGCCGCGTGGAGCTCATCTATCACTATCTTCCTCCCGGCGTCACGACTGGCTGGCTTCCGGCCTACCCGTCCGGAACGGAAAAGCAGATCGTCGTGACGATCGGAAATCTCGTTGTGGAGTTCAGGGCGAAGAAAGAATATTTGGGACCAGGCGACTCGCTCTTCTTCCAGGCTGATGTCGAGCATTCTTTCGTCAATCAGACGGCGGAGCCATGCGGCTATTTCATGGTCATTTCTCGCCGCGCCTAGTGCCATCGCGCCTCGTCGTTCGGGCATCGCGGCCGTCAGGCAGTACACGGCCCACAACGTATTTGTGGTCGGATGTTCGTGGCACACCGCAGCTTCCTGCGAGAATCGATGGAATCTCGGTACCGCAACAGATCAAGGTGGCTTGACAGTCTGTTCGGGCTAAGCGCTTGATCGGGCGACGAACACAGATCAAAGGCTGTCCGTCGCTCGATCGGGATGAAATTGCGTCAGCGGGCCGCGACGGCCTGAATCTCCACAAGGAGATTGGGTTCGGCCAATCCGGCAACGATCACCATCGTAGTAGCGGCAGCGTGCCCCGCAAATCGCCGCTCGCGCTCCTTTCGATAGAACGGGACGAGGTCCGGGCTCGTGATAAAGCCATCGACCTTGACCAGATCCTTCACGGTCATCCCGGCATCGGCCAGCACCGCCACGAGGTTATCCCAGGCCAGCTCGATTTGCTTCTCCGGGTCGTCCGGAACAACACCGTCCGTCGTGACGCCCACTTGTCCGGAAACATACAGCCAGCGAGCGTCACCGGACGCCGAAGCGCCGTGACTGTAGCAGGAGAACGGCGGTGCAATGCTGGCCGGATTGTGCAACTTGATGCTCATAGCTAGCTCCTTCGATGATCCTGTTGAAGAGAAACCACGGATCGGCGCCGACAGTTCCCTGTTGTCGCTCGTGCCGGTACCGATCGATGACGCAGACATTCAATATGGACTACAAAATATAATGTGACGGCCCACGCACAACTTGCGTCCGATTTCCTCGGGTGGCCCCGCTTGTCTGCGATCGGCAGTCCAAGAAGATGCCCGCGGTATTACCTCTTGAAGCATTCGGAGAATAGATCTCCTATCGAAGATAGTCAATGCATAAATCGGACTTCGCGTGTCAACTGACCGACGGTCCCCAGCACGAGCCGCGCAACAAGATCCCGGCGCCCCCGGATTCATCCGCGACATGAATGGCACGTCGTAACGTGCTTGCATATCTTCAACCTCCACCCTCCCGATCTGCCTCGCCCCGGGTTTACGTGCAGCAGGGTCGCTTGCCGCTGATATTTGCATCTGCTAGTTTACTCTTCCAAAGGAGAATATATCTCCGACAAAAGAAATTCGGATTGCCATTGGAGGAAGACGTGAGTCACGCTGAAGCACAGCAGTACAAGGAAGGCGAGAGCGCGGGCCTTTTGGCCTTCTATCGCGGCATGACAGTCCCGGAGCGACGTACGTTCTGGGGTTGCGCGGTAGGGTGGACGCTCGACGGCATGGACGTCTTAATGTTTCCGCTCATCCTCGGTACCATCATGACCCTTTGGAAAGTGGATGCAGGACAGGCAGGACTGGCTGCGACCATCACGCTGGTCACGTCCGCCGTTGGGGGATGGATTGCCGGGCTGCTGTCCGACCGAATCGGACGCGTCAAGACTCTGCAGCTCACCATCGTCTGGTTCTCGTTCTTCAGCCTCGTCTGCGCATTTGCACAAAACTTCAATCAGCTGATCGTCGCGAGAGCGTTACTGGGACTCGGCTTTGGCGGCGAATGGGCAACAGGCGCAGTATTGATCGGCGAGGTAATCCGGGCCCGATACCGCGGTCGAGCAGTCGGATGTGTGCAGTCGGGCTACGCCGTCGGATGGGGGCTCGCTGTCCTGTCGCAAATGGCAATGTATTCGTTGTTTTCGCCGGCTGAGGCATGGCGCTGGATGCTCGCCATCGGAGCCGTTCCCGCGTTGCTGGTTCTGTACGTGCGCCGATATGTCGAAGAGCCGGCGGTTTCACGCCAAAGCCGAGCACGACTGGCCGCGCAGGGCAGTCACCCGAAATTCTGGGAAATCTTCGGTCGATCCCATATCAGGAGCACGGTCACCGCTTCGCTCGTCACGACGGGTGGCCTGGGCGGGAACTACGCGATCATGACGTGGTTGCCTCACTATCTGGCGACCGAACGACATGTCGCTGTCAACGCCTCTAGCGGCTATCTTGGTGCGTTGATCTTCGGCTCGTTCATCGGCTATCTCGCCGGCGCATATCTGGCCGATGCCATCGGCCGGCGAAAGCTCTTCCTCGCCTTTTCGGCAGGCGCCATGTTGATCGTGTTTTGCTATACGCTGATTCCACTTTCCGGCCCCGTGCTGTGGGTTCTCGGTTTTCCACTCGGCTTCCTGGCATTCGGTTACTTCTCTGGCATGGGCGCGTTTCTGACCGAGATGTATCCGACCCGGCTTCGCGGATCCGGG
Source organism: Burkholderia metallica (assembly GCF_001718555.1). NCBI lineage: Bacteria > Pseudomonadati > Pseudomonadota > Betaproteobacteria > Burkholderiales > Burkholderiaceae > Burkholderia > Burkholderia metallica. Next base: position 872,509 of record NZ_CP013402.1, read on the forward strand.
CAAGGCTTCTGCTATAACTTCGGGCGCGGTGCAGGTGCGCTCTGCCCCTGGTTGGTGGGCCAGTTGGCGCCGAAGCTCGGGTTTTCGACATCAATTGCGCTTTTCTCGATCGGCGCGTATGCGCTCTTCTTTGTCGGCACGCTCTTCCTGCCGGAAACAGCTGGAAAAGAGCTGATGGCCGATTGAACTGCAACTGAGACAGAAATCGCCGCCGCCCGCGACGTGGCTAGCGACTCGGTCCCGTGTATTCGTCGACAGATCGTGACGGTGACAAGGTCTTTTCCGTAGCAGCCGGAAGCGGACGACGCATTGAACGCCGCGCAGCCGTACCTGTTCGTATCGGGCCACACTCGCCGGTAATCACGCACCGGAATCGCGCGGCACGTCCGTTGCGCGCGCACCCATCTCCACCCTCGCCTCATAACGATCCGACAATTTATTGGTTCCCTCGACGACGCGCTGTCCGTATCGTTCACCGACTCGTCAGACCAATCGACCAACGGGGGAATCCAACAATGAAACAGATCCGTTCACTCGCACTGCTCGCGCTGCCGGCCGCGCTCCATGCCGCCGGCGCTCACGCGCAAAGCAGCGTCACGCTGTACGGCATCGTCGATGCGGGCATCGCGTACGTGCACAACGCGCAGAACGCGAACGGCAGCAACGCGTCGAACCTCGTCAAGTTCAGCAGCGGCAACCTGTCGGGCAGCCGCTGGGGGCTGCGCGGCACCGAGGATCTCGGCGGCGGCCTGGCCGCGCTGTTCCAGCTCGAAAACGGCTTCAACGTCGGCACGGGCGCGCTCGGCCAGGGCTCGCGCGAGTTCGGCCGCAAGGCCGTCGTCGGCCTGTCGAGCAGCACGTACGGTACCGTCACGCTCGGCCGCCAGTACGACCCGGTCGTCGATCTCGTGCAGGGTCTCACGCAGGACAACTACTTCGGCGGCGTGTTCGCGACGCCGGGCGACCTCGACAACTACGACAACAGCCTGCGCGTCAGCAACTCGGTGAAGTACACGAGCCCGCTGATCTCGGGCTTCCAGTTCGAGGGGCTGTACGGCTTCGGCGGCGTCGCGGGCGCCACCGGCAGCGGCCGCACGTACAGCTTCGGCGCCAGCTACGCGAACGGCCCGCTGTCGCTCGGCACCGGCTTCTTTTACGCGAACGGCGGCTCCACCGTCGCGAACGGCGTACGCACGTGGTCGAGCAGCTCGGACACGCTGTTCAACACCGTGATCAACCAGGGCTTCTCGAGCGCGAAGTCGATCCAGATCGTGCGCGTGGCCGGCCAGTACGTGGTCGGGCCCGCCACCTTCGGCCTCGCGTATTCGAATACGCAGTACGGCGCGGACACGCTGTCGGCCTTCCGCCAGAACGCAAAATTCAACAACGGTTCGGCGTTCTTCAACTGGCAGTTCTCGCCGGCACTGCGCGCGGGCGTCGGCTACAACTACACGTCGCTCACGGGCCCGGCTTCCGCGCACTACAACCAGGTCAACCTCGGCGCCGACTACGCGCTGTCGAAACGCACCGACCTGTATGCGCTGTTCGGCTACCAGAAGGCGAGCGGCAACACGCTCAATGCGAACGGCGCGGTCGTGAAGGCCGCCGCGTCGGTCGGCTCGTACGGTGTGAATTCCGGCACCGATACGCAGGAACTCGCGATCGTCGGGATTCGCCACAAGTTCTGATCGCGTCGCCGCACGACTGCGGCAACGACGACGACAGCCGGCAGGCGCGCACCGTGGTGCGCGCCTGCGGCGTTTACACTGTCCGCGTACCCGTTGCGCACGACACGAGGAGGCCGGCATGCTGACCATATGGGGGCGCCGCAATGCATTCAACGTCCAGAAGGTGATGTGGCTCGTCGACGAACTCGCGCTCGCGCACCGGCACGGGCCGGCAGGAGGGCAGTTCGGCGTGCTCGACACGCCCGGTTTTCTCGCGATGAACCCGCACGGGCGCGTCCCCGTGATCGACGACGGCGGCACGGTCGTCTGGGAATCGCACAGCATCCTGCGCTACCTCGCCGCGCGTTACGGCCGCCCCGGCTTCTGGCACGACGATCCGGCCGAACAGTCGCGCGCCGACCGCTGGATGGACTGGTCGCAGACTGCGCTGCAGCCGACGTTCCTGAACGGCGTGTTCCGCGGCTACTACCGCACGCCGCCCGAGCAGCGCGACACGGCGCGCGTCGAGCAGAGCATCGCGCAGTGCGCGCAGTATTTCCGGCAGCTCGATGCGGTGCTGGCCACCCAGCCGTTTCTCGCGGGCAACACGCTCACGCTCGCCGACATCGCGGCCGGCACGCACCTGTACCGCTATTTCGAACTCGACATCGCACGGCCGGACATCCCGCACGTGCAAGCGTGGTACGAACGGCTGAAAGCGCGGCCCGCGTATCGCACGCACGTGATGATTCCATTCGACGACTTGCGCGGGCGGCTCGACTGACCGCCGCTCCAGCGACGATGGATCGGCCCGGAATCACCGCACCGCCTAACGTCGCCGCATGCCGCCGAGTCCGCCCCCGCCGCCGAACGAATGCATGCCGCCGAATCCGCGCCCCGCGGTGCCGGCAGTGCCGGCAGGGAACGCGCCATGGTGAAAGCCCGCGCCGATCGGCATGCCGAAGCGGCGATGCTCGATCCCGTTGAACGGGCCAACGTGATCGACGTGGTGGAAATGGTGGAAGTGGTGCAAGCGATCGACGAAGACGAAGCCCACGCCTGCACCGATGAATAGCGGCGGCCCCCAGTACCACAGGTCGGCATACGGATAGTCCGCCACCGGATACCATGGAATGCTACCGTCGGGAAGCTGCACGAACTGCCACGTGCCGTCGTCCTGCAGGCACGCACGCCCGACGATTTGCTGCTCGGTGCCGTCGATGTTCGCTTGCGCGACGACCGCACGACAGTTCGCCGTGTTGTCCGCCAGATCGTCGTACGTTTGCGCAAAGACCGCCGCGGAACAGCCGAGACAGACGATTCCCATCCCGGATCGAAACCAGTTGCACATGATCGGCTCCTGCCTGATTGCCCCCGACCATTCGGTCGCCGGCGCGGCTCGACCCGCACGCCAGACCGGATCGTTCGCGCACGATTCACCACGCGGCCGCAACGCGCCGCCGCATCGAACAGGGTCTCCTGACGGCTAAACGATGCGGCGCATCCGGTTATTCCAGGGGTCCGGTGCAAATGATCGATGCGGGGAACCGCTAGCCGGCGTGCGGCGTGCGGCCTAACGCGTCGCGAAACGGTAAGCAGCCGCAGCCGCGATCCCGAATACCAGATGGGCCACGAGCGTGACCGCGCCGCGAACCGGGATGAACCACGGAAAAATCGTGGTGAACGCGTACAGGTTGACGCCGTACAGAATGAGGCCGAACGCGCCGCCTGCGAGCAGCGCCGCCGTAAGCGACAGGGTGCGGATCACCGTCGCCAGCACCGCCGCATAGGCCAGCGACAGCGCCAGATGCACGACGCTCGCCACCGCCATGACCCACGGATCGAAGCCGGCGGACGCGCCGAGCACGCCGGGCCCCATCACGATGGCCGCGGTGAGCCGGGTGTCGCGCAACAGGTTCCCGATGGCGTCCTCGCCGACGATCGGCCAGAGCAGCAGCTCGACGACGGTCGAGCCGACCGCCGCGCCGAACGCGGCCCAAAACACCGGGACGACACCGGCCCGTTTCAATCGACGCTCCCATCGCAACCGGCCGATGCGTCGCAGCGGCATGCGCGCCGTTCGCTGCGGCGCCGGTCGCGTAACGCGTGCCCGCGATACCGGGTGGAGCAGCCGCGCATCGTCACGATGCCTGTTCGCAATCCGTCCAGTATGCGAACGGATCGCGATGTTTCGGATAGTTCTCGTCGAGCCACTTCAGCAGCGTCGCGCGCGCATTGTCCATGTCGGCTTTCAGCGACGAGGTCGTCAGTTCGTGCACTTCGACGGACTTTTCGCGATCGACCACGAAGCAGTTCCAGTCGGGGCCGTCGAGATCCGGATCGTCGGACGCCTTCGACGACTTGCCCCAGCCGAACCCTTTACGCGCATCGATGTAATACCGCGGATGCACTTTCAGGTACGACATCTCGCCGCCCTGCAGGCTGCTCTCCGCGCGCAGCACATCGCGTCCGTCGACGATCTGCGTGACGTCCGGAAGCCGGCGCGCCCGCCATCCGGCCGGCAGCGTCGCGATGGCCTTGACGCTGTCGTACATCCCCCATTCCAGCCCCCAGGCTTCGGCCATGCGCTTCATGAATGCGTTCGCATTCGGATAGCCGCGCAACTGGATCCGGGTCGACAGCGTGACTTCGATCCCGCCACGCCCGTCGGCGGAGGCATCGCCCGCGCTCGCCTCGAACGGATTGCCCGGACGCGACGTGCGCGTCTCGTCCGTGGGCGCCATGCCCGAAAACAGCTGATCGAGCGCGGCACGCGCTTTCGACGATTTGTCTGGCCTGTTCATCGTTGCCCTCCTGGACATCCCCACGACTGCATACATGTTCGATTCACGTTCATCTCTTCCTCTCATCGCTTTCGCGGTCGCATTGTCGTCGATCCGGCACCCGCGGCCTAGTGCCGCGTATCGCGAACCGCTTCCATCGTCCAAACGGGCCGCCGCGGCGGGCCGTCATCGCATACCGTCCCGGGCTAGCCGCCCTCTTCCACCGCCGCCCGCATTCGATCCATCAACGCCAGCACTTCCGGCCGATTCTCCCCCTTCGCGTGGACGAAGTAATAGCGAAGCACCGAATCGACCTCGTGCCGGCTCACGCGCACGAGTTCGCTGCGCTTCAGATAGGCATCGGCGAGCGGCACGCGCGCGAGCGCGACGCCGAGCCCCGCCTCGGCCGCGGCCAACACGAGGTTGTAATCCTCGAAACGGCGATCCTGCACGCGCGGCTTGAACGGCACGCCCAACGCATCGAACCACGTGCGCCAGCCGGTCACGTCGGAATCGTGCAGCAGCGGCAGGTCGAGCAGCGCGGCATCGCCGCGCCGGCGGCGCGCCGTCGCCAGTTGCGCGGCGAGCCGCGGATGCGCGACCGGATAGAGCCGCTCGGGCATGAACGCGCGGGTTTCGAGCTGACGCCAATTGCCGCGCCCGTACCGGATCGACAGATCCGCTTCCCCGCCGGCGATATCCACGTTGCGCAGATCGATGCCGAGCTCGATCCGCAACGCGGGCGCCGCGCTCTCCAGCGCATGCTGGCGCTCGAGCAGCCAGAGCTGCGCGAACGCCGGCACCACGCTCATTCTGACCAGCCGCGGCGCACGCGGCGAGCGCCACTGATCGGCCGCACTGTCGATGATCGCGAACGCCTGTTCGATCCGGCCGACGAAGCGCTGGCCGTCCGGCGTCAGGCGCACGCCGCGCGCATGACGTTCGAACAATCTCAGGCCGAGCCAGTTCTCGACGGCGGCCACGCGCCGGCTGATCGCGCCGTGCGTAACGCCGGAGACGTCGGCCGCGGCCAGGAACGAACCCTCGCGCGCGACCGTGCAGACCGTCTCGAGGCTCGCGAGCGGCGGCCGCGCACCGGGCGCCGGCGCGGCGGCGGGCAATGCCGCCGTGCCCTGCTTCGCGCGGGCGGAAGCACCGGTCGGCCGCCGGTTCGAGCTGTGAATCATGTTCATATCCGGATGCTGATCTGTGCGCTAGCTTAGCATCTCGCCACGCCGCATCATCGGCGCATGAACACATTCTCCATCCCGTCGTCGCGCCGTGCGCGGCAGCCGCTGATCGCGGCCGGTGCGGTCGCCTTCACGATCGTTTCGTGGGCGTCCGCGTTCCCGTTCATCCGGATCGGCCTGCACGGCCTGACCCCGCTGCAGCTCGCGGCCGCGCGCTTTGCCACCGCGGCCGTGCTGATCGTCGTGTGGCTCGCCGTGCGGCGGCCGCGCGTGCCGACCCGCGGCGACGCGCTGCGCTTCGGGCTGTGCGGCTTTCTCGGCATCGCGCTCTACAACGCGCTGCTCAATACCGGCGAGCAGACGGTATCGGCCGGCGCCGCGAGCTTCATCGTGAACACGCTGCCGATCTTCACGGCGCTGCTGGCCGCCGTGTTCCTCGGCGAGCGCTTCAATCGCTGGGGCTGGCTCGGCTCGCTGGTCAGCCTCACCGGCATCGCGGTGATCGCACGCGGGCAGCCGGGCGGCCTCGTGCTCGGTGCGGGCAGCACGCTGATTCTCGGCGCGGCGCTGTGTTCGGCCAGCTATTTTGTGCTGCAGCGTCGGCTGATTCCGGTATACGGCGCGCTGGCGTGCACCGCGTACACGCTACTGGCCGGCGCGTTGCTGCTCGCCCCGTGGCTGCCGGGTGCGCTCGTGGCGCTGGGCAACGGGTCGCGCGACACGACGCTGGCCGTACTGACGCTCGGCATCTTCCCCGCCGCGCTCGGCTACGCGACCTGGACCTTCGCGCTCGGCTACTTCGGCGCGGCGCGCGCCGCCAACTTCCTCTATCTGACGCCGGCGGTCGCAACGCTGCTGTCGATGGCGCTGACGGGCGAGCGGCCCGGCATCGAGACGGTGTGCGGCGGCCTGCTGGCGATCGTCGGCGTGATCTTCGTCGCGTGGCGCGGACGTTCGTAGGCTCGGGGCCGTGTCGTGACGGCGCCGTCGCGCCCGACGCTCCGCCAGCGAGCGCGCCGGGATGAACCCTGGTCTCTGCGAAGCTGAATGCGTGGCGCGGGCGGTCGCGCCTGCGCGTCAACTCGCAGACGCGCGCGGACTTGACCGTTAGTTGCGTTAACGCAAGAGGATCGACGGCGAAGAAACACGGCGCGCAACCGGATGCCTACGCACAGTCGTCCAAACTGTGCAGACGAATCGACCGAACAGTTCCGGATTGACCGTACATCAGTGTCCATGGCTTCGTCCCGGCCGCGCGCCGAATAATGGGTGCAGCCATCGGGGCATCGACAGCGAGTCGCAGCCGGTGGCCTGCCGCGACGCACGATTTCCGGCATCCGGCGCCTTCGAATGTCGGCCGTCGGCCACGCCGTCACTGCTCCGCTACGCGATGCGCCGCAGCGCGCCAAATCGGGTTCATATATATTCATATGAATTGCACCGTATCCGGCCCCGTTTCGTCCGCCCGTTCGGGTCGCACGTCGAAAGGCAGGAGGCGATGCAAGTGAAACCCGTGATGGGTATGGAGACTCGCCCGATCGCCCCGACCTCGCCGTCGGCCGGTCGAGACGTCAATAGAAAGACATTCAATTCGGAGATGGCAGATGGAACGAAGCATTGTCGGCATGCGCTGCAAACCCCTGATCACCGTTGCACTGGCTGCCGCCGCGTTCGCGGCCGCATCGACCGCGATGGCCGACCAGGTCGTCAAGATCGGCAGTGTCGAACCGACGACGGGGGGCATCTCGCACCTCGGCAAGGACAACGAGAACGGCGCGCGCCTCGCGGTCGAGGAGATCAACGCGAAGGGGCTCGTGATCGGCGGCAAGAAGATCACGCTGCAGCTCGATGCGCAGGATGACGCGGCCGACCCGCGGCAGGCCACGCAGGTCGCGCAGAAGCTCGTCGACGACAAGGTCGTCGCCGTCATCGGCCACCTGAACTCGGGCACGTCGATCCCGGCGTCGAAGATCTACAGCGACGCGGGCATCGTGCAGATTTCTCCGTCGGCCACGAACCCGACCTACACGCAGCAAGGCTTCAAGACCACCTACCGCGTGGTCGCGACCGACGCGCAGCAAGGCCCGGCGCTCGCGAGCTACGCGCAGGCGAAGGGCGTGAAGAGCGTCGCGGTGGTCGACGATTCGACCGCGTACGGCCAGGGCCTCGCGAACGAATTCGAGAAGAAGGCGAAGGCGCTCGGCCTGAAGGTGCTGTCGCACGACGCGACCAACGACAAGGCGGTCGACTTCCGCGCGATTCTGACGAAGATCAAGGGCGAGAACCCGGACGCGATCATGTACGGCGGCATGGACGCAACCGGCGGCCCGCTCGCGAAGCAGGCGAAGCAGCTCGGCCTGCGCGCGAAGATCCTGTCCGGCGACGGCGTGTGCACCGACTCGCTGGCCGACCTGGCCGGCCCGGCGGCCGACAACGTGCTGTGCTCGCAGGCGGGCGCCGCGCTCGAGAAGATGCCGGGCGGCGCGGACTTCCTCGCGAAATACCAGAAGCGCTTCAACCAGGGCATCAAGTTCGATGCGCCGTTCGCATATGACGCGGTCTACATCGCGGTCGACGCGATGAAGCGCGCGAACTCGACCGATCCGGCGAAGATCCTGGCGGCGATGCCGGCGACGAAGTACGACGGCGTGATCGGCACGACGACGTTCGATTCGAAGGGCGACCTGACGCACGGGATCATCTCGATCTACGGCTACAAGAGCGGCAAGAAGACCTTCCTCGACCAGGTGAAGATGTAACCCGCCGAGGCACCGGCACGACGGGAACGCCACCCGTCGGCGCCGGCGCCGCGCAGGCCGATTTCTGATTGACGGAGACGAAGCATCATGTGCGCAATGGCGTATGCGGAATTCCAACAGGAGTTGAAGAAGGCGCAGTTGACGGCGCGCGAGTTCGCCGGCCTGATCCGGATGAACGAAAGTTCGATCACGAACTATTCGAGCAAGGGCACCGTCCCGTCCCACCTCGCGGTCATCGCGAAACTGATCGGCACGCTGGCCGCGCACGAGATCGATTTCCGGCGCGTGATCCGGCAGATGCGGATCGATCCGAAACGGCCGCGCGGCGGCGGCGTGTTTTCCGCGGCGGACAAGCCGCGCGCCCGGAAAACGGCCAAGGCCGACGCCTGAGCCCGGATGCGCGTCGACCGCGGCGCGGCGTTTGCCGCCAGCCGCGCGACGCTAAAGGGGACGTCATCTCACTGACCACGGGCCACGCGCCGCGCGCCGCCCGATCGTCGCCGTTACCCCACCGCCCGCACGTGATCGAGCAGCGCCTGCAACGGATGGCGCATCGGCTTCGACGACATCCGCTTCACCTGGCTGCGGCACGAATACCCGGTCGCCAGCGCCTCGCCTTGCGTGTCCGGCCCGTCGACGTGCGCGGCCCACGACTGCGCGTAGATCGTCTTCGACGTCGCGAGATTGCGCGCCTCGTGCCCGTAAGTGCCCGACATGCCGCAGCACCCGGCCGCCTGAACCTGCAAGCGCAGCCCGCGTCGCGCGAACACCTGCGCCCATTGCTTGCCGCTGTCGGGCGCATTGGTTTTCTCGGTGCAGTGCGGCAGCAGCCGGTACGACACGGGCAGGTCGCCGCCGGCGGCTTCCGGCAGCGCCTGTAGCAGCCATTCCTGCGGCAGCGCCACCGTCGGCACGTCGGCGAGCCCCGTCACCTTCAGGTATTCCTGCCGGTACGTGAGCGTCATCGCCGGATCGAGGCCGACGAGCGCGACGCCCGAGCGCGCCAGCGCGGCCAGTTGCGTCGCATTGCGGATCGCCGCCTGCTCGAACGCGCGCAGAAAGCCCTGCACGTGCAGCGCCTTGCCGTTCGGCGCGAGCGGCGCGAGCCACACCTGAAAGCCCGTGCGCGCCGCCAGCTCGATCAGCGTCGCCAGCTGCTCGGGTTCGAAATAGCGCGTGAACGTGTCCTGCACGATGACGACGCTGCGCGCTCGCTGCGCGTCGCTCAGCGCGGCGAGCGCCTGCGGGTCGGCCGGCTTCACCTGCCATTCGCGGATCACGGCCGCGAGATCGAAGCGGCTCAGCAGCGGGCTGTCGACCATGCCGACGTGCCGCTCCAGCACCGTGCGCACGCATCCCGCCCGCATCAGCCCGTTGTACAGCGCGGGCACCCGCGCCATCCACGGCATCGTGTATTCGAGCGAGCCGATCAGGTAGTCGCGCAACGGCCGCAGGTAGCGCTGGTGATACAGCTCGAGAAAACGGGAACGGAACTCCGGCACGTTCACCTTCACCGGGCACTGCCCCGCGCACGACTTGCACGCGAGGCACCCGGCCATCGCGTCGTACACCTCGTGCGAGAAGTCCGCTTCACCGTTGCGCGCCGCGCGGCTGTTGCGCCAGCGCGTGGCCAGGCTCCGCAGGAACGGCTGCCGCGCACGCGCGGCCGCGACGACGTCGACGCCGGCCTGCCCTTGCAGGCGCAACCATTCGCGCATCAGCGACGCGCGCCCCTTCGGCGACTGCACGCGCTCGCGCGTCGCCTTCCACGACGGGCACATCGCGTCGTCCGGATCGAAGTTGTAGCACGCGCCGTTGCCGTTGCAGTGCATCGCGGTGCCGTAGCTTTGCCACACGCGCTCGTCGATCTGCCGGTCGTGGTCGCCGCGCGTCGGCACTTCGTCGATCTTCAGCAGCCGCATCGCGGGCTCCGGCGGCGTCGCGATCTTGCCCGGGTTGAACTGGTTGTGCGGGTCGAACGCGGCCTTCAGCTGCTGCAGCGACGGATACAGTTCGCCGAAGAACGCGGGCGCGTATTCGGAGCGCACGCCCTTGCCGTGCTCGCCCCACAGCAGCCCGCCATGGCGCTGCGTGAGCTCGGCCACCGCATCCGACACGGGCCGCACCAGCGCCGCCTGCTTCGGGTCCTTCATGTCGAGCGCCGGACGCACGTGCAGCACGCCGGCATCGACGTGCCCGAACATCCCGTACTGCAGCCCGTGGCCGTCGAGCAGCGCGCGGAATTCGGCGATGTACGCGGCGAGGTTCTCGGGCGGCACCGCGGTGTCCTCGACGAACGGCTGCGGGCGCGCCTCGCCCTGCACGTTGCCGAGCAGGCCGACCGCGCGCTTGCGCATCGCATACACGCGCTTCACCGCGTCGTCGCCGGCCGCGAGCGTGTGGCCCAGGCGCTCCACGCCCGTGTCGGTGCGCAGATGGTCGACGAATGCACGCACGCGCGCGTCGACGTCGTGTTCGTCGTCGCCGCTGAATTCGATCAGGTTGATGCCGAGCGTCGGCCGAGCGTCGTCCTGCGGGAAATACTCGGCCACGCTGCTCCACACGAAGTCCTGCATCGCGAGCATCAGCACCTTCGAGTCGACCGTCTCGATCGACAGCGGCCGGTGCGCGAGCAGCGCGCGCGCGTCGCGCAGCGCGTCCATGAAGCCCGCGTAGCGCACGTTGACCAGCACCGAATACTTCGGGATCGGCAGCACGTTGAGCTTCGCCTCGACGACGAAGCCGAGCGAGCCTTCGGCGCCGCACAGCACGCTGTTCAGGTTGAAGCGGCCGTCGGGTTCGCGCAGGTGCGCGAGGTCGTAGCCGGTCAGGCAGCGGTTGAGCTTCGGAAACTTCGCTTCGATCAGCGCCGCCTTGTCGTCGCTGATGCGCCGCGCGGTGCGGTAGACCTTGCCGATGCGGTCCTGCCGCGCGCAGCGGCGTTCCAGTTCGTCGTCGTCGAGCACGTCGCTGTGCAACTGCTCGCCGCCCATCAGCACGAAATCGAGCTCGAGCACGTGATCGCGCGTCTTGCCGTACGTGCAGCTGCCCTGCCCGCTCGCATCGGTGTTGATCATCCCGCCGACGGTCGCACGGTTCGACGTCGACAGCTCCGGCGCGAAGAACAACCCGTGCGGCTTGAGCGCCGCATTGAGCTGATCCTTGACGACACCGGCCTGCACGCGCACCCAGCGCCGCTCGACGTCGATTTCGAGAATCCGGTTCATGTTGCGCGACAGGTCGACCACGACGCCGTCGGTCAGCGACTGCCCGTTGGTACCCGTGCCGCCGCCGCGCGGCGCCACCGCGACGTCGCGATGCGCGGGCTCGGCGAGCAGCCGCGCGAGCAGCCGGACATCGTCCGCATGCGCGGGGCAGATCACCGCTTGCGGCAGGCACTGGTAGATCGAGTTGTCAGTGGCCTGCACCGTCCGGTTCGCATGATCCGCGCGGATTTCCCCGGCGAATCCGGCGGCTTGCAGCGCGGCGAGAAAGGCGCGGTACGCGTGAGCGGGCGGGCTGGCGGGACGGGGCAACGGAGCAATCGACATGGGGTCAAGACGCAGTGTGGGTGGAACCGACCGGTTCGCGTGGACGAAACATGAATTTTCAGCAAGTTTCCGCGCAGCCGGGAATTCCAGTATCTTTGGATACTTCGCGACAAACAAACGAATTCTGCTCCAGCGAATATTGCATAAAACTCATGAATTACCGTCGCCTCACCCCGTCGATGTCGCTGCTGCTCGTGTTCGAGGCCGCCGCGCGGCACGAAAGCTATACACGCGCGGCCGACGAGCTGTCGCTGAGCCAGAGCGCGATCAGCCGGCAAGTCCAGACGCTGGAAGACCAGCTCGGCGTGCCGCTGTTCCGGCGCGAGGGCCGTTCGGTGAAACTGACCGAGGTCGGGCGGCGCTACTTCGTCGAGTTGAGCGGCGCGCTCGGGCGCATCCGCGGCGCGACACTGCAGGCGATGTCGCACCAGGCGGGCGCCGGCACGCTGCGCCTCGCGACCTTGCCCACCTTCGGCTCGAAATGGCTGTTGCCGCACCTGCACGACTTCTACGCCGCGCATCCGGGCGTAACCGTGCACCTTCATTCGCGGATCGGCGCGATCGATTTCCTCAACGACGACCTCGATGCGGCGATCACCGTCGGCGCGGGCGACTGGCCGGGCCTGCACGCGCACCGGCTGTACAACGAGTTCCTGATCGCGATCGCGCCGCCGGACGCGGGCAGCGGCAGCCGCCGCAAGGCCGGCGCACGGCCGCCCGCCTGGGCCGCGAAGCAGACGCTGCTCGGCGTGACGAGCAACCAGCAGGCGTGGGCGGAATGGTTTTCGCACTATCGGCTCGACCATCGGCAGATGCGCATCGGCCCGAGCTTCGAGCTGACGTCGCACCTGATCCAGGCCGTGCGGGCCGGGATGGGGATCGGACTGGTGCCGAAAGTGCTGGTGGAAGACGAACTGAGCCGCGGCGAACTCGTGTCGATCGGCGACGCGATCACCAGCCAGCGCAGCTACTACCTCGTCTACCCGCCGGGAAACGACACGCTGCCCTCGCTCGTCGCGTTCCGCGAATGGCTGCTGAAATCCTGCTGAAGTCCAGCTGAATCGCGGCCGCCGGCGCGCCGCTCAGGTGCGCCATTCGCCGAGAATCTGCTCGGCCAGGTAGTCGCACGGCGGGCGCGCGGATTGCGCACTGCGCGCGAGCACGACTTCCAGTTCTCCGAGTGACGGCAGCCCGTGGCTTTCCGACAGCTGCACGAGATGGTCGGGAATGCAGCAGCGCGCGAGCGGCGCGACCGCCAGCCCGGCTTCCACCATGCTGAGCAGCCCGAGGTGGCTCGGGCTTTCGTACGACATCCGGTACGGGATCTTCCGCCGGTTCAGCGCCTTGACCGCCTGATCGCGCGCCATGCTGCCGCCGTGCGTGAAGAACGCCACCGGCAGCGGCCGCTCTTCCCACACATTGCGCTTCGGCGAGCCGGCCCAGACGAGCGGTTCCATCCGGATCAGCTCGCCCGTCACGCCCTTGATCCGCGTGAGGCACGCGAGATCGACCGTGTTGTCCTTCAGCATCGGCACGAGCGCGCTGCTCGGCTGGCCGATCACGCGCACTTCCACGCGCGGATGCATCGCGGCGAACTTGCCGAGCACCTGCGGCAGCAGCGACGAAATGTAGTCGTCGGGCACGCCGATCGTCACGCGGCCGCGGATCTCCGGGCGCACGACCGACGCCCATGCCTCGTCGCGCATCGCCAGCATCCGGCGACCGTATTCGGCGAGCATCGAGCCGTCGTCGGTCGGCGTCACGTTGCGCGTGTCGCGGATGAACAGCGGCTTGCCGAGCGCGTCTTCCAGCGCCTTGATCTGCATGCTCACCGCCGACGGCGACCGGTGCACGGCCTGCGCGCCCTGCGCGAACGATCCGGATTCCGCGACGGCCACCACCATCGCGAGCACATCGAGGTCGAGCCTTTTCATGGAATTCAGAAAAACTGATTAATCAATTCAGTTTATCCCGTTTTACTGTTCTCCTCCACGGCCGGACAATGCATCTCGTCAGCCCTCACTCGTTGCAGGAATCATCAGACATGCATACGTCCGAATCGCTCTACGGATTTCTCGTCATCGGCGGCATGCTCGCGGTCACGCCCGGGCCGAACATGGTCTACGTGATGTCGCGCTCGATCGCGCAAGGTCGCACGGCGGGGCTCATTTCACTCGGCGGCGTGATGATCGGCTACCTGTTCTACATGTTCGGCGCGGCGTTCGGCATCACGACGCTGTTCATGAGCGTGCCCTATGCGGGCATCGCGCTGGCCGTAGTCGGTGCGGCATACCTGTTGTATCTCGCGTGGCAGGCCGTCAGGCCCGGTGGCCGCTCGCCGTTCGAGGTGCAGGCGTTGCCCAGCGAGCGGCCGCTCCGGTTGCTCGCGATGGGTGCGACGACCAGCGTGCTGAACCCGAAGCTCGCGATGCTGTTCATCTCGTTGCTGCCGCAGTTCATCGACTACCGGAACGGCAGCGTGCTTGGGCAATCGCTGTTTCTCGGTTCGCTGCTGATCACCGCATTCGCTTGCGCGAACGGGCTGGTGGCGATCTGTTCGAGCAGCATCGCGAGATTCCTGCACGGACGCCCGACGCTGCTGCTCGCGCAGCGCTGGGCGATGGGGCTCATTCTCGGCGGCCTCGGTGTGCAGATGGTGGTCGATGCGTCGAAGATGGCCGGGGTCGCGTAACGGCGCGAGAGAGCCCTCTAAACGGAATCGTCCGGCCGGGACGACATCGCCGGCCGGCCGCCGCACGCCGACCTCCGTATCACGCGGCCACCGCCTGCCGCTGCGCCTCGAGTTCGCGCACGAGCGGCAGCACGCGCTTGCCGAAATACTCGACTTCCTCGATGAAATGCAGGAACCCCGCGAGCACGAGATCGACACCGATCGCCTTCAGCGCGACGATGCGTTCGGCGATCTGCTGCGGCGTGCCGATCAGGTTCGTGCGGAAGCCGTCGTTGTACTGCACGAGATCCTCGAACGTCGACTTCGCCCAGTTGCCTTCGCCCTCCGGCGACGCGCTGCCGGCCTGCTTCACCGCATCGCCGAACGCATGCACGGCCTCGACGTGCGCGTGGCGGATGATGTCGTCGAGCACGGCCTTCGCCTCTTCCTCTGTGTCGCGCGCGATCACGAACGCGTTGACGCCGATGCGCACGCGATGGTTGTTCGCCGCGGCCTTCGCGCGGATGTCGTCGATCTGCGCCTTCAGGTTCTCCGGCGTATTGCCGTTCGTGAAGTACCAGTCCGACACGCTCGCCGCGTTGTCGCGCGCCGCGCGCGAGCTGCCGCCCTGGAAGATTTCCGGATGCGGCTTCTGCACCGGCTTCGGGCTCAGCGTGTAGTCGTTGAAGCGGTAGAAGTCGCCCTTGAACGTGAAGTTGTCCTGCGTCCAGATACCCTTCAGTGCCTGGATGAATTCCTTCGAGCGCCGGTAGCGTTCGTCGTGCTCGAGCCACGGCTCGCCGATCGCGGTGAATTCGCCCTTGAACCAGCCGCTCACGACGTTGATCGCGATGCGCCCGTTCGAGATGTGGTCTATCGTCGCGAGCTGCTTCGCGACCACGGCCGGATGCCACGGCCCCGGCAGGATCGCGGCGAGCACCTTCAGCTTCGTCGTCGCATGCAGCAGCGCCTGGCTGAACGACACCGACTCGTGCTGGTATTCGGCGCCGTAGCCGGCCGTGAAGCGGATCTGGCTCAGCGCATACTCGAAGCCGGCCGCCTCGGCCGTGCGCGCAAGCTGCTGGTTGTATTCGAGGCTCCAGTCGGTGCGCTGCTCGATCGTGCTGACGACGAGGCCGCCGCTGACGTTCGGTACCCAGTACGCGAATTTGACGCCGTCGGTGGAAGGATCGGTGTGGCTCATGAGTGTGTCCTGGTCGGAAGAGAAAACGCAGGCGGCCTACGCGGCCGCGACGGAAAGCGCGTGTGCGCGCAGTTGCGGCACCGCGCGCTCGACGGCCAGCGCGATGCGCGCGCGCAGCGCCGGGTTCGCGATCTGGTAGCGATCGAAATCGCTTTCGGACGCGTACACGCCGATCGGCAGCGTGCGGGCCTGGAAGAAGCCGAACAGCGGGCGAAGCTGGTGCTCGATCACGAGCGCATGACGCTCGCTGCCGCCGGTGGCTGCGAGCAGCACGGGCACGTCGATCAGCGCGTCGTGATGCACGAGGTCGAACAGGTGCTTGAAGAGGCCCGTGTACGACGCGCGATACACGGGACTCGCGACGACCAGCGCGTCGGCCGTCTCGATCGCGCGCAGGTGCGCTTCGAGGTCGGCCGGCACCTGCGCGCGCGTCAGCGCGCCGGCCAGCCGGCTGCCGATTTCGGCGAGTTCGATCAGCCGCGTATCGATCGGCAGCGCGGCGCCGAGCGCCGCGACGATCGCGTCGGTCAGCGCGAGCGTGCGCGACGGTCGCTGCAGGCTGCCCGAAATCGCGACGACGTTGAGGGGGGTATTGCTCATGCGATGCGTTCCCGTGGTTGAACCGTTGAGCCGTTGAGCCGCGTGTCGATTGCGGCGAGTCCGCTTCGGGTCAGCAAGGAGCGTGCCATCGACGCGACTGCATCACGGCGCGATCATCTGCATCGCGAAATGTATGCGTCGTGCCTCGCCGGAGCAGGCGCTCGCGCACATTCCGTGAAGTGGCAAGCGTTCCCGCGCGGCCGTCACATCGATATGCGCGGACGTGATGAACCGGGTGAAGCGGCGCTGCTGGCAGGCTGCTGATCACGCAGCAGCGCGCCTACGCGATCGCGCCGGATTCGCCGCGATGACGTCGCGGCGCAGCCGTACTTCCGCACCGTTGCGGGTTCCGCAGCAATCGCGCTTTGGTTATCAGAAATCGATGCTTTCCGCGTGCGGCAAAACATTGAACACTTTGCTGATCCCGCAGCAGCCGGGCCGTGCCGCCCGTTCGCGCGGGTCTGCTTCGTTCAGCCTTCCTACGGTTTACCGCCATGACTTCGAGTTCCGCATCGCCGCGCCCGCCCAACCTGCGTGTCGTCGCCGCATCCCGCGAGCCGGCCGCGCTGACGCCCGCGCAACGCCTGGCGCCCGTGACCGCGCCGCCCGAACGTCACGTACCGGGCCGCGCGCGCGGGCAGGTGTTCGCCGATCCGCGTTCGATCGCGCTGCTCGAACAGGTTCGCCGCGTCGCGCCGAGCGGCGCGAGCGTGCTGATCGTCGGCGAGACCGGCACCGGCAAGGAACTGATCGCGCGACACGTGCACGACCTCAGCCGCCGCAGCGACGGACCGTTCATCGCGGTGAACTGCGGCGCGTTCTCCGAAACGCTCGTCGAGAGCGAACTGTTCGGCCACGAGAAAGGCGCGTTTACCGGCGCGCTCAGCGCGAAGCCCGGCTGGTTCGAAGCCGCGGACGGCGGCACGCTGTTTCTCGACGAGATCGGCGACCTGCCGCTGTCGATGCAGGTCAAGCTGCTGCGCGTGCTGCAGGAACGCGAGGTGGTGCGGCTCGGTTCGCGCACGGGCGTGCCGATCGACGTGCGCGTGGTCGCCGCGACCAACGTGGATCTGCAGCAGGCCGTCGCGAACGGGCGGTTCCGCGGCGACCTGTTCTACCGGCTCAACGTCGTGCAGCTCGCGGTACCGACGCTGCGCGAGCGCCCGGGCGACATCCTGCCGCTCGCGCGCCACTTCTTCGACGTCTACCGGAGCCGCCTCGGCTACGGGCCGCGCAGCATCGATCCGCGCGCCGAACGCCGGCTCGAGGCGCACGGCTGGCCCGGCAACATCCGCGAACTCGAAAACGTGATCCATCACGCGCTGCTCGTGAGCCGTGAGGACGTGCTGCGGGAGGCCGACCTGCCCATCGCGGCGCCGGACGCGCCGACGGCCGCCGGGTGCACGCCGCCCGTCCCCGTGCCCGAACCGGGCGCCGGCGCGCAGGCCGCGCTCGAACACGCGCTACGCGCGCTGTTCGACGAGGATCACGGCAACCTGTTCGAACGTGTCGAGGACACCGTGATGCGTGTCGCGTTCGAATTCAGCCACCGCAACCAGATCCAGGCCGCGCGGCTGCTCGGCATCAGCCGCAACGTGTTGCGTGCGCGTCTGATTCGCGCGAAGGCGATCGCGGCGATGAAGTAGCCGTTCATGGGAGCGCGCCGCCGCGCCGTTCCGGCGCGATCGCGCCGCGATCCGTGCAGCAATGTCCGAACCTGATGTATCGTGGCGCGAAGCGTGCGCCGCGTCCCCTTCCCGCATCCGGTCCTCCGTTACCCGATCGCGTGCGTCCGGCGACAGCGCGCCCGCACGATCCTGCGCACCATGCGAGGCCGCCCGGCGCCCGAGCGGGCCCGGCCGCGCCGCGCTCACCCGTCCGGAATCCATCGCCATGAAAAAGCTCGTCAACCGCCCGTCCGATGTCGTGCGAGAAATGCTGGAAGGCATCGCGCGGCAGTCGCCCCATCTCGCGATCCTCGGCGACGAGCACGTGCTCGTCCGCCAGCCGCTGCCCGAGCCGGCGCAGCGCCCGGTCGCCGTTCTTTCCGGCGGCGGCAGCGGCCACGAACCCGCGCACGGCGGCTATGTCGGCGAAGGGATGCTGAGCGCGGCCGTGTGCGGCGAAGTGTTCACGTCGCCGTCCACCGACGCCGTGCTCGCCGCGATCCGCGCGAGCGCCGGCCCGAACGGCGCCCTGCTGATCGTGAAGAACTACACCGGCGACCGGCTCAATTTCGGGCTCGCCGCCGAACTCGCGCGCGCCGAAGGCATTCCGGTCGAAACGGTCATCGTCGCCGACGACGTCGCGTTGCGCGGCCGCGTCGAGCGCGGCCAGCGGCGCGGGATCGCCGGCACCGTGCTGATCCACAAGCTCGCAGGCGCGGCCGCCGCACGGGGGCTGCCACTCGCCCGCGTCGCGGCGATCGCGCGCGACGCGGCGGCCGAACTCGGCACGATGGGCGTCGCGCTCGACGGCTGCACGATCCCCGGCGCCGACAAGTCGGGCTTCAGCCTCGGCGATCACGAGATCGAACTCGGACTCGGCATCCACGGCGAGAAAGGCGTCGAACGCCGCGCGCCGCTGCCGGCCGACGCGCTCGTCGACACGCTGCTGTCGAGCATCGTCGCCGACCTCGTGCTCGATCGCGGCGAACGCGTCGCGCTGTTCGTCAACGGCCTCGGCGCGACGCCGGACATGGAACTCGCGATCGTGCTGCGCGCCGCGTACGACAACCTGCACCGGCGCGGCATCGTCGTCGCCCGCGCGTGGGCCGGCACGTTCCTGTCGGCGCTGAACATGCCCGGCTGCTCGATTTCAGTGCTGCGGCTGAACGACGAACGCGCGGGCCTGCTCGACGCGCCCACGCAGGCGCGCGCGTGGCCGGGCGGCGGCGCGGTGAATACGCAGATCCGCGTGGCCACGGCCGCCGCGCAGGAAGCGCCGTTGCCGCCGCTCGATGCGGCCGGCCGTGCGTGGGCCGGGTGCCTGCAACCGGCGCTGCACGCGGTCGCGCAGACGCTGACCGATCACGAACAGACGCTGACCGACCTCGATGCGGCGGCCGGCGACGGCGATCTCGGCGCGAGCATGCTGCGCGCCGCGCAGGCGATCGTCGCGCTGCCGGACGCCGCATACGGCACGCCGGCCGGTACGCTCGCGGCGCTCGGCGCCGCGTTGCGCCGCGCGATCGCCGGCAGCTCGGGGCCGTTCTACGCGACCGCGCTGCTGCGCGCATCGCGCCGGCTGGCCGGGATCGACGAGCCGTCGGCGCGCGACTGGGCCGCGGCGTTCCGCGGCGCGGTGGAGTCGATCAGCGAACTGGGCGGCGCGCACGCCGGCGACCGGACGATGCTCGATGCGCTGGTGCCGGCCGTCACCGCGTTCGAGCGCGCGCTCGATGGCGACAAGGATGCGTCGGCTGCATGGGCGGCGGCCGTCGAAGCGGCCGAACGAGGTGCGGAGGAAACGGCTCGGATGACGCCGCGCGCGGGGCGCGCCAGCTATCTCGGCGAGCGCGCGATCGGCACGCCGGATGGCGGTGCGGTGGCGGTGTCGTACTGGTTGCGCGCGTTGCAGCCGCACATCGGGTGAAGGGTAAAGGCTGAACGCGCGGCGTCGCGCGTTCGATGCATCGACACGCGGGACGCGATGTCGCGCCGCGTGCCGATGCCGCGGATCGCTGCGAGGCCCGGCGCCTTCACCTGCGTCGACGTCCGCATCGAAGCGTCCGCCATCGATCAGCGCGGCTTCGTCCGACCGGGCAACAACGCCGCGCCGACCGACGCGGCACCGAAACTCGCCAGCCAGCACCAGTAGCCGATCGCGTCGAGATGCACGGGCTCGACGTCCCCCGCTTCGTTGACGATGATCCGCTGCTGCGCCAGAAAGCTCATCCCGAACAACAACGCGAGCACGGCCAGCACGACCGCCTGGGTGCGGTAGCGCTTCGCCGTCAGCAGCCACGCGGCAAGCACGAGCGGATTGGCGAGCCACGCGCAGATGCCGTCGAACACGCCCAACCAGCCGGTCAACAGCACCTCCCAGCCATCGGCCCACGGCTGCGGATCGGGCGAACCGGTGCGAAACGGCGTGGTGAACATCGCGACCAGATACAGCACCACGCTGATCGCAAGCAGACCGGTCGTGGCGCGGCCCATCGGTGGGCGAACGGGCGCGGAAGTCGTCGTCGTCATGAGTGGGCGCGTACGCGGGCATCGCGTCGCGTCGACGGCGACGCCCTGCGGGATCTCTCAGACACCCTCGACCAGCACCGCGCGATAGCGCGCGCCGTTGAGCCGGTGCTGGATGATCGCCTGGTATTCGGGGCCGTGATACCACGCGTGCGCCGCTTCCTTCGACGGGAACTCGACGATCACGACGCCTTCCGGGCCCTCGCCTTCCAGCGTTTCCTGCGGCCCGTACGCGGCAAGCACCTTCACCGGATGTCCGGCGAGCGTCGCGCCGACCTTGCTCTGGTAGCGGTCGAATTCTTGCTGGTCCTGCATGCTTTCACGTGTAAACACGATGTAAGTGGCCAAGATACGTGCTCCTGATGCGATGCGTAAAAGGGGACTCACGCGGCGCCATCGGAAGCCGCGCGGGTCGTGCGTGCCGCGACCGCGCATGCAGCGTGCGCGGCCAGCGAGCAGATTACAGCGGTTTGGCGAAGCGCGCCGGGACCGGTGGCGGCGCATCGCTCGCGTGCGTCGCGCATCATCCTTCAGCGACCGGCAACGAACGGCGCGGGGTTCGCCGCCCGGACGGAAGTCGAGACCGCCGCACATGTCCTCACGGAACGGAATGCGGTTCGCGGCCAGCTCGCCTGGAACGCGCCCCCGGCCGTTCGCGGCTTCCCATAAACGGCATCCATTACCTCGCCCATCGCCCTGCAACGAGCAGCGAGTGATGGGCTTTTCGGGTATCGGGACGGCGTCGCGATTGCGCGTGGTCGTGTATGGACATCGTCGCGCGCTCCTGCTCGTCGAATCCGCTCACGCCGCTTCGGCGCGCGATCGTCGTCCGCCGTCGATTCGACGTCGATTGTTGTCTCAAGGACAACATCATGTGCGCCCGTGCAGCGCTACTGGCGCGCGCCGCCGCTATCTACAATCGTCCACACGCTCGATCGACAGACGAGCGAAACGCGGTGCACGACACCCGACGTCGCACTCGCCAACCGCGCTGCGCTGCGCGGCTTACCCACTCGATGAACAGGACATTTCAACATGAGCGCATCAATCCGCAACGTACGACCGGTTACCGCCCCGCTGGGCAACGACGGTTCGGGCGAGCTCGTTTCTTCCCGCTATGCCGTGCGCGTGGGCGATGTGGACGTCGTGCTGATCAGCGACGGCGTGCTGCCGCTGCCGACTTCCACGATGTCCACCAACGCGAGCGAAGCGGACCGCAACGCCTGGTTCGACGGCCGCTTCCTGCAGCGCGACATGTTCGACTGGGCGCTGAACATCGCGCTCGTGCGCAGCGGCGATCGCCTGATCCTGATCGACTCGGGCGTGGGCGACGGCTTCGACTATTTCACGCGCGCCGGGCGCTCGGTCATGCGTCTGGAATCGGCCGGCATCGACCTCGCGGCCATCACCGATATCGTGATCACGCACATGCACATGGATCACGTCGGCGGGCTGAACAACGACGGCGTCAAGGCGAAGCTGCGCCCGGACGTACGCATTCACGTATCGGCAGCGGAAGTGGCGTTCTGGAAGCAGCCCGACTTCAGCAAGACGGTGATGCCGGAAGCCGTTCCGCCGGCGCTGCGCAAGGCCGCCGACCGGTTCGTCGCACTCTATCGCGAGAACTTCGTGCAGTTCGAGCAGACCGCGGAAATCGCGCCGGGCGTGTCGGCGCGCGTGACGGGTGGGCACACGCCCGGACACTGCGTGGTGGACATCGCGTCGAACGGCGAAAGGCTGACGTTCGTGGGCGACGCGATCTTCGAAGTCAACTTCGACCATCCCGAGTGGCAAAACGGCTTCGAGCACGATCCCGAAGGGTCCGTCGACGTGCGTCTCGCACTGTTCAAGGAAGCCGCCGAGACCGGCGCGATGCTCGCCGCCGCGCACGTCGCGTTCCCGTCGATCGGGCACGTCGCACGAGACGGGGACGGCTTCCGCTTCGTTCCCGTTACGTGGGATTACTGAACATTGGCAGGCGGATGAAGATCGTCGCCTGCGCCGCACCGGCGATATCCGGTCTGCGCTGATTCTTCCCGCAGACATCGCCGGCGCGTCGTGACGACGAGCGACGTCGCGCGAATCGGCATCCGCCCGAACAAGGACGCCGCCGCACTTTCGTGCGGCGGCGTCAGTCCGTCTGAACCCTGCTCTGCTCACTCCGCGACCGCGTCCACCGCGGCCTTCACGATGCCGACGATTTCGTCCGCTGCCTCTTTCGTCGCCACGAGCGGTCGGCCGAACGGGACGCGACGCTTCACCGACGAGCGCGCAGCGTGCCCGTTCCGTCGTGGCGCGTGCCGGGTTCTTCGTCGATGAAGCCGACGACACACGGCACGCGTCACATGTCATGCAAGCGTCGCGGTGGCCTGCATCGTCAGCCAGCCGTCGCGATCCTTCGCCCACAACTCGATCGTCGTACCGTCGTCCGACGGTTTGCCGCACAGCGTGAACGGCTCGCCGTCGAACGTCGGGCGCACCGCGCGGAACGCGAAGCTCGCGAGCGTCGCGTCGGGCCGTTCGCGGCGCACGAGATCGGCGAGCAGCGTCGCGATCAGCGGGCCGTGCACGACGAGCCCCGGATAGCCTTCCTCCTGCGTCACGTAGCTGCGGTCGTAGTGGATGCGGTGACCGTTGAAGGTCAGCGCCGAATAGCGGAACAGCATCACGGCGTCGGCTGTTACCGTGCGCGCCCACGCCTCGCCCGCCGGCGCCGCGACCGGCTTCGGCGCCGGTGCGCCCGGCAGCGGCGCGTCGCGATAGACGATGTCGTGCTCCTCCTCGACGCACAGCGCGCCGTCACATTCGATCCGGTGCTGCACCGTCACGAACACGAGCCGGCCGCTGCGGCCCGTCTTGTCCTCGAGGTTCGCGACCGTCGATTCGCGCGTCGCGCGCCGCCCCGTGCGTAGCGGCGCATGGAACGTCAGGCGGCCGCCGGCCCACATGCGGCGCGGCAGCGGCACGGGCGGCAGGAAGCCGCCGCGCTTCGGGTGGCCATCGGGGCCGACTTCGGCCAGCGGCGCGACGGGCAGGAAATAGAGCCAGTGCCACATCGGCGGCACGACGTCGCCGGGCGACGGGCGATCGAGCGTGGCGGCCAGCGCGTTCAGCGGGAACGCGGTGATGTCGTCGCCGAGGGTTTCGGTCTTGCCGAGCCACGCGTCGAGCGATGCGGGGGCCGGGGGCTGCGAGGATGAGGTGGACACGTGCGGAATCTCCGGGATGCAGGCAATGGCCCAATATGCACGCAGTCCGCCGTTTCGCGAAGCCGGATTTCCCGAACCCCGGCTTCGAATCAGCCTGACCCGCCGGGCAGCCCCGCCGGACGGCTTTCGTCCGATCATTCGAACCTTCGATCGCACCCGCCGCGCGCCCGGACGGCGCCGGAAACCTTACAGCTTGACCATCCCCCACACGCCACCTAAATTGCTTCGAACGGGCCGGCCGTGCCGCACGCGACGTTTCATCCGCGTCTCAAAAAACGATAGTTTGCTATCGAATTAATTTGGCCCTATCATCTCGCCCATGACCAATCTGCACGACCTCCGCCTCGCCGTCAGCAGCCTGCTGGTGCTGTCCGCGCGCAAGTGGCGCCGTACCAGCGACGGCGTGCTGACCGCGTACAACGTGTCCGAGGCGTGTGCGACGCCGCTGCTGATCGCCGGGCGTCTCGGCGAGAGCGTGCGGCAAGGCACGCTCGCCGAACACGTCGGCATCGAAGGGCCGTCGCTCGTGCGCCTGCTCGACCAGCTGTGCGCGGCCGGCCTCGCGCGCCGCGACGACGATCCGCACGATCGACGCGCGAAAACGATTTCATTGACGGCCGCCGGCCGCGCGGTCACCGCGAAGATGGAGGAAGACCTGCGCGTGCTGCGCGCGCAGGTGCTCAAGGGCGTCTCGCGCGCCGATCTCGAGGCGACGCTGCGCGTGCTCGCCGCGTTCAATGCGTCCGAGTCGCACACGCACGCCGCGCGTGCGTCCCACACCGGCGACGCCACGTCATGACCTATCCGAGCCTCCGCGACTGGCTGTTCTCGGGCAAGACGTTCGCCGCGTCGATGCTGGCGCTGTACCTCGGCCTGTATTTCCAGTTGCCGCGCCCGTACTGGGCGATGGCGAGCGTCTACATCGTGTCGAATCCGTTCGTCGGCGCGACGCGCTCGAAGGCGCTGTATCGCGCGCTCGGCACCGCGCTCGGCGCGGCCGCCGCGATCTTCTTCGTGCCGCCGTTCGTCGAGACGCCGCTGCTGTTTGCGATCATCGTCGCCACGTGGTGCGGCACGCTGCTGTACCTCGCGATCTCCGATCGCACCGCGCGCAGCTACGTGTTCATGCTCGCCGGCTATACGATGCCGCTCGTCGCGCTGCCGACCGTGACCGATCCGTCCACCGTGTTCGACGTCGCGATCGCGCGCACCGAGGAGATCGTGCTCGGCATCGTGTGCGCGAGCGTCGTGGGCAGCGCGATCTTCCCGAACCGGCTCGCGCCGACGCTGATCGAGCGCACCGACGCGTGGTTCAAGGACGCCGCGTTCTACGGCCGCGAGACGCTGTCCGGGCACCTGGCCGGCAAGGCGCTGTCCGCGTGCCGGCAACGCCTCGCGGCGACCATCACCGGCCTCGAATTCCTGCTGAGCCAGCTGAGCTACGACCATGCGCATCCGCGCATCCTCGCGCGCGCACAGGCGCTCGCGGGCCGGATGCAGCTGTTCCTGCCGCTGATGTCGTCGCTCGCCGATCCGTTGATCGCGCTGATGCGCGACCTGCACGTCCGGCCGCCCGGGCTCGACGAGCTGCTCGCCGATGCCGCGAAATGGTTCGACGCGCCGCTGCCGGCCGTGCGGGCCGGCAGCGACGGCGACATGCCCGACGATCCGGTCGCGGACCGCCTGCGCGAACGCATCGCCGCGCTGCAGCCGGCCGACCACGCGCTGACGAGCTGGGACGGCGCGCTGCTGTCGAACGCGCTGTGGCGGCTGCGCCAGGTCATCGACATCTGGCAGGACTGCCGCTCGCTGCGCGCGCTGATCGGCAACGAAGCGGGCGTCTGGCAGCCGCGCTACCGGCACTGGCGGCTCGGCGGCACCGAGCGTTTCTTCGATCGCGGGATGATGCTGTTCTCGACGCTGACCGTGGTCGCCGCGATCGTGTTCGCGAGCTGGCTGTGGATCGCGTCCGGCTGGCACGACGGCGCCGCGGCCGTCACGCTCGTGGCCGTGTCGTGCAGCTTCTTCGCCGCGCTCGACGAGCCGGCGCCGCTCGTGTTCAAGTTCTTCCTCGCGACGACCGCGAGCGTCGTGTTCGCGGGCCTGTACCTGTTCGTCGTGCTGCCGCACGTGCACGATTTCGCGATGCTCGTCGTGATGTTCGCGGGCCCGTTCATCCTGATCGGCACGCTGCTGCCGCGCCCGCAGTTCAACATGGTGACGATGCTCGTCGCCGTGAACACGGCCACCTTCATCAGCATCCAGGGGGCGTACGACGCCGATTTCTTCGTGTTCCTGAACAGCAACCTCGCGGGCGTCGCCGGGCTGCTGTTCGCCTATGTGTGGACGCGTGCGACGCGGCCGTTCGGTGCGGAACTCGCGGTGCGGCGCCTGCTGCGCTCGGGCTGGGAAGACGTCGCGCGCTCCGCGTCGACGCAACCGCTCGACGACCAGCGCAACCACGCGTCGCGGATGCTCGATCGCGTCACGCAGCTGCTGCCGCGCCTCGGTGCGTCGGACGACCACCGCCACCCGTCGATCGAAAGCTTTCGCGACCTGCGCATCGCGCTCAATGCGCTCGACCTGCGCCGCTCGCGCCGCCGGCTGTCCGGCGACGTGCCCGATGCGATCGACCGCGTGCTGGCCGGCGTCACCGATCACTATGCGCGCTGCGCCGCCGCGAACGCGCGCCAGCCGGCGCCGCCCGCGCTGCTCGCGACGATCGACGACGCGCTGCGCCGCGTCGCGGGCCGCAACCTGCCGGGCACCGCGCCGGCCGGCGACGGCACGGCGAGCGCCGCGCCCGCCGCACCGGCCACGCCCGCCACGCATCGCCGGCTGCGCGACACGCTGCACGCGCTCGTCGGCCTGCGCCTGTCGCTGTATCCGGCCGAGGCGGGGCATCCGCCGCAGGCGCCGGACGGAGCACGCGCATGATCCCGCTTTCCCATCCGTCCTTCCGACCGCGACCATGATCGGCGAAATCGACATTTTCGGCGTATTCGTGCCGGCCCCGCTCGTACTGATGCTGATCGCGTACCTGATCAACATCGTCGTGCGCGCCGTGCTCGAACGCGTCGGCTTCTACCGCCTCGTCTGGCACCGTTCGATCTTCGACCTCGGCATCTACGTGTTCGTGTTTGCCGCCGTCGTGATCGTTTCCCACCGTCTCGTGGCTACCTAACGTGAAAAAAACCTGGCTCTCGGCAGGGCAAATCCTGCTCACCCTGATCGTCGTCGTCGTGGCCGCCATCGTGCTGTGGCGCATCGTCAACTACTACATGTTCTCGCCGTGGACCCGCGACGGTCACGTGCGCGCCGACGTGATCCAGGTCGCGCCGGACGTGGCGGGCCTCATCACGTCGGTGCAGGTCGTCGACAACCAGGAGGTCAGGCGCGGCCAGGTGCTGTTCGTGATCGATCAGGCGCGCTACGCGCTCGCGGAACGGCTCGCCGAAGCCACGCTCGCGCAGCGCCGCGCGACGCTCGCCCAGGCGAAACGCGAATACGCGCGCAACCTGCAGCTCGGCAACCTGGTCGCGAGCGAACAGGTCGAGGAAAGCCGCACGCGCGTCGAACAGGGCGAAGCCGCCGTCGCCGACGCGCAGGTGTCGCTCGACACCGCGAAGCTGAACCTGCAGCGCACGACCATCGTCAGCCCCGTAGACGGCTACCTGAACGACCGCGCGCCGCGCGTCGGCGAATACGTGCCGGCCGGCCGCGCGGTGCTGTCGGTCGTCGACCGCAACTCGTTCCGCGTCGACGGCTACTTCGAGGAAACCAAGCTGCGCGGCATCCACATCGGCCAGCCGGTCGACATCATCGTGATGGGCGAGCCGCATGCGCTGCGCGGCCACGTGCAGAGCATCGTCGCCGCGATCGAGGATCGCGACCGCACGCAGGGCGCGAACCTGCTGCCGAACGTGAACCCGGCGTTCAGCTGGGTGCGGCTCGCGCAGCGCGTGCCGGTGCGCGTCGTGCTCGACGAGGTGCCGGACGATTTCCGGATGATCGCGGGCCGCACCGCGACCGTGTCGATGCGCGACGCCGACACGCGCCGCAACGACAACGCGAAGCCGACGGCCGGCGCGTCGGCAGCTGCCCCCGGCACCGCGTCAGCCGTCACGCCGGTAGCGACGGCTTCCGGCACGGCCGCCGGCGCGGCAGGAGCATCGCA